>CAVSZF010000004.1:0-445202 GCA_963732395.1 uncultured Spirochaetota bacterium | reverse complement strand
GAGGCGCCCCGGGATGGAGCGCCCGCATCGACGCACTCTGCAACCTCAAGGGTGCCCTCGACTCCATCGGCGCCGCAGGGCCCAAGAAGGAACTCATCGCCAGTCTCGCGGAGGACCTTCTCCGCGCCGTGCACGACAGTGACTACCTGGTCCGCTACCACGCGGCAGACACGATCCTCAGTGGAACGGAAGGCGGTCCGCCCCTTCCTGAACGGAAAGAGCTTTTCGGGCTGATCTGCGGGAAACACACGACAGACGAAAGGCCGGACGACAAGGACCGCGAGGGATTCCGCAGGGCTGCGGAGATCCTCAGATCGATACTGGATAGAAATGAATGATGAAGGGCCGGTTTCTTCGCCGCGACGCTTGGTGTTGACTCACGGATTCATTGAACCGACAGCGGCGCGACGGTGAAGCAGGTACCCCGTCATGGCCTGGAGTATGGCGATCACCGCTTTCGCACCGGACCCCCAGTATTCCAGGGCCGCCATGGGCTGATCCAGAACAAGAGGTATCACGCCGTAGCCCAGCATCCATAGAGTGAGGGCCAGGTAGAGTGCGACGAAAACCCGCCGGCCCTCGATACGGTTCATTCCCAGGATGATGGCGTTCCCGAGATAAATCGAGATCACCGCGGCATTGACGACAATAAAATGATCGCGGATCGCCAGCCGCTCAGGCCAGAAGTAGCCCGTGAAGATAATTACCGCGGGAACCATGATGAAAAGGGCAGAAAACCGCGCTGCCTGACCCCCGAAGATCTGGATAAGGGTAACCATGAAAACCAGATTGCCGATGCCGTAAAAGGCGGTGCCAAGATGCTGGGGATAGCTCATGGTGAAATATTCACCGGTAATAAAACAGGCGGTGACGAGGACAAAGGGGAGCAGGTACCACCGGTCTCCCCGCAGGATCATCCTCAAAATCGCCGTGAAGAGCAGGACGGTTGATGCGGCATATACTATATCAACGATACGGGCCGGTACGGAGTTCATGGCTACAACATCTTCCTCATTGTAATAATTCCCGTGAAATGCTCGAGAAGCTGATTCTGCACCTCCTCCGGGAGGTTTGAAAGCCGTTGGATGAATGCCATGTATTCTGGCTTCATCCAGGACGGCATGGTCTGTGTCTGATCGCGGCTCACGTCAGAAAAAAAACTCCAGAGAGGAATACCGAGCTCATTGCAGACCTTCATGATTCCCTCAAGGGGAGGTATCGTCATCCCCTCCCACTGGGACAGATTGGGAGGGGTTATGCCGATCCTTGCCGCAAGATCCTTCTGTGATATCCCGGCTTTTTTTCTCAGTTCTTTTATTTTAAATCCAAAATTATCCATCAAAATTTAATAAATTTACAATATTATATTTATGTATATAATTAAATTAATAAATATTTAATTTTTTTACAATTTACCCTTGACTAATTAATATATTATTAATTTATTAATTATCATATTAACATAATAATAATACGTTAATTTTTTTCAAGGAGTATTTCCATGAAATTTGAAAAAAAATTCCATTTTCTTCTTTTACTAATGATTGTCTCAGCAATTCCGGCAAGGGCCGAGTTCTTCTCTGAGGCACGCCTCATCGGGGTTTCTAATGAAATATATAATGAGATCATCAAACCTGTTAAAGGTAAAAAAACCATTGAGGCGACTTTCAAGGAATCTTCCCACAGGGGTACGTACCGTGAAATCGGGCGATCCCATGCACGGTTTCTTTTACAAACAAATCCTGATTTCAGGAACGATTTTGTACGGATTTCCGCAGCGATGATGCCGGCGAATCATTCCGCTCGAAAGGCAGATGTGAACCATATCAGAAATCTCGTCCGCGGCTTTTTCCCCGAGTTGCTCGAAGAAATTGATGGTTTTGCAGAGGTTGTCGGACTTGATCGCGACGAAGCGTTGCGTCTGCTCACCATATACGGTACCGGGACAGGCAATAGGGGGAGACTTTTCGGAAACTGCAGCATATTCGCAGTGGGGAGCGAGCGAAGTATAACCGGAACCCCTCTCGTGGGAAGGAGCTACGAGTGGTATGTACGCTACTGCGACATGAACGCCGTGATCACGCGACCCGCGGGCGGGTACGCCTCGATGGGATCGTCCCACCACTACGTCGGGAGGCTCGACGGGATGAACGAGCACGGACTCTTCATCGGGATGATGGCGAGCATATCCATAAAAAAACAACGGGATGGCTTCCTCTTCCCCATACTACTGAGGGCCGTCCTTGATAAGGCAAAAAACCTGGATGAGGCGATCGCGCTGCTTGGAAAGGCGCCCCATTCCGACGGCATCAATTATCTTATTGCTGACCGATCGGGGAACGCCGCCGTGGTCGAGGTGATACCGGGGAGGCCCCTTTCGATACGGCGCCTCAAGGATGACGCGGCGGGGGTGCTCGCGTCAACGAACCACTTCCAGAACCGGGATACGGCGCGGAGAAATTCGATAATCATGCCGAATTCCTTCGAGCGTCTCCATATATTGCGAAGGCTCCTGGGCAAGAAAGAAGAAAAGCTCGGCCCGGAAGACGTCGCGCGCATCCTCACGAGCGAACGCCCCGGCGGCGTGTTCTGGAAATATCATGAGAATGGGTTTGGCACACTCTTTTCCGGCGTGTACGACCTTAAAAAGGGCACCTGGCGTGTGAAGGTGGGGGGCGTAGAGAAAGAATACACGGTTCACACCGAGCCCAACGGCGCTGAAAAAGTGAGTTTTGAAAACGCACCGGGGAAAATGACCTCAAGAAGCAGGGGGGGCAATCTCTTCGACATGATCTCGTTAAACGGATTTCCCCCCGTGGACCAGAATTCGTTCTATTTCAGGGGGAGGGTCTCATACATCGCGACGGATTTCCTCATGTACCCTTCCGCGGATATTTCCGGCCATTATAAGTTGGGCCTCGGCACCGAGCGCACCTACGGACCGCACTTCGATTTTTCGGTCTTTGCGCAGCCGAGCGGGCTCTTTTTCAACTGCGGCGCCACAATCGCGTTCAATCCCCTGCCCCTCTTCTCCCTCGAGGTAACGCCATTTTACTATCTTAGTTACGCACGATCGGTGCAGAACACGTTCGCCTTCAGAAAAAGGAAGGTTTCGGAAATGGAAAAAATGGCGCCGCTCTTCAATCCCCATTTCGGCGAGGGGGAGGGAAGCCCGGGCATCACAATCAACCCCGTAATCTCACTCGGGGGGTTACTCACCCTGGAGAACAGGATGTCCTTTTACTTTTTCCGGGATATGATCTTTCACCCCATCCACAACATGCCGGTGAGGAAGTCCTTCGTCTGGTCGCCCACGCTCACGGCCCTGGCGCCCTTCTCACGGCATTTTTTCTTCGGCGTCCACGGAGGGGGCACGGTCAAGGTTACGCTCGATAAAACCGATCACTACGCAGGCCAGAAATACAACGCCTTTGCGGGCCCCATCCTGGTATTCCCCACGATAGTGGACAAGCTCAACCTTGCCCTTCTGGGCACCTACATGATCAAGCGCTCGGATGAGAACAACAGGTTTTACGTTGTGGTTTCGCTCCAGACGCAAATATGAGGCTCCCCTGGGGGATAAGAGCAGTCAATCGGCCTTTCGAAAGATAGCCCCGGAGAAGACGATGCACTCCCGGCCATCCCGGGAGAGCACGCGCATCGTCTGGCCCATGTTGCGTCCGAGGCCGGCGACGACCGCCTCGGTGTCGGAGACCGGCTGAAGGATGAGATAGGGCAGCTTCCGCGCCACCCCTCGTATCGAAAAGTACACGATAAGCATGCCATCAATGACCCGGAGCTCCATGCCCTCGTAGAGGGGCACCCCGTCGCCGGTACCGATCGATTCATAGGCGCCGGCCCGCCGAAGCCACGCACCGGGAAGGGGGACCGGGTCGACCCTGGCGCCGAAGAGGTAGCGCTTCCCATACACCTCCGCCGCCATTATTCTTCTTCCGGCCACCTCTTCGATTGAGAACAACTTATCCTTCAGCATGGCGGGGGTGAATCCGAGGAAACTCAGGCTGAATTTTTTCCCTTCGACGAAGTTCATCTTCAGGGGAAACCCGGCGACCTTCATGGAGGCGCCCTTCCCCGAGGCGGCAATCCTCACCGCCCCCATGTATTCGGTGGCATAGTAGCCGGCATAGCCCTTCAGTTCCAGGGGGTCCATGACAATGCGCGGGGATTCTGCGCCCCCGGGATGATCCGGCGCCGGTTCGCCGCTCTTCGCCTCGATGGCCCGGTTCAGGGCCTCCACCGCGATCTTCGCCGCGGCCGTAGCGCCCGTGCTCGTGTTGGTGAGCACCACGACGCCGAGTTTCAGTTCGGGGAGGACCGCGATCACCGTGTTGAATAGGATCGTCCCCCCGGCATGCCAGGCCACGACGCCCTCGTAGTTGAGCCGGGTCCCCGCCATCACCTCCAGCCCGGAGAGAAACCAGCCGAGGCCGAAACGCATGTCCAGGTCAAGGGGCACGCCCTCGTTCTGAGGCCGATACATCTCCGCCAGGCCATCCGACCGCAGGACCCCGGTTTCACCATGGCGGCCCCCGGCGAAGAGGGTTTTCATGAATTCGGCCATATCATCGACATTCGAGATCACCGACCCCGCGGGCATCGGGTTGATGATATAGCGGTCGGTCTCGCTTCGTTTCAGATACCCCGATGACATGAAGGAGGGCTCTTTCGGCGTGTTCGAGAAGGAGGTGTGCTCCATCCCCATCGGTTTAAAAAGTGTCCGCTCCGTGTATGTTACAAAGTCCTCACCCGCGACGTTCTGCACGATATGGCCCTCCAGGGTCACGCCGAGGTTGCTGTAGGAAAACACATGATCCGGAGGATAGGGGGCATACTCATCGGCGAGGGATTCCGCCATTTCCGTGAAGGGAACGGCCTCCCGCTTCGTGAACATGATGGAGAAGTTGTCCGAGGGAAGCCCCGCGTGGTGGTACATGAGGTGGCGCACCGTGGGCTCCGGGGCATCGAATCTCTTCCTGTAGGTAAACCCCTTCAGGTAATGCGAGACCGGTTTCTCGATATCGAGCCTGTTTTCTCCCGCGAGTCTCATGGCCGCCAGTGCGGTGAAGACCTTCGATATCGAGCCGATCTGATAGAGGGTCTGTCCGGTGGCTCTTACTTTTCCCGACCTTACGGCCCACCCGAAGCCCTTTTCCATTACCACCCTCTGGTCGTCCACGAGGGCGATTGAAAGGCCCTGGATGCCGTTACGCGACATCTCCTTCGGGATAAGCCATTCCAGATATTCGACGGTGTGGCAATAATCACCCTTCTGGATAGCCGCCGTCCGCACCGGCGCGCCGGCGCAGGCCAGGAAGGCGGTGAGTGCGAAGGCCGGAATGATCATGGAAATGATACAACGTAACATGACGTAATGCATGGATTCCTCCCGATTGCTCCCTATCGCCCCCCCAGGATTTTTTCCCGTACCAGCTCGATAAATCTCTCCGGCTCCTCGAAGATGGGCGAATGGGCCGAATTCTCGAAGAGGAAGAGTTCCTTCCGCGGCGCTTCAAGCTTTCCGAAGTAGTCCTTCACCAGCACCACCGGAGTCTGGTAATCGTGCGTTCCCTGGAAGAAATAGGCGGGCACTTCGAGCTTCGGGGCGGCGACGCGGAGATCGATGCCGAGTATTTCATTGAAAAGCTTTCTGCAGAGGTACACCTGCCCTCGAATCCAGTTGATTTTATCGCCGAAGTTGTATTCATCCTGACAGAGAATGTAGCGCACTCGCATTATTTTTTTCCGGTTCTCCTCCGTGTAAAAGGCGCCGCCGTATTTAATCACAAGCTTCCGCTCCTTCCAAATCGATGAAACGATTCTTTCAGGCGGATAGGGGGGGCGTCCGATTTTTTCAAGCCGCTTTATCGCGCACGTATCGTTTTTTTCCTTTGCCTTTGCCATGGCGAAATCATAAGATATCTCCTCGCCCACATTCTGGTGCACCACCTGGCCGATGCCGATGAAGGCGTGGTAGGACTGCGGATCGCGCTTCACCGTGAGCACACCGAGGATCGACCCCCATGAATGGCCCATCAGGTAGATCTTTTCCGTATTGAACCTCTTCCTGAGATACTCCGTGAGCTCGAGGGTGTCGCGCACGTACTGCTCGACCGTAATCGATTCCTCCGGGGTTTTACTCGAATAGCTTTTCCCCGACATCCGCTGGTCCCAGTGGACCACCACGAAGAGCTTTTCGAGGTCCGGGCAGAGGGCCCTCACGAGGGGAGTCTCGGGACTCCCGGGACCCCCGTGGAGAAAGAGAAGCACGGGCCGCGACGAGTCAGCGCCGCGGATGAACAGCCACTGGTCGATGCCGCCGATAGGGACCTTTTCAATGACCGCGATGCTGCCTGTCAGCGGTTTTCCCTTCGCGTCCCTGAACGCGGGCGTCGACGCGCAGGACACCGCCCCCGCGGCAAGGGCGATCCCGATAATACCTGAAACCATTCTTTCTGTTATTATCAATCATATACCTCATATATACGGGCAGGCTCGATCCCGGCGTACTGCGCGTCGCGCAGGCAGGCTTTACAGGAGAATAGAAATTCTCAACCGCAGCGTCGGCGGCGACGATAGCGCGTGATATCAGCCGTCCCTGTCAGAACATGTAGACCACCGAGAAGTAGGGTCCGAAAAAAAGATCGTCACGCGACGGCTTAAGGGAGTCATCGAATGAGTGCACATCCTTCATATACTGGCACCTGCCGCCGAGGGCGATGGTAAGCCGGATTCTCTCAAAATAGTACGCCAGCGACACCGTCCCGTTAGCGCCCACGGTCAGGTATTCCCGGTCGGCAAGCGTTAACGCGGAAAGGTTCGGCAGAAGATAGAGGCCGCGGTAGAGGTTGACGTTGAAGGCGAAACCGAAACCGAGGCCGCCCTTGTGGTTTTTCACTGAAGGATTGATCCTGCCGAAGTATTTCGTCCCGCCATAGAATCGGAGCCAGTCAATGATCCTGAAGCTGACAATAAGATCCAGCTCGAGCTTGTGAACGCTGCCCTTGTTAACCTCAGAGAAATCGAATTTCCCGTAAAGGGCATTCATCGAAACCGTCCATCGAGGGGCGACCTGCAGCAGCACCGAGGGGCCGAAAACCGGGGCCGAGGAGGAGAGGGGTTTCACATTTTTCAACCCAAGAATGAAAAGACCGGCGGGATTGCCCAACCCCAGTTGAGATATTCCGAACAGGAAGGTTGCGGCGGATGTTGTCGGCACCATGGGCCTCCACCACGTGTAGAAGAGACTGAACCCCAGGCTTGCCTTCGGGCTAAAAGACCCGTCATCCATCTCGACGCCGGTTTCCGGATCAATCGCGGCAAATAAGGTTGCCGAAAATAATGAAAGTACGACAGCAAGGGTAACGGCCGCGATACGGACATGTGTTCTCATGTGAATCAACCTCTCTCTGTAATATTCCGATACACTCATACCCGTTTCTACGTACAGTCATTTTCGCTCCCGCCCCAGGGGCCCATGGCCGTCCCGGTCGGACATTACCCCCCCGGGGGGGGCGATTAGATTTTCACCCGCTCCAGGAGCTTTACGAGATACTTCGATTTCATCTGGTCGCTTGCCATAATCCCCTTCACGGGGGGCAGTTTCAAGATGGCCCCCAGGATCGCCGCCATGGCCCGGTGGCTCGCGAGAGCCTGGTTGTCGAAGATGAGGTTCTGAAGCTTCCCTCTTTCAATCGCCATGAGGACCACGCGATGCACGGAGTTGACCGGCGTGATGACCCTGCTTTCCCTCGATTCCAAACCAAGGGCGCCGGTCGCGCAGGCACGTACGCACACCCCGCATCCCAGGCATGCATCCCGGTCCAGGAGGGCCTTCCGGCGCTTCGGCCGGCGCGGGTCGTTGGCCGATACCAGGGTCATGGCCTCCACGGGACATGCGTCGGCGCACTTGGCGCATCCGTTGCATTTTTCTTCGTCGATGCGGGGGATGAAGTTGGTGGTCTGGACCGGGTTGAGCAGGCCGAAGCGCCGCGCGGCAATCATGGCCTCGCAGCAGCAACCGCAGCAGTTGCAGATGAAATTCGCACCGTTCCGCACGTTGTCGCCAAACTGGACGAGTCCGTTATCCTGGGCCTGATCCAGAAGTTTCATGCATTCCGAGACCTTCGCCGCCCGGGCATGACCGTGCTTTATCAAGGATTCCGCCGAGGAGTTGAAGGTCATGCAGATTTCCATGGGGGCGGCGCACTCTCTTCCAACGTGCTTCATCTTGTACCGGCAGTAGCATACCCCCACGCCTCTATGTGAAGATGCTTCAATCACATGGGATGCGCGCTCGTAATCAAGCACCCGAAAGGCGTTTTTTTCGGTGAGCACCTGCTCGTTCACGAATACCCTTCCGATCTGCGTCTCGCCGTCGGCGAAGAGTTCCCTGACGAAGTCCTCCTCGACGTTCAGATACTGGTAGTAAAGCCCCCCCAGGGCCTTCTGGTCGATGTCGTTACGGTAGCGCATCATGGAAAACTCGAAAAACCCCGCCATCGGGGGCGGCAGGGTATAGGTCCCGTCCGAATCAAGGAGAAGGGCCCGCCCGGCCAGCTCGTCGAGAATGCGCCGCGCCGCCGGCTCCTCCATTTTCCACGCCCGGGCCGCCTTTTCCGCGGTAAAGGGCTTTATAGGCAGAAGGGAAAGGAGGCGCGCCTCCTCCTCGCTCATGAGTATCTTCAGTATGGAGAAAAGCAATTCTCGGGGAGGGGCTCCCTGGGGGAAGCGGTTCAGCCTTTCGGCAAACCGGGCGTATCCGGACTCTGTCGTGTTGTGCGCCATTCTGCATGCGCCTCCTGATAGCGGGTGGCCGCCCATCATTAAATCAGGAAAGCCGTCCGAAGTCAAGCAGAGTATATCGCGTTAAGAACGATAATTCAAGGGACCCCGATGTACACGCATCAGATGTGGTTCTATGGCATGATGAAGTCAATCATCGTATCCGCTGTTGTTTCAGAGCCCGGTTGAACCGTAATGACATTGTTCACGTTAGAACTCATATAATCGCCACCGAGATGCTTTTTGTCATTATTGACATCACTGAATGAATACAAATAGCAGGTGCCGGGAAGAACATTACGGAATGTATGGCTTTTTTTCGCTCACGGAAAGATATGCGCTCCGGGAACGATATTCCAGGTTTTCATTCTTGCAGGCAATCCCTTCAAAAAGCGGCACTGATGGATTGCAGGGAGAACACCACGATCAGGGGCGGCAGCAGGAACAGTACGCGTTTTTTTCTCCTCATGTCTCTCCTTCAACGACTGTCGTGCATGGCATCCGCGGAATCGAGTCATATCCGGGGCCCCGCCCCCTCCTGCGGTCAACTCATCGGCAGAACATACAGCAGTATGGCGAAAAAATGGAGGGTGCTGCCGGCCAGGACGAAGAGATGCCATATGGCATGGCCGTAGGGGAGCCGTTCCCATGCGTAAAAAACCACCCCGGCAGTATAGGAGAGACCGCCCAGAATGAGCCAGGGAAAAGCCCCGGCCGGGAGATACACGACAAGCGGCTTGATCGCTATCACGATGATCCACCCCATGACGAGGTAGAGCGCCGTCGACACAAAGTTATACCTGCCGGTAAAAAACGCCTTGAACATGATGCCGAACAGGGCGATGCCCCACACGACACCGAAGATGCTCCATCCCCATCCGCCCCGAATCGTCACAAGACAGAAGGGTGTGTAGGACCCGGCGATGAGGAGGTATATCGCGGAGTGATCGAAGATATGGAACACCCTCTTGACCCGGGGATTGGAAAAGAAATGATAGAATGTTGACGCCAGGTAGAGCAACACCAGCGTGGCCCCGTATATGGAAAAGCTCACCACCCGCCACGCGTCGCCCCGGAGGCCGGCGAACACGACCAGGACACTGAGGGCGGCAATGCTCAATGCCGCTCCTATCCCGTGGGTAATGGTGCTGGCGATCTCTTCTTTTCTTGTTTCATCGTTCATGGGGGGCATGGTGCGGGGATGCCGAATCGACGCAACCATTTTTTTCCTGGGGGGGGGATCCCCCCTGGCCCCCCTTACCAAGGGGGTGGTGACCCGAAGCGGGTCAAGCCAATGGCGCGAGGGGGTGCGTGCACGCGCACCGACGGGCCTCCTGCCCGTCGAAGGTAAATTCCACCGAATTCCACGAATCAGGATTTTATTGGCCACTTAGATCATGGCGCCCGTGTCCCGAACGCGAGGCGTTTTGTTATAACCAATGTTTCGTTTTCAAAGAGCTTGTTTTGACACTCTCAGGCGAACACCATCGCTGTATACAATAACTATACTTCAGCTAATTATTGCATCTGCTTATATTCTTCACTTACTATCAAGGAATTTCCGCCCTGGCCAGGTGCAAACCAGGCGACACAATGGGCCTTATCGGTAATATTTCTGGCACACAGATGGGGACATGGCAAGCAAAAACTGCTGGACAGGGTACTTAAAATTTTCTCAAAAACTGATTTTTCTTGCTATTTTTTCCAACCGCCGTTTTACTATTCATCGGGGGGGGATTCTATACACTTCAATTGCAATTTTTCTCAATTTCGGCCCGGCGCGCGAAATTTTAATGCCCCTATCCAGAACTTTTCCTGTTGACATGGCACTGGTAGTGCTTCATATAAATGCATTGTGTCGCCTGGTTTGCATCTAGCCAGGGCGGAAATTCCTTGATAATGCTGATGGTCCCAAGTTCTACGATACTTCGAAGGAGCTGAATATTCATATGTTCATTAATTACAATCACAAATGGCTGTTCTGTTTCGCCATGGTCCTGTCGTTTGCGTTGCTGACAGGATGCATTGAAAAATCCGACAACAAAGACGGAGATCCTCTGGTTACGCCAAAAAAGGAGACAAAGCCCGTTGAGGTTAATCATGATGTCGTCCATTCATTAGCCGTGATCACCAAAACCTTTAGTGCCTCCGGTGTGCAGACTGGCCAGACAATGACGCTGTATAGAAATCATGCGGTATATCAATCAACAGTGTTCAACTTGAATTCTTTTGCCCAGGTCATGGGAATTATCAACACCATGGGAGTGACGATTGCCGATCATAATATGATGTATTCAAAATCGAGCGGCAATGCCGGCAAGGATGGGGTATGGCTCACTAATGATGATGAGGACCAGGCGTATACTGTCAATCAATTTGATGCACGCGGTTTGATGGTTCGTACCGATAAATACTCTGATTTTTCCGGCAAGGAGCTTGTAAAATACACCATCTATAAACATAACTTTGATTATACAATAGCCCAGGCTGATGGCTATCGGGGTGATGGTGTTCTCAACGGGGCGATACGTTTTAGTTATTCAAATGGACAATTAATCACCATTGAAGGCCTCGGGTCTGATGCCAAATCCTTGCTGGGTGAAATAAGACTGGCATATGATTCCTTTGGTCGCAATTCATCAATTTTGGCCAGAACAAAAACAATATTTGGCATGAAAAACAACATGCAACTGTTGAAGACCTATTCGGGGACCAGCTCATTAATTACGTCGGTCCTGTTGCAGGACTGGGGCGGCAATTCCTGGAAAACCGTTTATCATTCTGAAAACAAACTCAACCCCGCTACAAGGCATGTGGAAAAGACGCTGGTTACCAACCGCTCAGGTGACCCGATAAATGAAAATGATTATAATTATTGCACAACCTTCCTTTATAACTACATGAATTTACATTCTAAAGAGTCATTTTATTCCGGCAATGAAACCGATCTCAAGGGATATACTGATTATTACTATATTCCCAGGTGAAATTCCCGCAACACTATTGCCAGCCGAAGGGAAATGTTAAGCCCCTTGTCCAGTAGTTTTTGCCTTGTGACCTGCCCCCAAAAGGTGTACCACTGATTGAGGGAAAATCTCTTGCAAAAATCAAGCAAATAATGCAGGAGATTAAGCATGAGAAAAAGACGATTTACTGAAGAGCAGATCCACGAGATACTGAAGGAATCAGAGGCAGGGATATCGACGGGGGAGCTGTGCCGGAAATACGGCATAAGCAAGAACACGTTTTACAACTGGCGTTCGAAGTATTCCGGCATGGAATTATCTGATCTAAAGAAGATGCGTGAGCTTGAAGATGAGAACAATAAACTCAAAAAGCTCGTTGCTGACCAGGCTCTTGACATTCAGGCATTAAAGGCGGTTCTCTCAAAAAAGTGGTAAGCCGGGAACAGAAGAAGGAAGCCGTATCAACCGCCCAGGAATATGTAAGCGAACGAAGGGCGTGTGAACTGATCGAGCTTCACCGTACTGTTTTCCGGCATGAACGAATTGAGAAAGACGTTGAATTGGAGAACAGAATAAAGACGATAGCGGAGAAAAAACGCCGCTATGGGTATCGCAGGATCTATCTGGATATTCGCAAAAAGGAGAAGGTCAATCATAAGAAAGTGTATCGTTTATACACGAAAATGGGCCTTAAATACCGCATCAAGCATAAGAAAAAGAGGTACCAGGGCGTAAGCGTCCCGATGATCGTTCCGCAGAGCATCAATGAACGATGGTCGATGGATTTTGTGACGGATTCCCTGTATGATGGCAGAAAATTCAGGGTGTTCAATCTCATCGATGATTGCTCGCGGGAAGCGATTGAACAGCATGTTGGTTTTTCTATCAGCGGTAAGCGGCTTGTCCGTATTTTTGAATATATCAAAAGTCGTCGGTTGCTACCACGGCAAATAGTCTGTGATAACGGGACTGAATTTACATCGAAGGCATTCGTGAAATGGGCTGCCGATAACAAAGTGGAAATCCATTTCATCGATAAAGGCAAACCAATGCAGAACGCCTTTGTCGAAAGCTTCAATGGCAAATTCAGGGATGAATGTCTTAACGAAGAATGGTTTCTAACAATTGATGATGCGAGGAAAAGAATTAAGGAATGGAACAATGGATACAATAGCGAACGGGTCCATACCAGTTTGGATGGACTTACGCCGTATGAATTCATTGCTCAAATAGCATGAGATTTACCTCGTGAAATGGTACAAAAAACGGGGAGCAGGTCACTTGCAATTGCTTTTCGGCAGTCCATTATTTGTTCACATAAAACCCATTGTGTCCCATACTGCGGTGCAAGCGGGACCGGAAAATCCTTGATAGATAAACGCGCTCTTTAGTTAGTAATAGAATTCAGGCTTTGCTATGGCTTTTATAATACTTTTGTTTGAGATAATTCTTCAAACTTAAATGTGTCATGGCTGCAAATCACTTTTAGTTTTGAATTTTCTAATACTATTGTTCTTAGTTTTACTTTTGTCTGCAAGGCTTGTTTATGGTCAAAATGAGCGAATCTTTGAAACATTTTTACTCCAAATGTTGTTATTGGATTTTCATCCATTTGTTTATGATAGTAAAATGTGTCCCCCGCATGCAATAGCCATCCATTTGAAGTCTTAATGGCAACCCCACAATGGCCTCTGCTATGGCCGGGCAGTCGAATTAAAACAATACCAGGTGGAAGACCCCTTAACTTCTTTATAGCATTGAACTCAAACCAGAGTTCACTGTAATCCTCGGAATATAGTGTCCAATTAGGTAAATGGGCCCAATGGGCTTTTCGATATCTTCCCCTCTCTTTAAAGCCATGGGGGTTCATTGCCGCCTCATATTCTGATTGTAATACATGAATCTTGGCATGGGGGAAATCGGGAAGACCTCCCGCATGGTCAAGATCGAGATGTGTCATGATAATATGTTGCACATCCTCTGAGTTAAATCCTAATTTTTGAATTTGCCTAATAGCTGTTTCGTTTTCATCCAAACGAGGTCGATTCACTTTGTGCATAAATCCTAATCGTGCGGGATCAATCATATCATCCAAACCAATTCCCGTGTCAATTAACACTAACCCATTGTTTGTTTCGATGAGTATACAATGGGATACCACTCTGCAGGGAACCCTTTCGTTAAATATTTTGCCAACTCTTGGTCTATTTGTGCAACAATTCAAGTGATGCAATACAAGTATTTTATAATTTTCCATAGAAATGCTCTCTTTAATTTGAAAAAGTGTTAATCCTTATAAATGAGTTATGATCCAATAAAATTTCAAGGCCTTTGTCCATTGCTTTAATATCAAGGAATTTCCGCCTTGGCCAGGTGCAAACCAGGCGACACAATGGGCCTTATCGGTAGTATTTCTGGCACACAGATGGGGACATGGCAAGCAAAAACTGCCGGACAGGGTACTTGAAATTTATGACAATCTGATGGAATATTACCGGAGGTTTTGACGATCGACGATCAGGTCTAATCAATGATCTCGATACCAACGATGCAGACATCGTCGTCGAACGTACTGCGGCCGCAGAAGGCTCTGAGCTCATCGCAGAGGTAGGCAACGAAATCGTCACCCGGCGCGAGTGTTAGCGAGGGAAGAAGCTGGCCTTCCAACCGCTCAAGGAAGGCCGTGCCGTCATGGTTCGTTGCCTCGATGAGTCCGTCGGTGTAGAAGAGGATTCGGTCGCCGGCTTGTAGCTGAACGGTACGTTCTTCGATGACAAGGGTCTTGAAGGCGCCGATCATGCCGCCGCGCGAGGTCAGCTCGGTCACGGAGCCGCCGCGTACCAGGAGCGGGAGGCAGTGGCCGCCGCGAGCGAAGGTGAGGGTGCGGTCGGTGCTGCGGTAAATGGCATAGGCGGCCGTGATGAAATTGCCGCCCGTTTTGCCAATAGTTTTTTCGTTCAGATAGGACAAGAGCGATGACGGCGACGAGAGTGCCGGTCCGGCGGTTCCCAGGAGGGCCTTGAGCATGCTCGTGACCAGGGCCGCCGGAACGCCATGACCCGACACGTCGGCGATGAAAAGGCCCACCGTGCCGGGAACGGGAAGCGCGATGAAATCATAGAGATCGCCGCCAACCTCTTCCATGGGAATGAATGCGACATGAAGGAGAGCGCCCGTGATCGGGGGTAGCGAACCGGGGATCAGGCTTTCCTGGATGACCCGTGCCTGGGCCAGCTCGCGGCCCAGTAACTCGTTGCGTTCGTAGATAATGGCCGCCTGATACTCGACGATCCGCATGGCTCTGAATTCGCTGCGCCTTAAACGCTCCTGTAATTCCGCAAATATCAGAAGAGAGATGATCATGATCGTCGGATTTGAAAGCGGTGTCAACCACTGCTGCCGGTCATCGAAGGTCACTGCCATGGCGACGACGAAGACGGCAAAGGGCAGCAGATACACGGGGAGAAGCCGCGCACCGCCGCCAGGCGAGGCGATGAAGATGACGAAGATAGTCACGACAATGCCGTTCAGGTATCCCAGATAGAGCCGAGTACCCACGGACATATACACGATGCCGCACATCATGATAAGCAGGCATGCAAGGTTCACGTGATGGATGAACTGCACCACGCCGCCTCGGCGGCGCAGGGGCGTGATGCTGAGGACCAGGAAGAGGACCGACACGGCCATGGTCAGTACGCGCCAGAAGGCTGCCGCTCCCGGCAGTCCGCTGATGACCAAGTCCTGGTAGATCATGTACGGGGCGATGATAAGAACGCAGAGGGAGTATATCCTGCCGTACCGGAGGGTGCGCCGGGTGACCTGATCGGCGTACTGCTCATCGATCGAAGAGGAGTCAACGCCCTCGGGAATCGGGACCTCGCGGCGCCGCAGTTCTCTCCAGACGTGTTGGAGCGGGAGCGTCATGGCCATCGCTCCATCGACTTATATATCCAGGAAAGTTCTCTTTTCCCGGAGCACGGTTCCTCCCGGAAGAATCGTCGTTATAAGAAGTACTTCCGTGAGCATGGTCCCTCTCCGATAAAAAGCCCCTTGACATAGGCCTTGAAATTTCGCGACGTCCAAAATGGCGGCTTTTCCCCCCCCCCGGATAAAACCAATAACAACTATTTCATAAACACTATGAAATAGTTTCAAAAAAGTCAATTGCATTTTCATTTCGAAGTATATCGATAATCGTGAGTTCACGGCCCCTGCTTCATGGGTTGGAAATACCCCTTATACAGACAGTATTCCCTCCTCATCCTATACCTCACCTGCTTTGCATTGTAACCAAACACAACGGGAAGGAGCATGTCCTTGTCGCAGTCGGGGCAGGTGTGGCGCTGGAAGCCGTTCCAGTGCCGTTGCCAGATGTTCAATATCAAGGAATTTCCGCCTTGGCCAGGTGCAAACCATGAGACCTAATGGGCCTTATCGGTAGTATTTCTGGCACACAGATGGGGACATGGCAAGCAAAAACTGCTGGACAGGGTACTTAAAAATTAACGTAAAACGATTATTGACAGGATGGCGGGATCCGGGGAATAGACCGGGTCAGGACTCTTCCACGGTGACCACAGCCGAACCCCGGTTGGAGAAGCCGCTCAGATCGATCAGGATTTTCACGACAATCAGCACGACCACCAGGGCCGAGGGGGCATCGGCGAGCATGATCCCCCCGATGCCGAACAGCAGCAGGAAATGGGAAGATATTACCGCGCCGAGTGAACGGTTTATTATCACCGATGGGTCCGGGCCGGCCCGGCGGATCCTGAGAATTACGGTGTAGAGACAGCTCGCGGTCACCACTGCCGTGATGATGACCAGGTCGGTCATGATCCCGTAGGGGTAATGGAAGTTCCCGCGTAAGAACAACCAGAAAAAGACCTCGAAAATTTTTTCCGCTGCGGGGTCACTTTTCCCCATGTAGCCCGCCAGTATCGTGAAAAAGATCGTATGAATGAAGAACATGAACCCGTAGATGAAGGCAAAACGGGGAATGAACATGCGCTTCCCGCTCCATATCCTCATGATGAACAGCGCGGCGAGAGTGACCAAGAATACGACGGCTTCCTCGATCCAGTATCCGAAGGCCGCGAGCATGGGCGACCAGCCGGCGAAGAGGATACCCCATACGAAGTATATCCCTTCCGCGGTCGAGCCGATGATCCCGATCATCCTTTTCGATGGTTTCATGATGGATTCAGCATCGGGGCCGGGAAAGAGCTCTGTCAAGAGTAAAACGGCAGCACGCGATCGATGGAGTATGTGGCACACCGGGAGGATCGTGACAAGCAAAAAGTTTTGGACAGGGTGTTGAAATTTTCATTTAGTCTGCTATTAATGTAAATATTTGCCCTGAATTGTACTCCAGTCTCAACATTGCACTCTAATGCCGTCAACAACAATCTCAATCTATTTTCAGCAGAAGGTATTTGCCTTTTTCGGTTTCAATATTTTTTTTTGAGATTCCGTAATATTTAATATCAAGGAATTTCCGCCTTGGCCAGGTGCAAACCAGGCGACACAATGGACGTTATCGGTAGTATTTCTGGCACACAGATGGGGACATGGCAAGAAAAAACTGCTGGACAGGGTACTTGAAATTTATTCCTCTTTTTCAGTATGGTCAGCCACGAGAGGCCTGCCTCCCGGGACGGTATCCCTGGTCACTATTAATTCTCCGGGGTATTGAATCATAAGGGGGGATACTCTTCAAAAAAAATTATACGGTTCCTTATGCCCGGGGGTCAGAGTGATTATTATCGCACATTTCATGAACCGGAAGCTGATTAATGCCGGGGTCCGGTGTGAAAAAAATATGTTAACATGCCGTGCGTTTCTGCATAACCTGAGGTGGCGGGATGTAAACCCGGAGGCCGGAGAGAATACCGAAAATATACACACGACAGAATTATAAGGATAAAAATATGAAAAAGAAAGCTCTTGTACTGGCGGTAATGCTGGGTGTGACCTGCTGGTATGCCGGTCTGGAAGCAGCAGGCAATGAGCCGTCAACACAGCGCCACCGGGACATGCTGGGCATCCTGAAAACCTATTCGCCTTCCGGCTATTATATCGTGTCCAGCGCCTATTCACTGCCGGAGCGCTTTGTCATAAACGGGAAGGCGCAGCATATGACCAGTTCAGATCCCCTGAAGTTCACGGAAAATAAAAGTAAGGATGATGCGGATTACATGAAAAATCTGTGCGTCGTTGTCCATGAATCATGTCATGCCTACCAGCGCAGAATGGGGAGCGCCATGGCGCAGAAAAACAGTGTGCCGGGAATTACAACCTATTTCGCCTTTTATATCCCCGATAAAAACGAAAATATTCTCGTGCCGATATCAAAAAGATTCCCGTCGAAAGAGCTGGCTCCCCTTTTCACCGAGGAGATGAAGGCCTGGCGATTCGGCATGTACATCAATTCATCCATCCCGGAGATGGGAACACAGTATTACGGCATATACGGTCTCCTTGACGAGTTCGGGGCCTATTACCATAACGTGAAGGCCGCAGCTGATTTTTACCCCTGGTATAAGAAACATGCCCTCCATGATATTAATCTTGCCAACAAGTTTTTCGAGGGATTCTACCGCGACTTTTATTCCTATATCGAATTTAAATTATATATTGCCCTGTATCTTAAATATGCGAAGGAAAATAAACCGGAGATATACCGGGATATCGCCGGTAATGAGCAGTTTCTGGCCGCCCTGAAGGAACTCAACCGTTCATTTAAAAAGGACATCAAAGGTTTTTTTACGTCAAAAAAAGCGATTTTTGCCGACATCAGGCAGATGGGAATCACTGTCTATGAAGATGAATTATATATTTATCTCAAAAAGGACGAGAAACAGGCAGGGACAACCCATTTCATCAATGATTTCACCAGGCTGAGAAAGCACCTGGACAGGCCGGAATACAGGGAGATACTGAAGACTTTTTTCGGCGAGGACAGGCAGGACCTTGACTGGGTATCCCCTCTTAACGGCTGATGGTTACTGTCACCTGCTTTCCCTGTATTTTCTGAAAAACATCTTTTTGTCCAGCTGCTTCAGCTCCTCTTCAATGATGCCGGTAAGTATCTCTTTATGCGGATTGAACATAAGCTGGCGTTGATTAATTTATAAGGTAGCCGAAGTTGCCCGAAGGGCAATTTGCAGCGAGCGTTCAGCGAGCCGGCTACCGAAAATTATGCGACGGGAGATCGCAGGTTAAAGTTTAACCTGGAAGAAACGTCACGTCTCACCCCCGCGCAGAAAAGTCGGGTCCGTTTAAAGCTGAAGAACATGATCAACAGGGAGGGCTGTCTCGTGCTCCACGAGGAGACGAGCCGCTCGCAGGCGGCCAACCGCAGGCTGGCCACAGCCAAGTTCGCGGGGCTCCTGGCACGGGCGCTCGTCGTGCCGAAGAAACGCGTGCCCACAAAGGTGAGCCGATCGCAGAAGCAGCAGCGGCTGGATGACAAGAAAATGCAGAGCAGAAAAAAGACCGGGCGGAAGATATTGGCAGATGAGTAATCATAAAAACATTCGAATCATGGCCGTGCTGGCGTGCCTGTCCGTTACCTGCTTCCTGACCCAGTGCCAGGCCTGCCAGAAAAAAGACCCGGTAACGGAGAAAATTCTCCCGAACCAGGTCCTGTATTCAATTTCCTGCGGATTCCCGATGCCCTATTTCGATGTGAATATCCTTACCGGCGCAGAAAAAGAATTATATTATGCGGTCGGCAGTCCCTATATTATTGTCATATCCGTCGCAGTTAACATCATTGCCGTATCAATGCTATTCGTGTTCATAACATTTCTTGAATTGAAACGATTATTATTTATCAATCGGTTATTGATAATCATTCTTGTGCTGGCGGCCCTTTTCAGCTTGAGCCTGCTGGCCCCGTACCTGCCGGAATTCGTGAAAACAATATTCGTGTACGCCTACATTTACCCGGTTGGATATATCGGATCATTTTTTGAATACGCGAACCTTACGCTGCCGGACAACAACCTGCCGCCGAGAATCTACCTGGTCATACTGATTGTTTTCTTCTATCTTTTATCAACGCTGATCACGTATTCAAGGTCATATTATAAACCCAGGTCCGGGAAAGCATAATCCCGGATGAAGCAGGGAGCGCCCCTGCTTCACCACAATTGCTTATCGCACCCTACCTGCCCGGGCCCCTGCGCTGCCTGACCCGCTTCTTGATCTCCTGCCTGTTCACCGGCTTGACGTTCCCCCGATCGGCGCGGCGTTTCCTCATCTTGTTGATGCGGCTCTCGAACTCGCCGCGGAGGCCCCTGTTGAGGCGCCGGTACCCGCGCGATTCCCTTATTTTATTGAAGCGCTCGACGAGCTTGTCAAGGTCCCCCTCTTTCAGTTCGGAGATAACCATCTTTCTCCGCTTGGCCAATATCGCCCGGACGGAGCCCCGCGTCAGGGAGATCGACTGGTTCTCGGATACGTACTCCTGAATCTCGCGCCTGACTGCACCGTCAGCGACCGGGTTCACCATGATCTTCCCGGTCAGCACGTCCACCCGCGACTCGCCCCCGTTCGACATCACCTGGAAGCTGGTCCCCCTGACGGACGCCACCTGCGTGCTCGTCCTGACCCGGAAGGACTCACCCTTCACGAGTTTGGAGAGCATTACGAGTATACCGCCGCCGTCGAGGTCGAGATCCGGGTCCTCGACGCTTTTCTTCAGTGAGGCCATGGTCACCTTCGTGGACTCCTGCACGCGCACGAGCCCCCGGTCCCCGAAGGACACATCAGCCATCGAGTTATTGCCCGTTACTATCGTTTCGCCGCCGGACAGGGCCCTGTCCACCGCAGCCGCGGAGGTTGTACCGCCCGATATGATCTTCACGTCGCCCACGACCATCTGGATCGTGTACTGTGTCTGGCCCTGGCCCTGTACCGCCAGCACTGCGGCAAGGGCAAGCGCGAGCAGGAGTGCCGTAAAAGCATTGATTTGTTTCATTTCACTGTCCTCACTCTAACTGTCAATTTCAGGGGTGCCTGGAACGTCCCCTCGCTGCGATATGCCCGCCAACCTGCCCCCTCGGGGCCGCGCGGGCGCCATGATTTCCTGCTTAATAAGTATACATGACGCTAAAGCTGACCCCGTGATTCCAGAACGATGTGCCGATCCCTGAGTTTTTTAAAAAGGGGTTCCGGATTTTCGGTCTTCCCCATAGGCGCCTGTAAACAAGCTCCTGAAATTTCTGTAACACGGCATTCACTTCCGGCGCCATGTAATATTCCGGCGTATAGGTCGAAGATATCATCACGTAATCGAGGATATTGAAGGTCACCCCCACGTCACCGCCCGCGATGATATATTCCTCGCTGTCTTTTCCGGCGACCACCCCGGCATTAATGGAAAAATAGCGCCACGGCTCCGAATAGACGCCCAGCCTGCCCGTGTGCGTGTAATACCGCTCGTGGTGATACTGGTAATCCTCCGGCACATACTCGAAAACATTTTCCCGGTATTCGTATTTTGTGTCGATGCTCGTGGTATGATGAACAAACCAGCTCAGCTCCGGGAAAACGTCCAGGTCCTCGAGCCGAGTGATATACCGCTTATTATAATACAGGGTTCGGATGACTGGGCGGTACGGGAGCTTCACAAATATCTGCATCTTGTCTATCCTGTCGTCGGACTTGAAGTGATACTCTGTCTTGCTCTTGGTGGCCGTTGCCCCCAGCGTCACCTTTTTGAAATCGAGAAGAAAACCCGCGGTTCCCTCGTGCGAGCGGTAGTAGTGCTTCCTGTCGCCGGTTGAATAATAGTATTCGCCGAAAAGCTCTATCACCCGGTGAGGATAGAGCGAAAGTGCCAATTTCGGCTGGGTGAAGTTGACGGTCTCGAACTCACCCTCGCCGTCTGTTAACTGGAAGTCCTGGAAGCGGGAGAGGCCGGCGGTGAACTTCACATAGTTATTCTTGAGATATATATTCGCGAAGGGCTGGTAGTAAAAGGTGCTCGTGGAAACACCGGTCGAGTAATTCCCCTGGATACCTGCATCCAGGCCGAAAATCCGCGGTTTCGATGAATCGGCATCATCCTCACCGGCAGGTTCTTTTTCCTGAGCACCGATTTTTTCCCGGTCGGCTCTCTCGACCTCGTTCATTCCCAGGGCGACCGCCTGCTGGAGCCGGAAAATACCGATCGGCAATACTAGAATAACTGTAACCACCACCGAGCAAAGTCGGGTACGGACTCTGGTTGTCATGCGTTGCACCTGTGTTAAAATTTAAAAATCCCGGGCCGTATCTGGATATTTCAGCAGATGTACATGACAGCACGCATTTTTTCAATTCATTTTTACCGGGAGGTGTCCCGGGTGCGCAAGACCATCTCCCGGACACGGAAACCCCGGACAGAGCACTGCTTTTATAAAAAATATTAATGTCCTGGCGTGCTGGCCTGATTTATGCGTTTCAAAAAAAAATATTAAATATCAAGGAATCTCCGCCTTGGCCAGGTGCAAACCAGGCGACACAATGAGTTTTATGTGAACCATTTGGGGAGAAGAAATATGAAATTGCAACAGAAATAACCCTGGACAGGGGGCTTAAAATTTCGCGCGCCGCGAAAAAATGGGCATTCGCGCTTAAAATTTGTAAAAATCGCCCGTCGCAGTCTTTTCAACAGCGATCATGATGCAAGATAAGAAATAGTCAGGTATCTGGTGGCATGGTGATCGTGTCACGGACCCCGTTTCATCCGGAAATAACCTCCCACCAGGAGGTGGGTCTTCCAGAGCTTCCGCCACTGACGGTCGGCACAGTACGCAAAAACAACTGATTCAATCATTTGTGCGCCGCAGTCGGGACAGGTCTCGGGATTTTTGTCGAAGGAGACTTCAATTACAATGGCCTATGTCCTTCGCATTATGAGCTACCCGTTTTCAACGCAGAGGGCACAGAGGTCGCAGAGGGGGGAAGGGTTGGTGGTTACTGATGATATATGTTTTTACAGGCATGGTAGTTTACTATCCTGGAAGCCCAATTTTTTTCACCGCAGAGGGCGCGGAGGGCGCAGAGGTTGTAAAATTGTTTACGACTCTCTGAATACCGTGTCTCAATGCTTCAACATTGAAGTTGATAAGCAATCCGAGGGATATGCCGGATAGTTTTAAATACGACAATAATTGGGCCATGTGAATTGGCAGGAGTGATGCGACAGCCTTCAATTCGATGATGACGGAGTCTTCAACCATAAGATCGAGTCGATAGCCGCAGTCGATTTTCATGCCTTTGTAGATGAGCGGGAGCGGCTTCTGGGTTTCGACCTTCAACCCGGAACTTTCCAATTCATAGGCCAGGCAGGACTCATAGGCCGATTCCAATAATCCTGGGCCGAGTTCCCGATGGACCTCGATTGCTTTGCCTATTATTATTTCAGACAGTGTATTTAAATCCTTGATCGACATGTATAATGTCACCCTTCTCTGCGTCCTCCGCGAACTCTGCGTTAAAAAAAATACGAATGAACGTTTAGATCAATAAAAATATTTTGATATGCCATCAGCAATTATATAACTGGAAGTTGTTTTCGTTGTATCGTTTCTTTACCCTTCCCGGCATGGTGAAGGCAACATGGAAATGCGCCAGGTTCGCATGCATTATCTCGGACAGGTTCATGGACCAGCCGTAGAGCTTCTTCCTGTGGCATGAAAGGCAGAGGCGCGACTTGCAGGTGAAGGGGACCATCATGACCGTGCCGCACTCCGGGCACGCGTGCTTTCGGAACCCGTTACGGTAGTCCCCGCACGACAGGAGCTTCGCCACCTCGAATCTCTTTTCCGGCGTCAGATCTCCGTAGGTTTGGCCGAACCGTTCAGGATATGATTTCCGGAATGCATGCCAGTGCCTCAGCCATACGCTTTTATAGGCCGATTTTCGATCAAGCCCGGGACGGTAGGTTGGTGCGGTCTCCTTTGTTCGCAGGTACATGAACGGGGAACGAACGAAGAGATGCAAAGAGGAGTATTATTAATTGGCGGTGCGAGGATGGCCCAGGATGGGTCCTCCGCAAGCACAAGGTAAGCGGTTGATGAATCTATCTTTTGAATAAGCCCCCACGGAATTTACATTCATAGCAACCAGCAACTCAAACGTCCGCCGGAGGCGGACACCCAATCGGGCGTGTTGTTTGAGGGCGAATCCTGCGCAGCAGGTTCGCCCGAGTTACGCCCGGAGGCGGTCGCGCCGTTTGAGCGACCACGCGGGGGGTTGATAGGGGGGTGCGCGTGCACGCACCCCCCTATCACTTGCCCGACCCGCTCCGGGTCACCCCCCCGCTCGGGGCCGAGCGCCATCGACAGGCATTCCACGCCAGGGCGCCGCTACGCGTACAGCGACTCGATCTCCCTTCGATACCACTTCATTATCTCGCTCTTCTTCGGCTTGAAGGTGGGAGTCAACAGTCCATCCTCTATGGTGAATTCCGGCACCACCATGAATCGCCTGATCGACTCAAAGGATGCGAGCTTTTGATTGGCCCTGGCAAGTTCAGCTTCGACGAGCCCCCTTACGTCGGGATGATCATACAGCTCGCCCCTGTCCCTGAAGGCGATACCCCCCTTCCTGGCGAAATCCTCCAGGGCATCACCGTTCAGGGTGATCAGCGCGGCGATATAGTTACGCCCGTCCCCCAGCACGCACACCTGGTTGATGTACCTCGATGTCTGGAGAATGCTCTCGATGCGCGCAGGCGCGATGTTTTTCCCCCCCGAGGTGATGATTAATTCCTTCTTGCGTCCCGTGATCGTCAGGAACCCCTTCTCGTCAACATGGCCGAGGTCGCCCGTATGGAGCCATCCCCCCCTCGCGAGGGCCTTCTTCGTCTCTCCGGGCATTTTATAGTAGCCCTTCATGACGTTCCTGCCCCGGTAGAGGATCTCCCCGTCATCCCCGATTTTCTGTTCCACCCCGGGGGCCGGGAAGCCGACGGAACCGAACTTGAAGTTGTCGATCTTGCTCGTATTCGTAAATGACGTGTTTTCCGTCATGCCGTAGCCTTCCAGAATGATGATTCCCGCCGCGTGAAAGAATCTCGCCACCGTCGGGTTAAGGGGCGCGGCACCGCTCACGCAAAAGCGGATTCTCCCCCCCAGGGCCTGGTGGATCTTGCTGAAAATCAGTTTTGTCGCGACCCGGTAACGAAGCCCCAGCATCGGGGGAACCGGGCGATTATGCAGCTTCAGGTCGCTCACCCTGTATCCGGCATTCATCGCCCAGTTAAAAATAATCCGGGCGACTCCCCCCTTCTCCTCCACCCCTTCGTTGATCCGTATGTAGACCTTTTCGAACACCCGTGGCACGCTGGGAAACCAGTGGGGGCGCACGATTTTCAGATCGTCGATGACGGTCTCTATGGAGCGGCAGAAGGTCAGGGTGATGTTCGAGATGATCGTGGCGTAAATGTCGACCCTGGCGAACACGTGGGGGAGGGGGAGAAAAAGAAACGTTTCGTCCGTTTCCCGGATCGGCATGCACTTTTTCACGAGCTGGCTGGTGAAGATGATATTGTCCTGGGTGATCATGGCCCCCTTGGGGACCCCCGACGTTCCCGAGGTATACACGATGGACGCCAGGTCCGAAGGGCGCACCTGCCCCGCCCTTCGGGCGAAATCCGCCTCCTTCACTCCCCGGCCGGTTTTTACAAACTCCTCGAACGACACGACCCAGCCCTTCCCGCCGGCCGGGGGGCTTCCGCTCATGAGGATCACCCTTTTTACTTTCGGGATCTTCTTTCTTACGGCGAGAAGTTTCTCAAGCTGCCCGAGGTCCTCGGCAAAAACCGCCTTCGCTCCGGAATGGTCGAGCAGATATTGGCAATCCTCCGGCAGGAGGGAGTGGTAGATTCCCACGGTCACGGCCCCGATGAAAACGGAGGCGATATCGCAGAGGACCCATCGATACGAACAGAATCCCATGATGCCGACCCTGTCCCCCTTTCCAATTCCCAGCTTCATCAGGGCCCTGGAAACGCCCTTCGCATCATCATAGAAACGTCCCCATGTGACGGAATCCCTGTCCCCTGATTCGTTCAGTATCCACCGGTAGCCCTCTTTTCCAGGGTACGAATCGAACGTCACCTTCAGCATGTCGTGAATATTTCTGTAATCGGTAATCCCTTCCATGGCCCCCCCCGTGAATGGTTTTATGCCGAACCGCCGGCCCCCGCAAACGTCCCTCCGCCTCCCTGTGCCGACGCGGGGCTATGAAAAATCACGCGCCGGCAACGGCTCTTCCTCATCGACATCGATCAAGGTTATCTGCTCCTTCAGGCTGTCCGCCATGCTGGAGAGTTCCTCGGTGCTGGAGAGAATCTCTTCCGCCCCCGATGAGTTTGCCAGGGTCAACTCGTTGATCGAGCTCACCGTTTTCACGATCTCATCGGTCGCAAGTTTGTGTTCACTGGTGGCCGCTTTGATTTCTTCTGTTTTTGACTGCACATCTCCCACGTTTCGGTTGATGATTTCATTGGCCTCCAGCTGTGCTCCCATGCGCGAGGTGATCGCCTGCATGGCGTTGAAGTTTTCCGTTACCCCGTTTATAATGGCGCCGATGGTTTCAACCGTTCCCGTCACATGGGCCTTCCCCTCGGCGATTTCCTTTTCGTTGGCGGTGATGAGCTGCCCGATGTTTTTCACGCTCTCGGAGGTCCGGTCGGCCAGCTTCGATATTTCATCGGCGACAACGGCGAATCCCCTCCCCGACTCCCCCGCTCTGGCCGCCTCTATGGCCGCATTCAGGGAGAGAAGGTTGATCTGATCGGAGATGTCGTTGATGATGTTGACAATTCCCGTCATCTCGCCGGAGCTGCTCCCGATGGTGTTCATGCTCTTGTTCATCAGCTCGAGATTCATATTTCCCACATGGGCCGAATCCATGATGTCCTGCGCCCTTTTATGCATGGACTCAACTTCCCTTTTCATCTCCATGATTGTAGTGGTGAACTCTCCCATTTTTTCCATCAGGAAAACCATGGCGCGGCTCTGTGAATCGGCGCTCGCGGATATGTTCTCGGTTCCCGCCGACATCTCCTCCATGGCCGACGTGATCTCCTCGACCGAGGACGCCTGGGCCTGGGCGTTTTCCGAGAATTGCGCCGCCGTCGTCGACAGTTCGCTCGACGACGCGGCCAGGTTTTCGGAAAGGGAGCGGGAGTTGTTGAGGAGTCTGGCGATTATACCGGACTTTTCCTTGTTGCGCGCCATCTCCTCCGATATTTCCCTCATATTGGAAATCATGTTCCGGAGGATCAAGTAGCACTGAATCGTGATAAAAACGGTAATGGCGAAATGCGTGCCGATAATCTTTCTCGACGCGCCGGCGGAAACGGCGTCGCTCATCAGCACTGCCGCCGCTCCCAGGGCGAAGGTCAGCAGCTCCCGCGATGATGACCGTGAGTACGGGTGCCCAGAAGCGCCGCGGCGATGATGAACAGGTAGGGGATGATGATGCTGACGAAAAGGGAAAGCTCCGTTTGATGCGTCCCAAGAAACATCTGGAGGGAGGTCGAAAGGATCGCGCCGACGACGAGCAGGTTCGCCGCCATATAGTAGCGCCCCCCCTTGAGGAGCGCCAGGCCGACAATCCCGATGACAATGAGGCTCGCGCGGGAAAGGAACTCGATTGAAAAAACACCGTATACGGAAAGGCCGAGCATGATGCCCGTCGTCATTACCAGCGCGGCGCTTATGATCAGGACAAAATAGAGATATGTTTTCGACTTGCGCTGGAGGACTATCGTCGCCCCTTCATACTTCCGCGTGAAAAACCATTCAAGTTTTTTTAACACCGACACCTCCATCACCCCCACTCCATACAGACGCCGGGCGATCCTTTTGTGTATTCATGGAATATTTATAGATGCGAGCAAATGGCCCGAAAAGGCACCAGCGCATAGTTATGCATTCACATGAATGAAGGTCAAGAAGAAAACAACGGGCGTGAAGGAAACCGGGTCATGCCCGGTAGTATTCCTTTTTCGGCCTGTCGATCATCTGCACGGTCCGGTACGTGCCTGATTTCTTCGCGGCATTGAAGAGCCGGGCTCCCTCCTTCGCGCACGACCGGCACGCGCCGATCGGAATCTCGATTCCGATGCAGAGGGGGCAGACCGTCGAGGAGGTCTCGAGGCTCATGACGCCCGCGCACTCCGCGCACCGCATGACCGATTCGACCTGGCTCTCCCGGATGCCGTCCGTGTCGTAGTAGACGTTCTTGTTTCTCCTGATGAAGGAGCCGAGGGGTGGAAGGCCCTCGTAGACAGCCGGGTTGAAATAGGCGTCAAGGACCACGTCCTTGAGGCGCCCGATGTAATCGGTGATGCGGGGGTCCTGGCGGAGGGCCTTTGCGTCGTAATCGGGCTCCCGCACGTGGGAATAATCGACCCCGGCCATGGCCAGGATGATGCCCAGGTTGACGTAAGGCAGCGCCCCCTGGATCGAGTAGCCCCCCTCGAGTACCGCGATGTGCGGATTCAGCTTTTCGTTGAGCATCGCGTATCCCCGGGCGGAAAAGTTCATGTTGGTGATCGGATCCGAGTAGTGGTTGTCCTGCCCGGCGGAGTTGACGATGATCTCGGGGGCGAAGTCATTCAGGATCGGGAGCACCATCTCGTCTATGGCGTAGAGGAAGCCCTCGTCGGCGGTGTCGGGCGGGAGGGGGATGTTGATGGTCCTGCCCGACGCGTTGGGCCCGCCCGTTTCATCCACGTGGCCGGAACCGGGATAGAGGGTCCGCCCGTCCTGGTGCATCGAGATGTAGAGGACATCCGGATCGTTCCAGTAGATGTCCTGGGTGCCGTCCCCGTGGTGGCAGTCGGTGTCGACCACCGCCACCTTCCGTACCCCGTGCGTATCGCGCAGGTACTCGACCATGATGGCCTCGTTGTTGATGTTGCAGAAACCGCGATTCCCGTGCACCGATTTCATCGCATGGTGCCCCGGTGGCCGGACAAGGGCGAAGGCCTTTTCCACATGTCCTTCCATCACCAGCCGGGCCGCCTTGATGGCACCGCCGGCCGATATCATGTGCGACTCCGTGGTGACGCTCTCCACGTCGGGGAAGCAGAAATGTGAGCGCATGACGTCCTCTTCGCCGGCGATGTCGGGTTTGAACTCCATCAATCCCTCTATGTCGAAGACCCCCTCCTCGCGGAGCTGGTCCTGCGTGTAGAGGAGGCGCTCCTCGCGCTCCGGGTGAGTGGGCGATATGGCCCAGTCGTAAGCCGGAAAGAAGATAAGGCCCATTCGGTTTTTCGCCTTTATCATGACACCCTCCCGATCACTCCCGGCTTGATCTGGCACTTGACCCTGATGTCCCGCCCCGCGCCGTGAAAACCCTCCACCATGTTGAAGGAGGTGGACTCGATGATCTCCGTTTCACCCTCGAGGACACTGACTCCGAGCCCCGCCAGGTGCCGCACCAGGCGCGCGCGTATATCGCGCTCCGCGTCCTCGACACGGTAGCCCGACGGCGTTTTCTCCTTCACCCCGATGGCGGGTATGAGAAGGTATCCCCGCCCCGTATCGGCGAAGAGCTCGATATCGATGGTGGTCTTCGCCAGGGCCGCGCCAATGGCGTTTGCCACCCCGAAATGCCCCGGGAGCTCCGCCTTGATGCCAAAGGCGCTTTCGATCCTTTCGCGGAAGGCCCCGGCCGGCCCGCCCATGATATAGATATTCTCCGGGGAGATCTTCTTTCCCTCGAGCATTTCATGGATCGTGTAGACCGGACGGTTGTTGATCTCATCCAGCATGGAGTCCACTTCGGACTTGATTGTGGCGACAGCGTATGCGATCGCCGCCTCGGCGAGCCTGTCCGCCGTGAGTCCCTTCCCTTTCGCGAGGGACGCGATCCCCTTCCTCGACGCACCGACGTCCATGAAGTCCGTGATCTTCCGGCAATTGAAGGCGTCCATGAGGGCCGGCTCGCGGCCCCCGGAGGCCACAGGCGGGCCCATGCGCTCCGGCCCCACGGTTACCACGCCCCCCTTCACGCGAAGGATGGAATCGCCGCCGATCCCGATCGATCTGGTCGTGAGGGCCCGCACGAGGGTGGGATATGACTGGAGGGAGATCCCGTCCTTTTCGATAAGGGGTACCCCGTCCGCGAAAATGGCGATGTCGGTGGTGGTGCCGCCTATGTCAAGCATGACCGCGTCCCGTTTCAGGTCGCACAGGGCCGCCATTCCCATGACGCTCGCCGCCGGACCGGAGAGGATCGATTCAACGGGAAACTCCCTGGAGAGGGCAAAAGGCATGGTGCCTCCGTCCGCCTTGAGGACATTGACCTCCGCGTCGATCCCGAGCTCATTCAGGCCGCTTCCGATGGCGTCGGAAAAGCCGTTATAGAGACGCCACACCGCAGAGTTGAAGTAGGCGGTGACGATGCGTCGCGGGAAGCCGAGCTGGCCGGAAAGCCTGTGCCCCATGGTGATGATATCCGCGGCGGGCCCTGCTTTCAGGGCGATCGCCTTCTCATGGTCCGGGTTGCGCGTGGAGAACTTGGTGACCGCCGCGAAGGCCCTGATCTTCTTTTCGGCCGCTTCCGCGGCGATCCGGGACACCGACTTCTCGTCCAGGGCCCTGATCTCCGCACCGCGGTGGTCTATGGAGCCCTCGACGACATGGTACGCCCCGCCTATCCGGTGGCTCCCGGGGTCGATCCCGGGGCCCGCCGAGACTATGACGCAGACCGGATCGATGGTGTTCTCAACGATGGCGTTGGTGGAAAGTGTGGTGCTCAGATTGATCCGCCTGATTCTTTTCACGTCGGCGCTTCCGGCGATCTCCTCAATGGCGCGCCGCACCGACGAAAGGAGATCCTTGTGATTGGTCACCGCCTTGTAGCTCGCGACGATTTCTCCGTCGCCCACAAGCACCGCGTCGGTATGTGTGCCGCCGACGTCAAGTCCGAGATAGTAATCAGATTTTCCCATTACCCTTTTCCCGTCCTCAGGCCTCGTGGGCCTTTTTCCCGTACACACGTTCATAGGCGGCGCAGTAGGGACAGAAGCCCTGCTCTATATTTTTCACGAACCAGAAGGCAAGTCCCCGCTGTTTCTTCCGGGCGTGCGAACAGACCGGGCACTGAAGACAGCGCATCGCCATTTTTTTGTCCTTTTCCGTTACCGTGTGAGACATTCCGACCTCCCGGGGGCGACGCGAGACGCGGCCCTGACAGTCGGCCCCCGTATCCGGTAGAGCCGCCGGTTTAAAACCGGTAATGCAGGATGTCACGTAAATAAAGAGGCTGTCAATATATTTCTTGTCCGGTGGGTCCAGGAATGAGGCGTGTGAATTATTTTTCTGAAAGACGGGACGGTGGCCTCAATCAGCTTTTTATAAAATCCTCGCGAATGTTCGCGCTGTAATGGGGGCTCTCGTGGATGCTCTCGACCTTGACGTCTATCACATCGGACACTGCCATGCCGATGATATCCCTGGCCTTCAGGATGTCGACCCCGTATGTTTCGGTCCCGATCGTAAAAGCGGCGAAATCCTCGTGCTCCTCTTCGATTTCCGTCAATTCATCGCGCAGGATAACGTCTTGCAGGGGCCGGGCCCTTTTTATTCATTGACAAAAGATCCGGCAGTCAGATAGGTTATATGTGAGGTAATCATGAGAATAATCGCCATTTCCAATAACAAGGGGGGCGTGGGCAAGACCACGAGCACGGTAAATATCGCAGCGGCCCTTCATAAAAAAGGGAAGAAGGTCTGCGTCATCGACCTTGATCACCAGGCCCAGGCCACCTACCACCTTGGATATAACCCGAAGCAGGTCAAAAAGTCGATTTACCATGTCCTGAAGGGAGAGCTTACCTACGGAGAGATCCTTATCGACAGAAACGATCTCCACCTTCTCCCCGCCAACCAGGAGCTGAAAGACATCGAGTTTCTGCCCATTCCCGCCAAGGAATTCCTGCTCAGGGACGCACTGGAGGATATGAACGGCTACGATTTCGTACTGATCGACTGCCCTCCCTCCCTCGGGATTCTCACGCTGAACGCCCTGGCATTCTCCCATGAAATCATCGTGCCGCTCCAGGTTCAGTTTCTTCCCTTTCACGGCATGTACAACCTTTTTGAGGCGGTACAGATGGTGAAGCGAAGGCTCAACAAGAACATTGAAATCATCGGGATTGTCGGCACCATGTACAACGCCAAGAGAGCCATCAACCGGGAGGTGATTGAAGAGACCGAGAACCGGCTCCCCGGCAAGCTCTTCGACACCCTTATACGGGAGAACGTGGCTCTCCAGGAAGCCCCCAGCTGGGGCAAGACCATTTTCGAGTACAAACCGGGAAGCATTGCCGCGGATGACTACATGAAACTGACGGAAGAGATTCTCGAGCGTTACTGAACCGGCGGTACCCGAAAGACCCCTGCCCGCGGCCGGAGGGGAGAAATCTAAAAATTGCTCACCACATAATTCCTGATTGTGCGCTTGATCCGCTCTATTTTTCCCCTTACCAACCCGAGAAAATTCCGGTAGGCATGATACGATTGCCGGTTGATATCCCGGTACCGTTTTTTCATCACAAAATGAGGCGCGGAGACGTGCCCCCCGGCCCTGGCATGAAGGATCGTGCCGCCCCCCTTGATGTCTTCCACACTTCCTGCATCCCCGTCTATCTCCGGGGAATCCTTCCCTGATATGACGACACCCCGCGATGCGATTCCCCTTTCATAAAGTATATCGGGCCTCGCTCCGCTCACGACCCTCTGGACCGGCGACGCGATTGCAATCTCCTCCATGGGCCAGGGAACGGCAGGATGCTCGATCTTCCGGGGTGTCCTTCCCGCTTCACGGGCCGGGGCGGCGTGAAGGACAGGCGTTACCGGGGCGACTTTTGTTTCATCTTTTTTTTTTCCGCGGGGCGTCGGGGGCTTCAATTTTTTTTCCACTATTTCAGGAAGGTATTCGTCACGTTTCACTACGGCATCGGTCAAACGGGCATGGAGAACGCCATCGCCGGCCCGCTCGACCCTGACGGCCGTGCGGGCCCTGTTCTTCGGCGCGCGGGCGTCAGCATAGGAGACGGCCGCCATCCCCTTCGAGTTCTTCATCACCTGGTTGAAGCAATACTGCCAGCCCCCCCTCGTCACCATGTAGCGGGGCAGCCGGAAGGCGGCGTCCCCGATTGGAACCGGCGCCGTGACCCCGCCGCGTTTAATGGTGAAGGCACATCGATACCCCGCTTCCTTCAGCGCCCGGACGCCGGCGTCAGTCCTGAGGCCGAAGGGGTAGACGAAGAGCGATACTTTCCGGTTCAGCTTCTCCTCGAGCTTCTTTTTTGAACCGTATATCTCCAGCCTGAAATAGCGCGGGTTTTCATCACACAGCTTCTGATTGATCTTGAGGTGGTAATACCCATGGGCGGCGATGTCGCACCCGCTCGCGGCCAGTTCGGACAGCTGTTCCCAGGTAAGGGCGTAGTCCTTCTTGCCAATGACGTTCGGGTAGATCGCCAGAAGTGGCCTGATTCCATTGGGCCTGAATACCTTGCGGTAGGCGTCATGGACGCTTCGGTGGCCGTCATCCACGGTGATGAGCACGTTGTTGTTTCCCGTGACCCTGCCGTTCAGGATATCCGCCGCGGACACGAACCTTACGCCCTCGTTTTTCAGCTGATTGATATGGGAGGCGAGTTCATCAAGGGTGAAGGAATAGGGGTCCTTCTTCTTTACATCATCGAGAAAGGCGTGATAGCAGAGCACGCTGACCTGCGTCTGGGCGAAGACGGGAAATGCGGCAGAGAAGAGAACAAGCGCCAGGATACACACCGCGACAGGAACTCGCGCCCGCGATGACCCGTCAGGAATCATAATCATATTTCCAGAGCTCTTCAAATTCGGCGCGCCTCATCTCCATGATGATGCCCCGCTCTATCTCGCTTTTCCGTTCTTCAATTTCGTCCCGGTAGCCCTTCACCTTTTTCAGGGCCTGCTGCTCGACAAGCCCCGCGTAGTGGTCCAGGGGAGGCAGCAGGTACGTGCTGATGTAGGTGTACTGCGACCAGTTTTTATCTTTCCGGTACTTTTCCATTCTCAAGGCGGTCTGTATTTTCAGCCGGTATATCTTTTCGCTGTAGGCCACAAGGGTGTCGCCGTCCATCCCTTCGATCGCGCGGGATAATTCCCGTTCCCCACCCTTGAACGTGGCGAACCCCGGGGAGAGGGGAAACACATAATCAAGAAGAATATCCTCGTCAAAGCCGTAATCGAACTCGATGGCGCGGGTCGTTTTTCCCAGTATGTCTCTTTCCTTCGTGGAGAAAAAATCACTCGTGGGCCGCGGCATTATATGGTAATACATGGCGCACCGCGCCATGAAAAGGCATGACAGCACCATGATTGCAGCTCGTATCTTCATTTTCGATATGCCCCCTGTCAGTCCAGATCCTCGATTGTTATCAACCCGCCCGCGGGTATCTCCACCCTGGCCGTCCTGCCGATCACGCTTCCCATCATATGGGGGGGAATGCCGACGCCCGGCCGGAGCGCCACCAGGTCACCCTCCTCGACCGGCTTCCCCTTCGGGATGCCGGTCCGCGCAAACAGGCTTCGGCGCGCGGCCCGGGCGACGCCCGCCTCGGCGCTACCAGACGTAATGGCGCCGTCGCCGACCATCTCGATGGCAGACTCCACCGCTTGCATCATGGCGGAGAATTCTTCCGGCGTGGAGGATATTTCTTTATCCGGGCAGTCGTGAAATCTGTCAATAGTAAAATGCCTCTCGAAGATGCGCGCTCCCAGGGCCGACGCCAGCATCGGCGCCGCCGCCTCGCGCGTGTGATCCGAGAACCCGACCTGAAGCCCGAAGCGCCGCGCGAGGGCCGGGATGCGGGCCAGATTGGCGTCACCGGCCCCGGTCGGGTAGAGCGACACACAGTGCATCAGCACGAGCTCCGCGCCGCTTGCGCCTCGAAAAAGTGACACCGCCAGGTCAATCTCTTCCTCAGAAGAGATGCCGGTGGAAAGAACCAGGGGTTTCCCCGTCCTTGCTACGGCCGAAATGAGCGGGTGGTTCGTCACCTCCGATGAGGCCAGCTTGTAGAGATCGACCCCCATGCTCTCGAGAAGATCGAGCGAATCGACGTCAAATACCGAGGAAAAAAAGGCGAGATCTTCCGCCTCGGCCGCCGCTTTTAGTTCGCGCAATTCCCCGTCCCCGAGCACGAACTTCCTGAAAAACTCGACGGCCCCTCCACGCCCGCTCCCTTGCGAAAGCAGCTCCTCCGCACGGGGGGAAACCATCAGCTCGGGAACGAAAACCTGGAATTTGACCGCATCTGCCCCGGCCCTCGCCGCTGCTTCGATCAAGGCGCGCGCCGTGTCCGCCGAACCGTTATGATTCAGCCCGATTTCCGCGACATAGATGGCGCGCCGTCCCTTCCTTTTGATCGAATCCAGCATGAAAAGTTACCCCCGTTTCGCGGCGTGGACCTGTCGGGCCCCTGTCGCAGCATATTTATCGCGTATATCCGCTACCATAATTATCGTACCGAAAGGCGCCATCGTCAAGAAAAAACCTCCCGCTGCATTAACGCGCATCCCCCCACCGGGAGGACGAGGCGAATGAACCCCTGGCCAATTTTTCTACGCACCCCCGGTTCTCTCTGAAAAAAATCCCTTCGATGATTTCCTGAATAGCATCCAGGGCCCTGGCCGGACACCATGATATATTAATTTTTGATTGACACTGGTTTTCATGGCGGACTAGTATAGGATCCTGCCGGCATGATAATCCGGCAGGGGGATTACTAATGGGGAAACCTTTCATTATCGCGATCGATCTGGGGACCACGGGAAACCGGGTCTATTGCTTCGACGAAAAGGGCCGGTCGATTTCCAGCGCCTACAGCGAGTTCACCCAGCACTTTCCGAAACCGGGCTGGGTCGAGCATGACGCCATGGAGATCTGGGACTCGGTGAGCACCCTCATTCCCCGGGCAATCGCGGAAGGCGGCCTCTCCTCCTCCGACGCACTATCAATCGGTATCACCAACCAGCGCGAAACAGCCCTCCTCTGGAACCGGGAAACGGGAAGACCGATATACAACGCCATCGTGTGGCAGTGCCGCCGCACCACCGAGATTTGCAACGAGTTGAAGGATGCGGGGCACGAGGCGATCTTCAGGAACACCACCGGCCTGGTGATCGACGCCTACTTCTCCGGAACCAAGGTCAAGTGGCTCCTGGACAACGTGCAGGGGGCCAGGACCTTCGCGGAAAGCGGGAAGCTTCTCTTCGGTACCATCGACACATGGATACTCTGGAAGCTGACGGGGGGCGCCTCTCACGCCACCGATTTCACCAACGCTTCGCGAACCCTGATGTACGACATCAGGCAAAAGACCTGGTCAAGGGAGCTCCTGGAGATCCTCTCGGTGCCGGTCAAGGTCCTTCCCGAGGTGAAGGCGTCGGCTTCGAAATTCGGCTTCACGAAAAACGCCCCCGGTCTTCCGGACGGTATCATGATAGGCGGCATCGCCGGCGACCAGCAGGCGGCCATGGTCGGGCAGAACTGCGTAGACATCGGAAGCTCGAAAAACACCTATGGGACAGGCTGTTTTTTATTGATGAATAACGGCGAGTCCTTCACCATCTCGCGGAACGGCCTCCTCACTACTCTTACATGCGACGACTTCGGTCACCCGGTATACGCCCTTGAAGGCTCAGTATTCATAGGAGGAGCGGTGGTCCAGTGGCTGCGCGATTATCTGCATTTCTTCCCCGCGAGCGCCGACTCCGAAGAGATGGCAAAATCGGTTGCCAAGGAAAGCCAGGTCGTACTGGTGCCCGCCTTCGTCGGGCTCGGGGCTCCCCACTGGAACATGGACGCCCGGGGGGCGATATTCGGCCTCACAAGGGACACCACGAGGGAAGAAATCGTAATGGCGGCGCTGAAATCGATCGCCCTTCAGTCCCGGGACTTGGTTGAGGCGATGCAGGACGATACGGGAAACGCCATCCCTGAGCTCAGGGTAGACGGGGGCGCCACGAAAAACGCCTTCCTCATGCAGTTCCAGGCCGATATCCTGGACGTTCCGGTTCTCCTTCCCGAAAACACCGAATCAACAGCCCTGGGCGCCGCCTATCTGGCGGGAATCACCGCCGGTGTCTATACGACGATCAGCGAAATAGCGCAGTACAACAAGATCTCATCCCGTTTTACCCCGGGAATGAGCAAATCCGAGCGGGAATGGCAGGTACGCCTCTGGAAAGACGCGATACGCAGACTGCTCCTGTAGCGGAAACCCCATCGGATCGGCCGGTCCGGGGAAAAAGGGCATAGTGAGCGATAATTGCCGCAAAGGATACACTACAGATCAAGGAGGGCGAGATGTCTAGACCATTGCTGGGTGAGATACTGCTTGAAAAGAATGAAATCACACTCGAACAACTGGAGAAAGCGATAGATATCCAGAAAAAAGAGGGGGGGCTGATCGGCATCATCCTCGTCACCATGGGTGCCATCACCGAGCAGACCCTTGTCAAGTACCTTGCGGTCCAGGCCGAACGGATCACCTCCTCATAGGAACCAAGGAAATCGCTCCTGCATTGCTGATGCACCGCGCCTTCGCACTATTCACTCATCAGGCAGTGCATAAAGCGTTCCATCACGAGGAAAATAAATGGCATGCCATACACGATTCATAATGTTCGTATTACTCGGTGCGGTCGCGTTCACGGCAGGCTGTACCCGCGCGCCCGTGAGGGACACGAGAAGCCTCAAGCTAATCGTGGAAGAGGTGCGGAAAAACAACAGGACGGCCTGCGTCAGCGGTTGCATCGTCTTCGAGGGTGACAGCAACCTCGAACTTACTAAAGTCCAGGACTATTTCACCGTGCCGGCATGTAACTACGCCTACCGGGGCAGCACCACGGACGACATTCTCAATCGGAAGGAAAAAGTCAGCAAGCTTAATCCGCACACCATCATCCTCCTGGTGGGCGGGAATGATCTTATCAAGCGCACGCCCCTGGAGAAAATCAGCGCGAACTATGAGCGGATAATTCGCTACTATCGCGGCATCTGCGATAAGGTCTACTGCATCAGCAACCTCCCCGTGCATCCGGAGATATTCATCAAAAACGATGAGATGAAACGTCTCAACGCGCTCATCGAAGGAAACTGCCGCAGGCTGGGGGCCGCGTATATCGACGTCTTTCCCCTCCTGCTCCGGAACGGGGGTCTCAATCCCGACTATGCAATGGATCCGGTCCACCTCAACGAGGCGGGAAGAAATGTGCTGATGGAGGCCGTGAAGCGTCGACTGAAGTGAAGGCGGGAATGGGAGGAAGGGGACGCCCCCTTCCTCATTTCACCTCGTAAAGCCAGCCGTACCTGTCCTCGTAATCCCCTGTCTGGATGGCAGTCAGGCGCTCATAGAGTCTGGTGATGACCGGCCCTGCGTTGTCGTTGTCGCCGTAGCTGTAGTCGCGGTCGCGGTAGCGTATATGGCTCACCGGGGTGATGACCGCCGCAGTGCCGACCGCCCCCACCTCGTTGAAGGTCTCAAGCTCCTTCACTTCCACCGGCCGCCGCTCCACGATCATCCCCATGTCCTGCGCAATCATCGAGAGGCTGTCGTTGGTGATGCTCGGCAGGATGCTGTCGGACTTCGGCGTTACATAGGTATTGTCGCGTATGGCGATGAAGTTCGATGTGCTGAACTCGTCAATATACCGTTTCTGGGCCGAATCGAGATAGAGGACAACCGGATAGCCCCGATCTTTGCCGAACTGCCCGCCGCTCAGGCCCGCCGCGTAATTACCGCCGACCTTGCAATGCCCGACACCCTGGGGAGCGGCGCGGTCGAACTCCTCAACGACGAGGGCCCGAACCGGCTTGAACCCCCCCTTGTAATAGGGGCCCACGGGAGTGACGAAGACGATGAAGAGATATTCCGCCGCAGGGCCGAGCCCGACCCTGGCCCCGGTGCCGATCACCAGTGGCCGTATGTAGAGGCTGGCTCCCGTTCCATGGGGGGGCACGTACTTCATATTGGCCCTCACGACCTTCTGGACCGCATCGATGAAAATTTCATCCGGGACGGGAGGGATGTAAATCCGCTCGCAGCTCTTGCGAAGCCTCGCGGCGTTCTCCATGGGACGGAATACCACGATTCTGCCGTCGCTCGATTCGAAGGCCTTGAGCCCCTCGAAGGCCTCCTGCCCGTAATGGAGGGAGGGGGCCGCCATGTGGAGGGAGATGTTCTCGTCGGACATCAGCTCGCCGTCGGACCATACACCATCCTTCCAGTGATAGCGGATATTGTAGTCCGTTTTCATGTAATCGAAGGGAAGGTTTTTCCAATCCAGATCTGCTGATGATCTCTTCTGCATATTCATATCCGTACTCTTGTTTGGTATCGGCCGTGCCCCGGGTATCGGCCATTCGCCCCCGATGTATTCGGGTAAGTGGATAGCTAGCGGTACTATTATAAAAAATGTCAAGGAGAAAGAGGCGATTCGCCGCTAAATTATTCCCCGGACAGGAGCTTCCTCAACGACTCGATCTGCGAAAGGACTCCCTCCTTCGAGGTCCCGCCCGGGGAGATCTTCGCTTCGACGGAGCGTACGGGGTCAACGATTTCAGCAATATCGTCCCCGAACTCCGGGGCGAATTTCCTGAAATCGTCGGCGGTGAGGGTGAAAAAATCGGCCCCGGTTTCCTCGCAGGAGCGGACGATCCGGCCGACAATCTCATGGGAACGCCGGAAGGGGACCCCCTTCCCCACCAGATAATCGGCAATATCTGTTGCGGTGGAAAAATTCCGATACACGGCGGTCTTCATCCGCTCCTCGTCGATTGTCATGGTTGAGATCATCTCGGCCATCCCCGCCAGGGCAAGCTTGATCGCATCGACCGAATCGAAGAGACGCTCCTTGTCCTCCTGGAGGTCGCGGTTGTAGGTCATGGGCAGACCCTTGATCAGTGCAAGAAGGGACATCAGATTGCCTATCATCCTTCCCGATTTTCCCCTTATGAGCTCCGCGATGTCGGGATTTCGCTTCTGGGGCATGATGGAGGAACCGGTAGTGACGGCGTCCGCCAGGCGGATGAAGCCGAATTCGGAGGACGACCAGAGCACCAGCTCCTCGCAGAAACGCGACAGGCGCACGCCGCATACCGCGGCGAAGTGACAGTAATCGAGGACGAAATCGCGGTCGCTCACCGCGTCCATGGAGTTGGGGATGATGGTGTCAAAGCCGAGCTCCTTCCGGACGAACTCCCGGTCGACCGGATAATTGAGCCCGGCCAGCGCCCCCGACCCGAGGGGCATCCGCCCGCAGGCCCTCACGACGGCGGCAAGCCTCTCACGGTCGCGCTGGAGCCCCCAGGCATAGGCGAGCATGTGGTGGCTGAAGCGGACCGGCTGGGCCACCTGGAGATGCGTGTAACCGGGCATGATGACGTCGATTTTTTCCACCGCAAGACGCACCAGGTTTTCCATCAGGCCGCGCAGGAGGCCTTCGATTTCTTCGCATTCGTCACGGAGGTATAGTCTCATATCGAGGGCGACCTGGTCGTTGCGCGACCGGGCGGTATGAAGCTTCTGTCCCGCGTCGCCGATACGTTCGGTAAGGGCTGCCTCGATGTTCATGTGCACGTCCTCAAGGGAGCGTGAAAACTCGAAGGCCCCCGATTCGATTTCCTTTTCTATGCCGGCAAGCCCATCGAGTATGTCGTCAAGCTCCCTGTCGGAAAGGACGCCAATTCTCCCAAGCATTTTCGCGTGGGCCATCGAGCCCCGGATATCGTGCCGCCAGAGACGCGCGTCGAAATCTACCGACGCCGAAATACGTTCCGCGGTGCCGGAGAGAGCCCCGGTAAAACGCCCTCCCCACGGCTTTTTCATGTTGTTGTCCATAGCGCAAACCTGCCGCCTGATGATGGAATACTGCCGTATCTCGTCGGTGAAAATATCAAGACATTAATTACCCGCACGGACGCCTCTCTGCGGCGGGAGGAAGCGAGGCCTCGCTCCCTGTCGCTATACCGGGCGTATCCTGCCGAGGAGCAGGTTTATGTAGTCGCCGATTGAATCCAGGGCGGGGGCGATCTCATACTCGAGAATGTCGGAGAGGCTGATGATGTCGTTCTGCTCGAGGGCGGCGCTCACCTCGTTCAGTAAAAGGCTCACGTCACGGTTTTTTCGCTCCATGGTCACACCATTGATCTCGATCTCCGAAAGATCGATGCGGAACACCGGGGCAATCTGGTGGCAGGTCCGGATATATCGGTATATGAAATCGATGAATTCTCCAAGGCGCTCCGATGCCGTGGCGTCTTTGCCGGCCTGGTAAGCGACCGCGGCGGTCTGGATGTTCACCAGCTGGCCCTTCAGTTCTTCACGCGTCTCATCCAGGACGGACAGGAGGACGTCGGGAGAATCGATACTCTGCACGATGAGGGACCGCATCTCGTCACTTACCATGAACATGCGAAGAACCTGAACGATGTCTGCAAAAAGCCCCCTGCCGCCCGCGAGGACCTCTTTGCCCTCCCCGGTGCCGGACAGCGCGGCAAGGGCATTCCCGATATCCCTCACATCGCGGACAAGGTCGGAGACGGTCCCGTCCCGGAACCTGGTGTCCTCCATCTTCAGACCCAGGAGGCCCGATACGACATCGAGAACATCCAGGAGCCATGTGATGCCGGAGACAAGATCGCCGATTTCTCCGCTTTCCCATTCCCCGCTCTCAAGGGCCCTGTCAATGAACGTGTTGGCGCGTTCGCAGTATCGTGCCGCCTCATCCGCCGATGAAATCACCATCTCTGGCCGTGAACGCACGATGCAGTTTATCACCTTTACCCTGTCAACGCCCAGATCGGGCGCCCCTTCTAAGGAGTAGCGCTCGTCATCGATATAGAACTCATAAAAAACGAGGTTGCGTTCACCGGTCCATTTCGACACGGACGCGATAACATCGGAGATAGTCTTGCCGCCCTCGATCTGAAGCTCCACCGGGCAATCATTTATTAGGATTTCCACATGCATCCTCGCTTGCTTTTATTTATCCTTCTGGCCGGAACTCCCCCCGCCGAACTGGTTCTTCATCCACTGTTGCTGGCTGTTCGTCTGGGTGATTGCCTGCTCCATCCGGCCGAATTTCGTCCTGAGCTTGTCTTCATATTTTTTCAGATGGTCCTCGTGACGCTTGATACTTTCGTCGGCGAGCTTGATGGAGTTGTCTTCAAGCTCAAGTTTCGCGGCGATTATGTTCTTTCCGGACGAAACGTAGGGCCTGAGCACATAGACCACCTTGTAGGCCATCCCGTTGTCCATCTTGTCGTCGCCGGTCGTGTCCACCCCGAAAAAAGCCGCGACCCCGTCCGGATTCTCGGTGATGGCCCTCCTGAGTGCGGCTTCGTCCACTACGAGTTTTCCCGTTTTAATTGTCTCCCATTCGGCGTTTATCGCCCCGGTGGATACGCCCATCTGCGTGAGAAGTCTGATTGGCTCCTCTCCGCCCCCGGGATAGGCGCCATTGATGACCATGCTGAGGGAGCCCTGAAGCCGCACCAGGGTCATGTCGCTTACGAAAAGCCCCGTCTCGGTGATGGTATTTTTGTATTCTCCCGGTTTTTCGCTCTTTCCCGCCTTGGTTATCGTCTGGTTGAACTCGAGGTAGCGATTGTAGGCCTCGATGAATTTTTTTATCTTCTCCACTCCCGAGTCAGCGCCCGGCTCCACGGCGAGCTTGACTTCCTCCGTCGAGACGCGCTTCAGTGTGAGGGTTACTCCCTTGATTATATCGGTCAGGTTGTCGTTACGGTCGCGAGTGACCTCAATGCCATCAACGGAGATTTTTGCGTCCTGGGCTTTCGATACCGTGTTTCCCGGCTCAAGACGGCCCTTCCGGTCAATCGGAGTGGCAAGTCTCACGTTGGCGACATCCATGGCGCCGGCGTTGCAGTAGAGGATCATCTTGGAGACCTTGCCGTTCTTGAAGTCCCTGCCGATGGGTATCATCATCAACTTTCCCGCGGCATCACGGTCCACCGGATAGACCTTTTCAACCCGTCTTCCGTTTTCTTCGGTCACAAAGCCGATTCCCATAACGCTGTCGAAGTGACCCGGCTTCTCCTTCCTGAGCTCCCGCTTCCTCTCTATGTTATAGCCCTCGAGTATGATGCCCTTGATATTTGTCTGTTCCGTTGGCCCCACCTCGATCCTTCCGGGCCCCACGCTGTCCTTCTCCACGGCACTGTCGCGGTAGGCAAGGTCAAACTCGAGCATGGTCCCCTCGGTGAGGGCCATTTCGACCGGCAGGGCATATTCCCGCCAGAGCAGACCCCGAATCGTAACCGACCTGCCGCCGTCCCTTACGGAGACCGCGCCGGTTTCATTACCCGACCTGCCCGATCCCATATATGTCGTAAAATATCTTGAATCGAATGTGAGGGCCACCTCGTCCTTCTCGCCGGCCCGCTTCCCCGAGATCAATCCGCTCTTCAGTAGAAGATCCCTGTCGCCGGAAAAGACCATCTCGCCCTTTTCCCCGATGGTCTTCGACTGAAGGGTAAGGATATATCGATCCCCTGATTTTCTGATGTAGGCGGTCGTGACAATATCCGAGGCCGAATCATTGATTTTCTCGTTCAGGGACTTCAGGGTTCCGCCGCCGAATTTTACGGTCGCCTTCTGATCGCCCACCTCTATGGTGAATGTTCCCGCCGGGAGGTTTTCATTCTCCCCCAGTTCCGCGGATACCGTTTTATGATGGGTGGCGAGCTGCAGTACCTTGATTTTTCTCACGCCGGTATCCGCGTTTTTATTCGCACTCGCATCCAGAACAGAGGTATCCGAGGGGACCGCGCCCTTGTCATGGAAGGAAGCCCTGAAGCCGTAAAGGTCCCTGGCCGCTGCATTCAAATCCTCAAGCTGTTTCGCAAGGGTCTTCAGGCCATCCTTTCTGCTGCTGTGGTTCTTTTTGCGGATTTCAAGTTGCCTGATCGGCCTGGCTTCGACATTGACCAGCTTCTCTATAATGCCATCGGTATCGAGTCCCGATGACATTCCGCTTATTGTTACCGGCATAGGAGCCCTCCCTGGTTGTTCTCACGCCATTACACCGGTTGCCACCCGGCTGAGAAGGGGATCATGGGCAACGGCGGAATCAGCCGATACCTCTCCCCTATCATGAATATCGACATACTATTGAAATTTAATAAGAAAAAATTGTTTCTTCCATAAAAAGGACATAATTCGGTCCAGTTTGACCAATAATCATGGATTTCCGCCCCCCATGCCCCCCCCTGCATCATCCCGCTCAATGCCCGCATAAAAGTTGCTCTGACCCCTGAAGATGAGAGCCGCAATGGAGTAATGACGAATTTTGAAAAAAGAGGAGGGTTATTGGATTGCAAAGGGCATAGCACGCTCTGGGAACGGCGGGGTTCCCTCCTGCGGGATCGTTGAAGCGAGGCCTGTGGAAACCGGCTATCGCGATTCGTCTACGAGCATACCGAGAAAATCCTGGATATGCTCGAGCAGCTTGATCGCCTCTTTCGAGGGGATCTCCCGCACCACCTCATTGGTGTCACCGTTAATAATGCTGACGATAATGCGTTTCGTTTTCTCATGAAAAGAGAACGAGATCCGCTCATGCATATCGCGTACGCCGTCATTCAGGCGGTTGACGATTTCCGAAATTTCTGTCGGCCCCGGTTCTCGTCCCTCGCCTTTAGACGGCGCATTGACGGCCGGCCCGGGGCCGGTCTCTGCCTTACGGGCATACTTGCCGGCGGAATCGATCGTGTTGATTTGCACTCCCTTGATATTCATTGAGCAACCTCCATGTCATACAGAAACTCTCCCTACCTCCCTTTGGGAAAAAATGTCCCTCTCCGGCCTCCCGGCGGCAGCGTCACCACCAGAGGGTCCGGAGAAGGTCGGGGACGTCTGCACTGCAGAGACGCCCCGTTTAATTGACCCTCATTCGAACAGCTTCATGATGAGCTGGGGCTTGGTGTTGGCCTGCGCCAGCATCGCCGCGCTCGTCCGAACGAGAATCTGATCCTTTGTGAATTCAACCATCTCAACGGCCATATCCGCGTCGCGTATCCTTGAATCGGCGGACATCATGTTTTCATACGTCACCGCAAGGGCCTTTACCGTGTTCTCCAGCCGGTTATAGTACGCTCCAAGGTCTGCCCGCTGCCGGTTCAGCCTGTCAATGGCCGTATCGGCATACCCTATCATCGCGTTCGCTCCGGCAACAGTGGAGATAGTCCGCTTGTTGTTCCCCTCATTTACCAGGTTGAAGGCTTTCGAGCTGACTGTCGCGATATACACCCTTATCCGCTGATCCTGATTGGCTCCAACATGGAAAAACATGCTTCCCGTGCGGCTTTTTTTGGCGAATTCGCCCTGGAGCATCTTCATCCTGTTGAATTCCGCGGAAGTGGCAATCCGATCAATTTCGTCAACAAGTTGAGATACCTCAACCTGAATCTGCAATCGATCATCACGGGAATAAATCCCGTTCGCCGACTGGACCGCCAGGACCCTTATCCGCTGCATGATCTCGTTGAGCTGCTGGTATGACCCTTCCGCGACCTGGATGAAAGAAAGCCCGTTCTGGGCGTTCTTTTCCGCCTGCACCAGGCCGCGTATCTGGGTCCGCATCTTTTCAGATACGGCCAGACCCGTGGCGTCATCGCCGGCACGATTGATCAGCTGGCCGGATGAGAGCCTCTCGATGGTCTTGTCCAGACGGTTTCCCACATCCGTCAGGTGCCTGCTCGCGAATACGGCGCTCATGTTGTGATTGATTCTCATCTGTTCCCTCCCTTGTATTGATCCGAACCGCCTGCCCTGTTTTTTGGCGGAACGAGTTTTTCGGCCGTTCCATCGTGGCGCGGCCGGAACCGCCAGACGCGGTTCGAAGGTGTGCTCCTTGCAATGCTGTCCTGATTGCCCATAATCACGACAACACCGGCTCCGTAAGTTCCGGCAGCCGGTGATGCCCTCCCCGCATCACCGGCTGTCGGAACAGCCGGGTGCAGGACAATAAGGACAGCGGGGGGAACGAGAATCTGGTCGAATTTTCAAAGAACCTGTTTTCTTTACTCTCGAGATTTTTTTCGGTACCGTCAGGTACCGAGCAAGCGTAATACTGACTGACCCTGGATGTTCGCCTGAGCAAGCATGGCCGAATTGGTATGCATGAGAATCTGGTTTTTCGAAAAATCGACCAGCTCCTCCGCCATGTCAACGTCCCTGATGCGCGATTCGGATGCCTGTACGTTTTCGTACGCGGTCATAAGCCCTTTCGCGGTCATTTCGAGACGGTTGAAATAAGCGCCCAGATCGGCCCGCTGCTTGGCGAGCTTCTGCAGTGCCGCATCCATTACCCCAATGGCCTCATTAGCTCCACCCGGAGCGGAAATGGTAATCGAGACCCTTCCGGTCGCATCCCTGAACTTGAAGGACTGCGCCGTCATTGTGCCGATATATACCCGTTCCCGCTGGTCCTTGTTGGCACCGAGATGGAACCACATACTTGCCTTGGGATTGGTCCTGGAATAAGATCCTGCCAGTATCTGAAACCTGTTGAACTCAGCCTGAGACGCGATCCTGTCAACTTCATCGACAAGCGCCGAGACCTCCACCTGGATAAGCTGCCGGTCTTCATTCGAGTAAATACCGTTCGCAGCTTGAACCGCAAGGACCCTGACACGCTGAATTATCGAGGAAGTCTGGCTGAGATACCCCTCGGCGGTCTGTATGAACGACATCCCGTCTTCGGTGTTCCTCTCAGCCTGCCTCAATCCCTGTATCTGGGTCCTCATCTTTTCGGACACGGCCAGTCCTGAAGCGTCATCGCCCGCCTTGTTGATCCTCATTCCGGAAGAGAGCTTCGCCATGTTTGAGCTGAGATCCCAGTCCCGGAACTTGAGCGAACGATTGGCATTGATCGCACTCATGTTGTGATTGATAATCATTTTACACTCCTTTGTGACTAAAGTATTCTGGCTTCCTTGCCATCCGGTCTCCGAGGGCGACGGAACCGGATGAATACCACCAGTGTAAAGGGCTGCAGCCTTGGCAACAGCCGGGATACGTCTTCCGGCCCTGCATGTGGGCTTATGCGCAACCGGAATACTTTATCCTGAATAGCCTTCCCAGTTGAAAAAGTTTTCAAAGATCTCGAAGAGTAAAGAGGGACACCTGTCCCTGATCGAATTTTCGCCACCTTTGGTGACGGAATTGAGACTGATGAGAGCCGAATATAGATGATGTGGGTTGATTATTATAATATATGCAAATAATTCATCATTATTTATCTATATGTTCATTTTTTTGTAAAAAACGAATTTTTTTGAATTTTTAATGGATTCGACGGAATAATCAAGGAGAAATGGGGTGTGACACTGCTTTCATTATGCGGAAAAACGAGGATGACGATTGATTTTCACAACAGTTTCCGGATATTTTTCTCCAGAACGCGTCCGATTATCCCGTTTTTTTTGAGGCCTTCGGAGAGAAAACGCAGGTGCGTCGCCGTTTCCTCGCTCTGCTTCCAGATATTATCATGACATCTGCGATACATGGTCCAGATCTCCCGCACCTGCTCCTCCCGCGTGGTATTTGTCTTGAAAAGCTCGACCGTATAGTGGTTCAATTCCACCAGGTTTTCAATGGCGTTGCAGGCAGCAGTGAAGAGTATCGACGATTCCCTGAAGAGATTCCGCATCTCAGTGGATATATCATCCCCTGTCCGGTCACGCACGATCGTCTCCTTCAGCTTCTTGTAATCCTCGATTTCAATCGAAAGAACGATAGAGAGCCGGCCCATCTCATCGAGGTTATGGAGATTCTGGACATTTTTCTCATCGATCGTTTTCTGCGTATCGCTCGAGTCCCTTCGGGAATCGGCGGCCGTTCCCGAGAGGCCCTCAACAACGGGAAGCATGGTCGCAACGGTTTCGGACGCCGATCCTTCTGCCCGCACCTCACCCGCGACCTCATTCACAAGGCGTTTCAGGTCCGCGGTGTCCGATTCCTGGATGGCCCTGGCCGCCCTGGCGACTATTTCTTCCGGCGCCCCCCCCCGATCGAAGACCCCAAATTCGCTCCATCCGCCTGTGGCTTCCTCGATAAAGTGCCTCCCGCCGTTCCTCAACCGATTCATCACATCGTCGATCGACCCGACCCGTTTCGCAATGATCTGATCGAGAAGAATAACGCCGTTGTGACGATCCAGCATTCTTCTTATCAGTCCCAGCGCATTCTGAATCGATTCCGACAGCATCAGCACCCGGTACATGAGCCTCTTCTCGGTCATCGAATCGATCGCGTCCTGGATCCTGAGCCCGGCGATTATCTCCTTCTGCCGGGCGACGTTCGAGTTGAGCAGGGAACATGCATTATGCATGGTGTTCAACTGATCGCGGAGCATCAGGTCCGAATTCATGACCAGCTCGCTTTTAAGGGTGAATTTCTCCCCGATCTCGACCGCAAGATCGACGAACTTCTTCATGTTTCCCGCGGCGCCGGCAAGCCGGGATACCATCGCGCCAAGCTCGCCCGCGTAACTGAAGAATCGCCTTAAATCGGTGATTATTGTATCGATAGTTTTTTTGTCCATAACCGTGGCAATGCCGAATTCCAGGATGAATAATAACGCTACACTCATGATCGGAATAAGTCAAATACTTTTATATCCCGCCCCTGCCACCAGTCCCCACCCTCCAGAAGGGAGGACGCAGCACAATATGATATTCTGTTTTTGCTATAGGAATCATCCTACTATAAAAATGCGTCTTTATTCTGGGACGTTCACCCTCCCCTGCGGGGGGCCACAGGGGTAGGAATGGTAAAAAGGGTTGACTCGCCCTGCGAGCCTCACTATCATTAAGCACGATCAAAACGCCATCATGCATTATCCCGAGGAGAGACCCAGATGAGACAGAGCATTGCGTCCATAGCTGAAAAAAAACGTAATAATGAAAAAATCACCATGCTCACCGCCTACGATTATACCTTTGCGCCTATTGTTGACGCGGCCGGTATCGACATCATCCTGATAGGCGATTCCATGGCCAACGTAATCCTGGGGATGGACTCAACCATCGAAATCTCTCTCGATGAGATGATACAGCACAGCAGGGCGGTCGTGAAGGGCTCCAGTGAGGCAATGGTTGTCGGCGACATGCCCTATTGCGCGTATCAGGAAAACCCGGAGGACGCACTCCCCTCGGCACGGCGCTTCATCGAAGAGGCGGGCTGTCAGGCGGTAAAGCTTGAATGGTGCCCCCATGCCCTCGACGCCACCGCCCGTATCAGGGAACGCTCAATCCCGGTCATGGGCCATATCGGCTTCACCCCCCAAACCGCCGACAAGCTGGGCGGATCAATTGTACAGGGCAGGGACTTCGAAACCGCCCGGAGACTGATAGACCAGGCCATGGCCTTCGAGGCCGCGGGGTGTTTCAGCATCGTGCTGGAATGCGTTCCCTGGCAGATCGCGAAGGTCATCACCGAAAGGCTCACCATCCCGACCATCGGCATCGGCGCGGGTCCCTACTGCGATGGCCAGGTACTGGTCCTGAATGACATGCTGGGGCTCTTCAAACGCTTCACGCCAAAATTCGTCAAGGTCTACGCGGATCTCTACGAACCGGCCCTGGCGGGGATACGGGACTACGCAGACGAAGTTCGGTCGGGGGTCTTCCCATCCGAAAAAGAAAGCTTCTCGATGAAAGATGAAGAATTTAAAAAATTCATGGCCTCCCTTTCAGCAGCCGGGTAACGCGATCAGACCTCCCCGCGCATCGGCTACAAAAAAAAGACTGCTCTCAGGCAGTCTTAGGCAAGAAGATTGTTGGGGGGGGGTATGAAACATCGTCGTTTGGGTAACACATTCATCCACTTCTGTTTCAAGGTGAAGTTGTGCCGCAGACCCCCGGAGAGCAGTTTGTTATTCTGTCTCTCAGGCGTAACCGATATAAACCCAGTCGTTTACGCACTTGATTGACTTTCAATGCATACAATATACAACACGATAGCCACTGGCTGCAATACCTGAAACTGCTTTTTTTATGGCAGGGTATTCCCCTAATGCCAAGTAGTGGTTTTCCCTTACTGAAATCCGGATGGAACGGGCCACGGATGAGTCAGCTGAAGGCGCCGTTGCTCTGACCCCACTCGACGGCAAAACGCGCGAGCTCGCTTGAATTTTTAAGTTTTAGTTTTTCAATGATGCGGGAGCGATAGGTCTCGACTGTCTTGACGCTGAGGGACAGCTCTTTCGCGATGTGCCGGTTTGAATATCCGCGCCCGATGAGATGAAAAACGTCCAGTTCGCGATTCGTGAGACTGTCGAGGGGGGACCCCGTGGACTCCGCAGTAGTGAGGAGCTTCCCGAGAAGTCGCTCCTTCATCTCCTCGCTGAGATAGATTTTTCCCGCCAGAATATCGCGAAGTGCCCCGACGACCTTTTCCATGGACTCGCTTTTCATGATATAACCGCGTGCGCCGGCGCGGATCGCCCGTTCTGCGTATATATTCTCATCATGCATCGACAGGAGAAGGACCGGAATGTTGAAACGCGCCTTGATGACGGCAGTGAGCTCGATGCCTCCCGTGCCTTTCAGGGAAAGATCGAGGATGATGATGTCCGGGTCATGCTTGTTGATGAGCCGAACCGCGCTCTCGGCGTCTTCTGCGTCCCCGCAGACCAGGAAGTCGTTCTCCCCGTTGATGAATGCGGAAAGTCCCTGGCGCACAACCGGATGATCATCGACGATAAAGACCTTTGTCTTCATTATATAGTAATTCCTATGCCTTGCGCGGCCTTTTCTTCACGGATCTGGCCTTCACGCCGGCGGCGGAATTATCCCCTCCGTCAGGGACGATGTCAATATTTTTTTCAACTGGCCGTGTCCTCCAGACGCAGGCCACTACGGTCCCCCCCCCCCTGTTCCGGGAAATCGAGAAGGAGGCGCCGATGGCGCTGGCGCGGTACTGCATGATCCTGAGGCCCATCCCCCTGTTGATTTCCATATTCTCCGGTATCCCTATGCCGTTGTCTGTTATAGTAAGCCTGACTCCGCCGTCGATCCTCAGGAGCGACACGGAGACGCGTGTCGCCTTTCCGTGGGTGAGGGCGTTATTGATTGACTCCTGAACGATATAGTGAAACTGCGTCTCGACCGTGCTATCATCGATGTCCAGATCAGGATCGCAAACCAGCGAGCAGGAAACGGAATAAACGCTTTCGACCGACATAATGAGCCTTTCGAGGGCCGCTGAAATCCCGCCGGAATCAATTTCAACGGGGGACATCCCGGCCGCCAGTATCCGCGTATGCTCCCTGGCGCTTCCGAGCAGGGTGAATATGGCGTGCGCGTCCTCGGCCTCGGGAAGATTTTTATCCGCAAGTTTTCTCGCAAGGGACTCGCAGAGGAAACCTGTCCCGGCGAGGATCTGCCCCAGATCGTCATGAAGATCGCGCCCGATCCTCTGCTGTTCTTTTATGGTGATCTCAAGGAGCTGTCGTTCGAGGTGTTTGCGTTCCGAAATATCGGTAAAGACCATTACGGTCCCCGCGTGACGATTCCGGTCATCGAACAATATCTTGGAGGAAACGATGGCATATATGGTATCCCCCGACATCGATTTGAGGGCGATCTCCGGCGCGTTTTTCGCGCTCCGGTTCTGTCCCTTGATTTCCCGGATGAAAAATTCCCGGTTCTCTTCCGCCATGAAGCGCGCGATATCGGCGCCGATGATCTCCTTGCGTGTATACCCCAGCATTTCGCGAAACCGTTCGTTGATGAATGTGATCTTCCCGTTCTCGTCCTCCTGGACCAGACCATCGTTCATCGCCTCCACCAGCATCCGATACTGCTGCTCGCTCCTCCGGACCGCCTCCTGTGCCGTCTTCCTCGCCGTAATGTCCCGCATCACCCCGTGAAGCATCATGACGCCGCCCACGGGGATGACGGTCAGAGTTATGTCAACCGGGACCTCCGAATCGTCAAATCGAAGATGGGTCCACTCAAAGCTGAGGCTCCCGCATTCGTGAGCGGTCTTTATGATCGACTCCATCCGCATCATGGATCTCATGCCGCCGGGCTGGATTTCCGGGGAGAGCTCATCCGGCCGCCTTCCCAGGATCCGGTCCTTCCCGGCCCCCCCCAGCAGATGAACCGCGGCCATGTTGCAGTAGGCATAACAATCGCCGTCAATAAGGACCTGTGCGTCGGCCGATTGCTCGAAAAAAAGGCGGAACTTCTCCTCGCTGCTCTTTAACCTCTTTTCCATTTCATGGCGGTAGAGAGTGAACTCAACGGCGATATGAAGCTCGCTCACGTTGATCGGCTTCACGAGAAAACCGTAGGGGTCCGTTCCCTTCGCCCGGCGCACCGTATCCGGATCGGTGTAGGCAGTGAGGTAGATGACAGGGATATCGTGGATGGATACCATCCTGTCAACGGCTTCGATGCCGTCGACGGCCCCTCCCAGCTTGATGTCCATCAGGATCAGGTCCGGTTTGGATTCCGAGAGGCGACGTCCAAGCTCCTCCACCGAAAAGGCAAGAAGGGGGGTCTCGTAGCCGTGGATCGAAAGGCTCTTCTGGAGATATTTGCCCGATATCGCGTCGTCTTCGACGATAAGTATGAGCGGTTTGTGCATCCGCCGCCTCCCGGTGATTTTCGAGGGTCACCCGCAACCCGCCGGGACCTCCGCCGGAGGCCCCCGTCAGCTCACGGGATCGGGCACCCGCGGGGATCGTACCCGGCCCACCCTCCCATAGACGGTCCGGGGGTATCAGATATGGAGAAAACAGCGCTCCAGCGTGGCCATGAGGGCAATGGAGTGCTCATTGGCCGCCTCGATGACAAGCGCATCATTCATCGAGCCGGCCGGCCAGACAACGGCCGTAACCCCCTCCCGCGCGACCGTGTCAATGCTGTCCCGCTGGGGGAAAAAGGCATCGGACGACATGACCGCCCCCTTCAGGGTGTGTCCCTTCTTGAGGGCCTTGTCGATTGCCTGCTCAACCGCTCCGATTCGCTCCTGTTCGCCGGTCCCAACGGCGATGGCGGCCCCGTCCCTGACAAAGACGATGCCATTGGATCGCACGTTGATATTCACGTACCATGCCGTGAGGCAATCATCGAGTTCCTGCTCGGTGGGTCGGCGCGTGACCGTGAAGTCCCTGCCGCCGTTTTTCGCCGGGTCCGAGTTGGGGATCATCGGATCGACGATGAAATCGTCCGCCGACCGTATCCTGGTAAGGTAGGGCACCTCGACGGCGATGGAACCGTCGACGAGATTGCGAAGATTGTAGTAACCGGCGACATCGTCACCGATGAATTTCGGTATCCGATCCGCATGAGCGACCTTTGCGACCCTGATCGCGTTATTCAGTTTCCTGGTGCCCTCATTCCGCTTCAGCACGGCAAGCGCATCGGGTGCGAATCCCGGGGCGATGACACCCTCTACGAATGTCTCCATGATGGCCTCTGCCGTCGGCGCGTCCACCGTTACGTTGAAACCGATGATCGAACCGAAGGCGCTCCGGCTGTCGCAGTCCCGGGCAATTCTGTATATCTCCGCGAGGGGCTCACCGGCAGTCTCCACCTTGAACCCGCATGGATTAACATGCTTCATGATCGCACAGGAAGGCTTGTTGAAGAACTTGAGTATATTGAGGGCCTGGCTCATGTCCTGGAGGTTGGTGAGGGAAAGCCCCTCCTTGCCCCCCTTGAGCATTTCCAGGCCGCCCACGGAAATAGTCTCGCCGGAGGCCGGGGCATACGCCGCAAAGGGCTGGTGGGGATTGGTCCCGTACCGAAGGGCATAGGGCACTTTTTTTAGCGGTATTTCCCGATCGCCTATCACAATCATCGCTTCATCGGGAAAATCGCTTGCAATCGCCTTTTTATAGGCGTCTTTGAACGAGGAAACGTCGGTCGCCATTGTTCCACTCCATAGTAGTTAGTGCAGTATAATGCCACACCCCCCCCCCGGAAAAAAGGGGGACGGGGCATTCTTCATGTCCGCACGTGATCCAATGCGGCGTGCCAGGAAACGAATTCTCGCGGCGGCTCCTAACCGGCGACGCCGCGGAATCCCGTCGCCTATTACTTGTGTCTGTTCTTAAGGGCGAATTTCAGCCTGCCCGAGGAATCGCGATAAAGAGCGACTACAGCGACCCGGAAATCGTCTCCCCCCTTCGCGGGGGTCAGGGCCTTGTAGAGGGCGGCTGCTGACTCGCGCGGCGTTGCGAAGTCGATGTCGATTTCAACCGGCTCGCCATTGAAAGAAGGAAGGGGGTCTGCGTTCAGGCCGGCATAGGTGGCAATGAGCCTTCCCCTGCCGGGGGCCTTCGGCACCTCGAAATATGATCGTGACACCCCTCCGTCGGGTGCGCGTCTGATGATCGACAGGGCCGCGCCGTCACACACACAACCGCTGATGCGCGGTGTGTAGTTGGGGGCGTCCGGCTCGAAGTCCCATTTCCCGAGGGCGTTTCCGAGCACCGCCACAGGCGATGCACCCTTCTTGAAATGAAGGGGTATATCATCGGTCTGCTTCCCATTGCTGACCGCAATCCATTTCCACTTTCCGACGATAATCGCGGGATAGATGAGCAGGTCCGGGTTGCCGGACTGCAGGGCGCTCTCGTCGGTGGGCTTGACATATACGGTCCGCTTTTCCTTGACAAGGCGCCGCGCCTGGCTCGAAGGGCTCCTCCCCGTAACGGCGTACATGATTACATCGTCTCCCGCCGGGCTGGTGCCGAGGATGATGATGCGTCCCGGATATTCCATCTGCGAAACTGGTCCGATGCCCTTTTCCATGTGTCACTCCTTCTCCAGAATTTTAACCCGTCTCCCCTCCACCTTTAAACGCCCCTCGCAATAGAGGCGTATCGCTTCAGGGAGGACCTGATGCTCGATTTTCAGCCCCCGCTCGCGGAAGCTTTCGAAAGTATCATGCTCCTCTATCGGATTGGCCCGTTGAATGATGATCGGGCCCGTATCGCAACCCTCGTCGACGAAGTGGGCGGTGCACCCGCTCACCTTCACCCCGTAGCGCCATGCGTCCCCGTAACCGTCTGTCCCGGGGAAACTGGGCAGGAGTGCGGGATGTATGTTGATGATCCTGTTTCGGTAACGATCGATTATCCTCGCCGTCAGGAGCCGCATATAGCCGGCCAGCACGACGAGCTCGACCCCGTACCCTTCAAGGATCTCGATAATGGCACCCTCGTGGGCGTCCCGGGTCGGCCATACCCTGGTATCGACGAAATATGCCGGTATGCCATGCCTGCGCGCGCGCTCAAGTCCGTATGCCGAATCCCTGTCGGATATGACACAGGCGATGACAGCCGGAAGGGCGCCGGATTCGCTCCCATCGATGATCGACTGAAGGTTGGTCCCCGATCCCGATACCAGCACCGCGATTAAGGTCTTTTTCATCAGCACCAGAGCCCGTCCTTCCCATGGGGGGGCCACCGTGGGCCTCAAGAGCGAAAGCGCGGGGCTCCCCCCGAACGCATAGTAGAATTCCGAAAATAATCCGACATCACCGGGCATCTGTCAAGAGTATTTCATCCGATCAGCTTCAGAAATTCCTCCCTCGTCCTGATGTCGCTCCTGAAAATGCCCCTGACCACCGAGGTGATTGTGCTGGAGCCGGGCTTCGACACACCGCGCATTTCCATGCAGAGGTGCCGCGCGTTGACCACCACCGCCACACCCTTGGGACGTACATGGGTCATAACCGCGTCTGCGATCTCCGCGGTCAGGTGCTCCTGCACCTGCAGGCGCTTGCTGAAGACGTCCACGATCCGTGCGATCTTGCTCAGTCCGACGATCCTCCTCTCATCCGGGATGTACCCCACATGGCAGACCCCGAAGAAGGGCAGAAGATGGTGCTCGCACATCGAATAGAAGCTGATATCTTTTACGACGACCATCTCGTCATGCTCGAGTTCATGGGTTTTTCCGAGGATATCAGCGATCTCCTTTTTTTCTCCCCCCAGTATCTCCTCGAACATTCGCGCGACCCGTTCCGGCGTGCCCTGAAGGCCGGGGCGCGCCGGGTCTTCGCCGATCGCGATGATCATCTCATGAACGGCTTTGATCAGTTTATCAGTATCCACACCGAGTCCTCCTCGCCCACGTCCCGAGATCGAGTGCGCAGGGTCCGTGAATCAAGACGTACTATGAGGGGGGACGCAATATTTCAATAAAAAAACATGCAGGCGTATGGATAAATATTGACATCGGCGCGGAAGTACGTATATACGAATATACACTCTTCATCCAATCAGCCGGAGGTCCGGATGGACAAGTATATAAAAGTCCTCTTCGTGGACGCCGGATCAGGGTACTATCGGATCGAACGATACCGCATAGGCGACTTTTTCGGCCCGGTCGACCTGGGCCTTCACCTGTCCGGAATCCACAATAGCCTGAATATCGGCGCCGGGCTCCTTGCCGGATCGATCTTCCCTGGCTCGAATCGTCTCATCTTCAACGGCTTCTCCCCCTGCTGGGGCACCTTTTACGTATCATCGATGGGCGGGGCGGGACTGGTATTCGACAACCTCGGCATTAACATGGTCTCCCTTGTGGGGAAAGCATCCACTCCGTCGGTCCTCGTCCTGAACAGGTTGCATGGAGAGGAAATATGCGTCAGTGTCGAGCCGGTTGACCTCGAACGGGCGTGGAGGGACGGTCGCGGTGGAGTGTACGGATTGACGGATTACATGCTCGACCGCTACGGCAGCCTTTATGAAAATGACCCCCGCATCCTCGTGACGGGACCCGCTTCACGCGCCACCGATTTCGGTGCCATCGGGTCGGTTCCAATCTACAGGGGCTCGGCCACCCATGTCGACACCTGGGCCGGAAGGGGCGGCTTCGGTTCCAAGATGCTCACCGGGCACGGCATAGCGTCGATCATGTACGGAGGCACCTTCATCGACGAAGACTTCCGCGACCGCACCGTGGCCGACCGGTGGTTTCAGGACCGCTACGAGATGAAAGTGGCGGCCAAGGACATGGAGGCAACGACAAAATACCGGTTCGACCCTACATTCGAAACGGGCGGCACCTTCGGGGTCAATTTTGCCTCCCTCGCAGGGCGCATAATTGCCTTCAATTACCGAAGCATTTACATGAGCGAGGAGGAACGTCTGGATATCCACCGGAGATTCATCCTCGACCATTACCTCAGGCAATTTAACGAGGAAACCATCGCTCCGAAACAGCAGAAAACCTGCGGCGAACCGTGCGTCGCGGTGTGCAAAAAGATGAATAATGAATATAAAAAAGACTATGAACCCTACCAGACCCTGGGGCCCCTCTGCGGCATATTCGATCAGCGCGCGGCGGAACTCATCAACCACCGCGCCGATTCCCACGGCTTCGACGCCATCTCCGCGGGGGGCGTTCTCGCCTGGCTCATGGAATGCCTTGCAGAGAAACTGGTCACACCGGAGGATCTGGGAGTCACCCGGGTCCCGATCTTCAACCACGCCGATTTCGATCTGGTCGGCTCATCCCTCCACAACGCCGGGCTGGGTATCGAGCTCCTCGACTCGATAATCGAGAAGCGGGGCCTCCTGGACCTTGAAGAGGGCGCACGAAAGTTTGCACACCGTCTCGCCCGCCACAGGGGGGACCGATCGATACTGGACCGGTTCGTTTTCTGCGCCAATACCCGTCGCGGGTGGGTGGTGCCCAACCAGTACTGGACCCCCGGCGTCCTTTCCCCCATGCCGATCATGGGCAAGTATTACATGGATTACGGATCGGGCTTCATCCCTCCCCGGGAGCTGGGGAAAAAAAACGCGGAACGATTCCGCAAGGAGCTGATTCTCGACAACATGGGAATCTGCCGCTTCCACAGGGGATGGGCCGAAGAAATGCTGCCTGATATAATCGGCTCCCTCTATGATATGAAGGACCGGTATCTCGACGTCATCGCCGCCACCGCGGGCCGCATCAACAGCCGGAACTCGTCGGTATTCTGGGAATCGGGGAGAAACACCGACTACGTCCACACATTTCTCAAAAGAAAAATATCCGTTGAGGGCGACAGGGACCCGGATCTGCTCAGATGGTCAGAATACTTCGAGCGGGACAGGAAAGAGGCGGCCCTCGATTTCTGGTACGAGATTCACAAGGGTATACACGAATCGCTTATGGAGGTCTAATCCACTGATGCCGCACACAACTGCATTGCCCGCACGACGAATGAAAACAGCCCTGCTCATCGCCGTGACGGTCTTGAGCACATTGGTCATATCCCCGGTAAACGCCGTGGCTGCCCGGTCCGGCAACGACGCACGCGATGACGGGGTCGTAATCATCGATCATGACGGGGGCAGCTATCCCCTGGGCCGCCACATGTCGATTCTTGCGGACGAATCGGGAAAGATATCGTTCCGCGAGGCTATCTCGCCCGCACGTGCAAAACACTACGTCAGGAGCACGACCGATATTCCCAGCTTCGGCTTCAATACTACCGCCTATTGGGTACGCGTCGATCTCCTGAGCCGCCTCGGCCATACAGGCGAATGGTTTCTCGAACTGGATTATCCGCACATGGATATCGTCGAGATCCACTATACCTCGCCGGATGGTTCGTCTGTAATGAAACGCTGTGGTGACATCCAACCCTTCGATATGAGGGAACTCGACTATCGCAATATCGTGTTCAAAGTCCCGATACGATCCGAGGGATCCCAGACGATCTACCTGCGATTCGCCGGATCCTGCTCCAAGCAGTTTCCCCTGATCCTCTGGCCCCCGGACGCCTTTGCGGAAAAACTGATCAGGGAAAAATTCATTTTGGGCATCTATTACGGGATCATTCTGGTCATGATCGTGTACAACCTCTTCCTCTTCTTTTTCATCAGGGACCGGAGCTACCTCCTGTACGTCATATACATCTGCTTCTACGGCCTTGTCCAGCTGGCCTATAATGGCATGGCCTATGCGTATCTCTGGCCCTCCTTCCCCGCCTGGCACACTATCAGCCTGCCTTTCCTGATAGGTATGGCGATATTCTGGATGTCGATCTTTTCCCGGAGCTTTCTCCACGCCCGGGACTATTCCCGTGCCGCCAATATATCCCTTCTCGCCCTCACCGTCATCGGCATATTTGTCACGGTTTTCTCCATCTTCGGCAATTATCTTATTGCGATCACCTCGGCGATGTTCCTGATGGGAGCGTCCTCCTTCGTCATCCTGTTCTCCGCGTTTACCTGCATGAGACGCGGCTATCGTCCCGCGCGGTTTTTCCTGACCGCCTGGGTCATGTTCCTGGCGGGTATGCTACTCATAGTCCTGAACAAGCTCACTATAATTCCCGCGACCTTCCTGACGGAGTATGCCATCCAGATCGGATCCGCCCTCGAGGTCACCCTCATTTCGGTCGCCCTCGCCGACAGGATCAACATCATGAACCAGGAGAAGAAGGACGCACAGACGGCGACGATAGAGGCGCAGGAAAAATACAAGCGCCTGGTGGAAGGATCGAACGATATCGTCTTTTCCCTCGATGAAAACCTGAACTTCATCACCGCGAACAGGGCAGTCATGGAGCATCTGAGGATACCCCCCGAATCGGCCATCGGCATGAACCTCCTCGACCTGATATATGACGCGACTCAAGATGCGGCCGTGAGCAAAAAACTGATTCAGGAAAAGCTAGATCAGTTTTCGTCCCTCCGGGAACCGCTCGGCTTCAGGGCGATGCTCATCTCCTCCATAGCATCGGAGCCGAAGGAGATGGAAGTCCGCCTGGAATACATCACTCTCGAGGGAAAGAACGAGATACTTGGAAAAGCGACCGGGGTTGAAGAGGATATCATGGTACAGTATATAGAGCGCGAAAGCCAGGAATACTGCATTGGCAACTATCTGATGTCGGCCGAGGAAGTAACCCAGCGCATCACGCGGGTGCTAAAAAAACACCTTGCACCAAAGCAGGCCAATCTCGTGCGTATCGCCCTCCGGGAAATCGTCATAAATGCCATCGAGCACGGGAACCTCGATATATCCTACGACGAAAAATCCGACGCAATCATGAACGATTCATATTTCGAATTCATCGCCAAAAGGCGACAGGACCCGAAATGCCGCGACCGGAGGGTGCGGATAAGGTATTCGATCAACGGCAAACGGGTGGCGTACATCGTTTCCGACGAGGGGGGCGGATTCAACCATGAGGCGGTTATCAGGGACAACTCCTCGGAGGCGAACAGGGAGCTTCGAGCCCACGGAAGGGGCCTTTCCATGGCCAGAACCATATTCGATGTTGTCTTCTACAATGACAAAGGCACAGAGGCCACCCTTGTAAAAAACTTCGATAATTGATGGTAATCGGGAAAAATTCATGTTGTTTTTAACGTGCCGTTCGTTTATCAATGAAACACTCTGAACGCGCGTCACTGCGATCGGAGACTATCCTAATAGATTACCGGAGGATTCATGCATGGCTGATAAAGCCGTGATCCTATTAAGCGGAGGCATAGATTCAGCGACAACGGCAGCCATCGCCGCCGCCCGGGGTCTTGACCTGACCGCGATCATTTTTTCCTACGGCCAGAAACACAGCATCGAGATTCGGTCGGCTAAAAGACTGACCCAGTCCTTCGCCATACGCGATTACATCGTAATCGACATTCCTATCGGGATATTCAACTCGGCCCTCACTGACAGGAAGAGGGCCGTCCCGAAACGAAGAGACGACGGGAAAGAGATTCCCGACACCTACGTCCCGGCACGAAACATACTGTTCCTGTCGTACGCACTGGCGTTTGCGGAGTCGATCGGTGCGCGACGAATCTTCATAGGCGCCAACGCGGTTGATTACAGCGGCTATCCCGACTGCAGGCCCGGTTTCTTCACTGCCTTCCAGGCTATGGCAGACATTGGCACAAGAGCGGGGGTCAGCGGAGCAGGGATCACCGTCGAAACCCCGCTCATCAATATGACAAAGGCCGAAATTATATCCATGGGGGTGGAGCTTGGTGTCGACTACTCGCTCACCCTCAGCTGTTATGATCCGGACGAACGGGGTCGCGCCTGCGGAGAATGCGACAGCTGTATGATACGCAGGCGGGGTTTCGTCGAAGCGGGCATCCCCGACCCCACCCGCTATGTTCCCACCGCGTCATGACCTCCCACACGACGCAAAGCGGAGGGAAACGCCGCATACCGCACCATCTTTTCCTTGAGATTTTTTTCCCGACCCTGTGCGCGGCATGCGGCGGCCCTGTGACGTTCCGCCAGAACCATCTCTGTCCGGCGTGCGCGAAAAGCATCACACCCCTCCGGGACCGGTGCCCGGTCTGTTCCGGTTCGATCACGGATGGGGTCTGCGGGATATGCGGAGACCGACACTGGTACCCCGCGAAAAGCGTCACGGTAACGGAATACGGCGGTGCCGTTGCATCCGTCATTCGGGCATTGAAATTCGATAAAATTTGCTCACTGCACAGGTTTATCGCCTCTCTCGCCCTTGAGCCCCTCATCACCAGCGGTATCCGGGCTGAAATCGTCACATGGGTGCCGATGAACGCGAAAAAGCGGTGGGAGCGGGGCTTCAACCAGTCAGAACTGATCGCCCGATACATTGCAAAAAAATCGGGGCTTCCCGCACGCGCCCTCCTCAGGGAACGCCGCAACGCCCCGACACAGCGTGAACTCGGCCTCAGGGGACGCATCCTCAACTCCCTGGGCCGCTACCGTCCGGTTCGGGATGTGCCGTACGGCAAGGCGGTTCTGCTGGTCGATGATGTGCTCACCACCGGTGCAACGATCAACGAATGCGCCCGACAGCTCCTCATGGCCGGGGCGCGCGAGATATTTTCGCTGACTATAGCCCGTGCCGACATAAAAAGACTTGAAATGTTTTGAATTTAATTTATATATGGATATACTGGTGATATCGGTAGAACCGATGCGGATAATGCCGCATTACCGCCCCGGGCCGCACGGTGATATCGATTGTTTCATTACTTCATCAAGTCATATTGACCCTGCGCAATGCCAGTACATGGCGTATATGGTCTTCAGGTGATTCCCGGCATCACTTATCGCAAACGGAAGAAAGACGCCACAACACAAACTGCATGGAGACGGAAATGAAAAGAAAATCAACGGATACGGTTGAAATTCTTATCTTGGACGGGCGTATCGACCAGGAAGGTTCCGAAGAACTCGAAACCGTGCTTCAGGACTGCCTCGACAAGGGTAAAAACAGTATCTGCATCGACATGATGGACGTCAAACACATCTGCAGCTCTGCCCTCGGCGTACTTGTTGCAATCAAGCGAAAAATCAAGGATAACGAGGGAGATATTAAACTTGTCATGGTCAACGAGAACCTGCTCCGCCTTTTCGAGACCACCATGCTCGACAAGGTATTTGAAATATTCGAATCCCAGCGCGAATGCCTTTCAACGTTCGATTGATACCGTTCTGAATCATGCCCACTGAGCTTAAAAAGATCCTCGCCCCCCTTGACGATTATCTTGCGCGGGTTGAAGACGCCATAGAAAAGAGCCTTCGGACCGGCATACCCGTGATCGACGAAAGCGCCCGCCACCTCTTCATCGGCGGGGGCAAGAGAATCCGGGCCTCCCTGGTAATTCTCTGCAGCGGCCTGCGAGGGGAAGTTCCCGATGGAATAATCGAACTGGCGGCCGCAACAGAAATAGTTCACTCCGCGTCACTCATTCACGACGATATCATAGACCAGGCTCTCATCAGGCGTGGCAACATAGCCGTGCCCCGCAAGTGGGGCAATAAAATCGCGGTGCTTGCGGGAGACTACATGTACTCGGTAGCCCTCTCCACGGCCATCCAGGATGGAGATCCCGCGATATTCCCCCTGATGGTGAACGGAACGAAGGACATGGTGATGGGCGAGCTGTGCCAGATCCAGTATTCTGCCATAGATACTGCGACCCGGGAACAGTACCTGACCATCGTCGAGCTTAAAACCGCGCGTTTCATGGGTTCTTGCGCCAAACTCGGCGCCGTGAAATCCGGCCTCGCCCCCGGGGAGAGTGAGGACCTCTATCTTTTCGGCCTGAACATCGGTTTCGCCTTCCAGATCATTGACGACACCCTCGATGTCATGCAGGATTCGGATGAGGTGGGCAAGGATGTGGGAAGTGATTTCAAGGACGGGAAGATCACCCTACCCTTTCTTCGCCTCATTGAAACGGGAACCGAAGCCGACCTCGCCCTCCTGATCGACTATAAAGACAATCCCGACCAGGAAAAATGGAAGGCCATTCAGGCCCGTCTTGTTGAATCAGGCGCGATAGAGTATTCCGTACGTTTTGCATCGGATCACATAGACCGGGCACGCGAAATCGTGATGCGTTTCCCCGATTCTCTCTTCAGGGGAATACTCCTCGACCTTTCCGATTTTCTGCTTCACAGAACCCATTGAGAGAGCGAAGGCGACTGCATCAGATCCCCCTGGCGGTTCCCATGGGGCTTCCTTCCCTTCCCGTATTCAGGCCCCATTCCACGTAAATTTTATAAAAATTCAGTTGTATTTATTCACAGAGTAATTATATTTGTTTCCGAATTCACAACGTGGGTCGGGGGGATAGAAACCGTTATGATAACAAAGGAAAAGGAAGAACTTCTCAACTTTTACAATCTCGGCCTTTCCGCCTACAAACAGATGAAATGGGATGAGGCGATACTGGCCTTTCAGAAGGCCCTTGCTATCGACCCCAAGGACGGACCGTCCGAAGAATACTTGAAACGGTCTCGCACATTCAAGGAAAACCCTCCCGGCGACGATTGGGACGGAATATTCACGATGACGACAAAATAACAACCACCGGATATGGACATGACGAAGAAAGTAATCCAGATTAATAAAAACCCCGTCTATGACTTCGGGATGGTCACCACTGTCTTCAGTAAGGACACTGAATTTTCCGGCGACCTCTCGTTTAAAAAGTCCCTTCAAATCAACGGCATTTTCGAGGGCGAGATTTCATCAGGCGGCTTCCTTGTGATCGGCGAGGGTGCCGTCGTCAAGGCCAATATCAAGGCAAAGACCGTAATACTGATGGGCACCGTCCACGGCAACATAGAGGCCCTGTCGCGCCTTGAAATACACGGCACCGGCAAACTGTATGGTAATATCCGCACCGCAAAACTTCAAATAGCGGACGGTGTCGTGTTTGAAGGAAAATGTGAAATGATCAAAGGTGAGACAAAAAAAGCAGAAAAAGAGCCCGAAGACAGGGATGTACCGAAGGAGCCGCCGAAGGAAGAAGCCGTGAACGATTAGGACCAGCGCATGGCATGACACTACGCGAAGCCGCATTTTATGAAAAACTCGACAATGGCGCCGTACGATGCGTACTCTGTCCCCATAATTGTGTCATCAAAAGCGATTCCCATGGCATATGCGGGGTAAGAACAAACAAATCCGGCGTGCTAACCACCGGCATATACGGCCGGCTCACCGCAATCGCGATGGATCCGATAGAAAAGAAGCCGCTTTACCACTTTCATCCAGGCAGCCGCATCCTTTCTATCGGCACAAAGGGGTGCAACATGAAATGCCCCTATTGTCAGAACTGGAATATTTCCCAGAATACCTCCGCGCATACGACCTGTCATTCTCCAGAGGATATCGTCGAGTTGGCCGTCAATGAAGGGTCCATCGGTATCGCCTATACCTATTCAGAACCTTCGATCTGGTATGAATACGTTTATGATACCGCGGTGCTTGCCGGGAAGAAGGGGCTCGCCAATGTTCTGGTCACCAACGGATTCATAAACCCGGAACCCCTTGACAGGCTTCTCGACCATGTTGACGCATTGAACATCGACCTGAAAACCTTCCGCGAGGACACCTACCGGAAAGTGCAGAAAGCAAGGCTAGGCCCGGTGCTCGAAACGATTATCAACGCCCACAGGCGCGGAAGCCATGTCGAGATAACCACCCTCATCGTCACCGGCATGAATGACGACATTGATGAAATGCGCGATATCATGGGGTTCATCTCCGGGCTGGACAGAAAGATACCCTGGCACATATCACGTTATTATCCGAATTACGAATACGTAGCCCCCGAAACCGATATCGACTTCATGGTGCAGGTACGCGAAGAGGCGGAGAAAAGGCTTGATTTCGTTTACTGCGGCAATGTGCCTTCCGCCGCGGAAGGGCAGCATACCCGTTGTCCCTCGTGTGGCGCCACGGTCCTCGCACGGTCAGGCTACCTTACGAGAATACAGGGACTTGATGGAGGCAGATGCTCCTCGTGCGGATTCGACATCGGCGTCATCAGATAACACTGCTACCAGGGGAAACCTTCAGGCACAATAGCGGACTTCAAAATCAGCCCTGGTCATTATTTTGAAATAGCGGTCAAGACGCGCGGTAGCGAAAAGCCGGAGTAAAAGTGGATTAAGATCGCAAATAACCAGTAAAATTCCCCGTTCCGTGGTATACTTGAAAAATTTCACAAAAAAACCGATGGCTGACGAATCAAGGGATCCAAGATTTTTACAGTAGACGGCCATAAGCCTCGCTCCAGCTTCCACCTCTCCCAGCATTGCCTTTTCCACGTCGAAAAGGTTGTCAATATTGAGCGATCCGGAGAGATGTATGATGATCATCTCCCCGGAGTGTTCGACCTTGATGTTCATTTTGGAAACACCTGCGTGGTTTATTCGTGAATGGACAGCATCCACTCCTGCCGTCCGGCAACGGGATTCCGGCATCCCTCGTCGGACCAATCTACCGATCCCCGGGCCGGACCAGGAACGGGATGCAATGCTGATATCATCGATGACAAACAGAAAAGCGGCGCCCGCAGGCCGCCGCTTTCACAGTATCGTCAGCCATGTATTCCTGACCATCTATTCCGCAACGCCGTGCCCCCCCTGGTCACCATGGCCGTGCTTTTCCGCGTGGGGGAAGAGTGGAAGATACCGTGCGCACCACATGTATATCATTCCCATGATCGAGAGCCCACCGAGGAAAATGAACCATTCCTGGAAGGTGGGATTGTAGGCCGCGAACTCCCTCCAGGGGAAGTTTGGCACAGACGAACCGTTCAGCACCACGATAAGCTTGTCCGTGGACATGGCCAGGACACCGCTCGATAGACCGATGAGGAACGTCTTCTCATTTTCACGGTTCTTTTTGATAGCCAGCATGGCGATGGCGACAGCCGCGAAGATGAATTGAAGCACCAGCATCCAGAGGCCATAGTACCCGCCTTGAAGGGCGAGATAGTCCCTGCCGAAGAGCGGCACCCAGTGTGTGGCCATCATGATAACATCGGCGAGCCGGGCGGCGAAATAGACAATAAACATGATCCCGGATATTTTCGCGATCGAATGGAACGTCTCGGCGGGAACCACCTCTTTTTTCATGATTTTACCGGCCAGGAAAGCCCAGAGGGCCATGAAGGAAGTGCCCCCCGCGGTGGCGCCGATAATCACAACGAAGAAATAGATATGGTGCGGCCTGAACCAGACGGCCTTGCCGTAGAGGCTGTCCCACATGCCGCCGCCCAGGGAACCCTGGTGGAAAAACGAAAAGAAGGTACCCGCCGCTGCGAATATCCACATGAGGCGGTGAAGATAGTGGCCGGTCCTGTTCAGCAGGGGTATGCCGTCGAGTATCCTGTGTTTAAGCGCTACCGGCAGCAACTCAACGCAGAGTATCAGGAAGTAGAAAGTCAGGCACCAAACAACTTCGGTCAACATCGAAATCGGCATAAGACCCTGACCCCAGTTCGGGTAGGTGTATCCAAACCATGCCCGCAGGGGCTGGCCGATATCGAATACGAGAAACACGAAGGTAAAAAGGTAGCAGAGAAACCCTATCAGCACCGTCGAGTTGATGATGGGTGTCAATTTATCATTTCTGAAAATATAGAGGAGAAACCCGGTCGTGAATGCGCCCCCTCCCAGCGACACAAGTCCGAGGTCGCCGATGATCCACTGCCCGAAGGGGTAGAGATTGCTCATGTCGGTGTAACCGAGCCCCCAGAAGAGTATCTGCACGGCGAATATCATAAACATCAGGGCGAAAAACACCATCACTGCCAGGACAACCCGTATATTCCGCGAATAGCTCATATATTCATCGAGCAGGAATTTCGTGATTTTATTCTTGCCCAGAAGGTTCCTTACGGGAGCGAGTACCGCGTCAAGGGTGTCGAATACTTTTTCCACAGCTGTTCTCCTTCTATTAGTTTCTCATAACGGCAGGTTTCATTTGAACTTCTGCATGTCCTTAATCCAGCTTTTGCTCGTAAGGTAGTACACCTTCGGATTAGGATACTGCTTGATACTCATCATTTTTTCCCTGGTTTTCTCGTCCTTTTCGTCAATTGCATGAACGAGACGGAATTCCCTCCCCTTTTCCACGGCGATGAGCCGGTTAAGCTCCGAATCCGGGTCGTTCAGATCCCCGAAGACCATCGCGTTCATGGGACAGGACGCCACGCATGCCGGAGTATAGCTGACGGCATTGATGTCAAGCTCACCTGCCGCCACTGCTTTGTCCCTCTCCCGCTTCCAGATATGGCTGCAGAAGGTGCACTTTACCACGGTGCCGCGGGACGCCACGGAAACGTCGGGATTGAGGGATTTCTCGAAAGAACCATCGTATCGAGGTTTCCACCAGTTGAACATCCTCGCCTCGTAGGGGCATGACGCCTGGCAGTACCGGCATCCGATACACCTCGACCAGATCTGGCTTACCACACCGTCGTCCCCCACATCGGTTGCCACGACCGGGCAGACACTCACGCAGGGCGGTTTCGGATTTTTCGGGTCATTGCCTTCGCACTGCTGGCACATTTTCGGTATATAACAGACTTCTACGTCGGGATATTTGGCATCACGGTCGTTGGTCACCTTCATCAGATCCAGGAATGACACTCGCTTCGGAAAGTCTGAATCATCCTCGAATATCGGCATATTATTCTCCTGGGAGCAGGCGAGTGCGCAGGCGCCGCACCCCGTGCACTTGTCCAGGTCTATAGCCATTCCCCATTTTCTATTCATTTTCATAACGGTAACCACCTTGTTTAGCTGATTTTGACCCTGGTGAGCCACCAGTCCGCAGCCCCGGTCAGGGAATCAATGTCATTAGCCATGATGCTTTTAGGATTCACGCCTTTGCCTCGTGCGTATTTGGTATATGCCTGGTGTCCGAATCCCAGCGGAACTGCGATCGTATCGGGAGCCACCGTATCAGTCAGGTTGACCAGTACGGAGCCGGTCCTGCCATTTGACGATTCAATGCGAATCCTCTTTCCTTCAGAAATGCCGAACTTCGAAGCGGTCTCCCTGTTCATCCGGACCCACAGCTTGTCATTGGAAAAGGTCTTGGCATCAATGATCTTCAATACATAGGGAAACGCCATTCCATCGCCATCGCCCACGAAGGTAAGCTCGATTGGGACAAGGGAGAGGGGATAGTTATCGGTTCCCTTCACTGTTTTTTCGAGCCTCGCCAGGGTACTCTTAAGGACGCCGGCGTTGTAATTGACATTTCCGACGGGGAGAACGGCGCCGTATGTTTTCAACAGATCGACATAACCTGTCCATGGAAAATTCGCCTTGATGGCATCCACCCGCTTCGCAAGGTTGATAATGAAATCCCCCGCGTGCATCGACTTCATGTAGGGTTTAAGAGGTGCCTGCCCATTCGAATTATCCATCTCAAGGAAGCTTAGGGAGGGGAATACATAGTCCGCATAGAGGGCCGTATCGTTCAGAAGAGGCGTCACGGACACGACAAAGGCCTTTTCCAACTTCTCCTCGAGCCTGGATCCGTACACGCTCTTGTACACCGGGTCGGCCTCGTTGACGAAAAGCATATCGAAATCGCCGTTCTTGATGAAATCATCAAGCCCGGCATAGGTTTTCGTATCTTTCAGGGATTCCACCGCGTCCGCTGACAGGACCGGTTCCCCAAACCCCTGGCTTCTCTTCAAGGACACCGCCCTGGAACCCACCATGGTGTTGAGGGCGTATACCGCCATGATCTCGGCGGCGGAGGATGAAACACCCTTTCCGCCGCGCCCCGCAACCGCCATCGGGTTTCTGGCCCTCGCAAAGGCCTCGGCGACTTCCTCGATCTGCTTTACGGGAAGTCCGGTCATCTCAGAGGTTTTATCAATCGTATAACCATCAACGATTGAGGACCATTCAGCTCCACCGGCCACCCGTCCCCTCTTCCTGAGGTAGTTGGCAATACCGAGTGCGAGGAACAGCTCGGACCCGGGTTTTATAGGAAGCCATTGATCGGCCATGGAGGCGGTTCGTGTGCATATCGCATCGGCCTGCACCAGTTTGACGCCCTTCTTCTTCCATTCCACGAATGACCTGTTCATCGCGCATGGAGTCCCCCAGCCTTCAAGGAGCCTGGCCCCGAAACTGAGGATATAATCACAATTATTAAAATCATATTCGATATGTCCCCCGAGGGCGGCACGGGTAATGACATTCAGAGAGGGCTCGTAAAACGCGTTTTTACTCCCGGCTGATTTTATCATCCGATCCAGGAGGGCTGCGGCCAGATTTTCCTGCTTGCTGATACCGGCGATTCGTCCGCCTTTTTTATCGGTAATACTCTTCTGCATGCGTTTGGCGATATCGTCCAGAGCCTCTTCCCAGGACACTTTTTCAAAGGCCGATGCCTTCACTGTACCCTTTCTGCCAACCCTCTTCAGGGGGGCATCAACCCGCTCAGGATGGTAAAGCAACTGAAGGCCGTTCTGGCTGATGGGACATCCGGAATTCGAGGTCTCTATTTTAACGGCGCGATCTCCGATCATTCGTATCGACATCTCGCATTTTTGCCTGCATGATTCGCATATCGCCTTGAGATATTTCTCGGCACCCCCGGCGGGACGGTGCTGGTCCTGGGTCCATTCAACGAGCCACTGAAGCCCGAGAAAAGGGGCTCCCGAGAATACGTATCCGGTCAGACCACCGGCGATTGCTCCCCCGCCAATTTTCAAGAAATCTTTCCGTTCAATCTTTTTCATGGATTACATCTCTCCTCTCGCAGGTTTCATGGTAAATGATATCAATCGTGGCATACCGTACACTTGTTGCTGATACGCAACGAACTGTGGCAGTCTTCACATTGCCCCATCAGCATTTTGCCCTTCACCCTTGCGGTAGTCACCGAGCCCGCCTTGTCTCCATGACAGGAGCCGCAACGAGCCTTTTTCCTGCCATCCCCATACTCGGCGGTCATTACAGCGATGTGACTGAAATAAACGAGATCGGGCTGCCGGGCATATGATCCCCATGGCTTGTCGGTATCCTTGTACTTGGAGAGGTAACGCTTGGGGCGCGGGTCAAGGGGTTCAAGACCTGAAACCTGTCCCTCAGGATCATGGCACGAGGTACAATCCCCGATAGTAGGGAGCCCTTTGAACCTTCCGTTGTCATAATACCCGTGACAGACGGTGCAGTCGTCCTTTCCGAGGCCATTTGCGGGAAAGTATTTGGCAAGATGCGACTTGTGATTGAAGGCTATCGGTTTCTCAGGGTGATTCGCCATAACGTAATCACAGGCATTCTGAGAAATAATAAAAGTAAAGTAGAGAGCTACAACAAAGGGGATTCCGATAAACAGCGCTGTCCGTTTCACCAAGCTTCTCCTTTTCTTATTTAGATAATGAATAACTAATAACCGGTATCATTAAATAAAAAGCCATTGGGAGGAGTGCTCTTATTTAATTGATTTATATAATTTGAGACTTGGGATATATGTCAACAAAATTATCAAAAATCCTCAAGAATTGGCCTGGCCCATGCGTACATCCGATTCTTCCATGCCGACAACAATCATCAAAGGGAGAGAATATACATATCGGGGCGGTAAAGGACACCTCCGGGTATGCCCATGCCGCAGAATCCAATGAAATAGTGTCAGCATGTTGCTCAATCCGTGCCGGGCTGCTCTTTCTGCCATATGTATGATTATTTTTCTTCATCAATCCGAATGATAATAACCTGCATCCAATTATCGGATGGGGAGGGGGATGGGGTCAGAGTAAAACTCATGAAGAAATCAGTGATTATACCGTTACCTTGGCTTTTATTGCCTCCGCAATGATATCCGTTTCTTTAGTGGCTGAATCTGTTGCAGTTACTGTGATATTAGGTTTAATTTTGATGATTGTATCTTCATTGATTTTTATTCGGAAATTTGACATTGCGCTTTTAATCTCACGAGCCATGCTCGCTGCTTTTCTTTCATTGACTGAGCCAAGAACCAGGGCTATTCTGTCATCATATCTACAAATAAAGCCTTCATCATTAAGTATAACAGCAATACTGGGTACAATCAGTTTGAGCACATTATTCTTGGCATAATCATCAATTTGTACATATTCATTGAACATTTCAATGAATATAATTGAGAAATGCCCCCCCTTCCTTCTCCATGATTTTAAATACTCATTATATTTAAGATGAAAAAAGATCTTACTGTGAAGTCCGGTCCCGATATCTGTCATTACATCATTAATAGCGAGAAAATCATTAATGTTTTTTAGAATTGCAGCCATGCCTTCTTTTATAAGATGTATTTCCTCACCTCTCAATATGGTCCTACACTCCAAATTTATTACCCCAAGGAATTTCCCGTGGTATATCAGGGGCAACAGCATCTTCTTCCCATCATCGAAGAGCAAGGTTGCACCAGTTTGCAGTTCCCTTCCTACCTCATTGTCAATTTCAATTGTGTCAAAACTTACTGAATCGATTTTAAGAAAAACCTGTCCCTTCAGCTCCATGGTTTTGACAAGTTTTCCGGTCTGGTGGAACGTATACAGGGAAACGCTTTCAGTGTCACAAGCCTGATTAATCCTTGAAAACTGCTCATGGACATATCTGCTGAGTGTATCCGACACAACATTCGAGGTATCACTGTAAAAACCAGCACCCTCATTCGACACCGACCCTGTGAGGATGCCCAGATCAATTATCATCGATTCTTGTGAAATTGAATCCCCGTCCCTCTTCCTCGTCATGACAATATATACTAGAGCGGTTAAAATAAGAATCACCACGGCTATAAGTACCACTTCTAAAATAGTGCGCATAAGTATCTTGCCACTCAGTTTGAATGGATAGACAATCAGGAGACGATATCTTCCAATTTTTCCAAGGAATATATAGAATTTATACTGCTCAATCACTTTCATACCGGTTTTTTCGTCATAGTATCTTATCGTATATGGATTATTCTTATTAATCTGGAAGTTTTCCCTCGTAAAATCCTTTAATATCGACTCGAAAAGAGTAGCTGATTTTATAAATCGGTCATTTTTACTAGATAAGCGAACTGAAAGATTCTCATCTGTAATCGCAAGCAAGGCTATATCGGCATATTTTTTATGCATAAGTTTCAGATAATCTGATAAATCTTCATTATTCAGCAATTCTACTTTAATTAAGGTCTGCTTTTCAAATATATGATATTCCTCTATTACTCGGTTCGTAGTAGAAATCAAAGATTCAACAATATCACGCTCAATATATTGATATCGAAGGGTAAAATATAGAAAATAGCTTATTGACATCAAAAAAATGCCTGCAGCAAAATATTTTATTTTTATGGTCATGCCACTATTTTCGGATAATTATTCAAATATCTAGAAATATATTCGATTCCTTTCTACTCTGACACCGTATTATTTTTACCTCAATTACGTTCTCTTTCGTATATCTATTCAAAAGGAATAAGCGGGAGAAAGCGTATGCCACGGCAGCTCAGACAATGGCTTGAGGGAGCAACCTACCACACCTATTCACGATGCATAGAATTAAAACCACTAATGAGACACAGTCAAATGAAGGGACTGATGTTATCAGTACTGCGCATGGCACTTGAAAAATATAACTTTGAACTCTCGGGCTACACAATTATGGACAATCATTTTCATTTTTATATAAGAACACTGAAGGGTGGCGAAAACATATCCCGCATAATGCAATTTATTAAGTCTCAGTTCGCCCGGCGATATAATCGGATGATGGGCAGGACCGGGCCTTTCTGGAATGAGCGTTTCGGGGATTCGATTACCGAATTATCAAAGGATCCGCAGAAACGCTTCTTTGAGACATTGTTTTATATAGCTTTCAACCCTGTTCGAAGCCGTCATGTGTCCGACCCCAGGGATTATCCATACGGAAGTTTCAGGTGTTACGTTGAAGAGAATTACATGCCGCCAGTGGCCATCACCCTGCACAAATATTTCATGATGCTTGGGAATACCTTTGATGAGCGTGTGGAAAAATTATTGTATTATGAAAAATGGTATAGAATGCGAATGATAAGGAAAGAATATTTCTTGTCATAAGAAAAAATATTAAACATGCACTATCTCCATTGCATTTTCCGACATATTTTATTGAAAATTATGTAAATCCATCTTTTTTACAAAAAAAATTTTGTCTCGCTTTATTAATTGTTTTGATTACATAGAATTTTTATAATTCCATCAAGATCAACCATTTTTCTTCAAGATAAAGTCATCATTATATTAATTACAATGACTATCCACATTACTACTCTGACACACTCACTGCCTGAATGCATAAGTCTTGACAAGATAGAATTCGATGCCAATTATAAACAGTATAACAAATACAGGAGCTACCCATTGCAGAATATATACATCAAGACCTATGTAATAATCCTTCTTTGCACAATCAGTATAACCTGCTCAGAGATGAGTAACAAATCACCTGATGTCGAAATTCCTGTTATTTCAAAGGGGTGCCTTTCCGGACAATGTGTGGCTGGACAGTTCGAAACTACCTATCAACGTTTTGCACTAATCAGTGGAGACGGCGTCAACCTTAGAAGCAAGCCAGATATCGCCTCTCGAATAATCACACAACTGCCTGCCACAAGGAAAGTCACCGTTCTCTATGTGGAACAAGAAGAAAAAACTATAGGGGGCATGTCCGGACGATGGGCTTTTATAAGGGATTCTACAAAGATAAGTAGGGAAGGGTGGGTTTTTGATCAACTTTTAGCATACCCGAGCAATTTCCATAGACCAAAAATGTGGAAACCCCGCGAAATCCGCGTAATATTGGGTGGCAATTTAATGGTATATTTCTGCTCATCCAACGGGAAGTTCCAAAGTAGACCTCAGAAAAAAGGAGCAAAAAACATTGATGCGGTCAATCCGGAATTAATTACAGGCGAAATTCTTGAATGTAAGAACATCATATGGTTGAGAAAGGATAGTCCGGACGATTATCCCATTTTTTTTCGCCGGCTTGATAATGGAAACCTTGATCTTTCAGATCATTACAGAAATACACGAGGAGTAGTTATTACTAAATAAGAATTTTACTCTGACCCCGGGAACTGTGCCTGATCTAATGTCGTCTCCTTTCTCTTCGGTTCAGCCCCCCGCCTGTTTATGGCATAGCCACCTATCTCCGCGACCAGGGGCAATATTAACATGCGAGCCAGAGAAAGAACCCAGGTATCCCGATAGTGTGCGAGACCGATAACCATCCCCTGATGACCCGCCACTGGTTGATCACGATAGGTGCCCAAAAGACGGTCCCACCATGGCAGGTTGAATCCGAAATTGCTGTTGGTTTCACGGATGTTAACCGAATGATGCACCCGGTGCATATCGGGGGTTACCACGAAGTAGCGAAGAACCCTGTCCAGAGGAATCGGCATCCTGACATTGCCATGATTGAACATCGAGGTTGCGTTTAAAAGCACCTCGAAAAGTATCACGGCCAGTGGAGGGGGGCCTATCACCGATACGGCAGCAAGTTTAATAAGCATCGACAGAAGAATTTCAACTGGATGAAACCTGATACCGCTGGTCACATCCAGATCAAGATCGGCATGGTGCACGAGATGAAGCCGCCAGAGCAAGGGGATGGTATGGAACATCACATGCTGCAGATATATCATCAGGTCCAGCAACACCACACCCGCAATAATTCCGAACCAGAGAGGTAGATCGAACTGATTCATCAGTCCCCACTCCCTGTTCCGGGCTGCAATCGCCATCGATACCGGTAGAAAAAAAGCAAGCACTCTAACAATGAGTGTATTGATTAGAATGATACCAAGATTTCCGAACCAGCGTCTTCTCCTTGGGAGGGTAAGGGTACGGCGGGGGGCCGCGATCTCCCATATCATCATAATCGCCAGCACGATGATGAATGCCGTCAGGCGGATGGTCGCTTCGCTGAATTGAAAGTGCGATAGGATCAGTGCTTCCATTCTCATCACCTCTTCCGGGTCTGCTCATATTCTCGCGATAAGACCGATCAATCCATCGATGACACATCGATATTCGTCATTGATTGAGATGCGACTCAACTTCTTCAACGACAGTTGTATCTGCTCCCCATGCATCTTCTCCGCCATGAGACGCGAACCGCTCCGATCGATCATGTTTCGTATCGAATCGATATCACGCCTGGTTTTTTTCTTGCTGGTAAAAAGAGATATAAATCGCTCACGCTCCTTTCCGTCGAGCATCTCGATGGCCCCGCTGACAAGTAGTGTCATTTTCCCTTCCAGGATATCTGAATCGGATGGCTTGCCGGTACTTTGTTCATTTCCGAACACCCCCAGCATGTCGTCCCGGATTTGAAACGCGAGTCCCAGGGGCAGGGCAAAATCCCTGATCTGTTTTTCCTCATTCCTGGAATTACCACCCGCTAGAATATATCCCATCAGCATAGGATAATAAATGGTATAGTAGGCGGTCTTCAACATTCCAATTTGCATGGCCATCTCGCGGGGGCGAAATACCGTTTTTGAATTTGAATTCATTATATCAAAAACCTGCCCCCAGGCCGTGATTTCGAAGGTCCGCGCAAAGACATTCATGAATCTGGCCAATACCCGGGAGTCAATGCCGGAATTGCTGAGTATTTCCAGTGAATTCGTAAAAAGCACATCCCCGAGAATAAGGGCGATATCTCCGCCTATGGAGTCATTATGCGAATTTTTTCCATACAAATCGTCGCAGATCAGGTGCAAGGCCTTGCCACCGCGGCGTAGATCAGATCTGTCGATGATATCATCCTGTATAAGGAGGAATGAATGCATCAATTCAAGGGCCGATGCGATCCTTACCAGGGTTTCGGTCCGAAGACTCCCGCCAAAACCGAGACAGGCGGCGATGAATACAAGGGGACGCACACGCTTGCCATTCCTTCCGCAGTATTCAAGAAGCAGGGAATACATTTCGCCAATCAAAGGGAAATCGGCGGTTGCGATTTTTCCCTTGAAGAAACGTCGGATAGAAGCTTCAATTTTCACCGAATAGCGTTCACTGAAGCGAAGGAAACTATCCCCGGGTGCCATCCTTTTCTTCATACCCGTCCGCCCTGGTGGTATAATAAATGCAGGCGGATACTCTCTCGCCTGCCACTTTCAGCATTAGATCAATATTTCCGCATTCGGATGTCAATTAGTTTTCCGAGCTCATGCCAGATCCCTCATCGCCAAAAGGATACACCGTCCACCCTTTAAATCGCGCCGTGCCCCGGCAAAAAATAAGGGAATTTCATCTGGCCCTGAATGGCGGCGAATTGAGCATCTCCTGTCCTTCCCGTGGAAATACCTTGAAGCGATACCACCTTCCTTCAATCATGGACGGATTATACCATCGTGCCTCGTAAATTGCCATTCCCTCTTTTGTTTTCGGCTTCGTGCAAATAACGGCGATAGCATACCCTCCGTCATCGACCGCAACCCCATCTACCGCAAGTGCCCGCCACGATGAGCCATCATCGCTCTCCTCGATCGCCACTAGCGTGCGATGCAGCTTTATCAACGCCGGCGGAAGGTCCCGCCATTGAAATTTCCAGCAGACTTCATCCTCCTTTCGTCCGGTACTTCGCTGTTCCGGTCCGGAGAGAACGGTCCTTACTCCGCGCATCGGGACGCCCCGTGACTCCGGGAAATAATCCTTCCTCACCTTCACGTTGAAGGACCATCGACAAGGAAGATTGCCGCCGCTTCCGCCCGGGAGCGCGGCAACAAGCCTGGCAAGGTGCGCGGCCAGAAAGCCCATTGTGCCTGGCCCATAGATGGTCTGTCCGCCTTCGTAATATTGGAGCAAATATTCTTCGGGCGTTGCACAGTATCCCCAGTACCCGTTTGCGGTGCTCATGACAACGTGGCTCCTGAGCGAATCCAATCTCGCGTTCATCGATGCGCTGCGGGAACGTTCTGCGATGCGTCTACCGGCCATAGTGGTGGCCTCGAACGGGATGGGCAGAAGGACCGCATCATGTATCTGTATAGCCTGGAGAAAAAGGATGTGGGGATATTCGTCGAGGGGGAACACACAATGCTGCAGCGAACCGCCCATAATCCTTTTGGTTCCCTGGCATGTTTTCGTCCTGAAGCGTTTCGGCCACCCCGGGGCAAACCCGGGAATCCAGTTTAGCAGCCTGTAGGGACGGTCGCTCGCGCCGGCAAGAGCGGCCTGTCCCGCAGCCGGCTTTTCACACAGGGATTCGCCGTCGAGGCTCCCTTCTTCATATACGTCAACCTCCATGGCGCGGTAGCGCACTACCGTCTCCTCTGTCATCTTTTCTCCGAGGGACACGAAAAGTTTCTCGGCCTTTTCGGCGATCATGATCCCGATTCGGCGCATCGCGGGATACCCAAGCTTTTCCTTTGCATGATAGTCGAAGGTGATATCACCATTGGTATAATTGGCGATGGCGTGGAGAGAATCCCGTGCCTCCGGATAACGTCTCCTGATATTCCGCTCCAATTCCCTTTCCGCATAGGCGGTCACATCACCATTATAGAGCATCCCGGTATCGCCGTTGGTGAGGTTCGGGTGCATGGAGAAATTGGAGAAAGCGCCGATGGGAAGATAGGTTCCGCTCTTCGAGAGGCAATCGACGCGTATCATATGAAGCACCGGATTCACGGCCTCTCTGGCGGAGGGTTCGCATCCTTTGAAATCGACATTGTGCCTGTATGCGTTCAGGCTCCGATTGCGATTGACGCCCTCAATATTAATTGAGCCGGTGGCGATGCGGGCGGGCGCCCTTTTTTCGTAGGCCTCAATGACGGCCCCGGCGATCCTCTCCGACAGAAATTCGAAGAGCCGCTTCTGGAAACCTGGCACGTGTGACGCCATCCTATCATAGAAGGCATCCCCAAAATAATTACCCGGCGCGGAATGGGTATGGGTCCCCGCGATTACCAGGCCCCCCGCCTCGATATCAGTTTTCGGCGCCACGATTTCCGCGACCCTGTGGTGGAGGATGCGAGATCCCGAAAGCAAATCGGTCTGCACGAGGGCCACCGGCCGCCCCGATTTCGGCTTGAGATAGAACACCCGTGCATAGAGGCGGGTGCGAACCCCCTTGCTGAAACCACCGCCGCGCGAATGACCCGCCATGGGAAGTCCGGGGGGCGGGGTAATATCCGCCCTTGCCCCACCAGCCATAAATGAAGCAACATCTTTTGCGTGGAGTGGTGCCCGATTTTCGATTGTAATGGAAACCCTTTGCTGAGACGCACATCCGATTACAAGGAAAGTCAGCATTGAAATAATTATCCCGATTGTCTCTTTCATTGACACCGCCATGGGATCAAATCGATCATCAACACAATAATAAATCAACTACAAATCGGCGCACGTTGAATGATTGGATCCCGGAAATGCATACGCGCCCGATTCAACCCCGGGATTATTTCCGATATCTCGGAAATAATTGTTGCCAAACTGCCTTCACGGTACAGTGTTGAAAACCGCGTTCATCATTCATGACCGGGTCGCTTCATAACTGCCGGAGGCCGTCAGTGCCCGGGCGCCGTGTGCAGCCGATGCAAACAAAGACGCGCTTCCCGCGAATGCCTTTTAACAGCGAAACTCGCAATGGGACGCATGCGGCAGCACAATTAATTTTCGAAAAGAGTGAAACCTATATGCTGGCAAAACGAATTATACCCTGTCTCGATGTCGACAAGGGAAGGGTCGTCAAGGGTGTCAACTTCGTCAATCTCATCGACGCAGGGGACCCGGTCGAAAATGGCATGTTTTACGATTCCGAGGGCGCCGACGAACTCGTCTTTCTCGACATCACCGCCTCCTCCGACCGCCGTGATATCATACTCGAGATGGTGAAAGGTGTCGCGGAAACCGTGCACATCCCCTTCACGGTGGGGGGCGGCATCAGGTCGGTCGAAGACGTGCGGCTTATTCTGGAAAACGGTGCGGACAAGATATCCATAAATACCGCGGCCGTCAGGAATCCTTCCCTTATAACTGAATCTGCGCACCGATTCGGATCTCAATGTATCCTTGTAGCCATAGACGCAAAACGGAATGAAGGGGGCGGCTGGACGGTATATCTCGACGGCGGTCGAACACCAACTGGAACTGACGCGATTGAGTGGGCCGCCAGGGTGGAAGAACTTGGCGCCGGCGAGATCCTGCTGACAAGCATGGACCGGGACGGAACAAGGCTCGGTTATGATATCGAGCTCACCCGGAAGATCGCCGACTCGGTATCCATTCCGATCATCGCATCAGGGGGCGTTGGCACAATCGAGCACATGTACGAAGGCCTCACCAGGGGCGGAGCCGACGCCGTTCTCGCGGCGTCAATCTTTCATTTCCGTGAAATATCAATATCGGATGTAAAACGGGAGCTGTCTTCGCGCGGCGTGCCGGTCAGGTATCCTTTTTAAGTCTACCCGCACACTTCGGATCATTTGAATATATACACGAGCAGCACGATCATGAGCACAAGCAGGAACAACAGGCCGGCGATGATGGCAATGCCGGTCTTCGACAATCCCCCCGCATCTGACGCGGCATCCATGTGGGACATGTCGATGGCCACTTTAATGTTATCCTCGATCTCCTCGATCTTGACATAGATCCCCTTCGCAACGATGATGAAAATAGTATAACCACCGTCACGGCGGTGCCTGATAGACACGATCCTGCCGGTGATCGGCTTTATCCCGTCTTCGTCATATGCATTGAACGCCTTCGCGACCTGTATGGCCTTGCCGTGGGTATCGAGTATTTTCACCCTGATCCTGTCGCCCACGACGAGAAGGCTGATGTCCCTTCCGCTTATGGGAGAGAGAATCAGGCTTCCATTCATGATCAGCCTGATGTCCTTCCCCTTCAGGACCTCGGTATCATCACCGGTATCAATCTCGATATGGGGATCTTCGTCGGACTTATCCTGGCTGTGGCGCTTATAATCCATCACCTTGCGACTGGTCAGCGAGGCGATTTCCATATCAAGAGAGGAAATGATCTCGACATCGACGCTCATGTTCACGCTCTGGAGGCCCATGCGGTCCTGAACTACCTGCTGGAACATCCTGTTGATGTCCAGATCACCCTGCTGTTCCATCAGCTTTTTAAGCTGGCCGGAGAAATTCAGATTGAAAGCCGATGTAAAAATGTTCTTAAACTGCCTGCCCAGGACATCGTCATGATTGTGAGCGCCCATAAAGTCGGCAAGGTCGCGCTCGAAAATCTTCCAGTCGATATGGGTCTTAATGTCTTTCAGCTCGAAATCATTTGTGATCAGCGCATATACGCTGTTCAGGGTGAGATAATGCTGGTTCATGAAAGCGATAAACGCGCCGAAGGATGATGTGGATGAAAAGCGGCCCTTGATGACATACACGTCCAGAAGTGTGCCGGCCATCATCTGCTTGGCGCGTTCCTCATCGCCGTTGGTATAGAACATCGCGATTTCAAGCTTCTTCGTGTAATCAGAAAGTGAACCGGTGGCTGCATCGAGTATTTCAGACATTTCGTCTCCGTCTCATAATAATGGATCGCCGCCCGGGATGCCGGGTCCGGCATGCAGTTCGGGCTCAGGATTACATGGAAGCAGGGAACCGGCAATTCTACAAGACTTTTTTTCTTACTCGGAATTGGTCGTTTTATGCTTGAGCAAGACGTTTTTTATCCGATAGAGCAGGGTTCTGCGGTCGATCGGCTTGAGAATGAAATCACTCACGCCCAGTTTGATAAGGTCGGCCATTACTCCCTTGGTCGTCTCATCGGTAATGAAAACCACAAGCGGCCGGTTGGGGATTCTGACCAGCTCGTGCATGAGGGCATACCCGTCAAGGACGGGCATATCCAGTGTCGTGGTGATGAGGTCGATTCTCCCCTCGATTTTCGCGAGCCTGTCCAGGGCCTCCTGGCCGTTTGACGCGGTCGCCACGACATTATAACTCTCCGATTCGAATATCTGGACTATCTGCTTTCGAATAAACTCCTTGTTCTCCACGACCATCAGCTTGTAGGGCCTCCCGCCAGGCTTGATTCCATCAGGCGATTTCGTGTTTAAGCTTGGGAACTCACCCCTGCCCTTCATTGATTCCTCCATACCGGTTATTTCGGCGTGGGGGGCGCGTGCAATGCCCCACGCATAATGCCTAATCCGGCGCCGCGGGTATGATCTGTTTTTTGCTAGATGTAGAAAAATCAGGGATGTTGTCAAGATTAAAACCGTTTTATTCCCGGATTGGGAAATCGGGTTTACCCACACCGTCAGAGCGGGGTGGCGATCGGGGCGGACGATATGTGCGATTGTACGACCGTAATAATCAAGCAAAATGCTTGATTATTATACCTAAATAAGCGATATAGTATCTGAACCAGGAAAAAAAGCGGGATCGCCCATTCAGACATAACCGCGAGGAGAACGTGCATTGTCCGTCGGAGTAAAGCAGAGTTATACCATCAAACCACATGATTACAAAAAGGCGATCAAAGAGAGCGTTGATTTCCACATCCAGTTTCATACCTTTAACCCGGAAGCTGAAGCGGCCATCATACGAGGCATCCACCGTTATCTCGAACACTACGACCTGAACTATATCAAAAATCAGATTATTAATATCGTAAAAGAGCTGATAAACAACGCCATCAAGGCCAACCTGAAGCGGCTCTATTTCCGGCACAAGAAATTCGACATCAACAAGACCGAAGACTACCGGGCGGGAATGGAGACATTCAAGGAAGATGCCTATAACGGGGGCGATGGTGAGTACCTTGCAAAACTTGCCGATTCCAGAATGGTTGTGAGGGTCTCCTTTAAAACCTCCGACGACTATCTGTACATCAGCGTTATCAACAACGTGCCCATACTTGATGCGGAACTCTCGAAAATCAACGCCAGGCTGAAAAAAGCCTACAAATACCGCGACATCTCCCAGGCATTCGAGGAGGTTCTTGACGAATCGGAAGGGGCCGGGCTGGGTCTCATCATGGCGCTCATGATATTCAAAAACATTGGAATGCCCCCTGGATCGTTCAAAATATACCGGAAAGATGATCTCACCATCGCCACCATCGCCATCCCGCAAACGATGAACAGGATGCGCTCCAGGATAGCAATCGCCGAAGAGATACTCCGCGAAATCGATGACATCCCGGCCTTTCCGGAAAACATCACCCGGATACAGAAGCTCTGCTCAAACGCGGAGGTCACGATCAGGGAAATCTCCGCGGCCATCACAATGGACCCGGGCCTCACCACCTCAATATTAAAACTGGCCAATTCCGCCGGCTACATCACGAGCAAGAAAACCGAAACCATAGAAGACGGGATCAAAATCATCGGCATCACGGGCATCAATACCCTTCTTCTCGCCACGGGGGTGCGCAAGGTCATCGACGAGCGGTATAAGCGCGCGGAATCGGTCTGGCTCCACTCCTACAAGCGGGCCGCATACGCATATACTATCGCGGTCCATCTCAAGAAAAGCAAGATCGGAGACCTCGCCTACCTGGGTGCCCTCCTCTCGGACATCGGTTTCATAGTGATGCTCTCTCTGAAATCCGATCTCCTCAAGTCGCTCCAGAAAATCACCGGCTTCAAGGGCATGAAGGACATGAATCTCCTGGAGGAAATCGGCCTCGGTCTCTCACACAGCACCCTCGGCGGGATGATAATGAGAAAGTGGAAATTCAACGAGTCCCTTGCGCAAACAGTAGAGCTACACCATCGTCCCCACATGGCGCCGGCCGGGATAAGGGACCTCGTCTTCATCGTGTACCTGTCCGATTGCATGGTTGAAATCGAATCCGGAAAATCCCGCTATGAATTCATCGACGAGGATGTCATTGCGCATTTCAAGCTTAAGGATCGGGACTCCTTCGACAGCCTCCACGCCTTACTTCGAGACTCCTTTAGCATCCGGCAATAGGCATTCCGCCCTCTACGGCACCCGGGTATCAAGGGAATTGCGGGCCTCTCTCCTCGCTTATACACACAGGGAAGGTTCCCGTATTTTTTGTTGACGATAGTTGCTGCATGATATATATTAGTAATTATTCCGATTATCATAAATGAAAACACTATATAAAAAAAGTAAGCAACGGGAAAGGATGCTCCAATTGCTTCAGAATACCGGGACACACCCCTCTGCCGATTGGATATATGAAAAGATCAAGATAGAATTCAAAAACCTAAGTATGGGGACGGTCTACAGGAACCTGAGCATTCTCGTCAAACAGGGTCTTATCAATAAAATAGATTTCGGGAGTACCTTCGATCGCTATGACGCCAACACATCCAGGCATTATCATCACATATGCGAGAAGTGTGGCCTGATATCCGATCTTGAAATCCCCTTTGATGAAAATCTGAACGGGATGGTCACCGGGGGGGGCACATACACAGCCCATCACCACCGGATTGAATTCTATGGACTCTGCGACAAATGCAAGCGGTAATCTCCGGGCACGCCACCGGTCGCTGCCCGGCCAGTGAGAATCGAGAGAGTCACATAATTGGCAACTGACATACCGAGTCAACGGAAGTATCGTTTTATACCAGCGCGGTAAGAACGCAACGAATCAGGTGTGAGGAGCGGCAGAAGCCCCTCATGGAGAACAAAGGGCAGATGGCCGGTTGATACGGTTATCACACAATGGAGGCACCAGATGGCACAGACACCGAGGGACGAGCGAAAAAATAATGTTGTCGAGGTCCTGAACAGGGCCCGATCGATGGAGCTTAAGGCAATTCACCAGTATATGAACCAGCATTACAATCTCGACGCAAAAGATTACGGCGAGCTGGCGAAAAACATCAAGCTTATCGCCATCGACGAGATGCGCCATGCCGAAGCCTTCGCCGAGAGAATCAAGGAACTGGGTGGAGAACCGACCACGGAGATGGCCGGGAAGGTCGAAAAGGGTCAGAGCGTGGAAACAATTTATCCCGAAGACTCGAAGGCCGAAGACGAGGCAATAATCGCCTACAATCAGTTCCTGAAGGTATGCATGGAAAATGGCGACAGCTCCACGGCGAAGCTCTTTGAGACAATCATTGACGAGGAGCAGATTCACCTGAACTACTTCGACAATGTGAAAGAGCATATTGAAAACCTTGGATCATCCTATCTTGCAAGAATCGCAGGCACTCCGTCATCAACGGGGACGGTACCGAAAGGTTTTGTCGTTGGGGGGGGCGCATAAAACGCCGGGGAACTGACGGCGCCCCGATTCCGTGGGGAATCCATCAATAGCGGGAACGGAACTCCCATCGTTCAGGCATACATTTCCGCATCACATTCCCCATAAGTGGCAGCGATAAATAAAATACTTGACGAAAACCATTTTCCCGGCCCATTCATTTCAGATATGAACACGGCTGATCGCAGAAATACCCAACCGGCGATGATTCCGGGGCCGGACCTCAAGGAGTTGGAAATGCATTTTCAGGACCTGATCGCTAAATTGAACGAATTCTGGGCGGACAGGGGCTGCCTGATCATTCAGGGATATGATCTGGAAGTTGGTGCCGGGACCTTCAACCCTGCGACCTTTCTCAGGGTCCTGGGACCGGAGCCGTGGAACGTGGCATACGTCGAGCCATCGCGGCGTCCTACGGACGGGAGATACGGCGACAATCCGAACCGGCTTCAGCATTACTACCAGTATCAGGTCATCCTTAAACCCTCCCCGGTAGACGTACAGGACATGTATCTCGATTCACTCCGCCATCTGGGTATCAGGCTGGAAGAGCATGACGTGCGGTTTGTCGAAGACGACTGGGAATCGCCGACCCTCGGAGCGGCAGGTCTCGGATGGGAGGTCTGGCTCGACGGAATGGAAATCACCCAGTTTACCTATTTCCAGCAATGCGGAAGCCTCGATCTTTCCCCCGTATCCGTGGAACTGACCTACGGACTCGAGCGGATATGCATGTACATTCAGGGAAAGGACAGCGTGTTCGACATCCTCTGGAATGACGATATCAGCTACCGGGACGTGCACCACCGTGGTGAGTATGAGTTTTCTCACTATAATTTCAACATTGCGGACATCGCCCTCCATTTTACCCTCTTCGACCTCTATGAAAAGGAATGCCTTGCCATTCTCGACTCTACTTCCCCCAGGGTGGTGCTCCCCGCATACGATTACGTGCTGAAATGCTCCCATGTATTCAACATGCTGGACGCCCGCGGCGCCATTTCGGTGACCGAGAGAGTGGGATATATCGCCCGGGTCCGCACCATCGCGCGGCGGTGCGCAGAGCAGTATGTCGCGATCAGGGAAGAAATGGGCTTCCCCCTACTTCAAAAAATCCCCTCCAGGGTCGATTGATGCAGGAAGACCTCGACAGGCTCGATACCTTTTTAGCACAATATGATAAAATCATACTCTCGACGCACGAAAGCCCCGACTGGGACGGACTCGGTGGCGAGATTGCGATGTTCGAAATGCTTAAGTCGATGGGAAAAATGCCGCTTATCATCAACTCGGATCCCACACCGGAAACCTTTCTCTTCCTCGACCCGGACGGTGACATTAATGTTCTTAGCGGATCCTTCCGGCTTCCGGACGATGTCCGTGAATACGCGCATATCGTCCTCGACACCAACGATTACACCAACATCGGTCACGCACACCGCCTCCTCGGGGAGGTCGTCCGCGAGGTCTTCATCATAGACCACCATGAGGGTGAATACGCCAAGAGGGGTGAAAACATCATCAAGGCCAGGGCCTCGTCGGTGTGCGAGCTCATCTATCATATCATCCGCCATTACAACAGTCCTATCACCTTCCGGGCCGCCCAGGCGCTCTTCGCGGGAATCGTCTTCGACACCGGTTCCTTCGTGTACCCGAAGACCTCGGCGGAAACATTCAGGATTGCGGCTCATCTGGAAGAACTGGGGGTGGTGCCGAATTTCATTCACGAGCAGATTTACGAGCAAAACGCCCTCTCGAGTTTCGAATTGAGGAGCCGTATCGTATCCACCATGGAAGTGCTGTATGGGGGCAGGCTCATCGCCATGAAGCTCACTCGGGAAATGCTCATGGCGACCGGCGCGTCGTTCACCGAGGGCGAACCGGCGATAAACATGCCCCTCACCGTCAAGGGCGTGATGGCAAGCGTCCTGGTGAAGCAGAACATCGACGGGCCCGTCAAGGTAAGCATGCGGACCAAGGGTGATCTGGACGTCGCGCGGGTGGCGATGGATAACGGGGGCGGGGGTCACCGGAACGCGGCGGGATACAAGTCCCTCCTCTCCCTTGAAGATACCTACAGGCAGGTCATAGTGAACATGGGCGTATTTTTCGACTCATAGAAATCCCGGCAGTCCCCGGCGTCGACGGGCTTCAATAGCCAGACACCGCAATCATATATTTTTCGAAAGTGCGCCATTTCATCCCCCTGTTCGCAATCCCGGTATCCCGGAACGGTTCCCGGGCGATACTGCATGGAATCAGGGTGTGAGAGTACATTATAAATACTATTAATAGTGAGGAACGCCATGAATAGACATACACCGACAAGGGAAGAAGCGGACAGACTTTTACGAGAGCACAATAGCGCCGATAACCTGCTGAAGCACGGTCTTGCGGTGGAGGCGATAATGCGTCATTTCGCACGGTTGAGGGGGGAGGACGAGGAGAAGTGGGGGATAGTGGGCCTGGTACACGATCTTGACTTCGAACGATACCCGTCGGAGCACTGCGCGAAAACCAGGACCCTGCTCGAGGAGAGGGGCTGGCCGGAGGAATATATCCGGGCGGTGGAAAGCCACGGGTGGGGCATATTCACGGACACTGAGCCGCTTTCGCCCATGGAAAAAACCCTCTACGCCGTGGATGAGCTTTCCGGCCTGATAGCGGCGTCGGCCCTTGTCCGGCCTTCCCGGAGCCTGATGGACCTGGAGACGTCTTCCGTGAAAAAAAAGTGGAAGGACCGGTCCTTCGCGGCCGGGGTCGACCGCACGGTCATAGAAAAAGGCGCCGCCCTGCTCGGAATGGAACTCACAGAACTCATCAGGGAGTCGATACTCGGAATGCGTAATGTCGCGAGGGAACTCGGCCTGAAATGACAGGGGCGGCCCTTCCCTGAAAGGCCGCCCTCGCCCTGTTCCATTATTAGTACCGCCTATTTTTTTCTGAGCCTCTTCGTTACGATAAACCCTGCGAACCCGATACCGCCGGCTACCGCGAGAAAAATCCCGAAGGCGAGCCATGTGACACGGGTGCCTCTCCTCAAGAGCGAAACGGGATTCAGGCTCGGCTCCATTACGATCCGCCCCAGTTTCCCCCTGTATTTCTCGGGTATATCGGGAAGGCCGTCGCCTGTAATGTCCTTGAAACCCCGCACATATTGAAGAAGGCCCACCCACTGCTTCGCCTCCTGGATGCCGGGCCGATTCGGATCGGCATCCACCAGGGCCTCCGCCAGATCGTTGATCGGGTTGCCCTGCCGGTCCTTCGGAACAATAGTCAGTATGTTCATGGTGAAATTGCCCACTATCTTTAAAAATGTGGCATTGTAAATGTTCGCGGCAACACGGTAGAGTTTATCGTTCGATGTGGAATAATCAAGGACCTCATACCCTTCCTCCTCGCTGCCTATCTCGATCCCGGTTACACGGTCGAAGAACATGCGCCGGGGATTATAGGTAAACCGGAGGCCGGAAATTTGAAGGAAATAGTCTTCGTTCTTAAGAGGATAGACGCTGGTGAGGATCTCGAGCCCCTTTTTAAGCTCGGACGCGTTGAGATACATTGTGATCATCGGGTAGCCCATGGTATCATCTACTCCGATTCCGAGAGGGAGTGCGTTGAAAAGATCTGACACGGAAACCCTCCCCGTCTTTCCTCTGAGGACCGATTCCCTGATGAGGCCGTTGGAATCGATGGCCGCTACCACCTTCGAATCCGGATCGCCAGGATCATGGACGAATCTGTTGACATATGACCTGCTCGCATCCGCGATGAGATTCCCCAGGTTCGATTCCTCCACGCCGATCGTCAGATCAAAGGGAGTGTGCGCGATTATCGAATCGAAGGCGAGACCCATCGGCGCGAGGACCCTCCCGGACACTTCTGCCTTGTAGCCCTCCACGGCCGCGGTGATGGCCGGGTCGCCTGGAATGGAATCGTCGATCACCTGGATCCGGTACCCGTCCATGCTCGTACGGCCATCTTTCAAGGAGACATCGAGGACACCGACCCATCGGCCGTAGCACCAGGCCTGCACGATGATCGTGCTTCCCTCAACTATCGGTTTTTCCAGGGGCGTATGGGTATGCCCGCTTATTATAATGTCAATGCCCGGAACTTCCCGCGCAAGGAGTACGTCTTCAGACGACGACAAGTCATTAAGCTTCAATCCGCTATGAGACAGGCAGACAATGACATCGACCTTCTCGTCGTTTCTGAGGGTCGCCACCATCCTCCGGGCAGCTATGACGGGATCCTCGAACGTGACGGGTTTCGCGAAGGGTGCCACCTCGGCCGCCTCTTTCCCTATAAGCCCGAAAAAACCGATTTTAACGCCCTGTTTCTCAATAACCGTATAGGGACGGACAAGACCTGCGCGAAAGGCAGCCTCGAGGGTATCGTCCTTCCCGCTCTCCGTGCTGAATATGACATTGGAAGAAACGATATGCGGCAGCGTTCCAGCGTCCCGTGCCGAATTCAGTATTCTCGCCAGACCGGAGGGCCTCAGATCGAACTCGTGGTTGCCCAGTGTGGCAACGTCATACCCCATCTTGTGCAAGAGACGGAGCTCGAGGGCGCGTTCCCGGCTCACCATATGGAAAAGGCTTCCCATGAGAAAATCCCCCCCATCGAGCAGGAGCACCGGGCCTGTACGCTCGGCCTTCACGTTCTTTATGACGGTCATTATCCGGGCCCAGCCACCCTTCGTCCCGTCATCGCCCGTCACCTGTGGGGTATAATCAATACCGGGAGCAATCCCCAGGAAATACGAGTGGAGATCGTTTGTGTGGATGAAGGTCAGCTTCTGTTCGCCGGCATGGACGGCAAGGGGAAGGATCGTCAAAACGATACACAGCAGGCGTGCTATTCTTTTCATGGCGGAACTCCTCACGGCCGCGGGGGCCTTTTTGACCAGGCGGCGGATAAACTCAATCTACCCATGATAACAATAATTTCAAGAATATTTTTCATGGATGGTCATTCCACGTTCGGGTATAAAAACATGCGTCTTCATGAGGTCTTGCCCCGCACGCACTCTGGCATAAATGGAACAGCACAAACCATTAAATAATCAATAGTATTCCGGAAATGTCCCACTTCCAAGATATGTTTCCTCATGATATACACAAATACCGATAACTATCGGGTTTCGCTGTTACTCTGACCCCGGAGATACCGATAACTATCGGATTCCTCTGTTACTCTGACCCCGGGAAACCCGACGCACTGACACGGATCGACGTACCTACAGGCACCACGCCGGCGGTAAATCCTTGACAGGTGCCGGGAAAGGAAATAGAAGATTATTACCACTATCCGGGATATTTCCAGATAAAATTTATGAAAAAAATCCGTCTTCCCATACTTGTAATTATCCCCCATGGCGGATATACCATTCCTGAAGAGCTTTCCGGCTACGAGGCGGTGGGCACGTTCGATCTCTTCATCCAATCCGACACCTGCGCCAACGAAATATTTTCCTTCGGGGATCGTGTGACCGGAACGGTCGACACCGGCATATCCAGGCTCTTCGTGGACCTCGACCGGCCCTACACCGCCCTGCGGCCGGGTCAGGACGGCGTGATAAAAAGAACCGCCCTTGATGGAAAATCCGTGTTTATCGAGGACCAGTTCCCTGACGAAATCGCGATCGCGAATATTCTCCAGCGATACTATCTTCCATTCCATGAGACCGTGAAAAAAATCATAGACACCGGCGGCATCCGTCTGATTCTTGAATGTCATACCACGATGGCGGTGGGTCCCAAGCTGTCGCGGGATTCGGGAAGGCCCCGACCCATCGTCCTCCTTGAACATCTCGTCAGGAGCGCCGATGGCCCTGTCACAACCTGTGACCCGGCTCTCGTTGTGGACCTGATTGAAATTCTTGAGAAAACCCTCCATGGCGAGGGAAGCACGATAACAGAAAAAATAATGGCCGCAGATGGGCCATCGAACGGCTATATACTGTCACGCTACGGGACCGGAGGCGTTCCCATGATCCGGCTGTCACTCTCACGCTCCCTTTTTCTGGACGATTCCCATTTCAGTTTTGAATTCATGCGGGTCGATGAGCATCGTATCATGCACCTTCGCAACCTGATCTGGGACAGCATCGTCAGATTGTACCGGAAATGTTTTTAGAGGAGTGCGCGGAACACCCCGGAGCGGGGTTTTCCTCCCTTCAGATATGCGAAACGGCGCCCCGGGGATCTCCGAAGGCGCCGTTTCCACCCACCTGACCTGATTGATTGCTATTCCGTTGCGGAGGGTTTTCTAAGCATTTTTTCCATTTCCTGCGAGGCCTTCATGACCGCCGGGTCATCCATATACTTCATCATCTTCATCGACGCGGCGAGAAGCCTCTGGGCCATCTGCTCGAGCTTTTGAAATTCATCTTTCAACTCGTCAGGGGGATCCTTTTTCATCTTGTCGCTCTTCAATTCGGGGAACTTCTTTTCTATCTCATGTGACCGCTCGTTCAGCTTTCCCATCTTCTCCCCGAGGTCCGAAATCGCTTTAGCGACCTCTTTCCCGCTGTCCGCCTTTTCAAGGCTGGTGATATACTCCTCGTTAGCTTTGATGACGTCGTTCATGTATTCTTCCAACTCACCATACTTTCCGGTCTGCTTGCAGCCTAGTGCAATAAGAACGAACAGGGAAGCGATCGTTACTGCCAGAATTCTGTTTCTCATTATTCAGCTCCTTTTTTTAGTGTAATCATTTCATGGAATTCCATCCATGGAGTATACCGCAACCGGGACAGTGAACTCTCACAGGCATCCCTTTGACTTACGAGGGGGGGACGCAGCCATCCATCCGCACTATATCGTACCCGTGAAAGTATTTATGTCAAATCTAAAATATAATTGTACGCCTCGAGGGCGGCGGTTGCGCCATCCGCAGCGGCCGTGACGATCTGCCTTTTTGATCCGCTTCTCAGATCACCGGCAGCGAAAAGTCCCCGCATGGGCGTATGCATCAGTATATCGGCAATCACCTCACCGTTCCCTTCAAGAACCTCAGGTGGAAGAAAGCCCGTGTTCGCGTCAAATCCGATGAACACGAAGACGCCGTCAACGGGAAGCTCGCGTTCCTCACCGGTTTTCACGTTTCTCAACCCCAGGCTCTCCACCTTCGACCCGCCGTTGATCGACTCCACCACCGAATCAAGGACCGGCTCTATCGAAGGGGATGCGACGATTCGATCCTGAAGGATACGGGCGCCCCTGAACCGGTCCCTCCGATGAATGATGTATACCTTTTTGGCGAACCGGGTAAGAAAATGCGCCTCCTCCAGGGCCGTATCGCCCCCGCCTATCACCGCACAGACCCGATCCTTGAAAAATGCGCCGTCGCAGGTGGCGCAGAAGGAGACCCCGTGACCGATCAATTCCTCTTCCCCCGGCACCTTCAGCCTCCGGTATGACGCACCAGTGGCGGCTATGACGGTCCTCGCCTCGAAGGTGGAGCCGTCGGACATCTTCAGGGTAAAAGCGCCAAGCGCTTCGTCCTTCGCCAGGGAGACCACTTCCCCGCTCTCTATCTCGGCGTTGAGGCGGCGGGCCTGGTTCTCCATATCGGACACCAGTTGCCATCCGGGGACCGGCTCCACGAAACCGGGATAGTTTTCCACCTCGAAGGTGTTCATCACCTGCCCCCCCGGTGAAAGCCTTTCCAGAAGAATCAGGTCGAGGCCCGCCCTCATCCCGTAAATCGCAGCCGTGAGGCCGGCGGGGCCGGCACCGATTATAATCAGATCTTTCATTACAGGCTCCGTGTCACGGGCTTCCCCCTATCAGGGATGCCCGTTAATCGTTCATACATAACTCACCGACGAGCATTCCATTGTATAATTTTTAACGCAAGCAAAAATGTCCTTGAAAAAAACAATGATCACCCCCACGCTATTGTAAAGGTGATCGATGCCTGACAATTTCGATCCAGGGGAGGGCGCGACGCCACTCATACATGCGTCGGTCCGTAAATAATCGCAAGGATTACACCGATGGAACAGAAAAAACAGATAGAAGACAAAAGCCTGGACACGGCGCGCAAACGCTTCATCTTTTCGGTCGTGGTGCTTGTTCTCGCAATCATCTATCTTGTATCGCCAATAGACATAATCCCCGATGTGTTCTTCCCGGCAGGTTACCTTGACGACATCCCCCTCCTGATAACCGCAGCCGTCTACGCAGGCTATTCCTACCGGAAATTGAAAAAAAAGCGTGAAAACGGCCCCGCCTGATCTTTTTTTGTAACCTTCCTGCTCATGCCAACACCAATACATTATTAGTAAAAGACCCTCCAAAATCTTTTAAGGGAATGGTTCTGCGTGGCGCAGGGTCATTCCTTTTTTTATTGCATCTGCTACCCGGAGGCGCCTGATTCCACAGTGGCCTGCTGATGCTCAATGACTCGCTGATTCAACCCCGCGCGCTGCCTCACTAAACAAAGCGAGATATCATGCCCCGGGCAATGGCCGAAAACTGATTATCATGTAGTATTTTTGACTATTCTTTCGTAGGAGAGAGAACTACACACATGCGGTCTCTTTATATGCAAGGGGTAATGCCCCTGTTTACAGGGAAACGGGTAAAAATAGTTGACAGTTTTAAAGGATTTTATTATATTGTTATATATTAAAATTCTATTTCACAGGGAAGTTCGATGAATACTACGATATGGTTTATTATCTTTTTCGTCGCCTGGATCATACTTCAGCGCTGGGTGCTCCCGCGCTTCGGCGTTCCTACTTGAATGGCCCCGAGCTGTTCTCTGGATGAGAACAAAAAGGATGACGTGCACAACCACCCCAATACCGGACCACGAAAGGAAGGCTGAAGATCACCGTCCCTGGATATTGCGTTCAAGGACGGGTTCGGCCATGGCGCCGCCGAGTAAAAAGTCCCCGTCATAGGTCTTGAGGAGCAGTTCAAGCCCCTCGTTGAATTCATCCGAGGTCCCGTCGATCGATCGCCGGATCCAGAAGGCAACGCAGGTCTTGACCATGTTGCCATCCCAGCCCCCGTCGAAGCCGTTACTCATAAGGTAGTCCTGGTCGTTCTCCCGGTCGACGAAGGATGGATTCATGAAATAGAAATATTTCTCGTAATACCACCGGGGGAGGGTTCCGGCATTGACCAGGACAAGGTAGGCACGGGTCTCCTGCTCCAGGTAGGCGGGGTTCATCATCAGCTTCCTGCGTGTCACGAAAAAGATCCGCGCCAGGGGGGCAACGAACGCATCGTAGACGTCCTGAGTGGCCGATTGAAACGCCGCGTCCGCCGCGCCGGGGAGAAGGGCCCTGCGGAGTCGTACTACGAATTCTGGATTGTAGTGGCCGAAGCTGTCGGGCGCATCGAGGACAAGGCCGCCGGGGCCGTGGGGTCCCTTCCTGAAAATCGGTACGCCGATCATCTTCCTGAATGTGGGGAAATCGCAGAAATTGATACTATGGCAGTAAAAATTTCTCATCCCGCCGTTCGGGAAATAGTCGAAGTCGCCGCAAAGGCTTTTGGAGGAACCGATATTTTTCCATGCGTGTCTCGCCAGCTCATCGAGATGACCGGAGATTGCCATACCACTCTCCCTGGCCCGGCCGCCGATCAGGCACCCCGCCGCGGCGATACAGGCCGCTGCAAGGAGGGCGGCACCGATTGTTTTTCGTTTCTTGCCATGTAAAGACATCATGCCCCTCCTCCTCTCATGTGGACGAAACCGCCATCCACCACGTCCCGTCGAAGCGCGCCTCCAGCTCATGAGGCCTTCCCTGCTCGACATAACGAAAAACGACCGATGGCCTGTGGTCAGTCAGAAAACGGCGCGCCTCTCCCTCGGTCAGGAGGTCGAAGGCCCACCAGACCGCCAGCTCCGCCGAATACTCGTTGATACTGCCCCTCAATCCGAAGGGCTGGGCCTCGATGGTGGGCGCGACGCCCGTTTCGGTGACGGGCACCACGATCTCCACGACGGACCCGCGTCCCGAATCGATCATGGCGTAGGAGCGGCCGTAATAGCCTATCCGCTCCATTCCCATGCGCAGGGGGTCGACATACTCCCCCTCCCTTTCCGGCCCGAAGGGCGAGCCGTGAAGGGAAAGGGGGCCGGCTTCCGCCGCGCGCTCCCGCACATACTCGTCAAACCGCACATTGATGGCCACTCGTCCGCTCATCCCATCCTCGCCTTATTCAGGGGCGATCCCCCGTCACATCTTCAGGGTCCGTAATCACCTGGCTTGAGGCTCCTTTCTGGGAGGTAGCCGTTTCCAGATCCGATGATTGCGCCATTACGATCCATGAGGATCGTGATGAGAGCGACATACTGCACGCCGTCCCTATCCCCGTTTAGCACCTCTCCGATGACCTCGCAGCCCATTGAAGGCGCCTTTTTGAGCACGACCCGCCGGGAGATTTGATTGATTCCCATCGAATATCGGATATCAGGGCCATGTCAAGTATAATACACCCGCCGTAGCGGGGAGTTGTGACACTCGTCGGTCATTTAAAAAAAATGATTCCCGACCAACAGCCCCCTATACCCCCCGGAGAGGGGGCGTATAGACCTATAAAATAAATTGTGTTTGTTTACAGTAAACTGTTTATTTTACGCTTAAAAATACCACCACAGCATATCACGCCCCCCTACGGGGGGTTGGGGGGGAGGGAGGTATCGTGGGCGTGGCGTATCCACATCTCGGTTGCCGTATTTGGAAAAATAATTCACGCGTTCTGCCGCAAAAAAATATTTTTTTAAAAAAGAATTTGACTTGTCATGCCGCATGTCCTGAAACTATTTGTATTGTCAGACATCGTTACCGCATACGTAAATAATGAAAAAAACATCTATTATACTCTTTCTGCTCCTCCTGGCGGCTCTTATAGCGTGCTCCGGCCAGGCCCCGCAACACGCGGAAGAAGAAAGTGAGGGCCGGTGTGTCAAGGGAAACTGCCGGCACGGAACGGGAACATACTTGTTTCCCAACGGCACAAGGTATGAGGGTGAATTCAGAAGCGGTATGCCCTTCGGTTACGGGACGATGTACTATAAAAACGGAAAAAAATTGAAGGGAAAATGGAAGTGGGGAAGACCGGACCTGAGATAGTAAAGACCTTGGACCATAGGAAACGATTGAGCCCCGAACAGGAGCTGAAAGTAAAAATCAAGCGGTCCCTTATGAAAAACCGCAGAATAGTTGATAAAGAGGAAAGAGAGGATATCGAATTCCTTCTGAAGCGGCTATGACCTCCACGATGGTACACAAGGCCCTTTCACGATACGCCCTCTCGGTCGTGTGCCTGTGCGTTCTTGGCTGCGCTCAGCACCGGGATGGCGGCTCCATGACGGACACTCCCTCGGGTACCGCCGGCGAAAGGAACAGAATGCTGGCGGGATCCTGGAAACTGGCGGGGGTGGACTGCCAGGGACCGGGGAAGAACTGTCGGCGCTACCCCGGCAGCCGCGTGTTTCGATTTGACCGCAATGGCGAACTTTTCGTCGACGGAACCAGGCGGGGCACCTACCGGCTGGCAAAGGACTCATGCGTCATTGACGCCGGTGACAGAAGCTATCATATCTCTATCCTGGAACTCGACTCCTCCCGCCTGATTACCGGGGAAAGCTTCAGACGGACCACGGAAATCTTCCAGAAATCAGATTGACACGCCTCCGCGCGTTATCGCAGATATCGTGCGGCAAAACTCCCGAGACCGTTTCTGTACCGTTCCATTGAAATAATGAATCCCGCGTTATGGCTCCCCCGTATCAGAAGAAACTCCTTTGGCGAAGGCGCAGCTGCGAAGAGTTCCTCGCCCATCCGGCAGGGTATGATCTCGTCCTCCGGGCTGTGCACCACCAGAACGGGAGAGCGCACCCTTCCGAGGTACGATCCTGTATCATAGGTATCCCCGAAAACGAGCCTCCCGGGCCTGAAGCGATAGTGATAATCCGCAACCTCGGACGCCTTCGTAAAGGTCGATTCAAGCACCAGGACCCCCGGCCTTCGCGTCATGGCGAGCCAGGCCGCGATGGGGCCCCCGAGGGACCTCCCGATCAGAACAATCCGGGAAGGATCTATTTTCTTTACGCCAACCAGGTAATCCCAGGCGCCCCGCGCGTCCTCATAGGTTCCCCCCTCGGTGGGGGCCCCTTCGCTTCTGCCGTACCCCCGGTAATCGAAGGCGAAAACGTTAAGGCCAATCGAGCGGTATATTCGTATCGTATCCACCAGAAAGGATATGTTCCCCCCATTGCCGTGGCAGAAGAGGACGGTCCCCCGTGCCCCCTGCGCCGGCACCCACCAGGCGTTCAGCCTGACACCATCGCCCGCGTTGAAGTAGACATCCTCATACTCGATGCCCGCGTCCGCCGGCGTGGCCACGATTTCCATGAGGGGATAGAAGAGGAACCTGTTCTTGCACCCGCACTGGGCGAATGCAAGAAAGAGGAGCAGAGCCAGGAGTGGCCGCGTCATGACTGCGGCACCCGGGCCCTCGATTCGCGGGAAAACCGCGGTCATCGAGCGCATCGGCAGTCGAGGAAGAACTCCTCGAACACGGCCCCGACAAGAAGGCGGTCCCCATAAGCAGCAGCGACGCTTGCGGCGGAAATCACCCCCCCTCCATCAAGGAATATCTCCCTGAAATCATATCCGCCCCCCCGGTCCCAGACCACCTCGAGTATCTGCGAGGGAGCCTTCTTCCCGCGGTTTTTGGCATGCTTCACAAAGGTGAGCAATTGCGGATGGGAGGCGACAAGTATCCTGCCGTCGGGAGCGACGTCGATGTTGTCCGCGCCGGTGTCGAGGGAAAGCCGCACCTCGGGGTTGAGTCCCCCGTCAACGGATCGCCGGTAGACCAGGAATTCCTTTCCGGTCGTCGTGGCGGCGTAGAGGAGAGAGCCCTCCCTGTCCGCCCATATCCCGTTGGCGAACCGCAGGCCCTCCGCCACGACCCGGACCCCTTTCCCGTCGTAATAGGCGATATTCGAGCGGGGAAGCCGCAGATACTCCTCCATCGTTCTCCCGAATTCGGAACGGGATCCATGGTCATTGGTGAAATAGAAGCTCCGGGGCCCCACCGCGGCGATGTCATTGGGGCTTATCAGCAGGTCGTCGGAGATCGTTTCGAGATGCCGCAGCCCCTTCTCCCCTATCAGAAAGACCTCGACGGTGTTCCTCTCCTTCTGATGGTTGATCACGAAAAGAAGCCTCCTCCCGCCCGGCCCCCTGTAGAGGCTCAGGCCATGGGGCCTGAAGGTAAAGGCGAGACCGGCAGTGAGATTCTTGAGCCTTGAAGTCCCCATGAGGTTATACGAGAAAATGGCCCCCTGTTTCGCCCCTCCCTCGAGATAGGCCCTCCGGTCGAATGACGAAATATAGGCGATGCCGGTGGAGTGGTCGATGACGATGTCCTCCGGTCCCGGGGCGTTCTGGACCTTCACGCAGTTGCAGTTTGACCGGGGCTGGAGGGTTTTGAATTCACCGGCGTCCCTGAGTGTCTTCAGCGCCATGAAAACGATCATGGCAAGCGCGATACCTGTGATGATGGCGGCCTTTTTCATTCCATGTCTCCTTCCTCTATGAGGTCCGGTTCAGGATCGACCGTGCGGCACTCCCCGGGTAGCCGGGCCATCTCATCGGCGAGTATGGAGAAACAGAGCACCTCGAAGTCGTTGATTCTTTCAAAGAAAACAAGATGGGTCCTGTTTCCCAGCCGGAAGGAGATGCAGCCCGTTCCTTCCGAAATGATGCGGTTGATGAACCAGTGGTTTTTAAAGCTCGACCCGATCAATGCGGACTGGGGATGGAAGACCACCCTCCCCTCGCCGTCGACCACGTAATAGAAGCCGGATCGCCCCATCCTGAGTCGTCCCAGTCCCTCAATCGCCCCCCTGTCTCTGCCAATCGACCGTTGTATCGAGGAGAGCTCCTTCTTGATGCGCGAAGGCGTCACCGGGCCGGTCGAGGCGCAACGAATGCAAAAGATCGCCGCACAGGCGATAGAAAAAAGGGCGACTGCGGCCATGACCCGGCGATCCATAGGCCCCTCCATGCGATACATACAACGATATAACGATAGTACGGCATCGCCGAATAGTCAACGAATTATTATCACTGAGGCGGACTGTAGTGCATTCCGAGAAGAACAATGGCTATGCCACAGGGTCGTCGGCCCGCATCGTGCCGAGCAATAATTCTCCTTGACGTGACGCCCTGATCCATGCGATTCCATTTTCATGAACGATTATGCAGCTATCTCCCTCATCTTCGTAGCCGGGACATTCTGGGGCAGTTTCTTCTACACCCTCGCCCTTCGATACGCGGGAGGGGAAATGAAAGAGGCACCCCTGAAGGCCCTTTTTTCCCGCTCCCGGTGCCCCTCATGCAAAAATGTGATAGGCCCCCTTTTCCTCGTTCCCGTCGCAGGATATCTCGCCCGAAGGGGAAGGTGCGCCTCCTGCGGCGCCCGCATATCCCCCCTCTATCCCGTAACGGAATTGATGTACGGGGCCCTCGCCGCCCTTTTTGCATGGAAGCTCGGCGCGAGCGTCTCGACCTTTTCGCTCTACCTTCTTGCCGCCGTCGCCCTCTCCATCTCGATCGTCGATTGCATGAGCTTCACCATCCCCGATTCCATGGTCGCCGCCTTCGCCATCCTTTCCATTTACCCCGTAATCCTGAATTACACCATCTGGGACAACATCTTCGGCCTCCTGGCCCTCTTCGCCGTCTTTATCGTCATACTCCTTGTCTTTCCCGGATCATTCGGGGGCGGGGACCTGAAGTACGCCTCCGCCATCGGATTTCTATCGGGTCTCGAGCTCTCCCTGGTGGTCCTCGAAATATCCCTCATCTCGGGCGCCCTGTTCGGCGTCACCTACGCACTAACGACGAAGAAAAGCCTTCGCGCGAAGATACCCTTCGCGCCCTTTCTGAGCCTCGGCCTGATCGTCTCGCTGTTATTCGGCAGGGAGCTGCTTCTGGTGTACTATCGGGTTCTCTTCTGAGGGCGGCGCGTCGGGGGAAGGCTGCGGAGGATCATGTCCGTTCGTCTTCGGAAAACTTCTTCAGGCTCCGGCAGTACTCATCGAATGCGGATTTCAGTCTCCGCCCGTAGATGAGACGGACCAGGGGAGCAAGGGGCCCCCGGAATTCCTCATGGTTGACAAAACGGGTACGGTCGCCCTCGATGGGCTCGCATATCTGCCAGCGGAAACTCCTGATGCCGGGCCTTCCCCGGGTCCGCGAGGTACCCATGCAGAAACGGAACACCTCGGGTTCCACGGCCAGGATCGTCTCACGTTCGTTTCTAAGAAGCCGTCGGGGAGTCATTGCGCAGTCGAGCTCGAACTCCGCCCCCTCCCTGAATTTTCCGTTTGTCAGGGTTATGCGCGGAGTGAAGCGGTTCCAGCGCGGGTAGGCGTCGAAATCAGTGATGATCTTCCAGACCCTTGCCGCCGGGACGTCTATTTCGATTTCCGAGCCGATCCGTTTCACGACTTGAGCAGTTTCCCTATTCCGTTCGTGGCGGGGTCCTCGATCACCCCTTTCTCCGTAATAATTGCCGTGATGTACTTCGCGGGAGTGATGTCGAAGGCGGGATTCCGTATCATGATCCCCTCGGGGGCTATCTGCACGTTCATTATGTAGGCCACCTCCTCCACGCTCCGCTCCTCTATCGGGATGTCATCGCCGGTCTTCGTCGCGGGATCGAGTGTCGACATCGGTGCGGCCACGTAGAAGGGAATGCCGTGCTCCATGGCCAGGACCGCGTGCGTATAGGTCCCTATCTTGTTCGCCACATCCCCGTTGGCCGCCACGCGGTCAGCACCCACGATCGCCTTCGCGATGACGCCCGTGCGCATGAAATGCCCCGACATGGAATCCGTGATAAGGGTGACGGGAATGCCGTCCTGGTGAAGCTCCCACGCCGTGAGCCTGGCCCCCTGGAGATAGGGCCTCGTCTCGCAGGCGTAAACATGGATATTCTTCCCTTCGTCAACCGCTGCGCGAATCACGCCCAGGGCGGTGCCGTAGCCCCCGGTGGCGAGCGAGCCGGCGTTGCAGTGAGTGAGGACCGTGTCGCCGTCGGCGAGAAAGCGGCTGCCGTTTTTTCCCATGGCCCTGTTCGCCTGAATGTCCTCGCTGAAGACGGCCATGGCCTCCTTTTCGAGTTCCTGACGCATCGCCGCGACATCGCTTCCCCCGTCGATGATGCGCTTCATCCTCGCAATCGATGCAAAAAGATTCACCGCGGTGGGCCGGGTTGCGGCGAAAACGCCACAGACGGCGTGCAACTCCTCCCTGAACTTATCGGCCCCCGCCGTCTTGCTCTGCACGGCGGCCAGGGCGATGCCCATCGCCGCCGCTATCCCTATGGCGGGAGCCCCGCGGATTTCCATGTTCCTTATGGAATCGGCCACGTCGATATAATGCCGGTAGGTGTTATAGACCTCGCTGCCGGGCAGGAGCCGCTGGTCGAGGATGGTCACTGAATCGCCGTTCCATTTTATCGTGAACATTGCTCTCCTCCGTAATGAATGGTTCCCGGCAGGCCTTCAGTGGACGCCGTTTCTTTCCACGCGGTATTTCCGGAGCCGCATGGCGCTGCCGGTCCGGTTCCAATCGACTTCATCCATGTGAATGCGAATGATGAGAAGGCCCCGTCCGCTGTTTCTGAAAAAGTTTTCCGGATCCCGCGGGTCGGGAAGAGAATTGATGTCAAAGCCGGGACCCTCGTCTTCGATAAGGTACTCGACGTACTCCCGGTTCAGTTCGTAGGTGATTGTCACACACCGGTCCCTGTACTTCTCGTCGGTTTTCCGCCGCTCGATCTCGTCGTTGTATCCCTTGATCCCTAGTTCCTCCCTTATGGACGACGACACCTCCAGACAGCCGTGGTACATGGCGTTGCTGATCGCCTCCTGGAGGGCAAGGGAGATGTTCTCCGCCGTCGTGTGGTTGCAGAGGCCGGACGGGGCAAGATCCTTGGTGAGGTTGTATGATATGGCATTGATGATGGTCTCATCGACGGGGATCCGGTAGCGCCCCTTATCGTAGAGCATGTAGCGGGCGAAACGCTCGGCCATCTTCTTCTCGTGCTTGCGGTTCAATATGACGCGCACCGACGACGCGACATCGTTGATGTCGAAGGGCTTCCGGATGAAATCGCTCGCGCCGTACCTGAGCGCCTTTATGGCGTCTTCGACGTTTCCGTGACCGGTAATGATCAGGACGGGTATCGGCTCGTCCAATCCATGGATCCTTCTCAGGAGCTCGATGCCGTCCATTTTTCTGAGCTTGATGTCGGTAATGATCAGGTCGACCTTTTCTCCGTTCTTCAGGAGGTAGAGCACGTCCTCGGCCTTCTCCATCGAAATGACCTTGTATCCGATCCGCGACAGCTTTTTCTGCAGGGAGTAGCGGATCACTTCCTCATCGTCGACAATGAGTATTTTCGAGCCGTTGGCGTCCATCTATTTCTCGTCCCTTCCCTCGTCGGCAAGGATAAGGTGCCCCATCTTGTCGCGTTTCGTTTTAAGATAGCGCTCGCTCTCCGGATGGGGCTCCACCTCGATCGGCACCCTCTCAACGATTTCCAGGCCATAGCCCTCGAGTCCCACCACCTTCTTCATGTTATTCGTCAACAGGCGTATGGTCTGGAGCCCCAGGTCCACCAGTATCTGAGCACCGATACCGTAATCACGGAGATCCGGGGGAAATCCGAGTTCGATGTTGGCCTCCACCGTGTCGAGGCCGTTGTCCTGGAGGTGGTACGCCTTTATCTTGTTCCCCAGCCCGATGCCGCGCCCCTCCTGTCGCATGTAGAGGATGACGCCCTGTCCCTGGGCGTTTATGATCTCCATCGCCCTGTGTATCTGGGTGCCGCAGTCGCAGCGGTATGAGCCGAAGACGTCCCCGGTGAGACACTCCGAGTGAACGCGCACGAGAACATCTTTCTTGCCCTGTACATTTCCCTTCACCAGGGCCACATGGGTGGCATCTCCGACTTCCGTCTGGTATGCAATGATGGTGAAATCGCCGTGCGCGGTGGGCATGTTTGCCTCGGATATGCGGTGCACAAGGCGCTCCTGGTGCTGGCGATACTTTATAATGTCGGCAATGGTGGCGATCTTTATTCCGTGCGTCTCTGCGAAACGGTCGAGGTCGGGACGGCGCGCCATGGTGCCGTCTTCGTTCAGAATTTCACATATGACGCCCGCAGGCCTGAGGCCCGCCATTTTTGTAAGGTCCACCACACCTTCAGTGTGACCGGCGCGGACGAGAACCCCGCCGTTGCGCGCCGCAAGGGGGAAGATATGCCCCGGCTTCCGGAGATCCTCCGGTTTCGACGCATCGTCGATAAGGACCTGAACGGTCCTCGCACGGTCGTGAGCAGATATCCCCGTCGTGGTTCCATCCCGGGCGTCCACGGACACGGTGAAGGCCGTGCCGTACTTGTCCTGGTTGTCCTCCACCATCAGCTCGATAGCAAGTTCGTTGGCCCTGGACTGGGTCATCGGCACGCAGATCAGGCCCCTTCCATACCTGGCCATGAAATTGATCGTTTCCGGGGTGCAGTGCTCCGCCGCAATGACCAGGTCTCCCTCATTCTCGCGGTCCTCATTGTCGACAAGGATGACCATCCGCCCCGACCTGATTTCCTCGATCACCTCTGTTATGGGACATGATTTCATCTGTCTTCTCCTTTTACTGCGGTCGGCGGCCTGCGTGGGGGGGTGTAAAAACGGCCAGGAAAAGCCCATTGGCGTAGAATCGCATTATAGACCGCCCGCCGATACCATGCGTGAGACCAATCTAGTGGGGGTATCATCGGAGTCAAGGTTTTTATCGGAATTCAGGGGTGCATGCGGCAGGGGGAAATGTCATTCTGCAAAACGACACTGAAATACATAGAAAAAAATCTGTATATTTTGGAACAAAGATGGAAGCGGATTCTCGTGCATTACTAGATGCAACAGGCGTGAAAATAGTGGAGGCCATCCGTGTTGATCTGTGGTAAAAAATGGCCGGGTAAATAAAAAAAAAGCGGCGGGTAGTTCACCGCCGCTTTCAGGATTGCGAATAGCTCTACAGTCGAGTTATATGACCTTCGCGGTAAGGCCGATGCCGAAGGACCATACGCTCTTGTTCATCTTGATCAGACCGAACGCCATATGGTCGGTGAAATACGTGTATTTCGCCGCGCCCAGATCGATGCTGAATCTTTCGGTCGGCATAATTTTGAATCCCATGCCCACGCCGATATTTCTCAGGTTCGGGTCAAAGGGGTTCTGAGCCCTCGTGTATTTCTCCTGGGTACAATAGGAGACGCCGAGGCTCATGAGAAACATTTTGTGGAGGGTAAACTCTGCGCCGAGCCCCATCTTGTGCTCATTGCGATATTTATAGTTTTCAGAGTTGCCACCCACGGTCGGGTTGAGAAGATCCGCATATGCGAAATTACCCAGGTTGGCGAGTCCGACATAAGCAAGTCTTTCTCCCCTGGTGTTGGCATAGTTTTTCTGCCCGGAGAAGGAAAGCTGATAGGACGCCTGAATCTCGATATTCTCGACAGGCTTCACATTCAGGCCGAAGAGAATGTAGTCGGGAAGACGCTCTTCCATGATTTTGCTGTAATGATACTTAACGTCCACCTCTTTACCGCGGGCGATGACCTTGCTCGAATAAAGGACGGTGAGGTTCACTTTTTCGGTCGGAGTCAGCATGATCCCGCCGAAACCGGAAAAGCCATGACCTTTCCTTTCTACTTTTGATATGTTGCCGACGCCCACATAGCCGATAGCCTGCTCATAGGTGTACATGTTGAATCTCATCCCGGCGGTTACGGCAAGCCAGTCGGTGAAGGCGAATGAGCCGCCAACCGAACTCTGGATCCAGAAGCTGCTGGCCTTTACTTTGCTCGGAAGGATCGGAAGACCCGCACCGGCAATCGCAGGCTGGAGCAAAAGGGTCCCTATACCGAGATTATTCACGTAATTCAGCGTTCCGCCACCTGCGGGAACGTAGACTGACATGAAAATCGCGCCCTTGTCGTTCTTCCATGCGAGCCCGAGGTTCGGGATGGTAAATGAAGGGGTCGCGTCATGGTAGTTCGCGAGAAGGAACTTATGCGAGTACCTCTTCATCCCCATCTGGTCTCCCAGGTCAAGATAGATGCCATTCTCCATTTTTACCAATCCGACAGGATTGTAGTATACAGAGTCGACCGAGCTTATGGTCGCCGCCCGGCTTTGGGTCCGGACAAAGCTTGGCGAGTGGCTGAAAGTAAAGGCGAACAGGTCCCCCGCGACCATGGCGGAAGCGAACAGGATCGCCCCTAGAAACAGAAAAAGTCTTTTCATAAAATCCTCCTTAAAATCTTTTGGTAAAATCTTTTGGTTGTACGTAAAAAAAATTCCCCGATAGGCCTTGAATACTAAAAGACCTGACTTTAATAACTCCCGTACTATCCGGTCCATTATTAAAATCAGGTTTTCCCTAAAAATCACATGAATGGTACATAGAACAGGCAAATCAAATTGTCAATTGATTTTTTGGCCAAAAATCGAATTTAATTTTCATCTCCAAACTGACACCATGTCCTTTTTTTATCATGGGGGAACCTCTGAAAAATCAAATCGGGATGTTCGCCTGTGGGCACAGGAGCAGTATAATCCAGAATTTTCATTCCTTGAATTTCGGAAAATTCCTATTTCCAGATGTGCCCGTAATTGATTTCCCATGCATGATACATTGCCGTCTCCGAATTTCAACACGATCGTGGCGGCATGGTTTCACCTTCCGGCATCACGGGGGTCAATAACGGTAAACCATTCACGGGTGAACATCATACGCCTCGATGTCACATTGCGGCCATATTTTGATAACCGTCGAAAATAATGCTTGCATAAATCGCATCAGGCCGTATATGAACGGTTGACGAATTTCCTTCAAAATAATCCGCATGAGCGGGCGGATATAACAAACCCGCCGCGTTTTCCGTCCAGAACGGGAATCCGCGGCACGGCCCCGGATTCGATCGAGATAGAGAGAAGGACGAAATGGCATGATGTTTAAAAAGAAAAAACCATTCGCGGAACTCGCCGAGGTCGAACGAAAAATATTCAACCTCACAAAACTCGTCGGCATCAACCGGATGATTAACTCGACCCTTGACATGGGCCGCCTGCTCACCCTTATCATGGAAACCATCAAAGATATCATGGAAACCGAGGCGAGCACCCTTCTTCTATACGACGAGCACTCAAACGACCTCGTATTCAAGATCGCCCTGGGAGAAGCGGGAGAGGAGCTTACCGAGAAATACCGGGTAAAAACGGGCCAGGGAATCGCCGGCCATGTGGCGGAAACGCGCAAACCCCTCATTGTCAACAACGTGTACGGCGACCGGCGTTTCGATCCCAATTTCGATAAAATGACGGGGTTCGTCTCCAGATCGATTATCTGCACCCCCCTTCTTTTCAAGGGAAAGCTCCTCGGGGTCATACAGGCCATCAACCCGATAAACCGGCCCGAGTTCACCGACGAGGACATGTCACTCTTTAAAAACTTCGCAGACCAGGCGGTGCTTGCGGTACAGAACGCCATCTTCTTCCAGAACGCGATTAGGGAAGAGCGAATCACCGGCGAACTCTCCTCCGCCCGCATCATCCAGGAGACGCTCATTCCCGATATTGACACCCGGATCGGCGGGGTCCACATACGCGCGAAATCGATCACCGCACTCGAAATCGGGGGCGAGTTTCACGGGCTCTTCATTCTGGATGACGATCATATCGGCATCACAATGGGCGATCTCCACGTCAAGGGCGTACCCGGCGGGATGAACGCGTCCATGGTGAGCGGGGCGATACGCGCCCTCGCCAGAACCAGGGGCCGCAATCCGGTGGAGCTTCTGCGCCTTCTCGGTCTCATTATGGAGCAAGACGATCGCCCCATAATAAACGCCTCGCTTCTTTACGGGGTGCTTGATCTCAGGGAAAAAAAGCTCCGTTTTCTCAACACGGGGGTGGCCTATCCGGTCCTCGTCCGGGACGGTGTGGCCCGCTATCTCAGATTCAACAAAAGGAGCCTTGAGCAGAATATCCTGGAGGCGAAAAGCGTGGCGGTCAGCCTGAGGCCCGGCGACCTCTTCGTCATCGTCTCAGACGGCCTCCTGAGGGTCAAGAACCGCAGCGGCAAACACCTGGGGCTCAAGAGGGTCATGAGCTTCCTCGAAGAGAAGGCACACCTGTCCGGCGACCTTATCGACAGGATAATCGCCCTCGCGAACGACCACACCGGAGAGGTCGGCACCCGCGAGGACATATCGATCATGGCCCTCATGGTCGAATGATCTCTGGAAACTGCTTGCCAAAAAGCACAAAGGGACAACACCATGAATCAAACGGCAGGGGGGTGATATGAGCAATTTCGTATCGGTAATTTTCTGCAGAAACTGCAGTTCGCGCTACGTCGAAATATCCGAATGGACCTCCGACGGAAAGGCCATCATCCAGTGCCGCTCCTGCAATAACAGGGAGGTGCTGTCCCACTTCACACTGGGAAGGGCGAAGATCAGCAATCCGGAATTGCAGAACGCCCGCGATACCATCGCCAAACGGGGAAAATACGAAAAGTAGGATGGCCTTATTTTTTTGAAAAAATCCTTTTCCCGACGGCCATGATAAAAAACAGCACCACCCTCATCAGCCTGCCGAGCCTCCATGGCCTCGTGATTATCCGGTAAAACCACTCCATCCCCCGTTCGATGAAAAAGGCGGGGGCCTTCCGCATCTCGCCGGAAATGACATCAAGGCATCCCCCGATGCTGATAAACACGGCGTTTTTGAATTCACCCTTGATTCTTGCGATCCAGCGGTCCTCGCGGGGAAAGCCCAGTCCCACGAAAATGATGTTTGCCTCGGATTTTCGCATCGCCTCGATGACCGACCTTTCGCGATCGGTGTTAAAATAACCGCCGTGCCTCCCGACAATCCTGATCTTTGGAAAGGATTTCTTGATGTTGAAGAAGGCCCGCTCTACGATCTCCGGCTTGCCGCCCACAAGGAATATCGAATACTCTTTGATCTCGCTTATGCGTATGATGTCCATCATGAAGCTCAGCGTGGGTATCCGCTCGGTGATCGGGGTCCTGAGGACCGAGCCCGCCCACTGCAGTCCCGCACCCGCCGCCAGGCGCATGTCGGCCCCTCCGGTAACCACACGGAGATCGGCATTCCCTTTGAATCGCTGGATTTTATAGGGGTTGAAGGAGATGACATGGAAGACCCCTCCTGACTTTATCATATCCATGACCCTCACCACCGCCTGTGCCCGGGTGATGTTATCGATGCCGATTCCGAGGATGTTGGTGATCCTGGCGTCGCTCAGGTCGACCTGGTTATACTCGAGGATCAGGTCGCGCTCCTCTTTATATGAATCGTAGTAGACGTCGTGCTCCTTCATCTCATCCTCCTCGAAAGCGTGTCGGGCGCGGTTCGTATGTTCGGACGCCCCGCCTGCCCGGCGGCCATTTCGAAACAGCGTACACGTGTGCGTTTGATCATTATTTCTCCTCCCCGGTATGTCAATAATAATTCCGATTATGTCGGATGGAAAAGGATATCCGGGGCTAAAAAAGGGTTGCGTAAATTCAGCGATCCGGGGATAACCATCTCGATACGAGGTGAATGATGGACAGACTCGGCGAAATCGTTTCATTTATCGAGCATGATTACCGCAACGGGATCGTTATCGAACCGGCAAAGCGGGCGCAGAAGCTCCGTGAAGGAATTATCGACGTCACCGGCACCTATAACCCGGGTCTGATCGTAAAGGTCGGGCTGGGAAACGGGGATATCCTTCTTGAACTCGCCAGGAAATCCCCCGCCTACATCGCCGTGGTGGAACCCTCCATGGGAATCATACGCGAATTCATCGACGGGCACGCCGGCGACCCCGCCCTGGAACGGATTCGGTTCATCAATGGTGAGTTCAACGCCATGCCCCTCGATTACTACTCCGTCAACCTCCTCATCAGCATCGACTATCTCGAGTTTCTCGAATCCGGGAAGGTACTCGACGAATTCCGGCGCGTGCTCCAGTTCGACGGAGTCCTCTTTCTCGCAGGCATCGTCCTCGATGACGAGGACATCGACGGTCTTTACGACGATTTCATGAAATCGGCATTCCCGCTCCATAACGATTACTATTTGCGGGACGACCTGAAAACGATGATGAACCTGAAGGATTTCAAATTCATAAAGGGGTCGATCGAACGTTTCAGCACAGATCTTGCCTCCCTCGCCGATTATTTTTCGTCGTTCTATCCGGGCAGGGTATCGAACCCCCTTGCCGCCGTTGAGGAACGCAGGGAAGAGTTTTCGCGTCTCTATAAAATGCAGGATACCATGATTTCGGAGCCATACTATATCAGCATATTCATGAGGGAAAAGCCGAAAACCCCATAGCGTCCCGCCCTATGGGCCACGCGGAACCCTCCCCCGCATCACGGGCGCCCGCGCGCTTGAATGCAAGACCATCACGACAGGAAAGGCATAGTGGAATTCATCGTCACGCCATCCCGCCTCAAGGGCACCGTGAACATACCCGGATCGAAGTCTCACACCATACGGGCCCTGGCCTTCGCGCTTCTGGGAGAGGGCGAATCGATCATCGAATCGCCCCTTGACTCCTCCGACACCCGCTCATGCGTCAACATGGCGAGGATCTTCGGCGCGCGCATTGACGACACCGGTGACAGCTGGCGGGTGGCCGGGCGCGGCGGCGACATCACGGCGCCGGACGATATAATCGACGTGGGTAATTCCGGGACCACCCTCTATATCGGCATGGGGATCGCCGCCCTCGCGACAGGCCACACGATCTTCACCGGTGACACGCAGATCAGGAGCAGGCCGGCGGAGGGCCTCATCGGCGCCATCAAGGGTCTGGGCGGCGACGCCTTTTCCACCAGGGGGAACGGGATGCCGCCCCTGGTCGTCAGGGGAAGGATGAAGGGCGGCCGCACAAAGATCAGGGCGGTCACATCCCAGTATCTCACCTCGCTCCTCATCGCAGCCCCCCTGGCCCCTCGCGCATCCGTCATCAGGGTACCCCTTCTCAATGAGAAGCCCTACGTCACGATGACTTTGTCCTGGCTCGATCGGCTCGGCATTAAATATGAAAATGACGGTTATCGCGTCTTCAAAATACCAGGGGGGCAGGGTTATCCGCGCTTTCATGAGAGGATTCCCGCCGATTTCTCATCCGCCTCCTTCTTCATGGTGGCGGCGGCGGTGACCGGGTCCTCCCTCGTCCTTAAGGGACTTGACTGGAACGACACCCAGGGCGACCGGGAGGCGCTGAACATCCTTTCCGCGATGGGCGCAACGGTCGACATCGGCGAAATGGGGATCACCGTCCGGGGCGGCGCGCTGAAGGGCGGCACCTTCGACCTGAACGCGATACCGGACGCCCTCCCCGCCCTTGCCGTTGCTGCCTGTTTCGCCGAAGGCGAGACCAGGCTCGTCAACGTGCCGCAGGCACGTCTGAAGGAAACGGACCGCATAGCCGTTATGCGCGAAGAACTCTCGAAAATGGGGGCCGATATTGAAGAAAGACCGGACGGACTTCTGATTCGCCGTAGCGACCTGCGCGGCGCCCGCGTCAACGGCCGTCACGATCACAGGGTTGTCATGGCCCTGGCCGTCGCAGGTCTCGCCGCCCGGGGTGAGACCGTCATAGAGACGGCTGAATCCGCCTCCGTGACATTTCCCGGGTTCAGGGACCTGATGGCATCCATCGGGGCAGAAATCAGGACAGGAGAATGACCCCATGCCGGTAAGAGGAGTCCGCGGCGCGACCACAGCCGCCGCAAACACCGGAGAAGAAATACGGGCGAAGACAAGGGAACTGCTCGAGACGCTGGTGAAGCTGAACGGAATTAAGATCGGAGATATAGCGTCGGCCATCTTCTCGGTAACCGATGATCTGAACGCCGAGTTCCCGGCGGTGGCGGCACGCGAACTCGGCTGGCTCTATACGCCCCTTTTCTGCGTACCCGAAATCCCCGTTACGGGAAGCCTCCGGGGCTGTATCCGGGTACTCCTCCACCTTAACTCGGATAAACCCCAGGATGAGATGAAGCACGTCTACCTCCATGAGGCGAAACGCCTCAGGCCCGATCTCGATTCATCCGACGTCGACAGATTTTACACTTCGGATAAGTCGGGCTGAACACGCCATAAAGGCAAAAAAAAAGGGCGCCGGCGGCGCCCTTTTTTCCAATCGTACTGAAAATGATCAGTATCCCCTGTTCTTCAGATCGGCGACCATATCCACCCAGAAGGCGGGGGCGTCGAAGCCGGGGGTGAACCCGAAAAGCTGATCGACGATATTCAGGTGATCGACTCCTGCAGAATACCATGCCCCTTCCTGGGTTCCGCGGAAATTTCCCCATTTCGCCGAGTTGATGCTTACCAGGCCGTCATTCGCCCCCTCGGTGGCGAGAAGGATCGGCCATGTGACGATGAAGTACCAGTTGCGGGCGTCGATAGCCATCATCTTGATCTTGGCAGCCCAGCTCTGGTAGTAGACTCCCGTTTTGTTCGGGGTGTTTGGATTGAAGGTGTTGATCATGTAGCTCCGCACCAGGTCATAACCGTTCTGCACGCTGTTCGGGTTCGTGTCGCCGAAGATGAAGGCATAGACGAAATCGAGAGTCGCGCCGACAAGCGGCTTGACCGGGTTCGGGATGACGCCCATGATGACATCGGCGATGGCGCTTCCCCGGTGGGGTCCCGCAATGCTGGTGTGGCTCGCAACATAGGGATAGAGACCGAGGTTGGATATGGCGTACCGGGTGTAAATCGTACCGTGGCTGTGACCGATGACGTTCAGTTTCGCGGCACCGGATACCGCCTTTATCTGGAGGAACTGCTGCTTGAAGGCCAGGGCCTTGTTCGCGGTGCTGTCCATGCCATTGACCGAAGTGATATAGACGCGGGCCCCTTCATCCTGGAGCGCCCCGGGAATCCTGTTCCAGTAGTTCACTATTCCGAGTATCTGCGCGCTCGCGCCCATACCGTGGGCCAGGACGACCGGATACTTTGTCTGACATGAGTTCGACGAACCGCTCGCGAATGCGGAGGAGAATCCTACGAAGATAATGGCCAGTAAAATCAGCATCTTTTTCATATTCAGGCCCCCGGTAAAAAATTTATCATCGTCACTTATATGGTATATATACCTGTAAACATTGTTTATGTCAATAAAAAAAACGTCTGGACGGTTTTTATTATTATACATAGTTACCTTTATGTTCATATTGATTTATGGGCACCTTAAAAAATTAGAATTTCCCGAAATTACACGATTGAAAATTCTGATTTTTACCACTATTTTTGCCCACAAGGGAACATCCTAATTTAATTTTTTAGAATTTCCCTTATCAAAACAGTCGGATAATGATTAAATCCTGCAATTCGAACAAATACCATGTGCGCATAAAATCAATTAACAAGATGAGATCACGGTTAATAGAAATTCCAAATTCCACTGAAGCTATCACTGCATAGTTCGATTCTGCCTTCTCTCGAATTAATATCATCGGATAAGGATCTGCGGTCGTTGTGATATCACAAAAAAATCCCGATATTTACACAATTTTAATATGGAAGTAGTACTTAATAACACATTTTAAATAGAAGGATTCGATCGAATTGGATACTATCGCGGCATGGACTCAAGCGGCGACATCAAAAACGGGAAATACAGGCTCAATAATTATATCATATCTATAACGAATGGTCGTTTTTCTGCCTGCGAATATATCCACTTTTCTAGAGAAAACCTCATACGGGAGATTTCCCACCCGGCAGAACTGATCAAGGGCAAGGATCTACTGGTCATATACAGGAATAACATGCACGGGAAAGATACGGAGTACACGCCGGAAGATCTATTAAAAATATTTTCGGAATTGCCGGCATGGGATCAATCCGGAAATTTCCAGATTTATGATAATGATAAAAATGAAATCTATATAAGCGGAAACGGCGCGATGGAAAGATATTCAAAACTCTCCTTTGAAATAATAAAGTGACATGAAGATAATGACCGCAATCGGCAGGATGTCCCCGATCACAGTATTGACATTCGGGTATATCGCGATCATACTGCTGAGCGCCCTTGTTCTTGCTCTGCCGTTTTCCTCCTCGAATGGCGGATTTACGTCTTACCTTGATTCTCTTTTTACCGCGACATCGGCGATTACCACGACAGGGCTGATCGTTTTCGATACGGGTACATACTATAACCTTTTCGGGCAGACCCTGATCATGATTCTTACCCAGATAGGCGGTCTCGGGTACATGCTCTTTGCCATTCTGGTCTTTATCGCCTTTAAACAGACCATCTCGGTACAGAGCAACCTGATGTTCCAGGAGACCGTCAGAAGACCGTCGAAAGTCGACCTGTTTTATTTTGCGAAAATCATACTGCTGTTCACCATTACGATTGAATTGATCGGCGCGATAATCCTTTCGATACTTTTCTCCAGGCATCTGCCCCTTGATCAATCACTATATTCCGGTATCTTCCATTCGATATCCGCCTTCAATACCGCCGGGTTTTCAATTTTTTATGACAGTTTCTCCGCATATCATGATCATCTTGCGATCAATATGGTCCTGATCTTCATCAGCACCCTCGGCTCGCTCGGTTTTTTCGTGCTCTACGACGTGATTTACTTTTCAAGGGAAAGACTCAGCGGCGTGAAAAACGGAAAGCTGTCGATACATTCGCGACTCGTGCTTATCTGCACCGCCGTAATGCTGGTATCCGGCACGATACTTTTTTTTCTCAATGAAAGCTGGCCGGGGGACATGACCCTGGGCCACAAAGCGTTATCTTCATTGTTCCAGTGCTCATCGGCTTCAACCACGACCGGGTTCAATTCAATGGACATCGGGAAAATTCACAGAAGCAACTTGTTCCTGATGATTATCATGATGTTCGTCGGCGCGGGATCGGGAGGCACCGCGGGCGGGATAAAAGTGACGACACTGTGCGTGACGATCCTTTCGGTCTACGCCATCATACGGAGCAGGAAAAACGTGAATGTTTTCAAGAGAAGGCTCCCCTTCGATGTCATAAGGAATTCCCTCGCCATAGTGGTGCTGTCGTTATCCTGGACAATCGCCGCGACATATATTCTGGCAGTTGTCGAGAAATATGAGTTCATCGCCCTGTTGTTCGAAGTCACATCCGCCCTGGGCACCGTAGGCCTGTCGACGGGAATAACCCCGGGCCTGAGCGGTCCCGGAAAAATAGTGGTAATCCTGTCGATGTTTATCGGTCGAATTGGACCGCTTGGCATAGGCATATCATTGTTCAAACGAGTCAATGGGCCGCATTACAGGTATGCGACCACTGATATCTTTATCGGATAGAAGGTGCATATGAAACGGTTCGTGATAATCGGCCTCGGCAGTTTCGGTTTCACCCTCGCCCGCGAGCTCTCCGCCTCGGGCCATGAAGTCCTGGTCGTCGACAGCAATGAAACGCTGATAAACAGGATCAAGGAGGAGGTCGCGCACGCGATAATAGCCGACGCGAAGGATACGGACAATTTGAAGGATTTCATCAACGACAGGATCGATGCGGTCGTGTTAAACCTAGGCGAATCCCTCGAAGAAACGGTTCTCGTCACTCTGGCGTTAAAAAAACTGGGCGTTGAAAATATCATTGTAAAAGTTTCCAATGAGGATCATGGTGTCATCATGAGGAAACTCGGGGCCACGGAAATCGTTTTGCCCGAGAAGGATTACGCGAAACAAATGGCCAAAAAGCTCACCAACGACAATCTTCTCGACTACCTGCCCCTGTCGCCCGAGTACGGCATCTATGAGCTGGCGTTGCCGAACAGTTTCGTCGGGAAAAGGCTGAACGAGATCAATCTTCGGAATAAATACAATGTCAGCGTAGTGGCGATCCACGACATTTTAAAGAATAAGACGATCATAAACCCGCAGCCCGATTTCAAGTTCATGCCCGATATGATCCTCTACCTTCTCGGAAAAAGCGACGACATCATGACCCTCAAGGCATAGGATCACGCCGATGCGACCGGACCTGACAACGGATTAGAGGCAATGATGCGGAAAGGAAAATTAAAGCTGTTCATCGGAATCGCCTCGAATCCGCAGACGACCCGCGCCATGCTCCTGGAGGCCTGGGACATGATCGACCACGGCATCGATGCGGTCGTCGGCCGCATCGACCCGGGGGGGTGTGGTGAAATCGAAAAATTGCTGAATGACATGGAAATGGTTCCCGGGGCAAGGATCAGCCGCGGTGATGCATCGACGCGCGAAATGGATGTCACGGCCATATTGAAACGGAACCCGGACGTTGTCCTGATAGACGACCTTGCCCATGCCGGTTCACCGGGCCCGCCCCGGAGAACGAGACATCAGGATATCCGCATCATCCTCGACAACGGTATCGATGTCACCGCAACGGTCGGCATAGAAACGATCGAAAGCCTTGTCCCTGTAATAGAAGAGATCACGGGGAAAAAAAGCCGCGGTTCCGTTCCGGATACCGTAATCGAAGCCGCCGAATCGATCCGCCTGATCGACATCCCCCCTGAAGAATCCCACGCAAAGGGTATCGGCACGGGGTCTCATCCATCGCCGGTTGCCAATCCGGCGCAGGCGCACGACATCGCCACCGCGACGGCCCTGAGGGAAATCGCATTGAACTATACGTCTTTTCTGGTGAACAAACAGCTCGTCGACTTGAAAAACATCAACCGTCTTGATAATCGATGGAAGAACTCCCCCGGCTTCCTTGTCGCCATAAGCCCGAGCCCCCATTCGCGATATCTCATCAAATGGACGCGAAGAACCGCGTTCGAACGCAAAGTGCCCTGGCTGGCCGTGTATATTCAGACGGGAAGAGAGCTCTCCCAGGAAGAGAACCGCATGCTTAAAGGCAACATGAAACTTGTCGAGGACCTGGGAGCGGAATTGATCATATCGATGGATGATGATATTCCCGGCGGCATTATCAGGGTCGCCAGGCAGCATGCCATTTCGCATATCGTGATCGGCAAACCGCGGGGATATAAACCAACAGGCCCGTTTAGCAGGTTTTCGATAATCGACACGTTGATAAGCGAAAGCGGCGAGATAGACATATTCGTCGTTTCCGAACAGAGCGCGGAGAAGAAGCGGACGCGGCTCATACCCGGCATTTTATCGCGAATGCGCGCCAACGGTATTCGTGAATATTTACTGGTCAGCCTCTGGCTGCTCGTGCTGGTGGCCGTCAACCTGTTCCTCTTCCGTTTTATCAGTTATCTTTCCATAGGATTCATTTTCCTGGCGGCCGTATCGGTCGTTTCATCGCTGCACAGGAAGGGACCCGTCCTCTATTTCGCGAGCTTAAGCGCCCTGCTCTGGAATGTTCTTTTTTTACAGCCCCGCTTCACCATATATATCGACCATCTTGAGGACCTCTTCATGTTTCTCATGTATTTCATCACTGCCTTTATCATCGGGAATCTCACGACACGACTGCGGCAGAAAGAAACGTTCCTGCGAAAACGCGAAAAAAACCTCGAAGAACTGTATGTCATGGGAAAAATTCTGAATGGATCAAGCGACCAGGATGAAATAATCAGGAAATCCATGAGTTTCTTGCGCAGCGTGTTCTCCGTCAATACCGCGATGCTGCTGCGCGGCGACGACAACGACCTTTCCATGAAAACAAGCGCGGGGAGCGATTTCGAACTGCCGGGGGAAGAGCGTGAAGCCGCACTCTGGTGCTTCACGAACAGGAGACCGGCGGGAAAATACAGCGACAACCTGAGCGATTCGCGCTATCACTATATTCCGCTCCAGACCGGGTCGGTTCCGGCAGGCGTCCTGGTAATGGATTTCGGCGACAAGAGGGGTCTTTCGATCGAACAGGGGAACCTGCTGGAGGCCCTGGTCGCCCAGGTGGCGGCCGCAATCGAAAGGAACGCCTACTACAGGTCCCAGCAAAAAATAAAGGTCGCCGAAGAATCCGAAAAACTTTATCAGATAGTCTTGAATCTTGTTTCCCACGAGCTGAGAACCCCCATAACCACGATCGCATCGGCGGCGAACGCGCTGATAGATGAAAAGCTCGGCGGGGATACCGAGGTAAGAACCATTTTCTCCAATGACATCATCGAAGCCTCCGACCGGCTGAACAGGATAGTCGACAATCTGCTCGGTTCGATGCGCATCGAAAGCGACAACATCACGCTCAACATGGAATGGTACGACATATCCGAACTTATAGGGACCGTCGTCCGAAAACTGGGCACGCAGCTGAAGGGGCATGATTTTACGTACGAAATCGACAAGAACCTGCCCATGGTAAAATTTGACTTCAATCTGATGGAGCAGCTGTTGACGAACCTTATCTACAACGCGGCCCTCTACACGCCGCACGACAGCAGGATATGGCTGAAAGTCGCGCAGGAGGGGGATCTTATCAACATATCCGTCAGCGATGACGGCCCGGGCATACCCGACGGCGAAAAGGAGAATATATTCAAAAAATTTTACAGGTCGAAAACGGTCAGGACCGGGGGGTTGGGGCTCGGCCTGTCGATCTGCAAGGAAATCGCCGAAATTCACAAAGGCGGCATTGATGTGGATGCCAATTCTCAAGGAGGCGCGAGTTTCATCGTCAGACTGCCGCTACTCCAGAACAGGATGCAGGGTGACATCTGATGAACGAGGGAGGTCTTATCCTTGTCGTTGATGATGAATTGCAGATTCGAAGATTTTTAAGGATCAGCCTGGAATCGAGCGGATACAGGGTGATCGAGACCGAAACCGGCGAAGAGGGCATGCGCCAGGCCGCGGCCGCCGCTCCGGATGTCATCGTGCTCGATCTCGGTCTCCCTGACATGGACGGACTTGCATTCGTCAAAAGGATACGGGAATGGAGCAGCATCCCGATAATCGTACTGACGGTCAAGGATTCGGAAAAGGACAAGGTGATACTCCTCGACAACGGCGCCGATGATTATCTGACCAAGCCCTTCAGCATCAATGAACTGAAGGCACGGATACGGGTCGCCTTCAGACACGGACGCAAGGAGAGTGAATCCCAGATCTATAAATCCGGCAAACTTTTCATTGATTTTGACAGGCGTATCGTAAAAATAAACGATGAAAAAGTCAGATTCACCCCGAAAGAATACGCCGTACTGACGCTCCTGGCCAGAAACGCCGGGAAGGTGCTGACCCAGAATTATATTTTGCGGGAGTTGTGGGGGTCCTACTACCAGGAAGAGTCACAGTACCTGCGCATATATATCATGCAGATACGAAGAAAAATCGAGGACGATCCGAGCAATCCCTCCATGATTATCACGGAACCCGGCGTCGGATACAGGCTCATCGACGATGAAGCAACGTAAGATCGCCACGATCCCGGGGATTGCACTACGCAACGGTTCGCCATGGCTCCGCGCATTCGACGATTGAATCGTCCTGAAATCGCATGTATATGAAATCCGCCACCCCATGGACCGATAACAATCGGGCCACCGGCAGCAGGTACTCCCTACTTATCGAGGACGAAAAACTCCGTTCTGCGGTTTTTCCGCCTTCCCTCCTCGCCGCTGTTTTCGGCGATCGGCTTGTCGGGGCCGAAGCCCTTTGAGAGGAGGCGCTCCGGGCTGATCCCGTTTTTGATCATGTAGTCCCTGACCGCGTCGGCCCTGCGCATGGAGAGCTTCATGTTATGCTCCCTCTTGCCGGTGGAATCGGTATGGCCCCTGACTTCAAGCCTGGTATTCGCGTTGCGCTTCAGGGACTCGATCATCCGGTCGAGGATATTGAGCGATTCCTTCTTTAAATAGGCCTCGTCCACCTCGAAATGGATGTTGTCGACCACGATCCCCTTCCCCTTCTCGATTTTCTCAAGGGCTATCGAGGCGTCCTTGTCGTCGCGCGAAATGACCGTCTTTTTCGGCATGTAGCCGTCGGAATCGGCCGTGATCTCCACGTCGTCCGAATCGGGAACGGATATCTCCTGGCCCGGCCTGTCGACGGCGATCCTCTTCGAGTAGGCGATCTTCCCCTTCGACCATTTTTTGATCTCAAGGGTCGCCCTGATCGGGGCGTTCTGAGGGTCTGTCACGGTGATCTTCATCTGCCGAAGCGCAGAGTCCCCTTTCTCCCCCGCCCTTTCTTTGACGGGATCGCCGGTAGATTTCCGCTCCGGCTGTTTTTCATTTCCGATCCTGTTATACGGGTCATACACGGCGCTGCCGCCGTCGACGATGCGCGGATAGTAGTCCGTTCCCACCGCATAGAGGTAGTTTCCCGAAGGGAGAAACATGATACCTCCCGACGCAGCGGGCTGATAGGCACCGCCGGGAAAAGGGGGCACGTATTCCCACAGGGGATCTTTGCGGCCGAAGCGAAGGGCCCTGAGGGAGGCATAAGAGAGGTCGTGCCCCCCCACCTTCTTCTTAAAGGTGCTGGCGACGTATATCTGGTCACGTATGGTCACGAAGTAGGGACTGGACCTGTCGCCCAGATCGATTTTCGACGCGATGGCCCCATCCGCAGGAGTGATGATAATCACCCGCCGGTTGCCGGTAGTAAAAAGAATCTCCCTTTCGGTGAAACTCGGGTTCGAGGTGATCGTTTCACCATAGTCCCGCGACCAGACCTGTGCCCCATCGTCGATGTTGAAGCAGTGAACGGAGTTCCCGGCGGCGAGGTAGACACGCCGTCCATAGACCACGGGAGAGAATAGCCTGTCGGGCGCGGCGATCATCTTCGACCAGACCGCCACCCCGCTTTCGGCATTGAGGCAGTAGAGTGTGAAGGTGTTCTTCAAGTAGTCCATCGACTGGGTGAAAATGAAGATCGTCGTAAAAGGACGGAAATCCGCTGTACGATTTCACCAGCTTGTTGTCCCATTTCAGGTGCCCCTGCTCGATTTCACGCGACAGGAAGACATTCCGTGTTCCGTAGTAAAGCATGCCGTTTTTTATCACGGGATCAGAGTAAATCCCCTCGACGATTGTCGTCGAGTGCTTGGTCGGGTCCCATGACCCGCCGGCACCGGGGCGCCACCGGGGGGTCGTGCGGTTATAGTCGCTTCCCTTCTCGAAAAGCTCCTTCTCGTCCCTCATTCCCGTGCGCGCCCAGAGGACCTCCCCGCTTCGTTTGTCAAGGCAGTAAATGAGAAAGTTATCGGTCAGAATCAGGCGATTGTTTTCCACAAGGGGATATTTGACTTTTCCGGCCGCTTTCGATCCGGGCGTGAAACGCGCGGAAAGTTCGGTGAGGCTTATTTTCCATTTCAGCCTTCCCGAGTCCTCATCAAGGCAGTAGACGTTTTTTTTGATATCCACAAAATATATCATTCCGTCCGATATGATGGGATTGTACACCGTGTCCGTTGCCTGGAATAACCATTTGAGATTGTTATTTTTAACGGTGATCTCGTCGTTGTTCCCGGTAAAGAAAATATTCCCCTTGTACACAGGCCAGTCCGAGGCCGCGGCACCCCCTGCCATGGCAAGTATGGTTATCATCACTGTTAGAATATATCTTCTCATGGCACGCTCCTTCCCCTTATGGATGCGGATCGATTCGCCCAGACGGTCCCGGCCGGAGATATTCGTTTTTCATAATGCATATCGACATGCGCTTCAGGTCGTTTCCGGGGCACTGCTCATGGAATCGACTTCGCCGAAAAAGCAGACGTCTGCATTCCGACGATTGGGGAGATACATCCCGAGGCGCCCCTCCCGGCGGGGTACGTGATGATGCATAATTCGGGAAGAGGCCCCCTCCGGGGCACCTACCTGGGCCCGCACCTGTCGTGAAACTCAAGCATGCCGTCTGCGATCTTTTGCCTCTGTGCAGGGGTCAGTATAGCATGGAACTCCACGATTTTGTCAATAAGAAAGGGCTTCATCTCCCTCATCTTCGCCTCCCGGCGGTCGATGAGCAGTACGACTTCGTCCCTGGTGACCCGGTTCTTTTTTACCATGGCCACGACATCGCCGAAGCCCTTCTCCCGGCCGCTGCGATTTTCCTTTATCTTCGCAACGATTTCGCCCTCTATCCGGTCAAGTTTCTCCCTTTGCTCCCTGTTACAATCGAGCTTCGATGCGATCCCTCCGGCTATCATCCCTGCCCGGCCCTCTATGTTGGACGCACAGAATCGATAACGCGCACAACCGCACGAGAATAGACCCGACAGGGACACTGCGGCGACCAGGATTATGGGATAATCCTTTTCATAACTGATGCTCCTTGTATCGTTGGTATGATCTATTTTTAAGTAAAATAGTGGTGAATGATGATACCCCCGTTCCCCTGCCTGACGGGAAAAGCCGGTTATTTCATTGATTAATAATCAAACGGTCCCCACAATGGCGCCATGAATGATTCCCTGAACCGCGATTATGGTGGAAAAGCAGCCGCTGAAATCCGGGAACGCTGCACCGAATGCCTCCTCTGTGTTGAAGAATGCGGGTTTTTAAAGCACCAGGGTACTCCGAAGGGAATTGCCTCAAGCCTGTTCTCCGACAGGGGCTGCCCGGGTGATCTGCCCTTCGAATGCAGTTTATGCCGGCTCTGCGACGCGGTCTGCCCTGAAGGCCTGTCCCCGGCGGACATGTTCCTCACCCTACGTGCCGAATGTCTCAGGGACAATCCCTCCATCCTGTCACGGTACTCGCGCCTCCTTCGATACGAGCGTCTCGGATCATCGAAGCTCCTGTCACTGCGCGCCTTTCCGGATGATTGCGATACCGTTTTTTTTCCCGGCTGCAACCTGCCAGGAAGCATGCCCGGCGCTACGGAACGTCTTGTTCGAGAAATGTCCCGGCGAATCCCCCGGCTGGGAATTGTGATCGACTGCTGCAACAGGCCCTCGCACGACCTGGGCCGCGAGGCATTTTTTCGCGAACGGTTCGGGACACAAATGGCCGATCTGCGAAACCACGGCATAGCAACGCTGATAACCGCATGCCCGAACTGTCATGAACTTTTCTCCCGCTACGCCACGGGCCTGCATGTCATTTCCGCCTTCAGCCTGATGGCCGAATGGGGCATCACCGTCGGGGCCAGGGGGGATGCGGCACTGACCATCCATGATCCCTGCGCCTTCCGCTTCAGGGGCGAAGTCACCGCCGCGGCAAGAAAACTATTGTCAGACTCGGGCATATCGTTCAGGGAAATGACACACAACGGGAGGAACACCCTTTGCTGCGGCGAAGGTGGGGCCGTGGAAAAGGTCAACCGGAACTATCCGGACGCCTGGCGGAAAAGAATCGCACTCGAAGCGGCGGGGAAAACCGTCATCACCTGCTGCGGCGGCTGCCGCGACCGGCTCTCACGCGCGATCGACACCCGACATCTGCTGGAACTCTGGCATGAACACGCGGATATGCAATCGGGAGGCGACCGGTTCGCCCGATTCCCTTCCACCTACATCAACCGAGTCCTTTTCAAACGCCGTATTTCGCGATTTATTCGCAGGTGATGAGTCGCCCCTTTATCCGCGGAGACCGTCACAGGTTCAGATACTCGAAATACTTCCTGATCTCATCCGGATGGTTCCCCGAGGCGTCCAGGTATTTCTTGAATCTCCGCTCGTACGCCTCGACCTCCCGCTTGTGTATATTTTTGTAGCGGGTCGCGGGCTGCGTAAAGGCCGGCATGGCCTCGAGTCTTTGCCGTATATCGCTCTTGAAGGGAATATGCCGGAAAAATATTTCGCGCACCACTGCGTTTAGCTTCATGATGCCGTCCTTTTCGAAGAGCACCCACTGGAGATAGTCGTCGGCGAAGCGGTCCCGGTTGTTCCGGATGCTCCGGAATTTTTCATCGATTTTCTCCTTGGCCTCCTGGGAGAGCTTCGACATCTTCTTGTAGGTGTTTACATAGTCGAAATATTCACCCGTCACGCCGCCGTCGATCGGATCGGCCCACATGGGGCCCTTTACATCCCTGGTGAGCTCCCACCGGAAACAGGCGAAGGTGTGCACAAGGCTTCTCATCAGATCGCCGATGAAAAATATGGGCATCACGATCCTTCCCCTGCTCCGTTTGTTGGTGCCCGTCATGTCCTGCCAGAGCTGGGTCCGTGTCCCGAAGACGGGGAGGAGGATGAAATAGGGGACCACCTCCTCCTGGATGATCTCACGGGCGTCACCGATCTTGAGCACCGTCTCGCGAAAAAACACGGAAAAGTCGATGTTGCGGACATCCTTTATAATGGCCTCCACATTCTGCTTGTGGGTGTATATCTGCTTCAGATTGCCGCGTACCATGAGCGATGTGAGTATCGGGAAAGCGGTCGCAGTGGAACCGGAACAGATTGCAGCGGTGGTCGCGAGACGCTGATCGATTTCGTACATGACCTTCGCGAGGTTATCGTCGACCTTTACCGCACTTTCCCTTTCCTTTTTCGTCTGGTGTTTTTCCTTCTCCTCAAGAAAGGCGCGGTAGTTGAGCCCCATTTCAGTGATACTCGGCTCCACCTGCCCACCGTGGACAAGGGAAAGAAACTCCGTTTCCATAAGGACCGGCACTTCCCTGGCTTTCTCGCGCAGTCGGGAAAGCTCTATGAGGTCCGACACCTGCTCCTCTTCGAGAAGCCCTTCGTCGAGAAAACCGAAATTGAGCATCATCTGTACCGGGCGCGGAACGGCCGATTCGCTTATGCTCCGTATATACGACTGCTTGTAAAGATCCCAGTAAAGGGACGCGATATGGCGCCTCAGTTTGCGTCCCTCCGGTTCGGTGTTGAGGGGGTTCTTGGAGGTTTTAAAATCATTGAGGAGCTTCAGCAGCCTGTTCTTGAAGTCCTTCGGCATCAGGGCGAACTCGAATATCTGGTGTATCGAGTTGTTAAGGGCACCCGTCGAAATGAACGCCGGCGCCTCACGCTTCGCTTCCTGCGCCCCGGCGTCCGAAGAATAGTAGTCATGAATTTTCCGGATTGAGGGATAGACCGCCGTCAACTTCCTTCCCATCAATTCCTCGTAGAGAGCGTTTACCTTGACCAGGAGCGCCAGCAAGTTCTTGAGGAAATTGGGTGAGAGTTTGCCACTCCGCTCCCACTCGCCGAAACCCCCGGCCTCGAAGAGATATGAGGTCCAGCTATCGTCATCGCCAAAAAGGAGGGCAAGCTCCCTGTCCGTATGGGACCCTATCCTCCCGGACTGATCGAGTGACCCGTAGAAGCTTTCGGCGAGTCCATCATACATGCTCGACGCCATTGCCGCGTCGGACTTGAACATGGAGACCACGACGTTCTGCTCGAGCTGAAGGGTCCTCAGGATAAAATCATCAGACCTTGACCCGGCGGCCTCCCCGGCCCCTTCCGGAAGTTCGTATGCCCTTCCCAGATAGCTGCCGTTGTTTGTGATGAGAAAACGGGCGTCAAAAGGGGGCGTGAAGCTTCCGCCCTTGGACTTGAATTTCTTATGAAGGCTTTCCGCTACGCTATGAAGACGCTCGGAGGCGTTGGTTTCTGACATCTCCCTGTACATGAGCGACATGTTGTCCGACATGATGCATATCGTCTGGAAGAGCTTCGTATGCCTGGCAATGGTGTTCCTGGCCGCTTTGATGTTCTGGTAGAGATGCCTGAGCATGGTCAGGGCCTGTGCGGGATCGGAATTCGCGACGCCCTGGATGCCTCCCTTCGGGAGGGGATAGGAGGTGACCGCGGAATCTGACACGGCCCTAACGCTGTAGCGGTTGGGCCCGGTCAGGTGGGGGGAGAAGCCGGAAAGCAGGGACTTCCCCGAAAGGAGCCCGACCCTTTTGCTTCTGGAAATGACGATGCTGCGGTCCATACCGTCGAATTCCTCGGATGTTGCCAGTATCTCGAGCGACCCTTCCTGGAGCAGATAGAGGCCTTTCGGCCTCTCGCCCTGGGCGAAGAGCACATCACCTTTCTTTAATCGTTCCACGGTTCCTGCCATCGCGCCATCCTATTTCGTTTTCAAACTGTGCATATACTCGTCCCACTCGACGGGGAGAAGGGTTTTTTTCCTGGTGTTGCATTCCTTGCATGCAGCGACGATGTTCATCTTCTCCGAAGTACCGCCTCGTCCTATCGGGATTATGTGGTCCATGGTAAGGCTCGACGGCGGGAAAGTGCCGCCGCAGTAGTGGCAAATGCCGGAAGCCGTCTTCCGGCGCCACCAAGCGGAATGACGCAGTTCTCGTGCCTTCCGCTTTTCCCTCGCTCGTGCCTCGTCATCATACATTAAAAAAACCCCGGTCATTTCCGCGGTCTCAACCAGTTCTTCTTCACAACACTACTCGAATCATCACGAATATGGATAGCGACGCGGGACTCCTACATTCCGGCGATGGACGCTTCACGCTCCCCATGCGCATTATCGCCATCTGCATAGCCGTGGCAGGACCACTTCAATAAATTATCTCATTTAACGAATATTTGTCAATAATTATTACAGAATTAACAGGAGAGAACCTCTAAAAATCAAATCTGGATGTTCACTCTCGGCGCAGAGACGGATAATTCAAATTATTAGAGGTGCCCCTACAATCCACCAGGCCAAAAAGACGACCAACCCGTTCCCGCCAATCGCCCGGAAGTATGCGGATAATTGCTTATCGCGCACATTATCGACTGAAAAAGATTGTAACAAGACGATTCCTTAAATGATATTGCACTTCCGCCATGACGGTCATATCGATTGATAGGTCGAATCGACAAACCGGGCAAATATTTGTATTGACAATATTTGATATACACGGAAACAGGGTGATAACTACATCAAAAAATAATATATAAAGGAAGCTATGCTATTCACCGAATTAAACCTACACCCTTTGGTAATGAAGGGTATTGAAGAGGCCGGTTTCACAGTATGTACCCCTGTGCAGGAAATGACCTTCCAGAAAACCCTCTCGGATACGGATGTCTACGTCCAGTCGCAGACCGGAACGGGAAAAACCGCCGCCTTTCTCATCACTATTTTCAACCTCTTCCTCACGGACGAGAAATACCGCCACAGGAAGGCCCTCGTCCTCACCCCCACAAGGGAGCTCGCCGTACAGGTGGAACAGGACGCCCAGCTGCTTGGAAAGTATTGCGGCATCAAAACCGGCTGTTTCTACGGCGGTGTGGGATACGTCACCCAGGACCGCCTTCTCAAGGAAGACGTCGACCTTTTCATCGGTACTCCGGGGCGGCTCATCGATTACCAGAAGTCGCATAAAATCGATTTTATGAAATTCGAGATCCTGGTCATCGACGAGGCGGACAGGATGTTCGATATGGGTTTCATCCCGGACATCCGTTTCATGCTGAAAAGGATGGTCCCTCCGGCGGAGCGGCTCACCATGCTCTACAGCGCCACCCTGAGCCAGCGCGTCAAACTCCTCGCATGGGAATACATGAACGACCCTGCGGAAATCGAGATTACCCCGGATAAGCTGACAGTCGACCTCATCACCCAGGAGCTCTACCATGTCGGCAGGGATGAAAAATTCAACCTCCTCCTGGGAATCATTCGCGCAGAAAAACCGCGAAGCGTCATCATCTTCACCAACATGAAGCGGACCGCCGAACGCGTGTCGAAGCGCCTTGCTGCCAACGGGGTGAAAAACGACTACATTTCCGGAGACCTGCCGCAGAAGCAGCGGCTCCAGATCATCGACTCCATCAAGGCGGGGAAAACTGAGATACTGGTCGCCACCGACGTGGCCGCTCGGGGCCTTCACATCGAAGAACTCGACATGGTAATCAACTACGACCTGCCGGACGACAACCAGAACTACGTCCACCGCATCGGCAGGACCGCCCGGGCGGGCAAATCAGGAAAGTCGATAACCCTCGCCTGCGAGGACGATGTGTTCAACCTCGCGCCTATCGAAAAGCTTATCGGCATGCCGATACCCACGAAGTGGGCGGATGAGTCCCTGATCGTCGAGGCATCCGGGGCGCCGATCCATTCGTCCCGCGATTCAGGCCGGGGCAGGCCCGGTGACAGACGCGGACCGAGACGCACTGACAGACAGGGGAGATCTTCCTCCCCGGCCCCGCGCAGGGATCAGAAAAGGCCGGAAACCGCGGGTGAGGCGGGGCAGTCCCGGTCTCGGCGACCTGCGAGAAAAGGTAATGAAAGGAGCGCTCCTGCCCCCGCACTCCAGGAAAAAAGCACCCCTCCAGCCGCCGAGACATCGGCCATCGCGGCGCCCTCCGCCCAGGCAAAGGCAAAACGCAACCGCAGACCGCGAAGGGGAAAAAAGCCCGAAGAAACGGCCGCTCCGCGCCAGGAATCGACGCAGGCGACGCGTCAGCGTCAGCCACGCCAGGAATCGACCCAGGCGGCGCGTCCGCGTCCGCCTCGTCAGCGTTCGGGACGGCCTTCCCAGGGGGATCGGGGACCCAGGCTCTCGCGCGACGCGACGCCCGAGCAGCGCCTCGAGTATTTTAAAAACAAATACGGGGAAAACTTTGAAAAGACCCGCGTCATAGAGGACTCGGGGAAAAAAGCCAAGCCCCGTACCCTGATAGAAAGCATCAAGGGTCTTTTAAAGAAGAAAAAATAGAAACTGTCTTCACGGCCCTCTATCGCCCCCCCCGGAGGGGGGCTTCAGAAATAAAAAAGGGACTCCCAAAAGGGTCCCTTTTTTATTTCACTCCAGTCGCATCGATCACGACACGCCTCACAAGCGGCAATTAAATGAGAGACAGGGGCGTCATTACCCGAAACGATCGCCGGAAACGGGATGGAACCCGTTGATGAAGGAGATGGCATCCATCACCTTCCTGTTGGCAGGCTGGAGGGAGAGTATTTCTATCGGCCCGTCGCCGGCGGCCGCCAGAAGCCTCTTTTTGCCATGGATAACGATTGAGCCCGGCATCGCATCACCGGAGACCTCCCCAGACGAGGGTATGGCAGTTTTCCATATCTTCAGCGGCTCCCCGCGAAATTCGGAAAACGCCACCGGTTTCGGGTTGAGGGCCCTGACCAGGTTGTGTATCGCCGCCGCAGGCTCGTGCCACCTGATCCGCGCCATTTCCCTGTCGATTTTACCGCAGTATGTCGCCGAAGACTCGTCCTGAGACATAGGCCTCGCATCACCCGAAGCCAGAAGAGTGATGGCCCGGCCAATGATCCCCGCCCCGCGGGAGGAGACGATCTCCATGAGATCGGCGGCGGTGACGGCCGTATCGACGGGGACCCGCTCCTGGATGACGATGTCACCGGCGTCGAGCCGTTCATTGATAAGCTGAACGGTAATCCCTGTTTCTGTTTCGCCATGCATCAGGGACCACTGAATAGGCGCAGCGCCCCGGTATTTCGGTAACAGCGACGGGTGAAGGTTGATAGTCCCGAGGGGGGGTAGCTCGAAAACCTGGCGGGGAATCAGGTTCCCGTAGGCCACGACGACGAATATATCGGCCTGAAAGCCGCGAATCGCCCCCATACAATCGGGGGCTTTCAGGCCTTCAGGCTGCAGGACGGGAATGCCAAGCTCAAGCGCCCGGATCTTGGCGGCACAGGGTCGCATCGACCTGTTTCTACCCGATTCCCTGTCCGGGGCCGTCACGGCAAAGCATATCTCGTGACTCTCCGCCAGCCCGGATAGCACGCGGGCCGCCAGTTCGGGCGTACCAAAAAAACCGGTCCTCATGCCTTCCGGTTCAGCTTTTTGATTTTTTTCAGTTCCGGCCGGAGCTCGTTGCGGAGATAGTCGTCGAGATGGTCGATGAAAAGCACCCCGTTGAGGTGATCGATCTCATGCTGAATGACCCGGGCGAGGAGGCCCTTCGCCTCACACTCGACCTCCTTCCCATCCCGGTCGATACCGGCCACGAGAATCTCGATTGGCCGCACGACATCCTGCGAAATACCGGGAACGGAGAGGCAGCCCTCATCGTAGGGCCCCTTCATGTCGGAGGACTCCCTGATGACCGGATTGACGAGTTCCATGGAGAGGCTCTTCCCTTCCTCCTCAATGTCGAGGATGACAAGGCGCTTCGATACGTCGACCTGAGGCGCCGCCAGGCCTATCCCCTTGGAGCGATACATCACGTTGTACATCGAATCGATGAGACCGATGATATCGCCATCGATATCGGATATTTCTTCCGCCACCCTTTTAAGTGTGTCATGCCCGTAATAGATCAAATCGTACCCCCGGGCGACTCCTCTCTTTCCCACGATCCCCTTCCCCACTTTTTCTTTTATTAATGTCGATCCCATACTTTTCACTTCCGGTACAAAATAGGCCCGTCCATGGTCGACTATTCCGGACAGTAGATCTCTCTGTCAATGGAAAAAACGACCCGTTTGCGTCATCCCTTCCCATAATATAATTACTATTCCGTCGATCAGCAAGAAATAAATCGGAAAACAATTCGCTGTCTTTCCCTCACTATTCACCCCTCCCCTTCACGCCGCGCTAGGGCCAAAAAATTGTATTGACATAAAAAAGGCGTATTGTTTTATGTACTACGATTTTAAGGGGTTGTAGCTCAGCTTGGTTAGAGTACCTGCCTGTCACGCAGGGAGTCGCGGGTTCGAGTCCCGTCAACCCCGCATAAAAATAGACGCTCCCGGATATCCGGGAGCGTCTATTTTTATGCGCCGATTCCCATACCTATCGGCTTCGTGCCTGAACACAATTCCCGTGCGCTCCCGGCGCTTCTGTTTGCCGCCTGCGCCGAACACACCATCATGCATTCACAATCGGTTTCGCGAAGCTCCGATAATGGTGTTGACAACACCCATTCTGGATCATAACCTACATTTGACATGGTAGCAATTTTCTGATACTAATAGCAAATGGAGAACTGGATGAGTGAGTTAACGTGTTCCAAATGCGGATCGACTAACATCAATGTACAGGCGATTACACGGCAAGAAGGAAAAATAAAGGGTTTCGGCTGCATCAAGTCAATAATCGGTTTTATTCTTTTCAGTATTCCCGGGATATTATGCGGTCTGTGCGGAATGGGAAAGGGGAAGATTCATACAAAGATTTCACAAATCCGTGTTTGCCAGAATTGCGGTAATCAATGGTAAATAATATTAAAACTTTTTTTTATGTTTTCCTTTCCGAATCAGGCTGCCATCGTATTCCGGAAAGAAGCTTTTTTTACAAGGGCCGGCAGTTCCCCGTGTGCGCTCGCTGCACCGGGGTATTCTTTGGTCATTATTCATTTGCAATTATATATTGTGCCGCGATCTGTCTGGGATGTGAAATTAAAATGAATATCGCATCACTATCCATCGCCGGCATTCTATCGGCACCACTTGCCGTGGACTGGATGCTGCAGGAATACAAAGGAATTGCCTCAAATAATTTCCGGCGCTTGCTCACAGGCATTGCATGCGGCATTTCATTATCATATATTTTTATTTCAACAATCATCATACTCGCCAGATTTGTTGTAGCATGTTTTTTTTAAGGTATCCCTGCGAAAGGGCCTTGCGGCATGCTTGATCCGAAAAAATGTTGTGAAGAGATTCCGAAGTCCGTGATACGGGCTCGCTTCACGGCGCTGGTCCGTCACTTCCAAACCGGGGTGGAGCTCCCGGTGATACAACAATGGCACCGAAAGGGATCATTGTCAGGTTGAACACTATGGATACACCGCTGAATCTTATAAACGTTGAGCTTGATGAAGGGCTTTTTTTACAACTGATGCCTGAATGGAAGGGCGCAAATATAGATATCTCGGTCCTGAAGGGCGGCATTACCAATAAGCTCTACCGGATTACATCCGAAAAGGGCGACCTGGCCATGAGAATCTATGGCGATAAAACCGAACTGTTTATCAACCGGGATCATGAAGCCGACGCCATAAAAAAGATGGCCGACGAAGGGATCTCCCCCAGACTGATCAAGTACCTGCCTGAGAACAGGGTGACTATCGTGGAATATATTACCGGCAGTTATACCCTCAACAACAACGACTTTTTGAATGTGGCATTGCGCGAAAAGATCGTCAATTCGATTCGCAGGATCCATACAAGCAAGGTCATCCTGCCGAAACTATTCAACCCGCTTGTTGAAGTCAAGAAATTGGCCAGGACCCTGGCAGAACTCGGCGCGGAGTATCCCGAGTTTGATATTGCCGGCACCATCGCTCGCTTGGAAAGGCTCTCACGGGCGATCAATATCCCGGAAAGCGGATATACGGTCAGTCACAACGACCTGCTGGCGGAAAATTTCATACTGGTCCAGGATGGCTATGAAGATCGTTACAACGAACCGATGTATATCATTGATTGGGAATATGCCGGGATGGCCCCCAGGCAGTATGACCTCGCCGACATGTTTCAGGAGATCCTTGTCCCCAGAGACACAGAAAAAAGCTTTGTGGAATACTATTGCAAAGGCAGGGAATGTGATCAAAACATGTATCTCATTGATCTGTTCAAACCTTTCCCGGATATCTACTGGTTCCTGTGGAGCCTGATCCAGAAAAATATTTCGACTATTCCATTCGACTTTTACAACTATGGTCGCATCAAGTATGAAAACGCGCAGAAAAACATTCTGTTTTCAAGGGATGAATACCGGATTGACATTTAAAATCAGCACAAGGATTTCGAACCCCTTTATAGCAAAATTAAAATCGCGCACCATCCAATAACCGCGAAAATGGATAGCATCGCATAGAGAATAATCGCTGACCCAGACCCTCGACGTGATGAGGGTCAATTATACTCCTGGTGATAAGCGGCTCACGGTCATTCTGCATTCAAAAAATAACTTTTTCTTTCTGATCCATCGTTGTGTGCATATTGTTATTCTTTCTTCACTTCACTCTTCTCAAGCTCCTGCATCTGATAATCGAGACGATTCATGACAACAATCTCGATTCTCCGATTTTTAGCGCGATTTTCTACAGATGGTTTCTCGGCATGAAAGCAGATGATCGGATATGGGATGAGACGGTATTTTCAAGAAACTGTGAACGATTGCTGATAAATTATTCGATAAGGTGATAACATTCGCAGATCAAATAAATCCTATATCAGACGAGCATTTTCCGTAGACGGCGCGCCGGTTGAAGCATGGGCACGTGTACAAAGCTTGCAGAAGGATGACAGGAAGAAAATGCGCAAAGATGACGGAGATCCCGGAAATCCGAGCGTACATTTTCATGGCGAGAAGCGGCGAAATGATACACACATGTCAACGACAGACCCTGAAGCCAAATACTGTCGAAAATCGAATGAAGTGTCCAACGGCAATAAAAAAAGGGTGTTCGACGAACACCCTTTTGTATACGTCATGATCCTGGCTAATTACATGCCAAATTTTTTGGCTTCTGTCTTGCCGGTGTCAACAGCTTTTTTAACAATGCCTTCCGCCGCGCCTTTCACTTCTTCGCCAGCTTTCACTGCATCGTCTTTAACCTGCTCGGCTGCTTCTTCTACTTGCTCTTCCGGTTTAGCTTCGTCAGCTTTTTTGCAGCCAACAAACCCGAGGGTAAAAGCAAAAATGGAAGCGATCACTAATGCAAAAATACTTTTTTTCATAAAAAAAGCTCCTTTTGATATGAGATGTATCAGACAGGTATAATACCAACTCTATAAGCAGCAAAAAATCAAGTAAATTTTTTCAAATAATGCCCCTGATTCATGTTTTTTTATGATAAGAAGCTGATAGTTTCAAAAATTACCCGCACACGAGGCATCTGGATACCATTCGATCTGCCATTTCCTCACTATCGATCACATAAGGAACGGCCATTAAAACAGAGGAAAAAGCATGGTGTTTTTATATGTTCCATGCATTACTATGCGCAACGAATCATCCGTCTCATGTTCCCTTTGTGTTTTTGATCACGTCTATGACGGGAATCATTACAAAAAAGAATGAACCCTCAATGAAAAAGATCATGCTATCAGCGAGCATGGTCATTGCGTGCCTTTTCCTGTCCGCTGTTATAGGTCTCACGCAGGATCAGGAGGTAATTCCGGGGAAAGGCCAGGGCCCCTGCAAGACCGATGTGGATAAATTCTGCAAAGACGTTAAACCCGGCGGCGGACGAATCCGGGCATGCCTGAACTCCCGTAACAGAAAGGGCAACTCCCCCCTTCATGACGCGGCAAAAAAAAGATCGAAACCGATTACACATGCCCTTATTGCCGCCGGGGCCGATTCATAAATAAAAAAACAACAGAGGATTCATTCCGGAAAAGATGAAATAGCATTACTCCCCGCGAATTCACCTGAAAAAATCCCGACCCGTCCCGACATATCAAAATATATCGGGACGGGTCGGGATTGCATGCCCCATTTTCTACTTGCCGTGATGACTAACCGCTGTTATCATAAAACGCCGTCGGAACGCATGTCGGAGTACGCCGGCTGTGTGTCCTTTCATGCCGGCATGGAGGCGATTATGGCGATCAGGGATTTCAAAGATAAAAAATGCTTCATAACCGGCGCGGCGAGCGGGATTGGGAGGGCCACGGCCGTGGCGATGGGGAATCTGGGCGCCCGATTGTTTTTGACGGACATCAATGTCGAACAACTGGAAGATGTTGCTTCCCTGATACAACGAAATGGCGGAAACGTCGTCGCCCGCGAAGCCCTCGACATCAGCTCATTCGGCGAAGTACGAGGATTCACCGACGCCATACAGAATCAATGGGGACCAATGGACATCGTGATGAACATAGCCGGCACTTCAATATGGGGTGTGGTTGAGCGCCTGAAGCATGAGCACTGGAAAAGGATGGTGGATATCAATCTCATGGGACCGATACATGTCATCGAATGCCTCCTCCCCGAAATGGTACACTCGGGAAACGGCGGGCACCTGGTGAACGTTTCCTCCGCAGCCGGTCTGCTGGGTCTGCCATGGCACGCCGCTTACAGCGCGAGCAAATTCGGGCTACGGGGCATATCCGAGGTCCTGCGCTACGATCTCAGGCGCCACGGCATCGGCGTCACTGTCGTTTGCCCCGGCGCGGTAAAGACACCCCTGGTCGGCACGGCCCTCATCCTGGGGATCGACAGGGACCATGAAACGGTGAAAAAGCTGATAAAGAAATTCGAGTCCCGTTCCGTAACCCCGGAGCGGGTGGCCCGGGACATCATCAGGGGCATTAAAAAGAACATCTACCTGGTTACGACCTCCTTTGACATACGACTTGCGTACTGGTTCAAGAGAAAGCTCTTTATTGCCTATCATATCGTCATGATAGCATTGAACAACATGATGGTCCGCGTGATGGAACAAACTGAACGTAGAAAAGGGTGAACGCCGGGAAGGTTGCGTGCCATGAAGGATCCGGGAAACGACGATATCACACGAATGGATCGGCTCAAGGATCCGGCGGGCACATTCTATGAGGAACTACTCGGCAGACCGGATTTCAAACAGCGTCTGGTCCCGGTCGTCCTCGTCGCAACGGCGGCGAGAGGGCCGTCATTCAACTCCCCGACGGAGCATGACGGTCCCGGACCTTCCCCGGGGACCGTCACAGTGCGAGGCATCCATTGATCTTACCCGTCCCCAAATGTATTTGACAAAGGGTTCCCGCCGGTTTATTATGCAATCAATACTACACGCAGGTGTGATCGCCTGCCGGCAAGATGGATCCCCGGTATTTTAAAAGATGAAGAAACTTCGGACAATTCGTTCCCGGAGGATTATATGCACATCCGGGACACACACGCGACAGGATCCGTGTTCACGTTTGCAGTGAGCGCCATGCGCGATTGCAGGGGAGGGGTTGCCATCCCCGCAGCGGTAGTAAATACGAACGGCACGTTCAGAGACATCAACGATTATACGGAACGGCCGTGGCACGGTCGTTCCGTGACGGTACTGCCTGCTGTCACGATTCCATTAATGCGAGGAATGTCATGAAAAAAAAGAAGTTGTATCTAATCGCCGCCATTGGCTTGTTTCTTGGTGCAGTACTGCTCTCATTCGGCTGGGTCATATATATGATGAAATCGGAAACAGGGATGATGACCCCCCTCCCCACCGGGGAATCCATGCCGGGTATTTTCGCCATCCAGGACGGTATCGTAAACATGTATCTGGTAAAAACAGGCGGCGGATATATCGCCGTTGATGCGGGCAATGACGCGGAGACGATCGCCCGGGCCCTGAAGGACCTGGGTATCGACCCGGCGTCAGTGAAGGCCCTCTTCATCACCCATGCCGACAGCGATCACGTGGCCGCGGCCGGACTCTTCGCGAAGGCGGCGGTCTATATCTCCGAGGCCGAAGAGCAGATGATCGACGGATCGACCTCCAGGGCCCTTATTTTCAAAAACAAACTGGAAAGAAAGCATTCCACTATCAGGGACGGAGAGACGCTTTCCATTGGCGGCGTTACTGTAAAAGGCGTTCTTACTCCGGGACACACGCCGGGATCGATCTGTTTTCTCATCAATAACGTCAACCTCTTCACCGGCGACACACTGAGCCTGAAAGGCGGCAAAGCGGGCCTCTTCAACGATTTTTTCAACATGGACTCGGCAACGGAAAAAAAATCAATCGACAGGATCAGCAACCTTGCCGGCGTGAAGCGCATCTTCACCGCCCACTACGGATATTCCGATGATTTCGCTTTCGCGTTTTCCGGCTGGACCCGGTAGACCGGATTCTCCCGTAGGCACGGAACAGGACGTGAGGCCCGGGGCGCATTGTCGATACGCCAGTGGGATCGCACATCGGAACGATCTCACGGTCGAGTAGTATTCACCGGACAAGGAGACACGCGACATGATTCTCAACTGGCGGGACACGTATAAGGGAAAGCTGACGGACGCAAACAGCGCATTATCGAAAATCCGGCGCGGGGCGAGGATATTCATCGCATCGGCGTGCGGAGAACCGCAGCTGCTGGTCAAAACGCTCCTCGACTTGGCCCATACGTTCGCGGATGTCGAGATCATTCATTTCCTCGATCTCGGCCTGACCGCCTATACCGCTGAAACCTATACGGAGCACTTCCGCCACAACGCCCTCTTTATCGGAGCAAACACCCGGGCGGCGATCAAGGAGGGACGCGCCGATTACACCCCGATTTTCCTCTCCGAAGTGCCCCTGCTGATGCAGCGGGGCTCCATGCCCATTGATGTCGCGCTCATCACCGTATCCCCTCCCGACCTGAACGGGTATGTCAGCCTGGGCATTTCGGTGGATATCACCAAAACGGCGGCTGAAGTGGCGCGCTATGTGGTGGCGGAAGTAAACCCGAACATGCCCAGGACCCTGGGGGACAGCTTTCTCCATGTGAGTGAAATTTCCGCCTTTGTGGAAAACGATGTGCCGCTTCTGGAATTTGAACAAAAATCATCGGATACCATCGCCCGGGCCATCGGCCAGCTGATCGCCGATCTGATCGACAACGAATCCACGCTCCAGACGGGCGTGGGAAAAATTCCCAATTCATTATTCCCCTATCTGGCCGACAAAAAAGACCTGGGCATACATACGGAAACTTTTACGGACGGACTTATCGACCTGATTGAAAGCGGCGTTGTAACCTGCAGAAAGAAATCCCTGCATCCGGGGAAAATCGTCGCCTCCTTCTGCATGGGAACGAAACGCCTTTATGACTACGTCCACGACAACCCCCTGTTCGAGTTTCGACCGTGCAAATATGTCAACGATCCCTATGTAATAGCCCAGAACGACCGCATGGTATCCATCAATTCCGCCCTCACGGTCGACCTGACCGGGCAGGTCTGTTCCGATTCCCTGGGATTCGACTTTTACAGCGGAATCGGCGGACAGGTCGACTTTGTGCGCGGGTCCGCCATGTCCAGGCGCGGAAAATCCATCATGGTGCTGCCCTCCACGACGGATGACGGAAAGATATCTAGAATCGTTCCCTTTATTTCCCCGGGAAGCGGGGTTGTCGTCACGAGGGGTGATATCCATTACGTGGTGACTGAATTCGGCATCGCCTATGTGCATGGAAAATCCATCAGGGATCGGGCCATGATGCTTATCAACATCGCCCATCCCGACTTCCGGGAGGAATTGTTGCGGGCGGCGAAAGAACAGGGTTACATCTACCAGGACCAGACCCTGCCGGCGGTACTGTATCCAAAGGAATTCGAGATCCTGTGGACCGACAAGCAGGGCACACCTATCTTTTTCCGTCCGGTGAAAGCCACCGATGAGCGGGCCATTCAGGATCTGGTTTACAATTTACCCAAGCAGGATATCTATACCCGTTTTTTTCAGAGCCTTAAATCCTTCTCCCATAAAGTGGTGATGCCCCTGGCCGCCATCGACTACAACGACAGGATGGCCATCGCCGCGGTTATCGGAAAGGAAGAGCCCGAGGGCCGTGAAAATATCGTGGCCATCGGCCGCTATATCAACGACCCCCACACCGGGTTCGCCGAGGTCGCGTTCACGACCCACCAGGACTGGCAGAGCCGCGGCATCGGTACGTTTTTGCTGAAGTACCTGACCCGGATCGCCAGGGAAAAAAATATCGCTGGATTCACGGCGGACGTCCTCGCACAGAACAAGCCGATGATGCGGGTTTTTTCTAAAACCGGCTACCCGATGACGACGCATCTGGACCAGGGCGTGTACGAGCTGCGGATAGACTTCAGCCCGAAAGAAGGATGACCTGATAGTAGTAAAGGAAATAACGACAAAGAAACCTCAAAAAAATCAAGGTGTTCCCTTGTGAGCATGAATACAACTGCCCCGCCGTCTCCCTTTCATTGTGAAGCGTCGCAGATAGAGACCGCCATACCACCGGATGTTAAACCCTTCCTTTCCGAATAAAGTCATTGACAGCAGGTCGTGCAGATCCATTGTGGCCGCAGATACACCATATCATCCCGCTGTTTCAAAACCCTCACTGTTTCAGCCGGCTGTCATCCAAGGAGAACACATACGCAATGTCATTTGAAAATCTACGTCTCATCGAACCCATCATGAAAGCCATTAAAACCGAAGGTTATACCAAACCGACACTTATACAGGAACACGCGATCCCGATCATACTGAACAAACGTGACCTCCTCGGCTGCGCCCAGACGGGAACGGGGAAAACGGCGGCCTTCGCCATTCCCCTTTTGCAGATGCTCTGCGAGGACAGCGATGCCGCCGGAGGGGCGCGCACGATAACCTCGTTGATCATAACCCCAACCCGGGAGCTCGCCATCCAGATAGGAGAAAGTTTTACCGCATACGGAAGACATACGGGAATTCGGCATACCGTCATATTCGGAGGGGTATCGCAAAAATCCCAGACCGACGCGCTCCGGAGGGGCGTGAATATCCTGATTGCGACTCCCGGAAGGCTTCTCGACCTTATGAACCAGGGCCATGTCAAGCTGAACGGCCTCAAGCAGTTCGTACTGGACGAGGCGGACAGGATGCTGGACATGGGCTTCATCCACGACGTGAAGAAGATCATCTCGAAGCTGCCCCAACGGAGGCAGTCGCTCTTTTTTTCAGCCACCATGCCGCCCGAGATTTCCCGACTGGCGGACAGCATCCTGGTGAATCCCGAAAAAGTGGCGGTGACCCCCGTTTCATCAACTGTTGACATCATTGAACAGGGACTCTATTTCGTTGATAAAAAAAACAAGGAACGGCTTCTCATCCACCTTCTGGAAGACGCGTCCATCATCACCGCCCTTGTGTTCACGCGGACGAAGCACGGTGCGGACCGGGTAACGAAAAATCTCGTCCGGGCCGGAATCAAAGCCGAGGCCATTCACGGCAACAAGTCCCAGGGGGCCCGCCAGAGCGCCCTTGGCAATTTCAAGGCGAAGCGCACCAGGGTGCTGGTCGCGACGGATATAGCGGCCCGGGGAATCGACGTGGAGCAATTATCCCACGTGATCAATTTCGAAATACCCAACATACCGGAAACCTACGTTCACCGGATCGGACGGACCGGCAGGGCGGGTCTGGGCGGCACCGCGTTATCGTTTTGCGATGGAGACGAGAAGGTCTTCGTGGCAGACATACAGAAGCTGCTATCGAAGAAGATTCCCGTGTGTGAAGGCCATCCCTATCCGATGACCGAGACAGGGCCGGCGGCACGTCAGGAGCCGGTCAGAAACGGTTCCGCCGGGAGAACGGGCCCGTCGGTCGCCCGAAAACCGTTTGAAAGAAAACAGGCGGGACGGCCGCAGTATAAAAAGAGATACTAGACATTCCCCCTGACTCCGTCAGGGGCTGTTACGGAATATCAGAGAAGAGGCGACGCCGCCGGTGCCTTTCGTCATTTCATACGGGCAGACCGTCACTCGACGGTTATGCGTTCGCCTATGCGGCCACGGATCTCCGCCATGGCCCCCTCCAGGTCATCGATTGTCATGGTGACGGCGCCTTCGGGGCACCGGGCGGCGCAATGGCCGCACCCCTTGCAGAGGCCCTCGTCGCGGACAATGCCCCCCCCCTCGATGCGCAGGGCTCCCATAAAGCACCCCTCAACGCAGGCGCCGCACAGCCCGCAGACGTCGTGGTCCACGGTGATTGCAAGACCCTTCACGCGCACCAGCGAATCTTGCACTTCTTTCGGGAAGAACCGCGACGACCTGAGTACTGTGCAGCAGCAGGGACAGCAAAAGCAGATGGTGAGCAGCCTCCCCTCGTTGGGCACCCCGTAATAGAAATCGTCCATGCGGACCCGTCCCAGCATGGGGATCAGACCGCGGCCGATCCTGTCATGGAGGTGCGCCACTGCCTGGCCGGTTGTAACGTGACGGGCGATGCGCGGATCAATGTGCCGCGCTCCGTCTCCCATGAGAAGGCACGCCATCTCCACGGGAAATTCCCCGCAACCCTCGGAATCGCGACAGCTGCAGCGTTTCAAGACGACACGATGCGATGATTTTTGTATGAGCCCCTCGATGAGTCGCGCCGGGAGCACCATGTTCTCTGCGCCCCTGATCGAGCGGTTCACCGGCACATAGGTGACGTTGAAGTTCTTCTTTGAGAAGAGGGGCCTCACGGCGGTGAATAGTATTCTGCCAAGGAGGGGAATGCTCGTGGCACGGGCCACCAGGTTATTCAGAGGCCAGTATACACGCAGTGCGTCAAGCCACCAGGCTGGTCGTTTTGACATGCTTCACACCTCTTCCTCGTGACCGGTAGTGCACGGAAATGATCCGCTGTTAATCGACAATGATTCCGCTCTTCCGGGCCTCCTGCAGGTACGGGGGCTCCTTCCAGAACTTGGCGACCTCGAGGCGATCGGCTATCAGATTTGCCGCCAGGTAACCCCCGCCTCCCAGGACCATGCCGCCGGGATACACGCTGGCACCGCACACGTAAAAGTTTTCGATCGGCGTGGATCCGCGCGAGCACCGGTCGTTGGGCCTCAGGTACCCCATCTGGATCGACACGTATGCGCCGTGCTTTATGGAACCGCGCACCATGGATCTGTTCTTCTGCGCAATGTAGGTGGGCGGATAAACCATGACGTTCAGCGGATCGAGGTTGGGCGCGTACCGCTTCCATTCCTCCACGCACAGTCTCCCGTAATCGTGTTTGATCGCGTCCCAGTCCGCGTCGTAGGGAACAAGGGACTCCCAGCGTCCCGAATGACAGCCGGGGCACGCCATCAACGGATCGAAAAGCGAGGCCACGGTGGCGTGGCCCATGAGACGGGTGGGCAGGCGGCCCGCCGTCAGCTCCTCCACATGGTCCAGAAGTGCGTCCACACCGTCGATGCCCAGGTAGGCGATCATGGCCCGGTTGGCGTCCGGCGCCGATTCCGTGCCGGTGTAAACGGGGGCCCCCGCCAGGGCCACGTGGGCCCCGAAGAAGGACTCCTTTTCCCATTGCCAGTTCCGTGCGCTCTCGGCCAGATCGCCGGGGATGTCACCCTCTTCAAAAAAATCGAGGAAATTCTGCCGGGGATCGGCAGTTGACACCACGACCTTCGCCCTGACCTCGACGCCGTCGCGGGTGACGACACCCGAGGCCCGTCCGTTGGTGGTCACCACCCTTGCCACCTCGGCCCTGTCCATCACCTCGCCGCCCGCTTCGCAGAACGCGCGGTAGATGGCGGAACTGAGCCGGTGCGATCCGCCGGCCACCAGGGCCGCGGAGGTCATGCGATACACGTAGAGCGGAAAGATAAATCCCACCTCGTAGGGAGACATGCCCCACATCAGAAAGAAATTGAGGAGCGCCGCCGTGACGGGATCGCTGAACCCGTAGGAGTCGATCATGTCGATGGGCGTCATCTCGGCGATCTCGTTGTAGCGCTTTCCCACACCGTCGGCGGCGTTGTTGAGGATCTGTGTCTGCTCGATAAAGGGCACCGGCGGGACGTAGGTAAGTGGCATCAGTATCTTTTCCGAGAACTCCCTGAAATCAGCGTACATGGTCCGATATGCGTCGCCATCCGCCGGCGAGAAATTCGCCGCCAGGTAGCGGGCGGTCGACTCCGGGTCGCGGTAAAACAGTATCGGATTCATGGCCGGGTTGATGTAGGCCGCCTGCACATCCGGATAGATGTACCGCACCCCCCGCTCTTTCAGCGACAGGTCGCGGTACGCGGGCATGTAATCCGCCATCATATGGTACACGGCATGGGGGTTGTACCTGAATCCGGCGAACTCCAGGGTGTCCAGCCCGCCGCCGGTTTCATGCCGCGATTCCAGTATCACCACGGAGAGACCCGTCCGGGCCAGGTAGGCCCCGCAGATGAGCCCGTTGGGGCCGCCCCCGATTATCGCCACGTCATAAATCTTGTCGCTCATGGTTTCACCTCACTTGACGCCCAGGTTGGAGGGGATTGCCCCCTGGTTCTTGAGATACCAGGAACAGGCCCGGGCCTGCCACCAGTCATGATCCCGTGCCCCCAGGTCCTCCGCCACTTCCGTTGCCGCCAAGTAACCCGGCGCGAGCGTGGAGTTGGAGGCCACGTGAATTGAATTGGACAGGTGAAGATTCCTGATGAAACTCCGCGTCGCGCTGCCGGCGTGCAGAATGCCCGGCAGGGGCCGGCGGTCGTAGAACTGCTCCGGGATCATGCTGCCGCCGGCCCAGTTGCCTTTGACCGCGGCCATGTTATTCCTATACTGGTCAAGGGGTGTGTATACGATCCGGTCACGCACCAGCTTTTTGAAGCCGGGCGCATACCGCTCGTAGGTCTCCTCGATCTCGTCGGCCAGGCGCTCTTTTATACGGTCCCAGTCCTTCATGCCCGAGAGCTTTTCATCCCTCCATGCCACCGGCTCGGGCGGGACGTCGAACCAGACGTGTGAGGTGTGGCACCCGGGCGGAGCCTGGAGCGGATCGGCAAGGGTGGTGATGAAATAATTGCCTATGATCTCGTCGTGGATGATGCGCCGGTGCATGGAGATATTCTCCGCGAAGCGCTTCATGGACGCCGAGTCCTCCCCGCCGAAATAACCCATGTAACAGCGCTGGATGCCGTCGTCGAAGTCGGCGGAGGCGAAGCGCGGCGCGCCGCCGAGGGCGAAGTGCACGGTATACAGGTTCTGCTCGTCGTAGGAAAACCTGTCGATCACCGGCGCCATGTCCCCCAGATGCTCCCGGCCCACCATGTCAAGGAAGGTGGGATGCACCGTAGTATTGCTCACGATCTTTTTCGCCATGATTGTCTCGCCCGGAAAGACCGCGGAGTCGGAGAGGACAACGCCCCGGGCCTCGCCGTTTTGCACGATGATGCTTTTCACCGGGCAGTTGGGCTGTACAACGACGCCGTGGGCAAGGCATGCCTTGACCAGGACGTGGGTGAGCTCGTGGGACCCGCCCCTGACCACCACGGAGGGATAGAGGGGGCCGATGAGGAGTCCCAGTATGCCCGATCCAAGGGCGCCGATGGTTTTGTGAAGAGGGTTGAAGCCGCCGATCCACCCAAGGGCCTGCGCCGTGGTCTTAATATGATCCGACTCGAAGACCATGTTCATGGCATCAAAACCGTTCATGGCAAGGAACCGCTCCCCCGTGCAGGCCACGCCCATGTGGGCGAAGAGGCCGCCGGCGAAATCCGCCAGGCCCTTCATGGTCGCGGCGGCCGGCGCGGTGTAGAGCCACCGGTGCATGATGTCGGTGAACTCGTCCATGCGGGGGAAAAAGTACTCCAGGGACTTGCGCATTTTGTCGGCATCACGCGGGGAGTGCCTTTCCCAGTTCTTCAGGGTGTCCATGGGATTGTTGCCGTTCAGCGCGTTTGTGCCGTCGGCGAAGGTTTTGCCCCAGGCGTAATCGGTCCTGCGCCACTCCAGGCCGTATCTGGACAGCTCCAGGTCTTCCATTGCCGGGCAGAGGGGGGTCACCATCCACACGGCGTGGGTGTTGAAGAGGTATCCGGGAAGACCCGCCTCGACGGTGTCGCAGTGGGCGCCGCATTCCCCCCGCGCCTCGAGAACCAGGGTTTTAAGGCCCGCCTTCCCCAGGTAGGCCGCACAGGTCAGGCCGTTGATGCCGCCCCCGATGACGATGACATCGTAATCCGCCATCACAGGGTCTCCTGATGCGCTGCGGTATCGAGCACGACGGTTTCGGTGGCCGTCCCGCGCACCGGCGTTCCTGACGACGCGCGCTCCCTGCCCCGCTGCCGCATTCCCCCCGGATTCATCACCTGGGCGTAGGCATCATTTACCTTTGTTACGAGGTCCCCGCTTCCCTCGGAAAATTTCTTTCTATTAAAAAGGTAGAGCAGGTACTGGTGCAGGTTTCTGACGATGAAGATCATCATGGGAAACGTGAACACGGCCTTCATGACCCCGGCGATGTCCTCGGGCTGGATGGTGATCATGAACTCCCAGGTCACCGGGTCCTGCATCTTCCCGATGAGCATCACATTTTTTTTATCGCCCGGATCCCTTAGCAGCCGGTAATACCGGAAATCCATGTAAATCTCCGTCTTGCCCAAACCGCGCGACCACAGCTTCATGATGGACCTCCCCGATGGTAAATGAACGCGATAATGCCTGCAATCAGCCTTAAACGCAAAAGTACTCCCGCAATTGAAAACGACTGGAATGATTATACCCGCGCTCGGGGGGGCTGTCGACCGGGTATATAATTTTGGACTCTTTTTTTTCGGTATTCGGTGGGCTTTAAAGATTGTCCCTGCGGTAATCCTGGGGAGTGGTGCCGGTAAAGCGGGAAAAAGCGTTGTAAAATGACGACTTGGTGTTGAAGCCCACGGCAAAGGCGATGGATATCACCGATCGATGTGGCTCGCTCAAAAGAAGCTCCTTTGACTCGTTGATGCGATACCGGTTGACGAAATTGTTGAAATTGGCGGCCATGCGCTCGTTCAGGATCTGCGAGAGCTGGTGCGTCGTTATCGAGAGCTCTTCCGCCAGGTCGTAAAGCGTAAGGTCCTCGTTCATGAACATCTTCTTCTCGCCGAGGCATTCCTTGAGCCGTACAATGATCGCGTCCACGTCAAGGCCGGCGATCAGCGACTTTGACCGGTATTTTTTTTCCGTTTCGTCGATGATGAGCTGCAGGAATCGGGGAAACCGCTGGCTCACCAGGAAGGCGCATATGAAAAGGAAGGCCATCATGAATCCACCCGCCTTGAGATAGTCCCGCCGATGAGATACAGTACCCGGAAATCTCGAGCAGGGAGGCGATGATGGTATAGGCGAGAAATAGCATCGAGACAAGGAGAACAGGGGCATGGCCCTCCTTAATCCAGATAACCAGAAAGCGGAAAAGCAGCACGCCCAGATACAGGAGAATCTGAAGGCCGGCTCCGGCAAAGAGGAGACGCGCCAGGGGCAGCCGGTCCATGGCGCCGGTATAGAGCAATAGCTCGATTAATTCCCGCTGTGATTTCAGTCGGCATGGCGATGTAATACGCGTCAAAGGCCAGGGCAATTATGGAGGGCACAAGGTACAACGCCATCCGGCCGGGCAGGGTGTCCCGGGGAAGGATGATGAGAAAATAGGCGAAGTACCCGATGGGGCCCACCAGGTAGAGAAAGGTCATGTGCAGGTACAGAATGCGCGGATCTGCCGCAACGTCCCCGTTTGCAATGAAGCCGATCTGGAACATGAGAATGCCGAAGCAGAACAACAGGGCGCAGAAAATGTAGTTCTCCACGCGGCGATGCCGGACGAGAAGCTCGCCCAGTGACACCAGGAGCGAAACGCCCCCGGCAAAAAAGATGAAGTTCGTGGTGATCGTTTCCAGTGAAAACATGGCCGGCATGGCGTCATTCCGTGATATATCCCTACCATAACCAGACCGTCATTATTCGCAACAAGAAAATTGTCAGCGGCGGGCGCGGTTCAGTCCCCCTCCCCTTCAATTTTCCTCTCCCACATGTCATGCTTGTTGCATTTGGAGACGACATAGAGGGGAAACGCTGCCCCGCCGGGAATGACCAGGATGACCTCGGCCCGCTCGCCCCGTTTGAACGACTTCTTGGCGAGCTCCTTCCGGTCCGCGTCGAGGAGGAGGATCGCCTCCACGTAGTGGCGGGGGTCGCCGCGGCGGCCGAAACGTACGCTCACCTCGATCCGCTTTCCACCCCGGTCGTCAGAGAACATGCGGCACTGCGGCTCGTGGTCCGCGACCTGGGGCGCCCACTTGCCCGGTTGGGCGGCGCTGTAAAACTTCCGGTCATTCACCACGCCCGGCGCTTCGCCGCCCGAGTCGGCGCAGGACAGGGACAAAAGGGCCGCAGCGAGAAAGACGCCGCCCATGATGAAATGAACCTGCGGCTTCGTCACGGGCCGTCCACCTCCTCCTCCGCCGCGATGCTGAAGAATGTCATGGGGTCGCCCTGGTTGTTGAACTCCGTCTGGACCCATTCCGCAGAACGCACCACGCTGGAGACGCGCACCTCGTCGATGTCGCCGCTGAAATACGAGGTCCCGTCGGGCATGCGGCCAATGTTGAGAGGCGTGCCGTCGGCAAGGAGAGGCGCCAGGACAGTGTCGGTAGTCCTGTCAAGCCCATTGAAGTATATCGCACATTGTGCCATGGGCCCGTTGGGAGAGATGACGGCGGTAGAGTAATTGTACCAGGTGGTCGATATCTCCACCTGCGCCATATCGGCCTTGGCGTTGCTGCCGCCCTGGGTGTAGGCGAAGAGGTCTCCCACGGAAGGATCGACGGTCAACCCATAGCCGTTGATTGCGGCGGGGTTGAAGCGTTTGGAGACGAGTCGCATTTCCGGTTCCGTGCCCAGGACGGGCCTGAACCAGGCGGACAGGGTGACCGTGCCGGCAAGGGCAAGGGACGGTGAAGTGGCGATATCGAGGAAATCATCGCCGCCGTCGAAGGTGATGGCGCCCCCCATCTGCCCTGCCGTAGCCACCGGGGCTCCATTCACCGCGCCGTGATTGCCCGAGGGCGAGGAATCGAAGCCGTTGCCGTTCAGGTGCCACACGCCGCCGTAGCCGTTGCTCCACACGGCCGGGTCGTTGGTCTCCGCGGCGGAGGGATTGCCGTAATAGACGTAAAAGACCGTTTCATCCGACATCTGCAGCAGGGGGGCCCTGAACCAGAGCTCGCCCGTCTGCGCCCCCGTGTTGATGGTCACGAGCTCCCGGGGCACCATGGTGCGGCCGTTGCCGGCCGTGACCACGATATCCGTGCCGTCGGGCTTCACGTGGTTGAAGAACTCGGAGCCCAGGTCGTCCAGGCGCACGTACACCGGGAAAAGCAGGAGGTTGTCCGCCACCTTGGAGCCCTGCACGGATATCCTTTTCCGATACTGCCATGCTGGATCGAACCAGTACTTGATCAGGCGCTGGGCAAGACGCTGGTTTTCATAACAGAGCTTGATCCACTCGGGGGTGCGCTGAACGCTCTCAACCCTTACCTCGTCAATGCTGCCCTGGAACTTGTAGGCGTAAGCCGTACTCGCGCCGTAAACCAGCTTCGACCCGCCTGACTGGAGCGCACCGATTGAGCCATCGGTGGTGCTGATGATCCCGTCAAAAAAGATCTCGGCCGTTGTATTGTTGATGGTGGCCGCGAAGTAGTGCCAGCCGGTGTCAATGGCGTCGCCCATGCCGCTCAGGTCCGCCGAGGCCGTTCCCAGTCCTCCGCCGCTGGCGAGCAGGTCGATCAACTCGGTCTGGTTATACGTTATCAGCTCGTAACCGTCGGTCGTGGTCATCTTGGATATGATGCGGTAATTGGTTGCGAATTCACCGTCATCGGAACGGGTCCATACAGACAGGGTGAGCTGGCCCGTGATATCGAGTGTCGGGTCGTTGCCGCAGTCCACATAGGCCGTGGCTCCGTCAAAGTAGCGCGACTGCCCGATGATTCCGTTGATCTCGTTGGTGGTGTTGGTGTTCGTACCATTGTTGGTGTTGAAGGTGGTGTCGAATATCACCGGTGCCACCGCACCCTCGTTCAGGTGCCACACCCCGGCAAAGCCGTTGGCCGTGTCGAAGACGCCCTGCGCGTCCTGGCCATCGGGGATGGTGCCGTCGTTGACATCGTTGTAGAACATGGTGATGTAGTCGCTCGCGTTGTTACCGTCGATCTGCGGCACCAGGACCCAGACGTCAGCCGGTCCAGGGCCTGGTCCCATCGCTCGATCTGGTACTTGAGAGATGACCCGTCGCGGTCGATGAAACGGATGTCGGGCGCCCCCGCCTGCACGGCGTCGATGATGGCCGGGTCGGTCAGCCTGATGAGCAGGGGGAAGTTCGTCACGTCGTTGGGCACGTCGGCCCCGGCCGAGGTGGTGTCGAAGCGGCACACCAGCTTGCCAAGAAAACCGTTGATTGTTTTTACACCGTTCAAGGCCGATATATTCGCAGAGTCGTATACCTGTGATAGCCTGGCGCCGATGGTGTCAACCTCCAGGTCGGCTGCCGCCAGGCTGACGTTGGTAAGGACCTCCACCTGGCAATCACAGCCATCCGCGTCACTCATCCCCGTGATCGACGATGCGTCACCGCCGCTGTTGTTGAAATAGTCCAGATTCCCCGCCATGACGCTGCCGGTGCAGGCGCCTCCGTCGGCGTTGTTGTTATCCACGGCCTCGCTGAAGGTAACGACGGCGGTGTTGACCCCGGGTGCCCCCACCACGGTGACCACCACCGGGGCGGCCCCGTCGGCCTCTGCCACGGCGGCCGAGTTCACCTGGGTCATGGCATTGCCGGCCCTGTCGGTCACGGCGGGCGATACCCCCGTCGTCAGGTCCGGCTTGACGTCAGTGTCGCCCACAACGGCGGCTTCGCTGTATTTCAGGTAGATGACGGCGTCGTTGGCGGTGTCCGCCTCGGGTGCGGCCGCGCCGTGGGCCATCACCAGGTTGGCGTACCCTGCCACGACCCATTGGCCCTGCAGGCTCCCCTGACTGTTCGCGGCATATCCCGGGAAGGTGCTGTCCGTCACGTTTTCGTTAAAGGTGACGCGGTAGTGGTCGATGCGGCCGTCGCCGTCTGCATCCATGGTCTCGGCCGTGGAGATGACCGGCGGCGATTTGTCAAAGGTGACGGCCGATGCGTCAGTGGTGGCCGACACGTCGGCGGCCGCGTTGCCCGCCAGGTCCTGTATTGTTGATATGGTGAAATTGACCCCGCCGTCGGTATCGGCGGCGATCATAGTGCGAGTGGCTGTCCAGGCCAGGGGCCCGCCCGCCACGGCGGCGGCCGTTCCCTTGATGACCACCGTGGGCGTCGTGATAGCACGGTTGGCCGTGAAGGTCAGGGTCACGGTGTTGCCCACCCTGGCCAGGGAGGGGTTGGGGTTGCTCGACGCGATAGTGACCGGAGAGAGCGACGGCGCGGTCTTGTAATAGGTTACGGAAGAGGCATCGGTCACGGCGTTTACGGGCGCGGCCACCATGTTGCCCGAAAGGTCCATGACGTTCGTTATGCTGAAGGTGACCGTCCCCTCCGGGTCCGCGGCCAGCATGGTGTAGGTTGCCGTCCAGTTCAGGGGGCCGCCCGCCACGATAGCGGCGTTGCCGTCAATGGTCACCGTGGGCGTCTGGATGTTCTCGTCGGCGCTAAAAGTAAGGGTGATGAGATCCCCGGTCTTCGCGTAGAGGGGGTTGGCGTTGTCTGATGCGATCGATACGGGGGTGATGGCGGGAACGGTGCGGTCATAGGTGACCGACGAGCCGTCCGTGACGGCGCTGATATTGCCGATGGTATTACCCGTGAGGTCGCTGATGCCCGATATCTGGAAGGGCACCCCGCCCTCGGCATCGCCCAAAGCCATGACATACGTTGCGGTCCATACGAGGGGCCCGCCCCCCACGACCGCCGCGGCACCGGCAATGGTGACCATGGGCGTCTGGAGCGCCTCGCCGGAGGTGAAGGATACGGTTACGGTGTCGCCCAGCATCGCCATGGTCGAATCAGCGTTGCTGGACGACTATGGAAACCGGCGTCACCGATGGCGGCGTGGTGTCCACGTTCACTGAAGATATATCGGTAACCGCGGTTATATCGGCAATGGTGTTGCCGGCCAGGTCCCGGACATTGGAAATCTGAAAGGTCGCCGTACCGTCGGCCATGGCGCCAAGGGTGTACGAAGCGGTCCAGACCAGTGGACCGCCGGCTATGACGGCGAAGCTGCCGCCGATGGTGGCCGTGGGCGCCTGGAGGTCTTCGTTGGCAGTGAAGGTGACGGTGACGGTGTCACCCGTCGTGGCGCGAGCCGGGTCTGCGTTGTCCGAGGCGATCGACACGGGCGTCACGATAGGGAGCACACCGTCGACGACCAGGGCCTTGTTATCCGCCAGGTTCTGCCCTGCCGGAAGCGTCAGGTCGGTGTCATTGTTGAAGGCGTCCCGCAGGATTCCGCCGCCTGCCAGTGCAATGCCCGTCACGTTCAGGTCGCCGCTGGTATCGCCGGCGCCCACGGTGTAGGTGGCATTGGCCGACATGGCCGACCCGAAGGGGGCGATGCTCGCCACGTCGCCCGTGTCGAGGGTCACATCCAGGGTGCCCACCGTGAGGGTCACGTTCTTGCTGAAGTTGATCCTTACATCAATGATTGAGCCCGACCTATAGGTGCCGTTGATGGTTGCCGAGGTAATGCCGGTGATGACCGGCGCCACGGCGTCGATGACGATGGCCTGGTTGTCCGCCAGGTTGTTCCCTGCCGGAAGGCCCAGGACCGCGTCATTGTTCAGGCCGTCGCGCAGCGTGGCGCCGCCGGCCAGGCCCACGCCCGTCACGTTCAGGTCGCCGCTGGCGTGCCCGGCTGCCACGGTGTAGGTTCCCGAGGCATTGCTGGAGGGACCGAAGGGCGCAATGCTCACCACGGCCCCCGTGTCGAGGGTCAGGTCAAGGTTGTTGCCCGCCAGGGTCATGTTGTCGCTGAAGTTAACCGTCACATCTATGACCGCTCCGGAGCCGTATGACCCGTCTGCGGTGCTTGAGGTGAATGAAATTATGTAGGGAGCCCCCGTGTCAACTACGATGGCCTTGTTGTCCGCCAGGTTCTGCCCCGCAGGGAGGAGAAGGGAGGTGTCGTTGTTGAAGGCATCCCGAAGAGTGGCACCCCCCGCCAGGCCCACGCTGCTGACGTTCAGATCGCCGCTGGTGTTCCCGGCAGCCACGGTATAAGTCCCGCTGGCCGACAGGGCCGGCCCGAAGGGCACGATGCTCACCACTACCCCGGTATCGAGGATCAGGTCAAGGGTGTTGCCCGCCAGGGTCACGTTCTTGCTGAAATTCACCATTATATTGATGGCCGCGCCGGAGCCATAGGTGCCGTTAGCCGTGCTCGATGTGATGGAAAGAATGGCGGGAGGGATCGTATCGATAACGATATCGCTGTTATTTCCCAGGTTGTTACCGGCAGGCAGGGCCAGGGAGGCATTGTTTCCCGGCACATCACGGAGCACTGCCCCGCCCCCAAGGGCGATGCCGACCACGTTCAGATCACCGCTGGTGTTCCCGGCAGCCACGGTGTAGATCCCCGAGGCCATCATGGAGGGCCCGAAGGGTGCGATGTTCACCACGGCCCCGGTGTCGAGTGTCAGGTCAAGGGTGCCTCCGACGAGTTCGACGTTCTCGTTGAAGTTTATCGTCACGTCAATGTTCGAACTCGTGCCGTAGGTGGCGTTTGGCGAGCCGGATGTGATCGACGTGATCGAAGGGGCCGTTTTATCCAGTGTGACGGAGGACGCATCAGTCGTTGCCGTCACGTTCGATACAGGGTTCCCCGACAGGTCCCGGACGTTCGATATGGCGAATGCCAGCAACCCTTCGGGCGCGAGAGCGGGGATCGCCAGTGACGCGGTCCAGACCGCCGGCCCCCCCGCGAGGGTCGCGGCTCTGCCGGCGATGGTCACAGAGGGAGCCTGTATATCCTCGTCAGCCGTGAAGGTCAGGGTCACCGTGTCCCCCACGATGGCCAGGGCCGAGAAGGCGTTGCTCGAGGCTATATTTACGGGGGTAATCGACGGTGCCGTCATGTCGTAGGTCACCGTCGAGGCGTCCGTGGTTGCCGACACATTAGCCGCCGTATTCCCCGCCAGGTCCTGTATGCCTGAAATGGTAAAGGTAACCGGGCTCTCGGGGTCACCGGCGTTCATGACGCGGTAAGCTGTCCAGTTGACCGGTCCCCCCGCCACCGTGGCCCCGACCCCATTAATGACCGCCGCGGGTGCGATGAGGGCCTCCCCCGCAGTGAATGAGAGGGTCACCCTGTTGCCGGACATCGCGAGGGATGGGGCCGGGTTGTTCGACCCTATCGTCACGGAGGAGAGCGCCACCATGGTGTCATAGACTGCGGTGAAGCGCCGGGCCGCCTTCGAGAGATTCCCCTCGGCGTCCTGGGCCGCCCCATCCGGTATGTCCACGGTGACGATGCCGTCGGCAAGGGGGGCGATATTCGCGGTGTAGGTATCCCCGGCCCCGGCGAACCCGCCCGCTGTGCCGTTGGCCACGACAATATCGGTCACGTCGAAACCGGTGACCGGGTTTTTGAACACGATAGTTATCGGTATTGGCGAATTTGTCGGACCCGCCACTGCGGACTGTATGACCACGGTGAGGCCCATATTGGAAAGAAGGAGGGATTCAACATCATATCGGGAGTTATCGTATAGATCATTTCGGTTACAGGAGGAGGCAGCGAGCATTGATGCGATGATTATGATGACGGCATATTGTTTCATGGTTCAATCCCGAAGTTATAGATGAAAATACACACTGCGTATCGAGGATGATTCATCGCTCGTTACATCCATCCAGATTATTCATTAATTATATATAATTTTAAATATTTAATTGTATGTTTATGTATATTTTTATAAGGATCAGTATCCTGCTTATAGTATAATTCTTACTAAAGAAGGAGTCAATAAAAAACATACCCGGGTGGGATTTATTAATACAAAAAGACCTGTACTTATATATTCAAACTGCCTTTCCAGGGAAATAACCCTCACTTCCTATACGTAGACGCTACTATTCGGTAGTAAAGCCCCCGGGGTACAATGCTTATGATGGAGCGGATCAACCGGTTGCGAAATCCGGGAACGCAGATAACCCTCCCCTTTTCCAGGCAACGCATCGATAGTGCCACCACCCGCTCAGGCTTCATCCAGTGGAGCTTACGGTTGTTTCTCACCTCCTCCTCGACCCCCATCTTATTGTGAAAATCGGTGACAGTAAAGCCGGGGCAGAGTGCCTGGACCCGGATTCCGAGGCGCCGCGTCTCCAGGTGGAGACTCTCGGTGAAGACATTGAGGAAGGACTTGGAGCCGCCGTAGATACCGTTGATCGGGGCCGGTGCGAAGGCCCCCAGTGAGGATACGTTGATGATGGTGCCCCTTTTGCCCTCGATCATGCGGGGAAGGGCTGCGTGGACGAACCTGAGGGCAGCGGTGACATGTACATGTATCAGGTTCAGATGATCGCGTATCGGCAGGTCAGCGAAGAGCCCGTCGATGCCGTACCCGGCGTTGTTGACCAGGACCGTGAGGCTCCCCTCCTTCCGGATGGCGTCGAGGACGGCGCGCGTGCCCGCCTCCGTCGCAAGTTCGGCGATGATCACCTTCACCGACACGCCATGCACGCGCGTGAGATCGCGCGCAACGCCGGCGATCACACTTTTTCGCCGGCCTGTAATGACCAGGTTATACCCCGCTCGGGCGAACCATTCCGCGTAGGCGCGGCCTATGCCCGAGGTGGCGCCGGTAATAAGGGCGGTTTCTCTTTTCATGGAAGGGGCCTCCAGGGAAAATCGAGAAAATAAGCGGCAAGTATGACAGCTGAAACCCCGCGCGCAACAACATTTTCCCGCCCGAGAGCCTGAATTATTCTTCGTCAAAATGACGCGAAGAGGCCAAAAGCGGAATCCATGCGATTTGAAACGCTGATTGACACGGATGAATACGGATTTTCACCCCTGGCAAATGCCGTTTTTTTCTTGTCAATCCTGCCCCAACCGGTTACAGATGTATGGATAGCTTTCCAACACGCCCCCGCAGGGCGGATACCCCCCCGGGGGGCCGTTGGGTTTTTTTATTGGTGAATTCAGACAAATATACCGAAATAGCTACTGAGAGCATTCTGGATACCATAAGGACTTCTGTATGGAAATAACACTAATTATCGGCCTGGTATGGGGCATCATGAGCCTCGCGCTGGCCATCCTGCTCGCGAAAAGCAGTCTCCTTATCTTCCTCGACCCCGTATCAGTAATGATCACCGTGAGCGGGAGCTTCGCCGCGCTGATGGTCGGGTACCCCCTGAGGCATCTCGTTAAAATGCCCGTTTTCTTCCGGGTGGCCCTTTTCCCGGTGAAATACAACCTGAGTGAGCTGATTGTGACAATCGTCTCTTTTTCTGAAAAGGCACGCCGCGAGGGCCTCCTGGCCCTTGAGGACGACCTCGAGGAACTGGACGATCCCTACATGAAAAAGGGCCTCCAGCTCGTCGTCGACGGCACGGACCCCGAGCTGGTGAAGAACATCATGGACAACGAAATCGAGCAGATGGTGAACCGCCACGACAACAACAAGCGGATCTTCGACGACTGGGGATCATGGGCCCCTGCCTTCGGTATGATCGGAACTCTCATGGGTCTTGTCATGATGCTTGTCAACCTGAGCGATCGGGCCTCCATCGGCCCCTACCTGGCGGTCGCGATCCTCACCACCATGTACGGCGCGATTATGTGCTATCTCGTATTCCAGCCCGTCGCCTCGCGACTCGATATGATGACGAATAGGGAAGTGCTGATGAAGTCGATCATTCTCATGGGTGTCCTCTCCATACAGTCGGGGGACAATCCCCGTATCGTCAAGGACAAGCTGATATCCTTCCTGCCACCCGACATGAGGCAGGAGATCACCGAAGAGGTCGGCGACTAACCGATGGCCGTCAAGCAGAAGAAATCGCAGGTCCGGTCCACACCGGGCTGGATGCTCACCATGGGGGACATGAACATGCTCCTCCTCTGCTTCTTCATCGTCCTGATGGGGGACATCACGGTGGTGACCGGCCAGGAATTCCTCTATGTTCTTTCCTCGTTCAGGGGTAACATCGGAATCATGACCGGCGGCAAGTCGATCTCAAAGGGAAACCTGATGGACCTCGGGCACAACATAACCGCCCTCCCGAGCAGCGAACGGGCGCGCAGTCTCTCACGCCAGATGATAAGGGCGATGGAGTCGTTCAAACCGGAGATCGAGTCGCGCCATATCAGGATGAAGGAGGACGAGCGCGGCCTCGTTATAACCCTGAGCAACGACCTTTTTTTCGAACCCGGGTCCGCCCGCTTGAAAGAGGGAACGCGGCCCATTCTCAGGAAGGTGGGAGCCATCATCCGCTCACTTGACAATTTCGTAAGAATTGAAGGCCACACGGACAACTCGAAGATAACCGTTACCGAGGCGAGGGAGTCATACCGGACAAACTGGGACCTCTCCTCGGCACGGGCCCTTAACGTCCTCCACTACCTGGCCGAAGAGGATAACGTTGAGCCCCGGCAGCTCTCTGCGGTGGCGTTCGGAGAGTACCGTCCCATCGATGACAACAACACGCCCCAGGGCCGGGCCTATAACCGGCGGGTCGATATAGTGATACTGAAAGAACGCTTCATTCGGGAATCCAAGGACAGGCGGATACCCCGGCCCCTGCCTGACGAGGAGTGGCGATAGTCCCTCACCCCCCCTTCTTTTTCGAAAGCTCCATCATTATCCGCTGAATGTTTTCACTGCAGTCCTTCTTGTATTCTTCGATTATCTGCGAGGGCGGGAGTTTCTCCAGATCTGAATGCAGATCCTCGTACACCGAGAGCGCCTCACGGAGACGGCCCGTTTCGTAATAGAACCTCCCCAGGGTGAAACGTCCGATGTAGTAGTTTTTGTTTCGTGCCACGATCTCCCGGGCCATTGCGAGGGCTTCTTCCCTTTTGTCGTTTTCAAAAAACAGGAGTATCGCAAGGGCGTTCCGGGCTTCATCGAAATCTTTCTTCGAATCCACGGCTTTCCGGTAGCTGGCCTCGGCCCTCTCCATGTCCTCGCTGCTGTTTCTATCCCCTCCGCGGTTCGCATAGGCCAGGCCGAGGGAGTAGAGGACGCCGGGTGTCGTCTTCCCGTGTGCGACGCTTTTCTCGAAGGCACCGACCGCCTGGTCCCAGAGTCTTTTTTCCAGGTAGACCGTGCCGAGCTGGCTGTACTGATCGGAAATGCGCTGGAGGTGGACCGTATCCTTGATCTCCACCTTCTCGAGTTCCGCTATCCTTTCCCTGATGTCGCGAATCTTTTTGTCCTCGTCCACGGTGTAATCCCGGATAAAGGAACAGCCGAAGTAGCGTACTCCGATCGCGAAGGCGCCCACCACCAGAGTAAAGATTATCAAACCCTTGAACAGTTTCATGTCCCACCTTCCGCGCACCTGTAGTATCTGAGTGTATACACGCGATGAAAACGGCGGTCAACGATTTTATTCCACCGACATTTTTTTCCCCTCCTCCGGCCCGGAGGGGGGTCAAGAGGCTGATGGAGGCAATGCATCCTCGGAATTTTGCCGTATAACCGAAAAATGTTATTGCTTATATCTGCGATTCGCGATATATTTTTATTACATGCAGCTAATCCGCGGATGATGGCTTTCCTTCATTCGCTTGCGTGAATTAATGATCAAACCGCTTCAAGGAGAGAGAAATGGAAAATGAAAAAAAATCGTATCTTCAAAAACTGGCCGACAAAATGATCGAATGGGACAAAAAGCTCGACGAGATGAAAGAGCAGGGGAACGAGGCGTCCGTCATTATGAAAGAAGACTATGTCAAAGTGGTCGAGGAGCTGAAAGCCAAGAGAAGCGAGGCGGAGATCAAGTTCAACGAGCTCAAGACCGCGAGCGGCGAAGGGTTGGACGAGCTGAAAAAGGGCGCCGAAAAGGCGTTCGGTGAGATCTCCACGGCCCTCGAAAACGCCCTGTCGAAATTCAAGAAACAGCCCCCGGCGCAATGATCGTCAATGCATGAGACCACCCCGCGCCCGCGCCAACCGTGCGGGCGCGGGGTGAGACTACCGCTTTTTCCCCATCTCGAAAACGCCCATCTCCATGTTCCACTTCAGCTCGATCAGACGGAATGCCTGGTTGGCCCTGACCTTTTCCACGATCGCGAGATCTTTATCGGTCACGTCGGTACCCCTGAGCGCCTTGAGGTGCAGCCCTACAGTGACAATGGTGCCGTGGCGGGGAAGGTTTACGATGAATTGCGGCTCGACGAACCTTCCGTTTTTGCCGTTGACCCGTTTCATCACACCCTCGAAGGGGGCCGTGTCATAGCCGCTTTTGAGAAAATCCCTGTAGCTCATTTTCGGCAGAACCCGGCCCGTCACGTCCTTCCAGGCCCCCTTCCGGTATTCGCAGAATTGTATCCCGTATTCCCCTCCGGTGCCGTTGTACGAAGAGTATATGCCCATCACGGGAGTTTTATCCGCCATGATAAAAAGGGCGACGATCCGTTCGTCATCCCCGTCGCCGCCATGGTACACGGTCCGGATGTAGCCGTTTCTCACGTCAACCACCGGATCGCCTATCGAGCCGTATCCCGGTTCCTCTTTGACGGCCCATGTGCCCCCCCTCTGCACCAGCGTGTACTTCTGCGCGGAGAGGAACTCGCCCGGAAGTAAATTGTAGTAATCGACGACGCTCATGGAATATGCCCGCACGCAGACGAACAGAGTCATAATCGTGAATCCTAAAAACGCACGCATTGACAAACGTGAACGCATGGTGGACCTCCGGTCTGCATGGGAAATGGCGAGATATCGCCTTTCGCGGATATGAAGATATCCACACCCGCTAAAATGTCCAGCCTATTTTACAAGTAAATCTTGACATGCGCGGCCCGCTCATGTAGCGTACCTTACGGTCCGGGCACGGGCCCGCGTCGTGCCGGGTATGCCCCGGGGCGGAAATTCTAGATGGAAGGGAGGCCATGAATCGACTCCTTGCATGCGCGGCATTGTCGCTGGCCGTTATCGCCATACCCGGGTGCAACAAGCACCCGGAGGAGACGGCGGGGAAAATCAAGGTCGTGGTGTCCCTTTTCCCGATCTACGACATCGTGCAAAACATAGGGGGGGAGAAAGCCACGGTTTTTTTCGCCGTCCCGCCCGGGACCGACCCTCACACCTTCGAGCCGCGTCCCTCGACCGCAAGGAAGATTCAGAACAGCGCCCTCTTTATCGGCATCACCCCGGAATTCGACGGATGGATCGAACGCTTTCTTCATGGAAATGCTTCCAGGAATTACCTGATGACCCGGGGGCACACGGAGCTTGGAAACCCCCATATATGGCTGAGCGTCAGGAAGGCAAAAACAATCGCAGAAAGGACGGCGGCAGCCCTGGAAAAAATCGACCCTGCGAACCGTGACCACTACCGTCGCAACCTGGCCGCCTATATGAAAAAGCTGAACGACCTTGACGCATGGATCGCCTCCCTTTTCGCCGGAAAAAAGGAGAGGTCCTTCATACAATGGCACGAGGCGTGGGACTATTTCGCCGCCGATTATGGGCTCACGGTCTCAGGCACCGTCCAGCACGAGGGAAGCGAAAAAGCCTCCGTGCGATCCATCCAGAAAATCGTCCGGCGCGCCCGGCAGGAGGGAATCGCCGTTATCGTCATGAGCGAGAATGTGGATGACAGGGCCGCGCGTGTCCTGGCGAAGGAGATCGACGGGCGAATCGTCCGCCTTGACGGCATCGGCGATCCCGGCGTTCCGGACAAATCGGATTACATAAAGCTCATGCGATTCAACGCGGCGGCCCTCGCCTCCGCGCTACGGTGAGGAGGAGGATCGGTACGCGTCGTGTCTGATTCTGTTATTGAACTGAACAACATCCGGGTTACCTTCAACGGGGCGACAATTCTCGATGACATTAGCTTTTCCGTGAGGGACCGCGAGATCGTGTCCATCGTCGGTCCCAACGGTAGCGGGAAAAGCACCCTGTTAAGAACCACCATGGGCTTCCTGAAACCCGACAGTGGCTCCGTAAGAATAATGGGGTCGCCACCCGGGAAGCTGCCCCGGGGCACCATCGGGTACCTGCCCCAGCGAAGCAGCGTCGACTTCGCCATGCCCGTCAGCGTCTACGATGTCGTGGCCATGGCCCGCTACGCCGGCAAAGGGATGATCGAGAGGCTTGACGCCGGGGACCGCGCGCGCATCGACGAGGCCCTGGAGGCTCTCGAAATATCCCCCCTCCGCGGGCGCCACTACGGGAGCCTTTCGGGCGGTCAGAAACAGAGGGTCCTTATCGCCAGGGCCCTCGCGGTAGAACCGAAAATCCTTCTTCTCGACGAGCCGTCAACGGGCCTTGACGCCGTGGCGCAGGATAATTTCTACCAGCTGCTGCTCAGGCTCCGTGATACGAAAAAACTGACCATCGTCATGGTATCCCACGACATCGGCGCAGTGTCGAGCATCGTCGACCGGCTGGCGTGCCTCAAAACGAAGCTTCATTTCCACGGTACTCTCACGGACTGCTTCGCGAACGGCTCCCTCTCAAAGGTGTTCGGCAAAAACATCTATTATGTCAGGCACGAAAACCGGTCCGATAATTGCGGAGACGAATAATGATCGAGCTCTTTCAACTGAATTTTTTCCGCAACGCCTTCATGATGGGAATCCTCCTCGGAATACTCTTCGGCTTCCTGTCGTTTTTCGTGGTGATGAGGAAGATGTCGTTCCTGGGGGCGGGTATCGCCCATACGGCCTTTGGCGGCGTGGCGCTGGGCGTGCTGCTCGGAGTGGACCCCTTCTTCACGTCCCTCGCCTTCTGCGTCATATCCGCGATCCTTATCGGAAAACTGGCTCGCCTGGGAAGGATATCCTACGACATGGGAATCGGAATCTTTTTCGCTTTTTCCATGGCCCTGGGGGCGATTTTCCTTTCGCTGAAAAAGGGTTACTCCTTCGACCTGATGAGCTACCTCTTCGGAAACATTCTCGGGGTGACCCTCGTTGACAACGCCGTGGCACTGGTCACCCTGCTCTTCTTCGCCGCTTTCATTTTCCTCTTCATGAACCGCATACTCTTCATGACCATTGATGAGGAGGTGGCGTCCGTGAGCGGTGTCCGCACTGAAATCCTCGATACGTGTCTCCTGGTATTTCTGGCGGGAATCATCGTGATCAGCATCAAAATCGTCGGGATCATCCTTGTGTCGGCCCTGGTGGTCCTTCCGGCCGGGTTCGGCCTGCTGGTGTCGAAGGATTACCGACGCGTCATTCTCGCGGGGATACTCTTTGCCGTATTCGTCATGACGGGGGGCCTCTTCCTCTCCTACTACCTCGATCTGCCTACCGGCGCCACAATCGTCACCTCGGGCACCCTCCTCTATTTCATTTCACTCGTTATCGTAAAGAGAACCGCCAGGGGATGACGCCCCCGCGGCGCGCGGGGCCGGGGGGCTAGCCCACGATGTATCCTGCGCCGCAGATAACGAGCAGGATGAACATGAAGAAAAGTACCGTGCCCGTCAGAAGGGCCGGAAAGAGATACATGATAACCGCGCGGCCGAACCCGCAGTTATGCATCTCCGAAATGCCCTGCACCGCGATAAGGGCCGACCAGATGAAAAGCCCCATGAAAAAAAAGCTGTAGAAAAAGAGCGGGGCGAAATTGAAGACCTTGAATATGTAGACAGCCGGCAGTATAAACACCCTGGGAAATAGGGAAAAATTGACGAGAGAAATCAGCTCGCGCACGTTTCCCTTTAATCCGAAGAACTGGGCGGCCATGTCCATAAGCGCGGCGGAGATGACCACAATAATCGAATGGAAAAGGAACACCAGTATCCAGCCGTAGGTGATCTTATAATAGAAGAATGTCGTTTGCGAACAGAGCAGAGAAAGGGTGAGAATCCCGATCGCCGACTCGGCCGCGGGAACCATGAAACTGAGCGCAAAGGGACGTGGCTCCTTCCTTGAAATCTGGCGGTAAAGCGCCCGCGGATCGACCAGCGCGTTAAGGAAGAGGTCGGCCCACCTGAGGGATCTAAATTCCGCGACGATCATGGCATGTACCTGTACTCAATCCGGTAGTGTGTCTCCTGCCGGATCATCTCCATGGTACGGCCCATAGGATCGGAGCGCCCAAGGATGGCCTCCATCCGAAAGAGTACCTGCTCAATCGGCGTCCTGATCTCGTCGTAGACCGGACACCCCTCGGGAAGCTTCGCCAGCTCGCGCGCTTTGTCGACCGCGTCCTCGAAGGTACCCAGCAAGTCCACGAGCTTGTGCTCGAGGGCGGTTTCTCCCCCCATGACCCGCCCGTCCGCAACAGGGGCTATTTCCGATTCATTCATGTTTCTTCCCAGTGCGACGTCCTTCAGGAACTTTCGGTATGACGAATCTATGATATCCTGTACCAGCTTCCTTTCATCGGGACTGATGTCGCGAAACGACGAAAGCATATCCTTATAGCGTCCGCTCTTGATCACGTTCATGTCAATTCCGATCTTTTCGAAAAGATTTCTCAGGTTCGGCGAAACGGCGATCACCCCGATCGACCCGGTAATGGTCCCGTTATTTGCCACGATAATGTTACACGCAGACGCCACATAATACCCTCCCGATGCCGCGATCTCGCCCATGGAGGCCACGAGGGGGATGTTTTTTTTCCTGAGTTTCCAGAGCTTCTGATAGATCTCCTGGGTCGCCCCCACGGTTCCGCCGGGTGAATTTATCCGCACCACCACCGCCCGTATGTTTCCGCTTTTTTCAAGCTCGTCAAGACGCCTGATAATCGCTTCTGAGCCCTGCCCCATGCCGAAGGGCGAGGAGGCCCCTATCATCTCTATCGGGCCCTCCACGCGAACAATGCCGATTCCGGGCCCTATCTGGGGCCCCGGGAGCGAGATGCCCGCGCCGCTCCGCCTCTGCATGGTGATGCTGATGTCGACGATCGCGATAACGGACGAAAGTACGAGGAGCGCGAGGATCGAAATCAATATTTTTCTATTACGGTCCATCTATTACCGCCTTTATGGTTTTTTTCGGTATCGGTACGGGGTGGCGGATCGTGCAGGGTCAGTACCCGGTCCTGCCTATGCAGTTGCACGAATAAACCATGTCGCCAGGGGGCTCGCACACATCCTTTTTCACCTCGGTCTTGAAACTCGGGTCGACCCCCTCGCACGAGCAGTAACTCACCGAGGTCAGTACCTGCCGGTTGAGCGCTGTCTTGGCTTTCATCTCTGCGATGACCACACCCTCGGCGCACACGAAGACCTCCGCCACCTGATAATCCGACATGCGGGAGCTATAGAGGGCCCCCGAGAGAGCGATAAGGGAAAATGCCGATAGTACAATGACCAGTCGTTTCATGACACACCTCCATGTGCGGCCCCTGAGGGCTCGCCGCGTCAACCCGGGGGATTTCAAGATGATTCGATCGAGACAGGGTGAAACGGATCAGCCGTGTGTTGACATATTAATAGTAACATACCGGTGGTTAAAAAATCAAGCAATTAATCAGGCCGCAGGCGGAAGGGAAAAGATAGCGACCCATCCGGCGGGTTTCCGGGGGATGATGAGGGAATAATCAATGGCCGGCAGCCGCCCGTGGGGGCTCGGCTGCCGGCCATCCGCTTCGGAGGGGGACATAAGCCGAATTCTGTTTATGCGGCAATCTATCTTGGCTGCGCGTTGCCGCGCCGCTCCTTGCGACCTACCCGCAGCCTCGAACGGGCAGTTCTCAAACGGCTGCTTACTTGGCCTTGCACCGGGTGGGGTTTACCATGCCGCCCGCATTACTGCGGACGCGGTGAGCTCTTACCTCGCCATTTCACCCTTACCATCACACCCCCTTCCCCTTGCGAGGGAAGGGGGTGTGATGGCGGTATATTTTCTGTTGCACTTTCCATCGCCTCACGGCGCCCGGGCGTTACCCGGCACCCTGCCCTGCGGTGTTCGGACTTTCCTCACCGCCCGCCTCGCGGCGGGCCAGCGCTACCGCGTGGCCCCCTCCGTTTTCACAAATAGCAAAGAACACGATATCAGGCAAGAAATAATTTATTAATGCACCCATTCGGGGGAAACCGGGGGGATCCTCGCGACACGGGACAAAACGGTCATTCCCTTTTTTTCTTCCCCTTGCCGCCACCATTCTGTGCGAGTTTAAGGTAGAGGCCGTAAAAGTAGGGCTTCTGCGAGGCGAAGGCCATGGCCTGGTGGAGGATCAGCTCCTCTGCAAACAGTATGCGGTATTTCCATGTCTCGTAATCATAGGTCACGGACCTGGCGAAATAGAGGGGCTTCAGGGCCTCGATGATCTCCCTCCTGACCCTGGCCGTCCCGATATCGAAGGTAAAAAGGATCTGGTACACCGCCTGGGTCCACATGAGCGTGTCCATATCGTAGTGATCCTGATCAATCATGTTCCTCATGTTCAGGTATATGTAGGGGCTCAGGTATTTTTTTAAAAGTTTTTTCCGGGCAAGAAATTCGCTGCGTAGCTTGTCCTTCAGGTCGCGGATGTCGATTGAAAGCTCCTGTGGGGGGGAAAGTTTCTTGATGCCGAAGAGGGGCTTCGTCCCTGGCCGGTCTACCGCCATGCCTATCCAATCCGACTTCCTGGCGAGAATCGACTCGAAAAATGTGGTCACCACCTGGGTGAACATGGGGCCCAGTTTCGGCGCGCTCGCCTTGTGTACCTTGGCCCCCAGGCCCACCTCGCATATCTTGAACTTCCCCGCCACGGCGTTCAGGGTCATGAATATGTCGATACCGTAAAGCCTTGTGGTTGACTGCCACTTCTGTTCCAGCCAGTGAACGACGAGGCGCGGGGAAAATCCGAACTCCCCCCCGATGGGCTGACGGATATTTTCACCAAGCAGTCCATAGAGGAGCGGATAGCAGATATGGTTGGTGATGGTTCCGTCGAACTGGTGGCGGCTGTAGCGGGGGAGAGCGTAATCGTACCCCTTCAGGATCGGCTCCACCAGAAATTTTATCCATTCAGGCGTGATCGACCTGAGATCGGCGTCCACCACCGCGGCGGCCCTGAGGTCCGGCATCCATGACCGGGCATAGCGGAACAGGTTAAGTAGATTGTTCCCCTTACCCAGCATGCCCCGGGGAGTGCTGATATACTTCTTCGGCGTCACGGTCTCGGTCGAGAGGAAGGCACCCCTGGTGTCGTCCGGACTCATGTTGTCAACGTTGACGATGACGGCCTTCATACCGGGAAAGTATTTCCGGATACCGAGATCGACCTGACGGGTGACAAACCCTATGGTATCCGCCTCCATGTAGGAGGGGATCCCTATGATAATCTGCACTCCCTCAATGCGTTCGTTTTTCATGAACGTCTCCACGACATGTGATAGGTGCGTCGTTTCACCATAGCGAAGAAGGGATAAATAATCAATACAAAATTCCACATTTAACCTCAATCTCTCCCCGTGGAAGATTGAAATACGAACCATTAATTGTTGACATATAACCCCCCGTGACGGTCATTATCTCAGACCCCCAGGGGACTTCATTCCGCCGAGGAGCACGCCGTGCACGAGCTGTCAGTCATGACCAACATCCTCGAGATCGTCCTGGAGCACGCAAACAGGAACAGTGCCGTAAAGGTCGTCAGGATCAACCTGAGAATCGGCCGGCTCTCGGATATCATTCCCGAATGGGCGCAGAGCTACTTCGACATGCTGAGCAAAGATACCATTGCCGATGGCGCCGAGCTGGAAATCGAACGGGTGCCGGTGAAGGTGCGATGCGGAGCATGCACACACGAGCATACCTTCGAGGAGAAATGGGCCTTTACCTGCGTGAAGTGCGGCTCCGACGACATCGAACTTCTCGAGGGGAGGGAATTCACCGTAACGAGCATCGAGATAACATGATGGCACACATACTGAACGCACAACTCGCGGAGCGGCTCAGAATGATCCGCCCCGGCAGGGAAATCAGGATCATGGAGGTCTGCGGAACTCACACGACCGAGTTTTTCCGCACGGGTGTCAGGGACATCTTCCCTCCCGGGATCTCCCTTGTCGACGGCCCCGGCTGCCCGGTCTGCGTCACGCCGAACGAGTATCTTGACCGTGCCATCGAGATCGGGAAACGTCACCGTCCCGTCATCGCCACCTTCGGCGACATGATCAGGGTGCCCTCATCCCGCGGCTCACTGGGGAGTGAAAAATCAGAGGGCATGGATGTCCGGGTGGTCTATTCGCCCCTCGCCGCCCTTGAGATAGCCGCGGAAAACCCTGACCGTGAAGTGATGTTCCTGAGCGTGGGCTTCGAAACGACCGCTCCCACTGAGGCGGCGGTCCTCATCGAGGCGGAGGAACGGGGCATCGACAACTTCTCTCTCCTCGGGGGAAACAAGCTCACTCCCCCGGCGGTGGAGGCCCTGCTTGCCGCCGGCGAATCAAAAATCGACGGCTTCATCCTTCCCGGCCACGTGAGCGCAATCGTCGGCGCCGGGGCATGGCGTTTTATTTCCGATTCACACGGCCTGCCCTGCGTCATCGCCGGGTTCGAGGCTCCCGATCTGATGATGGGCGTCCTCTCCCTTGTGCGGATGATCATGGACGGCAGAAACGAAACGGTGAACCAGTACGAACGCGTCGTGAAGGAGGGCGGAAATAAGACGGCAAAGGAGATGATCGATCGCGTGTTCGAGACCGCTCCCTCAGCATGGCGCGGCATCGGCGTCATACCTGGCAGCGGCCTTGAAATCAGGGAGGAGTACGGGAGATTCGACGCGCGCAGGAAATTTCCCGTCTCCATACCCGAGCCGAAGGAAGCGGCGGGCTGCCGGTGCGGCGAGCTCCTCCGCGGCCTCATCGCGCCCCCCGAGTGCGCCCTCTACGGCACGGCCTGTACGCCCGATGAACCGGTCGGCCCCTGCATGGTCTCCACCGAGGGACCCTGCGCCGCATACTATAAATACTGGAGCGGGCAATGACAAAAAAGGTGCTGCCGGGACACGGGAGCGGCGGTCGATTGATGAACGAAATGATCGACGGGGTCATAAGGGCTCGCTTCGGCGAGGGGTCGGTCCAGCTCGACGATTCTGCGCTCCTGACGATCGGCGTCGAGCGGATCGCCTTCACCACCGACACCTTCACCATCACCCCCCTCTTTTTCCCCGGGGGCGATATCGGCACCCTTGCGGTCAACGGGACAGTGAACGACCTGGCGGTGATGGGCGCGAGGCCCCTCTATCTCTCATGCGGCCTCATACTCGAGGAAGGGTTCGGCTTCGACGACCTTGAAAGGATACTCGATTCGATGAAGGCCGAGGCCGATGGCGCCGGCGTCACGATCGTAACCGGCGACACCAAGGTGGTGCCCCCGGGCAAGGCTGACGGAATATTCATCAACACCAGCGGCATCGGGGTCATGGACGCTCCCGCGCTGAGAAGGCCAATCGAAATTGGCGACAGGATCATCATTAGCGGACCCATAGGCGACCACGGCATCTCCATCATGGCGCTCCGGAACGATCTCTCCTTTTCCCGGGGGCTCAGGTCAGACTGCGCCCACCTGAACCACATGATAGGAACGGTGACCGGCCGATTCCCGGGAAGCATCAGGTTCATGCGGGACCCGACGCGGGGAGGGGTGGCGTCGGTCCTGAACGAAATAGTGAAAGGAATGCCCTTCAGCGCGAAACTCAGGGAAGAGGACCTGCCGATCCGTGACGAGGTGCGCGGCGTCTGCTCTATCCTCGGTATCGACCCTCTCTATGCGGCGAACGAGGGAAAGGTCCTTCTCGTCGCCTCCCCCGGAGACGCCGACGGGATCGTGGAGGCCCTCGGGGAAAGCGCGAAAGGCGCCGGCGCGCGCGTTATCGGGGAAATCGACGGGCGGTTTCCGGGAAGGGTCTACATGGAAACAACCGTGGGGGGAAGGCGAATTCTACCCCTTCTCACGGAGGAGCAGCTTCCCAGGATCTGCTGACAGGGGGGCCGCCCGTTGCCGCAACACTGATGGCGACGGCATTTTGAATAGTAGAGGTGAAGGATATGTGTCTGGCAGTACCGATGACCGTGACGAGAATAGAAGGGAAAAAGGCCGTGGCCGAGTCCAGGGGGGTGGAAACCGCGATCGACCTCTCCCTGTCGCCCGACGTACGGGTGGGTGATCGCGTGATCGTCCACGCCGGCTTCGTTATCGAGAAGCTGGACGAAGAGGCCGCGCAGGAAATCGACCGTGCCTGGGATATCTATCGCATCGCGATGGAGAAGGAGGGTCCCGCCTGAGGGGCCGGGCCGCGTCACTTCACGATGCAGAGGTCCATGTACTGAGGAAGCTCGAGGGTGAAGCGCGCCCAGGAGCCCTTTTCCGATTCAGCGAAAATCGTTCCGTTGTGGAGCTGGGCCACTTTCCACGAGACGTAGAGGCCTATGCCGCTCCCGCGCCGCTCCGCAAGATTGGGGTCCTTCAGGCGCGTGAATTTCTTGAAGAGCATCATTTTCTCCCGTTCATCGAAACCGGGGCCCTCGTTCCAGACCGATACGGAAAACTTCTTGAACCCCTTCTCCATGACGATACGCACCACTCCGCCCCTGTTGCCGTATTTAATCCCGTTGCCGAGAAGGTTTATCATCACAATCCTGAGAAGATCGGGATCGCACCTGACCGGAAACACGGTATCGTCATACTCACGCTCGAGCCGCATTCCCCTCGTTTCTATCTGGGGCGCCAGCAGCTCTATTACGGGCTGGATGACGTCATCGACGAAATCGACGAGGCGGGGCTTCAGCTCCATCATGTCGCTCTCTATGCGTGACAGGTTCAGGTACTGGTTGCTCATGGCATAAAGGTATTCCGCCTTGTTCACGACGCGTTCGAGTATCTCCCGCTGTTTTTCCTCCAGCTTCCCGTAGTAGCCGTCCGCGAGTGTCCTGACAAGGGTTATTATGGAGGAGACGGGGCTCTTCATTTCGTGCGACACGAATCCGAGCATTTCCATGTACTCCCCGTAGCTTCTTTCGAGCTGTACTGCATGCCACTCCCGCTCCACCGGATATCTGAGGGCCTTCCCGACCTCACGGAGAAAGACGGCGTGCCGTTCCGTATACGCCGCGGGGGATCGGGACGAGCACGCAAGGAGGGCGATGGTGCCGCCCGAAATGACGGGGGCCATAAGGAGAGACCGCATACCCTCGCGCGTCAGGAGCTCGCGCGCGGCATCCGGGACGGCCCCCTCCTCCAAAACGCCGATATCCCCGATAGCCGCGCACTCCCCCCTCGTCGCCCTCTCGAAAATACCTCCCCGCACATCGGCGGAGTAGCCCTCCTCCAGGGCGAGGGGCGCGTACCCGGCCCTTACATGCCTGATCACGAGGCGGTGGCCTCCCTCCTCGAGCAGGATGATATCGAGCCTGTCGCAGGGAACGACGCCCCCGATGAGGGGATAGAGGATGTCGATGACAGCTCCCGTGCCCTCCGTATCGGTGACCACGCCCTCGATTGAGCCGAGGACCTTCCTTTCATTTATCGACAGTTCCACGTTCTTCATGGGCACCACGCAATCAGTCTTCTTACGAGAGTCATAAGTGTAGATGATGACTCGTTTTTTTCAAGAACAATAATTCGACCGCCGGCCGCGCCCCGGGCCATGACGAAGCGCGTAACCCGTCTTTTATCCTTGACAACCAACCTTTAGTTATATCTCGTATCACCTGCTTTCATGTATCAATCGCCCCTGTAAAAGGGGGCCGGGCGCGGGAATGGAAACCAGATTCGATAAAACCTTTGAACTTCTTTTCGAACTCAGAGTCGGTGATGCGATGAAAAAAGACGTCTTCACCATCGGCCCTGACGACACGATGGATACCCTGAACCGCGAGCTTAGCTCCCACCGTCTGAGCGGACTTCCGGTCGTGCAGAACGGCTCTCTGGTGGGTATCATCAGCATATCGGACCTTATCGACTGGCTCGGGGAGGGGGGAAAGACGCGCTCATCAGGGAGCGTATGGCCGATTCTCCGGAATGCCTCTACGCGGACCAGCCGCTCCTCCACGCCATCAAGCGCTTCGAACACCTCGGCTACGGCCGCTTCCCGGTACTCGACAAGGAAAGCGGCAAAATGGTCGGCATCATCACCAAGAGCGATATCATCGAATGCACCCTCCAAAAACTGGAACGGGACTACAGCGAGGAGGAGGTGCGCCATTACCGCGCCAGCCACTTTTTCGAGGACATCAACGCCGATTATTTCGAGCTCTCCCTCTCGTTCAAAGTAGCCGGGAAGGATTTCGACCGGGCCGGAGCGGCATCTACGACGATGAAGAGAAACCTGAAGCGCCTCGGCGTCCAGCCGGACATCGTACGCCGCGCCGCGATCGCCTCATACGAGGCGGAGATGAATCTGGTCATTTTCACCGACGGCGGCGCCATGGAGTTCACCATCACCAGGGAAAAGATAAGTATACAGGTCCGCGACCGGGGGCCCGGCATTGAGGACGTCGAAATGGCCATGGTCGAGGGGTACAGCACCGCCGGATCCTGGGTCAGGGAACTCGGGTTCGGCGCCGGCATGGGCCTGCCGAACATGAAAAAATGCACGGATACCCTGAAAATTGAGTCGTCCCCTGAAAAGGGAACCCTCATTACGATGGAGATTTTTACCGGGGCGCAGCAGGAAAAGGAAGACCTTCGCTGGTGATTCGTCCCGCCACCGGCCGCAAAAAAACAGCGAAAGGAGCGTCACGTCTCAGGCGCCCCCCCCTCATCCCCTCTCACGCCTTACGGTAGCGGAAATAGAGAAGAACGTCGGTGAGGACCAGCATGAAATTCACCATGTAAAGGAAAATCACCCTGTCGAAATTGAAAAAGAGCTTGTGCATGATACCCGCAAGGTAACCGGTCAATACCACGAGAAGGAAAAAAAGGCTCTTCCCCGCCACCGATTTCGACCGCCAGGAACGATAAATGGAAAAGGGCCAGGCCGAACCGAAGCAGACAAGCATGATGATCTCGAAGACGCTCATGGCAATCAACTCCCCGCGCGCGCGGCGGTCATGTCCGCGAAAAAACGGGTGACGGCCCCGGGGAGAACGCGGTTCATATAATACAACGCGCGCGCCCTGAAGCCGGGGATGATCATGTAGCGGTTGCGCCCTACCCCCGCGAGTATCTTCCTCGCCACGTATTCCGGCGAGAGAATCCCGGCGAGGTCCTTCACCGCGCGCGCCTCCGGCGGAATCGTCCCGCTTTCTTCCGCGACGAAAGGCGTATCCGTCTCCGGTGGGCAGGCGATCGATACGCGCACGCCGTGCCGCTTCATCTCGGCCCTGAGGCACTCGGCGAATCCGACAAGGGCGAATTTCGACGTGCCGTAGGCCGTGTATCCGAACATCCCGAGGTGGCCTGCAAGCGATGATATGATGACGATATGGCCGTCCCTTTCTTTCAAATATGGAAGGAGCACTGCCACGGCATTGCGCGTGCCGTGGAGGTTTATCCGCATCACCTCGTCAAAGGAGCTGTCCGTGATATTCTCGAAATAATCGGCCATGCCGATCCCCGCGCTGGTGATCAGGATATCCGGCGGGCCGAATTCATCCGCCGCGCGGTCCATGACCTCCCTCACCGCCGTCCCGTCCCCCACGTCAAGGGGCATGACGGCGGTCCTTCCCCCCGCGCGGCGGGCACCATCAACGATGAGGCGCGCCTCATCGAGCCTGGCCCGGTTTCGCGCGAAAAGCATGATATCCGCGCCCGCATCCGCGAGCCGGCGCGCCAGTGCGAGGCCGATTCCACTCGATCCCCCGGTGATGTAGACTTTTTTTCCCCTGAAGCGTTTCATCGATCTCCCCCCCGCCTTCGTATCAATTGCCGATGCTGCGCGCAAGCCCCCCTCCTGTCGTGACCGCACACGGCCTGCCGACCGGTTTATGCACGTTAACCCGTTTCACCATTGCATGAAAGAACGAGAGGAACTCACGGGCCGCACTAGGCCCATAGTATTTTCTGCTCATCTCGCCGCGGTATCCGCGGATAACGGTATTTCGGGTACCCGATCATCATGGCACCGAAGATGTTGTTCCCCTCCGGCAAGGCAAGCGCCCTGTTGAGGGGGGGCCAATTGGCGGCGGCGAAATTGACGTAACCCGCCCAGCATGCCCCCAGGCCCAGGGCGGAGGCGGCAAGCTCGAGGTAGGTTATGGCAATGGTGCAGGAATCTTTCGTCATCGGGTTATTCGACGGGCCGTGAGCAAGGATCAGGTGGGGGGCCCCCCTGCAGACGCGGTCTGCCCCCTCCTCCCATGCCTTCACCACGAGGTCCATGTGGAGCCCCTCTACAATCGCCGGGTGCTCCTTCAGCATGAACCTCATCCAGTCGACGGTCATGCCGGCGTATCGCCGCACGTCCGCAGCATCCCGCACCACCATCCATTCAGTAAGCCGGCTGTTGTGACCCGTGGGCGCGTTCCGGCACATGCCGATCAGCCTTTCGATCGTTTCCCGTTCAACCGGCTTATCCCGGTAACTGCGTATCGATCTCCTGGAGGCAAGGAACTGCTCCGCCTGATCCGGATGTATCTCGAGATCTTTTCTGATCGGCTCGCATTCGTCGGGCCCCAGGGCGCGGTGCGAAAAGGCTTCGTGTGGACACACGGCCACGCAATGGCCGCACTCGATGCAGAGCTCCTCCGCGTTCTCAACGGGAGCCGGAAAACGACGGTCGTCGGGTTCGGTGATGATCCTCACAGGGCATTCAGCCGCGCAGATACCGTCCCTTGTGCATTTGCTTTCGTCGATGGTAAAAAGCCCCATGTCCTCCTCCTGTGTCACGCACCATCAGGACGGGACCCGCCCGTGGATGATACTGCATTATTGTTCCCTGAACCTGCCGATTTCCTTTTCATGGCCGGCCCGGGTTCCTCCGAAAAAGACCAGCCATTCCCGGCCGGTCCTTTACACACGCCATTCCATTGCACCGTCGCCCGGCTATTCCATGTGCAGGGCCTTTTTAATAGTAAGGATCATATGATCCGGGGGCACCGGCTTCTGGAACACGCCGTTAAACCCGAGTTTTTCGATTTCAATATTTTCCGCGGTGGCGGCGCCGATGCTGCTCAGAAGATAGACGGGAAGGACCGTGTCCTTTTTTCGTATCTCCTGGGCCACCTTCGATCCGGCGTCGATCTGCTCCATCATCATGTCGCAGAGCACCAGGTCGGGCCTGACGGTTGCAACGGCCTCGAGTCCCTCTTTCCCGTCGCTCGCCGTATATACCTCGAAACCGCTGCCCGTCAGAATTGCCTTGATTGAGTCGGTGATATCGGGATCGTCATCGATCACCAGGATTTTTTTCTTCTCTCCCATCGGTTCGCTCCTTTATACAGAGATCTGGCGGCACCGTTCATGACGCCGGATCGCGCACCGGGCACCACGCCCTGGTGATACTGAACGTGCCTGTCGTTCAATAAGGAAAGAACTTTTTCGATCCACCCCCCGTTTTTTATCACACTACACCATGCCAGGCGGAGTCGGCAGGATTACGTTTTCCGCCGATACAACCAGGGCCGTAGCCGAGATTACCGGAGGCACCCTCACGAAGGGAAGGCATGTCTACAGCCTGGTACTGGTGAACCGTGAGACGGGGAAGGCCCTGCCGCTTTATTACACAAAGCGCACCGCGGTACTATCATCACCCTACGGCAGGGTGACGCCTGTATCGGTTGCGTACGAAAGGGGAGAGGTCACGGGCACCGTGAAGGCCTACCTGATGGTCGACACCTACCCGGCCGCGCGGGGGACAGTGACGGTGGAATGACCCTCACGCCCGGATCCGGGGGCCTGCCGGCACACGGGTTATCTTTTCTTTTTTTTCCGTTTCACCCCGGCCTTATTCCTGTCGAGGGCCAGGACGCGCATGTCGACGACCGCATCGGTTTCATCGACGATTTCCATGCCCAGGAGGGTCTCGATGGCGTCCTCCATGGTCACGATGCCGACATAGTCGCCAAACTCGTTGAGAACGATCGCGATGTGCGTCCGCCTGCCCACCATCATCGTCAACAGGTTCAGGGCCGTCATTGTTTCCGGAACGAACTCCGGCCTCACCGCCAGCTCCGACAGGGGAACATCGAGCTTCTTTCCCGCGATACGGTCCATGATATCCCGCCTGAGAACCACGCCCGCTATCCGGTTCTCCCGGCCGTCATAGAGGGGTATCCGGGAGAAACGGAGAAGGGCCGCCTTCCCGCGGAGCTCCCGTATGGTCGCATCGGCGGGGAACCATACCACGACGGTGCGGGGAGTCATGATGTCCCTCACCCTGACGTCCCTGAGCCGGAACAGGTTCTCGACCAGATCCAGCTCCGTCCTGTCAAGCACCCCCTGGTGATACCCGATCCTGATAAAATTGTATATCTCCGCCTTGCTCACGTGATCACCGAGGTTTCCCTTCGTCAACAATCCGGAAATATAGTTGATCGGCAGGATCAGGGGCGTCAACGCAAGGATCATGAAGCGTAAAACATACGCGCTCAGGGGACTGAGTTCTTTCCAGTAGCGCGCCCCGATCGTCTTGGGGATTATCTCGGAGAATATCAATATCAGCAGGGTGAGCGGCAGCGGAGAAAACCCCCATCCACCGGGAGCCGAACAGCTCGATGGCGATCGCCCCGGACAGGGCGGCCCCCGTGGTGTGGGAGATCGTGTTCAGGGTAAGGATGGCCGCTATGGGCGAATCGATCTCCTCCTTCATCCTTTTCAAGAGCACTCCCGAACGCCTCTTTTTGTCCACGAGAACCTGGATGTAGGGCCTGCTCAACGAGAGGATCACCGACTCGAGGAGGGAGCAGATAAAGGATACGGCGATGAGTCCCGTGACGACCAGGACCAGTTCGATCATACGATCACTCCTTCATGGTATCGCTTCCACAGTGTCCGTCATCGGGACCGAAAGTCGAGCATCTTTTCAGAAAAAAAAGCCGCCCCATCGCCGGGGCGGCTCCGTCCACGCATTCGTCCCGACCTAATTTTCCTTTTTCTTCCGTATCCTGTCGAATACCATGCTTCCCGCAAGCAATGCATAGGAGGCTATCGAAACTATAAACCAGGTCTCCCTTGAGAGAGAGAATTTCCCATAGAGACCGCCGAAAAGAATCCCGCTCGCAATAAATGCACATGTAAAAAATAGAATGCTAAAAGGGCTCATGATTTTCCTCTCATAACGGTAATTGCGCCGCCCGGGCGGCGATGCGGTAACTATCGCAATGGAGAAGATCAGGTGAATGAGGAAGAGCTCCAGGGAAGAAATTTATCACCATGCAGATTCACCAGATCATTGCGGACCGGGTATGCCAGCGATTCCCTGAATCGCGGGAGCAGGATGATCGTTCTGATCGTTTTAAGGAGAAACGGTTTTACGGTACACGGTTTATACGTCTGGTCTGAATCCGAGACATTGAGCGCAAGCGCTTCATGGACAGAGGAGAGTGCGTATGCATCGAACCTTCCGGGACAGCCTGTCGCGGGGAAAAGGGGACCCGCTGCCAGAAGGATCGAAGCCCCCGCCACGACCAGAAATTTCATTGCCCTGTCCATGCGATCCATATCGCGTATCATCCCTTCAGGCCGGTCTACGTCAATACATTTTCCTTGATTGTACCGGTCATTCTGTCCCGTGGAGCGGAGCCACCGCGTCCATGAAGGGACGTTTGCAAGGGCTTTAATCAACGCGGTTCGATCGAAGAAGACCTCATTCCTTTCCATATGTCACCCCCCTTTCAACAGCGCCTTCGCCACGGCAATCTGCCCGTGGGCGATGCAGCCGTCGTTGCAGGGAAGGTCTTTGTGAAGATAGACCGAGAAGCCCTTCCCCGAGAGGATATCCGAAAGGCCCCCGAGGAGTATCCTGTTATGGAACACCCCGCCGCTCAGGGCCACGGAATTGATGCCGGTCTCTTCCCTCAGCCGAAGGGCGACGGCCGCCGAGGTAGTGATTATGGAGGCATGGAAAGCCGCGGCGACATCCTCGACCGCCATCCCCTTCTCGACAATGGAAACGATATAGCCGATGAGATCGCCGGTGTTGATGACGATGCCCCCCTCCCCTTCGAAGGTCGCGACATGGGGCCTTGACGGGGCCCTGCCGCGCATTGCCGCCTCCTCCAGGAGTTGGGCAGCCTCGGCCTCCGCGCTGGCGAAGCGGGAAATGCCGAGTATCGCGGCGACACCATCAAAAATCCGCCCGATGCTGCAGGTAAGGGGCGAGTGTATGTTTTTTTCAATAATTTCGATTACGGCTTCGCTTTCCCCGTCGCGCTGCATGAGCGGATACTTCCGGCCGTAATGCAGGTGCAGGAGCGACAGCCCGATTTTCCAGACGTCCCGTATGGCCCCCTCCCCGCCCGGCAGGGGAAACTCGGAATAGTGGGCCGCGCGTTCGAAGCCGTCCTGCCGGGCGATGAGGAATTCGCTCCCCCAGAGGGTCCCATCCGTTCCATAACCGGTACCGTCGAAGGCGATGCCGATCACCGGTCCCTCGAGGCGGTGCTCCTCCAGGACCGAGGCGATATGGGCGTGGTGATGCTGCACTTCCATCATCGTCCCCCCGGCTGACGCCATCTCCATGGCAATACGGCGGGTGTGATAACCGGGATGCATGTCGGCGACAACGGCGCCCGGCTCGGCGTCGAAGATCCGGATGAAATGGTCCGCCGTGTTCCGAAAGACCTCCCAGGTGAGGGGGTCCTCCATGTCACCCAGGTACTGGCTCATGATGATGAAATTTCTGCGGGCGATGGCGAAGCTGTTCTTCATGTCCCCCCCCGCCGCGAAGATACAGACGGGTGACTCCCCCGAAATAAAGGGGACCGGAATAAAGCCGCGGGAACGCCTGATGAAAAAGGGGCGCTCCTTCACCACGTACATGACACTGTCGTCCCCCTGGCCCACGATCTCGCGGTCGAAGGTCACGAAATAATCCGCGATCCCCCCCAGCCGCTCGAAAACCGTTTCGTCAAGATACTCTATCGGCTCTTCCGAGACATTGCCGCTGGTCATCACCAGCGCCATGGCGGGGTCAAGGTCGAAGAGATGGAACTGGAAGGGTGTACACGGAAGCATGAGGCCCAGATGCGAAAGCCCCGGGGCGACCTGCCGGCTGAGGAGGGCGCGCGATTCCCTGGCGAGCACGATGGGGCGTTCCTTCGCGAGCAGGAGCGCCCGCTCCGCCGGAGTGATGTCGACGAACGCGCCGGCCGATTGGACCGATCCCGCCATGACGGCAAACGGCTTGAAGGGTCTGCGCTTCCTTCGACGGAGCTCATTGACCGCGTCGTCGCTTCTCGCATCGGCCGCCAGGTGATAGCCCCCCATTCCCTTGATCGCCACAATACTCCCCTCTTTCAATAGCTCGACTGTTCGACGGGCAACCGTTGCGGGGTCCGATGAAAGAAGTTTTCCGTCTCCGGACCGGAGCGAAATTCGGGGCCCGCAGACATGGCAGGCGTTGGGCTGGGAGTGGAACCGCCGGTTTTCCCTGTCGGTATACTCGGCGAGGCAGCGTTCGCACTGGACGAAGGGCGCCATCGACGTGTTTTCCCTGTCATAGGGGATATCGCGCACGATGCTGAAGCGCGGGCCGCAATCGATGCAGGTGATGAAGGGATAGAGATGGCGACGATTTTCCGGATCGAAAAACTCCGCATGGCACCTGTCGCACATGGCCACGTCGGGGGAGTAGAAGGCCAGGCGCCCCCCCTCTTCGACCCGACTCGGCAGTATGCCAAAGCCGGATTTCCCTGAAGGGGTCGTGCCGGAGACGTCCACGGAAAGAATCATTGCAAGGGGCGGCGCGGTATCGGAAAGATCGCGAATAAAGAGATCGACATCGACCCCTTCCCCTTCTGCGCGGACGACCACCCCTTCGGTATCATTGTAGACCCCGCCGCGTATACGGCAGAGCGAAGCAAGGCGGCACAGAAAGGGACGGAACCCGACCCCCTGTACTATCCCCCTGATTCTGATATCGACAGCCTTGATCATTTCTGAGGCACGGCATGGGTCCGGACGGGCGGCTCGAACGACGCGTTCACTCCGCGGCTGGCATGCCGCACTCCTCCCCTAAATCATATATCCGATCATTCCCATGGCATAGATGGAGTGTCGCTCACCGCCCATTCGATCGTAATCGAGAAACCCGGTGCCGAGACCAACCTCGACGAACACCCGGTTCACGGTGATGCCGAAAATCAGTCTGCCTCCGAAATCAACGGGATTGAGCTCAGGACGCATATTGACGCTCGAGCTGTAAATAATCATATTATATTTCGCCTTTGCCTGGAACAGTACTGCAACGTCGAGTCCGATCCCAAAATAAAAATCGTCGAGAAAATAAAAACGGTACGCGACGGGGAAGGAAAAATAATTCGTGTCAACAGTGGACATGTTTGAATACCGTGTCAGAGGCATGTAATAGAGCAGCTCGAGCGGTACGGAGGCAAACAACACGCGCATGAACCCGAGTTCCGCCACCTTGACCTGTATCTTGCGCTGCTCGAAAAAAACACCAAGGGAAAGATAGTGGCGCCTCTTCAGGATAAAAAAGGCATCCGCACCCCCGCGAAATCCCAGGGTGAAGGCTTCATCATTGTATGTATAACGGTAGAGGGGTGTGAAGGCATCAGCGGGTCCGAGTATGCCGGTTCCCACGGCACCGAGACTCAATCCTACTTTAAAAGAAAATATGTTCTTTTTTTTTCTGATCGATCTGTACTCCTTCAGGGGAAGTTCGCCGGGGGGATATTCGTCCCGGTTCTTCGGTCCGATCCTCGGTCCATCCTCCCCTTCATCGTCATCCACCCTGTCAAGAATCCCGGAATCAGAACCCTCCCCGGCACGTTCGGAGTGGTTCTTCCCCTCCTTTTTACCCGCGGGGGGTGCGGCATTGACGCGCATGGAGTAAAATCCCGCGATGAGGCAGACACAGATCGAGATAAGAGGCATCGCATACGTTTTTTTCATGCACCACAACCCGGATGAAAAGCGCTACCGACCGGTCATGACTCCGGTCATTCGTTGCATGAATAAAATCTATCAAAGCGCCAAATAACGCGTCAATCCATTTTTTACGCACGACGGGACCCATGATGAGGGATCCAACCGGGCTTACGGGCTTTTCATGGCAGGGGAAAAAAATAATGGACAGTTTCATCGCCATCAATAGACAGAGGATATGGAAGCGATCATACACCACCATGGAACGAAAGCGAGGGGCATCAGATGGAAGTAAGAATTTTACAGGATATTTTCGAGTCCAACAAGAACGTAGCCGCCGAGGTGAAGACCCTGCTCGGCGACAAGGGAATCTACATGATCGACATGATGAGTTCCCCGGGATCCGGCAAGACGACCCTCATCGACTCGCTGATACATTCCCTCAAAGGAAAGTATAGGATCGCCGTCATCGAAGGCGACATCAAGACAACTAAGGACGCCGATCGCCTCGCCCGGCATGATATACCGATATTCCAGATCGAAACGGACCGCTTCGGCGGCGACTGCCACCTGGAAAGCTCATGGGTCAAAAGATGTCTCGAGCAGTTCGACCTCGACAGCCTCGACCTGGTGATCATAGAAAACATCGGCAACCTCGTGTGCCCCGCAGAGTTTCAGCTCGGTGACGATGAGCGAATGGTCATCCTGAGCGTCACCGAAGGAGAGGACAAGCCCGCCAAGTACCCGCTCATGTTCAACACATCGGACACGCTGGTGCTGAGTAAAATCGACCTCCTCCCCCACCTGGAATTCGACATGGCAGAATTGATGGACAACATCCGGTCGGTGAACCCGAAAATCAGCGTCTTCCGGGTAAGCTCAAAAACCGGGGAAGGCATCGAGGCGCTTCTGGATCATATCAGCGGCCGGATAGACCGGAAAAAAAAGGACGCATGACATTTGTGATATTTCCCTAACAGTGGAAACGGCATGGGCTTCTCTTCGATAACATCCCTTTTTTATTATATGCCGGCGGAAAAATCGAGATCAACGAAGTCGCCGCCGAGGAAATGGGCTATGACTTCATCGAAACGGCATTTCGCGCCCTTGCGAGGTGACTATCAGGTCGAAGAAACGAACTGGCATGTCAGTTTTTTTCTTGATTTCCTGAAGCCCCTTTCCTCTAATTGCATTAATGAGGCCGCGATGGCGCCCGCCGGCCCGGAGCCCTCAGAACCGGACCCGCGGATTCGACGCATCACACCGCACAATGCGCGATATGCAGGGAACCATGAGTATGGCGATCCGGATTTCGCGATGATCCGATCTTCACCGTTGAACCGCGAAACGCCGATTCTTTTAACGATAAATAATCAATGGTTGAGGAGGTCAGATGATCACGCTAAAAAACACGACAATACCGGTGGTATTCCAGTCACAGGTTGCGAAATATGGTGACCGCGCCTGCGTTTCCTTCAAGGACGAGGCGACGGGGGCATATGTCGACATTTCCTGGAACGAAATGGAAAGAAGGGTGCGGCAGCTCGGATGCTACCTTCTCTCCGCGGGAATAAAAAAGGGCGATCGGGTAGGTCTTTTTTCTCCGAACAGGCCCGAATGGTGGATAGCTGATCTCGCCATTCTCTCCGTCGGAGCGGTGAACGTCCCCGTTTACGCAACGAATTCCGCCGAGGAGTCCCGGTACATACTGGACAATTCCGGCGCCAGGCTCTGTATCGCGGGGACCGGAGACCACCTCGAGAAGATACTCACCGCCAAAAAAAAGCTCCCGGGACTTAAAAATATCATCGTTATCGATGATGTAAAAACATCCAATAAATCGGTCATCACACTGGCAGAGGCGCTTAAAAAAGGCGCCGGATATAAAAAGAGGGTTGATTTCGATAAAAGGATCAAGGCGGGCACACCCCAGGACCTCGCCACCATCATATACACTTCGGGAACGACCGGCGATCCGAAAGGGGTCATCCTGACCCATGACAATTTCATTTCCGACGCGCGGCAGATCAACAACGATTTCATCGACTACATCGACGATACGCATGTGCTCCTGTCGTTCCTTCCGCTTTCGCATTCCCTGGAGCGGACAGCCGGCTACTACTTCCCACTTTTCGCCGGCTGCACTGTCGCCTTCGCGGAGGATTTTTCCAAGGTGGTTGAAAACATGAAGGAGGTACGCCCCACTTTCATCATCAGCGTCCCGAGACTCTATGAAAAAATCCATTCTGTGATACTCTCCCGACTACCGGACGCATCGGCGGTCAAGAGGGCGCTTTTCAATATCGGCATGAATACGGCCAAGAAGAACCTCCCCTACGTCTGCCAGGACAAACCCGCGCCGGGTCTCCTGGGCCTCCGCGTCAGGCTCTTCGACAAGCTGATATTTTCAAAATTCCGGGAGGGACTGGGAATGGACCGCATGCAATTCGCGGTGTCAGGTGGCGCCCCCCTGTCAGTTTCCGACGCCGAGTTCTTCATCGGCATGGGCATAAAAATTCTCGAGGGCTTCGGTCTCACCGAAACCACGCCGGTGACGAACGTCAACCCTCCCTGGAAACTGAAGCCAGGCACGGTTGGACCTCCCCTTTCCGAGACGAAGGTGAAAATTTCCAACGAGGGCGAACTTCTCATCAAAGGCCCCCAGGTGATGAAGGGCTACTACAAAAACAAGAAAGCCACCGATGAGGTCTTTACGAAAGACGGCTGGTTCAGAACGGGCGACATGGCACGCATAGACGAAGACGGGTACGTGGCAATCACGGGGCGGATCAAGGATATCATCGTGACCGCCGGAGGCAAAAACATCTCACCCCAGAACATCGAGAACGACCTTAAGTCCTCGAAATACATCGAGCAGGTGGCTGTCATCGGCGACAGGCGGAAATACCTCTCCGCCCTCATCATCCCATCCTTCGAGAATCTCCAGAAATGGGCGAAGGGCAGGAGGATCACCTTCAGCGGCAACAGCGACCTTGCGAACGATCCCGCCGTCAATGAAATGATCAGGGGCGAAATCAACCGGATCATGAAAAGCTACGCCCGCGTCGAACAGATACGAAAATTCACCATGCTCGACGCAGAATGGACGCAGGACACAGGCGAGATCACACCATCACTGAAGGTCAAGCGGAAAGTCGTCGAGGAAAAATACCATGATTACATCGAGGCGATGTATCCTGAGGGTGGCATGGAGTGATCCCGTCCCGGATCGGCGTCTTCTTCACAAAAAAAGCGGCACCATGGTGCCGCTTTTTTCATAGTCATCCGCACAAACCGGGCCTTTCGCTTTGTCCTGTCCCGAAGTCGCGTTGCGCCGCAGTGATCAGCGGGGACGGCAAAAATCGGCGATCGAAGCAGCCACCTCGTCGGCACGCTCCCAGGGGACCATGTGCGCGGCACGGTCGATGAGAAGGAAACGGGAATCGGGAAGAAGCGAATGGTAGCGCTCGCCCATGGCGGGTGGGACCACGCGGTCGTATTTGGCCGAGATCACGAGGGCCGGAGTACCGATGTCCGCACAGCGCTCGTCGAGAAAGTTCTGGAATAAACCCTCCCGTGTCACGCGGGCCATCGCACGACGGTCCTCTTTCCCTTTCAGGTTGCTCATCGCCACGTCTTTCACGAACTCCTCGGGCACGGAATTTTCACGGTAGAACATGAGACCTTTGAGGTGACGGCGCACCATCCCCTCGGTCAGCATGTCTGCCATAATGCCCTCCATCCGCAGGGCCCTTCCGAAACGGACATACCCGGGCAGGAGCTTCGGAGTCTCCTCCATGCCGGCGGCGCAGATGAGGACCAGTCCGGCGACACGCTCGGGCGCGGCAAGGGCCACCTTTGCGGCGATTTCGCCGCCCATGCTGTGTCCGACGATATAGGCCTTTTCAATCCCGAGGGCGTCCATGAAGGATATAATTCGATCGGCCTGGGCGTCCGTGCCGTAACTGACAGACTTGTCAAGGGGCTTGTCCGAAATGCCGTGCCCGAGCAGGTCGGGAGCGATGACCCGGTACCGGTCCGCCACCAGCGGGATGATCTTTTTCCAGTAGGCGCCCCAGCAGAGCCATCCGTGGATCATGATCATGGGATACCCCGTACCCTTTTCCAGGTAATGCATGGTATGGGGCCCCACCCTGACAAAGTGTGACTCACCAATCTTCTCACTGTCAAGCTCCTCCCTGACCCCATCAACGGTGTAGCGGACCGACGAACAGTCCGCCAGGGCGAGAAGCATCCCGATTAGCATGAAAACACGCAGGGCATGTATCTTTGTCATTTTCATTTTCGCATGGTCCGCAGAGATTGTATTGAAAGAAGGTCCCGCAGTCCCTTGAGGAGGGCATGTTTGCGGGACGAGGCGCTGTCGCCTTCACCCGCGTCTGCGAGCACGTTCCCGTATTCGGAGGTCCTTACCGCGAGTTCATCAATCGTTTTCTTGATATTTTCATCGGGACACGGGTCCCTGCCGGTTCCGCTCATGACATCTCCCGTAGTGATGGCTATTCATGCGTGCATCAGTGGGCCCCTTCGCGGGGCCGCCCGTCAACCGTTTTTTCAATCTCGAACCGATGGTATGCCGCGCCCGCAGAAGGGTGTAGTATATTCGGATTGAGAGCTTCACCGCAGGGCTAAGGCATAACGATGCCGGGTTGGATTGTCCCGCGCCCGGCATCGTCACGAACCGCTTTATTGGATCTCGCTATTTGACTTTTTCAATCAGGCACGCCCCTGCGTTGCCGAAGGCCCCGCAGAGGGAGGCCAGGCCGTACTTCTCGTTCGGGAAATCGCTCTTCATGATATTGAGGAGCGTAACCAGTATTCTTGCACCCGACTCGCCCAGGGGATGCCCCAGGGCGATCGCCCCGCCCCAGACATTAACCCTCTTGAAGGGGGCGTTATCGTTGTCGAGCTTCAGGTCGCGGATGCAGGCAAGGGACTGGCTCGCGAAGGCCTCGTTGAGCTCCACCGGGCCGATGTCGTCGGGACCCAGGCCGGTCCTCTTGAAAAGCTTCTGAACCGCCGGGATCGGGCCGATTCCCATAACTGTCGGGTCGCACCCGGCCAGGACGCCGTAGCTGAACTTGTAATGATACTCCAGACCCAGCTGGTCCGCCTTCCTCCGGCTCATCAGAAGGAGGGCGCAGGCTCCCTGGGTGAGGGGGGACGCCGTCGCCGCGGTGACCACCCCGTTCGGCTTGAAAGAGGAGGTCATGGTCTTCATCTTCTCGGGGTCCACCTTGTCGCGTATCCACTGGTCTGTGTCCACGAGAACTTCCTTCCCGTCGTCATCAAGGCCCATGACGGGAATGATTTCATTCTTGAATTTTCCCGCGTTGCGCGCCTCGGCCGCCTTCCTGTTCGACCAGACAGCCATGTTGTCCATATCCTCACGGGAGATCTTCCACTGCTCTGCCACCTTCTCGGCCGTGGCGCCCATCAGGAGGTCCGCGCCGTTATAGAAATTAAGCAGACGGGGCGGGAAATCAATGTTGGCCCCCATGGGAATCTTCTCCATGTCCTCGACGCCGCCGGAAATCATGATGTCCGTTTCACCCGTCATGATGGCACGTGCCGCGTGCATGGTTGCCGACATGCCCGAAGGGCACTGGTTGGTGAGCGTGTTGGTGGGCACGCTGTCGGGAAGTCCGGATGCGAGCCATCCCAGCCTGCCGATGTCGTTCTGCATCCCCGAGGGATTGGCGCTCCCGACGAATACCGCATCGACATCTTCCGGCTTGATTTTCTTGTTTCTCTCGAAAAGGCCCTGGTACACATGGGTGAGGAGTTCATCCGGCCTCAACTTTCTGAACCAGCCCTTGTCCCTGTGGGCCCTTCCGTTTGGCGTACGCACGCCGTCGATAAATACCGCTTCTTCCATACTCTCGACTCCTGTGACATTGTTGGATTATGGGAGGCCCGAAACGGCCGCGTGTGATGGAAACCCGTACCATCCGGCGCATCCCCGCACGCCTCCCTGAAGAAATGCCGCGAAATATCTCCCCTGGCATTCCCTTTTTTCGCCTGACGGGCCCTCCCCTCGAACTTCGCCGCGGGTCCTACGCCCTCACTTTTATTTTCTTTTTTTTCTTCGTCTGCTTCTTCGCCTTTTCTTTCTTTCCAGATTCAGCTGTTCCGGAGCGACCACTCGCCATTGCCCTCAAGGCCTTTTTATCGACCTTCTGCACCTCGGTAAGGGGCATCGAATCGATCATGACGACCTTTTTCGCAACCGCGTATTTCGCGACATGCGTTTTCAGATATTCGATTATTTCTTTTTCTGAAATATCGCGCCTGTGGCGCTCCTTCGGCTGCACATACACGACGATCCTCTCGCTCCCCTCGCGATCAGGGTCGGGTACGCCTATGGTGGCCGCCATTTGGACCTTCGGGTGACGGTAGAGGATGTCATCCACCTCCCGGGAATAGACCTTGTACCCGGAGACGATTATCATGTCTTTCGTCCTGTCCACGATATAGAAATAGCCATGTTCGTCGATCCTGACGACATCGCTCGTGTGGACATAGCCCTCATCATCCACGCCGCTCCCCGCATCGGGCCAGTATCCCATCATCCGCTGGGGACCGCGGAGCAGCATCTCGCCCCGGGCGCCCCGCATCATCTCATCAATGCCGATTTCCTCGCCCGTTTCAACCGAGATGAACTTCACTTCAGTATCCGGGAAGGGAATGCCGATAGTGCCGCGCTTTTCGGTCGCGCTCGCACCGGCCTCGCCCGCCGACCGGGATTTTCCTCGCGTGAATTTCGCCAGCAGATAGAAGACACGGCTCAGGATCCTGCCCACGTTTTTTGGTCCCAGAAGACGGAGCACCCCGTTGAGAAACGCGAGGGTTCCGGGAAGACTCAGCATCATGGTATTCAATTTCGCAACGGTGCGCCCACCGAACACCCGGACGAGGAACGTCGTGTTAAGGTGCGTGCAGGGGGACATTTCGGAGAGCCCGTACCCCTCCATGATGCCGCCCCCCGCCTTCTTCTCATAGCGCTCCTGGGTGCTCGTCGGCAGGGGGGCCGAACCTGAAACGCCGAGCATGCCGTATCCTTCCAGCTCTTCCGATATCTGCATGAACTGCGTCGGCACGCCGATTTTAATGATGGGATAATGCTTTTTAATGGTTCGTATCATCGCCCTGGTGTCCCTCGGATCGGGGACCAATATCTGGTTGTGCCCGAAGAGGGTAATGGTATGCATGATCACATGGCCGTAGGAATGGAAGAAGGGGAGTCCAAGCAGGTCGGTGGCGGCGCCCCTTAAGAGTGCACCCGATTTCCCGAAGGAATTCATATTCTGCATCGCATTGGCGTAGATGTTGCGATGGGTCAGCATACATCCCTTTGCGAGGCCCGTGGTCCCGCCCGTGAAGATAAGTGTTTCGATGTCCTGTACCACGTCAAAGGAAATGTCCGGTGGCGTCGGACGCGCCGATTCTATCAGATCCTTCATCCAGAGCGCGCCGGGCGGAATTTTCCCCGTCATGGAAGAGTGGGTGCCACCGGAATAATCCTCGAGCCTGCAGAGAATCAGGTGCTGAATGTTGCATTTCTTTACGATCTTCTCGGCGATTTCGGCATGCCAGTCGAGGGTGACAAGCGCCCTGGGGGCGCCCTCCCTGAACTTGTACTCAAGCGTCGACATCGGCTCAAGGGAACTGCTCGGTATGTGGACCAGGCCAGCCCTGGAAATGGCGTAATCAGCCAGAACAAACTGGATCGATGTCGGAAGGATGGTGGCCACCCTCTCCCCCTTCCTCATGCCGAGACCCCAGAGGGCGGCTGCGAGGCGATCCACCCTGTCCCTCACTTCGGGGTATGTCATTTTATGATCGAATTGTATGAGTCCGTTTCTTTTGAATTTCCTGGCCGCTTCATACAGTATCGCATGTACCGGTTGATCGGGATAGGGTAGTAACGAGAGGGGGATTCCGGTTATCTTATATTCCTCCGCCCAAGGCAGTGACATCTTTTTCATCGAAACCCTCCTACCCATACCGTTTGTATTCAGACATGAAAAACCGGCTACGCGTTCGTCTCCCGCTCCGCCCGGCGCTTCCACATACGCCGGGCGGAGCGGGAGACGTTGACTGGTCATTCCCTATCAGGAAAAAAGCGGCTGGGTTGCCATCGCGAAGGCCATGTCGCCCTCTATCTTCATGGCGCCCGACATAAACAGGTTCACGGGGTTGGTCTCTTTTCTCATGAGCGCCGACGTGTCCTTCGCGCTCATTTTAAAGACGGAGCTCGGCTCCTGTGCGCCGTTCAGGATTGCCTGCAGCTTGACCACGCTTCCGTCATCATTCGTGATTTCAGCGACAAAGCTTCCCTTGAGCGAGTTCAGGGCGTTGTACTTCGCTTTGTTGAGATCGTTCTGGATTCCCAGGATCATGTCGAGATTTCCGCTCTTGATCATGTTTTCCATTTCTTCCTTCGAAACTTTAATCCGCAATTTCGGGTTTTCGATATCCCCCTTTTTGAACTCAACCTCGGCCCCGTTTTTGAGAGTATAGCAGTAGCTATCTCCCGAAACTTCGACGACCATGGTAATTTCCGTGCCCGCAAGCTCCGTTGCGGCGTTTGAGCTCTCCAGCTGATCCTTCGCTACTCCCGGCATGACGTCGGTAAGCAACTTTTCAACACTGGTGTCGCTAGGAATTGTTGGTATTGAAGCCATATGGCATCCTCCTTTAGATGTGTGGTGCTTGTATTGAACTGACATGTCAGTTTTATTTCATCAGAACGATTCGTCAATGACTTTTTAAAATATAACGCATGTATTTTGCGCGGAAAAGAAAAAATTACATTGACAAAAACGATCCATTACGGATGATAATGACTGACATGTCAGTTTTTATCAGGACGGCCATAATGTCAATAGCATTTTCAACCGTTATGAAAAATATGCCAATTCCGACACTTCCGGCAGTGCGCTCGGACCGCCGGAAGATCACCACCCCATAGGAATCATGAACCATGAAAGCGGATGTACGAAAAACTATGATACTGGAATACGCGAAACGCCTTTTTTCGAGAAAGGGATATTACGACACGCAGATATCGGACATCGTCGATGAGGCGAAAATCGCCCGTGGCACCGTATACCAGTATTTCAAAAACAAGGATGATATTTTTATCACATTGATAAGAAACTACTATAACGAATGGGAGCGTACCATTTCCCTGGAGATGCATAAAATCGACCTGACATCAATCTCACCCCGGGATTACTTTTTTTTCCGGGTCCACAACACCCTCAAATTTCTGGCGAACGATCCCGACCTCTGCAACATCGTCCTCAGGATGGGAATCGGCCTGAGCGGCGAGCTTGAGTCGAGCATCAAGCGTTTCGAGCGCAAGATTCACAATCTAATAATAAGCGACCTCGATCTCGGCATCCGCAACGGCCATGTGCCAGGGGACCTCAACATCGAAATGGCATCTAACCTTATCACGGGTTCGCTCCTGAAAACGGCCCACTATTATTTCGGAAATAAAAAAGGGAGAAAAAGCCCGGCTCAGATAGAAAAAATGTCAATGGACATCACTAAATTTTTTGCTCCGGCTATTTTTATCAAAAAGTAATTGACGGGGGGAAGACGGAGCTATCCATGTCAAAACTGACATGTCAGTTTAGTATTTCAACCCCACGAGAGGTGAACAATGGAAGAAAAGGAATTCAGCTTCGGTATGTCCGAAGAGCAACGCACCATGAAAGAAACCGTGGCGCGCCTGGTCAAGGCGAACGTCACCGATGTCGCACATGATATGGACGAGACGAAGGCACTGAACCCGGATTTGATTCAAAAGATATGGGAACTTGGCGCCGTTATATCCATCATCCCTGAAGAATACGGCGGATACGGAATGGATTACTCGCCGGTAATGAACGCGATAATTCTCGAGGAACTTGCCTACGGCGACATGGCCCTGGCCATCGCCTCGACCCTTCCCTCCCTTTTTCTCTATCCCATCATGGACATGGGATCCGCAGCGCAGAAAAAAAAATATATCCCCCCCTACTGCGATCCCGAGTTCAAGGCGTGCACCGCCGCGATAAACGAGCCGAATTTTAAATTCGATCCCGTATGCCCGTCGACAAAGGCGGAAAAGAAGGGCTCCTCATATATCATAAACGGAAATAAATGCTTTGTTCCGATGGCCCCCGAGTCGGGCCACATGCTGGTCAGTGCTGAAACGGACGGGAAAACCGAGCTCTTCATCGTCGCGGCCGATAACCCGGGATTGAAAATCGGCGACCGGGAAAATAACCTGGGCCTTTATGCGCTACGCAGCTTTCCGGTGTCCTTCGAAAACTGCGAGGTCCCCGCCACCGATCGCCTGGGCGAGGGTCAGGGCTCTGATCATGACCGTTATCTGCAGAAAACCCGGATCGCCCTCGCAGCGATCGGCGCGGGCGTCTCAAGGGCTTCCTTTGAATACGCGCGCGACTACTCGAAGGAGCGGATACAGTTCGGGGAACCGATAGCGAGCCGCCAGGCCGTGGCATTCATGCTGGCCGAAATGGCCTACGAGGTGGACGCCATAAGGCTCATGGCGTGGCAGGGGGCATCGGCCCTCGAGGCGGGAAGGGACGCGCGGCGTGAATCCTACCTGGCGAAGCTCTACGCGGGCGAAATGACCATGAAAATCACCGATTTCGGCGTCCAGGTGCTCGGAGGCCACGGTTACGTACGAGACCATCCGGTCGAGCGCTACTATAGAAACGGCAGGGGCATCGCCATTCTCGAAGGGATGGCTAGCGTATAACCACACGATACCAAGGGGGACGAACATGATAAATCTCGAAATGAACGAAAAAATGATCCAGGTGAAAAACAACGTCAACAACCTGGCCAAGGGTATGCTCCGCCCCATCGCGCGGAAATATGACGTAAATGAGCATGAATATCCCCAGGAGCTGGAGATGTTCCGCTCGATAAAAATAATGGGCGGCGGTAAGAAAAAAAAGAAGGAGGGCGAAGATGCGAAACCCGACAAGCCCTCCCCCAAGAGGCTCGGCACCAACCTCTCCACGGTCATCAGCATCGAGGAGATGTGCTGGGGCGACGCCGGCCTTCTCCTGTCTCTCCCGAACGCGGGCCTGGGGAACGCCGCCATCGCCGCCGTCGCCACTGACGAGCAGATGGAGCAGTTCGGGAACAAGTGGGCCGCGATGGCGATAACCGAGCCCGGATCGGGATCCGATTCCGGATCGATCACTGCAACGGCCAGGCTCGAGGGGGACGAGTGGGTCCTGAACGGCGAAAAGATTTTCGTCACCTGCGCCGACCGGTGCGACGTGGTGGTCGTATGGGCCACGGTCGACAAGAGCGCCGGCAAGGCCGGGATCAAGTCCTTCATCGTCGAGAAGGACCGCCCCGGTTTCACGCTTGAGAAGCTCGAGCACAAGCTGGGGATACGCGCATCGGACACCGGCACCTTCGTTCTCGACGAGTGCCGCATTCCGAAGGACAACCTCCTGGGAAGCGCCGAGGTGAAGAAGGGGACCGAGGGATTCAAGGGGGTCATGAAGACCTTCGACAACACCCGTCCGATGGTCGCCTCCATGTCGCTCGGTATCGCCCGGGCGGCGATCGACTTCACCAGGGAAAAGATCGAGGAAAGCGGTATCACCCTGGACTACCGGCGCAATCCGAACAATGTCAGCGCCCTGGAGAAAGAGTTTTACGTAATGGAAGCGAACCTTGAGGCCATGCGGCTCCTCACCTGGCGTGCGGCATGGATGGCCGACAACAGCGAGTTCAATAACCTCGAGGCCTCCATGTCAAAGGCGAAGGCCGGCCGGTATGGGACCCTGATCACCCAGAAGTGCTGTGAGCTCCTGGGGCCCCTGGGATTCACACAGGAGCACCTTGCCGAGAAATGGATGAGGGACAGCAAAATCATGGACATCTTCGAGGGAACGGGCCAGATCCAGCACCTCATCGTCGCCCGAAACATCCTGGAGTATTCGAGCAAGCAACTCAAATAGCGTACGAGGGAGTGGCCCGCGACGGCCGTCATGACCACGGGGTCCCTCCGAAGGGATTGAATATCACTACAAAGGAGCAGCGCAATGAATATCAACGATGTAAAGAAGATCGCGGTCCTTGGCTCAGGCGCAATGGGGCACGGAATCGCGCAGGTATGCGTGCAGGCGGGCTATGCCGTCATGATGCGCGACATCAAGCAGGAATTTATCGACAGCGGCGTCGCGAAGGTGAAGGAAAGCCTCGATTTCCTGGTCGGCAAGGGCAAACTCCCGGCCGAGGAGTGCGTGAAGGCCCTCTCGCTTCTGACGACCACCCTCGACATCAAGGAAGCGGTTTCCGGCGCCCAGATCATCATCGAGGCGGTTCCCGAAATCATGGACCTCAAAAAGTCCGTATTCAAGGAAGTGTCCGACCTCGGTCCGGCGGACGCCATACTTGCGACGAACACCTCCACCATGAGCATCTCCGAGATCGGCACCGTGGTGAAAAACCCGGAGCGTTTTGTCGGGCTTCATTTCTTCAACCCGGTCAACCGCATGAAACTCGTTGAGGTAATCTACGGGGACAAAACATCCGACGCAACGGCCGACCTGATGTGCGAGGTCGGCAAAAAAATCGGGAAGATCCCGGTCAAGGTTCTCAAGGACCGTCCCGGCTTCATCGTCAACAGGATCAACGCGCCGATCCAGGCCCTCCTCTCGGCCATCCTTGACGAGGGAAAAATCCCCCCCCAGGAACTCGACTCGATCATGAAAAAAATGGGCGCCAAGATGGCCCCCTTCGAGACAGCAGATTTTGTGGGCCTGGACGTTTTCTGCCACACCCTCGACTACTACGCCCAGACCCTTTCACCGCAGTACAAGCCGGGCCCATACCTGAAAGACAAGATCGCCAGGAAGGAACTCGGCATGAAAAGCGGCAAGGGAATCTACGAGTGGAAGGACGGCAAGGCCGTGATCGACACATCGAAGGAGGGCAAGGACATCACCCCCCTCCACCTTCTCTCGGTCCAGATAAACGAGGCGGTGAAGGTTCTGAAAGAAGGCCTTGCGAAAAACGTGCAGGACATAGACGACGCGATCAAGTTCGGCATTAACGCCTTTGCCGGCCCCTTCACCCTCGCCGCGGGCATGCAGCCCGAGCAGATCACCGATGCATTGAACGCGCTCCAGAAGCGATTCGGCCTCGATTTCCTGAAACCCGAGCCGGAGATCATCGACGGATCCTTCAAAACCATGGGAAGATAACCGTCGCCATTCCCCCGCGAGGGGGAAGGAAACCACACCGATGGAGGATGAAACATGTCTGACGCAGTAGTGATGGAACAGAAAGACCGCGTAACCGTAGTGACGATAAACAAGCCCAAGGCGAACCAGTTGAGCCACGAGGTCTTCGAGACGATTCGGAAGCACCTCGACGCGATCGAGATGGACAGGAACTGCATGGCCGTCGTCATTACCGGCTCAGGTGACAGGATTTTCAGCGCGGGGGCCGACCTCTCGAGCGGCTTTGGTGATTTCAACGCCGTCGACTTTCTCAAGCGGGGACAGGATGTCTGGAACAAGGTGGAAAGCTTTCCCAAGCCGATCATCGCGGCCCTGAACGGCCACGCACTGGGCGGGGGATGCGAGCTCGCCCTTGCCTGTCATTTCCGGTTTATGAAGAAAGGCGCTCGCATCGGCCTCACGGAAACGAACCTGGGCATCATGCCCGGCTACGGGGGCTCACTCAGGCTTCCCAGAATCGTGGGCAGATCCAAGGCCCTCGAACTGATGTTCCTGGGCACCCAGGTTGATGCGGAGGAGGCCCTCAGGATCGGTCTTGTCGACCGCCTCTGCGAAGAGGGGAAAACCCTCGACGACGCGATCGCCTTCGGCGCGGAACTGGCCAAGCGGCCGCCCCTCTCCATGAGGGCGATCCTGAAGGTCGTGACCATGAGTCCCGGCATCTCGCAGGATACGCACCTGAGAATGGAGCGTGAGGAACTGGGGAAACTCTTCACCACCAAGGATATGATGGAAGGAATGACGGCCTTCGCGCAGAAACGCGAGCCGCAATTCAAGGGAGAATAAAGGAGGGGCCGTCCCGCGCGGAAGCGCGGGACGGCCATTGCCATGAGAATGAAACGATACGCACTGCTGCTGATGTTCGCGTTCCTTGCCTTCCCATTGAAGGGTGAAACGACGGTGCTCCCGGGCGGCGCCGATTCCTACACGCTCCCCTTTGAAACCCTGAGGGACACTGGCGGCGGACTCACCTTCGAGAAAGTGAAGGATTCGCCAGATTTCGCACGGGACGGCAGAACCGCCTTCGGTTTCACCACGGACGTGCTATGGGCCAGGTTCACCCTTTCTATACTTCCGGAAAACAGCGACGAATGGTTCCTTGAAATCGGCTACCCCCTCCTGAACGCCATTGACGTCTACGTCCCCGACAGCCGGGGCGATTACTCCCTGAAGCGATACGGGAACACGCTCCCCTTCTCCGCGCGCGACATCGACCACCACGATTTCCTGATACGTCTCAACAGGGAACCGGGCACCTATGTCTACTACATCCGTTTCAAGACGGAAAGCTCGATGAACATTCCGATGAAGATACGCTCGATCGAGAGCGTCATATCGGAAATCGCCATGCAGAAGACGCTTTTCGGGATGTTCTACGGCGCCCTGCTTATCATCCTGGTCTACAATCTTCTCCTGGCGATCTATATGAGGGATTACACCTATTTCTGGTACGCCATCTTCATCTTTTCCCTCACAATGGTGTCGCTTGAGCTGAACGGCTACGGGTTCCAGTACCTCTGGCCGAACATCATCTGGATGAACAACCTGGTGCCGTTCACCCTCTTTGTAACGCAATTCACTATGGCCGTGTTCACCCTGCTCTATATCGACTACCGTGGAATAAAAGAAATCTTTTTGCGCGCCATACAGGTGTACATCGCCGCGACGATCATTATGGGCATCCTCTCTCTCTTTTTGCCGTACCATCTCTCCATCATTGTGGGAGCGGGATCCTACATCCCCGGCATCGCCCTGATCACACTGGGGGGGGGTGACCTTATAAGGAAGAAGAGGCGCGAGGCATACTTTTACTCCCTGGCCTTTTCGTTACTCCTGGCCGGGGTCGTCGTGACGGTGCTGAACCGTTTCGGCGCCCTGCCGAGCAATTTCCTGACCCTCTGGGGATTCCAGATAGGTACCGTAATCTCCATCGCCCTCTTCTCCCTGGGTATGGCGGACAAGGTCAACTCACTCAAGGAGAACCTGGAGGAGATAAATCTGAATCTCGAGGAGAAAGTAAAGGATCGTACCAGGGAGCTCTCGGACGCAAACGCCGAGATCGAAGCGGCCATGGAGGAGATGGGAGCGATCAACGAACGCCTGACGCTCACCAACAGGGAACTGGAGGATGTACAAAACGAGCTTCACAGGGATATGAACATGGCTGCCCACCTGCAGTCGTCACTCCTCCCGAAGCGCCCCCCGGAATCGGACATCTACGATATCGCCCTCGCCTTCCTCCCCAAATCGGGTGTATCCGGCGATTTCTACGACTTTTACATTGACGGCGGCAGTCTCATAGGCGCGGGCATCTTCGATGTATCCGGGCACGGGGTCTCGTCGGGCCTCCTGACCCTCATGGCGAAATCGACAATCGCCGCCACCTTCATCGAAATGAAGGGGGAGTCCCTCGGCAGGGTCGCCGGTGCGATCAATGACAGGCTGATCGCCCAGATCAAGGATGTGGACAACTATCTCACCGGCATCCTTCTCCGGTTCGAAGGCGACAAGATCGACTACATTAACTGCGCACATCCCGATATCATCTGCAAAAAGGCCGATATTAAAAAAACCGGCAAGATCCTGGACAAATCGGGACAGCGTCTGGGAGGCCCCTTCCTGGGAATAGAGCACGGGATATCCAGGGAAGAGACATCTTTTCAGGAGATAAGCTTAAAAATCATGAAGGATGACTGCCTTCTCCTCTACACCGATTCCCTTTCGGAATCGATCAACCCGGAGGAAGAGACCTACGGAGAGGCGAGAATCATCAAATCCCTGCAGAAAGCCCCGGAGTCATCGGCCCAGACGATACTGAACCATATCGTCACCGAGTTCTACTCCTTCCTTGCAGGCCGCGACATCCATGACGACCTGACGATCATGATGATCCGGAAAAAATAGCAGCCCCAATTCCTGGGCGGTTCCCGCATATTTCTTGACGTGATCGTCATTACCTTCGATTGCAGGGCGGTCCATTCAACGGGGTCCGACGCGGGCTTCAGCTTCACTTCTATCGACGGTGCCGAGTGTTACGACCATTTCAAGAACCTGCTGGCCATGAACAGCCCGGACCCGGCGCTCCACCTCGCGGAGCTCCGGGAAAACCCCGGCATTATTGCAATCGGGTGAGGGGGCTCCGGCGCCCCTTTCTGCCCGCCTGGCTGCAACCGTCAGTACGCGCCGCCGATCGGGGAATCAGGTTCAGCCGGGTCCCTTGCGCGCGTCATCGATCAGCCGCCGCAGCTTTTTCATCGCCGGTCCGTCCCCCCTCCACACATAGCACGTATCGAGAAGGGTACCGACAAAGAACTCCGTTCTGGAGGGATCCGAGAGAAGCGACGAAACGTCCACCGGCTTCCGGGCCCGGCTGGAGAATATGCCCTGAAGGGCAGCGGGCGCCATGGCGAGCAGAAGGGTGAGGAGGTGGGTGCAGCCGCCTGTACCGCCGACGAGGGCCCTCATCCTTGCTGAAAACCCCTTCATGATCCTCTCGCCCCTGATCCCCTCGAGGCTGTTGCGCATCTCGCGGCACTCCTCCCGTGGCACGTGCATGAGATCCACCTCCACATCCTCGATGATGAATCCCTTCGTTTCAATCAGGAGCCGCACCGCCATATGATGTATTTCCCCCGGGGGCCTCTTCTCGCCGGTAACAAGATAGTATTCGTTGAGGCGGTTGTCGACAAGCCTCCCCTCGACAACCACACGATCCCGTCCCGCTTCGTGGGTGGTTATGGTAATGGTCCTCTCATGGGCCCTGTCACCCGCCCCCTTCATCATCCCGCTCATATCATTTCTCCCGCCTGACGCATGCACCGAGACCCCCATCGGCATGGGGGACTCTGACTATCAGCTGACAAGCTTTTTGTTAGGGGTCGGACCTCCCGGACCGTGATCATATTCGAATTCCGGCACGATCCTGCTGATGATCGCGCGTATTTCCATGGGGGTTCGGGCCGCGATTTCCGGCAGGTCAATCCTCATAAACGACTCGACCGATTCCATGTCCGGCCTGTCACCGTCGGCCAGCATGAATATCTTTTCATTCTCCATCGTCACGAGCCGCGAGCCGCTGTAGAAAAGATCCTCGTGCATTTTCTCGCCAGGCCGGAGTCCCGTATATTCGATCTCAATTTCATGGTCCGACCGGTGACCGTAAAATTCGATGAGCCGCCGGGCGATATCGGCAACCCGGTACTGTTTTCCCATGTCGAGGACGTACAGCTCGCCCCCGGATGAATAGGCGGCGGCGTTGATGACCAGAAGGGACGCCTCCGGGATGCTCATGAAATAGCGCGTGACATCGGGGTGGGTCACGGTGACGGGCCCGCCCCGCTCGATCTGTTCCATGAAGAGAGGAACCACCGATCCCCTGCTGCCGATGACGTTCCCGAACCGTACAATCGACGCCCGAATCCCCCACCTGGCATGGTAATAGCGCGTGATGATTTCGGCTATTCTCTTGGTCGCGCCCATGACGCTCGACGGATTAACTGCCTTGTCCGTCGATATGAAAACGAATTCGCCGACATGGTGGTCCCTGGCACAATCGAGGACATTCATCGTTCCCGCGACGTTATTCTGCATCGCCTCCGCCTCGTTGAATTCCATGAGGGGTACATGCTTGTGGGCCGCCGCGTGAAACACGATATCCGGGCGGTGCGCTCGAAAAATTGAATCCATGAGTCGCCGGTCCTTTATGTCGGCGATCCGGTAGACGATCTCCGGGCCCTTGTCCAGGAATTCCGCGTCCTCATTGAGGTTCTTAATAAGGTTGTACATGGAGAACTCGCCCCGCCCCACGGCGACAATCTTACCCGTGTTGAAATTCAGGAGCTGGCGGCATATCTCCGACCCAATGCTCCCCCCGGCGCCTGTAATGAGCACCGTTTTCCCCCTGAATTTCTTCTCTATGGCGCCGCTGTCGACCGTGACCTCCTCCCTTCCTATCAGGTCAGCAATGCCTATCTCCCTGAGCGAAATCGACAGTGGCTTTCGCTCATCGAGTTCCAGCACGTGGGGAAGAACCCTTATCGGTATCGATCGGTGCTCATGCCGTATCTCCGACGCGATTCGGTTGACCCTGTCGGAACCCACGGATGGCATTGCGATGATGATTTCACTGATACGTCGGTCGCGTATCGTGCGATTGACGCCGCTCGTGTCGCAGAAAACCGTCTTGCCATTGAGGATTTTCCCCGCCTTGGCCGGGTCGTCATCCGCGAATCCGGCGATAAGCCTTCCCAGGCCCATCTTCATATACTCCGCGAGAATAATGCGCCCCGCCTCCCCCGCGCCGAACACGAGGATGCTCTTCCCTTCTTCGCTTCGCGCAGGCGAAACGGCCAGCCCCTCCTCTCCGGCGGCTCGGCCTCTCAGATGGTAATACCTCATCATGATCCGGTAGAACACCGAAAGAACCGCCGCCAGAAGAAAGGTCATGACCACCATGCCGCGCGAATAGGGAAGACCTGCCGCAAGGATGAAAAAAAAGAATATGGCGAACCCGGCCATGTTCGCCATGATGAGACGGTAAATGTCCGCGATGTTCGAGTACGCCCACATGACGCGGTATATCTGGAACAGGTAGTATGCCGCGAAGGTAACGAGAAGGAGTGCGGCGATGTGGACCGTCCCGAGGAACTCGGATGGAAGCCCCCTGCCGGGATAAAAGAGGATGATGAATGAAAAAACGTATGACGCTGACGCGATCAGCGCATCAATCGCGATATACGCGATTTTTCTTCCACGAATCATATAGAAAACGCCCATCTTGCTTTCCCTGGTCGGACCCGCCCCACTTCCCTCGCAAGAGCCGGTCGCCCTCATCTTTGTGCATGGATTTTTGCGATGTCAAGCACGCTGCCGATGACATAGTCTATTTCATCGTCCCTCATCGAGGGAAATATCGGCAATGAAAGGGTCCTCTCGAAGACCCACGAGCAATCGGGGCACCCCGCCCCGTCATAACCGAGCTTTTTGTAGTATGAAAACTCATAGAGGGGAATAAAATGGACGGAAACCCCGATCCCCCTTTTCTCCATCTCCTCGATGAACCGGTCGCGCCCGATTGTCAGGGCATCCAGGTCGAGGCGCAACGGATAGAGATGCCAGGCGGATTCACGGTCGGACCTTACTGTATAGACGTCAAGGCCCCCGATCCCCCGGAAGGCGTCGGTATAGCGCAGAGCGATCCGCTTCCTCATCTCACGCATCAGTTCCGCCTTTCTCAGCTGTTCGATACCGATGGCGGAGGCTATATCGGTCGTGTTGTACTTGTAACCGACCTCACTCACATCGTACTGCCAGAAGCGTGGCGAATTCCGTCGCGTCCACGCGTCCCTGTCGATTCCGTGCGTGCGCAAAATGCGCATCCGGCCGGCCCAGTCGCCGTTATCGGTGCAGATCATGCCTCCTTCCCCCGTGGTGACGGTCTTGGTGGCATAGAAACTGAAGCAGGTGATGTCGCCAACGGTACCCACCATACGGCCGCGATACCATGCGGGAAGGGAATGGGCGGCGTCTTCGACGACGTGAATGCCTCGCTCTCCGGCAATTCCGCAGATGGCGTCCAGGTCGCAGGGCTGGCCCGCGTAATGTACCGGGATGACGGCCCTGGTCCGATCCGTGATTGCCCCCATAATTTTTTCCGCATTCATAAGGTGGGTGTCACGCTCGATGTCGACAAAAACCGGCCAGGCTCCGAAGTATCTGACCACCTCCGCGGTGGCGACGAAGGTCATGGCGGGCAGGAGTACCTCATCCCCCTCGCGGAGCCCTATGGCCGCCAGTGACAGGTGGAGTGCGGCGGTCGCCGAATTCACTGACACCGCGTGGGAACAACCGATATAGCCCGCAAAGGCGGACTCGAACTCCACGCTCCTGGTGCCTGCGGTGAGCCACCCGTCGCGAAGCTGATCAGTCACGGCGCGAATCTCGTCGTCGGTTATATAGGGTTTGTGAAAAGGGACCTGCATACTACACTATCGGCACCATTCCGGCGATACCCCTGCAAATTTCTCCCTGCCTCGCGTTCAAAAGAGGCTCACGGGGCGTAGTAACGTAGATACCAGTCAACGAACCTTCCGATTCCCTCCTCGATCATGGTCGAGGGGATATAGCCGGTGTCCCTTGAAAGGTCTTCCACATCCGCCCATGTGGAGTGAACGTCCCCGGGCTGCATGGGAAGAAAATTTTTGATCGCCTTTTTCCCCAGGGCCTTTTCAAGGGCCCCGATGAAGTCGAGAAGCCGGACCGGCCTGCTGTTGCCGATGTTGTAGATCCTGTAGGGGGCCATCGATCGTGCCGGGTCCGGAGACGACCCTTCCCAGGATGGATCCCCCCTGGGCGGCCGGCTGATCACGCGGATCACCCCGTCGATGATATCGTCCACATATGTGAAGTCCCGCTCCATATCGCCGTTGTTGAATACGTCGATAGGACGCCCCTCGATAATGGCCCTGGTAAAGAGAAAGGGCGCCATGTCTGGACGCCCCCATGGGCCGTAGACCGTGAAAAAACGAAGACCCGTGGCGGGGATACCGAATAGATGGCTGTAGGTGTGCGCCATCAGCTCGTTCGCCTTTTTCGTGGCGCCGTAGAGGCTTACGGGGTGGTCCACGTTGTCCGATACCCGGAAGGGCATCCGCTCGTTCAGGCCGTAGACCGATGAGCTGCTCGCGAACACGAGGTGGCCCGTTCCATGGTGCCGACAGGCCTCGAGGACATTCAGGAAACCGGTGATATTCGAATCGACATAGACCGACGGGTTGGCCAGGGAATAACGGACCCCGGCCTGGGCAGCAAGATGACAGACCGCGTCATAGCGGGTATCCCTGAAGAGCGCCGAAAGGCCATCCAGGTCAAGGAGATCGAGCCTGACGAAGCGACAGCGGGGATGTTTCGCGCTCGATACCATCCCGCCCCGCTCCACCTCTTCACGGTCGAATCCCGACTCGACCAGCCTGGCATATTTCAGCTCGACATCATAGTAATCGCATATGTTGTCGATGCCGGTGACGGCGTGCCCCTCGAACGCGAGCGCCTCGGCGAGATGAAACCCTATGAATCCGGCCGTGCCGGTGACCAGAATGTTCAACGCACCCTCTGATACGGATTTTCAGCGACCCTAGGACAGACAGTGGCTCTGTCAAGATAAAAACTGCCGTATCCCGGGATCGGGGAACACACGCAGATCAATTCCCGGGAAACTGAAAATGAATCTTTGCCGCGGCGGCGCGGATGCACAGAGAAAAATATTTTTGTCATATCGCCGAACTGAGCCCCGGCGGTTTAAATGAAATAATGATCGTATCCGTCAAACTGGTTGTTTCGCCAGGCATTCTCCGTGCCTCTGCGGCCGTTACGCCGGTTACCATCAATACCGCGTGGCACCACGGTCAGTAAATATCTATCGGCCCCTCGATATCCCCATCGAGGAACTGGCGGGCGTAACTGTCCGGCGACGAGAAAAACTTATCGGTCTCCCCGCCGCTCACTATCTTGCCCTGGTAGAGAAGCGCGATGGAGTCCGCGACCTTCATCGCCACCTTGTTGTCATGAGTCACCACGATTGAGGTGGTGTTCAGCGAGTTCTTTATCTCGAGCATCATATCGGCGATGGAATCGGAAAGGATCGGGTCGAGCCCGGCGGTGGGATCATCGAAAAAAATGATGTTCGGGTTCATGCAGACGGCGCGGGCGAGACCCACCCTCTTCTGCATCCCGCCGGAAAGCTCGGAGATCAACTTGCCCTCGCTACCCTTGAGCCCCACCCTGGCCAGGGAGGCTTTCACCATACTTTCAATCGACCGCTCGTCGACCTTCATTCTCCTCAGGCCGAAGGCGACATTTTCAAACACGTCCATCGAATCGAAGAGACCACCCTTCTGGAACACGTAGGCGACCCTGAAGCGGTTGATGTCATCCGCTCGGCCCCGTGCGCGCTCCCTGTAGAGGTCTTGTATATCGGTCCCGTTGATCACTACTTCGCCCCGATAATCGATCAGCCCCGCAAGGGCCTTCAGGATCACCGATTTCCCCGAGCCGTTCTTCCCCATCAGAACCAGGGTACCGCCCTCGGGCACGAAGAGGTCGATCCCGTCGATCACGGTGTTTCCGTTAAAAGCGATCCGGAGTCCCTTCACGTCGATCATGTCATCGGTACCTGTTCTCATAGTATTCCCGAAGAGAGGCGAGAATGTTCAGGTAGGACACGTAACGTTCCTTGCTGATTTCCCCCCTCTCAACCCGTTTCTTGATTTCGCATTCGGGCTCATGGTCATGGGTGCAGGGGCTGAATCCGCACCGATCGGCATGGCTGCTGAATTCCATAAAATAGTTTCCCAGCTCCGGGGGTTCGATGTCGACCAGCCCGAATTCCCTGAGGCCCGGCGTGTCGATGATTGCCGTATCGCCCTCCAACCTGAACATCTCCACGTTGGTGGTGGTGTGACGGCCCTTCCCCGTGCTCGTCGAGACCTCCGTAGTCCGAAGTTCGAGGTCGGGGTACATGGCGTTGAGAAGGCTCGTCTTGCCAACGCCCGAGTTTCCGATCATAATCGAGAGCCTGCCGGCGAGTTCCTCTTTCAGCCTGTCTATCCCATCGCCGTTCATCGCGCTTACCATCGCGAGGGAGAGATCGTATCCCCGGTAATATGACCCGAGGGCGGCGATATCGCCGTTCTCCGCAAGGTCAAGCTTGTTAACGCAGAGGAGCAACGGGATCCCTTCCTTTATGCCGCGCACGAGAAGACGGTCTACGAAACGCGGATTGAGGCGAGGCGTGCCGAAGCACTGGATCACAACGATCCTGTCGATATTGGCGGATATGAGGTCGTCACGCTTGCTGTTCTTGAATTTCCTGGTAAAGACATTTCTCCGCTCCAGTACCTCGCCAATGGCGCCCTCGCCGTCCGAGTCGAGCTCGAACTCGACGTGGTCCCCCACGACAACCGGCTCTGAATACTTCTCAAGCCGCGGGTCCTTTCGCAGTCTGCCCCGCAACGTGCTGGTTATCTTTCGTCCACCGGATTCGACTATATAATATTTACCGAAAACCTTGACAACCGTTCCCCTCACACCGGTCCCTCCGGACGGGGAATAGCCCCCTTTGATGGCTTCATGGCGGCAATCACGCGCCCGAATTTTTCAAAAAAAGTTGGGAAAAAAAGCTCAAGTTTTTCCCCGAATATGCCGATAGACTATCTACAAGTTGAAATATGGTGATTCCCTCCCGATTCTGCCATATGGATGACTTGGCACTGCGCTTAACGAGAAAGCAGGATAGCCGCCCAGCTATTCTGCTTTCTCCATTTTTACGCCCCGCCATTACCCGCCCCCGGGAACGGCGTCCAGAAATGCGGGCCTGAACCCGAGAAGATCCCCTATCACCTCGCCAAGATTGCCCCTGTCGCGCACGGTGAATGTCACCAGATACACAACCCCCTCGTGGATGTTCAGCATGTCCGCGGAAAGTCTCTTTTTAATCTCCCTGGATGACATGTCGAATTCAATATCGTGATTTTTCCTGTCATAGAAAATTATCTTCTCAAAAATCACATCCACCCGTTTCAGTCTCAGGCGCAGGGTGACGGTCTTCGACCTGTATGAGTCGACAGCGGATGCGATCTCCGCGAGCAGCGTGTCCGTGCCATTCGCACCGTCCCCTTCACCCTTCCCGGCGGCCATGCCGATCGCCGCAAGAAAGAGCATAAGCGATGCGCCGCACCTTCTGACGTGTGTCTTCATGTCGGGCACTGTACACCATCGCACGGTACAATTCAACAAAAAAGCGCGTGCCGGGATAAATTAAGGCGCACGGCCCTCCGCGCATACGTGAGAGAATTTCATCTTGACAGATCGATTCAATCGATCGAAACTGAATCCCATCATACAGGGAGGAACCCGCCATGCCGCGAACGCTTCGCAGTTCATTGAGCACCGATGGGAGGAAAATGGCCGGCGCCCGCAGTCTCTGGCGCGCCAACGGGATGAAGGAGGAGCAGTTCGGCAAACCCATCATAGCCATCGCGAACTCCTTCACTCAATTCGTACCCGGTCATGTCCACCTTCACGAAATCGGCCAGTACGTGAAATCACTGATAGAACGGAAGGGCTGTTTTGCCGCGGAATTCAACACCATCGCGATAGACGACGGCATCGCCATGGGGCATCAAGGCATGCTCTATTCCCTTCCCTCGCGCGACCTCATCGCCGACAGCGTCGAATACATGTGCAACGCCCACATGGCGGACGCCCTCGTCTGCATATGCAACTGCGACAAGATCATTCCGGGCATGCTTATGGCCGCCGCCCGGCTCAACATACCTACTGTCGTCGTGTCCGGTGGACCCATGGAGGCGGGCGTCCTGAAAGGGAAAAAATACGACCTTATCGACGCAATGGTCATGGCCGCGGACCCGAAGGTGAGCGACGAGGAAATTGCCGAAATCGAGCGGATTGCCTGTCCAACCTGCGGCTCCTGTTCCGGTATGTTCACCGCAAACTCGATGAACTGCCTCACCGAGGCCCTCGGACTGGCGCTTCCGGGTAACGGCACCCTGATCGCCACGCACGCAAACAGGGTGAAGCTCTTCGAGCAGGCCGCCTCGCTCATCGTCGACATGTGTGACGCCCATTACGGCCGGGACGACGATTCCGTGCTTCCCCGCTCCATCGCCACCCGGGAGGCCTTCATGAACGCCATGACACTTGACATCGCCATGGGGGGCTCCACCAACACGGTACTTCACCTGCTGGCGGTGGCCGAAGCCGCGGAGGTTGATTTCACCATGGCTGACATCGATTCCCTGTCCCGCACGGTGCCCAATCTCTGCAAGGTCGCCCCCAGCTCCCATTACCACGTGGAAGACGTGAACCGGGCCGGCGGCGTCATCGCCATCATGGGCGAACTGGACCGCGCCGGCCTCATCGACCGAAGCGTCCTGCGCATCGACACGAAGGACCTCGGGGAATTGCTCGACTCATACGACATCATGCTTCCCACCGCAACGGACAAGGCGCGTGAAATCTACCTGAGCGCCCCCGCCCACGGCGGCCGTAATCTGAAGCTCGGATCACAGGAAAACCTTCATGAGAAGCTCGACCTGGACCGCTCCACCGGGTGCATACGCGACATGGATCACTGCTATAGCAGCGAGGGCGGCCTCGCGGTCCTCTACGGCAATATCGCCGCCAACGGCTCCATAGTAAAAACCGCGGGGGTCGACCCTGGCATCTACACCTTTAACGGGCCCGCAAGGGTCTATCACTCCCAGGAAGAAGCCTGCGACGCCATTCTGGGGGGCGCGGTCAGCGCGGGGGACGTAGTAGTAATCCGCTACGAGGGGCCGAAAGGCGGTCCCGGCATGCAGGAAATGCTCTACCCCACATCATACATCAAGTCGATGAACCTCGGGAAGGCATGCGCCCTGATCACGGACGGAAGGTTCTCCGGCGGCACCGCGGGGCTTTCCATAGGGCACATTTCCCCGGAGGCGGCGGCGGGCGGCGCGATCGCCCTTATCCGCGATGGCGATACCGTTGAAATCGACATCCCCGAGCGGGCGATCAACGTCAAGGTGTCGGGAAAAGAGCTCGCCAGGCGGCGCGCCGAGGAAGAGGGAAAGGGTACTCGGGCCTTCAGGCCGGTCGGCAGGGATCGAAAGGTTTCCGCTGCCCTGCGCGCCTACGCCCTCCACGTATCATCGGCTGACAGGGGGGGCGTGAGGGTCATTCCCGAGGACCTTGACTGAGGGTTCACGGGGAGACGCGTTTCGCGCCGGCTTCCTTCCAGTTCCTGAAAACAAACCGCTTGTCCAGATGATACTTTGTGACATAGCCGACGGTAAGGCCTATGACCGCGCCAAGGTACTTTGCCTGTGGAAAGACGAACAGATGGTGGAAAAGAATTTCAGTTCCCCAGAAAATCAGCGTGGTGAAGACACCCATGAGTGAGTAGACGACGAACTTGAACAGGTCCTCGCGGGCGGTTTCGGTCCTGTGGTAAAAAATAAACCTCTTGTCCAGCACGTACTTAATCATAAGGCCCGCAAGGGTGCCGCACGCCATGGCTGGGTACAGGCAGAGGGGGTTGTCGCACACAGCGAGGAAGGCGTACTGGCTCCCGATATTTGCCAGGGTCGCGATCCCTGCGAAGAGGGCATATTTCAGAGCGAGATACATCATAGGTATATCAGGTACCAGAAACTGGCGATCCATCCCGCCAGGACCAGTTGCAGGAATCGGTCCGTCAGGAGCACCCTGGTCGGGGAGCCTGTATTGTTGTAGACGAACGAAAGCTGGAGATACCGGAGAATCCCCAGGACCACCCATATCACGGTGAGGTAAGTTTTATCACCGTGCATGCGGCCGAGAATCGCCGGCGAGATCGTATACATGATGTAGGAAATGATGATTACCGCGGCCATGATGATCATCGATACATTCAGGAATTCCAGGTTGTACCCGTCTATCACCTTGCGCGGTTTTTCTCCCTTCTCGACAAACAGGATGACGTCCTCCCTGCGCTTGGCGAAGGCCAGAAAAAGGGCGAGCAGGAAGGTCATAATGATGATCCACATCGAAAGGAGATTCTCCGATACCGCGGATCCGACAAACAACCTCAACACGAACCCGATCGCGATGACCATGACATCGATGATCGCCACATGCTTCAATATCGTCGTATAGATGACGTTTACCGCCATGTAGGCGACCATGATGAGACATACCTGGAGATTCAGGATAAAGGCCCCGGCAAGGGCTACCGAAGCGAACACGATCATGAGGAGAATCGCCGCCCTCTTCGGCACTGCCCCGCATGCGATGGGCCGGTCTTTTTTAACCGGGTGCTTCCTGTCGTCCTCGCAGTCGAAATAATCATTGAACACATACACGGCGCTGGCTGCAAGGCAGAAGAGCGCGAAAGCGATGGTGGTGTGTGCAAGAAGGCGGAGGTCGGTAAAATTCAGCCCGAAAAAAGAGGGCAGATAGATAAAAAGGTTCTTCACATATTGCTGGGGGCGCATCAATTGGATATAGTGTTTCATCATGCAATCCTCGACCAGTTGTAATACCTTTCATCGGCCAGGGTGAGCATCTCTGTGTCCCCGCCGCTGTTGCCGTAGGCGTATATTCGTTCGAAACAGTCGAGGTCAACCGAATCCCGTATTCGGCGCACCTTCTCCGACCCGTTACAGTTGCTCCCGTCGATCCTCCCTGTAAGCCTTCCCTCCCGAGCCTCAAGGCGGGTGCCAATAACCTCCATCCCGTTGCGACCGCACCACCCGCGGAACCACTCCTCCACCGACGCGGACACGACAATCATGCGATGCCCTTCCGAGCGGTGCCACGCTAATTTTTCCAGGGCAATCGGCCTGATGATCGCCGGGAGCCGCATCCGCGAATAGTTCTCGCAGGCCTCTCGAAAACCGTCGACATCCCATCCCCTCATGAAATGCCCAAACACCGCCTCCTTTGCCCTCCAGTTCGGAATCACCCCGAGAAGGTAGAGGCCCATCATCGGCCCCAGGGCCAGTGCGCCCATAACGCACCGCGCCCTCCCGAAAACATAGATCAAAAAATCGAGGAGACTGTCCCGATCGGTTATGGTGCCATCAAAGTCAAACAACGCCAGGTGCATTTCACCAGCTCTCCCGAAGCCGGCCCCGGGGACTCCCGGGTTTCCAGAACTCCGGCACCGGGACTTTTATTTTTTTCTTCATTGATCCCCGTACGGCATGCTTATCCGTTTTTTGACATGTTTAACACGATAATGCCCGCCACCGTCAAAAGGATTCCCACCCAGCGCATCAGGGTGACCTTTTCGCCGAGAAAAAATATCGCCAGCAGGACCGTGATCACATAGCCGAGCCCCACCATGGGCCGTGCATAACTCAGGTCATATTCAGCGATGATTCTCATCCATATCAGGAAACTGAGCCCGTACGAAAGGAACCCTAGCCAGAGATTGTAATTCAGCGCCAGGGTCATATAAAAATCGATGAGAGACCCGCGCTCCCCGACGCTGTCTGAAGCAATCTTCAAAAAAAGCTGCCCGAAGGCTCCGAGTGCTATGGACAACAGAAGCCAGAACATGTTATACCTTTCCATTCATTTCGATTTGTTTCGATTCGTTCATGGGAAGAGTCAGCGATCTTATCCAGGCTGCGAGCACCTCAGGGCCACGGGTCCCAGTCCCCCCAGTTATCAAGATACCCGGTAAGAGCGGGAATCCGCTCGCTGTTTTCCTCCAGGAATATCCTGGCCGCCCTGACCAGCTCCTGCTCACGCACGATGGTGATCTCACCCACCAGGACCCTGGTCCTGAGGAACACGAAATAGGTATCGAGCACGTCATGGATACAATAGTCGTTGATCTCCCGAATCTTCCCTTCGCGAAACATCGAGTAGACCTCGTTGCCCTTGGTCTGCATTTTCCCCGGCTTGCCGATTATTTTCGCGAGGAGGTTCAGGCCGCCGTGCACCCGGATAGCGTTGTAGTTTGAAATCCAGTCCTGAATGTCGATATGCTTGGTGCCGAAGCGGTACCGACCCGCAAACTTGTCCCGGAAGTGGCGCTTTGCCGTATAGCCATAGCGGTATGCCATAAGCTCCATGAGGGGGATATCAAATCCCCTCCCATTGAAGGTCACCAGCGAGGCCGCGTCATAGACCTCCTCCACCCCCAGCCAGAAAAGACGCGACATCTCGTCCGCCCTGAAGTCCGGGTCATCCAGGCATACGATATCGATAAGGCTGAAATCACCCCTCACCTTCGCCACGCAGACGGAGACCGGATATTGAAAAGTCACCGGTATGAAATCCGAATTGCCTCCCGACGCCTCCATCAGCTCGCCCTGAAAGCGCTCGGCGGCGCCTCCGTCCGGGAGGGTTTCACCTGGATACCGTACCCTGGCGATCAGTTCCTCGTCCGGTACCGATTCTACGTCGAAGACCAGGTACTTCACCGTTTCATCTCTCACCGGTCACCTCATGGCAGACGGAAAAACCGCCGCCGTAAAAAAATAAAAAAGGCATGTCGCCCAGGCGGGGGCATGACATGCCTTTACAGTATACGCCATGGTTGAAGGGACATTCCAGAGGCCGCTCCACTAACACCTGATCACGCCGTTAAGGCCGGCGATGAAACGGTGGGCGGGGGGAGGAACGTCGCCGCCCCTATTTTCCCTTCGCCTTGTCTTCCATTTTCGCCAGAAGGTCCTGGATGAATGGATCGGTCTCCTTTTCCTTTGAAATACGATAGGCATCGATCGATTTCTTTGAGCCAATCCTCATTGTCGACAGGAGCGCGGCGTAGCGGACCTCTGCGCTTTCGTCATTAAGGAACGCTTTGTTGATGGCATCAGCCGCGCTTTCCTCCCCTATGAGGCCCAGGGAGATGGCCGCTTCCAGCCTGAGCGACTCCCGGCTGTCGCCGAGAAGATTGATGAGCCCCGGAATCGCGTCCTTTTCCTTCTTTTCCCCCAGCCATCTCGCTGCATCGAGAAGTGTCTTTTCATCGCCACCTGACGAGAGATCAGCTATGTATTCCTGAGTGGTTTTCTTCGCCTTCTCTTCCTGCGCGTTAGCCAGGACGACCGCCGCGACGATAATCAGCGCACTGCACACTATCCGTTTCATGGCACACTCCAGATGATGGGATCGTACCGCATTATCCCCCGACGAACAATTATGTCAATTCTTTTATACGTGTCCCGCCTCCAAAAAATAGATGAAATCAGGCCAATATTTTCTTTACAGTTTATGGCAGCTGATTATACGTTGACACCACCTCATCCCGGACAGGCCATGATGCCTGCGGAATGATTTTTTGCGACACGTTCGCCGCCTACACTCTTCTACACCATGGCAGGATCACCATGAGCACCCCATACGAAAAGCACGATGAACCGATTGAAGAAAATTTCGAGGAGATGTTCGAGCGCTCCCTGAACCGCAGGGACGATTTTTCCGACGGCACGAGTGTAAAGGGAAAAGTCGTGCAGATGACCGGCGAATTTGTTTTCGTCGACATCTCCGGAAAAAGCGAGGCAGTCATTCCTATCGAAGAGTTCAGAAATGATGACGGAACCCTCTCCGTCGGCGTCGGAGACGAAATCGAGGCATACGTGGTGTCAACCTCCGGCGGAGAAATACACCTGACAAGCGGCATAGGCAAAAGCACGGCGGGACCGGACCTCATCCAGCTCGCCTTTCAGGAGGAAATCCCGGTGTACGGGACCGTCCAGGGGACCGTCAAGGGGGGCTACTCTGTCTCAGTGGGAGGGAAGCGATGCTTCTGCCCACTTTCCCATATAGACACGCGGACACCGTCCGATCCTTCCTCTCAGATAAACAGATCGTTCCAGTTTAAAATCATCGAATACAAGGAAAATGGAAGAAATATCATCCTTTCCCGCAGCGCACTGCTAGAAGAGCTGAGAAAAACAACGGAGGAAACCCTCAGGAAGACCCTCAAGCCCGGCGACATTATATCGGGAACCGTCTCCGGCGTACGCGATTTCGGAGTGTTCCTCGATATCGGCGGCGTTGAGGCGATGATCCCGAAATCGGAGCTCTCATGGAGCCGGAATGCCGGTACCGGAGATTTTCGACAGGGAGAAAAGGTGAATGCTTCCGTAAAGAGCGTCGACTGGGAGAACAAACGGCTCACCCTCAGCGTGAAGGACCTCGATCCGGACCCATGGAACAAGGTCGCCGCCTATGAAACGGGACAGACGGTCTCCGGGATGGTGGTTAACTTGATCAAGAGCGGCGCATTCATCGAAATCGAGCCGGGAATCGACGGCTTCATCCATGTGTCCCGGATGAGTCATGTGAAAAAAATCAACGCCCCGGAAGAGGCAGTGTCCCGCGGAGAAACGGTGAAGGCCCGGATACTCTCCATCAACGCCGGCGAGCGCAGGATTTCTCTCGAACTCATTCCCGACGAGGCCAATCCATGGGACTCGGAGGGAACCGAGATACAGAGGTCCCTCCAGGAAGTCACCATCGAAGATGTCAGGCCAGCCGGACTCGGCGTCCGTCTGGAAAACGGCATGCGCGGGTTCATCCCCCGCGGCGAACTGATCGTAAAGGGCGATCAGGACATTCTGAAGAAATACTCCGAAGGTGACCGGTTACGGGCCGCGGTGCTCAGGGTGGAGCAGGACAACAAGAAATGCATACTGAGCGAGAGGGAGGCACTGAGGCTTGAGGAAAGGGAGGTATACGAATCCTTCAAGAAAAAAGAAGAATCGTCCCGGTCAGCATCGCTCGGGAACCTCTTAAAAAACAGCTTTGACGACATCCAGAAAAAAATCGACGGTCAATAGGGCGATACCGCGCCGGCCGCTTTTCCCCCACGATTTCACCGATCCGAAATGATAAAGCTCAAAAACGGACATGATGTCCCCTTCAACAAGGATTTCGATTTTTTTTTCCAGGACCTGCTGGAGTCAATCGTCCGGGAATCGAAAACTTCCGCAAAAAAGGCGGGGGACGAATCGGAAGGACGGGATCGCAACGAGCTCTTTCTCAAAGAGCTGATGGACAACTGCATCTATGTGACCCACCAGCTTTTCGACCTGGGAAAGGAAAGGGAGGAGTTTTCCCGCTTCATGGTGACCGGATTCATCTTCAACAGCATCATCTGCTGTCTTACGACCCTTGAAAAAGAGCAGGATACCGACACAGGCGAGGAAGAAACGGGCCCGCTGCACTGACGGCCCCTGCAGGCGCCGCCGGTCAGAAATTGTCCAGTAGCTTTCTGAGGCGGGACGGTTCGATGCCCCCAATTTTTTCCAGAATAGATCCTGGATCGTCCCTCCTGCTGACGCGTATCGAAAGATCCAGGGCGTCCCCCTCGAAGAAGGGAGGGAATCCCACGTGTATCCCTCGAGACCTGAAATAAGCCGCCGCCTCCTCCGCTCTCCGCTTGTGCGCGGTATACTCCGGATAGCGCGCCTCGTAAACGGCGGCGTGTATATATTCCTCCCATTGCTTCCTGTCAGTCGATTCGTCGGGGCGGATACTTTCGACGGGCGCCGCCCCGCCGTCCCGCTCGATAATACCGGCGATCATGTCAATGACGGACCTGAATATGTTCACCTTCATTGGGGCGAAGGCGACCCAGGACGAAAGGGCCTCAACGATGCCCGGTGGAAGCCGGAGAAGGTCCCGAATCACCCTGAACTTGATGCCGCGGCAATCCAGGTAATTTTTCAGGGTGGGCGGCAACTCCCCGAGAAGTCCGGGAACCGGTCCATCACCTGCGAACTCCCCGGGAACGCCCATGCCCCGGGATGCGATCGATCGCCTCCTATCCCTGTCAACACCGAAGTAGTCGGCGAGGATGGCCAGCGCCCTGACCCTCCCTACCGGACCGACCTCATCCCGATGGCACTTCAGGAGAATTCGGCCGATATACCACCCCTCGTCAAGGCGGGGTAGGATCGCAACTTCCGCGCTATCGGCCCCCGCTTCGGCCAGTAACGCAAGCCGGTTCAACCCGAAGACAGCTCGAAGCCTGTCGCCGTTTTGCACGACGACAGGCGGGTCCAGCACGCCGAATCCCGTAACCGAGGCGCGCAGGTCGTCATCGATCCGGTTTCTGCTGATTTTGAAATAGGTGTCCCCGCGATCGATTTCCCCGATAGGGACCCGTTTCAACTTCGTTGAATCGCCTTCTTTGATCATGAAAAGCCCACCCCTGCCCGCGAGAACAGACCCGGAACATGCATACTCCCCGCTGATTTCCTGGAGGGCGCCGTGACATGTGCCCGCCTACAGCAGATCGGCGAGTATCTGTCCCAGCTCCTCCGGGAAAATGATCTTCACCTTGGAAAGGCGTTTTACCGCCGCCTCGGCGGCATCGGTCAACTGGCTGGTGGTGACAAAAAGCCCCTGCTTCGCCTTCGCGTCATTCACCGACTGCGCGAAGTTCCTGAGGGGGATTTCGCTTATGTGGATATCCTTCCATCTCCTCACCCATATCAGCGTCTTGTCCTTCGTGGAGAGGTTTGTTGCGAGAAAATCGACGCCGTCACCTTCACGGTATGTGGGAAGTATTTCATCGACGCGGTATCCGAGCTTTCCAACGGCCCTGTTGGCGATAATCCTGAAGTTCTCCGGGTCAAGCCGGTACAGCTCTTCAATTTTCTCAATCGCCAGCTCCGACGCCGCGCTTTTTTTTGACGAAGGTGTCTCCTCACGGGCTGCTTCGACGCGGGTCGAAGCTAACACCGGGGCCAGGTCTATCCGCCCGGGACTCTTGAGTCCGCAGATATCCCAAAGAAAGTTTTCCGGAAAGGTGCTGGAAAGCCACTCATCCGTATGATCGAGGACCGATCCCCCCGTCTTTCCGCTGGTCGAGTCCATCTCCTTTCTGAGTTGCGTCGTCAGGTACTGGACGTTCTTGAAGCCTCGATCGAGCTGATAGAGTTGATTCCAGTAATCGTACGCCAGCTCGGTCATTTCTGCGTGAAGTGCCGCAAACCCAAGGTCATAGAGCACTGTTGCCGTTTCCTGCTCCATCCCGTCCCTGCGCAGGGTCTGAAGCAGTATTTCAAGGGCCTTCACCCCCTCGGCGGGGACCTTCTCCTGCACGCAGATGATCCCATAGAACCTTCTCGCAACCAGCAGGGCACTATCATCCTTGCTGCCGTCGATGACCGCCCTTGAGTACGAAAGGGCTGACCTGTAATCGCGCCTGCGTTGCTGCGTGAACGCCATCGCCAGATTGGCGATATCGGAAGCGGGGTCGAGAATGAGGGCCTGCTTGAAGTACTCGGCGGCTTCTCCCAATTTCTGAATCTGGTAGCCGGCAATCCCCGCGCCAAAAAAGACCTCGAAGCCGACCTTCCCAATTTTACAGAGGCGTTCCAGATACCGGTACGCCTGCTCGAAATATTCCTGCCCCAGCAGGATGAAGGAGACGTGATAGAGCGCCTCCTCGTCACCGGGGAATGTTTTTATCACTTCAAAATAATTCTTGAAGGCTTTCAGGATATCATCGCGGGTCATGTACGCTTCCGCGAGGGCCCGATCGACCTTGACCTTCTCGACCTCATAATTGAATGTGCCGATCTTGAGGATTTCCTCGAGGTGCAGGATTCCCTCGTCCGTTTCCTCCCGTTCGAATAGGATCTTCGCAAGCTTCCAGTGGACGACGAAATCATTCGGGTTGCGGTCAAGAATCTTTTTGTATTCCAGGATCGCCTCATCCACGAGGTTCTGGCGCAGAAAACCATCCGCGCGGTTCAGGGGGTTGAGACGGGGCGCGACGATATAAATGTATATCAATACGAGGGCGAGTATGATCACCATGGATATAAGAAAAGGAACCAGCATACGATCTCCTCGGGGCGGGGATCTCCCGGCGCTCCCTCTCCTGCGCGGCGGCGCGGGAGGGGGAAAGGCTATTTCCGCAAAAATCTGACGATGGAAGGCCACCCGTTTATGACAAAAAACGAATCACCCTCCCGCTTGATGATGAAATCGTCTTCCTGCTTTATTTTTGCCTTTATTGGAAGATTGATCATGATATCCGGTGGAACGAACTTCGGCAGTCTGTCGAAATGGATCTGTATCTCGTTGGCCGTGGACACCATCCTGAAGGACAGGAGACCGAAACGGGACGGGGCGTCTTCGATTTTAATCTCCCTGCCTGGCTGAAACCATTCAGGGGCCGGCAGGGGAAAAATCTCGAGCCTTTCCGGGTAATCGATGAAATGGAGGTTGCGGAGCGCGGCGTACATCATCGCGCAGCCCGCGGTTGAAAACACGCCGGCCCCGTTCGCCCTCCCGGTCGAGGGGTTGATATACTCCGGGATTACATAGGACCTGTTTTTCATTTTGACGAGCCTGCCGATAATTTCGGCACCGGCCGGATTTTTCAGAAAAATAAGATTGGTGGCGATTACGAGAGTCGACACCATGTCCCATCCGAGAGATTTGATGAAGAGGGGCATTTCACCGAACCGGCCCCGTATCACAGCGAGACATTTTCTGAGCATCTCATCGTCAACGGCATCGATCCGGAAAGGAAACCCGGCGTAAAGATTGTAAAAAAGGTTTCCGTCGTCTTCCTCCCCGCCGCCGAAGGCTGCAGCTGCGAAGATCCCGGCCAGACGATCTGATTCCTTTCTGTACTTGAGCTCTTCCCCGAAAATACCGAGACACCGTGCGAGATAGGAATACTGACCGAGGGCGTGGGCGATGAGGGCATAGTCGAAGGGATGTTCCTCGGCTATGGCATAATTCGGCAGGGAGTTTCGATCGTGACCTCCCGCCCGTTTTATTTTTCTGGAATAATTGAAAAGCAAAACGGCCTTCTTTTTGACGCCTTCGAACCGCTCCCTGAGAAAATCGACGTCCCTTACATGAATAAAATAATCCGCAATCGCCTCGAGGAGATAGCAGAGATCGATGACTCCGGTGAAGGAGATGCTCTTTTCGTTCCCGGAGAACCGTCCGATGGAGTGATCAACATATTTCAGCGCCTCGGTGAAAAACCCCATGCGGTTCGAGCCGAAAACGGCGTAGTAGGCAGCCCGATAATCGAACGCACCATTTTCATCATAGAGGTCCCTCATGGAAACAGTCAACATTGATATTTTCAAGCCGTAGAGCCAATTCTGCATCGTTTTGTCGGGAAGGAGGGCATTGGCGCCGCTCCGTATCCTGATAGTGGAAAAGGCAATAAAGTCATCCTTCGCCTGGTTGAAATTAAAGGTTCCGAAGGGCGGTTCGCCCGCGGGATCGAGTGATATCCGCATGGCGAAGCGATTCTCTCCCTTTTTCAGGGTATAAGCGAGTCCAAGGGTGGCCATACCGAATTTAGATTCGGCGCTCACACGACGATCGTCGATAACCGGATCGATGTCAGATCCCCGATCACCGTCTCCCGAAATGGCATATTCCGGAGCGCCGGCGAAGCAGATCGACTTCCTGCCGTTTATTTCAAGGGTGAGGGATTCCTTCACGAATTTCACTGATTCGACCCCTCCAAAACGCTGGCAATCATAGGGGCGCAGCACGAAGAGGACCGAGGCGTCCTTCCGGTCCTTGATCACGCATTCTGTTTCTATCACGACTTCGTCGACGGTACTCCGCGCGCCGAAAACTGCATGCGACACCTGGCAGAACCCATTGGACCATGTCGTGTGGATGAGGGAGTTCTTCGTATCGCGCTCCTGCCTGACGCGGGACCAGTCATCTGCCGGACGGTACACCTCACCGCCGGCGACGATCCATGTTTCGAGCGACCACGCCGCATAGGTCGGTGAGAACATATTTGCCATATCGATTGCAAGACCGTGATGGGAAAGAAAATTAGTGAAAAGAAGGCTGTCCCTCATAGCATTGTTGAGGAGCATATAGGGTAGCACGCCCCCCCCGGAGTGATCCATGGCATTGACCCAGGCGGGCCATCGAAAAGCGGAAAATTTCTGGAAGAGGATGTAGTTGTTTATTCCCGTGCGGCATGCATCATCGAAGGACTGGTATTTTTCCCGGTCAACGGGCACCCTGCAGTCATCAATACAAGCAATTAACGTCCCCTCACTCTTTTTTATGATAGGCGGAAATCTCAATGGGTACCACTGAATGGACGGGGGTGGTCAGTTCTTGAACGACTTCAGGGCTTCATCTTCGGTGTCATAAATGTCGAACATATCCATCAACTCTACGACCTCGAAAATTTTTTTCACCGCATTGTTCATGTTACAGAGCTTCAGATGTCGCTTCTGTTCCTTGAGCATCCTCATAGTGGAGACGAAAATTCTGAGGCCCGAGCTGCTCATGTATTCAACATCGTTAAGGTTCATGAGCATGTGGGTATCCGGCTCATTCTGTATGATCTTGTTGATTTCTTTTTCGATCTCGGCGGACAGGTGTACGTCGAGCCTTCCAGCAAGGTACACCACGACAACATTGTCAACCCTCTTAACGTTCAGGTTCATTAGTATCTCCAGTAAATGAAAGTTCCGGCGAAACCGATGTCTCGCGGCCGCCGAGCTACGAAATGATTATCACTACGCCCCGCGGCAAGTCAATAGTATTCCGAATTGCAATCATACATTTCGGCAATATATTAATCAATAAAAATTTCCATCATGATTCTTTTATTCATGGTTTTTGCGTACCTGCATGAAAGGGGAATATCACTATTCCCTTCCCTCCCTTGTCTGTTTTTTGGTGACGAAAAGCCCTGTGGCGGTAAGGAGAAAAAGAGAGGTAAAAAGAAGCGCCAGGACGATCATCACCAGATGGGCCTCATACCATGCGGGAGCTCCCTTGCCTGAAATTGCCGCGATCTGTACATTGATCGATTTCTGCGACCGTATAAAGATGGACAGGGAAAGGGCCGAAATAAATGGGAAAATAAGGCCATTATAGTAGATCAACCCCCGGTATCGCAATGGATCGAACAGGGGCATCACCATAGAAATTCCGCTTATCATGAGAAAAGCCGCGAAAACGCGGGAAAGGAAATAAAGCGGTGATATGATGTCATCATTGATAATCTGCTTGAGCCAGTCCTCTTCAGTGAGTTCGGCTACCTCCCATTGATTGACCGTGTCACCCGCCGGGATGGTCAGAGTAGCGGGGGCTTTTTCCGTCACGGATGATGAAAAAAGCTTCAATACGCGATACGGAGAAATAAAGAACGAAAGCCCCACGATGATATAGATCACGCCGGTCAGTAACACCACGCTCTGTAATGCATTGGTAGCTTTCGATCTCATTCACTTCACCTCGGAAGACATGATCTCAACAGAACCCTCACGCCGACACAACATGCGGACCGGATATGAACCTTCGGATCGACAAATTAATCAATACTATTTTATGGGGCTGCGCCAAAATATTTTTTCCGCCGCCCTACATCGGTAGCTTTTTCACCATCTTACCCGCAATTTCAGTTGAATGGTCGAGAATGCGGTCGAGACGGAAATCCTTTTCTGAAATTTCAATGACAAGGCTTGTATCCGCCAGATCGCCGTTCCATTCACCGCCCGCCGTGACGTCGAGTGATTCGATATACCTGGTGAAGAATCCGGCCATCTCATCGCCCCCGCGATTCATTTTCGATGCATTCACCACCGCCGCGCAGACGATGGTGTCGACATCTATTCGAAACATCTCCTCGACACGGACCCTGGAACCCGAATAACCGGAGTGATAACCTCCCCCCGCAGTCTCAACCGGCTCGAAGACCGGATAGAGACAGAAGGAAGCGGCCACCAAATCGCGGAGATATCCGGTGCTAAAAATCCTTTTCGTAGTCGAATCTCCCTCCCCGAGCATTGCCATGGGAAGGTCATGAAACATCTCGATCCGATTCGCACCGCACAGTTCGGCGGCCAGCTTCACCACCAGGTTATTCCTGTACACATGTTCGGCGGGAAACGTCACATCAAGGAGCCTGTCCATCCGATCCGGCAGGAAAAACCTCTCGAGGCGCTTGCGGAACTCCCTGTCGTCCCCGCTCTGAAGAAAAAGGGCCAGCACGATATATCCCCATGACGAGCTGTAATAGCAATCAAAACTCCGCCCCGACTCCCTGAAGGCGGAGAGAAGACCGCCATAGCAGGGCGAAGGCAGAAGGCTTGTTTCCAGTACAAGGGCTGAACGCGCGGCCGTGACAAGTGCGGCCATGCGTGACATCTCGTCCGACTCCGCGGCGCGCATCATGCGCTCAAGCTGCCCGCCGGGGACCGGGTCTCCATGGTTGGCCAGCACCAGCCCTCCGGTGAACCCTGCAACATCCCCGGCAAAACGCTCATTGAGGACGTAATACACCCGTTGGCCCTCCTTCAGGTGCGCATCGAAGGTCTCGTAGGCAAGACGGGGGTCCCTCCGGTTTTTCACGATCGCGAATATCCTGTCGGAAAGCTCAAAGGCCCGGTTGCGAAGCGCCTCGTCCCCGTCACCGCAATCGATGACGATATGGCGGTATTCCCTGGAGAGAATAAAGAGCAGGGGAGAGATGATGTCTGGATTGACCCTGACCCTGGAGCCGTACGCGACATTCACAAGGTCGAGAGAATCGTCAACCCGTTCCATCCGCTCGGCTATCATTCGTTCGAGAGCGGGACCGTCCGCCATCCGATGTGACAGAGGAGCGGAAACCTTCTTCTCGAAATTATTGAACAGGCTTTCCCCGGAAAACGAGAGATCCATAATCAGCGTCTTACCGCTCCTTCTCAAGGCGGCGCCGAGAAGCGAGGCCAGGAAAGACTTGCCGGAACCGGGCGAAGGGCCATAGACCGTGACGATCCTGGTGTTGCCTCCGAAATAGTCTTTCCCGATTTCCGATACGTCGAGACCCATGCGCGCGATTATCTTCAGATATCCGCGCAGGCACCGGTAGGACATCAGAAAAAAGCGATACATGTCCTCTACCCCGAACATGATAAGCGTCGAATCGACCAGGGCCCTCACCTTCCCCGCCTGACGCGTATCGGTGAACGGAACTGCTCCAAAAAAAGATCCGGGGGCGAGGTAGACGACGTCGGTTTTCCCCAGGGACTCGATTTCGAAGGACCCGCTCAGCACGACATTGAAGGAGTTCACTTTCTTCATGTCGAACTGCTGTCCCGTCTTGATAGAGGCAATTCTGCCTATTCCCTGGAGGCGGGCAATTTCGTCGTCAAGGAAGTGGCGGAAAAGAGGAATCGATGAGAGCGTGGCGGAGGAGGCGCGCATGGGTGGGGCCACGCTAAAACTTTTTCAGAATGCCGATCAATTCGTTCTTCCCGTACAGTTCGATCGGCCTGGTATTAGAAAAATCGATAGCGGACTGGGCGTAATCTCCCGTGGTGATGACGATAATGCGCGTGGCGTTCTTGATCTTCATGTTCTCGTATAAGACCCGGAGAAACTTTTCCTGCACCGTATCGGTGTTCCTGATGATTCTGACCATTCGGTTCGTCTGGCGGGTATTACGCCATTTTCCCTCGCTTTCGGTGACGACCATTTCGATCTCGGTATCGCTGATGATGTTGATGTCGGTAATACTGAAGTTCATCGCCTCGACGATTTTCCGGCTTGTATGCTCGAATTGCGCAAGGCCCGAAATCAGGAAATCCTTGATGCTGTCATCCTGGCGGAACTCGGCATAGTTTTTGAGCTTCTGCTGAACGTCCCGGAAATTCGGCTTCGTTTCCAATATTTTCTCCCACTGGTATATGGCCGAGTGAAGATCGCGGGTCTTCTCGTAGCATTCCGCCAGATAATAGCGAAGCCCCAGCTCCGTATCGCTCCCCTTGCGGGCGAATTTCAGGCCCCTCTCGAACTCCATCATCGCCTTGGGAATCTGCCCCTTCTCCATGTGACACGAGCCCTTGGCGAGGAAGCACTTAACCTTCAGATCCTCGCTCCTCTGCGCTGTCTCGAATTCCTTGACGGCCCACTCATAATCCCCGATCTGGCGCAGGACCAGACCGAGATAATAATGGGCCCTGTAGTTTGAAGAGTCAATTTTTATCGCATCGATGAAGGACTGCTTCGCATCGGGATAGAGGTTGCCCTGGTAGTATATCTGCCCGAGAAAAAAGTGCGATTGCTCGTGCCGCGGATTGAGGGATATGCTTTTTTTGAAAAAGGCCGTTGCGCGCTCGAGGGCCCCTGAACGTAAATAGATTGACCCGAGTTCGAAATAATTCTCATAATTTTCCGGGTCGAGCTTGGTGAGAATGAGGAACTCACCCTTCGCGTCCTCAACGGCGTTCTGGTCGCGGTACAGCCTGGCGAGTACGCCCCTCACTCCGGATTCGCTGAATTTGTCGCCGTATTTCCCGTACTTGAGCACCTGGCGATACTCCACGATCGCGAACTTGATGTTTTTCTCCCTGAGATAGGCTTCCCCCAGGAGATAGTGCGCATACGAGTTTCTATCGTCCTTCTCCAGGATGTCGGTGAGCTTTTTGATCGCCTGACGCGTCTGTCCCGCATCTATCATCTGTGCGATTTCGTCTATTCTGCGCGGAAGAACGAAAGTCTGGACTACATACATCACGATCATCGCGAAGAGAATTACGAACAGAAAGACGACCACGTACGTGAATATCATCGACCCTTATAACCTTCCACTATTAGTGTGCAAATAATAACACCCAACGTGTGATCTGTCAAGAGCGTATTTTCCGTTAGCATGAAATCGATCTACCGCTGATGCGGCCCCGCCGCCGGCCGACTATCCCTGTTTTCTGTCCGGGCAACGCCTGACTTCAACGGAAGGGCCTTCCGGCCACATACCCGACCCGTCTTTTCCCAGAAAAACGACTTATAGTATCATTGGAATCTCGTGCCGGCGGATCGATTAGATTCGGGCCTTCATGTGCGAAAAGAAAACCCGGTGGTGAAAAAATACTATTGACAAAAATCGGCCCTTCCTCTATCTGAAAATTTCCGCAACGGGGGCGTAGCTCAGTTGGGAGAGCGCTTGAATGGCATTCAAGAGGTCAGGGGTTCGATTCCCCTCGTCTCCACATCCGGCGGATTCCACCCTCACGTGTCCGCCGATCCAGAATCAACCCGGGTATTTCACCTCAAACTTGTTGCCATGGATGGTGACGATTTTTTCTACAAAGTAACGCCGTTTCCCCGCCGGGATGAGGGCCTCAGCCTGTTCGCCCGCCTGCTTGTTCTGAAGAGCTGCGCCGATGGGGGATGAAAGGGATATCCTTCCCGCCGATGGATCTACCTCGTCGGGAGCGACAAACTGAAATTCAATACGATCGCCGCTGTCCAGATCCACAACCGATACCCTCGATCCGAAACCGACCCTGTCGGCGACTATTTCATCTATGTTCATATCCTTGAGCTGGTAAAGCTGGGCATGAAGCTGGGATATCCGGGCCTGGACAAAGCCCTGCCGCTCCCTCGCGGCATGGTACTCGGCGTTCTCCTTGAGGTCTCCGTAGGTCCGCGCTTCGGCGATCCTTTTGGGTATCTCCACCTTGTATTCATGGTTCAGCTTTTCAAGCTCGTCACGGACCGCCTGGCGTTTTGCTTCTAGGTCATTTGACATCGATTGTTACCCCCCTCGAATTAGGTCATGAAACGGACGCGACGAAGTACCACCCTCCGGAGACCGGGGAAAAAGACTGGCGATCATGTCACTGTATTCGCGCCCGGCAGGGAACATGCGGAAGGTGCCGGCTGTTCCCGTTTTGTTTCGAGGATGACGCGTCATGGACGCGTTTCGCCCGCGTCAGCCTTTAATCATTATTGTTTAACTTGATCAATATTTTTATGTTTTTTTTGTCGTCTTTTTTTACGTCGAAACCGTTTTCCTTCAATGACTTTTCTATCCGATAGTTCATTAAATCAACCACTTTTTTTGTCATGCTGTTCATCCTTGAACGATATCGCGCTACAGTAAGGCCCATAACGATGGATTCCACCCGTGCGCGTCGATATTAATGTCGGAATATCCACGGGGTCGGTTAACCCCTGTCAGGGATTATTTTTACGGGACGCCGAAACAATCTCCTCAAGGCGGGGCACGAAAAGAGACCTTTTTTTCATAAGGACGGATACCGCGCCGATAATCAGAACCGAAAGGGCGATCCCGGCGGCTCCACCGATCAGGGAGGAAAGCTCCAACTCCCTTCCGGTCCGCCCGCCGATCAGGGCGCCCGACACTATCCCCGCCAGAAGGAACGCCACGGGCAGTGCATAGTGCAGGGTGGAGCCCAGAATGACCGCCCTTGGGTGTATCGAAAAAAGCACCACATCGCCTACCCCGGCTCCCAGACTGTTTCCCATCCAGAGGCGCCTCTTTGCACCCGCACCAATGACACAGGAATGGCCGATTGCGCAGCCCTCGCAGCAGGAGTTCGGCTCCGCCTCCACCATTATCTTCCCATTCTCCACCGACGCGACGACGCCCTGTTCCATTGTCCTTCCCGTTCAACCCGGCCGGCTGCCCGCGACCCTTGATGCGGCGGCCTGCCGTTATTTTCACTATTCGATAATAACCACTTCGCCAAACCGCTTCAGGTCCGCCTCGACGGAGGGGTGGCCGACCACCAACATTACCAGCCCGGGCGTGAGGAGTTGCGCACTCTCCGAGACGATTTCCCCGGCGCTGACCCGGTTGAGTCGGCCGAGATAGGTTTTGTAATAGTCTTCCGGAAGCTCGTTGTATGCGATCTCCAAATAGTTTGAGAGTATTTCCATCGGTGTGTCGAACCTGAAAACGAAGGCGTTGCTGATGGCCCCCTGAGCCCACGTCAATTCCCGTCCCGCCACCGGCTCGCTCGCCATGCGCTCGATATTTCCGACCAGGAGCCCGAGGACCTCACCGGCCTGCCTGTTCTCGGTCTGGGCATAGGCGAGAAAAACGCCTGTGCGGTAGCGCGGCCGGCATACTGACTGTACCGCATATGCCATGCCCCGCTTCACCCGTATATCCTCCATGAGACGGGAGCTGAAGGAGCCACCGCCGAGGATGTAATTCATCAAATCAAGCGACAGCACACCCGGATTCCGGATGTCCGGCGCGACGGTGCCGACGACAACGGTAGACTGCGGGATGTCCTTGCGGTACAGGAAGACCTTGCCACGTACCCGGTTCACCTGTTCCCTGATTTTCCCGTTGTCGGTTTCGTAGCGCACGGGGGCACCGGGATGAATACCGGAAAAGTGCTTTCTGCAGAGCCTTTCCGCCTCGGAAAAATCGATCGACGACGAAACCCCGATCATCATGTTGCGCCCGGCAAAATGCGTTTTCCAGGCGTCCTGCACGAGGGCGCGTGAATAGGAGCGAATCTTCTCCTCGGTGGGGACGGCGCCATATCCCTGACCCTCGAAAATAATCTCCCGCGCCTTTTCGAAGGCGAGTTCGAAAGGATTGTCGTATTTCCTTTTTATCGAATCGATGACAAGCCCACTGGCATTATCCAGGTACACCTGCTCGATGTTCGGCCTTGCGGCAATGTCCGCAGCGATCGCAAAGGCCTCTTCCCTGAAGCGTTCGAGCACCCTGATGGATATGGTAACGCTCTCCCACGAGGCGGAAACCGACAGGCGCCCCCCCATCGAATCAATCGCCTCATGAAGGGTCGCCCCGGGATAACCGGTTGAGCCGCCGAGGGACATCGTGCTGGCCAGCAGATCCGAAAGCCCGGCCGTTTCCCTTTTCTCATACAATCTCCCGTAACCGACGGTCACGATGATGGTAATCTGGGGCAAATCGTCCGGCACGTAGAAGAGGCGAATACCGTTCGCGAGAACCGCATTGGAAACCGGTGGAAGATCGAGGCGTCCGGAATCCGGGCCCGCTGCGAGCGGCCCCGCCGAATCGCAGAAAAAGAGCAGCGCACACACAGCCGCGAGCATAAACCGTTTCGTTCTCAACGTTCACCTCCCCCCGCCGGCGGACGGCTGTCATGTAGTATCGCAACGGTCCTGTTGCGCGCGGTAAAATACGCGTCCTTCATACCCCGGATATCATCCTTTGTGACTTTCCTGATCATATCGAGATAGGTTGCAGCATACCTCCAGTCCCCGTACACGGTCTGGTAGTAGCTCAGGGTTTCCGCCAGACCCTTGTTCGTGCCCAGCCCGAACACCATTTCCGATTCAATTCGATTGACCACCTTGCTGATTTCCTCCTCTGACACATCGGTGAAAAAACGATCGATTTCCCCGTACAGGGCTTTTTCCAATTCTTCAGGGGTATGGGGGGCGATGGGCGCGGCGAATATCGTAAAGAGGTTGTCGTAACGCGAACCCGGCGCGCCGTTCCAGGCGCTCACCGACGACGCGATCCGCTTCTCAATGACAAGGGATCGGTAGAGGCGCGACGACTTGCCGCCGGTCAGAATCTCCGAGATCACTTCGCAGGTGAAATCGTCGTGTGAGGGGAACGCCGGCTTGTGCCATCCCATGATGAGATAGGGGCTTGACTCAAAATTGTATATAACGCGCCGCTCGCCGCTCTGGGCGGGCTCCGCTATCGACACGGGGGCGGGGTCCGGCCGCGATTTGATTTTCTCGAAATACTTCCTCACGACCTTCATCGTCTCCTGGACGTCCTGCCTGCCTACGATCGTTATCGTCATCCTCGATGGGACATAGCGCTCCCGGAAGAACCCTCTGACTTCACCGAGCGAGAGAAATGGAATGTTCGATCGCCAGCCGATGATCGGATGCCGGTAGGGATGAGCGAGAAATGCCTGGGCGAGAAAGGTCTCGAAGAGAAGCCCGGTCCCGATCGAATCGTAGCGCATGAGCCTTTCCTGAACGACATTGTTCCGTTCGAGGTAGTACTCCCGAAACACGGGATTGATGAGCCGTTCCGATTCAATCCGGGCCCAGAGCTCGAGCTTCGATGCAGGCAGCTGAACATAATAGCCGGTCTTGTCCCGCGAGGTTGAGGCGTTCAGGCCCACGCCGCCATGCCCGGTATAGATGGCGTCATAGGGCGAGCTTTCCACATAGACGGCGTGATCTTTCTGAAGCTTCGCAAGCTCCTCTTCAAGGCGGGGAAGCATGAGATTGCCCGGGTCCGTCAGCCTGAGGCGATCGATGGTCTCACCCACGGCCTCAATCCTGCCGAGAAGCACGCGCTCTTTTTTATAATCCTTCGTACCGAGCCTGTCGGTTCCCTTGAAAAGCATGTGCTCCAGGAGGTGCGCTGCGCCGGCCGTGTAATAACTTTCATCGACCGAGCCGACACGGAAGGCCACATCGAAGGCCAGCACCGGCGCGTATCCCCTGTTGAGGAGTATGACGGTAATGCCGTTGCCGAGAGTTGCCGTCACGACATTCTTTTTCAGGTAGTCGCCAGCGTCCTGAATCGCGCCACGTCCGGTAATTTCGCCCGCCAGCAGGGCGAGGGCAAGGACGGGTAAGACAATCCCTCTTTTCATTCGTCACTCCTTGTAGTGATGCTTTCGCACAACGCCTGTGGCTTTGCGCATGATTTCATTTTCAGGATAACGCGCCTGGAACACTTCAGCTCGGAAGGGTCACACGGGCGGATCAACGTCCGGGGGGCGGAACGGCGCAGGGAAACCTCGTCTAGCTCCCCTGTTCACCCTCATTGCGGCGGAGTATCTCCTCGGCCAGAATTTTCAGCTTGGGAGACACCTTGAGGGGTGGCAGCTTCACCCGCGGCGCGGTCTCCCTGCCCATGAGCCTTCCGAGGGCGAAGGCCATCCGCTCGAATATCTCCTTTACCTTGTCCTGGCGGTTCACAAGACGGTAATATTTCAGCGCCACAAGGGGCTGCTTTTTATCGAAGAAGAAATAATCCGCGACCCTGGTGAGGCCGTCGCGGTATCCGGTTTTCATGAACAGGGCCTCAGCCCTGGTGATGTCTCCCTGATTGAAATATTCATTGCCGCGCCGTATCAGCTCGACCCTTTCCTTGCCGTCCATCAATTCCTCCCGCAAAGGCCGGCGGCGTCATCATGTGTAGCATCTCTAATAACCAGTTGCTCCGCTACGGACATCCCGCCTGAACATGCCCCTGCAAACGGTACCTCTATCGTATATAACGACATTATCGATAGAATGCAAATAAAAAATAGCGGATTTTTGCCGCAGGTACGCAAAACAGTAGGCCCCGCCGGCTCAGATACAACACCCGTAAAAGGACACAACGGCGTGGGGATGGAGAATGCCGCGAACCCCATTCAACGGGGTTTTATGACTGGCCCTCAATTATATCTTGACAAAAATAATCGGCGTCATGTTACATAACGAAAACGAAAAATGAGACCCCTACCGAGGAGCGATAGATGTATCCGATTCTGTTTAGTTATAAATTCATCAATATCGGCAGCTACGGCCTTCTGCTCGGTCTCTCCTTTTATCTGGCCTTTCTGCTGACCGAACGCGAACTGTTGCTGCGCGGCAAGGACCCGGAGCTTGCCTACAAGCTCCTGCTGGTGATCATACCAAGCGCCATTGTGGGAGCGAAAATTTTCCATATCCTGGAAAACATGGGTGAATTTATAAGCAATCCGATGGGGATGATCTTTTCAGGCGCAGGGCTCTCGGTATACGGCGGCTTTCTCCTCGCTTTTCTCCTTTCAATGATCATCATCAGGAAAAGCGGCGAAAGCATACTGGATATCTTCGATATCGCATCGCCCTCCATGGCCCTGGCCTACGGGGTCGGCAGGCTCGCATGCCACGCCTCGGGTGACGGCTGTTATGGAATCGCGACATCGTCATTCCTCGGCATGGCCTACCCGAACGGCATCGTCCCAACTTCAATGACCGTGTTCCCCACTCCCCTCTTCGAGTCAATGTTCTCGTTCATAGTCTTCATTGTCATAATGAAGCTGCGCAAGCGTGAGATGCCCGCGGGCAAGCTCTTTTTCATCTACCTGCTGCTTAACGGCATCCCGCGGTTCATGGTGGAATTCATACGCCTGAATCCAGTGGTGGTCTTCGGGTTGACACAGGCACAGCTCATCGCACTATTTTTCATTATAACGGCGCTAATCGGGCTGGTACTGGTGGAAAAACGCGCTCAGCGAGCGGCATAGGGCTGTCCGCCGTAAAGGTGAAAACGCGCAAAAAGGCTATGAGGATTTCTGGGTTTCGAGGAAATCTGCGAGAAGCTTCGGCTTCAGGTGGCCCATTTCAACGAGAATGATGCCGAGAAGGCCACCCTTCGATCTCTGGACACGAAGGGCTTCTTCGAGCTGGTGTTCTGTGATGATTCCGTTTTCTTTGAGAATCTCTCCGAGTCTCTTCGATCCCATAAGCTACCTGCCTGCAATGTTCTTACATCTATGCTTATGAACAACAATTAATCCGCTTCAAGGGCACCCCGTGAAGATGACGGGCCATCGGCCTCGCCCCGGCCCGTGATAGTCCGTCCATCAGGAATGGCCCCGTCACACTTTTCGCGACGTCGGGCAGGCGCACGATTCCCTGTCGGTTACTTGATATTGTACTTCTTCTTAAATTTCTCCACGCGGCCGGCAGTGTCGACGATCTTCTGCTTCTTCGTATAAAAGGGATGGCAGTTCGAGCAGATCTCGATATGCTGTCCAGGAACGGTGGACTTGGTGTGAATCTCGTTTCCACACGCGCACTTAATGACGGTTTCCGTATATTTCGGATGTATCTTCGATTTCATCGACTTCTCCACGCCTAAGAGTTCATTGCCTTAAAAAAGGCCTTGTTGTTCTTTGTGGCCCTCATCTTTTCGACAAGAAGCTCCATCGCCTCGGTAGCGCTCATGGAAGAGAGGGCTTTCCGTAAGACCCATAGTTTATTCAACTCTTCCGTGTCAAGCAATAATTCCTCCTTGCGCGTTCCGGAGCGCCCGACATCTATGGCGGGAAATATCCGCCGGTCCACCAGCTTCCGGTCGAGAAGAAGCTCGCTGTTGCCCGTTCCCTTGAACTCCTCGAAGATGACCTCGTCCATCCGGCTGCCGGTGTCGACAAGGGCCGTGGCCAGGATCGTGAGGCTGCCGCCCTCCTCGATGTTCCGGGCCGCGCCGAAAAAGCGCTTCGGCCTGTGCAGGGCATTCGAGTCCACGCCACCGGAAAGAATCTTGCCGCTGGTGGGCACCACCTGGTTGTAGGCCCGCGCCAGACGGGTGATCGAATCGAGAAGAATGACGACGTCCATCCGGTGTTCCACAAGCCTCTTTGCTTTTTCCAGGACCATCTCGGTGACCTGGACGTGACGGCTTGCCGGCTCGTCGAAGGTCGAAGATATGACCTCGCCCTTCACCGTGCGCTGCATGTCCGTCACCTCTTCAGGCCGCTCGTCGATAAGAAGCACGATAAGATATATCTCCGGATGGTTGGTAGAGATCGAATTCGCAATCTTCTGGAGCAGGATGGTCTTACCGGTGCGAGGCGGGGCCACGATCAGGGCGCGCTGGCCTTTGCCGATGGGCGTCATTATGTTGACTATCCGCATCTCGATGCCTTCGCCCGTTGTCTCGAGGTTGATGCGCTCCTCGGGATAAAGCGGGGTCAGGTTATCAAAGAGCACGCGCTTCTGAAGCTGGTCCGGATTCTCGAAGTTGACCGCCTCGATGCGGAGAAGTGCATAAAAACGCTCGTTATCCTTCGGGGGGCGGATTTGTCCGGCGATGGTATCACCCGTTTTAAGGCCGAAAAGGCGAATCTGTGAGGGTGATACATATATATCGTCCGGTCCGGGTAGATAGTTGTAATTCGGTGATCGGAGGAATCCGTATCCGTCGGCGAGTATTTCAAGCACCCCGCTGGAAAAGATAAGGCCCTTTTGCTCGGTCTGGGACTTCAAAATTTCAAGGATGAGGTCCTGTTTTTTCAGGCCATAGGCCCTCTCGATCCCCATTTCCTTGGAAATATTGACAAGCTCGGTGATTTTCTTGGTTTTGAGTTCTCCCAGGTCCAGCCAGGTCTCCGAGGCGGGTTTGCCGTTCGAAGCAGGCGGGGGAAGATCCGTACTACCGTTGGTATCGGGCAAATCGGTCTCGTTTATCGACCTGTTGTCGCTTTTATTGTTCGTCTTTGCGGATTCCGTCGTTCGTGCCATGGAATAACCTTCTCGTATGATTATTTGATGCCGGAGTGGTGCCGTACTATGATTGATTAATGATACCGGTGCTTAAAAGCACTATGCCAGTGTATTCTTCATGCAGGGTGTTATAATGTAAACTTAAAATGTCCTTAAAATTATCGGGAAATTATACCTAAAGAAGGTACGGAGGTGCCCTGTTTAGCCAGACAGGGACAATCTATTGGCATGCCGGTTTAAGTCAAGAAAAATATCATCCATCCCAAAATGTAATGTAATAAAATAATTATGTCTTTTCAATTATTTTTTCCAGTCAATCCCATGTTTTTTAATTTTATGCACAAGGGATTTTCGGCTGATTTTCAGAGATTTCTCCAGGAATGAAAGATCCTTTTTATCCTTCAGGAGATCGACCAGCACAAGGCGCTCCACGGCCCCGGTAATGTCTTCCAGCGTCTTGGAGCGGATGTCGATTCCAGGAATGAGGGAGCCGGAATCTTCACCCGGACCCCGCGAACAATAGAGCAGGAATCCCACTTTCTTGCGCTTGCTCATAAGGGGCACTTTCTCGTAATGGATCCTGAGATGACGGTTAAAAAAAAGCATCTCGCCCCCCCGCGGGCCCGATATCGGCTCATTCGCGTCCGCATCGCCGACGCTGCGCTCGACGAATTCCGCATCCACGTCCTTCTTGAACTGGCGGCGGTAGAGCTCCTCGAAATGGCTGTTGTAGAAGATGGTTTTGCCCTGTATATTCACCGCATAGAGGGCCCGGGGGATATGCTCGAGGATCAGGTAAATCATCCATTCGAGTATCTGCTCCTCTTTCTGAACGCCCGCTTCGCTATCCATGACCGCGGTGGTCCCTGATTCGGGCGACTCGCAGGCCGCGAAAAGCCGCATCCTGGGCCATCGGCCCTGGGATTCCCCGAAGATATTGATGATAGTAAACTCCCTGATACCCCCGTAGGGCAGGAGCTCATCGACGGTCATCTTTCTGGCAAGGCGGGTGACGAATTCATCGACCTTCATCTTCGCCACGCGATCGATGTCCGATAGCTCCGAGATGACATCTTCCTTTCTTATTATTCCAATAAGCACCCCGCGTTTCGACACCACCGGCACGATCGGGACGTCATTGCTGTAGAAAAGCCTGACAATATCCTCGGGACGCCTTTTTTCAGGGTCGAAGGGGTTCTCCTCAAAGGCCCGGCTTCCGGAAGGATGTTTGGTAGTATCTGACATTACAACCCCAGGACATCATACATGGTATAGAGACCGGCGGCCCTCCCTGCGAGGTACTCCATCCCCCTCACCGCCCCCCTGGCAAGTGGATCCCTGCTTGTGAGGCGGTGGGTCAGTTCAATCCGTTCCCCCATCGCAGCGAAAAACAGTGTGTGCTCGCCCACGATGTCGCCGGCCCTCATCGCCATAACCCCAATCTCCCTGTTCGATCGCTCGCCGGTGATTCCGGACCTTCCGGTTATCTCCGTTGCCCCATCGAGGCCGCGCATGTTTTCCTTTACTATCTCCACAAGCCTCCGCGCGGTGCCGGAAGGGGCGTCTTTCTTGAAGCGATGATGGGCCTCGAACAGTTCCACATCGTAATCGTCCGTCAGCGCCCGCGATGCTATTTCAGCGAGCTTGAACAGCACGTTCACGCCGAGGGACATGTTCGGCGAAAAGAGTATTGGGATATCCCTGGATGCCCCTTCAATCGTCTCTTTCTCCGCGGCAGAAAAACCGGTGGTGCCAACCACAAGGGGCTTCCTGTTCTCACGCGCGAAGGCGATCAGTTCAAGGCTCGCGGCGGGCGAGGAAAAATCAATTATTCCATCGCATGCCCCGACCGACTCTGCGGTTATCGAAGCGATGGGAACATGTATCGTTTCTCCCCTGAGGAGTTCGCCCGCGTCCCTTCCGAAAAAAGGAGCACTATCGCTATCGAAGGCGGCGGCAAGGGCATGTCCCCGCTCGAGAAGGACACTCAAGACGGATATACCCATCCTGCCGCATATGCCGCATACGCCGAGCCTCATGTAAGGGCCACCCCGTAGTCGAGAAGGGCCTGCCTGAGCCTGCCTCGATTCTCCCCGCTCAGGGGAGAGAGGGGGAGCCGCAGCTCTTCTTCGCAGTATCCCGCCATGGCCATCGCCGCCTTGATCGGAATCGGGTTGGTTTCCAGGAAGATCGCGCGGCAGAGGGGCAGAAGTCGATAGAACCGTTCACGCGCCTCTCCGAGTTTTCCCGTGCTATGGCAGTCGACCACGCTTTTCACATCGGCGGGGAGCAGGTTCGAAAGAACGCTCACGATTCCTTTCCCCCCGATGGAGAGAAAGGGAAGCAGCATGTTGTCATCGCCGGAAAGGAGCGTGATCCGGTCGCCGCACAGCTCGTAGAGCTCCATCATCTGCTGGATGTCTCCCGAAGCCTCCTTCATGGCAACCACGTTGTCAACCCGGCCGATAAGCTCTCGTACGGAAGCCGGCAGGAAATTCACCCCTGTCCGACCAGGAATATTGTACAGTACCACAGGAATGCCAATCGACTTCGCCACGCTTTCGAAATGCGCAATGAGGCCTCGCTGGGGCGGCTTATTATAGTAGGGATTGACCTGTAGGACGCCGTCGACGCCCGCCGCCTCCGCCTCTCTGGAAAGCCATATCGCTTCGGAGGTGGAATTGGCACCCGTACCGGCGATCACCTTCACCCTGCCGGCCACAAGGGCGACCACTCGCCTGATATATTCCTTGTGTTCATCGAAGGAAACCGTGGGAGATTCGCCGGTCGTGCCGAGGGGAACGACACCGTCCACGCCTCCCTCGATCTGCAAGGCGATCAGCCTTTCCAGGGCGCCGTAATCTATCATGCCGTTGCTGAACGGCGTTATTATTGCTGTGTATACTCCCTCAAACATGGCTCACACCACTCACGCGAAACCTGTACTATAGCACACCATCAGACTGCATTCATGCGGGCGATCGGGTCGTGATGCCGAAACTCAATCGCATCATGTCCGGGACAAGGAGCCCCGTTCGCTACTTCTCCGTCACAACCGTCCGCAATTGGCCGGAGAAAAATTCCAGATCGAACTTTTTTTCCTTAAATTCATCGGCGAAAAGGTAAAGTATGAGCTGTCGTTCCGCCTTCAGGGGATCGATCCGTGCCGGATAGGCATACACCTTGATCCATTCTCTGGTTTCGGCGATGATGATTCGCACTTCCTCGCCGCGTTTCAGCAGTTTCCCCTCGATCTCGACGTCCTTTTTCATCACGAAAACGCGATTCTCCTTTTCCCTCAAGGCAGCAAAGGAAGCCCTGTCGACAAAGACGTCGCAGGACGCAAGGAGTATTGCCATGATAATGAACGCCGGTACCAGTCTCACTGTTTCACCCTTTTCCTCTGTATGCATCGTATCGCGGGACCGCGGACCCGCCTCCACACACCCCACGGGGGGCCGGTGCGGGGGTGTCGCCCCTTAACGCCGTGAATCGGCTCACATTGTCCCGTCTGACGACGGAGCCGTTTCCCTACGACCCCTTCGAGCTTTTGCAGAATATAAACCGATCGGGAATCCCGCTGTCAACACATTATTTCGATACGCTGTGTTACTTGTGGTAGGCGGTCCCGAACCCCGTGGCAATCAGCTTTCCACCGGCGCCGCGCACCTCGATGTTCCAGACCGAGATCTTTCTTCCGATGTTGACCGGCACGGCCTCGGCGATGATCCTCTCGCCGTCGATGGCGGCGGAGATATAATTGATCGTAAAATTCACGGCGATGGCCATGACGCCGGTGCTGTTACAGGCCACCGCGAAGGCCTGGTCGGCAAGGGCGTATACGAAGGCTCCATGGGCACGTTCGACCGCATTCAGGCAATCAGGACCCACCGTAATGGCGCATCGGGAGTATCCCTCCCGCACCTCTTCAACGGCGATCCCAAGGAAGGTGGCGAAGGGATCGCGGCCCACCACCTCCCGCGCATACTCGACCGGGTTGTCTATCGTCTGTTTTTCCGTCATAAGGCCCTCTTCCGTGCCGCGTATTCCCACCAGGAAACTCGGGCGCCGTGTTCATTCGTTAATACGCCGTCACAGGGTATAGAGCTCCCGAATATCGGCCTCCTGCCTCACCGGACTTCCGCCCTCGCCGAGGACCATGTTCCGGTATTTGACGACCGAAATCACCTCCTGGGTCTCGATGTGGAATATGCTCTTCAGTTTTCTTATCCCCCTCAGGAGCAGCCGGTATTCATCATAGTCGCCGGTGATAACCTCGATGGTGAAGGAATTCTCCCCCTGAACGTGCACTATGGAATGAACGATCCTGCTCCCACCCAGGAGCTTCAGGAGGGAGGGATCGTGGTGCGGGGTGTCTATCTTTACGAAAAAGTGATACCGCTCCTTCATCCCCAGGTAATCCCCCAGCGAGAAGTCCTCTTTTTTCTTATAGACGTCGATGATCCGCTGCGTCTGCATCGCGATGACGGCCGGGCATCCCGACGGGAGCTTGATCGATTTCATCCGGTCGATCCAGAGGGCGAGCTGCGCCTTGTCATCAAAATTTGCGTCGATGAGATAGCTGTGGCGCCCCATCACATGGAACATGGACAGGACATGCCGGTTGTTTTTTAGAGTATCGAGTAATCCCGAATCCTCTCCCCAGTTCTGCACGAGGACCAGGGCGTGAATGACGCTGTCGGACATGACTTCCTCCTTCATGATCGATCATTGACAATACCTTTCGGGATCGTGGACGATTCGTCAAGATTATTTTCCCGGGGATCGGTCTTCCGGGATGGGTGTAAAGAATTTTTCAGACTATTGGCCATCGGGACACGGAAACATTGAGACAGGGGAATATATTTTTTGATAATTGATATTTCTATCGATTACACAATGCCTTCAAATCAATTATCGAGATTATTCCGGCGAAAGTACTTCAAATCTACCGTTTTCTCCGTGCCTGAGCGGCAAAAATTACTCAACCATTTGCAAAAAATATATTCATGCCCCCGGGACGGATACACAATCATGCCATAAATAGTAATTTACAAATCAACCGCGAGGTTTACACTGCTATTTTACGGATACATGTCATGATCCACGTCATACACTCAGTGATTCCATACATCCTTCTCATCCTTTTTGCGGCTGGATGCGGTATCCCGTCATCGAGACACGACCTGCCCATGGCCGAGGGAGGCGTCCTTGATCTTACCGGGTTCGAATTCAGCCCCGGGAAGACCCTGCCCCTTGACGGGGAATGGGAGTTCTACTGGAAGCGTCTCCTGCGAAGCGCGGATTTCGGCACAAAGCCGTGGCCGGAGAAAAGCGGGCTTATCAGGGTTCCTTCCTCATGGAACGGACGCATGGTGGAGGGGAAACCACTGGATGGAACCGGATACGCCACCTACCGCCTCACCATCAATCTGAAAAAAGGCACCGGCCCCCTCTACTTCCGGATCCTCGACATGAGAACCGCCTACACCCTCTTCGTCAACGGGGAGAAATTAGCCGCAAACGGCACCGTGGGAACATCGCGCGAAACATCCAGGCCCCGTTACCTCCCCCTCATCGCGAACGTCACGCCGCGCAACGGTACACTCGAACTGCTGCTCCATGTGTCGAATTTCCATCACACCAAGGGCGGAGCCTTCCATTCCATCCATATAGGCTCGAAAAACGACATTCACGGAATGCGCGACATGAGCTTCGCGTTCCAGATCTTCATGCTGGGGAGCCTCCTCATCATGGCGCTCTACCACATGGGGATGTATCTCATAAGGAGGGACGACCCCACCCCCCTTTACCTGGGACTCTTCTGTCTGATCATCTCGATCCGGCCCCTGGTAAGCGGCGAATACCTCCTGATGGGACTCGCGCCGAAAGCGAACTGGAACATCATCCTCAAGACTGAATACCTTACCCTCTATCTCGGCCTTCCGGTCTTTGCCATGTTCATGAATTCCCTCTTCCCCGGGGAATTCCCCGGGGCGGTCCTCCGCTTCATTCTGATAACCGGAGCGATTTTTTCAACAATCGTGGTCGCGTCCCCTCCCCATGTCTACACGCAGACCATCGAAGCATACGAAATCATCACCCTCATTGCAAGCGTCTTCACCGTCTACGCCGTAATTCTTGCCTATATACGCAAAAGGGAGGGGGCAAACGTCTTTCTCTTCGGCACAATCGTCCTTTTCATCACCGTTGTGAACGAGATCCTTTACGACAACATGATGGTGAACACGGGGAATTTCTTCCCCTTCGGCCTCTTTGTCTTCGTGCTATCCCAGGCATTCCTTCTTTCACTTCGCTTTTCCAAGGCATTCGATAATATCGAGAGCCTGTCCGGGGAGCTGGATATGAAAAACCGGCAGCTCCTCAGGGTCGACCGCATCAAGGATGAATTCCTGGCCAATACTTCCCACGAACTCAGGACGCCCCTCACCGCGATCATCGGCATAGCCGAGTCTCTGCTGGACGGGGCGGCAGGGACCCTGCCCGAAAGGGCGGACGCCAATCTCTCGATGATCGTTTCGAGCGGCCTGCGCCTCAACTCACTGATCAACGATCTCCTTGATTTCTCCAGGCTGAAAAACAGCGACATCACGCTGAAGCTGAAGCCGGTCGACATCCGCATCCTGACCGACATGGCGATCAGATTGACGGAGCACCTGAAGGGAAACAGAGACATCGATATCGTCACCACCGTGCCGCGGGACATACCCCTGATCTCCGCGGACGAGGATCGGGTGCAGCAGGTGCTGATAAATCTCCTCGGCAACGCCATCAAGTTCACCGAATCCGGTCGCATCGAGGTCTCGGCGCGGGTCCGGCCGGGCAAAGATTCAGATTCTTCCATACTTGAAGTGTCGGTCAGCGATACGGGGATCGGCATACCGGCCGACAGGCTCCCCTTCATCTTCGAGCCCTTCGAACAGGCAGACGGCTCGATATCGCGTATCTACGGCGGTACGGGCATCGGCCTCTCGATCAGCAGGGCCCTTGTCAGGCTTCACGGGGGCGAAATGGATGTTGAGTCGGAGCCGGGCAGGGGATCGGCCTTCCATTTTACGATCCCGATCTCCCATTCAAGGGAAGCCATGGCGGGCCCAGGAGCGAAACCGCTCCCGCAGATGGAAGGCCGGGACCGTGCCCGCACCAACGATGGGGCCCTCTTCTGTCTCCCATCTTCCGACGGGGGAGCAGACATGCCCCTGGTGCTGGTAATCGATGACGATCCCATTACTCTCCAGATAGTGGCAAACCAGCTCTCTCTGCACAATTACATTGTTCAAACCGCTTCGAGCGGCACGGAAGCCCTTTCCAGGATTGACGGCGGGCTCAGTCCCGACCTGGTGATTCTCGACGTGATGATGCCGAAGATGTCCGGACTCGATGTTCTGCGCCATTTGCGAAGCCGGCATTCCCTGGCCGACCTCCCCGTGATCCTGCTCACCGCGAAAGGCGACGCATCCGATATCACGACCGGGATGGAAGCCGGTGCGAACGATTACCTGGCAAAGCCCTTCAACCGGGCCGAGCTACTGGCCAGGGTGAATACGCTGATGCGGCTGAAAAGCGCGGTCGCAGAAAACAGGAAGCTTTCGGGCCTCAGGAAGGAATTTGAACTGGCGAAAAAGATCCAGCTCTCCACTCTCCCCGGCATGCTGCCGGTCCTTCCCGGGATGGATATCCAGGCTGCCTACATCCCCATGGAAAGCATCGGAGGTGACTTCTACGACTTTCACGTGGTGGACGACCAGCGTGTCGGTGTTTTAATCGCAGATGTCACGGGCCACGGCGTCCCCGCCGCTCTTATCGCATCAATGCTGAAGATCGTATTCTACATACTGAAAGATTTCTCCCACCTTCCCGACCAGCTGCTGACAAGGATGAACACGATACTTACCGGCAACATCCAAAATCAGTTCGCCACCGCGGGATATGTCTTCATCGACCGTGCGGCGATGAAGCTCTATTACTCACGGTGCGGCCACGAACCGCTGATCATCTTTGGGAAAAAGAAAGGCACCATCAGGGAACTGACGCCCGAGGGAAGGCTCATCGGCTTCACAAGAGACAACAAATGCTCCCTCATCGAGGCCGAGATCGAACCCGGCGACAGGATACTGCTTTATACGGACGGCATCATCGAGGCCTGCGATGTAAATCATAGGATGTTCGGGCACGATTCCATGTACAGGGTGATTCGGGAAACGGGCGGTCTCTCAGCAGCGGGGATGCTGAAAAATCTGACCGGTCAGGTCCAGGATTGGCACGGCGTCGACGAGCAATTCGAGGACGATATGACCCTTGTCGTCATCGATATCCTGTAACACGCGACTTCTCATCGGAGCGGCGGGTTGTAATAACCGAGCCGCATCTCCGGATGGTTCTCCCTCAGGCGCGCCAGAAGCGTCGCGATACCTATAGGGTCCGACTCTTGGAATTCCATACAGTCGAAATAATAATCGGGGTCGATGTTCAGATTCCTTGTCTGTATCATTTGCACCGGGAAGCGGGCCAGGAAGGTGTCCAGTGACTCCACCTCTTTCTCTGAATCGGTGAAGCCGGGAAGGAAAAAAAGGTTTATCGACACGAAGAGACCAGCATCGAGCGCAACCCCGACTGACCTCATCACATCATCGAAGGAATAGCCGGACGGCCGGTGGTAACGCTCGTAGTACAGTGGCGTGGCAGAGTTGAGGCTGATCCGGATCGAGTCGAGTCCCGCAACCGCAAGATCCCGCACCGCCGAGGGAATAGAGCCGTTGGTATTGCAGTGGATCGTGCCCCGGGCGGTTGTATTCCTCACCTGCCGTATCGCCGCGGCGAGATCTTTCGCGCGCAGAAGGGGCTCACCCTCGCATCCCTGGCCGAAACTCGCCACGGCGCCCTCCACACGATCAAAATGATGTGACATGACCTCCGCGATCTCATCCGGGGAGGGTGAGAACTCCAGACGGGGCTGGGAGTAGGGGAAGGGGGAATCACCCCGCTGCAAGGACAGGCAGCCGATACAGGCGGCGTTGCAGGCGGGGGTAGTGGGCACGGGAGCCTCGTAACGGTGTAGAAAAAAATTACGGGCGCACAAGCAGTGAAATTCCGTGGAGCAGCGTGCCAGCTGCCGCACCAGGCGGTTCTCGGGGAAGGCCTTCCCCGTCCTGGCTACGGCATCCCGCAACTCGTCATCATTCTCATGCATGGCCGGGTCGGAGCGGGGATCCTCATCGATGCGGAGCGCGGGTACCATGAATTTCCCGTCCCGGACCGCAAGGCCGGTATAGGCCCACATTGGCAGTACCGGCGCGTCATTCCCATGAAAGTATGCAGGAAGGTACGTACGCAGATAGGCGGAAGCCATGAAGGCGGAGGCCGCGACTATCTTCTCCCCGTCGGGAGACGCCTCGATATGCCTGAAGTCCCCTTTCACGCGATCGAAAAAGACCGGGTAGCGCCCCGGGAGGGAAAAGAGATAACTGCCGTAGGGGAGAGGGATCAGGCCATCCTGGTCCACCCTGACGAATTTCTTACCGGTCCTGAAAGCGGGCTCGATATCGGGAAAATCCCACACATTGCCGCTCCCGTCCGCATAGGCCAGGCAGATGCCGTTATCCCTTTTTTTCAATGGCCCTTTTCCTGTTCAGATAACGCTCGATGTGGCGGATTTTCGCCGCGGCGCGCCGCTGGCGCTTGTTGCATTCGCGATATATTCGGTCATGGCGTACGGCGGCGGGGTCCTTACCATCAGCCAGGAGGGCCGCTTTCCGCGAAAGCTTCCCGTCTCGGGCGGTCCTCCACTCGTCCCGGAGCATTTTCATCGATGCATCAATCCCGTCATTTTTCATGGAGCATGCCGCCGTCCACCGGCCCGCGCGGAGCGCGGAAAAAACTTTCTCTCATCACGAATCACCGTCGCCACGCTCCGCCATACCGCCGCAATGAGGGAGGGCCGATCGGAGGGCCTCCGCAATGACACGGCATTGTTCCTCGGTTGTGCCATACCCGTTCAGGTACGGCCCCGCAGCCACGGCATCCGCACCGGCGCACACCGCTTTAACCGCTCCCTCAGGGGACACGCACCCCGCTGCGACGATTACGATGTCCGTCATTTCGCGAAAACGGGTGATGACCGGTGCATCAGGGCCGGGATGATCGGGACCGCCGGTCAGGGAGCCCAGTGTAATATAATCGGCACCCTCCCCCGCGACGCGCGCGGCATCCCCGAGGGATGAAGCGGCCGCTCCGATGACCATTCCCGGGGGCACGAGATCACGCACATCCCGGGGTCCAGGGTCGAAGGCGCCAAGGTGGAGCCCGTCAGCACCGGCAAGGATGGCACTATCCACGCGACCGCCGACGATGAAAAGGACGCCCTCCCCGCGGCAGAACGACGCAAGTTCCCGCGCCAGGGCCAGGGCCTCTCCCGACGCGGCGGCGCCTGCCTCGAAATGGATAATCGAGGCGCCTCCCCGGGCCATTCTCCCCGCCGCGTCGAGGAGGTTCCCACCGGCCATTGAATCGAAATCCAGGACCCCATATAGTGCACGGCGAAACCGCTCCATGGAGTCACGCCCCTTCAGGACGGATAAGGCATCCCCCTCGAATTGATAGAGAAAAAAACGTATGGCCTGAAAGGGGTTGTCGGTCATATCCGGGAGGACGAGCTTGCCAAATTCCTCGAGGGACCTGACGGCTTCCATGGCCCGATGCAGGTTCGCGGAAAAGAGGTCCGCTAGTGAGCCCCTTTTCCTTTCACCCTCCAGGTCGATGAATTTTTGCGCGTCGGCCTCGACGTTTCTGCCGCCGAGAAGCTTCTCCCGTGGAAATTGCCCCGCAGCCTCCCTGATCCGATGCCGCGCTTCCTTCAAACGGACAGACAGATCGGCCCTCCCCATACAGAAGCGCAGGATATCCTCGCTCACGCGAAGACCCTCCATCGCGCGGTTCAGATTCGCGTCAATGGCGGCATAGACCCGCCTGTCCGCCCCGGTAATCGATCGATCCGTAATCTCAGTCACCCCACTCATAGATGATGATGCCGCAGAGGAGCGGCGCCGCTGTCTCCGCCCTGAGGTGGGAGGCCCCGAAGGTGAGGGCTTCCCATCCCGCGGTTTCCGCGGCCGCCACCTCGGCGTCGCTGAACCCCCCTTCCGGCCCTACCAGAAGGCTCACCGCATCCGCCCGCTCCGAGCGGAGATACTCCTTCATCGACCGCGGCGCCCCCGGATGGGCGATGATCCTCAAACGGTCACGGAAGCCCCCTATCACCTCGCCGAACGGGCGAATACTCTCCACGGCGGGCACGCGGTCCCGCAGGGACTGCTTCGCCGCCTCTGTGGCCTTTCGAGACCAACGGCTCACCCTCCCCGCCTCGTCCGCGGGCCGAGGGACCGTTCGTTCGGTCACCACGGGTATGATCCTGGACACCCCCACCTCCACGGCCTTTTCCAGGGCACTGTCGAAATTCCCACCCTTGAGCAGGCTCATGCAGAGGGTGATATCAGCGGCAGGGGGAGGAACCGGGCGCTCCCCGAGGATTTCGACCTCGATGCAGTCGCTTCCGATTCGAACAATCCGCGCATCGAAGAGGGCGCCGTTTTCATCGCGGAGTCGCAGGGCGTCTCCCGTCCTGGCGCGGCGCACCGCACCGAGATGGCGGAAGTCGTCACCCCGGATAAGACACCTGTTTCCCCTGATGTCGGATGACAGTATAAAAAATTGAGGCACCGGCATGCCACTCCTGTTTGTAGGCTATTCTCCGAGTTTTTCCGGCCTGAACAGGTCCTTTTTAAAGGTTATCTTTTCCTCGAAATCGCTGAAATTGAAGATGGTGACCGTGCCCTGTCTGATATTCATCATATCATACCGCAGGGGGACGATGCGATCCTCACTTTCCCTGACATTGACTATGGTCATAAACTTGAATATCGCCTTGTCGCGGTCATGGAAGTCTATCCTGATCGGGATGAACCTGTCCTTCGTAACGTAGAGGGTGAGCATGCCGTAGGAGCCGCCCTTGAGTATGGGCTTCAGAATCAGCCGCCACACATCAATGCCCTTGACAAGGGCATCCCCGTCTATGGTGGCGGTATAATTGCTCTGATAATCGGCGTTTGAAAGATCGATATAGGAATAGTTGGTGGATAGAATCTCATCATACTTGTCGATTCCGAGCTTATGAAAGAGCTTCAGGGCATGAATGTTGTAGACCCAGATATCCTCACCCCCGAGATTGTAAAGCACCTTGAGCATCTCGCCACGGTCCCTGCTTTTGAAGGTGAAGAGATAATCCTCCTCCGTTATGAAACCGGTAAAATTAATATTCGTGGCGCTCCCATCGGGCCGAATATGTTTCATGTTCCCCGCAATCTGCCCTCGCGGGTATTCCATTATTTTATCCACACGTGCCAGAATCCCCTGGGCGTTCAGCTCGATCTTTCTATCTTCCTGCGACACCGATTGTTCGGCAAATGCGAGAAGGGCGGACATCACCATACCAAATGTCACAATTCGCCTTATCCTTTCATTCAATCGGGTCTTCACCACTGATCTCACTCGCTTTCTTTTTCTTTGGAGGCATTCAAGCGGCCGCCATCGGCAATCTGGCTGCATGCTGTCTCAAGGTAGACACACCGGGGCCGAATATCCATGAATCCCATGCAACAATATATCATGTGATGATTATGCGAATTACTCAAATTATGTAAATTCAAATTTTCAGTAACACGCATAATATAATGACAGAAACATATCGCAAGGACCCCGTATGAATTGTGCATGAGTTATCCGCCCTGCAGAAAATTCTGAATCCGGTATCTCCGAGTGCACCCCGATGCGGTTCATTTCCGATACTTTCGACGTGACGGTCAGTACTGCGGAAGTATACTCTAATGATAACGATATCATGAAAAACATGGTGATTCCAGTCATTCCCGCACGGATGCTTTTTAACATGGGAATCGGGCTGTTTCGGCAGGATTTGTATGGGAGGGGTTTGCCATTATCCGGCATTTCGCAGCTATTTGTTCAGGCATTCAAAGAGGGTCAGAGCAAACCGATAACTATCGGCACTCCATAAGGGAGGGCACGGGTCTGATGGTGGGGGTCAGAGCACGGTTATGGTCTGAATAGCACAAGCCCCATCACAACTGCAAATAGAGTCGCAGACACGGCAACGATCCAATCCCCGAGGAGGGTGTACCAGGACCTTGTCTCAAGGGGTACGATTTCCCCTGAGAGGCATTCCCGCGTGAAAAGTCCCGACAGGCATACCACTTCCCCCGTGGGAGACAGTATCGCGGAATAACCGTTGTTCGAGGCCCGCACAAGATATCGTCGGTTTTCAACCGCACGCAGGGCCGCCTGCCGAAGATGCATGACCGGTTCTGAGGTTGTGCCGAACCAGCCGTCATTCGAAATATTGACAAGAAACCTCGCTCCATCTTCCGCCGATCGTCTTACATGGGAGGGATACACGGCCTCGAAGCAGATTGAAAGCCCCGCGATGCCGATATCGGTACGCACAGCCGCCGTGGTCTCCCCTTTTAAAAATTCCGCAGGCGCGTTGTAATAATCCCCCAGGATATCGCCCAGGGGCGCGGTCTCCGCATAGGGCAGGAGTATGTTTTTATCATACATCAGGGCACCCTCGCTCCCTGATATCAGGTAGGCGGTATTATACACGCCCCTTTCCCCCCTTGCGCGTCGGACCCCGCCCGCAACAAGAAGCCCGATTCCTGGCAACCGTGCCCGGAAATGATCCAGGAGCATGCTGTTCACATTGCCCGCAGAATTCAGCACGGTTTCGGGCCAGACCACGAGCCCCCTGCTCCCCGGAATGGCGTGACCCTTTTCCTCCTCCCCGCGAACGGGAGGGAGCGCGCATCGGCCCGTAAGCCCGAGGCAGACATTGACCCGGTCTATGAACCCGGTGCTCCTCCAGCGTTCCTCCTGGGTAAAGTTCGCCTGCGCGATGGTAACGGGTATGACATTGCCGGCGGTGACATTTTTCTCCACCATCTCCCTCACCGCGAATCGGCGCGCAGCGCCATAGGAAAGGGGAAGCAGGATGGCAAGGGCCAGTAGCACACAAACGGCCCGATTATCCGACAGACATCGCACAACCCGCGCGGCCACGCCCCGCTTCATCATCTGCCGGAAAGTGGCGGCATTCACCCCCCTGCAAAGGTAGGCCACCCCCCCGTTGCACAGGGCGAGCACAAAGGATATTCCATACACGCCGGTACTATCCGCCATCTGAATATAGCAATTCCATGGCTGCACGGCATATCCGAGAAGCCCCCAGGGAACCAGGAAGGGAATGATTTCCCTGGAATATTCCGCAAGGACCCAGATTGACGGAAACAGAATGAGGTGAGAGAGGATGTCCCGGTTCCTGGCCGCGCCGAATACCAGGCCGAGGAACCCGTAGATCAGTGCGAACGGCGCCATCACGCCGAAAAGCATCACCAGCAGGGCCGGTACGATCCGCACATGATACTCCCCTATCATTGCGTAAAAAAGCCAGTAGCCGAGGCCGAGTGCGACAACGGAACCCCAGAGAACACCTGAGAGGAACTGCCTGGGAAGGGAGCCGGTTCGTTCAAGGGACACGACAAGAGGCCCCAGACAGATGAAGGCGAGGGGCCAGAGCGAACAGTCATACCGGGTTATTGGAAAGGCGAGGATGAAAAGGACGGCGGAGAGGAGTGTCAGGAGCATGGCTACCCGTTGATGTCAATAGTGCGTTCCATATCCCGCGCCGCGTGCCAACCGGCGAAAAGGTGCGCGCGTTACCAGATGAAAAGGAGCGGGTTCAGATCCCGCCCGTGTCTCATGACAGTAAAGTGCAGGTGGGGCCCCGTCGACCACCCGGTTGAGCCGAGAAGGCCGATGCTGTCCTTTTTGGTGACCCAATCGCCGCACTTGACATGTATGGCGTTGAGATGGCCGTAGAGGGTGGAGTAGCCGTCATGGTGCTGGATCATCACGGTATTCCCAAACCCACCGCGCCAGCCGGTAAAATAAACCATGCCTTCCCGGGCGGGGTGGACCGACGTGTTAAACGGTGCGATGATATCAACCCCGTTATGGTAGCGTACCGTACCGTCCTCCATGAAGGGATGGACTCGATCACCGAAAAGCGAGGTAAACCTTCCCCCAACCGGCGATTGGAAAATATTCTTCAGCTTATAAAGCTTTTCAAGGGAGTCATTGACGACAAGGGGCTTCTCCCCACGGAAGAATACGAAACGAATCTGGTCGGTGGAAATGATCTTGAAAAGGGTGGGCAGATAGTCCCCCGTCACCTTCCCGTCGTAATCAAGGAGCCGTCTCATTCGCCGCACGTCCCATATCTCATCGATGGCCACCAACAGGCCGTCGGTAGCGGGGACGACGATTTCGGTCCCTTCTTTCGGGACCAGGGTGGTCAGAAACGGGTTCGCCGCCACCAGGGTATCGATGGAGATACCGTTCCTGTGGGCGACATCCCAGTATGATTCTCCCGGGGAGATACGATACGTTGTGACTTTTACGCCCGGATTGTAGGGATATCGTTTAATCAGGGCGATGTATTCCCTGGCATCGGTGAAGAGGGGAAAGCCTTTTCTAATGACATAACTCCCCTCTTTGACCTTCACGTTGTCCCGCACAAGGGCGGTTATGATGTTCCCGAGGAGAAAAATAGAGACAAGGCCTATCGATATGAACGTCCCGTACGTTTTTATCAGGCGGATATGGTACCTGCTGAGCGGCAGCCAATCAAACATTATCTCTCCCCCAGTTCCCGGGATTTTTGTGCGGCCTTCTCGACCGCTTCCATGATTATACCGGCAAACCCGCTCCGCTCGAGGACATAGAGCCCTTCGATCGTGGTGCCCCCCGGTGTGGTCACCCTTCCGCGAAGCGTGGAAGGGTCATCTCCGCTCTCGAGAAGGTATTTCGCCGATCCCATCACCGTCTGCGCGGCGAGGAGCAGGGCCTTCTCCCGGGGAATGCCGAGTTTGACACCCCCGTCGGTCAGGGCCTGAATAAAGGTGAAGACGTAGGCCGGGCCGCTGCCTGACAGTCCCGTAACCGCGTCCATCAGTCTTTCGGGAAGGACCAGAACCCTTCCGACGATTGAAAAAATGCGTTCGACCTCAAGAAGGGTCTTTTCATCGACATGTCCATTTGGTGACAGGACCGACATCCCCTCCCCTACCATGGCAGGCGTATTGGACATTACACGTACGATCTTTACCTGTTCGCCGAGGATCGCCTCCATTGCGGAAATGGATACACCCGCAGCGATCGATACGATCGTCTTTTCAGTCGTCAGGCGGCCCTTAACCGATTCCAGGGCCCTCTCCACGGCATCCGGTTTTACCGCTACGATGACGATATCGGCATCCCCTGCCAGGTCTTCGGGGGAAGGGGCGATCCTGATTCCATGGTCCCGCGACAGCGGGGCGGATCTCGACGCGTCCGTGTCGTAAGCCGACAGCAAACGGGCGTCAACATGCGACGCGAGCCTCGACATGATGGCCCCGCCCATGGTACCGATCCCGATGCATCCGATTTTTTGCGCCGTCGAATCCACTCTCTCCTACCTGTTCCCGAATAGTGCCGTTCCGATCCGTACCATCGTAGAGCCCTCCTCTACGGCGATTCGATAGTCCGAAGACATCCCCATGGAAAGATCGCGGAGACGCACTCCATGGAGGGCATATATCTTATCCATCAGCGCCCCGGCCGTCCTGAAGCAGTTTCTGATGACATCTACGTCGTCGGTGAAGGGGGCCATGGTCATGAGGCCCCGGATCTCGAGGTTGTCGCACTCCATCACCCGCGACACGAGACCGTCAATGGATTCCGGATCGATTCCGCTCTTGCTTTCCTCGCCCGACGCGTTGACCTGTATCAATATTTTTTGCATTTTGCCGATGCTCGCGGCCTCGGCGTTCACCCTCTCGGCCGTACTCCAGGTGTCGATGGAGTGAATCAGGTCGAAGAGGCGTACCGCATCTCTCGCCTTGTTCGATTGAAGGTGGCCTATCATGTGGAAGGCGAAATCACCCGACAGCTCCGGGATTTTCCGCTTCGCCTCCTGCACCTTGTTCTCGCCGAAAATCGAGATGCCCGTATCGATGGCGTCCTGAACGACAGCCTCGCTGATTGTTTTACTAACCGCTATTATACGAACATCCCCGGCTTTCCTTCCGCACGACAGGGCGATCGTATCGATCTCCTCGCGTATCCGTCGATAATTTTCGATGATGCTCATTAGATACCGATCGCCGCGTGCGGGGCGGCGTACAGCCGGCGATTCCTATCAGATGTTCGTTGTTTTTTTCAGCCCGCCCAGGCGGATAAAAAACTGCATATGCAAATTTTTCCTATTACTATCACACTCGGATACTATTTGCAAGCCTTTTATTTCATGTTCCGACGGCCCGGGACATATTTTCTTCCCGCTCTTTTTTTTTCAATGGATTTTTTTTTATAGTGCGCGAGATACCTCATGAGCTTCATTTCATCGAAGAACCAAATGATGCTTGACAGGCAACCGGACCGATGCTAGGGAATGTTGAAACCGCCAAGGGTTTTCACTGCCGGCGGCACGATCACGGCAGGAAACGGAACAGCCATCCCGGCATCATCGCGATGGAGACGACACGTTACCGTGCCACTCAAAAAAATATCATCTTCTTATCTGGAGACACCACAATGAAAAAAGCGATACTGATGGCCCTTCTCCCCGTATTGATCTTCGCCTGCAAAAAGGAAGTGGAGAAAAAACCGGATCTTGCAAAGAAGTACGCGAAATACGGGATCGCCGTGTACGAAGATCAGACAATGAAAAAGTGGATGGCCAACCTCGCCAAGGCTGAAGGCGTAGAATTCGACCCTGCTGCGGTCATCGTCCAGCCGGGGGGAGAGGATATCGCAGAGGTCATGCTCTCCGATGGCAAGACCGGTTACCTCCAGTTGAAACACCTCGCCGATACGCCCATAGTGTTCATCGAAGACACCAAGGCCCATGAAAGAAACAACCCCGCGAGCAGGGTCTTCACGACCCTTCCGAAGGGCACCATCGGATTCATGATCGATGAAAAGGGCGAGTGGGTGCAGATCTATGCGGGAAAGATCGCCGACCGGTGGGTAACCCGTCAATGGGTGCGGGGCGGATACAGCACGGATGAAAACCTTCTCATAGACGCCAAGCTTTACGAAGAGGCCACGGCAGCGCTCGCTAAATCCGGCGCGAAAGATGCAGAAAAAAAAGAGGCGAAGAAAAAGCTCGAGGATCTCGTGAAATCGAGCACTATCTTCTCGGATCTTTCATCAAAAAAACTCGAGGAATTCGGGGACCGGGAAAACCCGGACACAAGCGAAGTTTCGACGGAAACGAAAGAGGAGTCGATCTCGAACTGAAGGAAGCCGCACGGGGCATCACGCATCCGGGCTCCTTCTAAATAGAAGGAATGGTCCCGCTTTCAACAGGGGCGAAGGCCTCCCGGGCCTTCGCCGGCACCGAACCTTCTCTGGAATTAACTATTGACGAAATTGTCCCGTATCCATTAATAGATGCATGAATCCAAATGTCGTTACGCATATCCTCGGCACACACTACCTGGCCGAATTTTTCGACTGCGACAAATCGAAAATTGACGATCTGCCGTTCATGGAAAAAGTAATGATCGAAGCGACCGCCCTTTCAGGGTCCCGCATGATTAAGCCCTTCTTCCACCAGTTCAGCCCCCATGGCATCAGCGGGGTGATCGTCATAGCGGAATCGCATTTCGCCGTGCACACCTGGCCCGAACACGGATACGCCGCGATCGATTTATTCAGCTGTTCCTCCTTCGATTACCGTGCCGCACTGGATCATCTCCGCATACAACTCGAATCACGCCATAATTCCGTATCACTCGTCAGGCGAGGCATTATCTCCCCCGATGGCGGAGCAAACCCGAGCGAATGGGAAAGGTTGGATATAGAGAAATGACGGTCAAACTCGCCTTCCTCGGCACCGGCACCTGTCACTCCACTCCGAGGAACCCGTCCGCAATTGCGCTTTCCAACGGGGACGTCACGGCCATGATCGACTGCGGGGGCGGCAGCTACCATCAGATCAGCAGGATCGCCGATAGCCACTTCTCTCGCGACCGGATCGCATGCGTGGTACTGACCCACTTTCATATCGACCATGTCGCCGGGCTCGCCGATCTCATATGGGGAGAGATGTGGGCCCCGGGAGGAGCGCGAACCGCGCCCCTGACCATCGCGGGCCCGACTGGTCTCAGGTCCTTTGTCGACGACCGCCTCCTCCCATTCATCGGCGACCACGGGCTTCCTTTCGAGCTTCGCACCCTGGAATTCCGGGAGGGAGAGACGTTCAACGGCCCCTTCTTCAACGCGCAATCGGTAAAACTCCTCCACCAGGAACCCTCCACGGGCTGGCTCCTATCGATCGAGGGTACGAGGCTTCTCATAACCGGCGATACCGGAATGTGCGACAACCTGCCGGCGGCCCTCTCCGAATCTGATATCGCCGTTATGGAGTGGAGCGAGCCGGGGGAATCGGACTATTCACACCATATCTCCGGACCCGACATCAGGCGACTCATGGAGATGGGGGTTTTACCGGGGAAGGTCTACATAACCCACATCTACCTCCCCAGGGGAAAATCATTCGAAGGGCAGACAAGGGAAAACAGGGACTACCTCGGTGACGCCGCCGGAATGATCCACTTCCCCCGGGATCTCGACATCATCACTATCGGCAGGGAAGTCCCATGATCAAACCATCCCATCACTTTCAAATGCCCAAGAAGGGCTGATCGACCCATCAGCGACAGAGTGCGGCTATTTCATCAAGAAGCGGATCGATTCTTTTTTTTGCGATCCTTCTCTCCGGCAGCAGTTTCCAAATCCTTCTTCCGAGTTCCACGGTTGACGCCACCCCGGGAGGCTGGTTCATGGGAAAGCCGGCATCGCCCCCCATGGCCTTCAAGGCGCCGTAAAATGGCACACATTTCCCCCCGCTCGCCGGGTGAAAAGAGGGGATCGGAGCATTAGATGATTTTTCGATTTGTCCCGGAAGTGACGGATGATGTGCCAGCTTGTTTCATGGTATAACACCTGGAAATGAATAGTGCCGTCGTATGTAACGCCCCTCGCGGCCGGGAGTAAAGTCATTTTCCACGCCAGGTGTCCCAATCCGGCCTTTTCGCGAATCGTTCGCATCGACGGACCGGGCTGCATGGTCGTACATTACCCCCTTCGCCCCTGATGGCGGCATGGCCGGTTTTTTTAAATGGCCCTCGGAAAATCTTTCTTTACATTTATACCGCAAATTTTCATCCTGTAAAAAATATCTTGAGAGGTGCGAGCATGAATGTTCTTATTTTCGGGCCCAACGGAAGCGGCAAAGGGACACAGGGCGCGGTGGTCCAGAAGAAGTATGCCATCACCCATATTGAATCGGGCGTCATTTTCAGGGAAAATATAAAGGGCGGCACCGAGTTGGGGAAAAAGGCGAAGGAATATATCGACCGGGGCGACCTGGTTCCGGATGACATAACCATTCCTATGATTCTTGACCGGCTCCAGAAGGATGACTGCAAAAAAGGCTGGCTCCTTGACGGATTCCCCAGAAACGATGAGCAGGCCAGGGCTCTCGACGAAGCACTCGGCAAAGCGGGCATGAAGCTCGACCACGTGATCGAGATCATCCTCGATCGGGAGACGTCAAAAAACCGCATCATGGGCCGGCGTCTCTGCGTTAATGACAACAATCACCCCAACAACATCTTCATTGATGCCATCAAGCCTGCCGAGAAAGACGGCGCGATGGCATGCCGCGTATGCGGCGGCGCGCTGTCCGCCCGTTCCGACGACCAGGACGAAGTGGCCATCAGCAAAAGGCACGACATCTACTATGACACGAAAAAGGGAACCCTTGCCGCGGTAGAATACTTCAAAAAAATTTCAAGGGACAACAAGGGCATCCCGACCATCATCGAGCTTGACGGCACGCCCGGCGTAAAGGAAGTGAGCGACGAGCTGATGAAAAAGCTCGGATAACCGGACACAGGGCCTTGCGGCCAAATTGGCTTGACACTCCCCGGGAATTCGGCGAAAATGCTGTTCGTACCCGGGAAGATGAAAACGGCATCCGCTCGATGTCGTTTTCAGGGCGGGTCGCGCGAAACCTTCTCGCCCTGTCGGCCGATTGTAACACCCGCCATACAGGGGCGGATGATGCACCCGGGTACCGTCACAGGACCCGGGTCCGGGTCTGAAACATGTCGGCATTCCTTCAATCTCTGCCCGACATGGAGACACACGCCCGGAACTATTTCAACAATTGCGGCAGAGCACCCATGAAACGGATATTCATTACATCAGTCATACTTCTCTCTCTCCCGATTCTCCTCAACATCGGCATTACGATCTATTGCTTTCAGAACCGGAGCCTTCCCGAATTCAAGGGATACTTCCTCGGCACCATGCTGAGCATGTTCTTTTCCCTTGTCTGGATAATAATCGCGAGGAAAGCGATTGTTTCGAACATCATGGTGATGTTCACCATAACCCTGGCGTCATTCCCCATCAAGATTCTCTTTCTCGCGATTATCGCCCTGGCAGGCCTCTTCCTGCTCGATATGAACCAGTTCTTTTTCGGCGCATCCTTCCTTCTCGGCACGATACTGAGCCTCTTCGTCGAGGTCTGGTTTTTGATCAATGCGAACAGGATGCAGAACAAGATGAAAGGACCGAGAAAACACATCGATGGAATTAACGGATAAAAAAATAACGCCATGCAGGTAAAAAATCCACACGACCTTTCGAAGGAAGAGCTCATCCAGGCTGTAAACGAGCTTCAGGGCAAACTCAGGATCAGTTCCGGCAAACTGCAGAGAATCAACATCGATTACCACTCGCTTCTCGAAGCCGCGTCAGACATCATCTTCGTCATCGACAAAGAGGGGAATTTCGTATATATAAACTCGGCATGGAAGGTGTTTTATCCCTCATGGGCGGGGCGTAGCCTGGGCGGGCATTATCTGAAAAACATACCCTCCCTCGAACATAAGCGCGCGGCATTCGTCTTTGACGAGGTCATCAACAATGGGAAGACCTTTGAAAACGAGATGATGAAATCCTTCAACGAGGAGGGGCAAACCGTATATTTCACCTCAAGCTTCTCCCCGATCAAGTCGGAAGCAGGCGATATCCTCGGCCTGGTCGGCATAATGAAGAACATTACCGAAAAACATATTGCCGAAAAAAAATCGAAAGAATACAGCCGTATGCTCGAGGCGAAAGTCAAGGAGCAACTCGTGCAATCGCAGGAACTCAAGGTGCTCCGCGATTTCAACGAAGACATCATCAACCATGCGCCGATTGGGATATTCGTCATGGACCCTTCCGGCATCATACTCTCCGAAAATCCCGCGTTGAAGCAGATCATGGGCCATAGCCCCACCGATACCCTCGTCGGGATGAACATCCTCAACGAGCCGGCCTTCACCAAAAGCGGACTCGGCACCCTCTACGAAAAATGTCGCGTCGAAAAGAAAACGGGTCGATCGTTCTATATACCCTACCGCGCTCTCACCAGCGGCCGCCAGCTCATTATCAACTCCACAGTGGTTCCCGTGCTCGACGCGAGCGGCTCGATCGAAAAGGCGATATTCATGGTGGAGGACCATACCGAGCAGGCGTCGATCACCAGCAGGGTATACGAGTCGGAGAAACTTTCCGCCCTCGGCATCCTGGCCTCCGGGGTGGCCTCTGAGCTTAAAAACTGCATCAACAAAATGGTCATGGACCTGAACTTCATCGACAACAACGTCGAGGACGGAAGCCCCGCGAACGGGTACATCGATTCGCTGCACCACGAGCTGGGCAGGATTAAAAACATCACCGAACAGCTGGTGAGCCTCTCCAGCGCGGACGAGGAAAACAAGGAAATCATCGACCTCAACAAGATCCTGGCCAGCCATCCGGTGGAACTGATGGTGAAACGGCTCCGGAGCGAGGGGTTTACCGTAACGGTCACGCCCGCCGGCGGACCGGCTGCCGTACGGGCAAACCAGAACCAGCTCCAGCAGCTTCTTATACAATTCATTGAAAACGCGGAAGAGGCTATGCCGGACAAGGGCTCCATCGTCATAACGATCGAAACATCGCACGGGCACACCGGATCATACGCGATTCTATCGATAACCGACACCGGAATCGGGATACCGGAAGAAAACCTGAAGATGATATTCCAGCCTTTCTTCACCACGAAGGGCAAACAGGCCACCGGGCTCGGCCTCATGATTACCTCCGCGATAGTGCAAAGCCTCGGCGGCACCATAGGACTGAAAACCAGCCCCGGTGTGGGGACATCTTTCAGAATCGTGCTCCCCATGGCCGAAAACCAACACTAAAGGGAACCGGGATGAAAAAACAGAGCGATATGCAGAAAATTCTCGAGGAGAATGGTTATCGCGCCATGTCGCAATCGATGCTTCCCGACCTCGAACGCGACAAGGTATCCCTTCGAAATTTCGAACGCGCGCGGGACTATCTCAACCTGATCAATGCGCCCTCAGACGCAGAGGCGCCGGATTTAGAGACCCCGACGGAAAAAGTCCCGGATAAAAAAAGCGACCTCGCCACCATCAAGGCGGATGACCTCGACATCCCCACCATCGCGGCCAACCTGAAATGGCATATGAACCGCATCGGTGAAAACGTCATCGGCCGGGACGAAATAATCCGGCAGTCCATATTCGCCATACTGACCGGAGAGCACATGCTGCTCCTTTCCCGGACCGGCATGGCAAAATCGTACCTCGCCCAATACATCTTCAACACCTTCGAGGGCGCTCGGGTGTTCTCATCGCAGGCAAGCAAGGACCAGACGCCCGACAACTATTTTGGCCCCTACAACATCGAGGAATTCAAAAAGGGGCGGATACGCCATAACATCAAGGGCTCCATCATCGAAGCCAACCTGGTCTTTCTCGACGAGTTCTTCGATGCGAGCGATGTGGTGCTCAGGTCCCTGTTGACTGTATTGAACGAAAGAAAATTCATCAACGGCTCGGAGCAGATCGATACCGCTCTCCACACCGCCATCGCTACCGCGAACTACATGCGGATGAATGAAGTGACGGAGGCCGTGCTCGACCGCTTCACCTATAAATCGATAATCCCTGAAAGCACCAACGTCTACAACCAGCTCCTCATAGACCACACCTACGCCATGAGCGGCGGCAAGCCGGTCGAACCCGACCAGAAAATCTATTTCAACCAGATTCTCTACCTGTACGAAATCATCAAAAACAAGAATAAAAGCATCCGGATCGAGACACCCGACTTCATCTACTTCATGAAAAACGTCCTTATCGATAAATTCATGAGCGAGATGAGAAAGAGCGACTATAACTTTTTCCTCTCGCCGCGTAAAATCGCCAAGGTGGGTGATTTTCTCCGTGCATCGGCCCTCATAAACAACCGGTTTCAGGTTACCATGGACGATCTCAGGGACATGTACATCTGCCTCTGTACACTGAATAGTTATATATCGGTAAAGGCGAAAGACAAGTCGGAAACGGACCTCTATCTCGATACCTTCAACCAGACGGTCACCCACTACAAGGCGACCGGCGCCATCCAGCAGATCGAACTTCTCCTGAACATCCGGCAGGTGTTTCAGGAGATACGCCAGAACCCTGAACGGAAAGAGGCGATTCTCGCCCGCAAGGGCATTCTCCAGAACCTGTTTGAGTTTCTCCGAAAACTGTTTCCATCCAAACGTATCGATGAAGACCAGCAGCTCACGATCGAATCACTCAAGAAGAACATACTCGACCTCACGCCTGCGGTTGAAGAGGTTCAGGAGCTGAAAAACGGCATCATGCAGGACTACCGTGATCTCTACTGAGAGAAGCATCCCATGACCCTGGAATCGGCCACCTTCAGAAGGAAGGATGCCGAGGAAGTCGATTTTTTCGAATACTGGGACTCCCTCGGTTTTTTCGAATACTCGCGAACGGTCCTTCCCCCGCAATTTTTCGTCCTTTTTGAAATAGCCCGGGTCATTTTTTCAGACGAACGCCTGAACGACGCATTTAGCGCCCTGGAGGAAATATCGCGGGACGACAGGGAATTCAAGCCCGACCGCAAGGAAAGCATCCAGGTGAACCGCCTGGAAAAGATCTCACCCCTCTCTGACCGGATGGAAATCGAGCCCTACAGGACCATCATCGATCTCAAGAAGGCCCTGCCCCGGGAACTCGCACAGGATCAAGATCTCTTCGATGTAAAGCTCCTCACCAAGACCCTCCTGGTCCAGAGACATTACGAGACCGAGGCGGACAGTTTCAAGCCGATTTCCACCTCGCGTGACAAGAAGGGGAAAGAGGCCAACCGCTACGAGCAGAAATTCTACATCCTCCTCGACCGCTCCAAGTCAATGGAAGCGAGGATGCGCACCTTTTACTCGAAATGCATTATCGCTGAATTCCTCAGGAAAAAGTACAACAGCAGGGCGAAGATATTCTACCGCCCCTTCGATTCCCGCCCGGGGGATCTCATCAAGGTTGAAACCCAGCAGGACTTCCCGCGCCTCATCGAGGAAATCCTCTTCACCACAACGGGCGGGACGGGAACCAATATTCACCATGCGGTGCTCCAGGCGATCAGCGACATCAACTTCGACAAGGAAATGGCGAAGTCGGAAATACTCGTTGTCACGGACGGAATCAGCAGGATCGAGAAACACGAGTTGAAGGTCAAGCTCGGAGACATCAAGCTCAATATCCTTAAAATCGGCGACGATGTGGCGGTACCCGAACTGTCCGAAATGGAAACCCACCTGAAGAGGGGTAAAGTTCCCGTCTATTCAGACACAATGGACATGCGCACAATCAAGAAAAAGATGGACGATAATGAGTCCGACAGCCCCGACGCCGGCATATCAATAGCCGAAAAGGTCGCGTTCCGGAAAATACTCGATTCATCGGATAAAATGTTCAGAGACCTCCGTGATGTCGCGTCGAAATACATCGAGATCGGCGACCTTAACACCGAGCTGCTCTACCATCTGGGCGAGGAGCAGCTGGAATTCATCCGCTTCACCCTTGAAAGATTCTCAATAATCGACCTCAAGGACCTCAGCCTGGTGGATAAAAAAAAGCTCTTCCGCCAGCTTCAGTTCTTCTATCAATATGTTCAGATGCTCATCGAAAACGGCAACGCCGAAAACCCCCTCCTCCTCGAGGCGATAAAAACCATCGGCCAGATCAAGCGGAAGATGCTCAAGAACCCCGACTTGGTCTACCTTTTCGTCGAGAGAAAGGACCTCTCCGATGACAAGGAAACGATGAATCTCGCCAAATCTCAGGCCCGGAAAATGCTGAAGCAGATGAAGCTTGACGACCGCCGCCTCACTGTCAAGGAGATGAAAAAGGCGCAGCTTATTCTCACCATGGATACCGGCGCGGGAAGCAGGGGCCAGCTCTTCATGCTGCTTCTCATCAAGCTATGGGAATTCCTAAAAAAGGCCTTTACGAAAGAAGGGCGTGAAAAAAAGCGGATGGAAAGGAAAAAGATCGAGGACGAAAAGGCGCGGCAGCGATCAGGGCTCCTCGACGAGAACGACCTGTAACCGCGCCCGGCATCCCCTCACCAATCGCCGCATTACAGCTTTTCGTATCTATACCAGCGTATCGTTTCAAGCAGTATTTCCACGTTACCCTTCAACGGCTCCCACTTGAGGTCCGTCTTGGCCGCCCTGCAGTCGAGTATGAGATTGGTCAACAGATAGAGGACATGGCCCCTGTTCAGGTAGTTGATATTGAACGGCCTCAACAGAAATGAAAGCCGCTTCGCGCGCGATGTCGAAAGGTGCCGGATCTCGGCGTCGAGTCGCGCCTTCTCCTTGATTTCGAGCATCTGCTCCATCTGCATCGGAACGTCATCCGATCCCAGGTTGTAGATCTTTCCCCCGGTCACGCCTGACCCAAGTGCCAGCACCAGCGCTCCGGCAGCGTCGTCGGGATGGAGGAGCTGGAACCTGTTTTCGCCGTACCCGGCGATATAAATACGGTTTGACTCCTCCATGCCCAGCGCCATGAGAAGCGTGATGAGGGTGATGGGGTTTTTTGTGCCCGGCCCCACAAGCGGCGCGGGCCTGAAAACCGTCACGGCCATTTTTCCCGCCGCGTGATACTCCATGGAAAACCGTTCGGCCCTGAGCTTATCCCTGCCGTATTTCGTCAGGGGCTTCATCTTTTTGACATCGTACTCGCCGGTGGGAACCTTCTCGGTCCTTCCATATACTTCGTAGGAAGAGAGGAACATGAATCTTTTTACGCCCTCGGCGTAAGCGGCAACGAGTAGATTACGCGTTCCTTTCACGTTGATTTTCTTCATGTGCCGCCGGCCATGGTGTATGGGACTTTTTATGTCGAGCAGATGGAAAACGACATCCACTCCCCGGCAGAGATCGGGGAGCGCCTTTACGTCAAGAAGGTCACCCTGAATGAAGTCGACTGTCTCCGGCAGACCCTGGGGTTTTTCCGGGTCAACACATCTCACCTTCTCGCCGGCGTCGAGAAGCCTCTTCATCAGCCTGCCGCCCAGCAGACTATTACAGCCCGTTATGAGAATCATGTCAGCACCCCCGGGAAGTGTTATCGTCCATCCTCAAACGCCGGATGGTTCCGCGACACCGCCCCACGGGCGGTGTGCGTCAATTGCTATCATATACAAAATTTTATCGTGAGGGGCTTTTCGTCAAGAACTAATAGTTTACCGCACATCTCCCTCACGCATTCTTTTCTCAACCATCTCGGGAAAGGGAAGCTTTCTGGGTATGCTCGATCGTATTTCAGGGGGCACGGACCCCCCGCCCATGCCCCGGTATTTCCGCATGCCCCGGATAAGTATCGTAAACTCCGAAAGATCGTTCCAGAAAATATAATCCCCGCACCCCGCCCGTTTCAGGCCCTCCAGCTCCCATCCGATGTAATCCACGCAGTAGTTGTCCTCGTTATCCCTGTAATAGAAGGCCTGGATATAGGGCCTCAAATGGGCGCCGCCGCAGAGCTCCAGGGCCCTCTTGCAGCTCAGGAAAATAGTGTAAAAGACGCGCTCTGCGCCATAGCCAGCCGCATACCCGCCCGTGTAATGGGATGGATAGAACATGGGGCTTATCACATCGACATACCTGGAGAGTTCGCTCACGTCCTGACCGATCCACTCGCCCCACTGGTAGATGGCGTTAAACCCGAAAAGATCGATTGATAGCGGAATCCGCACCCCCTCACGAGCCTTTTTCAGAAACGACGCAAGGGCCTCGCGCATGGTCTGATGCGTGCGCCTGAAGTCGAACCTGCGGCCGTCTCTCTCCCCCCTGATATCCGGGAACCGGATATAATCGAACTGGATCTCGTCAACGCCGGCTTTCTCGAATTCCCTGGCCACAGCGATATTATAGTCCCATACGAACTCGCTGAAGGCGTCCACCCATTTCTCCGGGCCCTTCCTGTAAGGCGCTCCCGACAGGTTTTTCACCGCATAGGCGCCGTTTTTGTAGGCATAGAGCTTTTCATCCTGGAAGCAGACCTGTCGGGCGATCACGTATATCCCGTCCTTCTTCAATCTCCTGATCGTCTGGAGGACGTTCACATAGGGATTGACCGATCCGGGCACCCGGGTGATGACCGGGTCATCCACCGGTACCCGTATGGTGCCGTAATCGTCCTTCAGGTTGATCACCACCGCGTTGAAATCGAGATGGCGCAGAAGGCCGATGAGCCTGGCGTAGTTGTCCTTCTGCGTAAATGAATAGCTGATATAGAGGGCACGCTTACCCAGGGCACGCCGGTCGGGCTTGAACTCCCTCCGGGGCTGATAATCTGGTGGAAAGGAACAATGGGTCCCTCCGGAATAGATGGCGATGATGCCATCCCTTTCCATGAATAATTCCCGGATACTCCGGTCGAGAGGAGCGGAGGCCTTCGACGGGGACGCCTCCAGTATCATCCGCCGGTTCCTGTTCGTCCCTGCCATGAGTCTCCCGCCAAGGATATTCACGCCGGTCACGCGGTAGAAATCCCCGTCAGGATAGGTGACGGTGCCGGGCGCATCTATCCGCGCGACCGAGCCCCCTGAGAGGCTGCCGCGGTATATGCCGCCGCCGTTCCCGAGACCAACATAGAATGTGTCCTCATTATCCCCGAAACAAAGAGATCGCGCTTCCTCGATAAAATTTGGCGAACGAACTGGCTCACCCGGCATACCAGCCTTGATCAGACGCGCCGTGGCGCCCCCGTCCCTTGAATAATAGATTCCGTTCGACGCGGTACCGATGAGCACGAGTCCATCATTGACAGGGTGAAGCGCGACTGAAATGAGCTCGGTCGATCTTTTTACTCCATCGAGGTGCGAGCGCCTGAAGGTGTGCCCGCCGTCCCTGGAAAGGTAGAGCGCGGATGGAACGACGATGGCGACCCTCTTCCCATCCTGCGATATAGAATGGGCCCTGACCGGCTTGGTGATACCCCGGTCCCTGAAGGGATAGATGACCTCAGGAGGGAGCCCCCTGTCGATCCGCCGGCACCCGCCCCCCGTGGATAACTCGAAGATACCATGGGAGCGTGTCACGACCATCAGGTCTTTGCCGGAAGGGAGGGGAAAGACATCGAGGATCTCGATCCTTTCTGAATCAGGAAGGCCCTTCATGGCCCTGATAGAATGAAAGCGCGGCGTGGCGCCCTCCCTGAAGGAGGCATACCTGATCACCGCTCCCTCGGCGACGAAAACGGTATGGCCCCGGAGGTCAAGCCCGCCCCTGCCGCAACCGCTTAAGATGACAACCGACATGGCAAATGCAAAAAATATACCGGGACGTGCACGTGGTGTGCGATTCATTCAGATGCTCCTCCAGGACTTGTATGAGTGATCATTCCGCTCATGGACCCCGCCCCTCTTCCGGTTTTTCAGCCCCGCCGCTCACCCAGATGACATCCGATGAATCAACGTTCTGGTTGAAGAGCATCGGGCGATATTTCCTGTCAATTATCGCGCCTGAGAGCCGCGCGCCGTAAAGTTTGATCTGTTTGAGGCTCGCACCCGAGAGGTCCGCTCCGGAAAGGTCCGCTCCGGAAAGATCGGCCGCTTCAAACTGTACGCCGCTCAGGTTCGTTCCCCCGAGATCCGCATTCCTGAGGAGTGCACCCGTAAAATCAGCACCGGTCAGAAGGTTGCCCCTTAAGCGCACGCCACGCAGATCCGCGCCCCCCAGCTTCGCGTCGCGAAAATCCGCGCGATCGAGCCTGACGGACCTGAAATCCACCCCCCGGAAGGACGAGAAATAAAGCTTCGCGCCCGACAGGTTCGACCCTGCGAGTTGCGCCCTGTCAAGATTCGATCCGAATAAAAGCGCACCGGAGAGGTCCGCACCCGAGAGGTCCGCTCCGGAAAGTCCCGCGCCCGAGAGGTCCGCGCCTGTAAAGACGGCCTTCATACAACGGGCCCCCTCCAGCCGGGCGAGAATGCAGTCGGCCCCGTCGAGACGTGCCCCCTGAAGATCCGCGCCGTTGAGATCGGCCCGGTAGAGACGTGCCCCGGCAAGATCCGCGCCCGTCATGATGGCCCCGCGGAGTGCGGCTTTTCGCAGATCTGCTCCCCTCAGACGGGCCCCCCGGAGAATTGTGCCGGCGCAATCCGTCCCGCGAAGGTCCGCCCATCCGAGGTCTTTCCCCGAAAGATCGAGGCCTTTCAGATCCGCTCCCTCGAGCCGGGCATGGCGAAAATCGTCCCTGCCGCGCTCGAGGAAATACCCAAGGTTCCCCTTCGTGACACAGCCGAAGGCGACAAGGCAGGCACCGGCGAAGATTACCATCCGCAACCGGCGACCACACTCCTTCATGATGACGGCAAATGTCTCTCCGTACATACTCCCCCCCGCTATGATCGTCGCGGAAACGACCCCGTCGAGTTCCTCTCCCGGAACCATCATCGCACCCTGCCGGGAATTCCTCACCGGGTTGCTCCCCCGTAGGCGTTCATCCCGATTTTCCGAAACCGAGGTGAGAACAGTATACCCTCGACCCGCCCCCCTGCCGCCCCTCCCGTGACAACCCTGGCAAATCCCTTTTCAATGCGGGCGTCAAAGGCCACCAGAAGGTGTCCGGGAGGAACCTTCCGAACGGTGAAGCCGGGGGTTATGTCGGGGGATTGCCTGAAACGTATCGGGTAGGTACCCGCGTCATTCGTCTCCGAGATGATGTCCTCCCGCTCCCCCGTGAATCGGGCAATCACCACGTCCGGCAGGAAGCCCATGATGAGCGCCCGTCCGTTGATATAAAAGATATTTTTTTCATAGCCCACATTATCGCCTTCGATCGCCAGCACGCGCGCGAATGACCCGTCAATGAGGGCAAGCTCCCCCCGGCGCAGCCCCTCCGGCATGTAATCGAGCGTCAGGACCAGATCACCCCCGGCCAAAATCGGTCCGGACCGCCCCTCCTTCACTCTTTCCATTGAAAAAAAAGACACGGCGGTCAGTACCGAACCGGCGGTTATGACCGCGCACACGACAGCAAAAAGGGCATACCAGGGAGGCGAGGTATATGCGCGCACCGGGAGTCCGCGGTTGCGACGGGCCCTAAGAAGGGCCTCGACGGGAGAGACACAGGTCACGACGGCGGCGGCTGTGACCAGATTGAAAAAAACGACAATGGCTGAAGCGGGCCGCTGCGACACCACCACGGCCGGGAGGGCCAGTATCGCGAGGGCCCTCATCAGGCAGAAGGCGACTCCCGCGGCAAGGGCGCCATTATACATCTGACCGAGGCCAGTGAAAAGAAACGAGAAAATAAAGGAAAGGAACGGTTTCCGTTCTTCAGTTTTCAGGGTTTGTATGATTGTTCTGGCCATTCGAGCGCGGAGACCCATTACCTATAAAAAGGACTCGATGAAATCCCGGACCTTCTCCTTCCCGATATATACGCCGAAGTGGCCCTCGCAAAGTATATCCGCCTCAAGTGACAGCATGAATTCGAGGGAGCGTTCATAATCCTCCCGCACGGAGAGGAGAGTGTCGTTCAAAGGGCCGTGGACGTCCTGCCCGAAAAGCACCGTCCCGCCCCCCGATGACACAGTATAAACCGAGGAACCCGGGGAATGTCCCGGCGCATGATGGAGGGTGACCTCCAGTTCTCCGACCGAAAAGCGCCCCGATGGCCCCGCGACCTTTATGTCCACCATGATGGGATCTATCCTTGCGCCGTACCAGGAGGCGGCGGTCACCTCGGAATCCCCGGACTCCATAAACACGGCGTCCAGTTCATGGGCCACGATGGCGCAGCCTGTTTCGTTGCGAATGGCGGCGGCGCCGCCGATATGATCATAGTGACAATGAGTGATGAAAAGATACCTGATGGAACGCGGATCCACGCCCGCTTCTTTGACATTCTTAAGTATACGTGCAGTGTCCTCGCCCGTACCGGCGTCCACAAGGGCGGCCTCGCCACCCGACCTGATCAGGTAGACGGCCGCGTCAACTGGAGCGGAATAATTCCCTCCCCCCACCTGAACTATTTCAGAAGTAATCATCATCCCGTCACCCCCCGGTGAGCCTATGGATACAATCCCGTACCAGCACACATTCTAGTAAAGGGACAATAATTTCAAGTGTTTGAGGGACGGCACAATAAAAAAACATACTTCAGGCTCAATCCTCTCAAGACGCGACCTTACATTAACGGGGTGATAGCCCCCCTTTATGAGACATATTTCACTTGACTTCAGGGTCAATCCGCTGTATATGCTACTGAAAGCAGCCGGCGATTCGTTTTATTCCCCGTAGCCCGTGCCGGCGACGCGAGAAAATCAGCCAGGGTGAATGTCGATGAAATCCCCCCGTAAACTGACCGCAGGCGCCATAGTCCTTACCCTTGTCGCTGCCGGGACACTGATCTCGGGAAACGCGGCGCAGAAAAACCCTATCGCCTACAACAAGGAAGGATGGGTGCACCTCGAGAAGGAGGACTACAAGAAGGCCATCTTCTCATTTAAAAACGCCCTCCATGGCAACCCGAAATACAGGGAGGCCCTGATCGGACTGGGTCAGGCATACCTTCATGTCGAAGCATACGATCAGTCCTACGATCTCTTCACCGCTGCCCTGAAGATTGATCCGAAATCGACCGACGCTCATGTCGGAATGGGGAAAACCCTCACCGCCCTGGGCCGCTATACGGATGCGATACGCTCTTTCGACAGGGCCCTGAAGCTCTCGGAACAGAACATGGACGCCCGGTACGGCACCGCCCATGTCTATGCACGACTGGGGAAAACCATCTGGGCGGAACGGACCCTCGGGTCGATCCTCAGGATCGACCCCTACCACTATGAGTCGCTCCTCCTCATGGCGGAGATTAAAAGCGGAGAAAACCGTCTCAGGGAAGCGCGCCAGTATGTTGAAAAAGCGATCGACGGCAACAGCGATTCCTCGCGGGCGTATACCACCTACGGTGAGATTCTTATCCGGGAGTTCCTGAACACCGAAGACCGCGACCTTCTCGACGAGGCACGAAACGCACTCTCAAGCGCCATATCGATACAGCCCTCCGGATACCAGGCCAACCGGGCGATGGGGTATCTCTCCCTCATCGAAAAAAACAACGGGGATGCGGTCAATTATTTCCGCGCCGCAGCCACGGACCTTGAGAGCGGCCCCCTTCTCTACAGCCTCGCGATCGCGAACGACCGCGCGGGGAATCAGGAAACCGCGCTCGAGGATTTTCTGAGGGCCATAAAAAAAGACCCCGCCGATTCCCTTCTCCGCGGAAGGGTCGAAGATTTTCTGGTCCTGCGCGACTACAAAATCGGGAACCCCCTCAGGGTGATGCTGAACAGGGAAAACAGTGAACTGGCCCTCAACCGGACCAGAAAAAATTACCCGGACCAGGCGGTCATGTACCTTCGCCGCTCAATCATGCTGAACCCGATGGACATCAAGGCGCGCACGCTCCTGATGGATTACTACCAGACCGAAGGTTTCAACCGCTACTATATCGACGAGATGAAAGAGATACTGAGACTCGGTCAGGACAGGACATGGCAGGAAAAACTCTCCCTCGCCATAATGAAGCGCCGCGACCATCTCTACCACCGCGAAGGCTATTCGGCGGAAGAGCCCCCCAGGGACGTGCCTGTTGTTCTGGTCCTCGATTTCGACCCGATGGGGATAGTAAGCCCCCACCCCGATGCGGGCGGGGTGATCGCAAGCCATCTCAGTTTCGTGCTGGGTCAGTTCGGGAGGATGAAGGCCGTCGGGATCAGGGCAAGGACGGCGGTCGAATGCGGGCTCCTCTGCGGGGGCGATCATCTCGAGGAGAGCCTGGCGAAAGTGGAGGGGGCGATCAGCGCAGGCGAGATCGAAGCGGTCGATTATGTCATCTACGGCACCTTTTCCGAGAGCGGCAACCATATCGCCGTCAGCGGCAGTGTTCTCGATTACAGGAAGGGTTTCATAATAGGTGGATTCGATCTTTCCGAATCAGGTCCCGAGAGCCTGCCTCAGCTCTCCCTCCGCGCCTCGAAACGGATCTACGACATGGTCCCCTTTCGGGGCCGGGTACTCAAGCAAAATGAGGACGGTATCCTCGTCAACATGGGCCTTTTTGACGGCATCTCGCCTGGTGAAAAACTCGTCATATACAAGTTCCAGAGCCGCGTCCTTCCAGGCGACAGGCTGAAGAAAAAGATGATCTTCACCGTCAGGGAATCAGACACACTTCTCTCCTTCGCCGTGCCCGAGCAGACCGTCGACCTCGACTCCATTGATGCGAATGATATCGTTCTTCCCCTGAAAAAACGCCGCGCGAGAAGGATCGAATAGGGCCCTGCAGATAGTGCGCGACATGCAAATCGATTAACGCTGATGAAACAAATCACCCTGGTCACCGCACTCGCCTCCATGCTATTGATGGGTTACCTCTACGGGGTCTATTCTCACAAAAACCGCCTCCCGCCTTATCCCCAGCTCCTCGCAATGAAAAACCACCTCTTCCCCCTTGCCATAGGCTACAATGACAGCCGCGGCAGAACACCCCTGTCCTGCGAGGAGATTGGCCGCGATAAGCTGATGGTCGCCCTCGTTTTCGGGCAATCGAATTCAGGAAACCATGGCGAGACGGGACACGTGGCCGCGGGGGCGGTCTACAATTTCTTCCGTGGCCGGTGCTACCGGGCCGCTGATCCCCTTCTCGGGCCCACGGGTGACAGGGGAAGCATATGGACGCGTCTGGGCGATCTTCTTATCGTCTCCGGACTCTACAAAGAGACGGTCTTCATTCCCATCGGAGTGGGTTCCACGACCATTGAAGATTGGAGCAGGGGCGGCTATCTCCATTCGCGCCTTCATAACGCCATCAGGGAAGTGCGCTCCTGCGGGCTTGCTATCACGCACCTCTTCTGGGTCCAGGGAGGCTCGGAGAGAAAAAGCAGCGGTGACATGGAGAATGTCCGGCATTACAGGCGGAGTTTCCTGGACATGCTCCAGGGGATCAGGGACGAGGGGATCGCCGCCCCCATTTTCGTGGCTGTCTCGACATTCGACGGCACAGGCGTCAACCCGGACATTCAGGCCGCGCAGAGGGAGCTTCCCGATCCTCGGCTCGGCATCTTCGCGGGTCCCGACGATGACGCCATTCTTCAGGATCCGCGCTCCCGATGGGAGGGGCTCCACCTGTCGGCCCCGGGCCTTGACCGCTGCGCCGCTGAATGGCTCAGGGCGATACGACGCACGGCTCGGTGAAACAGACCCGGGGATGCGGGTCACTTCCCCCCGCGCACTCTTTTCTCCACCTCAAAGCCCCGTTTTTCCCACACATGCGCTTCGATATCCATGCCCATGTACGCATAGATTTCGGACAGTGATATGTATGCCTCGTAGTTGTCCGGATTCAGCTCGATGACCCTCTTGAGATTGTCGATCGCACGATCAATCTGGTTTTTCCTGTTCCCGGGAAGCTTCTGTGTGAAATAAATATATGCCAGGAGGATATAGGTCTTTTCATTATCGGGCTTGACGATGGCAAGGCGCTCCAGGGCTGCCGCGGCCGCGGCAAAGTTTTTCAATTTACGGTTGACCTCGTACAAGCCGATGTAGGCCTCGATTAGAGAAGGGGCCTCGTCGATGACCATGCCATAGAGATCGAGGGCCTGCCCGTATTTCCCCTTTCTGTCCGCGTCAACCGCCCTCTCGAAAAGCGCCCCCGATCTCTCCTTCGCCAGACGGTAGCTCGTCTGGAAATGGCGATCCGCGGACGCCCGGTCATTCCGATTCAGGTAATGGCGCACCAGGCTGGCATGCCCCCTCACATGTCCGGGATCGATCTCAACGCACCTCACGTAATGACGGAAGGCCCGTTCCCGCTCGATGAAAAACTCGTAGAGCTCCCCGAGCGCGAAGTGGACCTCAGCCTGCCCCTCCTCGATCTCCAGGGATCGCTCGTAATAATCTATGGCGCGCAGTTTTTTATTTTTTTTCACATATATCGAAGCGAGCATTGTGGCGGCCTCCTGGCAGCCGGGATTGGCATCAAGACACTGGGCAAGATTGTAGATCGCGTAATCGAGCATGCCTGCCTGGTATTGCAGGCGGCCTTTTTTCAGATACCGCTCCCAGCTCATCCGTGGCGCCGCCGCAGTAACGCCCGCGGAGAAAACCAGGATCAGTACACACGCGATAGAGGCGATTTTTTTTATTGACAATTTATCCATATATAATAGTGGTGTACCGATTTCAAGTGGTCAGGTAGCTCAGTCGGTAGAGCAGTGGACTGAAAATCCACGTGTCGACGGTTCGATTCCGCCCCTGACCACATTTTTTTCTCTTACATAGAATCCCCTTCCCCATGAAAATTATCAACCAGAATTCTTCACACCACTGATTGTGGATCCGAAGCACCGAACGCCGGTAACGACCGTCATCAGTCGGTTATTTGTCGTGACATCCATCCAGCCGGACAGGTTTCCCTCTTGACAAAAAAACGCCCTGCGCGTTCTTCTGGAAAAGAATCCATACGTTCAGGAGCCCCCCATGATAGACCCCAGATTTATAAAAGACGACATCCCGATGTTGACCGCGCTCCTCGAAAAACGCAACATGAAGGGCGTTGTTGACCTGGACCGCCTGAAACGAATCGACGAGGAACGCCGGGCGCTGATACTTAAATCGGACGAGTTACGCGAAAAAAGAAATCGTCTTTCGAAGGAGATCGGTAAAAGGAAATCAAACAAGGAAAACGCCGACGGCCTGATGGGAGATGTGCAGGGGCTGTCCGACGGGATAAAGGAATGCACGGATGCACTCTCTTCCCTTGACGAGGAATTTCGCGACATGCACCTGTCGATTCCCAACATCCTCCACGAGTCCGTACCGGCGGGAAAGGACGAAAAGGACAACCCCGTAGTGCGTACCTGGGGCGAAAAGCCTGAATTTTCCTTCACACCGAAACCCCATTACGAGCTGGGTGTTGATATGGGGATCCTGGACTTCGAGCGGGGGGTGAAACTCGCGGGGACGAGATTCTATGTCTACAGGGGACTGGCGGCGCGCCTCGAGAGAGCCATCATCAACTTCATGCTGGACCTCCACACCAGAGAACACGGCTATACCGAAATCTTCGGCCCCTTTATCGTAAATGACGAAAGCATGACCGGCACCGGCCAGTTCCCAAAATTCAAGGATGAGTATTACCGGATCGAGCGTGATGGGCTCTCCCTGATCCCCACGGCCGAGGTGCCGCTGACCAACCTCTACCGCGATGAAATCATTGAGCGGGAGCAGCTTCCCCTCAAGATCACCATGCAATCCTCCTGTTTCCGCCGCGAAGCGGGCGCCGCGGGCAAGGACACGAGGGGGCTTATCAGGGTTCACCAGTTCCAGAAGGTGGAGCTGGTGAAGTTCGTGGAGCCCGAGACCTCCTTCGACGAATTGGAGCGGCTCACCGGAGACGCGGAGGAGGTGCTCAAGAGGCTCAACCTCCACTACCGTGTGGTACTGCTCTGCGGCGGGGACACCTCCGCCTCATCGTCGAAAACCTACGATATCGAAGTCTGGATGCCAGGCATGGACCGGTACGTTGAGATATCCTCCTGCTCCAACTTCATCGATTACCAGGCCCGGCGCGCCAAGATACGCTACCGGAGGGAGCCGGGGCATAAACCGGAGTTCCTTCACACGTTGAACGGATCGGGGCTTGCCGCCGGAAGGACGCTCGCCGCGATCATGGAAAACTACCAGACAGGGAAGGGGGAAATCGACATCCCCGAAGCGCTGAAGCGCTACATGGAGTAACGCCGGCATCGTGTAACAGGGAGGCTATGCCGCATCGTCAATATTGTAGCGCTGCCTGATATCGTCAAGGAGCAGCTCTTCTTCAGGGGATATATGCTGGTCGGCCTCGGCGGCCTTCCTCATCAGCTTGAAAATCTTACGCTGCTTTCCGCTGTCCTCCGGCATGCGAATGACGAGACGACCGCTCCGCGCCATCTGGAAGAAGGGTTCCAGCTTCGAAACGTCGTAGCCCCATTTCCTCGCAAGATCGTCGGCAAACCGCCGCTCCTCCTCCCCGAAGACCCCGTCCGCGGCGATCATCACCATCATATTATTTATGGCGTAATCCCTGACGTCAAACAGCCCCTCGAAACGCTCCGGCTTGACCCGGTAGGTGAAATCCGATTTGTGCCGGTTTTGATATTCCCTGTACTCCTGCATGGTCATGATATCCGTGATGATCCATTCCGAGCCCGTGCTGTTGAGGACGGAGCCGCAATAGCGGCACTCGACGGAAAGGGAATCCTCCACCGGAGCGCCGCAGCTCGGGCAGCTGTGGGCGTAGATCGAGCCTTTTGAAAGGGAGGCCTTTTTGTCGCGGCTCATGAGAATTACATCGGTCTGAGACACCACCGACTGGTCGAGCTTACGGGCACTCTCGTTCTCCAACTTCACGCGCTGGTACGAGGATTTTACGGCGATGGCCAGGACGTTCCTCCCTTCCTCCTCGGCGATACCGACGAGGTGGACGTAGTTCAGGTATATCCTGTTATAGGCCACGCGCGATCCCGGGTCGGGCATCTTTATCTTGTTGAAGGCGAAATCGCTGACAAACCTTCGCATGATTGCGGGTTCTCCCAGCGCCATGGCGGTCATTATCTGCAGATAACCGTTACTCGCCTTGTCCTCTATGAGCTGCACCGCGAAATCATCGTTTTCATCTATAAGACGCCTTATTCTTTCGGTGAGGTCGCTGGATTTGCCCAGTCCATGGGGGGTGCCCACATAGTCGTCGGCCTGGGTGATCTCGGAGAGTACCCAGTCGTATTCGCCCGAGTTGGTAAGGGTCCCGCACGAGACACACCTGCTTACCTCGCCCATATCGAGGGGAAGGGGCGCGCCGCAATTGGGGCAATTATCGGTCTGATAGATATCTTTCCTTGGGACCCCCCGTTTTTTCAGGAACGACCAGTATTCGACGAACTCCTCGCGCCCTCCCGTAGTAAGCGACGGGTCAAGTACGCTTATGAAGCGGTCGTCCAGGGATGCGTGAATGGCTGCATGGACGATATCGTAGAGTCCGTCCGATTCGACACGGTCGATGTAGACGTTTTTAACGCTGATGTCCGTGACAATGTTCTTCTGCTTCAACAGGTCCATCATCTTGAACTGGGTATTGAAGCGCTGATACACGCCGTCTGAGATGAAGCGCCGCACATCCCCCAGGTCCCTGGCCTCCCACGCCTTCTGTATCTTGATAAAGGCGTCCTTCACGTTGCTCCTGAAGGCATCCTCGTCGAAGTCCGGGTTGTTTTTGATGAATGTCCCGTATCCCACCGCTTTCTTCACGGGGTCACCGGAGGGGATATGATTAAGGATGGTCTGCGACTTTACTTTTCTGGCGGCCATTCTGGAGAAGATGAAAAAACCTATAACGACCAGAGCCGCCATAATGAGATTCCAGGGAAACGGCAGGTATAGGAATATCCGGATCAGCACATAAATGAGCACGCCGATGCCGTCGTCCCCGCCCCCGCCGTTGAAATCACCCGCTCCCCCCGCCCGGCCAAGCAGGTCCGGCTGAAAAAGCATGACCAGGACCGCGACAACAAGTATGAACGGAATACAGGTTTTTTTCACATGAATCATCATGGCCTCGTCAGCACATCGCATCGTCATTGATAGCAACGGGAAGGAATCATGTCGTTTTTTTATCTTTTTTCTTTCTGATTTCTCCGAGTTCCTGCATCTTCGTCCTGAAGGTCGAAACACCGTTCTGGAGCGCCGATATCGAACGCGCCAGCAGTTTTTCATAATCATCGGGTTTTGTCAGGAAAAGTTCCACGACGGCCCAGAGATTGTCTTTGACGGTAAATATCTTGGCGCATTTAACAATGGAGTTAGTCGCGCTGCCGGCGACAAGCACGTCTTCCCCCTCTTGTTCACTTTCGATTTCCCAGAAGTTCGGGTATATCAGCCTGAAATAACCGTCGTCATTCTCATGGATCTGGATGATGTAATTGCCGCCTTCATGCTTGAATGTTACGTCGCCATCCGAGTCGAGATCCGGGCGATAACCGCTTGCCTTGAGGTAGGTCATGTACATCTGTTGCAGCTTTTCCTTCTTGCCAGGCTCTTTCTTCTCTGCGTAGAGGGCCGAGACGGGTCCGAAATAATTCATAAGGAGGGTCAGGGAGAGGATATATATGACCCGCGGAATTGATGAATGCATGGTTTTCTCTCCTTTTGATTTTTTTTACGATTGATGGACAGGCAGATTCCTGAAAAACCATATAACATATCAGGGGCCTTTGATCAAGCATATTATGCCCATCCCGCCGAGTTGTTTCCCGTATTTCATGCTGATAATGGAGGGCGCCGGGATCACCATTCCCGGAGATCGCTCTTGATCGCGCGAATAATAAAAAAAAGTGGATTTTTTATGGGCGCGGTCCATTCTTGTAGTAAAATCGGAAGGACGTGGTGCAGGAACTCATACTTGATCAACCAAACGCGGACTGGATTTTCATTCGACAGGCTCTGTCGCTGGCCCTCCTGAAAAACAGGCAGGTTGTCTTCCCTCAATGGCCGATTTTTATCGAAGGCCGGCCGGACTATCATCCCGTCATTGAGGACATGACCAACGCCCTTGCCGACATGGGAGCGGGCAGGCTCCTGGCGGATGGGAACGCCCTGCGCTTTATTCCACGCCCCCTTGTCCCCCGAAGATTCAGCCTCAGGTCAGGCCCCTTCTCTTCGGCCACGGAACTTCTGCTCCTTTTGATGCCCGCCCTCTTCCACGCGGATTTCCGTTCCGTTATTGAAGTGGACGGGGTGACCCACTCCCCACTTTCATGCCCCACTGCATGGATAAAGGCGAGCCTTATGGGCTTACTCGAGCGCCTGGGGTTCTTCGGCAGCCTGACTCTCAGGCGCTTTGGATTTCACGGCTCCGGGGGCGGCTTCATGGAATCGAGAATATATCCCCTGGAAGCCCGCGAGTGGACGGACCTTTCGGTTCCTTCGACCGCATCCATAGGAGGCGTGCAAATATTCATCGCCCGACTGAGCACCGAGCTCGCGGAAATGGAAAAAGATATGCTGGCCGGGTTGCTGGACATCGAGCCGGGAAAAATTTCCATCATAGAGGTAATGGAGTGCGATGGTCCGGGAAATTCGATCCAGCTCCACGCTGATCGTGGTGGCATACCCCTGGTGCTTTTCAAGGAAATGAAACTGTACGGCAATGACGGGGTGTTAAGCTTCAGTGAAGATGATATGCGGAATGGAATAAAAATCCTTGTGGAGGAAGGCCGATCGGTTCTCAGGAATAATACGCTACCGGTGGGGCTGGCACGCGAACTTCATCCCTATCTCATATTATCCGGAATGGAAGGAAAGCCGTCTGTGGAGGCGGGCTCCATCGGCCTTACCGTAGAACTATGCGAGGCCATGCTCTGACTTCGGACCCGAAATCAGACCTTGGCTTCCTTGTCTATCCTTTCAAGAAGCGCGGCTTCGTCACTCATGAATTTAAAAAAGTTATGGAGCCCCGCGACCTTTATCAGCGTCATTATTTTTTCATTCACGTGCATGAAATAAATGCCGTTCTTTTTCGATGTCAGGTCTCGCACCATCTGCACGATGACTGAGAGCGCCGAACTGTTCATATGATTAACGCCCTCGAGATTTATAAACAGGTCCTTCTCTCTCCCGGTAGCGGTTTTCTTCACAAATTTAACCATTTCGCCTGACGCCTCAGATGAAATATCACCGGTGATATCGATAATATCATAGCCCTTGATCGTTCGCTTCGACATTTTTAATTTACCGCTCATGACCACCGATACCGTGTATAAATCGTATTTCCTCAAAAACGTTATTGCTGAAAAGAGCACGCCTGATCGTATTTAATTTCTGGTACAGATTCTGCATCCGCCTTTCGATGTCAACCTTTTCTTTCCCGACGGAATCGGAAAGTCCCTTTTTAAGCGACTCAATATCTCGATGGATCGCAACGGTCTGTATGATCCTGAGTCCGGATTCCCTATCCCGCGTATTGACGGTATGCACAGGCACAACCTCGAAAAGTGCTTCCGGCCGTCCGTCCGGACCGCTGCTTCGCAGAATACAATTGATAACGGCAGAGTCCCGCGGAGTGAGGGGAAAGCCATGTATGTTGATTGAAGGACTCGGGTTCTGGTTTGATAAAAAATTGCCCAGAGAATAAAATATAAAGCACACCCTTCCGTCCCGCGCCACGATCCTTTCGACCGGTTGCAGAATATGGGAATGGTGCCCTATGACCAGATCCACGCCGCTTTCAATATAATTCTTTATAAGCCTGACATCATTGGGGGCCGGTATATTCGCATATTCCACTCCGTTATGGACGATCATTACCAGATAGTCGACCCTTGATTTAATCGCCCGGATATCGGCGAGGACCTTCTCCCTGTCATAGAACCAGTTAATGTGATAACCTGTCGGGTTGCGGGGCCGGGAATAATTGGTAAGGCCGGTATATCCGATAAAACCGATTCTGATGCCATGTATCGTTTTCACCAGACCCGCGCGCGTGATGTCCTCATTTTCTCCGACTCCGACATAGTCCATGCCGCTTTCGCGCACATGGGACATCGTGCCCGTGACCCCCCCTTCTCCCTGATCGAGTATGTGATTGTTGGCGAGATGCATCATGGTAAATCCGGCCTTTTTCATAGCGGGAAGTACTTCAGGGCGGCAGTTGAAAATCCTCGGTTTGCTGACATAAGGGGGAGATACGGGAAACTCCATATTACCCACGACGATATCCGACCCTTCGAGGTCATCCCTTATCCGCTCAAATAAATGATCGAAGCCCAGATTATTCGAGGAAGGTGCACGATCGACCTCAGGCAGAGCGCGAGAACGCGCGCAATTCTTTACCGGAATATGCATAATGATATCCCCGACAAAGGATATCCTGGCCTCCCTCGCCTTCGATTTGCAGGAATACGGCACGGCGACCAGGCATATAACAACAAAGAATGAAATCCGTCTCATCTCTCCCCCGGGTGAAAAATACCAAACACCCCATTCAGGCAACGTATGTCAATAGTATTTTCAACCGGAGAGCAAGGATTGTCCGCCTATTATTACTTGACAATCCCATGGTGTGGTGGCCTCTCTTTAATAGAGGCCTGATTCCATTCCCGCCTCTATTTCCAGGGCACAAAAGAGTATGATCGAAACAGCATCGCAACCGATCGGGGTTTTTGATTCAGGATACGGCGGCCTGACGATTTTAAAGGAATTCGTCGCCAAGCTCCCGGCGAATGATTTCATATACCTGGGAGATAATGCCAGGAACCCGTACGGTTCCCGATCATTTGAAACCGTGTATGCATATACCCTCGAGGCCGTAAGAAGTCTTTTCGGCATGGGTTGCAACCTGGTGATTATCGCGTGCAATACCGCCTCGGCCAAGGCCCTACGAACTATACAACAGAACGATCTGCCTCGAATTGACCCTCAGCGGCGGGTTCTTGGCGTGATCAGGCCGACGGTGGAAATGCTTGGATCCCTGACGGTTACGCGAAATGTAGGAATACTCGGTACTGCGGGCACCGTATCATCGAACTCGTACCCGCTCGAAATTCGCAAGCTCTTTCCGGACATAACGGTAACCCAGGAACCATGCCCGATGTGGGTCCCCCTTGTGGAAAACAACGAATGCAGCGGCCCCGGTGCAGAATTCTTTGTGAAAAAGAATATCGACCGCCTACTCTCGGCCAACCCCGATATAGATACCGTCATTCTTGGCTGCACGCACTATCCCCTCCTCATGAAGACAATCCTCAAACAATCACCGCCTCAAATAAAAATCATTCCACAGGACCAGATCGTTGCAGACAGCCTGATCGATTACCTTAAACGCCATCCCGAAATTGACGTGAAGTGCTCCCGGAATGGGAAAATAAAATTTTATACGACAGATTCCACTTCCCTCTTCAACATGCTTGGCACGATTTTTTTCCAGAGTCCAATAGTGTCTGAAAAAATTTCACTCTGAGCATGCTTTTCTCACTTACAGGGAGGCGCCTGATGGGACTGCCGGCTGCTATTTCATCATTTTCACGATAAAATACGCACCGGCCATCATGGTAAAAGGCAGGGTCAGAAAGTAGGTCATCAGTTCCTTGAAATCAACAACAGTGGTGTGATAAATCTTTTTCCCAAAGTGCGACAGGTGGAAATTTTCCGGATTTTTAACCCGATGGATGATTATGATGGTCAGCCGTATTTTTATGGCCAGCATATATAAGAAAAGCATGCCTGATTCAAGAATGAATACTAGATCAAGATTAATCCCGCTCATTATCTTCGGATTGATAACGACAATAGTTGCCACACCTATGCTCAGTATGATATTGGTTCCCGCGGTAATCATGAAATTACGAAAATGAATAACTTTTTTGGAGGATATGTAACCCATCAGGCTGTATATATGCAATACCAGGGATGTCTGGACAGCTATACAGAAAGCGATGAATAGTATGAACAACATGACTGGAAGAGCATATAAAACCGAATTATCACGTCAACAAAATATGGAATGTGCCCCTTCCAATCTGGAATTATCCTTAAAAAAAAGTTGACTGGTGCTCATATACCCCCCATTAATACTGCGAGAGTCACCAAATATTGTTAATCGGCAGGGATAGTATGATCGCACACCAACTTCTGATTCCGGCGGATAACAAACCCGGCATGCTCGCACAGGTTACAAGAATCCTTGCGGCACATAAAATAAATATTCGCGCTATTACTATCTCATCCTTCGGAGAACGCGGGTTTTTCAATATCATCGTAGATGAACCCAAAAGAGCCAGAAAGGAGCTTGCCGCGGAAGGTCTTGAGGTTGAAATAAAGGAAGTTTTAGCGGTATTGATAGACGATCGTCCCGGGGGCCTGGACAATCTGGTCCAAACGCTGGCTTCAAGGGGTATCAATGTTGAAAATGCCTACGGATTTGTCTTGGAAAGCCACAAACAAGCCGTCTTTGTTATTGATGTGGATGACAGAGATCTTGCTCAGAGGGTTCTGAATGAACATAGCTACACCACGCTGGACTCGGAGTCCCTTAACGCCGTGGAACCGTTTCACTATATGAAATATTAATATAGTTCAATACCCCGCCAGATCCTCATTTTTACTTAAAAAGAACCCATAAATATTCATTCTTTTCCTCCCGGAGTTCGTTGTATTTCGCAAGGGATCCAAGGGAGGAAAAACAAGTGTCCATAGAAACAACGATTAATATCGCCGGGAATACTCTTGGCAAGATAATCTCCATCACAAAAATAACGGGAAAAAGAAAACAGGAAATCATCACGTGGGCCTTGAACAGGCTTTCTGCAGATTCCGACTTTCATCAGGTCCCATGGTCGCGGGTAAAATACCAGCTTCGCGATAAGAATAGCAACTGGACCCAAATCCATATCTATCTTTCTCCAGCAGAGTACGAGTTCTTCCTTGATTTGAGGAAAATGTGCAAATCTTCTGTTTCACGTTTGGTTGCAATTGCTTTAGATCGCTACATAAATGAAATTACAGAAAACAAGAAAATATCCGATAACTATGGATTAAAGAATTATGCACTTTCGAGGATTGTCATTCATGGGATTACCTGCTGGATACTCTACTGGGGAATACCTCCTCGATTATTGTCATACCCATAAATCTTCAATTTTTTATTTCACAAGCCCCGGCAGGAATAACGCCAGTTGTGGGAAGATCATCAACAACACGGTTCCGAAAATGAGCGCGAGTAAAAACGGCATTGCTCCCCTGAAAATAAGATGGAGAGGAACATCACGCGCAACGCCGCTCACCACATAGACATTGATACCCACGGGAGGGGTAATCACACCTATCTGCGTAACTAAAACAACAATAACCCCGAACCAGATAGGATCATAACCAAGTTTGAGAACCACCGGGAAAAATATGGGGATGGTTAGCATAATTAGCGCAAGAGAATCGATAAAGCACCCACCGAGAACATACACCATGATTATCATAAACATTATCACGAAATTCGGGACATTGAATTGAAGAATCCAACTGGCAATGTCGAATGGAATACGAGAAATGGCCATGAAATGGCCGAAGACAGTTGCACCGGCCACTATGACCATTATCATGCAAGAAATCCTGGTCGTTTCGAAAAGAGACTGGACGATTCCATTCCAACCGATTTTCCGGCGTATACTGGCGATTACAAGCGTGCCGAAGGCACCGATTGCACCCGCTTCAGTGGGGGTAAAGATACCGATAAATAGCCCTCCCATTACGATAATAAACAAGAGAAGGGTTTCACTGATCCCCGACAGAGAACGCAGTTTTTCCATGAAACTCGTTTTTGGTCCCCGTGGAGCAAGTTCCGGTTTAATCGATGTCCATATAAAGATTGTTATCAGGAAAAGAATTGAAAGCAGGATTCCTGGTACGATGCCAGCCATAAAAAGCTTGCCTATCGACTGCTCAGTGAGGATACCATATATAATAAAAATAACGCTGGGAGGGATAAGAATGCCAAGACTGCCGGCTGCGGCAACTACCCCGCAGGCAAGGCCCGGATTGTAGTTATACCTCTTCATCTCCGGGAGGCAGGTCGCGCCCATTGTCGCGGCTGTCGCATTGGTCGAGCCGCAGATGGCGGCAAAACCGGCACAGGCGCCGACCGTAGCAACAGCCAACCCCCCGGGCAAGTGCCCAATAAACTTATAGGCGGAGTCAAACAGCCTCCTGCTGATACCGGAATGAAATGCAAGCTGGCCCATAAGGACGAAAAGCGGGATAACGGTCAGATTATAGGAACTGAAAACTGAAAAAAAATCTTTAGCCAGGAGAGAACAGGCAGCATCGAAATCGACGATCATACCAAAGCCAACAAAACCGATGATTCCCATGAGAAATCCAATCGGCATTCTGCTGAAAATTAGAACCAGCAGCGATACCAGGCCTATTAAACCGATGACCGTGGGGCTCATTTCTTTTGCGTCTCCCGTATCGACATAACGAATTCAACAAAAAGCACCAGAGACAGAAGAACACTCCCGAGCCCGATGCCGGCAACAAACGGATATGTCGGCATTTTGATGGTCAGCGAAACCTCGCCGCTTCTATAGAGTTCCATGGCATACTCGAGGCACACCCATGAGAGCAGCAGAAAAAAGATGGAACCGACCGCCGAGTAGATCGAGGCAATTATAGATTGAACGCGGGGCGGAAAGCGCTGCACGAGCACCTCTACAGCGATATGACCTTTGGCTATAGAGGTATGTGCCAGAGAGAAAGATATGGCCAGCGATCCCAGCATTCCTACGACCTCAAAGACTCCAGGAAGGGGATTTTTAAACAGGCGAAGTATCACGTCAATTGACGTGAGGAGCATCATGGACATCACTGCCATGGCCGCAATCAGATTGAACTTGTTGGATATCGATATCAGTATCTTCTCGAAACGCTGCATTTTCTTTCCCGGCGCCTCCCGTTCCTTTGGGGGACGGGAGGCGCTAGAGTCTATTTGTCTGCGTATTTTTTGCTCATTTCAGCGATAAGCCTTTTCAGTTCAGCCACCGCCTTATCGCCCGGAAGTCCTTTCGCTTTTACTTCACTGATATATCTATTGATGATAGGTTCTACGGCAGCCACCCACTTGCGGCTTTCCTCCGGCGCAAAATCGATGATGGCATTGCCGCGCTGGCGTGTAAAATCAAGCCCTTCGGTGTCGAGATTGTCCCATGCCTTACCATGCATATCAACCCACTCCGCGCTCACCTCAGTAAACACCCTTTTCACATCCTCAGGAAGTGAGTCCCATTTTTTCTTATTCATGACCACAAACATCGCGGTGGTATATCCGACATCCCGACAGTCCGTGGTAGACTTGATCACTTCTGCATGCTTCCATCCTTTCAACGTCTCAATGGGACCGAAGGTACCGTCAACTATACCCTTCTGCAACGCCTCATAGGTCTCGGGCTGAGGCATGGCAACAGGAATGCCTCCAAGAGCCGACACCACTTTGGAACTCAATCCGGTTGACCGAATCTTTTTTCCTTTCATATCAGCCAGGGTCCTTATTGGCTTTGTGGTATGTAAAAGCCCGGGACCGTGGGCGTGTATGTAAAGAAGTTTCACATCTTCAAGTTCCTTCGGGTTCATTATTTTGAAGAATTCATTAGCCGTGTGCGTGGCAACCTTGCCATTCGGATAACCAAGGGGAAGGTCAACCGCCTCCATAATGGGGAAGCGTCCCCTGGTATAGGCGAAGCAGGACATGCCGATATCCGTTATCCCTTTTACCACACCCGCATAGGTGTCTTCGGCTTTCACAAGTGTTCCGCCGGGATAAATGTTTATTTTCACTTTACCATCGGTCTTCTTCTCAATCTCCCTGGCCCACGATTCTCCTGCTTTACACTGGCCATGGGCGGGGGGAAAAAATATACTGTAACTGAGGGTTATTCCATCCCCCTCCTTCTTCTTGCAGGAAAGGCAGAACACAGACGCTGCAATCAGAATCACAAACAGCAAGATTATCCGTTTCATGTCGGTCTCCAGATTCTTGATTCTTGATCTTTCCTCAATCGCGAGAAATGAATCCTTCCGTCTATACCCTATGACTCAATACCTTCATCAACCGGCATCGACAAGGCTATTCACTCCGCATGACCCTGCTATCAGGAATGCATCCCGAAAATAATACGCACTATTGAGGCAAGAAAAAACTAGAATCATCAAGCATGCCTGTAAGAATAAAATCAAGTAAAATTATTGAAAATCATCTTTCCGTTCTCTTCCAGGCCACTTTTTTTCTGGAGTTTGCCGAAATCCCCGCCCATGGAGTTTCCAGGAAAGGATGTGCTCATTGAATAGACATAATTTCATTTATTTCGTCCACTTCACCGGAAAATATCGATATCCCAAGGTAGTATGCCGGTCCCAATAACAATCGGCACTCCCTGTCAAAAAGCTACATCCGAATGATTCCCAACAATATGGTTTGTATCACCGGATATCGTCTTCTCTGAACGATGTATTGTAATTGACATCATCTTTGGAATGGCATCCAGAATGGATGCTGGCATAACACACAATGATTTCATCATGCACAGGATCCAGATGAAAACAATACAGTTGAAATCCGGAAAAGAAAAAGCCCTGCTAAGACGCCATCCATGGGTTTTTTCAGGTGCAATTCAAAAGCGGGACAATGGAATAGAAGGGGGAGAAATCGTTTCAGTGTGCGATTCAAGGGGCCGCCACCTCGGCTTCGGTTATTGTAACCCCGTAACGCCAATCTCTGTTCGCATGCTCTCATTCGGAGAGGAGGAGATTACCCGGGATTACCTGCGAGGACTGGTACGCAACGCCGTGACCAGTCGCGTCAATAACCCCCTCCTTCGCGATACTGACTCATACAGGATCATTTTTTCCGAAGGCGACATGTTCCCGGGACTGATTGTCGATTCCTATGGGAACCATCTCGTCATGCAATGCCTCACCCTCGGCATTGACAGGATGAAAACAAGCATCATTGAGATCCTGATCGATGAATTGCAACCGAAAAGCATCTATGAACGAAGCGATCATGAAGGCAGACGGCTTGAAGGGCTCGATTCCTCTCAGGGCCAGGTGTATGGCACCACCCCGGAAGAAGTGGTCATCCACGAAAATGGTCTTTCGTATTATGTACAGATACACAGAGGCCATAAAACGGGGTTCTACCTTGACCAGAGAGACAACAGGTCTCTGATCGCCCGACTTGCGTCAGGCCGGGACTTGCTCAATCTTTTCTGCTATACCGGGGCTTTCAGCGTATCAGCGGCCAGCGGGGGGGCACGTGCTATAGTATCCGTTGATTCCTCAGGCGAAGCCCTTGAAACCGCCAAAAATAACATGGAGTTAAACCGGTTTGCTATACCGGGAGAATTCATCAGGTCTGACGTATTTCGATACCTGAGAGATAAACCGATAAGAAGCAACCTTATAATCCTTGATCCCCCGGCACTGGCGAAGGACAGGGGATCTGTAGAAAACGCGTGCCGCGGCTACAAGGACCTCCATCTCCAGATCGCGTCAAAATGCCCACCCGGCACGCTCCTTCTTACCTGTTCCTGCTCCCGCTTTATCGACATGTCCCTGTTCCAGATGGTTATTTTCAGTGCTTTCGCAGATGCGGGAAGAGCGGCTACCATAATCGGGAAATACCATCAGCCCTGTGATCATCCCACGAGCTTATACTGCAGGGAAACGGAATACCTGAAGGGAATCCTGCTCACTATTCACTAGGCCCTCCATTTGAAATCCATGCCGCGACAAGAGCCGCCTTCAGTATCCCCCGCCGGCGCGATACCGAAGGAAAAGGTGGAGGATACATGCAAAATGAACGTATCGACATACACCGAAGAGGACAGTATAGGATAATTGAGCCTTGTTGATTCGAAATCGAAAAAAACATCTTTGAGCATAAGAAAGGGATGTCCCTAACGGGGCATCCCTCCCTCACCGGACACTATGCCCGGCGGCAAACCACTGAGCAACGAGATTATTACTCGTTGTCAGCTGCCATTTACTACTTCGCGTCGGCTTCTTCAGCTGCGGGTGCGGGAGCAGCTTCTTCAGTCACTGCGTCAGTAGCGGGGGCTTCTTCTTTCTTGCATCCAACAAATACGAAACCAAGGGCGAATACAAGCATGATAAGACTTACAACTTTTTTCATTGAAGACTCCTTTTATTGTTGATAATAAAGAACGAGTCGTTCTTTATTATTATAACAATCAATGCGGCTTTTCCGGACAAAAAAAATTCAATGCTAAGCGAAAAAAGACTGAACGAGCTTTATTCCCTCCACAGGAAGGAGCTTTTTATCTATATTTCCCGCCTTTGTGGATCTAACGAAACTGCCGAGGATCTTCTACACGATTGTTTTGAAAGCCTTATGCACTATTCGGTCAAATACCCCCTGGAAGACGTGAATATCCGCTCATTTCTCTACAAAACCGCACACAACCTGACCATCAATCATCTCCGGCGGGACGGGCATATCACCCGAGTAGAGATCGACAAGGGGCTCGATATCCCTTCAGGGGATACAGTCAGCGGCGATGCCGAATACCGCGAACTCGAGGAGGCTATCCGGGGCTTTCTGATGAGCAGGGACGATGAATCCCGGTCCATCTATATCATGCGGAAGGAACTTTCCATGGACGCGGTGGATATAGGCATGCATCTGGGTATTGCCGAACGTACTGTCCGCCGCAAGCTGGCATCCCTTCTGAATGCAATGCTTGAATATCTGAAAAAAAACGGATTTATGGCGATTTTTTTTATTTTTATGGCAGTTCAGTCCTTTCTGATTGTTATATAGAAGACAAGGGACGATGGAGTGATGACAAAACATTACAGAGACACCGCGCTCGTATCCTTCATAACGGGAACGGCAACAGCGCAAAAAACCGGAGGGATCACCGCCCACCTGGCGGAGTGCGATCACTGCCGGATACAATATGCGCGCCTGATGACCCTTCTTACCCCATCCGCCGGAAACGAACTACTACCCTCCCGGGCTCTCAAGAAAAGGATATCTCGCACCTATCGAAGAATATTCAAAGAACAGAGATCGACCAGCGGCTTTCTATTGTGGGTACAACTTCGGCAACCTTCGCTATGGATCGTAGCTCCCGCAATGCTGGTCCTGGTCCTCGTTGCGACCCTCCTTGTTACGGCACCCTGGAAGAAGCCGGTCGTCCTTCCAATATATGTATACCATCTCAAGGGAAGCGCCACCATCGATAAGCGCGAGCTCAGATACCACACGCCGATCACTGAAAACAGCCTCATCAGGGTCGGAAAGAACTCGGTGCTGCTGCTTTCCTACAAAGAGCGCTTCATCGTGAAACTCCATCCTGGTAGCGAACTGATAGTCAGGAAGGCCCGGGGAAAGAGAAGTCGACCATCCCGTGAGTTTGTATTTATTCTGAAAAAGGGCATGCTTTTCACCAGGATCAACGACGGTTCTAACGGTTCCAGGTTTTTTTATCTTACCCCCAATGCGCGTCTCATCGCGTCCAGGACGGAATTCGTTCTCAAAGTGGCCAACAACCGCACCACCCTGATTTCGAGAAGCGGCAGCATCAACATACGATCACTGGAATCGAAGGAGGAGATAAATACCCTTCCTGCCAGGAAATACGTCATAACATCCTCAATACAGACGTCCGACCAATTCCCGACCGACGACGCATATGAACTCCAGATAAATCTTGAAAAGCCCTTCAGCGACGAAGAGCTCAAGGATCTGAAGGATTTGCTCGACAGGATGGGTTGAAATCGTTCTTCCTGTGAATATATATAATTACCCGCCTCAAGGGTCAAAATTGAATAAAAAATGGGGCTTACCCTGCCAGCACCGGACCAGAAGTTTTCGTAGCCGAGTGTACATTCCGACCCCGATAGTATTCGTTACGGATTAAAAGAAACTTAGTCCCTGGGTAGTACTACCTCACGAGCATGGGCCTTGACCACAATTCTTTTCTCATTATACCGGTCATAGATGAAATCTATCGGGATACACCAGTATCAGTGCGTGCTTCATTATTTATCAATTGCCTCCCCCCTCTCATCACTGACAGTGATGTCTCCCTCCCCTCATAGGCGATTTTTTCCGGCACTTCACCGACGGGAATCCTGAAGACAATCCTTCTTGTCAATGATTCCCCGGGTCCGAGCCTCGGATCAGGATTTGCCCTCATCGTCACGGCCGATCCCATGTCGATTATGAACGGCCTGACGCGCCTCCCGCCTGAAAGGAGGTGCAGGGCTTTCAGGTGGACCATCCTCGGAGTATTCTGGTTGTTGCGGATCATGAAGGTTGCCCAGAGGAACCGCGTTCCTTCTCGGGGCCTCCAGTAACCGCCGGCGGTATTGTACTGATCGGGGCCTGCCGTCAGGGATTGGAGGACCAATTCCAGTTGACCGTCAGACAGGTCAACCGGTGCCGTAATGAGCGACGTGGCACATCCGGTGGAAAATATCATAACGAGAAACAGCACGCGAAAGGTCCGTATCATCATGAAAACACCGCCATATTCAGCTTGAACCTCCGATGCCGATGGGATTAAACAGGGCGCCGTTTCATACTACGCGACGGCATCCTACCATATATACGATTGATATCCTCATGTGGAATAATTTTTTTTGTCAACTCATGTTTTCCGTCTCCGTGTCGTGTCTGACGTGTAACTGTCACATTCGTTGATTCGGATCGGTATAAAAAAAACATCGCGGCGATGAAGCGCGGGCGCATCGAGCCCTTCAAATATTTATTGACAAAGATACGCGGTGACCGTCTGGATATGCGGATATCGCATATATTTTTATTATAAGGCCGCCCGGTTCCATCCGGAACCCGTGATAATTGAGACATCACGCTACGGACCGCGGCCGGTTAAACAGAGGAGTAACCGGTGATGACAGAACCGAGGGAAGATATCGCCATTGAACAGGCTCAGGAGCCCCGAAAAACCGGGCGTCGGCCCTTCTTCACTCTCGTAAGCTTCGCCGCGCTTTTCCTGATCCCGCCGATCACGACAGGGGCCATCATGATAACGGTGCTCCTCAATCCCGGCTTCTACACAGGTATCCTCAAACAGGGCCGATTCATCACCGCCTTCGTAGAAGGAAAAACCTGGGAGCAGGAAAAGCGGATCAATGAAGAAGTAGAGCGCGAGCTCCAGTATTCCCGGTACGCGCAGGAACTCGACAGTGCACGGTCCCTCTACGAGCGAGCGGTGGAAACCTACACCCGCCTGCGCCAGGATGATGAATTCGACTCCCTGGAAACCGAACGTAAAGACCTGAAACGGCTTGACTGGGATGACGCACGCTTGACATTCCCCGATAAGGACGCATTCACGCGATACAGGGATGATGAGATCGGAAGGATCGACGAAAGGCTGGCGGCCATCAAAAACCGCCGGGCCGAGAACCGCGACCGGATATCCGACGCGGAGAAAGAGATGCTCAGGCTGCGCAAGGAATATGACACCGCGCTCTCGACGCTTGACAGGAAGGATAAAGAGGCGAAAAAAATCGCCGAGAGACATACGGATACCGCAACGGGGAGCATCTATGCCGATCTGGAACTAATCGAGGGGCCCCTCGCGAAAATTGTGAATGAAAAGCTGTTCGACGGGGCCGTCAGGGAAGCAATAGTAAAGATCCTATCGTTCATCACCAGTTACGACCGGCAGATCGAACAGCGGAACATATACTATGTGCGCTCAGCATACGATGGCCCCTTCGGGCGCCGTTCCCTCCGGGTGCGCATACCAAACATCGCCATTAGTCTTTGGGTGGACGAAGGTCCTGACGGAGTCGCAAGAAAAAAACACGTGTTGAGTCACCTTCTCGTGGAAGAGATGAAACAAATCGAAGGAATTCAAAACCGTCTCCTGCTTATGACGCTCTTCAGGTTCTCCGACACGCGCCTGGGTGAATACTTCGGAGGGAAATTTCTGGGCGGTCTGGGACTGACCCTGCAGGGGGGTGTCATTCGCCTGTCAAATCTTGTTCTCAAAGACGAGACCGCTGAGATTGCATCTGGAGTGATGTGCGCCCTCTCATGGGGACGATACGCGGCATACGGCGCGGCGGGGGTGCTGATTCTTTTTCTCCTGTACCTTTTCTTTTCCACCGCGGAGCGACGGCGTAAAATGATCGCCCTGAAGAGGCTCTTCATCTATCCATCGGTACTCATCATCGCCGCATGCGGGACCCTTATCTGGGCATCACTCAATATTTTCAGCTATTATCCCGGTTTTCTCGAGGATCTTTCGGCGAGGAGTTATGTTAAACACCTGGGATTCACTGCGGCCTGGCATTTCGTCGCGCCGATGCTAATCGTCTTCGGAAATCTCCTTGTGGCCGGTCTCCTAATTCGCAAGCGCCTCGCCTCAACGAAAAACGTCGGTCCCCCGGTGAAAAAACGGGAAATGAATAAAAGTCGTGTCTGAATGCCGAATCGAAGGGGTTTCTGCGTCAGACGCTCAAGAGCCTGTCCTTTTCCTCCCAGAGGCCGTTCAGCCAGTTCTGGAACCATGCCTGATAGGTTTTGTCCTCTATGTAATCACCGAGCAATTCGTCGGTAATTGGGATCTTCTCCACTATCACCCTGATCTCCCCGATCCTTCCGCAGAGAAAGCCCCAGAAGCTCGTTTCACCCCCCGGATAGACAATCGTCACGTTCAGAATGCTGTGCAACTGTTCTCCCATTGTGGATAGAACGAATCCGACACCGCCGGCCTTCGGCTTCAGCAGCCGCCTGTAAGGTGATTTCTGCCGATCATGCTTCTCCCGGGTGAATCGGGTACCCTCCACAAAATTCATCACTGAAACGGGAATCCCCTTGAATTTTTTACACGCCTTCCTCGTTATTTCAATATCCTTCCCTTTAAGGTGCGGGTTCTTTTCGATGAATGAAGAAGTATAACGCTTCATAAAGGGATAATCGAGAGCCCACCAGGCGACACCGAGGAAGGGAACCCATATCAGCTCTTTTTTCAGGAAAAATTTCAGAAACGGTATCCGCCGGTTGAACACCTTCTGAAGCACCACGATATCCACCCAGGTCTGATGGTTCGATATGACCAGGTACCATTCATCCAGGGACAACCCCTCCATGCCGCGCACATCCCACTTGATTCTCTGTGTGAGGCCGAGGATAAAGTTATTGATGGATATCCAGGTGACGGCAATTGCGTTCACAATCATGCCGCAAAATTTTCTCCATCCGCGAATCGGCACCGCAAGCTTCAAAAAGGCGACCATCATCAAGGGCCCGAAGAGTGTCAGGGTGTTTACAGCGAGGAAGACCATGGAAATCACACCACGGACATTATAGACTACGCGAAGGAATAGCGCTTCCTTTTTCCTGCCGTTGACGGGATCATTGCTGCTCTTGACATTCATATATGAAGATCTCCGGTTTAATGATAATGTGGAGTAACAGGAATCGAGCGGGGAGACGCATTCCGGTAAGTTCATGCTCCATTTGTAAAAGACAGTAAAGAGGCTTATTCGGTTGCAAAAAAAATTACCCTGTTTTAAACATGATCAGTCAATCGACAAAAGCCAGGTCATACTAAAAGGGTAAAAAGCCCCGGGGCCGCATATCAATGCGGCCCCGGGGATAAGATCGATCAATCCCAAAAAAGGATTATTTTCCCGCCAGGAGAGATTTCTTAAGGGATTCCTGGATCGGCTTGGGACCAAGCCAGATGGCGAAAAGCGCTTTTTTCAGGTCCAGGCCCGCGATGGCGCCCAGGGACTCTTTTTTACCGTCCGCCTTGAACCTGATGGAAGTCGATAGTGCACCATTGGCATAGGTAAGGGAAATGACATCGCCTTTGCTGAATTTCACCTTCCCGAACTGGTCGAGGAATGCCTTTTTTTTGGGTGTGCTGTATCCCGCTGCCTCGGCTTTTCCAAACCCCTCGCTGGTGGCCTCAACGAAGCGTTCGCGTGTAATAAGGCCGCTGTCAAGCGTGAGGACCATCATCATGGGCTGATTGGCATCGATTATTTGAGATCCGCTTTTCCCCTGCAGGGAAGCCGGAAGCCACAGGGTCGCATAGTAAAGAGTGCCGAAAATCGACTTTGTCCTGTTGCCGCTGCCGTTTCTCACCATCTCCTGGCCGCCCAGCTTAAATGCAAATCCGTCGGTAATACCGAAAGAAATCACCAAAGCTGAAAGTATCAATAGCAAACCAATCTTTTTCAATTTGTGAACCTCCTTCCTTTTGTATGGTTACTATCTTTCTGACCCGACATCCGAAAAAAAGTTCGATTTTTCTTGTTGTCAGGCAGGGGACGCCTCGCACCCCTCTTAAATCCAATTATACGATGAAGATCGGGGCTTTTGTCAATATAATATTTTTCGGCTGAATAAAATATTCTATCCTGATCCGGCTCGGCACGCCCTACTCCCCGGCAAAAAAGTACTCCACTGTCCCCCAATCATGGAAACGCTACATATCCCGCACTTACGGGCATTGCCGAACCCGCATAATCCGCTTCTGGTGCGCCGGCTATTTTTGTCATTCCGTTTGATAAACCGCTTGACACAGCCGAGTGCCTTGTTTAATCTTAAATCGACTTTGATACATCGCAGCTCCATTCATTGATGTGTGACCTTGTTGACACCCGAAAAGAGCCGCCGTATGAGCCATGAGCGAGAAGGACACCCTGCTTTAACACGGAACGAACAGATGGACAGTGACCCTTTAAGTAACAGCATAAAAACAGGGAGCGGATCCATGTAGTTCACACGGGTACGCATGGAGTGCCGCCTCCCGCAGACCAGAGGAGGCGTTGACATGAAAAATCCATTGCTGGTACCCGAATTCCGCGAGATGCTCGCATCCAACAATATCGAAGAAATCAAGGAATTCTGCGGATCGACGCCCCCCTCGGTGGTGGCGGATTTTCTGGGCCCCCTCTCCGCAAAGGAAAACAGGGGCATTCTGGCAAGCCTCTCCCCTGAACGGCGTTCCGCCATATTCAGTTATTTCGATGATGATGTAAAACTCTCGCTCGCGAGCCTCTTTGAAAACGGAGACGCGGTTGACCTTGTCGCAAGGATGCTGGATGAGGAACGGCTTGCATTTCTCAGAATTCTCCCCATAGGCAGGCAGCGGGAGATGCTCGTCATCGCACGCCGCGCGCCGGGGAAAGAAGCCGCTGAGCTCGCCGAAGTGATCGAGCAGCTGCTCAAGTCGAAAATTCCCGAGACAGAGGAGTTGACCCCCGAAGAAATCGCCGATGAAATCAAGTCATTGTTTAAGATTTACCGGGTAAGGGAGCATTCGATTATTCCCGCAGACCGAATCGAAAAAAACTGCTGGGTCAATATCGTCAACCCGTCAAAGGACGATCTTCCCCTCCTTGCACGCCATTTCAGCATTCCCCAGGACTTCCTTACCGCGTCGCTGGACATCGACGAAACGGCGCGCATCGAAACAGAAGATAACACCACCCTGATCATAATCAAGGTTCCCTACTTCGATGAACACAATCTTGACGTGCTTTACTTTACCCTCCCTATCGGCCTGATAGTGACGAACGGCATGCTTATCACCGTATGCTCCCGGGAACTCGGCATCCTCAAGGATTTCATAGACGGCAAAGTAAAAAAAACGACTACCCTCACGGGTGGTAAATTCATGCTGCAGATCATCTTCCGCGCGACCCAGGTCTACCTCCAATACCTGAAACAGATCAACAACGGCGCTAACATGATCCAGAAGAAGCTGGAGCAGGAATCGAAAAACAAACAGCTCATAAAGCTCCTCAACATAGAAAAAAGCCTGGTTTATTTTACCACTTCCCTGAAAACCAACGCGCTCATGCTGGAGCGTCTCCAGCGACTCCCCATTATCCGGCAGGACGACACCCTGGAGGACCTCTTCGAGGACATCGTTATTGAGACCCGGCAGGCCCTCGAGATGTCGAACATCTACAGCGACATCCTGAGCGGAATGATGGACGCTTTCGCATCGGTGATATCGAACAATCTCAACATCGTGTTGAAGCTCCTTACATCGATAACCATCATCATGATGATCCCGAATATCATCACCAGCTTCTTCGGAATGAACATTGGCCTTCCCCTTCAGAATCACCCCCAGGCCTTCATTTTCGTCATCACCTCATCGTTCGTATTCGCCATAATCCTGGTTCTATTCTTTATTAAAAAGAAATGGCTCTAGAGGGCGTTTCCCCGACCCTTATTCATGCCACATGGCCCCTTGTGCAGGAATATGTCTCCTTCAAATGAAGACAGCACCGATAACTATCGCACATAGACTCACACCATATAAATAGTGCTTGAGAAATAATGACAATCCGTAGTATAGGGGTCAGAGTAACCGCCCGGGGACGGGTCAATATCGAAAGGGTATGCCGATGTCGAAAACCGATTCGATCGAAAAGCAGCTGGACAAAAACAAAAACTGGGCCCTGGTTTCCAACAAGAAAAACGTCCTCAGGGGCATTGAGAAGCTGCTGGCCGATGGTGAAAAAATCATCGACGTGCTGGATGGTCTCTACCGGGGGCTGAAACTATCCGCCGAGGGTGACCTCCCGGGTGTTCTCTTTGCCACCGAGAAACGCCTCATCTACGTCACGAGTGAGCTCAACCGTCCCCTTTACGAGGAAATCCTACCCGGGGACATCAGGGGTATTACCTTCGAGCGCGCCTTTTCATCAATAATCGTGACATTCAAGTTAAAGTCGTCACAGGTCACCCTCAAGACCTTCGACAACAGGGCGGCCGTTACACGGTTTATCGAAGCCGTCACTCTTACCGGCGGGGTCAACGCAACGGCCAGGGAAGAGGACACCCTCCGCATGCTGGACGAAATATCGAAAACGATGAATTCCCTTGCCAAAATGAACGAGGCCATCGGAGTCGATGATGAGGCCGCTGCCGGAGAAGGGAAACCGTCATTACCGCGGGAGCGGCTTGATTTTCTCTACCGGGAAGCGAAGAAGATAGATGCGACCCTGTCCGAAATGATCGGCCAGGTCGAGGGGGACGGGCTCCGCGACGCGCTTACCAACGACATCATCATACTTTCATCGCTCTGCGCCGGTGAAAAAAAGATGACCGACGAAGAGCTCGCCTTCATAGCGATGGTTCTCATGCCCATCGAGGGGGCTGAAGGCTCCCCCCGGGACAATTTTTTCTCAGGAAACGACTTTCCCTCATCTCGCATGGACGAGATTGTGAACTATCGCAAGCAGATTTACGAATACCTTCGCAGGGCGCGTCCAGGGGCGGATATCGAGGGCTATACATTAAAATCGATGAATCTCCTCGAAAATCTCGATCGGGAGCAGGGCTCCACGCACGCCGACAGGGCAGGATCCGCTCTCTACACCTTCTCGCAATGCCTGATAAAGGCAGACGGATCGATATCCCCCGACGAGGAGGAACGCCTCAAGAAAATATACAGACTCATCAACCGCGGCGCCGCCGTGTCCCCTACCTCCGTGACCGTCCTGGAAGCCGAGGAGGAAGAAACCCTCGAAAAGGTTATGGAAAAAATCAACGCCCTCGTAGGCATGGATAAAATCAAGGAGCAGATCGCCACACTCATAAACCTTATCAAGGTTCAGAAGGAACGGGAGGAACGGAAACTCCCCTCCGCGCCCTTCTCGCTCCACGCGGTGTTTTACGGCCCCCCCGGAACAGGCAAGACGACCATCGCCAGGCTTCTTGGAAAGGTCTACAAATGCCTCGGACTGCTAAAAAAAGGCCAGCTCGTGGAGACCGATCGGGCCGGTCTTGTGGCGGGTTACGTGGGCCAGACAGCAATTAACGTCGACAGCGTGGTACAGAAGGCCCTCGACGGCGTCCTTTTCATCGACGAGGCCTATGCCCTCGTGCCGGATGATATCGGCGGCAGGGACTTCGGTCATGAAGCGATAAACACCATCATCAAGAGAATGGAAGATTACCGGGACCGCCTGGTGGTGATCGTGGCGGGATATCCCGATGAGATGGAGCGCTTCATCCAGTCCAATCCGGGACTGAAATCGCGTTTCAGCCGCTATTTCTTCTTTGACCACTACTCCCCGGAGGACCTTCTGCGAATATTCGATTCATTCTGTAAAAACGTGCAGTTCCGGGTGGAGGGGAAGGCCCGAAAAACCATGCTGGCCCTTCTCGCATCACTACACGCGAAAAGGGACCGTACCTTCGGCAACGGAAGGCTGGTCCGAAATATATTCGAGCGTATCATCGAGCGCCAGGCAAACCGGATTGCCGGCATCACCCCCCTTACCGACGACATTCTCTGCACAATAGAAGCGGAAGACATCCCGGACGAAAAAGATATGTCGGGCTGAACTACAGCCTGCTCCGCGATTATTGACCGCAGCGCACTGTTCTGTCATTCCCATGTGTAAAGTATGGGCACAATAAAAAATCGGAACTTTCAAAAATTCAAAAATTGAAAATTGTTATTTTTACCGCTTCTGCACGCACAAGAGATCATCCTGATTTGATGTATAGAGGCGCCCTCGGTTTACAAAAAGAATCTGTTTGTATCCCAATCGATCTGATTTTTCAATCCCGCCGGAAAATTGGAATATTTGCTTGACGATACTTTTTTTTACTGTACAAAATTTTCACTATTGGTTATAGCAACCCCGTTTTTCGGAACCGAGGTGCCTGTGGAACTATATCTCGCTGCCGTCATCATACTGATTATTCTTGCTGTCGCCGATCTCATGGTCGGGGTGAGCAACGACGCGGTCAATTTTCTGAATTCATCAATCGGATCTCGGGTCGCGCCGCGCTACGTCATCATGATCATCGCGTGCGCCGGTATGATGGCAGGAGTCATGTTTTCGAGCGGCATGATGGAGGTGGCGCGAAAGGGAATTTTCCATCCGGGACTTTTCCGCCTGCATGAGATCATGGTCATTTTCGTCGCCGTCATGATCACCGACATTCTCCTCCTCGATGTCTACAACACCTTCGGACTGCCGACCTCGACCACGGTTTCCATCATATTCGGGCTGTTGGGATCGTCGGTTGCCGTTTCCATGATCAAGATCGCCGCAGATAACGGCAGCTTTTCCGAGATTGGCACGTACATCAATACCGCCAAGGCCCTGATGATCATCGCCGGCATACTCATTTCCGTGGCCATCTCCTTTTTTTTCGGGACCCTTATCCAGTTTATCACCCGGATCATTTTCACCTTCGATTACCACCGGAGGCTGAAGCGCTACGGGGCCATCTGGGGTGCCATGAGCCTCTCCTTGATCCTGTATTTCATACTCATCAAGGGAGCGAAGGGGGCATCATTTTTATCGCCTGAAACGCTGGCGTGGATCGACACACATACCGTCGAGATGCTCATGGGCTGTTTCCTCGCCTCGGCCCTTGTGCTTCAGGTCGTTCTTCTCCTGTTCGACTACAACATCCTCAAGCCCATAGTGCTGATCGGAACCTTCGCCCTTGCCATGTCCTTCGCGGCGAACGACCTTGTGAACTTTATCGGCGTGCCCCTCGCGGGCCTGAGCGCCTACCGGGTCGCTGCCGCGAGCTCAAGCCCCCTGACGATGACCATGGAAGCATTGCAAAACCCGATGCAGACAAGTTCCTGGATTCTCATGATCGCCGGCCTGATCATGGCGGTCACCCTCTGGTTTTCCCGCAAGGCCAGGACCGTCGCCAAGACCGAGGTCAGCCTCAGCAGACAGGTCGAGGGCTTCGAGCGATTCGGATCGTCGCCGCTCTCCCGCTCGATCGTTCGCATGACCTATACGATTTTCACCGGCTTCACTTCACTATTCCCGTCGTCCATGCTCGCGGCCATATCCCGGAGGCTCGATTCGAACCTCTACAACCCGAAAGACCACAGCCCGGGACGGGGGGGCGTTCCCTCCTTCGATCTTCTCAGGGCATCGGTCAACCTGATGGTTGCCAGCGCGCTGATATCCTTCGCGACATCGCTCAAACTTCCCCTCTCCACCACCTATGTTACCTTCATGGTGGCCATGGGGACCTCCCTTGCCGACCAGGCATGGGGGCGCGAAAGCGCCTCCTACCGGGTCGCCGGCGTGCTCACGGTCATCGGGGGATGGTTCATCACGGCATTCATGGCCTTCACGGTATCGGCCCTCTTCGCCACCGTCATATTTTACAGCAACGGATATGCCGCCCTGCTCCTTCTGGCGGGGGCCCTCTTCATAATAGCGCGCAACCACCGCTCCCACAAGCAGAGGGAAACGGAAGAAAAAGAACTGCATGTGTTCAACCTTGAAAAAGTGGACGACATCAAAAAAGCGGTGTTGGTGATTTTCGAACACTGCGGCCATCTGTTACAGGAAGTGAAAACGACATCCAATGCATGTTTCGAGGGTCTTTTTTCAAACGATCTCGGCACGCTGAGGAGTCTTCGAAAATCCAACAAGAAGGTTCAGACCTGGGCGAACATCATCACCGCGAACATATACAAAGCCCTCAGACTATTGAGCAGGGAGGACGTTCGTCATTCCCAGAACTACGCGCAAATCATCAATATCCTTCAGGAGATCGCCGAGAGCCACAGGGACATAATCATGAGGTCCCTCGATCACGTCGACAACCACCACAAGGGGATGCTGGAGATACAGATCAGAGAGTTGAAGGAGGTGATTCGATGCTTCAACAACCTCCTCGACTACGCGATATCGGCCTTTCTCAAGGGCGGAGTCATCGACATAGAATCGATCAACACGCTGCAGAAAAGACTGGACGGCCTGGTGGAAAAATTCAATCTGCAACAGATTACCAGGATACAGAACGAGACGTCGAAAACAAGGCTGAGCATTCTTTTCTATGGAATCATGGGCAAGACAAAAAAGATATCGAGCCATACGGTCCAGTTGATCGACCTATTCAGGGACTCCTTCAGGATATAGGCGACGCCTCAACTCCTCGATGCCCGAGGGAGCGTCCGGGTCGTCATGGCGGCCGAGGACGGCATAGATCATATGTATCTCGTCCCGGCCCTTCACCTTTATTTCCCCGACCGGCTCAATGTTGAAGGGGCCCGATGCCCTTTCATCATTATCCGCAGGTGGAAATCCTCGACGAGGAAAAATCCATTTGATATGTTTTCGAGGTCCAGAACGGTTTTTTCAACGAACATTCGAAGGGGCCCGAGTTCGCGCTCATGGCTTTCCGTCAGCGAGCGGTACTGCCGGCCCATGGTAATTGACGAGACGATAATGATTATCATCGAGGCAAAAAAAGCGGTTGCCATTTTGAGCTTGACCCTGATTCCCGGGGAGGGAAGACCCCGGAATGAGTAATGCCGCATTTCCAGTTCATTTTCAACTCTCTGTTTCCAATCGGAACAATACTCTCATCAGGGATTATCTAAATATCAAGGAGAAGATTTTCGGAAGCGATCTGAATCCACTAATGATTTCAACTGCAGTGCCGGTTATAATGAAAATCGCAGGGGCCGGCGTTATTTCACTATTTTTGCAACAGAATCACAAGCGCGGAGACATATATACCGGTTTTTAAGACAATCTTTCAATTTATGGTTGAAAAAACCGTGGCTGTTGGTATTTTATGTATAGGTGGCATCCATCTTCTATAATTTTGAATAAGCAGGGGATTCTTCAAATGATTTTTTCCAGAAAAGCACGTTGGTTTTTTGCAGGTGTCGTCCTCCTTACCGCGTCGATGATGCTACCCTCCTGTGAAGGCTTCGAGGATATGGATGAAGATCCGAAGCTTGCCGTCCAGGTGCTCTGTGACGGGGGCGCCACGGATAATAGATTCACCGTGAACTACTTCATTGACAAGAAATACCCCATCAGCCAGACAATACCAAGCATCGACACCAATCAAACAATGTCGTACTATCCGCCCGACAAAATCGAGTCGATAACCATATCCGCAACAAAGACAAATACAGATTCTTCGCTGACGATAATAATTTATCGGGACAATACAATCGAACGCTATGCCAATCTTTCCGGTTGCGAAGCCACCAGCTATAGCTGCTCCAACACGCTGGTGCTCGATTACGATATCAACGAAGAAGATGATGAAACCGAAGGTGTGCCCCTCTCCGGCAGTACTGAATCTGGTTCATAGACACCCCTCTGCCGGGGGTATTGACGCCAGTGAGAGCAACACGCCCATCACCTTGTCCGAGAGCGGTTCAAAGCCAGTCCACACTTCCCTGCTATCCCACCCTCTAGGGAGGAGCGCGGGGATAGCATGATAAACACGATCCTATGGCGGCACAGGAGCATGACATGACAAGCGAGTATCTCAACTACATCGTGCTCCTGGAAAACACACTGGGCACCTACTACCAGAAAATAAAGAACCTTCCAAGGCTCGAGGGCGCACGATCGGTACTGGAATTCATGGAAGATCATTCCTTCGAGCACGCCAGGCTGATCGGGGAAACCGCCGAACGATACCGGAAGCCGGTCATCCGCGAGGGAATGATCACGGACTTCCAGAACAACCTTACGGACAGTGTCTTCAAAAAAATCTCGGACGAAAAGGACATCCTTACAGTACTCGATATACTCGCCGATTCCGAAAACTCCCTCGGGAAACTCTACACCAGCCTCGCGGACCTGATGGGAAATCTTGCCGATCATTACCGAAACATCGCTGGGGAAATACGCACCATAGCGGAAGAGGAATTCAACCACCGCGACCTGCTCATGAAAGACAGGGACCGGCTTGCCCAAAAAACAATGAACCCCTGATCATCCGATTGCCATAAAAAAGGACCGGCTTTCGGCCGGCCCTTTTATTGTGCATGTATCCTGGCCTCGGTACTAATTGATCACCTTGACATTCGCAGCCGATGAACAGCTCGACGTGCCGGTTATCTTGCATCCCATCGATTCGCATTTTTTACGCTGATCGAACGTATCGCTTCCATAGTACCTGCACTGGTTGGCCGAACTACCGGACCCGCAGTTATAGCAGCCATCAGCCGCGTAAGCGTTATGGACCGGCTCAAAAGAGACAAGCAGGGCCAGAGCGGCTCCTGCAACGACTGTAGCGGTGAAAAGAATTATCTTTTTCATAGATCCTCCTCTTGAAGATATATATAAGGCGCGCGTCTGTGCGCGCCTGTAAGGCGCCGGTTGATTCATTGTTCTGGACATTGGAGTGAGCCGTATTCAGTCCGACCACTCTGATGACTCCATCTTGACCGAATATTCGGCTTGAATTTTTGTAACCATATATCGGCGGTTCATGTTTGTCAATACTATATTTGTCGCGCATCTTCCAGCACCGGCAATGGGCTTCACTCCGTCATACCGCCGGAGGGGAACCGGACCTATTCATTGTTCTTGACACCATGCATCAGGCCTGCCATTATTCCATCATGCGTCGATTCGTTCAGCTTTTTCTTCCCATGCTTCCCGTAACCCTCTGTATTTCCTGCCTGATGGCCGAGCAGTACAGGATCGTGAGGATTCCGGGAGAAAAGTCGGGAAATACCCGGTACGACCCGGCGCGCTTTAAACAGATCGACGCCTTCGCCCTTGAAACCCCATCCGCCGTAACGACGTCCCTTGACGCCCTCGCCCTTCATCTTACCGAAGGGATGCAGGATGATCTCGATAAAACCAGGGCGATCTGGCGATGGATAACCGCCCGCATCGCCTATGATACGGGGAAAAAAAACTATCACGCGGGCCCCACCCTGCGTGACAGGCGGGGCACCTGCCAGGGCTATTCCGAGCTTTTTGTGGAGCTGGCCAGGCGTTCATGCATCAAAGCACTTGAAATTACCGGGCGCGGAAGGGGAAGCGGTTACCTGCCGGGAGAGCGCGTGGCAGCCAACCACGCCTGGAACGCCGTGTTGATTGACGGAAAATGGCACCTCCTCGACGCCACCTACGGCGCAGGCCACGTGAAGGACGGCCGTTTTATCCGGGACTACCGTGAGCATTTTTTCCTTACTCCTCCGGATCAATTCATCTATACCCATCTGCCCGACCTGCGCCGGTGGCAGCTCAGAAAATTAAAGATATCGAGAAAGGAATTCAAGGGACTCCCCTTTTACAGGCCTGGATACTTCGATCACGGCCTGCGCCAGACGGATGAAAACAGCTCATCCGAGATCGAATGCGGGAAAAAGCTCGCGCTTCGCTATGACGCGCCCAGAGGGGTCATGATAACCATTAACCTGAGGAATGATGCGGGAAAGACCCTCCTCAAACGTAGAATTCGCCGCGTCAAAGGGGTCATTGACATCCTTCTCACATTCAAGGATCCCGGCACATACTACCTCTACGGCTGGGCCGGCCCGGAAGGAGATCCGGACAATCTTGCCTGGGCATTCACCTACCTGATAGTATCAAAATGACTTATCCACGATAACTATCGAAGGAGACTGCTCCAGAAGAATACCCTGACCACCCATTTCCCATCATTTTACTCTGACCCCGGATGCATGGCCCCATGTTGCTCTGACCCTCGAGGGGGCGTTTCACGCACTATATCGCCCACTCTTTCAATGCACGAGTAATTATCGACGCCAAAATATTCCATCTTGACATAATCCGGCCATTTCAATAATTTTGCTCTGACCCTGGATCAACCCGACCCATTGGGGCATATCCGACATCCACGCAGAAGAGGTGAGCCATGCCGAAAAGAGATGACATTAAAAAAGTGATGATAATCGGATCGGGGCCGATCATCATCGGCCAGGCATGCGAATTCGACTACTCGGGCACGCAGGCGTGCAAGGCCCTCCGGCAGCTCGGATATCGGATCGTGCTGGTCAATTCCAATCCCGCCACCATCATGACCGATCCCGGCATGGCGGACGCGACCTATATCGAACCCCTTAACGCTGAAACCATCACGAAAATCATAGAAAAGGAGCGGCCAGACGCCCTCCTTCCCAACCTCGGCGGCCAGACGGGCCTGAATATCTCATCCGAATTATCACGGCAGGGCGTCCTTGAAAAATATGGCGTCAAAGTAATCGGAATAGAAATCGACGCCATCGAGCGGGGCGAGGACCGCATCGCCTTCAAGGAAACAATGACCAGGCTCGGCATCGATATGCCTCAAAGCGCCCCCGCCTACACCGTCGAGGAGGCGGAAAAAATCGCCGAGAAACTCGGATACCCGGTGGTGATCCGCCCCGCCTACACCATGGGAGGGACAGGCGGCGGCATGGTCTTCAACATCGAGGAACTGCGCACCATCGCCGCCCGGGGTATATCGGCGAGCATGGTCAAACAGATCCTGGTGGAGGAATCGGTCCTGGGATGGGAGGAGCTTGAGCTCGAGGTGGTGCGGGACTCGAAGAACCAGATGATCACCGTCTGCTTTATTGAAAACGTCGACGCCATGGGTGTCCATACGGGCGATTCTTTCTGCACCGCCCCCATGCTCACCATCAGCCCGGAGCTCCAGAAGCGCCTTCAGAAGCACTCCTACGACATAGTGGAGGCGATCAAGGTGATCGGCGGCACCAACATCCAGTTCGCCCACAACCCGAAAACGGGCCGGGTGGTAATCATCGAAATCAATCCTCGTACATCCCGCTCTTCCGCCCTGGCATCAAAGGCCACGGGCCTCCCGATCGCCATGGTTTCATCCCTGCTGGCCGGTGGCCTGACGCTTGACGAGATCCCCTACTGGCGAGACGGAACCCTCGACAGATACACGCCCTCCGGGGACTACATCGTCGTAAAATTCGCGCGATGGGGCTTTGAAAAATTCGAGGGCGTCAAAGACGAGCTCGGAACGCAGATGCGCGCCGTGGGAGAGGCAATGAGCATAGGCAAAACCTACAAGGAGGCGTTTCACAAGGCGATCCGGTCCCTCGAAACCGGGCGCCACGGCCTCGGCTTTGCCAAGAACTTCAATTCTCTCAGCCTGGATGAGCTGATGCGCCTACTGGCCACGCCCTCGAGCGAACGCCAGTTCATCTTGTACGAGGCCCTCCGGAAAGGCGCGGAGGTCGAACATCTCTACCGGCGAACGTACATCAAACCGTGGTTTATTGAACAGATGAAGGAACTGGTCGAGCTCGAGGAGGAGATCCTGAAACACGCGGGGAACCTTCCGCCAGACGAGCTTCTCGCCAGGGCGAAGCGGGACGGCTTTGCGGACCGTTATCTGAGCCAGATTCTCGGCGTGAGCGAAGAGGCGATCCGGGAACGGCGGTACGCGATCGATATCGTCGAGCGGTGGGACGCGGTTCCGGTAAGCGGGGTTACAGACAGGTCATATTACTATTCCACTTATCATGGAACCGACAACGTTCCCGTATCCACGCGCAACAAGATCATGGTCCTCGGAGGCGGCCCCAACCGCATCGGGCAGGGCATCGAATTCGACTACTGCTGCGTCCACGCCGCCTTCGCCATCCGTGACGAGGGGTTCGAATCGATCATGGTAAACTGCAACCCCGAGACCGTGTCTACGGACTACGACACCTCCGACAAGCTCTACTTCGAGCCCCTCACTGTTGAAGACGTGCTTTCCATTTACGAAAAGGAGCGACCCGACGGCGTAATCGTCCAGTTCGGCGGCCAGACGCCACTTAACCTGGCAAACCAGCTCATGAAGGCGGGCGTGAAGATAATCGGCACTTCACCCGAATCGATCGACCTGGCCGAAGACCGGGACCGCTTCCGGCGGGTGATGGAAAAGCTCGGCATTCCCCAGCCCGAATCGGGCATGGCCAGCACCATCGAGGAAGCCCTCGATATCGCCGGGCGGATAGGCTACCCCCTCATGGTGCGTCCCAGCTACGTGCTGGGTGGTCGGGCCATGCAGGTGATTTACTACGAGGACATGCTGAAACAGTATGTCGAGGCGGCGGTCGACGTCACCCCGGAGCGTCCCATCCTGATCGACAAGTTCCTCGAGAACGCCATCGAGTGCGAAGCAGACGCCATCTGCGACGGCGAGGAGGTGGTCGTTCCTTCCGTGATGGAACACATCGAGCTTGCAGGCATCCATTCGGGGGACTCAGCCTGCGTAATCCCCCCCGTGACCATATCGGACCGGGAAATAGCCACCATTGAAGAGTACACCAGGAAAATCGCCCTTGAGCTGAACGTCGTGGGTCTCATGAATATCCAGTACGCCATTTCAGACGGAACGGTCTACATACTCGAAGCCAACCCGAGGGCCTCCCGCACGGTCCCGCTGGTCTCCAAGGTATGCAATATCTCGATGGCAAGGGTGGCGACGCAGGTGATGCTCGGGAAAAAACTCCGTGATCTCAATGTGCAAAGAAAGACCATACGACACTTCGGCGTCAAGGAGGCAGTCTTCCCCTTCAACATGTTCCCGGAGGTTGACCCGATACTGGGACCTGAAATGCGTTCCACCGGCGAGGTGCTCGGCATGGCCGATTCCTTCGGGCTCGCATTCGCCAAGGCGGAAGAGGCGGCCGGCATGAGGCTGCCCGGCGAGGGTGCGGTGCTGATCACCGTGAACAAGAACGACCGGGCCAGGGCCCTCGAAGTGGCGAAAGAGCTCGCAATGCTCGGATTCAGCATCCTCGCCACGGAGGGATGCGCCCGCTACTTCACGGCCGAAGGAGTCAATGCGGAGACCGTGTTCAAGATTTACCAGGGCCGCCCCCATATAATCGACCGCATCAAGAACAATGAGATACAGCTCATCATCAACACCCCGAGCGGACGACAGAGCGAATACGACGATTCCTATATCCGGAAGGCGGCGGTTCACTACAAGCTCCCCTATATCACCACAATGTCGGCTGCGATCGCCACGGCGAAGGGGATAAAGGCCATAGGCCAGGGCAGGAGCGAGGTGAAATCACTGCAGGAGTATCACCGGGAGATTCTTTGATCCCCCGAGCCCGAACCCCGGCGCACAAAAAAACCGCCGCTGATGACGCGGCGGTTTTTTTGCGGGGTCTGGCAAAATCTAGAACTTGTACGCGGCCCCGAAATAAAGGCCTCCCCAGTGATCCACTTCCCCGCCGATCCAATTCTTCTTGTAGCTAATATCCCATACCGGGTGGTCGCCGCCCGCCGCGATGTGGGGCAGGACCACGTAACGGCCCCCGACGAAGACCTCGAGGCTGATTTGCGAAATGAGGTACCCCAGCCTGATATTATTGTCAAGGCCGATGCAGAAATAACCGGCGCTATAATCGTAGGGTATCAAGAGCAGCCATGTTTGGAGATACCTCTTTTCATTGTCATACTGTCCGAACTGTAGCAGGGCCGACACGCCCACGTTGAGCACCAGGCCCTTGATGAATTCATAATGGAATCCGAGCCCCACTGATGGTCCCAGATACCATGCGGTGTATTCCTCATTCATGAGGTCGGCTACAGGCCCTAGCAGTCCCAACCGGAAGGCACTTCCCTCGCCGTCCGCATAATTGAATCGGATGCCAATAAGGAGGCTCAGATACTTGTGAAACGCGTAATCAAAATTGACGTCCCAATCGTACCGTCTGGCCTTTGATTGCCCGCTCTCTAAATATGCAGCAAGGAGCCCGCCCCGGAAAATATCCAAATCAGCCGCGTAGCTAAAATGCTGAAACTCGTTCCTGCTCAATCCAAAGAGGAGGGTCGTACCCAGCGTCCAGCTTTTCCCGAGTCCTATCGAAAACGTGGGTCCCATCATAAACGACCCTTCCAACTCATCCGAAAGCTCGGCTCCGAATAGATTCGCGGCCGTCGAGTTCTCAAAGGCGATGAAGCCCGGCTTCCACCAGTCATACATCATGGTGAGGCCCACCTTCCCCTCCACTGCATGTGCGGGCGCGGGTCTGAAAGCGATCCCGATCGCAAAGAGAGCCGCGATAATGACAAGAAACAATTTCCTCATAGTTACCCCCCCTTTTTTTATACTGCAGAATAAGCCGCATATATATACTATGGCCTTTCTATTGTCGAGAATTTTTTTTCCCGGCCGTAGTACAGGAAAACCAGATCGGCACCGGGAACACGTCTCATTATTTTTACAAGGTTCGTGCGTGAACAACTATCTTTACACTAACCACAATACGCCGGTGGTAAGCGACTACAGCGACACGAATGTAGGATGGGGGCAGTAGCCCATAACGCACGGCCATTTCAACCACGGCGTCCGCGGTTTCGCGGGCGTTTTTTTATCCCAGAACCCTCTCGAGATAGGCGGCCGATTTCACCAGATCCACCAGATTGTATACCTCGAGTATCACCTCGGGGGCGGCATCAAGGAGAAAGCCGACGATAAGGGCTTCGGATACCGCGTCAAGGCCGGACAGGGCCCTGTGGTCATGGCCTCCGCCCACGCCATGAAGGTGCACCTGGCCCACCTTCGGCCCGAAGATCTCGACGAACCTCCAGAAATCATGCCGGTGAAGCAGGAGATGCCCGATGTCCATGCAGACGCCGCAATGTCCGTTCATAAGCGGGAAGGCGAAAGAGGTAAGATCGTAGGTGGTGTTTTCAATAAATATTTTTTTCACGTCAGAACCCAGTCTCTCTTCCAGGGCCTCGATCACCCCGTGAAAAAGATTGATGGATTCCTTGTCAGGCTCGACCTTCGGGGAGGCGTGCACGAGGCGGTCCACGTGAAGCACGTAGACTTCGATTCCCAGGCTCGCCGTTTCCTCCATTATCCTCTCAATGACGTCAATGGACCCCGCAAGAAGACCTGGAGAAGGATCAAGCAGTTCAAGGTCGGAGGGGAGGTGAACAGTATAGGAAACACCGCTCTCCTCCCTTATCGCCCCGAGATCTCGAAGTATGCGCGGGGACATGACCTCGTCGAGGTATGCGCGGCCGAAAAAAAGCAGCTGGATAACATCGAATGAATCCCTCAAAAATTTCACATTGGACACCAGGTTGTCCTCCTTCACGGGCAGGATAAAGGAGGTGGTGCCTATTTTAAACGGGAATTGTTTCTTGTAGCTTTTCATGCCCCTGTCAGCCCTTATATACGCGGGCTTTAACGCCCTGTTTTATAGTATAATTCCGACACGCGCACAAAACCCCATGGGGGCAATCCGCGCCATGGCAGGAATCTTTTCTTGCAACGGTTGAATGGATGCCAATTAGATACACATTCCAGGTGGTGTTGTCAAATAAAAAAAGCGACCGCCTATACTGGACAATGAGAGTCTGCAGTCTTCGACGACCGGATAAAACCGTCAATTTACCCCTGAAAATCAATATTTGATTCACCAGTGCAAAATTTATTTTGACAACCCGTGCATAAATGAGGCAGGTTTGGACCACAGGCGCCCGAAGGCGCCCACACTACCGGATGAGGACCACATCATGACCCAGGCCGAATTAATCACCTTGACATTCATTTTTTTCGCCCGTATCTTCGACGTGTCAATCGGCACGATCAGGATCGTCCTGATTTCACGGGGATACCGCTCGGTGGCGCCGCTTTTCGGTTTCGTCGAGATCATAATATGGCTTATGGCGATCAGCAGGGCCCTGGCGAGCCTCAGCAGTCCCCTGAGCTACATCATCTACGCCGGCGGATTCGCGGTGGGAAACTATGTGGGCATGCTGCTCGAGGAGATACTCCCCTTCGGATATAAATCCCTCCGCGTCATTACCAGCAGGGAGGTTTCCGCGCTGCCCCTTACGCTCAGGGGGGAGGGATTCGGAGTGACGATCGTGGAAGGAGCGGGCCTCAAAGGGCCCGTCTCGATACTCTATTCCCTTGTTCCTAAAAAAAGCGTGAAGCAATTCATCACTATCGTGCGCATACTTGAACCCAATGCCTTCGTTACCACTGAAGAGGTGCGCGTGTCGCAGCATGGTTTCTTTGCACGGAAAACCTATCCGGACATCTTCGGCAGGCTCATATCGAAAAGGAAATGACGGGCCCCAGTTCATGAGCGAATCGGATAAAACGACCCTCCTCCGCAAGGTCGAGATCTTCTCGACCCTTTCAGACGATGAGCTTGAAATCGTAAGTCTCCATTCACAGATGGTGCGCTTCGCCCGGGGCAGCCTCATTTTCACCGAAGACACTCCCGGCCACGATTTTTACGTGGTGCGCGAAGGCGAGGTGCTCATCACGCGACGCCGGGGCGGCGACGACATCGATATCGCCCAGTTCATCCCCGGCGAATCATTCGGCGAATGGGACCTGATAGGCGGCACCACGAGGAGCGTCACGGCCGTTGCCATTAAGGAGTCCCTCCTGCTCGTCTTTCCCCGTGAAGGTTTCACCTTCAGCATGTTTCTCCAGAAATACCCGAAAATGTCGGCGAGGATGCTGCACAAGCTGCTGGCCATCATCGCGAAGCGCATACGGTCCACCCAGGGTCTTATCACCGAAAAGACCCCGTGGGTCAGGACCCTCAGAAAACAGATGCACACCGACAAGCTTACGGGGCTCTATAACCGGGGATATCTCATGGAGGAATCGGATGCCTTCTTCGGCCAACGCGGTCCCGCCGCCCTCCTGATCATCAAGCCCGACAATTTCAAGGAGATAAACGACGACTACGGGCATCAGGCCGGGGACCGGATACTCGTCCTCATGTCGATATTCATCCAGTCCGCCCTGCGGGAGTCCGATATACCACTCCGCTACGGCGGCGATGAGTTCGCCGCCGTCCTGCCCGGAGCCGGGAGGGACGAGGCCATCGCAATGGCGCGCGAGCTTGGCACCTTGCTGGCCGGGATAGACCTTGAAGGCATCACGGGCGGAAGCGGCATTACCATTCGCGTCAGCATTGGTATCGCCCTCTACCCGGAGCATGGGACCGACTCTCGTGCCCTCGCGGAGTGCGCGTGGGGGCGAATGCTTCTGGCTCGTGGCAAGGGAGGCAATCGCATTATCGCGGCGGGGGCCGGAAAAGGGACATGATGCGTATCGACCAAAGCAGGCCATACGACGGGAGGATGGGTGGGCTGTTTAAAGGCGCAGCTCCAGCGTATCCGCAATAAAGACATCGAGGCTGTCATCATAACGCGCGTCTGACACGAGGGATTCCCCGCCGTTTTGAAGCTCGGCATCAAACACGCTCTTCCAGGTCCCCTCGACCTGGGCGTTGACGAATCCATTCAGTGCCTCCCCCTCCACGTAGCCGCCGCGGATTCCTGGCAGGATGGCGATGAAAAGTACCGCAGCCGCGGCCATCGACGCCGCCGCACCGCTCGCCATCGCGACGTATCTTTTCAGCCGGCGTCGCCGGAACACGCCGCGCGCGACACCGCGGTCCCAGACCTCACTTCGCATCCTTACTTCGATCTCTCTGTCCATAATTTCTTCGTTCAGTCCCATCATGACACCTCCACGGGTGACCTCTGTAAAATTTCCTTGCCGCGCGAAAAACGCGATTTTACCGTGCCAAGCCGTATGCCGAGCCGGTAGGCAATCTCGAGCTCGGGCACGCCGCGCATCTTGAGCGTCAGGACCTCCCGGTATTTCGTGGGCAGTCCATCGACCATGCGCTCAAGCCTTGCGGGATCATCTTCCTGATGAGGGGCCTCCAGACCGCGATCCCTCATCTCCTCGGCCGCCCTCTTCTCTTTTTCCTCCTCGCGTGTCAGCCTGGCGTTCATTCTGAGCGACTCGTTCCTGGCGATGGCGTAGAGCCACGATTCAATCGACGACTCGTTTCTGAATTTCCCCGCCGCGAGGTGCCGGTAACTCCTCAGGTAGGTCTCCTGCACCACGTCGTCGATGGCGTGGAAAAACCGTGCTGCCAGGTGCCTTCGCACGGCTGACAGCACGGTCCTCTTCGTCTTGCCTACTATCGCGGCAAACTCCGATTCGTTCATGCGTTCATGGCTCCTTGCACGGACTCATCCCTCTACCTGGGGCAGTCCATCGGGGGTCTTTTCCCCTTTTTCATGTTGTGCATGCGGTGTTGCCGCACCTTGGCCTTCTGCTCCGCGGTGAGCTTCGACTCGATTTCAAGGCGATGCTGTATCCTCAGGAGATGAAGCTCTACCCGCAGGTTCCCGATCTCCTGCAGCAGTGCCCGGACCTTCACCAGGTCGACCGTATCCTCAAGAAGAAGCTTTTTCAACTGAATGCGCTTGGGGGCGATTTTCTCCCTGTAATCGAGCATCTTTTTCTCGAATTCGCTGTTGATATCGCCGATTTCCTTCACCTGGACGTCCGTGAGGCCGAGCTCCTTCTGCATCTTCGCAGGGTTGCCGAAGATCGGCCCGCCCGGGTGCATCATTCCCATCCTGCCATGCCTGTCGTGGTCACCGGCGTGGTCCGGTCCCCCCCGCTGAGCAAAAAGTGCCGGCTGGGCCATCAGTATAAGGGCAGCGGCCGCTATCAAAAATTTCGATTTTTTTCCCATGTTTCCTCCGGTTTTAACAATGGACTTGTTGCGCCTCCATCCGGGCAGGCCATTTTGCCGCGTAAATCGACTCAGGTGATTTTCTCACGCAACGGTTGTATGACCCGAAGTGGGGCGGAAGGTTCCATTAAAACCATTTTTTCGCTCATCAATCCTCTGAGATGATTGACTGTGGCAAAGCGATCGACGTGTATTTTTCAGGAAGACGCCGTCCACGCAAGGAAGGCCATATAACCATCTCAAGCGATTCCCGGGCCCGTCGCACATCACTGCATCGTGGTGTATACGTCACGATATCCCGTCCAGTGTGACGACAACTGGATGATGCCCCCCCTCTCCTTGGTGAAGGCGTGTTCCGGATACTACCTCATGAGGATTTCAGAGGCCCATCCCGTCTGCCCACAGCCTCCCTCTCGTTGGTGCGAAATTCATCGAGACGCCGGGAGAAGGTTTCGGCCAGCTCCGCCATTGACCTCATCAGGAAGAAGGCCTGCCTTACATAATTGAGATACAGATCGGGATTGTCAGCGATGAGGGTGCCCGGGTCTTTCCTCGCCTTTGCGACAAGTTCCTTCGCGGCGGTCCCCTTTTTTACGATTTGTAATCTGAAAGCCCCGGTCAATCTCACCATACTGGACTCCGAGGAAGCCTTCTGAAGGGGTAGTCGGGCCAGGGCCTCTTTTTGCGTCGATCGTATCCGCCCATCAAGAAGCTTCAGCCCCGTTTTTCTCGCTCCTGCTTCCCCCCCCAGGCACGCAAAGGCGAGTATTTCCTCAACATAAAAACTCTGATAGCCGGGTGTCGTACGAAGTCTCTTCTCGATGGCGATGTAATCGAAATCGAAGGTGTCATAGAACTCGACGATCCGCCACCATTGAAGGGGGGCGGAAATCTCATGGAGGGCTCGAATCCCCTCATCCCGGAACCTGCTCAAGACCTCCGTGTACTCCGGGCGGCTCATGACAGGGCATCCCTCTTCATCGATTTCGCAGGCAAGGCCATCCTTCCCAACCGTACAGACGATCGGGTAGGTGTCGCACAAAACGGGCTTGATCTCACGTATCGAACATGAGAACTCTTCATCAAGCCAGGGGCAGTTGTTTTTCATCTTCAGGACATCGACCGTGCCGAAGGGTGTGTCGATCCCGTCAAGGTAGCCGTCCTCGATGTCCCTCAAATCCATGCCGAGTTGCGCCGCCAGGTACTCCTTCTCCCCCGGCATCAGGGTGCAGATCGAATATTGTTCGCACTTCCCCCCGCATTTCTGGCACGCGTCATAGGTGTCCCCCTTGAAAGAGCGGTGGTAACGCTCGAACACGGAAGGATCGAGGGGGGGTGCGGTGTGGGGCGGGTAATTGGTCATGGATTACTTCAATTCCACCATGTTTTTTATGGATTTTGTTGCTTAACATAATAATACTTTAGAAGCAGAAATATTTATTCTGTTGCTCCATGTTTTATTAAATAATTTTCCATCGAGGGCAAACACTTCGCCTCCGATGAGGTCAAGCTGGGCACACCGGATCAATATACCGGAAAACACCCTGGTGATTTCATCCTGCATCGATGATACGAACGCAGCAATCGTTGAATGGTCCGGCTGACTATTAGCTGATATGGCTAACCATATAGGATTTTGCTCCACCCTGAGGCCCTGCTCAAGAGACAGATTGTCACTTATATGAAGCACTACCAGGCCATGTCAACAGGAAAAGTTCTGGACAGGGGCATTAAAATTTGGTACATTTTTGCATCCAGTCATATGCCTTGGCAAAAATTTCATTCCGATTGGTCTCGTTGAAATTTTCGTGATAGTTATCCTTACATTTAACCAATGTCACAAGCCCTCCTGGAATTACTTTCAATGCATTTTCACCCAAATCATTATCAGCCAGCCTGTCTTGTCCTGCAAGCACAACAAACATCGGGTATTTTTTCCAGAATTTCAAATTATCAATAACCCATGCCTGTGTTTTTTCAGATTCAATTACAAACTTGACGGAACCACTTGTTCCCCGGATACCGGCCGCTTCATCGGCATGATGCCTGGCGGTGATTTTTTCATCGTGTGTAAGTACATCCGTCAGGGATTCAGGTTTAACAGCCATGTTCGGAACAATCTTCACAAGTATTTTTGTTAGTGCCTTGAGTACTTTCGGAAAAACCACAACATTTTTTAGCCACGGTGATGATAGTATATATCCCTTTATATCCCGGTCTTTTCCAATCGTTAAACCATAGTGCAGTGCATTAAGCCCGCCAACGGAATGAGCTATAATAAACATGGGCGTATTAGGATGCTTTTCTTTTATCCAGGTATAAAATTTATCGATGTCACGTAAGGTTTCTTCATAAGAATTAACATGACAAAAGTCTTTCCCGCCTTTATTATGTTGCGCGTAAGTACCATGCCACCGTAAGTCAAGAGCATATGTCGCAATACCTTTTTCTTTAAAATACAGCGCCGGAGTAACCCAATCCCCGCCGTGAGCCATTCCGCCATGGATTGCAAGAAAAACGGCCTTTATATTATTTTGGGGCAGCCATGAATGGGCAAGGAGTTTTGTTTGATCGTCAGCCTGAAATACTTCGCAATTTGTCTCACCATAATTACAGTTCACATCTTTACCTCTTGGATTATATATTGTTTTTAGGAATTTTTGTTATGCAATTCATAAGGGAACCTCTAAAAATTACATTTTAATTGTTCCCTTGTGGGTACAATTACTGGTAAAATCTGGACTTACAATTTCGAAATTTTCGAAAGTCCTGATTTTTAACCATATAGGATTTTGCTCCACCCTGAGGCCCTGCTCAAGAGACAGATTGTCACTTATATGAAGCACTACCAGGCCATGTCAACAGGAAAAGTTCTGGACAGGGGCATTAAAATTTTCCAAACCGTGCCGCCTCCGCACCCGATATTCAGCACACGTCGATACGAATGGAGATCGCCGCCCGGGGCAGAAACGTAAAAATTGATACGGCATTCTCCTTGACGCGGCCCCGCGTATATGCTATGATCTTCATCGTATCCCACCACGATCACGTAAGGAGGTTCATCACGCCATGGATAACTTGCTTAAACCGATCAACACCATTAACAAAATTGAGCCGGGAACAATTGTCCGCCGCATCGGAAAGGAGAGGGACCAGCAGGGTTCTTTCCTCAAGTACGACGGCGAGCACAACATGATCCTCGCCAACATCATCGACATGGCGGAAGGCTCCCTGGTTGCCAACGAGGCCGTGCTGAAGCCGCGATCCGGCGATAAGATCTTTTTCTACGCGTCATCCTTTGACGGCAGCCCCTCGGCGGGGAAGGCCCTGGATATCGTGAAAAGCTGGCCCTTCTTCAAGGAGCACCCGGATCTCCAGGATAAAATACTCAGCTTCGTCCGGGTCACCTTCGTACCCGAGCAGATCCTGGAGATGTCAAGAAAGCAGACCCTGCAGCACCTCTTTGTTCCAATCCAGCAGAGATTGCGGGTGGGCAGGTTTAGGGAACAGCGCAGCCCGGAACGCGTATGCAACGACCTCTTCATGCTCTGGCTGGAATCGATCAACGAGGAAAGCCATATTACCTATCTGGCCCACATTCCGCATAAGAAAGACGAGGCTGTCCTGTTTTATTCTTCCGGCACGAGGCCCCACGAGGAAACGGCAAAGCTCCTCCAGAAGGAAATTTTCACCTTCGATCCGACCCATGGGGGACATATCCAGAGTTCCGGCGTCAAGAAGGGCAAGAAGCATTTCAATGTGGACGCGGGGTGCAACTACCTTGGGCTCGGAGTCAAGACACCGCTGAATGTCAGCAAGACCGTAGTGGCCGCGTTAAAAACGCTCTACTCAGAGTTTGAATTCACTCCCCTGAAAGGTTGTGACGCCCGCGGGGAGTGACACTGGTCATTCACACGATCCCCTTATAATCGATGTAAGCTTTTTTACTATCGTGTCCCTGTCATAGGGTTTCTTGATAAAGCCGCAGCCCCCCAGGTTAATCAACTCCATGACAAGGTCTTTATTGCTATGCGCGGTCACCATCACGATTTTGGCGTCAGGGACCAGGGGCTTTATAAGCCTTATTGTATCGACACCATTCATCATGGGCATTTCCATATCAATGAAAATAAAATCAGGTCTGAGACGCTGTGTCTTTATCTTATGGATCGCGATTTCACCATGCTCTGCCTCTTCAATAATTTTGAATTGCATGGAAAGAAGCATCTGTTTCAGGACGGCCCTCGCTGTTTTCGAGTCGTCAATGATCATGACGGTATATTGAAGACCGTACGGCTTGTACCCGATGGGCTTTATCCCTGCCACAATGCTGCCTCATTCCGAATGGTAACGTTCAAAGAATATTCGTTCTCTCTTGTATGGTCCCACGGCTGTGCCGTTAAGTAAACCACGCCATAGACATTCGCATCCCTTATATATACCATGATTTGTCAATGATTAAGCCGCCGGCTGGATAGCAGCGGTGAACCCCTACTTGATGCGGTCGCTTACTTTTAGAAAGAGGTCCCTGCTTATGACGACAGAGAGCGCCCTCATCAGGTCCTCCTTTTTCTTGCCGTGTGACAGGTCAAGGTTTACAGCTGTAACGATTGCGTTAATAAGTGCCTTTTCATTCATCGCACACACTCCGGTCTGCAGGAATATCTATATATCGTATAAAAGGGCGCAATTCTTTACTCTTTAGTGGAATACTCAAACGGCGAGGTGATCCGCTGCGGCTTCGAGTGTATCAAAAACAGGTATGATCTGCGGAAGCGTGAGCAAGTTCATGGCATTAAGAACAAGACGGTCCCGGCAAACAATCGCTATCTTATTCCCTTTTTTTGTAACGGTTTTATATATCTCCAGGAGAAAACCGAATACGCTGGAATCGATAATTACAACCCTGCCGATATCAAAAACTGTTGAAGGATACTCCCGCTTCTCCAGACAGCTTCGCAAATACCTCGAACATTCGGAAATCACGAGGAAATCAAATTTCTGAACAAGAACCTCGACCACCAGCACGCCTCGATGTTCATACAGGTTGAACATATCATCCATGACTTCAGTATACACATAAAGATTGTTTTTGGCAAGGGATTATACACCATGCTTTACACTTTCATCGACATCACGTCCCACGACATGAATCCTTGGCTCTCGCAAGACATTACTTCGCAAAAAGAGACAATGTCGCGAGTATGATCAATGATGAGAATGGTTCCCCCTAATAAGTAACGATGACAGTTGTATTTTCCTCAAAGAGAGCCGAACAAACAGGGGCATGCATAATGTAAAAACATACCCGGTAGACGGGACATCCCTCCCCTTGAACTTATCCCCTCAGGAGAGAAGCAATATATCATTAAAATTGAACTCCAATGGCAAAATAGGGAATGCCCAGAGGCACGTATTTCCACGTGGTTTTAATGAATTCACGGTACAGAGGCAAAACGAATCCGAAATCCCCGAACACGTGACCGCCCTGGCCGCGAAACCCGTACGCCACAGCCCAAATCTTTCCATATTCATATTCTTTAATATTTTCCGATGATGAATTCTCCGCGTTAATTATGCAGGGGGCATGCGCCTCTAATAATAACGCCCAGGTTTTATTTACTGAAAAACGGTACCCAATATTCGGTATAACAACCAGTCCTTTGCTGAAAATAAAATCGCGTTCTTTATTGTAATCACCACCGGTGCCGCACAGTGCGCTTATATTCAAAAGGTGCCGTCCATTAACATATGTCATGGCGACATGACCCCCGCTGAACCAGAGAAAATAGCTGTCCTTATTATTGGCATAATAGCTCCATATCCCGGCGAAAAGCCCCATTCCGATAGCGAGGTTTTTATGCACAAATACGTTTGCGGAAGCATGAGGCATGATAGCCGAGGAATATATCGGAAGTAAAATGGCGCCGCCTACGTTAAAATTATGATTGATTGAATAATTAATATCCCATATGCCCACGGCGTACCCTGTCAGGTTAATCTGCTTTGCCGGGTTATTGACCGCGGTTCTGCTGAAAATAATGCGGTCAAGGGTCGAATATCCTTCAGCAACATCTCCCAAATCAGCCGACTCGTCAGCATTTGTGTTTTCTTCCGCCGCCAGATACACAGGGGCGATCATTACAAGAAAGGCAACTATTGCAACAAAAACATGTTTTATTCTCATCGCGGACCCTCTCTTTTTTCATTCAACATATAGGATTTTGCTCCACCCTGAGGCCCTGCTCAAGAGACAGATTGAGTGTTATCGGTAGTAATAATGGCATACGAGGAGGTCCTTGACAAGCAAAAACCGCTGGACAGCGCCTTTGAAATTTCGCGCGACGCGAAAATATGGGGAACTTAAGCAGAAATAAGCAAAAATAGCATCTTTCAATCTTTTCAACAGCGGTTATGATGCAATATAAAAAATATTCCGGGAACCTGGCGGTATGATAATCGAGTCACGGCCCCCGTTTCATCCGGAAATAGCCGCCCACCAGGAGGTGTATCTTCCAGAGTTTCCGCCATTCACGCTCGGCAAAGTACGCAAAAACAACTGATTCGATCATTTGTGCGCCGCAGTCGGGACAGGTCTCGGGATCTGTGTCGAAGGAGACTTCAATTACAATGGCCTATGTCCTTCGCATTATGAGCTACCCGTTTTCAACGCAGAGGGCACAGAGGTCGCAGAGGGGGGAAGGGTTGGTGGTTACTGATGATATATGTTTTTACAGGCATGGTCGTTTACTATCCTGGAAGCCCAATTTTTTTCACCGCAGAGGGCGCGGAGGGCGCAGAGGTTGTAAAATTGTTTACGACTCTCTGAATACCGTGTCTCAATGCTTCAACATTGAAGTTGATAAGCAATCCGAGGGATATGCCGGATAGTTTTAAATACGACAATAATTGGGCCATGTGAATTGGCAGGAGTGATGCGACAGCCTTCAATTCGATGATGACGGAGTCTTCAACCATAAGATCGAGTCGATAGCCGCAGTCGATTTTCATGTCTTTGTAGATGAGCGGGAGCGGCTTCTGGGTTTCGACCTTCAACCCGGAACTTTCCAATTCATAGGCCAGGCAGGACTCATGGGCCGATTCCAATAATCCTGGGCCGAGTTCCCGATGGACCTCGATTGCTTTGCCTATTATTATTTCAGACAGTGTATTTAAATCCTTGATCGACATGTATAATGTCACCCTTCTCTGCGTCCTCCGCGAACTCTGCGTTAAATAAAATACGAATGAACGTTTAGATCAATAAAAATATTTTGATATGCCATCAGCAATTATATAACTGGAAGTTGTTTTCGTTGTATCGTTTCTTCACCCTTCCCGGCATGGTGAAGGCAACATGGGAACTGCCTGTTCCATAAGGAGGCACCCCTGGCGGGGTGATCCAACCCCCTTCCCACCCCGGCAGGGATGCCCCCCATTTTTTTTTGATTAATCCCATCACGCATATCCTGATGATCAGGGATGCCCACGCTCCGCATGCGGATGCATCAATCCAGACCGGAGGAGCTGCCGATGAAACGACAGACCATGCCCGCAATTCTTTCCGTCATTTTACTGCTTGCCGCACTGGCCCCGCGCGGGGCTTATGCCGCTGAAGAGGGTGGCTCGAAATTCAAAATCGGCGTGGGGGGCGGGGATCACGTTCTGAAGCTGACGCCGGCGATGAAGAGAAGTGCCATAGGCCTGTACCCGCCACCGCCGAAGGGGTTCGCGATCAAGCGTATTTCCGTCACCGACCCCTGGAGCTGCGCCGTGACGTCGAGGGTTACCCGCTCCGAGAGGGGAAACATGATCCCGACCTCCGTATAGAGGCCGAAGGCGAAGCCCGCGCGGCCCTCGTTTCCCGGCTTCGCCGGCCCGAAGTTGACCGGCATGCCGTTGATCTCGAGCCTGCTCCGCCATGGCCCCGCCTTTACACCCGCGAATACACCCGTGCCGTAGAAGAAACACCATGCATACTGTCGCCATCCCAGAAGCATGTTGACGAATCGCAGGTCACGCGTCTCGGTGATCACGGCCATGGGAAAGCGGCCGGTTTTCGATACCGGCCGTGCTGCGTACTCGATCCCCCCGATGACGCCCCCGAACCAGACAATCGGATAGGCGATCCTGACGCCGGCCGTGAAGGCGAATTGTTCGTTCGTCTCAGGCCTGCCGGTGAAGTTGAGCGCGCCCCAGGGGAATGACATCCCCGCCGCGGCGTAGGGGCTAATCAGGATTTTTTTACCGACTCCCGGATCAAGGGGGACACCGCATATACGTTTTTCCGCCAGCTCTTCAAGAGCGGCGGAAGAAACAGGCAAGGCCCCCAGAATGAGAATAATCATGCCGATGATGATCGGATTGTTCATGGCGTCCCATCCGAAAAAATTATTTTTTCTTGAAATTCTGACCCGCAAGGATGTAACTGTACCGGAAGACTCAAATCTGAAACCGGAGACGCACGATGTTCAAAGTTTCGCCGATGAACGCTTCCGACTACACCTGCCTCCTCTGCGGATCGCGGTTAGAACTCAAACTCCACGCGCTTGCCGTTGGTGACAACAGGGGCGCATGCCCGATGTGCGGCGAGCCGTACCTGGTGAATCTCACCGAGGCTGAAATGGAGGAATTGCACAAAGCCGAACGGCCCCACTGACCGGCCCGCCTACCCCCCCTCGAAACGCTTTATAAGCCGGTCCCGGGCGACCGCGGGGTCCACCACAACAAGCCTGGTACCGGCGAGCACGTCCAGGAACCCCACCTCGTTCCCGTAGCGCGGGACCACATGCAGGTGAAGATGGGGAATGCTCGCGCCGCTGCTCCGCCCGAGATTATAACCCACGTTGAAGCCCTCCGGCATGAATTCCGCTTCGATAAGGGACAGGGTCTCCGAGAGCAGGCGGTGCAGGATGAGAGCCTCGGCGTCATTGAGCTCTCGCGGGCTTTCCACATGCCGCTCCGGAAAGATCATCAGGTGCCCCGGGTTGAACGGGTAGAGGTTCACGCTTACGATGAAGCCCTCCCTGCGGGCGACCTCAAGGCTTCGCACAGCAGGGTCCCTGTCCCTGATCGCACAGAGGATGCACTCTGCCGACGTCTTCTCGTCGGTGACGTATTTCAGTTTTTCCGTATTGAAGAGGTGGTCTCGCATGGCATCATCTCAACTGTTTGCGCCCCGCGAATACATTCCGGCAAAGCACTGCCGGCGCAGGGTGGCCCTCATCGCAAAGGACCGCTATTTTTTTCTCCTGCCGTACATTACAATGGAATAGATGGAAACACCGGCAATGATGGCAAGTCCGACGACAAGCATGCTTATATAGAGGGCATCCAGTCGCTGTATCGAGGAAACCTTCGCCCGGGACTCCGCGCTCAGGCCGGCTATCTCCACGTCCAGGATCCTCCTGTTCATTTCCATCTCCTCGCGCGAAAAGACGTGCACGAGCTGGTAGAACATACGGCGAACATTATCAAGCCGGTCCCGGAGGGCCTGCATGTCCGCGTGCTTGTCCTCCATGAACCGGATATTCGCGTCTATTTGGGAGATCCCGCGGTCGATATCCGCGATCATCGCGATGTTGTCCTTCAGCTTCTCCGGGGAATGACATGAAGCGCAGACTGTTTCATTGATAATCCCGACGGAGCTGCGCTGGATGGCGTGCACCCCATGGCATGTACCGCAGTGTGGCTGGCCGACCTTCGCCACCGTCAGGTAGTGGGGGCTTTTCCTGAACTGGGTGAGGGCGATGGAGTGACAGCCTTCCTTTCCGCATAATTCGGGCACAGCATTTTTCCCCGGCCTGCCGATAAAATTATCTTTTTTCGAGTGTGCCGCCAGTTTATCATCGGCGTCGGGATTCCCGCGGTGACAGAGGAAGCATTTCCGGCCGGTGGCGGCGTGCACGCTTGCGCGCCACTCCTCTACCGGCTTCTTCAAACTCTCATCAAGCCCTTCATGGCATTCAACGCATCTATCCCTGTCGCCCGGCTCCCCGGCGGCGCCTTTCTCCGCGGCATGGAGAACCGAAACATGGATGATCATTGAACAGAACAGCACAAACGATAACCAGATATGCGCTATCATAACGCTTCCGCGTCTCCTTTACCATGATTGTCGAAGGGGGCCCACCCGTGTGTCCTTCGATCGGCACCCTCAATATATATCGACATGAAAGAGCTTCAGCACGAGCACCGAGGCCAGCAGTATCAGGTTGGTATACACCCCCGCGAGGCAGTCGTCAATCATAATTCCGACTCCGCCCTTAAGCCGCTGGAGCCTATTTATCGGCCACGGCTTGAGGATGTCCATAAATCTGAAAATAAAGAACGCCGCGACGGCGATCTTGAGATTGAAGGGATAGAAGAGCACGCTGATCCAGTACCCCATCACTTCGTCGAGGACCACCTGGGGAGGGTCTTTTACCCCGAAAAAACGCTCACCATGATCGACGAGCCTGATGAAAGGATAAAACAGAACGGCCACCATCGCAAGGTTCACGACCCAGCTCGCCTCGCCGAAAAGAAGATGCACTATAAAATAGATCGCCATACCCACCAGAGTCCCGGCGGAACCGGGCGCCACGGGGCAGTAGCCTGCATAGAATGCGGTGAAGAGGAACTCTCTGGCCCTCATACGGAACCGTTCGTTCCCTCTTTCTGTTTGACCGGCAGGAAAAGTCGCCAGTTGGTAAAAAGGTACCTGAGCCCGGAAAGTGCAGTGAGCACCGTGACAACGAGCATTATCCAGTAGGGAACAGACTGGTGGGTGACGTATATGCCCTTTTTCCGGACAAGGTATATCATGATAATTATGACGATCGAGACCATTTGAAAAGCCGTTTTCACCTTGCCGAAGCTGCTTGTCTGGAGATGCCTCCCCCTTCGGTAAGCAAGAAAACGCATGAAGGTGATCAGCACATCCCGGCCCACAATGACCACAATCATCCAGAAATCGAATATCTCCAGGTAGGGGTCAATGACCATAAGGGCGGTGAGGACCGAAATGACGAGAAACTTATCGGCAAGGGGGTCGATGAACACGCCAAATTCCGACTCCTGGTTAAGCTTGCGGGCGCTCCATCCATCGAGAAGATCGGTGAGGGAAGCTCCGCCGAAGAGGATGAGGGCCCATATCCACATTTTCATATAGAGAAGATATATCAGAACTGGAATCAGGACGATTCTTGAGATCGAAAGCAGATTCGGCACGTTCATGGTAAATTTCGGGATTGTCACACCACTTCTCCCACAAGGTCATATTCATGCGCATCCGTCACCCTGGCATGCACGATCGAGTTAACCATCGGAATATCTCCGGTCAAGTAAAAAACACCGTCAACCTCAGGTGCGTCATATTCGCTCCTGCCGACCCATGTATGCCCGTCCACCCGATCCTCCACCATTACCCTCAGAACGCTCCCGATCATCGCATCGAGTGCAGAAGCGGAGATTTTTCTCTGCAGGGTCATAAGGCGGTGGTAACGTTCCTTCTTGACGCTTTCCGGGACCGGATCACCCATCTCCCATGCCGGCGTTCCCTCCTCCGGCGAGTAGATGAAGGCGCCCACCCGATCAATGCGCGCGGCCCTCAGGAAAGCGAGGAGCTCTTCAAAATCGTCATCACTCTCCGACGGGTAGCCGACCATGAAGGTCGAACGGATGCATATCCCCCTGACACGCTCCCTGAGACGCGCACAGAGATCGAGATGCGAGGCCGAAGCGCCTCGCCGGCCCATCGACCTGAGCACACCCTGGCTCGCGTGCTGGAAGGGGATGTCGATATAGGGCACTACCTTCCCCCCCCCTTCAAGGACGCCAAGTATCCCCTCATCGACATGGTCGGGGTGGCAATACATCAGGCGAATCCATTCCACACCGTCGATGGCGGAAAGTTCCCGCACCAGGCCCGGCAGGCCGATCCCGTCACGACAGTAAGCGCCGATATCCTGCGCCACGATAACGAGCTCCCGGGCCCCCCGGGCCACTTCACGCTCCGCGTCCTCACGGAGATACTTGATCGGGTAGCTCTCATGAGGGCCCCTGATGAGGGGGATTGCGCAGTAGGAACAATTGTTCGAGCACCCTTCCGATATCTTGATATACGAGTAGGAGAGTCCCGGTACAAGCGGCATACGCAGGGGCCGGTACCCTCCCGTATCGATGGAAAAATGGCGGCTCATCCGCTCGACGAAACCCTCATCGGCCAACCCGTCGATATAATCGATTTCAGGGATATCGGCCTCGAGGGCAGCGGTATAACGCTGCGAAAGGCAGCCCAGCACCACGACTTTACGCCCGATTATTCCGGAGCCCCCGTATCCGGGCGATTGTTCGGCCCCTTCGACCGTGACCCTGGCCGTGTCCCGCTCCTCCAGGGCGTCGAAAATAACGCCGATCGACTCCTCCTTTGCGTCATTGATGAAGCCGCAGGTGTTTACGATGATGATATCAGCGTCTTCCGCCGACGGGGCCGGCAGATAGCCCGCAGAAATCATCGCGCCATTGACGCGCTCGGAATCGACCTGGTTCTTGGCGCATCCGAGGGAAATAATATGGAAACTGATGTCAGTTGAGGAAACCATTGCGTGTGGGATTCGGTATGCGCGCTATCGGGAAGGGCCCTCAGGGCGGGGAATGGGGACACTCCTACCAGTCTTTCACCTCGATATGGTAGAGGTTTGGGTTTTGAACGTCTTTTTTCCATGTAATGACCTTGTTCGCCACCTGGCCGGGACTGCCGAAGGAGTATTCCTTGCCGTTTATGCGCGACCGTATCCCGCCGGCATTCCCGATTTTTATCTGGATATACTCTGTCGCTTCCCATCGCTCGAACTGGCCCTCCGGGATGAACCCCCTCACCTTGCGAACTCCGTCAAGATAGAGCTCGATGAATGATTTTTGCACGAATTCAGCCTCGAAAACGATCTTCAAGTTCTGACGACTCTGGGTCTCCACGGTGGTGCTGTCGGCGGTGGTGAAGGTCTCTTCCTGCCTGTCGACCTTTTCATCGGCGATTTTCTTTTCACCGAGGGCGACCATGATCTTGGCCCTGTTTTCGGTAAGGCCCTTGAGGGTGATAGTGACGTCGCGCGGTGACCCCTCGATGGCAAGGGTGCGCGGCTCCTCCATTTTAAAGGTTTCCAGGCCCTTGCCGGGAAGCAGTTCAAGGGAAACGCTGTCCCGATTGATCTGCTTCATCAGGAAGACTACCTCTTTGTTGTCCACCAGGAACTGGACCGCTTCATTTTTGGAGACCAGAATGAAACCCTTGTTATTGGACAGCTGTAGGTTCCTGAGGTTATCGATCTCGTGTTCCTTGTTTTTTACATATTCTTCTTTAATTATATCGGTGGAATCGCCGTCGGATATATCCACGCTGGACGTAAAAAGTGACCGTATCCCCCATATCAGGAATATGGAAAGCAACGCCACCCCGGTTATTATAATGACGTTCCGCTGCCTGTTGTAAAATGAGGAAAGGGCCATACTGATGTTTGACTTCGTCGGCCTGGTCAGTTCTTCCAGCGGAGTGGCGCTCTCGCCTATTTTGTATCCCTTGTAGGCCTGCACAATACCCTCGACGTCGAGTTTGAGATACTCAGCATATGAACGAAGAAAGCCGACAAGATACGTCTCACTCGGAAATTTGTCGAATTTCTCCTCTTCAAGGGCCTGCAGATAGATCGGGCTTATGTTGGTGTCCTTCACCACTTCCTTGATGGTAATTCTTCTGGCTTCCCGTGCCAGACGCAACTTTTCTCCGATGCTTTCCAAGGTCTACTCCTCTGTTATCATGGGGTTTTTGAGGACACGGGCCCGGGCGGGAATGTCGAACCTGAAAAGGGAGTTCGGAAGGTCGATATTTGTTTTAAGCCCCGTGAAGTTGATGTCGATTTTTTTTCCGGTGGAGGTCTCGCCCTCGGCCCTGACGATGAAATAATTCCCATCCACCCAGAGCTTCATCCTCCGATAACCGCTACGGCTCTCCTTCTGTTTCAGTATCAGCGTGTAGAATTTCGATCCGTCGCTCTGCGTTTCGGGCTGCTCCTTGGAGGCAAACCGATAATGATATTTCGAAAAAAGCCAGTTCAGACCGCTACTGGTACCCGATGCGAATATACCCGACCCCGAATCGAGGTCCTGTTCGGCGACCACATTCATTGAAGGGATATAAATCCACATCATTTTGCCATTGGAAACTATCTTCTGGCCCTGAGGCTGCGTGAATTCGATATGGAGCCTGTTGCTCGCCTTATATTTGATTATACCTGTTCGTCGGATTGTCTTACCCAGTTTTTCCGACAGTATGGTGAAATTGGCCTGGTAGGACTCGATCTTACCGAATGATTTTCTGATATTACCGACTACGTCGCTTACCGTGACAAAGTCGAATTTGAAGGCCCAAAGGCCCGTCGCCGCTACAAGGATGATTACTGCGGCGGCACAGGATGTTGACACTCTGCCAAACGTTTTCATTATAGGTCATACCTGATGAAAGTAACTGCCAATTCGCGCGTGATTTGGGATCAATTAATATAATCGCTCCATTAAAAGTCAATCCCAAAAAAATATTATTCTGATTGCAGGGCTGAAAGCACCACTGTTTCAAGGGTATGGGCTTCCATAGAGCCTGTGAGGCGGTCCCGCCACCCGACTAGGCCTATCGGACATAAGTGGATCAGCCGGCGGTACTCCAGCGGGTGATTATGCGCCACAGGAAAGCGGAAAAGATAACCGGGGATCCCATCTTGACAATGCAAATAGTTCCGGCATTATTTTTTACCTGATAAAAATAATTATCGTAAAATGCTGGACAAATATATTTACCGCTATACATTTGCAATTGAAAATATGGTTCAATTACCATCAGAAACAGGACACTACATGAAGGCCATCTACATCGGGAACAAAAAGTTCAGGGAAATCGATCTTCTCGACCTTAAACGCGATGAAGATTACTTGCGGCTGATCAACGAATATTCGCTGATGGAATCACCAATCGTATATTTTTCCGCGGGAGAGTCAAAAATAAAAGAAATACTGATCAAAAAGGATCCCTCGTTTTCAGCCTGACGTCGCGCCTCGCCATTGTATAATAGCAAAAGAAGCGGTGTCACTACCGCTTCTTTTGCTATGTATCAAGTTTCCTGTGTTCGAACAGAAGTCCCTTCCCAATCGTTATAATGCCATAGTGCCCCCCCGAGGCGGGCCCGGGGTTGAAAAGAATGGGCATTCCCTCCCCTCGATATCTGATATGGGTATGGCCGAATAGCACGACATCGGCGTTTTTCTCCCTTCCCTCACGCAGAATCCATGAATAGTCATGATGCACCCGAAACTGATCTCCATGAGCGACCATGACCCGCGCTCCCGCTACCTCAAAAAACGTCACCCGGTCACAATCACTCCCCCGGGCGATATCTACATTCCCACTCACACGCACTACCGTCGTTCCATCCTCCAGGTCTACATGGAAGAGGTCACCCACGCCGTCCCCGCAATGGACGAGACAATCGAAGGGACGTTCAAAGTCCAGGATTTTTGCCAGTTTTACGATAGTACCGTGGGAATCGGAAACAACAACAATTTTTTTCATAAAGAGGGACTCGAGATAATTATTGAAAAACAACCGGGGCGATCTAACATACCCTCGCGCTACACAATCTCAACCAGCATGAGGGTGCAGTCGTCATTGACAGCAACCTCCCCTCCTGTGATGACGTCCTGCATCGATTTATACTTTTCAAGATGTGACCGGCCTGCTTCCTTTATAATATCTACCATCATGGCATTTCCGACCGTGACATCGTTTTCGCCCACGATATCAAGGATGCCGTCGGTAAAAATCAGGATACTTGAGGCCTCGGGGAGATCAACATGATAGGTCTCATACGGAGCGTCTTCTATGGGACCCAGGAACGAATCATTGCCCTCGAGGGGGAAAAAGCCGCTTCCTGTAATGCAGTAGGGCTTGGGATGTCCCGCGTTTGCATAGCTGAGAACGCGGGTGCCCGGATCGAAAAGGCCGCAGAAAGCTGTTACAAAGGACTCGACAGGGATATTCCCGGACAATTCCCTGTTCATGGCGGCCATAAGTTCTCCGGGGGTTTCGGTTTTCTGCAGGGCGTTGCGAAACACCATCTTAACGATCGCGGTATAGAGCGCGGCGGAAATGCTGTGACCGGACACGTCGGCCACGAAAAAAATGACCCGCTCGTCCCTGAACATGACATAATCATAGAGATCCCCGCCGATATCGGAAAGCGGCTGAGACCAGGTATGGATGTTCACCCGCCCGCTCGCCAGAGAGGGAGCGGGGAAAAGATATTTCTGCAGTTTCCGCGCCATTAGAAGCTCAACACGAATAAACTCGTTGAAATTGATCATTTCACCGATTTTAATGCCGTTTTCAATCCGTTTCAGCATCACCTCTGTTTTTTCCGGCTTGTGAATAAAATCATACGCGCCTAGCGTATAGCTTTCGACGATGTTATCGGGGTTGTCGTCCCCGGAAACAATGAGAACCGGGACATGGGTAAGGTCGTTTTCCCTTACTTTTCGAAGAAAATTAAGGCCGTCCATTTCCGGCATGTTCATATCAAGCATTATGAGGTCAACGGAAACAGCATCGAGTTTATCCAGAGCATCTTTACCGTTTGAGGCGGTCACTACGTCGTAGCCAGACAGGATGAGAATCCGTGAAAGGAGCGTTCGTATCGACTCCTCATCGTCTATGATCATTATCTTTTTTTTCATCGTTCGCGCGCCTGCAGGATGGGAATGAGCATTTCAACACCAAAGACCCCGCTCTGCTGTCCCGGTATCAGAGTATGCTTAAAAAAAGAGCTGTCAAAAGGAATACTATTATTCGTCCCGAGATCCCGAGGCCTTATGTTCCTGGAAAAAAACACCCCAGAAGATCAGGGAGAGAATCACAAAAAACACCATGGTGTTTCTACCCAGCGCCGACCCCTTCTTTCTCCTGTCTAGAAGCAGTTCGAGATAGGCTTTTCTGGGTGCATCAATCTCCGCCCCATAATATACCCGTTTATCAAAGAATGCCAGGGAATTCTTGACGGATATTCCGTCTATATCAAAATTCTCATAGCCAGCAAAAATCTGCGGACTCCTGAGCTTGAGGTATGCCCGCTTGTAATTGGCATCCGTATCTTCGGTCGCATTAAGCAGGCGATCGATTTCAGGCTCAACAATCAGTATTGAATAGAACGACACGGGGGCAAGTACCAGCGCAACAAACAGGGCCGCTATTGCGGCAATAAGATATATTCTGCTATCGTTAATTTTTTTCATTCAACTTATCCTTTAGAAGGTCCAGAATGCTCTTCTTATGATAACCGGTCAACTCCAGGCCAATCTTCTTCTTGTCAATAAATGTACGTTCCATGCTCCTCTCGTTCAGAAGCTTCTCCCTATCCGAACCCATAAGGAGGACCAGCGGCATGATCTCTTCATCAGTGTAGCTCTTTTCCACTTCAATGATTCCGGTATCAAACGGAAGGATGAGGGGAAGAGCGAAGGGAACTATCAGGACCCTGGAGTTTGATTTCATGGGATCGATAAAAACGATATTTCCCTTCATGTCAAGAAAGGCGACATCGCTATTTTCATTCTGCAAGCCTGCGCTTAATGACAAGGTATACACCTGACGGTTGTCCTTTAACGCAGGTTCGATGCTCAGTATTGGCGTGATCAGCTTGTCAGGATCTTTTACGCACCCGGCAAAAACCATTGCTATAACCAGAACGGTGATGCAGATGGAACCCGGCTTACATGACGATCGATGATGTGCAACGAGTGTTCGCGGATATTTCATAAGGTAACCCGTACCTTTTATTTATTCGATTATCCCCGTCACGGGTCATGACATTGCGACCGGGAAGAATGGCGATCAGTTCGAGCAGATTGAGTGTTGAATCAAAAATAGTCAAGAAAAATATGACATGAATGCCCAAACAGGCCGTATCGTAATGTCGGTGTCGCCCTTTCATCCGTTAATTACTCGCGGTGAGAGGTGGTGGGTGATGAATAGTATATCGCCGGCATAAGTCCGGGAAAAGGCTTGACAACCCGTTCCGGTGTTCTTTGTTATTGAATCCGGCAAAATGCCGGCTTTATTACCCCTTATAATGGAGATTTCGCATGACAATGAAGAAAAAGATATTCCTGCCCGCATTGACGATAGTTATCGGAATCGGTGTGCTGTCTTATTGCGGCCATGAAGAAGCCGGATTTGCAAAAAACGGGAGTTCATCCGACATACACAACACGGCCCTCATTTTCGCCGGAAAAGATATACCACAAGATTCCAAGCTTCACTCTTTCACCAAAACCGCCTATTATTCATCTTATAAACAACAGATTGAATCGGGATGGAAACGCCTTCAGAGCCCAAATCTGGGAAAAATCCGCAACTGGTGGGGAAAGCATAAACCCGCACGACACGCCGACACGGTCCTTTATCCCTTTAGCGGCCCCGACATAATGAATGCTCTCACATTTTTCCCTGATGCGGAAAACTATATAATGTTCGGCCTGGAACCCCCCGGAGTAATTCCGGAACCCCAAAAGATGGACGATACCCAGATCATTCATGGTCTCAACGGGCTCCGAAACGCCCTCGGGGACATACTACACATGAATTTTTTCAAGACGATCGGCATGGCAGCAGAAATGAGCAATACCTCGTTCAGCAGCACCGCCGGAATTATCCTCTATTTTCTCGCCACCAACGACTACACGGTGCTGGATGCGAGAAAAATCGCCATCGATGCCGCCTCCAATGTCGTTCAAGGCATTCCTTCAGACGACCGTATCAACTGGCAGAACCCGCCGAAATCCCGCGTGCCCGGGGTCGAGATATCTTTTCGAAAGGGAACCGGTAAAACGCAGACCGTCCGATACTACATGCTGAACGTCATCGACCATGCCCTGACGAACTCCTCGCCCAACTTCATTCCATATTTGAAGAAAGAAGGGCCCTATGCAACCATCATGAAATCAGCCTCATACCTGATGCACAACGACACTATCAAGTTCACGCAAATCCGAGCGGCCATCCTTGCCTCGACGAGCTACCTGGTGCAGGACGACTCCGGTATTCCGCTCCGCTATTTCAAACCGGGCAACTGGAAGCTCACCTTTCACGGCTATTACGACAGGCCGATCGGGCTCTTCGCCAACCGAGTCCAGCCCGATCTGAAAAAGGCCATGAGTGAAAAATCGACGGGAAGACTCCCCTTCAGTTACGGTTATGATTATAAACCGGGGCAGTCAAATCTTATGACGGCTGAAAAAATCAGGTAGAGTTTGATTTCACCGGGGGCCTGCGATGAGGCCCCCGGACAAAATCCCGATAACTATCTGTTTTACTTTTTCAATACCCAATAATGACTGTTTGCACCATCAAGCCCTGCCAGAATACAAATTCATTACTCCTTTTTACTCGCAAAATATGCGAGGGCCTTACGCCATATAAAGTACACCATGATACCAATCGCAATGACGCCTACGGCGGTAAGGGAGGCAAATTTATTATATGCCTCGTAATAGAAGGTGGTGAGTATAAATGTGGCAACCAGAATAAGGATGGTCAGTATGATATAAATCAATGGCACCAGGGGAAAAAAGGGCACCTTGAAGGGCCGTTTTATATCCGGCCTCGTATACCTGAGGTAAACCATGCCGATAACCGACATGAGCGGGAATATGCTGAGCGCAAAACCCATGTAAATAAGCATATTCAATATATAGTTAAAACCGATAAAGACATACACTACGGCAATGGCCATTTGCACGACAATGGCGAGAACAGGCGTCTGGAACCGTGAATTGACCCTGTCCAGCGAATGAAATATAGCACCATCCTTCGCCATCGCATAAGCGACGCGGGGTCCAATCATCATCTGAACAGAAACTGACGAGAGAAGTATTACCACAATGCTGAAATCGACATAGGGAGAGATGGAGGGGCCAAAAAGGTTCATCGCCGCCATCGCACCGATGGCGCATGATGCATCGGCGATTATTTCAGTTCCCGGGGTCGATATGATGTATACGACATTAATCCCCAGGTAGAGAATAATAATCAGAATCGTTCCCAGGAAAAGGGCCCTGGGAAGATTTTTTTCAGGGTGCTTTATCTCACCGGCAATATAAACAGTACCGTTCCATCCAGAATACGCGTACATGATGGTGATTAGTGCCGCACCATATGTCAGGATCGAAGAGCCTCCTTCAACCGGATATGACTGCACCAGTCGCCCGGTCTCGTTCCAATCAGCGAAATAAAATCCCATAACAATAAAGAAAAACACGACAAGGAATTTCATCACGGTCAGTATGTTCTGCACCAGGCTCCCTTTTTGCACGCCGAGGACATGAATTATGCTGAACAAAAAAATGATCCCCGCCGCCGCAAGTTTTGACAGCCACTCATCCTGTATCACTCCGCCCGGAGCGAGCTTATTAAAATAGTTCACCGCCATTATAGAGGACATGGCGGCAGCCAGTGAAAACCCGATGAGAAGAGAAATCCACCCCGTCAGGAATGAAGGGAGGGGCCCGTATATCTTTTTCAAATAAACATATTCACCGCCGTCTTCCGGCCACATGGTTGCCAGTTCCGCATAGCATAGAGATCCTGTCAGCGCGATTACGCCACCGACCGCAAAAAGCACAAGTACGGACACGGCATTTCCCGTCATACCTAGCACCTGACCCGATGTGGTGAAGATGCCCGTGCCGATAACATCGGCTATTATTATCATGACCGCAGTAATCAAGCCGATCTGGCGTTTTAACTCCACTTTTGTGCTCCTTATGAATGATGTTTATATGTACAATATATTTGAGCCGGATTATCAGCATCCATCACGTTGTTCTTGTGGTTATTCTTCCTGGGGACAAGTGATTATTCTTTTTGGCACACCCCAATACAGTATCCAGCATATCACATTATCAATAATTATTTGAGACAATATGTAATTTCTATACTGATAGTTATCGGGAGATTCCTTAATTTTTCTCATTAATTCATTGAGATGGCGTGACAAAGCATACGCGATTAAATTTGAGACAGATCGCTTAAAAAACTTCCGCAGATCAAGAAAAAATTCATATTCATCCTGCCTGAGGTGGAGATGAAATCTTCGCCAATTCTTTTCAGCATCTCTTTTCTGATAGCGTACCCTGGACCATGACACAAGCATTGCTGTATGATCATCCGCCAGTCTTCTTAACAGCGATGAAACAATCTGGCTCTTTGTTTGTCCAGATATTTTCTCAGCTTCTGATAGCCGTCGGAATAAAATGCTGTTAATATATATAGTTGTATCGATACTCATTTCCCAGCTCCTCAATGTTGTCTGAAGGTACATACGGATAGTTATCGTAAAATAAAATAATTTTTTACTTGATATATAAAAAAAACCAGCTATGAAAAATATTAAAAAAATGCATATGAAAGCATTACCAGGAAAACTGTTCCTTGCGCCGATGGCTGAGATATCAACCCCGGCCCTACGGCAAATCATAAAGGAGTTTCATCCTCCGGCAGTCCTCTATTCCGAGATGCTGAGCGCCGGAGCCGTTGTAGCAGGGGCCCCACACAACGAGCCGCTCCTGCGTGCCTATGACTTCGATGAGCCTCTCATTTACCAGATCGTTGGCGCTCACCCTTCAATCATGGCCGATGCCTGTTCAATTCTCGCCGATCGGGGCTGTAATGGTGTCGATATAAATATGGGCTGCCCCAATCATGAAATCGTCAAAAAGGGACAGGGCGCGCGCCTTCTGGCCGATATTGGTAAGGCCAGGGAGATAATACGCGCCTGCAGAAAGGTACTGACCGTATCCCTTTCGGTGAAACTCCGCACCGGTTATGAGAATAATGATGAAAAACAATTCGTGACCTTCATCCGGATGCTTGAGGATGAAGGTGTGGACTTTATCGCCGTTCACCCCCGCTACGCCAAACTCTCATTCCGGAGGTTGGCCGATTGGCGTTTTATTACTCTTGCAAAGCAGTCTGTTTCAATACCGGTCATAGGAAATGGGGATATTGTCTCCCCCGACACTGCGATTGAAAAAATGCTTGAAACTGGATGTGACGGAATCATGATTGGAAGAGAGGCTGTAAAATCACCCTGGATATTTCATCTGATCGATTGTCTGATAAAGGGATGCCCGTCAGCCCTGACGGTCAATTTCCGGGATATATTCATCACGACACTTTCCAACATGCGGGACTATCTTCCCGAACGTCTTCACAAGAGCAGAAGCCATCGATTCTCCATATATTTTTCAAAAAATGCATGTTTTGGACATGAACTTTTTAAAAAAATCAGAATGGAGTCTTCCATCGAGTTGATACAGGAGATTGTGGATGACTATTACCGGAGAAACCCTGAAGAAGTCATTAAAGAATTCCGGGTCGGAAACGGGAGCACGCATGATGACGGGACGCCACTTCCCGTCCATCATTTAAACGATGGATGTGTGAGCACCGTACGATAACTATCATGAATGAGGAGTGTATAATGGAGTACATGAGAGTCTGGACGGAAGTGGACATCAAGGCAATCGAGGAGCATATTATCTTCGTTGACGACAAATACGGCCACTGCCCGGGATGCAAGAAGATCGGGATCGAGCTCAGGGATCTGAAAAGCTGCCCATCCTGCGGCAGAGTATTCAGGTATGTTACATCCAAGGAAGCCCGTGGAGGCAAGATGGACATAGTAATGAGGACAAAGAAAAAGCTCCCGTCTCTGACGTTCGTGGACTATAACGATTACGAACATGTATTGGGTAAAAACAAGGCCGCCGGTCTTTTCAATGTATAGTGTCTCATCCGGCACCACGACCAGAACCCGATTTTTCTACCATATAGTAAACCGGGCCGGCCCCCCTTCCGATAATAATGACATCAAATCCCGCACCGATGGAGGCGTGGAGAGAGGATGAAAAACGAGGAACTAATCGCAGGAATGTGCCTTTACGGCTTCATCCGCAGGGAAACACCCGCGGAACAATCGCGCTGCCTTGATCAAATATCACGGCACTACGGGAATCAGGTGGCGAAAATCGTGATGGATTTAATGGGTGATTCGAGAAAGCGGCGGACGGATGATCAGAAAAAAATATCATCATCCTCCCTGGTTCTTTTCCGAGAGATATCTGCTGAAATAGAGCTTTGATTCGTAACTCTTTTCCATTATTTCATAAACCACCCCGAGATTATACAGCGCCTCGATATAGGTCTCGTCATTACTGATAGGCTGATTTGTATGCATGGATCGCCAGGGGATATTTCCTGCGCCATGAAATAGGCCGTGCCGAGATAATAGTATCCCTTTGTCAGCTTTCGATCGAGTGTTACGGACTTCCTGAGGTGCCTGATGGCGTCATCGAGCATTCCATACTTGTACAGGTAGGCCTTGCCGAGACCGTAATGTCCCATGCAGTAATAGGGACTTATCTCCACGACCCTTTGAAATACCAGTATCGCCTTATCAAGCTGCCCGTCAAGTGCGAGGCGGGCTCCCTTCTGATATAGTTCGGTAGAATTTTCCCTGGATGCAGCGGGAACTGCCGTCGAAATAAGCAGCACCATCAGCGCCAAGGCTGCTGATCATGAGATTACTTCGCATTCGGTATCATCTCTTTGAAGTTTTTAAACAAAAAATCATCCACGCCCTTGCTGAAAAAGAAATACACGATAAAGACGACCCAGAGGACCAGGGTGAGCACACAGAGGAACTTCAGGAGCCTCTCGGCGCCGATGGCGTCCGCCTTGTAGAATATAAGAACCAGGGCAAGTGGCCAGATGAAAAAACAGGTTCACAAAGACGAGAGAGAGCATCTCTTTCAGAAAATTGACCGTAAAACCATACCAGCCCGCGGTAAAGCTCTGATAACCGACGCTGATCTCATCGAAAAAAAACCAGATGTAAAACAGCAGGATGACAGTGGCGACGGCCTTCCAGAGTATCTCGATCCGGGGCCTGAACCACAACATGGTAATCCCGATCCCCCAGAACACGATGAACAAAAATGTAGACTTTATCAAAAGCGATTCATTCATGATACATCCTCATCAATCAATATACGACCCAAAACCGTTTCCGGCAATAAAAACCCCTCTTATATAATAATCGGATTTTTCGTGTAACCACATGATCAGTTATTCGTCCACGGGGCTGCAAGGACTCCGGGGGTTGGTAAAAACCCCGATTTATACCCGCGCCCGGTGCCGGTTACGATCCCACACCCAAAAATATGGGTTTACAATTATTCATAAAAAAGCTATCAATGAACCCTCTTGTCCAAAAACGCTCGTTACACAAGGGGTTTACATGCGTCTTCTTCTGGTTCTGCTTGTATCATCCCATCTCGCCGCGCCGGGCGAGTGCCGGGTCTCCGTGACGGTCCCCCCGGGCATCTCACTTTCTCATGAAGTGATGGCGGCGGCGCTCCCCCGTTCGATCGTGACACGGAAGGGATATGATGAGGCCGAAATTGTGGTCTATCATTACACTCAGGGTGTCGAGAGTTATCACTTTGGCGAAGAAGGCCCATTCAAGGAATCCCTCTCTTCCGGCGTCATAGAGTGCCTGGTAAAGCTGAAAATAAAAGACAGGCTCGTCCGGGCCCTCTTTATACACGCGGGGGGGCCGGACTTAACAGCACTACTGAGCAACCTGTCACGGGCCCTCTCAGTCGCCCTCGCAAAGCATTAAGGGGCGCACCCCCACTCAGAGGACCATGCCCGCTCGTATCACACCGTCGGCCTTCCCTTCCCGAAGCACCTGCCTGCCATTGATAAACACGGCCTCAATCCCGTCGGGCGTCATGTCGGTTTGAAGGTCGGTATTGTTATCCCTGATCTTCTTCCAGTCGAAGAGGGTGATGTCCGCCGCATATCCCTTTTTCAGCACACCCCGTTTCGCGATCCCGAACCGTTCGGCAGACGCTCCGGTCATCTTGCTCACGGCCTCCTCCAGGCTGATGAGCCGCCGGTCACGGGCATATCCCAGAAAACGTGGAAAGTTTCCGAAGGCCCCCGGATTCTGAACGCCCTTCGATGCCACGTTGGCGTCCGTCATGAAAAGCGACGCGGGATGCCGCATCAGGTCTAATACGTTATTCTGACTGCTGTACCGATGGTTGAGCACGCGGGCCTTGCCCCCGCTTTTTTTCGCGATATCAATGAAGTTTTCGAACTGCCCCATCTTCCTCTTTGCCGCGATATCCCCCAGGAACATGCCGTTAAATTCATCGAGCTCGGGATGCCCCGCGTGGGTTATCTGTATGTCCTCATATCCAAAGCCGAGCAGCCACTTGATGACCCTGAACTCCGTTTCCAGTTTAAACAGGGCCTTCCTGTCGTCATAGACTCCGGGCACCCTGCCCAGGAACCACGCGGGAAGCACGACATTGATTATCGATGTGCCGCAGTGATAGGCGTAGGTGTCGAACATAACATCGAGGCCTTCCCGCCTCGCACGGTCTATGATGGCGAGGGCCTCGCCGCACGTGTCCCAAGATCTGGTCCCAACGAATATCAGATGAGAGAGCTGCAGCCTCACTCCCGTCTTCCTGGCCAGGGAGAGGGCTTCATGAATCGCAAGGAGATTGTGCTCCTTCCCGTAGGGGATAAGGGGATAGGTGGGGGACAGTGACGAGTAGGCCTTCATGTGAATGGTCAGCACCCCATCATGCCGCTTCACGAGGCGGGCTATCTTCAGCATTTCATCCGATGTCGCGAAGATCCCCGGCTCGTACTGGAGGCCGAGTGAAACGCCATAGGCGCCCTGCTCCATCGACTCATCCAGGAGCCCAAGAAGTGTCTTCATCTCATCTTCGTTCAATGGCGTCGGGTCGAAGCCCCGGATCGACATCCTGCTGGTGCCGTGCCCGGCGAGGTTCGCCATATTGTGGCTGATGCCCTGCTTCCGGAGCCGGGAGAAATACTGGTCCATGCTGCTCCACCCGAGGCGGGTCATCCCCGTGAGCCCGCTCATGCGGGTCTCGATGAAGTTCCTGTACCGGCTATCCTCGGGAAATCCCGCCACGCCGAAGCCGCAGTTGCCGGTGACGAAGGTGGTCACCCCCTGGGCGGTGAAGGGGTTCGTAAGCTCCGGCCTGTTTTTGAGGGGGAGTATCCAGTCCAGGTGGGAGTGCATGTCGATGAAACCGGGGGCGATGACCATGCCGGAGCAATCGATGGTCCTGCCGCTGAAGACAAGGTCATGGGGCGTCACTTCCTCAATCTCGTTTCCATTGATGAGGAGGTCCCCGACATAGGAGCGCCCCCGGTCCCGTCAACGATCAACCCCTTTTTAAGAAGCAGGCGAGCCGGTGAATGTCCCCTGACCTCGATACGCCCCGCCTTCGGCGCCCTCTCCATGGTACCCCCGGGCCATTCGGAGACCGCGGCCTCCTCCCTGCGGCAGCCGAAGACGGTTGGAAGAAAGAAGGCCCCTGCGATTCCGAGGGCGCGAAATATGAAACTCCTCCTTGGCATTCGCTCATTGATGCTATTCCCACTTGGTTCCATGTTCACTACCTCCGGAAAAGATTGGGTGCCGTCGCCGGCGGCATGCATATCTTCAATCCATCAGTCATGCAGCGATGCCAGGCGCAGCGCGAGGCGTATTGCCTCCACCATGCTGCTCCATCGCGCGACATTTTTCCCCGCTATATCATATGCCGTTCCATGGTCGACCGACGTTCGAACGATGGGAAGCCCGAGGGTGACGTTCACGCCCTCGTCGAAAGCGAGCACCTTGAAGGGGATGAGGCCCTGGTCATGGTAGTGGGCAACAAGAAGGCTGTAGCGCTCCCATGTTCCGGGAAGGAAGAGGGTATCCGCGGCAAAGGGGCCTTCCACAGGGATCCCCTCCCGCCGCGCCGCTTCGACCGCGCCCGTGGTGACATCCCGATCGAAGGTGCCGATGGCGCCGTCGTCTCCGCAGTGCGGGTCGAGCCCCGCGACGGCGATGGTAACGTCCGCACCGTCGATCCTCCTTATCGAATCATACCCGATGCGTATCACGTCAAGAATCCGTTGCCCGTCGACACGGGCCGGTATGGTCGCTACCGGCACGTGTGTGGATGCGAGAATCACCCTATACCGTGGCGCAAACATCATCATGTAGGGCTCCGCCCCGCCGGTCTTCCCGGCGATATACTCGGTATGGCCGGTGAATCGCACGCCCGACCGTTCGATGAACCCCTTATGCACGGGACCGGTCACCAGGGCGTCGATCTCGCCGGCCTTCCACAGGTCCAGCCCGGCGTCGATGCAGGCAAGCGCCTCGATACCGGTTTCGCGGCTTCCCTTCCCCGGGGACGGTACCGGCAGATCGAGGGCGACATCATGGAAATATTTTTTTCCCCGCTTCAGTGAAACGCCTGCGCCCCCGACCGGCGTGATAGCGCAGGCGGGTTCATAATCGATGAAGAGGTCTGGGTGGTTTTTTTTTAATGCGGCCTCTCGGCCGATAAGAACAGGAATGATTGCCGGGTCATTGAGGGCGTTGATCGCCTTCATGGCGACCTCTGGACCGATTCCCGAGGGGTCGCCTGCCGTGATCCCGATCTTAAGAGCTTCGTTTCGCAAGAAACTCCTCGGGAATGATCTTATTCTTCTCGTATTCGGCGCCGATGAGATCCTTTGCCGACGACCTGAGATCATTGGCGATGGTACACCGCCCCTCGAGGATGACGCCGTTCTGGATGATGAGTTCCGGGGTCTTGATGTCGCCGAGTATCTTTGCAGTCGGCATAAGGAGGACCCTGCTGGATGCATTGATATTGCCGATGACCAGGCCTTCCACGATGACGGAGACCGCGTTGATGTTCGTGCGTATTTTTCCGGAGGACCCGATATAGAGCTGTTCCGCCTGGAGATACTTGCCTTCGAACCTGCCGTCAATCCGAAGCGATCCGTTGATGAGAAACGTGCCGGTGAAGTACGAATTCTCGCCGATCACGTTGTTCGCGACATCGCCACCCGCTTTTGCAATAGCCATATCTACCTCTTACCTCGTATACATTTGCGCCACTATAACTTCGCGCGAAAAGCCGTGTCAATATGATTTTGCGGCCCTCCCTGTATTTTTTCCCGCACGGACCCGGTACGGAACATGATGAAAAACGTCGTTGCGCGCCGAATAGCGATAACTATTATGTCTCAACGGATATTCCTCTAAACCGCGGGCCCCTTTCTTCCGAAAATAGAGACGTGGGGCTGTGCAGGATCCGATCCCGGGCACGGTCCACATGAAAGGGTGTCGCGCGACACCAATCATCCTTGAATCGAGGCCGAAGCTCTACCCGCGATGAAACGACATATGCCGCTCACATCGATGCTGTTGCTTCTTCTCATCGCCGGCGGTGCAGGCGCCGCAGACCTCCGGGAATTGAAAAGTCTTGATCCCTCGACCGACGCCGTGAAGGCGATCAGAAATGACGTCCGAAAAAGCATATATGTGATCAAGAGCAGGCGCCCGGATCGGGAGCTGCCCGATCTGAAGTTCTACGTCTACCGTGTGAAAAAGGGCGACACCTTCTGGAACATACTGGCGAAATCCTCCCTTGACATCGACACCCTTATCTCCGTGAACGGCTTCTCGACGCCCCGCGATATCTCGCCCGGAAAAAAAATCTTCATCCCCAACATGCGGGGGGTCATACTTCCCGGCTCGCGACGTAACACCATCGACAGAATCCTCAGGGAAAACTCGGTCCTCCCTGAATACGTAGACAGGGCGAACCGGACCCGCGACTTCGGCAAGGATCATCTCTTCATTCCCTGCGGGACCGTATCGAAGCTGGAACGCTCCCTCTTCCTCGGGTCGGGATTCATGTATCCCCTTCCGTCGCCACGCGGCGTACGCCTCACCTCCGGGTTCGGCGCCAGGAGAAATCCCTTCAACCGTCGCGATTTTGAATTCCACTCCGGCATCGACATCGCCTGCCCCATCGCTTCCGATGTGCTGGCCGCCAGGGACGGGAAGGTGGTCTTTGCCGGTTTCGAGGGCGGCTACGGAAGGCTGGTGGTGGTCGAGCATGAATTCGGCTACCGGAGCTACTACGGCCACCTGAGCAGGGCTCTGGTGAAACCGGGCGACCGTGTGAAGAGGGGGGGGGTCATCGCCCTGTCGGGCAACACCGGAAGGACCACGGGGCCCCACCTTCATTTCGAAGTACGCAAGGGCGGCATGCCCGTGCATCCGGGATCCCTGGTGCATGAAGAAAACAAGTAACCGGGATAATGATCAGATCAGGGTAATGGAATCGGCGTCTTTCCATGCGGGAAAGGATTCACGGTACTCCTTAAGGTCGTCGATGGAGAGTTCGACCGTGCGGATGCATTCACTGTTTCCCATGTCTACCATGACGTTCCCTTCAAAATCCAGGACCGTCGAATTGCCGCTGTAGGCGACCCCGTTGCCGTCGGTCCCGATCCGGTTCACGCCTATCACATAACTCTGGTTTTCAATGGCCCGCGCGCTGAGAAGGGTCTTCCAGTGATGCGACCGTTTATCAGGCCAGTTCGCGACGAATAACGCCGCGTCGTATTCGAGGCCCCCGTTCCTGGTCCACGCGGGAAAGCGGAGGTCATAGCAGATAAAAGGCCGGAGCTTCCATCCCTTCAACTCGACGGTGGCAGTGCCGCCGCCGGGGCGGTACACGCGGTCCTCACCCGCCATGCGGAAAAGATGGCGTTTGTCATAGAACTCGATCCGACCGTCGGGCCGCGCCCATACCAGTCTGTTGTAGTAACCCCCGCCCTCTACGATAGCGAGGCTCCCGGCGATATCGGCCCCCGTCGCGCGGGCCCACTCACGCATTTTTCCGACCGACGGCCCGTCCATACCCTCCGCCACCTCCCCGGGCATCATGGTGAATCCGGTGGTGAACATCTCGGGAAGAACCACAAGGTCAACAGGCCCACGCATGCTTCGCATCAGGTCGTCGAAACGTGACAGGTTCTCACCCGGGTCATGCCAGGCGATGCCTGCCTGTATGAGTGCGACGGTCAGATCGCGCATAGCCTTTCAGCCGCCCTTTCGAGGGTCTCATTTTTTTTCGCGAAACAGAACCGGAGAACACGGTTGTCCAGGGCGTCATGATAGAATACCGATGGCGGAATGGCGGATACGCCATGCGCTATGGTCATCCGCCTTGCGAAATCGACATCGGGCTCATCGGTAATCCCGGAATAATCGAGCATCTGAAAGTAGGTGCCGCGGCTCGGCCTGAAGCGGAATCTCGATCCCTCAATGAGGGAGAGGAACAGGTCCCGCTTTTCCTGATAGAAACCGGCAAGGCACTCATGGGCCACGCTCCGTTCCATGTACTCCGCATAGGCGTACTGCATCGGCGTGGAGGTCGCGAATGTCAGATACTGGTGGACCTTCCGCAGTTCCGCCGACAGGACGGCCGGGGCCAGACAATAACCGACCTTCCATCCCGTGGCATGAAAGGTCTTTCCAAAAGAACCGACCACCAGGCTCCGGGCGGCAAGCTCGGGGAGCCGTGTCATCGACTCGTGGCGCGCGCCATCGAAGATGATGTGTTCGTAGACCTCGTCGCTCAGGATGAGTACCCCGGTGCCCGCCGTGATATCGCGGAGCGCCTCAAGGTCGAACGCAGTAAGGACGGACCCCGTCGGGTTGTGGGGCGAGTTGAAGATCATCATCCTCGTTTTCGGGGTGATCGAGTCCCTTACCATGTCCCAGTCGACGGAATATTCGGGGTACGAGAGCCGGCAATGGACCGGAACGCCCCCGGCCAGTCGAATGGCGGGGACGTAGGAATCATAGGCGGGCTCGAAGATCATCACCTCGTCCCCGGTCCCTACGAATGCCATAATAGCGGCGAAGAGTGCCTCCGTGGCGCCGGAGGTCACGGTGATTTCATCCCCCGGCGAATAGCGAGCCCCATAGAGGGCGAGGGCCTTTTCGGAAATCCTCTCGCGCAGGGCCGGCACCCCCTGCATCGGGGCGTACTGGTTCCCTCCCTGGCGCATGTATTTGTCCACAAGATCGAAAAGCGCGGGGTCGGGATCGAAGTCGGGGAAGCCCTGGGCCAGGTTGATGGCCCCATGCTCCGCCGCAAGGCCGCTCATCACCGTGAAAATCGTTACTCCCACATCCGGGAGTTTTGACCGCGCATCTATCATTGGTTCTTATCGTCCCTCGATTATTTTTTCAAGCTCTTCCATGAGGGCGCTCACCGCGTCGTCCCGGTCGACGGCGCGGACCTTCTCCCCCTTCGCGAAGAGGAGCAGCCGCCCGTCCCTGAGGCCCGCGAGACCGGCGTCCGCCTCCCTCGCCTCCCCGGGACCGTTCACCTCGCAACCCATGACCGCGACATGGAGGGTCCCGCCCCGCTCCGCGAGGATCGAATCGAAACGGGCGGTCACCGCACCGTCAATCTCCTTCGCCAGGGCCAGAAGGTCAAGAGACGGGTCCGTGCGGCCGCAGGTGGGGCATGATATGATGCGGATCCGCGCCTCGCGCTCACCGGCGCTCTCCAGGATCTTCCGCGCGACGAGTATCTCCTCGGCCGGGTCGCCGGTCATGGAGACGCGTATCGTGTCCCCGATTCCCTCCATAAGGAGGTGCCCTATCGCCAGCGAACTCCGGACCACGCACTCGAGGCCGTACCCCGCCTCCGTCAGGCCCGTGTGTATCGGATAGTCGTACCGTTGCGCGAAAAGCCGGTTCGCCTCGACGGTCCGCCCTATGTCGGAGGACTTGATCGATACCACGATGTCGTGAAAACCGTTCTCCTCGAGGAGTCCCACGTGCTCCATGGCGGACTCGACCATGGCGGCGGGCGTCGCCTCGGGGTACTTTCGGCGATCAAGGGATCCCCCGTTCACTCCGATCCGTATCGGGACGCCGCGGTCCCTTGCCGCCGCCGCCACCTCGCGCACGCCCCGGGCATGGCCGATGTTGCCCGGGTTGATCCGCACCTTGGCCGCTCCCGCCTCGATCGCCGCCAGGGCGATCCGGTGATCGAAGTGGACGTCGGCGCATATCGGCACATCAACCGCATTGACGATTTTCTTCAGGCACGCGGCTGACTCCGCGCTCCGGAGCGCGACCCGCACAAGCTCCGCACCCGCCTCGCTGAGCCTGGTTATCTGCGCGATGGTCTCATCCACCCGCTCGACGGGGAGGTTCGTCATGGTCTGGATCGACACCGGCGCGCCCCCGCCTATGGCGAGGGTACCCGCCGTGACCCGCCGTGTATGACGCCGTTTCTTCATCCCCGATCCGGTCCCCTTTCTCATTTCTTTTTCTAGCAATATGCCGGATAACGACTATGCACGACAATCAGTATTGTCAAGGTATTAATGGCGGGGCCTGACCATCCGGAGTGTGGCGGGATCGGAAGTAATCTGATAGATTCTCCCCCCTTTCGGATATACGCGAGGGAAATATGATTGACATAACGGTTTTCCCGGAGCTCTAATGTCGATCGTACGGCCCTCAAGAAGGCGATACCCATCAACGGGGCGGAACCGGTCATGATAAAGCGTTTCATACAGATATGCCTTTCCATCATAGTGGGAGGGGGTATCTTCCTCTTTTTCCACTCCCTGCTGGAGGCGGGACTCATACTCGCCTCCCTGTTCGCCCTCGCCGCCGCCATTGGTGGATTTCTGCTTCTCTCGCCGAAGAAATTCGATCCCGAGTTTCAAAAGCTCTCGGAGATATACGGCATCACACCGGCGACGGTCAGAAAGACGGTCAGGAAAGGCGAAACAAAGGTGCGTGCCATGCGGAAGGCGGCTGAAACGATAGACAACCCGTCGGTCCGGGATGATATCGAGCGCATTTGCGTACTGGCGGAAAAAATATTCCAAAATTTCAAAACCGATCCGAAGGACATTACTGCAGCACGGCCCTTGCTGAATTACTATCTGGACTCGACAATAAAAATAATCCGCCAGTACTCCCGCCTCTCGAAGAAGGGATCCGGCTCCGGAGACCCTGCAACGATCCGCCGGGCCGAGGAGGTCTTCGGAACAATCGAAAAATCCTTCGAAAACCAGCTCAAGCGGCTCTATGACGATGACGTCCTGGATCTGGACACGGAAATATCTGTGTTGGAAAAGTCGATGAAAATGGACAGCACGAGCTGAGACTATCTTACCGTAAGGAAAAGGACCTCCACTCTCTTCAGGCGATTGTTATAGCTCCGGTCGGATTCATCCTCCTCCTGCGGAAGAGGCTCCATGGCCCCCATGCCCCTGACGAGTATCCTGTTTGTATCGATCCCGTAGGTAAAAACCAGGTCCCGACGCACCGACTCCGCCCTCATCGAAGAAAGCTTTCTGTTCTCGGCCGGGTCTCCTCGGAGGCCCGTATGCCCCTTGACGAGAATGCGATAGTTGGGATAGTGCCGTATCGAGTTCACGATAAGGCGCAGCTGCTCCTTCCCGTTCTCATCCAGGCTTTCCGTGCCGCTCCTGAATGACACGGGACGGAGCCTCAGGGAACCAACGACGCGGAGCTTTTCCCACTGTTCGTCGCTGAGCCGCGAAAATTTTTTCGTCAGGGAATTCCCGGCCGATCCCCCCGCAAAATTTCTCAGGGAGGAGTCGCTCTCAAGGGCGGCGATAAACCCGGAATTCACGATGGTGTAAGGATCGCCGTCGGGAAGGGGATTTCCGGAAAAATCCCCGCTCTCGACGAGGATGCCGGTCGTGGATGTGATTGATTCGATCAGCTCCGGAGAGCTGTGGGCCGATGATGCGTTAAGGCCGAACCACCGGGTGTTCTCCGAAAACGGTACCCACCGCACGCCCCGGAGCATGGCCTTCACCCTTTCGCGCGGAAACTTAATGGATTGTATGATGTCATTTTCCAGCTGATCCTTCGCTTCTCCATATATGCCCAGAGTTTCGAACCAGCTCTTTACGACGAGCTTCACGACCTCGGGATTATTCCGGGCAAAATTCCTGTTCACCAGCAGGATATCCACGATGAGTTTTTCAACATCCTCGGATCCGATGAGCTTCACGATACCGGGGAGGCCCAGCGCCTCCGTTACATAGGGCTCCCAGAGCACGGCAATGTCAACTTCCCTGTTAATCAGTCGCCGGTACGCCTCCTCGGACCCGTCCACCTCGACGGACCAGGAGGACCTGTTTCCCTTGAGACGGTCAATGGCGAAATGAACCGCCAGTGACTTCAGGAGGTGTTCACTTGGAGATGCCGGAGTATAGGCGATTTTCAGATCCTTTTTGGTGCTCAGCTGATTCAGGTCGGCGACGCTTTCCTTCCAGGCGAGAACCGCGTCACCGCCCTTTGACTCATCAAGCACGGCGATGATGATCCCGGGATAACCTGCCGCCCTGCCGCTGAGGAGATACGAATCGACGGTGCACACGGCGAAATCGATTTTTCCTTTTTTGAGCATATTCATGCGACGCGGATAATCGGCCTGATCATCAAAGATCTTCACACGATAGCCCGCATCCCGCATCAGCTTCCCGAAAACGGTTGAATGAAAGGGGAAATAGCCTATCCAGCTGTCAAGGGCGACGGAAACCTCTCCCTTCAGGTCCTTGGCGTCGCTGGTGCTGTAGGTGACCACCATGTCCCGTTCCTTCTTCTTGAAAAAGAAAACCGCCCCTCCGCCAATGACCGCAAGGAGGATGGCCGTGCCTATACATTTTGTTATTAAATTTGAATTCATTGTCATAAACCGTCTGTGGAAAATGCATCGCTTTCGGCGAGCACTTCGCCCAGCCCCTCGGTGAGCTCCTTGAAATTGCGTGCCGTTTTATACGATGTCATGCCGGGCTGGTTCAGGGTATGCCCCATCCCTATGTCGAAACCGATGGTGTGGATCATCACCGGGCTTTCGTTAAGTATGCGCGCAATTATTTCAGGAAGCCTGTTGCCGTCCGTGGCCATGCCGTCGGTGACTATTACGATATAGTATTCGCCGTAACCGAGCTGACGCCTGGCCTGGGCGAGTATCTTTTTGTAGGCGATCTCGACGGACAACCCCAGTGGGGTCCCGCCCCTTGCGACCGTTCCGTATATCTCCCGGATGATCTTTTCCCGGGGCGAGCCAAAGGGCGCCCTCTCGTACACACCGCGGGCGTCGAATGCCAGGAGCGCGACGTTGGCGTTTCCGGGAATCATCAGAACGAACGCCTCAAGGGCCTTCTGGGCCGTTTTAATCTTCATGTTGAATTGCATGCTGCCGGAACCGTCAAAGACGATGTAGTAGTTCTTCATTCCCACATCCGCAACCGGCGCCGCCTGGTCCGACCCGAGATCGGGGGGCCACTCCAGCCTGGGAACCCTCATCCCCTCGACCGGGACCGATGCCGTTTCAGCCGTCTTTTTTTCGGAGCACGCAATAATGGAAACGATGGCAAAGACACACAGGCATAACAGGGTTTCCCTCTTCATCATGCACCGCCTCTACAGGGGCCGGAAGACTTCATCTTCCGCCTCGACCTGTATTATCTTGAATTCCACCCGCATATTTTTCTTCCACTGCTCCTGGCTAGAAGGCACCTCGAATTTCGGCGATGAGATGCCGAGCCCGATTGTGTTGAGCTGATTCGGGTCAAGGGATATCCCCCTGGTCCCCGCATATCGTACAATCTCCGTTTTCACCGACTGTGCCCTGTTGTAACTGAGGTTTTTCGCCGCCTGCTCGATTTTTCTCAGTAAAATCGGCTCCGCCCCCTCCTTCTTTTTCCGGAGGTAGTTCATGGGATCGGAGTGGCCCTCCACGGTTATTATGGCGCCTCCGTACGTCGAAGCAAGATCTATCACCCGGTCGAATTCAGCGCGATACTCGGAAACGGAAAACACGCTCTGGTTGGGGCTGAAATTTATTTCGAAGGAAAAGAGCGCACCTGCCCCCTTCTGGCTCAACCGCTCGGCAACCACCGCCGTCGTATCCGGACGGAACCGGGAAACGTCCACCCTGTCGGCATAGCGAAGCCCGCTCCTCATTTCAGCGAAATTCCAGTTCGCGGTTATAAGATCGTGCCTCTTTTTAAGAAGACCCAGGGAGAGGAGGGAATCCTGTATGTCGAAGGAAAGCCGTTTGTAGTTGCGAAGATATGCGGGATCACCAAGAAACTTCACGTTGCCGTTGAACCCCGCCATTTCCGCGTCCCCGTACATGCCCGCCACTTCATCCCGGGCCCCGGGATCGTCCAGGAGGAGTTTCCCGCTTATTTCCAGGAGCTGCCGGTAGGCGTCTCCCTTACCGGAGAAAAGGTCCCGCACCTCCTCCTCGGACCTGAACAGGGCCAGGACAAATGCCTTCACCGCTTCCCGGTTGCGGTCGAAATAGTCCTTCCTGACGGCGTAGACATCGCTGATTATCCGGTTCGCCGTCTTGGTGGATAAAAGTATCCTGGCCCCCCTGACGGAATCCTCGGCGCCGGTGCCCACGTTCCCCTGCGAGGTAAGGGCCAGGGCGTCGGGTATGATGACAAAGGCCGCATCAATGCCCCCTGAAGCCAGCTTCGCCATGGGGGTGTCTCCGCTCGCCCCTACCAGGTCCTTTGTCCAGACAATCTTTACATCGGAGCTTCCCAGTCGCGCGTCCTTCAGCAGTTTTAAAAAATAATCCACATGGGGGCCGTTTCTCTGGATGGCGACGGTCTTGCCCTTGAGATCGGCGACAGAGTTGATTCCCCCCTTCACCACCAGGGCGTCCCCCCCGGCGGACCAGGAATGCTGGTATACCAGCACCGGCCTGGTGGCGGGATTGGAAGCAAGACGGTCCAGGGCCATGTTTATCATCCCCATGGTCCCCCGCAAAAAGGCGATATCACCGTTGATAAAGAGGTCAACCTGCTTCTCGAAGTTATCCTCACGGAAAAGCTCGAATTTCAGACCCGCCTTATCGAACGGGGAGCCTTTCATGGTCAGGGCGCTTTGCCCGTTGGCATGAATGGTAATCACGTCGGCCCCCCACGCTATCAGGGGAAGTCTCATCTTCTCCCCAGGGACCATCTCCCCCATGCCCATGGACGTCCCGGACTCCCCCGAATCTGATTTCTTTCCGCAGCCCCATGCCAGGCTTATCGAAAGAAAAACGGCGGCGAGTAGTTTTATCGCGGCATATCTTCCGGTTGGTAGTGAATTCATGGCATTCCCCCTGTTCGTGCTCCGCCGGCCCCGGGGCCGGCGTCATCAGCCGCTTACGGTTTTCTCCGTTCAATCTCGGTGAGCGTCTGGAATGAATCGGGATGCGTGAGATTGAATTCCGTTACATGTTTCCGGTACTCCGGGCTGAAGCCTTCCTGCCGTATCTGTGCGATGAGCTTTCCGAAGTCGGATGAAGTCTTGTAGTTCGTCGAGGACGCCACATCCTTGAGCCTGTAATCCGCTACAATGCGCGCCCCCCGGGGGCAATCGCGGCCCCGGCCGTCGTAATAATACTGGGAAAGCACCACTATACGGGTCCCAAGGTACACCGCTTCCTCCATATCGTGGGTAACGAAAAATACGGTCATGGCGAACCGTTCCCACATTTCCAGGATAAAAAGCTGCATACTCTCCCGTGTACCCGGGTCAAGGGCCCCGAAGGGCTCGTCCATGAGCAGAATCCTGGGCCGCACTATCAGCGCCTGGGCGATCGCCACCCTCTGACGCATCCCGCCGGAAAGCTCGTGGGGATACTTGTCCCCGTGCTCCACCATGCCGCATCGGTGGAGAAGCTCCCGGGCCTCCTCACTGAAGGCCTTCATCGTCGCCCGGGATCTGAAAATGCCGGAACCCAGCACCTTCCCCAGCATAATGTTATCCAGCACCTTGAGGTGCGGAAAGAGGGAATATCGCTGGTATACGATTCCCCTCCTGGTGTCCGCCTGGCCAAGCGGCCTTCCGAGAAAGTGGATATTCCCCTGAGTGGGGAATTCCTGCCCCAGGATGAGACGGAGGAGCGTGGACTTGCCGCAGCCGCTGGGTCCCACGACAGTGCAGAATTCCCTTTCGCTGACGGCGAAATCGATGTCATCAAGAACGTTTTTTTCCCCGTAGGATTTGTAGACATTTTCCAGGTAAAGGAGATTGAGTTTCTTATCCATGTCCATCGCCCTACCTGTTCTGCTCCCGGTACCAGGAATATTTCCGCGACACGGTCTGTTTAAGCGTGAAGTCGATAGCGAACCCCAGGAGTGTTATGAGAAAAACATAGGGAATGATGATGTCCATGGCCAGGTAGCGCCTCACCAGGAATATGCGGTAGCCCAGGCCGTTCGTGGAGGCGATGGCCTCCGATGCGATAAGAAACAGCCAGCCGGCCCCGAATGAAAGCCGCGTGGTATCAAGGAGCCGGGGAATTACCTGGGGCATAATGACCGAATAGGTGATTCTAAAGGGTCCGGCCCCCAGGGTAAGGGCCTTGGTGATCTGCTCCCGGGGAATGTTTTTCGTATAAAGGTATATGTCACGGCATATGAGGGGGAATGTCCCGATGAAGATGAGGGACACTTTTGCGAGCTCATCCACTCCCAGGGTGATGAAAAGAATGGGCAGAATCGACAGGGGCGGTATAATGGAAACAACGGTGACGAAGGCCGACGACAGCGATTCAATCCCCGGAAAGATTCCCATGTGGATGCCCAGGATCAGCCCCAGAAGTGACGCTATGGCAATTCCCAGGAGAAGCCTCCCCATGCTTGACAGGGTGTCGCCCAGCATCAGGTAGGTGCCGGTACGAGAGTCCTTCTGGAAGGCCATCCTGTGCACGGCATCGGCCATCTGAGAAAAGGTGGGGAGAATCTTGTCCCTGGGGTTTTCACTGTGCCTGACATGAGACATCGCGAGGTAAAGCCCCAGGCACAGGATAAAAGGGAGAGCGACCAGAACGGTTTTTAAAAAAACAGAAGGGGCCGCCGCGAGGCCCAGGAAGCGCGGTATTTTTGGTTTAACGATCATTGACATCGGGCTTCCCCTGGAGATATCATCGCCCGGAGGATAGTCGGTCACGGGCCATACAATCACCCCGAAGGCGGTTTGCGTGCGGAGCCGGAAAGGGTCTTGCGGCCCCGGAATGTTCCAATCGCGTACTCGCCCTTTTTAGAGCTTTCCTTCGGCGGCCATACCCATATAGGTCACATCGAAGCGAAGTTTCACGTTTGTGGCATCGCCCATAACGGTACCGTCGGGAAACCGGATGCCCACGAAATTCTTTGATCCGGCGCTTTCACCGAAAAGCTTGTTATCAAACGAGAAGGAGCGCACGTATTCCATCGTCTTTTTCAATTGCGCGCTTTCCCCGAACCTCACCGCATCCGACGCCTTGTAGAACATCGCCGTGGTCTTCAGCTGTTCCATGAATTCCGGGACAGTCGCCGCGGAACTCTTTGCCATCTGCGCCAGGGCGTCGCCATTTTCCGCCTGGTCTGCGATGAGGGCCATTGTTTCATACCAGGCCCCGGTCAGGGCTTTTTTCAAATCCTCGGGTGCGTCTGAATGGATCACCAGCATATCTATTATTTCACCCGGAATTTTCGAGGAATCGAAGATCATGTTGACCCCTTCCGTCTTGCGTACCTGCATCAGTATGGGATTCCAGGTAACCGCAATTCCCTCTTTTTCCGAAAGGAACACGGACCCGATATCGGCGTCGCTGGTGTTGACGACGGTCAGCTCCTTTTCAGCAACCCCGTTCATGGCAAGGGCCCTGGAGAGGAGGTAATGGGAAACGGAATTCTGGACCAGCATAATCCTCTTACCCGCAAGATCGGCCACCGCCTTTTCCTTTTTCGTCACGATACCGTCGTTTCCGTTAGAAAAATCCCCGATGATCAGGGCGGTGCAGTCGATCCCTCCCGCCGCCGGAATGGTAAGGGCATCCATGTTCGTCATGGCGCAGGCCTGGTACTTTTTGGCGGTAAACAGGTTGATCGACTCGACATAATCGTTCACCCGAACAAGCTTGATGGTGATTCCGTATTTGTCCGCCCACTTTTTCAATATGCCGGAACTGTCGGCATAATCCCAGGGTTCCCACCCGGTATAGTGCGACCACGCAACACTGTATTCGCGTTTCTTCGAACAGCTCAACACTATACCTGCAGCAACAACCAGGACAAAAAACATCAAAATGTAACGTTTCATGGCGGCTCTCCAAATTATGATCATGATTGGACGAGAACCATGACTCTATACCGAAATTTGGTTTATCGTCAAGAAATTAATAGGCGTGAGTGAAAATTGATACTCTTGGTATCATCCGCAGCCTGGAATCGTGCGGCTTTACGACTCATCATAGCTCCCGATATAGATTAAATGAGGTTCCCCCAAAAAAAATTACTGACATATCTGTCGGCTTACATGACAATTGAATTGTAAGGAACATATTTCCGGCATGAACGTGCCATGGTTGATCATTACAATCTCCTTCAGAATAAAAAGCCGGAGGTATGGTCCCGGTACCCGGATGCGCCGGGGATCATCACGACGAAACTGTTCCTTTCACGGCGAATAGAATACAGCGGTTCACGGAGGCGTCATGTTCACGATAGTTTTCATCATCCTGGCAGCCCTTGCAGCCATTGGGACCATTCTCGTCAAAAAGAAGAAAAGGGCCGTCGACATCATTGAGACGATACTGTTATTCATACTGTTTTTTTGCGTCGGGATCGGCGGCCTCTTCGCATTCGCCGGCCACGCCTTCATGAGCGACCAGGTGGCGGAAAAAATCGGGTGGCCGGCGGGAAATCCATTCCAGCTTGAAGTCGCGGCCGCCAACCTGGCCCTGGGGATTCTCGGCATACTCTCCTTCCGGTTCAGGCGTGACTTCTGGCTCGCCGTTTCGATTTCATACGCGGTGTTTCTCTTCGGGGCCGCCGCGATACATATTCACGGGATGCTCGTCAGGGGGAATTATTCCGAATACAACACCGGGGCCATTCCTTACCTGGGGGACATTTTCACGCCCCTGCTGCTGCTCGTCCTCGTGCTTGTTCACAGGAGACTGGAGAGATGACCGTCCTCATCTGAAAATCGAAAGTACCAGCACGCTTACAGATACAATTCCGATCAGAATATTGTACACGCTGTAGGGGGGCTTCACCGCGAGAATAATCCGCAGGGGAAGCACGCCGGAAAAAATCAACGCCGCCAGAATATAAAGCCACGCATGCGCCCCGCCCCTTCCGATCGTTTCAAAAATTAAACGGGTCGAGCTGATGTTGAATACCACGAGAATGAATGCCGCGAAAAACGGCATCGACTGCCGAAACAACCTGCCGGTAATCTCGTAAATATTCAAACGTTTAAGCAGACTCCGGAAGGAGATCAGCAGGAGCGTGAGAAAGAGTATCAGCAGCACATCGCCTATGACAACCAGCAGCAGGACGCCGAACTGCAATACGCCGCCGTCATACCCGAACAACTCGGCGCCGTTGGCGATGACGATGAACAGAGGAACCATTCCGAAGGTGATCATCGCCACCAGTATCCGGGGTGATATCTCTGACGTGACGGATTGTGTGCCGGTGAACATCAATCCCGCGATCGGTCCCATGAGCAGGAACAGCACGGCAATGATCCCCAGGGTCATCGCCATCGAGTCGCCGAGGCCGGATTTCTGAATGGTGAAATATAACAGGTAGATAAAAATGAACACAGTGTTCGTTACAAGAGTGAACATGACCAGCCTGCGCAAGGGGTCCTTCTTGTCTGGAAAATCGTTATTGTATATTGTGCCGATTATAACCGGAAGAAAATAGAGGGCAAAAAGATAATGGATAACGGGAAATGGAACGGAGAATGGTTTCACAGCCGCGATATGGTCGTATGACCGGGAAATCACCATCGAGAAGATCACGATCCCGACATCACAGGCAAGTTCATTGATAGTGATCTTTTTCATCGGCATTACCCGCATTGGTTCCGATTTTCACCCGAATCAATCATGATCATAGCACCCCGCCGGCATCAAGCATTATTATGACCGGAAACCACCCAAAGTGAATCATTCACCGGGCCCGAAAATTGCGAGGGTCTCCGAATCCAGGAATAATTTCTGATTGATTTTCGTACAGCCATGCCTTTATCATGCGTGGATAGTCATTCACTTCATCGATTCCAGAGGTACCCCTGACATGAAAACGACCCTGCGCCTTGCGCTACTCGCCCTTGCAGTACTGCTCTACTCCGGACCGGCCCCGGCCGTGCAGAGGGAACCCGCAGTAACGGGGGAAACGCCGGCCACTGCGTCATCCACCGCGGCGGTGAAACCCCGGGCCCGGCGAAAAAGCCGGCCCCCGCGAAGGCGACGAACTTCACCGTCCTCTTCTTCAATGACCTTCACGGCAACCTGATGCCCTTCAAGGTCACGAAGGAGGACGGATCATCCGTCGAGGTGGGGGGCATCGCCCAGATCGCCACGCTGGTGAACACGATCAGGGCGGAAAACAGGAAAAAAGGGATTAAAACCTTCCTCCTGGTCGCGGGGGACATCCTCCAGGGCACGCCGATCTCCACGGTATTCCAGGGGAAGCCCGACATCGATATACTCAACATGATGGGCGTGGACGTCATGACCGTGGGGAACCATGAATTCGACTTCGGCCTTGAAAACTACCTGGAACTAAGAAAGGCGGCGAAATTCCCCTTCATAAGCTCCAACATAATATGGAAGGAGTCACGGGAGCTGATGAACCCTCCCGCTGCGGTCTTTCCCCTCTGGGGCGGCATGAGCCTCACCGTCATAGGGGCCACCACGACGGAACTCCTCACCACCACGGCCCCCGCGAACGTGGAGAAGGTGGATGTCCTCGATTCCCTGAAAACCGTCATCGATCACTTCAATAAATCGACGAAAAAGGGGCCGGTGATACTCCTCTCACACAGCAGATACCAGACCGACGCCCAGATCGCGGAAACGATCCCCGGGCTCACGGCGATAATCGGCGGCCACGACCAGGTACTCATCAACCCCGCGCGAATTCCGTCGGGCGTGCCGGTCTTCCAGGCCTACGAAAAGGGGCGCTACCTGGGGCGCATCGACATTTCCGCCGACCCGAAGTCGAAGAAGGGAACCATCGTCAGCATCGGACTACCTACCCATCACGCCGGCGATAGTGCCGGACCCGCGGGTGATGGAAATCCTCAAGGCCTATAACGCCAAACTCGATACCACCTTCAAGGAGGTCATAGGCGAGTCGCTTGTCTCCATGGACGGGGAGCGGGGACGCATCCGCTACGAGGAGACGAACCTGGGGAACTTCGTCACGGACATCATGCGGGAGTACACCGGCGCCGATGTCGCCTTCCTGAACGCCGGGTCCATTCGCGCGAGCCTCAACAGGGGCCCGGTCACCATCGAGTCGATCTTCAAGGTCATGCCCTATCCGAACGAGATCATCGTGACGAAAGTGACGGGGGCCGACATCCTCGAGGCCCTGACGCGGTCGGTCAGGGACAACCGCGATGACGAGGACGGGGGCTTCCTGCACGTCTCGGGCATCAGGTTCAGGGTGAAGGGGAAACAGGTTGAAGATGCCGCCATAGGCGGCGTTCCCGTCGACCCGGCGCGGACCTATTCGGTCACCATCACGGACTTCATGTATTCCGGTGGTGACGGGCACAAAGCCTTCATCGGGAAGCCCGCGACGATGACCGGGCTTCCCCTCCGGGAGCTCCTTGTTGACACCATTCGCAAAAGAAAAACGGTGGAGGCCGCGGTGGAGGGAAGGATCACGCGCGTCGGGGGCGAGTAAGGCGCGATGCGATCTCTGATAAAACACGAAGGGCGTCCCGTCAGAGATAGGCATCGACCGCCCCGTCCTGGGAGTCGTCGTCGAAGTGGCTGTAATCGGAGGTTATCTCATCGCCCGTGTTGATGTCGGTATTGGCGACGGTCACGCTCCCTTCCTCGTTTTCGAAGTTGTCCGTATTGGGGGTGCGGGAATGATTCACATACTTCGCGTCATCGGAGCATAAAATCAGGTTTTCACCCTCCCGGTAGGTGTAGGTTTCAAGGAAACGCAATTCAATATCCGAAAACGACGCCAGATCGTACCTGCTGATCACCCTGTCGATAAGGGGGTTGAACTTCCATATGATCGTCCCCTTCGGAATGAACTGATCGGCGAAGAGGCCGAATCCGATATGCACGTCCCCCCGGTACGCGTCCCTGACCCTTGTTTTTACCAGCAACATTTCAGCCCCTCCCCGCCGCGACGCCCCGGGATCAATCCGCGAGAACGCATGCAAAGATAAGAGGGGCGACTATCGTCGCGTCGCTCTCGATGACAAAGCTCGGGGTGTCCTTCCCGATCTTCCCCCATGTGATCTTTTCATTCGGCACCGCCCCGCTGTACGAGCCGTAGGAGGTTGTACTGTCCGATATCTGGCAGAAATAGCCCCAGAGCGGGCACTCTTCAAGGAGATCCTGCTGTATGAGGGGCACCACGCAGATGGGGAAGTCCCCGGCGATCCCCCCGCCGATCTGGAAAAACCCTATAGAGGAATCCCGCGAAACCTCACCGTACCAGTCGATCAGACTGTCCATCGTCTCGAGGCCCGACTTGATGATCGACAGCGAGGAGATCGACTTTCTTCTGAATTCAGCCACGGCGACGTTGCCAAGGGTCGAATCTTCCCATCCTCCAACAAAGATCGGTATATTTTTTTCGCAGGCAGCGACCATCCAGGAGTCCTTCGGGTCTATCTGATAATATTCCTTCAGGTCCCCGTTACGAATCGCCTGGTAGAGATATTCATGGGGAAAAAACCGCACGCCTTCACCGTCCGCCTTCTTCCAGTACTTGATGACGGCACGCTCGAGGCGACGCATCGCCTCCTCCTCGGGAATGCAGGTGTCGGTGACCCGGTTCAGGTGCTTCTTGAAGAGGGCTTCCTCGTCGTCCTTGGTCAGGTACCGATATTCCGGCACCCTTATGTAGTAGTCGTGGGCCAGGAGGTTGAAGAGGTCCTCCTCGAGGTTCGCCCCGGTGCACGATATGGCGTGAATCTTGTCCCTGCGGATCATCTCCGCCAGGGTCAGGCCGATTTCGGCCGTGCTCATCGCCCCGGCCATGGCGAGAAACATTTTCCCGCCGCCGCGCAGGTGCTCCGTATAGGCGCGTGTCGCGTCCTTTATCACCGCGGCGTTGAAATGGCGATAATTGTGTTCCACGAAATTCTTTATCGCTTTGAATTGATCTTTTGAATTCATCCTGATTCACCCTCGCGTGGTATATGCCGGAACGGTTCTTCCCATGATGCGCACGGAAATAATTCACCGGCGATCCCTTTCAGATAAACAGCATCACTCGACCCTGAAAAATTTTTCCTTCGGCGCGCTGCAGACCGGGCACTTGTCGGGCGGTTCATTCTCGTGGAGATAACCGCATACCTCGCAGACATGGTACTCGACGGACTTTTCCTCTGCCAGATGGTCCAGGGCCTTCCGGTAGAGCTTGCTGTGGACCCCTTCAACGTCGCGCGCCTGGGAGAATACCAGGGCCGCGGCCTTTTCCCCCTCCTCCTCGGCCTCATTGAGCATCTTCGGGTAGTGGACGCCGTTGACGGCATTCTCCTGCTGGAAGGCCTGCTCCATGTTGGTCTGGGTGTCCTTTATCGATTCCAGTAGCCTGAAATGTCGCCGGGAGTGGACGCTCTCCGAGGCCGCCACCGCCCGAAAGAGATGGGCCACCTGCAGGAACCCCTCCTCCCCGGCCTTTTTGGCGTACTCGAGAAGCCGCTGGTAGGCCTTTGCTTCGCCGACGAAGGCGTCATGGACATTTTTTGCTGTTCGTTCTTTCATCGTCACGTTTCGTCACCCTTTCCCTTCTATGGTATGGAAATTGATTATTCAGGCATCCACGTGTCAAATATATTTTTTATGAAAAACCGGCACGCGGCTCATCGACGGCCCGTCAGCCTGAAGGTCACAACCCTGTTGTCGAAGAACGTCGGGACCAGGAGCATCCGTTTCCCGGGAATATACTCAATGTCCGCCGCGTTGATCTTTTGATCAGTGGTGTCGGAGAGGAGCACTGCATCACGCTCCCCCCTCACGAGCCGCACCCGGCCCTCCCAGTCGCTGACGATAAAGGCGCCGCCCCCGGCGGGCCGCAGGCCGTCCGTCCCGCCCTCATAGGCGCCGGCGACCACCGTCGATACGCCCCCGTCCTTCGGATTCATCGCGATGATCCCGCCACGAACCCCCACGAGGAGCCTCGTCCCCTCAAAGGCCAGGCCGTTCGGGTTTTCCAGCTCCGGCGCGTCGCTCCAGGCCTCCAGCGATTCATTCACCAGCCGGTAGATCCTGTTGGCATTCATATCGGACATATAGACCGCGCCGTCGGCGTCGATGGCGATGTCGTTCAGGAATTTCGCCCCGCGGGCGGGATATCGATCGACTATCGTGCCGTCCATGATCCGTATCCGGACGAGTGTGTCGATATCGGTCACGTAGAGATGGCCGCCGAAGATGCCCATCCCCTTCGGCGCGTTCATTCCCTCGACCCATCGCAGTTCGACCACGGCGCCGTCAAGGCCGAGCTTCGAAATGAAGCCCTTCCCGTTTTTCTCCGTCGGTTTCCCGTCGATATTGGATACGTAGAGAAGCGACAATGCGGGATCGTACATCACCGATTCCGGAACCCGGAATACACGCTCCGTTTCCCAGATCGCGGAAAGGGCCGGGGCCTCCTTTTTACAGCCCGCCGCCAGCGCGACAGCGCACAGGGCAAAGGCCGGGAAAAAATATTTTTTCATTGCACGCCTCCTTCGCCATGGACTTCACGTACATCTCCATCCCCGGTCTTTCATGCAGGGATGGATGGCAAGATCCGCTGCGCAGCGGCCCCCTGTGGCCGCCACGCATGACAGTCATTTGAACCGCGCCGAGAACCTGTCGTATTTCTGGTCCTCCCAGCGCATCACTCCCCGTATCGCCCGGGCGGTAAGGGAGCGAATCGGCTCCGGGGGCCAGGGAATCGTCCTTCTGTTGACGAAAAAGACCTCCGTCAGATCGGTCTTTTTTTCCAGGACGAGGTCCGCCAGTGTCCGGCCGTTCAGGTGGGTCATTGATACGGCGTGGCCGCAGCACCCCAGGGAATAGACCACGTCCTTCCCGGCGGCGAACCCCATGGCCGGTGCGAGGTCCAGGGGGACCGATACCGGGCCGCCCCACTGGTGGGTAAAGGCAATACCCCTGAGGGGCGGGAACATCTCCAGGAGGTCGCTTTTCAGGGCCTCAAAGGTGGTTTCATCGCTATCCTTCCCGGAGGGCATGGCGTTTCCATAGAGAAGGCCCACGTCGCGCCCCCCCAGGACGATCCGGTTGTCGGCGGTAAGGCGGTAGTAGTGTACCAGGTCGCGGAAATCCTCGATACCCTCCCTCCCCTGCCATCCGATCTCGCGGAAGTGGGCATCGGTGAGAGGCTCCGTCATCACGATATAGGTCCAGACCGGGACCTGCTTCCGCCTGGTCTGGGAAAAGAGGTGGGACCAGGCGTTGGTCGCAAGGACCACCTTGTCTGCCGTGACATCACCCGAAGGCGTGGCGAGCCTGTAGCGGCGGCCCGTTCGGGATATCTTCGTGACCGGCGTTCCCTCGTATACGGAAACCCCGAGGGAGGCGACCACATCCTTCCAGCTCCAGGCGAGCTTCGCGGGGTTCAGTATCCCCGTACGGGGCTCCCACCAGGCCCCCCCTTCGTAGAGGGGGCTCCGCACCCGCGCCCGCAGGGCATCGGCGTCGATCCATTCGATCTCACCTATGCCGAGCTTCTTCGTGACGAACTCATACTCCTTCTCCATCCGCTCCCTCTGCTTGTCGCAGGTGGCAACCATCAGAAACCCGGTATGCTCGTAATCGCAGTCGAGCTTCAGTTCTCCGACGAGGTCCCTGAGAAGGTCCACGGCCCGACAGTTGTAGTTGTGGGCCTCGATGGTCTTCTTCTTCCCGAAGCGCATGGCCGTGATGGTGTGGATGAGACCGAACTTGGTCATGCTGAAGCCCCCGTTCCGGCCGCTCGCCCCGTACCCGATGACCTCCCCTTCGAGGAGAGCGACCCGTTTCCCCGGTTCGTCCTTTTTCAGGAAGTAGGACGTGGACAGGCCGGTGTATCCGCCCCCGACCACCGCCACGTCGACGTCAAGAGACCCCCGGAGGGGCTCCCCCGGTGAATAGTCCCGGGTGGTCATCCAGAATGATTTTTCCCTGAAGTTTTCCATCTCCCCCCCCGATTAATGACATGACCCACTGTTTCAGACACCGCATCATCGTATCATGAAAAGCGGGGTACGTCAAGAGCAATCCCCTCCCATTCCCATCGAAAATCCCGCAATAATCTTGACAGATTCCACGGCCTTCCGTAGATTTGCACAGCCCGCGAGAAAGACGGGTCCGGGGCTGTAGCTCAGCTGGGAGAGCGCTAGAATCGCACTCTAGAGGCCAGGGGTTCGATCCCCCTCAGCTCCACAGGAAAGGGCCCCTGCACGGGGCCCTTTTTTATTTTTCAACCACATGTGCGCACATCCCGTCACTCAACCATCGATACCCCCTACTCCGTTGCCCTGTTCCTCCGTATCGAAAACGACTTCGATGAAACCGCGGGGAAGCCCTCCGGCACGACGTCGGGGATACGCTCGATGAGCCACCCGCTGCGCCGGGCATAGGCGGCGATGCTCTCTTCCTGGTCCGGGGCGGTGAACTCGTCCGGGTTGACGATCATCCTGAGGCCGCGGCTGTATTCGATCATCTCCTTGTCCCCCCGGCTGTTCCCGGCCGAGAAGAGGGGGACCTCCTGGATAAACGTCTCGATCGCCTCCTTCTTGCCATGGTCCTGCGGCACGGGCAGGACGATCTCACCGGTGATGGTTCCACCGCGAATGACCGATTTGACGCCCACCACCCGGACGGCGGAAATGCCGAGTTCCCTGCTCAGAAAGCACTGGTACATCAGCTCAGGGCTCGCGGTGACGATCCAGACCTCAAAACCGTTCGCGTGGAGGTTACGGATCAGTTCCTTCATCGGTGGATAGACCTTGTCCCGGTAGTGCTCGCGGAAGCACCGGTCCCCGAGTTCCCTGAGGGATTCGGCCGTGTCCCCCTCAAAGAAACGGACCCGATCCTGCACGTAGGGAAGGGAGACGTTCGAGAGACGAATCATCCGCGCGATCACCTCCGGCCGTTTTTTCGGATCATCGAGGGCGACCCGGTAGAGGCACTCGTCTGCGAGGTAATGGGGAACCTGACCGAAGACCGTGCCGTCCCCGTCGAAGACCGCGACTTTTCGTCCCGGCTCCTTTGCCGTTTCGCGGAGGAATTGCTCCAGGGCCCTGTTGGTCTCTCCGCTGAATCCCGCAACGGGTGTGAAGGTGACGTTACCGCAGGAAACGAGCGCGACTGCGGCGATGAGCGTCAACAGCATGAACAGTCGTTTCATTTTAATATCAAGGAAAATGCGTTTTATCAGGCACCTGCCAAGGCGACCTAATGAGTTTTATGTGAACCATTTGGGGAGAAGAAATATGAAATTGCAACAGAAATAACCCTGGACAGGGGGCTTAAAATTTCGCGCGCCGCGAAAAAATGGGCATTCGCGCTTAAAATTTGTAAAAATCGCCCGTCGCATTTTTTCAACAGCGATCATGATGCAAGATAAGAAATAGTTAACGGCATCCCATGGCGGCGGGAGGTGCCTCTTCATATATTCTGCCCCATTTGATCAATGCCCATACGCGTTCATGTGCAAAGTAGATAAAGATTTTTGTCGCGACCTCGAAGGCGCCGAGCTGGAACGCGCCGAAGGTATTGCCGGAATAAAGCGAGGCGATCGCTATCGTATCGATCCCGCCGAAAATCCGCCAGCTTACCCCCTTTGCCAGGCTTCTGGCGCGCTTCGGGGCATGGGCGTCCCGGCCCCAGGAAATAAGGTTCCAGGCGCGCTCATGAAAAAAATACAGAATTATTTTCGTGAGGATTTCGGTGCCGGCGATGGGAGCGGCGATTTGTATCGATCCAAAAATGACGAAAGCCAGGAAGAACGTGTCCATGGTGGCGACAATGCGCCAGGAAACGCCTTTCATCACGCTTCTGATTCTGCTATCTTTCATCTCTATCCGGGATAATTCGAAATTTTTACGCGCATGGCAGTCATCACTAGCAATGGAATCCCGCCCTGTCAAGCAACCTTCCATGAAACGGGAGGTGGTGCACGTCGCCCTGAGGGAGCTGGTGCGGCTCAGCGCGCAGAAGCGGATCCTTCGCTATCGCGGCAGGGCGAAGTGGGAGGGCAATCTCGACGCCATGAGGTCCGCTAGGTAGGCCGGGTGATCGGCGACACCTCCGTATGAACATCAATCGCGGCGCGATGCGGAAAAACGACATCTTTGCCGCCATCGCCTTCATGAAAAACATCAGGAAAATCGAGGTCGGCGACCTGTCCATTACGGGAAAGGTCAGTCTCGACGGCCTGCTGCAGAAAACCGTGTGTGATTCAATCGGCAGGCAGGGGCCGTGAAATCCCTGAGAGTAATTGGGAAATGAATACTCTCAGGGATTAGTGTTCTGTTGGATCGATAGTACATCAAAGCCAACGACATTCTTCGCCACCACGTAGATACGGTATGCTGTGCCCTGCGTCAGGAATGTAAACTGATGAGATCCGCCGGAAACATCATAAGGTCCGTCCGTGTAACCGCTTATCACCGACCCTGCCGCGGTTATGGTACCGTCAAGGCCGATATAGGCGTACACCGTCGGCGTCGGATTCCCCGTTGTGGAAAAGGTCGGCTGATTTATCGTAATTTCAAACTGGGTCACACCGGACGTGCCCAGGGCATTCATGACCGGCGCGGCGCCTCCCGTGCTCTGCACGATCGTCTGCACATCAAAACCGACGACATTCTTCGCCACCACGTAGATACGGTATGACGTAGTGGGCAGCAGTCCCGTGAATTGATGAGATCCGCCGGATACGTCATACGGCCCGTCCGTGTAATTGCTTATTACCGACCCTGCCGCGGTTATGGTACCGTCAAGGCCGATATAGGCGTACACCGTCGGCGTCGGATTCCCCGTTGTGGAAAAGGTCGGCTGGTTTATTGTTATCTCAGTTGTCGTCACTCCAGACGTGGCCAGGGCGTTCATCACCGGCGCGGCGCCTCCGGTGCTCTGCACGATCGTCTGCACATCAAAACCGACGCCGTTCTGCGCCACCACGTAGATACGGTATGACGTGTTTTGCACCAGATTCGTAAATTGGTGCGATCCGCCGGACACATCGTAGGGCCCGTCCGTGTAATTGCTTACCACCGACCCGGCAACGGATATGGTGCCGGCCAGGCCGATATAGGCCTGCACCGTCGGCGTCGGGTTCCCCGTTGTGGAAAAGGTCGGCTGGTTTATTGTTATCTCAGTTGTCGTCACTCCAGACGTGGCCAGGGCGTTCATCACCGGCGCGATGCCTCCCGTGCTCTGCACGATCGTCTGCACATCAAAACCGACGCCGTTCTGCGCCACCACGTAGATACGGTATGACGTGTTTTGCACCAGATTCGTAAATTGGTGCGATCCGCCGGACACATCGTAGGGCCCGTCCGTGTAATTGCTTACCACCGACCCGGCAATGGATATGGTGCCGGCCAGGCCGATATAGGCCTGCACCGTCGGCGTCGGGTTCCCCGTTGTGGAAAAGGTCGGCTGATCTATCGTTATATTAGTCGTATCGACTCCCGACGTGGCCAGGGCGTTCATCACCGGCGCGATGCCTCCCGTGCTCTGCACGATCGTCTGCACATCAAAGCCGATTCCATTCTGTGCCACCACGTAGATACGGTATGGCGTGTTTTGCAGCAAGTTCGTAAATTGGTGCGATCCGCCGGACACATCGTAGGGCCCGTCCGTGTAATTGCTTACCACCGACCCGGCAATGGATATGGTCCCGGCCAGGCCGATATAGGCACGCACCGTCGGCGTCGGGTTGCCCGTGGTGGAAAAGGTCGGCTGATCTATCGTTATATTAGTCGTATCGACTCCCGACGTGGCCAGGGCGTTCATCACCGGCGCGGTGCCTCCCGTACTCTGCACGATCTGCCTGACAGAATAACCGCTGCTATTCTGCGCCACAACGATGATACGGTATGACGTGTTTTGCAGCAGGCCCGTAAACTGATGATTCCCACCGGAGACATCATAGGGTCCGTCCGTGGAAAAGTTTACCGTTGAACCGGTTACGGATATGACTCCGTCCAGACCGATGTAGGCTTCCCTTGTCTGAACCGGCGGCAACGGGTTGCCCGCTGTGGAGAAGGTCGGCTGATCTATCGTTATCTCAGTCGCAGTCACTCCGGACGTGACCAGGGCATTCATGACCGGCGCGATGCCTCCCGTGTTTTGCAAAATGGTAGCAACAGAGTAGCCCGAGCTGTTCTGCGCCACCACAAAAATCCGGTAGGTTTCGTTGCCTGCAAGTCCATTAAAGGTGTACCCCCCTGCGGATACATCAATAGGCCCTTCAGTAGAGCCGGTGACGACACTTCCGGTAGCAATTATTGTACCATCCACCCCGATATAAGCCTCTACTGTCGGGGTCGGATTTCCCGAACTGAACAGGGTCGGCTGTGCTATGGTTATCGAGGTCGAATCCGTGGCGGATATCACCGGGAGGTTCAGCACCGGCGAGGTGCTGAAAAAAAGCGCGTAGAACAGCTGCGGCGCGTTATTTGATTGCACATAACCGTTACAGCCGCTTGCGGTGATGGCGAGCGCCACTACTGCGCTCATTATATATTTTTTATAATTCACGTTAATTGTTTTCATCACCGTGAACCCCCTTTTCTTTTTTTATCTCTTCAAGTTGATCTTCCTTCTCCTGCTGGATGTTCTTTTTCACGAATTTCTGCAGCTCTTCAAGATCCCTGACCTTTTTCCCGACATTCCGGTAATAGGCGTTGTATCTCCGTGAAGATTTAAACTCGTCCACGGCAGCATCGATATCATTCGAAAGATAGTGCGACATTCCCTTCCAGTAGTGCTCCTCGGCTTTTTTTCTCATGGCGGCTGCTACCGGGTAAAAGGAAAAGGTCACCCCAAGGGACACGGACCATTCGTCCCTCAATAATTTCTGGTTCCAGCCATGGTAATACACAAACTGGCTCCCCATCAGGGTCGACTCGAGCCGGTCGTAATTGGTATGCCATGCCGATGTGTAGAAAGAATAGGAACCGCCCACGGTCACGGTCAAAAAATCCCACGGCTTCAGGGAACACCCGGCCCCGACTGTGTGACTCGAGAGAAGATCGTCATACTCGGTCAGTTTATCGATTCGCAGGCCGAAATCGTTGTATGAATAGCCGGCGCTTATGACCGCCCAGGTGGCCACGCTCCACTCGATGCTCTGGCCCAGACGGTATCCGACTGCGTTCCAGTTCCGCTCCCGCCCGTCCAGGTCCCTGGCACTGGGAAAGGTGAGGTCCGCCGAAGTATCGATTTTCACCGCCGGGATGATGCGGTAGGAGAACCCGAGGGAAAGCGACGGCGGATAGGTCGCTTTCACCTTGTCGCTTATGTCCTTTTTCGTCCGCGGGTCCATCAGCAGTATATTAAAAATGTTGCCCAGGCCGCCGGCATTGAGCCGGTCATTTATGACAAGGGGCCATATGCTGTCGCAGAAAATATTGAGCTGTCCCGACTGTGCGAGAACCGGATTGGCGATGAATCTATTGGTGCGCTTGTCAAGCACCATGGGCGGGTAGTATTCCATGCGTGCCCCGATGTTCAGGTTTGCCAGGGGCTGATAGTCGATGCCCAGGATGATCCCCATGCCGTTACCGAACACGTCGGTATCGATGGAAGCCGGGACCTGGTACGCGTTGACGGATGTGCCGCCGGTGATCTGCACATAATACGGCATCTGTGTTATCCTGGTATGTGCCTTTACGTTTATATAGCGCAGCGACAGGGAACCGGAAAGCTGGTCAAGAAAGGCGTAGGACCCCCCGACGGTGGCGCCGATGTGGAACTCCTGGCGCTTCATTGAGCTGTTGCTGTAAACGCCTGCCAGTTCCTGGGAAAACCGCGAGGCGAGAACGGTATTGTACGCGACCAGGAGCCGGTCCAGCGATGAGGCCCCCTGGGTATACGTCGCCCCGGGCTGGCCCCTGAAGGCGGACACGTCGGCAAACACCGCCCAGTTATCGCGCCTGAAGATAAAGCTGACATTGGTCGGCATGGCCAGAGCCATCGTGGACAGGTACCTGCCGACAGACTGGTACCTGCTCTGCATGGGCGATATCAGCCTGTTGAACGAATTGACGCCCTGGGCACCCCACATGCCGATGGAGTCACCCTTGTGGGTATAGACGTTCACCGAGTTCACCATGATGTATATCCCGCCGTTCTGCATGAAGCTGAGACCGGCAGGATTGTAATGGACCGCGTCAGCTTCAGTGGAAGCGTTTCTGCTCTGGGTCCGGACATACTCTGCACTGCGGGTTGGTGAAATTCCCTCTTCGGAAAGTATCAGGGACGCGGATGCGTTAGCGGTGACGAGCAGTACCATCAATACCGCTCGCGCCACGGAGGCAGCTGCATTCCGCTCTCTGCGCCTCACTGCACTTCGCACCATCATTATTAATTCAGTTTTCACGAACCTGCCCTGTTTACACCGGCTATCTTCTATATAATTATCAAAATCTATCAATAGAATTATTCTAAAACTTCTGTTCCCTTGTACCAGTATTCTGATATACCCCTGGACAACCGTATCAATATACCCATAATCAACAGATACATCAAATTTTTTAAGCCCGATTGGGCTTTATTTGATAATTTTTTGCTGCACGGTTTAATCCATGAATGTATGATTTCTATATAAGGAAATTATTAAAGGATATGTTTCAATTAAGTATACATTATTTATTTTTTTGTCTATATAAAACTATCGAAAAACAACTTTTGTTGATAAAATCATTCCGTGCTGCTATTGTTATGAACTGTTCCAATTTTCTTTATATTTTACAACTGGATTTACTGCCGAATCCCCGGTACAGGTTGATATTATGTGGATGGAACATCTATACCGGAGTTACTACCATCGCAATAACAATATCGGGAAAAAAAATTATAATGGATCATCAAATACTATAACAGGCCGGATTAAATCCGGCACCCACGGCTTTATTGAATACCATGATTAATTCTACACCAGGGAGAATCCGATGAGCGCACTGGCAGACCTCATCATATTCCCGCTGGACAAGGGAGAACGCGTGATCTCCTGCGTGGCGGAAGCTGTCAAAGTAATACAGGGGAACGGCCTTGATTACCAGATGGGTCCCATGAGCACCTGCTCCGAAGGGGACGGTGACGATGCGATCCGCGTCGCCAGGGCCTAAAAGTTATAGCTGTCCCGCGCTGCCAGGCTATCATCGAGATAAAAGGTGTACTCCTTTTCATATTCATTGATCTGTACATCGGGCACCACCGCCGCCTGTTCCAGGACCCGGGACATCTTTTCGTTTTCGGCAAGCACATAGGCCGTGAGTTTCATAATGCCCCGTTCCCTGGCTACGGAGATGATGCGGTCAACCATGTACATCCCAATACCTCTGCCCTGGTATTCCTCGTCAACTATGAAGGCAATTTCGTGGGTTTCCTCGCCGGCGCCCCAGGCGTAGCGGCACTCGGCTATGATGTGCTCGATGCCCCTTTTCCGTATCACGCCCACCAGGGAAAGGGTGCTCTGGTAGTCTATGTTCACATAGGTCTGCATTTTGCTGTGGGGCATGGTCCTCACCGAAGTGAGGTAGCGCATGTACACTCCATTTCCAGATATTTTATAAAAAAGTCGCCGCATCATGTCCTCGTCGGAGGCCCTGATCGGCCTAAAAAGCGCCTCAAGGCCACCGCGAAATGTTTTCTCCTTCTCGAGATCGCGGGGGTAATTCATGGCGTGGCCCACGCTATATATCTGGTCCGGGTACATGATCCCTGCTTCCTTTGCTTCGGCTACAAGGGACTGCCGGTGCCTCGGGTGGGCTATGTCGATCAGGGCAACGGCCCTTTCACGTATCGTCTTGCCAAAGAGGGCCGCACTACCGTATTCTGTGACAACGTATCTCGCGCTGCCCAGCATGGACCGTATTTTTTCATGGCTGCCCGGGTGGGTGATGAGGATGTTGCTCAGGCCCTGTTCGTCACTTGAGCGGAGCGTCACGATCGACTTGCCTTCGCGGGAGTGAGTTGCCGCTGTGGAAAAGTTGAGCTTGCTGTCAAACCCGTCAAGGTGATACTCGCTCTCCGCGATGGATACCGAATCGCCCGATACGTCGATTTTTTTCACGTCAACGATGCTGGTCAGCCGAGGGATTCTGCCGAGCTGTTTCTGGTAGAGCGAATTCATCAGCGGCAAGACCGCCACCGCCCGGTTCCCGTCGATGAACCTGAAGAGCTCCTCTGAGCCGATGCATGACGTTGCCGCGACTGGCCCGCGGTTGTTGAAGGCGCACCGCCCCGACGCCACGCCTGAGGCGATCAGGTCCATTATCCAGTCGGAGACCACGTGCGAGCAGATGGCAATGTTTTTTTTCCCGCCCAGGCACGCGGTGATCGCATTGTAGACGCTTCCAAGGCCCATGGAAAGGGTCGCGCCGCTTTCGATAAGATAAGAAACATTCCTGCCGATCTCCAGGTCATCTTCGCTAATGTCGCATGGGGGTGTTGACACAAGGGGCTCGTCCCCTTCGATGATGTAATCGAAGGCGTCCAGGGGGATGCTGGATTCGCCGCGCGTGCGGGGCACGCCGGGGTTGATTTCAGCGATTGCCAGCGGGGCCTTGTCAATGACAAGCCCGGCGATATCATGCACCGGACCAAGGGAAACAGTGCCTGACCGGTCAGGGGGCGAAACCCGGACAATGGCGATATCGGTTTCAACAGCACCGGAGACGAACAGATATGGCAGCTCTGCGATAGTGGTGGGGATGAAATCAATAAAACTGGTGGTGTATTTTCTGGCGATATTTTCGCCTACGATAAAGGTTTTGAGGCGGTACCTGCCCAGGTTCCACTTCTGGTCCTGAAAAAGCCCCTGCACCGGGGCTGTTTGTATGAATTCAAGGTCCCGGAGGTTGCCATGAGTGGCGCTCATGATGCCCCGCATAATCGTAACCGGGGTAACGGGCCCGCTGCTGAAGAATATACGGTCACCCGGATTTATGAGTTTGTAGAGCTGTTCCTGGGTTATGCGTTTTTTTTCAATGACATTTTTTAATTTCATTTTTCTACCGGTTACGCAACACGTTTGATGCGTCTTACAGAACAGGAAAAAGTGAAACGAGAAAGAGTACCGGTCAGTTGCTGCAATGCTGCACTAGGGGGACTATACCAGAACTAAAATAAATAATCAATTACATTTTTATCCAGGTTGTTATGATTGCCTCACGAGCATGACATTGTGCTGCATGCATCTCATTATATTTAAATGCTGCCAAAGATGGCGAGAATAAATATTTTAATTGTGGATTAAATTTCAAGCCCCCTGTCCTGCGCTTTTTGTGTTGAAGAAATTATTTTGATGTCCCAGGATTGTTCCGATAAAGACCATTATGGGGCATGGAATGGGCTGCTGCATATACTTTTCCTATTTCCGGTGCCTGGTCGGGATCGCTTTGTCCTGGAATAAAAATTACCAATTAATTTGCAACTATTACATAATTGTTGTTATATTATATTATTACGCTGTTTAATATAAACAATCTCAAGGGACTGTTTAACGTATATATGTATCTACAGGGGACCAACAAAGGGGTCCTTCTTTTCACACTGAGAAACACTATGATGAAAAATGGCACTGTCACTATTCTTAAACATACTTACAAGGGTAGTGGTGGCTCCCTGGGTGCAATGGTAGAATTAAAAATCCAGTTGTTGATATATATTACAACTATACTAGATGATGGAGGCAGGAATTCATGAAAATCGATTCAATTAAGATCGCTTTATTAATTATTAATATAACCTTGGGAAGTCTTGTGCTTTTCAGTTATGCACATGGATTAATGACAAACCCGAAACAATCCGGGGCTCTATGGGGAAGTGTTCCAGAGTCTATACTCCCCTTTTATACGGTTTCAATGATTTCTGCTGCTCTGGGTTATCTGGTCTTTACTTCCTTTATACTTGTGGCCCTTGATCCCGCTAAGACAATAATTGCACATCGATTTCCCTATGAACTGTTCCTTGTTTTATATGTTTTAATTCTATTACCCTCGGCACTCTGGATGCCGCTCACATTTGCTACAATAAAAAATCCGTCACTATTGACATGGGTCCTGATAAGGGTTGTTCTCTTTACTGTTGGGATCGCCTCGGTATTGCTTTTAATAAGCATTATTAAGGTTCAGCCCAATGAACCAAAATGGGCCTACAGGCTTGCCATTGCAGGGGCTGTTGCTTTTTGCAACCAGACAATGATTCTTGATGCTCTTGTATGGCCGGTTTATTTCAGGGTTTAGAAAAATGACACATATAATAAGAAATTGATTATGGAGCAAAAAAAAATGAAGGCAATGAGAATCCTGGCTTTTCTTTCCTTTACCGTTATGTGCGCAACACAGCCTACCCTTAATACCGTTGACAAGGTTGATATTAACCGTTTCATGGGAGATTGGTATATAATTGCTACCATCCCGACCTTCCTGGAGCAAGGGGCCTACAATGCTGTTGAATCCTACCGTCTCGATGAAAAGGGGAATATTGCTACAACATTCACTTTTAATAAAAACGGGTTCAATGGCCCTGTAAAGACATATTACCCTACCGGTTTCATCAGGGACAGAAAGACAAACGCCACCTGGGACATGCAGTTTATCCGTCCATTTAAAGCAGAATACCTGATCATATATCTCAATGAAGATTATTCGATAACAATAATTGGTCGAACCAAGCGTGACTATCTCTGGCTTATGGCGAGAACTCCGACCATTCCTGATTCGGATTACGAACAGATGATCAAGTTGATTGCAAGTTTTGGATATGAAACTTCCAAAATTGTCAAAATACCACAAAAGTGGGATAAAGATTGATTTTAAATTTTTTATTAATATAAAAGAATATTTTGAAAAAGATTTTATACAAATTATATCAGCCATATAAATGGTTTTTTTATATTCCATTTCTTCTCATTTCAACATGCATTTTTGTCTTCATTGGTTTAATAATAATTTTTTTGGTCAATGACCGCCTGGCAAACAGGACAACCGGTGTATGGTGGGCACGGGTGAATAGCTTTTTCATACCAATGGTAGTAAAGGTAATTGGCAGGGAAAATATTAAAAAAAACCAATCATATGTTATTGTGGCCAACCATCAAAGTAATCTTGATATTTTTCTTCTATTTGGGTGGCTGGGAATAGATGTAAAATGGGTCATAAAAAAAGAACTGAGGAAAGTCCCTGTTTTTGGATATGCTGCCGAAAAAGGCGGCAATATTCTAATTGACCGTTCAAATCCTGAAGAGGCAAAAAAATCCTTGAAAAAGGCCAGGGAAAAAATTCAGGGAGGGACATCGATTGTCATTCTCCCTGAAGGTTCCAGGAGTAAAACCGGAAAGATGAACAAATTTAAACGCGGGGCGTTCCAGATGTCGATAGACCTGAAAATTCCGGTTCTGCCGGTTACAATCGCCAATACAAGGAATATCCTTCCGGCCGGAACTTTAAAGCTTTTCCCAGGCAGGGCCGTTATAAAAATATTTGAACCGGTAGACTTCTCCAATTATTATCCGGACCGTAATAACGAGTTCAGGCAGGATGTACAAGAGGTGATACAGAAAGGACTGGACGAATACCAGGAGAAGGAGTAGACCGCTATCTCCTGGGTGCTGATTAAAAAAAACAGCCAAGGGGCCGCAATGGCATACTATAACCACTCAGTTACAATTCAACTCGGCTACACTTGATGAACTGGAATTTGATCATCTGTATACATGGTTAATTATGCGGTCTCTCTCCTGCAGACTTTCTGCATACCACTACGCGGTCGGTTGTAAAACACGGCACGACGGATCATCATGCCGCTTCTCAGTCAGATCGCCACACAAACCGCGAGGGTTATGCCGTGAAAGATATCGGTGAGATTAAACCTGTTCTTCCTTAATGACTGCGCAGCCCAAATCGGCAGCACATGGGCCAGGTACACGGGGTCGCTATAATTCAGCACCAGAGCGCCCGCCGCGCCCGCCAGCATGACACTGTTGGTTTTTTCAAATGATAACCAGTACATCTGGTAGCGGTATCCGAGCTGGAGGATCAGGTGATCCTTGATCAGCGCGGAAATGCTTGGCTCCAGGTTGAAGCCGGCGTTCTGCTTGAACGTATGAATTGTGGGATCGGTCGTTTTCGGTATCAGGTACAGGGCCCCCGCCTGGAGGCCGATGGCGAACATGTCGCTCAGGGGATATGACACTGCCAGGCCGGCGGTCGGGATGTGCGTCATTATATCGTCGTCGAATTTTACATTGAAGAAGGTGACCCACATTTCGGCTTTTTTAAGGGACGACTGGTACTTGTACCCCGCGAAGATCTTCACGTAATCGTGGACGGCAAAACTGACCGCGAAGTCGATCTCCCTGCGGCTGTACTGGAGGGCCGTCTTTGTCGAATAGGGAATAAGGTACGACCACCATTTCACGATCCCGGTTTCAGAATAGAGGGATGAAAAATTCGAAAGCCACATGAAGGCGAAGCTGAAGGAAACCTTCTTGTCCGGTGTCTGGTATCCCAGGACCGGACCGGCGAGATAGCCGAGGGCGTTCTGGTATTCCACGTGGCCCCGCAGCAGCGTCTGCCCGAAGGAGGTGACGTTCGCGGTCAGGTAACAGTCCCGCAGCTCGCTGTTCAGCACCGTGTTCCAGGGCGAGTGCCAGAGGGCGCCCCACGTTTTTACCCCGATGATAAAGGTCCCGTGCTTTTCAGTCGCATGGGACGCACCGCAGAGGAGGATGACGAGGGAACAGGCGAGCAGGGTGCGTTTCATTAATGCCTCTCTTTTAATAGCGGTACGGGAGATCGAACTCGCCGTTGGTCAGCTCGTAAGTCGCGGGAATTCCTGCGGGAGTGCGTTCCAGCGTCCCGGAAAAGCTTCCCTTCACCCTGGAGGGGCCGTTCTCCTCCAGCGTAAAGGTGAAAGTCGATGTACCCAGCTCATAGAACCCGGCTGTGTCAATATCGTCATCGTAGGTGATTATAAATATCGAGTCTTTATCTGTTTCATTATATATGCCGGGTGGGGCGGAATTGCTTACCTGCACCTCACAAAGCATGGTTATTGCCCCAAAGGTTGAAAGTAGCCCGAAATAGCGGTAGGGATCCCCGTAGGTAAAGGCGCCCCAGTAATCACGGTAAGAGATATCGTATATCCCGACAGAATACTGCATGGACCCGTATTTCGAGTAGTCCAGGAGCAATGCCCCGGCCTGGTCATTTTTTATATCCTCCGTGACCTCGAAGCAGCCTGCGAAAATCGCGGCGGCCAGGATACAAAGAGTCAGTACAAGATGTTTCATGGTGCTACCTCCACCGGGATTACTACAGAGTCATTGGAACGGCCTGTATCAGCTTCGCGAGGTTCCTGCGCGCCCGCGTGTACTGCGCGTCAAACTCGATCGCCTTCCTGAACAGCGATTCGGCGTTCTCCCGCTCCCGGGCAATGCGGTCCTTCCCGAGGTTCATGTTCCTGAGCGTGTCGAGCTCCCGCTTCCATTTTTCATCGCCCGCGCGGGCCAGGGCCTCCATCCGGGCGACCGCCTCCCGGTGCCCGCGTTCCTCCTCGAGCTTCCTGGCTTCGAGGAGCTTTCTCCGTTCCTGGATCGTTTTCAACTCGCCGGCGAGCTTCTGGTCGCGCTTGACGCGCTCCTGCTCGCGCAGCTTCGCGAGCTCCTGGTCGCGCTTTTTCCGGTCCTGTTCCGCGATCTCGTTCCGGCGGCGTATCTCTTCCATGCTCTTCCTGGCGTCTTCGTCCTTGAGGCGCCCCATCCGCGCCAGTTCCTTCTCCTTGTCGATGCCCTTTATAATTTCAATTATCTCCATCTTTTTTTCGCCGTCATAATTATTGATGAAGGCGTTCAGGTTCCTGGTGTCCTGCTTCTGTATGATGCGTTCCTTCAAGTCGGGATTCAGCCTGATGTGGATCCCCTCCACCAGTCTGACAGCCAGTTCCTTCTGGAGGGTGAAAAAATTGTTCAGCAGGCCGTTCACCGATGTCTGGTGCACCACTTCCGAGGTTTCGATGTTCATGACCGCCGCGGATATCTGGAGCTTGTTCTGCAGCACCATGAAAAAGCCGGTGATGACGTACTGGGCGTTGAGCATCTTCCCCATTTCTATGACACTGTCCCGGTCGGCGTTCCCCTCATCGATGAGGCCCAGCATCTGGATCTCCTTGTTCTTTATCACCGCCCTGATGACCTCTTCCCGGTTGATGACCGTGAGGTAGGGTATCGGGATGAAGGCCTCTATGATCTGGGAGGGGATGCCGTTTTTAAACGCCTTGTACTGGCCGGTCCCGATCGAACGGTCTTCGAAAGTATTGACCGATATGACTTTTTTGCTTTCCCGTTCCCTGACCGCGTGGCTTTTCTCGCCGCAATCCCACAGGAAGGCGCAGAGGAGGAGCGCAAGCATGACAGATGACTTGTTTCTCATTACTTATACACCTTTCCATGAATGCCACAGGTCATTTAATATAGCAAGCCTTTCCCGATAGTATTTTACAGGTGTTTTAAATGCTCCCAAAGAAACATCTACCGTTCATTCTAAAGAAGCAGACCACAATGTGCCGGAGAAAGCACCCCCGGCCCAGCTGCCGGTCCCTTCCCAACTGGTAATTGTCAAGGTAAGAGGATTAAGGGGATGAAAGTGAACACCATCCCGATTCTTGATCAATTAGTAAAAAATGAGACTGAATGTGCTTTATCTGCGCTAATAGTGTCACACCAGGATGTTCCTGACAAGCAAAAACTGCCGGACAGGGGCCTTGAAATAAATATCTAAGCAATTACGCCGGGAGGGTACATGCGGAGGGGGGAAGGACCGTCCGTTCCTGGCGTACAATCTGGACGGCCGGGAAGCCTCCGACGAAGAAGGAAAAATTAACATTGGTTCGACTCCTGCGCCGACTGCATACCCATCATCTCGAGGGTGACGATGTCGGGCATGAACACATGAGGGCATGCCTCGCCTCCATCATGCGCATTATCCATGAGGAACTGATATACCCCGCACATCGCAAAAAGTGATACTCCTCATACCGACACCCGTCAACGTGCGGGGGCCCTGGAATTCCGGAAAACGCCGCTGGCACTCAGAGTGCCGGAAGTGAGGAGTGGGATACTACTCAATATATTTATTCATTCCTTTGGCGGTCTCTATCAGTTCACCCATAAGTTTCTTTGCCATGTTGGCACGTTCGATATTACTTCTCGTGACTTCAGTAGCGTCCCTGGTTAACCCTGTTGCCTTTTTACTGGCCCCTGAAATGTTGTTAATGCTATCAACTATTTTATTATTGGTCGCTAAAATCTCATTAATTTTACTATTCACCAGGTTTACCGTATTATCAACTCCGGTAATCTTTGCCGTGATAGTATCAAAGGCCCGCTTGGTCTCATCTATCAATCTATTTTGCTCGGCATTTACATTTTTAATTTTACCTACAACTTTTACCGAATCAGTAGCCATGGTACGAAGCTCTTTTAAAATTACCTCAATTTCTTTCGCGGAATCCTGACTCTGGAGAGCAAGCTTTCCGATTTCATCAGCAACAACAGCAAAGCCCCTGCCCGCCTCACCGGCCCTTGCGGCTTCTATGGCTGCGTTAAGGGCAAGGAGATTTGTCTGTTCTGAAATTCCGGTTATCATGTCAGTAATGTTCTGTATCTCTGTAGATTTTTCAGTCAACTGCACCATTGTAGTATAAGCATTTTCATTATTGTCATTTACGACAGATGTATTGGATTCGAGTTTATTAACAATATCAATGACTTCATTTACTGATAGTGAAGCTTCACCGGAGATCTCCCCCATCTTTTCTGATAATTTTGAAGTTTCTTCTATAATATTCTGAATGTCATGTGTCAGCCTTGACTGGTCTCCAATACTTGTTTCTGTATCTGCAGCACTATCCAGTATTTTATTGACGGTGCCGGTTACGGTATCCGTTGCAGTAACTAGTTCATCAACTATGCCGTACACCTCTTTTGAATTACTGTCCAGGACCGAAGCGATTTTCAGGACATCATAAAGAATAACACCCTGTTTGTTTTTTTCCTCTTCAATACTTTCCATTTTATCACTATTGAACCGGTTGGAAAGTTTTGTGGCGATGATGAGAGCGGCACTGTAAAGGATAACTGATGATAATTGTATGGTATAATCCGTCGTTAAGCTTTTATCCGTCATATCTTTCGCAAGGACAAGCCATAATACCCTGGCAATATTTATAATTAAGATAAAGCTACAGCTTCTAATCATAAGTTGAAGATCAAAATAGAGGAGATACATTGAGATAATAGGAAAGAGATATACGTATATCAGCGTTCTTGAAGATGTAAACATGGCAAATGAATAAATAGTAAAATAGCACCCAAGAGTAATAAATTTAATATATTTATTTTCCGAATCTCTTTTATAAATAATTGTCGCTATAACCATGGGTATAACAATCATCAAAATAAAGGTTATAACAAATTGCAGCGATCTGCCGCCTTTAAAGTACTCGGCGATATATCCAAGAATAAGAAATGCATCAAGGAGCCAGTTTATTATTAGTACAACCTTGTTGGTGCTCTGTATCGCATTTATCTGCTTCATGGAATGCACCGACCTTACCAATGATTTCCCGCACGCAATTCATGCGGATATCGGAACGATAAAATGGCTCTCCCCTTGCGTCTTGCGTGCGTGATAATTTCTTTTATATATGATTATAATCCTATTCATTTTCTGTCAATCCAAACATGTCGGGAAAAAGCTCCGTTTGCAGAAATTTCCAATGCGACATAACGGGCTTCGCTTGTTCTACTTATCCTGCCCGTGCTGCCTGCACTGAGCCCTCTTCTGTCTTTCATAAGACTTATTGACTAATGAAACTTTTATTATTTTCTTGTGTAAAAGTTCAAGGCCCCTGTCCACCGGAGGTGGCAAACCATCCTTCATCTATTTGTAAAATTAATGCTATACATTACTTTATTGTCAGGATCACGCACCATCAGAAGTGCATCGTTGCCTTTTATAGTTACATCCGCAAAACCATATTGACGGGCCCTGTACCAGACACTGGCAGGAGAAACATACTCTCTTCCTTTATCCAGTGTCCCGCCGAAAGAACCCATAATGGCATAGATAACTCCTCCCTTTTTCAATAGTTCCATCTGATGCATGTGTCCTGACAATACCAGGTCGACCCCGTACTTCTCAAAGAGAGGGGACAATCTTTTGATCAACGTTTCATTGTCATACCAATCCCAGCCGTCTTTGCTTCTCCCGGAGCAATAATAGAAGGAATGACTCATTACAATGCACCAGTCTTTTTTTGAAATTTCCTTAAGCTGCCGGATAAGCCATTTTTCCTGCTCTTTTGTATATGTCTGTGTTACCCATTCAACATCAAGTACAAGAAAATGTATGTTGCCGATATCTATTCTTCTCCACATACTTCCATTATTGTCCGGAACGGCGTATTTTCTATAAAAATCCTCCCCGCCGAACATTGTATCGTGATTCCCCGGAATATAGCAGACCGGGATAGTGCGATTCAATATTTCCATGTCTTTAAAAGCTTTTTTCCATAAACTGTAATTAAAACCATGATCAACAAGATCACCAAGTAAAAAGAACGCATCATAGTTGCCGCGTTGTATATGTTCAATCATCTGCAGGGTCAGGTCACTTCTACTTTCCTTGTCTCCTATGTGGGCGTCACCGGCGGCCGCAAAACGGAACGAACCAACCCTCCGGTCGGAGCTGCTTAAAAATTTTCTCGGGGGTATTTCGCCGTGGCGTATATATCTGGGGAGTATCACATATGAAGCAAAATAACCTGAAACGATGATCAAAATGCAGGATAGTGCCAGTGTTTTTCCGGATGCCATTCTATTGTGTTTTATATCTACGATTAATAATATCATGGTCGTGACGGCAAGGGCCACCACTATCATTAGTTTCCCAACAGTCGGAGTATAGTAAAGTATGTCTTCCAGAGCTCCGTGACCGCCAAGCATATATAGTATTAAAAGGATGGAAAATCCGATCGCGAAATAAACAACAGCTCTTGCTATTTTTGAAATTATCTTCTTATTCCAATTCATTTCAGGTCTTCTCCTGCTTTGATCATTTTAAATGCACCGGCACGTAGTGTGATTAATATACGTAACTATTGGACAATGCTCCGTATTCAGTATATGCCCATGGGGTTGAATGGATGATATGTGAACCAGTTTATGGCTTCTTACTGCTCTTTTCACCACAACAAACACAGGACAAGGGGCTTTAAATTTCGCACGACGCGTGAAATTGAGAAAAAATTACATTTATAACGTATAAATACATTGCTCGCAAAATATTTCCGCAGCATTTAGATTAAATTGCAAGAAATATTTTCAAGGAAGCATTGTCAGAAAGAAATCATCATGGCCCGCACTTCATCCTGAAATACCCGCCGACCAGAAGATGCGTTTCCCAGAGCTTCATCCATTCCCGGTCAACATCACACGACGTGCAGCGCACAAACATGCGAAGGTGAAGATGATCATCCTCGCCTTGCATGTCATTCCCGCTGTCCCGGGAAGCATATTCGCGACCTGCGCCTCCTCCCCCATGCAGAGCATCCTCCAGACGGTCTGAAGGCTTTCCGAATTCGGGAGTCCTACTTTTCCGCTTAATTCTTTGTAGAGTTGGTCGTTGCTCATGGATATCCCCCTTACGCTGATGGTTTTACTTTATTTGGGGAGTGAGGAATTAATCAAGTGTATTGGGGGGGTGTGGGTCTCCGTCTAGTGCGCCCTCACCCCTGCCCCTCTCCCGGGGGGAGAGGGGTTCTGCGCCCCCCTCAAAACGTCCGCCGGAGGCGGATAATCTATCGGGGTGCTGTTTGAGACGGATCCGGCACAGCCGGTTCGGCGAGTTCACCCCGGCCCCGGATGGGGCGCCCCGCCCCGCTCCGTGAAAACCGATATTTCCCTTTACTTATGCATCATGCTGTAGTATTATTGATTTATTACTCAGATTTACTTTAAGAACAGTGCATAAGGAATATCTTTTCTGAGTAAAATAAGCAGAATATGAGGAGATATCATGGGAGACAAAAGTCCGAAATCAATAGGTAAAAATAAAAAGCAAAAAGACAGTGAAAAGGAGAAAGCAACCCAGAAAGCCCAGGCGCAAACCGATGCCAAAAAAAAGGTCAGTGTATTTAATCCCAAAAACAAGTAAGGCCGTCGATCAGGGGCGGACGTAATCCCCTTTTAACATAAACTCCGGCTGCGCTCCGTGTCAACATAGTTGACTCTTTTTTTATTCAGGTGCCGACTATCTTGACACGGGGGAACGTTGATGATACTGTCCGGCACGTGATGCGATTTTTACATGCATCAATTAAGAATTGCAACCTGAAAAAAACATGGACAGCCGCATGAACCGCAACCCTGCACATCGCAACAAATCCATTCTCCCCGGCGGAGAATTTTCTCAAAAATACGCCGGAGGCCCCCCCCCTCTGCGATCAGCGCTGTACAGCGCCGAACAGATGGATACACACGGCAAAATCATCGCAGGCGCACATATTCTTCATCCCGGAGTTGTCCGGAACCAGCATCTTCTGGCACGACTTACCGAAAACGAATCCGTACTGCATGAGGTCCGCACCCTGCTCAGTGATGCAGTCAGGGAAAGCCGCAGAATTACACCCGCCGGCGAATGGCTGCTTGATAACTTCTATCTGATAGAAGAGCAGATCCAGACAGGCAGAAAACATCTCCCGAAGGGTTACAGCCGTGAGTTGCCCCGTCTTCAGAACGGTCCATCCGCGAACCTCCCGCGCGTGTATGACATCGCGATGGAGATGATATCACATGGAGATGGTCGGGTAGACCCGTATAACCTCACACGATTCATCGCATCCTACCAGAGCGTGACCGCCCTGAAGCTGGGAGAACTCTGGGCGATTCCCATCATGCTGCGTCTCACCCTGATCGAAAATCTCCGGCGGGTTGCGGCATCCATAGCCGCGGACATGATCGAGCAGGACCTCGCGGGATACTGGGCGGACCGTCTGCTCGAAATCACCGAGAAGAATCCCAAAAGCCTGATCCTCATCGTCGCGGAGATGGCGCACTCGAACCCGCCCATGACGAGCGCTTTTGTCGCCGAACTGTCCCGCCGCCTTCAGGGCCAGAGCTCGGCACTCGCATTGCCCCTGACCTGGATAGAACAGCAGCTCTCGGAAACTGGTCTGACCGTCAAACAGCTGGTGCAGTCCGAGATTCAACAGCAGGCGGCGGACCAGGTCTCGATGAGCAACAGCATCGGAAGTCTCCGTTTTCTGCGCGCGATGGACTGGCATGAATTCGTCGAATCCATGAGCGTGGTCGAGCATACTCTGCGCGAAGATCCCGGTGGATCCTACGGCGGAATGGACTTCACAACGCGTGACCGGTATCGCCACGTGATCGAAAAAGCGGCAAAGAACAGCCGCCTCAATCTGACCGAGAACGAGGTGGCACGCGAGGCCGTGCGGCTCGCCCGGGAGGGCGCTGAGATTAATGGAACGGCAGACCGGACGGCACATGTCGGATTTTACCTTATCGATAAAGGATTACCAAGGTTCGAACGCAAAGTAAAGATTCGTTTTTCACCCGGCGCAGCGGTAAAAAAAGCAAGCGCCCGGTTCCCCCTGTTTATTTTTCTCGGCACAATCATGGCACTTGCGGCGATCATTGTCGTCGGGCTGATCGCGAAGGCCCGTACCGGGGGAATGGATGGATGGGTGCTGGCATTGTTCGCGATCCTCGCTGTCCTGTGCGCATTACATCCGGCAACGGCCCTGACAAACTGGCTGGCGACCATTCTGGTGAACCCCGAACTGCTTCCCCGAATGGATTTCTCCGAGGGGATCCCGTCCGGGTCGCGCACTCTCGTGGTTGTACCGAGCATGATCACGAGCCCCGAAAATATCGACGACCTCATCGAGGCCCTCGAAGTACGCTTTCTCGCAAACAGTAATGAAAATGTATATTTCGGCCTGCTCACTGACTTAAAAGATGCCGAAAAAGAAACACTGCCCGAGGATGAATTATTGACAGGGCTGGCCCGGCAGAAAATTGAATACCTTAACGAAAAGTATCGGGGATCGTCGGGGGATTCATTCTTCCTTTTTCATCGTCCGCGCCTCTGGAACGGCAGAGAGCGGCTCTGGATGGGGTACGAACGCAAACGTGGAAAGCTTGCGGATCTGAATTCACTTCTGCGCGGCGGACCCGAGGGCAGCTTCTCGCTCATCGTCGGGAACACTGAAATATTGTCGAGTATCAAATATGTGATCACCCTTGACACGGATACGCAGCTCCCCCGTGATTCGGCACGGCAGTTCGTGGGCGCGATGGCCCATCCTCTCAACCGCGCGCGTTATGACAGTGCCAAAAAACGTATTGTCGAGGGATACGGCATTCTGCAGCCGCGCGTTTCCGTAATTCTGCCCTCAACGAACCGTTCGCGTTACGCGCGGCTGAACGGGAGCGAATCCGGTATTGACCCGTATACCCGCGTTGTCTCCGATGTGTATCAGGACCTGTTTCATGAAGGCTCATTCATCGGCAAGGGCATCTACGAGGTTGATGCGTTTGAACAGGCGCTCAAGGACCGTTTGCCCGAAAACCTGATCCTCAGCCACGATCTGCTCGAAGGCTGTTACGCGCGTGCCGGTTTATTGAGCGACGTACAGCTCTACGATGAATATCCATCACGTTATCACGATGATGTCGTCCGGCGGCGGCGCTGGATACGCGGGGATTGGCAGATCATATCGTGGATTCTCCCCTTCGTTCCGGGGGCGGGCGGCCGTCTGCGCCGCAATCCGGTGTCACTTCTCTCCCGATGGAAAATTCTCGACAACCTGCGCCGCAGTGTCACGCCTGCGGCGCTTACGCTCTTTGCCCTGCTCGGCTGGACTTTGCAGTCTCCCGCCTGGTTCTGGACACTGTCAGCGACAGCCATGATTCTGATTCCCGCTCTGTTCAGCTCTTTACTCGGTTTACTAAGAAAACCGGATGATATGCTTGTACGTCAGCACATCGCCTCCTCTTTTCGCTCCGCAGGCATGAGTTTTGCGCAGGGTTTATTTACCATCGCATGCCTTCCCTATGAGGCATATTACAGCATTGGCGCGATTATGCGCACAGGATGGAGAATGCTCTTCTCACACAGACGGCTTCTCGAATGGAATCCGTCGGGCGGCATCGGCGGCAAAAGCCGCACCGATCCTGCAGGCTCGTATCTCGAAATGTGGATTGCCCCGGTCATTGCACTTTCAGCCATGATCTATCTCGCTGTGTCGGATTCCGCGGCCCTGCCTGCTGCGTTGCCGATACTGATCCTCTGGGCCGCCTCGCCCGCAATCGCCTGGTGGATCAGCAGGCCGATATCCCGCCGTGAAGTACGCCTTTCGGATGAAAAGAAATTATTTCTACGGAAGCTCGCCCGAAAAACCTGGGCCTACTTCGAAACGTTCACAGGTCCCGAAGATAACTGGCTCCCTCCAGATAATGTCCAGGAAGCTCCGACAGGCATGGTCGCCCACCGGACTTCTCCAACCAACATCGGGCTTTCGCTCCTCGCGAATCTGACCGCATATGACTTCGGCTACATTCCGGCAGCGCAGATGATCGAGCGCACCGGCAATACGCTTGACGCAATGAAAAAACTCGAACGATTCCGCGGCCATTTCTACAACTGGTACGACACACTGACCCTGAATCCCCTGCCGCCCCTGTATATCTCAACGGTTGACAGCGGAAATCTGGCGGGTCATCTCCTGACGCTCAAGCCGGGCCTGACCGAGCTTTCCGATCATTACATACTTAATCCGGGGCTGTTTGACGGGCTTGGCGATACTCTTCGAATTTGCATGGATGCCGCAGAAACCGTCCCGCCGCCTCTCGCTCAATTCAGGACTGAAATGGAATCCGCGATGAAGTCCGGTCAGGCTACGCTCACCTCCGCCAGGCGGAGTCTCGAACGCCTGATAACATACGCGGAAGAATCCGCGGCCGCTCTGGATGCCCAATCAGAAAGCGAAACGCTCTGGTGGGCCCGGGTGATGGCCGGGCAATGCCGGGCGGCCCTCGAAGATTTAATCTATCTTGCCCCGTGGGCATCACTTGACCCTTCAATGGACGGGCTGAAAGAACTTCCGGCAATTGATACAATCCCGACGCTGCGCGAACTTGCGCACATGAATATCGAGTTCATACCGGCGATTGCACGCCTCCTGGACGGGGATGTTACACCCGAGGAGTTCAACCGGTATGATGAACTTCGCAGACTCATTCTGCAATCAGTCGGCCGCGCCCAAGTTCGAATTGCCGATATCGAGCGCCTTGCGGAACAGGCTGACGGCTTCGCTCGCATGGAGTATGAATTCCTGTACGACAAAGCGCAGCACCTTCTGGCTATCGGCTATAACGTGGACCATCGCCACCCTGACTCGGGTTATTACGACCTTCTCGCTTCTGAAGCGCGCCTGTGCAGTTTTGTGGCGATAGCGCAGAGGCAGCTGCCCCAGGAAAACTGGTTCGCACTTGGACGCCTGCTCACCTCCGGCGGCGGCGATCCGGTTCTGCTTTCATGGAGCGGATCGATGTTCGAGTACCTGATGCCGCTCCTCGTGATGCCGACATATGAAAACACCCTGCTGGATCAAACGTATAAAGCGGTAGTTAAACGCCAGATCGAATACGGGCGGCTGCGCGACGTACCATGGGGCATTTCAGAATCCGGCTATAACGCGCTTGGAATCCGACTCGATTATCAGTACCGCGCCTTCGGCGTGCCGGGCCTTGGACTCAAACGCGGGCTTTCCGATGACCTTGTAATTGCGCCCTATGCCTCGATGCTTGCCCTTATGGTCGCCCCGGAAGATGCGTGCAAAAACCTGGAACGGCTCGCCTCTCTCAAATTTGAGGGCAGATACGGCCTCTATGAAGCTATCGACTACACTCCTTCACGACTCCCTCTCGGGCATCAAAACGCCGTCGTGAAATCTTACATGTCGCATCATTCGGGGATGAGCCTGCTCTCACTATCCTATCTGCTCCTGAACCGTCCGATGCAGAAACGCTTTGAATCCGATCCGCTCTGCAAGGCGGCCATGCTTCTGCTTCAGGAGCGGATACCTGCTGCCACATCTCTTTATATGGATACGACCGCGACATCCGAAACTCAAACCGGCAGCACCCCCCCTGAGATGCCCATGCGCGTATTCTCAAGCCCCAATACCGCGATACCGGAAGTACAGCTTCTTTCGAACGGCAGATACCATGTAATGGTTACAAACGCGGGGGGCGGTTACAGCCGCTGGAAGGATATCGAGGTTACCCGCTGGCGCGAAGACACCACCCGCGACAACCGGGGGGCTTTCTGCTACATCCGCGACACGGAGAGCGGTGAATTCTGGTCTACCGCGTATCAGCCGACACTCAAAGGGCCTGAGAACTATGAGGTGATTTTTTCAGAGGGCCGCGCAGAATTCAGACGCCGTGATTTTGATATTGATACGCACACCTCGATCGTTGTTTCGCCCGAAGATGATATCGAACTTCGCAGAGTCCGGCTGACCAACTTTTCGAGAAAACCCAGGGTGATGGAAATAACGAGTTACGCGGAAGTTGTACTCGCACCGTCTTTCGCGGACGCGCTGCATCCCGCCTTCAGCAATCTCTTTGTGCAAACCGAGATCCTTTCCGAAGCGCATATTATCCTGTGCAACCGCCGCCCGCGCTCTGCAGACGAAAAGACGCCATGGATGTTTCACGTAATGACCGTGCAGGAAGGCACAGTAAGCGGGGTCTCGCATGAAACGGACCGGATGCAGTTTATCGGGCGGGGCAACTCGGTCGTCAACCCCCGGGCAATCCGCAATCCGGGTCCACTTGAAGGGAACGAAGGCCCGGTGCTTGACCCGATTGCCGCGATCAGATACGTCATTACCCTTGAATCGGAGGAATCGGCCGTCATCGATATGGTTTCCGGAATAGGGGAAACCCGTGAAGAAGCCCTGCATCTCGCAGGGAAATACCGTGATCGTCGTCTGGCCGACCGCGTATTCGACCTTGCATGGACACACAGCCAGGTGGTTCTCCGGCAGCTTAACGCCACTGAAACGGAAGCGCAGTTATACGGGCACCTTGCGGGTTTCATCATACATGCGCATTCATACCTTCGCGCGGATCAGAACATCATTATGAGCAACCTCCGCGGACAATCCGGCCTATGGGGTTACAGCATATCCGGCGACCTGCCTATCGTACTCCTTCAGATTGAAAACGCCATCAACATAGATCTGGTCCGGCAGCTTGTCGGCGCCCACGCATACTGGAGCCTTAAAGGGCTTGCGGTAGACCTCGTGATCTGGAACGACGACCACGCCGGTTACCGGCAGATCCTTCATGAACAGATACTCGGGCTGATTGCGGCGGGCATCGAGAGCAATCCGAGCGGCAGATCAGGCGGAATTTTTGTAAGAAATTCCGACCAGATATCAGGCGAGGACCAGATTCTGATGCAAACCGTTGCCCGCGCCATCATCACCGACAGGCGGGGACTGCTGGCAGATCAGATCACCAGAAGAAGCGTGGTGCGGATGCCTGTTTCCCTGCTCGCGCCCGCAAGAGCTCTCCGCACCGAAGAGTCGATAGTAGCCGCCGAGCCGCGAACCGACCTGATATTCTTTAATGGATACGGGGGGTTCACTCCGGACGGTCGTGAATATATCATTACGACCGGACAGGGGCTTGATACTCCCGCTCCATGGGTGAATGTGCTGGCGAACAAAAATTTCGGAGCCGTCATCTCCGAGAGTGGCATGGGATATACCTGGTCTGAAAATGCCCACGAGTTTCGCCTCACCCCGTGGGAAAACGATCCTGTATGCGATACGGGCGGCGAAGCTTTCTACATACGCGATGAAGAGCGCGGCCACTTCTGGTCACCAATGCCGCTTCCAAAGCGCGGATTAACCCCGTATGTAACCCGGCATGGATTCGGCTACAGCGTATTCGAACACACCGAACGCGGCATCAGCACTGAGGTGTGGGTGTATGTTGCTCTTGACGCATGCATCAAATTTACCGTGGTGAAGATACGTAATCTTTCAAAACGTCCTCGCCGGATCTCCGTAACCGGATACGCCGAATGGGTGATGGGGGACCTGCGCGTGAAAACCTCAATGCACGTGGTCACCCGGCAGGATCCCCTGACCGGTGCTATTTTCGCGCACAATCCATTCAACAAGGAGTTCGAGGGCCGGACCGCATTCTTCGATGTGGACAATGACACACGCACCATAACCTGCGACCGGACTGAATTCATCGGCCGCAACGGAACTCTCGGGGATCCGGCCGCGATGACAAGAACAAAGCTCTCAAACCGAACCGGAGCGGCCCTGGATCCATGCGCGGCCATCCAGGTTCCCGTTGAGCTTGCCGAAGGGGAGGAACGCGAAATAATCTTCAGACTCGGCTCAGGCATGGACTCCAATGACGCCAATTCTCTGATGCGACGATTCCGCGGCGCCTCCGCGGCGCACGGCGCCCTCGAAGCGGTCTGGGACCACTGGAAACACACCCTTGGCGCGGTACAGATCGAGACACCCGACAGATCAATGAACGTGCTGGCGAACGGCTGGCTGATCTATCAGGTGCTTGCATGCCGCATGTGGGCACGAAGCGGATATTACCAGTCAGGAGGAGCTTACGGTTTCCGCGATCAGCTCCAGGACGCCATGGCCCTCGTCCATACCGAGCCGGGCCTCCTTCGTGAACACCTGCTGCTCTGTGCCGCACATCAGTTTGAAGAGGGCGACGTGCAGCACTGGTGGCATCCCCCGCTCGACCGGGGTGTGCGTACGCACTGTTCAGACGATTTCCTATGGCTGCCTCTGGCCGCGGCACGCTATATTCTCGCAACCGGAGACACCGGAGTGCTGGATGAATCCGTGCCTTTCATCAAAGGCCGCCCGGTAAATGAAGACGAAGACTCGTATTACGATCTGCCGATACGTTCCGATGAAACCGCCACGCTCTATGATCATTGCGTGCGGGCCCTTAAGAGGGGACAACACTACGGCGCGCACGGCCTGCCGCTCATCGGCTCGGGAGACTGGAACGACGGCATGGATAGTATCGGCAACCACGGTAAAGGTGAAAGCGTGTGGCTTGCATTTTTCTATTATACTGCGCTCATGCAGTTTGCGGGGATTGCAGAGATTTATGAAGATCGGCCCTTTGCCGAACACTGTCGGGCTGAAGCCGCGAAACTGCGTCGCAACATCGAAGCGAACGGATGGGATGGGGAGTGGTATCTCCGCGCCTTTTTCGATGACGGCACACCCCTCGGATCGTCAAATAACCCTGAATGCCAGATCGATTCTATCGCGCAGAGCTGGTCGGTTTTATCTGGTGCGGGAGAAGCCGGCCGTTCTCGCATGGCAATGGAATCACTTGACCGGCGCCTTGTCCGCCGCAGCAGCGCGCTCGTACAGCTTCTTGATCCGCCATTCGACACGTCGGACCTGAACCCCGGATATATCAAGGGATACGTTCCGGGCGTAAGAGAAAACGGCGGCCAGTATACGCATGCGGCGGTCTGGGCGGCAATGGCGTTCGCGGCATCAGGCGAAGGAAAGAGAGCATGGGAGCTCGCGGGCATGATAAACCCGGTAAACCACGGGAGCACCGTCGGCGGCATTGCCATCTACAGGGTCGAGCCCTATGTCATGGCCGCGGACGTGTATGCCCAGCCCCCGCATACGGGGCGCGGCGGCTGGACATGGTACACAGGTTCAGCCGGATGGATGTACCGCTTAATAATCGAATCGCTCATTGGCCTTCGGCTTGAGAAAGAGACTCTGCATATAGAACCGTGCCTGCACTCCGATTGGGATAGTTTCAAGGTGCACTACAGATACCGGGAAACGGTGTATCATATCACCGTAATCAGGATAATCGAGGATAACGGTGAAACGGGTGTAACCATAAATGGGAAACCGCAGCAGGAATCGGCGCTACCCCTTGTCGATGATCGCAAAGAACACTCGATCGAGGTGAGGATACATCAACCACTCTCAGTATCAGGATAGTTGTCGCCTCAAAAGGAGATGGAGGCCGCGGATGCCTTCATCCTCGCAGACCTGTTCGACCCGCTCCGGGTCACTCCGCATCCACGGGTGGGGCACCCCTCCCCCACCCTGGCCAGGAAGCGGCTCGGTGAGAGTATCCACTGCTTCCCGGAATGCTCAATGAGCCGGAACATCTCACAGCAGCAGGAACAGCAGTTGCATATCGCGTTCCCCGCGATCCGGTTTTCCGTCATCTGCACGAGCCCCGCCTCCCGGGAAGCATATTCGCGACCTGCGCCTCCTCCTCCGTGCAGAGCATCCTCCAGACGGTCTGAAGGCTTTCCGAATTCGGGAGTCCTACTTTTCCGCTTAATTATTTGTAGAGTTGGTCGTTGCTTATAAATACCCCCCTTAAGCTGATGGTTCTACTTTATTTGGGGAGTGAGGAATCAATCAAGTGTATATACATAGGAAATAACAACCTCTTCGGCGCCAGTATATGCGATTGAATGAACTTTATCGGCAGTAGTATGTGGCACACCGGGAGGATCGTGACAAGCAAAAAGTTCTGGACAGAATGTTAAAATTTTCATCGAAAAGATTAAGCGGTTGCCTTTATAAGAGGCCCCTGACAGATCGATAGCAGAATTATCTTTGTCGGAAGTTTCCTGGATAATGAACGGGTTCTGGAGGAAAAGTAGTATGCGGATGGGTAGATTGTACATTGTCGGAATGATTTACGTGGTTATTCTCAATATGTCCGGAACGGTCGCGGCAGCTCCGGAATCTATCAACGAGGCCGTGACTGTAAAACGGGATGCCGGATCTTTCATTACACAGCGCACATTTTTTTCCATTGGGCCCACCTTCAGCTTCCTGTTTGAACGAACGGGAAGGGGTTACGCGTACGGCCTCACGCTGTCGAGCGGGACGTTTGCCGGGAAAACGAATTTCTTTTATGGCTTTGCGAACCATTTCGGCGAATTCCCCTCCAGGAGGACGGGGTATTTTGAATTCGCGCCCTTTGTTGGATATCGTTTCGATGGCCTTCGCCACGTCGCCGTTGACATACAGCTGGAGATGAATATGGGAAGCCAGTATGAATCGGGGAATCGGCTTGAGAGAAAGCTCAGGGGAAGCAGGCGGGTGCTCGTCGGGGCGCTCCCGGGGGTATCGCCGGTACTGCTGGTCTCATTTCCTTCAACATATGACTACGATATGAGCATAGCCTTTATTCCTGTGATAAAATTTGGCTCCATGCGGACGTTCCGACGTTCCTACGGCATCCTTGCCGTGACGTTTAATATAAAAAAGCGCTGGCTGATTCAAAAACAGCACTGGAATGAAGGGAAGAAGGAGAGGACGATATGAATTCTGCCCCGTTGCAAATTTCAAGAAGCTTGTCCAGAACTTTTTGCTTGTCAGATAGCTCCAGATAACATCCATTTCGTCCCATGGCCGTAATGACAATTGGGAGAAGTTTCCTGGATAATAATAGATACTTTGCGAGATACTACCGGTATATAAAGGAGAATGACCCTCGATGCGCATGGTACATATCGCAGTTAAAAAATATCTGGTCATCGCAACAATCACAATTTTATCATTATCGTGCAACTCGAGACGGAGCCTGGAGGCGGGCGGGTTGCGCCTCGTGGAAATGGAGAATAGCGGCGTGGCCAGGTCGTTCCTTGTCCATGTTCCAAAGAACGAAACAGCAACCCTCTCACCGCTCCTGGTCGTTCTTCACGGTGCCGGCGGCACCGCGGAATCGGTTGTAAAGCTCACAAAGCAGAGGTTCAACGAGCTGTCGGACCGGGACGGCTTTTACGTGGCCTACCCCTCGGGACTCGGGAAAATCTGGCATGCCGTTGATGACGTGGGGTTCATTGCCGCCATGATAAACCGGCTTGCATCAGAGTATACCATCGACAAAGGCAGGATTTTCATAGCGGGCATATCAAACGGCGGCCTCATGTCGCTGCGCCTGGCGTGCTCGCTGCCGGGCATTCGCGGCATCGCCGCCGTTGCGGCCGCACATCTGGCCGGCCAGGAAGTAACATGCGCCCTGTCAAGGCCGATAAACGTGATGATCATCAACGGAACGGATGACCCGATTGTCCCCTATGACGGCGGAGACGTTAAACTACTCGGGATAAAGCGCGGCCGGGTAGTACCAACAGACGACACGGTACGCTTCTGGGTTGGATTCAACAAGTGCCGGGGCAACGGCGAGGAGGAGTTGCTGCCCGACACAGACCCTGATGATAGGACCAGGGTGAAAAAGATATCGTATAATAGGTGCGATGGCGGCACCCGGGTGGTCCTTTTCCGGGTCGAAGGCGGCGGCCACACCTGGCCCGGGGGATGGCACTATATACCGTCCGGGTTCATAGGATACACGTCGAAGGATATTAATGCATGCGATGAAATATGGAAATTTTTTAAATCTTCACGATGAAAGACGTGGGGATCTGTTTTATTTTTTAGCGGAATTTCCGTGTGTGTCAGGGATCGAAAGGCATATAACGGAAGTGGCGAGACTGTCCTTTCCCCTTCTGATAAATGAACAAGTAGCAGTTAAAATTTCAAGAAGCCTGTCCAGAACTTTTTGCATGTTAGATAGCTTCAGATAGGCTATACCTGCTTCAGATAACATCTATTGGGTCTCTTTGTTGGGAACCCGTTAACGCGAAGTTTCCTTGATATTAAAAAATAAAATAACCATATAGGATTTTGCTCCACCCTGAGGCCCTGCTCAAGAGACAGATTGGACGTTATCGCCAGTAATAATGGCACACAGGGAGGGCCATGACAAGCAAAAATCGCGGGACAGGGGCCTTGAAATTTTTATATCCTGCTCATGCAAAAATTTTAGAGATTTTTTTTAAGAAACGCTATCTGGTCTTTAACTCCTTTATTGAAATTCTCTCCAAAATAGATGTCAAAATGGCCAATAGGGTACTTGACGATCCTGACTCTCTTACCCATAATTTTCTCAATTTTTTCATGAGAGCCGGGAGCGATCAGGTTATCCTTTTCACAGACATGTAATAAAACCGGGCAGCTGACCTTTTCAGCGGATTCAAAGAGGTCGGGACCATGAGAATCAAACAGTATTCGTGCACATATTTCATTTTTAAAGGTCTTTGAGTTTTTTGCAATTTTCTCATAGCCTTCATAAGCACCTGGAGCTAAATGCAACGCAGTAGTTCCCGGTTTCCCCACAGCGGGATACCTGTGTGGAGACAAACCAAATCTTGACCGCCCCTTGTCTCTTTGAGCATGTACGATTAATTTAAGAAGCCATCCTATCCCGTCCCGCTCAACAATCATATTCCCATCTAATTCATGATCAAGAGAAGCCGCCTGTCCAATAACAGCAGCAATTTTTTTATCTTCCGCCGAAATCATGATTCCATAACTTCCTGAAGCTGAAGTCCCCCATATGGCAATTTTTTCAGGATCGACTTCACTCCTGGAGCGGGCAAATTTAATTGCGGCTTTTATATCTTCGAGTTGTTTAGGTATCGAGTATAGCTGCCTGGGCTCTCCCTGGCTATCCCCAAAATGCCTGTAGTCAAAAATCAATGCTGCATAACCGGCTTTAGCAAACCGCAGCGCATATCTCTCAAGAAGCATATCTTTAGTACCACAAAACCCATGGCTTAACACAATACAGGGTACAGGTTTTGCCGTATTCGCTGGAAGGTATAACCAGCCTTTTACGGTTGAGTCATCTACTTTGAAGGTAACATCCTCTCTGCCGGGAGGAGCATCTGTTTTAATATTCTTCAGCTGAATCGGCTGCTCTTCAACTTTTAAAACAGGGAAAAATACAATAATGATTAGATACACAGCTACCAAACCTATAAAAATACCAAGCCCTTTTAAAAATTTCATAACTATTACCATATTGGATTTTGCTCCACCCTGAGGCCCTGCTCAAGAGACAGATTGACGTTATCGGCAGCAATAATGGCACAGAGGGAGGGCCATGACAAGCAAAAATCGCTGGGCAGGGGCCTTGAAATTTGTTACTTAAAGCGGATTAACCGCAAATTGTCCATAGATAATCAGACGATCTGCTGCAAAACCAACGGTTCGATGGCGATAGCCGGTTCGGCAGGGGTGATAGGGGACGCCCTTTTATATCTTGAAGTAATCCACCGCCTGCTTCAGCGATTCGGCCATGGCTGCCAGGTTGAAGGAAAGGCCAATCACGCTGGTTACCATGTTCCCTTCCTTGAGGGGGACGCACATGACCATGGCCGGTTTACCGTTCAGGGGCGAAAGATGGACCCCGCTCAGCGACGTCCCCCCTTTCCGGGAACGATCGATGCATTCGGTTATTTCCGCTTTTATCACCCGCGTGCCGGTCAGTCTCGGCGCTGAGCTGCTCAGTACCACCGGTGCCGCGCCCGCTGTGGCAACAAAGGCGTATTCATAGTAATCGGCTTCGTTAACAAGCTTTCTCATAAGGATGTTATGGAGCCCGATACCTCTGGCGCGCGTAATGCCTGCATCTGCGGCGAGGAGCTTCACCCTGGCTGCCTTTTCATCAAGGAGCGCCTCCACATTTATATCTATCAAGGAGGATCTGCTTTTCATGTCACCCATGAACAAGGATTTAATGAGGCGGTGGTTCAGGTTAAATACTGCGCCGGTTATAAATATTAGAGTCAGGAAAATAAAGGATAGCACGATGTAGGTCAGTGGAAATGAAAGGCGCCTTTTTTTAATTTCTGTGTTTTCAATATCCCGGTTCATGGCTCCGAGCTTGGCTATGGCTTCGACCCCACGTTCGGTCATGCGAAAGTAGATTATGCTGGAAAGGACCACGTTGAATAATAAAAGGGCCCACATGTTGAATTCCTGCAGGAATGTTATATCAGCGAGCAGATGCACAATGAGAATGAATGCTGGCATTACCAGTATCCACCGTCCAACCACCATGATGCTTTGCTTTAACGGGAATCGGAACAGCGCGTTCTGTGTGGCAAGGTATTCGTCATCTGGGATTTCTGATCCTTCCGACCATTTGATAAATGTATTGGTGATATCGCGTGTAACTTTTTTAAAAATGTAGTATGCTACGAAAAAGTTTCCTATAGTGGCGGCAACGAGTAAGCCCAGGAATATAAGGTTTTTGTTTATTCCCATGTCGAGCTGGACCAGAAGGAGGGCAGTCGTAACAGGGACAAGAATTACATTGCTCAATGCATCGGTCTGGATGAACAGCCGCTTGAGGATCCCGTTATATTGGGCGATTTTGTTTTCCGATTCGGTCATGGAATACATCCTTTGTATAGATGATTAGTGACCGATGGGTGCGGCCAACTATGTGCCGGCGATAAATAATCCAGGAAATTCCGACTTATCAAGGTGCCGCCCAGGCGACACAATGCGCTTTTTCTGAACCAGTTTGGGGAATCAATTGAGTAATATCAAGCTGAAAGTCACGCAAGTACGATTAAAAATATCACCATTCTATTCCGCCTCATGTGTTTCAAGACAATCCGGTATATCCCGCGGGATTGATATTTCCGGATCAATAAGAATGTCAGCCGCTGATCACTTCAAGTATCCTGACAGGATTATTCCTGCCCCTGATCCTTACAAGACCGATCTTTTTAATTTTAAACAAGGATGGGTTCTTTAATTTTATAAAAACGTCATCGCTTATTATGATTTTGGTATTGAATTTTTTATTCAGGCCTTCAAGGCGGGAAGCAATGTTTACCGCGTCAGATATAACAGTTGTTTCAAGTCTATCCTCCTGCCCGATTGTTCCGAGCATCAGTTCCCCGATATGAATGCCGATTCCGATTGATATCGGGATATTATCCGGCATACTCCCGGATGAATTGAATTCTTCAATTTTTTTCTGCATCTCAACAGCCGCATTTACGGCATCATCAACTCCGCCGGGGAAAAGGGCCATTATCGCGTCTCCGATAAATTTATCGATGAAACCGTTATATGATTTAATAACCGGGACGATATTCGCGAGGTGCAGGTTGAGAAAATCGATATTTTCCCGGGGGGTCATATTTTCGGATAATGATGTGTATGACCTGATGTCCGTGAACAGTACCGGCATTTCCTGAAGCACCTGGTCGCCGAGTTCAATATTGACAATGCTGTCTTTTTTGAGGAGCGACAGAAATTCCCTGGGAACGAAGCGGGAGAATGAGTTTGTCATCTTCAGCTGCTTTTCAAACGCCTCCCGCTGGGCAGTTTCTTTTTCCTTCTGCATTATCCTGAACCGGTCGGCGAGTGCAAAGGACATCAGGACGACCTCGAGAGCTGAACCGATCTGGATTGAATTATTCGTAATAGATGTATACGGCAGAATCCCGAAATTCTTCATAGTAAAAATAATTATCCCCAATACAAAGGCGATCCACGATACAACGTAAAGTCGCGCAGGACGGAACCCTCTTGTCCAGCAAAGTATTCCTGCTAAAATCATTATAAATGTACCAAAAAAAGGAACACCCGTCAATATCTGAATGCTGATGCGATACTCCAGCAACAGCGCGACTGGAATATTAAGAATAAAAACTACGATAAGAATTATTAAAATTTTATCAAGAGCCGGTGTATTTTTTTTAGTCTGAAGAAATTGTTTTGCGAAAAGATTAATGCATATAGAGGCTAATGAACCAAGAACAGGTACAGCATGCATAGACCACAACCGTGCATTCTGCCAGAGATATTCCACATCAAGACCATTTAGTGAAAGCTGGAACAATCCCCAACTTACAACGTAAAGAACATAAAATAGATAATCAATATTTCTTACTGTAGCAAAAAGAAATAGATTTAAAATTGCCATAACAAAAAGAATACCGTAATACAACCCGAAGAAAAACTGTTCATCCTTAACCAGTTCAGTTAATGCCGAAGTTGTCCTGAATGCAAGGGGGACACTCATAGAACCGTCAGTTTGTATCCGCAATAAAACAGTATAGTGTGTTCCAGACTGAAGATTAAATGGTATGATAAAGTTCCGGTTTTTTAATACCCGTTCACTATACGGCATAGATCTTCCGGTAGATATTTTCTCAAGCACGCCTTCTTCTGTCACGAGGTAAACATCTATGTGATTAAGCAGCGGATATGCTATTTCAAGAAGCCATTCTCTATGCTTTAACTTTTCAGTTTCGTATAAAAAATTAAATCTGAGCCAATAAGCTGATCTTGTAAAACCAAAACTTGCATTTTCAGAATTGTTTTTTTTAAAATTATTTTTCAAAGAATCGCTGCATACATCTTCAATTGATAATTTGTTAGATGTATCTTCCAGGTAGCTGATGAATTTCCCGGGGGAGAAACTCGCATTTTTATCGTTCAAAACAAGTTCATCACCCTTCGTAATGTCGGCAGGATATGCGGCAACTGAAAAAAAAATACCTGCGAGCGTCAATACTGTCAGCAGAAAAATTCGCATGACTGACTTCATGTCGGCAATAATCATGAAGATTTCCTCCTCGCAGATAATTCGAATTCAGGTATAAAATATATTTTAAAATCTACTTATTCATTTTCCACGCCTTCAGTTGAGGAATCCACATCGGTACATTTTTCCTGTACACGTCGTAAATATTGCCCAGCTCCTCCCTGAGATTTTTTTCCTCGTGCAGTGTGCCAATGAGAAAATATATGCTGCCGAGTACCGCGAACTCCAGCCTGCTGTAATTCATAACAGGAGTGACCCAGAATGCAATTAGAAAAAAGAAATACATGGGATGCCGGCAATAGGCATATAATCCCCTGACTGAAAATGACTGCTGCTTTTGCGGAATATTTTTCATTCTTCGCCATATACTTTTTATGCCGAGAAAATCGGAATAATCAATAAACACGGTTGTGGTCACAACAACAGCTATCAGCGCGAAAAACATTGCTGAAACTATCCAGAAATAGATGCCATCCATTCTCCAGAGCTCTCCGCTTACGGGCTGCCAGAAGTAAAGTATGAGAGCGAGAGTAATTCCTGAAGTCAGTACAAAAAAGCTCCTGACGTAATCTGCACCGGCAATTTTTGCGATAAGGTCCCTGACAAATTTTCTCGTTAAAATGCTGTGCGGGATTGCAAATCCCGCAAAGAGGGCGAGATTGATCAGCGCGCTATCAAGACCGCCTGAACCCTCTTTCGGCCGATAAAGTAAATATATCATCCAGAACATCGGTATATCCGCTGCGAGTCTAACGATAATCAGGTAGAAAATTGTTAATTTTGTTTTCATGATGTGTTGTCCTGTTAGTAATAATCCGCCGTCATTATAAGAACTGACGGCGTTTGTGGTATGTTATAATCTATATAATTTAATTTCATCTCATCTCATCAGTAACGAAATATTAACGCTGCAATTACTTCCGTGCTGATACTTTTATACTGACTATCGATGAGAGTATTTCTTTGCCGTCGTTTTTGGTCATACCGGTTTCTTTTTTTATTTCTTCAGCCATCGGGTCATTCAGCCACAGTTCTGCCGGCAGTGTCTGTTCTTCAATGATCTTTACGTCTCTGAATCCGGCCGCAGTTATGAGGTCGAGGTATTCCTGTTTTTTTACAGCGCCGGCAACGCATCCTACATAAGCGGCAATCGATTTCGATACAGCTTCAGGAAGTTCTTTTGTCAGCGTAATATCAGAAATCATAATCCTGCCGCCGTCTCTGAGCACGCGATACACCTCTCTGAATACCTGGTCTTTCCGCGGTGACAGATTTATTACGCAGTTGGATATTATCAGGTCGACCGTTGAATCGGCCGCTGGAATATTTTCAATTTCGCCGAGCCTGAATTCAACGTTAGTGTGACCTGATTCAGCAGCATTTAGCCTCGCGCGGTCAATCATTTCCGCGGTCATATCGATACCGATGACTTTTCCGGAAGGCCCGGTTTTTTTCGCGGCAAGAAAACAGTCGAGCCCGCCCCCTGATCCGAGATCCATAACTGTCTCGCCTTCCCTGATCGAAGCAAACGCGGTAGGATTACCGCAGCCCAGACCCATGTTAGCGGTGTCGGGAACCGACTTCAGCTCGTCAGATGAATATCCTACCCCTTTGCTCGATGTCTCGGTGCATGAATTCACTGATCCGCAGCACGACTTTGAAACGCCCTTCGCGATTTTACCGTACGCCTCGCGAACGATTGAATGTGTACTTGTGTTTTCCATGATAGTTCTCCTTTATTTTATGTTATAAGTTGTATCGTACAACTATATGATCCTTGTTCTTGAAATTTATCCGCCTGATTATATGTTATAATTTAATAAGAGCGTCCTTGCCCTGGCAGCACGATGACGGTTTACAGCAGGATTCAATCGAATCCGTGAATATATCAAGAGCCTGGAGAACATCGTTTTTTTTATCTGTCGGAATAGAATTGTTCATGCCTGCCAAAAAATCGTTAATGCAGCTCCACACCTCGTGATGGACTTTTTTTCCTTCAGTGGTGATGTGCAGTTCAATGACACGCGAATCGTGCAGGGACTTTCTTTTTTCAAGACATCCTTTTGTAATTAAGGGTTCAACCAGCCTGGTCGTAGTGCTCTTCTCAACAGACAGGAGCTCATGCAGTGTTGACATCTCAAGAACGCCGGTTTTCGATACGTAATTAAGGATCGAAAACTGTGTAAATGTCACGTCCCCGCAGAATATTGTTTCGTTCTGGAAAATTCTGAGGGCTGTTATCAGTTTCCTGATCGTCGTAAAAAGTTGTTTATTATATGTTGTATTCATAATGGTTGTAATATACAACCATTATGTGTAAACGTCAAGTCTTTTTTGTTTTTCGCGTGTAATGCTTTATATTAACAGTAGAGGCAATACAGGAGGGAAGCAAGATGGGTACTATGCAGAAACACATTGATGAAGGGGATGTGTTTGCAAGCTTCATGCATCCCGAGAAACCGCATGCAGAAAGCGTGCTGAAGCACATTGACGAGGGGGATGTGTTCGCGACCTTTCTCCATTAGGAGGAGGGAAGCGTCCATTGACACAGCGCTTCCCAATACGTATCATCCCGCCCCGGCGGCTGATAGTAAGCCGATAGACGTTTCTCTGGAATGGTTATCGTGCCAGAGGTGCAGAGGCGGCACAAGGTGGGTGCGAGGTGGGTGCGAGGTCCGAGTCGTGGGGGGAATTGCGGCGATTTATTTTCCACAGAGGACGACCGTGCAATCGTCGAAATCCCTTATTTCCCTGTATTCGACATAGATTCTGGCGAGTAGTTCCTCGATCTGGCGCCTCGTGCGGTAGGGCAATGAATCCGGCACGCTGTCGACGAGGTCCTTCTTCGACAGGCCGATCATCTCGCCGTCCCTGAAAAGCCTGTTGATCCATTTTCTCTCGATCCTGAACTCCTTCGGCTGCGTCAGGCCCACCATTGCCCATTCGAAATTCACCCGCGCCATGCTTTTCCCCGTCCACTTCTTGATAGGGACGGCGCAGAGGGGCGGGAACTTCTCGGCGATCTCGTTGATCTCGAAGATCCTTTTCATGTGGTATACGTCATCGGAATCGATGATGCCGATTTTCCTGTAGATCTTTTCGATCCGCCCGATTATTTTATAGAAGGCGATGAAAACTGTGCCCCCCGGGCAGCATACCCGGCGCGCCTCACCGATGAACCTCGCGATAGCGTCTTCGTCAGCGCCGTAATCGACCACGCCGGAGGAGATGATGACGGTATTGAACGAATCATTTTCAAAGGGAAGATCGCCGGCGTCCCCCTGGACGATGTCGATGCCGTACTTTTCCTTCGCGATCCGTACCATCCGGGGGTTGATGTCCAGGCCCACTGCCTTGAATCCCCTCCCTGCCAGGTGGCGTACGATGATTCCCTGTCCCGCGCCGATTACCAGGACATCGGATGTAATCTGGTCGATGAGGGATTCCGTTACCCGCGTGCTGAAGTGCCGGTCCTCTATATGGTCCCAGAGGGGGGCCCAGGTGCTCCACCATTGTTCCGCTTCCATGGCAACCTCTCGGTTTAAACAGTGCAATCAATCGGCCACCAGTCAACATTAATTTATCCATTGCCGGTGCAGACATGTATACAGGGGTATTTTTGTTGACAAATATTCATTACGCACTATGAAATACTTCATCATTGCACGGGGTGTATATATGAAAATAAGAGAAGTTCCTCAGGACGGGAAGCGCATGCTCAAGACCACCCTGGTGCATTACGCCGTGGACGATGAGGGTAAATTCGAAAGGGTACCTTCGACGGGATGGGACCCCGGGTACTACGCCGGGCGCAACCTGGAGGAGGAGTTCAGAGAGCTGGCGGAGGAGGCGAAGGGGAGGGTCAGGAGGGGCGAGTCGTCCCCCCTGGAATACTTCATGTACCGCGCGTCCCTCGATCCCGACGGCCTGGCGCAATTCACGGAGATTTCAAAACGAAAAGTGAAGAAGCATCTGACACCGCGGGGATTTGAGAAGCTGGGCGACGACACCCTCGCGCGTTACGCCCATGTTCTGCACACGGACGTTGAAACTATAAAGAAATTCAAGAGTACCCTATGATGAAACCGGCAATCCCTCAGAAGACGTATACGCACCACCAGGGGGGGCACTGCGAGTCAGGCACCGTCTCATCTCTTGTTAAAAATTACGGTTTCGATCTGTCGGAGCCCATGGCCTTCGGTATTTCGAGCAATATCGGCTTCGTCTATCTCCCCTTTATCAAGATCTGGGGAAGACCCCTTCTTGCGTGGCGAATGATTCCCCAGAGCATAGTCAGGGGCGTCCAGAAGCGTCTGGGAATCAGGTTGCGCATTACAACATACGATAACGAACAGGAGGCCATGGAGGAGTTGGACCGCCTCCTGGACGAAGGCAGGCCGGTGGGCCTTCAGGTTTCCATTGCGTATCTCACCTACTTTCTTGGCAATTTCCGGATCCCCTTCAATGGGCACATGACGATCGTCAACGGCAGGGAGGGAGACGAGTACGTCGTGAGCGACCCGCTCTATGACAATCCGGCGCGCGTACATCGCGATGATTTACGAAAGGCCCGGTTCGCGAAGGGGCCGAATGCCCCGAAGGGGTTTATGTTCTATCCCCTCGAGATCCCGGAAACGATCGATTACAAAAAGGCGATTAAAAAAGCGGTGAAGCATGTCCCCTTCATGATGCTCCAGCCGATGTTTCCCTATTACGGAATACTGGGTATAAAAACCTTCGCGCGGAAATTCAGGAAGCTGAAAAAGGATCCGGACAGGAAGCGCGTGCGGGCATTTATCAGCCACGTGGTGATATTCCAGGAGGAGCAGGGGACCGGCGGCGGCGGGTTTCGCTATATGTATGCCGCGTTTCTCCGCGAGGCCTATGACATACTGAAAATACCGGACCTCCTGGAGGCCTCGAAGAAATTCAACGCCATCGGCGACATGTGGCGGCAGGCCGCCGCAACGTGCGGCAAGTTCATCCAGGGAAAAACCGACGAGGTCGACCTGGACCGGGCCGCGGACCTGTACCTCGAATGCGCCCGGGCCGAGAAAGAGGCATACCTCCTGCTGAAAAAAATTAAGTGGAAGTAATCACCCCGGAGGGGGGTGCCGCATAGCCTCTCAATACTTCTCGCACGCGAGAACCACGTACTGTCCCTGAGCGTTCCTGTTCACGTGGATCAAGGATGTTCCATCGCCGGATTCGATAAACGTGCTGACCGCGAAGGAAGCGGCCGTATCATAATAGCCGTGCTCGGCGATATAATCAAACTCCGACCCTTCGTGGCATTTCTTTCTCCATATTTCCTTTTCTCCGGGCGTCATGAGTATGCCGAAGGCGAAGACGGTCCGGGTCCCCGCGGCCTCCCCGGCCCACCGGATCGCCGCGTCCCGTTCGTCGAAGGTCCGAATGTCCGTTATTTTTCCCATGGCCCCGAATCGTTCCGGCGTGAGATAGAGCCAGCTGCTTCCCTCGACCAATTTCACGTCATGGTAGGATGCATCGTATTTTTTTACGAAATACTCCCGGGAAAACACCGCCTCATCGACGCCCCCCACCAGCGCCTCGCTGATGACGCCGAGCACGAAGTCAGCCATGGCCAGTTCCAGCCCCCGCTCGAAGGAAACGTTCCTGCTCGATACGGTGATGCTTCTTCCCAGGGATTTCAGGCTCTGGGCCACGTAAAAGGAGGCGGTGTTGCTCATGGTGTTGATGAAATTGAAGGGCTTCGGAAAGGAATTTTCCCTGTATATCTGGTGTAGAACGTTTTCCGTATCACCCAGGTTGCCGTTTTCCGTGGCAAGGAACACGGCCGTCGATGTGCCGATATCCTTCCCGTGGACGCACCGGTGTACCCCCATGAGGGAGAGCAGGATGAACTTGTTCACCCTGCGGAAAAAAAAGTCGGTGTAGTTTTTTAAATCCGACTTCAGGCCGTCGAGATTGTCGATGGGATCGCAGATGAATGGAGCAACGGCATGAACATACATGATGATCAGTCCTTGTTGGAAACTATGAATGACGTGCAATTCCCGCCGAAGCCGAAAAAATTCAGCATGAACTTGCCCCTGGATATTTCCAGGGCCTCTGTCAGAGGCCGTGCGTTGATTTCTTCGTCGAACTCGGCGAAACCGGGGGTCGCCGGGAAAAAGCCCCGTGCGACGGATTCGATGATGATGATCAGCTCTATCGCGCCGCTGGCGCCCACGGTATGACCGACATATGGCTTTATGCCGGTGAAGGGGGGCATCGAGTCGCCGAAGGCAAGCTTCATCCCGTTGTACTCGGTTATGTCGTTCGCCGGGCTGCCCGTCGCATGGGCCTTGATCGCGTCGAGGTCCCCAGGGGCGAGGCCGCTGTTTTTCAGGGCGTCCCGTATGGTGTAGGCGATATCGTCCCCTTCGACGGTATGGGTCGTTACGTTGAAGGTGTCGCAGGCGTTGGATCCTCCCAGGACGCGGAACTCCCGCCCGGCCGCGCCCTTCCCGTCAAGGATGACTGCGCCGCACCCTTCACCCATGATGATCCCGATCCGGTTCTTGTCGAAGGGCTTGTACGCGAAGGGCTCGATGAGCTTCATCGATTCGAATCCGAAGAATCCGACCTCGTTGAAGAGATCATAGCCGACGATGATTGCCCTCTCAATGCGTCCCGTCATGATCATGGTGGCGGCGTAGAGGAGGCAGTTCGCGCTCGAGGTGCAGGCCGTGGTGAAGGTGTAGCGGGGCCCCCTGATCCCGAACTGTTCCGCGACGACGTCGATGATTTTCCCGTATCCCGGCGATTCGTTCGACAGCGTCTTCGGGCCGTCGTTTCTGGATTTCCTGTAGGTTTCTTCGAATATCGGGATATCGATGGAGGTTGAACCGAAAAAGAGCGCGCTCGAGCGGATTTCTTCCCTGGAGAGACCCGCATCATCCACAGCCCGCCGTACCGTGTCGAAAAGGATATTGTAAAAAAACTGCTCAAGGTTCGAGACGCGTTCATCATCGCCGCCCGGTATCCGGTAATAGGGGCGCATGTAATCCAGGGAGGCGACGCGGATGGGCAGGTTCGCGGGCGTGCATTCCCGGTTTTTCACGCGGTCGATGATCTCGTCGATCTCCCTCCCCAGGGAGCAGGTGACGGCGCTGCCGCGAATGAATACGTTTTCCATGGCGCGTTACTCCGGCTGGATGTAGTCCGCGAAGGTGTTGATCGTTTTCATCACTCTCCTGAGGACCTTGCTGTCGGTGATGACCACGCCGTACTTGTTCTGCACGGCTATCGAGACCTGGAGGGCGTCGACGGAATCAAGGCCTATGGGAGAATCCGATCCGAAGAGGGTGTCGTCATCCCCTATCTCGTCGACGGATATGTCCAGGTCGCATTCCGCGATGATCAGCTTTTTTAGTTCGGTTTTGAGTCCTTCGTCCAGTGATCCCTTCATGGCATGTCCTGTTTTATTAAAATATTTTTTTCTTTATGAGCACGCCCGTTGCCGCGAGCATCGCGCTGCCGGTGCCGAGCAGAAGGGCGCACTTCGGCATGATGTCCGAGACCGTGCCGTTCCTGAGCATGATGTCAAGGAATCCCTCGAGGCCCCATGACAGGGGGGATATGATCGAGAGACTCTGCATGAACGCCGGCATGACGAATTTCGGTACCATGATTCCGCCGATGGCGGCGAAAATTATTATGAGAATGACCCCCAGTGATCCCGCCATCTGCGTGTTTTTTGAGAGCGATGAAATCAAGAGGCCGTAGGATATCGCGTTGAGGCCGACACAGGATGCTATGGCGAAGAGGCCGATGAAGGAATCGCCGAATCTGATGGTATCCCCTCCCATGAGCGGCACGAGGTACCGCCCCACACAGAGCATGACGACGACCTGGACCATGCTGACGAGGTAGTACGCGACGATTTTTCCGGAAACCAGGTAGGCGCTTGAGATGTTGATGCTCCTCAGCCGCAGGAGTGTGCCGTTGTTCTTCTCGGTATGGAATATGAGCGATATGGGTATTACGATGAAATACATTGAAAAAACGAGCCATGCCGGGACGCTCTGCTGAGCCGCGCTCGGCATGACCGATTCCTGCCTGTTTTTATATACGTACCGGGTGTCGGCCATGGCCTCGATTGAGGGAATGAAATTTTCCTTCGAGAACCCGGCGTAGCTGAGCAGGTCGGTGTGTGTATCGAAAAAGTCGTTCATTCTCAGGGTGAAGAGCTGCATCACCAGCTGGTTTCTGATCCCCACCTGTAACGCCGTCTGTATCGTGGGGTCGGCATATACGGTCAGCGGCGGTGTGGCGGGTTTTTTCCTGATGTCCCTGATGAAGTCCGAGAACCCCCTGTTTACGACAAGTCCGAAATTGCTGCCGCCTTCCGTTATGACTGATGGGAATGCATCGATTGGAATGCCGGGTCCGGCTTCCGTTATCGAGAGGTTCTTCGTTCTTCTCAGGATATCCAGGAATCGCTTCGACTCCCCGCTCCCGTCACAATCGAGGGTGGCGATCTTTATTTTAAACGTTGACTCCGGCTGGAACAGGGCCTGCATCGAAAGGGACATCACCAGTATGAAGATCGCCGGCATTAAAATGAGGAGGACGAGAGACTGGACGTCGCGGAGGATCTCCCTCGTCTCCTTCCTGATAATACCGGCGAGCCTTTTCATTCGTCGTCCCTCAGGTGTGTACTGGTCAGGTGCAGGTAGAGCTCCTCGAGCCTGTTGGTTCCGTACCGCATGTCCCGTATCCCGATGTTGTGATCCCGGAGAACCGACATCGCCCGAATCATGTTTGATGAAAACCTGTCGTCCTTTTCGATGTAGATGGAGCCAGGCTCGCAGGTGATGCCCCCGATGCCCTTCATGCCTTCCATGAAGTCGCCGGCCGTCGAGTCGACATGGATTGCCAGGGCATCGCCGGAGGAGAGTATGCGTTCCTTCATGTCGTTCAGTATGATGCGTCCCTCGTCGAGTATCACGATATCGTCCGATATCTGTTCTATCTCGTTGATGTAGTGGGAGGTATAGATTATGGTGGTGTCCTGCTCGATGTTGATCTTCCGTATCATGTCGAGCATATACTGCCGGGACTGCGCGTCAACCCCCACAGTGGGTTCGTCGAGATAGAGAATCTCCGGGTCGTTCAAAAGGCCGATGGCCAGGTTGAGGCGCCTCTGCATCCCACCCGAGAATTTGCCGGCCCGCCTGTTTAGAAACGATTCCAGAGAGGCGACCATGACGGCGAAGGCGATCCTTTCTTTAAGCTTTTTTCCCTTTAACCCGTAGAGCAGGCCGAAATATTCCAGGTTTTCATGCGCCGTCAGGAGGGGGTACAGGGCGAGGGACTGCGGGACGATGCCGGTGATCGATTTTATTTCGTCAGGGTTTCTGTCCAGGTCGAAGCCGTGCACGGTCACCCTGCCGCTGCTTTTCTTCAGTATGCCCGTCAGGATCGACACCAGGGTCGTCTTTCCCGCCCCGTTCGGGCCGAGGAGGCCGGTTATCACCCCTTCCCTGAGGGTCAGGTCGATCCCGTCCAGGGCGGTAACGTCGTTATACGATTTATACAGCTTCTCTATCTGTATCATGTGGACAGTCCGTCATGATTGCCGTGATGTGCCGGTGAATCGTTCATGTGCGCTTTCTAAGGTTGGGGACAACCATGAACGGATGTCAACCCAATTTCCATCATGCAGTCCTTTTGACTATGCAGAGAGGCATGGCATCGCAGGGCGGTGTCAGCAGGGCCGCTCGACAGGTGATGAGGCGTCGGACGCGCTATGCCAGTACGGACCGGGAAAACCGCTGCGCCGCTTCTTCGTCGTCAGCGTCGGGGCGCCCGGTCATCTCCTCCACGACCGCCTGCCATTCGGTATCGGAAAATTTTTTGATTTCTTCACCATTTTGTGCATGGCCGGCGCCAGGTATCCCTGGCTTTCGTAGCATCCCGCGTATCGGATACCGTTCTTTTTACGGAAGTTCTCAAGTAGAGCATGGATTGGATGTAATCCTCCCTCTGGTAAGCCGATGAGGCATAGTGATGAAACCTGCGAGGCGGTACTGCTTTCCATCACTGATCGTTTCCAGAAAATTTTTCGCCCCGGCCGAGAGGGCATCGGCATGACAGGGTGACCCGACGAAGATGAGATCATAGCCGGAACAATCGATTAAAATTTTAACACCCTGTCCAGAACGTTTTGCTTGTCACGATCATCCCGGTGTGCCACATACTACTGCCGATAAAGCTCATTAGGTCGCCTTGGCAGGTTCCTGATAAGGCGGAAATTCCTTGATGAAAATGAATATCAAATATTTCTCCAACTGAAATTACAGTCAATGAAACGCATGAGGCGTCAGCACGACTATCACCCGGTCGCCATGGTCCCAACGGCGGGGATAACGCACCGGGTGGGACGATCTTCGGCCTTGGGCTCTCATCTCGGAACCCCCCGGCTACAGGCGTAAGCCTTTCTTTATCCAGAAATGACAGTAGCTGCACTCGTTTTTCGTATGGCAGGTCGTGCAGGAGGAGAGATTGAGCCGCGCCTTCCGGCTATGGAATTTGGACGAGTAGCGATTGGTCCATCCCAGCGGGTGGCGCTTCTGCAATAAGGGGCTCTTGTAGGATACGCCGCTTGATTTGTGGCAATCCCGGCACTGGCGCTCCGAGTGGCAGGTGCGGCAGTTCTTCAGGGTCATGCGCGACTCGTACCGGTGCGTTGCCTCGTAATTGGGGTTGTGATAGCGTGTGATTCCTTTCGAGCCCGTGTGGCAGCGGAGGCACGAATTCTTCGACGTATGGCACTTCTGGCATTCCTTTTGCCCGATTGAAGCCTTTCTTCCGTGGAGGGTTTTCCCATCCCCTGTTATGGTCGTCGGGTTTGATCGGGTTGACATGACAGAGCATGCAGTACTGCGTGGCGGTTGCGTTATCGTGACACTGAAAGCAGTATTCCATCTTGACGACGCTCTCCTCCTGGGGCGGGGCCTCCATGGTGTAGAGGCCCTCGTGGCAGTTTTTGCATTCCAGGCCCAGGTCCGCCATGTGGAATGTGTGGTTCATCTGGTAGTTCTGCTCATAGCGGAACTTCATCCGCTTCGAAAGACCTTCGTCGTGGCACTCACCGCATATCGCACGCCCGGGAACGTCCGGGCCGCCGGTGGTCGAGGTGCTTTCATTGATCTTTTTATGGCAGTGAGCGCACTCGGTCCTGTTGTCGATATGGACCTTGTGGGGGAACCTGTTCTCATCCTTCGAAAAGACGAAGGTCCCGGCCAAGGCGGCGACAAGGATGATAATGATGATTATATGGCGCTTAATGTTTTTCATGTCGTTCTCTTAAAAATTATATTTGAGAGAGAATGTTCCCCTCAGGTCATACCGTGTATCCCGGTTTCCCGAGCATTCGCCGTTGAGGGACAGTATCACCTGCTTTATTATCTCGATATCCCCCCCCAGTGTTGCAAAGTATCCACGCGAATACCCGTCCGTCAATTTCCCGTCGTTGTAAAATTCAATGCCACCGCCGGCAATGAGCCCCAGCATGAACACGCGGCGCCGCAGCATCATCTGAAGCGCCACCAGATTCCCCTCGGGGCCGGTGATAAAGGTGGTCTCGGCCCTGATGCCGAAGCGCTTGACGTCCCGATGCTCGATGCGGGCACTCGCCTCGTGCCCTATCTTAGAAGTTGCATCATACATGATGATCCCGTATCTGGCGTCCAGGACCAGCGGCTTCGAGATCGGGAAGATGAAGGTCGCGCTCGCTTCCTGGTTCCCATACGGTTCAAAGTAGGACCAGAAGTAGGAGTTCTTTAAAAATACTGGCCGGTAGTACTCGTGGGCCACGATCAGGGAAAGGGCATCGACCGGGTCGACCTGTACCGCCGCCAGCGTGTTCGAGGGCAGGAGCGCGACGAGGTCGAGGGTGCCGTACCCGTACAGCCGGATTTTTTTGGAAAATGTGGTCTCGAAGTTGAGCGATGCGTAGTGTTCGGCCAGGGCGTTCCGATTGAGCACGACCTGGTAATCGGCCCCGAAGATGCCGGCATCCGGCGCATGGAGGGAGATCGAGGCCCCGGCCACGTAGTCCCCCATGCGCTGACTGATGAACATGCTGCGGTAATCGGAGCTGTTGAAGGTGCGGAGAGGACTGATGAAGCTGCCGAACAGGCTGTTGAAGGGGCTGAGGGCGTAGGGGTTCCCGTACTCCTCGAGGTAGTCGTCTCTCACGATGACCCCGCCGTAGACGCTCAGGTTGAGCCTGTTCTCCCCGATCTTATTCTTCACCTCGAGCCTTGTACCATCGAAGTAGAGGTACACCAGGTTGGTGAAGTCCATGATGCGGCCGAGCTGAAAGTTGAATCTGTCGCTGTCGTACTCCAGGTAGCCGTAGTAAAAATTGATGAGCCAGTTGTCCGGCGCTTCGCGCTTCTGCGACTGGTACCCGAACCGGGAATCGAATTGGAAGCCCCAGTTCTCGTTGAAAGTAGCGTCGAAAGATACGTTCTCGTAGATCCGGTACTGCTTCACGGTGGCCCGCAGAAAATTGTAGGATCGGGGCGAATAGATGTAACCCGCTGTCTCGAGTGTTCCCTCAATTTTTGCTTCGCCCCACGCGGAAGCGATGAACAGCAGGAACGTGAGAATGAGGAACCCGAAGAAGCGGGCCGCCTGTGTCAGAGTCCCCGAAAAGTGCGTGGTTGAGTTCAATGGTCCTTTCACGCGTTATCCTTTTCGGTTTCAGTCATTGCCCGTCCACCAGTTCTCCATTCCGTGGCACCCCACAGCCGAGCAATTGCCCGAGGTTGTGTTGTATGATCCCGGTCCGCTGAAGAACACGGTGTTCCCCAACACGGTGGCACGCGGGTCGAGCGACGACCCGTTGATCACGCCATTATTATGATTCGCATATCCTCCGGCCGCGTAATTGTCGTGACACGTGTCGCAGCCGTATCCCTCGCTTCGATGCAGCTTATGCCTCCCGGTTGAGGGCAGTGACTGTGAAAGGGGCGGGTACGCGTGGCATACCGGGCACTGGCTATTGCTGGTGTAGTAGTACCAGTTCTTGGTATCATGGCATCCCACGTTCGTACAATTCGCCGTGCCGGTGTCAAACGCCGCGCTTCCGCCGGCCGGGGACTGGAAATACACCACCGCTCCAAACGCCGTCTGCTTGGGGTCAAGGGCCGATGCATTGACATCGGCGTTCCTATGCAGTGCGTTCCGGTAATAGTCGGAGTGGCAGGTTGAGCAGGAATACTCTTTATACCGGTGGACAGTGTGCGCCCCGGTTGCCGGCGGGTACTGGGAAAGCGGCGCATCGAGGTGGCAGGAGGATGAGTTGCCGCACGTGCCGCCCGGGCCATTGTACCAATTGTCCGACGCGCCGATGTCATGGCATTCAACCGCAGTATCGGAACAGGTGCTGGCGGCCTGGTCGAATGAAGATGATGCGCTCACGTCAGCGCCGAAATAGACAACGAGCCCGGGCATTTTTCCCCCTATGAGCCAGTTGTAACCGTTGATGAAGCCGTTTTTATGGAGGATGTTGGTCTTGTACCCGCGGTGGCACGATCCGCACGAGAGGTTCGGACCATATTCGGAGAGGCCCAGGTGGATGCGGTGCTCGCCGCTTGCCGGCGGGTAGATCGAAAGGGGCGCGGACCGGTGGCAGTCAAACGCCCCGCAGCCGGGTAGCAGCAAGGTTTTCCACGGGGACGTGCGTGTATCGCTGCACCCGAGCAGCATGATGGACACCAACGCGGCGCAAACGGTGAGAAAAATAGCCGCGCCGATATGGACCACACGGCTCCTGCCATTCATTGTTAATACATAACGAAAATGACGGCACATGTCAAATAATATTTTTGGACAACGCCCAATAGTATGAATGGGTACGGAAGTACCGGTGGTGGACTAGTGAAATCCCCTTGTGCATCGGAACGCCCCTGCGGCGATAACGTCTCGAGAAGATGAAAGCGACACCATCAGGGCGCGCTGTAGGTGTAAACCTCAGATCCGTTGATCACGACGGAATCGGCGTCCGTCGTCCGTTCGTATTGATGGAACACGCCCGGCGGCGTATAGGTTACCGGGCCGGGGTATGAGGTGAAATTGACCGTGGGCCTCGTCCGAAAGGGCGCGTTCGAGTCCGGCCCCGAGAACTGGTACTCGCCCAAGCCGAAGGCCTCCACCAGGTCGCCGTAGATGAGGGCGCAGTGGAAGGCATACCCGAATTCCGCCACATCAAAGGTGTTGCCTGAATCGTTGGTGGTAATTGTCAATATGCCGAAGGAGAGGGACGCGCGAAACGCCGCAATGGCATTCATCTTGGCATACCAGTACGGGCTTAGCTCATAGGAGCCCGTGGAAATGCCGAAGATCTCATACAAGTAGTAGTCCCCGCTCCCGAGGGATGTGGCCAGGCCGTCCGGGTTCCATGTCCCGTGTACAGCAGACGAAAATGCGTCATCCGGCACCCAGCAGTTTGCAACGACGGGGAGACCGAGGCCGTGAGCGTTCTCCACCGCTTCGTTCTGCCGCTCACGCGTCACCAGGAAGTCGTAGCCGAAATCGTCAAGGAAAACGCCATGGGCGCCCGCCTCCTTCCAGAGGGAAAGACGACGGCGGATTTCATCCATCGGGTAGTCGTTCGTCGATACGCCCAGGTCGACGTATCCGAACACCGCAGTCGATGCCATGTCCGCGTGCGTGATGATGCTGACCGTTGCCGCGTGGTCACCGTGCGTCTCCTCCTCCAGGCCCGCGCCCAGCACGACATACTCGTACTGCTTACAATATAGGATTTTGCTCCACCCTGAGGCTCTGCTCAAGAGACAGATTGGGCATTATCGGCACCGGCTCTTTAATGCCCCCTCAACATTAAAAAAGTTGGAAATTTAAGACGCTTGTTTGGTTTTTGTCTTGCAATTGGCTTTCAATAGTCCATTATTTATTCAGATAAAGCGCATGGTGTCCCATGGGTAGTATCTGTTCAGTGGTTAATTTCCTTGATAAAAAAAGGAGAAAATATATGAAAAGAATAACCATGTTTTTTATTATCTCAATGGGCACGCTGTTGTTTATGGGCTGTATTTCGCAGCAGCAGAAAGCACAACAAACATGGTATGGGGAAACCGTCATTCAAACTTATTATTTAAGACCTCAGATAATCAAAACAAATGAAGAAGCAATCAGTACCATAAAACTGAATGAACCTAACTTTCGACAATGGAATGGCTATGAAATCGTCGAATTGAATGTGGATCAATATGGTCTTATGATGAAAACCCGATGGGTAACCCAGGAAACCAATTATGTTACCAATCCGGTCAATACTTCTGGATTTGTTGGTGGAAACTGGTATTACGATACAACGTATGTGGGGAAAAATGAAACTACCACGAACTCCGGCATTGAATCTTATTCTTTTCAATTTAAAAACCTGGTTTATTTAGGACTATTTTTTCGCAGTGATATACCAAATATTTATAAATGGCAGGTTTTGCTTCAGGAAAAAAATAGAAGATTAGATCTTCGTGCAAAGGATAAAGAGACTGCGCTCGATTTGATTAACGCTATTTACACACTTGCATCCAGAGCCGGGGCTGATATTAAAATGCCTAGAACAGGTTTATCAATCTTTCCCATTACCCCGCAGCAGAAAGCTACAATTGGTGTTGAAAATTTGACGGGAATAGTCGTGTCATCCATATTCATTGATAGTCCGGCAGAGAGGTGTGGATTACAAATCAATGATATTATCACAAAGGTAAATGGTCAGCCTCTTAAAACGGTTGTTGAATTTATTAATATCACGGCTAACAATAAACAAAAGAAAGTTAAAATTACGGTATTAAGAAAGTCTGATTTTAATAAAAAGACAAAAGTTTATGATCATTCGACGTTTGAACAGGAAATATTGCTGAAATAATGATAAAAGAGATTTGAAGGTATTATTGTTTTGCAGAGTATTCCAAAGATCGGGTTCCCTATTATAAAATAAGTCTATTTATAAATATAAGGCCCTGCACCGGGGTATATATCCGCAGAAGGGGCATAAACAAGTATATAAAAGGGCCCATGGTATCTCGTGCGGTTGACCTTTTTTAAGTGAATTTCCTAAATAATTATTTATTATCCATTATCAGATATTGCTTTGCCGTAATGACAGTACCTTGCGGCTATTTCCTCTCTTCATACATCCGCACCAGTAGTGGCAGGAACGTGGTGAAAATTTCAAGGCCCCTGTCCAGCGATATTTGCTGGTCATGGCCCCCCCCTGTGTGCCATTATTACTGGCGATAACGTCCAATCATTCGCATATACTGGCGCCGAAGAGGTTGTAATTTCCTATGTATACATTATGGATTCAATTTTCAGCAGAGTGCTGGAAAACTGCGAGTTGCGCAACCTCTCAGAGAACACGAAGAAAATCCATGTGAGGATAATCAGGCAATTTTCAGAATGCTTCAGCACGTCGCCGGAGCATCTGCGGACAGAAGAAATCAGGGAGTATTTACTTCACCTCAAGAGGGATAAAAAGCGGGCAACTCAAACACTGGAGGCCACTCATGCGGCGTTGAAATATTTCTATCGCGCGGTACTCGGCACGCCATAGGAAATATCCCCGGTTCCGAGAGTTAAACCTGACAAAATGTTTCCGGTCGTTCTTTCCAGGGAGGAAATTACCGAATTATTATCGGTCATCAGGAACATCAAACACAAGGCCCTGCTGACCCTCGTGTATTCAGCCGGTTTGCGAACCAGTGAAGCCGCAAGCCTGAGAGCAAACGATATCGACCGCGCGCGGATGCAGATACGCATTGAGCATTCCAGGGGGGCCAAAGACCGATACGCCATTCTATCCGAGACTGCCCTTATGACACTGCGTCAGTACTTAAAATACATCGACCCCGTACATGGATTCAGGATTGCCGGTGTTTGAAGAAATAAGCAGGTGCGACGCCTTTTTTGACGCGGTAAAGAAACGTTTTATCAAAAAGGAAGTGCTGCGACACGAGGGATTACTCTAGCATTTTTTATCTTAATTGTTCCCGTTAAAAGCCATATCCCTGCCCCATAATCGAACAGGTTCACCTGCCTTTTTTCTGATCCACGGACCTGATATTATTTTTTCGAGATCATCATTACATTCGTACAGATACCATCTCTTCCTGTCAAACCGGCACGATCATTACTACTCACATACAGACCTAAAATTTCCCGGCAATGAACTGCGCCAGGTTGTAGACCTCGTTGTCAAGGCGTCCCTCAAATTGAGCGGCCTTCCAGTTGTGCGGGAAGGGACGCCACGAACTGAGCGCTACCGTCGCGGCGTATACCCTGCGCCTGCGTCTGATGTCGTAGAACTCCACGTTTACGGTAAGGTAATCGAAGCCGCCGGTGGCCTGGTTGTACTGCCGCTTGATTCCCTTAAATCCAAGCTTGATAAAAAGATGGCCCCGGGACGGGATGGCATTGGATTTTGCCGTTGGCCCGATAACGTTACGGTCACCCAGGGCGTCGGTGAGGTACTCGTTCAATGACTTCCGGTTCAGGTCATTGGTGACGCCCACCCACTCCCCCTGGCTTCTGAAACCGTAGGCGCGCCATGATCCGGCCGGAAAATCGATCCATCCCACCTTTATGACCTGGTACCGGTCCAGGTTGGGCGATTGGGGATATTCATGTTTCACCTGATAATTTGAGCTGCAGGCTGCAACGCCCATCGCCAGTACAATTGCAGTAAACACGCATATCTTTTTCATATATCACACTCCTTGTTGTAATTCGTTCCCATTCCGTATTCAGGGAACATTGATCGCATCTGGACATATTCGTCTTCTCATCCCGGAATACTAAATCCGATAGCTGGGGCCGTCATACCGGTCTTTCCTCCCACGAAACTCCGCTGGCGTCATGCCCGTAAGACGCTGAAAAACACGAAAGTAGGAGCGGACACTGTTAAACCCCACGGCCCGGGCAATTTCACGTATGCACAATTCCGGTTGCTTCAGCATCTCCTTTGACTTGCGTATGCGGATCCCGTTTATATAGTCATTAATGGTCATGCCCGTCACAACCTTGAAGAGCTTTCCAAGGTAGTCCGAAGAAAGCCCCTCCATGGAGGCCACCTCCTCGCGACCCACAGGTCGGATATGGTTTTCCTCGAGAAAGCTTATGATCTTGTTCACGCGTGAATCAGGACCCTGTGCGCGTCGGGACTTTCGCTCCCGTTCCACCAGCCTGCCGTGGAGTATAAGGTTCTCCATTGCCAGGGCCGCATGATCCAGGAGGTTTTCCAGAATCAATCGTGTCTCATCGTTAAAATCGGCACTATCGGGATCATGTATCAGAAAACAGACCCCTCGTACCATACTATTCGTCCCGAAGGCAATAGCAATGACCGGCGCGGTTACAGTCGGGTTGTGTATTGAGGAACATGAATTACTTCCTCCACCACTGTCACCGATAACTATCGTTCGTGCCAGGTTCTCAAGCCCTTCAGGAGCGGGGGTGCTGCCGATTGCTGCCGCACGTTCGATCTTGAGCGTACCTTCCTTTTGAATATAAAGCGCGCCCTCAGAAATGCCGGAAATATTTCCCGCCAGGGCCATTACCGTATCGCAAAGCCTTTCATGGTCCCTGATGCATGCGAATGACCTGCACCAATCCAATAGTCTGGCGGTCAGTTCAGAATTATGCATGTTCTGCCGGAGCAGGTTGTCGCGTGCCATTGACTTGCCTGTTTACCCATTGTTAATTATGCCAATTCCAGGATAACCCTTCGTACCACCTGTGGTTTGTCTGCGAACAGCATTACCGAACCCCCTTCAACTTCGACCACAGAAGAGGCTCTGACTCAGGAAAGGCGATATCTATCACTCTCTCCCGCTGACTGTGTCTTTATGGAAACTCCATCTCAAACATAACCCGCACCTACCATCGGCCGCCTGGTGCGTTCTGCCTCATGCTACGTACCGGACAGGCCGCCCGGGGCCAGACAGGCACGAGGGGAGATCTGTCCATCAGGGCCGGTACCGCCACAGGTCATTTAATTTTCCCATCGTGCCGGTGGAATCATATCCATATCCCCCGAAAAGCCAGAGATAGCCGTCAGAATCTATCCAGCTCACCGCGCCGTATCTCCCGCCGGGTATGTTCGTTGACGCGGCAACCCCTTTTGTGCCGTAGTTCCCGGCCTCGCTCTGGGTATTGTATCCGGACATCCAGGTCCAGTTGGTGCCGTCATATTTCCAGAGGTCACTGAGTGGTCCGTTGTCACCGGCAGAGTCATATCCAGATCCTCCAAAGAGCCAGAGAGTACCCCCAGAATCTATCCAGCTCACCGCGATGAATCTCCCACCGGGCATGTTCGATGGCGCGACCGTACCCTTTGTGCCGTAGGTGCCTGGCTGGTCGCGCAGATTTGAACCCGACATCCAGGTCCAGTTGATCCCGTCATATTTCTGTAGTTTTCCTTTACCATGCATCGCGCACCGCTATTACCTTATAATTGCTGGTGATAGGGCTTTGAGTAATTACGAATTCGTCGGTTGTAATTGGCAGTGCATAATCCGGATCGAAATCGACAATAATTGTACTACTCCAGTACGCGGAGAACGCGATATTACTGAAACCCTCAGAGTTCAACCAGTTATAGACCGCAGGTGCTCCGGCATTCATCAGAGACTGCAACTCATTGACATTAGGGACCCGCCAATCGTGATAACCGCCCAGAGGCAGATCGGCTACATAGGTAATAGTATCACTGAAGGTGCGGTCTGAGGTGCTGGGACTCTGCTGCCACATCAGGCCGGTGGCCCAGTCGGTGATGGTCCCATTTCCATTGTCTTTAAACCTTGTTGATGGCCAGGCTACACCCATTTCCAGGTCTCCATCATCCCCCTCCGCATAACTCTCGGTTTGACCTGTCTTTAATATGGTATTCGATGATCCCCTGCAGGCAATTGATCGACGAGAGTCGGTTTTTGGATCATCACCCATCATACCCGACAAGTGTCCAAGATATACTACCATCGCCCGGGTAGTGTCGTTCGCCATGCTGTTGCTGGTCCAGTAGTAATCAAACTGGATATTGCTGAAGCCCTGCGCAGTCGCATTCAGCCAGTCATCATTCCGGTACTCGCTTCTATGGATTAAGCTGCTCAATTCATTGCGGTTGGGGAGCCTCCAGTCATCGTACCCCCCCAGTGGCAAATCATTTGCATTATCAAGTGCCGTAGCCCATGTTGTCGCTGTAACAGACGGTGCCTGTTCCCACATGAGTCCGGTAAGGTTGTCGGTTATAGTGCCGTCTTCATTGTCAGTAAAACGCGGATCCGGCCATGCAACTCCCATCTGCAGGTCGCCATCGTCCCCGGTCATAATGCTATCTTCAGCTATCTGCCCGGTTTTTGGAAGTTCTATGCTACTGGTATGGGTGCCGCCGCCCAGTAAAAGGGGCAATAAACTATTATCATTCCCCTTTTCATTGCACGCCGGCAGGAACAGCGCGCCGCACAGCATTATCCGAGCCAGAGATTTCAGTTTATTTTTCATAACTTACCTCAAATAAAAAAATAATTGCTCTTCTTCGTTATCACATCCGAACCCTGTCGATGCGCCGGGTATTGTCCTTCCCGTTTATGATGCATCGAATTTTCATTTAATTACACAGTACAGCCTCGAATTTGCGCCGGTACCGGGATCGAAGGAGGTGTCCAGTGTACCGTCGCTGTTGACCCTGGCGATGTAGTTACGGGATGTGCCTGCATAGTTTTCAAACCATCCTGCGATGAGCACCCTGCCGTCGGACTGCAGGGTAAGATTCTGGATAATATTGTCTGCTCCGGTTGTTGAATCAAAAGTGGTATCGATGCTTCCATTTGTGTTGATTCGTGAGAGATTCTGCCTGGCCACGCCATTATACGTGGAAAAGAGACCGCCCAACACGATCTTGCCATCGCTCTGAAGGGCTACGGCATTCACCCAGCCATTGGCTCCAGTACCGGGATCAAAGCCTGTATCGATACTGCCGTTGCTGTTCAAGCGGGCGATATTGTTGCGGGGGGTTCCGCTATAGTTTGTAAAAATACCACCGATTACGATTTTATCGTTTGATTGTACCGTCAATGCATATATATGGTCGTTTGCCCCGGTGACACTCCCGAAGGTGGTATCGTGGCTGCCGTCCGTGTCAAGGCGTGCTACGCGCTGGCGTGTTGTTTCGTTAACGCTCGTGAAGGCGCCGCCTATGATGACCTTCCCGTCACTCTGGAATCCGATGCCATAGACGCAATTATCGGCGCCGGAGCCCGGGTCGAAGTCGGTATCAAGGCTGCCGTCACTGTTAAGCCGGGCAATACCCAGGCGGCTGGTTCCGTTATACTGGGTAAAAGTGCCGCCGATATAGATCTTGCCGCTGCTATCCGACACAAGGGTCGATTATCTCGCTCGAGTCTGCGCCGCTGCCTCCGCTATTGAAGGTAGTATCAAGGCTGCCGTCGGTGTTGATGCGGGCAATCCTGCCGCAGGCGGTGCCATTGTAGCTTGTAAATTCGCCGGCGATAATGATTTTCCCGTCAGCCTGATTGATGATGCACCACACCGAACCATTGGGGCCGCTCACCGGGCTAAATGATGCGTCACGGGTTCCCGACTTGTTCAGCCTGCCGATCCTGTTCATGGGTGACCCGTTGTAGGTGGCGAAGATTCCGCCGATGTATATGGGTTGGGGCTGGAGGAAGGTCAGGAGAAGAGCAGAGTTGATGTTGTTTTTTCCTTCATTCTCGCACACTGCCCCGGTAAGGGACAGGCAGAGTGCCAGGATAATAATCGCAATAGCGTGTAATCCGATTCTTTTCCTCATAATAGTTCTCCTTTGCATTAATAAACCTAAACTCGTCCTTTGCTCACCTTAAAACTTCCCGCCCATAAACTGCGCCAGGTTGTAGACCTCGTTGTCAAGGCGGCCTTCAAAATGGGTCGCCTCCCAGTTGTGCGGGAAGGGACGCCTCGAGCTGATCGCCTGCCTACGTACCGGACAGGGGCCTTGATGTTTACCAGGACAGGCCATGGTGAGATAACTCTATCCCCCCTTTTAGCCGTAGTCGCCCGTGATTACCGTAAGACAAAAAATCACGCTCGTATTGTTTCTACACCACAACGACATCTTGTGTCGTGCCATTATCAGTATGTCTGTATATGACACTGACCGCTCAGGGTCATTACCCCTTTATTAAGGTTACTCTGACCCTGTTCAGATAAGCTGATAGTATATAAGGCACGAATCGTGCCAAGGTGAGGATAATGAAAATGAATGAATAACGGACTATTTTGCAGGCATTATTAGAAAATTTGTATATAAATATCCCTGTTTTGAGGAGATAATTGTGTGAGGTCCATCTGTGGAAGAAAATAGGTAAGAATACATAATTCGATATTTGAGAATATTTTCGCAATATGAGAATGGGCTTAAGGGATTATCCGGTCATAAAGCGCATTCAATCATAGTGTCACGCAAAGGGGAACACTATATTACTGAAACCCTCAGAGTTCAACCAGGTATAGACCGCAGGTGCTCGGGCATTCATCAGCGACTGTAACTCATTGACATTGGGGACCCGCCAATCGTTATAGCCGCCCAGAGGCAGACCGGCTACATAGGTAATAGTATCACTGAAGGTGCGATCTGAGGTGCTGGGACTCTGCTGCCACATCAGGCATGCGAAGCCCCGGTTGCTTGAGTATCTCCATGGACTTGCGCACCCGAATCCTGTTGGTGTAGTCGCGTATGGTAATACCCGTCACAATCTTGAAGCGTTTTCCCAGATAATCGGCCGAGACACCCTCAATGGACGCAAGTTCCTCACGGCCAACGATCCGGGCGTGGTTCTTCTCGAGAAAATGCATGATCCTGTTCACGCGCGGATCCGGCCGTGTGGCACTCTGTCCGAAAGCATGCATGTTCTGTCGGATCAGGTTGTCACGCGCCATTGACGTATCCGTTTTACCCTTTTATTTACCATGCAAATTCATTAATTCAGGAATAACCATTCGCGCCAACGGCAGAATATCCGAGAAACCACTGCAGATCCTCCTCAAACCGGACACCCGGAGGAGGCGCTGACACCGGAATGGGGATACCAATCGCTCAATTTCGATGATTCTGGCGCACCGGTTATCAGCGGTACTGCCAGAAATTCTTGAAAGGACCGTGCCCGGTGTCATGGATCATTTCCCGGCGCACGGCCCCCGGAGAGCTATGACTTCTTATTGTTCTGGTCGTTGCCGAACCTGAATATGACGCCCACATTGCCGTTGAAGGAAACGTTGCCGCCGTGAATGTAGTAGCCCTGCGTTCCCCTCAAGAGCCACCCGGGGCGTATTTCCAGATCCAGGAGGAGGCTCACTACCTTGTGGAGATGGATGTTGGTCCCTATGCCCAGGCCCAGGCCGATATTGGCCCCTCCGAATCCCTGCCAGAATAAGAACCCGGTGTGAATCAGGGGTCCCATCCAGAACTTGACCTGTTTATTCGAAACAAGATCGATGCAGAAGGTATGAACCATGTTCAGTTTTCCGGCATAAACCTTGATCTTTTCTTTATTTTCAAAAAAACCGCCTTGATTATTGATGACGTAATAATAGTCATTCCAGATCTCATAACCGATCTTAAAGCGGTACCCGAACCCCGGTCGTGCCACCGCGGTGTCTATCACCATCCCCCCACCGGCGTTAAGAGCTCCGGAGTCGGGATTGAAATTGATGCTGTAGCCCCCGGTTCCGTACAGGCCGATGCCCGCTGCATGCGCGGCTGAACCGGCTACAAACAGCACTAGTGAAACAATTATTACTGCCAATAGAATACGCTTCATCTGATCCTCCTGATTTTTTTAAAATAAGTGTATAGTATCATTATTATTCTTACACCCCGCGAGGACTGATCCCATAAATACAGCCATGGCGGCAATTGCAGTAAAACGTCTCAATGTCTTCATACTTTTCCCTATATATATTATATAGTTACACACTATTATGAAGCGGCATATTCTGACATCTGCTGTAACGCGAGTTTCACTATATTCACTACGACTTCCATTGTCGTGCCACCAGAAGCATATCTGCATATGGCACAGATAATTGTATTGCTTCAGTCCTGTTGAACGGCATGGTAGCTATTGCAGCCCGGATTTGCAGGATAGTTTGATGAAATACATAGGGAAATCTGTGGTTGATGGATACACGCATGCATTACGCAGGTCAATATGGCAGGGTTATGAAAGATGTTTCAGCAACTAATGCTAAAAATGAATAGAATGGGAGTTACATAACGCATTAATCTATGCATCCGATGTACTCGGGTAATAGAACTTCACCCCCTCTCCCTGTACTCAGTGGGCGTCATACCAGTGACGCGGAAAAAGACCCGGTAAAAGGTCCGCATGCTGTCGAAGCCAACCTTCATGGCGATTTCGATGATTTTTCTGTCCGGATCGGCGAGCATTTCCATGGCCTGCTTCACCCGGATTTCATTCAGCTGCTCCCGGATGGTCTTCCCCGTGTGCGTTTTCAGCAGCTTCCCCACGTAGTCGGGAGAGAGCCCCAGATCGTCTGCGAGGTCATCGCGGGTGACCTCCTCGGAGTAATGCCGCACCAGGTAGTCCAGGGCCGCGGACAGGTTTGCCTGGTCAGCCTTCGATTTTCTCGGCCGCTTATTCTCATTGCCCGCCTTTCGGAGCATTTCATGAAGCAGGCGGTTTTCGATGGCCAGGGTGGCCCGGGAGAAAAGAAGTGCCAGGTTGTCCGCGTCTTCAGGCCCGAATAGGCCGGTTACCAGGTTGTTGTCCAGGTACACGACGCCGTTGACCAGGTCGTTGTAGCGTACCGGCGCGCAGAGCACGGATTTCAGGCCGTACCGTGACACGCTCCGGAATTCGGTGAATTCCTTCTCCAATTTCGCGTTAGTGGTCAGCGTCGTTTGGCCTGTATCAAAGACACGAATCACAATGTTCCCAGAGTACTCATCTCCACTCCCCTCATCAAGGTGCCGTGAAGCCGCCAGTGCCGGCGGCATTCCCGTGTCTTCAGAGAGGAAGAGATAGCCGTTCCGGGCGCCCGTGAGCTCCATCGCTCGGTACAGGACCAGGCCGGAAAGATCATCCATAGTATGGCAGGCGGAAAAATCCCCGCTATTCTCCAGAAGCTGACGCCGCCGTTCCTTTTTGATGAAGTCGTCAATACATTCCGGTGTTTCCCCGGCAAGTTCCAGTGCTTCGGCTATGCGCTTGTTATAAACGTTCACCCCTATCTCGTTGAAAAGGCGGTGGGACTCGGCCAGGCGCTCGAAGGCCTCGGCGGGACGACCCTGCTCTTTCAGGAATAGACTATATTCGTAGAGGGTGCGGGCAAGTTCATACCGTTTTCCCATGGTTTTACTGCTTTCTATGGCCAAATAAAAATATTTCTCAGCTTTGACGTCATCATTTACAAGCCGGTAATACAATGCGTTGACCCGATATGCTATATCCCGGTGATGAACCCATGGGTTTCGTCGTTTGAAGAGCCTTCCTGCACATCTTCTTTGTTTTTAACAACAATCTTTTCTTTTCAGCATTACTCATTGAGGAATTATTGGATATATAAGAATAAATCAGGGCCATGGCATAGGTGAAATATATGAACTCATAGTGCATGGGGAATAACATTTCTCTTTTTCAGGTCAAGAGCCTTGTCCAAGCATTCAATTGATTCCTGTGATCATTCCTTTTTCAACAAGAGCATAGGCATAATAGACCAATGAATTGTAATACATATACCATGATTTATGCCGCAATTGCATTTCCATCAATTTCTCAAGCAACGAAGTGGCTCTTTCATATTCCCTCTTGAACAAGATAAAAGCTTGATGGATATTCTGAAAAGTAAAACGCCATCTCATCAAATACATTTTTTAAATATTTATGTACGGATTTGAATGTCGTATCAGCTGCAGCGTAATCCGACAATAAAAATTGCGAAATCATCAGCACCTGGCTTGCCCTGTACAATTCAATATATTCACCTATCTCTTGTCAGTATCTTTATGCTTATTTTACCGATTTCGAACCGCTTCTTTAAGATCACCCCTGCAAATCATAATAAAATACATAATTACACAGCGTTTGCGACTCAACATACCGATCGCCTATGGTTGTACTGATTTCATGGCACGGGATAAATATCTTTTAGCACGTTTCATTAAGCCTGTTGTTGAGCACAATAAGCAGTATAAATTCACGCTAATCCCCAATTCCCGTGAAACGCCGAGATGTCTCTGCGGAAAGGTTCAACATCCTCAGGATCAGTGTAGGCCTTTCCAGCCTTCATAAAAAAAATAAACCCAATTGAGACGTTCATATATATTAATAATACTTGTAACATTATTTTTCTTTATTATTGCCGGCAGCGGAAAGGGACGATACTATTAAAAACATGGACGATCAGCTCTTTTATGGTTTTAATAAAAACCGCGACTCTTGTTACCGGAAGTTTTTCACCCAGCAATGCCAAGACCTTCTTTAACATAGTATTCACACAATCCGAAATCGCCGTTTCGAAGAACCGCCCTGCTCATTTCCGAATAGATATGGGCTTTTCTTTCTTTGTCGGTAATAAACGGAAGATATCTGCTTGAATGTGCTTATTGCATCATCGCTCAAACCGAGTAATGCAAGCGTTTCGCCATGCTTTTCAAGAAGATCGATCCAGACGATTTCGGTCCCGGTCCTTTCATTGCTTTTCTTTTCAATGATGATGCGAACTGTTCTGAAATACTGTTCCGCATTCTCATAGAGCGTATTCTTTCATCGCCTTCATCCCCGAAGCAAAGCCGTACTTTTCTACTCTCTCTTCATCTTCCGACTCGATAAAGTGAGCATACAGGTCAAAAATGATCGTGTCCTCATCATCGCGATATTTTTCCTCAAGCAATAAACCCACTCGTTGATGCATTGCCTTTCTTGATTGCCCGTTGATTTCCTGATAAAACGCATCCCTGCACCCGATCATGGGTGAAGGCATAATGGCCCGGCATGGCAGAGTCCTCTTCAATCAAGCCCTCCAGCTATTCCCCGGTCAATGACTGCAACCAGGTGCTCCCATGGGGGTCGTACCGTTCTCATCGAGCCCGGCGAGGATGTCAAGGTCAAAGGTCTTCCCGATCACGGCGGCGCGGGAAAGCAGATCACGATCAACGGGAGGAAGCATTCCTATGCGGCGCAGCATGGCTCTCGATAATTCCATCCGGAACTTCCATTGCTTTCAGGTGCTCCCGGTTCAGACATCCACCTGTCTGTCCTCGCAGGTCATGACCTTCTCCCGGAGAATCTGCTTGAGCATCTCGATGGCAAACAGGGGGTTCCCGCCGCTCCGCTTGAACACAAACCCGGCCAGGTCGTTGAGATCGGGCCCTTCAACGGGCAGAATGCCCCGGATGAAATCCCGGATGCCCGGTTCATCCAGGTTCCGGACAGGTTCAATGGCGCACGCATCGTCCGCCAATAACTCACGGAGGGGATGGTCTTCCTGGACCTCGCTGTCACGGAATGCCCCCACAACGACAATGGGAATTTCGCTGACCTGTTTTGCAATCTCAGCCATAAGACGCAGAGTGCCTCCGTCGGCCTTGTGCAGATCGTCCAGGAAGAGCACAAGGCTCCCCTCGGCCCCGGCCAGATCCAGGTAGAACCGAGAAAGGGTAACGTTAAATCGCCGGGTTTCCCGATCGGCATCCAGGGGAACCACCTCGGGGCACTGCCCCAGTATCTCCCGCGTCTCTCCCATGAAACCGATAACTATCCCGCCCAGACTGCCGCCTGTGGCCCGCATGTAGCGGCCCACTACATCGCGCCGCAGGGCGGGATAGCTTCGCCAGGTACGCAGGTAGTCCGCCAGGGCCTGCCGGAAGGCGCTGAGAGGCTCGTTCCCCTCGCCACCGCATCTGCCCTCGATAAAGGCCATGCCCGAGGCCAGGGCGTGCTGACGAAGCTCGGAGGCCAGTCGTGTCTTGCCTGCCCCCGACTCACCGGCCAGCAGCACCACGCTTCCGCGTCGCTCCCGCGCCGCGTCGATTATTTCAACGAGACGGGAAATCTCCGCATCACGGCCTATAATTGCGGTCCTGAAATCAAGTTTCACTTCGTCATGTTTACCGAGGGGGAAGTCCCTTTCGCCTGCGGCAGTCCGGTTAAGGTCGCACAGGAGTCCCGTCGCAGTCTGGTAACGAAGCTCCGGCTCCTTTTCGAGGAGCTTCATGACAATGCGATCAAGTATTTCCGGCATTGCCGGGTTTATCCGCGACGGGATCTCCGGCATCGACGCGGCCTGCCTGTGCAGCACTTCCATAAGGCTGTCTCCGGGGAACGGCGTTACTCCCGTCAGCATCTCATAGAAAAGCACTCCCAGGGAATAGAGGTCGCTCCGCTCGTCAACGGGAAGGCGCAGGATGCCGCACTGCTCGGGCGAAAGATACCGGAAGGTGCCTGATACGTACCCGGCATCGGCCTCACGGCCGGGTTCGCGCATGTGCGACATGCCGAAATCGATAAGCTTGATTGCGGGCTGATCATTTATTTCGATCAACAGTATATTTCCCGGTTTCAGATCGCCGTGCACAACGCCCTTATCATGTACCGCCGCGAGGGCCGAACAAACCTGTTCCACAACGGAAATGGACGTCTCCACTGACAGGATTCCGGCGCCTTTCATGAAATCATACAGGTTCGGTCCCCGGACCAGTTCAGTGGCGATCCAGTGGGGACGACCGGACATTCTGGTGACATCATGGCCCAGAACGCGCACGACTGACGGGTGGTTGATCCTGGAAATTATTTCCAGGACGCAGTGATAGCGGATGATGTCCTGCGCCCGCCGCGACGCGCCGCTTCCCAGCACCTTCACCGCAGCCTCCCTCCCTGTCTCACGGTCCAGGGCGCGGTACACCTTGCCCGTGCCGCCGTCGGCAATGAACGAGTTAAGCTCGAAGCGATTATTAATTACTGTTCCCATCATGTCAAAGGCCTTCGGATTCCAGGTGAAAGCATACTGTCCATACCCGAACATGCTATATAACTATAAGTCAATGAAAAAAGGGATTCGCGGTCAACCGGTCATCACTTATATAATTTTTTCTTGTTTTTCCAGGAAACTTCTCGTCACCTGGTCCCCGCCCAAGGGACGGAACGGGCTTTATCGGTAGCGATACTGGCGCACCATAAGTGTCATAACAAGCATAAACTGCTGGACAGGGGCCTTGAAATTTAAGCAAATTTTAACACCCTGTCCAGAACTTATTTCCTGTCACGATCCTCCCGGTGTGCCACATACTACTGCCGATAACGTCCAATCTGTCCCTTGAGCAGGGCCTCAGGGTGAAGCAAAATCCTATATGATAAATAGGGAATAAACAATGAGATCAACTGATTCTAAAACAACCCTTCTGAATGTATTATCTCTCACTATTCCATTGATAATTTTCTCATTATGCTCATGCAGTGATATGCTTTCAAAGAATAAAGGTAATAATTACGATCTATTTCCTCATTTTAATATATCCAATAGTTGCTTCTCTCCGGTAGTGAAAACATTTAATGCAGGTTCTCTGATCATTCCTATGGATATAACCTACCAGGACGCAGGTATGTTTACGGCCTATGGTTTGATTTATCAACTGCTGGACAGCAACATCTCTGTGTACTGGTCTATAAAAAGAGGGAAATCCATTGGTGATTCAGACTTTACCGCTTCATCTGAAGATTATGACACCGGCATCCCTATTGCGAATTATGGTTATCGAGGAGGGCCATTTATAATAAATTCAACCGATGCTTCAAGGGCCATTCCAATAATTGACGATTGGCAAACAACCCATAACATGACAATTCACAGGACAACTGCAACTATTGAAGCACCCGTTGCAAAAAGAATTAGATCAAAGCCTATAATAGCTGTATTTGCAGATGGAAATGAAACTATTGCCTTCAGGTATCTCAATGCAGTGGGCATTCCCGATTCCACGGGACAGGCCTGGCCCACGGTTTTAGACCTGACAAGACAGTATCCCGGGTACCCGGACGTGCTTGATCCAAATGAACTTGCAGGAACATCATACACGAATCATAAAGACGGCGCTCTTTTCACGAGCGGAGGTATTCCGAATTATACATATATCCTGATAATGCATTGGGTACTCTGGAATAATCTTGATCCCAACGCTGCGCTCTATGATGAAGTAGTGTCAGAAATGAGGCAATTCCTTGCTTATTCAACTCATCTTATTGCCTGCTGTCAGGCCATTACTGCCATTGAGAATAGTGCAAATGGAAAATTTCTCACCAGTAATGGCCTGGCCATGGGGACCGTTCCGGCAGACGTATCGTATTTACAACCTGACATTGCCGAGGTTCAAATAGATGGTTCATTTGACACTATTGGAGGTAGCGTACCTTCTTTCAGCCTTGCGGCTGGTAGCAGTTATTATACTAATACAATCACACTGATGACAGAAGCCGGAACACCGGCCGGTATCAATGATGTCTGGATAACAGGGTATATTGACAATACCTACAGCATGAATTATGGAGACACGATATGCCCAGACAGAACAGGAAAAGTATGCTACCTTGGCGGTCATTCTTATAAATCTGTCGTGCCAATCAGCTCAAACCCGGACAGTCAGGGAACACGATTAATTCTCAATGCATTATTTGATCTGTAAATTTCAAGGCCCCTGTCCAGCGATTTTACTGGTCATGGCCCCCCCACCTGTGTGCCATTATTACTGCCTATAACGTCATTGTGTCCCGTTATTCATCAAGGAATTTCCGCCTTATCAGGAACCTGCCAAGGCGACCCAATGAAGCTTATCGGCAGTAGTATGTGGCACACCGGGATGATCGTGACAAGCAAAACGTTCTGGACAGGGTATTGAAATTTATCAGTTTTATCGGCTGCAGCTTTTCTGGTTGTTAATAAAATGAAAATCACAACAATCACCGCCTTTCCCTAACGTCTTTGACCTCTTGAAAGTGATTTTTTTCATTGAGCCGAATCTCGTGTCGTCGCCGTTGCAAAACAACTCGCAGATTTCCGGGCATCCCAGATCCTTGCATGTATCATACCATAGGCATTTTGTAACCGTGAATTGAATAACACAGCTGTCATTCCGGTCGAAAGTAGAATTCCAGCTGTCCGCTTTCATTGTATTCACAGTTACTATACGAAAAATTGAAAAAAAGAAAGGGAGCAGCTCGGCAATGTGATAAAACCGGGACAACTGATTTGACTTATAAATGATATATTCATCCAGTATTTTCTGCGCATTGTTTATATCATTCAGATTTTCAATCAGTACCTGATATAGAGCGATATACGGCAAGATGAATTTTTTCAGTGTTTTCAACTGGCTTTTACTTTTCGGTGCCATGTTATCAAGAAGCCGGGATAATCGGTTTTTCTGTTGAAGAAATAAAGCTGCACCCTGCTTATTGCCAAACCTTACCGCCATGAAACCTTTCACATCTCCCCCTCTACTAATATAATAGATATAGTTATAATATATAGAACATTACTATTCTGGGAATTACAGACTTTATATTTCAGAAACTTCAAACTGCTATCCCATACCAAATCATGGCATTAAGTAAATAAATGTCCATTAGTTGAAGTCCCATCTCATCTGCATTCAGGGACTTCAACTTAATAGAAGACAGGATTTCATGCATTCTGTTATATTCGGGAAGGTTATTGACCCGATCCATGACTTATTTATTTTATTGCACTTGGCTTTTGTTCCCGAGTGGATAAAAAGACGTGCTCGCGGACTTTTAAATCTTCTAAAACATCCAGAAACGGTTTTAACGAAACGTCTTCCGATGAACTATCCTCATAATAACCGAAAGGGTTATCGAGGTCCCTGATGAGAAAAATTAAGAAAATCAATAAATAACTTACAACGCCAACGAAGAACAATGACTCATAAAATGGTTCGATTTTAGAAAAAATCAGTCCTGTCATAAGCAGTATAGTAGTGGTGGAGGCGATAAAATATCCTGCCGAGATGAAGTCGGTTTCTCTTATGGTATGTATTCTTATAATCAATTTTCTGAGGTTGTTTTGCTCCTGCTTTAGGCGCGCGATGAAATTCGCCTGGGTCAATTCTTCAAATTTGATGAAAAAATCATTGAGGCCGGTTATCGATGCGGTAACCGATGACGTCCTTTCATTTTTAAACATCCATTGTTTTATTTTTTCCGAAAGGTTGTTAAAATAATTAAATGCCTCCTTAGGCACCGACGAATCTTTGGTCTTGCACAGGATTTCAAGCTCGTCAGCGATCGTCGCCAAGGTCGCGGCTAATTCGCCGGGGATCTTTTCACTTTCCTTGTAATCGGAGAGCACACCGCTCAGGAGGAACCCCATGAGAAAAACATTGGCGCCGATAAGGCCTGAAAAAATGGCATTCAGGGTAATTATTTCCCATCCAAAGAAGTGAACAACCAATTTCAGTAGAATAATGACGACGACAAATGGCATCACTCTATAAAAAATACGATTCTTCTGACTTATATGCTTTTTCATAAATTTTATCATTTCCATTCTCTTGAAAATTTTATTATTAAATATTTGATGCAATCCGCTCACTTTCCCAGGCATCACCACTTGAAAAATCGATAAATTTTAAGACGCCTATCCGGCATGTATTGCCTTGCAATTGGCTTTCAATAGTCCATTATTTGTTTCGATAAGCTCCATTCAGTCGCATGGGCCTGTACTGAATAAGGCGGTCTTTCCTATATATAAATGATAAAGAGGTTTAAGCTGTTATTTGTGAGCTGATTCAAGTAGCGCGTTTTCTATGGCCATGAGCAATGCCCTGCTGCTTTTAGTCGCTCCGGATATGGCATCAACATTCACTGACTGCTTTTTAATTACCGTATCAATAATTTCCCTGGCCTTTTTGCTGTATTCATTATCTTCTATACTTATAATTTCAATATTTGATATTTTATGGTCTCTAATTTCTACTGATACTCTATATATAAAATCATCAATCTGCACTTTGCCTTCATATATTCCGTTATTGATTTCTGCAAGATCAAATTTTCTATCATCTTTTCCACTAGGATAACCAACAGACTGGGAAAGAAGAACCTTCTGGTTATCATTGAGGTTCAAGATTTTCCTGAGAGATTTTCTGTTGACCAGTCCTCTGATTACTGTTGAAAGACCTTCTGATGCGCAATATAAATAAATATTTTGAAAAATCGCTCCTGTTGCTGCAGATGAAAACATTAAGAGGTCTTCCTTGCTCGATAGTTTTCCTAAACCAGTGATCCTGGATGAATCTGTAACATATACAAGATTTACAGCTGCATCTTTTACAAATGGATTGATTATCATACCAGTATCTATCATAAAATTGCCTTTAATAACTGGTATGAGTTTATGATCTTTTGCTTCATAAATATAAACACCTTCCAGGAAGAAAACATAAATGTCGATTTCCTGCCAGTTAACTGCTGTCGGGGCAGTTCGCTTACCTGATTCCGGCCTGTTTATCCCGAATCCGGCCCATAGAAGGTTTGATAATACCTGCAATGGAAGTTTCTTATTACTGAAAGAACGTGACGATTTTCTGTCTTTAAGTGCCTGCATTAATGGAATACCCATATCAGTCTGAGGATCGGGCAGAATAATAGTCTCCATGGTTTTTGCAGATTCATGAGCATTGATTTTAAGATTTCCTGCACATGATGTTATGCATGATGATATAACAATAATTGTTATTATCAATATTTGTGATAATAGTATATTTGTTTTATTTTTTTTCACAAAAATACTCCATTTCATCAAGGAATTTCCGCCTTATCAGGAACCTGCCAAGGCGACCTAATGAGCTTTATCGGTAGTAGTAGGTGGCACACCGGAAGGATCGTGACAAGCAAAATATTCTGGACAGGGTGTTAAAATTTGGCGCCCCTGACCGGGATAATGGTAGGCTCGGGACAGGCATAGAACCAGAAAAGACACACGACTGCGATGATCACCGGCACCCGGTACCTGTATTTTTGAAACCGGCGATAATATCCCTTCACTTTCTTCTGGATCTTTGCTAAAACTTTTTGAATTCTAGCTGAGTTCTTTCGGGTCTTATTTATATTCTTTCGAATCTTTTTCAGCCGCATAGGTAGCTCATGAAGGTACTATTAATGATAACGTTTACAAATGACGTCATTATCATCGGATTCTTTGATATGTACTGTATTTAATATTATTTGCAGGAAAAAATGTTATAATATAAATAGACCTGACGCTAATTTTTACAACCCCATCATGCCAAGAGATCCGCCATATAGCAGGCGGATCTCCCCGCATCTCATCATTTTCGGTCAGCTAATGTTTGAAGAAATTCCATGGCTCCCTGCTGCCGCCATGGCAGCCTGAATTATCAGGACAATCTCCTTCTTCTCAGAATGGCTGCTGCCAGCATCCATACACCCGCTATCACCATTACCGACGGCCAGAAAAGGGCCATATCCAGCGGAATGAGTCCGGTCTTTTTCCCAATCAAGATCGCGCCAATTACCAGCAGCATAAGACCGCAGAATATTCCGCTGTTCCTGCTGCGGCACCAGTGCCCTTCATTCCTTGTACCCGCTTGATTATTGTTGTCTGCATTTGTCATCATTGCCTTGCTCCTTGTAGTAAATATCATTATCTATTCCTACCTGTTGTGCTTCCCTCTCCCTGTCATCTGCAGTTCCCCCCCTGGAGCTGCCAAAGGGGCAACGCCCCTTTGGCTTCCGCGAAAAACCGGCTCCATGGCTAGTCTTTCTTCTCCTGCGCTTTTTTCATCATTTCTCCGCAGCAATTAGACATTTTACCGCAGAATTTCTCGAAATCGATCTTTTCCCCCTTCCCTTCCATGCAGCGGCTCATCATTTTCATAATTTCCCCGCAGCCTTTGAAGGAGCAACCATTGTTTTTCGGCTCCTGAGCCGTGTTTTCATTTGTCGTCATCTTCTTACCTCGTTTGATATTTCTATATTTCGAATTATTTCGAAATATAGAAATAATATAATACCGTCTCGGTAATTCGTCAAGAGGTGAAGAGTAAAATTTCGATATTTTTCGTAATTTCTATAATGTGCGGGTATTCACCGGAGGAAGGAGAATTTCAGCGCCCCGGCTGGTTTTTACCGGTGAGATAACGGACCATCAGACTGACGGTCTCTTCATTGACCATTCAATGGACCGTCTGACCGCTGCGCTCGCACGTGATGAGGTCCGCGCTTCTCAATTCCTTCATATGGTGGGATATGGTGGAGAGGGCCATGTCGAAATTGCTCGCCACGTCACACACGGAGAGCCTGTTCTCGTCGTCAAAGCTTCCCTTGCCGTGTCCCGCCCTTATATATTCGAACATTGCCAGGCGGTTTTCGTTGGAAAGGGCCTTCATGACTGCGACGACCTGCTTCATCTGTTTCGATCTATTGGAGTCTGATTTCTTGGGCATGATGGCTTACCTGGAATATAGTGTGATCGTATGATTTTAGATATTTCGAATATATTCGAAACACCATCCGGGTGTCAAGTTTTTTTTATTTCATACTATCCGATTTCATTGGTGCGGCATATTATTTCAAATATATAGGAATGTGCGCCCTCAACAGTAACGGCCCAGGCGAGTAGGGTCAGGAGATGGCGCCGTTGGCATTGCCCCGGTTTTCATCACCTGCCTCATCAAACCGTGCATGCAGTTTTCCCGCACACGGCTTACCGACAATCTTCTTTCCGCAGCATTCAAGGTCAATACAGCCTGCTTCACCCGGTAGGTAAAATCTTTTCGATCTTACCTCATGCCACGCCCGCCACAACACGTCGGGACGGTGAATCCGGTCATAGAGTGCATGAAATCTTCGATTCCTGCTCCTCTTGGCTGCCAGATATAACTTTCGTTGAAGTTCTCGTGATTTTTCCATCACTGTTGCCAGCGGTGTTGTTGATCTTACATCATGCACTATCACTTACCTTCATCCTCCAGTTTGATTGAAGCAGAGGTCCTTCCCTATGCCGGGTTTATGTTGTCCCGGCAATCATCGGTACTATGACCTCCTCCGACTTCTCCGCAGGCGTCCCCGTGACTTCATCTCATCGACTTATACAGACAGGTTACGGCAGTTGTGGTGCCGACGACCGGGGAGATCTCTTCTGTTCCGTCGTCTACTTTCACAACATTCCGCTTCCCTTACGCCGGAGGGTTCTTCGAGGACTGCATTTCCAGATTCTTCATCCCTTCTGCTGCCTTCGTCCCATTCTACGGACTCGGCTCCCTCTTGTCCGGTTTCCCGGTTAAGCTTACGACGCTGCAGAATTCACTTTATGTTACGGACTGCTGTTTCGCACGTTCTTCTCGAACTACTTTCCTCCCTTAGACACATTCAGTCACCCGATGCATCCGAGGATAGCTACCCGACTCTCTGGCGATTATCGGGACTGGACTTTCACCAGCAAGCACACGACAGCTTTCAGAACGGACCACAATGGGCCTTATTGGTAGTATTATGTGGCACACCGGGAGGATCGTGACAAGCAAAAAGTTCTGGACAGGGTGTTAAAATTTACCCAAAATGCTTTCAGCCTCAAGGGACCCTGACGGCCTGCTACATTTTTAGGAGATGCCGTGTACAGGAAAGATTTCTCTTTTGATATACGATACCACGCGGCGGGCTTCTTCTGCGCATTGCACTTTCTTCGGGCCTTCCAGGACAAAGGGTTCGTCCCTGAGCGAGCTGATGCGCGATTCCGGTCCATACATCATTCCACCCACTATGCCGGCGAAGGAATCAATGATTTCAATTTCACAAAGGGTAGCCCAGGCCAGGGCCCACAGCGATGCCGTCTTGTGCGTGTCGTAGCCGCCGCCGCCTGTCGCTAAAATGCGGGGGCATAAGGTTCTCATGGTCCCGAGCACGGTCTCATAGCTCTTGCTGGTGAGGTTCAGATGGGCAAGGGGATCGATTGTATGGCCGTCTCCGCCGATTTCTACGAAAAGCAGATCGGGCTTGAATGCCCTGATCAGCGGGGGAATTATTTCATTAAATACGTCCAGATACACCTCGTCATCGGTGCCCTGAAGGAAGGGAACGTTTACGTTGAACCCCCTGCCCTGGCCGATTCCCGTTTCATGCTCGAAACCGCCCCAGGGATATAGGGTTTTACCGCTTTCATGAAGCGATATGGTAAGGACCCTGTTGTCCGCATAAAAGGCGTCCTGCACTCCGTTTCCGTGGTGCGCGTCAATGTCAAGATAGGCAATTTTCCTGTCCTGTTTTATTACTCCCGAGATGGCTATGGCGATGTCATTGATAAAGCAGAAACCTTCGGCGTAATCCCGCCCGGCATGATGGAAGCCGCCGTGGGGATTGAAGACCAGGCCCGCTTCGTCCCGAGCGAGCATCATCGCCCCCTGCCAGGTTCCCCCCGACGCTTCCAGCGCGTAATCGAGCATACCTCCCTGCACCGGATTGTCGCTGTTGCCAATACCCGCATGCAGCATTTCGAGCGTGAATTCGCCCTTGTTGCTTCGTCTGAGCAGGTCGAGGTATTTCGACGTATGGAAGGAAAGTGCCAGCTTCTCATCGAGCTTTTCCGGCTCGATTATCATTTGATCCGGCTCAAAAATAAGAGAAAAGCGGTTCAGCAATTCATAGAAAGATCGGGAACGCGACGGCTTGAAGGGATGTCCCGGGCCGTAGTCGAATGATGAAAGGCGATCAGAGTAAAAGAGTATTTTCTTCTTTCCGGCGTTCATAAAAATATCTTTCTCACCAGTGTAAGGTTGCTATATCGTACGCCTGTTAAAGCTTCTTGTAAATCTCGTGCTCATATTCCCTGAGCATGAAAAAGGTGGCGCGCTGGAAATACAGCACCACCCTGTTGTTGAGATCTATCGATTCCTTGATGGAACGGATGTTGTCGTCTTCGACCATGCCGGTTACGAAAAGCCAGAGGTGCCTCATCTGCAGAACAAGGGCTTTCTGGACCTGCGAGAAGGGAATGCCCTGCTGCCAGCGCTCCCTGCCGATCTTGAGATAGCGCTCGGCGATTTTTTCCTTTGGATACTCTTTGGCAATCCACGTGGAGAGGTCCTTGTATATGATGTCGCTGGAACGGTACAGGGCGTCGTGATCAATTCCGCGATAAGCTTCAGTATCGGGATTCTTCAGAAGATCGTTCATGAACCGTTCGGTAATCTCTTCGTGGTTTTGCTCTATCATCGTCACGAACCTGTTAAAGGCCAGGTCGTTTCTTTTTATAACATGCTTTTCCATGACGTCTATATCCTCCCGAGATCGATGTATTTTTCGGCCAGGCCCGTCAATGTCGAAAGCTTTTCCCTGTCTCCGGGCATGATAAGCGTTTCAAGCCTGTCTACCTGCTTGGCCACCTGGTAGGTATCATGGGAGACCAGAAGAAGGGGAATGTTCTGCTCCGAGGCTTTTGTAATTATGTTCGATGGGGGTATGATGTTGTTCGTCAGTATGATGCCCGCGGTATCGTCTTTCAGCGAGGCGAGAACCAGGTCACTTCTGTCGCCGCTGGTGATGATGAGCCTGTCTTCCCTGCTGAAGACAGGGTTTTTCATAGATTCCTCGGTGGACATGGCCCCGACGAATATGTTTTTTACGATTCTGTCAAGCCCCTGGTCGCCGGCGATTACTTTCGCAAAGAGGCTGTTTGCGAGAAAGCGCATGGAATAATAGGTGAGTTCATTATCGTGGGGAACGGCGCCAAGCACATTGATTCCCATACGGTTTATTTCAGGGAGGCAGCTTTCTTTGAAATCATCAATGTCGCGGACTTTGTTGATTATGACCCCGTGGATATTGATTTCAGGGGATTTTTGATATCTGGCCATGAACCGTATGTCATCCATAATGGCATCATTGTCGCCGCAGGTGACCACGATGACGCTCGCCTCCGCGTATCGCGAAATTGTCAGAGAATCAAGACCTATTGACGCGCCGTAGCAGATCTCTTTGCCTCCCTCAATGAAGAGACCATCCATTCCCTGCAAGGCCCTGGTCGACATTTCTCCGATGACCTTGTTCAGGCTTTCTTCATCGTAAACAAAGCGAATCTTGGAATGGTTAAATCCCAGGGTGACATGTTCAGTGTCGGCATCGAGCCCCCACACTTCTATTACAAGGTTTGAATCATAGTCCCAATTTTTTTTTCTCTGGTAAATCAGGCGGTCACCGAAGGGCTTCAGGTAACCGTATTTTTTTTTCTGAGCGGCGGCGATAGCAAGAATGAGGCTTGTCTTTCCCGCGCCTTCCCTCGTTGAAGCGATGAGGTATTTTTTCATGAATCACTCCTCCCTGCAGTTTTTATGAGTATCCGGGCGTCAACCGCTTTGAGCCCGAGCCCCTCTTCATATACCCCCACCGGATTTATGGGCACCTCGAAAAATTAGATTTTTCATTATGAAACCAACTAAAAAATCTGATTTTTACCTTGAAAGTGCCCACAAGGGAACATCCAAATCTGATTTTTAGGGGTTCCCTTATTTCTATATCGGTTATGCTTCTGCATCTGTCAATGACCGCTTCGGGATTGAAGGCTTTCACGTTTTGAATTATCGCTTCATACGCGTCGATCACTTCTTTTCTTGACAGAAGGTCGCGTGCAACGCCGCCGGCGTCGCTTTTATAAAGGATGTGCCGGGACACGATTTTCATAACCTCGGGGTATCCGAATTTTTCCATGAGGTCGATGGCTTGTGGAATGCTTCGAGCTATGCCGCTTTCGGATACGTCAATATCCGCCGCCCTGAGTACTTCCATGCTTTCATTGGCCAGCAGAAAATTTCTGCCGTCATCGGTCGCACTGTTTCATGACCAATTCAAATACTTCGTCGGACCCCGCCAGAAAGCCGGTGTGGGATGCTACGGCCATGGCGCCTCGTCTCGACCGCCCCGATAATGGCGAATGATTGAGGCTCAAAAAGGTTGGGAACGTCAGGGCTGTCTGTCATAATCAACTTGCCGGGCATTTTACTTGAATCTCATGATTAACTCGTAGGCTCCGTATTCAATTTTTTTGTCTATATCGAAACCCATTTTTTCGAAGACATGCATCATGGGTTTGTTTTCGACTAGCACGTCGGCGGTAAAACCCTGGAGACCGTCTTTCTTGGCCAGCATGGTCAGATAGGATAGCAATTCGGTGCCGATCCCCTTGCCGTGAAAGCTGTCCCGCACGGCGAAGGCAACTTCGGCTGTCTGCGCATCCATGTTCTTGATGATCTGCCCCATGCCGACTGCGACCTCCTTCCCATTTTCTTCGACCGTGGCGAGAATGATGATTTCCTTGGTATAGTCGATGACCACGAACTCCTGACGCATTTTATGGGGGACATCCTTACGGATGGTCATGAAACGCCGCTGCAGGCTTTTATCTGACAGTGCATAAAAGAGGTCCTTGATCTGGGTTTCGTCGTCAATCTTAACGGGTCTCAGCTGAATGACCTGGCCTTTTTTTGTCGTGCGTACGGTTTCCAGGTGTTCCGGGTATTCCCCTTTTTTGCCGGGAATATACGCCTGGTCCCGGTAAATGAGATTCAGTTTTTTCGCCTCCTCAATCAACTGCGCCCTGAACTTGGGGTGCGCTATGGTGATGATGCTCATGGCTCGCTCGCGGATGTTTTTCCCGTGGATATAGGCAATGCCATATTCGGTGACAACGTAGTGGACATCGCCCCTGTTCAGGGTGACGCCCGCACCGCTGTCCAGGAAGGGCACGATGCGGGACACTTCTCCATCCCTTGCAGTTGACTGTATCACCAGTATGGTCTTGCCTCCGGGGGCAAGTATGGCACCGCGCATGAAGTCGGCGCTTCCTCCAATACCGCTATAGAAGGTCCTGCCGATAGATTCGGCAGTTGCCTGACCGGTCAGGTCGATCTGCAGGGCGGCGTTAATAGCGGTCATGTTGTGTATCTGGGATATGACCCTGGGATCGTTGGTGTAATTGATACCCCTGAATTCAATCAGCGGGTTGTCGTCGATGTAGCGGTAGGTTTCTTCGGTTCCCATACAAAATGATGCGATTGTTTTTCCTTTATTGATGTTCTTTTTTGAATTATTTATTGTGCCGCTTTTTATAAGATCGACCATCGAGTCGGTGAGAAGCTCGGTATGTATCCCCAGATCGCTTTTTTTATTTATATTGTTGAGTATGGCGTTGGGCGTACTTCCATAACCAAGTTGAATGGTGTCGCCGTCATTTATTATTTTCGAGACATGTCTGCCGATCTCAAGGGCGACTTCTCCGGGAATCCGGGGAGCATACTCCAGGAGCTTTTCGTCATGGTGCAGTATGAAGTCGATGTCCTTGATATTGATGAAGGTATCACCGTGGACCCTGGGCATGTGCTCATTTATCTGGGCGATAATGATGCTCGCATTGTCAATGGCCGCCCTGCAGATATCGACGCTTATACCGAGACTGACAAAACCGTTTTTATCCGGCAGTGATGTCTGGATTAATGCGACATCAATGGGAATTCTTTTGTTGTTTATGAGCCCTGGTATCTGAGAAAGAAATATCGGCGTGTAATCCGCCATGCCGCTATTGACAGATTCCCTGGTATTGTCGCCCACGAAGAAGGAATTGTGCCTGAAATTATAGGTGTAGTTTTCATCGGTGTAAGGAGCAACCCCAAGAGTCCATATGTGCATGACCTCGGCCTCTGCAAAAGCCTTGGGATTGCTTTCAATGTAGTTGACCATGGCCTTGAGCAGGTATTGAGGTTCGCCGCAGGCGGTGCTTATAAATATCCGGTCGCCGCGATGTATGTTAGAAAAAATCTTCTCTTCTTCAGCGAATTTTTTTCGATGAATCTTCTTTAATTCGTCAAGATAGCGTTTTTGCTCGGGTGTCATGCCGGTCCTGTTGTTCGGTACACGTTTATGGATTGTGGCTATTATTGTCCTCCGCGTTTTTTATTTCAACAAAAAAATTGGCTTTCACGTATTCCGTCTGTCTTAAACCGATGATTGAAGGCCTTCGCAGGGGCTTCCAGCGGGGGTGCGGCAATAGATCATTGATTCCCGTTAATGAGCCGGGCCAGGGGAGGTGCGTCCCCGCATAAGGAAAGCAGCGTAAAAATCACATATGAGGCGGAGTTTCCTATGGAAATAAATCTTCGTCACATCCAGAAGCCGTTCAGGTGACACAATGAGCTTTATCAGAATAAATAATGTATCACTAGAAATCCCATGACAGGCAAAACGTGCCGGATAGGCGTCTTAATTAATATTATGCAATCTTCACCATTTCACTTCCGGATCGACTAGTTTATGTAGTGTTGTATATATCAAGGAAATTCCGCCCTATTCAGAACCGGCCCATGAGACTGAACGGGCGTTACTTGTTCCGAGACTGTCGAAGCACCTGAATCATTATTTGAGCACCAGGAGCCCCATGATCGGTGAAACATGCCGGACAGGCATCTTTGGTGACTGTACCGAGGACCGACAGTTCATTCACGTTAACCCGGAACTCGCGAAAAAGGGGCCCTTCGGCACCACCGTGGCCCACGGTTTCCTGACATTCTCCATGCTAACGCGCCTCTCCGCATCAAATATCTGGGTCCCTGAGAGAATGAAAACCGTTATTAATTACGGGTTCAACAGGATACGATTCATCACCCCGGTACCTTGCGGGTCGAGGATCAGGAACGTCATGAAGCTTGCCGGCGTCGAGGAGAAGGAGAACGGCAGGGTGCTCGTCACCACGGCTCACACGGTCAGCGCGGAGGGTACGGACAAACCGGTCCTTATCGCGGAATGGCTATTTATGTTCATCACGTAGACTGTGGAAAACTTGCCCTGACCCCGGCGTCTACCGATAACTATCGGTCCGGCTGTTACTCTGACACCATAAGTTATATTAAATATATACAATATAGTATAATTATATATATTTAATATTTTCGCCTGTATTCTTACTGTTCATGTAGACTCTGTCATTAATTATAAAGTAGAATGTTGCCTTGAAAGTGATCTTTTCTGTTATTACTTTTTAACCGTAAGTAGTGATTGGCGGAATCCTTTATCATGTATTATATTTAAAATAAGTATATTGAAATGGAACATGACCGAGCCGATTAACAACAACTACGATAATGGAGACAGTTATGATACATTTCACCAAAGAACAGATTGACCAGCTTGATAAGTATTTTTACCCGCCGAAGAACCTTGTGGACCTTTTCGAAGGCAGCGTGGAGAAATGGGCAGACCGACCCGCCATCGGCCAGAAAAATCCGGGCACCAAGAAGTACGAATGGGTCACCTACCGTCAGCTTGCCAACCGTGTCAACAACCTTCGTGGCGCCCTGAAAAAAATCGGCCTGCAGAATGGAGAAACCGTTGGTGTCATCCTGAGCAATTCCATTGAATGGTTCATTATCGAAAACGCGACACACGGCCTGGGCGGCCGCTTCATCCCGATGTACGAGAAGGAGCTGTCGAAGAAATGGCAGTACATGCTCAAGGACAGCGGCGTCAAATTCCTGTTCGTGAGGAACCAGGCCATTCTTGAAAAAGTAAAGGCCTTCACCGCGGACTGCCCCGAGCTGAAAGAGATTTTCGTCGTCTACGGCGAGGGGGAGAAGTCCCTTCCGGCGCTGGAAAAAACAGGAAGCACCAATCCGACGCCCTCATACAAGCCGCACTGGAGCGAGGTCGCCGTCATCATCTACACTTCCGGCACGACCGGCGACCCGAAGGGCGTGGTCCTCACGCACGGGAACCTGACCCACTGCTCCCAGTCGGGCTGGAAGATATACCCCGATCTGCATGAGAACTCGGTCGCACTTTCCATCCTCCCCTGGGCCCACTCCTACGCCATTAGCGCGGAGCTGCACAATTTCCTCCAGTTCGGCGGCTCGATCGGCATCATGGAGTCACTCGACACGCTGGCAGCCGATTTCCTCCTGGTGCGCCCCACTCACCTGATGTGCGTGCCCCGGGTATTCAATAAGATCTACAACGGGATCCAGATGACCATGGATGAGACCGGCGGCATCAAGAAGAAGCTCTTCGACGCAGCATGCGCCGAGGCGAAGCGATGTCGCGGCAGCAAGAAAAGCCTGAAGCTCAAGATCCTCGACAAGCTGGTGCTTGAAAAGATCCGCGCCCGCTTCGGCGGCCGCTTAATCGGTTCGCTTACTGCCAGCGCTGTCATGAACCTTGACATCGCGCTCTTCTTCCAGGACATCGGAGTAAACATATACGACTGCTACGGGCTCTCCGAGACATCGCCGGCTATCACCATGAACGCACCCGCCTGGGGCAACAAGATCGGCAGTGTGGGCAAGCCGGTGATGGACATGTTCGTGAAGCTCGATAAATCACGCATTGAGGCCGATTCGCCCGACGGCGAGATCCTCGCCTACGGCGCCCATGTGATGATGGGGTACCTCAACAAGCCGGAGATGACCGCGGCCATAATGACCGACGACACCTGGAACGGGTTCCCCGGTATCAGGACCGGCGATCTGGGCCATTTCGACGAGGACGGCTTCCTTTACGTGACCGGCCGGTACAAGGATGAATACAAGCTTTCCAACGGGAAGTACGTACACCCGGAGTCGATCGAGACCGACATGAAGCTGGTGCCGCACGTAGCCAACGCCTTTGTGTACGGCGACGGCAAGGAATACAACGTGGGCATCATCGTCCCGGATTTCCCCACCATCCGCAAGGACCACCATACCACGAAATGGGCGGCCATGGATACTGGCGAGATGATCAACAATGCGGGGTTCAGAGATTTCCTCAGCAACGAGGTAAACGACCACCTGAAAAATTCCTTTGCCGTGTACGAGATTCCGAAAAAATACATCACTACCGACGAAGACTTCACCCTGGACAATGGCATGCTCACCCAGACACTGAAGGTGGTACGGGGCGAGGTCTTGAAAAAGTACGGTGACCGCCTTTTGAAGCTTTACTCTGAATAAAGCGACGGCCGTGGGGCGGTCCGAAAGAGCTCATCGATGACAAGGAGTTCCGGGACTTCATGAATGAAGCGATAAGCGCCCACCTGAAGAAAATCTTTGGAGGATACGAGATCCCCCAAAAAACCATTTTTGTCCGGGAGGATTTAACATCCAAGAATCTGCTCCCACGCCATGTCCAATCAAGGGGACAGAATGGACCTTGTCTGAACCATTATTTGAGCACCGGGAGCCCCATGACAGGTGATACGTGCCGGTCAGGCCTTTTGAAATTTACTGCATCACATTACTGTCAAAGAACGAGGGACTGCAGGATTTTACGGCCGACGTGCTGGGGGAGATCAGGCCGATGCAGAATCTTTTTAACAAGATGGAGTACCATGTGGAGAAAATAATAAAGGATGGCGTATACGAATACATTATAACATTTGGGGCAGGCAATGGAAAAAAACGGTAGCAATATCCAGATCCTGTTTGAGCCCCGGAGCTTCGCCGTTATCGGCGCTTCGCACGATACAGACAAGATCGGGTACAAGATCATCAATAACATCGTTTCGGGCGGATATAAAGGGACCATCTATCCGGTGAATCCCCAGGGCGGCGAGCTCCTGGGCAGCAGGGTATACAAGAATATTGAGGATATTGAAGGCGAGGTGGACGTCGCGTCAATCGTCATCCCGGCAAAGTTCGTTCTGGACGCAGTTGTCCGGTGCGCCCGCAAGGGCGTAAAATTCGCGCAAATCATAACCTCCGGGTTCTCAGAGACAGGAAATACCGAGGAGGAACAGAAGATCGTGACCGCCGCCCGCGAGGGCGGAATGCGGGTGCTGGGGCCCAACATCTTCGGGCTTTATTCCTCTGATGCCTTCCTCAATTCAACGTTTTCGGCAACAGGGATTCAGCCGGGGCACGTGGCGATACTCACTCAAAGTGGAGCGCTCGGTATCGCCCTGATCGGCAAGACCGCCGTGGAGAACATCGGCCTCTCGGCCATCGTTTCGATCGGAAACAAGTGCGATATTGATGAGGCTGACCTGCTCGAATATCTCATCAGGCACGACAAAACCCGTGTGATCCTAATGTATATCGAGGGGGTCAAAAACGGAGAACGCCTCATCGAAGCCCTGATGCGCACCACCAGGCACAAGCCCGTAGTGGTAATCAAGTCGGGGCGCTCAAAGCGGGGCGCCATGGCGGCCGCGTCGCATACCGGATCCCTTGCGGGCTCCGACGATATATTCGCCGCCATCATGAACCAGTGCGGTGTGATACGGGCCGACAGCATTGAGGAGGCATTTAACTGGTGCAAATTTCTCGCGTTTTCCCCGAAGCCTAAGGGCAGGAAGAGCGTCATCATTACCAACGGAGGAGGCGTGGGTGTCATGGCAACGGACGCGTGCGAGCGTTACGGGATCGAGCTTTATGACGACCAGGCCGATCTCAAGCGAGCGTTCGAAAAGGTCGTGCCGTCCTTCGGCTCCACGAAAAACCCGGTCGACCTGACCGGCGGGGCAACCGCGAAGGACTACGACCTGGCACTTTCAGTGCCCACAGCGAGTCCGGAGATCGACGCGACCATCGCGCTCTACTGTGAGACGGCCACCTTCGAATCGGCCGACCTGGCACCCATGATCCGCGAAACCCACCGCAAGCACCTCGATGCGGCGAAACCGGTGACCTATGCAATCGTCGGCGGTATGGCCGTCGAGGACGCCATCGTGAAGCTACGGCACGAAAACGTGCCGGTGTACGGCGACGTGTACGAGGCCGTCTCGTCTCTGGGCATGCTCTTCAGGTTCCAGCAGTCCCAGCTCGAAAGGTCCGAATTGACCGACGAGGCACCGATCGATATTGCGGCTATCGACCGAATCATCGACGGCGCGCTGGCTGAGAAGCGCAACTTCCTCCTGGCCAACGAGGGATCGGCGGTGATGCGCGCCGCCGGTGTCAGCATACCGCAGACGAAGGTCGCGCACTCTATCGAGGAGGCCGTGAAGTTTGCGGAGGAAATCGGATACCCTCTGGTGCTCAAAGTGGTGTCCAAGGACATTCTGCATAAAAGCGACGCGGGCGGTGTTGCGCTCGATATAGACAACAAGGAAGAGGTGATGGACGCCTACGAGGCGATCATCCAGAACTGCAGGGCGTACAAAGACGACGCGAGCATCGACGGGATCGAGGTCTGCGAGATGGTGTCAAAGGGCACCGAGATCATCGTCGGCGCACGGCAGGACGTATCGTTCGGCCCCATCGTCATGTGCGGGTTCGGAGGCATTTACGTCGAGGTCATGAAGGACGTCGCCTTCCGGGGCTTTCCCTTTAACCGGGCGGAGGCGATGAAGATGCTGAAGGAGCTCCGATCGTTCCCGCTCCTCCTGGGGGTGCGGGGCGAGCCGAGGAAGGACATCGAAGGGCTTATCGAGGCGATGATCAAGGTCGGCACGATCATCAGGAAGTGTCGCCGGATCACCGACATTGAGATAAACCCCGTCGTCGTGTACGAGCAGGCGCGGGGACACAAGGCGGTTGACTGCCGCATTTTAATATCAGACTGAGGAGGGCATAAATGAAAAAGATACTGATCGCATCGACGCGCGAGGGTGCAGGCAAAACCAGCGTCATCGCAGGTATTACGTCGGCGTTTAAGAATAAATACGCGTACATTAAGCCACTGGGCGATCGGCTGGTATATAAAAGGAAAAGAAACATTGACCACGACGCCATGGTGTTGCTCAGGCTGCTGAACATCGACGAGGAGCCGGACAGCATATCGCTGGGTTTCTCCCATTCGAAACTCAGGTACAAGTACGACAAGAAGAGTATGGGCGAGATGCTGAAGACGATGGCTGAGGGGGCCAGCGCGGGACGCGACGTGCTGTTCATCGAGGGCGGTCGAGACCTGGCATGGGGAGCGTCGTTGCACCTTGACGCCCTCTCTGTAGCACGCACACTCGGCGCGCGGCTGGTACTGGTGGCCAGCGGAGACGATGACCGTATTATGGACGATATCCGGTTCATCCGGGAATCGGTCAATATGACCGGGATCGATTTCGGCGGGGTAATCATTAACAAGGTGCAGGACGCCGACGATTTCAAGACAAGCAATCTTCCCGCGATCGTCGAAATGGGGGTGACGGTTCTCGGCGTTGTGCCCTACAGGGCCCAGCTCACCTCGTTCACCATGAGTTTCCTCGCGGACCGGTTTCTGGCACGCGTGATCGCAGGTGACGAAGGTCTAAACAATACGGTGAAGCACATCTTCGTGGGCGCCATGTCTACTGAGGAATCGTTCAGGAACCCGATGTTCAACAAGGAGAATAAGCTCCTGATCACCAGTGGCGACCGGAGCGATATGATCATCGCGGCGCTCGATAGCGATACCGTAGGCATTATATTGACGAATAATATTGTTCCGCCGCCCAACATCATCAGCAAGGCCACGGAAAAAAAGATACCTCTGCTGCTGGTCCCTTACGACACCTACGATGTGACGCGACAGATGGATAATTTCGACGCGCTGCTCACCCATGACAGCGGCGAAAAGCTAAAGATACTGACGCAGCTCGTGACTGATTACGTTAAGATCGAAGGCGGTGTGATCGTTTAATCCGAGTACAGCAGCCTGCCGCTGTCGGTGCAGGAGGCCCGGCAGTGCGAGGATGGCGCATCCCCTTCCGGCCTACGGCCACCTCCCCCTTCAAGTGGAAGGTCGGGAGGGGGTTGGATGTGAATAGTCATTAAATATCAGGGAAATTCCACTCTGTCCAGAACCGGCCCATGAAACGGAACGTGTCTTATCTGAACAAGCATATTGCCTCATTGCGAAAAGGACTCCAAATGTGCCACACTGCCTCTCATTATAGGAGGCATTCATAATGAGGTTGACCATGTCTACATAGGAAATTGCAACCTCTTCGGCGCCAGCATATGCCACACGATGGGCCTGTGGTGAATAAGGGGTAATTTCTTATATATTAATCTAATTTAATCCTTTTCTTTGTAAATATATTCCAAACTTTTTATCAGTATCGAGAATATGCTCCACCAGCCATTTTTTTAGAAATTCTAAAAGCGAATCATCTAAACGCTCGCTGCCGGTACTGTATTCTTCTATAAATTTTTCAACCTGCGCCGTTAGCTTGTGGTGTTCATCTTTATGCTTATCATAATCCTCGTAATTATGTTTAGTCATCAGGCGTTCTTCAGCGGAAAAATGATATTTGGTGTAATGTATTAATTCAAACAAAATATTTTTCAAATAATAGTGCTTTTCATGCTGCATTACTGCTTCAGATAGTTCATTGATAATTTCAATCAATTCTTTATGATGCTCGTCAAATTTTTTAATGCCTATGCTCAATTTGGAATCCCACTTTATCATGCCTGACTCCTTGTTCCCGCAAAATTTTCTCTTTTCAGGAATGTACCATCTCTTCAGTACAGGCCCAGGTGACATCCCTACTCCCTGGCCCTGTTCTTCCGTATCGAAAACGATTTCGACGAGACCGATGGAAATCCATCGGGTACGACGTCGGGGATCCGTTCGATGAGCCAGCCACTCCTGCGGGCATAGGCGGCGATGCTCTCCTCCTGGCCCGGGGCCGTGAACTCGTCCGGGTTGATGATCATCCTGATGCCGCGGCTGTACTCGATCATCTCCCTGTCCCCCCGGCTGTTTCCCGCGGCGAAGAGGGGTTGCTCCTGTATGAAGGTCTCGATCGCCTCCTTCTTGCCATGGTCCTGCGGCACGGGCAGCACGATCTCTCCGGTGATGATTCCACCGCGAATGACCGACTTGACTCCCACCACCCTTACCGCGGGAATGCCGAGTTCCCTGCTCAGGAATCGCTGGTACATCAGCTCGGGACTCGCCGTAACGACCCAGACCTCGAAACCGTTCCCGTGGAGATTGCGTATCAGCTCCTTCATGGGGGGATATATCTTGTCCCGGTAGCGCTCGCGGAAGCAGCGGTCACCCCGCTCCCGGAGGGATTCGGCCGTATCCCCCTCGAAGAAACGGACCCGATCCTGCACGTAGGGAAGGGAGACGTTCGAGAGACGAATCATCCGCGCGATCACCTCCGGTCTTTTTTTCGGATCGTCGAGGGCGACCCGGTAGAGGCACTCGTCGGCGAGGTAATGGGGGACCTGGCCGAAGACCGTACCGTCCCCGTCGAAGACCGCGACCTTCCTCCCCGACTCTTTTGCCGTTTCGCGGAGGAATTGCTCCAGGGCCCTGTTGGTCTCTCCGCTGAATCCCGCAACGGGGGTGAAGGTGACGTTACCGCAGGAAACGAGCGCGACTGCGGCGATGAGCGTCAACAGCATGAACAGTCGTTTCATTTTTAGATAATAATCCCTACGTAAATATCAAGGAAAATGCGTTTTATCAGGTACCGGCCCATGGGACACAATGGACGTTATCGGTAGTGATAATGGCACACGAGGAGATCCTTGACAAGCAAAAACTGCTGGACAAGGTGCTTAAAATTCTTGCCCTGAGCTTGTCCGAAAATACCTCGGGAAATATCAGGCTGGTCGGACATTCTCTCGGCAACCAACTGGCCACGAACCTTGCATATATGTGCCACCTCAACAATATATCCATCGAAAGGCTCGCCCTTCTTGATCCTGCATGGACCGCATACGAGAAAGCATATCTCGGCGATAACGACGGCAATGAACGTAGTGACTGGACAGGGGAACGCTGCCGCGAAATGATTTTTCACCTTATGAACGAATCAGAGAATTCTATTGCAGTTGAGATCTACCATACGACAGGAATGAACCTCGGCATACCCATCGTAGACGACAATGCGCCGCTTACCGATGCGGCCTGCGATGTCAACATGGCCCCCTGGTATTATAATCTTCTACAAATACAAAAGAAACACGTGAGCATCCGGCATTCCTACTTCTGGTCCTTTGAATCGGATCCCCCGCTGGAATATGAACACACAGGATGGGATAGAATACCTACCGGGAAGGTGGGGCCGTCGGCGAACACCCCAACGGGAAGGATACTGGAAATGATGGGCGAAAAATATGAATGGACCCAGATCGACGGTAAATATAGCCCCGATCCGTCGGACGATCTGTTTGAAGTAAAACCCAAGGTCAGCGGCTTATTCGGTTCTCTTCCCGATTTTTTTTAGTACTGCGCAAATTCGTTTCATTGGCCGTTACCATACCCGCCGGCATTTTCACGGAATACCGCTAATTTTTCATACATACGTCATCACCCTCCAGTGTTCAATTTTTGTTATCACAAGATTAGACGAGACACTCACCCAATCTTTTTGCTATATATATAATTACAAACCGTCCAACTGGTTTGTAATTATGGGGGTAGCAAATAGAAATCACACGCGAAAAGGAGATTGCTGATGAATACCAAAAAAACAAATATCGCACTACTAATAGTTTGTATAGCAATGTCAGGAATTTTTGTTGCATGTGAATCCAAGGATGATGGGAAACTGATGGCACCCGCCGGTCATACGGTAAATAATGATGAAGCGGCATCTGATCCGAGCTCGCCAACAGAACCCTCCACCGATCCAAACTCTCTCACCGATCCCTCCACTGATCCTTCACCAGAGGTAACCGATAAGTTTTATCCGATAATACTCTGCAATGGCTGGGCGGGAACTGATTATATTCTCATCGGGCTGGTCGAATTCATGTTTAGAATCAAGGCAACTCTTGAAAATGCCGGCCGGGAAGTCTACTATGCTTCCATACCATGCTTTAGCGTATCCAGCGTCAGATCCCAAAAAATAGCGGATTTGATGTATGAGGTAATGGTGCAAAAGGTAATTGAACAGGCATCACTGATTGATAATGATGGAATAATTACAGAAGAGGACAAGCTAAAAGTAGATCTTTCAGATATGAAATTCAACCTTCTCTGTCATTCTCACGGGGGCATCAACGCACGCTACCTGTCTCGATTGCTTACGATACCGGACCCCCGGTACGATGATCCGATAACCGCGCCCAAGTGGCCCGCCGCGTTTTTTGTCGCATCAATAACCATGCTTTCCACACCCAATACCGGCACCTATATTGCCGAATGGATAGGCGATGGTGCGGCCTGGCCAATACCGCAACTCGCTCAGGTCGTTGGTAAAATCTATGAATTTCTGAATCTGGACGATCCCCAGATGTCGGATTTACGTGGTGCGGCCAGGGAGATGTCTGAATCAAACATGAAAACAAACATGAACCCCATGTTGTTTAAAGGCCAGGATTGTTCTCATATAAGGGTGTATCATATGGCCGCGTATGTAGGGGATGAATATCTTAAGAATCTGCTCAATATCAACCTGCCGTTCATCGCCATTATGGATTCGGTCAACAAAAAAGATCCCACCGAGGATAGAAAGAGAAACGATGGAGTGGTGTGCACAAAAAGCGCCGAATGGAGTCCGCAGCTTCAGGATTACGGCAATGCGGAAGATGCGAGCAATGGCATGCAGTGGATATATCTTGGCACATTTGAAAATGTCGATCACTTTCAATTAATAAACCAGATACTTGAAAATTTATTCTTCGGATGGTCCAAGTGGAACGCGCGGCAGTTTTACACTGATCATTCTGCGTTTCTGGAAGAAAACGGATTATAGCATGCACTTCCCATCTCACAGCTCCCCGCGGAGTTGTGAGATGGAAGGCACTACCAGCGGTCACCATGACAAAAAAGAGAATACTTATCATATCAGGATTGGCATTCCTTATACTAATCCTTTGCTACGTTTCAAGAAGAAACATCCTTTCAGGAGATCTTCCCGAAACAAACATCATTGATAAAAAGTATGATATTACCCTGGAAAATTATCAAGAGCTCTTCAGAGTGATTGATTTTAAAAATGTTGATGCGGGAAAATATTTTTCCGACTCCATACTAAACAACTACACCCTCAAATTTTTGAAATTCCTGCAAAGCAAATTCATGCACATGAGCGATGAAGAACATATGGCCGCAGTGGAGGATTACTTGTATTCCATAATGGAACAAGAAAAAGCGGAAGAAATGTTCAAACTATACCAGAAATTCAGGGAATACAACGCACATCAATATGAATTCGCAAAAAATATTAGCTCTCCAGAGAACATAGAGGAAATGATTATAATGCTTCATGATCTCCATGAAGACAGAAGAATGTTCTACGGCAGCGAAACCGCCGATGCACTCTATGGTGAAGAAGTGAAGGCGTCCGAATATGATTTGAGAAAAATGTTGATTTGCAATAATAAATATTTTTCCGGAGCCGAAAAAGAAGAACGATTACACACCCTTAAACATGACATGTGGGGTGAAGATTCATCGGAAGATCTGAAGCCATGGGATCGTTACATGGAAAAAATGAGGATTTACGAGGACGATTTCAACACCATGACCGCCGAAGAGAAAAGGGACAAGATAAAGGAATTCAGAAACGAGTTCTTTCCGCCCGAGGTAACGGCTCAGCTTGAGCGATCAGATAACTACATTGAAACTAGAGATACCAAAATAAATGAATACCGCTTAACAGAAAAAGAGATACTGAATGATAGTTATCTATCAAACCAAGAGAAAGAAGCACAAATAAAGGCCCTCCAGAAACAAATGTACGGCAAATACACCCACCTCTTTCAGCTCAGAGAAAATTATGAAAATAAATTCAATGCATCTTTAAAAAAATAATCCACCACCAAACCTCATTTTTTACCATATAGGAAAAAGGTCCTTACCCAGTACCGGCCCAGGCGACACAATGGGTTTTATCGGTAGTGATAATGGCACACGAGGAGATCCTTGACAAGCAAAAACTGCTGGACAGGGTACTTAAAATTTTCTTCAATGAAATATTCAATGTGGGTGATTAAACTGAGCAGTAACATGTGGACTGTAGAGTGGCAGAAGGTAATAAATGGAGACAAATACTCATACGGTAAGGCCGCGATCGTAGGGAAGGAGGATAATATAATAATTGGAGGAAATACCAGTTCTTACGGCGAAGGTAACTTCGATTTCTGGCTGATCGAGTTAAGCTCGGCAGGGGCACTATTGAAACAAAAGACCTATGGCATGAGCGGAGTTGACTACCTGAATGATATCAAGGACAACGGGAAGGGCGGGTATATCATGGCAGGGTATTCAAATTCTTATGGTCTTGTATCGAATGCCATGTGTATCGTTAGTACTGACAATGCTTATAATGTGACTGACAGCATCATTAAAGTGGCTGATTCTACGGCGCTGGCGGTGGATACTGTCGGGGTAAAAAGCGATATAGAATTTCAGAGCAAGTTTAATAGTCATCACGTAGAGGCGGTTGGGACTGGGTCGGTGGTGAGGGATGGGGAGCTGGACAATATTTTCTATTAAATAATATATTTTGTAGGTGCAATTATGGATAATTTAAATATTTTTAATAAATACGAAACAAAGTCAAATTATCATGAAGATCAATTAACATTAATTTATTTATTATTATTGAATATAAATTGATGATTTAATAAACACTTATTTATGAATCCCTTACCTAACGAATTGATTAATTTCATTGTTAACACAAATTGGATATATGCTAAAACAATGCCTGATTGGCCACACTATTATATAGTAAGAAAAAACGTTGATGAGGAATTATTTATTAAATTAGTTCATCATATACGTAACAATGGATATACCGGTTGGTTTTATAAAAAGGAAATAGTATATTATGATTACGATGGGTATATATATTGGACCATGGGTAATCCAATAAACGAAACGACAATTATTAACAGGGCTAAAAAAAAAGATTCATATGAGTATCGTCTTAAAAATAATTTATTGCCGTAAAAGAGAAGTATGAGTTATTCATGGAAAATATTAAATAATTGGAATTATATACATATTGATAAGTTTCCAGATTATGATTGGACGATTTTTGATTCAATGTCATTTCATTTGACTTCTGTCTATAAGTTAAAGAGTTCAGAATTGAATAGTTTAATCAAACAATGGAATGATAAGCTTAAATTGTATGGTGGAGAACCATCAAATTTCAATTGGAATAAATTCCGTCCTCTAAGATTATCACGTGAGGAAGATTGGTCGGATTGGCTAATTTACTTAATTTCAGAATCAAATACCGGATTTTTTTCAAAATTTATTCTCAAATATGATAATTTCTCAATTACTTGACTATTCAGCCTTTTGATTCTGATAGAGAAATTGAATCAGGTGGTTATCGTGCAGATATTATTATAAAATGGAAAAATTTGAAATACACACATATTGAAGTAAAAATTGGAGATGATAATCTTTCCAAAACATATGATACAGCTATAAAAATGAGATTATTTTATAAAGTGCATCAAGACAACTGGAATGATTTTATACTTATTTTGGGAAGCCAACTTATAGATTGGATTTCATTAAGAGATAAAAATGAATATTTGATTCAATATATTATTTGGGATGATGTTGCACTTGCTTTACGTAAAAGCATCCTCCATTCGGATGAACCTTTACATGGAAAGTTTGGGCCTATTCTTTTATTGGAGCTATTGAGTACAAATTACTCCATTTAAAAAATGATTTCAAAAAAAGTGAAATATTATCAATAGATAAAAAGATATTATTGTAAGAGAAGGTTTAAAAGATGGAAAATGAAATGATTGAATTTATATCTCAAGGAATGAAACGCTATAAAGAAGCTACACGATTGATGGTGTTATTCGTGGAAAAAATACAAAATGAATTACAAAACATTCTTATTGAAAGAAAAAAATGGGGTAATTTTAAACCTGATGAAACAAAAAAAAAGAGAAGTACAACATTTCGGCAAGAATCTCCATATCTGAATGCTGATATTTTTGGTAAAATAAAAGAAAAGCAATGCATTGTAAGAATTGCCATAAATTGGTATCTCTCAGAAACAGATTACCCATACTATATTGTAAAACTTGAAAGTGGTGCAGATGATGAATTACTCGATAAATTTAATACTTATCAATATGAAGACAGCAATCTTGTGGTGCAAGAACAAAGTGTTAAATTTTATCCAAATCCTGAAAATTTCAACCTTAAGCGAGACTTTAATTTAATTATTGATGAGTTTGTTAAAATTATATCAAGATAAAAGACTAAAAATATTTAAGCTGCAGCAAGATACAGGGAAGCTATCAACGAGAGATTAAAAGAATAATGACAACCCTAAATTAGACGAAATAATCTGAATAACAGCTTTTCTTTCAAATAATGCATAATAATTGGTTGATATATAAATATTCAACATGTGTATGATTTTATAACCAATCTTGAGTTCGGGATTAACAACTGGCTCTATAACACCCTTATTATTAATATCAAGGAAAATGCGTTTTATCAGGTACCGGCCCATGGGACACAATGGAGCTTATCGGTAGTATGTATGGCACACAGATGGGGACATGGCAAGCAAAAACTGCTGGACAAGTGCTCTAAAATCTCCTCTGTAAATCCCATTTGACTGACCGGTACGGGACCTCAGGCAGTACCTGACAAAGGGGGTGGATCTGGCACAGTGAAGATGCTCCTGGACTGTACACAAAGGCCTTTATAATTTTCGAGGGTGTAAAAAAGATTGTGTAAATGGCCATATCATACATACTTGCTGAGGAGAGTATAATGGCCACGAAAGAAGAAGAACTTGAGAAATTGCTTGAAGGGATTGACTTTAAGAACCTCACCGCGGAGCAGATAACCGGCAAGGAAGGTTTGTTAAAACTTCTCACCAAGAAGATTGTCGAGAAGGCGATGTCAGCCGAAATGGACCAACATCTCGGCTATTCGAAGCACGACCCTGCCGGTAAAAACAGCGGCAACTCCCGAAACGGGAAAAGCAAAAAGACCATCATAACCGAACAAGGCGACGGTGCCCATCGAGATTCCCCGTGACCGAAACGGGGAATATGAGCCCCAGATCATCAAAAAGCACCAGCGCCGCTTCGAAGGATTTGACGATAAAATCATTTCGATGTATGGTCGCGGCATGACGACCCGCGACATACAGGGCCACCTGAAAGACATCTATGGCGTTGATATTTCGCCTGAATTCATCTCTACGGTGACGGACGCGGTCATCGAAGATGTCAGGGAATGGCAGAACAGGCCGCTGGACCCGTTTTATGCCATTGTGTATTTCGACGCAATAGTCATAAAGGCCCGCAGCGAGGGCCGGGTTGTCAACAAGGCCGTGTACACGGCCATGGGCATACAAGAAAACGGCCAGAAGGAAGCCTTGGGCCTATGGATCAGCGAAAGCGAAGGCGCCAAGTTCTGGGCGGGAATCATGGCCGAGCTGAAAAATCGAGGCGTGCAGGACATCCTGATCGCCTGCATGGACGGGCTCAAGGGTCTTCCGGAGGCGGTCAATTCGCTCTTTCCGCAAACCCGCATACAGCTCTGCATCGTCCATATGGTCAGGAATTCCACAAAATTCGTATCGTACAAAGAGCGGAAGGAAATCTGTGCCGATCTGAAGAAAATATATACCGCACCGACCGAGCGGGAAGGATCTCTGGCGCTTGACGCGTTCGCTGATAAATGGGACAGGAAATACCCGATGATCAGCAAATCCTGGCGGACGAACTGGGACAACCTCAACGAGTTCTTCGGGTATCCGGATGAAATCCGGAGAATCATTTACACGACCAACGCGGTCGAGTCCCTGAATTTCAGCCTGCGGAAGATCACGAAAAATCGGGCAGCGTTTCCGACGGATGATGCGGTCATGAAGCTGTTGTATTTGTCATTGACAAACGCTTCGAAAAAATGGACGATGCCTATACGTGATTGGGGTGCCGCTCTTAACCAGTTTGCAATTTATTTCGGAGAGAGGGTGCCACTGTGATCACTGCCATTTACACAAAGATTCTGACACCCTCTAATTTTCTGTTATATAAGATTTAATATACTCAAACACATGCAAGAGTTACTCAATTATTAATGTTATCAACTTCAATATCTATCCGTTTTTTTGCTCCATGCTTTTTTAAAAGATTTATTAAATTAAAATCTCCAAGTTCATAAGCAATATCCAGCATGCTTTTTTCTTCCCTCCTATGACGATTGATGACTATAATATTTGGGTCTAATTCTTTTTCTAAAAGGTACTTAATTGTCGGGATTTTCAATTGTAACGACTCTCGCAATTCACTTTTTGATTGTCCATAAAAACCTTCAAAAATGTCATATGTAACTGAACCAAGTAGTATGAACATAACAACA
>CAVSZF010000003.1:12500-642227 GCA_963732395.1 uncultured Spirochaetota bacterium | reverse complement strand
TACATACAGGGAACTTCTCCCAATTGTAATTACGGCCATGGGACGAAATGAAGCTTATCGGCAGTAATAATGGCATACGAGGAGGTCCTTGACAAGCAAAAACTGCTGGACAGCGCCTTTAATCGACGCGGGATTCGACGGGGTCTACCTGGACATCATCGACGCCTTTGAGTACTGGGAATAAGAGAGAAAGCGTTGCCAGGGGTGTGCTATTCTTCACCCGCCTCCATGCCAGTCATATCGATCGATTCCATGCTCGTCTTCACCTTCTCGGCCATGTCGGCGATGGTCTTCAGGTCCTCCATCATTTCCTGGGCCTGCATGGCGCTCGATTGAATGAGATTGTTCACATCGGTGATGGAACGCACGATTTCCTCGGCGGCCTTCTTGTGCTCCTCCGTGGCCGTGGCGATCTCCTCTGAGCGCGCGCTCACGTGGATCGCGCCGCTGGTGGTGGTTTCTCCCGCTTCCACGTTGGCCTCGGTGCTCCGCCGGATGGCCCCCATCATTTCGCCGATGCCGTTCACCCCCTCGATGATCTCCGAGAGGGCCCGGACCGTGCCCCCGACGGTGGTGATCCCCTTCGTGATTCCGGCGTTGCTCTGCCTGATGAGGGCGTCGATCTCCTTGACGCTCTCCGTGGTCTGGTCCGCGAGCTTGGATATCTCGTCGGCCACGACGGCGAAGCCGCGCCCGTATTCCCCGGCACGGGCCGCCTCGATGGCCGCGTTCAGGGAGAGAAGGTTGATGCGGTCCGAGATGTCGTGAATCATCCCCACGATGTCGGTCATGCGGGCGGATGTGGCGTTAATCTCCCTCATCGTCGCCTCCATCTCCGAGAGTGACTCCTCTCCGGAGTGGGCCTGGGCCATTATCGCCTGCGTCCTCCCCGCCGCCTCGGACATCTTTTCGGCGATCTCCCGTGTAACACCGAAGAGCTCCTGGATCTTCTCCCTCAGGGAGGCCATGAGCTCCGACTGGTCCCGGGCGCCGTCGCTCACGCCGTCAAGGCCCGATGAAATCTCTTCAATCGTGGCGGTGATCTCCTCCATGGAGGAGGCCTCGGACTGCATGGTGCGGGAGAAATCGTCGGAGGTTGCCAGCATTCGGTGCGAGGTGTCGTCGAGCTTCGAGGAGACCTCAGTGAGGGTAGCCAGGAGCCCCCGGTTTGTCTCCACCTGCCGCGTCCGCTCCTCGGCGTGCGCGAGCTTGCGGGCAGTTATCGAGGTAATGCCGATTCGCGCAATGAGTCCGCTGAATACCGTTGACAGCACCATCGCGATGGTATAGGCTGTGAGTACGCTCCCCGTTTCTCCCGAAGTTAGTTGCCCGGAGGTGATGAGGTTGTAGTAGACGGTGCCCAGGGCGATGACCGTCACGGCGATGGCCACGCGTGCACGACAGAAGAGGACGGAGAAGACCGCGATGGGGATGAGGGGGAGGCAGCTCGAGACCAGGCGGACGGGTGATCCGTACTGCACGGTTCGCAGCGAGATGATAATGTTGCCGATGAGAAGGGCGAATGACAGGATATTGGCCGACCAGTGATAGCGTCCCTTTAGCAGGAAAACCATGGCGGCCAGGGTGATCATGATAAGGATCACAAGGGAAACGTTGAGGGCGGAGAAGAGGTCGCGCTTCAATGTGGCGTTCAGCATGATGATGAGCGCCAGGAGGGCGGGGACGATCATCAGGATCGCCCTGAAGAGGAGGTGCGCCCTGCTCTGGGACTCGATCGACGCGTCGGCGTAGTGTTTCATGAGCGATTCCTCGAACCGTGTCACCGTTTTCCCCCTTCGTAAATGAATTCTATTGATGGCGCCTTCGTGATACATCCGTCGGGATCTGTGCATTGCCGAGGTAACGCACTACCTCCCTGGAAGGCAAACCGTGCTGATTTATGGTAGTCCATGGCAATCGCCTGTCAAGGGAAATACATGGCTTTCATTGGACAGCATGGACATATAGGATTTTGCTCTACCCTGAGGCCCTGCTCAAGAGACAGATTGACGTTTATATGAAGCACTACCAGGCCATGTCAACAGGAAAAGTTCTGGGACAGGGGCATTAAAATTTCATCGCGTCGTAGAGGGGATTCTCGTCAATCTCCATCGCGCGATCGATGTGCCTGACGGCGTTCCGGTAATCGCCGCCCCTGCAGGCGTACTTGGCCATCAGGTAGTGGATCCGGGCGAAGGCGGGATCGATCCTGGATGCCTGCCTGAGCACGCGGACCGCCTCGTGGTACTTCTTCTCCTTCCCGTAGACCCTGGCCCAGGGTCACGTTGGCGCAGGTGAAATAAGGGTTGAGCTCAACCGCTTTCTTCAGCAGTTCCGCGGCCTTCTCGAGATTGCCGTGCCGTATCCACTCGACCCCATGTCGTAGCAGTCGTCGGATTCGATGTACTCGTAGTGCTTCATGGCCGTGAAACGGGGTGAAGGATACAACGGATTTGACAGCGGGTCAATTAGAAAATATCGCTATTGTTTCTTAATATTATTGATACGCATATTGCGGATAACGTGCGCCCTGCCACCACACCCCGCCTTGAATTATTATTTGCGGGTTATCCGTATTTCGAAAAACATGCGCCTCTCTCTTCCCCACCTGGAACTTCATCGGAACGGCGGGCCGAAGCCCGCCGCTACTGCATCCGGTACCGGTAATTCGGCTGCACCGCCGTGATGCCCGGGCACTGCGCGGCCATATTGGTGATGACCTCGATGCCGGGGTCATGCTCGAAGCGGACGAGGTGGACTTTCTCGGTGACGGCCTTCTTTATCGCGAAGGGCATAAGGGGGCCGAAGCAGGAGAGTATTGCCGCCCGTTCACTCCCCTTTTTCAGCGTCACCAGGTATTCGCCCTTTACCGTTGAGCGCTGTTCTCCGGGCGATTGGCGGTCCTGCGTGGAAACGCCCCCGGGCCCGGAATCGCATGAGAGCACAAGTGTTAAAAACAGAACGCCGGCGGCAATGCCGCCGGCGCCGATTCTTCGCAGGACTGACATCAGGGCTGGACCGCGTTCACGTTTTCCGGTGCACGCAGGTACCTGAGCGACCGGAGTGCATTGACCGCCGTTCCGGTCGTGGTCTTGTTCTTCAGGGCGATGGCCGGCTCGCCGTTTTTCAGCGCGGCCGCGAGATCCAGGTAGTCGTACGAGGGGTTGTACGACTTGACCATGGCCGCGATGCCCGCCGCGTAGGGCGTGGCCATGGAGGTGCCGTCCCAGGTGTCGTAGGCATTCGTGTCATCCAGGTCCGCCGCCTCCAGGAGGAAATAGATGACCGAGACACCCTGGTAATTTGTCGTATCATCTGAGCTGAAACGAAAACCAACCGAGCAATTGGTGCTTCCCAGGCAGCTGGTCAGCGAATAGGAGTAATCCCACGCATTGTATCCGCTTGCGGATACGAGCTGGGTCCCCCCTGAGAAGGGATTGCTCGCACTGTTGATGTAATTCACGCGGATATAGTCATAGCCCGATTCGGTGTTATAGTACATGCCGAAAAGGAGTGAGACCGTGTCATCCGCGCCAGACAGTGGAAAGTTCTTGTATACTCGTGAATCCGTATTTTCAAGGTATGATCCACTGGGGAAGGTCGATGGTATAACCAGCATGTCATAACCGTCGATCACCTTATGGACCCACGAGCTGCCGCTCGAAGACTGCGTCCAGTCAAGGGCGCTGCTCCCGTCCGCGTGGAAATCTTCGTAATAGGTCGTCATGTTCGCATGCACGGAGCTCAGGATGTTGGTGCCGGGCGCGCCCACGTCCACGCTCGTCTTGCCGTAGTTGCTGAAGCTGGAGAGGGCGTACGACTGGTCGAGGGCCGCCACGCAGATCAGGTTGTCGTACTCGAATGCGCAGGGGTAGAATTTCGTGGAGGGGTCCCCGTCCTCGCCCGGGCCGTCATTGTTGTCGGCCCTTCCGTCCATGCCGCCGTTGCCGGCCGCCACTACCACCAGCACGCCTGCGGTGCGGGCATCTTCGATCGCTTCGGCATAGGAGGCGTCGAAGGGGTTCTCGCCGCCGAGGCTCATGTTTATGACGTGTGCGTTGTTCGCAACAGCCCAGTTGATCCCCTGAATGATATCAGACGTATAGCCGACACCGCTTTCATCAAGCACCCGCACCGCCATTATCTCCACCGGCGCGTTCCAGCAGATGCCGGTGACGCCGTTCGCGTTGTCTCCCTGAGCGGCGATGATGCCGGACACATGCGTCCCGTGCCCGTTCTCGTCCATCGGGTCGCTGTCTTCGTCCACGCAGTCATAGCCCGCGTGGCCGGACCCGTCGTCCCACATGCGCGCGATGAGCTCGTCATGGTTGTAGTTCACGCCCGTGTCGACGACCGCCACCACGGCGGCGGAACTCGGCGCCACAAGGATAAGCTCGTCCCACGCGGGTTCCGCATCCATGTCGCAACCGGCCTTGCCGGGATTGTTCTTCGTGTAGCTCGGGTCGGACACGGTCTGCCCGGTGTTCTTCAGCCCCCAGAGCTCGCCGTAGTCGGTGTCATTCGGGGCCGCGGTCATGTAGTAGCGATAGTTAGGCTGGGCGTGCGCGACCGACGGATCGCTTTTATACTGCTCAACCGCCTCCTCAACGCTCCTGCCGTCCTCGATCTTCACCAGCACGGTGTTCCGGGCGCCGGGGAGGGACTTTTTCATGATGTCACCCTTCGCGTTGATCCGCGAGGTCGCCTGGTATGACGAGGTCCCCTCCCGGAATTTGACCAGGATCTCACCCTCGGCATACTTCTTCTGGCTCACCCTTTTCACATGCGCACGGTTCGCGGGGTACGCCGCCACGAGCGTCATCGAGGCGACGACGATCGCCCCGACTATGACGGTTTTATGCTGGAATATCGTTCTTATTATTCCTTTCATGGTTTCACCTCTTGATAATAACATCACTTGATCGTGAAATCAGGCGTGTCGCTGAAATAGATCCGGTACCCGCCGCCGTCACGGTTGATGCCCGGCTCCGGGCTCGCGTCCCAGGTCACCCTGACGGTGCAGCCTGCCGCGCAGCCGGAAAGCGCCACGGCCTGTTCCACTGACGAGGCGCTCACGCTCTCCGCCAGGCCGGTGTCAGTGCCCAGGCTCGAGTAGGATCTGACCTGGAGATAGATGGAATCCGCGCCCGCGAAGTTGTCGGTAGTAATTCCAAGGTCGACCGTGGCAGGCGCGCTCGGGCCGGATACGTACGGCACATCAACAATCTCCACCTTGGCGCACGCTATCGAGCAGAGCGCAACGGCCGTTACGACCGCGACAAGCGATAACCGCTTATACAAACGAGACATGACAGACCTCCAGAAATAAAATGCATAACCGAGATTCCCGGGAAAACCTCTTCACTGCTGAAGCGATGAAGAACATGCAACGGATGAATTGTGTTTGTATGTCATTGTAAAAAAAGAACTCGAATTATTATGTCAATCACTTTTTATATCATGGTGCGTACATACCGCTTGGACGGTTTGTGCATCACCGTCGAACATGGATGATGTTCTATACACATGTTATTACCCGGACACCGTGTAGCACCCTTTCTTTTAACATATAGGATTTTGCTCCACCCTGAGGTCCTGGTTAAGAGACCTAATGTACTTTATCGGTAGTGATAATGGCACACGAGGAGGTCATTGACAAGCAAAATATGCTGGACAGCGCCTTTAAAAATTTCATTTTGATTTCCAGTATGCAGCTTATCTATACCTATTAACAATCTTATTCTATTTGTGAACAGGCTACAGCACTTCCAAGATTCCCTTAATTGAGATGAGTAATTGTTCTGTAAAAGACTAAACCAGGTTATCCATGGCGGTTCCGATAAGCACCATCACATGTAAGAAGCTAGCCTGGAACAGCGGATAACTCGAGGGCGGCACGGATGAAGTGTGTCTCAAAATTGAGGCAACGTCTGAAGAACCAATAGTATTAGAGCAATACCGGTGATGCTCTTATTTTGAAGTATATGGAGTATGTCACTGCGTCATCTCGATTACCCTGTCTTTAATCCATGATAGTATATCAGCGGTATGAAAATCCTTTGGTTGCATGATGACGGAAAAAAGAGACATGCCCTCGAAATATGCAATAAGCGCCTGACTCATCCGGTTGGCGATTTCACTATCCCCGATTTTGTTCCCGATAATATCGTTCACGACGTTGATCAATTCATGGTATGCCTTTTGAAGTTTTACGCGTACTTTTTTATTATAATTGGCAATTCCCCATATTTCGATAAAAACTTTCGAAAGATTCTTGTTGAGGGTAATACGGTCGGTCATAAATGAAAAAATATCACTGAGAAACTTCCGATCTCCGGTAATCGCACCGTCCCGTGTTGCGAGCCAGTCATTATACTCCGACTTGTAGAGTGTAATGATATAATCGATATAAAAAAGCAGCACTTCTTCTTTGTTCTTGAAATAGTAATGCAATACACCGTGGTTGACCCCGGCTACGGCGGCAATATCTTTAACCGATGTCTCGTTAAATGGTTTTTTGAGAAGGCAGCGATGCAATGCTTGTACGATCTGGATTTTCCTTTCTTGTTCGACGCTTTTCCTTCCCATTAGTATCCTCTGAGGTCGAAATTGATTGGTTCGGATTTTCCCTTCTGTATGTCGGGGCCCGGTACCGGCATGATCCATCTTATTCTTCTCCATACCACGGTTATTCGTCAAGTTTATTCCTGCGGGCATTTTTATAAAAATCGATAAAAAAATATTGACAAAATATAAATAAGTTAGTCAACTAACTAAACAAAAAATTTAGTGTGCGGGTGAGGTATCTATATGAAAATAGGTGTTCCCAGGGAAATCAAGACACGTGAATACAGGGTGGCAGTGACTCCCGCCGGGGTTCGGGCCATGACCGCGCATGGTCACAAGGTATTTATTGAGAAAAACGCTGGAATTGGATCCGGCATGCCCGACGCCGATTACGTAAAAGCCGGCGCCATCATAATGAACGAGCCTGACGATGTATGGAGCGAGGCCGATGTGATTTTTAAAGTAAAAGAGCCGGTTGAGCCGGAATTTGATCGCATGCGTGAAGGGCAGATAATTTTCACCTACCTGCATCTTGCAGCGGATGAAAAGCTTACCCGCAGGCTGTTGGATCGCAAGGTTATCGGCATAGCTTTCGAAACTGTACAGCTTGAGGATGGCAGTCTGCCGCTCCTCGCGCCAATGAGCGAAGTTGCTGGCAGGCTTTCAATTCAAATGGGATGCTCCTGCCTCGAGATTAAAAACGGCGGCAAAGGCTATTTACTCTCGGGCGTACCAGGAGTTTCCCCGGCCAATGTGGTCATACTCGGCGGAGGCATCTCGGGACTCAACGCGGCGCATCTGGCGGTAGGCATGGGGGCGCGGGTGACCATACTCGACGTGAACATTAACCGCCTGCGGTACCTTGAAGACATTTTTCATTCAAGGGCGGCCACACTCATGTCGAATTCTTCAAATATCGAAGATATTGTTTCCCTCGCCGACCTGGTCATAGGCTCGGTGCTCATTCCCGGAGCCAGGGCACCCAGGCTCATTACACGAGACCTGCTTTCGAAAATGAAGCCCGGTTCTGCATTTGTTGACATCGCCATAGATCAGGGTGGCTGCAGCGAGACGAGTCGTCCCACCACGCATGATGACCCGATTTATCTTGAAAATGGAGTGGTACACTACTGTGTGGCCAATATGCCCGGCGCGGTGCCCCGAACCTCGACCCTGGCGCTCGCAAACATGACGCTGCCGTACGCCCTTGCCATAGCCGACAAGGGCTGGGAGCGTGCCATGGATGATGATCGGGCTCTGGCAAAAGGCCTCAATGTATGCGGGGGAAGATTAACCTGTTGCAGGGTAGCCGAAGCTTTTAACATGGAATACATCGAGCCTGCGTGTGTATGAATGTGTCAGAAGTCAATCATCTGCATATCTGATAGTATGAATAGGAGGTTTTTATGAGCCCGCTAAATCAGAAGATAAGAAAGGAAAAGCTTCGTGTACTCGAACTTTTTGGAAAACACATCTCTCACGGTCAGGTTCGTTATCTGCGGTGCGCTCATCTCGAGATGCAGGAGGGAAGAAGGGCCGGCATCAAATTCGTCGACAAGGAATCGGGCAGGGCCATCATCGATGCGTTCACTTCGGCCGGGTGCTTCAATGTGGGCAGGGGGAATCCGGAAATCATCCAGGCGCTTGAGGAATCGATAGAAGATCATGACATGGGAAGCCCTGGCATGCTGTCGCTGGCAAAAATCGAATTCGCCGAAAAACTGGCTTCACTGTGTCCCGGCAATCTCAGGCGAATCGTATTTGCCGGAAGCGGGGCCGATGCTATTGATGGAGCGTTCAAGCTTGCGCTTGGAGCCACAGGCAGGAAAGAGATCATTTCTACTTTCAAGGCCTATCACGGCCATTCCGGCTTCAGCCTTTCCGCCAATGGGAAGGATTATTACAAGCATCTCTTTGAACCGCTCATGCCGGATTTCCGTTTTGCTCATTTCGGTGATCTTGAAGAAATGCGAAAACTTGCTTCTCGAAACACGGCAGCTATAATCATCGAACCTGTTCAGGGAGAGGGTGGCATCCATGTGGGAAGCGATGAATACCTGTCCGGCCTCAGGAAATTGTGCGATGAGCAGGGCATCATGCTCATCTTCGATGAAATACAGACCGGGTTGGGCCGTACCGGAAAACTCTGGGGCAGCGAGCATTCAGGGGTCGTTCCCGATATCATGGTGGTGGCAAAATCCATTAGCGGAGGCCTTTATCCCAATGCGGCGATCATTTTCCGCGACGGCGATCCTCTTGTTCAATTCGTTGAAGCCACATCCTGATTTTCACGTAACATCCGGGAGGCGGTTCAGACATAGGCTGCCGCGTTTCGCTCAAGGTGCTTGATTACATCGTAACAAACAAAATATGGGAAAACGCGGCGAAAACCGGTGCCCGCTTCAAGGCCGGGCTTGAAAATATAACGCGTGAAAATCCGACGATCGTGAAGGAAGTGCGCGGCAGGGGCCTTATGATCGGCGTTGAGTACAAGTATGAATTCATCGGCGCGCTCATTGCCGACAATCTTGCAAAAGAGGGAATATGGGCCGCTTATTCCGGCAACGCTCCCCAGGTCATGCGCTTTCAAATACCAACAACGGTCACCGAGGCCGAGGTAGATGAAATTCTTGAAAAAATCCGCAGGGCTGTCAGGGCCATGAAACCATATCTTGTATTCTTTATGCCCCTGGCGAAGATCCCGGTGTTAAGGAAAATTTTAGATAATTTAAAAGTACAGATACTAGTATTCAACCTGGTGCGCGATCTTGAAGAATTTATTAAAGTGATTAAAACGAGGTGATGGATATGACAACTGCAACCATGGCATCAACCAATAAACGGATCAATGCTCAATGGGACAGGGCGCGAAAATTATTTTCGAGTGCCCTGGTGGACAGGCTCGAGTCGCGGGGTGCCGCCTTTTGGGAGGATAAAAGAGAGGATAGTAGAATCTTTGATGAAAACGGGGAAGGCCGTATCGATTGTTATAGCGGTGCAGGAAGCTATAATCTTGGAAGAAAAAACAGGGCACTAATGACAGAACTGCGTACGGCGGCCAATGAAATAGACCAGGGCAATTTCGTCATGATTTCAGAGGAAAAGGCACTGCTGGGGAAACGCCTTGATGAATTTCTTCCTGGAAATCTTGAATGCGTTCTGCCCGGAGTGGTCAGAGGAGAAGGAATTGATGCTGCCTGCAAGCTGGCGCGTGGATACACCGGCCGCGCTGAACTTATAACCGTTGACGGCGGATGGTACGGCCAGACCGGCTTTGCAATGACCCTGTCGCAACGTGATGATAAAGATCTATACGGAAGTCTGATTCCTGAAGTTAAAACTATTCCCTTCGGCGATAGTGAGACTGCGAAGAAGGCCATAAGTCGCAGAACTGCGGCTTTTATCCTCGAGCCGGTTCAGGTGGAAAACCACTGCCGTAGTGCGGCTATGGAATATCTGAGGGAGGTTCGAAAACTCTGCCGTAAAAAAGGGGCGATGCTTATTCTTGATGAAACACAGACCGGATTCGGCCGCACCGGGAGCAAATTCGCCTATGAGCGATATGCCGTTATTCCCGACATCCTGGTATACGGTGAAGCCATCACCGGTGGGGTGTTCCCTATGACCGGAATAGCTTTTACGCGCACATTGAAATCGTTCTTCGACGCGCATCCTCTTATTCATATGTGCACCTTTGGAGGTCATGATGTAGGATGCCGTGTCGCTATACGGGCCATGGACGAGTACGATCGTCTGAAACCCTGGCAGAATGCGCTGCTCTTGGGCGAAAAGCTCCTTGATGACACAAAGGCGGTCATGAAGAAATATCCCGAGAAAATCAAATCCGTTAACGGTGTCGGGTTGCTTGTTTCGCTGGAATTTAAAGACACAGATTGACTCCCATGCATTCTGTGCGTTGTTGTGTAAAAATGGCGTTTTTGCGTCACCTGGTGAGGTTGCCAGACAATGTGTTGTGCTGCGCCCGAGTCTGCTTGTCACAATCGATGAAATCGATGCCATAGTAAAAGCTCTTTATAAGGCAGTAGCCCTATTGTAGGTGGTATCCGTTTTTCAAACGCAACAATCGCTATGATTCAACATTGAAGAAATCTCTGCCATTCGGGAGACGGGATATCCCTCCTCCTGAATTGCTGGTCTGCGGTAATTGAAGCTGCCAGGAACGGTGAAAATGGAAGAGGTTTAAGCTGGGCATTTACTTTGTAAAATGCTGAATCAGTCATGGGAATTTCTGTTTTACCCTTGAACGTTAACATATAATTACCGTATGTAATGGAGGATTATATGATTGTCGATGCACACAGTCACCTGGGTGACATTCTGAACACAGGTGGTGGCGCGCTAATTGATCGTACCGGAGTATCAAAAAAGATAGTTTTCGATCCCATAAGCATAACCGAGTCCGGACTGCACCGCACCTACGGACTTGGTTCAGTACCGTATCGGCTATTTAAATACTGGATCGTACGGGCTGAACGCGCGAGAAACGCCACAGCTACTCTGGAGAATATGGGACGTTCCCTGGATGAAGCGGGAATAGATTTAACAGTGTGTCTTCCCATTGCACCCTATGTAACCTTTGGTGATCTTGCAGCCGCTCGTATAAAAGATAAACGTATACTGCCGTTCACCAGCATCGATTTTAATGCAAGTCAGGATCCGGGAAAACAACTTGCGAATGATGTAAAAAACGGTGCGTTTGGATTGAAATTGCATCCTATTATCCAATCAATTCCCCTTACTGATCAGCGCGTTTTACAAGCTGTTCAGGCATTCGAGCCGTACAAAAAACCCGTTTTCACCCATGCTGGTGTATCGTCATATTATCTTGGTAAAGAGAAATCTCGAAACGTTCCAGCCAATGGTAAAATACATTACATCGAGGAACTGGTAAAAACGTTTCCCAAAGTCCGATTTGTCATTGGTCACAGCGGTCTTTTCCAATCATCCAAGGTCATGAAAAACCTTCGATCATGTCATAATATATGGCTTGATACAAGTTTTCAACCCCCGGCCAAGATCAGAAAACTTATTTCAATCTTTGGTGAAGATCGTATTATATTCGCCTCTGACTGGCCTTATGGGAACCGAATGCCAGCGATTAATGCTGTACGAGTAGCATGCAGGGGCAATCGCAGGCTTGAAGAGAATATACTTTCGAACAATGCATGTGATTTGCTAGGATTATAATTACCATATAGAAAAATGGCCCTTAACCGGAATGGAACCGGGTGACACAATGGGTGTTATGTGAAGCATCATGGGGGAAGAAAAGAGTAATTTCAACACAAAAAGCATTGGACGAAGGTCTTAAAATTTGCCCATCAACAGTCATGGTTAACTGCTAATGTGCAAAGAAAGCTTTGTGATAGGAGTAGGAAGCATGAAAGTAAAGGAGGGTTTCGTTGAGTCAGAGGGTCATCGTCTGGCCTATTTATCGGTCAATGAGCACTTGGCTGGCGAGAACGAGCAGCCCGCCATTGTGTTTATCCACGGTATATTAGCTTCGGTTAACTTTTGGCGTGACTGTGTACCGCCCAGCTTCAAGGAAGACAGGGCCTGGTATTCCCTGAGTTTACCCGCCCATCATCCATCGATTGTGCCGCCGGACTTTGAACCGGAGCAGGTGAATGAGCAGTGGTTTTTCCGCCTGATGAACGGCGCGTTAAAAGAGCTCTTAGGTGATAAAAAAGCCATTGTCATTGGGCATTCCACAGGTGGTTTTAGTGCACTGATTCTTGCCATCCACCAGGTCCCCAATGTCATGGGCATTGTCAGTGTGGGGGGTTTCCACAGTGGTAAATGGGGCGGCGTTGAAGGTCAGTTAGTGAAGCTGGCGGGGCTGGGGAAATGGGCCAAAAGCTTGTTTGTCTTCAACATTGCGCTGGCGCGAAGAATCCATTTAATTCAGCGCGTATTTGCCAGCCTGTTAGCCTATAACCGCAAGGCTTATCGTGCAAGTCCGCTTAGCCAGCGCATGTTAGAGAATATTCAGCCCAATACCAGACAGCAGGATCCTGCTGCCTTATTCCCTCTATTTAATGGTATTGGTCCCCTGGATATCGCCGATCAACTGCATGCGATTAGCATGCCCTGTTATATTTTTGCCGGCAGTCATGATCCGGTGGTGCCCGCACAACAATCTCTGGTATTGGCCGGTGAAATTCCACATGCAAAGGCGGTTGTTTTCCGTAATGTGGGTCATATGCCCTTTATGGAGGATACAGAAGCTTACTTTCACGCCCTGGAACAGGCCGTGACTAACATTGCCGATTACTATCAATGTGATGCGGAACAAGGAAGACTAAAACAAGTGAAAAGAAAAAGGAGGCACATAATGAATTATCCCCGGTATAAAAAAGATCTACAGCGTATTCATGAATCGGAAGTATATGGTACAGCCGTATTTAGTATGGCTGCACGATTTACCTGGAATGCTACACGAAAGAAAAAGTGGTTAACCTTAAAGGCCCTGGAAGAAAAGACCCTGGAGCGCTATGTTTCCTACATGAAAGATTCCGGTCAGCCACTGACCGAGCCTAAATTCTGGAAACTCAAAGGTTATTTTGAGGGTATTGCCCTGGGGCTTTTACCCTGGCGCTTATCCATGAAACTTGTAGGTGATGCTACAGTACCTTTCCAGGAAAAATTTTTACGGTTAAAGAATAACGCTGAAAGTGATCACCAGGAGTTTTTTAATTTCGTTTATGCCCATGAAAAAGCCATAGAAGCTTTCGCGAATAAAGAGCTTTCAAGGGATCAAAGCAGCTTGTCGGCGACTGAGGAGTTACTGGCTAGATAAAAATTAATAAATACCTGATAAATGGAACGCGGCGCCATGCGCCGCGTTCCATTTATTTATCTTCTCACATCATTGATAAGTTTGCCGAGAATGGCGCAGGGTACCAGGTTAAGGGATTTGATATCATAATCATATAGGAAAATGCACCCTCATGGGTTGCGGTCTATGTGACTGAATGCCGTTTATCTGAACCACTACCGGACCATGTCAACAGGAATAGTTCTGGACGGGGTGCTTAAATTTTCGCGCGCCGGGACGAAATTGAGAAAAATTGCAATTGAAGTGTATAGAATCCCCGCCCGATGAACAGTAAAACAGCGGTTAGAAATAATAGCAAGAAAAAACTGAATTATAAGAAATTTTGGCGGGAACAAAGCATTCACGGCCCCCGCTTCATCCGGAAATAGCCGCCCACCAGCAGGTGGGTCTTCCAGAGCTTCCGCCACTGACGGTCGGCACAGTACGCAAAAACAACTGATTCAATCATTTGTGCGCCGCAGTCGGGACAGGTCTCGGGATCTGTGTCGAAGGAGACTTCAATTACAATGGCCTATGTCCTTCGCATTATGAGCTACCCGTTTTCAACGCAGAGGGCACAGAGGTCGCAGAGGGGGGAAGGGTTGGTGGTTACTGATGATATATGTTTTTACAGGCATGGTCGTTTACTATCCTGGAAGCCCAATTTTTTTCACCGCAGAGGGCGCTGAGGGCGCAGAGGTTGTAAAATTGTTTACGACTCTCTGAATACCGTGTCTCAATGCTTCAACATTGAAGTTGATAAGCAATCCGAGGGATATGCCGGATAGTTTTAAATACGACAATAATTGGGCCATGTGAATTGGCAGGAGTGATGCGACAGCCTTCAATTCGATGATGACGGAGTCTTCAACCATAAGATCGAGTCGATAGCCGCAGTCGATTTTCATGCCTTTGTAGATGAGCGGGAGCGGCTTCTGGGTTTCGACCTTCAACCCGGAACTTTCCCATTCATAGGCCAGGCAGGACTCATGGGCCGATTCCAATAATCCTGGGCCGAGTTCCCGATGGACCTCGATTGCTTTGCCTATTATTATTTCAGACAGTGTATTTAAATCCTTGATCGACATGTATAATGTCACCCTTCTCTGCGTCCTCCGCGAACTCTGCGTTAAAAAAAATACGAATGAACGTTTAGATCAATAAAAATATTTTGATATGCCATCAGCAATTATATAACTGGAAGTTGTTTTCGTTGTATCGTTTCTTTACCCTTCCCGGCATGGTGAAGGCAACATGGAAATGCGCCAGGTTCGCATGCATTATCTCGGACAGGTTCATGGACCAGCCGTAGAGCTTCTTCCTGTGGCATGAAAGGCAGAGGCGCGACTTGCAGGTGAAGGGGACCATGAGCACCGTGCCGCACTCCGGGCACGCGTGCTTTCGGAACCCGTTACGGTAGTCCCCGCACGAAAGGAGCTTCGCTACCTCGAATCTCTTTTCCGGCGTCAGATCTCCGTAGGTTTGTCCGAACCGTTCAGGATATGATTCCCGGAATCCATGCCAGTGCCGCAGCCATACGCTTTTGTAGGCCGATTTCCGATCGAGCCCGGGCCGGTAGGCAGGCGCGGTTTCCTTCGTCCGCAGGTACTGAGAGGGAAACGAATGCGGGAGGCGCGCCGCGAAATAATTGACAGGGAAAAAAGGCTCTGGACAAATGTCGCAGGTGCAGCGGAAGCGGTAAACGGCATGAAAGGGGGACCGGATGAAGGGAGTCAAGAGCAGGCGCGTGTTCATACAACAGGCCCTGGCCGTTTCGGCCGGACTGGCCCTGTCGGGTGTTGATACTGAGGCGGGCCCCGGGGGGGCGCGGATCAGGACCACGGACCCCCAACGTGCCCTGGTGCTCTGGTTCAGCCAGACCGGCCATACCGAGAGGATCGGCAGGATCGTGGCCTGCCGTCTCATGAAGGGAGGCCTCGTTGTCGATTCCGGCGACATCAGGGACTTCGACCTGAAGGGGATGTCACGCTACGACCTGATAGTCGCCGGCTCCCCGGTCTACTACTTCGAGGCGCCGCATCGCATAATCGCGGGTCTTGAATCGATTTCCTCCATAAAGGGGACCGCCGTGGCTTCCTATTCCACCTATGGCGGCCCCGGGCATAATCAGCACAACACCGCCTTCGATCTTATCGAGTGCCTGATGAAAAAAGGGGGGGCGCCGGTGGGAATCGGCGCGTTCGGAAATATGTCGACCTTCGCGCCCACCTGGTCCTCCGGAAGGGTCGCGCGAATAGTGAAATACAAGAACCTGCCCAACGAGGGCACTTACGCAAGGGCGCGGGATTTCGCGGACCGTGTCCTCGCCTCTGCCAGGGCGGGAAAGGTCGCCGGGGTGAAAAGGGAGATCACTCCCTTCGAGGCGATGAAGGCCCTCAACAGCCGCTGGTGGACGAAGCGGATGATAGGCAGGCACGTCATCGACGGCGGCGCCTGCATCGCCTGCGGGCTCTGCGAGGAGAAGTGCCCCTCGGGGGCGATCAGCATCGCCGATCTCAGGGTGGACCGGGAGCGGTGCGTGGCGTGCATGGGGTGCGTGAATCTCTGCCCGGTCCAGGCCCACGACATGGTCTTCAACGGGAAGAGGGTGTACGGATTTTTCGAATTTCTGAGACGGCAGGGAATTACGATCAAGGAGCCGGCGGAACTCCTGGGCGGCACCTGCGGCGGGGGTGCGCGATGAGGGCTGCAATCGTGCGAAGAAATTTTATCGCCGCGTGCGCCGCGGCGATCGTCGCCCTCCTTTCCTTTTCCTGCGCGGCCCCCGGCAGCCATGAAGGGCGAAGGAACGCCCCCCTGCGCGGTCTCTACGTGCCGAACCGGCAGGCCAACAATCCCGCCTTTATCCGGGCCCTGGTGGAGCGCGGAAAGCCGTTGGGGGTCAACATGCTGGTCCTCGACGTGCATCCCTTCATGGTGCTGCGGCCCCGCATCAGCGCCGAAGTGGTCGAGTACCTTAAAAAAGAAAAGATATTCATAACCGCACGGGTGGTCTGCTTCCAGGATGGCCTGGGGAGGCTCCCCGTGCCCGAGGACTATCTCGACCGCCTCTTCACGGTCGTGAAGGCGGCGGCCGGGGCCGGGTTCGGGGAGATCCAGCTCGATTACATCCGCTTCCAGGACGGGGGGCCCGCCTATAGTCTCGCGGCGAAATACGGTTTCGTCGCAACCCTCCTCCGGAGGGCCAGGGAGATCACGGATGCCCACGGGATGATCCTCTCCGCCGATGTCTTCGGACGGGTGGTCTACAACCGGAACGACATCATCGGCCAGCAGATGGAGCTCTTCGCCCGGCACGTGGGCGTCATCTACCCGATGCTCTACCCGAGCCATTTCACCGGCGACAGGGCCCGTATGGCCGATCCGGGGGAAACGATCCGGGAGGGCATCATGAAGGGGATGGCGCGGGTCCGGGGAACCGGGGTGCTCATCCAGCCCTACATACAGGCATTTCCCTACAATATCAGGTGGGCGCGCGTCACCCTCGACCGGTATGTGGAGATGCAGGTCATTGCGGCGGAGTCGACCGGAGCGCGCGGGTGGGTGGCCTGGAACGCGAAGGGCGACTACGAAAGTGTCTTCAGGGCGCTTGAGAGGCTTTGAAATACTTCCTGATCATCGCCTCCGTCACCCCGCGGTTTGTGCAAAGGTCCGCGTAAAAGGCGCCGCTTTTCCGTATGGCACGCTTCTGGTTTTTGAAATTCACGGCAATCAGGCCGAACCTTGGTTCGTACCCCTCTGCCCATTCAAAATTGTCCATCAGTGTCCAGTGGTAGTAGCGCCGGACGTCGACACCCGCGTCGATAAGGCGGCGGACCTGGTCAAGATGGTCGTAGATGTAGCGGGTCCTGAATCGGTCCTCCCGGTCAGCGGTGCCGTTCTCGGTGATATAGATGGGGAGGCCGTAGCGCCGATAGCAGGCTTCGCAGAAACGGTAGAGGCCCTCCGGGTACAGTTCCCATCCGAGATCGTTCACCGGGGCGCCTGGCCGGGTCTCGATATCCCCGAACATCTGGCCCGGTTTTCTGATGTTGAAGGTGACCATCTCGCGCGAGTAGTAGTTGATGCCTATGAAATCCTGGTAGCGGCCTTTTCCCATCGGATGCCCCGCGCCGAGGGGAAGGATGAAGCGCCCCTCCGACATGCCGGCGAGGAATATTTCCTGGAACAGGCGAGTTTGCAGATAGCAGGCGAGCCTGTCGAGGCGGGTCCCCCGTTTCGGGTCGAAGATGCGCAGGTGGTGCGCCGCCCCGACCCTGGTATCTCCGAGGCCCATGGAGGAGCGTATGCGGTGTATGGCGCGGTACGCGGCGACGTGGGCTCTGATCATCACGCGGGCGCCCTTCAGGTATTTTCCTATGCTCCGCCCACCCGGCGGCCAGTCGCCGGTCACATAACCGAAGAGGAGATAGACATTTGGCTCGTTAATGGTGACCCACTCGGACACCAGGTCGCCAAGATGAAGGACGGCGCGCTCGGCGTATCGCTCGAAACGGCCTACCGCGCTTTTATCGGTCCATCCGCCCGAGTCCTCGAACCAGAGGGGATTTGAGAAATGGTGAAGGGTCACCAGCGGCTCGATGCCGGCTTTTTTAAGGCCGATTATTTCGTCCCGGTAATGATCCAGGGCCTTTTCGTCGAACCTGTCCTCCGACGGCTGGATGCGGCTCCATTCAAGGCTCATCCGGTAGGCCGACACGTTCAGTTTTTTCATGAGCCGGATATCCTCCGGCACCCTGTTCCAGTGGTCGTCGGCGACGCTGCAGTCGCTCCCGTCCCTGATGCGCCCGGGCTGGCGTGACCAGCGGTACCAGCTGTTGTTCGTGTCACCCCCCTCTATCTGCAGGGAGGCCGTTGCCGTCCCAAGCGAGAAGTGTGCGGGAAGTTTGAAGGGTTTCATAAGCGCCTCCCTGTCCGCCTCAGGCGGTTGTTATGAAAGGTCCGTCTTGAGCATGAAAAGTCCCTCGCGGAGCCGTTCGGCCTGGACCGGAATTCCGTTGATGAAGTACTGGCCGACGCCCGGTGTCCGGATGTATATTCTGTTGACGTTACCGACCTGTTCGTGCTGGTTTACGGTGATGGCGTCCCCCTTCTGCACGCAGGAGAGAATCTCGCTGCCGGGGAAAATGTGGGCGGTGGTGCCGGCGATGGTGAAAAACTCATCCCGCACGTAAAGATAGCATCGCGATTCGTAGGGGCGAAGGGTCACCGCCGTTCCGCCCGGGGTGAAGGGGCGGTCTTCATCTCCGAGGGCGCTGAAGAAGAGACCCTCGCCCAGGGTAACTGCCGCGCGCCGCGAGGAGAGATTGGCGAAGGCGGCGTACCGGTTCTCGCCGATGCGGAAATCGACGGAAAGGACGCCCCCGTCGCGGGTGGCCCGGATGTCGTCCTTGTCTCTCAGGGGGAAGAGGGATCGGTAGAGAAGCATGGTTTCGGGGGAATAGTCGGCGACGTTGTCCGAGGTGAATAGTAGGCCGCCGAAGATATTGTTCAGAATGAAAAGGGAGCGGCGCTGATCGCCACTCATGGAATTGTCCCTTTCTCTCAGCATGACGACATCCGGATCGTTGACGAAAACCCTGCCGTTCAGGTGGGACCTGCCCACGGTGCTGGCCAGGGAATTGGCGGTGGAGACCCTCTCCCGGTAGTGTGCCGCGCGCAGGAGGCGATCCTCCCATTTCGGTGCGATGTCGCTTCCTATGCGGCAATAATCGACCAGCCCGAAGGCCGGCCCCATCGGTACGCCGCAGCCGAGGATTTGCTTGTCCCCGGCGCAGCGGCGCAGGAATTTCATGGCGTCGGTCATCACCGCCCCCCGGGGCCTGCCGTTTCGGGGGAGCATCGCGGCCGCGTAGAGGAAATCAAGCTTGACCATATCGAATCCCCAGCGGTTAAGGACTGTTTCGAAGACATCGTGGAGGTAATATAGAAATTCGTCGTTATACACGTCCATCGCATAGAAGGTGCCGCTCCAGAGGGGGTTCCAGCCCGCGGCAACGGGCTTGCCATCCTTTTTCAGAAGCCAGTCGTCCCGGCTTTTCATAACGTGTGAGTCCTTTTCGCAGATGAAGGGCGCGAGCCAGAGACCGGCCCGGTAGCCCTTTTCCTTGATCCGGTCTGCCATCGACTTCATTCCCCCCGGGAAGGAGGGTTGTATCTCCAGCCAGTCCCCCACTGCGGCCTGATAGCCGTCGTCGATCTGGAAGATGTCGATCGGGACCCGGTTATTCGAAAGGGCGTCAAGGTTTTCTGTTATGATCGTTTCGGAAATGCCGGTGTAGTAGTTGTACCAGCTCGTCCATCCAGTGGCGGGCTCGGCGGCCTTGAACCCCGGGGCCAGGGCGTTGAAATAGGCCGGAAGGATCTCATTTTCCTGGCCCTGGAGGAGGAGGATGTCGACCGGTACGGCCGGTGAGGAAATCTCGAGACCCTCGACGTCTTTTATCACACGGATCCGGTTGTTCTTCACATCGCAGGCAAAGATGGTGTAGCCGGTGTCCTCGCCCAGGGAGCCGAGAAGGGTAAGGGAGCCCGCACGCTGGCGTATGTAACAGTAGGTGTGGCTGTGGAGCATCCCCCTTCCGCCGGGATAGGAATGAAAATCATAATCGCCGAAACAGTTGAGTTTGAAGATGCGCCCGGCCCTGGCGAGGCGAGGGATCCTTTCATTCGGCGCACATTCGCGGCTTTCGGTCCATGACTGGAAGCCGTTGCAGAAGATGCGATCGTCCGGGGCAAAGCGGTAATTGACGTCGAAATAGATTTCCATGACGGAGAGAGTGCCCTCCGGCGCAAGGGAGAGGGTGAGGCGCCATCCGTGGTCGACGTGGATGAGATCCGATGCGATTTCAAGACCCTGGGACCTGGCGGAAGCCCCCGGGGTGAAGGAGAGGACGTAGTCCCGATTTTTCCAGCGGTATCGAATGAAACCTTTCTGTACATTCATGAAGTATCCCCGGCGGCCTTCGTCACGGGGCCGATGCCCGGCCCGGCGGTCGTTTCGCGGACTCCGTCAGCCGGTTCGCTTTCATAAAAGTCCGCTTTACGATTCGTCGTTTCCTCGTATTTTTTTGCAACGAATTTTTTGAAATCGGGGACCGCGCCGTTCTGTACCAGGGCGATGGCACAGCCCCCGAATCCCGCCCCGGTCATCCTCGCCCCCGCGCAGCCGGGGGCCTCGAGAGAGGCGAGCACAAGGGAGTCCAGCTCGAACCCGGTGACCTCGTAGTCTTCCCTGAGCGAGCGGTGCGATTCCGCGAGGAGCCGGCCGAACCGGGCAGAATCCCCCGCACGAAGGGCGCGCGCCGCTTCGGCCACACGGGCGTTTTCGGTTACGACGTGGCGGGCGCGTTGTTTCAGAACCGGGTCCCCTATGCCCTCCAGGTCCGTGACCGACGCGGCCGCGAGGTTCGGGACATCACGGTTTTTCTCCCTGATGGCGGCGAGCGCGGCGGCGCACTGGGATCTCCGCTCATTGTAGTTCGATTCGGAGAGGGCGCGTGGCCGGTTGCTGTTGATTATGACGAGCGTGTGGCCGGGGAGGGAGACCGGGACGTATTCATGCTCCAGTGTGTCCGTGTTCAGGAGGATGGCGTGGCCCTGTTTTCCCATCGCGATCGCGAACTGGTCCATGACGCCGCAGTGAACGCCGATGAATTCGTTCTCCATGCGCTGCATAAGGAGGGCCATGGCGATCCTGTCCCGACCGGCTCCGCGGGAGACAATGAAGGCGGTAATGAGTTCGATCGCGGCAGAGGATGAAAGGCCGGAGCCCTGGGGGAGGGTGCTCGAGTAGAGAATGCTCAATCCCCCGGCGATTTCGTTGCCGCTTTCAGCCATGTATTTCACCGCGCCGAGGGGATAGTTGGTCCATCCGCGGTCCGGGTTGTATCGGATCTCCCGGTCCAGGTCGAACCGCTCCTCCCCCGGGGCCTGGTCGGATTTCAGGACAAGGAGGCGGTCCCGCCGCTCCTGTACGAGGCCCGTAATGCCGAGGGAAATGGCGGCGGGAAAAACGTTTCCGCCGTTATAGTCGAGGTGTTCGCCGATCAGGTTGATCCTTCCGGGCGCGAAAAAGGAACGGAGAGGCGGTCCAGAGTCGAAAAAACCATGATGAATATCCGCGGTCACTGCTCTTGTCCTCAATCTTTGATCCATCGAAATGATGGGGTCCGGTCGCAGGGCCCCTGATGCGCACATTTCGCGTTGCGCGAGGAGGAGTCCTGACGCCTGGCCCGGCGGAATACCGGCCGGTTCAGGCCCATACGTTCATATACCGTATCGACTCAAATATACTTAAATAGAATGGAATGATGTCAAATCCTAAATCATTTTTCCTGTTTTTGGGTCTGCGTATCAGATGCAAAAGACGCGGGGAGCGCGTCTCATGGAGGGATGAGGGGGCCTGTCGATAAAAAAGCCCCTGCCGAGTGGCGGGGGGCTTTAAGGAGGTATTGTGCCTGGATCCGTTTTTCAGGTTAGATTCTCATGCCGATCGACAAAACCACGCCATGGTTCATGCCGCCGTATGAGTAGCTCGGGTTGCTGAGATAGGTGTCGAGGACCGGATCCGGTACCCCGGCCGTGGTCATAATGCCGTTTTTCCGGACGCTTTTCTGCATCAGGTACTGGAACTGGTAGCCCAGGTTGATGACGATCTGCCCACCGAGGCGCCACATCTTCGGCACCGTGAATTCAATGCCGATGGAGGCGAGATGCTTGTCGTTGTCGAGGTAGTTGTACATGCCCGTGGCCACCTTGTTGCTGGTCGTGCCGAGCCTGATCCCCAGGGTGGTGCCGGCGTCCTTGGCGAGAATGCTCGGCACGTAGGAGTAGCCGGCCATGACTGCCAGGCCGAAGGATTTCACCGGCGTGTTGTATGCGTATGCCGACCTTGTAGGAGAAGGTGTCCTCGAATTTCGGAAGGCCCATGTAGTGGAATTTCAGGACCTTCGAAATATAATTTTTCGACCATATCTCCCAGTTCACGTCGGCAGAAAGGGTGACATCCCATCTGGTGTAGGCGACGCCGGCCGTTACGGTGTGGGGCGTGTAGAAGTCGACGATGGCCAGCATCAGGTTCATGTTGATGGTCCCGTTGAAGAGGATGGCCGCCGCGTTGAAGGGATCGATCTTCATCTTCGTTTCCATCCGGTAGGAGGCGCCGAATTCAAGTCCGTCCACCGCGCTGAAAATCCTTCCCGGGCTCAGGTATATCCCGGCGATGGCGGACGGTGCGATTGAAAGGTCCATGGTTGCCTGGGAGAGGGGTATCTGGGGATCCCCCGTGAGCTGTGTTTCCATTACGGCGCTCGCCTTGCCCGCGAAGGCCACGTTGGCCCCGACGCCCCCGCCGAAGGCGTCGTTCAGGAATCCCATGGCGGCCCCCACCATGATGATGGAGGTCTGGATTTCGCGCCCGTAGCGGAGGAAGTTATGAGTACGCGGGTCCAGGTCGTTCACCTTGACCAGGCTTCCGTCCCAGTTGGTGCCGAGGCCGAGGCCGAGGCGGCATGAGGAGATGAAGTCCGGGAGCTTGAGGATGGTATTGAGGTCAAGGGCCCCCCCGAGTACCAGGAAAGCCGTAGTAATCCATATCCGCGGCTTTCGTTTTGACCGGAACATAATCGCCGCCGGCGGTGGTGGCGAAACGCTTGATGTTCAGCGTCAACTGGGGATATATGAATAAAACGTTGACCCCGAAGCTGTTCGGATAGTTTTCCGTTTTCGTATTCGTTTCCCCTTCTGTTTTTCTCAGTTTCAGGGTCATCTCGCCGTCGCTGGTTGAGGTACTGATGCCGGAAATGGCCTTTGATTTGCCCAGACCGGCGACATTGTACCATACGGATGTCCAGTCGTTGACGACCGCAGTCATGGCGTTGCCTCGCGAGATACCCTCCGCCGAGTAACCGAAGGTGTTCGCAAAGTTCGCGTAAAGTTCGGCGTAAAAGCCGGTGAGAAAAATCGACATGATGCAAAAGACCAGTTTCTTCGTTTTCATTGTCCCACCCATTATCCCATCAATATTTTTTACTCTGACCCCTTATTCATTGTCAGATGATGTTTGCCGGATCAGGAATCAGTTGATACGATAGCATCGTGGCATATTCCTCGTGAGATCGGTTACACGAGTGGTATCCCGAACTATAGATATGTATCAGGTATATGCAATTCCGTCTGGACGGTTTAGGTATAGTATAAATTCTATACATCCCTGTTTGATCTGTCTAATCAATTAAAGCGATAACAATATTTGACGTGTGAAACCGTTATGCTCGGATTGCTTGAAGTAATTCCTACCCCATGCGATAGCTGATGCCGGGATTCATCAATAGCACACGCCCCTTCATTGGATTAAATAGGAGCGTAACCACTTTATGCGCATCCTAATGGGACAGGGCGGGATTGTCAAGAAAAAAACTGACACACCAGTTCTAAATAGTTGTGCAGATTGTGCCCCCGGAATTCACATATGCTTCAGGATCGGGGGGCCTCTTGATCTTTTATAAGGTTGAAAATAAAATATAAATTGACATTTTGGATTTTGTATATTCCAGATAAAAAAACAAAAGATGGTCGGCAGCGGCCACGGTGGCCGTTTGCTTTACCGATAAACAAGGAGTATGCGGGGAGCTATGTCAAAGGGCGAGCTGACACGAATGCGCCTTCTCAAGTGCGCAGAACAGGCCTTTTCCGAAAAGGGGTACTACGAGACCCAGGTTTCTGATATCGTGAAGATGGGCCGGGTGGCGAAGGGCACCATCTATCAGTATTTCAAAAATAAGGAAGACATCTTCATAACGCTCCTCGGCATGTACGTCAATCAATGGGAAAATGCCATTGCGGTCAACGTCCGCGACTTCGGCGGCGAAAGCCCGCCCCTGCAGTACGCGATCAGCTTCCTGAGCCACCGTCTCATCAGGACCGCGGAGTTTTTCAGAGAAAACCAGGAACGGACCAATCTGATTCTCAGGGTCTCGGTAGGAGTGAACCAGAGCTTCGAGCCGGTGATCAGGCAGTTCGAGGATAAAATATTGAACGTCATCATCCACGATATAAAACTGGGCCAGAAATGGGGTAATATCCCCGGGGATGTCAATCTCGAAATGGCGAGTAACGCGATACTGGGGGCGATCCTCCGCCTCAGCTATTATTTCTTCGTGCTCCACAGGAAAAAATTCATGAAGATACCGGTCGAGGTGATGGCAGATGGAGGCGTCTCTCTGGTTGCACAGATGCTCAGGATGAAGTGAACTCCCTGCCCCTGACCGGTTAGCGAGAAGGTGCCCCCTGTCCTGCCTCATCGCTCCCGGCCCCTTCGGTCTTCTTGCCGTCCATGCCGATAAAGGTGGCCGCGCCAACGAAGGTCTTCCGCCAGTAGTCGATGTTCATGTTCGCAAAGGAAACCTGTTTTCCCCAGGAGGGGGCGTGGATGAACCTCGATTCGCCAACGAAAATCCCCACGTGGGAGATCCTGTTTCGGTAAATTTTAAAAAAGAGGAGATCGCCCGGCCTGGCATTGGCAAGATCGATCTTCCGGCCCTTTTCATACTGATCGACCGTGGATCGAGGGAGTTGGATGCCGTTCTCTCGATACACGAATTGGACGAAACCGGAACAATCGAATCCCCCCTTGCCCATTCCGCCGTAGCGGTAGCGCGCCCCAAGCTGTTTTTCGGCGGTACGGATGATCCTGGCCCTGAGATCGTTACCGTCCGCCCCCCCCTCCGGCGACGGGGCGGCAAGGAGGAGGGCGCAGAAAAGAATCGGAATGGCTCGAATAAAAGGCTGGATCATTTTCATCCTCTCCACGGGACAATGCGATTTCTCGAGAGTCGGGCCCTGAATAAAATTCTGTGCCGGGTGAAAGCGATTCGGCGTCAGTATGGCTTTTTTTCAGCAATGCACAACCGTTTTTTTTGCCATGTCCCAGGGAGTGCAGATTTTTTCGGATTGATGCCATGGGGCGATACATCCATCACATCAGGGCCTGAACGTCAATCACCTTCGTATCGGGAGCCAATTGTCATTGACAGTAAGTTTTGCCATGATATGATCAGGAAACTTCTCTTCCGTATTCCGGAAGAAGGCGGGGCCCCTGAACGAGGCGTATCGCCGCGACAGGCCCCATGAACGTGAGGTGCGCCGTGAAGGGAAAGAGGATATTCATCGTCGAGGATTCCAGTATCGTCGCCATGGACTTGAAGCAGACGCTCCTCGGCCTCGGTTATCAGGTCGTCGGTATCGCGGGCACGGGCGAGGAGGCCGTCGCTGCAATCGGGGAGGCCTCACCCGATATTATCCTGATGGACGTGAAACTCCCCGGCAGGCTGAACGGCATCGAGGCATCGAAGGAGATACGTGCGACAATCAACGTGCCTGTCATCTATACCACGGCCTATTCGGATCGTGAAATCGTCGACGAGGTCCAGAAGTCCTTCCCATTCGGATTCGTGATCAAGCCCTACAGGGAGAAGGACCTCCTGGTGGCCGTGGAAACGGCCTTCACGCGCTTCGAGTATGAAAAAAAGCTCGAGGATAGCGAGCGAAAATACAAGAGCCTTTTCGAGGGATCGGACGACATCATTTTCACTCTCGACGAGGGATGGAACATACTCACCGTCAACCGGGCGGTCAAGAACCACCTGAACATGAGGCCCGAGGATCTTTTGTCGAGGCAATTCCGCGACCTGTTTCACAACCCGTCCGACGGGGACGCCGGGACTCATGATTTTGTTCGGGACAAGATCATTCATTTTGAGAAGACCCGCCGCCCCGTAAGCTTCAAGGCAGTCTTCAGGTCGAATTTCAACAACGAACCTGTCGAAATGACCGTCAGGCTCGAGCGGATCGCCTCTATCGAAGGGGACCTCATTATCGGAAGGGCCTTTCGGGTTGTGGAGGACGAACTGCTCAGATTTTTCAATTCCGAGAACCAGAGCCTGGTCATGGGGAACCAGCTTTTTCTGGCGGGTGATGTCGCCTTTCGCGTGACCCGCAATCTCAAACGCTATTTCGACGCCGATTCGGTCGAGTTGATACGACTGGCCTTTGTCGAAGTTCTCATAAACGCCATCGAGCATGGAAATCTCGAGATAAGCTACCATGAAAAAACAGAGGCGCTGAAAACAAGGAACTATTTCGACTTCATCACCGGGCGGCAGGCCGATCCGTCATATCGGGACCGAAAAGTCAGGGTTGATTCAATTCTTAATGATAAGGAGGCCGTCTATATCGTCGAAGACGACGGCGCGGGATTCGACTTTGCCGGATTCCTTGAAAGAGAGATGGTGGGCGCCGATCTCGGCTATCGGTTGCACGGGCGTGGCCTGATGATGGCGAAAAAGATATTCGATGAAATAGAATTCAACGAAAAGGGAAACCGGATCAGAATGGTGAAGAGGACCGGATCCTAATCCACATCCGTCGATCCGGCTTTGCCGACCCGTCGGTATCTCCTCTTGTCACGGCCCACTTTCAGCACCAGAACGTTGTCTCCTGTCGAAACGATTTCGGCGTGGAGGTCGCCCTGTTCCCTGCCGTTTGCCCCCAGATATATCCGGTTCCCCTCGATACGATACGGGCTCCGTGCCCGACGCGAGAGGTAAAGGCCGTCCGACGTGAATGTTTCCCTGCTTCCTTCGTCGGCGATGATCTCTTTTTTGCAGTTGCCGGCGGCGTCGCAGAGGCTCCCTTCCCATTCCCACGTGCCGATCAGCGATGCGGTATCCGCCTGTTTCGTGCACAGTGTGAAGAATAGAAGGGCCGCGAGGAGCGGGCCGAGGACGGTGAAGTGTTTCATCTGTCATACCCCCTGGGAGTGGATCATTTCGCGACATACCATGAGAATCGTCAGGCGCCACGTAGTTACAGAAGTGCTCAATTGAATTGCCGAAGTGCCGCGGGCGCGGCCGAAGAAAAAAGGGCGCGTTCACGCGGCGGATAACGGAAGCGCGGGTTCCCGCGGTACGGACCGGTCATGGAACTGAATGCAGGGGGGGTGCCGGCGCGTCAAATGAAAAATGCCGGCACGGGACGACGGGGATCATTTCCGGGCAATTGTGCTTGACCGATGCCCTGGAGATGGGTAATGTCGGGGCGGAAATCACGCGCAGATTCGACGGGGGGAGGAAGGCAATGTCGCGAAAAGAGATTGAGTCGAAGATACAGAAAATCAGGAAATTTTTCGACACCGGTGAAACGAAAAAAATCTCTTTCAGGAAAAAACAGCTCCGGCGTCTGAAAAAGGCCATCAGGAAGAACGAGAAGGCGATCATCGAGGCCCTTTACCGCGACCTGAAAAAGCCGGCCTTTGAATCGTACGCCGCTGAGATCGGAATTCTTTACCCGGAGATACGGCACGCGATACGGAAGCTCGGGAGCTGGGCGAAGACCCGCCGGGTGAAGACCCCCCTCCTGCATTTTTATTCGACGAGCGATGTTCGCTTCGAGCCCTACGGAACGGCCCTCATCATCGGCCCCTGGAACTATCCTTTCCAGCTGATCATCGCACCCCTGGTCGCGGCCATCGCCGCGGGGAACTGCGCGGTGCTGAAGCCATCTGAGATTGCCCCCGCAACAGCGAAGGTAGTGGCGAAGATGATCAGGGAAACCTTCCCGGTCGATTATATCACCGTGGTGGAGGGGGGAGTGGAGACCACCCGTGACCTCCTTGCCCGGCGCTTCGACTACATTTTTTTCACCGGCGGGACCGCCGTGGGCCGCATCGTCATGGGCGCTGCGGCGGAGCACCTGACTCCGGTCACCCTTGAGCTTGGAGGGAAGAGCCCGGTGATCGTTGACGAAGACGCGGACCTTGCCGTGGCGGCGCGGCGCCTGTGCTGGGGGAAATACTTCAACGCGGGCCAGACCTGTCTCGCCCCCGACTATCTGCTGGTGCATAAAAAAATCAGGGTCCCCTTCCTCGAGGAACTCAAAAAGACCATCCGGGCCTTCTACGGGGAGGACCCGCGTACCAGCCCCGACTATGCGCGTATCATCAACGAGCGGCACTTCGACCGCATCATGAAGCTCCTCGATGGGGGAAAGATCGTCCACGGCGGGGAGAGCCACCGCAGATCGAAATATATCGGGCCCACCATCGTCGACGGGTTGACCTTCAAGGACGCGATCATGCGTGAGGAGATATTCGGACCCCTTCTGCCCGTCATCACCGTCAGGGACCTGGACGAGGCCATTGGAATCGTGAACCGCCTGCCCCGCCCCCTGGCCCTCTACTATTTTTCGAAGGACCCGAAGAAGCATGAGCGGCTCCTCGGCGAGACCTCTTCGGGCGGCGGGTGCATAAACGACACCGTGTCACACGTCGGAAGCCAGGAGCTTCCCTTCGGCGGCATCGGGGACAGCGGCATGGGGCGGTATCATGGACGTTCCGGTTTCGAGACCTTCTCGCACCAGCGGGGGATACTCACCAGATCGATCTGGCCGGACATAATGCTCCGCTACCCGCCCTACGGGAGGAAGGTCCGCCTCCTGAAGGCCCTGTTCAGGATCCTCGGATAGACGGGAATGCCGGATGGCCCCGGTCAACTGGATCATCGTGGGGGGCTATGCCGTTTTCATGATATGGCTCGGCTTCCGCATCGGCCGTTCCCAGAAGAGCCAGGAAGAGTACTATCTGGGAGGGCGTACGATCCCCTTCTGGCTTGTCGGCTCCTCCCTGATGGCCAACCAGGTGAGCACGATCAGCCTGATCGGCGCCCCGGCCTTCATCGCCCTCCGGGAGGGTGGGGGGATGATATGGCTCCAGTACGAGCTCGCCGTTCCCCTTGCCATGATTGTCATCATCCTTGTTCTCCTTCCCGTCTTCTGGAAGCACGGGGGAACGACGATCTATGAATACCTGGAAACCCGGTTCGGCGTTCCATCCCGACTCGCCCTGGGGTTTATCTTCCTGCTGAACCGCTCCCTCGGCGCCGGGGTGATCCTGCTCGCGACCTCGTATGTGTCGAGTGTGCTCCTGGGCCTCGGGATCGTCCCGACGATCCTGCTCATCGGCGTTATATCCCTCGTCTATACCTCCATGGGAGGAATCAAGGGCCGACATCTACAGCGACCTGATACAACTCGTCATCCTGTGGCGCAGGAAGCCTGGTCTGCATCTGGATCATGCTCCACTTCTCGGCCCCGGATTTACCTTTCCGGCGGGTCGAAGCGGAGAGGCTGGCGCTCTTCGACTTTGCCTCCACGGGGATCGGGGACGGCCGGACCTTTTCGTTCTGGCCGATGCTCTTCGGGGGGGTATTCCTCTATGTGTCCTACTATGGCTGCGACCAGAGCCAGGCACAGCGCCTCCTTTCCACGGGGGACAAGGACCGGGCGGCGAAGGCCCTTGTGCTGAACGGCATCGCGAGATTCCCCGTGGTCCTCACCTATTGCGTCATCGGTCTCCTGATGATTCCCTTTCTGGCGCGCCATCCTGATTTCGCGGAATCCGTTGAAGGGCCTCCCTCCCGACTATCTGATGCCCCATTTTTTCATACGCTATGTTCCCGACGGCCTTCTGGGGATGATCGTCATGGGGATCCTGGCGGCGTCGATGTCGAGCCTTGATTCCACGATAAACTCCCTGAGCGCCGTGACATGGGAGGACTTCCTGAGAAAGATCGCGCCGGGAATCGACCGGCTGCCGGAAGGGCGAAAGGTGCTTTGTTCTCGCCTCATTACCGTCGGGTGGGGGGGGCTGGCCATCGGGTTCGCCATGGCCATGGCGGGGCGGTCGGAGACCGTGATCGAGCTTATCAACAAGATCGGTTCAGCCTTCTACGGTCCGATTGCCGGAGTATTCCTTCTCGGCGTTTTTTCCCGCAGGGCCGGCGGCAGGGCCGCACTGGCGGGACTCGCCGCCGGGGTAGCGCTGAATGTTTCGCTCTGGCTCTTCCTTGAAGGGCGGGTATCCTGGATGTGGTGGAATTGCACGGGCGCGGCGATGACGTTGATCGTCGGCTGGACCGTGGGTGTCATCGGGGGCGGGTCCGCCATGAAGCCGGAGGCCGGATTGAAGGAAGTGGGGAAGGGGGTGTGGAGGTACCGCGTGCTGGTCTTCTGGTTCGTCCTGATCGCCGCCGTCTGCATAGCCCTGGAGCGCGCCCTTTCGATCCTCCTGGGACCTTGATCAGTCCTCCCGGCATATCGTGCCTTCGAGGGCGTCCATCCCCGGCTTCACGCGGGTGGTAACGGTGAAAAACTCGCCACGCGGGAGGGACTCCTCCACCTTGATGGGCACGTAGAACTCGTTGAAGCCCGAGGTCCTGCCCCCGCGCGCCCGCTCGCTTAAAAAGACGTTCCGGCGTCCCTCGAAGCGGGCGCGATACTTCCGCTTCCATGCTTCGCTCTCCTCGATCAACCTTTCACTCCGCTCGCGCTTGACCCCCTCCGGGACCGGGTCGGGCATGGCGGCCGCCGCGGTGCCGGGACGGGGGGAGAAGCGGAAGGTATGGACGTGGGAGATTCCGGCCTCGCGGAGGAGTTCCACGGTCTGGTGGAAGTCCCCTTCGGTCTCTCCCGGAAAGCCCACGATGACGTCCGTGGTGAGATTGATATCGGGTACCGCCTCCCGGATTCGCCCTGCAATGGCGAGATATTCGTCACGGCCATAGGGCCTGTTCATCCGTTCGAGCACCGCGTCGCTGCCGCTCTGGAGGGAAAGATGAAGGTGCTTCACCATCCTGTCGTGGCGCAGGAGATCGATAAGTTTCGGCGTCACGTACAGGGGCATGATCGAGGTGAGGTGGATGCGGAAGCGCCCCTCCAGGGCGCAGAGGGAACCGGCAAGGTCCGCGAGGCTTTCTCCGTCTCCCGCGCCCTCTTCGGAGTACTTGCCGATCATCACCCCCGTGAGGACGATTTCCCGGTAACCCGATTCGACGAGGCGCGCGCACTCGTCGATGACGCGTTCCGCGGGCTTGCTCCGCGGGACGCCGCGCTTCAGGGGTACGATGCAATAGGAGCAAAAGCTGTCGCACCCGTCCTGAATTTTCAGGTTCACCCTGGTGGTGGATGATCTGACCGGGAGCGCGAAGTCGAAACGGGAACTCTCGGATACCGGGGGCGAACCGAAGTCGTCCCACTCCCGGATGATTGTCCGGTATCATCGCCTTGTAGTCGTTCGGGACATGGAAGACGTTGCCTTCCGAGCGGAGCCGGTTTGCAGTGCATCCGGCAACGATGACGCGACCGCCCCTTTCGGCCGCCGCTTCGCTGAAGTGTTTGATGAGCCGGAGGGTCGCCCGTTCGCTTTTGAGCGTGACCGCGCAGGAGTTGATGATGAAGAGGTCCGCGTCGTCGCCCCGGGTGATGACGTGACCCATGTCCTGAAGGGCCGTCGAGACCGACTCGATTTCCGAACGGTTGAGCCGGCAGCCGAGGGATGCGATTTTTATTTTCATGTAAGGGCTCCGCAACGGACAGATAAAACGAACGGGAGTGGCGGACAACTGTTTTTTTCTTGAAAAAAAGCAAATACCGAATAGTATGCAATCGAACCATTGGAGAAGTGCGGAATGAAGGGCCGCCCCTCCGCGATAAAGCAGGATGCCGTGAAAAGAGGGGGGGGAGCCGTGACGCGATCGGATTTTTTAAGGATTTACCCGGACGAAATCATCTTCGACATCATCATGCTCCTTCACGCATGGCTGATCCTTCCCGATATCCTGAGAAAATCGAAAGCCGTATCCAATTATCTCGGTTACGACGCCGCATTCGCGGCCATGATGCTTTTTTTCCTGATCGCCCTCTGGTACGCGGTCCCCATCCTGAAATCGCTGTCACGGGACGACCGCGCCGTCACAAGCGGGCTCGGCTCGGTTCTGCTTTTTGTCGTCCTGGTCGTTCCGCTCATCGAGGGGCCGGGGCTCCTGGCCTCCCATTACGGGATCGACCGGGGCGGGATCGAAGGCCGCTTCATGTTGATCGCCCTCCTCATGATCGTTATCGGCCTTGTGGCGGGCAACCTCATGCCGGTCCTGAACGAAAAGGTGATCAGTAAAATCGACGATCCCTTCATTGGGAAAATGATTTCCCTCGGCCTGGCGAACGCGGGTGCGGCGGCCGCGGCGCTTCTTTTCTGTTTCTATAACCTGGTTCTGACCGCCTATTTTTCACATTTCGCGAAAGAACCCCTCTACGGTTACTACCTTTCCCTGTTCCTCTCCGGTCCGGTGTTACTCAGGCTTCTCATGATCTGCAGATCCCCGCTGAGGCCGATCACCATGATGACCGGGCTGACGGCGATCTCACTTCTCGTCTGCCTCGGTTTCATGATCCTCAGGCCGGCCTGATTTCTGGACGCAGGACTGACAACAGCTGGTTGGGCCGGATCAGAGAGGTTCCGTCTCGATAGTCAATTCCGATTTTTTCTCACCGAAGGTATCGCCGATTCTCCCTATGAACGCGATATTCACAAAGGGCTCGATGCGGGTCATACTCATCGATGAATCCATCAGGAGGCCCCCGTATCCGGCCCTTGCCCCGACCTCAAAACCGAAGGTGAAATTGTTCCCCGCGTTTACGTTGAAGCCGAGGACCATTCCAATGTATCCCATCATGACGGGGGCGTCAATGCCGGAATTCGAAGTCCGTACATTGTAGCCGAATTCATAGGAGAGGGCCAGCTGGGGGCCCGCCCAGATGCGCGCCGATTCGGTTCTGTAAAAGCCGAATCCGAAGGTGTTGGCCCAGAGGAGGCGATGACGGCTGTACAGGTCGAAAAAGGGCATGTCCTCTGTTATCGCATTCTGATAGGCGAGGTTGAACCGGTAATTGAACAGCTGTGTCCTTCGCCACGGCGGTGTCGATGACGATCCCGGCACCCGATGAAGTATTCAGTTAAACTTTCCGATAAAGCCGAACCGGCGTTACCCGCTTCCTTAAAAGTGGATTCGGAAAGGCCGCCGGAGAGACTTATTCCCATTCCGGCACCGTGGGCGAAACGGACACCGCCTATCAGAAAAAGTGCGATGCATGTAATGATGCGTATTCGAAATATCACTCGGGTATCCTCCATCGTTTGATAATGATCTATTTTTTCGAAGTAAAACTGTTCATACGTGTAAAGGGGGCCGGTCGCCTTCACAGCCCGCAGGGCCACCCCTGCTTCAGCAGCCGGCCGGGGGTGTCTATCCGGCTGATGAAATATGTAAATATAAATTTTAAAGTGTCAATAGAGTGATAAAAAAGCAAAAACAAAATTCTGTCTTGAAAAAAAAATGCAGGCGCGTACCATCAGCAGATCGGCCGATTCATTCCCGTGATTTCCGTGCCCGGGGATGAATCGAAAGGCGAAATCAATCATGCGAGGAGGGAGTATGATATCCATCGTTCCTGTCGGCGGGGAGGGCGCAGCGGCATCAGGACTCTCGGTGAGCTGGGAAGGGGGGCAGTTCGTGATCGTTGTCGCGGCCAGGGGGCTGGTCGCCTGCGGGATTGTCGACCCCGCGGTGTCGGAGAAATTCGGATTCGCCGTGGCGATCGCCCGGGGCACCCCGGAGAGGCCCCTGGTCACCCCGGATGATCTTCTGGGGGCGCGAATCGCGGAGGTGTCAGCGAAGGCCGCGGAGCGGGGAATCGTCGCGGGCATGACCGGAAGGGAGGCCCTTGCACGCCTCTCATAGCGAGGCGGCCCGGGCCGGCTCGCGGCGCGAAATGAACCACGAAACGGCGACCAGGGCGACGTGGATACAGGCGAGAAAAAGCATACCGGTGGAAAGAGACCACCGCGTACCGATTTCCCCCGCGGCCCAGGGGAACACCGCCAGCCCCACTCCCAGAGAGGTGAGGAGGATGCCGGTGATGCCCCCGATCCGGTCGGGGAAGGCGTTACCGCCCAAGCTCATGAGAATCGGGAATATGCCGGAGAAGAAGAGCCCCACCAGCGAAAGGGCGACGCCCGCGACCGTACCGCTCCCCGCGGCGAAAAACAGGGCGAAGGCCAGGGCCGCTCCGGCCGACAGGGCGAGGAGAAGAGCCCCCGGCCTGACGTGCCGGGCCAGACGCACGCAGAAAAGCCTTCCGAAGGTCATGAAAAACCAGAAGTAGCTCAGGACCGAGCTTGCCGTCATTTTTTCCATCGAAAGATTTTTTTCAAGATAGAGGACCGCCCAGCTGGTGATTCCCATTTCGATCCCCACGTAGAGGACGGCCGCGAGGCACACAAGCAGGATGTAGGCGTTCTTCAGGAGGCGGAGGAAGGAGGCCGCCCCCGAGACGCCCCCTCCCCGCGGGGGAAATCGCAGGGGGATAGCGACGGCCGCAACGGCCAGGGAAAGGATCGCGAGGGTGAAATAGACCGCCTGCCATCCGTGCCCCCGTGAAATGAGGGCGCCGGAAACAAGGGGGCCCGCAAGTGCCCCGGTGCCGTAAAAGAGATGAAGAACAGTGAGCGAGGAGGTCCTCGTCTCCGAATGGATGGAGGAGATGAGGGTGTTGGCGGAAATCTGCACGAGGCCGCCGCCGAATCCCATGAGAAGAAACAGGGCCATGCCCGCCTCGAGGGAGGGGCAGAGGGCGAATCCGGCCAGGCCCGAGGTCACGGCCGCCTGGCCGACAAGGAAGATCGGTTTCAGGGAAAGACGGTCCGCGACGGTACCGGCCAGGAAAACCGCGGCTATGAATCCCAGGGAGAGGGCGGTGATCAGGAGCCCAAGGTCCCCCGGCGGTACCGAGAAGGTGAGGGCTATCGAGTCGACGGCGGGACCGATGACGGTCATGGACATGCCGAAGACAAGGAGAGAGGCATAGGCGCCGATGGAGACGTAACGAGGGTTCATTCGCGAAGGGTTCCTTGTTCGCATGATTCCCGATGCCGGTCAGAGACGAAAGGCGGCCTTGAGCCTGAGCCCCTCTTCGGCCCTGCCCCGCACCTGAAGGGCGCCCCGGACGAAGGCCGCCTCGATGGTTTCGGCGCCGGAGAGGACCGCGGCCCAGGTCCCCGCGGGGGCGGAAAGCACCACCGCGGCGTCGGCGGGAAGGCTTCCCCTGGCGAGAATGGCCCTGCCGCCGCCTATGCGGAGAACAAAGGCGTCGGCCGGAACGTCACCGTCGGGGAGAACCTCTATGCCGGCGACGCAGCGCCAGCGCGGGACCGCCGTGGGGTCGAAGCGGCCGGGCAGGCCTTCGATCAGGGTTCCGGCGAGGCGGGGGTTTCCCTTCCCTCCTCCGGAGCGGCCTCCCGCAGCGGAGGCCCTCAATTCCCGCCGCATTCGCACCATGGCCCGGAAGCGGGGAAAGGCGCTGTCGAGCTCATCGAGGTAGACCTCCCGCCGGACGCGCGCCGATTTTCCGACCGCCAGGGCGAACCTGAGTATCTCCCGGCCCTGTGCCCCCGAAAGGCTCGGGGCCATCTCGCCCCTTATCGCGCTGATGAAATTGGATGTCGCACCGATGAAGCCCTCGCTCCAGTCGGATCTGACGTCGTGCCACCTCCATTTTTTTCCGGTGAAGATGCCCAGGGGAGGGCCGGTGTGTATCCGTCCGGTACAGCGGTTGATGACGATGATGCCGGCGCTCCCGGTGATCTCGATCCACTCGTCGTTGGCGTAATAGCGCGAGGGTATGCGAAGGTCCGGTGACATGGTGCATTCGATCACGCCGTAGGCGGGCCTCCCCGCGTACTTGAACATGATCATTGCGGGTGAGTCGACCACCCCGTCGATCGAATCGATCCAGGCCGAGGTACGGTCGATTTCGCCCATCAGGTGCCGGGCCGTGGAATAGAGGTGGTGCCCGTGGTCGAAGGTCTGCATGCCCCGGCCCCTGGCCTTCTCCCGCATGCGCCACTCCCATGATTTCGCGGGGACGTCCCATCCCCCGGAGCCGCCCAAGGTGAGCTTGATCCGTATCGTCTGCGGGACGCCGATCGCGCCGTCGTCGATCAGTTTTCGCGCCAGGACGATGGGGGGGTAAAAGACGTAGTTTTCGGTGATTTTGAAGACGATGCCGCGGCCCTCTACCGCCTGGAGGATCCTGTCCGCGCTCGGGAGGCTTGTCGTCATCGGCTTCTGGAGGGCGATGTGCTTGCCCGCCTTCGCCGCGTCGATCGTCATCGGCTCGTGGAGGTCCTGTGGCGTCAGTATCTCTACCGCGTCGATAGTCGGGTCTCCGAGCATTTCATGAAAATCGGTGTAGTGGCGGGCCGCCTTCCATTTCTTTTTTCGGGTCAATGCGAGGTCCGGGTCGGCGTCGCATACGGCGTACACGCGCGCACGGGAGCTTTTCGCGTAGCCGGGATAGTGGAGGTCGGCGATCCGGCCGAGGCCGACAATGCCAACCTGGAGCTGTTCGTTTTTTCCGCTTTTCATGCCCCTTCACGGCCCGTTATCGGTTGCGGACCATCATAGATTATATTCGCCCGTGAGCGAATGTCAAGTTATAAATGGCGGGCAATCCGCGGCCGAGCCGTGGTCAGGCAACAACGTCATCGTTTCACGTGCGCACGTTTTTATGCTCGATTTTAATGCATTTCGACTGGACCACCTTCAATCCCGCCTCCCGGGCCTTCCGGGCGGACTCCCCGTGGGCCAGTCCGAGCTGCATCCAGACCGCACCGGCCCCGACGGCGATGGCCTCGTCGACGATGGCGGGGATTGCATCGATCGAGCGGAAGATATCGACGACATCAATTTTTTCCGGTATGGATGCGAGGTCCGGGTATGACTTCTCGCCCAGTATCTCCTTCACTTTCGGGTTTACCGGTATGATCCGGTAGCCCTTCTCCTTGAGATAGGAGGCGACCCGGTGGCTGTCGCGATCGGGGCGGTCCGAGAGGCCCACGATGGCGATGGTGCGGGCGCTGTGGAGGAGCTCCGTCACCTCCTTCTCCGGGGGGTTGTAATCGGGCAATTCACAATCGGTTCCTGTCGACATGAGGCGCTCCGTTCATATGTAATGATCGTGTCCACGGCATTACTGGGGCTATGGCGATAATCGCCATTCTTCGGGCCGTTATTTCTCTTTCTCAAAGGGCCAGGCCGCGATACCGCCTTCCATGACGCTGACGCGGTTCCATCCATTGGCCTCCAGTATGAGCGATGCCTCGTATCCCCTGAGAGATACGGCGCAGTAGCAGATGATCTCCGCGTCCTTTTCCCGGGGGATCTCGCCGAGGCGCTGGCGGAGCGTCTCGAGTGGCATCAGGGTCTCGCCGATGCCGAGGCGCGTTTCACTGAATTCGTCAATCCCCCGCACGTCGAGGAGGAATGGGCGCTCACCCCGGTCGAGTTTATTCTTGACTTCAAGGGCCGGGATTCCCTTCAGCCTGCCCGCGCTCTTGTTCTGCATGACGTGGGCCGCGGCAATGGAATGATCGATGGCGGTCGAGAAGGGCGGGGCGTAGGGAAGGTCCGCATTCACCATCTCGTCGACGGTCCTGCCCGCCATGACGGCCGAGGCCCATATGGCGATTTGTTTTGACGCGTCTCCCGGCCCCACGCACTGGGCCCCGAGTATTCTTCCGTTCCTCGCGTCAGCGATGAGTTTCGTTATCAAGAGCTCCCCCTCCATGAAGCCGGGCTTGTCCGCGCCGGCACAGATCACGGTGGTGATGCCGGACAAGCCCGCCGCGCGGGCGGCCCGTTCCGAGAGGCCCGTGGAGCCCGCTGTGTACTCGAAGACCTTGCATATCCCGGTCTGGATGGTGCCGGGGAAGGTCGCCCGGTTTCCCAGGGCGGCGTTCTCCCCCGCCACGCGGCCCTGAAGGTTTGCCAGGTCGCCGTAGGGGGCGTGAATTTTTTTCCCGGTAATGAGGTTCGTGCTCTCCACGCAGTCTCCGGCGGCGTAGATGGCCGGGTCGGATGTTTGCATGAATTCGTTGACGGCGATTCCGCCGGTTTCGCCGATAGCGAGCCCCGCCTCCCGTGCCAGGGAGGAATTCGGCCGCACGCCCACGGCGACCACGGCGAGACCGCATTCCAGCTCGGTCCCGTCCGTGAGCTTCACCCCCGTCAGCTTTCCTTCTTTTCCGATAAAGCCAGCGAGGCCGTTGCCGGTGATTATTTCGGAGGAGTTCTCCCTTACGTGATTTTCCACCAGTTTTGCAAGTTCCCAGTCCAGAAAGGCGAGGAGCTGGGGCATCATCTCGATTACGGTGATGGCGATCCCGGCGTTTTGAAGGGCCTCGCACGTCTCGATTCCGATAAGCCCCCCGCCTATCACCACGGCCCTTTTAATTTTTTTTTCGTCTCTCACCCTGCGAAGATAGTCCGCGTCCCTCATGCTCTGGAGCGTGGTGATGCCCTCGAGATCGGCCCCCGGGACCGGCGGCATGACGGGGAGGGCGCCTGTCGCGATGACCAGTGAGTCGTAGGGGGCCTCGTCGATTTCGCCGGTAGCGAGGTTTCGACACACGACGGTCCGGTTTTTCCGGTCGATGGACAGCGCCTCGGTGCTCGTGCGCGCGACGATTCCCTTCATTGTCATGTAATAATCGGCGTCCCGTACGGTGCCCCCTGAGGTGCCGATAAGGAGCCTGCGGTCGTCAAAGAAGCCGCCCACGTAATAGGGATAGCCGCAGGAGGCCATGGAAAGGTCAGGGTCCTTCTGGATGATGGTGATCTCGGCGTTCTGGTCCACGCGGCGCGCCTTCGCCGCGGCCTTGGGGCCCGCGGCGGAACCGCCAATGACGATGATCCTCTTTACCTTCGATGCCGGTCGGGTCATATGGTCACCACTGTTTTTTGTAAAGATAATCGGCAATGGCCCTGTAGAGGGTCATCGATGCCAGGATGGCGCAGTGCAGGTGGTCTTCCGGAAGGTCTTCGATTTCCCTCAGTATCGCTCCGGGAGAGATTGACATGACATCGACGATTCGTTTCCCCGCGGCCAGGCGCGCGGCCGCCTCCCCGCATTTCCCGGTATGGTCGCATCCTTCGGTGTAGAAACGGATGTCAGTGACCGTGTCGTCCCTGACTATGAGATAAAACTCCATTTCGTCGCCGCAGATGCCCCTGAAAAATGCGGAACAGACGGGATCGTTCATTCTTCCGAAGTGTCGGTAGTCAGATTTTTCCATGCCGTGTCGCTCCCTTCCCGATTGGAGCAGGGTAGCAGGACACGCAATGTTTTGTCAAGTGAAGAGTGCGCCGCCTCGTATCGCGGTCCCTATCGGTCCTCTCCGCAACCGGGTGCGTCGCAGCGTGCGCTCCGCCCGCAGCAGGTACGGCCGGATTGCGCAAGGGTGCATCCCCCCGCGCCGCGGTCTGAGCCGGAGCCTTTGATGAGAAAACCGCCTCCCCCGGTGATGAGCCGGCGCACCGCGCCCGCGCATTCGGGACACCGGGTGAGGGGCGGCTCGGTGATGCCCTGCCGCCTGTCGAACCGGAGTCCGCAGGAATCGCAGATATAATCATAAGTCGGCATGGTAACTACCTCCGGAGGGAATCATTTCACGTTACTATCGGGCGGGGTCGGCAGGCCGCGTCTGCCAAGCCTCCGGGCAGAGGCTTCGTCCACCTCATCCTGCCATCCGTTTCGCGTGGTTGCAATGCAATCGAAGCGCGCCGTATAGGGCTTGATGTCGAGGAGGGGCGTGCCGTCAAGCACGTCCAGACCCTCGACATCAAGGATGGTGCCTTCCCGTTTTATCAGGGCGACGATACTCAGGCCGATCGGATTCGGCCTGCCGGGCGCCCGTGTGGCGAAGAGGCCGCGCGGTACGTTTTGCAGAAAGGGCGTTACCGTGAGCTTCGCCGGACCGGCCCTGTGGAATCGGTAAATGAGATAGATATGGGAGAAGCCGTCGATATCGGACAGCCCCTCAACATACTCCGGGAAAATTTCAACGCGACCGATGCAACCCTTCGCGTAGACGGACTGGATCGGCGTCTCCCCGGGGTTATGGTGCGGGCTCCGGATGATCCCGATCGGTGTGCACTGAAACGTGTCGCCGCTCATCCGTTTGCCGGTGGTTTTTCCATCCCTGAGATTCGCTTCTCGATCAGATCAAGCTGCGAACGAAGCTCATCAGCCTGGCGTTTCAGCATCTCGCTTTCCAAAGCCGGGTCCTGGTTCTGGTAGGGCACATGCCCGTCGTAGCGGGCCCGGCAGGGGAGCCCCGTGGCGTAATACTGACGGCGCCATCCCCGTCCGCCCCCCGTGCCGCGGCCGTAGCAGCCGAAGCCTCCTCCGTACCCGGGGTTCATATATCCCGGCGTTGCGTATCCCGCGCAGAGCCCAGCTCCGCGCCCCGTCATCGGTCCCATCCCGTTGGGTCCTTTTCTGTCTCCTCCCGGCATGATCGCCACCTCCATGAAATGTGTTATTCTCTGGTCATTCTCTGCCCGCACTTCGGGCATTTCTCCTCGCTGCACGGCTTTCCCCGCTGGTGCGGTACGATATGCCCGCAGGCGGGGCATACGCAGTTTCCCACGCTTCCGCCGAATTGTCCGCCTCCGCTTCCACGACCCTGGCCGCCCCCCTGCGGGGGGCCTGTTCCATCCTTTTTCGGCATATGCCGGCCTCCTCGCGATTGCTCAGTATTCGCAGGCCCCGGGGCTACAGGCACGCATCATCGTCCAATTAGATATCCATGGAGGATTCTTCCCGGCGGCACCTTCAGCCTGTTCCTGCATTACATTCTATTATAAAGCAACTACTGTGCCATAGTGTTAATTAATGTCTTTGTAAATAGAAAAGAGCGATATATGAGGTCATAGTATCCCTGATCTGCATTTTGGGAACGAAAAAAGTCAGGTCCTACTTGCATCAGGGTGATATGATGGGAATAGGTAAAAATGAACATTGAATAATGCAATGTGGCAATGACATGGACTTTCGTTTTTGCAATCCGCGAAAGGCCGGATCATTCGTTTTGGACATCGTCGCCATCATGCATGACGATGCTCCGGATCTCCTCGACCGGGTATTTCACGCCCCGCCCGAAGGTCATGAGACCGTTCCGCTCGCCCTCCACATCGTAGGCCTGTGTGAGGCAGTAGCCGGCGATGGCGGGATAGTCGGCCATGAGGCGAAGGTTGAATACGAGGCTTTCCCGCATCCCCATCCGCGATCGATAGTGCCCGGCCCCGCCGAACTCGCTCACCACGAAGGGCTCGTGGCCCCGCCATTCGCCGCCCCGGATGTAGGGCTTCCGCGCGACCCGGTGGGTCCAGATGAGATAGGCCGCGGCGCGTAGGAGCTTGAAAAAGTGCATCGTCATCTTCCCGCGGTTCCCCAGGGAGCGATAGAGGCGGCGGATTTTTCTTTCGTCCGTGAGATAGTGGTGGATGTCGGCGATATCGGTGACGACATGGTCGAACCCGGAGTTGTCCACTACCAGGAGATTCGGGTTGAACGCCTTAACGCGGCGGTAGAGGTCCCCGATGTAGTCCCTTCTTTTTTTGCTCCAGAGGAGATCGTAGATGCCCCATGTCTCGTTGAAGAGGACGATCGCCATGACCGACGGGCGGCCGCAATCCCGTTCAAGGACGGCAAAGAGCTCCTCCTCGTACTCCTCCTCGCGGAGACGGCCGAAGAGGTAGGGCGAGGGCATCTCCTCCCACACGAGGAGGCCGTGGATGTCGCAGAGATGGATGAACCGGGGATCCTCGATCTTCTGGTGGACGCGCACACCGTTGAATCCCATGCGTTTGATCGTGAGAATGTCACGCTCGAAGGAGCGCGCACCGTCGATCGGGGTGTAGTGGCCGCCGGGATAGTAGCCCTGGAGGAGGAGCATCCTCAATTGAAGCGGGGACCCGTTCAGGAGGAACCTTCCGTCGGCGGTCTCGATGCGCCGGAAACCGGCGCGGGCCGATACGATGTCGCTTGTCCCTTCAGCGTCCGACAGCTCGAGGCTCACGGTATAGAGGGCGGGGTCCTCCGGTGACCAGCGGCGCGGGGTTGCGACAGGGAAGGACACCGACCCCTGATCCGGGGGGCGGTCGATGGTTTTGCTCGCCTCAACGATTCCGGACGGATCGATCAGGACGGCGGCAAGGGTGCGATTCGGCGGCCCGTCGATCTCCCAGGCGATGTCGACGCGGTCATCCGAAGCGGACACGCGCATGGTGCGGATCCGTGAAGGGCCCGTCGAATAGACGAAAACGGGCTGCCATATGCCGCTTGCGGTGGTATAGAAAATGGGGCTCAGCTTTTCCCTGACGAGCTGCTTGCCCCTGAGGGTGTGTTTCAGCCTGGCGTCCCTGATGCGGAGCACCAGGCGGTTCCTCCCGGCAAGTGCCTCCGTGATCTCGAAGGTGAAGGGGGTATAGCCCCCCCTGTGGGCACCGAGGCGCGCGCCGTTCAGCCATGCTTCGGCCTCGTAATCGACCGCCCCGAAATGGAGGAATCGGCGTCTTCCGTGGGGGAGTATCGAGAGGGGAAAGTTCAGGGCGTACCAGAAGTCGGGGAGGGGTCGCTTCTCGCCGATTCCCCCCGCCTCGCTTTCGACACAGAAGGGGACGATGATGAAGCGATCGAGGGCCTCCCGCTCGAGCCACGGTCCCGGCTCCCCGCCTCCCGAAGGGTCGAACTCGAATTCCCACCGGCCGTCGAGGGGGGTCCAGTGCCGCCGCTCCATGCCGGGCTGGGGATAAGGGGTCTCACCCATTGCCCGCCCCGGCCTTCACCCAGACTTCCATCGAGGATGCCCCCCGGTTAGCCCAGGAAAAATAGGGTATGAAGGTAAGTGTCTCCCCATCGGGACCGCTACCAACGATCGCGCAGGCCCCGGAGAAGTGGGGTTCCCGGAGGCGCGCCGTGAGGGGGCGGGAGGGGTCCAGGCGGGCCCCCGGGATGCGGGTCCCCGGATTATCGACGCTTTCCAGGCAGTAGACCAGCGGCCCGCGGGTGAGGGCGACCCTCCCCCGGTTTGCTCTGACCCTCCTGTCGGAGCGTCGGATAAGGATTTCCATCGGCAATTCGATCTCTATCCGGTTTTCCCGCTTCCATTCACGATCGAACCGGGCATAATATGATCCGTATGGGGAGTATCCGGAAGCCGTTGCCCTGACTCCCGGGGGGACTCCCGTCGGCCATGGCTCGCCGTTCACCACGATGGAGGGGGGGCCCGACCATGAGGGGATCCGGAGGGAAAGGACAGCGCGTGATCCGGGGACGCATGTCATTTCGATCACGGCCCTCCCTTCCCGGGGGAGTTCCGTGCGGATGGCGATCCTCACCAGGCCGCACTCCCCCGGTTCGGCCGGTTCGTATACGCTGTCGATGTACTGGTGCACCATGATCTCCCGGCCTCGCAGGGAAAAGATATATCCCCCCAGTGAGGCCCAGGTGCGGGAGATATTGCCGGGACAGCAGGCGGTTCCGAACCAGGGTTTTCGCGCGATACCCTCCGATTCGAGGGGATTACGGTAGAGATAGGAGCGGCCGTCGAGGGCGATGCCGGCGGCGGCCGCGTTATGAAGCTGCCATTCGATCAGGTCGGCATAGGGCGCCTCTCCGGTCGCCAGGAGCATTTCGCGGCTCCAGAAGACCGAGGCGAGGGCCGCGCAGGTCTCGCAGTAGGCGTAGCGGTTGTCCATCTCGAAGTCCCTGCCGAATCCCTCTATCACGGGGAGGGAGCCGAGGCCGCCCGTGACGTACATCCGGCGGGTCACCATGCGGTCCCACGCGGCGGTCAGGGTGTCGAGGAGGGAGGCGTCACCGGTCTCGTGATGGAGCATCGCAGTCGCCGTGGCCAGGTAGCCCCACCGGACGGCGTGTCCCCGGGGGACCCTCTGTTTCCTGATCGGGCGGTGTTGCTGGAAAAACGCGCCGCTCAGGAATGAGAAGGCTGACCTGATTTTCAGGAAGGGGGGTTCCCGCGTCCCGAGCTGTTCCGTGAAATCGAATCCCCCGCCCCCGGCCGCGCCTGTCAGGGCCCGCTCCCGTTTTCGGATCGCCGCCGCGCGCCGGGACTGGCGCGCGAACTGCAGGATCAGGCGGAGGCCGAAAAGACGCATCCTTCCCCGGTTTTCAAGAAAGAGGCGGGCGGTTTCAAGGTACTCGCGGCGTCCCGTAAGGCGGTGGAGCCGGATGAGGGCGATTTCGATCTCCTCGTGTCCGGGCGTCTTCGAGGGGCCCGCGCAGTCGAATTCCCTTACCACCAGGTCCGCCGCGGCCATGACCGTTTCAAGGAGAGAGTCCTCGCCGGTCGCCTGGTGATGCGATACACCCGCCTCTATAAGGTGTCCCAGGGTATAGAGCTCATGCTCGATCTGGAGGTTTTTCCATCTGGCGCCGGGGAAATGAAACTGGTTGTAGGTAAAGAGGTAGCCCTCCGGTGTTCTGGCGCGGCGCATCAGCTCTATATATTCGGCCAGGAGCTTTTCAATTTCAGCATCGGGGCGCGCGGCAAGGGTAAGGGCGGCGGCCTCCGCCCATTTGTGTACATCGGAGTCGTCGTAGAAAAAACCCCGGCGGATTCCCTTCTTCATCCCCGCCACAATGCGGAAGTTGTCCAGGCGGCCGCTTTTTTCGAGTTGTTCCCACTGGTGGATGAGGGCATCCCGCCTGTTTATGGCGAGGCGATTACCCCAGAATCCGCCGGTGATTTCCACTTCCCCCGGTAAGGGCGCCCTGTGGTGCGGGTCCTGTGATCTGGTGCCGTTCATGATGGTTCCCCGTGCGACTGTAAACGAAAAACGGGGAGTGGCAAGCCTTTTTCTATTCACGCCTTCAATCATCTCTTGGGGCGGGAATATTTCTATTGCATTTTTTTATGAATGGCGGATATGATGCGCCTGCGGGGATTGAACATGCCGTCAGGAGGAAGAACATGCAGGGTATAAAAATGAGGTTGAAGGAGAAGCTCGGCTACGGTGTCTGCGACCTTGGAGGGAATCTCTTTTTCACCGCCATCGGCCTCTGGCTCATGATTTATCTCACCGATACGGTGGGGCTTCTTCCGTTTCTCGCCGGCGTCGTGGTGGCCGTCGGGAAGATCTGGGACGCGGTCACGGATCCGGTGGCCGGATATCTCTCCGACCGGACCGAAAGCAGGTGGGGACGGCGGCGCCCATGGATGCTCTTCGGCTCCTTCCCCCTTTTCGTGACCATGATCGTCATGTTCACCAACCCCGGGCTGTCGAGCCAGGCGGGGCTTTTCGTCTGGGGCGTGGTCGCCTTCTGCCTTCTCAATACCGCGTACACCGCGGTGAACATCCCCTATAATTCCCTCACGCCCGAGCTGACGCAGGATTACCATGAGCGCACCTCCCTGAACGGTTTCCGCTTCGGGTTCGCCGTCGTAGGCACCCTCCTGGGGGCAGGTGCCGCGCAGCTTATCGTGGGACTCATGCCCGATAAGAGCGCAGGCTATTCCTTGATGGGAGCGGTCTTCGGCGGGGCGATGTTCATCACCGCCCTTGTGACCTTTTTCTCGATACGAGAGCCTGAAGGGGCCCACAGGATCCTGACTGTCGGTTTTTTCCGCACCTACAGGAAGGTGTTCCGGAACAGGGCCTACCTCCTGATCCTGGGGGTCTACGCCCTCCACGTCACGGCCCTCACCGTGGTGATGAGCGTCGCGGCCTATTATTTCAAATACATACACCGCGACGAGGGGCTTACCACCCCCGCCATGCTGATACTCCTGGTGACCGCATTCGTCTTCATTCCCGCCAGCGTGGCCATTTCAAAGAGATTCGGGAAGAAGATAGTGTACGGTGCCGGCCTTCTGATTTTCGCGGTCAATGTCATGGTGCTTTTCTTCCTCGGCCATGTGCTGCCCGCGAGTTTTTCCCTCGCGGTGATGTGCACCACCGGCATCGGCCTCGGGCTCACCTACGCCATGCCGTGGGCCATGGTCCCTGACGCCATTGAATACGATTACCTCCTCACCGGCGAGCGGACCGAGGGGGCCTTTTACGGAATATGGACCTTCGGAATCAAGATAGGGCAGGCCATCGCGCTTGCCGTCACCGGCGGTATTCTCTCCCTCACCGGGTACGTGCGGGAAGCCGTTCAGACGACGAGCGCCGAGTTCGGGATCAGGCTCCTTCTCGGGCCGATTGCGGCCGTCATATTTCTCCTTGCCGTTGTGGTGCTCTGGATGTATCCGATAAACGAAAGGCGCTACGGGGAAATCATCGAGGCGATTCGGGAGCGCGAGGAAAAGGGATCGTGATCCGGAACGGCGCGGGGCAGAGACATGCAATTCAAGGGACCGGACTGGATATGAACGGGAAGAAACCCCTGCAGGAAATGTTTTCCGATGTGCCGCATCGCTACGATCTCATCAACCGCCTCTTCACCATGGGACTCGATCAGCGCTGGCGGCGCATCGCCGCGGGGGAATGCCTGTCCGGCGCTCCCTCTCGCGTCCTCGATCTCTGCACCGGCACGGGGGACCTGGCGTTGCGGCTCGGGGCGGATGCGGGAGGGAAGGTCCCGGTCACCGGGGTCGATTTCAGCATGCCGATGCTCGGAGTGGCCCGCCGGAAGGCGGCACGGGAGGGCATGGACGTGCCCTTCGTGCTGGGAGACGCGGGGCGGCTTCCCTTCAGGGACGGCACGTTCGATGCAGTCGGTATCGCCTTCGCCTTCCGTAATCTTACCTACCGAAACCCCGGTCGCGACCGCTATCTCGCGGAAATAATCAGGGTCCTCGCGCCGGGGGGCAGGTTCGTGATCGTCGAAAGCAGCCGGCCCGGATCCCGGATCATGGGAGTCCTGGTAGGCCTCTATCTGAAAATCGCCGTGTCGTTTTTCGGGGGGATCCTGTCGGGACAGCGCGGCGCCTACCGGTATCTCGCCCGTTCGGCCGCCAATTTTTTTCCGCCCGGGGAGCTGGCCGATCTGCTCCGTGCAGCCGGATTCTCCGTTGTGACATGGCGTACCTTCGCGTACGGCGCAGCCGCACTTCATGTGGCGATAAAATAGGGCGCTTCCCCCCAAATGGTACGCGCCCGGATCCTTGTGGGCGTGGCAATTTTAATGGCAAAGTGAAATTTTATTATTGACGTAAGCGGCGATATCACATAGGATAATTCAAATTTTGTACACTTCTATTGTAGTCTGTTCATCCACGCCTACTTTTTGTATGCAAAATTTGTAGTTATGATACGGGGATGGATCGAGTTCTATCGGCGTGTCTTCAGGACGAGGGGCGCTCTGCTCCCCTCGTGAAACACTACTTCAGGGTTATGCTGGTTTGTCGCCCGGCCCGCCTTCGGCCGAATCAATCAATCATCCATAAGCCGGTAAGTAGCACAATTATACCCGAGAGAGGTATGTCATGTCAGTCAATATTTATGTAGGGAACCTTTCGTACGACGCCACGGAGAGCCAGCTCAAGGACCTCTTCGGCCAGTATGGAGAGGTGCTGTCCGTGAAGATCATCATGGACCAGTATTCGGGAAGGTCGAAGGGCTTCGGCTTTATCGAAATGGCGGATAAAAACGACGCTGAGAGCGCGATCCAGAAGCTTGACGGGACCAGCATGCTCGACAGGAACATCAAGGTCAATATCGCCAAGCCGAAAACCGAGACCCGCAGAAGCAACAGGTACTAGGCACCGCTGATCTGTCTCCCCCGCACCCGGCCGGCGGCGGAACGTGGTTCCGCTTGTCCGGGCGGATACCGTCGGGATGACCGTTCTGTCGCCTCCCCCGTGCGTTTCCCATCCTCACCCTGCCCGTAGACCGCGGATCTTTTCCTCTACGGTGCGGGTAGCTTTATTCCCGCCTGTTTCGGCGGGACGGATTCCCTCTGGGTTTTTCCTGCAATCGGTCCATGATGCAATGAATGAAACGATCGGGTGGGCCGTCGCTGACGCTGCGGCAATGTTTCTCACGCGCGGAGCCGATTTTATCCACCCGGAGAGAGCCTCAGCCGCCGAGCCGCTTTTTCAGGATTTCATTGACCAGGGCCGGATTCGCCTTTCCCCCCGTTGCTTTCATGACCTCGCCCACCAGGTAACCGAGGACCTTCACCCTGCCACCCTTGTATGCCTCCGCCTGGGCCCTGTTTCTGTCTATCACCCCTTCGACCGCCGCTTCTAAGGAGCCGCGGTCGCTGATCTGCCTCAGGCCCTCCGACTCGAGTATCTCCATCGGTCCCTTTTTTTCCGCGAAGGATTTGCGGAGAATATCCTTGCCGATCCTGCCGCTTATCTCTCCGGAGTCGATCCGTTCAAGGAAACGGCCGAGGTCCTCCGGGGTGATATGGAGCCGGTTAAAGTCCGTCTCGTATGAGAGAATCTCGGCGAAGATCCAGTTCGCCAGGGTACGGGGGTTGGGGTACGATTCGAGGGCCTTCTCGAAGTAGTCCGCGTATCCCGGATTGGCCATGAAGAGCCGTGCCTCGGGGGGAGTGAAGGAGTATTCATTTTCGTAGAGCCTTTTCCTCTCCAGCGGCGCGGGTGGCATGTCGGCGCCCGCACTCTCGATCAGTTCCTCGTCGAGATCGAGGGGGAGGAGGTCGGGGTCGGGGAAGTAGCGGTAGTCGTGTGAATCACCCTTGCTTCTCATGAGGAAGGTCTTCTGTCCGCTCTCGTCCCAGAGGCGCGTTTCCTGTTCGATGGGAACGCCCTCCCTTTTCATCCGCTCGAGCCTTCCAATTTCATAGGCAAGGGCGCGCTCGATCGCCTTGAGGGAGTTCATGTTCTTTATCTCCACCTTGACGCCCAGTCCCGTGGTCCCCGACTCGCGGATGGAAACGTTGGCGTCGCACCGGAGGTTTCCTTCCTCCATGTTGCCGTTGCAGATGCCGAGGGACACGAGGATCGCCCTGAGCATCGCCATGAATTCCCGCGCCTCGGCGGGGGATGAGATGTCCGGCTCGGTGACTATCTCGACAAGTGGAATGCTCGAGCGGTTGAAATCGACGGCGCTCGCCTTGGAGCCCCAGATGCCGGGGGCGCCCACATGGACGAGCTTGCCGGCGTCCTCCTCCATGTGGATGCGGTTGAGCCGTATTTTTTTTCTCTCCTCTTCATGCTCTATCTCGACGGAACCGCCGCTGCAGACAGGCTCCTCGTACTGCGAAATCTGGTATCCCTTGGGGAGGTCGGGATAGAAATAGTTCTTTCGCGCGAAGACCGATCGCCGGTTCACCTCGCAGCCCATTGCAAGACCCGCCCGAATAGCCATGCGGACCGCCTCCCTGTTCAGGACGGGGAGGGCGCCCGGCTGGCCCGAGCAGACCGGGCAGGTGGCGCTGTTCGGCTCTCCCCCGAAACCGGTCGGACAGGAGCAGAAGAGCTTGCTCCTCGTGTTGAGCTGGGCGTGGACCTCGATGCCGATGACCGGCTCGTATCGCGTGTCCTTCGCCGCGACGGGCGATGTCTCCCGTACCTGATCAGTCCCGGCCCCCGATCCGGCCAGGGGCGGCACAAGGAAGCTCGATTTCTCAAGGGCCGGGGCGTTTGCGAGAAGCGCGGACACCGGGGACACACGGGGGGCGTCCTCCCGGAACAGCTGCTTCTTGTCGACGGCATGGCTGGCGGGGGGGAGGTGCAGGCGCGCGCCCTTGATCACGCGGGCGTACTCCAGGAAATCGGCAAGCTCGATTTCGAGCTGTTGCTTCTCGACACCCGTTATCTCGAAGGAGGCAAGGTCGATGAGGTTCTCGATAGCGATCGGGGCTTTATCTGTCATGCGGAACCACCCGTCCCATCGTAAGGGCACCTCTCACAATGCTGTTGTTGTGCATAATAGTGTCATCCTGTCGACGCGGGCCCCCCGCGGCAGGGGCCGCCTCCTTATGGCGTTATCCTGTTCATGTCCCTCGGGAAGAGGCTCGCCTCCCGTATGTTTTTCAGGTCCAGTATCTTCATGGTCAGGCGTTCCAGCCCCATGCCCAGGCCGCCGTGGGGGGGCATGCCGAAACGGAAGATCTCGAGGTAGTGGCGGAACTCGGCCGGATTGTAGCCCAGCATTTTCATGTTTTCCCTGAGCATTTCGAAGTCATGTATGCGCTGGCCGCCTGTGGTTATCTCGATGCCCCGGTAGAGGAGGTCGAAACTGCGGGTATAGCCTGGCACCCGCTCGTCGGGCATGGTGTACATGGGACGTTTTTTGACCGGGTAGCCGACGACATACACGAATTGCGAGCCCTTCTCCTTCGCGAAGTGGGAGCAGAGGATAGTTTCGCCCTCGGGTGAAATATCGCCCTCGTCGAGTCGTCCACCGGCCGAGCGGACGATATCCAGGGCCTCCAGGTAGTGGATTCGGGGTATCCTGTCAGGAAAGTCCGGTGCCGGATCCCCTTCGTCCAGGTATTCCCCTGAGCTTTGTTTCAATTTGGCGAAGAGATGCCGGAGCAGGGATTCCTGCATGTCGATGATGTCCTGCTCGTCGGTGATGAAGCCCATTTCAAAGTCCATGCTGATGTACTCGTTCAGGTGCCGCGCCGTGTCATGGTGCTCGGCGCGGAATACGGGTCCCACTTCGAAGACGCGCTCGAGGCCGCTGCCCACCATGATCTGCTTGTAAAACTGCGGGGACTGGGCCAGGAAGGCCGTGCGGCCGAAATACTTGACCTTGAAGATGTTGGTGCCTCCCTCGGTTCCCGAGGAAATTATTTTCGGCGTTTTTATTTCGGTGAAATCATTCCTTCGGAGATAATCGGAAAAGAGCCTCACTATCTCCGACTGCAGGCGGAACACCCTGATTACCTCCGGGTTCCGGACGGAAATGGTCCGGTTGTCCAGGATGGTGGGAAGGTTCACGTTCATCAGCGGGCGGTTGACGGGAACGGGCAGGCCGGTATCGGCGCTGCCGAGAATCTTCAGGCCGTCCACCTTTATTTCGATGTTATTGAAGGGACTGCGGTCCTCCCTGGTGACCACGCCGGTAGCCTCTACGACCGTCTCGTTCGTGATTCGATCGTCCTGTGCGATCCCCTCAAGCACGAGCTGGGTGAAGCCGGAGCGGTCCCGGAGCTCGAAAAATTCGATACCCCCGAGGCTTTTTTTGCGATGAATCCAGCCCGCGATGGTGACCCGCTCATTGACCAGTTTTTGCAGGTCCCCGCAGAACACCCGATCAATGGCGCCTTTCGATCCTTTCATGTACGATTTTGAAATTCCCGCGATGTATTCGGGTGTATAGGTTGAAAAGGCGACCTCCTCGCGGTCACGCTTGCGGGTCGTCGGACCTCCCGGTCCTGTCCCGTTTTCGATCGCGTTGTGCAGGGGCGGAAGGAAAACCGTGTCGACCTCCCGCTCGCAGGCGGCGGCCGCGCGCAGCAGCAGACCCTCCTCCATGGGCCTGCCCATGAACTGCAGGCCCACGGGCATGCCGTGCACCAGTCCCGATGGGACGGAGATGGCCGGGATGCCGGCCAGGTTGGCGATGACCGTCGTCACGTCCGACAGGTATATCCTCATCGGGTCCGTGATGCTTTCCCCCAGAGGGAAGGCGATGTCGGGCGTGGTCGGCAGGGCGATGACATCATGGGTTTTCAAAATCTTCATCATGTCGTCCCGGATGAAGGCGCGCACCTGGAGGGCCGCGCGGTAGTATTCATCATAATAGCCGGAAGAAAGGACAAAGTTGCCCAGGAGGATGCGTTTCTTCACCTCCCTCCCGAAACCGCGGGAGCGGGTGGCGAAGAGCATCTCCTGGTAGTCGCGCTGGCTGCCGCTGCGGTATCCGTATTTCACGCCGTCGTAGCGCGAAAGGTTCGACGCGGCCTCGGCGCAGGCGATGAAGTAGTAGGCCGACAGGGCGTAATGGAGCGACGGCATCGCCGCCTGTTCCACCGACGCGCCCAGCCCTTCCAGGATGCCGAGTGAATGCTCGAACTGTTCGCGTACCAGGGGAGATACGCCTTCCTGGAAGAGTTCGGGGAGGACGGCAATACGGAGTCCCCTGATCCCGCCGTCAATACCGGCGGCATGATCGCGCGCGGGGACGTCGATCGAGGTGGAGTCGCCGGCATCAAAGCCGCTGATAACATTCAGAAGCAGGGCGCAGCCGAAGGCGTCGCGCGCCAGCGGTCCGATCTGGTCAAGGGATGAGGCGTAGGCCACAAGCCCGAAGCGCGATATGAGCCCGTAGGTTGGCTTCATTCCCGTGATGCCGCAGAATGCCGCCGGTTGCCTGATGGAGCCCCCCGTGTCGCTTCCAAGGGCCAGGGGGACCATGCCGGCGGCCACGGCCGCGGCCGAGCCCCCCGAGGAGCCGCCCGGCACCCGTTCGATGTCCCATGGATTGCGGGTGATTTTCACGGAGGAATTCTCGCAGGTGGAGCCCATGGCGAATTCATCGAGATTGGTCTTGCCGACGATGATACCGCCGGCGCCTTTTATCCGGGCAACGGCGGTGGCGTCGAAGGGCGGGATGTAGTTCCCGAGGATGGCGGACGCGCAGGTGGTGGGAAGACCCATGGAGTGGATATTGTCTTTCACCGCGACGGGTATCCCGTCAAGGGGGCCCTTTGCGTCCTTCCTGCCGCGTCGCGCGTCGCTTTCACGGGCCTGCCGTATAACGTCTTCATCGGTGCTAAGGGAGATGAAGCACCCGAGGACCGGGTCGTAGCGCGCGATCGTGTCGAGGGAGTGGCGCGCCAGCTCCTCGCAGGAAACGGCCCGTTCCTCCACCAGGTCAATGATCTCCTTCGATGTCGCGCCTGATAGCTCTTTCATGGTTTTTTGCCGACCGCGGGGCGCGTGCCCCGACGTGCAATAAATAATGAACATTATCGACCGGATAATCCCGGTGTCAATATCAGTTTACTCTCATTTCCCTCTTTCCCCGTTATTTTACACCGGCTTAACATATGGATCCGCCGGTACGAATCCTTCCACTTTGATGGAAGATGGCCGTGGCGGGGATGAGTTCGATTGGTCGCCCCGAGCGGGGCGTGGGAGTGACCCGGGGCGGGTCGGGCTGTGTGCGAGGATAAAGGCCTTTGCGGCCTCCCTCCCGTTCGCCGCGGCAATGCCGGCCAGGGTCGCGTTGGGGAACCGGATAGCCTCCGTATAATCATAGCCCTGGTATTTGATCCCGGCGAAGAGCTTCACGGTGTCGTTCAAAGCCACACTGAGCGATGAATCAAGATCGAACGTGGTGATATTTTTTATATACCTGTACTTCAGAATGACGCCGAAGGGGGAAAAAATTCCTCCTCTCCCGGCTTAGATGCGGCGAGGGCATGATCGAATCAGTTGTTTTTGCTTATTTTCCCGACCGTTAATGGCGGAAACTCTGGAAAACTCACTTCCACTATGGCGGCTATTTCAGGATGAAGAAGGGGCCGTGATGATTGATTTTCTTCAATAATTTGCGAAAATTTTCTTGCTAATAAAGCTAACCGCTGTTGTAATATACTCCGGGTGAGCATTCCTGGCATATTTTTTATAATTTTTCTCAATTTCTGCGCGGCGCGCGAAATTTCAAGCCTCTGACTATCGATTTTTTGTGGTGGAGGGAACCTCATTTAAGAAAGAACAGGTTCAGATAATAGCCATTGCGTCCCATGGGCGGGTACCTGATAAAGCGAATTTTCCACTATGATATTAATCGCGATTTGATGTCACCCTTCCCCAGAAAAAATAGATTCGCCACATGAAGAATACCGGCAGGGCTGGTTCTGCTGGCCCTTGCATCCCCTACTGGAGAACACGGGCGTATTATACCCGGTGATGGCAGATGGCTTTTTCAGACACTTATTTCAGAGAGGACGTCCAACAATGATATTCAGCTCTAAGATATTTTTATTTTGTTTCCTTCCCGCAACCCTTGCGCTGTATTACATATTTTTCAGAAAGAGAGGGGGGAATATTTTTCTGCTGGTTGCCAGCGTGTTTTTTTATGCATGGGGTGAAAAGGCAAATGTCATTATCATTGCAGCGTCCGTGATTTTTAACTATGCAATTGCAGTGCGCATCGAGAAATACCATGATGAGAAGAAAGGGAAAATAGAATCGTTGGGCACCGTCCTTTTTATTGGCGCCATAGTGGTGAATCTTGGCGTCCTTTTCTTTTATAAATATACTGGTTTTTTCATTAATACACTGACCCTCGGAGCTGTAACAATATCACCACATCACTTGCCCGTTGGCCTTTCGTTTTTCACGTTTAAGGCCCTGTCCTACATCATTGATGTGTACAGAAGAACAATCAAGGCGGAAAAAAACATTATTGATGTCGGATTATACATATCAATGTTCCCCCAGGTCGTGGCCGGCCCGATAAGCCGTTACCCCGATCTCCTTGAACGCATGAAGAAAAGAGATATTACGTTCAACATGTTCAGGGAAGGACTCCACAGGTTTATTCTGGGCCTGGGCAAAAAAGTGATAATTGCCGATTCAATTGGTATCGTGGTCGATCAGATATTTGCATTAAATCCGGGAGAGCTGTCCACATCGTTGTCGTGGCTTGGTGCCGTCGGGTACACATTGCAGATTTACTGCGATTTTTCCGGATATACCGATATGGCGATTGGCCTGGGGCGGATGTTCGGGTTCGATTTCATTGAGAATTTCAATTACCCGTACATATCAAAATCAATCCGCGAATTCTGGAAACGCTGGCACATTTCCCTGTCCACGTGGTTTCGCGATTATCTGTACATCCCCCTCGGAGGCAACCGGGTATCCGAGACGCGCATATATTTCAACCTGATCGTTGTTTTCCTTCTCTGTGGTCTGTGGCATGGCGCAAACTGGACGTTTGTTGTCTGGGGCCTCTGGCACGGCTTTTTCCTGGTGATAGAAAGAAAGAAGATCGGCGAACTAATCGATTCGATGTTTGCCCCCCTCAAATATGCCTATGCGTTTTTAATCGTCATGCTCGGGTGGGTTTTTTTCAGGTCAGGCTCAATTGAGTTTGCGTTTGGATATGTGACAAAGATGTTCGGTTTCAAATCGGCAGGGGCTTTATATTATCCTTCAATGTTTTTCGATTATTATTTCATTTTTGCGCTGGTGCTCGGTGCGGTTTTCTCAACACCTGTCGCCCCGCGTTTGAAGATGGCAGTGGATACCTTCCTCGGCAGGTACGAAGGAACCTTCGCCTGTTACTTCTTTAGAAAATCATATATCGTTTTGTATGAGATTACACTGGTATTTATTTTCGTGGTGTGCGTTTTGCAGATGGGGGGGAGGAAGGACAGTACATTCATATATTCGCTTTTTTAGAGGAGGATTTGTGTATCGTGCGCCGGAACTATCCCCTGAATATTGTTGTTGCCATCCATGCGCGGGGGGATACAGAATGCAACGAGCCGTTGTACGTCCAGGGCTTCACATCAATAAATAAATAGCGGAGCAACATATGCCTCTCCACAAAAAAATTGTGGCATTCGTGGTCATTTCATTATTCGCGGTCGGTTACATACATCTGTTTGACCTGGCCATGGAGAAATTATTTCTTGCATACAACAGCTCGTACTGGGTTTACACCCCCGGCGTGTATGAGGCTAAAACCGAAAAAGGGACGAGCATGTATGTAATAAATTCGCTGGGCATACGGGGATCTGAAATCAGCACCAGTAAAAAGGGAGCGCGGATACTATTCCTGGGAGATTCCATGACACTGGGCCGCAATGTCGAGACGGAAAACACGTTCGTAATGAAGTCCCAGGAAATTTTACGCGCAAGGGGCTATCATGTTGAAAATATCAACGCAGGTATTGTGGGATACGGTCCGGCGAATTCGCTGGGGCTCTATCGCCATCTTGCCGGCACCGTCATGCCCGATGTCGTACTGATGTGCCTGACCACCAATGATGTGAATGAATCCGGCGGGACATTCCTGTTAAGGACATTGAGAAACAAGATCAGCAGAACGTTCCCGTTCGTTATTGCGTTTGCCGTTTTACCCCATTTGTCAAACCATGTTTTCAAGAGTATTCTCTCAAGTCGCATGAATCTCATAGAAAGCATGAACGCGGCGGAGCCGGAGGGCAAAGAAATTGACATTGATGCTTCCGTTAAAAAAAGATTAAAAAAAGACATGCAAAAGGCGCAATTTCTCAAAAAAAAGAACCTCACGCAAAAAGAAGCCCGAGCAATGGTGGAAAAACTTTTAGCCCCGATGAAAAAGGACCTCAATATCAGCGATAAGTCATATGAAAATTGGATTGAGAATACTTCCACATTGATTTCCGAAAACGGGCTCAGTGTGGGTGATGTGGTTCCCCTTATATATGGCCTGCTCGAGCCGGATTATTTTGTTAAGTCAATCGACCTGACGAATGGCGGTGCGGAGTATTGCCGCAACATGTTCTTAGTGCTGCGGGATCTGCAGCACGAGGTTGTCCGGCGCGGTTGGAAATTTGGCATAATCTACCTGCCTCAAGATCTGATTTATGAGGAGTTCAAGCAGCGGCAAAACGAAAAGTTCAATTTCGTTTCCAAAAGGGAATGGCTTGCCGGGCCGACGCGTGTGGAAAAGGAACTGGATGCATTCTGCAGGAAGGAGAATATTCCCTTCTTGAATCTGACCGTCAACTTCCGCAGGTTGGATGACAAACGTCTCACTCTAGGTTTTGACTCCCATCTGAATGTGAGAGGGCATGAAAAGATAGCGGAAATCATATCGGAATATGTGATGAAGTCATTTCCAGGCCTTTATTGATCCGGCGCGCGAAATTTGAAGCCTCAGACTAGCTCTTTCTGTGATAGAGGGGGCCTCATTTAAGAAAGAACAGGTTCAGATAAACGTCATTGCGTCCCATGGGCGGGTACCTGACTTGGCGGAATTTCCTTGATAGAGAAATGTTGCACTGGATAATTGAATTCACACACTCGCGCATGTTCATCGGTCTTTTTTGTATTGACATGGCCGCACGAACATATGCAAGTTGACAAGAATTTTCGGATCAGATTGCCCCGGGTTTTTCCTCCGGCATAATGATGATAATGCGCTGCCGGATGGCATGCATGAGCCATGCAGCAATTGACGACTGCGTGCCGGGTTATATGCGATCTATGGTGATACGCTAGAACTAACTTTATGGAATTTACATCTTTAAAATTTGCCGGCTTCTTTATTGCAATAGTCATTGCTTTTTTTTCTCTCCCGCACCGCTTCCGCTGGCTTTTTCTCCTCGGGGCAAGCTATGTGTTCTACATAAGCTGGAATCCCTCCTTCGGGTTGACTCTGCTGACGACGACAATCACCATATATGTCGCCGCGGTTGCAATGGACGGGCAGGAACCATCACGCAAACGCCTGATACTCGTCGGCGCTGTCATCGTTAATCTCGGCATACTTATATTTTTTAAATATTCGAATTTTTTCTTCAATTCATTGAAGGATTCCCTTCAATTTTTCAACATCGACTGGCAACAGCCGACCCTGAAAATCCTCCTTCCCGTGGGAATATCCTTCTACACCTTTCAGGCGCTCGGGTATTGCATTGACGTATACCGCGGCGACAGGAAGCCGGAACGGCATTTCGGGAAATTCGCCCTCTTCGTCAGCTTTTTTCCCCTCATTCTCGCCGGCCCTATCGAGCGCTCGGGCAGACTTCTTCCGCAATTCGAAGAAAAAAAGCAATTCAGCTACGATCGTGTCGTCAGCGGCCTGCTGCTCTTCTGCTTCGGCCTTATAAAAAAAATAGTCATCGCAGACCGCCTGGCGGTGTACGTAAACACGGTATTCGGTGACATCAGGGCCTTTAACGGTAGTGCGATCCTGCTCGCGGCTTACTTTTTTACAATACAGATATACTGCGACTTTTCCGGATATTCGGACATGGCCATCGGCACGGCCAGAATTATGGGCTACGACATCATGGAGAATTTCAGGCAGCCCTACCGTTCCTTGAGCATTGCGGAATTCTGGCGCAGATGGCATATCTCCCTCTCGTCCTGGTTCCGCGACTATCTGTACGTTCCGCTTGGCGGCAACAGGGTTGCGCGTCTTCGCTGGTATTTCAATATAATGATCGTGTTCCTCCTCAGCGGTCTCTGGCACGGCGCCCAATGGACATTCGTGGTCTGGGGCGGTCTCCATGGGCTCTTTCTATGCGCCGGGGCCGGTTTCAGGAAGATTCGCGGCACAATCGCCGGCATCATGTTCGGCGCTGCCGGGAAGCCTCTTGCAATCGCAATCATCCTTGTTGGTCTTGCAGTGTCTGTGTCCGGGTATCTGCTGCCGCCGCGGTGGTACGGTCCGGACCCCCGCCGGCTGCTTTATCTCGAACAGATTGCCATCCCCCTGGCGGGGCTGTGCATCGCGGCGGCGGGATTCATAAAAGGCTTCAAACAAAGCGCCGTCGGAAGCCTGAGAAAGATTATGAGTATTGCATTGACCTTTCATCTGGTTATGTTGGGATGGATTTTTTTCAGGGCTGAAAAAATGGCTGACGCCTGGTATGCCGTCACCCATTTATTCATGGGAAAGCAGACATTGAAACTTTCGGCCTGGTACCAGCCGAATTTCAAGCGCTATGAATTCATCATTGCCGGTTTGGCCATTATACTTCTTATTGTCATCGACAGTGTCCAGGCGCGCGGTGAATTGAGAGAACGCTTTGCCAAACTGCCGGCATACATACGATGGCCGGTCTACCAGCTGCTGGTAATCATCGTACTGCTGTTCGGCATTTTTACTCAATCAAAATTTATATATTCTAATTTTTAAAAGTATGATTAAAAAATTCATCATAAACATCGTCGGCCTGTCACTGTCCACTGCCTTGATCGCAGGGGCGCTATTCTATTTGCCACCGGTGGACCGTGATAATTATCTGTGCGCCACCATAGACAAGCACAAACGCCTTAAGAACGCACGCTCCCCCCGTTTGATATTAATGGGTGATTCAAACCTTGCCTTCGGCGTTGATTCGAAAAAGATCCAGAATGCGCTCCATTGCAATGTCATCAACATGGGTACTCATCTGGAATACGGCTACCTCTTCCATATCAATGAGATAAAACCGTACATCAGGCCCGGGGACAGGGTACTTGTTGTTTACGAACTGCCGGTGGTAAACAATATCGATGGCACCGGCGGCCTTGTGGAATTGACGATTTTTTATCCCCATGCGTTCAGTTTATTTGAACCGTCCAATTTCATAACCTTTGCTATCTATTTTCCCGCATCACTGCAGAGACGATTTAACGGTCTGGTGGATCATAAAAAAAGTTACATCTATCGCCATTCCTTTGACGAATCCGGCAGTGTTAAAAACCAGGTAGTGGACAGCCCCCCGCTGATGGACCTGAAAGCGTTTAATGCCATTAAGATCGAGATTCCTCATAACCCGGAAGAGAATGCCGAAATCCGCGAATTCATTTCACATATGAACGAGTTTTACCATTATTGCAAAAGCAAACGGGCCAGCGTAGCCATGACATACGGACCCATCCCCAGGATAAAATACCAGGATGACGATTTTAGGGCACGGGCAGAACATATAGCCGCGCAGTTCCGTAAAAAAATTGAATTCCCAATTCTCGGCGAACCAGGCGATTATCTGTATGAGTTTGAGGAATTTTACGACACGATCTATCACCTGAATCTCAAGGGTCGCGTTAAAAACACCGAGGTCCTTTTGAAAAATATCTCTCCCGTCTGGCGCGTCGACGGTCCAATCGGCCAGCCGGACCGATAACCGCACCTTCGTGATCCCCGGCCCTCAGGGCGGCGCAAAAAAAAACCGGCCATGGGCCGGTTTTTCAATCCCACTAGAAGTCGCATTAAAGTGCGGATGCATGAAATATGTTTGCCCGATCGAGGTATCGCCGGGGTATTCCCGATTTGCCGTCAAGGCAGGATGGGTGGGCGTGCAGAGCGTTAAATAAGTTTGACAAAAGCCTTTCTCTGTGGTAATTTTAAATTACCTGACCGCAATCGACATCATTTTTCAGCATACGGTTCCATGTTCCGGTAATCGGCTGTGCGTATGGTCGCGGGCCCTATAAAAAAATGAGCACATTTGCTCAGTAAAGGAGCTCAACAATGACACTATACCGATCACGCGGTTTTTTCTCACATTCTCTGATATCACTGGTCATGGTGCTTTTTCTTGCTCCCGTGATAGTACTTCCGTCCTGCTCCGATTCAGAACAGCGGCTCATCAATGGTACTACCATGTCCAGGGTCATCCTCAACCTGGGAGGGGCCTCGACTTCGACCGATGTGAGCATGGCCGCGCAGGCCCCGACGAATATCATTTCGGTTACAGTCACTGTCACCGGAGCGGGCATGACCCCGATCTCGATCACCGACATGTCAGCTTCCGGCGTCATAAACCTGAGCGTGCCGGCCGGCCCGGCGCGGCTTTTTGCCGTGGTGGTCACGACAACCGACGCTGTTTATTCCGGGACCGCGGTCGCGTCGCTTCCCGCCGGCTCGACTGTGTCCATTCCGATCATCATGCAATACGGCGGGCTGTTCGAGGGCTCGATTGATAACCCGATAAGAATACCGGCAGGCTTTTCCAGTTACGCAGGGACCGTTGGCAAGGGCAGGAGTTATTACGTTACCAACCAGGGGTTAAATAGCTTCCTCAATATATCGATTACGGGACTTACCGATGACGCCGACCTCATAGCATACGGGATTACGCCGGGATTTACAAGCATGGAGCCACCGAATTTCGGCGTCAACTACTGCGGCCGCACCAGGAACGAGTATTGGAACATCGGTTCCCCCGATAACGATTACTACTTCGTTGTTGACGGCAGCCACACGAAATTTGGGGCGCGGTTCGTTATCAGGTGCCTGGCGCATAACGGCATTATTGCAGGCCCCCCGAACATCGGAACCATGTCAGCACCGAATAGTGTACCTGTCGGCGTCCCCTATAGCACCCGCGTCGCGTATCTTTTTGAGAATGGCGGTATCGCGAACTACTATACAACGGCCGTGAAGACCGGAACGGAGTACTGGATCAACACATATCCCGATGAACCGACCAATATAACCACGGTGTACCTGGGGCCACTGTTCGCCAATCCCCTGTCACCCGGCACAAGCACCTTTATCGCTACAAACCTTGCAGCATGCTTCGGCATAACAAACGCATCCTTTGAAAATTCCTTCACCCTCGAGGTGGTGGCACACGAAGGGACACAGGCACACCCGGTACTGCTGTATCCGAATGAAGATGAGTCCATTTTGACAGGTAGGGCCAATTACTGCATGGTGGGAGGCGGATCCGGCTCGAGCTACTACAGATTTCCTGTAGCTACTCCCAAACCTCCTTATATCAATAACTACTATGTCAACGTTACCAGCATTCTCGGCGATGTCTCTCTCCGCGTCTTCAATGGCCCTTCATTTGACGATGAATCCCCTGATCTTATCGGGTCATCTGACAATCCAGGAACATCCGATGAAGACGTATCCACTCAAACCACTGATGTTTTTGCCGACGGGTATCTCTATGTTCGGGTTGATGACGCGAGCGGTACCGGCTCAACTTTTGTGCTGGATGTTATCTTTAACGGTTTTTGATTCCGAAAGCGTACCGGTGGCAGAAAAAGCGGCGTTGAATAACGCCGCTTTTTTTTCAAAATTTCAAGCCCCTGTCCGGCGCTTTTTCTGATAGAGGGGGCCTCGACCGGGTGAGTTTCCAGGATGGAAAAAATTTTGTGATTGCCCTTCCATCGCGGTCATTACAACTATCTCCCATGGACACCCTGGACAAAATAATCGAAAAGACGGCAAAAAATTTCGGTCATGACTTTGCCGCCGATAAGCCCGGGATCATCCACACCCAGAAATCCGCAGACGGGACCATGAAATTTCTCTTCGAACTGCGTGATGGTATCCGGATCGAAACGGTCGTTCTCTCCTTTTTCAAGCGTCACACGGTATGCCTTTCGACCCAGGCCGGGTGCGCCATGGGTTGCGCCTTCTGCAAGACCGGAATGGGGGGATTGGCCCGTAATCTCACGCGGGATGAGATCCTCGGCCAGTACCTCGCCTGCTACCGGCATATCATCGGGGAAAACCCGGGCGATACAGTCGCAAGTCCCGGCATCGTGTTCATGGGCCAGGGGGAACCCCTGCACAACTTCGACAACCTGAAGGCCGCCTTCGAAGTGCTGCTTTCAGACAGGGGGATGTGTCTCGGCCCGCGGCAGATCACCCTGTCGACCGTGGGGTACCTGCCCGGGCTCACGCGTATCGATGAGCTCCCCCCGGTGAATTTCGCCCTGTCCCTGCACTCGGCCCTGCCGCATAAACGCGCCCGGCTGGTTCCACTTGAAAAGAAGTGGGGTCTTGAGCGGATTCTTCCCCTCGTGCGGAACATTCCCCTGAAAAAAAACCAGTACATCAACTTCGAGTACCTGCTCATAGAAGATTTCAATGACGGGGATGATGACGCGGCGGCCCTGGCCGAACTGGCGAGGCCGTTCAAGTCGTTCGTGAACATCATCCCCTACAACGAGGTGCCGGGCCTTGAGTGGAAACCGCCCGGCGAGGAACGGGTGGCCGCCTTTAAAGCGGCCCTTATCGCCCTCGATGTGCGCAGCATGGTGCGCCTTCCAAAGGGCGCCGACATCCAGGCTGCATGCGGGCAGCTGGCCGCGCTCTGATTCCCGCGTCCTCTCCGGCGCTCCGGCGATGGTCCCGATGCTCCGGCAGGGACAAACCCTCGGCGGGCCGGGGATCGTATCGCCTGCCGATATATCGTTGACAGTGCCGGGAGCCGATGATTGGGTGGAACTGGATAACGATGCGGCATGGCTCTCATACCGCGTCAGAGACTTCCGGCATGACCCTGAAAAGGCGGCACCGCGTATGGCGAAACCCGAACTGCGACTGCAGACCACCACCCTCTGGGACTATCCCTCCCAGCAGTATCACCGCCGCCAGGAGGCGCATCGGGATTACCGCGGCGCAACCCCGGCGTATATCATCTGGAACCTCCTCCGGCGCTACACGAGGCCGAAGGACCTGGTGGTGGACCCGATGTGCGGGAGCGGGACCACCCTGGACGTTGCCCGCGATCTCGGCAGGCGGGGCCTCGGTTACGACCTGGCCCCCGCAAGGAATGACGTGTTTCGCGCCGACGCGAGGAGCCTTCCCCTGGAGGACGGAAAGGCGGATTTTGTCTTCGTCGACCCCCCCTATTCCGACCATATAAGGTATTCGGGACTGCCGGAGTGCATAGGCGAACTCTCCGCGCGCGGGGAGGAATACTTCACCGCGATGAAGGCGGTCATCGCGGAAACGCACCGGGTTCTCAGGCCCGGCAGATACATGGCGCTCTACGTGTCCGACTCCTTCGAGAAGGGGAGGCCCTTTTCCCCCATCGGCTTCAGGCTCTTTTCACTCATGCAGGAGCGGTACGATCCCGTGGACATCGTCGCCGTGAAGCGGCATAACACGAAGCTGAAGAACCGGAACTGGCACGCCTCCGCAGTCGAGGGTAACTTTTACATGCGTGGCTTTAACTATCTCTTCATCATGCTGAAACCGGGGGAGGAGGGAAAAAGAGAGAAGGGCGACCGAAGGCTCCCCGAAGAGGTCGGGGAGGACATCGGGAAACTGTGACGGGGCCGGGCGCCCCTGTCATGTCAGAAACATGAAGAGCCATTCGGCGACCAGTGACGGCTTGGTCGCCCCCTCTACAAAGACCGTATGGGTGACGGTGGTGAGGACCTTTCCCCCCTCCTTCTCCTCCACGTTCGAGAGCTTCATGGTGCTCCGGATCTTCGATCCCGAAGGCACGGGGTCGATGAAGCGGACCTTGTTGAACCCGTAATTGATCACCGCCTTCACCCCTTCGGGGATCCAGATGCCCGAGGCGGAGAGTCGGGTGAGGAGGGAGAGGGTCAGGAAACCGTGGGCCACGGTCGTGCCGAAGGGTCCGCTTTTCGCCTTTTCCGGGTCCACGTGAATGAACTGGTGATCCTCCGTGCAGTTCGCGAACAGGTTGATCCTCTCCTGGGTAATCTCGATCCAGTCGCTCTGCTTCTCTTCCCCGATCAGCGCTTTCAGGTCTTCAACGGGCAGTACGGTCATACTCATGGCTCACCCTCCTGTCGTACAAGAAACAGTCTACACCGCCCGCGAGACGATGTCAATGGAAATATTCAAACCCGCCATCTCCGGCCCCGTCCGCACCCCTTTGCGCACCGGATCGCGGTGGCGGGATCTGTCGCATTCTGCTTCCAGACCCTGGTGCTGGACGCCCTTGTCTGGACAGCCCTCTTTCTGTACCGCTTCTGATGCGCCGCTCCCTTGAATAGCGGCGGTTTCACGAAGAATAATTCACACGCGTGCATAATCGATTTTTTAATTAATTACCTTGATATAAATCGCCATATGGATAAAACTGTCCACAACACGTAAATGCAGTGAAATGATGCGCCCAACTTCCCCGGAAGCCCCTTTTCAGCCAGAGGACAGCATTTCGCACAACCGTCCATGAAAAACTCAATGGATTGAGTTTTTCTTCTCACAAAGGAGAATAAGGAAAGAGGACGGCCATCGTTCAGGGACGCGGGATTCTACGCGTTTTCCCTCCACTGCTTGCATAAACTACAATCAGGAGAATTGAATGCAGGGTAGAACGTTGTATGTCGGGAATTTGAGCAGCACGGTGAGCAAGGACAGCCTCTTTGATCTTTTTTCAGGTTATGGAAGCGTTATAGACGTCAAAATCGTGGGACCGAACGCATTCGGGTTCATCGAGATGTCGAGCCAGACTGAGGCGGAAAACGCGAAAAACTCCCTCCACGGGCATGACCTCGATGGTAAGGAGCTTAAAATCGGCGAGGCCCGTCCGAAGAATTATCCCCGCGGCCGTAACCCGAGGAGATAGGGGCGGCGGGAAAAAATTCGGCTCCGTGCGTGCCATCGCGGCTGCACGGCGGCCCTGCCGGAAAGCCCCACACGACCCGCCGGCGTCAATCCCGGGCACGCGGTGTTTTCGGGAACCAGGGGAAGAAGGCGCTCGTGCTTCTCTTGTACTCCTCCCATCCAGTCACATCCTCCATCATTCGCTCGGTCATCGGAACGCCTGAAACGAAGAGAATCATCATGGTGATGACCAGGGGCCCGATGAGCCCGGCCCAGCCCCAGGGCGAGGAGAGGGCGATGATGCCCATGTCCCACCAGAGGGGTGCTTCTCCGAAGTAGTTCGGATGGCGGCTGTACCGCCAGAGGCCGGAGCGGATGATTTTCCCCCGATTGGTCGGGTTCTTTATAAATTGATCAAGCTGGAAATCCCCCATGGACTCGAAGATAAATCCGACGCACCAGACGGCTATCCCCGTGCCGTCAATCCATGACAGACCCCTTTCCTCCGAGGAGATGACGGTCATGATCATCGGTGTGATGAAGCTGTTAAAACGGGCCCACCGGACCCCGGCGGTCCTGTTGGCGGTCCGGTCGTTGAAGATGAATATAATTACTATGCCGATGCCCACGAAGAAGCAGGTAGACAGCACGAGAAGGGGCACGAATATGAGCCACTTGTAGGGCAGATAGAGGAGACGGAGGGCCTTCGTGAGGGGGCGGCCGCCTTTACGATTTACTTCCCCATCATGGTGTCCGGAATCTTTACCGCCACCAGGGTGCCCCTGGCGCACAGTTCGCCGTCCGCGGTAAGATCGGTTTCCACCACGATCTTGCGTTCCTTTGTTTCGACGATCCGCGATCTGAGGACCAGGGGCGGTCCCATCGGGGTGGGGCGGAGGTAGTCAACGTGAAGGGACGCGGTGACGAAGCGGAGGGGAGGATCACTGCCGAATTCACGCCCCTCTTCGCGGTAGGCCGCGGCGGCTGCGGTACCGGTGCTGTGGCAGTCGATGACCGATGCGATGAGTCCACCGTAGACGAAGCCCGGGAAGGAAGTGTGGCCCGGGTCCGGTTCAAAGGAACAGACGCTTTCTTCGCCGTCCCAGTAGCTTTTAACGTGAAGGCCCCCCCCGTTGAGACGGCCGCATCCGTAACAGTGACTGAATTCATCCGGGTACTGTTCCTGAAAGGATAGGAGGGTCATATCGCGGGTTTCTCCGGTCGCGTCAGTATTTGAAGGGGTCCTTGTAGGTCAGGCCGTTCCCCTCGGGCCGCTCCAGCTTCTTGTAGTCCGATTCATAGTTCTTGAGAAAAGCATGCGCCTTTTCAAAGGTGAAAAAGAGATCGTTGCCCTTGCCCCGCTTCCCCGCATGATGCTCGAAACCGTAGTTTTTTATGTACAGATTACGTATAAGTGACTCGTCGGACCGGGCGGTCAGCTCCAGGGCGATCTCCTCTTTTTTGCGGCCGGGATGCATGTTTATGGCATAATCGCACGCCATCGCGATGGTAGCCTTCCCCACGCCCCGCACCTTGTAGAAGGTGTCGTCTCGTTTGTACGCGCCGAGATAGGGGAGTTTCAGGTTGCCGGGGTAATTCACCGGAAGCGAGGTGAAATAATCGACATAGACGCCCCAGCACGGATTTTTTTCCGTGATATGGTAATGAAAGATATTATAACCGAGGAGAAGAATCGTTTTGTCGCAGGTAATGACGAAGGCGTGCGATACGAAATGGTTTTTTTTCAAAAATTGAATGGCGGTAAGACGCCTGTCTTCAGGTTCAGAGTGAATGCCGTAGCGGCTATAGAAGAACTCCTGGAGGATTTTCATGCTCCTGCCGTCGAATTTGTTGAAGAGACGCTCTTCCATACGGTGAAGGGCGAGCACTCTCCCTGCGATCAGTTTCCCGTTGATATAGATTGGCACCCAGTTCGCCCTTACACTGAACTTGAGTTCCGATTCCATTGCGCTCATTTCCGCCGCCACCGCTCCATCCGGCCCCGGAGCGGGGGCCTCCAGATTTTATGGGATGCTACATGCGGGTCGTTATTATTGCAACTGAAATATCTGTATACGATTAATTCTTCGATAGGAATAGCGGAGGATCTCAGCCCGATACCGGGACATCACGTCCGCCGAGGGCGGTTTCCCTGCCCCGTTCCTCCTCTTCGGGGACCAGGTCGGGGAAGAGCCTGGCGTAGAGCCTGGGCCCGACGAGATAGACGCCGGCAAGGGCCGCGGCGACCCCCGCGATGACGTCGATGGCGTAGTGATAGCGGCAGTAGACGGTGGCTATGCAGAGGCTCATCACCACGGGAGATGTGAGCCAGAAGGCGCGCGGGGTGTAGCGACGTGAGAAAATGAAGATGACGATGGTGCCGGCGACATGGCCCGAGGGGATCGCTCCACCCGGAATGTCGGCCCTATTGAGGAAGGCCCGGGCGAAGTCGGACACCGGTCCCGCCGCGAGATAGCCGGACCCGGACGGGTCGAAATGGACGGGACCCTGGGCGGGGAACAATGCATGCACCACGAAACAGAAATAGATGGTGAGGCCGGATATGAACGCCACGAAAAAGAACTCCCTGCGGCGATCGGTGAAATAAAGATAGAGGGGGAGGTAGAGGGTGACCCAGTAATAGGATAGATAGGAGAAGTTGAACCACTCGGTGAGCCAGTACCGGTTTCCCCACCTCGCTGCCAGGTCGCGTGATATGGCGAATCCGAAGAGGGCCGCGTCCGCGCGCATGAGCAGTCCGTCGAAAGGCATGCTGAAAAAGAGAAGGCTTATCGGATGGGTCCAGCGAAAGAAGGGACCGAGGAGAAACATCGGATAGGTGTAACGGAGGAACCGGACCACGCGGTTTGCGAGGAGCGGATGCCGTGCCCTGTCGAGGGCGGGGGCGGCGAAGCAGGCAGCGCCCATAATCGCCCCATAGATTGAAATATACCGGAGGGCCACGATCGCGTCAACGTGGAACCTTGTCGCGATGAGCGGTATCATCACGGCGCAATGTCCGGCGACCAGCACGTCCACGGGAGCAAGGGATGCCCATTGTTGTTTAATCAGATGTTTCATCTCACGGTGCGTTTAAGGCGTGTATGTCATGCCCCGGGCGATTTCTCGATGGAACAGTGCGCGATTAAAAATACACAAAGCGATACATTCTGTCAAGAGTTAATCTGGCCGATGGGTTCAGGGGGTGATGTCATGACCCGTAAAAATATTCCGGGAGGGTAATTATCATTGACGACATTGAAATTCCAGGGTATAAGGATCATCTGATCGATCGCGCGCTTTGTACCCTTTCGATCCTGATTCGTTTTTCTTCGAGGGTGCCTGTCGCGGCGGGCGCCGGCGGTGGTCAAGAAGACCTTTGCGGAGGAGGCGGTATGGGGAAAAAGAAGCTTGTCCTTGTCATAGACGACGATCCGGAAATACTGCAGTCGTCGAAACTGGCGCTTGAGGCCCACGGTCACGAAGTGACGACTGCCCTGAGCGGTGCGGAGGGGATCGAAGCCTTCGAGAGGAGGAAGCCGGATCTCGTGCTCTGCGATATGATGATGGAGCGGATCGATACGGGGATCGGGGTGGCCAGCGCGATCAGGAGCAGGGACGGAAACGTTCCAATCTATCTGATGAGCAGTGTCGGGGAGAGTATGGGCAGGAATGTCGATATCCACGAGCTCGGGTTTAACGGGCTCCTCCAGAAGCCGGTTGGCGTCGATGATCTCATCATGCATGTCAACAGGGCCCTGCGGATCGAATAACCCCGGGGCCGCGGCTACCCGTCGAATAGCTTTCTGATCGATTCCAGCACCTCCGGGTGGGTGATGGCGACCCCCTCAAGCGCGGACTTCACTTCCCTCGTGTCAAGTTCCGCCTCTGTCTCCCCTGTATCGACATGAACGGCGAAATCGACGCCCGGGTTTCCCATGATCAGTGTGATGATCGTGGATCCGAGGTTTCCGAGGGGTTTCCTGTCGATATGGCTCATGACGAAGGACGCGCTGATCGTCGTGCCCTTTCCCGGCTCCGATTCGATAACGAGGTTTCCGCCGGTATCCCGTACGGCCTGTTCAAGGAGCGGGATGCCCATCCCGACCCTCCTGGTAGTCCGCGTTGTCGCGAAGGGGTCCCTGACCTTTTCAAGCATCCTGCCGTCCATTCCCGCACCGTTGTCCTTCACGACAAGGGTCAGGAGATCCTTCTCCCTGTCTTCCGTGAGGCGTACTTCGACAAGGGTCGCCCCCGCCATGGTGGAGTTCTCAACGATATCGAGGATGTGAAGCGAAAGGTCCTGCATCCGTTCATCTCCGGTTATGAATGGTTGTGAGAAATGCCCCTGCCGTCGGCACCGGTCAGGGCCATCCCGATTTCTTCGAAATCGAGCCGCTCCACGATGAAGGCGGTCGCGGCCGTTCCGATATCCTTCAGCTCATGGGAATCCGAGGAGCGTATCATCGGGTAGCCCCCGTATTCGCCGTAGCGCGCCCTGGCCTCGTCAATGCTCACATTCCTCGATATTTCCAGGCAGTCTATCCTGATGTCATCCGGGATGAAGCCGAGCTGGCCCAGGATGCTGTTGGCCTCCCTGTCGACATGGGCGAAAATGGCGAGGCCATTCCGCCGGTGGATGGCTTCGACGGTACGGTTCACATTAAGGGAGGTCGATCCTATCAGGAGCCGCGTATTGAATCCCTCGACCTCGTCGTTCTCGTTTGCGATCACCTGGAGGCCGAAAAGGTTTTCGTCGTTGGTCCCGGCCATGAGATGGTCGAAAACCAGGTCCTGCATATCCAGAGCCGCACGGCACGATTCGAAGAGACCCACGACATGGACCTCCTCTGAGGTCGTTATTTCGATGCCGGGGACCACATACAGCGGGGTGCCGGCGGATGCGGCCCGTACCGCCGTAACGTTTTGTGCGCTGTTGTGATCCGTAAGGGCGATTATGGAGAGGCCCGCATCGAGGGCACGGCGGACGATCTTCCTCGGCGTCATGTCAAGGTCCGCACAGGGGGAGAGGCAGGAGTGGATATGGAGATCCGCCAGAACGGTCCTGGACAACGCGCGTGTTTCTCCTTGGTGAGTGTGGCGCCGTGAAAAAGGTTCCCGGCCGGCGCGGGATGAAGGCGCGATCGCGTCCGGCAGTTCCGGGCTGAGCGCTTCTTCGGATCAGCCCGCCCTGACGCCCATTTCGTAGAGCTTTCCCGCGATCTCAAAAGTCGGGAGGGACGTTGTCAGTATCGCAATTTCCTCCTCTTTCGCCTTGGCCAGGGTGGCCGCTTCCGGCTCCCTGCCGTTGACCAGGATGATGCCCGACAGGTTGCGCAGCACCGCAACGGCGACGATGTTGGAGTGCGTCTGGAGGGTGATCCATACGTTCCCGTCCCCGGCGTTGGCCATGACATCGCTCAGGAGGTCGCTCGCATAACCGCCGGTAACTTCGCGCTCGGGGTTTCCGGCGGGGGTTTTCATCTCAAGCCCGCATTGCGTAATCAGTTCATCAAGCTTCATTGTCGTCTCCGATCAGTATATCTATCTTCAATGTCGTGCCTGCTCCGACTTCTGAGTGCAGGCTCATTTTATCCGAGCATTTTTTGATATTGGGAAGGCCCATGCCGGCCCCGAAGCCGAGTTCCTTCACCCATGACTCCGAGGTCGTGAACCCCGGTTCCATCGCTTTTTCAATATCCTCGATACCGGGACCCGAGTCGGTCACCTTGAGGGATATACGGTCCTCGTTGATGGTGTACTGCATCGTCCCGCCGCCGGTATAGATGACCACGTTCATTTCCGCCTCGTAGGAGGCGATGGCGATCCTCTGGATGATATCAGGCCGTATCCCGAGGCGCTTCAGGTTCTTTTTCATCGTGGTCGAGGCCTTGCCCGCATTGTCGAAATCCCCGCCCGCGATTTTGAACCTGAGAGACACTTTCTTCTGGTCCGCCACTATGTCGCCGAAGAAATGACTCGCCCGGTACTGCCGTATTTCCTCCTCCTTGTATTCCTGTTCGAGCTTTTTGAGGGTCCCATCGATGATGACGCCCCTGGTTATGATCCCGACGAGTCTGCCGCTCTCCCGCTCCAGGACGGGGAAGCGGCCGAAGCCGTACTGGTCGAATTTTTTTACCGCGTGTATAACCGGCTGGTCGGCGTAAAGACAGATGGGATCTTTCGCCATGATCTCTTCAACCCGGCGGTCTTCGTTGCAGGTGCTCAGCCACCGGATCAAATCCTCTATGCTGATGACACCCACAAGGCGCGTCTCGTCGACTACCGGGAGGCCGGAAATCCGGCGTTCCTGGAGAATCTTCTTTAGATCGCTCATCATGTCCCCGGGTCCGATGGTGATGATGTCCTTTCTCATCACGTCGGCCACCTTGAGCTCGAAGAGGATCTCTACGGTTTTGTCGAATTTTGTTTCCATTGATGCGGCAACGCACGTAAGGATATATCAGCTGGAGGGCCCGGACGCCTCCTCCATCCCATTGCTGAAAAGCTTTCCGCTTGCGATAAAGAGGCTGTCCTTTGTCGAGAGGAGGGTGATGCCCTCTTCCTTCGCGAGTTCGATGACTTTCGGGTCGACGGGTCTACCGCGGGCGATGATCACCGCCTTTATTCCGAATACGGAGGATGTCCTGATTACCTGCGCGTTGTTCAGGCCGGTCAGCAGTATGTCCGGGACGTTGACGCTCGCGAGAATGTCGCTCATCAGGTCGCATGCGGTCACGGACCTGACCTCACTGTCGTCGCCGTTGTGCAGATAGAGGATCTTGGCCTTCAAAAGTGTGATGATTTCTTCTAGCTTCATGCTCCCCCTTATTTCGCGGTGGCGGTATCACGATCGTCGATCGATGTCTGGATTCGTGAACAGTGCAGGTGTATGGAATGTAGGGCCCTTTTCACGATCGTGTCAAGAATATAATTCTTCTTCAGGGGCCTCAGGGGAAAAAATTAAAAATATTTCTTGACATCAATATATTAATCCGTTACCAATTTCTATAATGGAAAGAATTTTTATCGAATATTTTTTGCGAAGCTGATTGACGGAACGCACCTCGCTTTTTTTCCGCGGCCATCGGTAGTGCGCGCTGCGGCCGGTGGCGCTATCCGACCCGAACAATGATGAGAAGAATCGTGCATTCGTTCCGCATGATCGTAATGCATGCCCGCATATACGGATTGTTTCCCTTTGATCGCCACGCGGAGCCCTGGCGTGGTCATTGTGGGTAAAGCGGCGATTCGGTCCTGTCGTGAAATCTCTTCAATGGATGCGGTATGCGCGAGAAATTGATTACATCGATTCCCATGGCGCTCATCGTTATTCTCGGGTCAATCGGCATAATCGGGTACTCCACCGAAAAGTCTTCCGCCCCCATCAGGGTATGGTTCAAAACCAAGGGCGGAGACGTCATCTATCCCCACAAAACACATGTCACCGATTACGGCCTTGAAAACTGCCAGGACTGCCATCATAACATCGAGCCCGCCTCGGCTCCGGATGACTGGAAATGCCGGACATGTCACCGCGCGGGAAGCGATTACCAAAACCTCTGCGAGGACAGGGCACCCCATCAGCAGTGCGTAGGCGCGAAATGCGTGGAGTGCCATACGGAAATGGGCAGGGACGAGAAGGAGTGCTCGTTGTGTCACCGTCAGTGAATACAGCGATATCTTCCGGAAGGGGAATGGACCGTCAACCATCATGAACATGCGATCACTTTTAGGATTCCTGCCACCGCACCTTCCCTATTCTGAGGAAAGGCTCCCCGTCACTGAGATTTCCCCGTGCGACCGGTCTGTCCTGGCGATACGGAAGGGGCCCGGGCCGGGGCGCATGCCCGCCCTGGTGGCGGGCAACGCGCTTAAAACCGGGGCCAGAATCCTCGGGACCGAGGGAGACCTTCTCGCCTTTTCCCCCGTGACCGGCACGGTCGAAGATATCCATGATCTTTCCTGTATAGATGAGGAGATGACCGCAGTCTTCCTGCGCGCCTCGGGCGATGATGAATGGGACGATGCCTGCGTGGGGATAGCCGGCTACCACGACATGGAGCCTGGCCCTCTTTTTTCCGCCCTGAGAGCCGCCGGCCTCTGCCCTGTTCCCGCCTCGATGGAAAAAGCCGGGGCGATAGTGCTGAACTGCATTGAGAGCGATCTCCTTGTTTCGATCAACGGTACCATTCTCGACGAGAACCGCGATCTGATAAGGGACGGACTGAAACTTCTCGCGCGCGCTGTCGGAGCGGACGCGACGGTCATCGCCGCCACGAAGGGACTACTCGATTGCGTGGATCCCATAACCCGTGGCGAGGGAGGGGTTATCGCCGATATATACGCGGTGAGGCCGGCCTATCCGTCGGGAATGAAAGAGCTCCTTGCGCGGTCCCTGCCGCGCGGGAAGTTCCCCCGGCCCCTGATCGTCACCCCCTGGTCACTTCTTTCGATGATAACCTACCTTGAAAAGGGACACCCGCCCCTGCACAGGATCATCACCCTCGTCGACGGCGAGAACGGGCGGAGGAACATTAAGGTCAGAATAGGGACGCCCATTTCTCACCTTCTCCGCGAGGCCAATGTGAAGATCGGTGAAGGGGACAAGCTGATTCTTGGAGGGCCGATGAGAGGGGTCCCCGCCTTTCACGCGGAGTTTCCGGTCACGGCGGAGATGGATGCGATAATGGTGCAGGACCGGGATCGCGTCGTCGCCCTGGGAAGCGATCCCTGCGCGGGGTGCGGGAAGTGCGCGCGGGTCTGCCCGATGGGACTGCAGCCCCACCTCCTGGGCCGCTATTCCGAGTTCGGACTCTTCGATCGGTGCGGTGAATATGATATCGATTTCTGTATAGAATGCGGGATGTGCGCCTACGTGTGCACCGCGCGAAGGGCCCTCGTGCAGTATATCGTTTTCGCGAAAAGGGAGCTGGCGAAAGTGGAGGGGGAGGGCGGCCATGCCGACAGGTGATATTCGCTATCATAACCTGATCGTATCGCCGGCCCCCCACGTGCATTCGGGAGCCAGCTATCAGGGGGCGATCCGCGCATTCATCATCGCCCTGGTTCCCGCCATGGTCTACGCGGTCGTCCTCTACGGCGTCCATGCCGCGAGGGTTATCGCCCTGTCGACGGCAACGGCAATGGCGTCGGAAGCCCTCATACGGAGGTTCTTCAAGGTGCCGTCGACGCTTCATGACGGGAGCGCGCTGCTGACGGGCCTCCTCCTCGCCCTCCTTCTCCCTCCCGGTGTTCCCTGGTGGCTCGTTGTCACCGGATCGTTTGTGGCGATCCTGGTGGGCAGGGAGATTTTCGGGGGAAGGGGGGGGAGTCCCTTCAATCCCGTCCTCGTGGGATGGGCCGCGGTCAGGATATCCTGGAGTGATTATCTTGACCTGAATTTCGCCATGGTCAATTACAGTCTCGACTTTTCCATCGAGTATCCCCTGGGCGTGCTGAAGAAAGCGGGCGCCGCGGGGGTGGAGGGCTTCCCGTATATCGATCTCCTTCTGGGAAGGCAGGTGGGCGGTATGGGGGCCGCGGCAGTGGGATTGATCCTTGCGGGCGGCCTCTTCCTTATAATTAGAGGGGTCATATCGTGGAGGATTCCCATCGCCTTTCTTGCCGGCGTGGCGGGGACCGCGGCGCTCTTCCGTCTCGCCGGAGGAAGCGCCTACGCGGGGCCCCTCTTCCATTTGCTTGTGGGTAATGTGATGATCGGGGCCTTCTTCCTCGCCACGGATTATTCGAGCTCGCCGGTCAACAGGACGGCAATGGTAATCTACGGCGTGGGGTGCGGCTTTTTCACCGTGCTTTTCAGGATCTGGAGCATCTACCCGGACGGGGTGGTGTTCGCCGTCCTCATCATGAATATATTGAACCCGCTGCTGGACAGAATCAGGCCCCGGGTCCCGGGGAAATCGGGAAAGGAAGCGAAGGCGGCATGAAAGAATATCTGAAAATGATCGTCGTGCTTTCGGCTATAAGCGCCGTCTGCGGATTCGGGCTCGCCCGCATCAGCGCCGCGACGAAAACCCGGATCGAGGAGCAGAAGCTCATCAACGTGAAGGGGCCCGCCGTGACCAGTATACTGGCGGGTTCAACCAACGACCTGATAAAGGACCGGAAGGAGGTCCGCGTTGACGGGGCCGCCTATGTCGTCTTCATAGGGAAGAAAAACGGCACACCCTGGGCACTGGCATACGAAACTGAGGGCGCGGGTTACGGCGGGGAGATGACCGTCATGATCGGTTTCGACCTGGACGGCGGAACCGTGACGGGAATAGGGGTCACGTCACACAAGGAGACGCCGGGTGTGGGGTCTCGCGTGACGGATGATACCTTCACCAGGCTCTTCAAAGAAAAGGGACCGGGGGATCCAATCAAGATCAAGACTGACGGGGGCGTCATCGACGCCATAACCGGCGCGACCATTTCGTCAAGGGCCGTGTGCGCCGCGGTCGAAAAAAGCATTTCCCTCTACGGAGGGATCAGGTCGGAGGCTCTCAAAGAATGACCGGGGGAATGATATGGCTTCACTAGCTGGGGAATTCACCAAGGGTCTCTGGAAGGAGATACCCCCATTCAGGCTCGTCCTGGGGCTCTGCCCCACGCTGGCGGTCACGAAATCGTTCGTGAACGGCCTGGGCATGGGGCTTGCCACGGTCTTCGTGCTGGTCTGCTCGAACACAATCGTTTCCCTCCTCCGGAACGTCATACCGAAAAAGGTTCGTCTCGCCTGCTATATCGTTATCATAGCAACCTTCGTCGTAATAGTCGAGCTCCTGATGCAGGCCTATGTCTACAACCTCTATCAGGCACTGGGGATATTCATTCCTCTTATCGTGGTCAACTGCATCATTCTCGGGAGGGCGGAGGCCTTCGCCTCGAAAAACACGACGGTTCGTTCCGCCCTTGACGGCCTTGGGATCGGCATCGGGTTCACCCTCTCCCTCGGCTTTCTCGGGGCGATCCGGGAAGTTGTCGGCAAGGGCACCATCCTGGAGGGCAGTCAGTTCATGGTGCAGGTCTTCGGCCAGTCCTTCAAGCCCTTCACCTTCATGGTGGAGGCCCCCGGGGCCTTTGTGTGCCTCGGCCTCATGCTCGGGATCATGAACATACTGGGAGAGTGACGATGGAATACCTGATCCTTGCCATCACCGCCATACTGGTCAAGAACATCCTTCTCGCCGAATACCTCGGCAACTGCCCTTTCATCGGGGTTTCGAAAAAGATGGACACCGCCGTGGGGATGGGCATGGCCATCATTTTCATCATGTCCCTCTCGAGCACGATAACGTGGGTCATTCAGAAATACGCACTGGTCCCGCTGGATATCGGCTATCTCCAGACGATCGTCTTCATCCTGATCATCGCCTCCCTGGTCCAGCTGGTCGAAATGTTTTTAAAAAAAGCGGTCCCGCCCCTCTACAAGTCGCTGGGGATATTTCTTCCCCTCATCACGACGAACTGCGCCATTCTCGGGGTCGCCGTCCTGAACATCCGGCGGGGCTACGGCTTTATCGAAATGCTCATATTCTCGATCGCGTCCGCCGCGGGTTTCGCCCTGGCCCTTGTCCTGATCGCCGGCCTGCGGGAGCGCTTCGAGATTTCGCACATACCGAGACCCCTCAAGGGCACCGCCATCGGCCTCATCACCGCGGGACTCATGGCGATGTCCTTCTTCGGTTTCTCGGGGGTCGATGCCGCGCTGAAGGCGTTACAATGATAGCGAGGATATTCTGACATGCTTACCCCTACCCTCTTTCTTCTCGGCCTCGGATTCGGAGCGGCGATCATGCTGGTCATCGCGTCGAAGGTCTTCTATGTATGGGAGGATCCGAAGATACAGCAGGTCGAGGACGTCCTCCTCGGGGCAAACTGCGGGGGGTGCGGCTATCCCGGGTGCTCCGCCGCAGCCGCGGCGCTCGTGGCGGGAAAGGCGGGGGCCGATATATGCGTGGCCGGCGGGTTTGAGATCGCCATGAAGGTCGCGGCGGTCATGGGGCTCGAGGTCGAGGCAAAGGAGCCCGAGATCGCCTATTCGAGCTGCCGCTACAACCTCGAGGACGCGGACACCAGGTACGTCTACTCCGGCGTGCACGACTGCCGCGCCGCGGCGGCCTACGGGGGCGGCCCCAAGGAGTGCCCCATCGGGTGCATCGGTCTGGGTACCTGCTACCGCGCCTGTCCCTTCGGTGCGATCACCATGGGCGTCTACGGGCTTCCTGTCTTCGACAGTGAGAAGTGCAGGAGCTGCGGCATATGCGTCGAGGTATGCCCGAAGGACATCATTTATCTTTCGTCGGCCACGAACAGGATGACAGGCGACTTCCGCACCGACGAGTGCACGACACCCTGCCAGCGGGCCTGCCCCACCGGCATCGACATACCGGGATACATCCGGCGGATCGCCGCGGGTGAGTACGACGAGGCGGTGCGGATAATCAAGGAACGGTGCCCCCTGCCCCTCATCGTGGGAAGGATCTGTCCCGCTCCCTGCGAAATGGAGTGCCGTCGAAGGCTGGTCGAGCGATCCGTGGGCATCAATGACCTGAAGCGCTTCGTCGCCGATCACGAGATGCAAAGCGGCAGGCATATCCATCCCTTCAGGGCCCCCGATACGGGGAAAAGGGTCGCCATTGTCGGCGGCGGCGCCCAGGGGCTCACCACGGCCTACTACCTGGCCTGCCTGGGGCACAGGCCCGCCCTCTTCGAATCTTCCGACAGGCTCGGCGGCATTATCAGAAGGGTGATTCCCGCCTCCCGCCTTCCGGAGAACGTCGTGGACTGGGAAATCGAGGGGATCCTGGGGGCGGGCGTCGAGGCGTATACCGGGAAAAGGGCGGGGAGAGACTTTACCATAGACTCCCTCCTCGATGAGGGCTATGCTGCGGTAGCTCTTGCAACAGGGGGTATCGACGGAAGAAAGATTCTGCACGGGGATGAAGAGCCGGACCGGGCAGTTCCCGGGGTCATTACCCTGATAGATTATCTCACCTTCTTTTCGGATCGGGACGATTTCAGGCCAGGGAGGAAGGTATATATTTTCGGTGGAGGCACCTCCGCTATCGAGGCGGCGATGTCATGCCTCGCCGGGGGATCGGAAAAGGCGATTGTCATATCGCCTTACGCGAGGCAGATGATGGAATCGCGCGGTGTCGATGTGGCCGCGGCGGAGGCTGGTGGCGCGGAGTTCCTTTTTTCGACGGTCATCCGGGGCCTCTCCGGTGCGGGTGATGCCCTGACCGGTCTGAGCCTTGTGCGGGAGGACTGTTCCGTGGAGGAGGTCAACGCCGACACCCTTATCGCCGCCACCGGCAGGATATCCGACATGATTTTTGTCCGACCGGCCGATGACGGGGGCCGGCGCGGATGGACGACCATCACGTCGCAGGTCATCCATCCCGACGAGGAGGGGGAGGATATCTTCAATCTTGCGGGCGGTGTTATGAACGACAACCTGGCGGTGGTTCGCTCAATCGGAAAAGGGAGGAGGATCGCGCGCGCGGCGCACCTTCACCTGGATGGAAAGGCTGTCGAGCCCCAGACGAACCAGATAAAAAAATGGATGAAGATCCTCGATACGAGGGATGTCCGGGGAGTCGACGCGGAAAAGCGGAACATCCCGGAGGCGGCCATGACGGCCCGCGGCCTTTCCGACCCGGCGGTTCTCTTCGCCGGCGGGGAGCTGTGTGAGGGCCTTTCGGAAGAAGCGACCCGGAACGAGGCGGGACGGTGCCTCGACTGCGGGCTGATCTGTTACAGAAAAACGGCGCGCTGACGCGGCGCCTTCGGGGCGCCATGAGAATAGATTAGATTTGTTTCATTTCTTATTTTTATATGGGGTTTAAGGGGCGAAGCCCCTTAAAAAGCCCCCCGCAGGGGCTTCCTGCGTGCGCGAGACGCAGTTTCGCAACAAGTCTACTGGAGTCATGCCATGAACGGTTACCGGGTCGCGAGGGAATTCGACGCGTTTCTGAAGAAGGAGGATCTGGCCGTCCGAAAGGACATGATCGACGCAATCCTCACAGAGAACCGGGAACGCCGGGGCGGGCTCATCCCCGTGCTCCAGCAGGTGCAGGAGCAGGTCAGGTATCTTCCGCCCGTCGTGCAGGATTACGTCGCACTGGGGCTCGGCATCCCTTCGTCTGACGTGTACGGTGTGGTATCCTTCTATTCGTTTTTCACCATGAAGCCCCGGGGGAGGCATCTCGTGAGGGTCTGCATGGGGACCGCGTGCTACGTCAAGGGGGCGCAGAAAATCATCGAGAAGGTCGAATCGGGCATGGGGCTCACGATGGGGAGCACGACCGGGGACAGGAGGTTCACCCTCCAGGGAGTGCGGTGCCTGGGTGCATGCGGGCTCGCCCCCGTCGTGATGATCGACGACGACACACTGGGCCATGTCGACCAGTCGAAGATACTGAAGATGATGGACAGGTACGAATGATACCCGGAATCGCGACGTGAGGGAATAGATGAGAGGCGGTGTATGGCGAAATTAAAAATTGAGGACCTGAAAAAAATCAGGGAAAAGGCCCAGGGGACCGTGACCATGCGGGAGGGGACTCACCGGGTGAAGATCACCGTGCATATGGGGACCTGCGGGATCGCAGCCGGAGCGAGGAAGATCATGGGCGTCTTTCTTGAGGAGATCAACGCGCGAGGGACCAGCGACGTGGTGCTGACGACGTCCGGCTGCGCGGGGCTCTGCAGCAGGGAGCCGATGGCGACCGTCGAGATACGGGGAGCTGCCCCGGTGAAATATGTCGACCTCGACGAGGCGAAGACAAAAAGGGTTTTCGAGGAGCATGTCCTGGACGATAAGCCCGTCGCCGAATTCGCACTGGTCCAGGGCAGTGAAACGACCTATTAGGATCGCATAATGGAAAAGGTCTTCAGAACGCACATCCTTATCTGCGCGGGCACCGGGTGCGTCGCCTCCGGATCGCTCAAGGTGCGCGACGCGATGGTCATGGAGATAGAACGGCACGGGCTCCAGGATGAGGTGATGGTGACCACGACCGGCTGCAACGGTTTCTGCGCGGCCGGCCCGATCGTGGTGGTACACCCTGAAGGGATATTCTACAAGCGCCTTGATGTGGGGGACGTTCCCTTTTTCGTAGAGGAGCTCCTGATCAAGGGTCGCGCGGTGCTGAAGCACCTCTTCGCGGAAGAAGAGCGCAACGAGCTGATTCCGGTGATGAACGATATCGGTTTTTTCAAGAACCAGGTGCTGGTGGCCCTGAAAAACCGGGCACTCATAGACCCGGATGTGATAGACGAGTACATAGGGCGCGACGGGTACACCGCCGTCACCAGGGCCCTCACGGAAATGACCCCGGAGGAAATCGTTGATGAGATCGTGAGGTCGGGCCTTCGGGGCCGCGGCGGCGGGGGCTTTTCAACGGGACTCAAGTGGAAGTTCTGCATGGAGGCGAAGGGGGACGTCAAGTATATCCTCTGCAATGCCGACGAGGGGGATCCCGGGGCTTTCATGGACCGGTCAATTCTCGAGAGCGATCCCCATGCCGTCCTCGAGGGGATGATCATCGGCGGCAAGGCCATAGGCGCCCACCGGGGATACATCTACGTGCGCGCCGAGTACCCCCTCGCGATAGAGAGGCTCAACACCGCCATCGGCCAGGCGCGCGACTACGGTCTCCTCGGCGGTAACATTCTGGACAGCGGTTTCGATTTCGACATCGAGCTCTACTACGGGGCCGGCGCCTTCGTGTGCGGCGAGGAGACGGCCCTCATGCAGTCGATCGAAGGGAAGCGTGGCATGCCCCGCCCACGGCCGCCATTTCCCGCCCACAAGGGACTCTGGGGCAGGCCCACGGTGCTGAACAACGTCGAGACCTACGCCAACATCCCCCAGATAATCGTTCGGGGATCCGCATGGTTCGCGAGCCTGGGCACCGAAACCAGCAAGGGGACCAAGGTATTCGCCCTGACCGGCGACGTGAACAACATCGGCCTTATCGAGGTGCCGATGGGAATACCCCTCAGGAAAATCGTATACGACATCGGCGGAGGAATCAAAAACAACAGGAAGCTCAAGGCGATTCAGATAGGGGGGCCCTCCGGCGGGCTGTCTCCCGGCGAGCCTGATCGACACCCCCGTCGATTACGAGTCGATCATCAAAACCGGGGCCATCGTCGGCTCCGGCGGCATGGTCGTCATGGACGACAGAAACTGCATGGTGGACATCGCGAGGTTCTTTCTCGAGTTCACCGCCGAGGAGTCGTGCGGCAAATGCACGCCCTGCCGCGTGGGGACGAAAATACTCCTCGAAAAGCTCAAGGACATCGCTGAGGGGAGGGGGCGGGACGGCGATATCGAGATCCTCGAGGAGATATCCCGCACCGTCATATCGTCATCCCTCTGCGGCCTCGGCCAGACGGCGCCGAACCCGGTTCTGACGACGATACGCTATTTCAGGCGCGAGTATGAGGCGCATATATACGACAAAAAGTGCCCGGCGGGCCGGTGCAAGGCCCTCATTACCTATGTAATCGATCCCGTGAAATGTACGGGGTGCACACTGTGCAAAAGGAACTGTCCCCAGAACTGCATCGCGGGTGAGAAGAAGACGCCCCATGTCATCGACCAGTCCCTCTGCGTCAAATGCGGCCTCTGCTACGATTCGTGCCGGTTCGACGCGATATGGATCGAATAGGGCGGGGTACGGGCCCTGCCCGCGGGCGATATCGGCAATCCAGGAAACGTGGTGAGAACATGAGCCCCGAAAACAGCATTCTCATAAACGGACATCCCTACTCCTACCGGGACGAAGAGACCGTACTGGATGTAGCCGGGAGGAACGGTATCTACATCCCGACCCTCTGCCATCTTGCCGGGACGACCGCGACCGGCGCGTGCAGGATCTGCGTCGTCGAGGTGGAGGGGGTGCGCAATCTCGTCGCCTCCTGCGCCATGCCCGCGATGAAGAACATGGTCGTCTTCACCGACTCCCCCCGGGTCATCGAGGCGCGACGTTTTATTATCGCCCTTCTCATGGTTTCCGGCAGTCATAACTGCGCCGCCCGGGGCGTCTCCGACGACGACTGGACCGACTTCCAGGCCAGGGTGCGGGGCGACGACGGGAGCCGGGAGCTCTGCGACGCCTACGGTGCCTGCGTGCTTCAGGAACTTGCCTACCGCTATCAGGCCTTCGAGCTTATTTCAAAATTGCGCCTTCCCGGCTTCAGGACGGAGTATTCCGTCGAGGACGCGAACCCCTATATCATCCGCGATTTCTCCCGATGCATTCTCTGCGGCCGGTGCGTGAAGGCATGCAACGAGGTCCAGGTGAACAGTGCGATCTCCCACGGGTACCGTGGCATGGAGGCGAAGATCGTGACCAGGGGGGACGGCGCCCTTGCCGGCTCGGACTGCGTGTTCTGCGGAGAGTGCGTGCAGGTCTGCCCGGTCGGAGCCCTGGTGGAAAAGAATGCAAGGTACGGAACGCGTTTCTGGACCATGGACCGGGTCGCGAGCACCTGCGGCCTCTGCAGCACCGGGTGCCCCGTCATCATCTATGCGAAAGACAACGCGGTTATCAGGATTGAGGGTGACCCGGGTGGGGCGGTCAACGGGGGGAGCCTCTGCGTAAAGGGGAGGTACGCCTTCGGCTATGCGGGTGGGGCCGCCAGGCTCACGGTCCCCATGGCGAGAAAGGGGGACGCCCTCGCGGAGACGGGATGGGACGCGGCCTTGCAGACGGTGGCCGGGACTCTCGGGCGGATCGTGAAGGACCATGGCCCCGACGCCGTCGCCGGGGTTGCCTCGGCGACGTGCACAAACGAGGACCTCTACTCCATGCAGCGATTTTTCCGCGTCGCCATCGGCACCAATAACATCGACACCACCGCCAGGCTACTCGACGGGCCAGCCTTCTACGCCCTCCGGGGCTCACCCGGCGTGTCCGCCATGACCAACACACTCGGGGAGATCGACGCGAGCGACTGCATCATGGTGGTCGGCTCTGATACCACCGGAAAGTCATCCGGTCGTCGCGAGCCGGATCAAGCGGGCCGCCGCGATCAGGGGGGTTCCCCTTGTCGTCGTCGACCCGAGGGCAACGGCCCTGTCCCGACACGCCACCTGGCATCTACAGCCGGAACCGGGGACCGACGCGGCATGGATCTACGGCTTCATCAAGGTCATCCTGGATGAGGGACTGGCCGACCAGGAAGCCGCGGCAAGGGCCTATACCGGCTTCGATGAGTTGAAGAAGGCCGTCGCGGGCTTTACCCCCGACCGCGTCGAGAAGATGACCGGCATATCCGCGGGGCTACTCGTCGAGGCGGCGCGGGAATACGGGAGGGCCGGAAGTGCGTCGGTCTTCTATTCATCGGGACTGACCCAGCACGCCTCGGGGAGCGCGAACGTGAGGGCCCTGGGGGATCTCGTGATGCTCTGCGGGAACCTGGGCATTGAGGGCGGTGGGATCAACCCCCTCCTCGGTCGAGGGGAACTCCCAGGGGGCGTGCGATATGGGGTGCCTTCCTGATCTCCTGCCCGGACACCGGGACGTCAATGACGATGACGCACGCTCCCGGTTCGGGGCGCTGTGGGGCGCCGCGCCCCCCGCCGCGGCAGGGAGGAACGTGATGGAGATCATCCGGGGAATTGAGGAGGGGAGCGTCAGGGCGCTTGTCCTCATGGGCGCGGACCTCCTCGCCTGCCTTCCCGAGGCGGGGCGGGTCGAAAAGGCCCTCCGGAAACTCGAGCTTCTTGTGGTGCACGATCTCATGATGACAGGCACCGCCGAAATCGCCGGCCTTGTCCTGCCCTCCATGTCGAACGCGGAGAGGGACGGCACCATCACCAGCACGGAACGAATGGTAAGGCTTGTGAGGAAGGCGATTGAGCCGGGCGCGCATATGAGGGAGGGGTGGAGATTTTTCGCCGATCTCTCACGCATGATGGGCCATGAGACGGGATACGACTCGCCGGAGAAGGTCTTCGGGGAGATCGTCCATGCCGTGCCCGCCTACGGGGGAATGAACTATTCCCTGATCGAAGGGGAGGGCGGTCTACGGTGGAAATACGGCGGTGGGAACGGGCACCGCCCGGTACGAAAGGGAACGGTCTCAGGGAAGGCGGGGGAACGGGAAGCGGGGGATATCTATATGCCGGGCGCACGCAAGGGGCCGGGGCCATCATTTCATGCGGTGGACGTCAGACTCCCCGACAGGGGGGGCATGCCCTTCACCCTTGTGCTGCGAGGCATACTAAAGGAGTACCATCATTACACGGGGGATCTCGATTATTTTGTCGCTTCAGACGCGATCATGAATCCGCTGGACGCCGGTGGGATCGGCATCGGGGACGGGGACAGGGCGCGGATCACCACGCCGAACGGGAGCATCATCGCCAGGGTCATGCTGGACCCCGGGGTGCGAAGGGGGGTAATAACCCTTTCCTTTCAAAGAGCGGGGGGGAATGCAGGCGATCTTGTCGCGTGGAACCTGGACCCGGATTCCGGTATTCCCGCCTACAAGTCATGCGGGGCGAGAATCGAGAAAGCCGGGGATGAATGAAAGGGGGGGGCTGAAATCATGAAAATACGGGTTGCGGATATATTGAAAAAGAAGGGATCCGATGTGGTCACGATCAGGGCCGGGAGCCCGATCCTTGACGCCGTGCGGACCATGCGCGAAAAGAAGATCGGGGCGATACTTGTGACGGGAGGGAAGGGCCGCATCGAGGGGATCCTTACCGAGAGGGACGTGCTACGCGCCGTGGACGATCACGGGGGGGGCATTGCCGCCATGAAGGTCGACGACCTGATGACAAGGAACGTCATCGTCGCCCTCCCCGACGACGACACGGGGTACCTGATGGGTATCATGACGCAAAACAGGATTCGACATATCCCGGTGGTGACCGGGGAGGGAATAGCCGGGTTCGTATCGATCGGCGACCTGGTGAAGTCGAAGCTGGAAGATGCGGAATTCGAAAACAGGATGCTTTCCGATTATATCAAGGGGGGGTGATCGTTTCCCCGCAATCCCCCGGGGGAAGGATCGCGATTACCTCCGGCATGTGCTTCCTGCTCGCTTTTACGCGCTTTCCCGCGAGGAGCAGGGTCCCCACCGTGACGACGAAGGCGACCAGTGCCGCGGCCAGGGAGGCGATCTCCGGGTCCATCCCGAGGCGGGGGGCCAGCTTCATCCCCCCGATCGCGCCCGCAAGGAGGGCCAGGACGGGGGGCATGTAAAAGAGGAAGGCGATCCCGACGAGGGAGCCTGTAGGGATGGCGATCATTACCCGGTCCCCCGGGGCCGCACCGGCGGTGTTGAAGGCCTCGGCCTCCTTCTCCCTGTCCCCACCCAGTGAATGGCAGGCGTTCCGGCTCCCGCACTGGTCGCACATGGAGCTCCGGCTGACCCGCACCCAGGCCCGGTCCCCCTTCGTTCTCGTGACGATGCCCTCTTCTCTGCTCATTGTCTTTTACAGTGACTATCATGGTCTAAGGAACAGGAAAGGCAACTATCTTTTTTGCCCCGTTTCAATCCTGATACACCCTGATTTGTGTTCAATGATGTGTTGTTTTATAGCATACCGGCACCTGATGAAGCTCATTAAGGGTAATGAAAAAAACCGCTTTCATGAAAATATTTTGGCGTTTTTCCCCTGGGTGAAACACTCTATAGTCAATATAACATGGAGGATAACGATATGGTACGACTTGTTGCATCGTCCCTGGCGTTGGTTCTGTTCTGCGGCATCGGATTCGCGTACGGGGCCGGTGAGACCGATCCGGGAATCCGGATCGAAGAGGTGGATACCCCGGATTCCGATGCCCTGCCCCCCCGGGAGAAGAAGGTCGCCCCGGACGTGAAGGATGAAAAAATGAGCCGGGAAGAGAGGGAGAGGCTGAAGGATGAGCTGCTTCTCTATTCGATGCAGAAATCCCCCGCCGGGGCATGGGCGATGTCGTTTTTCATCGGCCTCGCGGTGCCCTTCCTGGGGAGCGGGCAGTACTATGCCCACTCCATCGGCACGGCGATCCCGACCACGATACTGGGCGCCGCGTCATATGGTTGCATGATCGGGGTGCTGATGACGAAAAATCCGTACGCAAATATAAAAACCCTGGGAATAGCGGCCCTCGGGGTGTACGGGGCCGCGTGGCTCTTCGACTGGATCTACGCCATCGTGGCCACTAACAAGTACAATGAGAGGCTTCGTGAGAAATACTTTCCCTCAGCGGGAACGATTACCCCGCGATTCGATTACATGGCCCGTCCCTCCTGTGTCGGAGGAAAGACGGACCATTCCCTCGCAGTCGGGCTTGCCCTGCTCTTCTGAGGCGCAACCGTTTAATCGGGATGCCGTCCCCCCTCGGGGGGGGGCGGCATCCCGATTCGTCTCCCGATAATTGTTCTTGCAAAGCCGGCGCCATGGTGTTCCCTGTGCCCATGAAGGAGCATATCCACAGGGAGCCGGGCATGGAATCGGCGGCCCTTCCCTGGCCCTGCAGGGTCGTGGAGGAGGGGAGGATGGTGTGCCGCGGCAGGGAATTCCTCTACACGGTGGGGGACGCGCGGGTCGGGAGCGCATGCGTGGGTGCGGGCACCCTTCGTTATATCCACGTTCCCGGCTTCATCACGGCGTGGCGGTCGAGAACAGACGGCGCCGGCGTACCGGTGAGCGACGTGGAGCCGGTGACCGACGAGACGGACCGGATCGCCATACGGGGAATCCTGGCGGAACGGCATCCCTCCCTTCAGGTCTGTTTTTAATCGCCCTTCCGGGGTCCGGGCGCGGGGCCCGGTGGGATCATACACAATCAGCTCGGGGCATCGAAATGGTATCGGGCGTGACAGAAAAATAAAGGCCCTCAGGGAGGCCCTGCGGGCCCTGCGCAACAGGAACTACCGCCTCTTTTTCATCGGGCAGGGCATCTCTCTCATCGGGGTCTGGATGCAGACCATCGCCGTGGGATGGCTTGTCTATCGCATGACCCGCTCGGAGATGATGCTCGGGATCGTCGCCTTCGCCGGACAGGCGCCTGTTTTCTTCCTCTCTCCCTTCGCCGGGGTAATCGGCGACCGCTTCGACAGGCGAAGGATACTTGTCATCATGCAGGTTCTGGCCCTCCTTCAGGCCCTGACCCTGGCCATCCTCACTTTCTCAGGGGCTGTGCGGGTCTGGCATGTCGTGCTCCTCGGTGCGGCTCCTGGGCCTGGTCAACGCATTCGAGATGCCCACGCGCCAGGCCTTCGTGGTCGAACTGATAGACGACCGTTCGGACCTGGCCAACGCCATCGCATTGAATTCCGCGCTCTTCACGGGGGCGCGGCTTATCGGGCCCGCCATGGCGGGGCTCATCGTCGTCGCGGCGGGGGAGGGGGCGTGCTTTCTCGCCAACGCGGCAAGCTACCCCGCCGCCCTGGTGGCCCTTCTTATGATGTCGATTCCCCGCCGAGAGGAGCCACGGAGCGGAGGGAAGCTGCTCCCGGAACTGAAGGAGGGGCTCGCCTATGCCTTCGGCTTTCCTCCCATACGGGCCCTCCTTGCCGTGATAGGACTCCTGAGCCTGACGTCCATGTCTTTTCCTGTGCTCCTTCCCGCCTTCGCCTCTGAGATACTTCACGGGGGACCGAATACCTACGGGTTTCTCGTGGCCGCCTCGGGAGTCGGCGCCCTGGGGGGCACACTTTTTCTCGCGATGAGGAAGAGCGTTCTCGGTCTTGAACGGGTCATCAGCATTTCTCTCGTCTTTTTCGGCATCGTTCTCGGGGCCTTTTCCTTTTCCCGCTTCGCGGCCCTCTCGATGGCGATCCTGGCACTGGTCGGCTTCTGGATGATCCTGACCATGGCCTCCTGCACGACCATACTCCAGACCATCGTGGAGGAGAAGAAGCGTGCGCGGGTGATGGGGCTCTATGTCATGGTCTTCATGGGCGCCGCTCCCCTGGGGAGTATCATCGCCGGCGGGGTCTCCACCGCGATCGGCCCCCCCCTCACGATCCTCGCTCGCCGGGGGTGTCAGTGTGATCGGCGGGCTTGTTTTTGCGCGCCGGGTCCCCGTTTTCAGGAGACTCATGCGCCCCATCTATCATAAGATGGGGATTATCCCGGAGGTGGCCATCGGGATCCAGACCTCCGAGGAGTTGCAGACACCGCCGGAGTAGCCGCTTCACGGTCCGGCCCTCGTCGGTCACCGGCCATATCCTTCTTGACACGACGTTCCCGCACCTGTAGCGATATGAGCATGAGAACCATCGGAAAGAGCATCGTGCCGGAACGCGCGGAGGGAACGCGTTTCAGCGATTACGCCTGTGAGGCCTTTACCGGCCTCTCCTCCCGCAAGGGCATAAAGAAGGCGATCAAGCGGGGGGACATCCGGATCGACGGGGAGCCTGCCGGCACCGGGGTCCGGGTCCGCGCGGGCCAGAGGATCGACTTCCTGTCAATCGGCCCGGCCCCGGGTCCACTCTATCATCTTCCCCTCCGGGTCGTGTATGAGGACGAATGGATCGCGGTGGTCGTCAAGCCCGCGGGAGTCCCGGTACGCGGCAATGGTTTCAAAACCATAGAGCACGCCCTTCCCGCCGCGATCGCCCCGTCCGGCGAGCCGGACGCCCTGGGACGGCCCGACCCGGTCCATCGCCTTGACGGGCCGGTAAGCGGCCTTCTCCTTGTCGCGAAAACGGCGGGGGCGCGGGCGGTACTCGGGAGGCGCTTCGAGGAGAGGGAAATCGAAAAACGATACCGCGCGGTGGTGATGGGAAGGGTCGACGCGCCGGGCCGGATCGACATGCCCGTCGGGGGCCGTGAGGCGGTGACCGATTTCCTGCCCCTGCGCGAGGTCCCCTCCCTCAGGAGCGAGTGGCTCACCCTGGTGGAACTCAGGCCGCGCACGGGGCGCACGCACCAGCTCAGGGTTCACATGGCGGAATCGGGCATCCCGATCCTGGGGGACGTGCGGTACGGTCCACCGGGGTGCGTTCTGAGGGGGAAGGGGCTTTTTCTCTGCGCCGTGGGGCTTTCATTTCTTCATCCGGTCCACAACACCCCCTTTGAGGCGGCCATAGAGGAGCCGGAGAAATTCGGGGTTCGCCTTGACCGGGAACGGCGCATGTGGGAGCGACATGGGACCGCCGGTCAGTAGCTCTGCTGGGTCCCGAAGGCCCCCCGGCCCTCCAGGGGGGTGAATTCGAAATCGGGATAGACCTTCTTGAGGGCCGCGGCCGCTGCAATGGCAACATGAAGGGGTGTCCTGACCCCCCTGCCCAGGTAGGTCGACCCCGCGTCAACGATGAAGTGCTTGAGGCCGTCCTTTACCCCCATCGCCTTGATGTGGCCGCCATGGGTGGGCCTGAAATTGTACTCCTCGTTTTTCAGGAGCGAGGCGGTCTCCTCATGGGGCTTCGTGCCGATCGAATAGAAGCGCGGCACGTGGTGCTTCTGTTCCATGACGAGGGCCAGGTAGGTGATATGGTCCCCCCGCTGGAGGGATTCGAGCCAGATCATGAAGGCCTCGTTGCACAACCGTTCCGGGTCACGCCGCTCCGAGTACCTGCCGATGCGGAACATCTGCTGGATCGGCACGAAAAGGAAGGGGAGGCTGTCATTTTTCTCGAACTGGACGATCTGTTCAGGTGCGTAGATGGCGGTGATAAAGCTTATGATCCGCTCCTGAAGCCCCCGGTGCCTGATGAAGAGGGGCCATTTTCTGACCAGTGCGAGGGCCCTGCCGGAGGCCGGGCTGGCGGTGAACGAGGAGGCATAGTAGTAGAGCCTGTCCCCAGGGCGCGGCTTCAGGAGCCCGTGGGCGGCCAGGAGGGTGCCTTCGGCCATATCCAGTATGTTGGCCAGGACCATGTTTCCCTCCTCGTCGTAATGGAGAAGGTGCCCCTGCTGGTCCTTCCCCTCGCCTATTCGCCGGACGATGGTTCCCGGCTCGAGGGTCTTTCCCTTCGGCAGTGGAGTGAACGGGTCGAGCATGATAGACGCCACCTCCCGCGGTGTGAATGGATAATCGATTACCGGCGTGAAAGCACGGAATGGATAGCATCATAGTCAGATTCGTATTTGATGTCAAGAGATTTGGTGAGGTGCCGGTCGGCCGTGGGAACGGGGACGTTGTATAAAAGCGGAAGCCATCCAGTTGCCCGGTGGCTTCCTAAAACTCGTTGAACATTGAGGTACCTTTGCCCGAAATTTTTCAGCTTTTATCACCCTTGCTTTTTCAAGCTCAAGACCGCACTTGTATAATCGTGCGTAGTCTTATGTGACAGGCTGAACTCTACTTGTAATATATACAGGCGGCGGGGAAGAATCAAGATCTGCCTGAAAAATTATGAAAAATCTTTCAGTTACTGCCGCGGGTCCTTCTTTTTTCGCCCACGGATTTCTTCTTGACATTCCCTTTTCCCGGGGGCTTGCTACTCGAGAGGCCCCTCTCCGGCATGGCGATGGGCCGCACCGGCGAGAGGGGACACGCCCTTCCGTTCCGCCCCGGGGACATTGTCTCGAAGAGACGCCCGGGCGGCACCCCCTCACATTAAGAATGGCGGAGGTGTGACATGAGTAAATCGATGCGAACCCTGAGGGCCGTTGCCGCCCTGTTAATCGTGTCACTCGCGGCCCTCCCGGGGCGGGGTGAGGAGGCAGGAACTATTCGGATGGTCCTGGGGGTTGTCACCATCGAGTCGGGGGGGGCATCCCGCGCCGCTGCGGTCAATGACCGTCTTGCCGGGGGTGAGACCATCATGACCGGCCCCAATTCGATGGCCGACGTGCTGATGGGCGAAAGGGGGTATATCCGGATACGGGAAAAATCGAGGGTGAAGATCGCCTCGCTGAAGAAGGAGGCGCAGGAGTCCGACCTTGAATTGAGCATGGGGGGCGTCATGATCTTTCTCTCCAAGCTCGCGCGAAAGGGGGCCTACGAGGTCAAGTCCCCCACCCAGGTTGCGGCCGTACGGGGCACTATTTTTCAGATGTCGGGAGAGGATGATGGCTCCCGGGTGGATGTCCTTTCCGGCACCGTGGCGGTGAACCCCGTTGCGGATGGCGAGGTAAAGCGGGATTTCACTCAGCTCGTTTCGGAGAACCAGTCGCTCATGCTCAATCGGGCGATCGTCCTGCAGATACTTTTGGGAAAGAAAAAGTTCAAAATCGAAACCATGCGCCGGGACATCAAAGAGAATTTCAGAAAGCAGGTTGAACAGATCCGTCAGCTTCCCGACTTTCAGAGGTTCAGCGACGATATGAAAAAAGAGGTCAACGATCGTGTTCTCAGGATAAAAGAAGAGATGAAGGAAAAACAGCTGGATCGGGAGTCCCTGAAAGAAAGGATGAAACAGGAGAAGGAAAGGCTGAAGCAGGAGCGGGGGCGGATGAAAGAGCAATTTGAGAAGATGAGGGACAAGGAGGAGTAGGGGGCGATGAACCTGACCCGGTTAATTGAGGCGAAGGGCATATGAATCGTACTCACGTATCCCGGCCAGCATGGGGACCGATAAGGGGTAGTAGATTATGAGTTTATCGTATACAGGCAGCAACTGTTTGTAGACTTTTTTCGATATCGGATAGAGGCGAATGGTGCTTCCACCGGCAAGTAGTATGCCCTTCATGTCGAAACTTTGCATAAAGTATTTGTCTGGACATTAGTTGCAAGGGGATTAATAATATAAAGAAAAAATTTGACCCGTGTTATTCCCAACTCCTCGTACATCCGGTAAAACAGCAACTTTAGCTTGACTATTAGAGGGCATTACAGTAATTTAGTTTTGCCATGGGGTGGTTCCGTCATGGAGCCTGAGATTATACCCGATGAACCTGATCCGGGTAATGCCGGCGAAGGGAGCAAGGCGCGTAATCCCGTATCCTCGTCAGAGACCATCCCGATTAAAGTAGTATTCGTGGAATGATTGTGCCATTATCGCACAAGGAACCTGAAAAAATCAGGATGTTCCCTTGTGGTCACCTGTTGAAATCATATGAAATCAAGGATTATGCACTATGGAGATCTACCCGTTTCTTGAGGCCGTTCGCGAGAAACAGCCCCTTGTGCACCACCTGACAAACTGGGTAACCATCTACGATTGCGCCCAGGCCGTCAAGTCACTCGGGGCGTCGCCGGTCATGGCGCATGCCCCGGAGGAGGCGGCGGACATGGCGCGCATGGCTTCGGCCCTTGTCCTTAACATCGGCACCCTCACGACTGAGTTCATTGAGAGCATGAAGATCGCGGCGCGGGCGGCCAACGAACACGGCATCCCGGTGGTCCTCGACGTATGCGGCGCCGGGGCCACCCCCTTCAGGGACAGCGATGAGCTTCGAGCTTCTCGACACGGTTGGTATCGGCATCATCAAGGGTAACGCTTCAGAGATCGCGCGTATCGCAGGGCGTGACGCGCGCACGCGCGGTGTCGACACCGGCGATGCGGGCGGCGACCTGCGCGAAATCGCCGCGACGCTGGCGAAGAAACGGGAATGCATCGTGGCGATCACCGGGGTGGAGGATATCGTCGCGGCGGCGGACGGAACTGTCCGTGCCGTCAGGAACGGGCACGCGATGATGTCCCGCGTGGTGGGCACGGGCTGCATGGCCGCCTCCGTGATCGGCGCCTTCGCCGGGGCCCGGCCCGACGCGGCGGCCGAGGCGGCGACGGCCGGGCTTTCCTGCTTCGGCATTGCGGGGGAACTGGCGGCGGTAACATGCGCCGGCCCTGCATCCTTCAAGGAACGCCTCCTCGATCATCTCTCCATCCTGGGGGAAAGCGAGGTCGCATCGATGAAGAAGGTTCTATGAAAGGATTCTATCTCATCACCGACGAATCGTACAGTGCTGCCGGCATTCTTAACGACGTGCGGGTGGCCGTTGGCGCCGGTGTACGGATGGTCCAGTACCGGAACAAAACGTCCTCCACGCGCGTACTCTACGACGATGCGCGGATACTCAACGGCATCTGTTCGGGCAATGACGTGCGATTTATCATCAACGACCGCATCGACATCGCACTCTCGGTGGGCGCCGACGGCGTTCATATCGGCCGGGACGACATGCCCTTTACCGCCGCGCGGAAACTTATGGGGAGCGGCCGGATCATCGGCGTCACCGTGCACAACGTCGAGGAGGCGATCGAGGCTGTGGCCTGGGGAGCCGATTACCTGGGTGTGAGCCCGATTTTCGCGACCGGAACGAAGGCGGATGCGGGGGAACCGTGCGGGACCGGAACCCTTGCGGAAATACGCCGCGCAGTGGACATCCCCATTGCCGCCATAGGCGGCATCGACCTTTCGAATGTCGATTCGGTGATTGAAGCGGGTGCGGACATGGTCTGCGCGATATCGGCCCTGGTATCCAGGCCGGACATGGTCGACGAGATACTGCGCTATCAGGGGAAGTTCGGGCTTCGGGAACGGAATTTTTCATAAAGGCCCGACAGGGAGTGAGGCTCGACCGAGCGTATCCAGTGGAGGGCCGGAACAATGCGGAGGTAGCGTTATGACGCAGGTAGAAGGGTCGAAACGGAAAATCGTATCGCCGGAAATTCGCGCGGTGGCGGGGCGGGAGCCCCTCGACGAGGAGCGGATCCGGGAGGATGTGGCGTCCGGAAGGACCGTAATCCTTAAAAGCGACCTCCATGACTGCGTCCCCGTTGGGATCGGAGCGGGGCTCTGGATAAAGATAAATGCCAATATAGGAACCTCGAACTTCAACGCCGATCCTGATCTGGAAATGGAAAAGCTGGCAGTCGCGGTGCAGTACGGCGCGGATACGGTAATGGACCTCTCGACGGGCGGGGACATCCGGGCCATGAGACAGCGGATCATTGTCGAGTCGAAGGTGCCGGTGGGCACGGTCCCGGTCTACGAGGCGATCGTCCGCTCTCCCGACGTTGCCCGCCTCACAGAGGACGATTTCCTCGAATCGATCAGGACCCATATCGAGGACGGCGTCGATTTTATCACCGTCCATTGCGGCGTGACCCGGAAGTGCGTGCCCCTCCTGGAGCCGCGCATCATGGGCGTGGTGTCGCGGGGCGGCAGCTTCCTCATCAAATGGATGCTCCACCACGGCAGGGAAAACCCCCTCTATACCCGCTATGACGAAATCCTCGATATGGCAAAGGAGCATGATGTGTGCCTGAGCCTGGGCGACGGCCTGCGCCCCGGCTGTCTCGCCGACGCCACCGACCCGGCGCAGATCGAGGAGTTGAAAACCCTGGGTGAGCTGACCCTGAGGGCCCGGGAGCATGGCGTTCAGGTGATGGTGGAAGGGCCCGGGCACGTGCCCCTTCACATGATCCGCGAGAACATCGAGCTTCAGAAGCGCATATGCGACGGCGCCCCCTTCTACGTGCTCGGCCCCCTGGTGACGGATTGCTCGCCGGGCTACGATCACCTGACCGGCGCGATCGGCGGGGCCCTGGCTGCCTACTACGGCGCCGATTTCCTCTGCTATCTCACGCCGAAGGAACACCTGGGCCTTCCGGACATACAGGACGTCATAGACGGCGTGGTGGCCTCGAAGATCGCGGCCCACGCGGCGGATGTCGCCCGGGGCCTTCCGGGGGCCAGGGTCCGGGACGATGAGATGTCACGCGCACGGTGCGAGCTCGATTGGGAGGGCATGTACCGCCTTTCAATGAACCCGGAGAAGGCGCGCACCCTGAGGGAGGAGACAGGCGGCGAGGGGGAGGAGGTCTGCACCATGTGCGGGGACTTCTGCTCCGCGAAAATAAACAGGGATTGCAGGCTTCACTACGGGAAATGAAACTATCCGATATCGGCGGTGAATTCGCCTTCATCCGGCGCGTGGCGGGTATGCCTGCCGGCGATCCCTCCCTGGTGAAGGGGGTAGGGGACGACTGCGCCGTAATCGATTGCGGAGGCACCGGTTATCTTCTGGCCACCACGGACATGATGGTCGACAACACCCATTTCAACCTTGCATGGCAGACCCCCTTTCAGGTGGGACGCAAGCTGATGGAGGCGAACGTGTCGGATATCGTGGCCATGGGGGGAACGCCGCGCTGGGCTCTCATATCCCTTGCCCTGACCCCGGAAACGGATGTGGAGTTCATGGACGAGTTCTACCGGGGCCTCTACGAATCAGCGCGGCGCCACCGGGTCGTCCTTGCCGGGGGCGACACCACGCGGGGCCGGGAACTCGTCCTGAATCTGGCCCTGGCGGGAGAGGCGGAGCGGGGCCTTGTCCGCTTCCGATCCGGCGCCTCGCCGGGAGACCTGATATGCGTCACCGGGACCCTGGGGGGGAGCGAGGCGGGTCTCCGGCTTTTAATGAACGGGAAACGCGGCGGGGCCATCGACCGTTATCTCGAGCCCCGGTGTCGCCTGGAGTCCGAGGGGCGGGCGATCGCGCGTTACGCGGACGCCATGATCGACGTGAGCGACGGCCTGGGGAGCGAGGTGGCGCACATCTGCGAGGAGAGCGGCACCGGGGGGCGCATCGACCATGACGCGATCCCCCTGTCGAAAGAGACGATCGAGGCCGCCCGCGATGTTTCGGGCGATCCCTTCCGGTACGCCCTCTACGGGGGGGAGGATTTTGAGCTGATCTTTACGATACGTCCCGAAAAGATCGAATCGCTCCGGAGTGAATTCGGGGATTTCACCCCGGTGGGGACCATCCTGCCCCGGGAGGACGGGGTCTTCCTCGTGAAAGGCGGCGTCAGGATGGAGATCGGATCGGGGTATGATCATTTTTCCCCGTAAGTGACCGGCGGTTCAACCCCCCCATCCTTGCCTGGATCCCGCAAAGGTTTTCTTCCAGTAAATTGAGCTGATCACCGATGAATGATTGACAAATCATTGCCTGTCTGCCATAGTGCGAAAAAATCATAAAAATGTACCTATATGAAATTTCGGCTCCTTCCCTTTGTGAAGAAATACCCCATTCTCGTGCCGCGTGACAGTCATGCGATGAACCGCAGGGAGGTCGAGCGAAACGTGCTCGATATCCTGAACCGGCTCCTGCACGGCGGGTACCAGGCCCACCTCGTGGGCGGGTGCGTGAGGGACATCCTCCTCGGCAGGAAGCCGAAGGACTTCGATATCGTCACCGACGCGCGGCCCCAGCAGATCAAGCGCCTTTTCCGGCGCTGTTTCCTCATCGGCAGGCGGTTCCGGCTCGCACACGTCTACATCAGTCATGATCGCTTCGTCGAGGTTGCCACCTTTCGCGCAGCGGTGGATCCGGAGCAGGCGGCCGAGGGCGGTTTCGCAGCGAACAATGTCTACGGCACCATAGAGGAAGACGCCCTGCGACGCGATTTTACGGTGAATGCCCTCTATTATAACGGCGCGGATTCATCCATTATCGATTACACCGGCGGCCTGAAGGACCTGAAGAGCGGGGTGCTTCGCTCGATCGGCGACCCTGCGGCGCGCTTTTCCGAAGACCCGGTCAGAATCATACGCGCCGCGCGCTTCTGCGCACAGCTCGACTTCACGCCCTCCCGTAAGGATCTGAAGGCCGCACGCGCATGCGCGCCCCTCATCAAAAACGCGAACGACCACCGGATGCTCGAGGAACTCTACAAGATTCTCCGGTGCGGCGCCTCGGCCGGGACCTTTGAGAATCTCGGCCGTTTCGGCATACTGGACTACTGGCTCGCAGAACTGGTGTCGGGGGATTACAGGAGAGACCTCCTTCGGCGCCTCGCCGCCCTGGACGCCCGTCGCAGGCGTGGCATGGAGATACCGGCCGCGGTCCTTCTGACCGCGCTCATGTACGATGTATTCAATCAGGAGCTCGGGGACAGGAGTTCCTACCAGGACGCCTTTGCCATCCTCCACCAGCGTTTTACCGGCCTGGCGACGGGACTCAGGATACCCCGGCGGGAATGGGACGCGGTGTGCAATATCGTGGCGCGCCAGTCGAGTTTTACCCGGGTACCGGAGGGAAAGAAGGGGAAGGCCTTCGAGAAGCGCTTCGTCCGGAACATCCATTTTGCGAACGCGTTTCTTTTCTTCGAAATAATGACAGAGGCCATGGGAACCCACGGCGCGGAACTCGCCTACTGGCAGCGGCGGGCCGTCGATGCCGCGGACGGCGCTGAACCCCAGCGCGGGGACGCCAGGGAGAGGGGTGCCGAAAGGACGGCGGAGAATCAGGAGGCCGTCCCGGCCGGAAGTCCCTCAGGAAGGGGGAAGCGCCGCAGAAAGAGGCGGTAAACTCCCGCACGCGCGTCACCTCCCCCGATGCCGCCGGCCCCTTCCGGCAGCTACCGCTGCATGACCTTGATGAAACGTTTGAGCCTTCCCTTCTCCCGGGCGACGGAGATTCCCATCTCCATGACCGTGGGCGGAACCGCCGGGACCGTTGTGCGTTCCAGAAGATCGATCGCCATGGTCGGGCAGGCGGTGACGCAGAGCCCGCAGCCGATGCATTGGCCAGGGTCGACGTGGGCAACGTCCGCACGTATCTCAATCGCCTTCATCGGGCACCTGTCCTCCGCGCAGAGGCCGCAGCCCGTGCAATCGGCGCTCCTGACAGAGGCCTCGAAGCGGCTCGGCTCGAAGGCGTGGGGGTGCCTGAGCTGGGTTCTTCCGCGCAGGACCGTGCAGCAGCAGGGGCAGCAGTTGCATATCAGGTTTGCCCGGTCCGCGCTGTTGTTGCTCGTGTGCACGAGGCCTGCGCGCTCCGCGCGGTCGAGGACCTCCATCCCCTCCTTCACGTTTATCGGGCGCGCGAATCCACGCGAGACGAGGAACTCGGCCGCCCCGTCAAATATAAGACAGACATCCTTCGGCCTGTCGCAGGCCCCCACGCTGACCCGGCATGCGCAGTCTGCAAGGGCGATCGATTTCGCGTTTTCAATAAAATGCTTCACCTCTTCATAGGGATGCACCCGCTGTTCCGCCTTCAAAGATTTTTCCACCGCCACAACACGCATGAGGGGTGTCGGGTTCCCGGCGAAAGAAGCGCCGAGAGCCCCGGCATGGTACTCCTCCCAGAGGGCCCCCAGTTTTCGGTGCATCGGCGAACCGTCGCTTTTCATGAAGGGAAACTCGAAGACCCCCGGGATGAGGGGCAGCAGGCCGTAGAGGGGGGCCCCGTCTTTTGTTTTCGAGAAAACCACCCCCTTGTCGGCCAGCGATTCGAGCATGGCGAGGGCCCCATCTGCGGGAATGGACGGCGGCAGAGGCGATCTTTTCCACTCCCCACGGTTTGAAACTCATCACTGCCGCCATGGCGGCCTCTTCGGGTGTGAACAGGATTTTCAGTATTTCGATGATTGCCGGCGATTCCGGCGCCGTCGAGGGATGGGAATCGAGTATGTCCCTGAGTTGTTCGTATATCTCCATTATTGTCCTTCCTTCGGTCGCGGGGTCGAGCATGACAGGATGACACCGCCCGACCAGTAGAGTTCCTCCGGAGAAAATGTCAATCCATTATGAAAATCGAGCGCGTGGCGAATCGTCGCCGCAACGCGCTGTAGCGATGTCCGTAACACGATTAATCTCTTGACACTTTGAATTACAGCATATAGAGTTTTGAGCATATCAATTATTCCATGAAAGGGGGATCGCATGAAAAAAATTCTTATCACGTTAGCCGCGATTGCGGCACTGTCGTTATTTGTAACCGATTACGGCTTCGGGAAATTCGGCGTTGATCTCAAGAGAAAGGCGTGTGAAAAATCTTGTGATGCCGCGTATAAGAACTGCAAAGAACGGGCAGAAAAAAGCTTTGAAAAATGCAAGGAAAATGCCAAGAAAATTCAGGATCAAAGCAAGAGAAAAGCCGAGGAAATCGGATGCCTGGCAAAGAAAGAAACGAAAATACTTGCCGGCAAAAAAACCAAAGACGAATGCTACAAAAAATGCAATTGATGCTGAATCTCTTCAGTTGATAGCGCAACCACCGGGGCCTCATCTATCTACGGTACGTGAGGCCCTCGTGCCATCCGGGTTTTTGTGATCGCCCTGCCCGAGCTTTGCGTCGATGAGGCGTGCGAAGCCGCGGGAAGCGAGGAAATCCGCGGCCCCGTCGAAGATAATGTAAATCCATAATGGATGTTGGGCATCGCAATCGGCCATGCCGATATGCGCCGGGGCGAAAAAAACCCGCGCGGTTGAGGCGCGGGCCCATGAGGAGAAAGAGAGAATTCTTTTAGAATACCACCTCGGTTTTAATATACACCCTCTTTGAATCGTGCGGTTCCCTCGATCCCGCATAAAGGGTATCTCCGTAGTACTCGGTTCCGGTGGTTCCCTCGGCGTATCGGAGCAGCCTGTCTTTTTTGATCTGGTATGTTTGCCATTCCCCTCCGAGGAGTATCCGAAAATGTTTGTTGAATTGCCAGCCGAGGCCGAGGGCATAGAGCATGGAACTCCTTTCCTTGCCGCAATTCGGGTCGGCGATCGATTTCTGGTAGGTACCCCGCTGGAGGCCGTAGACGTACCGCCCGGTGATAAGGAGAGGAACCGATTCCGCCACGGCCCCGAGATTGACGTTCAACCAGGCGTCGAGGAGCATGTAGCCGTTGTTCTTCACCGGGTATACATAGAGTGCGGGGGTGGCAAAACCGAACTGGGATGAGAGGCCCACGGTCCGTGTATAGGGAAAGATATGATTGAAGCCGATCTTGATCAGGTTGCTTTCATAGGCGACGCCGTAGCCGTAGTATGAGCGTTTCGCCTTCTTCCCCGTATAGTCGTATTTGTCGGTTATCTCGTTTCTCCCGAACCCGCTTATGTGAACCCCCTTGACCGGGTTGACGGTCGCGAGATAGGTGACGGCCTTATAGGAGTTGGATTCGTCATTTTTGTAACCCCCGCCGTTTGTAAAGGATCCCGTAAAGGTCGCGTACTTGAATATCCTGACCGACGCCGAGATTCCCAGATCCGACGAGTTGTCGATGCTCAGGCCGTTCAGGACGTTTTTGGACTGGTCGAGATAGTTCTGGGATATCCAGCGGTAATCGCTAATCTTGTCGACAAGGCCGACGACCGGCGTGCCGATCATGCCGCCCATGAATGATAGCCCAATCGGACCGAAGTCCTTCTTCGCGTCGAGGTAGGCGTATTTTAGATAGAGATGAAACGCGGACGTCGAGTCGCCGGCGCTTTTCTGGGGAGAGACCTTGCCGTCAACGTCTGTGGTGAGACGCGCGTTCAGTATGTCATTGATCTTGTACTTGATGTCGATGTAGGCGCGCTGGACCCGGAAAGAGTTGTTGTTCTTTTCCTTGATACCGTTCGGGTCCGGCTCCCCCTTCGGGATCCGGTCGAAGCTCGATCCGTCCTTATGGCCCCACTGTCCGATCCAGTCAAGGTAGAGCCTGACGCCGATGTCGAGACGCTTGTAGATGTCCTTGATGGCCTCCTCGACTTTTTTGTCGTCCTTTTCTTCGGTTTTTTTCTCCTGCGCCATTACTCCGATGCTTCCCATCCCGATGAATGCCGCGGTGAAGAATGCGATTATTTTTCCGTTCTTCATGGAATCCTCCAAATTTATTTTTGATCGCCGCATAACCGGCGTATCGAATGGAATATCTGATACGGCGTTAAAAATAATATTAGTGAAATATGAAATAAATGTTAATAATCACCAGGAAGAGTAACGGTTCGCATGGATCACGGGCTTCTTGGGGCGACTAATCGGTTATGCCGATTTTTCGGAAAAAAAATGCCGGTTCAGATGAACCGGCACGGGGCTGCAAGGATACCGGAATAATCAGATGGGAATGAATCCGGCTTCCTTCACCAGGTCCTGCCCTTCGGGACTCAACAGGTAGTCGATGAATTTTTTCGCCGGTTCGGACAGTCCTTCGGCGCTTACGTACATGTAGAGCATCCGGGAGATCGGGAAGGCCCCCGATTTGCCGTTTTCGAGGGTCACCATGACCCCGTTGACCTTCAGGGGGGCGATCGAGTCGTTCAGGTAGCCGAAGCCCACGTAGCCGATAGCCTTGGGATTGCCGGCGACAGTGGTGAGTATGGCGCCGTTGGAGGCCTGGAGCAAAGCGTCTTTTCTGACATCGATCTTCTTCATGACCTTCTCATGCCAGATCTCGTAAGTTCCGGAGCTGGTGTCGCGGGACACTGCCACGATTGTTTCATCGGCGCCGCCGAGTTGCTTCCAGTTCGTAATGGAACCGTCGTAGATCGCCCTGAGCTGGTCCATCGTGATGTTCCTGACCGGATTGGATGGATGCACGATCGGGACGATCATGTCGTAGGCGACGGTGATCTCCTTCACCGCGCGGCCCTTCCTTTTGGCGGCCTCAATCTCCTCCGGTTTCATCCCGCGGGAGGAGTTGGCGATTTCACAGGAGCCGTCTATGAGGGCCTTGATGCCGTTGCCCGATCCGCTACCCTCGACGAAAACAGGGATGCCTTCGGCCTTTTGAAACGCTTCGGCCGCCTTTTGCGTGATGGGGAGTACCGTCGTCGAGCCCTTGACCACGACCCGCTCGCCCGTGCCTTTTTTGCAGGCGACAACAAGGTACGATGTCGTGAGAACGACCATGACCAGCCCGACGATTCTTAAGATTCTTGATAACATTGAGAATTACCTCCTTGGATTGTTGGTGGTCTCTTTCATGAAAGGAAAGTAGGGAAATAATATAAAAATATTATAAAGAATATTTGAATAAATAAAGAATATTGGATAAATAGAAAAAAGGAGGGGATCCCCTTAAGGAGGATGCGGTGGCCCAGGGTGCTCTGAAAGGGAATATTCTTTACAAAATCTTTATATTTGCATTATATTTACTTCAGAAAAGTGATTGATATTTCATTCACTGCCGATGCTAATAATTCATCGTGCGGCGCGATACCGGGATGTGATGACGGTTTCGCCCTTGAAGGCTGAGAGCGGATGAAAGAAAAAATAAGGGCCGATAATCTTACCTTCTACTACGGCGCAACGGCGGCGATAAAAAAGATATCAATCGCGGTTAAGGCGAATACCGTGCTCGCCCTTATCGGGCCCTCCGGGTGCGGTAAGTCCACGTTCCTCAGGTGTATCAACCGGATGAACGACATAATTCCGAACACGCACGTGGAGGGGGATCTCCTGATCGACGGGGAATCGGTCTACCATCCAAAATATAATGTGACGAACCTGAGGCGGAGGGTCGGTATGGTCTTCCAGAAATCGAATCCCTTCCCGAAATCGATATTCGACAATATCGCCTACGGGCTTAAGATCAACGGAGTGCGCGATAAATACGAGATGGAGAGGGTCGTGGAACAGTCCCTCAAGAGCACGGCCCTCTGGGATGAGGTGAAGGACCGGCTCGACGAATCGGCCCTGGGGCTTTCAGGGGGGCAACAGCAGCGCCTCTGCATCGCGCGCACCATAGCCGTCCAGCCCGAGGTGATACTGATGGACGAGCCCGCTTCCGCACTTGACCCGATTTCAACCCAGAAGATAGAGGAGCTGATACGGGACCTGAAGGAGAACTACACGATCATCATCGTCACGCACAATATGCAGCAGGCGGCCCGCGTGAGCGATGAAACGGCCTTCTTTTACCTGGGTGATCTGATCGAAGTCAACGCCACGGAAAAAATGTTTACCAAACCGGAGATGGAAATGACCGAGAATTATATCACGGGTAAATTCGGGTAGGAGAGGGCCCCGGCCGCGCCCATGGGACGACTGAAACGGAGGAGAGGATGATTACCCATCTTGAACAGGAGATAGAACAGATAAAATCAAGAGTTTTCGAAATGGCCGACCGGGCCATCGAATCGATCTCAAAATCCGTGCACGCGCTCAAGGAATCCAATTCCGACCTGGCCGGGGAGGTTCTACGCGACGACTCCTTCCTCGACAACCTGGAAGTCGAGATCGACAACGAATGTATCCGGATACTGGTCACGTTGCAGCCTGCAGCCGTACACCTTCGTCTGGTCCTTGCCATGCTGAAGATCAACACCGACCTCGAGCGAATAGGGGACCTTTCCACCAATATCGCGATGGAGGCGATCAACCTTCAGGGGAAGCCCCCCCTGAAACCCCTGGTCGATATCCCCCGGATGGCGGATATATCCATATCCATGCTCCGCGATGCCCTTACCGCGATAACGGAACGGGACGCCGACCGCGCCCGGGGGGTTATCGCCATGGACCATGAGATCGACACCCTGAACACGCAGATCTACCGGGAGCTTTTCACCTATATGGCTGAAAACGCCAACACCATATCACAGTCCCTGGGACTTATCATGGCCTCAAAAGCCCTTGAGAGAATAGGGGACCATGTCACCAATATCGCCGAGCGCGCAATTTATTATATCGAGGGAATAGACGTCCGTCACACGGACGAATGACACTGCGCCGCGATGCGCTGCCGGAGAAGGCCATGCAGAAAAGGGTCTTTGTAATCGACGACGAGCAGGACATCCGGGAAATCATAAGGATCAACCTGGCCGACGAGGGGTACCTGGTAAACACCTATCCCTCCGCCGAGGAGGCCATGAAGGTCCTGGGGACGGTCCCTCCCGACCTGATCGTTCTCGACATCATGATGCCGGGCATGGACGGGTTCGAATTCTGCCGCCGCGTCCGCTCCTCCGATGAAACGAGGGGGATTCCGATCATATTCCTCTCTGCAAAATCGGACGAGATCGACAAGGTCCTCGGCCTCGAACTGGGCGGGGATGACTATATAACAAAGCCTTTCAGCGTCAAGGAGCTTAAGTCGAGGGTCAAGGCTATCTTCAGACGGGCTGCAGGAGCGGAGACGGCCGGAACTTCCGCACGGATGCTATCCCACGAGGGGATCCTCCTCAATCCCGACCACTACAGTCTCACTATAGACGGAGAGGGTGTGGACCTCACCAAGACGGAGTTCGAGATACTCCATCTTTTCCTCAGGAACCCCGGGAAGATCTTCACCAGGGACAATATCATCGACAGCATCAAGGGACAGGACGTGTACGTGGTGGACCGTACCATCGACGTGCATGTTATGAACCTCCGTAAGAAGCTGGGAAGGTACAAGCAGACCATCAAGACCTTCTCGGGCGTCGGATACGGCTTCAAGAAATAGGCACCTAATGTTCAAGAAAATAAGCAGCCGGATCATCGTTTCCTTCATGGCCCTCGTTATCGCCCTTACGGCCACGCTTCTCATCGTCATAATCGATACGGTCCGGGACTTCCACCTGAAGATACTGAAGCGGGAGATGGCGGACAAGATCGACTTCATCGAGCTGGGAATCCGGCAGAACCCCCGCGCTTACCTCGCAGGCCCCACCGCCGCGCGGGTGGACAGGACGCGGAGCCTCTCCGGCGTCATAAAGACGCGGATCACCCTCATCGGAAGGGAGGGGGAGGTGATCGCCGACTCCGAATACCCCGAGGTGGATCTGATGGACAACCACCGATACCGGGTGGAGATACGCGAGGCCGATGCAACGGGAACCGGCGAGAGCATCCGGTACAGTAACACCCTGAAGACCGACATGCTCTACATGGCGAAAAAAACGGAGCATGCCATCATCAGGCTCGCGATGCCCCTGAGCGAGGTAAGGGAGAGCATGGATCGCCTGAGGGGCTATATACTGGCAGCCGGGGCCGTCGCCCTGTTTCTTTCCGCCTTCGTCGTGGTCCTGATATCCCGTATGATCACCCGGCCCATACAGGAGACCATCCGCTTCGCCCGGGACTTTTCCAGCGGCGATTATTCCCGGCGTATCCCGAACTACGAAGACGATGAAATCGGCACGCTCCAGAAGGCTCTCAACAGGCTCGCTGACACGGTGTCCGAGAAAATCAGCAGCCTCGGGTTCGAACAGAACAAACTGGAGAAGACTTTCGAGAGCATCAACGACGGGATCGCGGTCATCGGCAGAGACAAGAGGTTCCTGGTCGCCAACGGCGCCTTCAAGTCGCTCCTTGACATCGGCACCGGGGTTGCCGGGAAGGTTTTTTTCGAGGGGATCAGAAACCGTGGAATCAACACGCGCATCGAGTACGCCCACGCCACCGGGCGCTCCCAGGCCTTCGAGGAGGTCCTCCTGAACGGAAGGCAATGCGAGGTGCTGATCAAGCCGATCTCGGGCGGCGAGTCGCTTCAGGGGCTTCTCATTGTTCTTCACGACACCACGGAGAAGAAAAAGATCGAGCAGATGAAGACCGACCTGGTGGGCAACATGTCCCACGAGCTGAAGACCCCGATCGCAATACTCAAGGGCTACCTGGAAACCCTGGAACAGCACATGTGCGAACCCGAACTGGCGAAGGACCTTCTCCGGAAGGCTCTTGCCAGCGTCGACCGCCAGAGCTCCCTGGTAAACGACATCCTCAAGCTGAACCGCCTGGAAACCACGACCGACTTCGCAGACGAATTCATCGATGTCGGGGAAATCATCCGCGGGAGCATGGAGATCCTGGGCCCGAAGGCAAAGGAGAAGAACGTGACGATCTCCTTCGACGGCCGGCCGGGGGCGGAAAAGATACGGGGGAACCGTTTTCTTGCCGAGGAGATATTCTTCAACATCATCGACAACGGAATCAATTACAACAACGAGGGGGGGGGGATTACCATCGGCATGGAGTCACGGGACGGCCGCCCCGTTGTGACGATCTCCGACAGCGGTATCGGCATACCCGCGGAATCGATCGACAGGATTTTTGAGCGCTTCTACAGGGTCGACAAGAGCCGGTCACGATCGACGGGCGGCACCGGCCTCGGCCTTTCCATCGTCAAGCACGCGGCGGAGCTTATGGGATGGCGTGTTTCCGTGGCGTCGGGTCACGCCGGCACAGCTTTCACCGTCGAAACATAGTTTTACAATCACCCCTTGAGCCGTTTCCTGAATCGGTGCCGCATGAAAAGCCCGATCGAGTTCAGTGCCAGCACCAGCATGATCAGTATGATTGCGGAGCCGTACTGGATATGTCGGGTCTCCTGGATATGAGTTCCGGCCGTGGCCATGACGTAGATGTGGTAGGGCAGGGCCATGACCTCACTGAATATCGAGTCGGGAAGCACGGGGGCGTAGAAGGAAGCTGCGGTGAACATGATCGGGGCGGTCTCCCCGGCGGCGCGTCCCAGTGAAAGCATGACCCCGGTGAGCACGCCCGGGAGGGCGTTGGGTAGCACAATCCTGAAGATGGTTTGGAGTCTGGTGGCGCCCAGAGAGAGGGAAGCCTCTCGGTAGGTCGACGGGACAGTCATCAGGGCCTCCTCGGTCGAGCGGATTATCACGGGAAGGTTCAGTACGCCAAGTGTCAGGGATCCCGCCAGGATCGAGGTGCCGAAATCGAGGAACACCACAAAGAGGGAGAGGCCGAAAAGTCCGAAGACCACGGAGGGCACGCCGGCAAGGTTGCTCACGCCCAGTCGTATCACCTTCACCAGGGCGGGCCTCCCCGCGTACTCGGTAAGGTAGATCGCGGTGATGATCCCGATCGGTATGGAGACGAGGGCAGAGCCCACCATCAGATAGAGGGTCCCAAGTATGGCCGGAAAGATGCCGCCCCGGGTCATCTGGTCCCGCGGGAACTCGGTGATAAATTCCCATGAGAGGGCGGACCATCCCATCCTGACTATGTAGGCCAGTATGAAGACCAGGAATGCCAGGACGGCAAAGGACATCACCCTTATAAGCGTGAAGGCTGTTTTTTCGATTGTCTCCGATCGTGATACCCGTGACGGCATTTCAGTTCCCTTTTAGCCTATACCTGTTCGAGAGATAATCGGCAATGATGTTGAAAAAGAAAGTGATGAGAAAAAGAATGATACCGATGGCGAAGAGGGCGTGGTAGTGGCTCCCCCCCACGGCCGCCTCCGCCATCTCTGCGGCGATGTTCGAGGTGAGGGGGCGCACGGGTGAAAATAGCGACGTGGGCGACACCGCGGCCCCGCCGGCGACCATGAGGACGACCATGGTTTCGCCGATGACCCGGGAAATCCCGAGTATGACCGCGGTCCATATGCCTGAAAGAGCGGCAGGTATCGTTATATGGAATATCGTCTCCCATCGGTTTGCGCCCAGGGCGTAGGATCCCTCCTTGAGGGTCATGGGGACCGATGAGATCGCATCCTCCGAGATACTGGCGATGGTCGGGATCGCCATGAAGGCGAGCATCAGGGCTGCGTTGAAGAGGTTGAGGCCCGAGTCAATGTCAAAATGCCGCTGGAGGAAGGGCGCCACCACCACCATCCCGAAGAAGCCGATGATGACCGAGGGGATCGATGCGATTATTTCTATGGCCGGTTTCACCACCTCACGGACCCTCGGGGCCGCCAGCTCGGAGAGGTAGACGGCGATCGCAAGGCTGAGGGGCACGGCGAAGAGTGAGGCCAGCAGGGTGACCGCCACCGATGCGGCGATGAGGGGCCCTACGCCGAATCGGGGCGTTTCGCTCGTGGGATACCATTGGGAGCCGAAAAGAAAATCGCCCAGGCCCACCTCGCGAAGAATGGGGAGTCCCTCCCTGAAGAGAAAGAGCATGATGAGCAGAAGGATGAAAATGCATGAGAGGCCCACGATGAGAAAGAACTTCTCAAAGACCTTTTCAACGATAAGGCTTCTGTTCGGGTTTCCGGGCTTTTTTCCTTTGGTGTCCATTCTATGTGAGCCCCGTCCCTTTCGTGGTGTGGGTATTATAACAATAGTAGACTTGTTGCAAATCTTGGAAATAATGGGCTTTCCCCCGCCGCAGGAGGGGGAAAGCCGCTTTAGTGCCCGGTTATGCAACAAATCTACTATATAATTCTCCTATTTTATAAAGAAAATATAAAGTTTTTATCAAAAAAAATTTTAGGTGAGGTGCGTCCTTGACTTCATACGCACCCCATCCCCCCCCCCGGAGGGGGGCTTCATCCCGGTTGATTTTGGGGGTTTGTGGGACAATCCCGTGGGCGGTGTGAGTGGATAATCGAATAATCAGTGAGTCGGTAAGGGAGAAAAATATATAAATTAGACTTGACAAACAATGTTGGGTTTAGTATATTATTGGTATGAACAGGCTTTAATAAGGGAGGATATGTGATGAACAATATATATAAAATGTGTCTGAATGAAGAGTGCTCAAGATCACTGGCTGTTACTCGAAGGGACCTAGATTACTACTTCTATAACCTGTCATGGATATAACAGGGGGGTAACAGTCATCAGTCGCTCACCATATACCGCAATTAAAAAAAGACAGCAGCGCTGTCTTTTTTTAATTGATCGGGGGGGTGCGTCATATCCATCGGGTTTATCACGCCTCCCGAGGCCAGACCTTTTTGAAGGCCGTGGAGGGGAAAAAGCAGTAGGGGCATTCTTCGGGCGCCTCGTCCCCGTAATGAATATGCCCGCACATGCGGCAGCGCCAGGCGGTCCTTCCCTCCATTTCCGCGTCGAAATCAGGATTGCCGTTTTCGACGCGGAGCATGGGAAGGTCCTCGAGGGGCGGCATGACCGGCCTGTAGCTGTTCAGTGCATGGCCGGCGAGTATCACCCTCTGGACCTCGCTCGTCCCCTCGTATATCATCAGAAGCCGTATGTCCCGCATGATTTTTTCGAAGGGGAAAAGACGGGTATAGCCGTAGCCCCCGGCGATCTGGAGTGCGTCGCTCGCGACCTCCAGGCCCGACTCCGTTGCGTAGATCTTGGCGATGGAGGCGTTGATGGTGGGGTCGATTCCCGTTGTCCGACTCCCAGGCGGATTTCCAGACCAGGAGGCGTGAGGTCTCGATCTTCTGGTACATCTCCGCGATTTTGAACTGTATGGCCTCGAAGTTCTTCAGCTTCGTGCCGAAGGCCTGGCGTTTCTTGACGTAGTCGACAGCGAATTCCATGGCGGAGCGCGCGGCCCCCACGGCGAAGGCGCCGATGATGGGGCGGGTGCGCGAAAAGGTCTTCATTGCCAGCACAAAGCCGGAGCCCGGCTCTGCCAGAACGTTTTCGGCGGGCACGCGCACGTTTTTAAAGTTGAGGGCCGCCGTGTTCGAACCGCGCTGGCCCATTTTCGGAATGTGAAGGCCGGATCGGACCCCCTCCCACTCCCGCTCAACGACGAAGGCGCATATCCCCTCGTGGCGTGACGCGGGATCGATCGTGGCGAAGACGGTCATGTAATCGGCGATGCCGCCGTTCGTGATCCAGTATTTCGTGCCGTTCAGTATGTAGTCGTTCCCCTTTTTTTCCGCCATGCAGCGCATCCCCGCGACGTCGGAACCCATGGTCGGTTCGGATGTGGCGAAGCAGATAAATTTCGGCTCTCGCGCGAGGATGCCCAGGTATTTCTTTTTTATATGCTCTTTATCGGAAAGGACGATCGGCTCCAGGCCGAGGGAGTTCACGAAAAGGGAGGTGGCAATTCCGGAGCAGGCGGCTGCGATCTCCTCCGTCACGAGGGCCCCCTCGAGCAGCCCCTGCCCTTTCCCTCCGTATGCGGCGGGTATGTCGCCGTTCATGAGCCCGGCATCGAAGGCCTTCCGGAGCAGGCCCTCGGGGACCCTGTTCAGCTCGTCATAGTAGGCGGCGGCGGGAACGATCTCCCTCAGGGCGAATTCCCGGGCGGCCAGTCTGATTTTTTCCTGTTCTTCGCTCAGTGTGAAGTCGAGCATCGCGTGTCCCCCTTCCCGAAATATGGTCACTTCGCCGGAGCGGCGACTTTTCGGGGAGTCAGCGCCCGGTCATGTGCTCTTCTTGAACGATTCTATGTTGTTCGCCAGGTCGTTGGCGCCATAATCGACGATCCGCGCGTAACCGCGCACCATCTCCGCGTTTTCAAGGGTGTTCTGAGACAGTTCGCTGATGGTGTTGACCGCCCTGGTCAGCTCGTCGATGACGTTCTTCTGCTCCATGGAGAAGGTGTAGATGCCGTTGGAGATTTCACCCAGCTTGTTGATCTTCTGCTGGATATCGGTGTTCATCACCTCCAGGCCGCCGGTGAAATCGAGTGTCTCGGAGAGTACGTCTCTGGTCTCAATTATCTTCACGCGCACGTCCATGAATATCTTCGAGGTGTTGCCGATGAAGTCGAGCTCGTTCGTTATCTGGTTCGCGTGCTTGATGATGGTGCCCCGGATCCCCTTGGCGAGCTCGGAGGTCTGGTCCGCGAGCTTGTTGACCTCGTCCGCGACCACGGCAAAGCCCCTGCCGTGATCCCCGGCTCGCGATGCCTCGATGGCCGCGTTCAGGGCAAGGAGATTGATCTTGTCCGCCACGTCGTTGATGGCGTTGATGGTGCCCTCGATATTGTGGAGGTACTGGGCGAGCTCCTCGATCGATTTAACCGATTGATTGACGGTGGCCTCACCCGTCTCCACTTCCTTGACTGCTTCGTTGATCCGGTCGGTGAGGCGGGATATGCGCGAGGTGAGCTGCTCGCTCTTCTTGCTGATTTCGGAGATGTCTCCCTTTATGGAGTCGGAGCTCTCGAGCTGCAATTTGATATCGCCCAGGTTCGATTCAAAGGAGGAGGACATCTCCTCGTAGGAGGCCGCCGCCTCCTCGACGATCGCGGTAAGCTCCTTGGCGATATCGCCCAGGGAGCCGGAGGCCTCGTTCAGTGAGCCGCTTATGTTTTTCACCTCGACCGTGTTGCTCGTGATGGTCTGGACGATGGTACGGAGGGTCTTCACCATGTTGTTGAAGGTCCGGGTGATCTGGCCGATTTCATCCTCGATTTTCACCGGTATTTCGATATCAAGGTTCCCCTTGTCGACTTCCCGCACGCCCCGTGAGAGGGCGCGGAGGGGGTTGATGAGGATGCCCAGGAAAAACACCTGGAACCCGAAGCGGACGAAGACCAGCGTGACGATCAGGATGATGATGAACTTGAGCACCGTGGGATGCATGTATGCGCGGTAGGCCGCGTAAGGGAAGCCGACTTCGCGCACGACGCCGGAGTCGGCTTTCACCTGCATGTAGCCGATATAGTGCGTGAGGCCGTCCTTCCCCGTGCGGTAGTGCCTGCTCGCGGGACTGTTCATCAGGGTGAAGAGTTCGAGGATCTCGCGTTTCAGCTCCGCGCCCTCTTTCGTGCTGTTCGCCAGGCGATCCTCCATGACGTCGTAAAAGGGGATGACGGCCTTCCGCTTTTTCAGGGCTAAGAGGGATGCGTCGGAGCGGAAATTTTCATCGGGAATCTGCCTGATTTTCGAAGCGGAGTAGACGATATCCCTCTTGATGGATTCCGCGAAGCGGAGCACTTTCCCCGCAGGGTCATCCTCGTCACCGGGGAGGGTCGCGGCGAACTCACGAATGGTTTTTGTATATCCTTCGAAATGGAGCGGCGCCGTTTTGAGCACCCGATTGAGGCCGCGGGTGAAACCGCCCCTCGGGAGGTTGCGTATTCTCTGCCAGATGGCGGTGTTCATGAACTCGGCACGGCGCCCTTCGATATCCACCCCCCCCCCGGAAACGAACCGGAAGGCGTCTTTGTCGGGAAGATAGGCGACGACATACTCGTCGCCTTCTCCCGGGTGGGCGTAATCGAGCACCAGGGACACAGATTTGTTCCTGATCTCGTCGAAGGAGGCGTCCTTTTCCAGGAGAAGAAAATAGCTTATGATCTGGAGCATGGCGAGGAAGGTCACCATGCTGATCCCGATCAGCTTGCCCATGAAGGATATGCGGTCCTTTGTGTTGTTGAGATAGTAGACCAGAAGAATGAAGAAACCGACCACGTTGAAGAGAACCCAGCTGTTGTTGAAGAGCTCCCTGGTGACAAGGCCGTCCCGGCTCATTGTGTTGATTGTCGCGGGAGCGACGGTGCTGATGATGAAGATTATGCCGAGGACAAGGACCGTCCAGCGCTCTTTGCCTTTGTATGTGATCGTGCGCCAGAGGCTGAGCGATAACCCGATAATTATGAAGGCGATGATGATCAGACCGATCGTTTTGCTGATGGCCTCCGCGTTAAAGTCCCAGTAGTGGCCGGAGAAGAAGTAGACCTTGTCAGCGCCGAGGCTCGTCACGGCGAATGCGACGGTGCAGGCGATAGCAATGAAATAACTGAGATAGAGGACCGCCTTCGCGACGCGAGGCGCCTTTTCATTCGGAAAATAGAAGAAAAAGGTGATGAAATTCGCCTCAGCGGCGAGGATGGTGAAAACCGTCCACCACCGGTGATACGCCGCCAGGGGGTGGTAGACCGTGGCGGAGACGAGATAGCCGATGTTGAATATGCCCATCCAGAGGTAGGCCATGCCGAGCTGGCGCGACGCCATCGATTTGTTCTTCACCGTGAGGAGAAAGAAGGTGGACATGAGAAAGAAGACGACGGCGATGAAGGAGCCGAGTGAGAAGGAGTTGAGATAGATTATGTCCGTCAGGTTCATGGTCTGTTTCCTTTATGTACGGTATGCCGGATGGTGCGTTCTGACGCACCGGGGCGATATGCCACCGGCCCCTGGTTAAAACGGTGCGCATCTCAATGGTCAATGAAGAATCGGCTTTATATATAGGCTGACCGGGGCCGTTAGCTGCCCCGCCGGCGATCATTGTAGCCCATATGGCGTCACTTTTCAAGAAAAAAAGGTCTCCGGGCGGAAAAAGAGCACCCGGGCGGCCCCTCCTCAGGAGGTCCTTTTCAGGAGGATGACGGTAAAATCGTCCCTTATCTCGTTTCGGTCGACAAAGCCGTCAAACCTTTCCAGTATGAAGTCGAGGGCCTCCCTGGCGGTCCCATCCGGCGCGTCGTTCAACGATTCGATGAGGCGTACCTCGCCGTAGCGCTCCTTCCGGCGGTTTTTACTTTCGAGAATACAGTCGGTGAAGAGCAGGATGATGTCCTCCTTCCGTACCGTGAAGCGGATTACCGAAGGGAGGGTGTTCTTGATATTGACGCCTATCGGCTCGCCGCGAAATACCCCCTGCCCTTCGCCCGCGGCGCGCGTGAACCCCGTTTTGTGGCTCCGGTGAAGGATGTCGGGATGGCCGGCATTCGCATATTCCACCATGCCCCCGGCAAAGCGGAGAAGGACGCACGATATGTAATTATGAAGGCGGGGAAATTCATCCGATATGTGCCGGTTCACGCGCTCGAGTATCCTGTCCAGGCCCTGTCCGTGCATCCTGTTGAAGAGCCGGAAGGTAAGGGGCTTCGCGATCATGGTGATGAGGGCCGATGAAACGCCGTGGCCGGATACGTCGAAGAGGAAGACCCCCCTGAGGCGGCTGCCGGAGGCGTAGAAATCATAGAGGTCCCCCGACGCGCCATGGGCCGGTACGAAGGCGAGGGCGATGTCCCAGCCGGCTACGCCTGCGGGAGGCTCCTGTACAAGGGAACTCTGGACCTGGCCGGCAAGTTCGATCTCGTTCTGGGCGATTTCGTTGCTCTTCGCCAGGAGCTTGTGGGAGTCGGATGAATCGATCCGCAAGGATCAGCGCGATGCCCACGGTGAACACGAAAAAGCCATACTGTGTCGCCACGTAATCGTAGGCCCAGAACATCGAGTCGAGGATGTCGAAGAGGGCGCAGGCGGCAACGACAAGGGCCCCGATCATCAGCTTGCCCGCGGCCGACGCGGCCATGGCGCGCCGGACGGCGGAGGCGAGTCCGAGGAGGGACCGTTGGTTTCTTCGTTCAGGAAGGGCGTCAATGAAGTCCCTCCATACGGGGCGCCCTATCATGACGAAGACGAAGTATCCGAGGGCGACGGGGGCCGTCACCTGCCACAGCCTGAGGATGTCAATGGCGAAGGGATTGGAGACCGGCATGGCGGTGATGAGGGCCAGTACGCCGCAGAATGCGGCATAGATTTTTGTCAACCGGCTCAGGGTGCCCGTCAATATGAGATCCGCGAAGGCCCCGAAGAGTGGCAGAAGGGCATAGAGGGAGCAGTACTCGATCCGGTGGAGGAGCGTGGAATCGGGAATGATGGCGTATACGGCATGGGTGCGAGAGAACAGATAGATGAAGAGCATCACGGAAAAGGCGCCGTAATAGAGGTTGTGACGTTCGACGGTCATCCTGACATAAAAGAAGAGGTGGTACGCCCCGATGAAAAAGTAGAGAAAGATAAGCACCAGGGACACGAGCTCCGACCTTTCCCGCTCCAGGATCGCCGCGTCGCCTATCACGAAGGGCACGCTCCGGTGGAAACCGGAGTCGATATTGGTCGGATCGCCGATGATCCTGACCGCCAGAATGTTCCTCCCCGGATTAAGGGAGCGGGGGTCGAGGGGGATCAGCACCTCGCGCATGTGTCGATAAAGCGTGATGCGGCCGCCCTCGTCGAGGTGGACTTCCGATCGTATGAGACGTCCGTTCAGATAGACCGCCCAGTTTTCCCCTATGTTGGCGAAGAATACCGCCATCAACTTCTCCCGCGCGGGGCTTCCCTCCTCCAGAGTAAATGAGATAAGAAAAGTGAAATCCTCCGGCGGGTAGCGCTTCAGTGAAAACATGCCGCGCCGGGGAATCCCCTCAAGGGGGAGCTCCTTCAGCACGGCGGTCCGGGTGCCCCTCTCGGCACCCGGAATGGCGAGCCAACCCGGTTCGTCCCGTGCGGGCGCGCGCAGGGTCCAGGACGGGTCGAAGCCTTTCCGCACGTAGATCGTCTCGGCGTCAAGGTCGAGCCGGTAGGCGAAAAGGGGAAGGGCGGTGAACAGCATGATGCAGCAAAGGAGGCGCGGCACAATTTTTGTCATGGTTCACTCCGGCGGCTGAGCCGCCCCTGTCGGTTCCGGGAAGGGGCATCCCGTCTGCGTGTGCCCCGGAAAGAGCGCGTGGAGCCGGGGCGGGCTTCTATTCCTATTCTGGATAGCAGGGAGGAGGGAATTGTCAATGTCTTTTTGGCCCTCGATCAATAAATGGGCGGGGCGGAAACGGACCTATCTCAGGAATAGCAGGGACACGGCGATAAAGATCGGGATCAGGATCGGGATCGAATACTTGATCATGAACCCGAAGAATGACGGCATCGGCAAGCCGGCCTCCTCCGCGATCGCCTTCACCATGAAGTTCGGGGCGTTGCCGATGTAGGTATTCGCCCCCATGAAAACCGACCCTGCGGATATGGCGATGAGGAATTCGCTGTAGGTGAATTTCATGCCGGGCACGAGGGTTTCGCTCACCAGGACGGGGACCGCCACGGATTCCGGCGTGCCGGGGAAGAACCTCCCCAGGGCGGAGTTGAAATAGGTCAGGTAGGTCGGGGCGTTGTCGAGAAAGCTGGAAAGGGGTCCCACCACCCAGAAGTAATGGATCGGCTGCTGGAGGTTCTTGATGAGAAACGCGAGTGCGCCCTTCTCCCCGGCCTTCAGGATGGCGAGGACCGGGATGATGGTCATGAAAATTCCCGCGAATAGGTAGGCCACCTCGCGGATCGGGTGCCAGTTGAAGCCGTTCGCCTCGCGTATCGCTTTTCCTGTTGCCTTGATGGAGAGAAGGCCCATGGCGATGATGGCGCTGTCCCTGATAAGGCTGGCGGTGTATATATGGAGCCCGGCTATCTCTATCTCGCCGAGCTTCGCGATGCCGCTGAAGAGCACCGCGCCGATAATGCCGCCAAGGAAAATGAAATTGACGCTCCCCGATAGTCCCAGGGGCTGCTTCTCCCCCGCTTCGGGAATGATTGATTCCTTCCTGTAGTACATGGTGTCGAGAATGAAGTAGACGGCGAGTATGATCACCACGCAGAAGGCCATCATGGGGAAGAGCTTCAGTGTCCAGAAGAAGGGGACCCCGTGAAGAAACCCGAGGAAGAGGGGAGGGTCTCCGATGGGGGTGAGAGAACCCCCGATGTTGCTCACCAGAAAGATGAAAAAGACGATGGTGTGTACGACGCGCCTGCGCCCGGCGTTGGAGCGTATGAGGGGGCGGATGAGAAGCATCGAGGCGCCGGTGGTCCCGATAACCGAGGCAAGCAGGGTGCCGATGAGAAGGATGAGGGTGTTCACCCCCGGTGAGCCCTTCATGCTCCCCTTGATCAGGATTCCCCCGGACACGGCGAAGAGCCCCCAGAGAAGGATGATGAAGGGAATGTAGTCCAGGGCGTATATATGCAGAATCTCATAAAGGGCTTCCCCCCTGAAAAAGACAAGAAAGGGGACGGCGAAGAGCAGTGCCCACAAAAGTGATATCTTCGGGTAATGATGGTGCCAGATCTTCGGCGCCAGGAGGGGGAGGAGGGCGATCGAGAGGAGTATGCCCGCGAAGGGTATCCCCGCCCAGAGGGGCAGTTGTTCCCCGAGGGCGGGTCCTGACCGGGTCCGCGCCGAAGGCGAACGTCGCCCCGGAGAATAACATGACGAGTGAAAGGCTGACGGTCGCGGGTGTTTTTCTCAAGCCTGGCCCCTTGTGCGAACATGGTGCGTCCATGAATGCTCAATGAATATCCGTGTCTGAAAAAAAATCAACCACTCTTTCGAGTGTGCAATGGCCGTTAGAAAAGGGCGGTACGGCGATTATGCTATTCGCCGATATAAATGTACGCTACATCTACCATCTTGCCGATAGATTCATTTTAAATAAAATATTGTCAATATTATTTATTTAAAATGAATAATATTTTGACTCGGTACTCCTTATACGGTATATTTAAAAAGAATTGGTACGGATTCCTTTTTTAGTCATTTTCCGGCAACGGTGAGGGTCCATGCCGGATTAGCCCGCCCCATGGCGCGGTTCTAACTGTTTTTTAAAGGGGCCCGATTGACAGGAGGTGGAGGTGCGATGAAGACAGACTATGGGAAAGGGCTGAACGAGCCACAGGATGCGGAATATCCCCCCATGGATTTTAAAAAAATACTTATCGGCGCACTTATGCTGGTCGCGATATTGATTGTGGTAAGGTTCTTCTTTTAAATTTACAGGAGCCCGCCGTCGGTGTGTCATGAAAATACCGATCGACACAGAGGGCCGGGCCTTCGCGTTCCAGGGTGTGCTCCATTTTCCGCGTTGGATGACGTGCCGCGCGGGACCCCCGCGTCAGAGGAATACCGGGGGAATCCCGGAAATCAGGAAACTGGAGACACCCTCGTAGCGGTTCGTAATCCTGCAGGACACGAAAGACTTGAAATTGGCGGAGTCTCCCTCCCCCATCATTATCGAACCCGCGTCCTCGATTGACGCTTCGACGAGACCCGCGATGATGAAGGCCATCCTTTCGCCGTTGATGTCGAGACTGAGTTTAGCGACATCTATCCCGCAGCCGGGAAGAAGCTCCACTATGAACGATTCCAGGGCGTTGTTTTGAAGCTTCGAGGCGAGTACGGTGAGACTGAAGCCGTGCTCTTCATTGACCAGCCGCTCCGATTCGGCTTTCGTCACGTGAATAAACCGCTTCTGCTCCACCTGCTTGAAGAAATCCGAGAAATTGATCGCGTAAAACCTGAGCAGCTCCTCCAGGGACTGGAGGGAGGGGGTTATTTTCCCGTTTTCGATCTGGGAGAGGAGGCTTACCGAAATGTCGAGCCTCTGGGCCACCTCGGTGATGGTGTAGCCCTTGTCCCTCCGTATTCTTCTCAGGTATTGCCCGATCTCCATGATGTGTGGCGCCCCGTCTCGCTCGGTTTCGCCCTTCATTCCCGGCGGGCGTTACGATCGGACAATTGTGGGGGATAACGGGATGATACGCAAATACATTTTTTTCCCGGATGTTATGAAGTGAACGCGGGGTCACGCAGGCCCGCCTTCATTTCATAAGTGCTTTGTACGGCCTTCTTTTTTTATTCACGTTCAATCCATCTCATTCGTATAATCGTGTAAAAAATCAAAGGAGGCGGGTGATGATGAAGCTCGACGTGTTGCTGGATCGGTATGAAGTGACCTGCAGGAAGATGCACGAGAAGATGATGGGGGAGGATTTCGGCAGGGGAATCAGGCTGCTGGAGAGGCTCTCCGTAATAGCCGGAGAGATACTCGATTTCGGAAACGAGGGTCGCGAGTCCCTCTTCCGCATGGCGGAAGGGGATGACCTTCTTCTCGCGCTTAACGCCGCCCATGCTCTCTACAACCGCGATCCCGGTCGTTGCGCCAAGGCCCTCAGGGCGATCATACGAAAGGATGACGGTTTTTTCTCCTACGCAGCCCGGATGATGTTGAAATACAGGAGGACTGGGCCCGGGGCAAGGCCGCCGCGGTTCCGTTACAAAAAATCATCCCTGACCCGGCGGCCCCTCGCGAGTCTCCTGCAGCCCTTCATCTAAGGGGGATTTCGCCCCGAACGGAAAAAAATGCTTTCCTTTTTTGGCGAAATGTGATGGAATATTGATCCGGGCCGGAGCGAATCGTGGAATACCGCACCATACCGCCACAGAAAAAAACCGGCTCGCCCTGTACGCGAATGAAAAGGCCAGAATTCCTACAGCAGAAGATGATGCGAAGGGTGCTCTACGCCCTGGCGCCGGTTGCGGCGGTATCCGTCTACTATTTCGGATGGCGCGTGGGAGCGATGCTCGCCGTGTCCGCCGTTGTATGCTTCGCCGTCGAATGGATCATGACCGCGAAGCGCGGCGCAAAAATCAGCGAGGCCTGCTTCGTCACCGCCGCCCTCTACGGACTATCCCTGCCGCCGGAGACACCCTTCTGGATCGTCGCCACGGGCGCCGTGGTCGCGATCCTTTTCGGCAAGGAAGTCTTCGGAGGCTTCGGCCGTAATGTGTTCAACCCGGCCATCGTGGGACGCGCCTTTGTCTATGTCGCATTTCCCGTGGAGCTCACCTCGCGCTTTGTGCCGGTTTTCAGGGGCTTCCCCGGCGGTTTCGCGGAGTGGAGCTTTTCCGTCTCAGCGAATGGCGCCCGCTTCGTTCGGGACGCCGGGATTGCCATGACGGACGCGGTGACCGCGGCCACCCCCATGTGGTCGCGCCGCGATTTCGGGTACGTCACGCACAATCCCCGATCTTTTCATGGGTAGCATCGGCGGGGTTTTTGACTACCGGGGCTTCACGAAGACCCTCGCGGCGGGTTCTGCGGGCGAGGTCTGCGCCCTGGTGATCATACTCGCCGGGATCTACCTGATGGCGACGAAAACGGCCCAGTGGCGCCTCACCGTTTCGACCGTCGCCGGCGCGGCGCTCCTGAATGTCGCGCTCCGCTACGGGGCGGGCCTCGATATACCGGGGCTTCCCTTTACCTTCTTTTCCGGCGCGTTCCTCTACGGCGCGGTCTTCATGGTCACCGACCCGATCAGCGCTCCAAAAGATCGTATCGCCCAGTGGATGTATGGGTTTTTTATCGGGATGCTGATCGTCTTTTTCAGGTATAAATCGATCTTTGCAGGCGGGGTCGCCTTTTCGATCCTCTTCGGGAACATGCTGGCCCCATCACTTGATTTCTGGATCAAGCGTATCCGCTCCCTCGGAAAGGAACCGGAGGCGAAATGAACAAAACTTCGCCCGGTTATATACTCCTTTTCATTGTCGTCCTGAGCGTGATCTTTGGCTTCGGGATATCCTTCGTCAATTACGCAACGGTGGATCATTTAAAAAAGAACGAGACCCTCCACCGGAACAGGGTGATCGCAGCGGCCTTCATGCTCCCCGTCGCAGGTCCGGGCGCAGGGGAGTATGAAGCAGCGGTGCGGGAACATATCGAGTATTTCGAACTGTCGCGGGAGGGCACTATCATCCAGGCCTTCCGGAACGGGGCCACCGGGGAGGTCGGCTTTATCTTCTCGGGGCCCGGCTTCTGGGACCTTATTACCGGCATCATCGTCCTCTCCCCCGACCTTTCGAGGGTGAGGAATATCGCTTTTCTCGAGCAGAAGGAAACGCCGGGCCTCGGCGCCCGGATAGAGGAGCCCTGGTTCACCGAGCAGTTCAGGGGAATCGAGCCGTACTGGGAGGGCCCCGGGGGGGAACCGGTCATCATCGGCGCGAGCCCGGACCCGGCGGCGAAAAACAGGGTCGACGCGATTACCGGGGCCACGCAGACCTCCATCGCCCTCATGAAGGCCCTTAATGTGGATCTGGCGGCCTTCAGGGATGCCTATTCGACCAGGGAGGAACCCGCCCGATGAGCGATACAGCGGGAAGGATTTTTATCAAGGATGTCTGGTCCGACAACCCGATCTTCCGCCAGGTGCTGGGCATCTGCTCCGCGCTGGCGGTCACCAACCTCGTGGCCAACACCCTCTTCATGGGCGTCGGCGTGATCTTCGCCACCGCCCTCTCCAGCCTGACCGTATCGCTCCTGCGCAACCTCACCCCGAAGCGCATCCGCATGATCGTCCAGGTGATCATCATCGCCAGCTACGTCATGATGGTGGACATCGTCATCAAGGCCGTGGCCCCCGACATCCACCGCTTCATCGGCCCCTACGTCGGCCTCATCATCACCAACTGCATCATCATGGGCCGCGCGGAGGCGTTCGCCAGCCAGAACAAGCCGCTCCCCTCCTTGGTCGACGGCCTCGCCTGCGGGCTCGGCTACACCCTGTCCTGATCGCCATCGCCGTCGTCCGCGAAATCATGGGCTTCGGCACCCTCCTCGGCTACGTCCTGCCGGCCCGCGACGCTCTGGTGGCACCAGTGGACCATCATGGTGATGCCCCCGGGCGCGTTCTTCATGCTGGCGATCGTCACCTGGTTCGCGCGCGCCGGCTGGAAACCTCCATGTCCGAGGAGGAGAAGTGATGCAACTCGCCGACATGGGCCTCCTTTCCTTCGATCCTGCTGATCTTCGTGTCGGCGGCGTTCACGGACAACATCCTGCTGGCGCGCTTCCTCGGCATGTGCTCGTGCCTGGGCGTCTCAAGAAGGTCGACACCAGCCTCGGGCCTCGGCGCGGCGGTCATCTTCGTCACCGCCGTCACCGCGGCGCTGAACTACCTCGTCTATCACTATCTGCTCGTGCCCCTGCAGCCTCGAATACCTGCGCCTCATCGTCTTCATCGTCGTGATCGCGGCCTTCACCCAGCTGGTCGAGATGATCGATCGAGCGCGTTCTCGGAGAAGCTCTACTACTCCCTCGGCATCTTCCTGCCGCTCATCACCGTCAACTGCGCCATCCTCGGCATCTCGCTCTTCATGCTCAACAAGCCCTACAGCTTCCTCGCAGGCCTTCGCCTTCGGCCTCGGCGGCGGCTTCGGCTGGTTCCTCGCCATCGTCCTCATCGGCGGCATCCGCGAGAAGATCAACGAGAGCCGCCCTGCCCAAGGGGCTCGAAGGTCCCGGCATCACCCTCATCATCATCGGCATCATGGCCCTCGCCTTCGTCGGCTTCTCCGGCATGATCAAGATCTGAAGGCGCACGATGGAAAACGAAATCGTCGATCACATCCTCATCTCGGTCGGCTTTCTTCTCGCCTGCGGGCTCGTCCTTTCGCCGTCCTGCTGATCCTCGCCGAGAAGAAGATCCTCAACTACGGCGACCTGCCAGATCGACGTCAACGCCGGCAAGAAGAAGCTCTCGGTACGACGGCGGCTCGTCGCTCCTTTCGTGCCTTGCCGACAACGGACATCTTCATCCCCTCGGCCTGCGGCGGCCGCGGCACCTGCGCCTACTGCAAGCTGAAGGTCGCCGACGGCGGCGGCATGATCGGCCCCGTCGAGCGACCCTACCTCTCCCCGACGAGCGCAAGGACAACGGTCCGCCTTTCCTGCCAGGTCAAGGTCCGCAAGGATGTCGCCATCGAAATCCCGGACGAGACTCTTCTCCGTCCGCCGCTTCCGGGCCGGCCTGGTACACAAACGGCCCCTGACCCACGACATCGTCGAACTGCGCCTCAGGCTCGCTCGAGCCCGACGCCATCGCCTTCGAGGCGGGCCAGTACGTCCAGCTCGAGTCGCCCGAATACAAGGGCCACGAGTCCGTCATGCGCGCCTACTCGATCTCCTCCGTTCCCTCCGACACCCAGCACCTGGAGCTCATCGTCCGTCGCGTCCCCGACGGCATCTGCACCACCTGGGTCTTCGACGTACCTGAAGGAAGGCGACGAGGTCTTCCTCTCCGGCCCCTACGGCTTCTTCCACCTCTCCGACACCGAGGCGCCCATCATCTGCATCGCCGGCGGCAGCGGCATGGCCCCCATCTGGAGCATCGTGCGCGACATGAAGGAGAAAGGGATCCCCGCACGGCACCGTACTTCTTCGGCGCCCTGACGCGGGATGACCTCTTCTTCCTCGACGAGCTGGAGAAGCTCGAGGGTGAGCTCGTGGGTTTCAACTTCGTCCCCGCCCTTTCCAAGGAGCCCGAGGGCGCCGGCTGGGAGGGCGAACGCGGCCTCATCACCGACGTGGTCACGCGCCACATTCCCGACCTGACGGGGTTCGAGGCCTACCTCTGCGGCTCCCCCGGCATGATCGACGCATGCGTGAAGATGCTGACCGAATCGGGTGTGGCTGAGGAAAAAATATTTTTCGACAAGTTCGCCTGACCGGAGGGGAGATGAAACGATCGCCGGAAGAATCGGACCTTCTTAAAAACTTCGGCCCCTCGAAATTCTCGGCCGGGGGATTCCTCGGCGAGGACCCGCGCTCCCCGGAGGAGATCGTGACCGTGGACGCCCGGGCCCTGGAGCGCGCCGGTACCGACCGCGAGACCGTCGCCCGGGCACTCGGAGAGATTTTCGACCGGGCAAGGGAGGCCCTGGGCGCCGAGATCGAGATCATGCCGGGGGTAAGGGCGCGCTACTATGAATCCCGGGGGAGGATCCCCTCGCCCTTCCGCGGGGAGGGGGCCTTCGAAAAGGGGGAGGTTGCCGTACGGGGTTTCCCGGGCTACGGGGAGATGATCCTTACCCGCCTCTCCATCCACCTCATAAAAACCCACTCTTTCTTCCAGGGTAAGGGACAGCGCTACCGGATCGAGCCGGAGGCGGCCGTCGCCCTCGCGGCGGGATTAGGCGGGTAGTTTCACCTCCGGCATCGACCGTGTATGGATAGCGTGTACCCCGCAGGGGACTCGCAAGGTGACAGGTCGCGCGCTCCAGTCGACAGATATGGTGCTCTATAACCGGCGGGAAACCTCCATTTTTTCTTCACGAAATATAATTCGCATCCCTCCATTATTCTCTGGTTGACACCCCTGTCAGGATATACCATGATGATTGAAAAATTTTTGACGAGGGGGTGAAATAATGAAAACAATTCAGCTCTTTCTCGCGTGCGTCTTCTTTTCGTTAACAGGGCTCAACGCCGTATCAAACGGCTCGCCCCTGCTTTTCCTGATGGACGGGAATCCCCTTGTCGCGGCCGCAGTTATTTGCGTGTCATGCGCCCTGGCGTCCTTCGTCCTCGGCTGGATCACCGGAGACTATTCCCAGACGGACAGGCTCTGGAGCGTCCTTCCCCCGGTCTATGTCTGGTATTTTGCCGCGCGGGGATGGCCCGACGCGCGCCTGGCGATCATGGCGGTCCTGGCGACCCTCTGGGGCGCGCGCCTCACCTTCAACTTCGCGAGGAAGGGGGGCTACACCTCCGAGGAGGACTATCGCTGGATCATCATGAGAGAAAAAATACCGCATTCCGCCGCCTGGCAGGGATTCAATTTCTTCTTCATCGCCGGGTACCAGCACTTCCTGGTGTTCCTTATTTCACTCCCGGCCTACGCGGTCTTCGCCGCGGGTCGCTCCACCCTGGGATGGCTCGACTACGCAGCCGCGGCTATCCTCTTTGGCCTTCTTGCCATGGAAACCGTGGCGGACGAGCAGATGTGGCGGTTCCAGGAGGAGAAGAAGAGACGCCGGGCCGCCGGCCAGGGTCTCGACGGGGACTTCAAGCGGGGGTTCATCACCTCCGGCCTTTTCCGATTTTCACGGCATCCCAACTATTTCGCGGAGATATCGATCTGGTGGGCCTTCTATCTTTTCGTGCCGACCGCCGCGGGGATGTGGTTCCACTGGAGCGTCATCGGCGCCGTGCTTCTCACCATCCTCTTCCAGGGGTCAATATGGCTGGCGGAGTCGATCACGGGGGGCAAGTACCCCGAATACGCCGCTTACCAGGGCCGCGTATCCAGACTGATACCCTGGCGGGCCAGACCGGCGGGGGGGGCCGATGCCGCGTAACGGCTACTCGGGCGCCATCCTCAGGGTCGACCTTTCCTCCGGGCGCGTCTCGACTGAGCCCACGGAACGTTATGTGAAGCTTTTCCCGGGTGGCCGCGCACTGGCCGCTAGAATCTACTGGGAGGAGGTCCCCCCCGGAATCGGGGCCCTCGATCCGGCAAACCGCCTTATCGCCGCCACGGGGCCGATGGGGGGCGTCCATTCGATCGGCGGGTCCCGCTGGGGTCTTTTCGCGAAGTCGCCCTTCCCCTCGCCGGAGCAGTTCTGCTACGGTAACCTGGGGGGAAGATTCGGGGCGGAGCTGAAGTTCGCGGGCTTCGACGCCCTCGTGGTGGAGGGTCGCGCCGACCGTCCCGCGGTGATTTCGATCCGCGACGGAGGGGCGGAGATCCTGGACGGCTCGCATGTGTGGGGCATGGGCGCGATCGAGACGAGAAGGGCCCTCGAAGGGGGGCCGGGCGCACGCGTAAAAGTCGCGGCAATCGGCCCTGCGGGCGAGAACATGGTAGTAACCGCCACGGTTCTCGCGGACGGCGACGCGAGCTGTTCCGGGGGCATGGGGGCGGTCATGGGCTCGAAGAACCTGAAGGCGATCACGGTCCGGGCAGGTTCTCGAAAAGCCGAGGTGGCCGATCCGGTCCGCCTGCGTGAAATCGCCGACTCGATCAGGTCCATTCGCCGCGGGAACACGAAGGTCTGGGGGCTCGATTTCATGGCCCATGGGCCACGCACGAAGAGGCTTCCCTGCTACGGCTGCATGGCCCACTGTCTCAGGGTAAGCTACCGGGCGGACAACGGCGACAGCGGTAAGTTCATGTGCCAGTCCCGTTTTTTTTACTTTCTACCCGCACTCATCCATTACCAGGCGGAGAACGACGTGCCCTTCCAGGCGAACCGCCTCTGCGACGACCTCGGGCTCGACACCTGGGAGCTCCAGAAGATAATTGAGTGGCTCCTGGCCTGCCGTGACGCGGGCCTCGTCACCGAAGAGGAGACCGGAATCCCCTTCTCGAAGGCAGGGAGCCTCGAGTTCATCACCACCCTGACACGGGCGATAGCCCGCCGCGAGGGAATCGGCGATCTCCTCGCCGGGGGGCGCGATGCCGCGGCAGAAGGACTGGGGGGCGAAGCGGTCAGACTCGTGAGGCATGTCGATCCCTACGAGCCGCGGCTCTATACCGCCAACGCCCTCATTTTCCCCTTCGAGCCGCGGGAACCGATACAGCAGGTCCACGAGGTGGGCCTCACCATGGCGCAGTGGGTGAGCTGGGTAAAGGGCACCGCCGGGGCGCATATATCCACGGACGTGCTGAAGACAATCGCGAAGCGCTTCTGGGGGGGCGAGGCGGCGATGGACTCCACCACCTTCGAGGGTAAGGCCCGGGCCGCCGCCCTCATACAGGACCGGCAGTACGCCAAGGAAACCCTTATGCTCTGCGACTGGATGTATCCCGTTCTGGACAGGCCCGTCGGCGAAGACCAGGCCGGGGACCCCGGGGTGGAGAGCGCCCTCTATTCCGCCGTGACCGGCCTCGAGACCGACGCGGTGGCCCTCAATCGGATCGGGGAGCGGGCCTTCAATCTCCAGCGGGCCATACTCCTTCGGGAAGGATGGCGCGCAATGGAGGACGACTATCTCCCGGAGCAGTGGCATCGGGAGCCCCTGGAGTCCCACGTGGCGGACCCGGACCTGACGGCCCCGGGCCCCGGGGGCGACCCCGTTTCCCGCAGGGGCGCCATGGTGGAGCGGGGGGCCTACGAGGGGATGCGCGCCGAGTATTATGCACTCAGGGGCTGGGACCCTGCGACGGGCCTGCAGACCCGGGAATGCCTTGCCGGCCTCGACCTGCCTGATGTCGCGGATGATCTCGCCGGCCGCGGGCTCCTGGCCGGCGAACCGGTTCCCCGGGGATAACGGCACTCGCCCCGATCATGGGGAGGATCTTCTTCCATTATAGTACCGGGGGTGTACGGCGGTTTCCGGGGGCCTTTATAAGGTAGAATTCCGATTTTTTCGTCAACCGACCTTATTTATACTTGCAAATTGTACTCACCGCTCTTTAGCTATTCAGTGATGGGATTATCCATATTATTCGAAAGTGGTTTTTCTCAATTCCGGACCGGCGTGGGAAAATTCAAGGCGCCTGTCCGGCACGTTTTTACCAGGTATGCCAGTCCGTGTGGTCAAATGGCGGTTCTTGCAGGGCCCGTGGTGTCTCCTGTGCGTAGGCTGAATACGGCGCACTTTAACAGATATTAATATGGATAATAAGTGAAATCCCTATCTCATGGAATTATTTTTCGATACATTTAATATATATTTCATACCGCCACTTCTCTCACTGATCATGGGTGTCGCGCTCGCGATCGTATCGTTGGTGCAGGGAAAGCTTAAACAGCAGAACATTTTGTTTTCACTTTTATGCATCGGGTGGACATTAATAAGTTCTGTCTTTATCTGCCACCATGTTTTCAAAGGAAACGAAGAACTACTACTTGCAATTGAGCGCAGAGTTCATTTCTTTTATGTCTATCTGCCGCCCTTGAATCTTCTTTTTTTCTACAGAATGACCGGAACGAAAAGCAGGTTTATTCTTCCCGCGACTTTTCTGCTCAGCTTTTTTCTTTCCCTGTCGACTTTTACCGATTATTATTTTTATGGTTTTTATACGTATGACTGGGGATACATAGCAAAAGGCGGCATTGCTTTTCAGGTACTTGAGCTGATGGGTACCGCTCTGGTCGTGTATCTGGTCATTTTCTTCATAAGAAAAATCAGAAAAGAAAAAAACCAGATAATGCGTCTAAAATTGAAATATATTCTCCTTTCATTTATAATGACGGGTCTGCTTACCATGACCAACATCCCTGCAATGAATGGCATCGATGTATACCCTCTCAGCAACCTGTCGTTTTTACCCCTGGCATTTCTGGGGTATGGTGTTTTAAGTTATCGGCTCCTTGAAATAAGAAGTGTGCTTCATATCACATTAGTATGGGCCGTTATGTCTTCTCTTGTAGTAATCCCGAATGTTTTATTATATATCGTGGCATATCCGTCAATTGTCAGATTAAGTGGTTGGGCGCAGTTTGCAATTGCGGCTCTTTGGTTTTATGCCAATTATTTTTACCTGTCAAAAATTCAGCCCTTTATCGATCAGCTTTTCAATAAACGAAAATTCGACCTTTACAAAATAGAAGCTTCTTTTATTAAAACCATTGCGTATCTGAAAAAATTCGATGAATTGGTGAGCCAGTTTATTGAGGTGATAACAAAATCTCTCAATTTTAAAAACGCTGAAATCGCATTCTGCAATTCACCTGGATTCAAGACCTTTGAAATTGGGGCCACAACATGTGATATCGACCCCGTGGTAAAGAGATGGTTTATCAGAACAAACCATCTCTTAGACAAAGACCTCGTTGAAACAAAAGCGAGCTACGCGGGAATGCGAGTAAACCTTCTTGATCTTTTTACCAGGTTTAATGCGCAGTACCTGGTACCTTTCGTGCAAATGGGGGATCTTATCGGATTGCTTGCGCTCCCAGAGAAGCAGAACCTTCGGCAGCTGAATAAATACGAAGTTTCATTCATCAATAATATACGATCATCATTTTCTATCGCCATGGAAAATGCGGTCATGTACAGCAACCTGGCTATCTTGAAGGAAAACCTTGAGCAGATAGTCGATGAGCGCACCAGCGAACTGATACAGGCCCGTGATGCGCTGCTCCAGGACATTGAACTGGCCAGGAAAATCCAGATGACCCTCCTTCCGCAGGAGCTGCCCCGTATAGACAGCGTGGAAATAAATTTCAAATATGTTCCGATGCTGGGCGTGGGCGGTGATTTTTTTGACATACTGATTCCCGAGCAGGATAATCAGGCCGGTAGAGGAGAGAACGAGATCTGCTTTTTTATTTGTGATGTTGCCGGGCACGGGGTGCCAGCCGCAATTACAGCGGCAATGGTCAAAATGTCACTTTCGACATGGGAGAAAACGGCACGCATGCCGGCACTTTTGCTTTCAAAAATATGCGATTCCCTGAAAGGGAAGACCGGCGGTAATTTCATTACCGCCATGTCATGTTATATCAATCTGAAAACGGGAAAAATACTTTCCGCAAATGCCGGACATCCTCCGCTTATAATTGTACGTTCAGATGGTATGATTGAAATAATAAACTCCCAAGGCAGGCTTATAAGCGATTATTTTGAACCGGATTGTGAAGAAAAAGAGATTGATTTGCATGCGGGCGACATTCTCGTCCTTTATACGGATGGAATTACCGAAGAATATATCAATGGTGAATTTTACGGTGAAGAGCGCTTTGTCGAAGTTCTTAAATCCAACTCCGGTCATTCTGTCGACGCACTATGCAATGCGGTGTATGATGCATTAATTGAATTCAAAGGCGACCCGACACTCAATGATGATTTTACCATCCTTGCAATGCGGTATATGCCGAAGTAGTGTCCCACGTGCCTGTCGAGATACATATATGGTCAGGCAAAATATTTATGAACGCTACTTGAAAACATGGATGAGCGAATTACCATGACCGATTGCATTGATTGCTGCCGTGCTATGAGATATATCTTCGTTCACTACTCCTTCCCTGCAAGAAAAATGTCCACACCAATGGGTGTCAGTTGACTGTTGTATGTATCGAGATACAATAAGGGATGAGACCTGAAAAAGCGGGAATATGCCGATATGCTGAATGATCTGGCTCGCTGATTTGTTGGCATTATCATGATTTTTCAGACCTTATGATACTCGCCATTCACTAAATACCGAACGTTAAAGTGAAAAAATTTCTTGATTTAATATCCACACTGTCATAGTTATACACACTGCACCAAAAAATACGGTTTTCAGTCTGAATCGATTCCTTCATGTAAATGTAAAGCTTTTTTGCCGAGGTGCGCGGCTCATCGCCGGCGCTATTTCATGCATTGTATCCGAGTCGGACACGGTGAGGGAATAACCGCATTCGCATCCATCATCAGGTGAGGAATCGATGTACATGGACATGAAAATATAACACAAAGGAGGACGAACTCAATGTCTAATGGGAAAGTGATGAATCGATGGCTCGTCGTTATCGGCGCAATCCTGATCCAGCTGGCTCTCGGCGCCATCTACGCCTGGTCAGTATTTACTCCCAAACTTACCGCTGCTGACGGCGTGTACATGTTTACCGCAGGCCAGGCAGCATGGATCTTCTCTGCCGGTCTCTTCTTCTTCGCGCTTGTTATGGTCTGGGCGGGACGACAGCTTGCCAAGATAGGCCCCAGAAAACTTGCCATGGCCGGCGGACTGGTTCTCGGCACCGGCTATGTTCTTGCGGGTCTTTTTGGCAACAGCTTCATCTCACAGCTCATTCTGATTGGTGTGATCGGCGGCGCCGGTATTGGTCTCGCCTATGTCGTGCCCATCGCAGTGGGTGTAAAATGGTTTCCTGACAAGAAGGGCATGCTTACCGGTCTTGCCGTGGCAGGTTTCGGCTTTGGCGCAACGATATGGGTCAAATGGGCCGGTTCATGGGGTGGAGGACTTCTCAATACTCTCAGCCTTGCAGGTCTTGACGGTGTAAGAAGCGTATTCCTTCTTTATGGCATCATATTCGCCGCCATGGTTCTTCTCGGCAGTATCGTAATGATCGATCCCCCCGCGGGCTGGAAACCTGAAGGTTATACGCCTCCTGCACCAGGTACCGGCGCGGCTACGGGATCTGTTGAGTTTGAATCCGGTGAAATGCTCAAGACCCCCCAGTATTACATGATCTTCCTCACTTTTGTTTTTTCTGCTCTGGCAGGTCTGATGGTCATCTATTGTATTAAACTCTTCGGAATTGATGCGCTTACCTATGCGAAACTCAATTCCCTTGACCCGGCCACTGAAAATTTCGCGGAAACAGTCACATGGGCAAGCGCCACAGCCGGGACTGCCATGGCTTTTTATGCGATACTCAACGGGTTGGGAAGGATCGCCTGGGGTATTGTATCCGACAAAATCGGAAGAAAAATTGCCATCGTGCTGATGTGTCTCCTGCAGGGTGTCATTATGCTTTCCTTCTTCAAGCTCGGTGGAACTGAAGCAGGTCTAATAATTTCAGCCTGTATCATTGGCTTTAACTTCGGCGGCAACTTTGCGCTTTTCCCCGCAGCAACGGCGGACTTCTTTGGAAACGCCAATGTCGGGAAAAACTACGGTCTCGTATTCTTCGCGTACGGTATCGCAGGTATCGCCGGTCCTCAAATTGCCGGTTATTTTAAAGATGCAGCCAAAGGCGCGGCAACTCCTGAAGCATGGGTGACGCCCTTCATTATAGCCGGAATTGCATGCCTGGTGGGCGCAGTCGTCATGTTGATGGCAAAGCCTCCCAAGAAGGCATAACTATTTTTTCGCATGTGCCACACAGGGCGGGGCCGCAAGGTCCCGCCTTTTTATTCTTCACCATTTTACTCATCAACTCACCCTTCATGCGGATGATTGACGGGGACGAGTTTATTGACGACTACCGTGACATCACCTCGTCCCTGAAGAAGACCGGCACGCCCCTGATAGTGTGAAGAAATTCATGGAGGGTAGAAGCGGCGAATCAAAATGTGTCAACTGCGGCTTCTGCCTGATGAGGGCCCAGAGCGGCAGGACGCGCTGTTACATGGGAAAATTGTAATACGCCTGTCCGGCACCATTCACCTTTCATGACGCTCAGGATAATCCAATAATGGTCCTACTATGGCCCGTACCAACTCATGGGCGGAGGCCGGAGTAAAGATGCGTTTCCTGGAAGAAAATGACAGGGTTCGGCGTATCCACCATAGTAAAGCAGATGAGCGTGACTAAAAAACGTCGGCACGGCCCTTGACGAGAAACGGGACCGGCATGTGCTGCAAACGCTGCCGCCCCTTTGTTCGCGACTTCATCGGCAGTATCGGGACGGTCCTGAAAACAAATATCGAAACGCAGAAGAACATCGTCCCGTGTTGCGGCATCATTATTGAAAAGCACGATTCCCCTCGATGCCGATACGTACGGGAAAAGTATCGGCGTTCGGTTGATAAGGGAATCTCTAAAAATCAATTCAGGATGTTCCCTTGTGGGCACTTTCATGGTAACAATTAGATTTTTTCATTGATTTTATAATGAAAAATCTAATTGTTAGAGGTGCCCATAAATAAAAAAAATGGCGATATGCAGCGACATGAAAAAAGGAAAAATAGTAGTCATTGCCCTGCTTTTCTGCACTATCGCCATCTCATCGTATTTTCTGGCCAGTCAATGCGGGATACAGCCGGAGGAAACTCTCCCGAAACAGAAAACGGCCCGGTCAGAAGAGAGACATGGGAAAAAACCTGTCACGTCTGAGACCAGATCCGGCGAAAAAAAAGGAAAATCCGACGACACGAACACACGGGGTTTTCCGCGGCAGATAATTCAGAAGGAATATCTCAGAACGATCGTATACTATTTCCACACTACCGCACGGGATGCCACCTGCCGCAACATCCAGTTGCTCACATCGCACACTCTCAATTATTTCTACAGGGACCGGTTGGCGTCGGGGAAGCTGGTCTGGAAAGTGGTGAACATGGAAGATCCCTGGAACAAACACTTTGTCGATGACTTTAAGCTCAGGAAAAAGTCTGTCGTCATCGTTACCCCGGCAGTAAACAGGCGCATACAATGGAAGGTCCTTGATAACGCCGAGAACCTGATCAATGACAGGAGGCGTTTCATGGAGTATATCGAGAATGAAGTATCGTCATTTTTGCGAGAACAGGACCATGAGACAAACCCCCAATCGGGAATCCCGTGACCGGTGGTTGCCGTCATGGTTGATTGTTGTACCGGAGGAATTAAACTGTTATAATCATGTTCCGGCGCTTTTCACCCGGGAGGGAGTTCTTTATGCCCTTTAATCTTTTTTTCCACCGCGCGACCAGAGCCACAGACCGATAAGTGCAAACAACACGACACCGGGCCATGCCCCGACCGGCTTCTCTATCAGGTGAAGCACGGTGGAGGTGCCTGCAAGCGCGACCGGTAGTGCGAGAAATATTCCCATCATGGCCTCTCCGGTTATAAAACCCGACGCGGCAAGAATTCCGGATTTATCGCCGTCCCGGGTGCCGCCTTTTCTGCGCCGGGCAAGCCAGGCGACAAGTCCGCCCAGCATTATCACAAAGTCGAGTTCGAACGGCAGATACAGCCCGACGGCCACGGCAAGCACCGGCGTACGAAAGGCCGAACCACGCCGCTTTAAGACCAGGTCCGCGGCGATACAGGCGATCCCGATACCGGCCCCGCCCGCGATAATGTCCCAGGGCAGGTTGCCGCCGAACACCCCCTCCGCCACACTCTGCATCAGGGTCGCCTGGGGGGCCGGAAGGGACTGGGGATTCAGCGCGCTCCGGGGCCCGAATCCGTATGCCCTGTTGAGCAGATTGAGCACGGGGCCGATCACCAGGGCGGATGCGAGCACCCCTATAATCTGCATCACCTGGAGCTTCCACGGCGTGGAACCGAGCAGATGCCCCGCCTTGAGGTCCTGCATGTTGTCTCCCGCGATAGCCGCTGCGCACGCCACTACCGCGCCGATGAACACCGCCGAAGCGGGCCCCACGGCGGCGCCGGTGCCGGCAAGAGCGGCCAGAAGCAGGGCCGAACAGAGGACCGTCGCGACGGTAACCCCGGAAATCGGGTTGTTCGAACTTCCCACAAGCCCCGCCATATAGCCGCCGACGGCCGAGAATAGAAAGCCGGCAAAAACCATGAGGACCGACATGAAGGCCGATAGTGAGATCGAATGAATCTCCTTTACATATATGATGAATACCGGGGCGATCATGACGGCGATTCCCATCAGCACCCATTGAAGCGGGGTGTCCCTCTCCACTCGCGACCTGGCCGGGGATTGAGCGCCGGAGCTGAATGCCTTCCAGCTGTCGGAGAAGACCGATATAATCGAACCCCGGAGACTCACCAGCGCCCAGAGGCCGCCGACGACCATCGCACCGACGCCAAGGAACCTGATTTTTGTGCTCCAGACCAGATGCCCGAGATCGAATGCCACGGCGTCGGCCGGGACCCCGTGGACTTCGATATATAACGGGATACCTATCCACCAGCTGATCGCCCCGCCAATGAAAATGAGCACGGCGATGTTTATCCCGACGATATATCCAACGGAAAGGAGCGCCGGGGAAAGGTTGACGCCGACATACACAAACGCCCTGCCGCCTACAAGCGCGGCAGCCGTAGCCGTCTCCTTCCAGATGTTAAGGCCCGAACCAAGGAGTTTGAAAAGGCCGCCGGCGACTGAGGCCAGGGCAAGGTTCCTGATCGAACTGCCTCCCTGTTCACCCGTCTTCAATACTTCGGCTGTTGCCAGACCCTCGGGAAACGTGAGTTTCTGTTCGACGATAAGCGTGCGCCGCAGGGGGATGGTGAAAAGTACGCCAAGAACTCCTCCGGAAACCGCGATAAAGGTGGTCTCCCAGTAATCAAACGATTTCCAGTACCCCATGAGCACCAGCGCCGGCAACGTGAAGATCGCGCCGCACGCCAGCGCCTCACCGGCAGACGCTGCGGTTTGCACCCCGTTGTTTTCCAGTATGTTTGAACGTCGGAAGAGGCCCAGCACCGCCATTGACACCACCGCGGCGGGTATGGCTGCGGAGACGGTAAGGCCGGCAAAAAGCCCCAGATAGGAATTGGCGCCGGCGAGCAAAACCGCGAGCACCACTCCGAGAAGTACGCCTTTGAGCGTTATTTCCGGCAGCGAGGTTTCGGATGGAATGTAGGGTTCATCTTTACCTTTATGTGGCATTGCACGTAACTACCCTCATCAAACCGCCGTGTCAAGAATATAATACCGGATGATATGAAGGATGACCATGCGATTGAAAGCCGTGCCCCGGTCCGTCCGCCCGCGCAGGAGCGCCGCGGCATATTCCCGGGCGTGCATGTTTTTCCTGAAGTCGACGCGATGGGATCCCGGCTCAGAGCAGGATCTTTTTCACCGCCATCACCGATTCCCGGAGCAGGAACTCCGGGGCCTGGATCGATCCCGCAGGGCGGACCCGGTAGCCCATGGGCGACAGATCGGGAAGCCCGTCCGATATGTCCATGACCCGCATTTCGACCGGGTCCCTTCCTGATATGATGAAGGTGAGATCGATCCCCTCCGGCGGCACGGCCTGAAAGGCGACGGTAAGCCAGTTACGGTAATCGACCTCCCGTAACGCCAGCCGGTGACCGATCTTGAGCCCTTCTACGGGGGGGTCGATGAGGGCCATGCCCCCGAGACGCACTTCACCGAGGTGCGGGGCGCGACGAATGAATATCGCGAGGCTTCGGGCGCCACGCGGGGAGGTGATGCGGGCCCTGACCACCCTGCCCGCGCCCCGGGTGGCCGACGTTACGATAACACGGGGCGGCTCCACCGCGAGCCTCGGAGCCGGGGCGGAAAGAAAGCTCCAGGAGCGCATGACGCAGCGCGGGGTCATCGGAAAAAATTGCGGCAATGCTTCACGCTTCGCCCCTTCCGCGAAAAACTGGCCGGTAAAAGGACCGGGATCGTGGTCGCAGGAAATCCAGAACGCCTCGCCGCTGTCCCCGTCGAAGCCGTAGGCCAGCGATTCCGGGCGCGGGTTAACCTCGTCGAACCCGGAACCGGCAATCCCGGCGGCGAGGAAGAGCGCGCCCAGGGCCGCCGCCGCCGTGGGGAGCATCATGCCCGTCCGGTGAAGGAGGGCCTCGACCGCCGGCGCCATAACGAGGAAGTAGAGGGGGATGAAGAGGCCCGCCGATGCCGAGAGGCCCATGCCCAGCCCCTCGTAGAGATTGTAGAGCAGATCGGTCATCATGAGGAGGGCGGGCAGCGAAAGGAGAAGGGCCGAAATGTGCACCGCCGGGGCGTCAACCCCGCGGATGAGGAGAACGGCCATGACCGGGATCGCGAATGCAAGCGGCCAGAGGAAAAGAAATCCCGCGCCGGGAAGAAAAATCTGGGCGCCGGCAAGGAGAAGCACCCAGAGGATCAGGGCCGCGGCGTAATAATTGACGAGTCCGACACGTCGAACCGCGAAACGGTGGACCAGCAGGGCGATGGCCGCGGAAAGGGCGGTAAAGGCGATCCGATAATGGACGGCGTCGTACGGCTCCCCCATAATCATCGCGTGATAGCCCGGTACGACAAGCACGATGAACCGCCAGAGCCCCAGGATAACGAGGGCGGTGACGGCAAGGACCCCCAGGGCCGCCGCGCACCCTCCCATAAGCCGGAGGGGCGAAATCGCGCCTTTCCTGATACCCGCGACAAGAAGCAACACTACGGCGGCGGCCGCAAGGGCGGCAAAGATATGGGAGGCGGTGAATGTATAGCGTGCCATGAGGTTTCCGCCAATGGGGAAATAAACCATGTCCCGTTTCTTTAATTCGTCGAGGGGCGCATCGCCGAAATGTCGCGCCAGGGCAATCATGTGAGATCCATGATGCTGAAGGCTCCGCGGGTCAAGGTTCTCCGTCGAGTCGAGGGACGTGTGGTAGTGAGTGAGCCCGCCGATGTATGCGAAGTTAAGCCCCGGGTATCCCGCCTCCTTGAACACGGTGAAATCGGTATCGTTGGGAAGGAATTCGTAGATCGCGTTGGAGAGGGAGTTGCCGTTGGCGAATGGCGCTGCGGCGAAGTAGCCGGGCAGGACCCCCCCGTTTTCATGGCCGGTCTCGAAAAGTGTGGAGGGGCCGCGTACCCCCCGGGCCTCGAAGTTTACGATGAGGCGCGCGTCCTTACGCCATGGGTGGCTGCTGGCGAAGGCCCGGGCGCCGATAAGGCCGCCTTCTTCGGAATCGGTGAAGAGAAGGATGATGTCGTTGGCGAGGCGGGGGCCTTCCTTCAGGGCGCGCGCGGTTTCCAGCATGGCCGCCACGGCGGCGCCGTCGTCGCTCGCCCCGGGACCGGTGGGCACCGAATCGTAGTGTCCCATGAAGAGGACGGCCCCGCCCCTGCCGGTGCCCCGGAGGCGGGCGGCGATGTTTTTCACCATCGACGCGGTGTGGTATCCGGGAAACATCGCCCGCACCGCCAGGGTCTTCTGGACCCCCGCTTCCCAGCCGGTCTCGCGCAGGCGCGCGAGGATATATTCCTTCACCCGAAGGTTCTCTTCCGAACCGGAGGGATGAGGGGCGCGGGCGATGGCATGCACGTGGGCAAGGGCCCGCTCCGCAGAAAATTCAGTGACCGGAACACCGGCGGGTGCCGCCTTCGGCATGCCGTCACAGGAAAGGCGGACTCCCGCAAGACCACCGGCTGCGAGGAGAATGATGAGAGCCTGCATGGATTTTTGAAGGTATGGTTTCATTGTCAGGTGTCTCCTTCCGAGTCAATAATGGGGGGCAGGGGGTGATCCGCGCTATCTCCCGAGATGCACGTGCCACTCGTGCGTTCCGGTGAGCTCTCTCCCGTATGCGGCATCGAGGCGGAACGGCATGTCGTCGCTTCTGCCCGAAATCGGCGGTGCCGTTGAAAATGATGGTGCCGATGTCAGTATCGAATGCTTCGGCGCATCGCAAGATTCAGCTTCCTTCATCGATCCGGCGGTGATTCGGGACCCCCCCTTGCCTGGAGCGTCGAAGAGGGGCGTGCGATTCAGGAGAGAATCCGGGCCATATCCATGTATGTTATATAGATCATGAGGCCGATCATGACCACCCAGCCCGCAATACCGAGGGGCATGTGCAGCATCTTCAGGCGCGGATGGATCTTCTCAAGCATGCAGAGCACTATTTTCCCTCCGTCAAGAACGGGGAAGGGGAGAAGATTGAAAACCGCAAGGTTCAGGCTCATGAACGACATGAAAAAAAGAATCTTCTGCGGGTCCGCCACCGTGGCCCCCTTCGGAATTAGCATATGGTTTTTCGCACTATGCAGTCAAGGGAACGGGGATGTCAACAGTTTAACCTTCATGGGAATCGTCCCCATGCCTGATTCGGATCAACGGGGGATCATGAAAAATATTCGCCGTTTCCTTCCTCCCGTTCGTGTAACCCTGCACGCGTCCCGCCAGGGACGCATCAGCAGGGTGGGAGGTCCCATAATGGAAGAACGGATATACAATCTTTACGCGGTGGTTGAAAAGGGCATCATCGGCAGTGTGGGGATCAGGGAGTACGTGATGTCCGGGAGCGACGGGGAAAAGGAGGCGTTCCTGGCTTCCAGGGCGGATGCCGATTTCCAGGAGGCGGAGATATTCCCCGTGCCGGACAATTACCTCGTTATTGATCTGCTCGACGAGACCGAGGATATGCGCGGCATCCCCTACGATTGCTACAGGAACCTCGCGGGAACCAGCGGGGAGATTGGCGTCTATGAAACGGCCCTTGAGAAGTATGGCGCGCCGATGGAGCCCCTGGTCCACTTTACGATCGTCATCAACAGCGCCGTGGTCGGGGACCAGGGATAGATTGTGCCGTGGCGTCTTTCTATGCCTTCTCCAGCGGCGTGTACTTTTCAAGAAAGGTCTTGCTCGACCTCCCGAAAAGGATGGTGAGCTTCAGGTTGTCGCCGGAGCCCTCGATCTGGAGCACGCGGCCGACGCCGTACTTGGGGTGCATCACGCTGTCCCGCACCCTGAATTTCGATTCCCCGGGGCCCCCGGAGTCATCGCGCTCCGACGGCTCTTCCTCGATCTCGCCGCTGCCGTTGTCCGGCACGATGTGGGATTCGTTGTAGACCTTTTTCTTCTCCTCGTAGCGCCCACGGCCCCCCGACTGGTAGCCGTTCGCGCAGTAGGTCACGGTCTCAAGGGTCTCCGGGGATATTTCGAAGATGAAGCGCGAGGGCTCCTTCTGGTAGACCTCGTTAAAGGTACGGCGGAGATCCGCGGAGGTGAGATAGACCCGTTCCATTCCCCTCGTTATTCCGACATAGCAGAGGCGTCGTTCCTCCTCGAGCCCCTCCTCCGTGTCAGATGAGAGCTTGTGCGGGAAGATGTCCTCCTCCATGCCGGTGAGAAACACCACGGGGAATTCGAGGCCCTTGGCGTTGTGCACGGTCATCAGGGTAACCAGGCCGCCGCTCGTCTCGGCGCCCCCGTCGGGATTTTCCTCCGAGGTGTAGAGGGATATGTCCTGCAAGAACTGGTCGAGACCCGCATCGGAGAGCGATGTTTCATAGTCGTAGATGCCATTGATAAGCTCGCTGATGTTTTCCAGACGCGACCGGCTGTCCGATGTGTCTTCATCCTCGAGGGCCTTTACGTATCCGCTGAGCTCAAGCAGCCTTCCCGCGAAATCCGAGAGCCTGAGCCCGGGGATCTCCCGCGCGAGGTCCATGGCGGCGATCATGGCGGTTTTGAATTCAATGAGCCCCTTCGGGGGCTTGTCGCCCAGGTGGTCGTCCCGGATGACGACCCATTCGGGAAGGTTTTCCTTCGCCGCCGTGGCGCGGATTTTGTCGATGGTGACTTTGCCTATGCCCCTGGCCGGGGTGTTGATGATCCTCTTGAGGGAGACCTGGTCCATGGGATTTGCGATGAATTTCATGTAGGCGAGGACGTCCTTGACCTCTTTCCGCTCGTAGAACTTCATGCCTCCCACGACCCTGTAGGGGATATTTTCCTTGCGGAGACGGTCCTCGAATACGCGTGACTGGGCGTTGGTGCGATAGAATATGGCGAAATCGCCGTTGGAAATACCTTCCCGGTGCTTCAGGGAAATGATGGTGCTGACCACGTATTCCGCCTCTCCGTATTCGTTGTTTGCGCGGCACCAGACCACGGGCTCGCCGTCTCCCCTGTCGGAGACAAGGTCCTTCTCCTTGCGTTTCAGGTTGTTGCGTATCACGGACGATGCGGCATCGAGTATCGGCCGGGTGGATCTGTAGTTCGTTTCGAGTGTGATGACATTCGCGTCCCCGTAGTCCTTTTCGAAGTCAAGGATGTTGCGAATGTCGGCGCCCCGCCAGGAGTAGATCGACTGGTCGTCGTCGCCGACAACGCATATGTTCCGCGAGGCGGCGGCCAGGTGTTTCGCGATGAGATACTGAGCGAAGTTGGTGTCCTGGTACTCGTCGATCATGAAGTGGCTCCATTGCCGCTGGAGCTTCTGCAGGGTTTCAGGGTGCGATCTGAGGAGACGCACCGTCTTGATGAGGAGGTCGTTGAAGTCCAGGGCGTTCGCCTTTGTCAGCCCTTCATGATAGCGGTCGTAGATTTCCTTGAAATCATAGGGAAGGTTTTTCCTGAAGAGGAGGCCCGGGTCGATGCCGTCGATAAGTTCGGCGCGGTCCTTCACTTCGGATATTTTCGATACGATCGATTCGGGGCGTATCTTTTTCGGATCGAGCCGCATGTCGAGGAGTATGTCCCTTACAATCGAGGCCTGATCCGACGTGTCGTATACGGTGAAGGACGGGAGGACGCCCACGGGCTCGCCGTAGCGGCGGAGGATGTAGACGGATGCGGCGTGAAAGGTTTTGATGAAGACGCTGTTGCCCCCCGGCCCGATCAGGGAGGTGATCCGTTTCTTCATTTCCTCGGTTGCCTTGTTGGTGAAGGTCACCGCGAAAATAGCGGAGGGGTGTACCCCCTTTTTGTTCACCAGATAGGCGATCCGGTGGGTGATGACCCTTGTTTTACCGGAACCGGCACCCGCCAGTATCAGGAGGGGCCCGTCGGTATGGGTAACGGCATTTTTCTGGTTATCGTTGAGAAGTGCGGTGATCGACATTTCATTTCCTTTTATTGAAAAACGTACGCAGGATGTGCGTGCCGCCTGATTGTGGCAAGAAGAAAAAGGGGCGCCGGCGTTTTTTATACCGCGGCAGGAAGGATTGTATTTGACAAAGTCGGGCGCGCATTTCCTGTAGGGGGGACGCACTGCAACGCCGCTTTTTATAATGGGGCGCAGGCTCTGAATCCGATGCGCGTATGAGTTTCTTCAACTTTCTTGAGTGGGTGAGGCCATGACCGACTGCATTCTTGTGGTGGATGATTCCCATTTGGATACCACCGTCATTCATCGTCTTCTGCGCGATTACCGCATCATAAGCGCGGGATCCGGGGAGGAAATGTGGGACGTTCTCGATCGCGAAACTCCTTCCATCATTCTCCTTGACGTGATCCTGCCGGGTGAGGACGGTTTCGAGCTGGCGGAAAAGCTTTCGAAGGACGACAACTACGCGGACATTCCGATCATATTCATCACCTCAAGGGACACGGGGGGAGACGTCGAGCGTGGATTCGATTCGGGAGGGGTCGATTACATCAAAAAGCCCTACACCGAAAAGGAGCTCCGCGCGCGGCTCAGGTCGGCCCTGGCGAATAAGCGCAACGAGCGTGAATTGCGGGAGAAGACCATCATCGACCCCCTTACCGGCGTGTACAACCGCCGTTATTTTTTCGAGGCCCTCGACAAGAACATCGAGCACGCCCGGCGCAACAGCCGGAATCTTTTCGCACTGGCCCTCATTGACATCGATCATTTCAAAAATATAAACGACCACCACGGGCATCAGGCGGGCGACCGGGTGCTGGCCGGTCTGGCCGAATGCCTCAGTACGCGCATAAGGCCCTACGATCTCCTGGCGCGCTACGGCGGCGAGGAGTTCATCATCCTCTTCAAGGATTGCAACAGGGCCGAGTCGGGCGAGGTCCTCCAGAGAATCAAGGACTTCGTCGAGAAAACCCGGTGGCGGATCCGGGACGTCGATATCCAGATGACCTTCAGCGGCGGGATATCCGACTTCGGCGAAGTCTCACCGGAGGCCAGCGCCGCGAGCGAGCTGGTGAGGATCGCCGATGAGCGCCTCTATATGGCGAAGCAGGCCGGTCGGAACCGCATCGTGATCGACTGCGCGTCCTGAAATCGCGCCTGGCCGTGACCCCGTGCGCGCGGCTGAACCCGGGATACTGTTCATCTCTCTGAATTCAGCTGAATGAAATCATGGTATTTCCCCCGTCTGGCTTTCGCACCCTCCGCTTCGAATCCCGAAGCGTCCAAAAAAAGCTTGAAATAAAAACAGGCATGATCGATGATGGACATTGAGAATAAAGCTGTGATATGATGGTGTTCGCGATTTGAGAGAGTGGTCAAACCACTCTCTTCTAGTATGGTATCACGGCGAGCGGGTGGACCGTTTGAAAGACAGAATTACCCAGCTCATCCATGAGGCGGCGGACCGGCTCGGATACGGAATTTACGAGTCTTCTTTCCTTTTAAAAGGAAAGAATACCAAGATTTATGTGAAAATCGACAACGTCGCAGGGGTCTCCCACCTCGATTGCGAGAAATATTCCCGGACACTGTCCGAGATGCTTGACGGGGATGAGCCCCTTCCGAACTATTCCCTCGAGGTGTCTTCGCCGGGGCTCAACAGGTCTCTCCGGACCCTGGATGAGTTCAGGCGCTTCCCCGGCGCGCCTGTAAAGATCGTCTACAACGAGGCTGAGGACCGGAAGGTGCTCCAGGGCGTCCTCGGGGCGATCGGCGACTCCGAGGTGACGGTCGAAGACGAAAAGGGTGTGACGACGGTCGCCTTTGCCGCGATCGTCAATGCGAAACTTGATTACTGAAGGTGCAGGAGCCATGAGCAAGAATTTTTTCGAGGCATTACACGAGATAGCGCACGACAAGGGCATACCCAGAGAGAGTATCGAGCTGATAGTCGAATCCGCCATGCTGTCGGCCTACAAGAAGCAGTACGGGATGATCGACAACGTAAAGGTGCTTTTCGACCGCGATAAAAACAGCGTGAACGTGGTGTCGAAAAAAATGGTGGTCCGGAATGCCCGCAACAGGGCGGAGGAAATATCCTACTCGGAAGCGATAAAGATCAAGGCGGATGTGGAACTGGGCGACGACATAGAGGTCCAGGAAAACCCCCTCGAATCCTTCGGGCGGATCGCCGCTCAAACAGCGAAACAGGTCATCATACAGAAGATAAAGGAAGCAGAGAAGAACATCATCTATGAGGAGTTCGTTGACAAGGAGAGCGAGCTGATCAACGGGTTTCTCCAGCGCAAGACCAAGGACGCCATGTACGTGGACCTCGGCCGCACGGAGGGGATCCTTCCCGCAAGGGAGCAGTCCCCCCTTGAGCACTACAAGATAGGCGACAGGGTGAAGGCGCTCATTCTCGCGGTGCAGAAAAACTCGAAAGGCCCGAGCATTATCCTGAGCAGGGCTCATTCGAAATTCATAGAGAAGCTTTTCGAAATGGAGATACCGGAGATATACGACGGCGTGGTGCGCATAGTAAAGGTCGTCCGCGAGGCGGGGATGCGGACAAAGGTCGCGGTCACCAGCGAGCGCGATGACGTCGATTCCGTGGGCGCCTGCGTGGGGATGAAGGGCATACGCATCCAGTCCATCGTGCGCGAGCTCGAGGGCGAGAAGATCGACGTGATAGAATGGTTTGAGGATCGCAAGATCATGGCCGCAAACTCGCTTACCCCCGCCAAGGTCGTGGAGATAGTCGAAAAATCCGACGGAGGGGTGATTGCCGTCATCGACAACGACCAGAAGCACCTGGCCCTCGGAAGGGCCGGTCACAACGTTCGGTTGGCCTCGAGACTCTGCGGGTTCGAAATCGACATCAAGTCCGAGGACCAGTATCGCGATTTCCTTTCATCCAGCGAATCCCGCGCCATACTGGAGCAGCTTTTTTCCAACCCGAGCGAGGACGAGACCCAGCTTTCGGAGCTTCCCGGACTCGAGCCGCGGATCATCAAGCTGCTCGAAAACGGCGGCGTGTTCTCGGTCGAGGATCTGGTCGAGAAATCGCTCGAGGAGCTCATGGCCTTCGACGGAATCGGCGAAAAGACGGCTAAAAAAATAATTGAGATTATTGAAGAAAGTGTTGATTTTGATGAATTAGAGGATGAGAATGAGGAAAGCCCGGAAGAGGCCGGAGCAGCCGGAGAACCGGAAGAGGCCGGAGCAGCCGGAGAACCGGAAGAGGCCGGAAACCGGAATCGGCCGGTGAAGAGGGCGCGGACGATGCGGTAACCGGTGAAGAGGGCGATACGAAAGAACAGGAATGATCGCCGATCCCGGTACCGTGCGCGGTGTTTCGGCCATGCGCGATCGGGGACGGGTCGATAGATATTTGCAAGGAAGATCAACTGATACATGAAAGCCATTGAAATTGCCGGAAGAAATCATGTCTCGATAGACGACATGATGGAGGTATGCCGCGAGCTGGAAATAGCCTGCGAGTCCGAAGAGAGCGACCTCCAGGAAAAAGACATATTCCTTATTGAAAAGAAGATCGAGGCGATAAAGAAGCGTAAGGCCCTGCAGATAGAGGAGAGCAAGAAAGGCAGAAAAATCAAGCTGAAGCGCAAGGTGCAGATGCCCAAGGAGCCGAAGGAGGGCGCCGAGGCCGTCAAGGAAGCCCCGGCTAAACCCGCGGCGCGTCCGGCGGCGAAGGAAACGGCCCGTCCCGCCGGGGACAGGCGTCCTTCGGAGCGTCCCCCTCAGAGAAGGCCCCCCGGAGCCGGCGCGCGTCCTGCACCGGGTGTCGGCGATCGGCCGCGGCGAACAGAGCCGCCGAGAAAGGACGGCGAAAAACCGGCGGCGGGAGATAAGCCGACGGTAGACGGCAAGGATAAAAAAAGGAAGAAGACCAAAGAGAAGGAAAAGGACAAGAGGAAGTACAAGAAGGAGCACGTAGAAAAGGAGATAACTCACCGGAAGAGAGGCGCGGAAGAGATGAGGCGGGAGGCAGCCGCGCCCACTGAAATTAATATAACAGAAAACATTTCGGTCGGGGAACTGGCCAAGAAGCTGAACATCAAGGCCGCGGATGTGATCGCCAAGCTTATGAAGCTCGGGGTAATGGCCACGATCAACCAGGTCATCGATTCGGAAACCGCCGAGATACTTTCCGCGGAATACGGCACGATGGTGAAGGTCGTGTCGCTGTACGATCAGACCGTCATCAAGCACGTGGAGGAAGACCTGCCCGATGATTACATCCCGCGGCCCCCGGTGGTGACGGTCATGGGACATGTCGACCACGGTAAAACGAGGCTTCTTGACGCGATACGGCAGACCAACATCATAGACCGCGAGTTCGGCGGCATCACCCAGCACATCGGCGCCTACAGCGTGAACGTCGGCGGCAGGAAGATAACCTTCCTCGACACGCCGGGCCACGAGGCCTTCACCACGATGCGGGCGAGGGGTGCGAAGGTAACCGACATCGTCGTTCTTATCGTGGCGGCCAACGACGGCGTCATGCCACAGACAATAGAAGCGATCAACCACGCCAAGGACGCCGGCGTGCCGATCATCGTCGCCATCAACAAGATCGACCTCCCGGAGGCGAATCCGGACAAGGTGAAGCACGAGCTCGCCAAGTACGACCTGGTCCAGGAATCGTGGGGCGGCCAGACCCTCTTCGCCGAGATCAGCGCGAAGTTCGGGCAGAACATCGAAAGCCTGATGGAACTGATACTGATACAGTCCGAGATAATGGAATTCAAGGCCAACACGAAGCTCCTGGCCAAGGGAACGGTCATAGAGTCGAAGCTCGACATGGGGCGCGGCGCCGTGTCCACGGTCCTTATTATGAACGGCACACTGCGTGTAGGCGACCCCTTTGTCATTGGCGTGTTTTCAGGGAAGGTCCGCGCCATGTTTGACGATCTCGGGACGCCGATCACCGAGGCGGGGCCCTCGATGCCGGTTGAGGTGCTCGGTATTTCAGGCGTGCCGTCGGCGGGCGACCCCTTCGAGGGCGTCGATTCAGACAAGACGGCGCGGCAGATATCCCAGAAGCGGCTCGAGTATAAGCGCGCTGAATCTGCCAAGAAGGTTAAAAAGGTCACCCTGGAGTCACTGAACGAGATGATCCGCGAGGGTGAAATGCAGGAGATCCGCATCATTGTCAAGGCGGACGTGGACGGATCGTGCCAGGCCCTCCAGGAATCCCTCGAAAAACTCTCCACCGAGGACGTGCGGGTCAAGGTGATCCACACGGGGACCGGCGGGATCAACGAGTCCGACGTCATGCTGGCGTCGGCGTCCAACGCCCTCATCATCGGATACCATGTGCGCCCCACCGGCAAGGTCACCGAGATCGCCGAGCGGGAAAACGTATCGATCAAATTCTACAATGTCATATTCGAGGTGACCGACCATATCAGGGCGGCGATGCAGGGAATGCTTTCACCGGAGATACGGGAAGAGATCGCCGGTTCAGGCCAGGTGAGGCAGGTCTTCAAAATATCCAAGATCGGCTCCATCGCCGGGTCGGTTCTGGAATCGGGCAAAGTGGACCGGTCCGCGAAAATGCGTCTCATACGGGACGGAGTGGTGGTCTTCGACGGCGCGATGAAGTCCCTCAAGCGGTTCAAAGACGACGTGTCCGAGGTGGTCGCGGGGCAGGAGTTCGGTTTCGGCCTCGATGGTTTCAACGACATCAAGGAAGGCGACAACTTTGAGGCATACAGGCTGATTGAAATAGCCAAAACCATTCAGTAACGTGACATAGATAACGCATCGTAACGGGGCGGCCGGTTCAGGGTAACCTTCCGTTGCGCCTTCCGATTCGCTTCGACCGGATGCGCGAAATTCAATTCACCATGCACAACGACAATGAGCTACAGGAAAGAACGACTAGAAGAGCAGATAAAAAGGACGGTGTCCGAATTGCTGATCAGGGATATCAAGGATCCCCGGATCGGCTTCGCCACCATCACGGGTGTGGAACTTTCAAAGGACTATTCCGACGCGAAAATCGGCATCTCGGTGCTGGGGGAACCGCGTGACGTGAGGAAAACCCTGGAGGGTATCCGGTCGGCGACCCCCTATATACAGCACCGCCTTGGAAAACAGCTCAGTATCAGGGTTACGCCGAAGCTTTTCTTCTACCTCGACTCCTCAATCGCCGAAGGCGTGAGAATGGTGGATATGATCGACGGACTTGAATACTCGGACGCCGAGAAGGGCGAAGAAAACGGGGAGAATGATGGGGGCGACACCCCTGATGATGAGTAGACCGGAATCCGGACCGGCGACGGCCGTGCATCTCCCGGATATGCGGGACGCGGTGATACTTGTCGACAAGCCGGAAGGGAAAACCTCCTTCGAGACGGTCAGCGAGGTCAGGCGCATCATCGGCGCGGGGAAGGCCGGGCATTCCGGCACGCTTGACCGGTTCGCGTCGGGCCTGCTGGTCGTGTGCACCGGGCGGTATACCAGGCTTACACGGTTTCTCCTCGAGGAAGATAAATGCTACACCGGGACCGTACGGCTCGGCGTCACGACCGACACCGACGACCGCGAGGGTGCCGTCATTGACGAGCGATCGGCCGAATCGGTCAGCATGGACGATATTCTGGCCTGTGCGGGGAGGCTCACGGGGGAGCTGATGCAGGTGCCCCCCCGGTATTCGGCCCTGAAGATACGGGGCCGCCGCGCATCGGACCGCGCGCGCAGCGGCGAGCGGGTCGAGTTGAAGGAGCGCCGCGTTACGGTCCATGAGTTCGATGTGCTCGAACATGACCGGTCGGGTTTCCGTTTCTCCTTCCTTATCCGCTGCTCGAAGGGCACATATGTCCGCTCCCTGGCGCGGGACATGGGGGAGATGCTCGGCACGGGCGCCCACCTCGAAACCCTCAGGAGGATCGCGTCCGGGCATTTCCGCGTCGATGACGCGGCGACGCTGGAGGACCTCGCAACGTACGCCGCGGGTTCCCTCCTTGACGGGCGGTGCGTCATTCATCCCGCGGAGGCGCTGCGGGAGTGCGGCAGGATCATGGTTGATGATCGGGGGCGGGGGCTGGTCCTCAACGGGAGTGTTTTTTCCCCTGAAAGCGCACTGAAAATCGAGGAAGGGGCGGGAAAAACATTCATTATTCTGGATGAAAACGAAAATCTTATTGCAATTGCGGATGCGGACATCCAAAAATGGCATGTACGATATGTGAACGTGTTCAACCCGTCTGTTGACAGGACATAACTACGGCCATAATGCGGCTCGTCCCGCCCATATATTTCAGGGTATCATTTCGGCGCCAATAATTATCCGTACGGAGGACAGTAGAAAAGATGGATCAGAAGAACGGGATCATCGAGAAGTTCAGGACCCATGAGAAAGATACCGGTTCCCCGGAAGTGCAAATCGCCCTTCTGACGGGCAGGATCAACCATCTCACGGAGCATTTTAAGTCCCATGCAAAGGATTTTCACTCACGGAGGGGGCTTCTTAAGCTCGTCGGGCAGAGAAGAAGGCTTCTCGATTATCTTAAGAAAAAGAACCTGGAAAGTTATCGCGGACTGATCAAGGAGCTTGGGATCAGGAGATAGCGCCGGGCCGTGGTCGCATCTTCTCCGGGTGGGCATCGAAGCGCCGTCGGGTGAATGTCGGGGTATAGGAGCCAGGAAGCGCGGCGACAATCGTTGCCGCCCTTCCTGACTTCTGCATTCTGACATGCCAGCGAACGGGGCCCGGCCTCCCGGTGAAGCAGAATGTAATGCACGAGGTAACAAGCATGTCTATAGAATTCAGCGTTGAAGTTGGAAAGGAAAAACTTGTATTCAATACCGGATACCTGGCCAAGCAGGCAGACGGCTCGGTTGCGGTTTCATACGGCGAGCTGGTCGTGTTCGCGTCGGCCGTCATGTCGCGGAATGTAAAGGAAGGGCAGGATTATTTTCCCCTCATGGTCGATTACCGCGAGAAATTCTACGCCGCGGGAAAGGTCCCGGGGGGGTTTATCAAGAGGGAGTCCCGTCCGAGCGACAAGGAAACCCTGACCAGCAGGCTCGCCGACAGGCCCATCAGGCCCCTCTTCCCGAAGGACTTCATAAACGAGGTCCAGATCATCATCTACGTCATGTCCGCGGATCGCGTTAATCAGCACGACATCCTGGCGATCAACGCAGCCTCCGCCGCGCTGGTCGTATCGGGCATGCCCTTCAACGGCCCGGTCGGCGCGGTCCGCGTCGGCGGTAGCGGCGGGAACTGGACCGTGAACCCCACCTTCGCGGAGTCCGCCGCGAGCGATATCGACCTCGTAGTGGCCGGCACCAAAACGGCGGTGACCATGATCGAGGGCTCATCGAAGAACATCTCTGAAGGGGACGTGATCTCCGCGGTCGAGTTCGCGCACCGTCACATACAGGCGATCTGCGCGGCCCAGGAGGAGCTCGCCAGGGCGGTGAACAAGCCGACGATGAGCTACATCCCCTGCGTCATCGATGACAAGCTCGCCGCCGAGGTGAGCGCGCGGTATCGGGGCGACATCGAAAATCTGTCGAACATCAAGATAAAGCTCGAGCGCGAGAAAGCGAAGAACGAAATCATGGACAGGGCGGATCGCGAACTCGCAGAGCTCTTTCCCGAGACGATCCGCCAGGCGCGGGGCATCGTCGATGAGATCGACGGCGAGATAGTGCGAAAAAGAATTCTCGAAAAGGGAGAGCGCGCCGACGGCCGCGGCCTCCGGGACATCAGGAAAATAGATATCATGGCGGGCATCCTGCCGCGCGCCCACGGGTCCGCGGTGTTCACGAGGGGCGAGACCCAGAGCCTGGGGGTCACGACCCTGGGGTCCGCCTCGGACGTGCAGCGGATGGACAATATCGAGGGCGAGGGAGAAAAACGCTTTTTTCTCCACTATCATTTCCCGCCCTTCTCCGTGGGCGAAACGGGCCGCCATGGCGGCGTGGGTCGCCGGGAGATCGGCCACGGGATACTCGCCGAGCGTGCACTGGAGTTCGTGGTGCCCGACGCGGATGCATTTCCCTATACCATCCGCCAGGTTTCCGAGATACTGGAATCAAACGGGTCCTCCTCCATGGCGTCCGTCTGTTCCGCCTCACTTTCGATGTTCAACGCGGGAGTGCCCCTCAAGGCGGCGGTATCGGGGATCGCCATGGGCCTTGTGAAGGAGGGTGACACGTACGCCGTCCTGAGCGACATCATCGGTCTCGAGGACCATCTCGGCGACATGGACTTCAAGGTCGCCGGCACCGAGGAGGGCATCACCGCCTTCCAGATGGACATCAAGATCCAGGGCATCACTCCCGAAATCATGCGCGCGGCGCTTGACCAGGCCAGGGAAGGCCGCCTCCACATACTCGGCATCATGAAGGAGATACTTCCCGAGCCGGAAAAACAGCTTTCGCCCTACGCGCCGAAAATGAAAACCATCAAGATCAATCCCGAGAGAATCGGCGAGGTGATCGGCCCCGGCGGCAAGATGATCCGCCGTATCCAGGATGAGACCGGCGCCGACATCAACATCGAGGACGACGGATCGGTGACCTTCTCAGGTCCCACCCAGGACTCGGTCGATCGTGCGGAGAAATACGTCAAGGGGCTCACGGACGAAATCGAGATCGATTCGATCTACGAGGGAACGGTGAGGCGGATATTCGATTTCGGGGCCATGGTGGAGATCTTGCCGGGCAAGGAGGGCCTCGTCCACATATCGAAGCTTGCCGCGACGCGGGTCAACAAGGTGGAGGACGTGGTCAACATTGGCGACAGGGTCAAGGTTCGCGTTATAAAAGTGGACGACAGGGGTCGTATCGACCTGAGCAGAAAGGACGCGATGGATTGATCCGGTCGATACATGGTATACACCTACGCACAGGATAACGGAATATCCGCGGTACTTGAACCGATTGAAGGCGTCGTCTCGGTTTCGGTGGGGCTCTGGGTCAAGTCCGGTTCGCGGCACGAACTTCAGGGCCAGCACGGGTATGCCCACTTCATCGAGCATATGCTCTTCAAGGGAACGGAGCGGCATAACGCGAAGGACATCGCGAGGATGATCGACCGGGTCGGGGGCCAGCATAATGCCGCGACCAACCGGGAATATACCTGCTACTACATCAATGTGATTTCCGACCATCTCGATCTGGCCCTTGGCCTGATCGCCGAAACCTACTATGAATCAATGTTCGATTCCTCGGAACTCGAAAAGGAAAAGAACATCGTCATGGAAGAGATCAGGATGTACGAGGACACCCCCGACGACCTGATACATGACGTTTTCATGGAAACCATGCTGAAGGGCCATCCCCTTGGCCACTCCATCCTCGGCGACTCAGGAAGCATAGGCGGGGTCACCAGGGACAGCCTCCTTGAGTTTTTCCATGGGCACTATCGCAACGACAACGCGGTGATCGCCATAGCGGGCAATTTCGACAGGACACAGGCCGAGGGGCTGATCGGCAAACATTTTGCCCGCGCCGGCGGGATGGCCGCCGCACCCTCCGGGGCCGCGCCGGCGCGCATACGTGAAGATTACCGGCACGTCGAAAAAGACCTCGAACAGGTGCACGTGTGTCTCGGAACGGACGGCATAAGCCGCGACGACGGCGACCGGTGGGCGCTCTACATCATGAGCACGGTACTTGGCGGAAGCATGTCCTCGCGCCTGTTTCAGAATATCCGCGAGAAGGAGGGGCTGAGCTATTCGATCTACTCCTTTCACTCATCGTACAGCGATACCGGCGTATTCGGCATCTACTGCGCCACACTGCCCGAAAATTACGAGCGCGCCGTGGACCTGATAATCGGGGAGTGCCGTGATATCGCGGAGAAGGGCATCTCCGAGGAGGAGTTCCGGGAAACGAAGGAATTTTTGAAAGGCAACCTCGCGCTCAGCCTGGAAAGCGTCGAGGTGAGGATGGGGCAGCTCGCCAAGGACGCCATAACCTTCGGGAGGAGTTACAGCTTCGCGGAGATCGTCGATATGATCAACCGGGTGACCATGGACGATTTCAAGCGCGTCTCCGGCAGGATTTTCGGGAATCGCCGGCTCTCGGTGGTGACCGTCGGGAGCCTGGCGGGCCTTGACGTTTCCGAGACATGCCGGACATGGTAGCCGCCAGGTAACGGCATCAACGAGCTCCGATCGCTGAAAAAATTGGATGGCAGGCATTTTTTGCTTTACTTTGTATAACGCCGGGATGTACTAATTATTCGCAATCGGGGTTCACGGAGCCCCGCGCATTGTTCTACGGGCATGATTGAACGTCCCTTTCCGTGCCGGGCCCGGGGAAATGGCGGCGAATCGGGGCGTGTACGCGTGGTTTCCGCGCGCGGGATACTTATAATTCGGAGTGGCGATATGGCGTCTAAAGGCGATGGCATGAACAGCACCATCGGAGAGGGTTCCGTCTTCGAGGGCAAGTTTTATATAAGCGGTTCCCTGAGAATCGATGGAAAGTTCGAGGGCGAGATAAAAACCGACGAGGAGCTGGTGGTCGGGGAAACGGGAAAGGTCAAGACGGACATCCAGGCCAAGTCCGTCGTCGTCGCCGGCACGGTGATCGGGAATATCACCGCGCGCAACGAAGTGCGCCTGATGGAAACCGGAAAGATACTGGGCGACATAAACGCCCCGACCGTGATTATACACAAGGGGGTCGTCGTTTCCGGGTATTTCAACATTACCGGCAATCACAAGAAAGAAGCGAAGAAGGTCGTCGAGGAATCCTTTCAGGGCGGCGCTTCTTCCACCGAAGCGTCCGATATACGAAACATCGGTACGCGATAGGCAGACGCGGGGCGGGAACGGTTGTACGCGGCGGGGAAATATTTCCAGCGTTATCCGACATGCCTGCAGCACGGTTTTGCGCGATTTCCCGTAAACAGTTAAATATTATTCGATTATACGCCGAATTGATACTATAGAACGTGAAAATCTCGGCACAACCGAGGAAACAGGGTTTGCCCCGGGGTCATGAAACAGATATTTTCAAAGACATACAAGCTCGGCAGGTTCACCGTCTCGATTTTTTCAAACGAGATCGTGGTGGTGTATATCGGCGACAGAAAAATACATATAAAAACCTTCCATTTAAGAATTCCCTTCTTCGGGAGCACCCGGCCGAAGAGAACCCGCAAACCGCGCTTGAAACAGACGAGCCGCCTCGTTCCCCGAATCAGCATTTTCGACAGGAATGAGAGCCCGAGGCACCGCGTAAAACTGGCCTTCGCGCTTGCGATCGCAATCGCTTCCGTCATACTGATCTTCTCTCTCTACCCGGCCGGCGACGACGGGTCCGACATGCAGGAAGACGAGGTCATCAAGAATAACCTGGTCGAATCCTCACAGACCGACTATTCAAACCCTGAAAAAAGAAAGAAGCTCGTCATCAGCGAGCACCGGGTCGTGCCCGGAGAGAGCCTTCAGAAGATCGCGAAAAAATACGGGGTCTCGGTCGACACCATCCGCGGGACGAACAACCTGACGTCGGACTTGCTGAGGGTGGGGATCGTGCTGAAAATCCCGAACAAGGACGGCCTTCTTTACAAGGTGCCCAAGGGGGGAGGCCTGGTCGCCATCGCCGAAAAATACCGGGTGTCCCTTAAAAAGATAATCGATGAAAACGATCTGCAGAACCCGGATTTCGTCGCGACCAACACGGTTCTTTTCATCCCGGACGCGAAACCCCTCAACATCTTCACCGGGTTCCTGTGGCCCGCCCCCCGGCATGTCGTTACCTGCGGCTACGGATGGCGCAGAAATCCCTTCAACCCGGGCTACAGGGAGTTTCATTCCGGCATTGATATACGCGCCAGCTACCAGTGGATACGGGCGTCGAAATACGGAAAGGTCACCTATACGGGCTGGCTGGGAGGATACGGGAAGACGGTGGTCATCGCCCACCCCGGGGGTTACAAGACCCTCTACGCGCACCTGTCGCGCATCATCGTGAGGTCCGGGCAGTACGTGAAGCAGGGACAGACGATCGCCATGAGCGGGAACACCGGGCGCTCCACCGGGGCGCATCTTCACTTCGAAATAATCAAGCACGGGAAGAGCAACAATCCCTATATATACTTTCGCAAGAGGCGCCGCTGACGAGATTGCCGATGGCATCCGCCGCGTACAACCCCCTGGATAGCAGGGGGTTTTTTTGTGGCTACGGGCCGGGGAAGTGACCGGGGGCCGGTCGGGCAGGAATGCGAGGGAGGAGGACACGCCGTCCTCCCCCCTCGCGCTCCCCTCTCCCGGTCGCTCGCCGCGACGGGCGTCGGGGTGAACTCGCCGCACCGGCTGCGCCGGACGCGGCTCAGACAGCACCCCGAAGAGGTGTCCGCCTTCGGCGGACTTTTTGAGGTGTGGTTGCGATCGAAGTGGCAACGCCGAGGCATATGCAGGCCCCGTCATGGGCCGGGGAAGTGACCGGTGGCCGGTCGGGCAGGAATGCGAGGGAGGAGGACACGCCGTCCTCCCCCCTCGCGCTCCCCTCTCCCGGTCGCTCGCCGCGACGGGCGTCGGGGTGAACTCGCCGCACCGGCTGCGCCGGACGCGGCTCAGACAGCACCCCGAAGAGGTGTCCGCCTTCGGCGGACTTTTTGAGGTGTGGTTGCGATCGAAGTGGCAACGCCGAGGCATATGCAGGCCCCGTCATGGGCCGGGGAAGTGACCGGTGGCCGGTCGGGCAGGAATGCGAGGGAGGAGGACACGCCGTCCTCCCCCCTCGCGCTCCCCTCTCCCGGTCGCTCGCCGCGACGGGCGTCGGGGTGAACTCGCCGCACCGGCTGCGCCGGACGCGGCTCAGACAGCACCCCGAAGGGGTGTCCGCCTTCGGCGGACGTTGTGAGGTGTGGTTGCGATCGAAGTGGCAACGCCGAGGCATATGCAGGCCCCGTCATGGGCCGGGGAAGTGACCGGTGGCCGGTCGGGCAGGAATGCGAGGGAGGAGGACACGCCGTCCTCCCCCCTCGCGCTCCCCTCTCCCGGCTCAACACGGCGTAACCGCTGCGCTCCTCGGCCCGGCTAAGGCGGTCCTGCGGTGCTCGGCCTCGCGCTTATCCCGCCAGCTGCGGCGCGGTGTGGGGCAGGTTAAAGCGCGCCTTGCTGGCGGGGCGCTCGGTTCATTTTAGGCGCAGACCCCCTCCCGAATTATTCTTGCAAAAAACTTCTCCCGCGTGAATACTATCTTCGCGTCACGCCATGAAACGACGGGTGCCCCGGAAACATTATGCGAAACGGCGTGCTGAGGAAAATGGCAATGTACAGCAAACCATATCTGATACTCCTGTGTCTGGTTCTGTCTGGTGGTGCTATGGATAATGAAATAGTATATGCCCAGACATGTGAGTGCAGTGTTGGTGCTGACGGCGTGCTGGTGCGCGAAGGGCCCGGGCGAAGTTATAATGCGATACATACATTAAAGAAAAATACAAAAGTTACAATCACTTCAATGTCTTCAACTGTTGAACGAACAAATAATGTAACCGGCACGTGGCTGAAAATTGCCGGTGAAAAGGGAGTGGAAGGGTGGGTGTTTGGCCCGTATATTATTTGTAAGGAAAATAAAAAAACCGGATTTCCCGAATACTTGAGTAGAACGCACTTTCCCTTTGATGTGGAAGGAAAGAGTTTTAATCTTTCAATGTATTGTTCGGGGGATACGGGAAGTGGTCTCACGACAAATATACAATTTAAAAAGAATAATGACGCAGTACTCCATACGAATACCGGATTGACGGTCCCTTCATGTGATATAATAAAAACCGGAAAATATGAAGTAAAAGGCGATGCTATTACCATAACATGGAATCAAATAACAATAGCAAAAGAGTATCATGATCAGCATGAATTTGATGAGACCACGGTGAGTAAAAGTAAAGTGGTGGAAAAATTTTATATGGTTACATGCGTTTCTGAAAAAATAGGGGAAGAATATTTCTCCACTTTGAATGATTGTTTCGGGCTTTTTAATAATGAATATAGAATGAATGAGGCGGAAATACTGGTGCTGGAAACAAATAATTCAAACGGCACGCCGCCTCACCTTACAAGGCATGGCCGCTTCGTTCGGCACGGGGATGGCAAATAACCCCGCGTGTCGCACGGCACCCGCGCTTGTCCCGCCGGCTGCGGCGCGGTGTGGGGCAGGTTAAATCGCGTTGTGTGTTCATAATGTGCGAGGTATCTGATGAAGGACACTGATGCATATGCCGCTATTGCTGAAAATCACGATTACATGATTTTTGACTCTATCGAGCGAAAGAAATATTTTGAAGCGCTCTTTGCACAACACGCCATTAATTCAGTCCTCGATTGTGCGTGCGGCACGGGATCCGATTTGTTGTTGTTTCATTCACTCGGTCTTGATGTGTATGGCTCTGATCTGTCTGAAGCAATGTTGAAAGTAGCGGCATCGAAAATTAAAAATGAGAACATCTCCCTGCCGATAAAGAAGGTCGATTTTCACGCATTGCCGGAAAATTACAATTGTACATTTGACGCGGTGGTATGCTTGAGCAATGCCATTAATGAAATTGACATTGATGTTGATAGGGCGTTGCAGAGTTTTAAAAAAGTCATCAATGACAATGGAATAATAGTATTTGACCAGGGTCAAACAGATTACAGCTTGATTGATCCGCCGTCATGTGCCCCTGTCGTCAATAATAGAGATTTCACGAGACTTTTCACAATGAAATATGATAACGACATCATGAATGTGAACGTGTATGATTTCAAGCATGACGGCGTTGATACGGGCTTTGCGCACAGTGAATTCAATATTAGAATAAGACGTGAGAATGAGTGGCGGGAAATATTGGAAAGAAATAATTTGGAGTATACGCTGTATGGGTCATGGAATTTTGAAAAATATGACAAGAAATCCAGTGAACGATTAATAGTGGTTGCCGAAAAAATGAAGTGAAACCGCGCTCTGAAAGGCATGCCCGCTTCGCTCCCCGCGGGGCGCTCGGTTCATTTCACGGCGCCACATCCCTCCCGAAAATTATCCTTGCAATAAAATTCACCCGCGTCAATATTCTCCTCCCGTAACGCCGTAAAACCACGGTTGTGCCGGAGGCGTTATATGAACGCGGCGCGCCGGACTGGCGGGGGGAGGGCGGGCGTCCATGCCCGACTTTATTCCATACAGTGCAGTGCCATGAAAATTACAATCAGATATGCGCGTGAAAACGATCTCGATGCGATTGTTGAAATAATGAATCAGGCCATACGAACGCACAGTATCGGTATTCTGAGTGAAGTAACTGTTGAAGAAAGACGGGAATGGTTTCATGAACATGCTCCGGATGAATACCCGATAGCAGTCGCAGAACATGACAAAACCGTTATTGGCTGGGCCAGCATTAGCCCGTACAGAAAAGGAAGGGAAGCGTTGCATGCAACAGTTGAAGTAAGCTACTTTATTCATGCGGATTACCAGAGGCAGGGAGTGGGGAGCGCGTTATTAGTGGAAATGATACGCATCTCGAAAATGCTGAAAAAATCGGTGCTGCTTGCGATAGTATTGCATACAAATAGCGGAAGCTCGCACTTGCTGGAAAAGCATGATTTTATGCGATGGGGTGTCATGCCCGAGGTGGCTGAAATAAACGGAAGAAAAATCAATCATGTTTATTACGGCAGGAAATTGTAATGCCGTGTGCCAGCTTCGCCCGACACGGCAGGGCCGCAAGGGCGAGTCGGCGACAGAGGACGGCGGATATGAAAAAGCGCGGCCTGCTTGATGTGAAAAAAGGCATGTGCATCCAGTCACTCACGCCTCTGGAGCGGTGATGGAAGAAAATTACAATACAATAATTCAACTGAATAAAAACGGCACAGGATGATGAGTATGAAGGCAGTGACCTACACGAAATACGGCCCACCGGAAGTTTTTCAGCTCAACGAGGTGGAAAAGCCGGTTCCCCGGGACGACGAGGTGCTTATAAGAGTACGCGCAACAACCGTAAATCGAACAGATTGCGGATTTCGGAAACCTGAATATTGTATTGTCCGATTTTTCAACGGATTCTTCAGGCCGAAAATAACCATACTGGGCAATGAGATGGCGGGAGAAATTGCGGCAATCGGCAGGGATGTCACAACATTTGCCGTGGGCGACCAGGTTTTTGGATTGAGCACGTCGCATTTCGGGGCACATGCGGAATACATGTGCATGCCGGAAAAAGGTTCAATCACATTGAAGCCGGCCGCCCTGTCCTTCGAAGAGGCTGCCGCCGTCTGCGACGGCATGATGCTGGGAATCAATTACATCAGGAAAATAGATTTCACGAATGAGAAGAACGTCATAATCAACGGCGCTTCCGGATCGATTGGTTCCGCATGTGTGCAGCTTGCCAGATATTATGGTGCGCACATTACCGCTGTGTGCGGCACAAAGAATATCGCCTTGCTGAAATCACTGGGCGCCGACAGGGTAATTGATTACACGAAAGACGATTTTACTGAAGATGACCGGAAGTACGATGTAGTTGTGGATGCGGTGGGAAAAAGTTCGTTTTTCCGCTGTAAAAAAATACTGAAACCGGGCGGAATATATTTTTCAACGGAACTCGGGTTCCTGTCGCAGAACATTTTCCTGGCGCTGTTGACGCCGCTCTTCTGCGGCAAAAAAGTCGGGTTTCCGATCCCCAGGGACAGCAAGGAAGACGTGGTATTTTTTAAGGAGCTTATCGAGGCGGGACATTATACAGCGGTCATTGACAGACGCTACCCCCTGGAGCAGATTGTCGATGCCGCCAGGTATGTCGAGACGGGTCAAAAAACGGGAAATGTGGTAATAACTATTTAATGCCATGCATGGATGGTATGAGATATATCGTGACGTACATTGCATCAATTAACGAAGGAAACAGATGAACCTGATCGGCACAACCTCCATCAACCCTTTTATTTTTTATTCCGGTAAAATAGCAGGTTATTGCACCTGGATACTGTATGTTTTATCGCTGGTGAATGTGGTGAATATATCAATGCATTCATTCGATATAGTGCACTACATTTCATATGCCGTCTGTCTGCTGGGATGTATCTTTACCATTCTGAGCCTGGTGAATCTGGGAAACTCCATGAGGCTGGGCCTGCCTGATGAACAGACACTTTTGAAAATGAACGGCATATATCGCATCAGCAGGAACCCGATGTATATCGGATTTAATCTGTTCACCCTGGCTTCAATGCTCTCTACATTGCACCCGCTTGTCATTATCGGCGGCATGTACAGCATGGTTGTCTATCATTACATAATAAGGGCAGAAGAAGTATTTTTGGCAAAACGATTTGGCACTGCATACATCGAATATAAAAACAAGGTAAGAAGGTATGTGTGAGGCGTGCAATGACGGAAATAATCCGGCACGCCGCCTGAAGAAAGGACGGTCCTGTTCCCGCTGAAAGAGATGGCGCGTTATTCCGGTTGATGGTGATCCGCGGGTGGTAGTTCCCTGAATGGTGCGCCACTCCCGGGGGCTCCTGGTCCGGAAAAAAAGTATTGACTCATTCCACCCCGCCCCTCCCCATATTCGTTAGTGAACGCGGCGCGCGCCGACCCGGGCCGCATCGCGAGTAGTGATACTACCATACCGGAGCGAATCAGATGCTGAAGGACGCCAATTTCTTATTGGAGATCGGGACCGAAGAGATCCCCGCAGGCTATCTTCCCCCTGCCATCGAGACGATACGGAGCGTTTTCGCCGGGAGCCTCGAAGGGGCCCGGATCGGGTTCGGCGGAATAGAGGTATACGCCACCCCGAGGAGGATAGCGGTCCTCATCGGGGGCCTCGTAGAAGCCCAGCGCGAGGAGGAGACGGAGCTGAAGGGCCCTTCGGTGAAGGCGGCCTACGGCCCCGACGGGGCGCCGACCAGGGCTCTGGACGGCTTCATGAAGGGGAATGGAATTGGCATCGACGCCCTGTTCACGAAGGAATCGGAGAAGGGTGACTATGTCTTCGCCAGAAAAAAACTCACCGCGGAAAAAACAGAGTCCCTGTTGCCCGGGATTATCGGGAAGATAGTTGAAGCCATGCCCTTCCCCAAGAGGATGAGGTGGAGCGATAAACGCGTGACCTTCCCGAGACCGATACGTTATTTCCTGGTTCTTTTCAACGGACGGGTCATCCCTTACGAGATCGAGGGGATCGCGTCATCGAACAAGACCAGGGGGCACTATATACAGCATAACAAAATGGTCGAGGTCAGGAAGATAGGCGATTACGGGGACCTTCTCAGAAAAAACGGGGTCATCGTCGACCAGGAGGAGCGCAAGGGGCTTATTCGCGCGGGGCTTGAGGAAGCCGCGCGGAAGGCGGGAGGGAGGCTCCTCGAGGACGAGGAGCTCCTCGATACCGTGACCCATCTTGTGGAAAACCCTGCGGCCTGCCTCTGCCGGTTCGACCGGGAGTTCCTCTCCCTTCCCGACATCGTCCTGATCGCGGAGATGCGCGAGCACCAGAAATATTTTTCCGTGGTCGATGATGCGGGGGGGCTCACCGACACCTTTCTCGCCGTATCGAACAACCCCGTCACGGAGAACGTGACGGCGGGAAACGAGCGGGTGATCTCGGCCCGCTTCAACGACGCGCGGTTTTTTTACAGGGAGGACCGGAAAACGGCGCTGGGGGACCGGGTCGAGTCGCTGAAAAGCGTCCTCTTTCACAAGGAACTGGGCACGATCCACGACAAGGTGGAGCGGATGATGGTGATCACCGCGCAGATTGCCCGGGGCCTGGGGCTTGCGAAAGAGCAGGAGAAAAAGATATCGCGCGCCGTTTCCCTCTGCAAGACGGACCTTATGACCGCCGTCGTTTTTGAGTTCCCCTCCCTCCAGGGAAAGATCGGAATGGTATACGCACTCGAGGATGGCGAGGACCGGGAGGTGGCGGAGGCCATCGAGGACCATTACAAACCCCGCTATAGCGGCGAGCCCCTTCCCTCCGCCATGACTTCGGTGGCCGTGTCCCTTGCCGAGAAGATCGACAATATATTCGGTTCCTTCTCCGTGGGGAACATCCCCAAGGGCTCGGCGGACCCCTACGCGCTCAGGCGCCAGGCCAACGCGGTCGTGGAACTCCTCATCACGAACGGGATCAATCTCCCCCTGGCGTCCCTCCTCGACGCGGTCGCGGACCGGTACCGTGAGGGGGAAAGTCTGTCCGGCAAAATCCTTGAATTCATCGCCGCCCGGGCGAAAACCATTTTCACGGAAAACGGCCTCTCCCACGATGAGATAGACGCGTGCCTGTCGGCCGGCGGGGGGGATTTCCTGGAGCTCTTCCGGAGGGCGAAAAGCCTGAACGAGTTCCGGCGCAATGAAAATTTTTCCCGGATGCTCCTGAGCTTCAAGCGGATGAACAATATCGTCTCCGCCTTCAGGAAGGAGCACCCGGACCGGGCGCTTGCCTTCGACCCGTCGCTCTTCCGGCACGATGAGGAGCGGGAACTCTTCCGGTTCTTCGATTCCAGGGCCGCGGATATCGCGCGGCTCATTTCCGAAAGCGCCTATCTCGAGCTCTTCGGGCTCCTTATCGAGGCGAAGCCCGCCATCGACGGCTTTTTCGACAAGGTCCTTGTTATGGACAAGGACGCGTCTCTGCGGGACAACCGGCTCGCGCTTCTGGAGGGGATACTGGGCCACTTCACGACGCTTATAGATTTTTCCAAGATCGAGGACCGCTGAGGCGGTGCGGGTCTCGGAAGGAACGGGCCATGTTTGATCCCCGGGATAGTAAGGGTCTGCGCGCGCGCATAAGGGCTTTCCTTTATCTGTCGGTTTCGTACGCCTACTATCATCTTTCATTCAAGAAGAAGTTCGTCTCGATAGGCGACGTGCCCGCCGTATGGGGGATTTGGAACGTGGTCGTCTACGGCCCCAACATCACAATAGGAAGGAACGCGGTGATCGTCGCCGCCAACGGCAGCCGCACCAATATCTCATCCGTGAAGCTGGGCGATATCGAGGGGAGGATCGCCATCGGGGACAACGTGCTCGTCATGAACGGGGTCCGGATCAGCTCCGCCTCCTCCATCACCATCGGCGACGGGTGCATGCTGGCCAACTATTGCTATCTCACCGATTCCGACTGGCACGACATTTATGACAGGACCAGCGCCCCGGGGGGAGCGCCCCGATCGTGCTGGAGCGGGGGGCCTGGATTGGGGATTCCGCCATCGTGTGCAAGGGGGTGCGCGTGGGGGAGAATTCAATTGTGGGCGCCGGCGCCGTGGTCACCAAAAACGTACCGCCCAACACGGTGGTCGCCGGCAACCCGGCCCGTGTGGTGAAAAAGCTCGATCCGAAGATGGTGGTGCTCCTGGGAGACCGTGAGAAGGGAAAGATGGCGGGCCCGGCTTCACCCGCGGGGCGGCGGGGGGCCCTGAAGTGAAACCGGCGCGTCCCTTGAAAATATGCCTCCTCTGCTACCGCGGAAACCCCTATTCAGGGGGGCAGGGAATCTACCTGAAATATATTGCCGAGGAAATGGCGCGGCAGGGGCATGAGGTCCACGCCATCGTGGGCCCCCCCTATCCGGATACGATGAAGGGAGTCGTCGTCCATGAGATCCACAACCGCAACTATTTCGTGAGAAAAAAACTGGACATCATCGACCCGGACGATCCCTTCGCCATCCTGTCACCCCTCAATTTCTACGAATACATGAGCAGCCGCACCGGGGCCTTTTCGGAGATTAGCGCCTTCGGGTACCGCGCCTTCAATCTTCTCAAAAAGCTCAACCGGAGCGTTCGGTTCGACATCATTCACGACAACCAGTCAGTGGGCTACGGGCTTCTCATGATGAAGGCCTTCGGCGCGCCCGTGGTCGCCACCATCCACCATCCCCTCTCCATCGACCTCGTCAACGTCCTGGAGCGGACCATTAGATTCAAAAACAAGCTGAAGACCGTGATGTTCTACCCGACCCTCATGCAGTCCTTCGTCTCGAAAAGGCTCGATCACATCATCACGGTCTCGGAGGACTCAAAGGCGGCGATAGAGAGGGACTTCGGCGTTCCCGCCGCCATGCAGACCGTCATCTACAACGGCATAGACAGGACGGTTTTCAGGCCCCTGGGAGGGGTGAAAAAAAGAAAAGGGAACATCATATTCGTCGGGAACGTCGAGGACGGCAAAAAGGGTTTCGCCTACCTGCTCAAGGCGATGCCGATGATCGATACGGGCGTGACGCTGACCGTTGTGGACGGCGGGGCGCCCCATCGGAACGTGACGGACCGGCTTATGAAAAAACTCGGCCTCGAGGGAAGGGTCGAATTCACCGGAAAGACCTCGACCGAAGAGCTGGTGCGCCTCTACGGCCGGGCGGAGCTGGCCGTGGTGCCCTCCGTCTACGAGGGGTTCGGCCTTCCGGCCGCGGAGGCCATGTCCTGCGGCGTGCCGGTCGTGTCGAGCGACGGGGGGGCCCTTCCCGAGGTGGTGGGCGACGCGGGCGTGGTGGTGCCGGCGCGCGACGACGGCGCGATCGCCGTGGCGGTGAACGGCCTGTTCGCCGACCGGGCGAGGCTCCGCTCCCTCTCCGCGGCGGGAATCGAACGCGTCAGGGATCGCTTCAACTGGCGCAAGGCGGTGGACGAGATGGTCCGGCTCTACAGGCGGCTCATTTAAAATTAAAGAAATAATGCCGGCCTTCCTGTTTGATCTTGACAGAATCTCGTCTCGGTGATATGGTTATAAGTGGCAGTCCCACAGTCCCCCTGAATTCCACAGGGGGGGGCGAATTTTTTAAACTGGAATAAATCGGGAAGCCCCCTTCCGGGGGGTTGGGGGGGGGCGATCCGGGACAACCCCATTGTATCTCTCCCCGGGACTTGTATGTCTCTATCTGGAATGGGTCAATAGATGAAAAAAATGGTGGACGCGATTCTACGGCGTTACGGCGCCGTATCCCATGAGCGAAGAGGGCGGGTCAGGATATACCTCTATTTCAGCATGGGCATTATTCCCATTCTCGTGGTATTCATCACCTTCATGAACATCATCGCGCCGCGGAGCCCCTTCCAGGCACTGAACCTCGTAGTATTTGGTATCGTCATGTTGCTGGTACTGGGCCTCCTCCTCGTGTGGCACGGCTACTACAATGCCGCCGTGACCATCTTCAACTTCGCGGTCATGGCGGGCCTGATATTCAACGCCATTGGCACGGAGCGCCACGGCAACGCGGAGCGGTATGTCGCGAGCATATTTTCGTTCCTGATGCCGGTGCTTTTCGCCACCCTCTTCTGCAGGCGCTGGGTCTATGTGACCGTGTCCGTCATCGCCCAGGCGGCCCTGATCTACTGCGTCGTCGCGTCGAAGATCATCGCACCCGAGGTCAAAGGCGTCATCATCGGGTCGATGAGCCTCACCCTGGTGATATCCTTCATCATCGGCCTGATCCTGAACCGCCTCCACGAGACGACCAGGCGTCTCAGGACCGAGGAGTCGGAGCGGGAGCGGACGCGCCAGAGCGCCATCAACGAGGGCCTCATACGGTCGATGCGGGAGGTGTCCGCGCGGCTCGACGATTCATCCCTCGATCTTTCGCACAACGCCCTCGGCTTCGCCCAGAACATACAGAACCAGGCGGCATCGATCGAGGAGATTACCGCCACCATGGAGGAGATTTCCGCCGGATCCGACCAGGTGAGCGGGACCGCCCGCACGCAGTCGGAGTCGATGGCCCGGCTCATGGAGCTGATGGACGGCCTCTCCCGCATCACCTCCGAGATGGGGGAACGCATCGAGGGGACCATGAGGCGGACCGAGCAGATAGCCGAGACCGCGCGCACCGGCGAGTCGTACATCATACGAATGGACGAGAGCATGTCCGAGGTCGGCGAGACCTCGAAGGAGATGTCGGGAATTCTGGGCATCATCAACGACATCTCGGACAGGATAAACCTCCTTTCCCTGAACGCCTCCATCGAAGCGGCGCGGGCCGGGGATTACGGGCGGGGTTTCGCCGTCGTGGCCGACGAGATCGCAAAGCTCGCGGACCAGACCTCGACGAGCGTCAAGGACATCGCCGCGCTCATCAGCAAGAGTGACGATGAGGTGCGCAAGGGGACCGCGGGGGTGCAGGACACGGTGGCCGTGATACGGGAAATCCTGGCGGGGGTCGAAGAGAGCAACGGTATGATCGCCCGTGTCAGCGCGGGAATGGGCTCCTATATGGACTCGAACAGAATCGCCCACGACGAGGTCCGGGGTGTCAAGGAGAGATCGGACGAGATCGACAACGCGACGCGGGATCAGAAGATCGCCGCGGAGGAAGTGGTGGGGACCATCACGAACATCAACCAGATGTCGCAGGCGAACGCGATGGCCGCGGACGACATAAAGGGTCACTCGCGCGTCATTGCCGAGATGGCGAAGGACCTGAGGGAGAAGATCGTATCCTTCGACGGTGAAAACGCCGGGGCGGAGGATCTGGAAGCGCCCGTGACGGCCTAGAAAGACCAGAGGTCCCCGAGATGTTCAGAATCAGGGTGCTCCATTCAACGACGCTGCCGGGACAGCGGGAGCGTGTGGCCCAGGTCCAGAAAATACTCCGGGAAAATTTTCCTGAAAACGCGGACTACGCGGACAGAATACCCGACATGCTGGACCGGCCCTTTTCGTACGGCTATCGTTCGGCCCTTCTCACCGCGGAATCGTCCCTGGGCCGCGTCAGCGGCTTCGTGCTCATGCTCTCCTTCCCCGCCATCAAATTTTCGTTCATCGATTATATCGCGGTGAGCTCCCGCAATTACGGGAGCGGCATCGGCAGCGCCCTCTACGAGGCGGCCCGTGAATACTGCAGCGAAATCGGCTCGAGGGGCCTGTTTTTCGAGGTCGATCCGGACGATGAGCCCCCGCCGGGGAAGCCCGGTGCGATGGCCGGCATACGGAAACGGATGCGGTTTTACGAACTCCTGGGGATCCGGCCGATCGTCAACACCCTGTACGACGAGCCGGTGGGGGAGCCTCCGACGCGCGCCTACCTGATGTTTGACGGGCTTGACCGTACCGAGCAACTCGCGAGGGACGAGGTGCAAAGGGCCGTGCGCCTCATTATGACGGACCGCTACCGGATCTCCGACCCCGGGTACATCAACCGCGTGGTGGAGTCCTTTACGGACGACCCTGTCCGTTTCAGGCCCTATCGATACGTGAAGCAGGGCGATCTTTATCCCGCCGTGAAACCGGGGCGCCTCGAGAGAAAGTTCATACTTGTGTCGGGGGACGGTCACGCCATTCACCATGTAAGGAGCAGGGGATACATGGAGCGGCCGGCGCGGATCGAAGCCCTGAAGGAGGCCATGGTGAAGACGGGTCTCTTCACGATTGCCCCCGTCAGGCATTTCGGGGAGGAGGTGGTGACCGCGGTTCACGACCGGCACTTCGTGAAGTTTTTAAAGACCGTATGCATGAAGCTCGGGGGCGACCGCCCGGTCTACCCCGATACCTTTCCGATCAGGAGGCCCGACCGGAGGCCGAAGGAGCTTCCCGAACAGGCCGGGTACTATTGCATCGATACGAGTACGCCCCTTGATAAAAACGCGTACCTGGCTGCACGCGGCGCCGTCGATGTCGCCATGACGGCCGCGACCGAACTGCTCGCGGGCGCGAGGATCGCCTTCGCCCTCACCCGCCCGCCCGGCCACCATGCCGAGCGCCGCACCTACGGCGGCTTCTGCTATTTCAACAACGCCGCCATCGCCGCGCACCATCTGAGCATGTCGGGGAGGGTGGCGGTGCTCGACATCGATTTCCACCACGGCAACGGGACCCAGGACATCTTCTACCAGCGAAGCGACGTCCTCACCGTGTCGATACACGGCCACCCGGACCAGACCTACCCCTATTTCAGCGGGTTCATGGATGAAACCGGCGAGGGGGAGGGCGCCGGGTATAACAGGAACATCCCCCTGCCTCCGGGCACCGGCGGGGACGCCTACTTCGAGGCCTTTGAAAAGGCCTTCCATGGTGTTGAACGATTCAAGCCCGCGTACCTGGTCGTGAGCCTCGGGTTCGACATATTGCGGGGCGACCCCACCGGAACCTTCCAGGTCCGGACCGATCTCTTCGAACGAATGGGGCGCCGCCTTGCGGGAGCGGGCATTCCCCTCCTTGTGGTCCAGGAAGGGGGATACAACCTGAGGAACCTGAGACGCGGAGCGGCGGCCTTTTTTTACGGCCTCTCCGCCGGCATGCAGGGAGTGTGATTGTGTGGAAATCCCGCTCCGCATTCCAGGGTGAAAAAAAGAGATCCCTTTAATCCGCCGGGAAGGGCTCCAGGTGTTTCAGCATCGTATCGGGAATTCCCTCCACGAAAGAACGGATCTCGTCGCGTACCCGGCGGTAGTGGCCCAGCGCCTCTTCCTCGGAGGCGACGCCCCTCGCCAGGTCGGGCGGGTCATCGAAGCCCACGTGCGCGACCTTCGTCCGACCCGGGAAAAGGGGGCAGACCTCAGCCGCGCCTCCGCAGAGGGTGACCACGTAATCGAATTCCCGCCCGGTAAAATCGCCGACATGCGTGGAATGCTGTGCCGAGATGTCTATCCCGATCTCCTTCATGACCGCGATGGCCCGTGGATCGATCCCTTTCGGGGCGGTGCCGGCGGAATACGCCTCAATGGCGTTCCCCCGGAGGGCCCGGGCAAGCCCCTCGGCCATCTGGCTCCGGCACGAATTGCCGGTGCAGAGGAAAAGTATCTTCAATTTCGCTTCTGCCACCGATGGTCACTCTGTGAAAAATCTTTTCCTGAAATAGAGCGCCACGTTCACCAGCCCGATCAGGACCGGCACCTCCACAAGGGGACCGATCACCGCGGCGAAGGCGACACCCGAGCCAATGCCGAAAACGGCGATGGCGACGGCGATGGCGAGTTCGAAATTGTTGCTCGCCGCGGTGAATGAAAGGGTCGCGGCAACGGGGTAGCCCGCGCCTATCTTCTTGCTCATAAAGAAGCTCACCATGAACATGACGACGAAGTAGATGAGAAGCGGGAACCGCGATGCGGACGACGTCCATCGGTATTTTCACGATGTATTCCCCCTTCAGGCTGAACATCACGACGATGGTGAAAAGGAGGGCGATCAGGGTGATGGGGCTTATCTTCGGGATGAACCGCGTGTGATACCACTCTCTGTTCCTGAGCCTGATGAGGGCGAAGCGCGTGAGCATGCCGGCGATGAAGGGGATGCCGAGATAGATGAATACGCTTTCGGCGATCTGGCCAATGGTGACGTCGACCGCGGTACCCCTGAATCCGAAGAGGGGGGGGAGCACGGTGATGAAAAACCAGGCGTAGACGCTGAAAAAGAGGACCTGGAAAATGCTGTTGAAGGCCACGAGCCCCGCGGCGTACTCGGTATCGCCGCAGGCCAGGTCGTTCCAGACGATGACCATGGCGATACAGCGTGCAAGGCCGATCAGTATGAGGCCGATCATGTATTCCGGATATCCGCCCAGGAAGGCGATAGCCAGAAAAAACATGAGGATGGGGCCGATGACCCAGTTCTGCGCCAGGGAAAGGGCCAGCACCCTCCAGTTTTTAAAGACGTCGCCCAGCTCCTCGTATTTTACCTTGGCCAGGGGCGGGTACATCATAAGGATAAGGCCGATGGCTATCGGGATGTTCGTCGTGCCCAACTGGAAGCGGTTCCAGAACGAGGCGATGGCCGGGAAGAAGTGCCCGAGGCCGACGCCGAGGGCCATGGCGGTGAAAATCCACAGGGTGAGAAAACGGTCCAGGAAAGAAAGCTTTTTTGCGATAACGTCGGTCATGAGTGTTGCTCCTTTACCAGATTTGCAGGTTGAATATGAAAGTAAGGGTGAAATAGATGCCTATAAGTATGAAGAGCGTCCCCGTCACGCGGCGGGCATGGATCTCGAATCGAGTCACGGCATTGAAGGCCCGGGAGAGATGGCCGGCGCCGAAGGCGAGGATGAGGGCGAAGGCCAGTACCGGGAGGGCCGTTCCCGCTCCGTAGAGCGCGGGGAGCAGAAAGGGGGATCTGTGCTCGACGGCAAGAGGGATGAGACTTCCGAAAAAGAGTGCGGCCGATACGGGGCAGAAGGCGAGGGCGAAGACAACCCCCAGGAGAAGCGAGCCTGCCATCAGGTTCCGCTCGGCGATACGTTGAAGGCGGGCCTGGTCCGTTCCCGTGCCGAAGGGGAGGCGTATCAGGTCGAGGAGGAACATTCCGGCGACGATGAGAATCGGGCCGAGAGCACGGTTCATGTGGCGCTGGAGGAAATCGGAAACCGCCGGTATGGCGAGGACGCTCGACACCAGAAGGGCCGCCACGACCGCGTACGCAAGGGAGCGGCCGAGGAGGTAAAGGCCCCCCGCCCGCAGCACACGGCCGGCCCCGCCCGCGTTTTTGCCGATGAAAGAGACCGCCGCAATGTTCGTTGCCAGGGGGCAGGGGCTGATGGAGGTGAGAATCCCGAGCCAGATAGCGGCGAAGATTCCCATGAATGTCGCACCCTCAATTGCCATTACGGAACTCACTTACTTCAGTATTGATATAGTTTTCAAAGGCCCTGTCGTCCCCGAGGAGTTCCCATATTCTGGAAAGGTTTTTCCATCTGACAGGCTTTCCGCGGTCCATGACCGCGACGACTACAGACTTTGTGAAGAGCTGGAAGTCATCGACGAAATGGCGGTTCTGCGGGAGTTCCGTATTGACCGGGCTCCATACCATGGAACCGCTGGCAAGATCGGATGAAAAGCGCTCCCCTATCGCCCGGGCGGTCAGCTCTTCGATTTTCTGGCATGAGCGGCACCGGAAGGAGGAATGGAAGTAGTAGACCACGGTCTTGATCACGGCCTTCTTCGCTGTCTCGTTCGGCCGTGGCGTCCCGGCTGCGGCCTCGGCGCGTATATCGGCGACCGCAGCTGTGCGGGCGGCACGGGATCCTCCGCCGAAAATGAGGTATGCCACGCTGGCGGAGACAAAGAGGGCCAGCACTGCGGCAACGATTGTTTTTGGTTTCATGCTCACCTCGCGGGATTATTGATCAGTATGCACGGCCGTTCGACGGCGTACGGGATCCCCGCACCGCCCGGTCCGCCAGCTCACCGACATCGGAGGACCCGGAACAGGAGTAAAGGAGGGTCGTTTCCGTGGTACAGCAGTTAGTGTCCATGATGAATTCTTCTAAACGGCACTGAAAGACTGGGGATTCGCATAATGGGTGCGATTCCCCTACTTCAACGCCGAAATAATCTTTTTCACATCCTCCAGGGAGGGGACCTTGCCGGCCACCTTCACCTCCCCGTCCACCACGAGGGCCGGTGTGATCATGACGCCGTGGTCCATGATCTCCTTGATGTCCTTGACCTTGATGATGTCGGCGTCGATGCCGAGCTCTTCGGCGGCCCTGCGCGTAATCTCCTCAAGTTTGGCGCATTTTGCGCACCCGCTACCGAGTATTTCAAGTTTCATAACGAATCCTCCTTTAAAAGAATGTACCGAATATCATACCCGATATAGTTGCCATGATGACCACCAGGGTAACATATACGATTGTTTTCTGCCAGCCGATGACGCTCTTGATCACGAGCATGTTCGGGAGCGAAAGCGCGGGTCCGGCCAGTAGAAGCGCCAGTGCCGGCCCCTTGCCCATGCCGTTTCCCATGAGGCCCTGCACGATGGGGACTTCGGTGAGCGTGGCGAAGTACATGAACGCGCCGGATATCGCTGCGAAAAAGTTGGCCCACAGGGAGTTGCCGCCCACCGCCCAGGCGACCCATTCGTTCGGGATCATGCCTTCATTGCCCGGTCTTCCCAGCAAAAATCCGGCAATGAGTACACCGAAGAGAAGGAGGGGCAATATCTGCTTGGCGAAATCCCACGTTGAGGCGAACCAATCGCCGGTTTCCCCTTTGTCCGTACTCGTGATGACTGAAAGTCCGATGGCGCCCGCTGAAAAGGCAAGGATCGGCTGGTCGGGAACGATGATGGCAAGAGCGGCAACCGGTGTTACGGTAATGAGCACCTTCCACCATTTTAAATCGAACCACGCAACCAGCACTACGGCGAATAGTCCCGCGAACGCGCCGGTAATGATCCATTTGAAATTATAAAGTATGTACCAGAACCCGCTTGTTTCAACCGGTTTTCCCCAGTTGGCGAATACCAGTATGGCGATCATCGATACGAAGTAGATAATGTTCTTCCAGAGTGGGCGCTTCACTTCGGGCTCCGGAAGGTTCATGGCCGCCTTTGATTTTTCCACTTCTTCTTTGCGGTAAATAAAATGCATGCTAAGCCCAATAACGATACTGAAGACTATCGCGCCGACGGCGCGGGCTGTCCCGATCTCCACTCCCAGGACCCTCGCGGTCAGGATGATGGCGAGGACGTTGATGGCCGGCCCGGAATAAAGGAAGGCCGTAGCAGGACCGAGACCGGCTCCCATACGATATATTCCTGAAAAAAGCGGCAGGACCGTGCAGGAACATACGGCAAGAATTGTACCGGACACGGACGAAACCCCATAGGCGATCGCTTTGTTAGCCGCGGGCCCCAGGTATTTCATTACCGATTCCTGGCTTACGAACACGGCAATGGCGCCGGCGATAAAGAATGCCGGCACCAGGCAGAGGAGCACGTGCTCTTTCGCGTACCATTTAACGAGATACAGCGCTTCAAATACGGCGTTATCGAAGCGGGGGATCCCCACCGGGAGGTAAAAGAGAAGCAGAAATATTCCCGCGATCCACAAGAGGGGTTTCCATTCGGTTTTCCAGTTCATGCTGATATCCCTTTATTAAAAAAAGTGGTGTCAACCACCCCCCCCGTTGCCGGGGAAGGGTCATGTATTCTTCATATTAATCCCGCAGCACCGTGCCATGTCCATCTGCTTTTCGGCGCTGGTTTTGAGGACCGTCTCGATACAGCCGATGAAATCGAGAATACAAGGGCAACACAACCGGTAGTATATGTTCGTGCCCCGCTTTTCATCGTAAACGAGGCCGGCGTTTTTCAGCACTGAGAGGTGCTTCGACACGGTGGATACATCGGATCCGATCATATCGGTGAGCTCGTTGACGCAGCATTCCCGCCGGTGCAGCTCCTCGATGATGAAAAGCCTGGTGGGGTGGGCCATGGCCTTGATGATGGCGGCGCGCGCCTCGTACTGGGGGGGGAGTCCATTTTTCATCGTTCTTCACCCGTCAGCAGCAGCCGGCGTCGCCGCCGCAGCCGCACGATTCATTGCCGGTAATCATGCCGTTGATGAGCGCCGCGGCGCATCCCACGCCCGATGATACCGCGATGGCGCCGAATTCGCAGTTGAGGGCGCAGGCCCCGCACTCCATGCAGAGGTCCCTGTCGGTAATCATCGCCTTTCCGTTTTGCATCTCAAACACGCCATGCGGGCAGATCTCGACGCACCGGCCGCATCCCGTACACGGTGCTTCCTCGTAGCGAAGCGTGGCGACGTTTTTAAGGTATTTCATATCAATCCCCAGGTTTTGATTTTATAGAGAGCCAGGAGTATCAGCGCGGCGGCGGCCCCGGCGATATAGAGGGGCAATGACAGTTTCAGTTCCCGCCTTACGCCGGACGGTCCGGTATAGGTGGAGGCGCCGGTGAACTGCAGGGCAAGATATGAGGAGAGAAGAGGGAAGAGGGTAAGAGCCGCGGCCCTGTAAAAAAACAATTCTCCCCCTGCGGGAGTGATGATGACAAGGGGCGTGACCGCCGCGGCCCCGGCCAGCCATCCTTTCACGGCAAAAGACCTGAAGGGGATGAAGGGAAGGAGCGCCGGGGTAAGAAAGCCACCGGCAAATATGGCCGCCGCCAGATAGAGAATGAACGCGCGTCCTTCGATCCATGCGGTTTCGAATATGATGCCCCGGGGCTGGAGACCGAAAAAGACGAGGATCGCCAGGGACGCGATGACGGCGTATTTCATCGACTGGCGTAACTCCATCGGCGTGAGTATCAGCCGCTCGGCGAGACCGAAGGTCACCCTGCGCATTTCAGGCGATGCGCGATAGCCCTTCTCGATATAGGAGATGATGTCCTTCGCGTCGACCGGCCCGAAATGGATGTGAAATCCGGTCGCGCGTTTCACCTCGGAGGCCCTGACGCCGGGCGCCCCGAGCTGGGGAACGATGATCCTCCGGTGCGAAACGACTTCCTCCAGACGGGATTCCCGAAGGCGACGCACGAGCTCGGCGGTGCCGAAGGTTCCCTTTCCCGCGGCGCACCATACGTTTATCCCCTTCGTGTCGAGGACCAGCAACCAGGCGCTGATGCCGGCCAGGGAGCGCCGCAGTATGTCGAAACTCAGCTTGTAATTCGCCGATATGAAGACATCCGAGGAGGCGTCCGGTTTCCCGAGGGCGTAAAGGCCCGGCGGCACGAGGTACTTCATGCGGTAGGCCCCGATACGCGACCGGATCTGGCCCCATCGGTCCGAAGCGGTCCATTCATGGGAGATCCGTCGGACCGGTTCCCCCTGCCTGGTGGCGGCAAGGGGAAGACCGCGTCCATGGCCTGTTGCGCGAAGGCGTTTCGCCGCCTCAAGAAGGGCCTCCCGGTTGGGTGCGCATATTCCGGGATAAAGGGAACGGGTTTCCTTCCTTGCCGATGATTCGTTGTGCTCTGTAGCCGGTTTCATCTGTGGTCGCTCCATCTGTGAGTATTTTGCCATTTGGCAAAATTATAAATAATCGTCAACTCTTTTTCCCTTTGAAAATTTGACCCGGGTCAAGTACAGGGAGGGCGCCGGGATGTATTATTATTGAATAATCGCTTGAAAATTGAGCGGGGAGGCGTATATTGCGGATTTCCGGGAACCGGGTAGGTTCCGGCCCGGGTTCTCTTCATTTCTGGCGGATTGATAACAGGAGGGATGATATGGCGATACCGATCAAGAACAACATCACCTGGGTCGGCAAGACCGACTGGGAATTGCGTAAGTTCCACGGCGACGAGTATTCGACGCACAGGGGAACGACCTATAACTCCTATCTCATCAGGGAGGAGAAGACGGCCCTTGTCGACACGGTGTGGGCCCCCTTTGCGGAGGAATACGTGGCGGCCCTCGAAAAGGAGGTCGACCTCAAGAGCATTGACTACATCATCGCCAATCATGGCGAGATCGACCACAGCGGCTCCCTTCCCCTTCTCCTGGAAAGAATTCCCGATACTCCCGTCTACTGCACCGCCAACGGCGTCAAGTCCCTGAAGGGGCAGTACCACCGGGAGTGGAATTTCAGGACCGTGAAAACGGGGGACCGGCTGAGCCTCGGGAAGAAGGAGCTGGTGTTCGTCGAGGCGCCGATGCTTCATTGGCCTGACAGCATGATGAGCTACCTGACGGGGGACAATGTCCTCTTCAGCAACGACGCCTTCGGCCAGCACTATGCCACGAGCGGGCTCTTCAACGACCTGGTCGATCAGGATGAGCTCTTCGCGGAGTGCATAAAATACTACGCTAACATCCTCGCACCCTTCAGCCCCCTGGTCACGAAAAAAATCAACGAGGTCCTTGCCCTGGGGCTCCCTCTGGACATTATTTGCACGAGCCACGGCGTTATCTGGCGGAAGGACCCGTCACAGATAGTGAAGAAATACCTGGAATGGGCGGACGCGTATCAGGAGCACCAGGTGACTCTCGTCTACGACACGATGTGGACCGGCACCAGGATAATGGCGGAGGCGATCGCCGGGGGCATCATGGAGGTGGACCGGTCTCTCAACGTGAAGCTTTTCAACGCGGCGAACAGTGACAAGAACGATATCGTCACCGAGTTATTCAAGTCGAAGGTGGTCGGGATCGGGTCGCCCACCATCAACCAGGGGGTGCTGAGCTCCATCGCCGCTCTTCTGGGGGAGGTGCGTGGCCTGAAACTCAGGAAAAAGAAGGCCTTCGCCTTCGGCTGTTACGGGTGGAGCGGCGAATCGGTGCAGATGATCGCCGAAGGCCTGAAGCATGCGGGGTTCGGTCTGATCGGCGAGGGGATGCGCGCCCTCTGGAAACCGGACGGCGACTCGGTGAAGGCATGCGTCGAATACGGAAGGAAGATAGGGAGTGATGTGTGATACGTGGCGAGGACCGGGTCACGTGACCCCGCATGTATCACTTCCATCGCCACCTTGACCGCCGCATCCGTCGCAGGAGCAGGATATCGAGCCGCTCCGCGCCTTTTCCAGGGCTTCACGCCCCTCGCGGAAGGCGAACCACGCGATGCCGAGGGCCCCGGCGATGTCGATGTAGCTGATCCTGAAGAGCTCGTAGAGTCCGCTCGATGCGAGCAGTATGAATGAAAGATAGAAGCATGCCCTGGTGCAGCGTGCGTCCGCGATGATGGGGGCGGATCCGAGCCGGGTTCCCGTCTTCATCTTGAATGAGTAGAGGGCCCACATGGTGGCGAGCGATATGATCGCTATGACGATGCCCGGCACGGTCGTATGCGGTTCGACGCGGTATACCACGCTCAGGATTGATCCCGCGATCAGGCCCGCCACGAGGATAAAAAAGCTCACGGCGGTGATGGTAAGGGCCTGGCGCTCGAAATGGTCGTGTCCCGAGAGGGGGCTTCTCCTCATCCTCCATGTCATGTGGGCGATTCCCACCCCGGAAACCACCTCCACGAAACTGTCCACGCCGAAGCCGAAGAGCGCGATGGTCTCTTCACTGTAGCCGAAGAAGGTCGATAGGGTGCCCTCCGCGATGTTATAAACGACAGTGAGTATGCTCAACGCGAAGGCGATGCGGAGAAGTCGCGAGGTGGTATCTGAAGCGGACGCAGTTTCCATTAAGGCCTTCCGTGCCATCGATGCCTGTGTGTGATTCTCCATACGCCGTATCCGAAGGATGCCTCATCCCTTTCCGCCGGCCTACTGAAGTAGAGAGTCATGTCAGCCGTAAAGGTTACGCGGTCCGGGTATATATTCAAGGGGTGTGCTCGATAACGATCTTGATCCCGATGGCAATGAGCATCACGCCCCCTGCGGTCTCGGCGCGCCTCCCGAGGAAAGGCGCCGCCTTCGATCCCATCGCGACGCCGATAACGGAAAAGATCGCGCATACCGCCCCGATGATGACGCTCGGGAGGACGATCGGTTGCCCCATGACGCCGATAGAAAACCCCGCGGCGAGTGCGTCAATGCTGGTTGCCACGGCAAGAACAAGGAGCGGCCATCCCCGCGAGGGGTCCCTGGCCGGCTCGCACGATGCCTCGTTGGAGGAGAGGGAGTCCTTTATCATTTTAATCCCGATAAGGGCCAGGAGCGTGAAAGCGACCCAGTGGTCGAAGTGTTCGATTCGGTCTCCCGGAAGCCTGCCGCCGAAGTAGCCTATTACGGGCATTATAAACTGGAAGAGACCGAAGTGGAATGCGAGGCGAAAGTAGTGGCGAAGGCCCGGGTTCGGGATAACCATTCCGCAGGATATCGAAACGGAAAAGGCGTCCATGGCCAGTGCTATCGCGATGATGATTATAGAAAGAAGGTCCATGCCTCACCTTTTCGGGCGACGGTGTGCCCTTATGGTCGATACTCCCATCCGGCGACCCTCAACTTTTTCGACGTGCGGTTAGGACGCGCGGGACCGGAAGGTCCTCGATGGATTGCACGGCTTCGAAGTTTCCGGTCCTTTTGACGAAGACCCTGCCGCTCTGTACGTCCATCAGCAGTTGAGTGTATCCCCCGGATACGTATGCATTTATATTCAACACAGATATGCCCTTCATGTGTCAAGACACTATCCTTGCCCGCGGCGGGACGGGACCGGATTACGGGGTCGTTGACGATCGAGAGTACCCCGGTGAATTGTACAGTGACCAGCGTCAGGGACGGTTTTCAGGGGCCCCATGGCCCGGTATGCCCTGGATCAGGGGCGAGGGGTAAGCCGGGAAAAAATAATTTCTATCGCGCCCAAATAACGATTGATTTTTATGATTTGCTTTCATATTTTGCCGATCAGTGATTAAACATATATAAAGATAGCAGTATGGGGATGATAGGCGACCGATTTACTCCTCCCCCATTTGCTGTCGTACCCTTAGCATACATCCTGTTGTAATTGTTCTCGGTGTCCCGGGTCTGGCCTAAAAAAGGGCACGCGGAGCGGGATTCCCAATATGCCGCCGGCCTGGCAATCAATGCCGGCGGCCGTTGCGTGATTAATATCAATAAACAAGGGACATCATCATGAAGTGGTTGGTTCGCTTATCCATCAACAGACCCAGAACTGTCATAGCCTGCATCGTCGCCATCACCGTTTTTTTCGGCATCATGCTGGCGACGCGGTTTTCCATCAATGTCGATCCGATGAAAAGCTTTTCCCGGAAAATGGACGTCATCAAGTATTACCATCTGACCCTGAAAAAGTTTTCCATGAAGGACATGATCCTCATCGGTGTTGAAAATCAGAAAAACGGCATATTCAACGCAGAGACCCTCCGCTACGTCGAGGAGGTGACAAAACGATTCAAGTCCCTGACCGTCACCAAGACCTATACCAATATCATCACCGGTAAAGAGGAAACCGTCGAGGTTCCTTCCCGGATTTCGACGGGCCAGATAATGAGCATCATTAACGCCGATGACGTGATGGTCGACAGGGTGAACAACACCATTGTGGTGAGCAATCTGACAAGCAAGGCCCGGAAGAGGGCGGGATTGATCGATCCCGACCCGGAGGCCATGAAAATCCTCCCGGAGAAGGACGCGGACCTGGAGAAGCTGCTCCCCCATCTGAAGAAGGAACTGATGGGCAATGATTTGCTCAAAGGAACCCTCTTCTCCGTGGACGGGAAGGCCTGTACGGTCATGGTCCCGGTTGAAAAACGACTCGATAACAAGATCGAGATCATCCGCAGGGAAATGCCCTACATGGTGAGTGCTGAAAAATTGCGCGACCGGTTCAGCGGCAGGGACTATTATTTCAAGGCGAATATATTCGGCAAGACAGTCGCCGGAACAACCGTGGACGACCGTTATATCGAGAAAGAGGTCGCCGGCAATAAGAAAAAGGTCAGGAAGTTTTTTCTCAGCAATCTCTCCCGGATCGGCCCGGACTACCGGGATTTTATTACAGATCTGAAAAAGAACGAGGTGAACGAAGACTATCTCGCCGCGGTATTCAGGGTGATCGAGAACGATGATATATATGAAAAGCCGGACGTTGACCTGACCTACCAGGATTTGATCGACGATCTCTACGGATTCGTCATAGATAACATGGATCGTTTCAGCAGAAACAACCTTGAATCGAAGCTCTACAACGTGACCAGCATATACGACGTGGGGAATCTCTATAAAATTTTCATCGATATCTCGGAAAAGAACAAGCCCCGGGACCTGAATATCTATATCGCCGGCATGCCCATCGCCGAGGCGCTTCTTGAGGAACTGGTCGTCAACGACATGTCTCTCTTCATGACCATCACTACCCTTGTGATCCTCCTCGTTCTCTTCCTGAGCATAAGGACCGCTACGGGGATGTTCCTTCCCCTCGGGACCGTAATCATCAGTATCACCTGTCTCATGGGGGGCATGCTGATGACGGGCATCGAGTTCTCCTCCGGCAGCATCGCGATGCCGAGCATTCTCATCGCGGTGGGAAGCTCTTACGTCATTCATTTCCTCATCCGCTATTATGAAAAGGCGGCGGTCGCGGGGGTGAAAAGCGCGAGGGAGGTCCTGATCGAAACCGCAGGGAGCATCGACGTTGCCATCAACCTCTCCGCGGTCACGACCATCACCGCCTTCATGTCGGTCATTACCATTGGCGTAATAGACATCCAGATACTGGGCGTAATGGTCTCACTGGGCATTTTGATCAACCTGATTCTGACGTACACCTTCATCCCGGCGGTGCTCTCCCTTCTTCCCATCCCCGGGGGAATCAAGGAAACGAAGCTTGAAAAAATGATGATGAAGGTGCTCGTGAAGGGCGGGGAAAACACCGCCCGCCATTCGCGCGCGGTGTTTTTCGGCGCCCTGGGGATAGTGCTTGTTTTTATCGGGGGTCTCTATTTCCTGAAAACCGAGAGCAGCATCACCTTCATGTTCCTCGAGAGCAACCCGATCCGCCAGGCGGACAAGTTTATCAACCGCGAACTCACCGGCACGGGCCAGATGTGCATCGTCTTCAAGATGAGGGACGAGGTCAATCTCTCCGGCAGTGATGCGCGCGCGGACCTCGAACGGCGCATAGAAGGCTTTACGGCCGGGTACCGGGCAATCAGGAACAGCAATCCCGACCTTCCGAAGGCGGGCCCCGTCTACGATCATATTTTCGATGACCTTGAAACGATGAAGGCCGACGTGGCGCGCAATCAGCAGGCGATCCAGAAAAGGGTGTCCCTTTTTACCGATATTCTCAACGAGTATTATGAATATCACGAGGAGAAAGAGGACGGGGGTGCGGATGTGCCGGCCGCGTCCGGCAGCGACGACCTGAGTGATATGGCGGAGGATCATGCGGCCGTTCGCGGGAACGGCGCCGCGATGACGCCCCAGGATGCGGGAATCGAGAACATCGTCGGAAGAATCCCGTCGATTACCTCCGAACGGGAGAAGGAAGCGGCGGTACGCTTCATCAGGGCGATCAGGGGGAAGAGCCGGAGCGAGGCGGGAAAGGAGTTCAGGGGTAAGTTTTATTTTCTCTCGGATTTCTTCCATACCGATATAACCCAGCCGGTGATGCTGAGAAAACTCGACCGTCTTGGCCGCCAGCTGAAAGAGCTAAAGGAGCCGCAGGCGATAATCGGAGATGTCGCGATCGCCCCCGTGGGGAACATCATGAGCATCACCGATACGCTGAAGCTGGTTTACAGGGTCTTTTACCATGATGATAACCCCGAGTTCAACAAAATCCCGGACGCGGCCGCGGACGGCATCCAGGACAAGTCTATCACGGACCGGAGCCTCATCGGCGTATGCCTGAGCCAGTTCCAGGCGTCGCGTGAAGATGTGTTCAAGTATCTGGTGGCCGACGATTACAAGCTCATGCAGTACGTGGTCTTTATGCGGAGCGACAAGGCGGGATTCCTTCGCGAGTTCGAGAAGCAGTTCTACAAAATGTCCGGCGAGATCTTTCCAAAGGACGATCCCTATGTGGAGCGGATAATCATATCGGGGATCCCCGCGATCAATCTTCGAATGAACGAGTCGATACTGGTCAACCAGATCCAGTCCGTCGTCCTCACCCTCTTCGTCGTGTTTCTCGCCTGCGTGTTCATCTTCCGATCGATCATAGGCGGGCTCTTCGCGGTTATACCGATAACATTCACGGTCATCATCACCCTCGGTGTCATGGGCTTTTTCGGTTTCCCGATCAATTACAGCACCCTGATCAACGCCTCGCTGGCCATCGGGGCGGGGATAGACTACTGCATCCATTTCATGGAGCGTTTCAAGTACGAGCATATAACCAAGGGGTTCGATTTCAAGCAAGCGTACCGCACTACCCTCCAGACGACCGGCCTCGCCATCGTCATATCGACGGTGACTGTCGGGCTCGGATTCGCTGTGCTCGGTTTTTCAAGCTTCAAGATAATACGGGTATCCGGCCTCCTGGTCACCCTTTCCATGGTCACGGCCGGCACCATGTCGCTGACGGTTCTTCCCGCCATGATAAACTGGCTGAAGCCTGAATTCCTGAACAATATGCAGCCCTTCGCCGTTGAGGACCGCGTGAAGGAGATAGCAGGAAACGCAATTTCCTACCTTCGCAACAGGTTCAACACACCTAAGAACTGACCGTCAACCAGCGGTGGGGGGGGGCGTGCCGGTGCCGGGGGCGCCTCCCTTGCCGGCGGTGTGCGTGAAAACCGCCCCCCCTGCTGCGGTCCCAACGGGACGCCCTGTTCCGTACCAGACCGCAGTCAGTAACGACCGATACTACACCCGCGTTTCCCGCCTGTTTATCAAAATACCCCGATCGTCACGTGTATGGCCTTGTACCGATGCCGGTGAGTGGCACCGTCACTATTTAAAATTATCCTTGAAATATGCCGCCGGTTTCAATAGTTTTATTAGTAGGGTAGTACCTTGTTGTTGTAGCGGATCGGCCTCATATTTGGCACCGGGCCTGAAGGAGGTAACTCGGATTGGGCAAAAGCCGGAAAAAGAACCTGGACCCCGCATCAAAAGGCAGCCGTGCCACGCCGCGGGAAAGCGATTCAGGGAAAGCCCTGCCCGGCCCCTCACCCTCTGCCGGGGATATCCACTTAAACCCTCCCCTCCCGTCCGCCAATGGGCTTCCCAATAAAAGCGGCTGCCCCGACCTCACCCGATACATGAAGATGACCAAAAAAGAGCTCCTCGGCGAGATCGAGTTGCTCCTCGGTCCTGGTGAAAGGCCGGAGTCCCGCGGTCAGGTGGCGGACCCGACCGGGCTGACAAGCCCGGATGGGACCCGAGGAGCCCTCCGGGACCATCGAAACGAGACGCCGGACGGATACGAGACTCGATATCGCCATCTCGTGGAGCGTTCCCTTCAGGGCGTGGTTATCGCCAGGGGCTATCCTCCCCGGCTCATCTTCGCGAACGAGGCCCTGGCGCAGATGCTGGGCTACGGGGTAGATGAGTTGTGCGAAATGGCACCGGAGCGATTATGGGGGCTCATACACCCCGAAGACCGCACGGTGTTTATCCAGCGCTACCGGGACAGCACTTCGGGGAAACCGGTCCCGACGCATTACGATTTCAGGATTGTGAGGAAGGACGGATCGGCGGGGCGCCTCGAAATGTTCGCCTCAATGATCGAGATGGACGGCGAGACCGTGGTACAGGCGTCCTTTGTCGATATAACCGATCGAAAACGGGCGGAGGAACAGCTCGCTCAGAGCGAGGAGAAATACCGCGCAATCATCGATAACATCCAGGAGGGTTATTACGAGGTCGATCTGTCGGGGAACCTGATACTTTTCAACCGCGCCTTTCTGACTATCCTTGGATATGGCGCCGATGAGCTGATCGGCATGAACAACCGGAGCTTCATGGATGGAGAGAACGCGGAAAAAGTCTTCCGGGTCTTCAACGGGGTATACCGCTCGGGCGCGTCGGTGCGGGCCTGCGACTGGGAAATTATTCGGCATGACGGCGAAAAAAGGATCGTCGAGGCCTCGGTTACCCTGATCCGTGACGCGGCGGGGGCACCGGCGGGCTTCAGGGGCATCATCAGGGACGTGACAGAGCAAAAGACGATGGCGCGACTCCTCGCCGAGAGCGAGCGGCGTTACCATACGGTTTACGATGTCGCGCCGCTGGCCTTTGTTCTCTGGGACAGGGAGCGCAGAATAACCGGATGGAACAGGCACGCGGAGAAGGTCTTTGGCTGGAGGCGTGAAGAGGTTCTGGGGGAGGACTTACTCGAGTTTCTCATTCCCGAGTCGGAGCGTCCCCGCATCGCGAAGGTCGTTGAAAAACTGGTACGGGGCGTCCTGCCGGGCCATGTCATCATTGAGAATCTTACAAAGCGCGGGAAGGTCATCACCTGTGAATGGAACAACACCGTGTTTCGTGACAACGAGGGAAGGATCGAGGAGGTTCTTTCCCTTGCCCTTGATCTCACCGATCGGAAGAAACTGGAGGAAGAGCTGTTCCAGTCGCGCAAGATGGAGTCGATCGGGAGGCTTGCGGGGGGAGTGGCGCACGATCTGAACAACATGCTCACGCCCATCATCGGCTATGCCGAAATCCTCCTCCTGGACAGTCCCATGGAGGAGCCCCACCTGGAAGGATTGATCCAGATCAAGGATGCGGCGGAGCGCGCCCGCGATATGGCGCATCAGCTTCTCGCCTTCGGCCGCAAACAGGTACTGGAGATGAAAACCGTCGATCTCGGGGCCGCCGTATCCTCCTTCGAGAAGATACTCAGGAGGACCATACGGGAGGACATCGAACTGGCGATACGGTTGCCTTCAGAACCCTGCACCATCAGGACCGACCCTTCCCAGATCGAGCAGATACTTCTCAACCTCGCGGTTAACGCCCAGGATGCGATGCCCGGGGGGGGCATGATTGTCATCGAGGTGGCGCGCGTCACCATCGATGACAAGTTCGCAAAGCACCACCCGGACGCGCGCCCCGGCGAACACGCCCTGCTATCAATCAGCGATACAGGTTGCGGCATGGACAGCGAGACCCTGGAGCAGGTGTTCGAGCCGTTTTTCACCACGCGGGAAAGGGGCACGGGGCTCGGGCTCGCGACCGTGTATGGAATCGTGAGGCAGCATAACGGCTGTGTCCGGGCCAGCAGCAGGCCCGGCAGCGGAACGACCTTTCTTATCTACCTTCCCCGTGTCGACGGTGTCGCGGTGGAGGGCAGGATTGTACCCCGTGCCCCTGTGGGCCCCGCGGCGGGCGAGACGATCCTTGTCGTGGAAGACGAAATATCGGTGCGCACCCTCGCGGAGAAAATACTCTCAAAAATGGGATATCGGGTCCTCACCGCCAGCAATGGGGAGGAGGCGATCGGCGTTATCAGCGGATTTGCCGGGAAGATACACCTGCTCCTGACCGACGTCATCATGCCGAAGATGGACGGCAAGAAGCTCTACCGGGAAGTGGCCGCCTTGAGGGACGATATCAAGGTGGTGTTCATGTCGGGTTACCCGCATGACGTGATCGCCCGGCGGGGCGTGATGGAGGAGGGCGTCCATTTCATACAGAAGCCATTCTCCTTCACGGCCCTCTTGGAAAAGATACGGGAGGCTCTCGATTCGTGATCAGTCGCCGGTGAACACCGGATCCCTCTTTTGCGAAAAGGCGATGAATCCCTCGGCTGCATCCTTCGTGGCCGCGACTCGGGGTGACCAGCTCCGGTCGACCCGGAGGCCCTCCTCGATTCCTCTCTCCATGCCGGCCGACATCCCCTCGAGCACCGCGGTCACCGCCATGGGGGGGCGCTTTGCAAGGGCCAGGGCGAATTCCTTCGCGCGCTCCATGAATTCACCGTGGGGGAATACCCGATCGACCAGTCCCGCGTCGAGGGCCTCACCGGCGGGGAGCCTTCTGCTGAAGAGGATCAAGTCGAGGGCCTTTGATCTTCCCAGGAGCCGTGCCATCCTCTGGATGCCTCCCCAGCCCGGCGTGATCCCGAGGTTCAACTCGGGACAACCGATTTTGGCGCCGGGGCCGTCCGACATGAGACGGAAATGGCAGGCAAGGGCAAGCTCGCACCCGCCGCCGAGACAATAGCCGTTGATGGCCGCGATCACGGTCTTGGGATAGCGGTCGATGCGGTTGAAGAGCTCGATCGCATCCGGGCCGTTGTAGAGGTTCCCGACGTCTGACACGTCCATCCCCGCGCAGAAACCCTTCTCCCCGGCTCCGGTAATGAGGACGACTCTGGTATTCCTGTCCTCTTTCATTTCAGTGAACGCGCGGTCCAGGTCCTCACGCATGATGAGATTGATCGAGTTCGCGGGGGGGCGGTTCAGTGTTATCCTGGTCACGAAATCGTCGGTTTCGAGGGTGATAGCGGTGTAGCCCATGGCCGGGCCTCCTTGAAGCGATGATTGATGTACGCCGATGTGCCCGTGGCGCGCGATACCCGGATTGCGCGGCAGGGCGGCAGGTGATGCGCCGGCGCTGCCGTCATGAAGAGCGTCGATATCGGGCTTCTGGTCGTGGTAGTAGGGTTTTTGCGTAAAATCAAGCAAAAAAGGCGGGGGCGGGGGGAATAAAAATTTCTTGTAATTAGCGCCGGAATAATTGTAGCATGTGAAGGAATTCCCGGACGCGTAATCAGGGAAAGGGGCCGGTGTAAATCCATGGAAAAAAAAGGGCAGGGATCGGGTAAAGACGGCGGGGTAAAGGGGAAAACCAGGCCCGCGTCGACCCGTAAGAAACCGGCACCGGCCGATGACCTCTTCCATGCGATATTCAATTTCAATCCGGCCGCGACCGCGGTCTCATCGATTTCCGAGGGAGTGATCATCAAGGTCAACAGAGCCTTCCTCGACCTGACCGGATACACAGAGGAGGAGGTTGTTTCCAGAAGCACCCTCGGCCTGAATATCTGGGTCGAACCGAAAGAGCGGGAGGCGATAGTGCGCCTTGTAATGGAGAAGGGCTCAATCTACAACGTCGAGGCCAGGGTCCAGAACAAATCGGGCGAGATCCGTTACTGCCTTTTCTCGGGCAATATAATACAAACGAACGGCGAGCGGTGTCTGCTTACGATGGCGGTCGACATCACGGACCGGAAGATGGCCTATGAGGAAATCAGAAGGAGCAGGGAGGCGTACCGTGAGTCGGTCGACAACAGCCCGGCGGGTATATTCAAGGTTTCCTATCCCGGTGGGCTGACCTTCGTCAATGCCGCCATGGCGGAAAGTTTCGGGTATGAAACCCCGGGTGAGATGATGGAGCGGGTGACCGACATCGAACGTCATATCTACTTCAATCGGGAGGAGGGGATGTCGACGCTCCGGTTGCTCAGGGATTTCGGTGAGTTCAGGAACATGGAATATAAATGCAGGAAGCGGGACGGGACCCCCTTCTGGGTCATGGCGAGCTGCCGGGCGAAATTCGGCGATTCCGGCACGATACGTACCGTGGACGGTTACTTCACCGATATCACCAAACGAAAGGAGGCAGAGGAGACGCTGGCAAGGGAGCTCGTGGTGAATCGGGCCCATGGCAGCGTATACGAAAAAATAATTGGCGCCTCCCTTTCCATGGATGATCTGGATGACATGGTCATGGTGATTGCCGCCGAGCTGACCGAAAGCGTGCTCGTGCTGGTGAGCGAGATCGACCCTGCCACCGGGGGCGTATCAAGCCGGCCCCACGCGACAGGGACCGACGACCCGGCGGCGGCGGGAGCCGCCCTGGAGGGATTCCTCGGTATCCTTGCCGGGGGTGATGAGGGCGGAATGACAGGTGACGCAATGGTCGAAAATGACGTGCCGCAACCGGGACCCGTCCCGGGTGCGGGTATCACCATGCGGCGTTTCCTGGCCGTTCCCGCGATCATGCGGGACGAGATACTGGGCCTCGTCGTCATGGCGAATTCGCCACGCCCCTATACTCCTTCCGACGTGGAGGCGATGAAACGCCTTGCGGCGATGTATGCCATGGCTATAGATCGGATCCGGAGCGAAACGCAGATAAACCTTTCCCTCAGGGAAAAAGAGATTCTCCTGAAGGAGATACACCACAGGGTAAAGAACAACATGCAGATTATATCGAGCCTTCTGGGTCTTCAGGCCACCCATGTGAAGGACGACCGGGACGCCGCTCTTTTCAAGGTGAGCCAGAACAGGGTTCGCTCAATGGCGCTCGTGCATGAAAAGCTTTACCAGTCTGATACACTCGCCGGGCTCGATTTCAGTGACTACATCACCGACCTGGTGCGCGAGCTTTCACAATCCTACTATATCGAGGACAGGATCGATATCGTCGTTAACGCGAACAGGGTCTTTGTGAATATCGATAACGCCATCCCCTGCGCCTTGATCATCTACGAACTGGTATCGAACGCCCTCACACATGCGTTCCCGGGTGAACGGGTCGGGAAGATCGAGGTCAATTTTTCCGAGGGGGATGATGAATTCCGTCTGCGCGTGTGCGACAACGGTGTCGGTCTCCCGCCGGAGACCGAAATCAATGCAAGCGACTCCCTCGGGCTTCAGCTCGTGGACGCCCTTGTGCAGCAGCTCCAGGGCACAATGCGGCTCGACAGGGGAGGCGGGACCGCCTATACCATCACCTTCCGGGGGCAGGAATGAGCGTGACACGTGTGATGGTGGTGGAGGATGAAAGTATCATTGCCCTCAGCCTCGGCAAGAGCCTCGAAAGGCTGGGATATGAGGTAGTCGATACTGTCACGACCGGAGAGGAGGCGGCAAGAAAGGCCCGCGAGCTGGCGCCGGATCTCGTCCTGATGGACATCGTCCTGGCGGGACGGATGGATGGAATCGCCGCCGCCCGGGAAATACGGAAGGGGAGCGATATACCGATCATTTATCTGACCGCCAACGCGGACGCCGCTACCGTGGAAAGTGCGCGCGACACCATGCCTTACGGATACCTGAACAAGCCGATCAACGAGCGCGATCTTTTAACCAACGTCGATTCGGCCATACACCAGCACCGGATGGAGCGCCGTCTCCGGGAGAGCGAAGAAAAATACCGCGGCCTCATCGAGAACCTCAACGACATCATCCTGTCGACCGACGAAAACGGTATCGTGACCTTTATCAGCCCCCAGGTGCGGGAGATCGCCGGGTATGATGAATCCGAGGTCACGGGCAGGAGCATCATCGATTTTATATATCCCGAAGACCGCACATTGGTGGGGAGGATGTTCGATGCCGGAAATGCCGGCTTCGCGCAGAAGGGGGAGTTCCGCGTGGTCTCGAAATCAGGCGCCCTGATATGGCTCCGGACGTCCGGCCGCCCGAGTTTCGTGCAGGGCCGTTTTACCGGAGTCAGGGGGATACTGAGCGACATCACGAAGCAGAGGGAGGCGGAGGAGGCTGTCGCGCGCGTGAACAGCGAAATCGCCATGGCGAACGAGGAGCTCGAATCGACCAACGAGGAGTTCGAGACACAGAACAGGGAGCTGATCGCCGCCAGGGACGAGCTTATGGAGCAGGAGGCGATGCTCAGGAGCATTCTGCGGGTCGCTCCTGTAGGTATCGGCATCGTGCGCGACAGGGTCCTGGGATGGACCAACACAATGCTGAACGATATGACCGGATACCCCGAGGAGGAGCTCGCGGGAAAAAACGCGCGGATTCTCTACCCGAGCGACGAGGACTACGAGTACGTGGGAATTGAGAAGTACCGTCAGATCCAAGAGAGGGGCACCGGTACCGTGGAAACGCGTTGGAGAAGGAAGGACGGGTCGATAATCGACATTATGCTCAGCTCAACCCCGATCGACCAGGCGAACCTGGGGGCCGGGGTGATATTCACGGCCATGGACATTACGGAGAGGAAGCATGCCGAGAGAGCACTCGCGGAGAGCGAGGAGAAGTACCGTCACCTGATGGATAACATGTCCGACAGCCTCTGGGTGCTCGATCTGAAAACCATGAAGTTCATCTACAACAGCCCCTCCAGTGTCAATATCCTCGGGTATACGGAGGAGGAGTCCCGGGAGCATTCCGTGGCCGACGTAGTCACGCCTGAATATCTGGATCTCGTGGCGAAGGCCATGAAGGAGGAACTGGAGCGTGATGGCAGTCCCGGTGTCGATCCTGACCGGACCAGGATGATAGAGCTCGAACAGATTCACAAGGACGGTTCACTTGTCTGGTGCGAGATGACGATGAGGTTTCTGCGGGACGAATCGGGCAGGCCGGATCGCATTCTCGGGGTTTCTCGCAATATCACCGGTCGGAAGCGGACGGAGCAGGCCCTCGCCGAGAGCGAGGAGAAGTTCAGGCTCCTGGTGGAGCATTCGCCATTCCCGATCACCGTCCTGGACAATGCCACGGGCCGGTTCACCTATTCGAACAGGGCCCTGGCCGGCGTTTTCGGATATACCGCCGTGGACGTTCCGAACCTCCACGACTGGTGGGAGGCCGCCTATCCCGACCCGGCCTACCGGAAAAAAAGAAGGGAAGCGTGGGACAAGGCCCTCGAGGAGATTGGCCGGACGGGGATCGCCAGCTCGCCGCAGGAGGCGGACATGCGATGCAAGGACGGCTCGGTAAAACGGATCGAGTACAGGCTCATGAACCTGGGTAAAAAGTCTGCCTTGATCATGAATGACGTGACCGAGAAGAAGAGAACACAGGAGATGATGATACAGACGGAAAAAATGTCATCCCTGGGCGGCCTGGCCGCGGGCATGGCCCATGAGATCAACAATCCCCTTGGTATCGTCCTCCAGGGGGTACAGGCGGTGCTGAGCCGGCTTTCTACGGACTCGCCCAGGAACCGGGAGGTGGCGGAACGCACGGGTTCCGGACTCGAGGCGATGCGCGCCTACCTTGAAGAGCGGGAAGTCTTTGATTATCTCGCGGGGATCCAGGACGCGGGGCACAGGGCGGCGAAGATCGTTTCCAACATGCTCCAGTTCAGCAGGCGGAGCGAGACTGCCATCGCACCCGTTGACATCAATGCCCTTATCGAAAAGACAATAGAGATCGCCTCCAATGATTATGATTTGAAAAAAAGTTATGATTTTAAAACGATACATATCATCAGGGACTTTGACGCCGACCTGCCGAAGGTGTCCTGTTCGGAGACCGGCATCGGGCAGGTCGTGTTCAACCTGATGAAGAACGCGGCTCAGTCATTGTCCACGGTGAAGGGGCCCGGGTTCAAACCCTCCATGGCCATGAAAACATGGCGGGAGGGGAAACATGTGGTGCTGGAAATATCCGACAACGGCTCCGGGATAGACCCCTCGGTGATGCCGCGTGTTTTTGAGCCCTTTTTCACTACCAAGACCGCCGGCACGGGTACCGGGCTCGGTCTCTCGGTGTCCTATTATATCGTCACCACCATACACCGGGGCACCATTTCCGTGTCAAACGGACCGGAAGGGGGTGCCGCATTCATCATCAAGCTTCCGTTCGGGGGCGCATAGCATGGAAAATCGACGCCTGAGGGTTCTCATCGTCGACGACGAGGAAATGATTATCCGGTTGCTGAAGGGCTATCTCGAGGATTCAGGCTTCGAGGTCAGAACGGCCCTGACCGGAGAAGAGGGCCTGCGTCTTCTTGCGGAAGAACGATTCGATGCCGCCATCGTGGACGTCAGGCTTCCCGACATGGGAGGTGACGAGGTCGTGCTGAAGGGCGGCGGCGCCCAGCCCCACATCAGGTTTTTCATCCACACGGGGTCCATCGAGTATATGCCCTCCGATGACCTCCGATCCGCGGGAGTCGACGAGGAATCGGTGATACGGAAGCCGGTCCTGGATATGGCCGATATACGTCGGTTGATAGAGAGAAAGGTCGGCGAGGGATAAAGGAACCAGGCGCGGCCGTTGCATCAGGGCGTCATGTATCCGAAGTTCAGGTTCCGTCCCGCGTCGCCGCCGCGGTGGGAAAAAAATTCACCGTGCGCTCCGAGGGTGCAGATGCCGGCATTAAAGATGTTGCCCGCCGGGATCCCCTCCCGGACAAGGGAGGTTTCAACGCTTTTCCAGAGGTCGAGGCGGATTACACCATCTTTTTCAGATGTGTGCCCCGGGAAAAAATCGGCCACGTCACTTCCCACCGTATATGATTCAGGACCGATTGAGGGGAGAACAAAAACCAGAATGTCCCTTGAGCGGGCGCCGGCCAGGCGTTTCATCTCCCGTACGAGTTTTCCCGCGATTTCCAGCCGTGCGCCCCTCCATCCGGAATGGGCCGCGCCGAGAACGCGCCCTTCCGGGTCGTAGGCGAAAACGGGAACACAGTCCGCGGTGCGGATGACCAGGCAGAGGCCCGGAAAGGCGGTAACCAGGCCATCGGCGTCTCCCGCGGCGAGATTTCCCGTCGCAAGGGGGCCTTCGGCGAGGAGTATCTCATCCTCATGGACCTGGTTGAGTGACACTATCCTTTCGGGTGTGATGCCGGTCACGGCCGCCAGGAGTTCCCTTTCCCGCTCACGGACCCCCGGCCCCCCGGTTCCATAGTCGACGGGGTTCGCCGTTTTTCCGATCACGCCGATACGTACGCCCCCCGGTGGGCGCCGGAGTCGGTAGACGCCGTCATCATCCTTTCTCAGGGCGAACATGCCGCCGGTCCCCCTCCGGGAAATATCCGCCATTACAGGGGAATGTCATAGCGCCTCCTTCGGGAGAATCCGGAAATTTTTCGGTAGCCGGCCCCGGTTACCGCATCCAGGGCGAGGGCGAACATGTAGCCGGTCTGTTCCGGGGAATGGGCGTCGGAACCGAGCGTTACCGGGACGTTGGCGTCGAAGAGAACCCTGAGTATCTCGCCCGATGGGTATAGTTCTCCCGCGGGATGGCGGAGACCCCCGGTGTTGATTTCCACGGCGACGTCGCCGGCGGCCAGTATGCGGGCGATTCTCTCAACGGCAGGGATACAACCCGTCCGAGGCCGGTGGCCGAATTTTTTGACTATGTCGAAATGTCCCACTATGTCGAAGAGGCCCGAGGACGCCAGGGACTCGAGTATCGAAAAATAGCTCCCGTAGATTTCATCGATGTCACGTTCTTTGTAACCGTCGATGTAGAGCGGGTGATCGAAGGCCCAGCCGTCGATAAAGTGGCATGAACCAATCAGGAAATCGATGCGCGGGTCGCTGAAGTAGTCTTTTCCGAAGCTTTCGAATAAAGGATAGTCGACCTCCAGGCCGAGCCTTACATCGATGGTTCCCTCGAACAGGGCGCGGCAACGCTCGACGTCCCTGAAGTAGGGCTCCAGATCGGCCGCGGCCATGGTAAGACCGCCGCGCAGTTCATCGGGCATGGGGGCGTGGTCGGCAAATCCGATTTCGCGTATGCCCTTACCCGCCGCGGCCCCGGCGTACTGGTCCACCGAGCCTGTGGCGTGGCCGCAGCGTTCCGTGTGAGTGTGATAGTCCACCATCCTGGTCAGTAGCCGTGTCGGGAGTAATAGAAGGAGATGTCGTTCAGCACCTCGTACATCCGGTCATTCAACGAGTCTTTTTTGATGAAAAATTTATCGATTCTCTCATCATCGCCGCCACCGACAATGGAGATGAGATACCAGAGGGGATGTGCGTATACGTAGGCGTCGTCGGTTTCCCTGATCGCATCGTCCGTAAGCCGGTCACGCAGGTGGGATTCGTCCCGCACCGTCGCTGCCGTGTAGCGCATCCGGTAGAAATGGGGATGGAACAGGTAGAGGACCAGGATTTTTTTCCGCCGCAGGTAGAGAGAGACCAGCTCGATGTTGCCGATCTCGACATAGCGGGGCCGGATGACGATCTTTTCGATTTTGCGCAGGTCCTCTTTTTCCGGATAAAATGAAAGGAGATGGCGCACCCGATCCGGGTTCATGATGAGGGAGTTGTTGCCCGGAAACTGGAGCCCGGGATGGAGAATTTCGATGACGGCGTCTCCATGCTTGTACCGGTCACTCCGGTAGAGGCTGTCGAATCGGCTTGAAAAGAGATCGCCAATGTCCGATGCGATATCGGCGTCGATATTGACGATTTCCCCGCCACGGTCGGGAAGGCCTCGATTGTTGTCGTAATATTCCTTTATATCAAACATTCGTATCACTTTACCAGCGGCATGGATTGCCCGGTTGACCGCGCAATCTTCTTTTCCCGGCGCCTTTTTGTAAAGGGCTTTTTGAATCTCCTCTAATATACCAACAACCCTGTGTGTCCGTCAAATATTTTAGCGCATGGGGAGAAGGGGCGCCGGCGCAACTAAAATGTCAATTATTCATCATTACAGGCCGAAGATTAATCGGGCCCCGATTATCGGCGTCAAAAAACCGGCTGGATGTTCGGCCCGTCAACTGCCTGACGGGCCGAAATGGACACCTGAAAAAGACTAAAGCAATCAGGAAAACATGCCGAACATGTTATAGGGCGAAAACCCGATTCACGGATGAACGGGTATTCCGGGAGGTTTATATGGGGGATCTCATGAAAACGGATGATCGTGAGATTAAGCGGGAGAACAAGGAGGTTGATTCCGGCAAGATTAAAGAATTTCGAAAGAAAATTTCCGATGACTCATATCTTGAACACGCAATCAACAGAATAGCGACCGATCTTTCTCACTTTCTTACAAGGTAATGGAGGGCGCGGGACGACAGCCGCGGGGAACATCGGCGTGCGCAGGTACGTGCCCGCCGGTTTTCGCCGCCGCGTCGCTTCCACGTGTTTGACGGCGGTGCGTGCTTGAACGGGGACGGTTGAATAACCATGGAACAGGGCGACTCATATTTCGAATTGCAACAGAACAGGACGCTCAGGATCCTTTTTCTGATGCTCTTCGGTGCGGTGATAGCGGGGCTCATATTTATTTTCCACTACTTTTTATGGCCCTTCCTTTTCGCGGTAATACTCTATATGGCCGTGGGGCCGGTGTACAACTATATCCTGCGCCATGTGAAAAACAGGAGTCTGGGCGCCGCCATAATGATCATTTCCATGTTCGTTCTGGTGCTGGTGCCGCTCCTTCTCATAATAGCGTCCATCGTCGACCAGGCGTACCAGCTCTACATGCTCGTACAGCGGAAGATAGAGGCGGGAGCCATCAGGGATCTCTACGCGACGGGGACCGTCGAGGGCGTACTTGCATATCTGAACATCGATCCCGCCGGCGTTGCCTCGAAAATCACGGATGTCATCGAACGGGCGTCGGGCATGCTCCTCTCCAGTGCACAGGCCGTGATCGCCTATCCCCTCAGGTTCATCATCAACTTTTTCTTTCTTCTCCTCATGCTCTTCTTCCTATTCAAGGACGGAGGCCGGCTCGGCACCGTCGTATACAAAATTCTCCCCTTCCCGGACGACCTGGAAACGATGGTGGTCAGCCGGATGAATGAAGTGATCCGCGTCCTCCTTACGGGGAACCTGCTGATCATGCTTCTCCAGGGCCTCATGGTGGGACTGGGCCTTTTCATCGCAGGCATCCCTATGGCGTTTCTCGGCGGAAGCGTGTCCGCCATTCTTTCCCTTATCCCCGTCGTGGGGACCAGCCTGGTCTGGGGGCCCATGGTGGTCTATCTGGTCGTGACAGGATCGTATCTTCTGGCCTTTATCCTCGGGGCCTGGTGCGTATTCTGGTACCTGCTCCTCGAAAACGTGGTTAAGCCGAAGGCCTTCGGGAGGCGTCTCAATTTTCACCCGGTGGTTTTCTTTTTTCTCCTCCTCGGGAGCATTCAGGCCTTCGGGCTTCCCGGCGTTCTCGTCGGTCCACTGTTGCTCACGCTCTTCTACTCGCTCTGGGAGATATACAAGATGCTTAAGGGCTATGACTCCCATCACTACGACGAGCAGAACACCGCAACTGACACTGAAAGCTGATTCACCCGCCACATCGTGCCGCATGCGATCCCCCTTCTTACGACATGAGATGCCCCGGGTGAAAAATGCCCTCTCGCGCGGTTTTCTGGTTGAAATAATGTGGCTCCGGGACGATTTTGACCGGATACGCGGGGAATCCGATGGCACGCTATAAGGGCAAGAAGGCACGTTTCATACATAACGGGGTCGAACTCTCGACGGGCACCGGTTCGGGGGCACGAGGCAGGGTGCGCGAGGCCATCGCCTCACTCGCCGGCAGGATCGGAGAGGGGACGAGGTGGGCCCGGACGCGGGTGAAGGAGACGCTGTCCGGGATCTCGGAAACGACGCGGATAGGGCCCCTGGTTGACAGGGCGAGAGCACTGAGGGATGCCGCGCTGAAAAAGGGAAAGATGACCGGAACGAAACGATATTCCATGCCCGGGGGCAATTACGGCGGCGGTATAGGCAGGGCGGTCCGCTGGATAATCGACGGGGCCCTTTCCCTTTTCGACGCGGTGCGCCGCTCCCCCGCTGCCATAATCGGTATCCTGGTGGGGCTCATTATCGCCTTTGGGATCATTCTCGCCATGGATTTCAGCAGGGTCCGTTCCCTTGCGAATTTCCAGCCGAACTTGACCACGAAAATCTACGATCGTCACGGTGTTCTGGTTTCCGAGCTTTTTTCCCAGAAACGCGAGGTGGTACCCCTCAAGAAGATTCCGCAGAACCTGATCAATGCCTTCATCGCCATGGAGGACAATGAGTTTTACGAGCACTGGGGTGTCAATCCGAAGGGGATCATCCGGGCTTTTTTCATCAATATTTTTTCCGGCAGGATCAGACAGGGCGGAAGCACCATCACCCAGCAGCTCTCCAAGGTCCTTCTCACATCCGGCCGGAGGAACGTCTATCGCAAGATCAAGGAGGCCTTCATCGCCCTCATGATGGAGTTCACATACTCCAAAGACGAGATCATGAGCCTCTACCTGAACCAGATTTTCATGGGGCACGGCACCTACGGCGTTGAGGCGGCTTCAATGCTTTACTTCGAAAAGCACGTATGGCAACTCAACCTCGCCGAGTGCGCCCTCCTGGCGACCCTCCCGGCAGCGCCGAACCAGTATTCCCCGATCCGCCATTCGAAGCGATCGATACAACGGCACAAGATTGTCCTGGCGAAGATGGTGGAGATGGGGTTTGTCACGGTACCCCGGGCGGAACGCGACTTCCTCGATTTCTGGCCCGATTATCTCGATTACCTGAGCGACATTTCGCCGACGATGACCACCATGAGCGCACGGACGAACAAGGCCCCCTGGTTCACGGAGCATGTGCGTAGGGAGCTGGTGAAGAAATACGGGAACGAGTTGGTGTACGAAAAGGGCCTGCAGGTATACACCACCATCGACCTGAAAAAACAGCTTGCAGCCCAGGAAGTCTTGAAAAGGAGGCTCGAGCATCAGACCGAGACGTCCGGGAGGCTCGCTTTTAAAAATGAGGATTATATCGTGGATGGCTACGGCGATATGATCCAGATGATATCATATCTTTTCAACATGCCCCCCTTCAGAAGGAAGGGATCACAGAAGCAGGAACAGATAAACAACTTCATACGAGACTCCATCATCGAGGAGCTCGAAGGGATCAACCTCCTGGCGGGAACGGAGAACATCAGCCGTTTCCTCGAACGTTACAAGAGCACCTACCTGGACGACAAGCACCTCCAGAAAGTGGAGGGGTGCCTCGTATCGATCGATCATAGCACGGGGTTCATTGAGGCGATGGTGGGAGGGAGCGAGTTCACCTCCATCAACCAGTTGAACCGTGTGATGCAGTCGAAGCGCCAGCCCGGTTCAGCCGTAAAGCCGCTCATTTACGCGGCCGCCATCGAGAGCGGCGATTTTACCGCATCAACCACGGTGCTTGATTCTCCCGTGGTGTTTGTGGAAAGCGACGGAGACTGGATTCCGGAGAATTACGAGGACGATTATTCCGGTTTTGTGCGGCTCCGGCGCGCCCTGGCCCTCTCCATCAACGTGGTTTCCATCCGGGTCTCCCAGCAGCTCGGGATCGGTTACGTGATAAAGTATCTCGGCAAGCTTCTTCACCTCACACCCGCTGAGGCGAAATCGCGAATACCGAGGAACTTTTCCATCGCCCTCGGATCAATGGAGGTGAGCCCTCTCGAGCTGACTACCGCCTATGCCATCATCGCAAACGGCGGCAGAAACGTCATTCCCTTCACCATACGTCAGGTCAAGGACCGTGAGGGTAACGTTCTGGAAAACCGGGAAGAGGAAGTGGCCAGGACCCTGGAGGAGCAGGAAAAAAACGGCACCATCCAGATCATCAAGCCGGAAACGGCCCAGGTGATGATCAGCATGATGCAGGGCGTCATCTCCGGGGGGACGGGTGGATCCGCCAACCCGGGAAGGCCCGCGGCGGGCAAGACCGGCACAACCAACAACTGGAAGGACGCCTGGTTCGTCGGGTTTACCCCTGAGGTGACCACGGGTATCTGGGTCGGCTACGATAAGCTTGGACTTTCACTGGGCATCGGGCAGGCCGGTGGTGGCGTGGCGGCCCCTATCTGGGGCGAGTATATGCGCCAGGCCCTGAAAGACGAGCCGGTCCGGGAATTTCCACAGTACGCCCCGCTTGTCTCGATCGATGTGTGCGAGCAGTCCGGCATGCTCCCGTCGCCGGAGTGCCGGTCTACGATAAGTGAGATATTCGTGCCCGGCACGGTGCCTGAAAAGAGCTGCGACATGTGTTCCGGTATCATAAGCGGCGCGGACATTCCCGCCAAGGGCCCCACCGACAACATCCTGAAGGACCAGAAGCAAACCATAATCAGGCAGATGGGAAAAAAGGAAGGATCGATCAGCGAGCATATCGACGACGATCTCCTGGAATGACCGCCTGCGTATAACGGTTTTTTTTCGATTTCAACGGCACCTGGTGATTACCTTGCGGCGCCGTTCTGTCGGCACTGTATATATTCACGATAACGGGTGAGGCGGAAGAGATCGATGATCCCGCAGGAACTGCACGATGGAGGATGCGATATGAAACCCGGACCTTTCTTTCTGAGGCGCGAGGATTCGGCCCTCGTCGTCATCGACATTCAGGAAAAGCTCGTCGCGGCGATGAAGGAGAAGGTGATAGAACGTATGATTGCGAACACCGTCATTCTTGTGGAGACGGCGAAGGAATTCGGTCTGCCGATCGTGGTTTCGGAACAGTACCGGAAGGGGCTGGGGACGACGGTGCCGGCGGTCGCCGAAAGCCTGGGCGACGTTGAAATACTTGAAAAGCTTTTCTTCGACTGCACCAGGGACGAAGCCCTGGACGCGCGGATTGCCGCGACCGGAAGGAAGAGCGTCATTCTCGCCGGCATTGAGGCCCACGTGTGCGTCTTCCAGACGGCGCTCAGCCTGACGGGGAAGGGATGGCAGGTCGTGGTGGCGAGCGACGCGACGGCGTCACGGAGAAAGCATGACTGGAAGTTCGCCCTCCGAACACTGGACCGGGCCGGTGTGGCGATCTATCCCACTGAAACTATATCGTTCATGCTGCTGGAGCGGGCGGGGACTCCCGAATTCAAGCGGCTTGCCCCGCTGTTCAAGTGAACGCCGGGGCGGGGATGGGAGGCTCGGCCTAGGTAAGCCGCTTCATCCTGAAAATGTTTCTCCCCTCGAACTTGCCGGCGGGTACGAAATGGTTCATGAGCCCCCCGGGGGAGAAGAGGCATATCTCGTCGGTGAGGTAGAACCCCCCGGGTTCCGCGTATTTCTGCCCCAGGTGGAATACCGAATTGATCGAATCCGATATGATGGTGCCGGTGTTTCCTTTTGCCTTGTAAACCGTGTTGCCTATATGCATGGCGATCCGGTAGGAAAGGTTAATGTCGAGATGGATCAGCTCCGCGCTCATAAGCATCCGGTTGATCATCAGCCTGAAAGCGGCCTCAATGGCGTCGCATTTTTTGCCGTCGAAGGGGAAAAGAATAAGCCCGCCGAAGTCCATCCACATCCAGATTTTTCCGCTGAAGGGGGTGACGATATTTTCGAGGTAGGACCGGAATGACGATGATATTCTGCCGAACTGCTCCGGCCCACCCCCCTTCAACTCGTTTTTGTTGTCAAGCTCCACGAACATGAAACAGAAGGTGTATTCCTTGCCCTGGATAATTCCTTTCCAATCCTTTCCTGAAGGTGTATACTTCTTCTTCACCGCCGGCTGCGTCTCGTCAGTGCTCTCCATTGCCTTGAATTTTGCAATCGCTTCAAGGCGTTTCGGCTGCACACCCTTTTTAAGAAGGGTGGCTCCAATGTAATCGGACGCGCCGTTGTGAAAAAGCTCTGCGACGTCGACGGCGGACCCCCTGGGGTCGATGATCCCGTAGCGGCATGAATCCTGCTTCGCAAGAAGCTTGAGTGCCTGCGCGGCCTCGGTCTTGGCCAGCGAGGATATGTCAAGATACACCATCGAGCCAATCGGCGCTTTTTTCAGAATGGTTTTAATCCCGGAGGGGGGTGACACCAGGATATCGTACTTTTTCGATTTTCTGACGGCGTCGAAGTTTTTTTCGATCCCTTTCGCGGTTGAAAATATATGGACTATCATTTACTGCTCCAGTTGTATACTGTAGGAATGGAATCTGGCGCCGCCATCCCGGGTTATCGTTTTGAATCCCTTGAGAAGCGAGGCGTCCAGTTTAGAACTGACCGCGTTGCTGATGGTCATTGAATTGGGCTTGGTATGCTTGGATTCTATCATGACCGTTTCCTTGATGGAATCGTCCTTCAGAAGATCGTCGATATTCTGTGTGTACATGCAGAGGCCGGAATGGACTGCGACGCGTACTTTTATCGGCTCGGGGAGCCTGCATCGCAGAAGGTTGTAGATGAAAAGCTCGTTGATGATTTCCATGCCGCTCAGGGCCGCCAGCAGGTTTTTGTTTGCGAAATAAAAGGCAACCAGGCCGCCGTCCCCCTCCCAGTTCCAGATGCGGCCGTTTCTTTTCTCGATCGATTTTTCGACAATCGTCCGCAGGTCCCGGTAGGTGGCCTGGATATGGTTTTCCGGATATTTGCGTACCAGCTGTGAGTTTTCCACGATGTCGATTCTCAGGAAGGAGAGGGCGTACTCCTCCCCATCGAGGAAGGCGCCCCAGTTCCTTGTTCGCCGGACCGACGGGTCCTCTACGAAGAAGTTGTTCTCATTATCGTAAATGTATCCGAGTTCCGCCTTGATCATTGTGACGATATCCTTTATATACTTGATCGGATATATCCTTCCCTTGTAACCGGTGGTGTGGAGCTGTATGAGGAGGGCCAGAAAGTAGAAGAACTTTCCCGATTTCACCATGTCCTGAACGATCTGACGGGCGGCGTCACGCTGGGGCACTACCATGCTCTCGCGGAATCCGGTCCTGGCAAAAAGGTCATAGCTGTCAATGATGTCCTTTGCCACGTGGGTCATGAGATTTACGTCCATCGATTCTGAAAAGGCCCGTGTGGTGAGGGAAACGATGCTGCTGGGAATTTGCATGATATGTTTCCTTGATTGGTCTTATCACGCATAGCACCCTATGCGATTTATTCGAAACGGTCAAGAACAATTATGTCCTATCAGTTTCCTGAAAAACTCCATCCGTGGAGTTTTTCAGGGTCGGTTTTACGAAGTGAATTCGTAAAACCTCACGTTTTTCTCGGCGATTGCCTCGAAAAACGCCGATACATCCATGTATCGAATAGCAGTTCGCTGTTTTTCAGCAAACTGCTATTCCTCAATCGGCAATCATGGTCCAGTCGATCGACGCGCCGTCGAAGACCGGTCCGTCAAGGCAGGCCCGGCGCGGGCCGCGATCGGTATCGATCGAGCATCCCGAGCAGAGACCAGTGCCGCAACCGAAATAGTTTTCCACGGATACTTCGATCGGGATATCACGGGCGAGGGAGACGATCGCCTTCATCATCGGTGTCGGCCCGCAGGCGTATATGCGATGGTATCGCTCCTGGGCAAGGAGCCGGGAGGCGATCCCGGCAACCATCCCCTTTTCCCCGGCCGAGCCGTCATCCGTGGCGATGATCAGGCGCGTTGCCGCCTCACGGAACCGGTCCTCCAGGAAGATATGGGCCGCGGAGCGCGCGCCGAAGAGGAACGTGACGTCGCAGCCCGACTCAAGCAGCCTGCCGGCAAGGTAGAAGAGGGGCGCGTTCCCCACCCCGCCGCCTGCGATCAGGACCCGTTGCCCGCTTACCTGCGTGAATCCCCTGCCGAGGGGGCCGATGGCGTCCAGTCCCCCCGGTTCGCTTCGGGCAAGGAGAGCGGTTCCACGGCCGACCGTTTTCACGATGATGCCGATTTCCGTGCCCGCATGGCTGAAGATAGAAAAGGGACGGCGAAGGAGTGGGTCGTAGTGGCGCGAGACCCGGATGTTGATGAACTGCCCGGGGGCTGAGTCGTGGGTCCCCGATTCGAGGAGCAGAAGATGATGATCCTCAGATACGGGGATCGGTTTTTCTTTCAGGACGAACATGACGGCCCTCCCATGGTTCGTGCGTCGCGGCCGACCGCAGCGACGGTCCCGTGCGATCTCTCCGGGCCAGGAACCTTTCTATTCTTCCGGCATGGGGGGGGTCAAGAAGAAATTTTTCCAATGGCGGGCCCGCGTGGGCATTTTCCTGTATTTTAAATAAATTTATTGACAATGGAGGCGTGGTTCCCACTTTTTAAAAAGCGTCGATCAGCCCCCGTAGCTCAGTGGATAGAGCATTGGCCTCCGAAGCCATGTGCGTACGTTCGATTCGTACCGGGGGCGAAATTCATGTAGAGTCCCCAAGCGTCCGTTCAGCCAGCACCGTGTAGCCCCCCGGCCCCTCGCGGCCGAGGTCCGACCTGTAGAGCACGATCCTGTTGCACGCCCATTCCCCGTAATGAACATCTTTCTGTGAGGCGATATAGGCTGATAGCTCCGGGGGCGCCTTCACCTCCCTTCGTACGCGCGCCAGAGTCAGGTGAGGATGAAAGGGCCTCTCTTCGCGGGGGAAACCGTGCGAGGAGGTGACCCCTTCGATCGCCGACAGGATGCGCCCGAAAACCGCCTGATCGAACTCGCAACCGCACCAGATGATACGCGGCCTCGCGGCGTTCGGGAAGGCGCCGAGGCCCCGTACGGTGCAGGGCAGGGGCGCCGGGGGGCCGAGATCAAGGGAGAGGAAATCCCCGATGAGGCGGTCGCACCTGTCGCGCGGGGTCGCGCCGAGAAATTTCAGGGTTACATGGTAGTTCAGTGGCGCGACGGCCCTCAGGACGCGCGAAAAACCGCAGAGACGTTCGTGCACGGGCCGCAGGCCATCCCGCATGTCATCTGCCGGCAGGGCGAAGAATATCCGGATGTCTCCCGCATCAACGGCCATGTCCGATCTTTTTCTCCCTGTCGCCGGCGCGCCTTTCGATGCGTTCGAAATGAAAATCGACGTTCCTTTTTTTCCCCGCCGACTCGATCAGAAAACGCAGGATAAACCTTTTTTCACGGTGCGGTATCCTTTCGAAGGCGACGACCCCCGCCACGTAATCGTAGGGGGGGATGAAGTCGAGCTTGGACTCAATGGTGTCCCGCCGGTAGTCGATCGCACCCGGAGAAGTGTGTTCCTCCAGGAGTCTCCTGAATGAAAGGAGGATCGCGGGATCGCAGGCCGAATAGGAGGAAGAGGAGAAACGGTCACGCATTTCTTTGACGCCCAGGGATGAGATCGTACCTTCATCGTAGCGCAGTTCCGCCCGTTCCACCCTGACGGGCAGGTTCACCGTGCTTCGCACTATGACGTGAAAGAGGGTCAGGGGGGGGATGGGAACGTCAACGGCGCGTCCTGCCGGACCGGAACAGGCCCCCCTTCGCAGAAGGCGGTGCCATGCCGGTCCTTCAATCGGCGCCACGGAAATGTCACAGTAGACGCTTCGCATCAGTGACGTTCCATCCGCGGTTATCTCCACCGCCGCCCGATCGACCGGCAGCGTGAAACGCTCCAGGGCGCGGGGTCCGCAGGCGGCTCCCGCCGTGAGAAGAAGGGCGGTCGTGAGGGCGGCAGAAAGGAGGGTCATTCGGATGGACGCCGGTCCGGCGGGATCGTTTTGAATCATCGGTACGTCGCGGGCGCTATTTTTTTTTCTCGCTCATGACCCGGGCGATCTTTTTCAGCAGAACGTCGAGCTTGAATGGCTTCGGCAGGAACAGGTCAACCACGTTTTTATAGGGCTTGACGGAATCAAGCATCCATCCCGAGAGAAGTATCGTGATGACGTCTTCCTTTATCTCTTTTATCCTGGCGGAGAGCTCGATTCCCGTGATTCCGGGAATGCCGTAGTCGGTAATCAGAATATCGTACGGCTTACGCTTGAATTCCTCGATCGCCTTTTTCCCGTCGCCGCATATGAAGACGCGGTTGCCCATTTTGTCGAAGAGCTCGAACAGTATTTTCTGGAGGGGTATCTCGTCCTCGACAATCAGGATATCGAGGTCGCGAAGACGGTATTCGACGGCGTCGGTTTCTCTTTTCTCTCTGTTGATAATCATAGGGGACGGGAAAATGACTTTTATGGCGTATGCTTCCGGGGATTCTTCCTCGATAATTTTCAGGTTGATGATGTCGGCCACCTGCCTGATGTCCGCGCCGGAAAAAATGTTGACGAAGGAGGGTGGCGCGGAAGGGCCGCGCGAGTCCTTCATGGACTCAACGGTGAGGGAGAGATCGGCGTTCTGCTTGAGCGTGATGGCGATGGCACCCGATTTCTGGATGGAATTTGACACCTTCAGGATTATCGACGTGATGATCTCCCTCAGAAGACGGGTGTTGGTGTTGACGAATACGCCTGAATAGTATTTTTTATCCACCTCGATGCGTTTCGTATTGTCGATGTTGTAGACCTTGAACTGCATTTTCGAGAATTCAATGGCGTCCTCGATAACGTCCACGATCGGTTCGACTGAATCCTCGCCGGATTCACGGGCGCTTCCGATGAAATTCTGTATCCTCTTCACCTGCCCCGCTATTTCGATTGCCGATTCCTCCATTACCTGGATGCCTTCCGTGACCGATTCCTTCTCGGTAATCTGGAGGAGGAGCTGCGTTTTGCTCAGGATGACGTTGATGGTGTTGTTGAGGGAGTGGAGGAACCCTTTGGTGATGTCCGTGAAGAGCCTGATGCGGTTGGCCGTATTGATCTTGTCCTGGAGTTCCCTGATCCTGGTGATGTCTTCCATGATGATTTCGACCCCAAAGATTACCCTCTCCTCGAGGGTCGGATAAAGGGTCAGGTTCACGATTTTTTTCCCGCCTTCGCGGTCCGCCGTATTCACCTCTCCGATTCTCTGGAAGGGGCTTTCCCCGGCGATGAGGAGCGCCACGGCCTTTTTCACCTTCTCCGATTCGGGCCCGAAGATCGAATCAAGGGATACCATGCCCTCTTCGACGATTTCCCGTGACGTGTACCCGATAAAACCTTCCAGCGAATGGCTGCATTTCACTATCCGCATTTCGCCGTTTACCCGGAGAATGGGCATTGGCGAAAATTCGAAATGGAGGTTGTCGTAGCGGAAATTGTCATTCGAGATGTTTGAGAGGGTCGCGCGGTCAAAGGAGAGGAGACGGTCGTCCGCGATTACCATGATAGCGAGGATCGATTGGACGGCCCCGCCGGTGAACATGGGGAAGAGGCACATTTCGACGGGGATCTGGCCCCCGTCAGGGGAATTCAGCACGGCAAAGCAGCGCTTTTCCTCCCCGTCGAAGGCAGCCATGTAGGATTGGGCGATCCTTTCCCTGTATTCCGGGAAGAAGGGATGCTCCCAGTCGAGTCTGGTTTCCCCTCCCTCGCCGATGAACAGGTCCTGGAACGCCCTGTTCCCGAAGAGTATCGATCCGTCTTTGCCGATGATCGAGACAGGGTGTTTTATGGATTCGAAAACTCCATGCCCGGCGTGCGAAAAGATTTCCTCGTCCGCCCTGTTTTCATAGTCTACGCTCATTGGGTACCGCCATTGCGCATGGCCCCCGGCCCCCCGCCCGTGCTTTCCCGCGGAACGCCCCGGTCATTCAACCGTGCGAATATTGATGAAATGCTTGTCGTTTTTCTTGATTTCAAATTTCTGGTACTTTGTTTCCTGTATGGCGCCGTTAAAACCTATGTAATCGATTCGTGCTGTGTGCGTTCCCGGCGGAAGTGACATCCTGCCGAGCTGAAGGTTGGCGGGAAGAGTGTGCCAGCACCGGAGGTCAGGTTTCATGGTGGCGAAAAGCGCGGCGCCGGTGCCGGAGCCTACCATGAGGCCCACCAGGGACGAGAGGCCGCTGTTGCCGTCCGAGAGCTTGCGTGTCACCTCCTGGGCGGCGATCCCCGCCGCGAGGGAGACGACCGCCTTGGTGATGATGGACGCGGCCACCTTTTTCTGGAGACGTGCGTAGTTATCTTCGAGGTTTTTCACCGCCGTTTGCTCGATGTTTTCGAGCGGCTCTGTCATGACCTGGCGGTTCATTACGGACACGCGGACACTTCTCGTCCTGTTGGAGCGGGTCTGGAATCTCGGAATCGGGTTTTCAGCCGACGCGATGGCCGTCATGACCGTGGCCGCGGTCAATCCCGCCGCGAGGCTCGTGGCGCTTAATGATACGGACAGGGCGGTATTCATCCTCGGGTCAGCAAGGAGCTTCCCGCGGGATTCCTTGATCGGTCCGCGACCGGCCTGGAAAATGACTACTAGCTCTCCATTCTCGGACCGGGCCTTCTGCCGCAACCGGGCGAGGTCCCGCCGCGCCATCAAGAGGTCGGGCCGTATCTGGAGTATCTGGCGGTATTCCACTTCGGCGTATTCCCTGTCATATTCGTCACCGGTGGTGTCGGCGCGCACTTCGTGCGCGATGGCGGCCAGGTACTTGGCCATCAGGTTCTGCTTGTAGCGGGCCTGTCCGTTCTCGGTCTTGATTTTCTGAAGTTCGTTATTGACCGATTTGAACTCGACCGCGGCGTCCTCGTATTTTTTCAGCATGAGAAAATTGATGCCGAGGTACATGTGAATGAGGACCTTTTCGAAGTCTTCACCGCGGTAGTTCGTCATCGTCTGGTTGGTGAGAAGGGCCGCCACCTCCTTCGACACGCTAATCGGTTTTACCTTGGCGATCTTGGCAGCCTTGAGAAGCACACGGGTGCTGTCCTCGGGTTTGTCCGCGGCGTGGAGGAGGTAGCCGGCTTCCATCATGAAAAGGAGCTGGTCCCTCCCCGACTTGTTTACGAAGGGAAGGAGCATGCGGGCGGCCTCGTATCCCTGGCCCTGGTAGAATTTTTCAATCGGAGCGTGCATGACCTCCCGGTAATCCTTGGCGCACGCCGTAAGGAGCAACAACAGGGTGGTTATCGATATGGCGGCTATCTGGCGTGACATGGCCTTACCCCCTTCCTAGAAGGATACCCTGTCGGTCGATGTCGCCTTCAGGAACTCCTGCCGCTCCTGCCATTTCAGAAGGCCTGTCTTCAGCTCTTTCATGGCGACCGTGACCACCAGGTACTGAATTTTTTTGCCCCCGACATAGCGAACGTTTTCGTTGATGGTGCCGTACAGGAAAAAGTTCGGGGACTTGAGGTTGCCTACGGGAATCGCGCTCTCGGGGTCGACAAGCCCGGTCATTCCCTTTTCGATTTCGCTGATGGCCTCCCTCGTATAGGCGTCGTCGATGAATTGGATCCTCATCTTGATCAGGTTGTTCACGATCTCGTCCGCCAGCATCTTCGTGTCGATGTGTTCCGCCGTGTCGTTTTTAATCCTCTGAACGCGTATGAGCGCGGGCTGGTTCCATTCGTTTTTCAGGTATGCGTGAAGGGAATTTACCATTTTATCAACAGTGGTCTTGATTTCGCGCGGCCCCCATTCCATGGATCCCTTGTCCTTCGATGCATCACGGTACTGGGTTCCTCCGCAGGCGAAGCCAGTCAGGGCGCAGGCGATGAGGAGTGAACAGGCTTTTTTCATGGCGGTATCTCCTTTAAGAGCGGTGGTAGCTTACTATAAAATGTATAATAAAGGAACCTTTGAAAATCAAATCAGGATGTCCCTTTGTGGGCACAAAAACGATAAAAACCAGATTTTTTATTGTTTTGACAAAGTACAATCTGATTTTTAGGGGTGCCCATAAAAATGATTGCTACCGATAATTTTCGGGTAAAGGGCGACTTTTACGCCCTGCGCACCTGCCCGTTTCGAGTTATCGGCCCCCTGGCTATTTCGGGGCCCTGTTCCCCCCGGACAGGGGGCTGGAAAGGCCGGAATGACCTTTTTCGGCGGGGAAGGGCGCATTGAGGGCCCCGTAAATCGATCCCGCGAGCCTTCTGTCTGAAGGTTATCATACAATTTCCATTATATCCGGGTATAGGGATTATCTCAATCGGCGCCCTTAATTGTCAATTAAGTAATGGAATTTTTTGGGAGATGTGCTACCGGACCGTCGGACCGGAGGTTCCCTGCCCGAGATACCCCTCAATGGCGCTTTGAACCGCCGCGGCCGCCGCATCCGTTCCGCGGTTCTCTATCCTCGCGATACAATCCTTTCGCTTGAGGGTATGCATGTAGAGGGGATCGTAATACTTTTCGAGCAATATCCTGATGAATTCCCCCAGGTTCCCCCGGGAGTAGAGGTCGAGGAGGCGAGCGATCTGTGCATGTCCCAGCTTCATCGTGAGGCTTTTCACGATGGCCGGGATGTTTTCGTCGTCGCAGAAATCGCGGTACTCCCTGAGGAGTATCTCCTGCCGCCGCTCCATTGAGGCCTCGATGAGTATCACCGGGGCGGCCTGCATCATGGCATGGAATCTGTCAGGGATGTGAAGGTTCCCGATTTTTCTTGATTCGCCCTCGACGATGAAATGGGATGCCCCATGGAGGGAATCGAGGCGGCCCATGATGAGGCTTTCGAAGCGCTTCTGGGACCTGGACGCAAGGCCGATGCCGCCGAAGACCGAACTCCGATGGCCGGCCATCCCTTCCAGGTCGATCGAGTGGGGGAGGGCGCGGATGATCTCAGTTTTCCCTGTGCCGGTAAGTCCCTGAAGAACGAAGAGGGGCGCCGTAAGCGTCATTTCCCCTGTTTGTTTGACGATGTGACGGCGGTAGCCCTTGTAGCCGTCTTTAAGCCGGAACACGGTAAGACCAAGGGAGGCCAGGAGCGACGCAATAGAGCCGGAGCGCATGCCCCCGCGGGCGCAGAGAATGACGATGTTGTTGTCGCGGTAACGCATGAAGGCCTCGATGAGCTCCTTCAGCTTTTCGCCGGCGATCGCCGTGCCGCGGATGACGGCGTCATCCCTCCCGGCCATTCGGTAGATGGTGCCCACCTCCCTCCTTTCATTATCGTCGAAGAGGGGGATGTTCACCGCGCCGATGACGCTGTCGATCTCGAACTCCGACGGGGAACGGACGTCGATGTATACCCTTTGCGGAAGGGTGAGGGATTCGGCATAGGTCAGCTCGTTCATGGCGCGAAACGTCCCGGCCCCGGGCGTCACAGTTCAGACAGGCGGGTTGTTACCCGGCCTGTTTCGGCAAGCTCTTCGACGGCCCGGATAACGACGCCCATATAGGCGTCCATTGCGGGGGCCAGGAGCTGGGGATGGAAGTCACCGCTGCTCAGGCTTCTACCGGAGACGCCCGTGCCGGTGAAACCTTCGGCCGTGAAGGCGGTGTCACTCCCGCGCAGGACCGCCTTTACATCGTCAAGGGTGACCGCGAATATTCCGGATACCTCGCCGTCCCTGAAACGGTAGCTGTTGAGGGGGCGGTCATCGTGAAGGAGGTACACATGCTGGAGCTCGCGCTGAAAAAGTCCCTCGCTTTTTTCCTCGTAACGGTACCATCCCAGATCGATGCGTTTTTTTGCCGGGGGATCGATGCCGATTTCTTCACAGGCCTCTTTGCGGAGCTTGTCGCCGATGTACCCGTAAGGGACATGCCCCCCCACAGTGATATCGAGACAGCCGGGGTAATTATCCTTGTGCGAGGCCCGAAGCTGGAAAAGAAGCCGTGGCCCGCGGTGCAGGTCCCGAGCGATCCAGAGGTGGACCGCCTCGTGGGGGGTCCCTTCGCGGTGCGCGATCTCACGTGAAACGGATTCTCCCGTGGGAAGGCCGTGCTCCCAGTCCCATTCTTCAAGTATTTCGGGGTTTCCGCAACCGGTATTGTTCATGACGGGGCCATTGCTGTGATGTGCGCGTCTTTCAGCGCCGTGCCGTGCGGACCGTGCCGCCAGGTCAAGTGAGGGGCGATTGACTTCATCTTGACAAGCTTTTTTTATTGAAAACCCCTCTCCAGGGGCCGATATAGTGAATGTATGCGATTATACTAAAGAAGAATCATCATACCGGGGCATTATGACGGGGAACACGAACGATAGCGGCAGGGATGGATCGGGATTCATTCATGTGGAGATGCTTGACCCGCCTGAAACAGGCAGAGGGGGCACGAAGGTGAGGGAAAGGAACGTCATTCCTGTGGGAATATTCCTCATGCTTTTTTTCATCGAGGGGTGCATTGCGGCGGGCGCATCTATCGCCTATTTCATCTACGCCGGAACGTCCGGGATAGGGGAGATCGAGTCCTATGTCCGGTCCCATTCTCTCTCAACCGCCGAGGCCTTCGCGGCCGAGGCCGGGCCAGGCATCAGAAAAAAGAAATTTTCCGGCCTTCGGTCCCTCTTCAGGGATACAATGGACAAGGGGACGATAGACGAGGCGTTTTTGGTCCTCAGTGACGGAACCTTTGTCGTGCGCGAGGAACGGGGCGCGGGGACGAAATCGGAGGCGGGGGATGCCGACTCCGAATGGAGCCACAGCCTGGCGATGATCCTCGCCCCGGTGCGCCGCGCGACCAGGGAGACGATCATCGCCGACTACTCCGTTCCGTCCAGACCGGTCCCATTCAGGGACGACGTTCGTCCCCTCCTGAGGCGGTACCTCTATCCGGGGATCGAATCGAACGGATGGCTCGTGACCAGGGCCGTGTTCGTGAAGAAGAAGCCGGCCGGCGCCGTAGGCTTCATCGTCGGCAAACAGAAGATATACGATTTTATTGAAGCCCACATGTATGCGTCCCTGCATGTTTTTCTGGTCGGGCTGGGGGGCGCGTTTCTGGTCTCCCTCGCGCTTTCCCTCGTGGTCTTTCTCAGGTACCGCAGCATTCGCCGTGGATCGGCTCGCCCCGGCGGGGGCGGAGGGGCGGCCCGTAACGAGTTGTACGACATGACACCCGACGGCCCCCCGGGTCGGGATTCCCGGGTGGCGACCGCGCCCTCTTCCGAAGGGGGCCCCATCGGAAGGGGATCGGGTATCAGGGACGCCATACCGGTTCGAGAAAAGGAGTGACGCGGTGGTAATCAATCATGCCGAGATGCTGGACGGGCGGGTGGCCGTGGTGGAGGTGGAGGGGCCCCTTGACAGCCGTACGAGCCCCGATTTCGAGGAATACATTCACAGGCTGTTGGAGAAGAACCTCATCTTCATTCTTTTCGATGCGGGGAAAGTGGAATACGTAAGCTCCGAGGGTATCGGTCTACTCATCTATCTTCAGAAAAAGATATCGGAGGCAAACGGCTTTTTCGTCATCTTCAATATCGCGGGAGAGATTATGACCCTCTACCGCCTCCTGGGGTTCGACAAGGTCTTCAGGATCGCCGATTCCAGGGCCGAGGCCCTGCAGGTAATGGACAGGCAGATGGAGATGCGCGAGCGAGGCGAAACCGAGGAGAGACCCGCCGAAGACGCGATTGCGGGGGTTTCCGCGGTGAGAGAAGAACCCGTCCCTGTTCCGGAAGAGGCGGGGTTCGAGGAAATACCGGTATCCCCTCCGGTTGACACGGGGCTTCATGATGAAGCACCCGCCGGGACCCCGCAGAAAGGGACCGCTTCGCGTGTCATGAAGTGCTCTTCCTGCGGCACCGGTCTCAGGGTCCACAATGCGGGGGACTATCTCTGTCCGAAGTGCAACGCACCTTTCAGTGTTCCGGAACAGGGCGGAACCCCCGGCCCGCTCCGGCCTGCCGTCACGCCGGGGGCCTTCAGCCCTCTCATCGTGGAGTGCGCAGGGTGCAGGTCGCTGGTGCGCGTAAAGATGATGGGTGCGTACAGCTGTCCCGACTGCGGAAAGCGTTTTACCGTAAGCAAAGACCAGTCGGTCACCTTCTGATTTCCCCGCATCACCTGTTTTCAAAGGAAGGCAGTGCCGGTGTGATAACGCGACCCTGCCTTCGTGTCCCGCCAGTAGAGCGCGTGAAGGCGCCGACGCGCCGATGTCGATGACGGATGGAACCCCCTCCGGTGGAAATCAGCCCAGGGCCACGTCGAGGAGCATCATCACCGCGAATCCGAGCATTGCGCCGATAGTGGAAATGTCCGTGCTTGCTTCCTGCTGGGACTCGGGGATCAGTTCCTCCACCACGACATAGATCATGGCGCCTGCGGCGAAGGAGAGGGCATAGGGGAGGATCGGTTCGACGAAAACGACCAGGAGGGCGCCCAGGATCCCCGCTATCGGCTCCACGATCCCCGACAACTGGCCGTACCAGAAGCTCTTGAGCCGGGATAAGTTCTCCCTCCTGAGGGGTATGGATACGGCCGCGCCCTCGGGGAAGTTTTGAAGGCCGATACCGATGGTCAGTGCCACGGCCCCCGCAAGCGACGCCGAGGGCATGTTCACCGCCACCGCACCGAAGGCGACACCCACGGCAAGCCCCTCGGGGATGTTGTGGATGGTAATGGCAAGTACCAGCAGTACACTTCTCCGCCAGCTGGTGCTGATCCCCTCCCGCTGGTCCATGGGAAGACCCATGTGGAGGTGGGGGAGGAGCCGGTCAACGAGGAGGAGGAACCCTCCCCCGGCGAGGAACCCGACAAAGGCGGGAAGCCAGGGTGTGCCGCCCCGGGCTTCCTCCATTTGAATGGCGGGATTCAGGAGAGACCAGAAGCTCGCGGCGATCATGACCCCGGCGGCAAAACCGAGCATCGCGTTCAGGACCCTCCTGTCGATTTTTTTGAAAAAGAATACCATCGAGGCCCCGAGGGCTGTGATGCCCCATGTGAAGAGGGTGGCGCCGAGGGTCAGCAGGATCGGATTGATATCACGAAGATGTTCGAGAATCATGGACAGGGTACCTCGCGCATGTGGCGATCCGGGTGGAGCGAGTCCATCCTCCTGCGAGGATACACCGTGGGAATCTGTCTGTCAAACAGATATTCTTGTAGCGATCCATGGCGGCACGGTTCCGGGGGTTTCCCCGGAACCGTGCCCGAGCCGGGCAGTCGAAATAGTACTTGATTTTATTCCCCTCGGCGCGTAAAGCTTCACTATCTCGACAAGGAGTGCCGGCCATGCCCCTGCCCGAGGGCAAGACATTCGATTTCCAGAGCAACGACGCGATCCGATCCGATTTCCTTGAGGCCATCGAATATGACGGCAACCGCCAGGAGATCACCTACGAGACCGACGAGTTCAGCGCGGTGTGCCCCTTTTCCGGCCTCCCCGACATCGGGAGGGTTGTGATCGTATACGTGCCCGGCCAACGGCTGGCGGAGCTTAAATCGCTCAAATACTACTTTATTTCGTTTCGAAACGTGGGCATCTACCAGGAGGCGGCGACGGACAGGATATACAACGACCTCCGCCATCTCCTCGAGCCGGAGTACCTCATGGTTAAAACCGTGTACAACATACGGGGCGGCATTCTCTCCACCTGCGTTATGGACTCGGAAAGGATGGGGCGGCGGTCTCCCGATAAGGAGGGGGCCGGCCCATGAAGGAGTTCAAGGGAATACTTCTGGCCCCTTTTCGATTCGTTGATTCACTACTCGACAGGATATGCGCGGTCATAGGGGCGGCCGCTTTCGCGCAGTTTCCGTCCTTTCTTGCGCAGTACCTTCAGCGCCTGGGTGGGCACAGGGACGAGGCGGCCCGTAATATTGGAAAATACCGGGAGATTGCGGGTGAAATCGGGATGACGGTACGGGAATACGCCGGGCGGCTCGCCTCGTCTGCAGACGATGTAATTGCCAGGACGGGTCGTAAAATCGCAGAGGATGTCGACCGGCTTGACGCTCTCACACGCGCCCTTCAGGACCTGCGTGACGCGCCCCCGTACAGTAAATGTATCGTCTTCGTGAAGAATGCCGATTTCGACATTGTCCGCGCCGTCTGGGGCGATTTCACGCCTGGCCTGCCCCTCACCATCGAGGGGGCGGCCTATGCCGCCGCGGGGGTTGTGGCCGGAATGGTTCTTTATTTCTGCGTCAAAAAATTTTTCATCCTTGTCGCCGGGAAGATCGTCGCCCGGAAGAAGGGCAACCAGGCTCCGCCGGGGAACACGTACCGGGAGGTAAGCAGTGAGCGATGAGGAGATGCTGATATCGTACGATCGCATGAAGGAGCAGGTGGAAAAGGAGCTCCTTCCTTTTTTTGAAAGAAACGATGCGGGACATCTCGCGCCCCCCGTGGTTTCCTTTGAAAAGGGGAGCACGCGCATCTCCTTCGGAAGCCGCCCCATGACCTCGGGAATGATGGCCGATTTTCTTCTGGCTATAAAGAAGCATCTCTCCAATATAAGAATCCACTCCTTCGAGGACGGTTACTACGCCTTCCAGGCGATGAATCGGAATCTCTTCAAACCCGAAGGGATGCTGGACAACTTCAAGGTCGAGTTTTTCGTCCTTTCGGCCTCCTCCAAGGTGGAGATATCGAAAAAGGGGAACCTCACGCAGGAGGAGATAAGCCTGGCCATCGAGCTTTTCCGCATGGCACGCGCGTCGTCGGGGCAGGATCCGGAGGACCGGCTCAGGATGCTCGGGTCCTCCATCGTCGAGCCGGATAAGGGACTCGACTGGGACTACATCGCCGGCTACGAAGAGGTGAAGAGGAAGATCCGTGAGTCCATCATACTTCCCCTGAAGAACCCCGCCGTCTATGATTCGATCGCGCGCATGACCAGAAAGGTTTTCGAGTCGAACCGGCCGCGCGCCATTCTTTTCGACGGCGCCCCCGGGGTGGGGAAGACCACGGCGGCCCGCGTCATTGCCGGCGAAGCAGAGATACCCCTGGTCTATGTGCCGGTGGAGTCGATCATGTCGAAGTGGTACGGCCAGTCGTCTCAGAACCTGTCGCAGATCTTCGATGCCTGCGAGGAGATGGGTGGCGCCATCATATTTCTGGACGAAATAGACTCGCTGGCGGGATCGCGTGACAACAACATGTTCGAGGCAACGAGGCAGGTCCTCTCGGTGCTCCTTCGTCGTCTAGACGGTATCGGCGCGGCAGCCTCGACGATCACCATCGGCGCCACGAATCGCAAGGATGATCTGGACCACGCCCTTATAAGCCGTTTCGACCAGACTATCTATTTCCCCCTCCCCAACGCCGCGGAGCGGGCCGCCATCTTTTCGAATTACGCGAAACATCTCGATGGGGTCGAACACGCGAGCCTCGGGGACGGGAGCGAAGGCCTCAGCGGTCGGAACATCAAGGATATCTGCGAGTTTGCCGAGAGGCGCTGGGCGAGGAAGACCCTCATAAAGAAGCTGAAGCCATCTGTCCCTCCCTTCGAATTCTACAAGCAGACGCTCCGTATCTGGAAGGAAACGAAATAGCGCCCGTGTCCGGCCTCACCCCCCCCGGACATTTTTCGATTGACGGGCCGTCCGGCGTGAATAAACTTACATTGAGTCACGGCGGTTTGATTCGCGCCGGCTTGGCCAGCCCGGGGGCGGCGCAATAGTCCGGAAGAAGGGGTATCGACAACGTGGAGCCTGTAATCTCGAGCAGCCTGTGCCGATTCCGCATCACTGACGAGCATCTGGTGTCGGATAAAAAGGTAAAGGAGGGCCTGGCGCGGGCCTTCGAGGAAAACCGCTGTTTCGAGTTCTATCTCGATCGCGATCTCGTCACGAGCCTCCGGAAGGGCGACCCGGTGGAGTTTTTCCGCGAGCGCTTCATCGATCTCCGGAACAGCGCCTTTGACGCAATTGCAGGGGGAGACCAGACCGTACTGGGAAGGCTCCTGAGCGACATCAGGCTTTCGAGCCGGCTCATCTCGGGCATGGCGTTCACTCACCGCGCGGTGGCCGCCGGGGATTTTGACAGCATCATGGGCAGGCGCTTCGTTGTGGTGAAGGAGCTGCCGGGGGTGCCCACCCTCTTCCACGTATCGAAAGAAACGACCGTCGTCTCCCACGTGGGGCAGGGCCCTCCCTGGGCTGAAATCCCTACCATCTATCTCGGTCTCAAGACCTTCGACGCCCTTGCCGCGGAGCTGAAGAAGTCGGGTGACGATCTCTTCCGCGCCTTCGGCCTTCTCTTGATGATCGAGGAGCGCGCGATTCAGACCGGCTATCACCACACGACCGTCTACCCACCCGATATATCCTTCGCCATGAATGTCCTGGTGGACGGGGTCATCGCAAACGCGCAGCAGTTCGAGATGGAAGAGGTGCCGGAAGCCCCGGCCGAGAAGCGCGTCAGGAAGTTCAGCGAGGCGTCCAGGAAACGGCACCTTCGCGACCTCGACGCCCGGGCCCACCGGGACCCGCTCAATTTCAACTACGACCGGAACCTCGAGGCTGTCATGTCTTTGGAAAGGCTGGCGCGGCGCTACAAGGGGGCCGGCGACGGGGAGTCCCTCCGGGAGGTCGTGCGACTCCTTACCGCGGCGGCCGGGCATGACATTCATGAGATAAGAAACAGGGCCAGCATAATCCTCGAACGGGTCTTCGCGCCCAAGGAATTTGACGCTCCCCTTGCCACCCGCTTCATCAACGTGAGCACCGGGAATGAATACCATTTCACCTTCGAAATACCGGGCCCAACGGCGTCCTACCTGCTTCGCATCTACAGGAGCCGCTTTCGGGGAGGCCTTTTTCTTGAAAGCGACATCGATTATACGGAAATCCCACTGGAGCACGGGGGGGGCGAGCACTATTCGGCCCTGCAACGCTTCGATGAATACGGGCACTACGACTTCACCGTGGTGGCCCGGAAGAGGACCAGGTCTACCTGGGTGAACCTGCCCGGCCTCTCGGGGAGGGTCAATGTGATCCCCGATGTGAGGGGAGAGATTATCCTCGAGGTCTTCACCGATATCCACGGTCATACACGGGCGTACTGGAGGGACGGCGGCGGCCATCCCGGCCTGGTCTACAACGAATTCGGCGAGGTGATACGGCTGGGGCGGTTTTCAGACATCACGGCGCACCTGGAGGATATCAAAAAGAACTACCATGTCACCGCCATTTACCTCCTCGGGGTCCAGAAGCGCGGACGGAACCGGGGAGACTGGGCGCCCAACGCCACCTCTCCGTCGCCCTTTTCCCCCATAAGTCTTGTCGAAATCGAGCCATCCCTCGGAGGCGAGGAGGAGCTTCGGGCCCTCGTGGCAAAGGCGCACGGGATGGGAATCAGGATCATTGTCGACATCATCCCCCATGTCAACCGGTCGAGCGACCGGTTGCCGGACGACTTTTCCGTTATGACCTACGATAACGGGGGGAACCTGGTGGTCAGAGCATCCACCGACGGCCGGTACGGCTCATGGGACGACGGCATGCTGCTGAACTACAGGAAGTTCGAGGTGTGGGAATGGCTGGCCGATTCCATCACGACCCTCATCGAGAAGTTCGACATCGACGGGATACGCTTCGACTCGGCGCACGCGGTCCCGATCGTGATGAAAAAAAACAATTTTCCCTTCGTGTATGATAGGAAGCGTGACCCCGGGGAGATGGTGGAGGGAAACATCATCGTCAACGACCGGGAGGACGACCACCTGATAACCACCGGCTATTACGATTCCGCCTGCCGGGACCTGATCGCCGTTCCGATTCATTACTTCATCATGCTGAGGGTCGAGCAAAAGCTGAATGAACTCAAAAGGGACTACTTCCTGAACATCGCAGAGTGCTACTGGGGCCACGAACGCTTCCTCACGCGCACGGGGCTCATCCCTTACAACTCCTCCCTGTTCAAGATCTGCGAGAACATTATTCATGGAAAAACGGACGTCAGAGAGATATACCATGTCTACGACAGTTATTTTCCCTCCTCGTTGCCCGAGGGAACGGAGATGCTGGGTATCCTGGGCAACCATGACGAGAGACGCGCTCTGAACACCTTCGGCCACCGGGGGCTGCGGGCCGCCGTGGGCCTCACGTGCTTCATGAGCAACGCCATCCTGGACTACGAAGGGAGCGCCGAGGGCGAGGGGTGGAAGGTCTATCTTGACAATATCTTCGTCAACTGGAACCAGTTCGAATACGCGGCCCACAGGAGCCTCCTGCCCTTTTACGCCGAGTGGTATCGGTTCCACCGCGAGCAGAAGGGGAAGGGCTACCTGATATGGGCGAACAACACCATGGTGGCCGCGGCGGTCAAGTTCGTCGACCGGGACGTCTGGATTGGCGTTTTCAATTTCGCCGACTCGAACCAGAACGCATCGCTTCAGTTCGACAACCCGGCCCTGCCGATTGCCCCTGACCGGCACTACCGGCTTTCTGACCCCCTCTACTCGGGTCTCACGGGTAACTACGATTATTACACGGGTGAGGAGCTCAAGAGGACGAGGATCAACACCGTGGTATCCTTCACGGAGCGGATCAAGCTCCTGAAGCTCGAGCCGGTCGACTTCGTCGATCATTACCATGATTTCCTGCGCGCATCCTTTGTCAGGCTCTGCGAAATGTCGAACGTGCGGGACATCGGGAGCAATTTCGCCTACGCGGAGTTTGCGGCCCACTGCGGGACCTATGAGGGGACCGTGCAATTCGTCATGGAGAAACTGGCACCCCTTTTCTGGGAGGAGAACCGGGACCGCCTGGCCCTCGGCCTGAAGCGCGGCTCCTTTTTCCTGGTAAAGAACGGCATCCTGGCCGGGAGCGCGGCGATCGACTACGCCCGGAGGATGTCCCGCGAGGGCGACTCTGTGCTGGCGGGGATCGGCGCATCGCTTATCGAGCACAACCGCAGGGGCTCCCTGGTTTTCATGTCGGCAGAGGCGGAGCCCTTTTCCAAGAGCGGCGGGCTGGCCAACGTGGTCTACGAGCTGCCGCGGGAGCTCGTCAAGCTGGGGGAAAAGGCTTACGTCATATCCGGTTATTACAAGCACGGCGACGACAAAATGATTCGTAAAATGCACGACGCCGCCGAAAGGTACGGCCTTGAGTACACGGGCCTGAATGTCCGCTTCAAGATAATGGGGGAGGACTGCGAGGTGGGCGTCCACCACGCCGACGTCGAGGGGGTGCACTATTTCTTGCTCGAACATCACGAGTTCTTCGATGGCCTCTACTGGGGGGTCACTTCTGCTGAGAAGATACGACGTCGGGTCGCCTTCGCCCGGGCGTGCGTGGAGGTGATAGCGACCTTCAACCTCATGCCCACGTACACCTTCACCAATGACGCATATGCCGGCCTTTTCAACGGGGTGGTCAAGTGCGACCACTACTACATGAACGATGAAAATTTCAGGCGAAACACCTTTCTGCATGTGGTTCATAACGGGGGGTGGCAGTATTTCGACGCCTACCACCGGTGGGAAAAGGGATTCGATATCTTCAACCTGTTCAATCTGCCCTCGTGGGTTGCGGACGGTTTTGCCGATCCGGTGAATGCCGACAGGATCAACTGCATGGCGGCCGGCATCAGGTTCGCCGACCGCGTTATCACCGTGAGCCCATCCTACGCCCGACAGATAGAGTACGCAAGCGATGGCCTGGAGCATCTCCTTCATGACGTCATAGGCATCAGCAACGCAATCGGCAGCGATTTGAGGAAGAATCTGGTAGGTCGTTTCAATAAGTCGAAATTCGTGCCGCGCACGTATCCCCCCTTCCTCGAGCACGTCGCCTCGGATGATATGCTACGGAAGAAACTCGAAGCACACTATCCCGAGATCCTCGCGGGACCGGGTGCGGTCGATTCCGTGGAAGACCCGGAGCGCCGCGCGCGGCTTTCAAGGATGAGAAACAAACTTTTGCTCCAGTTCAGCCGCGGGCTCGTGGTCGATCCGGATATCGTCATTTTCTCATTCATTCACCGCATATCCGAGCAGAAAGGGTACCAGCTTCTCCTTGAGGCCTCCGAAGGTATCTTCAAGAACCTCCGGTTTCAGGGCATTATCGGCGGCGCGGTATCGTCAGGGGACCAGAGGGGCGAGGAAATCGCCCATGGCCTCCACCTGCTGGGGGGATACTACCCGGGAATGGTGGATGTATCCATCGGCTTTCAGGACGTCACCGTCCCGCTCCTTTCCACCGACATTTTCCTCATGCCTTCGATGCACGAACCGGGCGGGATATCCCAGCTCGAGGCCTTCGCGGCGGGGAACCTTGTAGTGGCGCGCGCGACCGGCGGTCTCAGGGACACGGTGTTCCCGATGAGGGTGAGGGACGATGGGATCGAGGGAAACGGATTTCTTTTTTCCGACTTCAACTCATGGGCCTTTTACGACGCAATGGAACGGGCGGCGAGATTTTTCGGAGAACAATCGCAAGAGGTGGTTTTCCGCGCGCGGAGGAACGCCGAAGAGTCCGTCTATTTTTGGGATCGGCCGGCGCGGGAATATGTGGAACAAATTTACGGCATAACGGAAACCATCAGGGTGCTGAAGTAACGGTACTCCACGACATCCATGCAAATAAAAAAATGGGATAGTAACACTATCCCATTTTGTTGCGCAAGGTCTTCTCGTGACCGCCCTTTCTGTACACAAGGAAGACCAGTAGAGTGTAAAATGATTAATTCTATGATCGGTCGTGGAAGGGCAATAGTTTAGCGAATTTTTCCTCCGTAGAAAAAAAACAGGACAGGGACCTGAAGAAACCTCCCGCGGCCCATTAATCGATTGATTTTTTCGGCAATGGGGAAAAGAATGTATCTGTTCCTGTTCCGAGCCTGGGGGATATCATGAGGGGGAAAGCCATCGCGTTCGGGTTGCTGTTCGTCGCGTGGGGGTGTGTGTCGGACGTCCGCGACGACGAGGCCTTGGTCGGGAAAATCATCAGGGGCTTCGAGGGCGAGCCCGTCATTCCAAGGAGCGCGAATCGTATTTTCATTCCCCGGCCAGACTCCATTTTGGGCCTCGAACATCTTGTGCCGCCGCTTCTTGACGACCTGCGAAGGTCCGTCAGCCTGGACGGAAGGCTCGGCGTCGAAAGCGAGGAGCAAAAAGCCGACCTTCGCCTGGAGATACGGATCACGAAGTACCTCCTTGAAGGAATTCTCTACGACGAACTCGGAAGGGCCGTGCAGAAGCGGATCTGGATCACCGCGGATGTCCGTTTGGTGGACATTGAACGGAGGAGAACGATATTTTTCGAGCGGGGAATACAGTCCTTCAGGGCCTTCTCCGATCTGGTCAGTCCCATCGAGACGGAAGACCAGGCCCGTCAGTATGCCCTGGAGGAACTGGCGAAACGTATCGCGTCCAAGACCGCCACGGGCTGGTATACGGACCGGATGACATTCATTGAAAAGGGGAAATAGGGATGGTCAGGTATCCCAACGCAAAGCAGTTCAAGCGAGAGCTGGACGGTGATCGTCTCGAGGGCCGCTATCTCTTTCTGGGGGAGGAGGAGGGGGAGAAGGACAAGTGCGTCAACAGGATCATCGTGATGGCCTTCAACGACCCGGTGGAGCGCGGATACGCGACCGGGAGGTTCCATGTCGAAAACGGCGATTATATGGCGGCGGCCGAATTCGCCCTTTCCCCGCCCATGTTTTCCTCCCGCCGCGTATGCATCATGTACAATATCGACGGCCTCGGGCAGGGTAAAAAAAGCGAGGAGTTCAATTACCTTCTCGACAATCTTCCGGAATCCACCCTGCTTGTTCTCACCTCGAGGGAGAACAGGCCTCCGGCATTTATGGAGCCGGCAATCGATACGTTCAAGGTGGTGCAGTTCTGGCGCTATTTTGAAAATGATATCTACACCTATATCGCCTCGTGCATCAGAAAACTCGGGTTTTCGATCGACGAACGCGCCATCGAGCTTCTCGTCGAGCGGACAGGCAGCGATATCAAGAAAATCGACGATGCGATGGAGATGATACGGTTTTCCGGTGAGACGGGTCTCATCGGGGCGGAAACCATTCGGAACTTCATCGACGACGTAAGGGATACGTCGGTGTACGATTTCATCGACGCCCTGTTCAAGGGAGAGACCCGCGCGCTGGGGCTCTATAAAAAATTGTTCGAGGACGGCACCCCCGAGCTAAGAGTCGTGTACCTGATCCTGCGCCAGGCGGAGATGATCGAGCGCTACCATTCCCTTGTCGCACAGGGGTTTACGCCCGATGAGTCGATGAACAAGGCCGGTGTCTTTCGCAAGGCAAAAGATGATTTCCGGCGTTACGCGGACTCCTTTCCCGTGCAACGGCTTCGCAGGGTCTTTGCGCTGTGCGGCGCCGCCGATTGGAAATTGAAAAGCGGCGGCACGTCGAAGGAGCTTGTCGCCAATCCGGTCTTCAATATTGTGTCCACCATGGTCTTTACCGGGTGACAGGAGGAGGCGCCTTCGATGAATAATAAGAATGGCATAAAGAGATTTCTTTCAACCGCCCGGCCCTTCGCCATCAGGGGGCTTTATCTCGGTTTTATTCTCTCGTTTCTGCTTCCCTACGTGAACGTGACCGGTTGCTCCACGGGAAAAGTTCAGATGTACTACGGCTTCCAGCTGATACAGGGATATTCGGCGATCTTCTATCTTGGGGCGATCGGCGCGGTTCTGGCCTGTCTCGTTCTCTCCTTCATCGGGAAGGAGTTGAGCGCGTCCCTCGGGGCCTTCGCCGCGGCCTGGCGTGCGATCTGTGCCGCCCTCTGCGGGCTCATCGCCGGGCTCTTCCCGGGTATACAGCACCTCCTGGACGAAGTGTCGCCCCTGGCCGGCCAGCTCCTCGGCCTGACGTGCGCGGCGGTCCTCTTCGCCGAAGGCGCATTATCCGCGATCAGGGGCTATATCGGTCTCAGGAGGGACCGCTCCCCCCGGGGTGTCGTGATAACAGGGGGGGCTCTCATCGCCTTTCACGGCGGGGCCCTTGTCCTGTCCCTGGTGCTGGTGCCGTGTTACTTTATTGGACTCGGCGACGAATGGGGGATCGCGCTCCTCTACTTCCTGCTCCTGTCCCTTCCCTTCGCGCTGGCCCAGTTGATCGCCATCGAGGGCGTGCGTCTGGGCGAGGGATGGCCACGTACCTGGACATGGGGCGCGTCGATTCTGGCGACGGCCGCCCTTGTCCTTACCCTCATGCTTTTCCTGTGAATTTTACATCCGGTAGCCGATGCTGGCATGGAAGAGGAATCTGTTCGATTCGCTTCCCCTCATGAGGGTTAACTCGATTGGACCGATGATCGAATCGTAGCCGAGGGTGGCGCCGTATCCGTAGATGAGGTCGTTTTCCAGGTTCAGGTGCCGGGGAACGAAGTATCCGTACCATGAGTCGATCACGAGAATCCTTTTCTTGAAGAGGTCCCTGAACCTGTCTTTCACCCTTCCCAGGCTGCCCCTCGCCACTATATAGAAATCCTTGAACGGTTCGACCTGGAGGCCAATGTCCATGAGCAGCATATGTTTTCCCGACACCTGCATGAAATTGAGGCCTGTGAAGGGGATGCAACCATTCGTATATCGGTTCAGGCCCCCCGTGTAGTTCTGATAGATGAAGGGGATCTTTCTTCTGTAGAGCTTCAACCTATTGGAGGGCTTCAACCCGTCCAGCAGTTCATATTGAATATAATAGGGCTCGCGAGCTTCAATGAAGCCGCCGGAAAGGCCAAGGAACATGGTGACGAGGCGATGGAAAGGAATGTACCCCTTGATCTGCGCCGTATACTTGAAGAAAGACCTGTATCGCTCGTTGTTCTTCATCATGGAGAGATCGTCGGTGATATATTTCACCTCCCCGTAGAGCTGAAGACCGGAACGGGGGTAGAATGTTCTGTCGAGATTGTCGAATTTGACATAGGCGTAATAGTTCAGGGCCTCGATGTTTTTCCGTTTGGGGTCGTTCGGTGCGATCTGAGCCTTGATATCGGTCAGGTCCTTCTCTGTCGCGATGCCGATGGCGAAGGAATTAAAGATGATGGCCTGCAGCATGAGGTCGGCGCCGTAATTCTGGTAATCGTAGCTCGACTGGAGGTACCCGCCTTTGTACGTATAAATGACAAACTTGTCGTAATGGCCCTCGATTCCGATCCCAAGGCCCGGCTTCCTCAGCCCCGTGTGGATGAAGTAGGAGGCCCGTACGCCGGGAAACTCGCTCAGCCGGGCGTCGATCGATATGGAGGAGCCCTGGCCCGCCAGGTTGCGCAGGGTAACGTTGCCCATGACTGCGGCGTTCATGTTGGAGTCGTAATTTATCCCGAGCTTCAGGAACAGTCCGGTTGTTTCCGTAACGTTCAGGACAAGCTTCACGTTCCCTTTTCCCTCAGGCTCGATCCTGTAAGTCACCCGCTCGAAGAATCCGCTCGCGTATACCCGCTCGATCGCTTCCTCCAGGCGGGACGGCGTGACGGTTACGGGTGGGCTGAGGAGGAGCTTGCCCATCACAAGGTTCCTTGAGACCCGCTTCAGGCCCCGTATGTCGACTGACGTCACGCGCATTTTTTCTACCGAGATGATGTCGGGGGGATCGCGTTCCGGCGCGGTGAATCTGGCCTGCTCTTCGGCAAGCTCTTTTAACTCCGGAATGATGAGCCGCGCGCTCCTTTCCCCGAGGGCCACGAGCTCCGCTCCGCGGCTGAAATCGGATGAGGTGAAGCCACTGATATCGGGTATAAGAAGGATGTCCGCCTGCAAGCGCTGTTCCTGTGTCGAGCGGGCTCCCAGAAAACTCACTGCCTGGTCCATGATTTCAGCGACGGATTTCAGTTCTTCTTTTTTATACAGCGGAGCGCCCACGTCCACTGCGATGACGATGTCCGCCCCCATGTCACGGGCGTCCGAAACCGGGAGGTTGCGGACCACGCCGCCGTCTATCAGCAGGCGGTCATCAATCTCGATAGGGGTGAATATCGAGGGGATTGACATGCTTGCGCGGAGTGCGTCGGGGAGGTATCCCCTGGTGAGGACATAGGCGTCGCCCGTCACGATATCGGTTGCGATGCAGCGGAAGGGGACCGGGAGTTTCCCGAAATCGTCGATGTTGTGCACGTGAAGTGTCAGGCGGGAGAGCATGGAGGTGAGTTTCTGCCCGCGCTTGTATCCGGTGGGGAGCTTGAGCCCCGAGCGGCTGATCTGGAATGAGCCGATGTATTTGTCGTGGCCGTCCTTTTCGTCGATGGATACGCTCCGCCTTGACACCTGATCTCCCAGTATGTCGTCCCAGTCAATTGTGAGGACCAGGGACTCGAGCATCTTCGCGTTATAGCCGGAGGCGTAGAGGCCGCCGACGATGCTGCCCATGCTGGTTCCGGTTATATAGTCGATTTTGAGTCCCGATTCCTCGATTACCTTCAGGACGCCCACATGGGCAATGCCCTTGGCGCCCCCCCCGCTCAGCACGAGCCCGATGCGCGGGCGCGATTCGAAATGACGGGGTTTCAGCGTCTCGGCCGAAAGGGGGGACCGCCCCGGGAAGGGAATGCCGAAAAGGATGAGGAGAAGCGCCACGGCGGGAATTGAACGAATGCCCCGCTCCGGCCTCCCCGTGTCTTTTGTTCCGAACAATGACGCCATCATGGGATCACATGGTAGCGTTCCGGCGGCATTTGTCCAGAAGAATTATACGCGCCGGAGCCAGATTTCAGCCGGTGTAATTCACGCCCGGGAAAAGAATGGAGGGTGCCAGGACCGATCCAATCCTATCGCGCTCGGCACTCAGGATGATCTCTCCCGCGAGCAGGGAAAAGAGGTTGCCGGATAGCATGCAGTCCTTTACTCGTCCTGCGATTTCGCCCCCCTCGACCAGGTAAGCCAGGTCGAGGCCCGCAGAAAAATCTCCGGTAAGGGTATTCGACTGGCCCAGGCCGATGAAGCGGTCCACCAGGACCCCTCGGTCGATCCCCCGTATCATCGTCTCCCTTTCCCCGCTGCCGCCGTTGATGACGACGTTGCTGAATGAAGGGTGGGGAAGGGATGAATAACCGCGCGCCCCGTTGCCTCCGGGTGGAAGGCCCAGCTTGCGCGCGTGGGCGAGGTCCGTGAGAAATGATTCAATTCTGCCCTCATTGACGAGAAATCTTCGCTTCGCGTGTACGCCCTCGTCATCGAAGGGCTGGCTGTAGGGAGAGCCGTCGAGGGAGGGATCGTCCGCGAGGGAAAAGGCCGCGTTGAACAGTGTGTCGCCCCGCCTGTCGGCGAAGGGTGATATCCCCTTCCATACTGATTGCCCGTTAAGCCCCGCGGTGACGATGCCGATGATGCGGGCGACCGCGCGCGGGGTCATCATCACCGGAACCTTCCCGCCGGGAAGGCGGCGAACCGTCAGGGCCCCCGCGATTTTTTCTGATATTTTTTCGACGAGTTCCCCGTAGCCGGTCGGCTCGAGGCACGACACGCTCTCTCCCGCCTCGAGACGCACGCCGTCTTCAAGGATCAGCGTCGCCGAGATGTACACGGAATACCGGCTGTTCCGGTATGAGGCGTCAAGGCCACGGGAGTTGCATATGCGGATCGTTCCGGTCGAGGCGGATACCGAGGCGTCCACGGTCGCCCCGGGAAACTTCTGACGAAGTGCCGCGATCGCCTCCTCCGCCGCGGAGATCTCCCGGCTCGTATGGAAGGTTCCTATGGCGTCATTGTAGGGCTCGAAGGGGATGCGCGCGGAGGAGGGGAGCTCGAAGTCTTCGGCCTCCCCATAGGCGGCGAGTGCAACGGCGCGGTCGGCCGTATCCCCGAGGGTGGCGGGGTCGTTGGTGTAGGAGAAGCCCGTTTTCCCCTCCACATTTACCCTGACGCCGAAACCCCGATTATGGCGTTCGGTAATGGAGTGGAAGCGGTTGTTGGAGAATGATAGGGGCGTGCCGGCGCCGCGTGTCTCGATGATATCGAACCAGCGGGTCCTGCCCGCCAGAGATCGCCGGATACCTTCGATCATTGCGCCCCCCCGATCAGCACGTCATGGATGAGCAGATGGGGACCTCCGAAGGAAACGGGGAGCGGACTCTGCCCCCCCTTGCCGCACCCCCCGAGGCCCCCGAACATGATCCGGTCGTTGCCGATCATCTCGATTGCGGCGAGGGTGGTGAAGACGTTGCCGGAAAGAACGATGTCCCGGTACATCCTGCCAAGTTTTCCCCCGCGAATTTCATATCCGTAGCCGGAGGTGAAGGTGAACATCTCGAGGTTCGTCTCCCCTCCGATGACACCTGCCGCGTAGATGCCGTCACCGGCCTCTTCGATGATGGCATCGCGTTCATGGGCGCCGTTTTCAATATAGGTGTTGGTCATCCGTACGATCGGCTGCTGCGTCACTCCGATGGCCCTTGCGTTGCCGGTGAGCGCTTCGTCCATTTTCTCCGCTGTTTCCCTGGAGTGAAGCCGCCCGCTCAGGAGTCCCCCGGTGATAAGGCGCGTTTCTTCCGGCAGGACGCCCTCGTCATCGAAGGGGATGTGCCCCGCAAGCCCCGGGTGATGGCCGCTGTCGATCACGTTCAGTTCCGGGGGGCCGAACCTCCTCCCGAGTACCATCTCTTCGCGGAGCCGCTCGTTTTCATGGACGAAATCAGCCTCCGAGAGGTGCCCGAAGGCCTCGTGGATAAAGACACCCGCAAGCTTCTGGTCGGCCACGACGCGGTAGGCTCCGCCGGGAACGGATTCCGCGGAGAGAAGGTCGACCGCGCGCTTTGCCACGCCTTCCGCCGTGGCTTCGAGGCCCCGGACGAGCTCGAAGCCGCCGTACCCGGACGTCGACTCGCCGTAGGGTTGAATCAGTGCGCCATCCTTCGCTACGGATGATAGCGAGACGCCGCAATAGGCCCTGTCGTAGGTGATGTCCGATCCCTCGGTGTTGAGGTAGGCGTAGAATGAGCGGACGTCCCTGTAGGCGGCGCGGGTGGTCTGTATCATCCGGGAGGATTTCAAAAGGCGGTTGTAGGAGCTGATCAGGTTGAACTTGTCCTCGAGGGAAATGGCGTCGAAGTCGTCAACGCAGGGTGTGGCAAAATGCCCGCGCACGTGACCGTAGGGACGTATTTTTGTCTTTTCAGAATGGTTAACCGAAGAGGATATCGCATGTCCCCTTCTGAAATGATCTTCGATGGCGGAAAGGTCGTTGAAAGAGACAAAGGCCCAGGCCCCGTCCTTCAGTATCCGTACGGAGCCGCCCACCGTATCCCCCGCGCTGAATGTCTCTACCTGGTTTCCCGCAAGGGAAATGGAAACCCCCCGGCTCGCGCTCAGGCGGATTTCCGCGTATTCGCACGGGCAGGCGGAGAGGAGGAAGCGGGCCCTTCCGGCGATAGTTTCGATCCTGTCCTGCATCGACGGCATCAGCCGACGCGGCCGTCAAGACCGGCCTCTATCGCCTTGCGCGCACGAGCAATCAGGTCGTCGATTGATTTGTCGGTATAGCCCTCGATATCGATAGGCCGGTGGATGATCATCTTCGCGTTGCCGGGGAAGAGCCCGATGGAATTATCGGGGAGTATCTCCCTTGTGCCGGTGATGGTGACGGGAAGCACGGGGAGCCCCATGTCAAGTGCGAACCTGAAAGCCCCTTTCTTGAAGTCAATCAATTCTCCCGTCTCGCTTCTGGTGCCCTCCGGGAAAAATACGACGGAAGTGCCTTTTGATATCCTGGTCTTCGCCTCGTTTATCGAGCGGATCGAGGCCTCCCTGTTGGAGCGATCGATGTAGATATGGCCGGCCCTGTAGCAGTAATATCCGAGAATGGGGACCCTGCGGAGTTCGATCTTCATGACCCACCTGAAGTCGATGGGGAGCCAGCCATATATCACGAAGATGTCGTACTGGCTCTGATGATTCGCGACAACGACATAGGAGCGATCCCGTTCAATATTCTCGATACCCCTTACGCTTACGAACATCGGGGTGATGAAACTGTTGAACCGTGCCCAGAGTATTCCGGCAATCTGGACGAATCGCTGGCTTGCGACATAGAAAAAGGCGAAAATGGCAACGAAGATAAAGGCGGTCGACATTCCGAGGAGGGGAAAGAATATCAGATATTTGTATACCTGGTAAGTGTTATACAGCGGTTTGTTGTTTCTCATGGCCCACCTGCTTGTTTCGATTCAAGGTATCATATCGGCGTTGTGGGGCGGTGTCTCCGGCATGCCCCGCGAATCATGGGCTAAACGGCCGGTTTGCATGGTCTCGCCCTGGCCGGTGCCGATGTATGTATATATGACCTGCCGGGTCTTTGGGCCGGAACCCGATCCGCGCCCAACCGGGGGAGAAAAGCGAAGAGAGCCGCATTTCATGCCATCCCATTCAAAATGGGGATTATTTTGATGAATATCAACTGTCAAGTACTAATTGCCGGACGACGGGAATCGTTACCGTGTGAGACGTGTGGAATCCATAAGGATTTGAGCCATCATTGCCGGCTTGATGGGGGTGATTTTTTTAAAAAACCATTATAATTATTCAAATAAATGACGAAAATAGAAACAGATGGATTCCAAGGAAGGAGGCCATGAAATGGATGTCAGGTCAATACAGGGTTTACAGTATCCACCACCCAGGCCAGTCGAAAACACCGAAGGTTTTTCAGGGATGACGACAGGGGCGGAAAAGACGGGAATGCCTTTCCCCTTCGCCAAAGATGAGAGTGTCAGCCAACAAGTCCGGGAAGAGGTGATTATGAACCTCCAGGAGGTGCAGAATTTCCTCTACATGCTGATCGGATCGAAGATCAGGATCGAATCGGATGCCGCTTCGATTGGATCTTCGGTTAACACCGCCGTCTGAAGCGTATTTATGGGAGGTTTCATGGGCATGCAACGGAATGTCTCACACAGCCCCTGCTGAGAACAACCGGTTCGGCAGGGGTTGTCAATTCGCCGTTTCCTCATTTTTCCTGCGTGATGATGCCGCTGAATAAAAAACTGGATATTATTGAAAAATTGTTGACCCAAATGGTTAATATCGTATTCCATATACATTATCATCGTTTTTGATTATATATATTGATAGTTAACTGAAACTCCATCCATGGAGTTTTTTTTCCTGTTGGTCCTATCGATCCATGTCCGGCATGGGCACGGCGAAGACATGTCGCATTGAACATTGCGGATGTCGCGCAAAAAAGGGTGCCCATCTATTTTTTCGTATCGTCTCCGAAAGGTTTGTGACCCCAGGGGCGGCGGCAGGGAGATAGCACCCCGATGATATCCGATTCTGATTTCTATCTAAAGGGGACTTCGGATTGATTCGATAAGGGTAGTATGGTCCCGCCATTGTGGGATATGCCGCATTCTCCCGGGGCCATATCAACTACTGGATGAAGAAAAGCGTATGAGCAAAGAACTCCAGGATCAGGCCGAGAAAATGATGAGGGAATTGATGGATGCTCTTGTTCCCATCAAGGAAGAACTCAAGCTTTTGCGCGGCACGATGGATAAAAAAGAAATAAGGTCTATAAGGTAATTGCGAGGGAGCAGGCATGCCACCGAAGGGAGAAAGAAGAAAGCAGCAGATTGTCGATACGGCAAAGCAGATGTTCATTGAAAAGGGGTTTCAGAGCACCCATATAGGTCAGGTGTGCGAAAAACTGGACATTGCCCGGGGCACCGTGTATCAGTATTTCAGGAACAAGAAAGAGATCCTTTACGCCATTCTGGAAGTGGTACTGGAAAATATCGAGGATATATTCGACAAGGATGATTTCAATGAATTCTTTAACACCGGCCCCACTTCCGAGCAAGTCCTCGAATTCATAAATAAGCGACTTGTCTCATGCATCTCCGTGCTTCTGGGAGAGCCGATCGTGATCAGGCTGATCTACAAGGAAATTATCGGCGTGGACGAAGAGGTGAACGTGCGGGTCGACAAGGCGATATCTGAAATTAAAAAGGTCGTAGCGTATGAAGTGGAGGAGTTAATGCGGCGTGGAGTCTACAGGGCCGAGCTCGATCCCCGGGTGACCGCCACGATGATAATCGGTGGGGTCATGCTGGTGGTGTACGAATACGACCGGCAAAATCGCAATGTCCTCGATGAGAAACTCATCACCACCATTGCGAGGCACTATCTCCACGGGGTCCTGAAATAGGGAGGGAAGGCCGCCGCCGTCCGAAGTCCATTTGTATTGACAAAAAAACGCGCGGCCTGAATACTCAGACCACCATGAAAATCAGTCATATAATCGTCCCGGCCGCGCTTATCGCGGCCCTGTTTTTCCCGCCCTCCGGGAAGTATTCGTCCCCGGGTCCCGGTCTCGCGCCGATCTTTGCGTCTGAAAATGCTCCGACGAGAGAAATACTCCGCCTGATACATGCCGTCATCGATGAGACCGACGAGTCGAAAAGGCAGGATCTCCTTGGCGAGCTGCGTGCGTACCAGGCCGATGCGACGGCCCTCCTCTGGCTGAAGCTTCTCCGTGACACCGCATGGGTAAAAAAGAAAGTGCGGATCATCGACATGATGGCGGAGTATGGTGACAGGAGCTTCGTCCTTCCCCTGGCAAACCTGCTGATCAGCCCCCAGTCTGCGGTTCGCCAGAGCGCGGCCCGCGCTCTTAAGAAAGGCGGCGATGACCGTCTTTACCCCGTTATCCTGAGTATGGTGAACAGCGACGTCCCGGTGCACAAGATCTACTTCATCGAAGCGATGAATCATCTGTTCGATCATCGTTTCTATCACTCCCTTACGGGCCTCCTCAGGGACGAGAACAAGTCGATCAGAATCTACGTGATCAATTGCCTGAAAGAAAACAGGATACTTGAGTCCCTCGGGTTGATACGTGGTTCCGCCTTGAACGATAGAAATGACGAGGTGCGAGTCGTCGCCATCGAGGCCCTGGGGGCCCTGCGGGACGGCAATTCCCTTGGGACACTCCATCTGGTCCTGAACGACCGGAACCGGGATGTGCGGCGGGAGAGCGCCCGGTCACTGCAGTTGATCGGTTCCATGATGTCTGTGAACGCGCTTTCGTCCCGCCTTTTGAATGAGGACGACGGGGAAATAAAGGAAATCATGATGGATACACTTGCCGCCCTGAGACGGGTCGGTGACGTGAGGGGCCTGGAGCGGGTGCTCCTTTCCGAAAAAAAAGCCGACCTGCGTATCAAAGCGGCCCATGTGATCGGCTTCTCAGCAAGCGGGGCCGCACTCTCGGCGCTTCAAAGAGCCCTTCCGGACCCCGATTTCCGCGTCAGGGCAGAGGCGTGCAACTCCCTGGGGAACTACCGCAACAGGCAGTCCCTTGAGAGCCTCTTCGATATCCTTGGGAGCGGGGACAGGGTCTATGTCCGGACGGCGGCCCTCCATTCAATCCGGCGTATCAAGGATAAAAGCTCCCTCATGGGTCTCTTCGATCTCTTCACGGTTGAAAAGGACCCGATAGTGAGGGAGCTCCTGAAGGACGCAATCCGCGAGTACATCAAACGCTTTGTGTGACAGGGAGTCCCGGCCATGACGATGTCTGTTGCGGAAATCAACCAGCTCGTAGTTAAATTAAAACAGAAATACTCCGAGTATTCGGAGAAGAATCCCACGTGGTTTAACCGCCAGGCCTTTGAGGAACGCCTTCTCATGGCGGTCCGGAACAGGATGAACATGGAAGCCTTCATCCTCGCCGAGGTGTCGAATTTCGAGAAGGTGAGGGAGAGGTACGAGAAGAAAAAAGGGGAAAAGCCCTTTGCCCAGCAGGTCGACCGGATCATAGAGGAGATGACAGCCCGGATAATGAAGTACCCGGAGATACGGTTTCATCCGAAGGCGGGCATGGAGATTTCCCGTTTCTACGGTGCCATCTCCCTTTTCGCCCTCGATTATTTTCCTGTTCTTTACATCATAGCGGTGGAGAAGCCTCAAAAAGACAGGCTTGTCGCCTTCGAGGCGGAAATGGCACCCCTCGCGATACCCCGCGGCGGGATCCCGGCGCGGAGGGTTGAGGACCATAGTGCCTGGCTTAAGCGTCCCGATGTGGAGGAAATCGAGATCGAGCGGGACAGGAACGAATACCTTAAGGAATCGGCGTTTCTCCTCCATGAAATCGCCGATTTTTGCGAGGGCCTCATCGATGCGCGCAATGAAGAATGGGGCAATCCCCTCAGATTGAACAGGCTTTTCATAGAGGAGGCGCGACGGAAACGGGTGACCGATCTCTTTACCGGGTTGACCGGCTACGGCGCCATCATAAAGGTACGGGATTACGCGCTCGGTATTATCGAGGACTTCCGTCTGGGCGCGTTCAGGAGGCAGGGGAAGGCGTGAAGGGGGGAGAGGGAAGGCCGGGCGAAGGATATACGGGGAGGTGAGGGTGACGATGAATAAAATTACAGTGGAAAGACGGGGCCACCTGCTCCTGATCGGCTTCAACAGGCCCGAGAAGCGGAACGCATTCGATATTGAAATGTACATCAGGCTTTCGGAGGCCTTCGGGGAGTTGAATGGCAATCAGGATCTTCGGTGCGGGATGCTCTTCGCACACGGTGACCATTTCACCGCGGGCCTCGATCTCGTTCAGTGGGCCGAGGTTTTTTCAAAAGGAGAATACCCGGTGCTTCCGGAGGGGGCAATCGATCCCTTCGGCTGGGACGAGGAAAAAAGGGTGGGGAAGCCCGTAGTGATGGCGGCGCAGGGGATATGCCTTACCGTGGGTCTCGAGCTCCTTCTGTCATGCGACGTGCGGATCGCCTCTTCCGACGCGCGGTTCGGCCAGATCGAAGTCTCGCGGGGCATATACCCGGTGGGCGGCGCGACGGTCCGGCTCCACCAGGAGATAGGCTGGGGTAATGCGATGCGGTACCTCCTTACGGGAGAGGAATTGCGTGCCCCGGAGGCCTTTCGGCTGGGGCTCGTGCAGGAGATTACTGAGCCGGGCACACAATTCGAAAGGGCCCTGGAAATGGCGGAACGGATAGCGAAACAGGCCCCCCTTGGCGTGCAGGCGTCACTGCTCTCGGCCCGGCGGACGCGAATCGAGGGTGACAGGGCCGCCATGGCGCGCCTCCTTCCCGACCTGCTTCCCATCATGAAAAGCGAGGACGCGGCCGAGGGTGTACGGGCCTTTATCGAGCGGCGGCCGGCTGACTTCAAGGGCCGCTAGGCCGGGTTCCGGCCTGTCAATCGAGCTTCGACCCCAGAAACTCCTCGAAATGGTACCACTGGATGGGCCACTCGCGTGCCATTTCCGCCAGTATATCGGCATATCGCTGGGCTGATTCCTCGATCGCCATTTTCCGGTCCGCCCGTGAGGCCGCCCTGACATGTATCGGTCCCGATATGCTGATCCGGTAGCTGCCGCGGCCGGAGCTGAGTGCGAAAAAAACATAGAGGGGCGCGCCGGAGTGGAGTGCCAGGGCGTGGGGCGCCTCAGGGAGGAGGACCCGGTGACCAAGAAATCGGACCGGTACGCTACGCTGGTTCGCGGTCCAGAGGCGATCACCCGTGAGTGAGACCAGGCCGCCCCCCTCGAGGAAGCGCTTCCCCTCCAGAATATCGAAGGGAGACCCCCCCTCCCTGTCCACGGCTACTATCGTAAACCCCTTTTCCGCAAGCCGCTCCTTCTGCATCTTCTCGATCTGTTCTTTTTCACGCGCCCCCATGTAGAGGAGGAGTCGGAGTCCCCGTTCCCTCAGAAGGTGCGCGGCAACGTCCCAATTTCCCATGTGGGACATTATGAGGATGCCCCCCTCGCCCCGAGCTGCGGCACCTTCGATCAATTCCCATCCCTCAGATGTGTAGGAGATGTCCCTCCCCGATTCGAGGAGAAACCGGTCCAGGAACACGTTCGTGAATCCATGGAATTGTCGCCAGGTGCTGAGGAGATGAGAAAGGCGGCCCCTCCCCGGGAAAAGGGCGCCGTAGAACCTCATCCCCGTCGCGACCCTTTTTGGGAAGAGGAAGAAGTAGCCTGTGGAAACGAAGCGTGAAAAGATCACGAAAAACCATCTGCCGAGGATTTTCGTGAAGAGGGTGATGAACCGATAGAAGAGCGCGATCATGAGCGCAGGCGCCCCTTTCGTGCCGCCAGGAACCACTTTTCTTCCCTTCCCTTTCCCGATTCCCCGATGTTGACCGGGCCGTATCCCGATTCAGCGAGCAGCGCGCTAATTTCTGATTCGGTCCGGAAATGAGTGGCAACGCCCCGAAGGCGGTTCCGTACGGTTTCGATCCATCTGAGTATCGGGGTCCCGGCCTCGCATGGTACCGTGGCGCGGATAACGAGGGTCCCGCCCGGCGTCAGTTTTTTCCGCAGTCCCGAAAGGGTGTGCCTCATGAGCGTGTCGTCAAGGTAATGGATCATGTCAATCATGAGGGCGGCGTCGGCCCTCCCCTCGAAGGCGGGCATGCCGGGGGCGCCGATCGCTTCTACCGTCCCCCGATCACCCAGCACCATGGCGGCGACCCGGGCGCGTTCCACATCCGGCTCGACGCAATGAAGGCGCAGCGAGGGGTTCGACTCTGCGAGCCAGGCGGCCGGAATGCCGTATCCGCATCCGATATCGATGATCGAGACGGGCCTGCGCCGGAGCCCCGCGATGATCCCGTCCAGTTCCCCGCAGAGGGGGTCGAGCCGCAATTTAAACCGGGCGAACAGGCGCGGGTGAGGCTCCAGGTGGCGGAAGCGGGTGAGGACCCGGCACCTCAGGTCTCCATGGCCCCGTGCGACCGCCTCCTCCTTTTTACGTGAGATGAGGTCCAGGACCGGCGGGAGTATGATGAATGCGCCGGCGAGGGAGTAGCCAATCCCGAGGAAGGCCGTGAGTCCGGCGCCGCGGAGCAGAGTATGTTCGGCCAGTGCGAGGACGCCGAAGCCTAAGATGCTGGTGGAGCCGGCCATGAATATCGTCATGCGGATCAGTCCGAGATGTTCATGATCGTTGGTGCCGAATCGCTGGTAGGAGCGGACGTAATAAAGGGAGTAATCGACGCCCATTCCCATTATGATGGTCGAAAGCATGATGCTCGGGAGGTCGAGGGGCCGGCCGAGGAGTTTCAGGGTTCCGAAGGTGGCGATCAGGCCGAAGGCCACGGGCAGAAGTGTGACGATGGTAAGCTTCCATTCGAACTGGAAGAGAAATACCATGAGCGTGATGGTGGCGCCGATGATCAGGAGCATCTTCAGGAAGGTCGACATCAGGATGCCCCCCAGGCGCTTCGTAAAAAGGCCCGGGTCGAACATTTTGACCCCCTCCCGGGCGGTGTAGCGGGCGTAGAAGTTCTCCCCGTTGTATTTTTTACCCGGCGTCAGGGTCGAGATCATATGCCATGTTCCGCTTTCCCTGCTCCGGGATATTCCCATGAGCCCGAAGTAGCGCTCCGGAATCGGCCCGGATGAAGGGCGGTTCATGGTTATCATGCGGAAGAGGGAATCGAAGGCGGCGGAGGAAAACCCTGCCCGCGCCGATTCTGCGGCGAGATTTTTTTTGAATGAGGCGATTCGGTCCCTGGTCCAGAAGCGTTTCCAGGCGTCGAAGTTCTCAGCGGCGCCCCCGGGACCGGGAAACAGCATTGAGGGTACGAAGGCCTCGGCAAGGATCCCGTCCATCCTGTCGCGGCCCAGGTCCCGGGCGAGACGGTCCCCCTCCCGCCGGAGCCCGTCGATGCTTCCCGATTCGGCCATCAGGTAGACCTTTCCAAGGATGTTGCCCCATATTCCGGTCACCTTTTTTTCCGCTTCGAGAGTCTCGGCGGTGACGCTGTTCATGGAGGCGAGGTCGACGTGGAATTCCCTGAATTCCACGATGCCGAGGATCAGCATGGCCAGGGCGAAGAGGGCCACTCCGGCCGGTTTATAGAGCCCGCCCCTGGTTGCGATCAGGTCGATGGCCCGGCGAAGGGCCGGGAAGCGCTCCCTGGATGCCGGCGGCATTACCGGAAAAATCAGAGGAAAGACGGTATGGACGAAGATAAAGGAAAAGGCGATGCCAAGGGCGGCGAAAAGGCCGATCTGTTCGAGAATCGGGAAGCCGGTGATGAAGAGTGTGAGGAACGCCCCCACGGTGGTGAGGGTGGCCGCGAGACCGGGCGAGCGGACATCACGCGCGGCCTGGACGCCGCGGGTCTCCACGGTGCGGTCAAGAAAGAGGAGGTAGGCCATGCCATGGTCGACGGTGATCGAGATGATCGCCCCACCGAACCCGATCGCAAGTATCGACACCGATTCGTAGACAAGGGAGTGAATGAAGAAAGCCGCCACCGTGCCGACTATGGCCGGTACGAGTGAGAGAAGCCCGATGAGGGGGCGCGGGAACACGAGGAGGAGGAGAATCGCGATGCCTATGGTGGCGAAAACGATGGCCCTTTGCGTGTCGGCCCGGGCGGTCATCTCGTTGTCAAGGGCCGCGCGGTAGGTGCCCACCGGGGTCAGAGTAACGGAGGAGCCGCGAGGCATCCCGGCGATTTCCTTCTCGATTACTTTGATGAGAGTGTCGATCCCGCGCGCAGCGACGGTGTCCGACCCTGAGGACTTTTCCCGGGCCACGACGAGGAGATGCCTGCCGTCTGCGGAAAGGAGATGGCCACGGTACAACTGGACATCCCTGGCCGGGGCTATCGGTGCCATCTTCGCGAGGACGATGTTTCTGAAGCCGAGTGGATCGCGGGAAATCATGCCCGCCTGGCCGATGGCGTCAAGGTTGAGGAGATCGGCTCGAAGGGACTCAAGGGCCTCCCTTATCCGGCCCGGCACGAGAAGTGGCCTGATCTCTCTCTCGAGATCATCCTCGCTCAGGAGCGCGGGAAGGCTGTCCTGGACATGACGCACCAGGTCGGGGAAGAGGGCCTGGGTTTCCCCGATGCCCACATCGGTGAAAAGCCCGCTTTCCCGGAGGCGCTCCTGGACCAGGTCGCCGATTTCGACAAGGCGGTCGGGATCGTTGCCGTCGATCCCGATATCGATGACCATCTGGTCCTGTATCGGGTGGTGCCGAAAGATGTATCCCGCGTCAGCGAGGACGGGATCGTTTTTCGGGAGCGAACTGATGACGTCCGTGTCGATCCGGGCCGTCGACAGGGCGATTGCCAGGAGACCGGCGACGGTCAGTGCGGTCAGTATGACCGCGGTCCAGCGTGAATGGAGCGCCTTTTTGATCATGGTGCATTCGGCCGCCTTCTGTGCATGATGGAAACGGGAAACGACGCCCGTGTCCGTCGCCGATGCGGCGATGGTGGACAGGGCACGGAGATTGTACGATTATTTTGAAGGGGGAAAAATTACAATGATTTTTTATATGACATCCTTCTTCTGAGGAAGGGGGGAATGAATATCCGCTGAAAGATGAGGCGCGCAAAAACGCGGGAGTTCCTCACGAAGTCGATGAAGGGCCGGAAGTGGGAGATTCGGGGGGTGCCCGGTGTGTAGCTCACGCTCACCGGCGCCTCGATGACGGGGAAGCCGTTCCAGCCGGCCTTGGCGAGTACCTCCACCTCGAACTGGAAGCGGTCCGCGTGAATGTTAATTTCCATCGTCTGGGGGAGGGGATAGATGCGAAACCCGCTCTGGGAATCGGTGACGGGCGGCCCGCCCGACGCCCGTACCCAGAAGTTGGAGAATCCCCGGCCGAAACGGCTGGTCCAGGGCACGTCGTCCCCCGTCATGTTCTCCCTCGCACCGATGACGATGGGACGGCGGGCGGACCGGAGTGATTCCGGCGGGATGGCCCCGATCAGGTTGACGGCGTTGTCAGGGTCGTGCTGGCCGTCCGCGTCGATCGTGATGGCCCAGTCGGCAAGAGACACCGCCGCGGCGAAGCCGCTTTTGAGGGCTGCCCCCTTCCCCCTGTTCTCTCCGTGGCGTATCAGTGTCACACCGGCGATTCCCGCGACCTTCTCCGCCGTCGAATCGGTGGAGCCGTCATCGACGACTATCACCGGATAGCCGAGGGCGAGGGAGGAGCGGACCACGTCGGCGACGCGCTGCTCGTGATTGTATGCGGGTATGATGACCGCAAATCTTCCTTTGTTCATTGTTGTACCCCGACGGTATATGCGTTTCGAACGCCCTGCTCCCCTCCCATCACAAGAGGGGCCGGGGGAGGGTGATTGTCACCTCCGCCCAATCTTCTCCGGCGGGGGTGAGTGGCGGATTTACGTCTCAGGCAAAAAAGCGATCGACCAGGCCCCGGGCCCGATGTGCACGCCCGTGGTGAGGGAGAGGGGCTGGAGGCGTATGTCCGCGTCAGGCCGGATTTCAATGACGGCTGGCAGTACCCGCTTCTCCACCATGTCGCGGTTGTCGGTGTATTGAAGCATGATGAAGGGCCTGGGCCCGGCGGCCTCGACGGCCAGTTTCCCGAGTGCGAAGGCGATCTGCTCTTCCGTCGTCCTGGCCGTGCCGGCCTTCACCACGCCCTCCGGGGTGGGGGTCACCACGGGCTTTACGTTCAGCATGTTGCCGAAGAAGGCCCGGGATTTCGAAAGGCGGCCCCCGGCCGCCAGGTAGTTCAGGTTATCAATGAAGATATACTCTCGGCAGCGATCGATCGCGGCATTCGCATAGTCGAGGACCGTATCGGGGCCCGTGGCCGAGAGGGAGTATTCGGCAGTTTTGATGGCGATCGCCCCGAGGCGTCCCGACGCGGCGCCGGTGTCAATGACGGTGAGGAGGCCTTCAGGATCGTTCTCTTCCTTCCAGCGCAATGCCACGTCGTAATTTCCGGTGTAGGCGGATCCCACGCATAGGTAGAGGACCGGGCCGTGTAGGTCGACAACGCTTCGATAGAGCTCGTGGCGCTCGAACCCTGATGCCTGCGATGTTGAGGCCCTTGCTCCCTTCCTCATCGCGGTGTAGAGGGCGGCCGGGTCGACGCAGGTCTCCGGCGTGGCGGCGTCGCCCACCGTGATATAGCTGTCGAGGAGGGTAAGGCCGAGGCGCAGGGCGTCGTCGCGGGTGATCGATCCGGCCGCGTCGCTCATCACGTGGAGCGCCTGCCCCGTTTCCTTCGTGCGGAACCGCCTGACCTGTTCCCCCAGATCGTCCCCGGTCCAGTTTATGATCGACCCGAGGGACTCCACGCGCCTTCGCAGTTCCGACGAATCGCCGGTATGGAGATGGACCTTGAGATAGTCCTCGCCGGGTATGAACACCACGCTTTCGCCCATCTCCAGCAGGGCCTTGCGCGCTTCTTCGGTCCCCGTTCCCGCGTCGAGGGTGATATCCACGCAGAATCCTTCTTCCGACTCACCCCGGTACGACGGCGAGATATTCAGGCCGCCGTCGAAGACCGCGGTGACGGGTCTGCGGGAAAGCGCCGGTCCCGCCAGTGACATGAAGAAGCCCTCGAAGAAGATGAACATCCCGAGTGCCCCGGAGTCGACCACACCCGCCTCGCCGAGACTGGGTAGCAGGCGCGGTGTGGAGCGGACCGCGCTCTCAAGGCGATCGAGGAGCGCCCCGGCCCGGACGGGGCCGGACTCGAAGGGGACCCCCGCGAGGTCGTCGGCCAGGGCGTCGAATACCGTGAGAATGGTCCCGGGCTTCGGGTCGTGAACAGCCTTCCACGCGCGGTCCCTTCCCTCGCGTGCAGCTCCGGCGAGGGCCGTCGGGGAATCGGCGTCGAGGAAGGCGGAGAAAAACCTCGCGGCGATGTTGCCGGAGTTGCCCCGTGCCTGCATCAGGAGGCCGCGTACGGCGCGCTCACGCCCCGCGGCAAGCTCCCGCAGCGGGGCGAGGCTGATTTTAAGATTGCGCCCCGTGTCACCGTCGGCCACGGGAAAGACGTTGATGCTGTCCAGGAGGTCGGCCCAGGCGGAGACTCGCTCGGCACCCTGGACGCAGGCACGTATCATGGTTTCATCCATGCCGTTTTCCCTCGTTCGAGAAGGTGAGGAATTCAAGGCGGGTGCCGCGTCCCGGTTGTGCATCACTCATTGTCCTGTGAGAAGATGCCATCATCCGATATGGCCCTTGCCAGCGCTGCGATATCGAGGTCCATGGGGCGGTCGTCGAAGACCGGTTCCGCCAGGCTCCGTATTTTTTCAATGATGGAGGACAGTCCCGGCCTCATTTCGATATTGCCCCGGATTTCGCACGCCTGGGCTGCCGCGAGGAGGTGTATGGCCGCCGCTTTTTCGGTGAGGTCGCAGATTCGTGCCGCGTCGCGGGCGCCGATGGTCCCCATGCTCACCTTGTCCTGGTTGTGCGATTCGGTGGAGCGAGAGAAGGAGGCCGCGGGCATGGTCGCTTTCAAGGCCTCGGCGGCCAGGGCGGAGGAAGCGATCGACATGGCCTTGAAGCCGTGGTTGTAGAGGATGCCGTCGCCCTCAGCGCGTACCAGGTCGGCCGGGAGGCCCCGGTTCATGTGCGGGTCCACCATCAGGGCTACCTGGCGGTCCGTCATGTCTGCCGCGGATGCCAGGGCCGATTTCAGGGCGTCCATGGCGAAGACGATATGCCCTCCGTAGAAGTTCCCGCCCATGATAACCGAGCCGTTTTCTGGATCGATGAGCGGGTTGTCGTTCGCGCTGTTCGCCTCGATTTCCACCCATCGGGTGACCCAGTCGAGGGCGTCAAGGAGAACGCCCAGGATCTGCGGCGCGCATCGGATCGAGTAGGGATCCTGGAGGGTCTCTAGTGTTTTCGCCTCGAGGGTGGAGCTTTCGGTGTCCGTTTCAATCAGTTTCGCTATCCTGCGCGCCACGTATTCCTGCCCGGGATGCGGCTTGGCGCGGGAGATGGCCGGGACGTAATGGTGCGCGTTTCCCATGAGGGCGTGTATGGAGAGGGCGGTGGCCCCTATCGCCGCGTCCATGATGCGGTGCGCCCGTTCGATGACCAGGCATGCGATGCCGGTCATCGTGGAGGTGCCGTTCATGATGGCAAGCGGCTCCTTGGGCTCGAAGGAGTAGGGCTCGAGCCCGGCCTCCCTGAGTGCCTCTGCCGCCTTCATCCTCCGATCTCGGTACCACACTTCACCCTGGCCCATGAGGGAGGCGCCGACATACGACATCGGAGTGAGGTCCCCCGACGCGCCTACCGAGCCCTCTGACGGGATGACCGGTGTGATTCCCAGGTTCAGGAAGTCGGCCAGACGTTCCATAAGGGCAAGGGTCACACCCGAGTAGCCCCTGGAGAAGCAGAGGATGCGCGTCAGCATGGCGGCCCGGGTTTCCGGGATGCCCACGGGCTCTCCGGTGCCGCAGCCGTGGAAACGGAGAAGGTTGAAGCCGTTCTTGAGCGCGACCTCCCTGGCCATTCGCTTGCCGCACGATTTACCGTAACCGGTGTTCACGCCGTAGACCGGCGTTCCCTTTTCAAGGGCCGCCCGAAGCATGTCGTTCGAACGCGTGATCTTCTGGATGAAGTCAGGGTCGGATCCGATGCGTACCTGACGCCCGCCACGAGCGATTTCGAGTATCTCACGCAGGGAGAGATTCTGTCCCGAGATGGAGATGTCGGATAAATGAGTTTTCATGGGAAGCAGTCCACTACGTGAAAGACGTTGCCTGTACTGATGCCGGGCAGGCCGCTGAAAATCGCCGGTAATGGGCCATTGATATTCAACAAACTGCTATCGTTATTGAAAGGGCCGATCTTTTGTCAAGATTTTTTTATTGCGTTATCCGCGGTCACCCGGACAATTTGGATGACCGCGGATAACCGGCAGATCCGGAAGACAGTGAAGCCCGCGGCGTTGATGGAGGCGTGCATGGACATCATGGGAGCGATCGCACGAAGGGCCGCCAGGACGGGGTTCGCACGCAAGGCGATTGAAGAGGGTGCCGATTTAAGCCCCTTCAGGGAGAGGCCCTCGGGCCGTGTGATCACCGGCATTGTGCTGATAGGCTTCAGCTATATAATCGGCTGGCCCGCTGTGGCGTTTCTCGGCGCCTGCGCCTTCTATTTAAGGGAGCCACTGGTTGTCGCAATCGGCGGACCCCTTGTATACGGCCTTTCCCATCTGGTTTTTCTCGCGGGCTTCTATCTGGCGGGGGCACACTATGGACACGCCCTTTTCCGCTGGGCGACGAGGGTATTCATCGAAAAGTATTCGGGATAAGCCATCCCCGGCGACGACGGGGCGAAGTGATGCCCCGACAGAGGCGCCGCGAGGGTTTACCCGCCGCCGAGCGTCAGCTCGTTTATCGTAAAGGAAACCTGCGTGGTTTCGTCGTCGGAGAAGTTTTCGGTCGCGTCGTTCATGCCCGCCATTCCCAGGAGCCCCCCTCCTGAATAGATGTAGACGTTACAGGTATCGACGGTCGAGCTCATGGGTTTGTACATGATCTGCTTGTGGATCGTGCCGTCGTCGTTGAATTCGAAGCGGAATTTCATCAAGTTTACAGGGATCCAGACGAATATCTTAACTTGTATCCCAAGCTGTATCTCCAGGCTTCTTCGCTCCCCGCTTTCGTCCCATGTCAAATTGGAGTATGATCCGAAATTGAGCCTCTCCGTTCCTTCCTGGTTTTTATAACTCTTCATCGAGAGGAGTGTACCCTCACCGTCGTACTCGAAAAGATAGAGGCTCTTGAAGGAGGCGCCGTCACCGGAATAGTGCTCGGCCCTCTCCATTTTTCCAGCGGCGTTGTAGTGGAAAAGGGTGGTTCGCACCGGAACGTCATCCTCGGTTTCATAGATGCCGTCGGACCCCGCGCTGAAGGAATGCGAGGCGACCTTCCGGTTTTTCTCGACTACATAGTCGATGCGCCCCCGCGGTGTGACGCCGAAATCGTCGTACTCGATCAGACGGTATCCGTCGCCGACACGTACAGTTTCATGATAGCCCAGGAGAGGATCGATGTCGTCATCAGCGGTCATCCATATGTCGTCCGGTCCGGGATCGACCGACGAGGACATTCTCTCCAGGGCCCAGAACTGGGCCAGGAGGGGGGTCTGCTTTACCAGGGAGTTAAGGGGATCGTTGATGTCGAAATCAGAGGTGTCGATCTGAATTTCCACTCCTGCGTAGAGTTCGTACATGGATCGCGCATCGGGCTGGGATTTCCCGGCCGCCATGTTGAATATCTGTTGTTCCGATGCGCCGATTATCCGGTCCTCCAGATCATAGGTCGTGGATTTCATGACGACCGGGCCGTTCATAAGGGTAGCGATCCCGAGGAGGAGGCCGTCTTCCCGCTCATCGGCCTCCTGACTGCATGAAAGCATGACGATTGTTCCGAGAATGATGGCGATCAGGAGTGAATGGGGTCCGTCTGTTTTGCTTTTCACGTTTTTGCTCCGGTATCGTGATAATGCCCGCACGCCCGTACAGGGGCGAGCCAGACAGCATCCGGATATCGTGCCAGGGGAAAGGGGTCAAGTTTTTTTTACGGGTGTCAGAATAAAAAAACGGGGTCAGAGCAACGTGGAGGAGCCGTAACCCGGCACTCCCGGGGAGCTGCCTAAAAAAGAGAGCCGGGAGGCATGTCCGGAAGCAGAATATCCGCCACGGAAGCAATACCCCGCGGCGCGCCCACCCGGATGAAATCAATGCCGGCCCGTGCCGCCGCCTCGCTGTCGGAGTCGGCGTCCCCGAAGTAGACCGCATCCCCTTCTGACACCCCGAAATGCGCGATGCATTTATAAAGCATTTCAGGGTGCGGTTTCGGTTCCGCGTCGAGGGTTGATATGAAAAAGCCGAACCAGCGATCAAGTCCGAAATGGGCAGCAAGGCGCTCCATCGAACGCCCCCGGTTTGTGGCCACCGCCAGGAGGTGGCTCGAATGGAGCCTCCTGAGGACCTGTTCGAAATCGAAGAGCGGGCTGAGCCCGGGGATGAAGGGGGAGTAGTCCGTTTCCTGGCTTATGCGGAAAAGCCGTTCGGCCTCGGAGGGGTCCGGTATCAGGTCGAACATGAGCTGGCGCGTGGACATGTACGCCACCTTCTCTTCAAGGTTCTTCCTCAGCACCGGGAGCCCGCCCAGAGTCAGACAGTGATTGAAGAAAGAGATGTTGGCCTGGTGGGAGTCGAAGAGGACCCCGTCGCAGTCGAATATGAGGAGGCGTTTCCGCCCCACGTCGATGCCAATGTCGTTCATAATTGTTGGTCGCGCCCCGTTTTTCTGGAAAAATTCCACAAATTTTAGCCCGGTGATGCTTGTCAATCAGATATTGAAAAAATAAATAATTCTTGACAAAAAAAGTGCGGTATAATAATTTTGCCCCTTCAAAAGGACGGGTTAAGAAGGGTATTGTCCGATTCACTACAGGCACGCGCAAAGATCAATATCCATCTCGAGGTTCTTAACCGCAGGGATGATGGGTATCACAATATTTTCAGCGTGATGGCGGGTGTCGCCCTTCATGATCTTTTAAAACTCGAAGAAATATCAGTGGGCGGCACGGCGAGGGACGGCCTGCGGGTGAAGGTGCTCAACGCGGGAGGACAGCACGCGGAGATAACCGAATCCATACCCTTGAACGAAAACCTGGTGGCGAAGGCGGCCGCCCTCTATTTCGAATTGATGGGGTCTGGCGGAGCGGTAACGTTCTCACTCGTGAAGAATATACCCGCCGGCGCCGGCCTCGGCGGCGGCAGCAGCGACGCGGCCGCAACCCTGAAGCTACTGAATGCACGTCTTTCGGCCTTCAGGGATGACGAACTGGCGGCCATGGCTGCCCGGATCGGGGCTGATGTTCCCTACTGTCTTCAGGGCGGTTTCGCCGCATGCCGGGGCATCGGTGATATCGTCACCCCGGTTCCAGGGAAAAAAGGCGCGTCAGTGCTGATTGTGAACCAGGGTGTCCATATAAACACCGCCTCCGCCTACAGGGCCCTGGGAAGGGGTACGGAAAGTGACCCGGCCCGTGAGGCGAAAATAGGGAAGCGCACCAGGGCGATTGTTTCGGCCCTGTCGAGGGGCGCGGCAGGGGAGTTGAAAGCAACGGCCATAAATGATTTTGAGGAGCCGGTCTTTCGGCTCCACCCGGAAATAGCGAAGATGAAAGAAACGCTCTATGGCCTGAAGGCCGATTTCGCGATAATGACCGGATCCGGATCCAGTATAATCGCCCTCTTTCGCGATGTCGAGGGAGCGCGCGAGGCACGGTCGCGGCTGAGGGAATCTCAAGCGGAAGTAATCCTGACGAAGTTCGCATGAGCGGATGCACTGCATGTTTGAGCGGTCCCGTCCAATGGGCAGGCGTGATCACTCAAGTATGTATGTACTTATTGAGGTGTGGCCAAGCGGTAAGGCATCGGGTTTTGGTCCCGTGATCCCAGGTTCGAATCCTGGCACCTCAGATCACTGATACGGGGAATCTGCCTATCAACGATATATCTTCCATTGTGCTGGCCGGCGGCAGGGGTGTCCGGATGCAATCCGATCTGCCGAAGGTGCTGCATAGCTTCATGGGCAAGCCTCTCATTCTGCATGTTTTGGACAGCCTCATGGCCGCCGGAATATCCGATATCTATGTCGTGGTCGGGTATCGCGGGGAGCTGGTGATCGACGCGGTCGGAGATCGCGCGATACCCGTCTGGCAGCATGAACAGCTGGGCACGGGACACGCGGTGATGCAGGCCGAGGGGTTCTTCAAGGATTATGCGGGAAGGGTCATCGTCGCCTGCGGGGATGTCCCCCTTGTGCGTCCCGAAACGTTTTGCGCCCTTGCGGAGGCTTCGGAAATTGAAAACGTAAGGGCGGCGGTGCTCACGATGATTCCCGAAAACCCCGCCGGTTACGGCAGGGTAATGAAGGACGCGACGGGAGGTTTTCTCCGCATCGTCGAGGAGAAGGACGCAACGGACATGGAGAAACGCATCAGGGAAGTAAACACCGGCACCTATATGTTCGATGCACGCTGCCTCTTCGAGGGATTGCGGCGGATCGACACGAACAACGCGCAGGGTGAGTATTATCTCCCCGACGCCTTGCTGTACGCAAAGGCCCGCGGCTACGACGTCAAAACGATGCTGCTTGAGGACCCCGCGGAGGGAAGCGGCGTGAACACGGCCGAGGAACTGCGACGGCTCGAGGAATATTTCACGACAAGGAAAACAGGATAGACCGAGATGAGCGAGAATCTTTTGAAGGTATTCACGGGAACATCGAACCCCGTTCTTGCAGACGAGATCGCGGGGTATCTTGGGATCGAATTATCGAAAATCGAGGTGAAGCGTTTCCAGGACGGGGAGATATCGGTCAAGATCAAGGACAACGTGCGCGGCCAGGACGTGTTCATTATCCAGTCAACCTGCCGCCCGACCAACGACAATATTATAGAGTTGCTGCTCATCATGGATGCGGCGCTCAGGGCGTCGGCCGGCAGGATCACGGCGGTGATTCCCTATTTCGGTTATGCCCGCCAGGACCGCAAGGTAGAGCCGCGCGTGCCCATATCATCAAAGGTGATGGCGAACATAATTCAGATTGCCGGCGCCGACAGGGTGCTCACCATGGAGCTTCACGCGGAACAGATACAGGGTTTTTTCGACATACCCGTCGACAATCTCTATTCGGCCCCCATCGCCATCGATTACATCAAGAATCTCGGCCTGAAGAACGTGGTCATGGTGTCACCCGATTCCGGGGGTGCCGAGCGGGCGCGCTTTTACGCCAAGAATATCAATGCGGGCCTGGCGATAATCGACAAGCGTCGGCCTGAACCGAACGTGGCCGAGGTCCAGTACGTCATCGGCGATGTCGACGGCAAGAACTGCATCCTGGTTGACGATATGGTGGATACCGGAGGATCGATATCGAAGGCAGTGGGGGCGCTTCGAAAGCAGGGAGCGAAGGATGTCTATTGCCTTTTCACGCACCCCGTGCTTTCCGGCGACGCGGCGAACAACCTGGAATCGGCCGGTTTCAAGGAAATCATATTCACCAACACAATACCCTTCCAGGGGCCGAGGGAGATCAAAGGGATGAAGATCCTTTCAACCGCGTCCCTCTTCGGGGAGGCGATCAGAAGAATTCATGAGTGCGAATCGGTAAGTTCGCTTTTCGTGTAATATAACCAGAAAGAAATAACGAGGACGATAATGGAATCAAAACATTTGCTAGTCGAACCGAGAACGGAATTCGGAAAGAACGCGAGCCGAAGGCTGCGCAAGCAGGGTTTCATCCCTGCGGTGATCTACTCGCATGGGGAAACCGAAAAGGTGAACATCCCCGCCAAGGATTTCCTGAGATTATTCAAGGGCAAAATATCGGAGAGCGTGCTCTTCGATATCAAAGGCGGCACGGGCAAAGAGGGCGCGGGGAAGATGGGATACGTCAAGGACTACCAGCTTGATCCCGTGACCGGTGCAATCGTGCACGTTGACCTGTTCAAGGTGACAAAAGGTGAAAAGATCATTACCAAGGTGCCGATAGAATTCACGGGCACGGCTAAAGGCGTAAAAATGGGCGGTATATTCGAGATCGACCTGCGCGAGATCGAAGTGGAGTGCCTGCCCGCGGACCTGCCTGAGGTATTTCTGGTGGACATCACCCCCCTTAACGCCGGCGATACACTGCACGTGAGCGATATTATTCATGGGGAGGGGATCGTGATCCTGACCGGGCCCGAGTTCTCTATCGCGTCAGTGCAGATACCGAGACTGCCCACCGAGGAAGAGAAAGTCGAGGAGACTGCCGAGGCCGGTGCCGTGGATGAAAAGAAGGAAACCGGCGGCGAGGAATCCGGGCAATAGTTGCACCCGTTGCACGTATCCGGCCCTGAGGCCGGTACCACATTCGAAAGGGAGCGGTTTTATTGAAGCTGATTGTTGGTTTCGGGAATCCCGGTGAAAAATTTGCGAACAATAGGCAGAACATCGGGTTTAAGGTTATTGATATTATCGGCAATAACGAGAATATCGATGTACGCATCAAAAAAAAGAAGTCGGTAATCGGCAGGGGGAAGATCCTCGGAGCCGAAGTGGTCCTTCTAAAGCCCCAGACCTTTGTCAACCTCATCGGAGAATCCGTTCTCTACATCGCCTCATTTCTGAGGATAAACGTGCGGGACATCATCTGCATCGTCGAGGATTTTTCCCTCAAGCTTGGAGAAATGCGGGTCGATTGTCTCTTCTCAAATCTGAAGCACGAGGGGATAGATTCGATGACCAAGGCCCTCAAGTCCGAGCGTTTCGCCAAGATACGGGTAGGCATCGGTACGCCGCCCAAGGGCGTTAAAATGGAGGAATACCTGCTTCAGGATTTTACCGACGACGAGAACCTGATCCTTATCGATGTGCTCAATAAAACGGAAAAGGTGGTCAACCAGCTTATTAAGAATCCCATCGAGGAAGTGCAGGACAAGTACAATCCGGAGGGGGCCGTAAAGATTAAGAAGAGAAAGGTCAAGGCCATCCACATAGATCATCGCAAAAAACGGTAAGGGGGCTCCATCAGGGGGCCACGGCCTTCGGGGCGCGCATTATTCACCGGAAACCATCCCGCCGGCATCAAAATTTCTTGACTTTAATATCAATTCATGCAGACTTCCCGAACGGGGTGAATCAGCGGACCATATCATGCCAAGGGAGACAGAAGCGATGGGAAATGGACGGCTCTTGATCATGTCACTAATCGTTGCGGCGCTGGTTTCGCCGGCATTCGCGCAATCTGAAAAATCGGATTATAATCCGGCATATGGACCGGCACCTCTGGGCAGCAACCCGCAATCGATCGCACGACAGCTCAGCTATGATAATTTCAGATCGATCAGGTGGCTTAACGCGGCCATCATGAACTACGGCGGCGGTGACGCCGAGATAGACAAGCTGATCGATCTTTACGCCGAAGCGAGCGCTCTCTATTTTCAGAACAAGATGATGGATTCCGCAAAGGCCTTCAGGGAGAACCAGGCCGCGATCATGCAGTCGGCGAAACAGCTGGCGGATAAGTACAGGCAGGACACGTCGGCCCTTCTGAAAGACATGATTGAATTGAGCATCAGGTCGAAGTTGAAGATGCGGATGCGGGGCGACCAGGGTATGGATTCCGTGGACAAATTTCTCGGTCAGGCCCAGGCGGGCGTGCTCAAAGCGAATGATTTCCATGATCGCTTCAAGGACGCGAAATACGCCTCCGCCCAGGAGCTGGTAACGGGGATCTACCTCTACCGCGGCGCGAAGGAGAACATGTTCAGGATGATGACGGTTCTGGCCGACGTGCAGAGCAAGTTCCTTGCCAAAGAAGAGGTGGCGTCCATGGTCGCCAAAAAGGAACTCAGTCTCAACGACAGGGACCGTGTGCGTCGTGAAAAAGAGGAACAGAAGAAAAAGGACTTGCTGGCCCGGTACCTTGAGAAGTACGAGAAGGATATGGCCGACAATAAGAATCTGGTATATGAATCCAGGGAAAAAAAGGAATAGGACGGCTTAACGCGGGGCGGCCTTTTTCGGTATTGAAAGCGACCGGTTGCTCTTTAACACCCTCAGGGCAAGGACACGTATGTCGGCGTTGCCGTGAACGAGAAGGTTTATAACCTTCTCGTTTGTTTTATCGTCAAGGCGGTAGCCGTTGATGGCGGTCAGGGACGCGGAAAGAAGTGAATATTCCGAGGCGGAGAGAAGACGGTCCGCGATCGCCTGATAGAGGCGCGGGTCTCTGGTTTTAAGATTTCGCATGACGGCGATAGCGACACTGGCGCTCGGGTCATTGAGCGCCTTTATTATATGCGGGATCATTCTCGCCCTGATGATTTCATCCGCAAGCGAAAGCATCCCCCTTGCCGCTTCTTCTCGAATGAGCCAGTCGCTGCTTCCCATGGCCTGTATGTAGATATCGGCCGCCGCGGGGTCTTTCAACAGCCGGAGTTCTCGTAGGGCCCGCCATCTCACGTTGTCTCCCGGGTCCTCCCTGGCGATTCGCCTCAGCATCGACCGGGTCTGGTCGATATCCATTCTCGAAAGGCCCTTCACGGCCTCTATCCTCACCTCGATGTGGGGGTCTGCGGAGGCCACCATCAGGGTGCCTATGATCAGGTCGTTTTTATCCGGCCCGATGTACCTGATGATTTCCCGCACCGCTTCCGTCCGCTCGATCCAGTTGCCGGCCACATATTTGTTCGCCGCGTTCCTCTGTTTTTGCTTCCTGACCAGGTCGGATTTCTGGAGGAGATTGCAGCCCGACAGGTAAGCGGCAAGGATAAGTACCAATAGTGTACACAGTTTTTTCACGCACAACCGCCAGTGTCCCTTTAAGAAAGATAGTGAAAATTCGCCTGCACGGCAATCGGATCCGGTCACTTTACTGCATTGGGGCCGGGATAGATGAGCCCGTACTGCGCGAGGAATTTTCCGGTTCGAAGGATATAATAGCGGGTTTCGAGAAAGGGGGTGAATTCGGTGAAGTAATCCATATCCTCTCCCGCCATGCGGTCCTGCCACTTTCGCACGTTCCCGGGTCCGGCGTTGTAGGCTGCGACCATATGCGGAAAAATTCCCTTGAACTGGCGATCCAGGTCGGCGATATAGCTCGATCCCAGCCTGATCGAGGTGCATGGTTCGGTCAGGTCGAAGCTTTTCATTCCGAGGGAACGCGCGATGCCCCTGGCGGTGGCGGGCATTATCTGCATGAGGCCCTTCGCTCCCGCGGAGGATACTGCGTTGTGCCTGAAGAGGGACTCCGCCTTCATCACTGCATAAAGGATGTTTTTCCGAATCGAGTGGCGCCCGGCCCAGGTATCTGCACATTCACCGAAGGGACGCGGAAAGAGGGCCCTGGACGATGCCTCGGGCATGAGTGTGATGTTTTCCTTGAGCTTGAAATGACGGAGGAGCTGAAGGCGTGAGTAGACATCAAGATAGGCATGCCCGTATTTTCCGCCGTAATGAGCGAGGGCGATAAGCCTGTCTTTTCTCGATTCCTCTTCTGCGAGGAGGGGTCTCAGTTCCCGGTACACGGCGGGGAGATGGCCGACGGCGAAATAGCGATCTATCCGTTTCAGGGCGCCGCCGTGCGACGAGGCGGTGTGAAGACCTGTGATGGCTTTTTCCATATCGCGGTAGCGAGCGATATCGGGGGAAGAGAGGTCTCTGATACGGGATGCACCTTTCGCAAGGGATCCCTGCCTGACCATGAGCAGCGCATGGTAAAAAAGAGCCCACCCTTCGTCCTTCGCGTCCAGTCTTTTTCGGTATTCGTCCCCGAGTTCCTTTTCCGTTCGAGTTCCGGACAATTGGGCGAGCAGGAGCCATGTGTAGGGGGAGTCGGGATTGATAATCACGCTGTCCCGAGCGGTCTCGAGGGCGCGATCATGGAGGCCGCGTTCAGTGTATAGTCTGTGGAGCCAGAATCGGCATTCGCCGGACTGTCTGCCCCGGGGGTATGAGGAAATTGATTCCTCGAGGTAGACCAGCGCCGTGGAATGGTTTTTCGCGCGGATCATGTTCCTTCCCAAAAGCCACAGAAAAACACCGGCGGTCTCGTCTGAATAGCGGTCCTTGTATTCGATCAGGCAACGCTCGAAACCGGCCCTCCTTCGTTCTTCCATATGACGGCCCATTCGCTCAAGGGCATGGCGCGCGTGGGGCTCTTCGCGTGATTTGAAGACCAGTTCGTACATGGGCATGGCACCGTCCCTTCTCCCGGCCGACCAGAGCTCATCCGCCATGGCCCTTGTCAGGGAGATACGGAACTCCGCGTTTGCCGGTTCCATGATCAGGGCCCCGGCCTTCGCCTCGGACTTCATGCGCACGAGGGATCTGACGAGACAGGCCGCGGTCTCGGCCCGGTCGCCCATCGCGGCGGGTTCCGATTCCAGCTGGATGACGGCCTCCCCGTATTCCTTCGAAAAATGGAGGGCCTTCGCATAGAGGAGACGTTCCTCCGGCTTGAGTTCGCGCGGATTGTGCGCCATTACTGCAGTGATCTGCTGAGCCGCGGTAGCCGCCTGCCAGGCCCTGGTGCTGACCTTCAGGACTTCAAGAAAGGCGTCAAGGGAGCCGGTGTACTCGGAATCTTTCACGAGAAGTGAGCCGATGCGAATCTGGATGAGGGATTTCGATTCCGGGTCGTCAAATCGACCAGCAAGCCCCCTGAGGACGGTGAGGGCTTCCGCGTTTTTTCCCGTCGCCGAGAGGGAGCGCGCCTTCAGCAACATGGCGTCACGGTAGAGCACGGGCATCTCCTTCGACACAAGGTCCGCGAATTTCACTGTGAAGGCGTGCTCGCCGTATGAGGCGAAAAGCCGCGCTATTTCAAAAACCGCGTCATCATAGTAATCGGATTTGAAATGAAAACCGCGAATGAACAGGTAGACAGGCTGGGGGAAGAGGCGGAGCGATTGATCCCGGTGGTCGATAAAACAGCTATTGGCGAAATGAAAAATCGCATCTTTGTATTTTTTTTCACTTTTATAGGCGATACCGAGCATGAAGTGCTCCCGGGGCTCGCGTGGTGCCCTGGCCAGACGGGATACGACCTCCGCGGGTCTGGCATAGAACCCGAGGGCCGGCAGTTCTGCACCGCCGGAAGGAGTGTTGCCGCATGACAGCGACAGTATAATCGCCGCGGCGAATATCGCTTGTTTGGTTTTCATGGCCCGCTCAATTCATCTTGAGGTATTCCGCGTATTCTTGTATCTCGTTGAGGTTTGGCTTGTCCCATATTTCATCATAAAAAGACTGCACGTCTTTCGACAGGTAGTAATTGTCAGCGTGAACAAGGAGATAGTAATCCCTGCGTTCGGGGGCGGACGCGTCGCCGATGAGCTTTTTCAACTCTTCATAACCGCGCCTCCCGAGTTCTTTCCGGTCCTCCATGGGGGCCGTTGCCTCAAGCATGGAGAACAGGGCGTAGCGCCTTCCGTGCTTAACTTTTTTTATCGCCTTCGAGTAGCGATAGAGGCGCATCGAGTAGAGGTTTTCCTGAAAGTTGTCGGCCATCATCATGTCGATGCGTGCGTCCGTCGCATCCCTGTATCCGAGACGAAGATAGTGGCGGGCGAGGAAGTCTTTCGATTTTATGACGGCGGGAGCGAAGCCGTTGAGGAGCCCCCTTGCCGTGCCGATGTCCCGGGCGAGGGTGAGGCGGTAGAGATCTATCAGGATCTTCTGGGATCGCCGTATTTCGCGAAAGGACTCGAGGAACATGAATTTCATATAGAGCAGCTGGGCGATAATGTCACGCTGGATGGCTTCCTTGAACAGCGTCTTTTCCTTCTCGGTGCCCATGTTGGTTATCGAGGAGTTGATGAAGTAAAAAAAATAACGGTTGTCTTTCAGGCCCTTTTCCGCATTGCGCTGGTTTCCGGCGTTAAGGCTTGACTTGGTCCTCTGTCCCCGGAGATCCGTCGCGGAAAAGGCGCAGGCAACGAGAAGGAAGGTTGCCGCCAATCGGCGTGTTGTTCGATGTCTCATTCTGCCCATGTCGGTTTACCGCCGGAGATAGCGGTCCCGCCCGTAAGGGGTTTGCCCCCCGTTACAGGCTGAATGACATCCCCTCCGTCGCGATATGGATTTTCATGGTTTCATTCCCCAGGTTCTCGCTGTGCTCGATCGCCGAGCAGAAGTTTTCGTTCAGTTTCCAGTCGGGATAGGCGGGTTCGTGGTGCGTCAGGACGAGGTCCTTAACATTCCATCGCATTCCGCAGTTGATGGCCATGGTAAAACTGGTGTGCCCCCAGTCGAATTTTGTGAATGATTCATCAAGTGTGTATTGGGCGTCGATGACCAGAAGGTCGGCGTTCTGGAAGAAATCATGGGTGTCGCCGTTTCCCGCTTCAAAGATCTCCCCCGTGAACTCCGCATCGGTGGCGAAAATAAAGGTCTTTCCTGACTGCCGGAAACGGTAGGCGAAACTTCCCCCCGGGTGCTTGAGGGGGAAAAAATCGATGGTAAGGTCGTCTTCCATCCGCAGGGGAACCCTTTTCCTGGGGTCCAGGTGTATGAAGCGTTTCGTCGATTCGGTCCTTTCAAAGGCTGCGGGGAAGAAGGGCGATCGCATCTGTTCACCGAGTAATTTTTCCTGCTCCTTGTAGGGGGAATGGAAGTTCAGGACGTTGCCCTTGATATAGAGGGGGGTGAAAAAGGGAAGGCCCTGGATATGGTCCCAGTGGTTGTGCGTCAAAAAGATGTTGAGACTGCCTTCGCCCTTTCCACACGGCCCTTTCATGAGCTCGTAGCCGAGGAGCCTTATACCCGAACCGCAGTCGAGAATATAGGTGACACCGCTGGTTGAGGTGACGGTCGCGCAGGTGGTGTTCCCCCCGTAGACAAGCCTCAGCTCGTCAGGCAGGGCGCTGATGAAACCGTGTATGTCGCTATCGCCCTTCGCTCCCGCGGCAAAGGCGAGTTCGACGATTCCATGGATTTTTCGGGAATACTCCTTATTGGTCAACGGTGAAGGAAGGGACCCCCGGACGCCCCATAGTTTAATCTGCATTAATCAGTCCCTTTGTGCGGCATAGTGGTGCAATTTACGTTATCGATGCTTAAAATCGTAGACATTTGAAAAAATTTCAATCAAAATAAGGCATGATTGGAAATTATTTTCATCATCCGCCACGTGATGCGATTTCAGGCCGTTGCGCCGGGTCACGGGGATTATTCGTACACCTTCTCGTCGGTTTCATGGGCGTTGACCGCGTCCCCTTCGACATCGCGCACCGCTTCTTTCGAAAGGACCTTCTCATGTTCCTTGTACCATTCGTTCTGGATGATCAATTGCATGATCTCATTGGTTCCGACCCAGATCATGGACAGGCGAAGGTCGCGCACTATGCGCTCGAGGGGGAATACGTTGGTGTACCCGATGCCGCCCATCACCTGCATGCAGTTATTCGCGACCTCCCATGCGGTTTCGGTGACGAATTTTTTCGATTGCGATACCATACGACGGACGCGGCCGGGATGGACCGTGCCGGAGTCGACGGCCAGGGCGGTGCTGTACACCATGGATCGGGCAGCGTCGAGGAGGAGAGCGGAATCGGCCACCTTGAATCCCACCGCCTGGAAGCTGGAGATGGGCTGACCGAAGGCCTTTCGGCGCGAGGTGTACTTTGTCGCGATATCCAGGGCGGGACGCACCGATCCGATAGTCATCGCGGCGGTGCCGAGGCGTTCAGGGATCATCATGCGCACGAAGACCTCGAAACCGCAGTTAATACCGTTGAGGGCGTACCGCTCGGGGACACGGACGTCGTCAAAAATCACCCGGCCCGCGCCGCCCCCCCTGACGCCCATGAGCCCGTATATGTATTTCGATTCGACGCCCTTGGTGCGGGGGACCATGAAGGCGGTCATCCGCCTGTGAGGAGGAGCGGCGGGATCGGTGACGGCATAGACGAGGAACCAGTCTGCACCTTCGGCGCCCACGATGAAGCGCTTCTGTCCGCTGATGATCCAGTCGCTCCCCGTCCTTTCTTGCCTTCGTGACCGCGCCGAAAAAGTCGGACCCTCCCCGCGGCTCCGTGAGGCCTTCCGCCGCGTAGACCTCGCCCTTCAGGAGGGGGACGACTATCTGCTGTTTCAGCTCGTCGGAACCGAAGAGGGTGACGGCCTCGCAGACGATATCCGCACCCACACCCCAGAGGCAGGCGAGGGAATAGCTGGCGACGCCGATTTCCTCGGCCACGAAGCAGTCTTCTACCCATCCGAGGCCCCTTCCCCCGAATTCTTTTGAAATCCGGATGCCGAGAAGATTTCTCCTTCCGGCCTCGCGGAGGTATTCGTGGGGGAACTGCAGTTCATCCGCGTCCATTGCGAGAATCATCTCCTTCGGTACCCAGCATGAAAAGTCGCGGGCCTCGTCCCTGAGTTTCTTCTGATCCTCGGTCATGATGAAATCAAACATGTCATACCTCCGCAATGTGGTGTTCGCGTCAAGGGCTGAATGCGACCGGCCTCATGCCGTTGATTCGAGTTCCCGTTTTCTTTTCAACAGACTTTTTCTGAGGGCCGCCAGATCCGATTCGAAAAGGGCAAGCTCATCCCTGTGCCTGGCGATCTCCTCCTTTTTCCTTTCGATGTACCAGAGGCTGCGTTCGATCTGAGTCCTTTCGCCGATTGCCTGGTCGACCGTGCCTATCATCTCCCGTATATGCTCGAGGCTCGCGCCGAAACGCTTGCCGCGGAGTATCAATTTCAGGCGGGCCCGGTTGCGCCTTGTGTAGACGCGTCGGTTGCCCTTCGATCGTTCCGGGATGATCAGCCCCATCATTTCATAGTATCGTATTGCCGAGGGTTTGATGCCGAATTCCGATGCGAGCGCCGATATCGTGTAGGTTTCTTCTGCCATGGCGTTTTTTCAAAGTTAAACTTAAAGTTAACTTTAATATATACCCCGGATTTGTCAAGCGTTTTTTCAGAGAAGGATTTTTCCCGAGAACTCAAGGCAGGAGCGGATCGTGCGCCTTCCGGCGAAACGGTGGAGCAACGACGCGGATATCATGGCGTCACCCCACCGGGCCTTCAGGCCGAGTGATATCTGGTCTGACGATTCCCGCACGTAGGCACCCCGGCTGATTGCGCCGCTGCGCTTTGACGCGGCCGCGAAGAGGGGGTTTTTCCTGTCTATGAGAAACCGGCTGTATCCCGGCTGAAGCTCGACGCTATTCATCAGGCATAATGAGAGGCTTCCGCGGATGGATGCGGAAATACCGCCGCGTCCCTTTCTCTGCCCGGTCCCTCCGAGGCGGAAGCGCAGGGACCTGAGGATATAGGCCGCGCCGGCTATCTTCAGGTTCAGGCTGCGTTCCACGCCACGGTCTTTCGCGGTTTCCACGGAGGAGAGCCGTGCGGATATGTGTCCCTTCCCCGGAACCCCGTAGCGTATCGACACCGCCTCCCTCCGTATCGAGGGAAGATGTGATTCGTATCCGGTCGGGGCGGTCATCTTCTCCATGAAGGCTCCGCAACCGATCGAGAGACGGGGCGCCGGCCTGAGGGTCAGGTCCACGGCCCAGGCCCGCTCACCCCGGGGCTTCCCGGACGCATGGGGGGAATAATAATTTCCCGTCGTGCCTTTCCCGGAAAAAGAGAGGATGAAGGCGGGGTGATGGAATATGAGACCGCAGGCGAGCCCGCGGCCCCTGTCCCTGCTCTCATGGCCCGTTGCGTTTTGCCTGATTATCCGCGGGAAGCAGAGCTCGGCGAAGAGGGTGATGTAGCCGTCCCTGTACTGGAGGTAGAACCCGTAGCCGTGGAACTCCCCGTCGCCGCCGCCGTCACTCCCGTTCCAGAGGAGCCGGCGATTGCCCGCGCGGCGCATGACCGTACGGATATAATAGGATTGCGCGGTCAACCTTTCTCCGATCATGATCGATAGAAGGGCGCCATAATCCAGGATTTCTGCTGGCTCGGTGTGGCCATGGTCTCCTTCGGTCCTTGCGAGAATGGAGGGGATGCCGGCAGGCGCAATGCCGGGATGGCGGGAGTCCTGCTTGACGTACCGGTATCTGGATGAGAAGAAACCTGATGCCGATATCGAAATGCCCGAAATACCGCCGGTAAAGGCGACCGCCCCGCCGCGGAACGAGAAAAGGGGGTTCCCGTTATCGGCGGGGGAGAAGATGCCTTCCCTCGAAAGCACGAGGCGGCGCGTGAAAATGTCCGGCGTGATCGACTTCTTTCTGCCCACGAGGAGACCGGTGCCGAAATTGAGCTGGTAGTTGCCCACCACGGCTTCGAAATGGGGCGATACACCGCGAATCAGCAGGTGTCCCGTGAAGCGGTTTTCCTTTGATTCACGGATATGGATGTGGGTGATTCCCGCTGAACTTTTGCCGAAACCGAGCCTTGCCGATTCACGGAAAAAGCTCTTTTCAACGTCGTCGAAATCGAGGGCGTCCTGCCGGTACTCGACCCTGAGGGTGAGGAGTGGGTCTCCCCAATCCCCGCCGGCGGCGCGGGGGCGGCTGAAGAGAATCAGGACCGCGCAGATCAGAATGGTCCGGCGCACAGGGCCGCCACCGCCTTCATTTTTTCCGCGTCAAGACCCGGAAGGGATCGTATGCGTTCCCTCACGCGGCGTTCCTCCCCCCTTACCGCCATTTCCGCAAGTTCGAGGGCGGTGCCGGGGGAAAGTCCCGCACCGATAAGGGCCCTGAAGAGCCTCTTCTGAGCATCTTCGATCCGTATGCGCGCGTGATAATCATTATGGCGGGCCCTCTCTTCAGGGGCGAGGCCTGTCGCCCGGGCGAGGAGGCGGTCGATATCGCGTTCCGTCATCCCGATCCGGGCGAGGCCGGTGCGGGTGAGGGGGCCCACTGTGTCGCGGTACCGTATAATCCGCGCGGAGTGATCATGGGAAAGCCACGGTATCCCGCGGAGCTGATCAAGGGTGCATTCCCTCAGGTCGATCGTTTTCTCGCGGCCCCTGAAACCCCTGAAAACGCGCCCGTAATTAATCGGTTCGACCGGAATTTCACCGGTGGAAAGGATCACCCCCACCGAATGGGTGAGGCCCAGGTGGGGGTGATATCTCAGTCCATAGGAGGCCGATACATGACGGTAAATAATTGAAAGCGACGCGGAGGAGGTCATCGTTTCCCTTGCGTAACCCGCCTCTATGGTGAAATATTTGAGCACCGCGGCGGTGGCGGAGAGGGAGTTGACGTAGCCGTGGGAGGTCAGGTTCAGGTTGTACGCCAGGGTGAGTCCCCTGATCGGTTTCAGGGCCACCCCGGCGCTCCATCCCGGGAAAAGGAGGTCGCGCCGTTTTTTTACGAAGAGGGAGCCGATGTTTTCCTGCTGGAAGGCGAGCTCGATCCATTCGATGGGGACGAGGAGGATGGAGGCCCTGCCGTCCGCCATACGCGCCCGCGCCCCCGTCTCCTTCATGTCCATTTCGAGATGATAATAGCGTGCCCCGACGCCGATGGAAAGGTATTTCAGGGGCATGTACCCGACATCGGCGCCCGCCACATGCTCCATGTAGGCGTCGATTCCGAATCTGCTCCAGGATGCCTGTATGCCGAATCCCCGTCCCCCGTATCCGGTTCGGATGACGCTGGAATAAAGACCATCGAGGGAATAGGGCATTGAGCCCGAGGCGTGGAAGTAGGGATAACGGAAGAGGGGAAGGTACGCCGGATTAGAGACCGCATCCGGCATCGGGGATCCCGCCACGGCCCGCTGGAAGGGAAAGAGGGCCGCCGGCGGGCTTTCCCGGTAGTCAAAGGCGAGGATTGCCGGGTGAAGCAGATAGAGAGCGGCGGCGACGGCGATCATCGGTAATGGCTCAGCACGATATAGATGACACGCTCCTCGGCCATGCGCAATGAGGAGTTCAGGGCCTCGATTTTGCAGAGGTAGAGTCCCGTAGGCGGGTTCCTGCGCTGGAAGAGGGGGTTCCAGACGAGACTGAAGAGGCCCGGATTCGCGGGTATGCCCATCGGTGATTCGTGTATAAGGAAGCCGTCCATGGAAAAAACCCTCATTTTCAGGATGCAGGGAAAGAACACGAAGAGGGGGATCTCTCCCCTTCCGAAATAGATATGACCGGGTATGATGGTGAGCCTCTGTCGAAGGGGCCTGAAGAGGTGTCTGAAGGGGAGTGATGGCAATGTGATATTCGGCCTGCCCGGCGTCTGTACCGAGCTTATCATGAAGTCGTTGGCGGTATTGGTATCGACAATGTGTGTCCGAGAGAGGCTCATGTGGGAGGCAAGGCCTTTTTTGCCTATCGACACGGCGCAATCCTGGCTGGTTTTCCCCGTATAATTTTGCCATTGCCCCTGAGCCAGTGCGGCGGCGACATAGGAGAGGACGGTATCGTTGGGACTTCCGTCACGGTTCGAGTAAAAAACGAAATCGACGATGCCCCCGTTGCCCGGATCGTCATCAGAGTCGATGGCGACCACACCATCAGTATTCCAGAGGCTCCCGAAATAGTTGTTGCAATAGACGTCGATTCGACCGTTGCCGTTGGTGTCGCCCGTCAGGTCGGTTTCATCCGGAACATCGGGCATTGCAAGGTGGACCACGACGAAGCGGTCGTCATAGGGGGTTTCCGGCCTGTCGTGGCTGTAGATGGAGACCGGGTCATGCGAGAGCCGTTCGTTGTTTCCGTAATACATGGTGATGAAAAAGGATGATATATCAATCTTTTTCCCCTCCGCCGACACGAAGGTCAATTCGACCCAGTCGCTTTCGGTTTCGGTGACGAACTCGTTGATCATGAGACCCGGCCGCAGTCCCTGCTCCAGGAGAAGCAGGACCAGGACGGAAAGGATGATGGTTCGAAGCATGGCGTTCCCTCTGCCATACATACGAAGAAGGATTGCGGAAGGTGAAAAAAAATTCTCGGCGCGTGAATTTCGTCAGGGGGCCGTCGGGACGGGAAAGGCGCTTACAGGTAGCGAAGGTCGAAGTGCTTGCGCAGAGCGGGTCTTTCGAATTTGATATCGGGATGTCCCACGGTCATGACCGCGTGGACCCTGCCGTTGTCCGGTATGCCTAGACGACGGCGTATCCGTCCGGAACGGTTTATCGATTCGACCGCGTAGCCGATGTGGCAGGTCCCGAGCCCCAGTGCGTGGGCCAGAAGGGCGATGTGGTAGGAGGCAAATTGCGCGTCCTCCACCGGGGTGCTCCCTTCCCTCGGTCCGTGAATGATGATGACCGCGGGGGCGCCGTGGAAGAGGAGGTCGCGGCCTCCTTCGGCTTCGCGCAGGCCCTTTTCCACGCTCGCCATATGATCGCGGTGGTATCGAATCAGTGCGGTCCCGGCAAAGGGGAGGGAGCACCATCGGATGAAGGGGTTCCCGGCCAGCCTGTTCAGGCGGATGAAGAAGTTTCGTATTTCCAGGGCGAGGTCCCATACCTTTTCCCTGCTGTTGAGTACCAGGAATCGCCAGTCCTGGCGGTTGCTGCCGGAAGGAGCGGTAACGGCAAACTCGACAAGGTCACTGATTGTATCATCCTCCAACGGGGTGTCCCTGTAGCGTCTTACGCTCCTCCGCGATCGGATGAAATGGACGATATCGGCCGGATCGGTAGTGTCCTTCACCCGGGGCGTTTCCACCGGTGTGAAGGTTGTGAAGATGGGCCCGCGAAGGAGCTCCGGGTTGAAGCGAATCGCACCGTGGGGGCAGACCGCGTAGCAGTGGGCGCAGAGCATGCATTCCTCGGCGGTCACGACGGCGCGCTCCTCCGAGAGGACCAGTACCCCTTTCGGGCAAAGAGAGATACAGCGCCCGCATCCCGTGCATGCGTCGGGGTCTATCAGGGGAATGGGCGGCACCACGCTATTCATGGATCACTTGATGGGATGAAGGGGGAGGGGCTGTCAAGGCATTTATTGGGGATCGTCATAGTAAAAAATCAGGGCGCTGGTGATCCGATAGGGGATAATACCACGATCGGAAAAAAAATCTCTCGACATACCGGGATGGTCGTAGCAACTGGGTATACGAGAAGATTTATTATTCCGGACCGGAATTATATGAAGAGTAGCCTGCATCTGCCAGGAAAAACGATCGAGGAATTCGCGCGATCTTGCCATGGGAAGATGGCGACAGCCTCATCGAAACTCGGGGCCCTGGAGGCAATCGTCGAATTCACTTCCCCGTTTCTCGGGGATTGCCGCCGTCATGTCATGGAGGATCCAGACGAGATATCGGTAAGCTTCGTCGAATTACTCGACCAGGTGGTCTTCGAGCTTTCCGAGAACATGCCGGACAATGAAACGGTGCGCGGTTACGTCATCGACGACCTCTACAACCGCCTTGCCATCTATCTCGATTGTTACCATGACCACGAGTCGTACGCGTCAAACCTCCATAAGCGGATCCTGACGCATGAGGATACGGTGATCATCCGGCAGTGCCGGATGAAAGAGCATACCCCCCTGCTGATGAGCGAGTTCCATGAACAACCCGCCCTGCAGCGATCCATACTCCTCACGCTCCTTTCCCTGGACGAGGGAGAACTGCGAAATTTCTATTATACCATCGCGAAAGAATCCAGCAGCATTGAAATCAAGGCCATGGCACTGGCGGGGCTGAAGAAGTCCGGGGACGGATACCGCGCCCTCCACATGCTGGAGACCGGTGACGACGAGTATGGTGTGATGATCATATACGCGAAGTCCTTCGATTGCTCAGCCGTTGAACGCAACGAGATCCCGGAGGACCTCTTTTCGCTCATCTTCGCGCTCAGATATGTTGAATCCAACCGTGACCTTCTCGTCGATACCCGCACCCTCGCGTGGGTGGTGGCGCTCCTCAGGTCGCTCATTCGGGCCGGATACTTCAACTCGTTTCTTGACGATCTTTACCGGTCGATTTGCTGGATACTCGTTTTCGCCGGCGTCGAACAGATGAAGGAGCTTCTTCGCGTCGAGGAGCGGCTTCTCGACGTGCGGGACATTCTCGATTTTCTCCCCCGAGAGTTTTTCGACCGCATCATGGGCAAGGTCGATCTCTGGGGGGACGAGTTTATCAGGCGGATAAGCGGCCTCCTCGCGATGGGGAAGATCAGGCCCGACGGGCACGACTCCAACTCCATCTGCTATGCACTCTGGAAAACGGCCAGCAAGCTGTAGCGGGCCGAACCTGCGGGATCAGAAAAGCCTGCCGCTGTCGATAAGGATGGTCACCGGTCCGTCGTTGACCAGCGAGACCTTCATGTCGGCCCCGAACACTCCCGCCATGGTCTTCGGATGGCGTTCCCGGAACAATTCCACGAATTCCCCGAATGCGGCTCGCGCCTTGTCAGGGCGCATCGCGCTGGAATAGGAGGGTCGCATGCCCTTGCGCAGGTCGCCGTAGAGGGTGAATTGGGACACTAGCAGTACCTCGCCGCCGATGTCCGCGACCGACAGGTTCATGACGCCTTCGTTGTCGTTGAAGATTCTTGCGCCGAGTATTTTGTTTGTCACGCGCTCCATGTCCTGCCGGGTGTCTTCCTCGCCAAGGCCGGAGAACACGAGGACCCCCGCGTCGATCGACGCGACAGTTTCCCCTCCCGTCTCGACGGAGGCCCGCAGTACGCGCTGGATGACCGCGCGCATCGACTAGCTTTTCTGAGAGAGCTTTTGCCGGAGCACCGCCTCGGGCTGAACGCCCACGAAGCGTTCAATTTCCTCGCCGTCCTTCATCAACACCAGGGTGGGGATGGACGAGATGCCGAATTTCTGGGCGAGTTCGGGGTTGTCATCGGTGTTTATCTTCACAATCGTCGCCTGGATATCCTCGGACTGGGAGATTTTTTCGAGAATCGGGACCTGCATTTTACAGGGGCCGCACCAGGGGGCCCAGAAATCAATAAGCACCAGGCCGGTTGCGTTCGTCACATTGGAGTCGAAATTTGACTTGTTTATTTCCAGCAGCTTCGACATGGGATCCTCCATCTCCTTTAGTATGCCACATCACCCGCGTTCGATCCGTTTTGGCAGGGCCGCATCACGGTCAGGATCGCGGGATCGTCATGATGTCTTCCTTGTACAGTCTCCTCCCCGGATAGTCCACCATTTTTTTGAGAATCCAGGCGCAAATGTGCCGATAATGAATATGACGGCCCGGCGCATGCCGACGGCATTGACATGATCGAAAAATCTGATTACCGTAAAGGGGATATGCATATGAAGAGGCTGCTCATCATCTCGCTCCTGTTTTTCTGGGTGGTCGCCGCAGGCCAGGAAGGAAAGGAAACCAGGACCGTTTCAAACATTCCCGCCGGGTATGACACCACCGCCTGGGGGGCCCGGCTTTCGGCCGCGCGCGGAAGCGTTAAGGGGAAGCTCGTCTATACCGATGAAAAGAGCGTAATCATTACCCGTGACGGCGAGCTGGAATACCGTTACGGCTTCTTTTACATCGATCCCGCCGGTGTGGGCGGGGGTCAGAAACGGGAAGCCGAAGAGAAGACCGAGGGCGAAGCCGACGAGGGAACCCTTTTCTACGTTGCTCTGAAGTTTCCCTACCTGGCCCTGTCGGAAGTGAAAAAAAAGATAGAGGAAAAATACGGCCCTTCGACGAATGAGAATATCAACAACCATCAGGGGGCGATCGCATGGAACGGAGAACAGACCGTTATCGTCGTGTGGGTCGATCGCTATGAGGGGAAACCCTACTGCCGCAGGATAACCTATCTGGACAAGAGGATCACGAAGGAACTGCGGGACCACCAGTTCAAGGTTTTCAACCGGGTCGAGCTGGGCATTCTCCGAAATCTCGGGCTCTAGGCCGCCCTGCGGGCCCTCCGGCCACGCAGGGGAGGGACTACCTGTGGGTGATGAAGACCGGAACGAGCCCGATGCCGGCGTCAAGGGAATCAAGGGCCTTCCCTACAACCGTTCCGATCTTATCAAAGGAATCTATCGCGCCTTTCATTCCGCACCCGGGCGTTCCTGATGTCACCACCAAATCACCGGGACGAAGCGGCGTTTTCTGCGCGTCTATTCGGCAGAGGGCGGTGCCCGCAAGGACCACCGGATACAGTTTTCTCTTCCCACCGGTTGCGTCTATGATGATTCCCGGATTTCCCGAAACGACGCCGATGACTGTCGGGTTGTATTCCGTTCGGGCGCGAGAGAGGACGGATTTCCCCCCGCTGCCGATCACGAGAAGGTCACCCGGCGAGATGTACTCCTCATCGTCAGTCTCGAAGAGCTCGACAAGATTGGCGGGGAAGGGCTCCCCGTCGTCCGAACCCCGGTTGCGCAGGGTGATGACGCCGTCGAAGAGGGACGCGCCACGCACGCAGAGGGCGTCGCCCTTTCCCTTCAGATTGATGGAGCCGTCATATTCTTCAAGAGTACCGTATCCGTCGGCGATGAGGGCGTAATCGTGTTCGCTTGAAAAGACCCCCCCGGCGCCGAAACGGGAAAGACCCATCACGCCGCATCCCTTCTGCGATCGGTCCGTTCCACCCGATGACTGGCCGCGCACGCCTATATGGGTGCTGTGACCCACGACGCCATAGGAGCGTATCTCCTTCTGTGTCGATATCCCCGCGATGCCGGAAAGGCCGATGGAGCCGGAATCGGCGGATTCGTTTTTCCCGAAAATGATCGTCGAGTTGTCCGATGGGGGCGTGACTCCGCTGAAGGTCTCGCTGCCGCTTCCCCGCAGGGAGATGGTGCCCCCGTGGCTGTTGAAGTCATGGCCGATGCGTGCGTAGTCGTGATCGTGGGGCAGGGGATGCCTGGCGTCGTTCAGGCGGGGGTCCGTCGACTGAACCACTCTTTCTTTCTTTGATTCACCGTTTTTCGCCAGAATCACGATACCCGGATCGCTTTGCGTTGCGGTTTTGATCCGGCGATCGTTTCCCTGCACGGCCACACCGGGCGCGTCCTCTCCGTCCTCGGCCAGTTCCACTATCCCCTTCGATGTGGTGCTTGCGGTTTTGATCCGGCGATCGTTTCCCTGCACGGCCACACCGGGCGCGTCCTCTCCGTCCTCGGCCAGTTCCACTATCCCCTTCGATGTGGTGCTTGCGGTTTTGATCCGGCGATCGTTTCCCTGCACGGCCACACCGGGCGCGTCCTCGCCATTTTCGGCCAGTTCCACTATTCCCTTAGACGTGGTGGTGGCATCCCTGAGCCGGCAGTCGCTTCCCTGCACGGCCACACCTTGCCTGTCCTCACCGTTTTCGGCCAGTTCCACGATTCCCTTCGTGCTTTCGGTGGCGTCTCTGAGGCGGCGGTCGTTTCCCTGCACGGCCACACCGGGCGCGTCCTCACCGTTTTCGGCCAGTTCCACGATTCCCTTCGTGCTTTCGGTGGCGTCCCTGAGTCGGCAGTCGCTTCCCTGCACGGCCACGCCCTGCGCGTCCTCTCCGTCCTCGGCCAGTTCCACGATCCCCTTCGATGCGGTGGTGGCGTCCCTGAGCCGGCGGTCGTTTCCCTGTACGGCCACACCGGGCATGTTTTCCCCGTTTTCCGCCAGCTCCACGATTCCCTTTCTTTTCTCGGTGGCGTCCTTGAGCCGGCGGTCGTTTCCCTGTACGGCCACGCCGGGCCTGTCTTCCCCGTCCTTCGCGAGTTCAACTATTCCCCTGGAGATGGTGGTGGCGTCCTTGAGCCGGCGGTCGTTTCCCTGCACGGCCACGCCGGAAGAGTCCTCCCCGTCCTCGGCAAATTCCATGATTCCCTTTGATGTGGTGGTGGCGTCCCTGAGGCGGCGGTCGCTTCCCTGCACGGCCACGCCTTGGCTGTCCTCTCCGTCCTCGGCCAGTTCCACGATTCCCCTGTTGACCGTCGTGGCGTCGACGAGCCTGCGGTCGTTTGCCTGTACCACCGCCCCGGGGGTGCGCTCACCGTCGTTGGCAAGCCTGCAAATTCCATACGCTTCGACCGTCGACTTGTGGAGACGGGAATCGTTTCCCGTTACCGCGGTGGTATCCTTGTACATGCCGTCGGGGCAGATTTTCACGATGCCGAAATTGTCGACGGTCGCTTCCTGGAGACGGGAATCGTTTCCCTGCACCACTACGCCGGGTCTTGTTTCACGGTTGTGGGCCAGCTGTACGATGCCGGGCTTCAGGTCGGTCGCCGGCTTGATACGCGGGTCGGAAGCCTGGACCGCCAGTCCCGCTTCATCCTCGCCGTCTTCGGCAAGACGCACGATACCCTTGAAAATACTGGTGGCGTCTCTAAGCCTCCGGTCGTTTCCCTGAATCGCGGCGCCCTGGGAGTCGTCGCCGTCTTTCGCGAGTCGGACGATGCCGGCCTGGAAGATCGACGCGTACGGTGTGAGTTCACCGACGTTATGCGTGTGGAAGGGGCTGAAGGGAGCGGCTGAAATTTCCAGGCTTGTAAACTGGATTGCATAGCGGCCTTCCGGGTACTTGACGGTTTTCGCTTCTATCCGGATGTATCGAGCCGGTCGTATGTCCGTGTTCCAGAAGTATTTTTTGTTCACCTGGGATTTGAAGTTCTTTTCCTCGAGGAGGGGCAGCCAGACGCTGTTGTCAGGGCTCGTTTCGATGAAGAAGTTTTCGGGGAAGCCCTTCGACGCGGAACCGAGGATGATGCGGTTGACATGAAACACCTTGCCCAGGTCGATAATGAGGGACTCCTTCCCCGTGGTGGCCTTGAGATCGGTTTCCCAGACCGCGTTATCATCGGCCGAGAGGAGGTTCCATGGCCCACCTTCGGTACAAGAGGTCCCGTTTGTCGTCATGTCCAGTATGCCGGCGATGCCGGTCCGCACGCCGCCGATTTCCGCGTAATGTTTGCCTTCATGCTGCGGGGAGCTGATGATGAGTATTTTCAGATAGCGCGCCGGCGTGAGGGGGATATCCAGCCGGTAGGTGTCTGAGTCGAGCACCAGTTTGTTTTCCGTGTGGACGACCATCCAGCATTCGCTGTCCAGGCTCGTCTCGAAGCGGATGTCACGGGGAAAGACTTTCGCCCCGTTCGGCGAGGCGGAAAGCTCGACGTAATCGATCGTCGTGGTGGCCTGAAAGTCGAGAATGATATATTCGGGGATGTTTTCGTCGCTTTTCCTGCTCGACCAGTAGCCGTCCGGGCGCTGTATGTTGAACACGGAAAGGGACTCGTGCTGCTCGCTCGATACCGAGTGTATCTTGTAGTCGTGATCTTTCTTGTGGCTGATATTGATGTAGTCCATTTCATTCTTCCCGTTCTGATGATCGCACCGGGCGCCCTGCCCGTTACGCGGGCCCCTTTGCGCGGCCGTGGGTCCACTTCCCGATGGGTATGCCCGCGGCGGTTGCGCCGTATGGGGGGGCAGGCTCATTATTAGCCCGGCCGCTCGTACCCTGTCAAATGTTTTATGGGCACCTCGATAAATTAGATTTTTCATTATGAAATCAATAGGAAAATCTAATTTTCACCTGAATTGTGCCCACAAGGGAACATCCAGATTTGATTTTTAGAGGTTCCCTTATTGCCCGTCAGTCCGGATCGTTATACCCGCACCCATCGTAGGGGGAGAGGGGCTCGTCACGCACAAGGTGGGCGACCTCCTCGTAATAGGGGAAGTCGCTGCACATGCGGGGCCGGTGGGGATAGATCGCGCAGGCGGGAAGGCCCGATTCGTCCGTCGTGAAATGCCTGCAGTGGTAGTGATAGGGAAGGTCGGCATCAGGTTCCTCGAAGGTGAAGGCCAGCATGGGGAAAATGAGATAAATCTCGGAAAAATGCGGGTCTATCGAGGGTGATTTCCTCCAGAACTCATAGGCGGTCCTGAGCATATCCGGCGATTCGGCAAGCCGTACATCCTTGCAGCAGTGGCCTCTTCTTTTGCAGTGTCCCATTGGTGGCATTTCCTTGCGGTATGGTCGGAGAATCCGGTGTGAATTACTATTCGCCAATTTCCCCTCCCTTTATGGAAGGGGCCAGGGGAGGGTAGTTGCAGATTTCACCCCCATCCCGGCCCTCCCCCGTGAAGGGGGTGGGAGCAGTCCCCGAAAAACAATCCATGCTATGGATGCCCCACGAAGACTAATCTGTTAATGCTTGACAAAATATGCAATAAAAATAATTTAAATACATCCCGCCGGGCGGGGACGACACCCCGGGAGGGTTTCCGCAGGGCCGGATACGGGCGGTTCCCTCCGACATCCGGCGACGGGAATGCGCGTCATCCGCCACGCGTATGGCATCCCGCAACCGCCCCGCGAACAGCAAATCTGTCAAAAGGAGTGTGTGAGACGATATGGACGGGTTTTCCGCAAACGAATTATTCACCAAAGAAAACGGCTGGGCCTATAACGATTTCATCATCCTGCCCGGTTTCATAGATTTTTCACCGGACGAAGTCGTCCTCGAGTCGAAGCTGACAAGGAATATCACCCTGAAGGTTCCCCTCGTCTCAAGCCCCATGGACACCGTGACCGAATCCAGAATGGCGATCGGATTGGCCCTGCTGGGCGGGCTCGGGATCGTCCATTACAATAACAGCATCGAGGAGCAGGCCGAGGAGGTCAGAAAGGTGAAGCGCTATGAAAACGGCTTCATCATCGACCCCATCGTACTTTCGCCCGGCCATACGCTCGCGGATATAGACGCCATCAAGGAGAAGTACGGATTTTCCGGCATACCCGTCACCGAAGACGGGAGCCTGAATTCACTCCTTCTGGGAATCGTTACCAACCGGGATATTGATTTCGAGACCGACCGGAGCAGAAAGCTCGTTGATGTGATGACAACCGATCTGGTCATCGCCAAAAAGGGGATATCCCTGATCGAGGCGAACCAGCTATTGAAGAGTTCGAAGAAGGGGAAGCTTCCCATCGTCGACGGCCGGGGTCGTCTCGTGGCCCTGATGTCGAGGAAGGACCTTTTGAAAAACCGCGAGTATCCCCTTTCATCGAAGGACCCTCAAAAGCAGCTGATGGTGGGCGCTGCCATATCGACCCGCGAGGAATCGAGGGAGCGCCTCGACGCCCTTGCCGCCGCGGGAGTGGATGCGGTCGTTGTGGACGCCGCGCAGGGATGCTCGATTTTCCAGGTTGATATGATTCGCTACATCAAGCAGCGTCATCCGAATATCGAGGTGATAGCCGGAAACGTAGTCACCGAGGAGCAGTGCGCCAAGCTGATCGAAGCGGGAGCCGACGGCATACGCACGGGCATGGGACCCGGATCGATCTGCACGACGCAGATGACCATGGCGGTGGGGCGCGCACAGGCAACCGCGGTATTCCGGACGGCGCTCTATGCGCGGAAGCACGGAGTGCCGGTCATCGCCGACGGGGGCATCTCGACCATCGGGCACATTGCCAAGGCGCTGGCGTTGGGCGCTTCCTCCGTGATGATGGGATCGATGTTCGCCGGGACCAATGAGGCTCCGGGCGAGTACTTCTACGAGAACGGTGTGCGCCTGAAGAAATACAGGGGTATGGCGTCGCAGGAGGCCCTCGAGGTGGGCGGAGGAAAGCGTTATTTCGCTGATGATACCAAGATCAAGGTTGTGCAGGGTGTATCGGGGGCGGTACTCGACAAGGGCTCCATCTTCGAGTTTGTTCCCTACCTTATCCAGGGCCTCAAGCATTCATTTCAGGACATGGGTACCAGGGACGTGCAAATCCTGCAGCGCCGGCTTTTCGACGGCGAGCTCCGGTTCGAACTCAGGTCGGCCTCGGCACAGCTCGAGGGAGGCGTCCATGACATCTACTCGTACAAGGAGCCGAAGTATCTCTAGTGCGCAGGGAGGTTTCGACCATGGACTTCAGAGAGATCGTCAGCAAAAACCGGAGTTACCGGCGCTTTCATCAGGACCACGAGATCGACTTTAAAACGCTGCGATGGCTTGTCGATCTGGCGCGGCTTTCCCCTTCGGCGGCCAACCGCCAGCCCCTGCGTTATATTCTTTCGCACTACCCGGAAAAGAACGCTATCCTGTTCAACTACCTTACGTGGGCCGCCTCCCTTCCGGACTGGAAGGGCCCCGCGAAAGGGGAGCGGCCGTCGGCCTACATCATAATTCTCAACGACATGAACATAAGCAAGAAGGTCGATTGCGATCACGGCATCGTGGCGCAGACCATGCTTCTGGGCGCAGCGTCCATGGGCCTTGGAGGATGCATGCTGGCGGCGATCGACAGGGAGGGTCTCCGCATCGCGATGAACATCCCGGTCAATTACGAGATACTCCTGGTGGTCGCCCTGGGCAGACCGAAAGAGACCGTTGTGATCGACGATCTCGGCCCGAACGGCGACATCCGCTACTGGCGTGATGATGGAGGGGTGCACCACGTGCCGAAGCGGCCTCTCAACGACCTTATACTCGATCTCTGACCATCATCGGGACCGGTTCCCCGTGTATCGAGTCAGCGTAAGATTTTACGAAGAGCTGAACGATTTTCTGCCGGCAGGCAGGAGAAAGCGGGAGATCGAGGTCGAGTTCGGGGGAAGGCGGTCGATCAAGGACCTGATCGAGTCCCTCGGCGTGCCCCACGTGGAGGTGGACCTCATCCTGATCAACGGCGAGTCCGTCGGGTTCGAACGGATCGTCGCGGATGGTGACCGCATCGGCGTCTACCCCGTTTTCGAAACACTCGACATCACCTCCGTGACGCGGCTTCGACCCGTCCCGCTTCGCGACCCATGTTTCGTCCTTGACGTCCACTTGCGGAAACTCGCGAAGCGACTGCGCCTCCTCGGCTTCGATGTGGACTACCTGCCGGAGCGGGACGACGAGGAACTCGCCGCCGTCGCGGAGGCAGGGGGCCGGATACTCCTGTCCCGCGATCGCGGGCTCATGATGCGAAAAAATGTCTCGCGCGGCCTCTGGGTGCGCGAGACGGATCCGGAGCGACAGCTCATAGAAATCCTGGAGCGGCTCGACCTCCGGAGCCTGTGCCGGCCCTTTACCCGGTGCATCGAGTGCAACGGCGAGATAGATCCCGTCGATTTCGGGAGCCCCGAGGGGAGGGCACTAGCCACAAGGGTGCCACCCGGTGTCCTCTCATGGTGCAGGGAATATTTCCGGTGCCGCGCCTGCGGGAGGATTTACTGGAAGGGGAGCCATTACGAAAAATTGAGGAAGCGCGTGGAAAAACTGGCGGCTGACGGGAGAATAGATCTTGACGATTAGAATTATCGATGTGGAATCTATCGGGAACCGCGTACCAGGGTGGAGCGGCCTGCCTGTCAACGGACCAACGTGCGGGGTATCTCATAGTGTGATGCGTATTCGAGACCGAGCCGCATCCTCCCGGATCCCCGGGGTTCAGTAAGGCGGTACGATTCCCTGATGATGCGGAGAGCGATAATCCGCAGCCGTGCGGGGATCGGAACAGAAAGGTGCGTGTATATCATGAAATTGCCGGCATCTCCCCCTGATACGTCAATGAACGATCTCGACTTCATGCGCGCGGCCCTCGATGAGGCGCGCGCCGCCGGCGAGCGTGGAGAAGTGCCCGTGGGCGCCGTCGTCGTGAGGGGCGGCCGGATAATCGCCTCTGCGGGGAATGAGAATCGGGCGAAGAACAATCCCACGCGCCACGCAGAGATTATCGCAATCGAGAGGGCATGCATGGCCTCGGGCAGTGAGAGGCTCGCGGGATGCGACCTCTACGCGACAAAGGAGCCGTGCGCCATGTGCGCCGGCGCCGTCGTTCATGCGAGAATACGGAAGCTCTTTATCGGCGCACGCGACATACGCTACGGCGCCTGCGGCACCGTCCTTTCGGTCTGCGGGAACCGTGCCCTCAACCACGTCCCGGAGATGGAGTTCGGATTGATGGAGGAGGAGGCGGCGGGGCTGCTCCTCGATTTTTTCAGGGCACGGAGGGACGCCTGATCCCCCCCGGCAGCCCAACCGCCGGTCCATTTCTAACGTGAAAGCTCGCCGTAAATATACGACAGTGCCGCCATCTGTATGCTGATGAAGACCGCGTAGCCGGCGATGTAGAAGAGCGCCATGAGGATCGTGCCGAAGACGCCGAGCTTGCCGAGAATGAGCGCCAGCAGCCAGAACAGGATGCCGAGCGCCACCATCCCGCATATTCCGATCACAAGCAGACCGAAGAAGATAACCCACTTTTTCCCGTAGGTGGCCGTGTTGCTCCTGTTGATAGCCTCGAGGGGGTTCAATTCCCTGTCGACCACGAGAAGGGGCGCGAGCATCCACGCGATGCCTATGACGTAAGCGGGGATGATGAAGAACATGAAGCCGGCAATGAGGCCCATCAGCATCAGCCCGATGACGATGAAAAACTCCCCCATCCGTTTGCGGTACACGGGGTCGAATACCTCCGTCATGGAAATGGTATCGCCGCGCGACATTTTGGCGATCACGCCCGCCATCATACCGATGGTGGTGCCGACATTCAAGTACGGGATCCAGAGGGTGAGTATCCAGAGAACCGTGTTCACGAGGACCGGGACGATATTCTGGATACCCCGCGTGAAGCCGTTGGTGATGATAGCCGAAACTGTAAAACCTTCCATACGCTTCTCCTGTAGAGCTGATTTTTTTATGTCTTGACCATCGGTCGCTTCACTGAGTATGCACGGACCGCATCAACAATTCCATACATTTTTTCACCCCTTTCGAAAAAAATAGTGTCAGATGAAGTGCTGGAGAGGGGAACGCATGGCCATGCCGGAACCCTTGGTTTCGTCTCTCGTGCCCGCTATTCAGGCCGATAAAAATGAGACCGTGATAGTAAAAATATTGACATTTTAATTGATACATAGTAGAGAAATGCTATTGTCGGCTCTTGACGCGCAGAATGGGTAAAGCCCGGCGCCCTGCCAGAGGCGGCATATGCGGGATCATAATCATATCCGGAGGAACCAGATGTCAGAATCTCAGCGACCCCCGCTCCTTACCATGCTCGCCATACTCGCCCTTGTGGTCGGGGTGTTTTCCCTCATCCGCGGGGGGCTCCTTATCTTCGGTGGAATATCCCAGGTAATCGCGGGCGTCGGCGGCGTGTTTGAAATAATAATCGGCATATTGAGCCTCGGGGTGGCGACCCTGGCGTTGATGGGCGGTATCCTGGTCTTTCGTGAAAAGACCGGGGGGATAGCGTCGATGAAGCTCTACGCCGCGACACTGGCCGCATACAATCTGATATGGGTGATCTACTCGATCGCTTCGGGGGGAAGGGTGAGCTGGTACAGCGTGGTGTCGGAGTTCCTCATCGCCGGAGCGACCATATGGATTCTTATGACAAATGAGGAAGTCGCTTCGCATTCCGACTCGATCGGCTAAACTCCACCGGAGGCTCCCATGGGCATTGCATCACTCGTTCTCGGCATTTTTTCCATTCTCTTCGCCTTCACCGGCCCCGTCGGGTTTGTCGGCATAATTCTCGGCACCATCGGCATCATCCTTGGTGTGATGGCAAGAAAAAAGGACCCCGCCGATAACGTCGCGACCGGCGGGCTCATCACGTCGATCGTCGGCTGCGCCATTGCGCTTCTCTTCTACATGGCATGCCTGGCCTGCATCGCAGGGAGCAAGAAGGTGGTGGACGAGGCGGTGAAGGACCCGCGCGTGAGCAAGTCCATCGACGACTTCACCCGGAGCCTGAAGGAGATGGAAAAGAAGGCAAATAAAGAGGCGGAGAAGGGCAACTAACCACGCCCCGCAGCCATGCATCCCATGGTGTGTCGATTTAACTGGATGGGGAAAGATGTCGTAATCGGCAGCTACGGCCTCATAATGCTCCTCGCCTTCGCCGCAGGCGGTGCCGTGGCGCTCTACCTGGCGAGGGCCCGGGGGTACCGGCCCGGATATTTCATCAATCATTGCGCACTTATGGGCGCCGCGGCCATGGGCGGGGCACTTCTGGCAGGCTTTGTAATGTTTCTTCCCCAGCGTGCCGGTCAGGCCTTTGCCGGTCATCCTGCCGCCCTGGTCAGCTGGGGCGGCATCATGGGAGGCATGGCCGCCATGGCCTTCATGGCCATCAAGTGGAAAGAGGACTTTATCGGGCTCGGCGACATCTTCGCGCCCGCTTCTCTTCTTTCAATAGGAATCGGAAGGATCGGCTGCTTCCTCGCCGGCTGCTGTTATGGCGTAAGGAGCACTTCGTTCATCACGGTCGATTTTTCCGGCACGGGATCGCCCGCATCGACCATGCCCCAGCCCCTCGTACCCGTCCAGCTTATAAGTGCCTCCCTGCTTATCGCAGCGGCCGCCCTGATCATTCCTCCGGCCGCGAGGAAAATGAAGCGGGGGTTCCCCCTCGGCGCGGCCGTTATCACCTATTCCCTGTCAAGGTTCATCATCGAGTTCTGGCGCGATGATCCGCGTCTTTTCCTCCTCGGCCTTTCGGATGGACAGTGGTTCTCCATTGCCTACTTTCTCTTCGGGACAGGTGTGATGATGTATGGCGTGAGAAGGGGGGATACATCGGCCGGGATACATGGGTGAAACAATGCCACGAAGGCACAGGGAGATTCTTGCAATTGAAGGAGACGAGATAAAAAGGGTGCGATAACATCGCTGTATGTGTTCATGATTGCATGCATCTGATAAAGGACGCGCGATTCTCTGTGCCTCTGCTTCTTTGCGGCACAATGCGCCATGATTTTTCCTGATAGTGAATTGAGGTGGATCCGTTTTACATTACAGTAAAAGAATTGACACCGCGTTTCGCCTCATCTATAATGCGACATAATACAAGTCATGAACGACGTACTGCTTTCCACATCTAAGAACTTCACCTACCGTGAAGCCCTGACAGGGGCGGGATTCGAGGTCAGGGATCTTCCCATGCCCCTGACGGAAGATTCCATGCGTGCCATTGAGGGGGCGGCTCCGTGTCGCTACTCCTTCATAGAGGCAGTGGGGGGGCACTCAGAAGTGACCGGAGCCTTCTACCGTATGCTCGCGGGGAGGGGCCCCGTCCTCTGTACGGCGGAAAGCATGAATGATGAAATGAAGCGGTCCCTCCTCCGGTGCGGCATATGCGATGTGGTGCGAGGATGCGGGCCAGCCCGAATTCCCGCGATTCTCGAGGCGATTGGCGAGGAGGGGATGGGGGACGCCGGTACTTTCGTGGTTTTTGACGACGACACGGCCGTGAGCTCCGTAGTGCGGCGAATCGTCACTCGCTTCAATTACAGGACTGCCTTCGTTGATTCCCTTGACGAGCTCTTCGATGAGGCCCTTCGCCCGGGGGCCCGGTTCATTCTGGTTAACCTCGGGGCGCGCAATCTCGATCTCCGTGGCCTGGTGAGACGGTTCCATGACAGCACGGCGGTCAGGAAGGTCCCCGTGCTGGCATACAAGGACATGCGGGAAGGGCTTTTTGTCCATGAACTCGTGGGGGGGCTGAACAGGCTCACCAGGTACATTCTCGGCCTTGATGAGCTCTACGGCCTGCTGGTGGATCTTCTTTTTCGGAAAGAGATCGTGCCTCTTGTTGCATATATCAGCAGGCTCACCGACCTCGATGTGAATCTCTGCTACGATGAGGGCACGGTGAGCCAGGCCTTTTTTCTGTGCGAAAAAAAGCTCTTCGACCGTGCCGATTTTCTTCTCGACGACCGGCTTTCCGGCATGGCGCACACCGTCAGCGGGCTGGAGAGCGCCCTCGCGAAGGTGGAAAGCCTGAAGTGGCTTAAAGTCGAGATGGACCGAAGGGACATCAATACTGTGGAAAGGGGGGGGTGAGCGGGTGCTTCAGGTTCATGTCCCCCTTCTTCAATTCCGAAATCACCTGGAGTGATATCGACTGCCGGTATATTTCCCCCGGTTCGGCGGGAAAGCAGGGGCGGCGGTTGTTATGGCACCTGAGGCAGAGTTTCTCCCGCTTTTTAATGTTGCTAATTCCGAGTGTCGGGTACATGCCGTTTTTCAGGGCCGTTTCGTAGCCGCCCTGCCGGTTTAGGGTATCGACATGATTGCAGTATTCATGGTAGGAACTGCCGGGTCCGTGGCAGGCCTCGCACCCCACCCCCTCTTTGGCGGTCTTCGGGTTGGAGCCACGCCCGGTGGTATGGCATTGAAGGCAACGCCGGTCTTCCTCCGGCCTCTCGATCGAGAGGCCGCTCGCCAGTTTACGGGCTGATTCGGTTTGCAGTACCAGCACCGCCTTGGCATGGGGCGAGCGAAGCCACCGGTCGTACTGGTTGCCGATCGAATCGGCAGAGTGGCATCTGGAACAGGTAACGCTCCCCACGTAGGAGTAACGCCGTTTTTCTGAATTCAAAAGCGTCGCGAATGCGAAGATGAGGAAAAGGGCCGCCAGGCCGATTATGATGGCGAATCGTTGCTTTATCATGGGCGCGAGCGCTGTGACGCCGCAGAATGCGGCGCGGTGCCGGAAGGGAATTTCCTCTATAGGCCCCGGCGCTTTGTGACTTTATACGATGGTACTCGGGGGATTACGTCAAGAAGAAATATGTCAACTGCGGGAAAATCCGTCCCCCGGGAAGCCCCACGTACGGGCCTTTCTGGCGTGGATACTGACGGAGTGGCAAAAGTTCGTCGGGGAAGCGGGCCTTTCTGGCGTGGATTCTGACGGAGGGGCAAAAGTTCGTCGGGGAAGCGGGGTACATCGCACTGCCTCCGGAATATATAAAGAAACAGAAAGATAAATTGATACAGTAACGGCATAAACGCCGTCCGTTTGCATGATTACGTCAAGAATGATTAAAGACTGCCTGTTCAGGTATTTCGCGATGACTGTCGCGATATGCGCGGTTCTGCTTGTCTGCGCCATCGGAGCCGGATTGTATTACAAATCACGGCCGGTCCTGGAAAGCGATTCGCTTTTTGCCCTCATGGTGTCCGATGCGTGGCATCCCCTGAAGGGTGATTTCGGCATATTCCCCTTTATCGCCGGTACGCTCTGGGTAACCATTCTGGCGATGATAATTGCCGTGCCCGTTTCTCTTCTGTCTGCGATTTATATCACCGAGTACGCGCGAAGAGCGCTGCGCAGTTTCATAAAACCGATGATCGACCTTCTGGCGGGTATTCCTTCCGTCATCTACGGCAGTCTGGGGGGTGCTGGTTATAGTTCCCTTCGCCAAGGATTACATCGCCCCGGTTTTCGGCGTTGTATCGACCGGGTATACCGCCCTGTCGGCGGGGATAGTGCTGGCGGTCATGGTCTTTCCCGTGACAATCCACATCCTGATAGAGGTATTCAACTCGGTTCCCGACGGAATGAGGCACGCGGCCCTCTCCCTGGGCGCCACTCGATGGCAGGTGGTAAAACATGTAGTGCTCAGAAAATCCATGAAGGGGATTGTGGCATCCGTGGCGTTGGGCCTGTCCAGGGCCTTCGGGGAGACGATGGCGGTCTTGATGGTGGCGGGCAACGTGGTGGCGGCCCCGCGAAGCGCTCTCGATCCGGCGTATCCCCTGCCGGCCCTCCTGGCCAATAATTACGGGGAGATGATGTCCATCCCAATGTACGATTCGGCGCTCATGATGGGGGCCCTGGTCCTGTTTCTCGTAGTGACGGCATTCAACCTGATTTCGCGGTACGTGCTGTCGGTAATAAGCGGAAAAACGGTGTGACGGATGAAGAGGGCCAGGATAGAAGAAAGGATATTCAGGCTGTTGATGATGCTGTCCATGGCGGTCGTTCTGGTCTCCCTCGTGATGATCATCGGCACCGTGATCGTCAAGGGCGCCGGCGCCATGAGCCTGGAGATGATCGTCAGCACGCCGAAGGGGGGATATTACCTGGGGAAGGGAGGGGGAGTCCTCAACGCCATATGCGGGTCACTGGTTATCACGGGAATCGCGACCCTTATCGCGTTTGTCATGAGCTTCCCCGTGGTGATGTACCTGAATGTCTACTCGAAACGCTCTTCCAGGTTTGCCTCGGTCGCCAGGCTCGCCATAGAAATGCTTTGGGGCATTCCCTCCATCGTGTACGGGGCCTTCGGGTTTATCGTCATGGTGTACCTGGGCATGAAGGCGTCGATGCTGGGGGGGATAATCGCCGTGGCGCTGCTGATCTTTCCGATCATGTGCCGGTCCATCGACGAGGTCGTCCAGATGACCCCCCGCGACCTCCTCGATTCGGCCTATTCCCTCGGTGCAACCAGGTTCGAAGTCGCCGCCCGCATCATCTCGCGCCAGACACTGCCGGGAATCATCAGCGCGATACTGGTGGCGTTCGGAAGGGGGATCGGGGATGCGGCCTCCGTGCTGTTTACCGCAGGATTTTCAGACAGAATCCCGAATTCACTGATGGAGCCCGCGGCGACGCTGCCACTCGCGATATTTTTTCAGCTGGGCACGCCTTTTCCGGAGGTCCAGGCGAGGGCTTATGCGAGCGCCCTTATCCTCATCATACTGATACTTGCCGTATCGATAGTCTCGCGTCTGTTGGCGTCGAGGTTAAACAGGCATATTGTTAAATAGGAAAGGGAACCATGGTCAGCGGGTCATCAATTGAGGTTATCGATCTGAATGTCTATTACGGCGACAATCATGCCGTGAAAAACGCCAGTATAATCATTCCGGAGAAAAGGATTACCACCATCGTGGGGCCCTCGGGATGCGGAAAGTCGACATTGCTGAAGGCCTTCAACCGCCTGCTCGACGATGATGACGATGTGAAGATGAGTGGCAGCGTTCTCGTCGGCGGTGTTGATATTTATGAGCCAGGCAGGGACGTGACGGAGACAAGGAGAAAGATGGGCCTTCTTTCACAGAAGCCCCATCCCCTTCCCATGTCGATATATGACAATGTAGCCTTCGGTCCGCGCATTCAGGGTGTAAGGAACCGGAGAAGATTGAATGAAATAGTGGAAAAGTATCTTCTCATGGCCGGTCTCTGGGAAGAAGTAAAGGACAGGTTGAAATCACCCGCATCCCGGCTTTCGATAGGCCAGCAGCAGCGGCTTTGCCTGGCAAGGGGACTGGCCGTGGAACCGGAAATAATCCTGGCCGATGAGCCGACATCCGCCCTGGATCCCCTGTCGAGCGCGAAAATCGAGGAGGGTTTTCAAAAGCTCAAGAAAAATTATACGATAATCATGGTGACGCACGTGCTCAGACAGGCGAAGAGGCTGGCGGATTACGCGGTGTATATGTATCTTGGTGAACTGGTGGAGCACGGTCCCGCATCCGAGCTCTTTGGAAATCCGAGGGAAAAGTCAACCAGGGAGTATATGCAGGGGGTTATAAGCTGATCCCCCCGCCTACGTGAGCATCCCCCGGGATGCGTAGTCTACCCGGTCTCCGATGGTTTCCACGTCAACCCCTCCACTCATTTTTCGGAACCGCCGTGTTTCAGCTCGTCGGGCTGTGATCCGTCTGCCATAGTAGTACACCCTTTCAAACGAGACCATGCAGGGGAAGATGTCGTATTCCGTGATCGGGCCGAAATGGCAATGGAGCTCGGCCTCTCCCCCGGCGACCGGTTTCCCCCTGTTGACCAGGGCGATTATGCCCGATTATTTTGTCACGACAGTGTGTGACGTTTTTTCATTCAAAAAAAGCCTTCATCGGACAAATATGCGAGTATATTTTCAGCCAGTTCCCCGGGAGACGCGCCAAGGGTTGTGAGGGTTATCTCCGGATTGTTCGGGGGTTCGTAGGGTGAATTGACACCTGTCAGGTTGGGCAGTTCGCCGATTCGCGCCTTTTTATACAGGCCCTTCGCGTCTCTCTTCTCGCATTCATTCAGCGGAGTGTCGACGTATATCTCTATGAAACCCCCCGGTGGCATGAGACTTCTCACCATGTCGCGTTCGGCCCTGAAGGGGGAGATGAAGGCGGTTATTACCATCAGCCCCGCCTCTGTCATCAGTTTCGATACCTCCCCGATCCTCCGAATGTTTTCAACCCTGTCCTCGTCGGTGAAGCCCAGGTCCTTGTTCAGGCCGTGACGAACGTTATCGCCGTCAAGGAGCATGGTATGGCGTCCCATCGCATGGAGCATCTTTTCAAGGGCGTTGGCGATGGTGGATTTTCCCGATCCGGAAAGGCCCGTAAACCAGAGTATGCATGGTTTCTGACCCATCAGGGCCGACCTGCGTTCCTTCGAAATCTCGATGTTCTGCCAGTGAATATTCTGCGCGCGTCTCATGGAGTGGAGGATGATCCCGCAGGCCGATGTGGCGTTTGTCAGCCGGTCTATCAGGATGAAACCTCCGGTTATCCGGTTATCGCTGAAGCTGTCGAAGGGCACGTCCCTATCAAGAATCAGCCGGACCTCCCCGATTTCATTCATCTCGAGCTTTCTTCGCTGCGAGCTTTTGATAGGCGGAAAGGTCGATAGCGTCGTCGATGCTCGACACCTCGGCATGAATGAAGCCGTAGGGGCTCCTGAATATGTATCGCCTTCCGGCGAATAGGGGCTGCTCGTCCATCCATACGACCCTTGCCTTGAACTGGTTCGAGAGGGATGGCCTGCCGGATGGTTTGTTGATGGATTCACCACGGCTCATGTCAATCTCGTCGGTAAGGGCTATGGTGACCGAATCACCTGCCGATGCCTTTTGCACCTGATCGTTTCCCCGATAGATCGATTGGACTGCGCTTTCCCTTCCGGATGGAAGGAGGAGCACTTTTTCCCCTGTCGATATTTCACCGGACACGACGACTCCCGCGCAACCCCGGTAGGTCCTCTGCTCTTCCGGATGAATGTCATCGAGGGCTTTGTTCTGCCACCTGTCCCTCGAAAGACCGGGTTTGATGATATACTGGATCGGGAATCTGAAGGGCTTGCCCCGGAGGTGTTCCTCGGGCTGAATCGTCTCGAGCCATTTCAACACCGTGGGTCCTTCGTACCAGGGGGTTTTGTCGGATATCTTCACGCAGTTGTCGCCATGTACGGCGGAAACGGGAATGCAGTGGTACTGATCGATGGTGAGGTTGAGGGGATGATATGTGAGGACATAACAATCGATCATCAGCGCTGAGCCGGCACCGGGGAGCATCCATGGACTCACAGGCGACATCCGTACGATCCTGAAAATAGTATTGACAGACGGGGAGCCGATCGGTAGTATTCAGTTTTCGGAGGAGACCGGTGACACCAGGAAAACATGAAAAAAAGAAAAGCAGAGTCGGGGAGTTCCTCATTGAAAAGGGAATCATTACCGAATCCCAGCTTAACGAGGCCCTGGATCTTCAGAGAGACAATAGTGAGCGTCTTATAGGGGAGATACTGGTTACCCTGGGCGCCCTTTCCAGGGAAGACCTGGTAATGTCACTCGAATTGTATCTCATGGAGACCGATGTGTATCCTTCGCACGTGGATGAATGGCTTGATCAGGAAGAAATCGATATGATAATAGAAAACATGAAGGACAGATAGTCTCATTTTGCAATAAGTAGTTGACAAAAGGGCAGCGCTGTTTCAAAAATGCCTTCATGCTTGAATTTGAAGATAAAATATGTTTCGGGTGCGGACCGGACAATGATAAAGGCTTAAGGCTTGTCCTCGAATTTGACGACGACACCAAGACGGCCTTCGGACAGTACCGGGCGCATGAAATGCTCGAAGGACCGCCTAACATCATCCATGCCGGCATAATCGCGGCCATCCTCGACGAGACGATGATCACCGTCAACAAGTACCTTGAAACCATAGGACTCACCAGCGAGTTGACGGTGCGCTACCTTCAACCGGCCTTTGTGGGAGAAAACCTCTATATCCGGGGCTGGTACGTGAAGAAGAGTAAACGCGTGATTGAGAACAGGGCCGAGATCGAGAATGAAATGGGCAAGATAGTCGCCCGGGCGAAAGGAAAGTATATAGAGTATGACGAAATTCCCCAGCCGGATTGATTGATTACCGAACATACAGGCCGAAGTGGTGGAATTGGTAGACGCAGCGGACTCAAAATCCGCCGGTGGCAACACCATGAGGGTTCGATTCCCTCCTTCGGCAAGGAGAAAGGGCCCTCCATCCGAGGGTTTTCTTTTATACAGGGGCGTGTTTGGAGGGTCGGTTTCACCTCAGGGAAAAACAGGCTCCTGTCGATCAATGACCCGCATCGGAGAATAGCCTTTCGGCTCCCCACATGATTTCTGCGGATTCCCCGGGTATTACGGTGCCTCTGAAGAATCGAAGGAGAGATTCAGCCGCGTTACCGGCAATGGCATCGGGGCCATGGCCCCCGTTACCGGCCCGGTTCTCCTTAAGATACTGATGAATCCATCCGGGCTGACCCAGACGCGCAGTTCTTTTTTCAACTCGGGGATTCGTAGTAAAAGAAATGTATGATGTTCGCGCATATCGTTTCATGGCGTCCCTTGGATAGAATGAATTAGATTGAGCATAATGAGAACCCGCAGAAGCGGCAAAAGAGGCACCCTGAATCAGGGACAAGCAATGAGCCGCAGTCGGGGCATCGTTTGAATCTATTTGACCGTTCCATTTTGCACCTCCCTTGTAACATATGTATACTATATATGCGTATAGTAAATAAGCAAGTGTTTTTTCGAAACGGATTATTTTTTTTCCATAGCCACCCAACCCCTCGAAGAGGGGCGTTTTACACTCTGGGAAAATATTATTATTATTTGATTATTCCACATGAAATCGTTTTATAAATGCTTATAACACGACATCCTGGCTTGTTAAGCCCCCCTGTGGGGAAAAGGTGGGGGAAAATTGGGATGGTCACTGCGTATATGAAATTGATCCGTAAAAAATTATTGTATTAATTCATTGTTTTTCAAATAAAGGCAGATGCCGTTGTGTGGCCTGTAACCGGGCGCGATTATTGATTTCTTACGTTGAAAAATGGCGCTAAAATGACTATATTTTAGGTGGAGATCCTGCATGCATAAGCGGTGTGCAATCCCAGGAAAGGATTGCTGCCAGGCCTGATGTGAAAGATCGCCTGTGCAGGACAAGCAAACGGATGCGGGTTGTCGAAATGCCCAACCTGCCCGTTCAACAGGAACAAATAAACAGGGAGCGAACATGAGGAAACCAGCATTTGATCCGGAAAAGAGCATAGAGGAAATACTCAACCTCGAAATGGAAGAGACGCAGCCCAATTCGGAAACCATCGGAGACAAACCGGGGGTCGCCGGCAAGACAGGTGATGAGCTGCACTTCAATATAAAGCCGGAGGAGCTTGAAAGTTATATAAACCAGTACGTCGTGGGACAGGAAGAAACCATCGAGGTGATCGCCACAAAGGTGTGCACCCACTTCAACCGGATGATGCTTGAGAACAAGGCCCACACGTCGGAGCGACTGATAGGCAACATCAAAAGCAATATGCTTCTCATCGGCCCCACGGGCGTGGGCAAGACCTATATCGTCAAGCTCATTGCGAAGAGGATTGGCGTGCCTTTCGTCAAGGCTGACGCGACAAAATTCAGCGAGACGGGGTACGTCGGCGGTGACGTGGAGGACCTGGTGAGGGAACTCGTACACGAGGCGAACGGCGACATCAGGAAGGCCGAATACGGGATCATCTACCTCGACGAGATCGACAAGATCGCCTCGTCGGGGCACATGTACGGGCCCGACGTGTCCCGTTCAGGGGTGCAGCGAAATCTCCTGAAGCTGATGGAAGAGGCGGAGGTCGATCTGAAAACCCCTCATGACCTGGCCTCGCAGGTCGAGGCGGCCATGGAGGCTCAGCGGACGGGGAAGGTGACCCGCCAGAAGATCAATACGCGCAACATCCTCTTCATCGTGTCCGGGGCCTTCGGCGGCCTTGAGGAGATGGTGAACAAGCGTCTCAACAAACAGTCGATCGGTTTCGAGAAGACCAGGATATCCGGCGAGGAGCGCCAGGAAGTTCTGAAGAAGGTGCGGACAGAAGACCTGATTGAGTTCGGGTTCGAGTCTGAGTTCGTCGGCCGGCTCCCCGTTTATGTCGTTCTGAACGCACTTGACGTGGAGGGGCTCTATAAAATACTGAAAAACAAGCACAGCACCGTGGTGCTGGGCAAGAAGATGGATTTCAGATCCTATGGTATCGAACTCGATTTCAGCGACGAGGCGCTCAGGCTCCTGGCGGAAAAGGCTCATAGCGAGAAGACCGGCGCGAGGGGCCTCCTGAGCGTTTTCGAGAGAGTGCTGATAAAATTCGAAAAGAGCCTTCCTTCGACCGGTATCAAGAAGCTGACGATGAACAGGGAGCTGATCGAGAATCCCGACGGGGTGCTGAAAAAACTCCTCATCGAGGAGGGGATCCAGAGTTTCCAGAAGGAGTTCATGGTTGAGCACGGGATCTATCTCGATTTCAAGAAGGAGGCAGTTGAGCGCATCCAGGAGCTGGCAGGTGAACGCCTGAAGAGCATCACGCAGCTCTGCAGCGACCTCTTCCGGGATTACTACCACGGCCTCAGGCTGATGAAACTCGAGCAATTCACAATACCGAAGGAAGCGGTGGACAACCCGGAGGATTTCCTTAACGCGTTTATCAAGGAGAATTACAGTAAATAGCGGGAACATTCGCGAGGATATTCATCGGCCCGTAAGCGGTTTCTCGCGAAGGCTGATGCAATAAAAACCCGCCGGTGCGAAGGCAGCCGGCGGGTCGGGTGGTTCATATGGAAAGGACGGTTATTCGGGTGATATGGCGTCTACCGGACATACCGCCACGCAGGCGCCGCAGTCGGTGCAGAGGTCGGCGTCTATCACTCGCTTGTCGCCTTTTTCGCTGATCGCTTCGACCGGGCATTCCGGTTCGCAGGCGCCACAGTTCGTACATTCATCGCTGATAACGTGAGCCATACAAGTCCTCCTGAGTTTTTTCGTCTCCGGCGAATCTATAATTATCCCGGGAATGATGTCAACTTTTTATACGGAGGGCCGGTTTTTTTTGTGCGTAGCGCGTGCACGTGATGGTGTGGCCTCCGTTCCCGCCAGGCGATTCAATTCCGGGGCGGTATTTGTGTACAGGTAACGCCGGCGAAAGCCGACGTATCAGGAGATAGGGGGAGGGGAAGATGGACTGGGCCGGAATCCGCACCATCGTCATGCTTTCGGTTCTTGCGCACTGCGTCGCCTGCCCGGCCGGTATAATCCCGGCGGGGCAGGGCTCGCCGGGTCCGCCGGCCCGTCATGCCGCGAAGGTGAAATTGCCGGAAGGTTATCGGCCTCCACCTCCAGAACGCCTGCACTTCAAGGGAGACGACCTGACCGTCGATCTCTATGCCTCCCGATTCGCCCAGGGGATGGCGGTCTACGCGGAGATCTATCCGGATCCGGCACGTCATGATTCAGAAGTAACCCTGAAGAAGCTCATTTTTGACGGCAGAAGCGTTCCTCTTTCGCAGCGGGGGTGGGGTTGTCGTGCCATCTTCGGTATTCATCCTGAGACGGTCCCGGGGATGAAGCGGCTTCGTGTCGAGTATGTCGCCAACGGCGTGGTTCGCGCGCAGGATGCCTCCCTGACGGTGTTCACGACCGCCTACTCCTTCAACAGAAAGCCCCTCGATCTCGGGAAATACTCCGACGTGGACTACAGGCTTTCTCCGGAGGACCTGAAGTTTATCAAAAAATGCACGGTGAAGAAGGCGCGTGTCTTCTCCCGATCGGGTCCGGACCTTCTGGGCGGTGCGGTATCGCATCCGCGCGACAGGCATTTTATCACCTCCCCCTTCTGGTCGAAACGGCTGATCAAGCGCTATCGGATCAGAAAGGGGAGGAAGATTTCGTTCGGCAACAAAACCAACGTGCACGGGGGCACGGATTTCAGGGGAAAGAAGGGCGCCCCGGTCTTCGCTATGGCGTGCGGTGAGGTCGCCATCGCGGAGCCGATGTACTACGAGGGGAATTTCGTTGTGATCGACCATGGCAACGGGGTGTTCAGCTACTACATGCATCTTGACGGCATCACGGTGAATGAGGGCGACAGGGTGAGGGCCGGGGGGCTGATCGGCCGGGTGGGCTCGACCGGGCTCTCGACGGCCTCCCACCTTCATGTTTCCCTGAGAGCCCAGAATGTCTACGTCGAGCCACTGAGTATCCTCTCCCTGCCGATCCGGGAGTAGGGCGGTTCCGAACAGAAGGATGCGCCTGGTTGCAAGAGAATGGATGCCTCCTGCATGTTATATGGATAGTGTGCCACCCGTTCACGGAGGCGCGGAGAAAAGCATGCACGGTGTTGCATCACAGGTGACACATCAAGTAAAAATGACATTGCAGTTCAATCGATAATTATCGCACGCCTCTATTCCTCGAATTCTCCCTGTCTCTGTGCCTCTGTGGCATCCGCCAGATATGATTATCCATACCGGCTGCCGTTTTGATTTGAATCATTATAATATCTTGACATAATCGGGGAGAATCGTTTCTATCGACCCTGCTGTCGGGCTGGAGGGTGAATCTATGGGCCAGGAGAAGGATTCCGGCGTGGTGCTGATCACCGGGGGTGCCGGCTATATCGGTTCCCACGTGAACAAGTTGCTCGTAAAGCGGGGTATACGCACGGTCGTGTTCGACAACCTCTGCCGAGGGCATCGTGAATTTCTTCTATGGGGCGAATTTGAAGAGGGCGATTTGAGCGACATCGAGCGGATCAGGGATGTGTTTCGAAAGCACCGGATCGGCGCGGTAATGCACTTCTCAGCTTTCACCTACGTGGGAGAATCGGTAGATGATCCCCTTGCGTACTATGCCAATAACACGGCGAACACCCTGAACCTTTTGAGGGTGATGCGGGAGTTTCAGGTTCAGCAGTTTATATTTTCCTCGACCGCGGCGATATTCGGGGATCCCATCGACATCCCCATTATGGAAACCCACGTCAAACGGCCCATCAATCCCTATGGCCGCAGCAAACTGATGATCGAGGAGATCATCGGGGATTGTTCCATCGCCTATGGCCTTCGCGCAGTTTCGCTCCGGTATTTTAACGCGGCCGGCGCCGACCCGGAGATGGAAATCGGCGAGTGGCACGAGCCGGAGACTCACCTGGTGCCCCTTGTTCTTGACGCGGCCATCGGCGCCAGGGACCATATCGACATCTACGGGACGGATTACGATACCCCGGACGGCACCTGTGTGCGGGACTACATCAACGTCACGGATCTTGCGGAGGCCCATGTGGCGGCTCTGGAATACCTCTTCCGGGGTGGAAAAACCGACGCTTTCAATCTCGGCAACGGAAAGGGCTTCTCCGTGCGGCAGGTCATCGAGGCGGCGCGGAAGGTCACGGGACGCGAGATCCGAACCGTCGAATCCCCGCGTCGTCCCGGTGACCCCGCGGTGCTGGTGGCTGACGCGGGCAAGGCGATGTCGGTCCTGGGCTGGAGGCCCAGGTGCGACACCCTCGAGGGGATTATCGAAACTGCGTGGAAGTGGCGGAGGAGGAGGGCGTGAGGGGTTGCAACCCGTGGAAGTGCATGTACGTTATGGAGGTCATAAATGAAGCCTGGACTAGAATAACGTCCGGGCACATTGAGTAATGATATCGTTGCAAAAAAAAGCTTGATTTAATTCTCCATATAACATAAAAGCCTTGTAAAAATATTTTTGCAGGTTAAGAGTCTCCCAGCAGAAAGATACCCTCGCAACCTGAAATATAGGAAAAAAGTGGTTTGGCAATCAATAGCACCATGGCATACAGGTTGTCTTATTTAAAATCTGGCACCCAAAAAAATAAATGACTTTCAATTCCTTTGAATTCATATTTTTATTCCTGCCATTCACGTGGGCGGTATATACCCTGCTCATTCGTCGCACCTCCATCATCATGGCCCAGGGATGGCTTGTGGCGTGCAACCTCTTTTTTTACGGGTACTGCAACCCGCTTATCCTTCCATTCCTTCTGGTTTCAATAGTGGTCAACTATCTCACGGGTCGTGCCCTATGTGCCGGGCCCGGAACCGTAAAAAGATTGCCCCGCGGGGTTATGCTGGGGGTAGGCCTGGCTTTCAATATAGTCTATCTTGGTTATTTTAAATACGCGAATTTCTTTATATTAAACATCAACACCATTTCCGGTGCTGAGTTGAATCCGCTCCAGATTCTCCTCCCTCTTGGCATAAGTTTTTTTACTTTTCAACAGATATCATTTCTGGTGGATACGTACCGAGGCAAGGTCGAGGAAAAGAGTTTTCTCTCATATTTACTTTTTGTCTCCTTTTTCCCTTATATCTCTTCAGGGCCGATCACCCGCCATGGCGAGATCATGCCCCAGCATGCCGAGACACGGAATCGGTCGATCGATCATGCAAACGTATCCGCGGGCATACTGCTGTTCTCGATCGGTCTTTTTAAGAAGACGATGATTGCAGACAACCTTGCCCTCTGGGCCAATCAGGGTTTTGATGCCGCACGGTCCTTGGATTTGTTTGAGGCGTGGTTTACCTCCCTGTCGTTCACCTTCCAGCTTTATTTCGACTTCAGCGGTTACACGGATATGGCCATCGGTGCGGCATTGCTCTTTAACCTGAAGTTGCCGATTAATTTTGATTCGCCTTATAAATCGTTGTCCATACAGGAGTTCTGGCGCCGGTGGCATATCACCCTTTCCCGGTTCCTGAGGGACTATATTTACATACCCCTGGGCGGCAACAGGGCCTCTGAATTCAGGGTATGTTTCAATATAATCATCACATTCCTGATCGGAGGCATCTGGCACGGGGCAGGGTGGACATTCGTGTTATGGGGCATCGCCCACGGCATCGCCCTTGTAATCCAGCGCCTCTGGAATAAAACCGGTATAAAGCTGAATCACTTTCTGAAATGGTTTATTACGTTTAATTTCGTCAACGCCGCATGGGTTCTCTTCAGGGCGAGGGGTCTTGACGACGCGATCAAAGTATATAGCGGAATGATCGGTTTGAATGGTGTGATGCTTTCCGATAAACTTGCAGGTTCCGCCATGTTGAGGTGGCTTGGCATTGAATTTGTTAAGTGGCCCGTCAATATCAGTAAAAATCTATATTATATCATTTACCTTTTGGTTGCGGCGGCAATTATATCATTCTGTGCAAAAAACTCCCAGTATCTGGTGGAACGGTTCAGGCCGAACTGGAAGTGGTTCCTTTTTACCGTGTTACTGCTCGGTATGGGATTGGTTCACACCACCAGAATATCGAATTTTCTGTATGTGAATTTCTAAGGTTATGAAGAGCTCGATGAAACGATACAATATTGGAATGCTCCTCGCATCTCTGGTCATTCCCGCAATGGTCGCGGGCGTGAACTATTTCATGGACCCGCTCTGGTGCTTTGATGTCTCACACGCCTACAACCAGTACCAGGATGGCTTCAATGAGAGATTGCAGAAGACGAATTATATCACCTTTAGAGATATTGATTATCAGGGAGTATTGATCGGGACCAGCAGGTCCACGCCGATCAACCAATCCTCCTTCAAGGATATCACCGTTTTCAATTATGCTGCCAACGGTCTCACCGTCGAGGAATATCCCGCTTACCTGAAGTATTTTACCAGAAGAAATAAATCCGCCGTGCGGTATATATTTATTGGCCTCGATTTTGATCTGACCCACAACGTCACTCCGATCCAACAGGATCTTAAACTCGAGAACCTCCGCATCATGAATCCTGCCATCGTGATAGCCAATGCAAACAATCCCCTTAACAGGCTGAAAACCCTTATTAGCATCGACACGTTGAAATATTCCTACAAGAATTATGTTTTTTATCGAAGAGGCGCTAACTTTTTGTACGATAGAAATGCCAACAAGATGAATGCGAAGATATCAAAAGATAAAGTTGCAAGGATCGTTGAGGTCTATATGTCGTATTACGAAAAAAACATCAACCTGACCTATCACTACGACGATTCCTACAAGAAAATGCTGAGTAAGATTCAGGGCGATAATCCCTCCGCCATCATCATCCCCTATACGACCCCGGTCATAGACCCGCTTATGGATCTGATCAGCAAGAATGAATTAGCGGATAACTATTACCGGTGGCTGGAGGAAATAGTCGATACATTCGGATTTTGCTATCACTTCATGCATCCGAGTTTGATAACACGGGAGTATTATAAATATTTTGTCGATCCGGTCCATCCGAACACTATATTGGGAATGCTGATGGCCGATGTTATGCTTGATCGTGGGTCGCGGAATGATGGTGAATTCGGAATGTATATTGATAGAAGAAACATTAACCAAAAGATACGGCAGCTCAAGATAATGTTAAACCAACGCTGAATTTACACGTCGATACAGGTGGGTTGTGCCATGCAACTCGGTGTCATGGCATCCCTGTTGCCGCATATATTAATAACTTGACAGGTTCAACATGTGTTATTTAATTCTGCATACTTTTATAAGTACATTTCATCGGCAGATCGGGGTTGCATTTAGCAGGATGGCTATAGCGTATCGTGGCTTGACGACGTCGAGTATTGTGTCCCGCTCTGAAATTAACGTATGTTATTAAACTCGTTTGAATTCATATTCGTCTTCATGCCGGTGGTCCTTGCCGTTTTTTTTATTCTCAACCACCGGGGCCTTTCGTCGGCATCGAGGATATGGCTCCTGCTATGCGGTCTTTTCTATTATAGCTACTGGAAACTCGCCTACCTGCCGCTGCTTCTGGCGTCTATCTGCATCAATTATGCCATCGGCAGGGTCCTGAACGCAGAATCACTTTTACAGAAACAGCGTTGCCGACTGGGGGTGCTCTGGGCAGGCATAGGCTTCAACATCGGATTGCTCGGCTACTTCAAGTACTTTAATTTCTTCATTACAACGATAAACAACTCGTTCAACGCGAACATCGGCCTTTTGAACATAATGCTGCCTCTCGGTATCAGCTACTTTACCTTTATCCAGATAGCCTTTCTCGTTGCGGTCTATAAGCGGGTTACGAGTGAATCCAATATCCTTAATTACGGCATGTACGTGAGTTTTTTCCCCCAGCTCCTTTCCGGCCCCATCGTGTATCACGCCGAGATGATGTCCCAATTCATGGCGCCGGAAAACAGAAAATTAAATTATGACAATATGATGAAGGGCATTCTCCTTTTCTCGATCGGTCTTTTCAAAAAGACGGTTATCGCCGATAACCTCGCACTCTGGGCCGTTCAGGGTTTCGACCGGGCGGAAACCCTGAACTTTTTTGAGGCCTGGTTCACCTCGCTTTCCTATACCTTCCAGCTCTATAACGATTTCAGTGGTTACATCGATATGGCCAATGGGATAGCGCTTCTGTTTAACATACGGCTCCCCCTCAATTTTAATTCGCCCTACAAGGCCCTGAGCATTCAGGACTACTGGCGCCGGTTCCATATGACTCTTATTCGTTTTCTGAGAGACCATGTGTTTATTCCCCTGGGTGGAAGCCGGAAGGGAAATGTGTGGCTCTATTTCAACATTTTCGCCGTGTTCATCATTGCCGGGATATGGCATGGGACTGCACTTTCCTACATCGTATGGGGCGCCATCAGCAGCATCGCCATGATCGTTCACCGGATATGGAACAAATCCGGAAGGGAGCTTGGCAAATATACGGCATGGTTCGTCACATTTAACTTCGTCAATTTTGCGAATCTTGTTTTCAGGGCGCCGACCATTGCTGATGCAATTAAAGTTATTCGGGGCATGCTCGGGTTAAACGGCGTCATGCTTTCCGACAAGCTGAGCGGCCTTTATTTCCTCAGGGGAATCGGAGTCGATTTCGGCAAATGGCTTGATAATATAGGCGGTGACAAATATTATCTTATCTATTTTCTCATAGGTGCCGCCCTGCTGGCATTCATGGGAAGAAACGCCATGGAACTCTCTGAAAAGATGAAGCCGGACTGGAAATGGGCGCTTTTTGTCGCGTTTCTTTTCGGGATAGGCGTTCTCAACATGACCCAGGTTCGCGTATTCTTATACTTTAATTATTAAGATTTGTGAAATGGAATCTAAAAAAAAATATTGGCTCATAAAAACCGGGTTTGCATCCCTTGCCTTGCCCCTCCTGGTTATGGGAATTAATTATTTCATGGATCCGCTCTGGTGTTTTAATATTTCTAACAAGTATAACCAGTTTCAGATCGAAATAAATGAGAGGAAACAAAAGACTAATTATATTACCTATCGTGATTTTAACTATCGCGGTTTGCTGATCGGGGCAAGCAGGAGCGCCGCCATTTCCCAGGAATTGTTCAAGGGACTCCCCGTGTACAACTATTCGCTCAATGATCTGAACGTGTTCGAAATAGCGCCTTTTATCAGCTATGCGAAAAGTAGAAACGGTCGTCCCTTCGATTACATTTTCCTGTCACTGGATTTCGAGAAAGCCGGTGTGGGTGCCGCGTATATCAGGACGGTGACTCCCCCGGAAGAATACATCGAGGAGAGCACGTCCCTTTTCCACAGGATAAAAACACTGCTCAGTATTGATACGTTGAAATATTCACTACAAAATTTCAAAAATTACAGGCATGCTTCCTGGCGGTATTATGACAGGAATAACGTGCAGCACATCAGGAAGTTCACGAAAAATGAATTGATGGGCATTTTCAACCTCCACCTGGCATCGTATGTCGATAAGAAGAAATCAAGGTATATACGGTTCAAGTACATGGAGGATTATAAGGAGTACCTGCGTACGATCAGGGAAGAAAATAAACAGAGCATTATAACGCCATTCATCCCGCCAAGTTCTCTGCCTGTTCTTGAATTGATCGTGCGGTATGGCCTGCTTGATGACTATGTCAGATGGATTTCCGATATTGTCGATGTGTTCGGCGAAGTGTATGTTTTCATGTATCCCAATGAGATAACAGAGGATTATTTCAGTAATTTTTTTGACCCCATCCACGCATATCCGGAGGTGGGAGACAGGATCGTTGATGCCATTTTCAACAATCGGCTTAAAGAGGACACTGAATTCGGGATGTATATCAATAGAAGTAATTTCTCCGCAAAGAGTGCTCGCTTGAAAAAGATGATGAAGGGCGTCAGTGACGTGAACTTCCGGCGATTTATGGATTAACTGATCATCCCCAAACAATGATAATCCCGTCTGTGCCTCGTTTTACGCCAAATGACCCGTGGGTGTATCCGGGAAACGGGCTGTGGGATTACATCCGCAAATCGCCTTGATCCGATTCGAAACGGCGGGTTCCTGCTGACGACGCAAGACCATGCGGTAAACTGCAACCGCCGGACGGTCTTTTCCGGCGTATAGAGGATTAACCGTGATCGCAACCAGAGAGCGTGTGCGGTCAGCCGGGACACTGTCGAATGTGGCGGCTTTTCCCGGATCAACCCGCCGTGCGACCGATCGCAGCGGGGCCGGTTCGCGTTTTCAAAAACAGCGGAATACGTATCGAATAATAATGCGCGCCAGATTCCCAGCGTTCTGATCAGGGAAATACGGACACGCGTTTTTTTATTGATTAATTGACATGGCCCGGGATGATGATATTCCTGCCGTGATATTCCAGATCGCGGGCTTGCATGTGGGGGGGGGCAGTGGCCGGATGTCATGAACGAGAAAAAACCGCTTCGAATAGCCTTTGAGCTGATATCCCTTTCCGATGACGCCCTGACCGGTATCGGGAAAGTGGGTCTCAATCATCTGTCCCGTCTTGCAGGTCATGATTCCGTCAATGAATATTATGCTTACTCCATCAAGAGGTTTACGCTTCTCGATGCGGAGCGGGCAAGGGGGGCTGTTTTATGCGAGATACTTTCCCCGATAGGCCGTCTCAAGGAAACAATACTGCTCACCTACAGGGACGCACGGGATCGTCTCGATGCCGGAGGCCATCTGCACCCGTTTCTGCTGCTAAAGGCGGTGGTTGTGCGTCTTTTGAAAATAATACTCGAGGCGGCCGATAGGGCCTGCATACACCTGATGCTTGCCCGTTCTTTTAAAAAGAACGGGATCGACGTCTACATAGGTTCGCACGCGGATTTTTTCCCGGCCATATTTCCCCGAGGGATCAGGAAGACCTGGATCATACACGATATTGTATGGAAACTCTATCCCGGGACCATGTGGGACCGGAGCGCCCTGAGAAATTATTTCATAAAAAGGAACATGAATCGATGCGATATGCTGTTCGCCGTATCGAATTCGACGAAAAATGATCTTCGCGACGTCCTGGGCATACAATCAAAAATAGTGACCGTCCACAATGCCGCCGACGGGGACGTCTTTTATCCTGCCGGATCGATGTCGATAAAGGGGATGAAAAAGCGATACGGCATCACCAACCCCTACATACTGTCGGTGTGTACCCTTGAGCCGCGAAAGAACGTGGAAATGCTGCTTCGCGCCTTTGGACATATGAGAAGACGGGATTCGTTTCAGCTCGTGCTGGTGGGAAAGCAGGGGTGGATTCACCCGGAGTTCTTCGAACTCATCGATGATCTGGGCATCAGGGGAAGGGTGGTCCTTCCCGGGTATGTCCCCGAGGAGGACCTGGCGCCGCTCTATTCGGGAGCCAGGCTTTTCGCCTTCCCCTCGCTTTACGAGGGGTTCGGCATGCCGGTGCTCGAGGCGATGCAGTGCGGGTGTCCCGTGGTGACTTCGACCTCCTCATCGCTGCCTGAAGTGGCGGGAGATGCCGGTATTCTGGTTGACCCCGAAGATGTCGGCGCGCTAACAAACGCGATGGAGAGGGTGCTGACTGACCGGCGGTTGCATGAGAGGCTTCGCCGCATGGGCCTGGCCAGGGCCGGAATTTTCAGCTGGGACAAGTCTTCGGCGGTGATGAACGAGGCGATCGTGTCCTTGATGAAAAACGGGGTTGGCGACCATAAACAGTTCTTTGATCAACGATAGTACCCCGGCTTTACCGATACGAGCCAGAATATCACAGGCGATTTGATGCTAAACGGGGATTCAAATCCCGGAGGCACGGAATAAAGGCGTTTCCGCGATGCCGGTTACCGGTTCCAGAATCTCAAGAACGCCATCCTCGTTTTTCTTATCGGGCCGAGGAAGACGTTTCCCAGTCGATAGGTGTAGCTCCGGTAGAGATGGTCCATCTGGTCATCTTTTTCACGGACCGCATCAATGGCGCTCCCTGCAATTGAAAGGGCCATATCCCGGTACCGTATATCGGGTCTCAATGACCTCCCCGGGGCCGGCGCCGTCCTTCCTGCCGGTACCGGTTTAGCGGTCAATCCGCGCAGGGCGGCACGAATAGGGGCGCTGGATAATTTCGCCCTGTTCAGGGCGTCTTTCACATCCCTGCCCGGGAGAGACGAAACCAGGTTCCGGACCATGGTTTCGATCCTCCCCATGACCCCGGGGTTGAGAGCGTAGGTGGTATAGCCTTTGATATTCACATCCCTGAAATCGACGGCGTCTATCCCGTGACTGTGGAAGAAATCGGCGAAATCATCCTGAACGCTGCTGCCCGCGTTCAGGGCATCGATGCTCAGAACATAATCGGCGTGCAGAATATTCTCAATCAGGCAGACAAGCCAGAGATAATAAAAAATGGCATATCTCTCTTCGGGAGTATATGATTCGTATAGTAACCGGTAAAACAGTTCCTCGTATTGAAAATCGGAGTTTTCGTACCCGAAAAGGGGCGCCAGAAGCTTCAAGGGGGCGAACTTTTCAGCCGCGAGATTTTTCCCCGCAATCAGGGCGTCCATTGTCAAAAAGAAAGGATTGTCATTTTTTTGAAAAAAATCATTGTATGATTGCCACTGGTCACGCGGGTTTCTGAAGAGGTATATATTCAGCGATGTGGGGTAATGCCTCTTGAACCATGAAACGCGCATGCTGGATCGGTTGAATTGAAATAGCGGGGTTCTTTTTCCGGCTCCATCGATGAGGAAATCAATATAGCGTTGCAGATCAGGATTCCGGCCGACAAAACAAAATTCATCATATGAGAAGGATTTTTTGAAAAAAGGGACGCCGGCCTTTCCTTTCAGAATGAATTTTTTATATTCGAAAAAATAGGGTTTCTCAATTTCAGGGTGCCTGTTTTTCTCGGTGACACGCTCGCGGGTATTGAATTCCCGGAAATAAGCAGCATCGAGCCTGCCGAGTGTTTCATTGAACGGCTCGTAATAACAATAAAAATCATCACGTTTCCGGAATTTTGTCCATAGATAGGTGCTGCCGGTCCGGAAAAGAGCATGTATGAAGACAGGATGGTGTTCCATTTTTTAATCTCCCGATGAGATGTCTGTGACAGGCGACCATGTGTTTTGCGTGCTTGTTAACAATGTTATTTTTTTTATAAGTGACGTTGTCAAGTATCAATTAATGCAATGCACGGATCCCGCCCCGGACGGCAATAAAAAATTGACAATACCGGATGAAGAGCCGATACTGCTCCAATTGAAAGATATTTTTCATAAGCAATCAGCCGTTACCGACACAACAGGTTCAGGGTTTTCCCCATGTCATCATCATTTCCGTCGTCATTTACTTCGTTTCAGCATGATCATCCTCACCTGTTCGGCAGGTAATCATTCCCGGGAGCGCCTCGCATGAAGCTTACAGTCAAATCAGAATATGCCTTTCTCGCATTGATTGATCTCGCTGAGCATTATAGCGAGGGATATATAAAAATTGAGCATATCGCGAAACGGAAGGGCATCCCCATGAAATTTCTTGAAAGCATCCTGCTGTCGCTGAAAAAGGCGGGGTTCTGCGACAGCAGGCGGGGCACCTGCGGGGGGTACATGCTGGGTAAAAGCCCGGGCATGATATCCCTGGCTGAAATCATTAGGCTGATGGACGGAGCCCTGGCTCCGGTCGGTTCCGTGAGCACCTTTTTCTACCGCTATACCCCGATTGAAAAAAATGAAAAAATGAAGGGAATTCTCAAGGATATAAGGGATTATGTAGCCGAAAAAATGGAAAATATCACTTTAGCCGATCTGGTGTAATATTTTTCGGGGCTTCCGGCTTTTTTGTGGGTGTGTAAGCATTATTCCCCGAGATATTTCTTGATCATACGTCTGACATTCTTGATGGGATCAAGTCTACAGCGATAAATCCATCCCGACAAATGCCGCCACGCCTTTTCCGCGGAACCCCTGCAGGTGAAAACCCACAATCGAAAGATGTTTTTTCAATTGCCCCTGCACGTGCAGTCTTCAATGTTGATCGAGTGAGAACCATAAAATCTCGCCGGGAACGATTATCAGTTCGATTTGAATTCCTCAACCAGTCATGCTTTATTTTGAAAAGCGGGTTTTTTTTCCGTTTCTTATATACCATCGATCCTGCTGCGCACTTAAAAGCCCGAAGCACCTTTTTTTTACTTGCTTTTTTTTTGTTGTCTATTAGATTGGTAGACAACTGGGAACTATGCTTGCTGCGCTATACAAGCCCCGGTTTAATATGATACTCTGTGCAAAGGGGGCGGCATATGATAAACGGAAAAAAAATCTGTCTCGCAATAGGGGCGGCATGTGCCGCGCTTGCCATGCTGGCTTCATTCACGGCATGCGGGATCGGCGTCGACGGGCAGAAAACCAGGATATCGGTTTCCGGGGCCTGGGCGCTCTATCCCATGATGGTAAAATGGGCCGAAGAATACAATAAGGAGAATAACGACATCCTGGTGGATGTTTCGGCGGGCGGCGCAGGCAAGGGGGTTGCTGACGCATTGTCGGGCATGGTCGACATCGGAATGGTATCCCGGGAAATCAACAGGGCGGAAATTGAAAAGGGCCTCTGGTGGGTCACGGTGGTCAAGGACGCAGTCGTGCCGACGATCAATGCTTCCAGTCCGGCTGAGAAAATCATACGAAAAAGAGGGCTCAGAAAAGAGGAATTTAGCAGGATATGGATATCCGGGACCCTGCGTAACTGGAAGGATATCATAAAGGGCCTGGATGAACCCATAAGGGTATATACCAGATCCGACGCCTGCGGCGCCGCGGAAACCTGGGCGTCATATATCGGGGGGGCCCAGGAGGATTTGAAGGGGATCGGTGTATATGGAGACCCGGGCCTCGCCGAGACCGTGAGAAAAGACGTCCAGGGCGTGGGATATAACAATATTAATTTCGTGTATGATTTGAAAACCCGCAGGCCGGTTGCGGGGATCAAGGTGATCCCCATCGACGTAAACGGAAACGGCACTATCGATGCGAATGAAGCGAATTATGAAACGCTGACGGCCATCGTCACCGCCATCGGCGAGGGCAGATTCCCGTCACCGCCCGCCCGCGGTCTTCACCTCGTCAGCCGCGGGGTTCCCGGGAAGCCCCACGTGAGGGCCTTCCTGGCCTGGATATTGAACAGGGGGCAGGAGTATGTCGGGGAAGCAGGGTACATCGCCCTCCCTCCGGCGATTATAAAAAAACAGGAAGCAAAACTGGCAAGGTAGCGTTACCGGCGGGTCGATCGGTTCCATGATAAAGAGAAGGAAAATAAAAGACGTCCTGTTCCGTTACTTCGCGATGATTGTTGCGATATGCGCACTGCTGCTTGTCTGCGCCATCGGGGCGGGACTCTACTATAAATCGATGCCGGTCCTGGAAGGCGATACGCTCCTGTCCCTCATGATGTCCAATGCGTGGCATCCACTGAAGGGCGATTTCGGCCTGTTCCCCTTTATCGCCGGCACCCTCTGGGTCACCATCCTTGCGATGATAATCGCCGTGCCCGTTTCCCTTTTGTCGGCGCTCTATATTTCCGAGTACGCCGGCGGTCTCTTCCGGGGTTTCGCAAAGCCGATGATCGACCTCCTCGCGGGTATCCCTTCCGTGATTTACGGCGTCTGGGGCGTCCTGGTCATAGTTCCCTTTGTCGGGGATTACATCGCCCCGATTTTCGGTATCGTGTCGACCGGGTATACCGCCCTGTCGGCGGGGATAGTGCTGGCGGTCATGGTCTTTCCCGTGATCATCCATATCCTGATAGAGGTGTTTAAGTCGGTTCCCGACGGAATGAGGCACGCGGCCCTCTCCCTGGGCGCCACCCGCTGGCAGGTGGCGAAACACGTGGTACTCCGAAAATCAATCCAGGGTATCGTGGCGTCCTTCGCCCTGGGCCTGTCCAGGGCCTTCGGGGAGACGATGGCGGTCCTGATGGTGGCGGGCAACGTGGTGGCGGCCCCGCAAAGCGCCCTCGATCCGGCGTATCCCCTGCCGGCCCTCCTGGCCAATAATTACGGGGAGATGATGTCCATCCCAATGTACGATTCGGCGCTCATGATGGCGGCCCTGGTCCTGTTTCTCGTAGTGACGGCATTCAACCTGATTTCGCGGTACGTGCTGTCGGTAATAAGCGGAAAAACGGTGTGACGGATGAAGAGGGCCAGGATAGAAGAAAGGATATTCAGACTGTTGATGATGCTGTCCATGGCGATCGTCCTGGTCTCCCTCGTGATGATCATCGGCACCGTGATCGTCAAGGGCGCCGGCGCCATGAGCCTTGAGATGATCATCAGCACGCCGAAGGGGGGATATTACCTGGGGAAGGGAGGGGGAGTCCTCAACGCCATATACGGGTCACTGGTCATCACGGGAATCGCGACCCTTGTCGCGTTTGTCATGAGCTTCCCCGTGGTGATGTACCTGAATGTCTACTCGAAACGCTCTTCCAGGTTTGCCTCGGTCGCCAGGCTCGCCATAGAAATGCTTTGGGGCATTCCCTCCATCGTGTACGGGGCCTTCGGCTTTATCATCATGGTGTACCTGGGCATGAAGGCGTCGATGCTGGGGGGGATAATCGCCGTGGCGCTGCTGATCTTTCCGATCATGTGCCGGTCCATCGACGAGGTCGTCCAGATGACCCCCCGCGACCTCCTCGATTCGGCCTATTCCCTCGGCGCAACCAGGTTCGAGGTCGCCGCCCGCATCATCTCGCGCCAGACACTGCCGGGAATCATCAGCGCGATACTGGTGGCGTTCGGAAGGGGGATCGGGGATGCGGCCTCCGTGCTGTTTACCGCGGGTTTTTCAGACAGGATCCCGAATTCTCTGATGGAGCCCGCGGCGACGCTTCCCCTCGCGATATTTTTTCAGCTGGGCACGCCTTTCCCGGAAGTCCAGGAGAGGGCCTACGCGAGCGCCCTCATCCTGACCGTTGTGATACTTGCCGTATCCTTGATCTCGCGCCTGCTGGCGTCGAGATTCAACAGGCATATTGTGAAATAGGAATTGAGCCATGACCGGTGAATTACATCTTGTAGTCAAGGATCTTAACGTGCATTACGGCGGCAACCATGCGGTCAAAAACGCAAACATCGCCGTTCCCGACAGGAGGATCACCGCCATCGTGGGGCCCTCGGGGTGCGGCAAATCGACCCTGCTGAAGGCCTGCAACCGCCTCCTCGACGATGACGACAACGTGAGGGTGAGCGGCAGCGTCCTTGTCGACGGGGAGGACATCTACCAGCCCGGAAGGGACGTGACCGAGATCAGGAAAAAGATGGGTCTTCTTTCCCAGAAGCCCTATCCCCTGCCCATGTCGATATATGACAACGTGGCCTTCGGGCCGCGAATCCAGGGCGTCAGGGACAAGAGGATACTGGACGAGGTCGTGGAGAGGTACCTGATCATGGCCGGACTATGGGAAGAGGTGCGGGACAGGCTGAAGGCCCCCGCCTCGCGGCTTTCGATAGGCCAGCAGCAGCGACTCTGCCTCGCCAGGGGACTGGCGGTGGAACCGGAAATAATCCTGGCCGACGAGCCGACATCCGCCCTGGACCCGATATCGAGCGCGAAAATCGAGGAAGGCTTCCAGACGCTCAAGGAGCATTACACGATAATCATCGTGACGCACGTGCTCAGGCAGGCGAAGAGGCTGGCGGATTACGCGGTCTACATGTACCTGGGGGAAATCGTGGAGCACGGCCCTGCGAGGGAGCTTTTCGATAACCCGAGGGAAAAGTCGACCAGGGAATATATGCACGGGGTGATAAGTTGATCGTGACGGACCGGGTGCGTCCAGGACGGAACGCGTCTTATTTCAGTCCCCGGTGTTTTTCACGTAAAAACCCTTTTCGTTTTTCGGGATCGGCTTGTTGTAGATCAATGGGCCGTGGTCCATCTGACTGATGAAGCCCCCCGCCTCTTCAACGATGACGTGCATGGCGGCGGTGTCCCATTCAATGGTCGGGCCGAAAGGGCAATAGAGCTCGGCTTCACCCCCGGCGACGAGGCACCCCTTGAGTGAGCTGCCCGCCGCCCTCGCCTCGGTGATGCACATTTCCCTTATCAGCCGGTCCTCTTCGGAGGTGCGATGGGACCTGCTGAACATGAGGCGGGGGCTGTCGACCCTTGACGAGACCTGTACGCGAGGGCTATATTGATGGTGAACTCCCCGTTTCTTTTTATGAATTCCTTCGCCACGTAAGCGAAAGGGATATCGTTCATTTACAGGAACCCTTCGCCGGTCAGATATGCGACTACGCGTTCGGCGAGTTCCTCGGAAGACGCGTCAAGGGTATGGAGGGTCATCTCCGGGCTTTCCGGGGTTTCGTACGGGGAATTGACGCCCGTCAGATTGGGGATCTCGCCATTTCTCGCCTTTTTGTAAAGCCCCTTCACGTCTCTTCTCTCGCATTCATCAAGGGGGGTGTTGACGAATATCTCTATGAACTCCCCCTGGGCCATGAGGTTTCTCACCATCTCCCTATCGGCCTTGAAGGGGGAAATGAAGGCGGTGATTACTATCAGCCCGGCCTCCGTCAGGAGTTTCGAAACCTCTCCGATCCTCCGGATGTTTTCAACCCTGTCGGCGTCGGTGAAGCCCAGGTCCTTGTTCAGCCCGTGCCGCACGTTGTCGCCGTCAAGCAGCATGGTGTGGCGCCCCCTGGCGTGAAGCATCTTTTCGATGGCGTTGGCGATGGTGGATTTCCCCGAGCCTGAAAGTCCCGTAAACCAGAGGATACACGGTTTCTGCCCCATGAGGGCGGCCCGGCCTTCCTTCGTTATCTCGATGCTCTGCCAGTGGATGTTGTCCGCGCGTCTCATGGAGTGAAGAATGGTACCGCAGGCAGACGTGGCGTTGGTCAGCCTGTCGATCAAGATGAAGCCGCCGGTTGTCCTGTTGTCGCTGAAAATATCATAGGGAACATCCCTGTCGAGGACCAGTTGAATCTCCCCGATCTCGTTCATTTCCAGTTTCTTCGCCGCGAGCTTCTGGTACCCTGAAAGATCGATCGCGTCGTCGATGCTCAGCACCTCGGCGTTAACGAAGCCGTACGGTCCCCTGAAGATGTAGCGCCTTCCGGCGAAAAGGGGCTGTTCGTCCATCCATACGACCCTGGTCTTGAACTGGTTCGAGAGGGTGGGCCTGTTTTCCGGCGTGCTGATAGACTCGCCGCGGCTCATGTCTATCTCGTCGGCCAGGGATATGGCTATCGAATCGCCGGCCAATGCGTTGTCCACCGGCTCGTCCCCCCGGTAGATGGATTGAACCGCGCTTTCCCTTCCGGACGGCAGGATGACGATTTTATCACCCGCCGATATTTCACCGGACACGACGACGCCCGCGCAGCCGCGGTAGGTCCGCTGCTCCTCGGGGTTTATCGCGTTGAGAGCCATTGTCTGCCACCTGTCCCGCGAAAGGCCGGGTTTGATGATGTACTGGATTGGAAACCTGAAGGGTTTGTCCCGGAGGTATTCTTCCGGCTGTATCGTCTCAAGCCATTCCAGCACCGTGGGCCCGTTGTACCAGGGGGTCCTGTCCGATTTTTTTACGCAATTGTCGCCAAGCATGGCGGAAACGGGGGTGCAGTAGTACTGGTCGATGGTAAGGTTGATGTTTCTCAATTCATCGAATATTTTCATGCAGTCGATACGGATTTGCTCGTACCTGAACCTGTCAAAACCGATGAGATCCATCTTGTTTATGGTGAAGATCACATACCGTATTCCCATCAGGGCGCAGATGAGCAGGTGCCTCCTGGTTTGTGCGAGGACTCCCTGGCGCGCGTCGACCAGGAGGAGGGCGGCGTCGCAATTCGAGGCCCCGGTGGCCATGTTGCGGGTGTATTGAACGTGACCAGGCGTGTCGGCCACGATGAACTTCCTGGCGGGCGTCGAGAAATACCGGTACGCCACGTCTATTGTTATGCCCTGCTCCCGTTCCGCGATAAGTCCGTCAAGGAGAAGGGAAAAGTCGAGGTTATCGCCCGCGTTCCCGATTTTTTTGCTTTCGATTTCAAGTATTTCCAGCTGATCGTCGTACACATTGCCGGTTTCGTAAAGTATGCGCCCGATGAGCGTGGACTTCCCGTCATCGACGCTTCCGCAGGTGAGAAATTTCAGCATGCCTTTCATTAAAAATAACCCTCGTATTTCTTCCGCTCCATGCTCCCGGACTGGTCGAAATCGATCAGCCTGCCCGCCCTCTCGCTTATGCGGGACTGCTCCATTTCAGCAAGAAGGTCGTCGATGTTATCGGCCTCGGATTCTATTGCGGCGCTCAGGGGATAACACCCAAGGGTCCTGAACCTGACCTTCTTCATGACCGGCTTTTCGCCTGGCTCGAGGGGGAAACGGTCGTCGTCAACCATGATGAGCTGCCCGTCGCGCACGACGCAGGGGCGTTCCTTCGAGAAATAGAGGGGAACCACCGGCAGGTTTTCGACTTTCACGTAGCGCCACACGTCGATTTCGGTCCAGTTCGAAAGGGGGAATACCCTTATGCTTTCGTTCTTATTTTTTCTCGTATTGTAAAGGCCCCACAGTTCGGGCCGCTGGTTTTTCGGGTCCCACCTGTGTTGGGCGTCCCTGAAAGAGAAGACCCTCTCTTTCGCCCTGCTTTTTTCCTCGTCCCGGCGGGCTCCCCCGAAGACGATATCATACCTCTTTTCGTTGAGGATCTGCTTCAGGCCCTCGGTTTTCATTATATCGGTATACCTGGCGCTTCCGTGGGTGAAGGGATTGATGCGTTCCTTTACGCCCTTCTGGTTGATATGAACGATGAGTTCGAACCCGAGTTTGCTCGCCGTCGTTTCCCTGAAGTCTATCATGTCTTTGAATTTCCAGGTGGTGTCCACGTGGAGAAGGGGGAAGGGGGGCTTCATCGGGTAAAAGGCCTTCATGGCGATATGAAGCATGACGCCGGAATCTTTTCCGATGGAGTAGAGCATTACGGGGTTTTCAGCCTCCGCGATGGCCTCGCGGATGATATGAATGCTCTCGTTTTCGAGCTCTTTGAGGTAATCGTACATGTGGTTCACCGTTTAATTGATCTCTGGTTCGGGAATGCTCTGTGAGTAAAGTACCGGATGTGACGGGAAAAATCGATTGGAAGAAACCGTAAAGAATCGCATCAGGCACCCCATGATGAGACATATGGCCGTATACGGATCAGCAGAGCAAAGCCAATTGCATCGGGGTTTTGACGGGATACCGGCTCCGAAAAGTCCCCTGCGGCATGTTGAAAACGTATGCCGTGAATGCTTTTCACTCTGAAATAACTATCCGACCATTAATTGTATTGTCAATTTTTTTATTAACGAATTAACATCTGGTCATGTCCGGAGGACCATTTTCCGGAGTATGATTCGGTTTTCAATAGCTTTTTTAGAGTCGACGTGCATTTTTATTTCTTTCAAAAAATGGGAAAAAAGGGCTTCCGGGGATCGGATTCCATCATCGATGGTGCGTTCGAGCCATGTCCCGGGGCTTTCCTGATCATGCCCCATCGCCCGCTCCGATGTAAACGAGTCATATTCCCGTGGCCGGCCTCAAGCCGGCAAGGGGATGCGTGCCTGGCGGCTGGGAAACCGCTGCTCCCGGTCCGGTTCCCCGGGGTTTCATCCAAAATAATGTTTGACTTGTCGCCATTGCATACGGTTATGGGGGTTAACCGGGTGTGCCGGTCGAGACGAGCGCTGGCGTGGGCACTCCTGTTCCCGCTCCTGCTGCATGTTTAACGATGCTGGTGGGATTTTTTCCGTGCAATGAACCTTGATCGCAGCGTCGCATGATTCCGTGTTCTGGAATCCGGAAAGCTGCAAGAAACATATCTACGGTGTAAACGATTTGATCCCCATAGTGCAAAAGATACTCCTCAAGCTCACCGGTCACGATGAAGTCAAGAAGATGATCACGAATGTGTCCTGGCTTGCGGCGGACCGGGTATTGCGGATGGGCCTCAATCTTTTCATTGTCGGCTGGATGGCCCGCTACCTGGGAAGGGAGCAGTACGGGATTTATAATTACGCGATGAGTTTTACCGTCCTGGCCGCCGCGATTTCCAGCTTCGGGACAAATACCATCATCGTCAGGGAGATATTGTGCCGCCCTGAGGATAAAAACAGGATACTCGGCACATCGTTTATGATCCGACAGTTCGGCGGCATCCTGACCGTGATCATCTGCGTCGTCGCGGCCCGTTTCATCAACAGCGGCGATACGCTCCTGCAGCTGCTCATTTTCTTCGCATCCATGACCTACCTGGTCGGCTCCTTCGACGTCATCGATCTTTATTTCCAGTCCCAGCTCAAATCCAAGTACGCGGTCATCGCCAATAACTTGGCGTTTCTTCTCCTCAGCTCGGTGCGCATAGCATTGATTCTTTCCGGGGCCCCCCTTGTCGCCTTCGTCATCGCCGCCACGGCGGAAGTGATGGTCGCGCAGATAGGAATGGTCATCGTATTCAAGCGCACCGGCCATTCAATACTCTCCTGGCGGTGGAGCTATGACATCGCGAAGGGGCTTATTAAGGACAGCTGGCCGCTTATGCTTTCCGTCATATCCACCATGTTCTATCTCAGGATCGGCCAGGTCATGCTCGGCAAGATGTCCAGTTACACCGAGCTGGGGGATTATTCCGCCGCAGTGAAGATCTCCGAAGTATGGTATTTCGTTCCGTCCGTCATATATATAACCATATATCCCAAGATCATCGAGTACAGGAAAATCGCCACGGAGATCTATTACGCCAGGCTGCAGGAATTCTTTTCCCTTATGGCATTTATTTCCTACGCGGCAATCGTGCCGGTTTTCTTTTTAAACAAGTTGATCATAACGGTTATATTCGGGAGCCAGTACGTCAACGCGGGGGCGATACTGAGCGTGCATATCTGGGCCGGCCTCTTCGTCGCTATGGGAATCGCCCGGAACAGCTGGTGCAACGTGGAGAACTATACGAAGGGGGTTTTTTATTCGACCCTGGCGGGTGCCGTGGCGAATGTTCTTCTCAACATCCCGCTGATCACATGGTACGGCGGAATGGGCGCCGCCTACGCCACGATGATCGCGCGCGTCATATCGGGATACGCCTCCACCTTCTTTATCTCGCGGAAAGTGTTCATCATGCAGACGAAGTCCTTCTACCTGAGTGGTCTTTTCGGCATGCTTAAAAAGGACTTTTTGAAATGAGGGAACCTCCGGATCTCAACCAGGACGGTGTTGCGCGGGCACGGAAACGGGTGAATCGGGATTATCGATCCCTGCATTGCGGAAAGTGTTCGCTTGAAAGGTGCATATAAAAAAAAGCCAGGCCCCATGGCCCGGCTTTCGGTTGACGTGAAACGGTCTTCCCGCCCTACCTGAGCAGTTCCAGCACCGTCTGCGACTTCGCATTGGCCTGGGCGAGCATCGAAGTGGCCGCCTGGGTCAGGATCTGGTACCGGACATAGGAGGACATCTGTTCCGCCATGTCGGTATCGCGAATCCTCGATTCGGATGCCTGCACGTTTTCGTAGGCGTTCATCAGACCCTTGGCTGTGTGCTCCAGCCTGTTGTAGTACGCTCCCAGGTCGGCGCGTTGTTTTGAAATGAGCCTGAGCGCCTCGTCTGCCAGGCCGATGACTGCGTTGGCCTTGCCCGGCGTCGAGATCGAGATGAATGTGAGAACCGTGGGATTCCTGAGGCCGAGGGCCGCAGTTGTCATGGTCTCGATGAAAACACGCTCGCGCTGATGCATGTTCGGTCCCATGTGGAACCACATGGATGCGGTCGGATGGAGCCGCCCGAAGGAGCCGGTGAGCAGTTTCATCTTGTTGAACTCCGCCTGCGAGGCGATCCGGTCGACCTCGTCGACGAGCTCGGAAATCTCCACCTGGATTAGCTGGCGGTCTTCATGGGTATAGATGCCGTTCGCCGCCTGGACGGCGAGGACCCTGATCCTCTGAAGGATACTGTGCACCTGCTCGAGATACCCCTCTGCGGTCTGAATCATGGACATGCCGTCCTCGGTGTTCCGTTCGGCCTGGCGGAGGCCCTGGATTTGCGAACGCATCTTTTCCGATACTGCGAGACCGGAGGCGTCGTCGCCGGCCTTGTTAATCCTCATGCCGGACGAGAGCTTCTCGATGTCCTTTGTAAGGCTCCAGTCATGAAATTTGAGCGTGCGGTGGGAAAAGACGGCTGCGATGTTGTGGTTTATAATCATATTTTCCTCCTTGAAATATCCTGCCATCATCCTTGATGACATTAAAACATTTCTTTATTTGTCAGTCTGATAGTCGTCATTTTATTAGAGTCCATTAAATACGATTAGAGATAATCAGAGACGATTATAATGAAATATAAGCATAAAGTAAATTATTATGGGCATATGAGATCAAATATCAAAAATTTTGCTGAATTTATGAATAATAAAGGTAATAAAAGGCTGGGGTCAGAGTAAAAAGGCGGTCAGATTTCAAAGCACCGATAACTATCGGTTTACCATTCTCTGGTGCCGGGACCTGCATTCGTGGTTCAGGGGAGACAGGCTCCTATACGGGGCGGAGCACCTTCAGGAGTAGTGCAATCAAACCATCAAGGGATTACCCGAGTTTCATCCTGGATTTTTTTACAGTGCCACATGCATACTATTCCATATCCTGCCCCCAGAAGCCACGATTGAAGTATGGTTCTCAACATGGGCCTGGTAATCGGCAATAAATTACCCCCGTCGTTACTTTTCTCTTGATTTTTACCTTATGGAATCGAAATACTGATCCGCAATGAAGCGAAATGATGATCGGCATGGAGGCGGAGAACGTCGCGGGCCGGCCGTCGCATGCAAAGAGGGGCATTTAATGAAGAAGAGTTTTAATAATGAACTATATCTCAAGGAGCAGAAAGAGTCGATCCTCAAACGCGTGAAATCCTTCGATAACAAGCTTTACCTTGAGTTTGGCGGTAAACTGATGTTCGACTTCCACGCAGCGCGCGTCCTCCCCGGTTACGACCCGAACGTGAAAATGCGCCTGCTTCGCGAGCTTTCCGACAGGGCGGACATCATCCTCTGCATCTTCGCGGGGGATATCGAGCGGAAAAAGGTAAGGGCCGATTTCGGTATTACCTATGACGCCGACGCCATGAAACTTATCGACGACCTGGGAGAGCGGGGCATCAGCATTCTTGCGGTGGTGATCACCCGCTTTGAAAACCAACCCGCCGCCTGTATGTTCAAGAACAAGCTCGAGCGCAGGAACGTGAAGGTCTACACCCATCGCTACACGAAGGGATACCCGACGGATGTAGACCTTGTAGTGAGTTCAGAGGGATACGGCGCGAACGAATATATCGAGACGAAAAACCCGCTCGTGGTGGTAACCGGTCCGGGACCCGGGAGCGGAAAGATGGCGACCTGCCTCTCCCAGGTCTACCATGACCACAGGAGGGGCGTGAGGAGCGGATACGCCAAATTCGAGACCTTCCCCATCTGGAACGTACCCCTGAAACACCCGGTCAATATCGCCTACGAGGCGGCAACCGCCGACATCGGGGACTTCAACCTCATCGATCCGTACCACATGGAGGCCTATGGGACTTTAGCCATCAATTATAACCGCGACGTGGAGACCTACCCTGTTCTGAAGCGCATTCTGGAGAGGATCGGAGGGGGGGCCTTGGTCTATAAATCGCCCACGGACATGGGTGTAAACTGCGTGGCGACGGGTATCGTTGATGACGGGGAGGTGCAGAAGGCATCAAGGCAGGAGATCATCCGCAGATACTTCCGCTATTCATGCGAATATCTTCTCGGCCTCACCGAGAGGGAGACGGTTGAAAAGGTGGAGCTCCTTATGGACGAACTATCGATACGGCCGGAAGACCGGATCGTGGTGAGGCCCGCGCGTTCTGCTGCGGAGGATGCATCTGATCAGGGAAAGGGGAACGACGGCATTTACTGCGGTGCGGCCCTTGAGCTTCCCGGAGGCGCCATCATGACCGGCAAGAATTCCCACCTCCTGCACGCCTCGCCAAGCGTGGTGCTGAACGCAATTAAACTCCTTGCCGGCATTCCTGACAACATTCACCTTCTTTCGCCTCACGTTATCGAGTCTATCAGGAGCATGAAGAGAGACGTACTCGGTTCGAAAACCGTGAGCCTGAACCTCGAGGAGACCCTGATTGCTCTCTGTATCAGCGCGGCAACAAACCCCGCGGCGTACGCCGCCATGGAGAAACTGAAGGATCTCGCCGGTTGCGAGATGCATATGACACATATCCCCGCACCGGGCGACGACGCGGGACTTCGGAAGCTCGGGATCAATATCACGACGGATCCGAACTTTTCGAGTAAGAGCCTGTTTGTCGTATAACCAGCGCTGAGAGGCGAGACGAAAATCCGGCCTGAAGTTTTTCCCCCGGAGGGAAAGGAGGACGCCATGAGCAAACTGGTGAAATATTTCGGCGTGAACTACGAAAAGGGAGACTACATCTTCCGCGAGGGAGATCCCGCCGATGTAATGTACATGATTCACAAAGGGAAGGTCCAGATAATCAAGGGTTCCGGGACCTTCGGCGAGCAGATACGTGTCCTCGGCGAGGGAGAATTCATAGGCGAAATGGCGGTCATCAACATGATGCCGCGATCGGCAAGCGCCGTGGCCCTGGAGAAGTGCATCCTCATCAAAATGGACCGTGAGTCCTTCGATGAAACGGTAAAAAAGAGCCATGAGTTTTCCAGGAGCGTGATACGGCTCCTTTCGGACCGCCTGCGGGAGACAGACGAGCTTCTAATGGTCTTTGCACGGGATAATCGGGCCATGAAACTCTACGGTGAGCTTCTCGCGGAGATGATCGCCCGTGGCAAGCGCGACTCGTCAGGCCGGTGGCGCCTCCTGGAGCTTGATTCCTTCGCGGACGGTGCGGCCAGAAAACTGTCGTGGAGCAGGGAGCATGTCCAGTCGGTGATCGCGGAGTTAATGGCCGTGGAAGAAATCGGCCTGAAGAAGGACCGTTACGGCACGGAGTGGCTTGCCCTGCCGGAACGGGAATAGTGACCACGTTCCCACGCAGCGCACATGTGTTTTCTTGTCACTACATATCCGGATACCGGTGCACGATGTTGCGGATGATGTCAAGGGAGTTAAAGAATATCTCCACCAGCTCCGGATCGAATTTTTTTCCCGACATTTTTCCGATCTCTTCAAGAACAGATCCCTCGTCCCAGGCCTCCTTGTAGACGCGCTTCGACGAGAGTGCGTCGAATACGTCGGCGAGGGCTACGATCCTGCCGAAAATCGGTATGTCTTCGCCCTTGAGGGGAACCGCCCGTCCCATCGAGTCTTTTTCCAGTGGAGCGCCTGTCTCCACGTCGATACTCCCGGGGTACCCGGTGCCGTCCCAGTTCTCATGGTGGGTGAGGGCGACTTCCGCGGACATTTCATCGAACTCTGACTGCCTCTGCTTGAAAAGCCGCGCGCCCTGGTAGGTGTGTATCTTCATGATATCGAACTCTTCGGGGGTAAAGCGGGCGGGCTTCTTCAATATCAGGTCGGACACGGCGACCTTCCCCACGTCGTGGAGCATGGCCGCCATGCGGAGGGCGTCCTTTTTCCTGTCGATCTCCTCTTCGGGGATGTTTCTTTTTTTCGCCCAGGCCTCGTAAATTTCAACTGAATAGGAGGCGACACGGTTGACGTGGGGGCCCGTCTCCTTCGGGTCGCGGAGCTCTGCCATGCTGATCATCCTCAGGATGAGGGCCCGGGTCATCTGTGCGCGCTGGAGGATCATGCTCGCGATAGTGGCGAAGTGAAGCGCAATCATCTCGTCGTGGACATCGAAGCTTCCCGTGAAACAACCGTCATCACCGTCGAACGTGCCCTCAGGCCCCGGATTGAGGGAGTTGATGATCTGCATTACGCCCAGGATCTCGTTCCGGTTGTTTTTCAGGGGTATCGTGAGCATCGATTTAGTACGGTAGTCCGATTTTCTGTCCGAAGTGGGATCGAAGCGATAGGGGGCGTCGGCCGGTATGGCATAGGCGTCGGGGGTGTTCAGTATCTCGCCGGTGAGGGCCGCGTATCCCGAGAGGGAGTTTTTGGTTATAGCAAAATGGAAGGTGTTATAGATCAACTTCTGCCCCGGCGGGAGTTTTTTCTGTATCGATTCGGTCTGAACGTGGGTGAATATGAGTTCGTCGCCTTTCTTTATCTGGATGGAGGCCGCGTCGGCATTGAGGATGCGCCGGGCCTCGGTGAGGATCCTGTCGAGGAGGATGTCCAGGTCCTGGACGGTGTTGAGTTCGGAGCTGAGCCGTATGATATCGTCGAGTTGATGTCGTTCATTGCGCATGGTGCCCGCCAAGAAGGATGATGGTTCGATCATAGTCCGAAGATCGGCAATTGCAATTACTTTTTTACCCGCCATCCCGTGTAAAAGGAAATCCTCATGGTGACAAAAAGGCATTGGGCAAAAACCGGGCGATGGGTTTTCGCAGCCGTTGTGTCGTGTCGCATGGGGGCGTGGTCGGCCGTGTTATTCCATTGCATGACCGCGCCTCCCCGTCTCCGGGCCGGTCTTTCGGGGCTTCCGCGGTCGCATAAATAGTATTGACAGACCCCCCGCAGGGGGTGAACCTTGATCAAATCCCTGACCCGAGGAGCGAAACCATGACAGGAATGATCAGGCGCTACTTCAGATTCGAAGAGCTTGGCACCGATTTCAGGCACGAGGCAATGGGCGGGGCGACCACCTTCATCACCATGGCGTATATCGTCATCGTGAATCCGAAGATCCTGGAGGCGGCCGGCATACCCTTTGGCCCTAGCATGGCGGCCACCATCGTGAGCGCATTTTTCGGGACACTCCTGATGGGTGTGTACGCCAGGCGTCCCTTCGCGGTGGCTCCCTACATGGGGCAGAACGCATTCGTCGCCTTCACCGTGGTGAAGGTGATGGGGTTTTCCTGGCAGACGGCCCTGGGGGCGATTTTCATCGGCGGCATGCTCTTCACCCTCCTCACCATTCTCAGGATACGTTCATGGCTCGCCAACCTGATTCCGATAAACCTGAAACTCTCCTTCGCCGCGGGTATCGGGCTTTTCCTCACGTTCATCGGCCTGAACGAATCGGGTATCGTCGCCATCGGCGTGCCGGGGGCGCCGGTCAACGTAGGAAATCTTGCTGAGCCGGGACCCGTCCTGGCGGTCATTACGGTGCTGGCCATCGCATTTCTCATGATACGGCGCGTCAGGGGGTCGATGCTCATCGGAATACTGGGGATGACCGGCATCGCGATCATCCTCCAGGTCATATGGCCGGGACTTCAGAGCGGCGGGCATTCACTTGTCGCGATACCGGAGGCGGCGGTAAGCCTTCCTCCGTCTCTCGCCCCGATCTTTCTTCATCTCAACATTGCCGGTGCGCTTACCTGGGGATTCTTTTCTGTCATCCTCACGGTATTCGTCATGGATTTTGTCGACACCATGGGGACCCTCATCGGGCTTTCTTACCGGGCGGGGCTCCTTGACGAAAACGGAGAGCTTCCGGAGATCGAGAAACCGATGCTCTGCGATGCACTGGCCACCATTGCAGGGGCGCTTCTGGGTACCACCACCACGGGAACCTACATCGAATCGGCCGCGGGGATAGAGGAGGGTGCCAAGTCCGGCTTCGCCTCGGTGGTGACGGCGATACTCCTGCTTTCGGCCCTCTTTTTTGCGCCGCTTTTCGCCGTCATACCCCCCTTCGCCTACGGGCCGGCGCTCATCATCGTTGGTATGCTGATGATTGCCCCCATCAAGGAGATCGATTTTGACGATCTTACGGAGCTGATCCCCGCCTTCATCACCATCACCCTGATGTGTTTCACCTACAACATGGGGGTTGGCATGACCGCCGGTTTCGTCTCCTACCCGGTCATAAAGGTGTTCGCGGGAAAGGCGCGCGAGGTAAACGCGGGGATGTGGACACTCTTCGCCTTTTCCCTGGCCTTCTTCATTTTCTATCCCTACTGATGGGAAAGTGCGAAGCTACCGGCTGTTTCGTCTGAGTTTTTTCTTGCGGCGCACGGAATAACCGAAATAGCCGAGGGCCTTGCCGGACAGGCCGAAGTATTCACCGTGATTGTAACAGACAAGTCCCGCGCGGTCAAGGCGGAGCCGCCCCTTCGCGTCCACGAGCCTTTCGTCCACGTTGATCGCGACGATTTTCGCCAGGAAGAGGTCGTGCGATCCCAGGGAAATGATGTCGGAGACCTCGCATTCGATGTTGACCGGGCTTTCGGCGATCAGGGGGGCGGTCACCGCCGAGGCGGGTGCGGGCGTAAGGCCCATGGCGGCGAACTTGTCCGTGTCCCTGCCCGACTTCACCCCGCAGAAATCCGCGGCGCGGAGGAGGCGCCTGGTGACGAGATTGAGGGTGAAGTGCCGGCTATTCGTGATGAGGCCGTGGGAGTATCGCTCAGGACGGACCGATATGGAGACCATCGGGGGATCGGAGCAGACGGTTCCAGTCCAGGCGATGGTAATGATGTTGGGTCTTCCCTCCCCGTCGGCGCATGCGGCCATTACCACGGGGACCGGGTTCAGCATGGTCGAGGCTTTCCACTCCTGTTTTTTCATCTCGTTCCATCCTCTTTTTCCCCACTTTTAGGTATCGAGATGATAATGTAAAGGATTTATCCATGCCGGCATCAACCGGCCCGGATAGATATCCCAGGGCGGTTATCGCCGGCGAAAGGGTCGATAGAAGGACGCGGCCCGATTCCCGACCTCGCTTCACGGGAGCCGAAGCCCAGGGATGATTAATGGTTTGACGGTTCGGGGTCGCGATGCTATACATGCGCCAGGTGGTCGCCGTGAAAAAGAAAGAAATCGCGCGCATTCCCGGAGGATCGGGGCCCGCCGTCAAACTGGAGGAGTATTTCATCGCATCCGGGGACGAATGCCTCTTCCGCATCGACGTCAACGGCATGGCGGACAAGTGGGGCGTGCCGGGCGGCTATCTGGTTTATCGCGCGGACGCCGGCGAGCAGGCTCCGGTGTCATGATGGCGTCATCGGCCATGCCAAATAATTCGAGGAGTATGAAAACATGAAAACAGAAAAGCCTTCACTGTCACCATTCGCTTCCCTTTCCCGTTTCCTTCTTGTCCTGTTCCCGCTTCTTTTCCTGTCGCAATGCTTCCAGGTGACGCACGTTCTCGACCTGAAGGATGACGGCGCCATGGACGTGCAATGGTCGTTCCGCTTTTCCAAGGCGCTGGAGCAGGCCCAGCAGGGGCAGGGCGCCGACGGGGAAAAGGGCCTTTCGGAAATGATGGAGACCCAGAAGAAAGAACTTCCTGAGTCCCTCAAGGGGCTGGTAAAAGAGCTGAAATTCGATAAGATCGAGACCGACTATGATTCGGGCATCATGATATCCTTCCGTGTGCCGGATTACCGGAAATTCCCCTTTGATAAGATCAAGAAAGAAGATTTCCCGATGATTCCCCGCTATGTCCCCGGGAAAAAACAGGTCGTCTTTCACTTCGAGCCGATGAAAAAACTGAGCGGGAAGACCCCCGCCGATGAAGAGAAGGCGGGCGAAAAAAAAGGCGCCGAGGGGAACGAGGGTTCCGGCATGAGCGATGAATCGAAAGACCAGATGAACGACATGGGCAAGCAGATTTCGCGTCTTTTCCTGTCGTCGGTTCGCTACCAGATTTTCCTGGGGAAACAATTCAACCCGGACAGGGTCGTGATCAGGCGAGGCAAGAAAGAGACGCAGATGGCCATCCAGAGGATCGGGGATATCTCGCTGATCGACCTGCCCCTCTTCGCCATGTTCGGTGATGACGAGGAGCCCTTCGATATGATCGTTCATCTTCGCTAATTATTGTGTGAATGCGGCACTAAGTGCTTGACGTAAAATGTGAATTATTGTTGATTTGCACTGTTTTTACAATATGCATTCCTGTGATTCATATCGCGGGTTTCCCGCGACTTCGCCCGGCCGATCCATTTCCGGTTGAGGCATTCGCGGCCAGTCTTACGAACATCACACACACTACAGTTTTTATGGAGGCGTTATGCTTTTCAAAAAGTTTCTAGCGGTCATGTCATGCATGGCGCTCTGTGCGGCCCTTGTCTCATGCAAAAAAAAGTCGGGTGAAGCCATCAAGATCGGGGCGATATTCGCCGTTACCGGTCCCGCCTCCTTCTTGGGCGCCCCCGAGGCCAAGACCGCACAGATGCTGGTTGACCAGATAAATTCGGAGGGAGGTCTTCAGGGGAAGCGTGTTGAGCTGGTCCTGAAAGACTCTGCGGGGAATCCGGAAAAGGCGATATCCTTTGCCAGGCAGTTGATCGAGGAGGACAAGGTCTTCGCAATCGTGGGCCCCTCGACCAGCGGTGAGACGATGAAAATCAAGGGTATCTGCGAGGAGGCGAAGACCATCCTCCTTTCGTGCGCTGCCGCGGAGGATATCGTGAATCCCGTCGCGAAATACGTGTTCAAGACCCCTCAGAAGGACAGCCACGCCGCGCAGAAGATCTTCGCGTCGATGAAGAAAAACGGGATCACCAGGATCGGTATCGTCGCCAGCAACGACGGCTTCGGACTCGCCGGAAAGAAGCAGCTTGAAATGATCGCCCCCGGGATGGGCATCACCATCCTCATAGGCGAGGTGTACGACAAGCAGGCCACGGATCTTACCGGTGTGCTTACCAAGGTGAAGGCGAAGAACGTGCAGGCGGTCGTGAACTGGTCGATCGTGCCCGCGCAGTCGATTGTGGCGAAGAACATGAAACAACTTAACATGAACGTGCCCCTCTATCAGAGCCACGGCTTCGGCAACATCAAGTACGTCAAGGAGGCGGGCAAGGCGGGTGAGGGAATCATCTTTCCCTGCGGTCGCCTGCTGATAGTCGAAACCCTCCCGGCCGCTCACCCGCAGAAGGGGGTTCTGTCGAAGTATAAGAGCGACTATGAAGGCAAATTCAGAGAGGATGTGAGCACCTTCGGAGGCCATGCCTACGACGCGGTTATGATACTCTTTGAGGCCATACGACGCGTCGGCGACGACAGGGAGAAGGTGAGGGATGCCATCGAGAACCTGCAGGGTTTCGCGGGGACCGGCGGGGTTTTCAATTTCACCCCAGGGGACCATAACGGACTTGACATCAATGCGTTCGAGATGCTGACCGTGAAGGACGGCATGTTCGTGCACTACGAGGAGAAATAGACCAGACGCGATGCGGGAGGCGCCGTGCGGCGTCTCCCGCCTTCTCTATAATACGCCATGCCCCTTGAGCAACTTCTACAGTATATCCTTTCCGGCGTCACCAACGGAAGCATCTATGCGATCGTTGCGATCGGCTTCAATATCATCTATAACACCACCGGTATTATCAACTTCGCCCAGGGTGAGTTCCTGATGCTCGGGGGGATGATCGCCATTTCATTCGTCACCTTCATGCCACTTCCCCTTGCCGTCCTGGCCGCTGTCGCCATCACCGCAGTGGTGGGCGGGCTCGTCGATATTCTTTTTATCAGAAGGCTGAGAAAGCCCACGGTCCTTAACATGATAATCGTCACCATCGGTCTTTCGATCGTCATCAGGGAGGTCGCCCTCCATGTCTGGGACGAGAAAGTGCGATCCCTCCCTTATTTCACCGGCAACGAAGTGTCGTCGATCAATATCGGGGGGGCCTACATATCGCCCCAGGTCCTCTGGGTTCTGGGTGTCTCCGCCGTTGTCGTCCTCTGCCTGGGCGCTTTTTTCAGATTCACGCGTACCGGGCGATCGATGCGCGCCTGCGCCTCGAATATCACGGCCGCGAAGCTCTGCGGAATCAACACCGGGAACATGGTGACCGTGTCCTTCATGCTGAGCGCCGCCATCGGCGCCCTGGCCGGCTGTGTCATCTCCCCCATCACGCAGACGCAGTACGATTGCGGGGCCTCCCTGGCCATCAAGGGGTTCACGGTGGCCATACTCGGTGGGCTGGGGAACAGCGCGGGCGCGGTCGCCGGGGGCATCATCATCGGCCTTCTCGAGGCCTTCAGCATAAGCGTGCTTCCCCTGGCGTACAAAGACGCCGTCGCGATCGCCGTGCTCCTCCTGATCCTCTTCGCCCGCCCGAGCGGTCTCATGGGCGGGAAGGAAGCCGCGGGACTCAAGGAGTTCTGACCATGGGAGCGAAGAAGCACCTTCCCCTGGCCATCCTCGTCGGGTGCGCCGTACTCTTCCAGGCGATTGCGTCGGGCCTGGGACGCGAGTATTACCTGACCCAGCTGACCATGTCAGCCTACTATGCCATGGTGATAATCGGCCTCACCCTCCTTATGGGGTATACCGGCCAGATCTCCCTCGGCCATGCGGGTTTTTTCGCCATTGGAGGGTATACCGCCGCGGTGCTCACCACCCGGGACCTGGCGGGCGCCGCGGGGAGCCCCCTGGTCGACTTCGCGGTCGGTGCCGGCCTCACGACGGTATCGCGGACCGCCTATGGGACAGACATCCTTCATATTTCACCCTGGATCGCCCTGGTCGCGGCGGTGGCGGTTACCGCGGCGGTGGCCTTCATCATCGGCATCCCGATCCTGAAGCTGAAGGGTCATTACCTGGCGATGGCGACCCTTGGCTTCGGGATCATCGTCTACAGAATCGCCCTCGGGTCGAGGATATTCGGCGAGGCCGACGGGATCTCCGACATGCCGCCTTTCAGGCTGGTCGGCGGGCTTGCAGTCAGCGGGGACCCGGCCCTCAGGGTGGAGAACTATTATATCGCGGCCTTTCTCCTGACGGCCGGGATGGCGCTCCTCCTCAATATGGTTGATTCCCGCGTGGGGCGGGCGCTCCGCGCAATCCATGGGAGCGAGGAGGCGGCCAACGCCATGGGGGTGAACACCCCGCGCTACAAGCTGATGGTCTTCGTGCTCAGCGCGGTATTCGCCTCCGTCGCGGGGGTGTTTCTCACACACTTCAACGGCGGTATCGGGCCATCTGAAGCGGCCGTGATGAAATCGGTGAGCTACGTGGCCATCGTGGCGGTCGGGGGCATGGCGAACCTGTGGGGCGCCCTCGTCATGGGCATCCTGCTCAATTATCTCTCACTGCGCGGATATTTCGGGTCTTATGACGAGTTCGTTTTCGGCGGGATACTGATCGTCATCATGCTCTTTTTTCCCGACGGTCTTTTGAATAAAGAGAGTTTCCGGGACACGGGCGTCGCCCGGGCGGTACGGAGGATAAGGAAACTTTTCCTCCGTAGGAGATCGTAAAGACCGTTCCCGCGCAAGGTCCGGCGATTCGTTATTATTATATGAATAAACAGGGCGCGATGGAGCACATTGATTTTCTAGAGATACGCAACATGAGCCGCGCCTTCGGCGGGCTTCGCGCGGTCGATGACGTTTCCTTCTCCGTGGGGGAAGGGACGATCAAGGCGGTCATCGGCCCTAACGGCGCGGGAAAAACAACACTGTTCAACCTGATATCCGGGACCCTTCACGCGGATTCCGGCGAGGCCTATCTGCGAGGCACGGTAATCCACGGCCTGCCACCCTTCAGGATCGCGCGGCACGGCGTGTCCCGCACCTTCCAGAACATCAAGCTTTTTTCCGGCATGACGGTCCTCGAAACCGTCATGGTCGGGCGGCACATACGCTCCCGGGCGGGTTTCATTCCCGCGATGCTGCGGCTGCCCTGGACGCGCCGGGAGGAGAGGGAGATACGGGAGCGTTCGATGGAAATACTTGATCTGGTGGACCTTCGCGACCTGGGGGACCAGGAGGCTGCGAGCCTTCCCTTCGGCACCCAGCGGATAGTCGAGTTCGCCCGCGCCCTCGCGGGGGAGCCCTCGCTTCTTCTCCTGGACGAACCGGCAGCGGGCCTCAATATCTACGAGACGGCGCGGATCTCCGGCCTCATCACGAAGATACGTGAGCGGGGAATCACCGTCCTGGTCATCGAGCATGACATGTCCCTCGTGATGGACATATCTGACGAGATAGTGGTTCTCTCATCGGGGAGGAAAATCGCCGAGGGAGCGCCAGCGGAGATTCAGAAAAACGAAGAAGTGATACGGGTCTACCTGGGAGAGGACGATGCTTAAGGTGCGGAACCTGAACGCGGGATACGGCACGCTCCGGGTGCTGAAGGGGGTCTCCCTGCACGTCAACCCGGGGGAGATCGTGACCATCATCGGAGGAAACGGCTCGGGCAAGAGTACTCTTCTGAATTGCGTGGCGGGAATCGCGGGCACGAAGGAGGGCGAGATCATCCTCGACGGCCGGGACATCACCGCCGATGCTCCGGAGCGGATCGTGGCGGCCGGCTGTTCCCTGGTGCCGGAGGGGCGTATGATTTTCGCCGCGATGAGCGTCAGGGAGAACCTGCTTCTGGGAGCCCACGTCAGGATGAATAAAGCGGGAAGGAAAGGGATCGAGGACGACCTTGCGGCGATCTATGGCATGTTCCCCCGCCTCGGCGAGCGTGAGCAGCAGCTCGGGGGCACCCTTTCCGGCGGCGAGCAGCAGATGCTGGCCATAGGCCGCGCCCTGATGGCGCGTCCCCGCCTCATAATGCTTGACGAACCGTCGATGGGGCTCGCGCCCATCATCGTGCAGAATATTTTCGGCGAGATACGGCGGCTTCGCGAGGCGGGCAATACCATCCTCCTCGTGGAGCAGAACGCAAGGGCGGCCCTCCGCATCGCGGATCGAGGATACGTGATGGAGACCGGACAGATCGTGATTGCCGGCACCGCGGAGGAGCTGATGAACAACAACGACGTTCGCCGCGCCTATCTGGGCAAGGACTACAAGAGCATCGGAGAGGGAAGGGGGGCGTCGTAGGCCCCGCGGCCCTCGCGGAAGGGCGGCACATCAGGATGGAGGGAACCCCCATGATATACGACATTACGCACGAAACCATGCCGCGGGAGGGGATGGCGCAAACACAGATCGAGCGCCTGCAGAGCACCCTGAATCGCGTCTATCGCAACGTCGCCTTCTACAAGGGCGCCTTCGACGGGTATGGGATTGATATCGAGGCGATCAGGGGGATCGATGATATCCGCCGCCTCCCTTTCACCACCAAGGAAGACCTGAGGAGGAGCTATCCCTACAACATGTTCGCCGTACCCCTCCGGGACATCGTGCGGATTCATTCCACCGCGGGGAGGACCGGCAGGCCAATTGCCATCGGGTATACGCATAATGACATCCGGAACTGGTCGGAGCAGGTGGCGCGCGTCCTCGTCGCTGCAAGCGTAACGGAAAACGATTTCGTGCAGATCGCCTTCGACTACAACATGTTCACGGGGGGCTTCGGCATTCATTACGGCGCCGAGAAGCTGGGCGCGTCGGTCATACCCGCTTCACAGTCGGGAAATATACAGCGCCACATACACATCATGAAGGACTACAAGACCACGGTGCTGCTCTCCACCCCGAGTCATGCCCTCAGGGTCGCCGCCAATCTCCAGGTCATGGGGATCCACCCGGAGGAACTGAGCCTGAAAACGGCAATTCTGGGTGCCGAGCCGTGGGGGGAGGCCACGAGGGCGAAGATTGAGGAGAAGCTCCGTTGTTCCGCCTACAGCATCTACGGGGTCAATGAGATGATGGGGCCTGGTGTCGCCGGAGAGTGCCGCGAGAAGAACGGGCTCCATATCAACGAGGACCACTATATAGTGGAGATCATCGATCCGGTGACCGGGGAGCCTCTTCCAGCGGGAGAGGAAGGTGAGCTGGTTATCACCACCATCACTAGAGAGGGCTTCCCGCTCATCCGATATCGAACCGGGGATATCTCGGCGATCGAGCCGGGAATCTGCCCCTGCGGCCGCACCACTCTCCGGATGCGGCGGGTATGTGCACGCACGGACGACATGTTCACGATCAACGGTACCAGCATCTTCCCGGGTCTCATTGCCGACATCATCAGAAAGGCGGCGGGCGCCGAGCCCCTGTTCCAGATCTACGTGGATAACGAGGAAGGCGAGGACATGATGGAGGTGCAGGTTGCCGTGGTGGAGACGATGTTTGACGACGAGATCAAAAAGCTCCTCGGCCTGAAAAACGCCATCTCCGCGGGCATCGAACGAGAGGCGGGGGTACAGGCGCGTATTACCTTCGTCGAGCAGGAGACCCTCCGCACCACGAGTGAGGGAAGGATCAGGGCGGTCATCGACAGACGATAGGGACGCTGTCGAGAGCGGCAATCATTTATGACGGAGGCGGAGACGATGCAGAAAATCGGAATGATCATCAACCCCCACGCGCGGGGCGTGAAGAAAATGAACATCAACCCCCTTGAATATTTCGGCCGGATTGCCGAAGGGTACGCTGACATCCGGGTCACCAACAGCGTCGCCGAGATAGACCCGGTCATAAAGGAGTTCCGGAAGCGGGGGCTTCCCTTTGTCGCGGTCTGCGGGGGCGACGGCACCCATCATCACGTCCTGTCGAGATTCATCACTATCTATAAAAAAGACCCGACGCCCCCCATTCTCCACCTCCGCGCGGGCACCATGAACACCCAGCCGCGGACCATCAACCTCAAGGGGAGTCCTGGCGCGCTACTCGGCCGGCTCGTTTCGCTCTTGAAAAAACATGGAGCGCCTCGCGTCTTCGTGCGGGACACCATCAGGGTGGAGGATCGCTATTGCTTTATCTTCGGGGTCGGGATGACCGCGAATTTCCTTCATGAATACTACAGGGGAGAGGGGACCGGGCCGGTGAAGGCGGTGAAGACGATCTGGCTCGCGGTGAAGGGAGCGGCCTTCGGCGCGGATGTGGGGACCCTTTTCGATCGGCTCGACTGCCGTGTCGAAATCGACGGCGAACAGGTCCCGCACCATGACTTTATAGCGGTCATCGCGGCCACGGTGGACGATATCGGAATCGGTTTCAAGCCTCTTTACCGCGCCTATGAACGGGATGGCACCTTCCACGTTCTCTCCGTGGGGTGCGACCCGGGCGTTATCGTCAGGAACCTCTGGAAGATCAGGAGGGGGATGCCCGTCAGGCACCCCTATGTGTTCGACAACATTGGGAAAAGGCTCGTCATTAAAAGCGACAAAAAGATGCTCTACACAATGGACGGCGACCTCTACGAGGCAGAAAGGAAGCTGGTGGCCGAGGCGGGCCCCCAGGTGCGCCTGGTGTACGTGTGAGCGCGGCTTTCGCACCATCAGATAACGGATCAAGTTGTATCTGTATCCATTAAAGGTGTGCGGCGACTCTATGACAGCGTCGCTGTCGGGGACTGACCGAAACACGACGCCGTCAACGGATAAACGCTTCCAGAAGTGTGGAGTGAACCGGGAACGGGACCCCGTGCCCTAGCGGCCCTTGCCCCTGCGCTCGCTCCGTTTATCTTCCCCGCGCATCTTTTCCGTTTCCGGCATCGCCGCCCCGTCTTTGTACGCCTCCCCCCTCCGTTCGGGTCTTCTCCCCGTCCCCACGTTCAATTTTTCGTCGGGTTTGATCCCCGGGGACGACACGCTTCTGTTCGCGCGGTGGTCGTTCCCTTTCGCTCTGGCGCCCCTTGTCGCGGCGCTCCTTTTCAGGCCTTCTATACTTCACGGTTTTCCGGTTGTCCTTTTTTATTTTTGCCGCCTCGCTCCTGCGTCGCTTATCTTCGCCACGGCGCTCGTACATCTTTTTCATATGAGGGGTGCTGATAAGACGCTTCTCGACTGCGTGGCGCCTGAACCGGTATGCGTGGCCGCGGTATCCTGGATAGGCCTTCACGACTTTGCGATTCCCGTAGGCCGCCCGAGCTACGGCTGGATAGCGGCGTATCCATTCGTGGTGCCGGTAATAGCGGTGCACCAGGCCCGGGTAACGGTTGAAGATGACATGGTTCAGGTAAATTTCACGGGCGATGTAGGGATGGCGGATGAACCATGCGTCATGCTGGTATACGACCAGTGTTATGCGTGGATACCGCACGAAAAAAGGTCGGTTCAGAACGATTATATAAGCGATGGCGGGATATTGCTGCCAGTAGCGGTAATTAAGATAGATTCTTGCCGCGAACCTCGGATGCGCATCCATCCAGGCGAAGTCGGAGCAGAGGTGCCACACCACCCCGTAGTGCATATCGAGCCAAACCGTAGTCTGCACTGAATCATAGTATCTGTCCGGATCGTTTTTCAACTCGACAAGAAGCTTTTTTTCAGCTTCGGTGAGCTCCGGGGCAGAGGCCGCCTTTTCCCTGTCCGGATCCGCTCCTTCCTCCACCGCTTCTATGTCATCGAGCATACGATCGATTTCGTCGTCGGTGTAGTTGTCCGGTAGTGCCGCGGGCATGTCCTCCAGGAGTGCCCCGGAATAGGGCTCATCCATTGACTGGGCATGCGCCGCCCTTTTTTCTCCGATGACGCCCGGCAAAGGGAAGGCGCTCAAGGCGAAAAGCGCGAAAAGAAGCGTACAGGGCAGGATAATCGACGCTGTTTTATTCATGATGTACTCCATCGCCATATGTGGCCATTGCGACTTTTGTATATTAGACCCGCAGTAGTGCTAAAGGTTCAAGTTTTTTATTGCATGTAAATATTAAAGAAGATAGCTGATGCGCGTATAATAATTGACAAAATGGGGATGGGGCTCAATGAATTCGGGTAAACTTGGATATATTTATCTGGATAAACTTATGAAGAGATGTAATAAAGAAACGGGTGAGGCGGTGGGGGGATTCGACCGGAACGTCGTGATTGCCGGGATCACCTCTTTTTTCACGGATATCGCCTCTGAGATGATCTACCCCCTTATACAGGCCTTTGTGGCGATGATCATGATCGCCCAGAAGGCCCTTGTGGGGCCGGTCCTGGGGGTGATCGAGGGGATCGCGGAATCGACGGCGAGTCTCCTCAAGGTGGCCTCCGGGTATCATTCGGATCGGATGGGGGGGAGGAAAAAACCGGTCATCGCAGGGTACGGGCTCTCCGCTCTCTCCCGGGTCATTCTCCTGGCCGGGTCCGCGGGGTGGGGCTTCATTCTCCTCGCTCGTTTTTTCGACCGGGTGGGGAAGGGGATCCGTTCCGCACCCCGCGACGCACTTATTGCCGAATCGACACCGAAGGGGCGACAGGGCCGAGCATTCGGCTTTCAGCGGGGTATGGACTTCGCGGGGGCTTTTATCGGCGCCGGCCTCTGCTATTTCGCGGTCAGGGAGTTAATGGATCCGGTGACAGGGACAATAAGGGACCTCGGGGCGTTTTATGGTCTTTTCCTGATTTCCCTTGTTCCCGCGTGTGTCGGAGTCGCGGCCCTTTTTTTTATACGCGAGAAGGCGCCGGTTCCCTCCGGTGCGACGAATCGGCCCGTCCCGAACTTTGATATCAGAAAATATGACAGGAATCTCCGGGTGTTTTTCCTGTCCCAGTTCATTTTTACCCTGGGGAATTCGTCGAACCAGTTTCTCCTCCTCAGGAGCATGGACCTCGGCTACATGCTTTCAACCGTGGTGCTGATGTACATCATCTTCAATCTTTCCACGGCCGCGCTTTCTTCGTTTTTCGGCGCCTGGTCCGATTTCATCGGGCGTAAAAAAATACTGATGGCCGGATATCTTCTCTACGCCCTGGTCTACACGTCTTTCGGGTTCATCACGCCGGGGTCCGGCGTCCTTCTCTGGGTTTTCTGGCCCCTCTACGGCGTCTATTACGCCATGACGGAGGGGGTGGAAAAGGCCTTTGTGTCCGATATCGCCCCGGGTGAATCCCGCGCCACGGCCCAGGGCTTCCACCAGACCATTGTCGGGATCGGGCTCCTTCCCGCGAGTATCATCGCGGGGATCCTTTTCACTGCGCGTCCCGGCCTTCCCTTTATATTCGGCGGGGTGATGGCAGCGGTCACCGTGCTCGTTCTCTGGATCGGCGTGAAAGAGCCCGTGACGGAGGGCCGGAGGGATGGGTAATGATTCAAGAGGAGGCCGCCTATGCGCGGATCGATAATCGCCGTCGCCATACTGTGCGCGGTCGTGATGTCGTGCAAGGAAAATGACATGAAGCGCGTGCCGGATAACGCCGTTCTTCTGGGTGAGACCGTCGTGGTCGAGGTGAACGGTCTCCGGGTAGGAAGCGGCAATTATTACGAGCGGCGCGATTCCTCAGGGGGCACGCGCAGGAGCATTCAGGTCGCGATCTGGCGCCCCGGGGCGGGTGATGACGCCGCAACCCTCAATCTGACCCTCTTCGAAGGGGATGAATTCGATATTGGCGGCAGCAGATACGGGCTGTTTCTGGTGGAAACGGGGAACAGCGGGGGGAATGGAAAGGCCTGGATCGTGCCCCTGGAGCGAACCCGCGAAAAAAAATAACTCATCAAATATCGTGGTACTACCGATAGTAATGACGGGGGGAACCCCGTACTTTTTTTATTCCGGCGGTAAAACATGAATCCTGTACGCGTACTCCTATCCATCGCTATTGCCGCAATTTCAGCGAGCGCCCATGCGACTATCCTTGAATGGGTTGTTCCTGAAGGCGACCGCCTTGAGATTACCCGTACCGCCGGTGTGCAATTCCTGATGAACGATTCTGTGAAGAAGAACTATGAGGAGCGGAATATTGTCGATCTCACCTGCCACGGGAAAAAGGAGGGGGCCGCCATGGTCCACGGCGGCATTTCAGTGTATGAACGCGGTGAATCCTCCGAGGTGTTCCATCTGAGGGAGGAGCACCATTCCGAATTTACGATCGATCTTCTCGGCCGGTTCGACATACCGAAAGAATACTTCATGCCCAACCTCCGTCACCTGCCAACATTACCCGGGAAAGAAGTCGCCACGGGGGATGCGTGGAGCGCCAATGCCGAACTCATACTGAACAATTTTTCCGTGCCCTTCAAACTGACCTTTCCGGTCGAGTACCGCCTGGCAAAGATGGAAAAAGACGACAAGGGAGTGACCGCCCTCATCGAATACCGATTTATCATAGATATGGACCTGGCAGGTGGTTCCTACCCCCCCGATTTTCCGAAGAAGATTCTCGGCAGGGACGAGGGGACGATTCGCTGGGACGTCCCGAATAAAAGGCCCCTCGGCATGAAGGAGCGGTACCGGATCGTTTTTGTCCTCCAGGATGAGAAGGGCCGGATCGCAACGAGTGAGTTTCGAATGGAAATCGATACGATCATGAAGATGTTCGGACCGGTAACGGTGAAGGAGAAGGATGATGCGAAGGAGACGATCGGCAGGAACCTTCCGGAAGGGGTCGAGGTCGACACCGAGAAGCGCGGCCTGGTGTTCAGACTCGGTGACGTTCTCTTCGATTTCGATTCAGCCGGGCTTCGGGACGACAGCAGGGAGAAGCTTGATGCGATCGCGAGCGTGCTCAGGGAAAAATATCCGGACCGGGAGATAATCGTGGAGGGGCACACGGACAACATAGGGAAAAGCGGCTACAACAGGAAGCTGTCGATGGACCGGGCCGAGTCGGTCGCACGCTACCTGAAGCCTAAAACCGGCTCAGACAAACTGTCCTACCGGGGCTTCGGCGCCGACAGGCCGATCTCGGGCAACGACAGCGGCGAGGGCAGGCAGCGGAATCGAAGGGTGGAAATCATCATTAAATTGCAATAATCCGGCTCACCCTGTCACGGCTTCACCTCGTCTATGAATGTGAGGTCGGCCTTTTTGAGTACGATTATCGTTTTATCGCCACGGTTTATGTAGATGTAGTCGTCCCAGAAGCTGATAAAGGTGTTTTCATCTATCCGCTCCTTCGATTTCGCCGTCAGTTTCAATCCCCCGTCGAATCGCCCCAGATAGTGCGATCCGTTGTCGTAGAGGATCGCGTAGATAAAACCGTCCCGGATCTCGATGAAACTTCGCCAGAATACATGGTCGCTGCCGTTTATTTTCGCCTCGAGCGTGTCCTTGTCGACCAGGGTGAGGTTGTGGCCCGAGGTGTGACTTCCCTTGTGTGTGATTATAACGATGCCCCCCGAATACACATCGTACCGGTTCCCGCAGATGTTTTTTACCGGTGACTTGAACATCACCTTGCGCGTGGAGGCGTTGATCATGTAGAGTTCGTTGTTATAGTGGCCGCCCTCGATGTATTCCTTTATCTTGAGGTAGTAGAGCTTTCCCGCGTAGATGTTTTTGTCAAGCTCGCTGTCGCGGAGTCGGTCTTCTTGCTTTTCGAGCTCCTGGGCCTTTTCCTCGAGTTTTTGACGCGCTTCGTCGGGGTCTTTCTTGATGTCGCGTTTGATTTCATCTTTCTCTATCCGCCGTTTTTCCTTCTTTATGCTTTCCCCGCGCTTTTTTATCGTTTCTTCCTTTTTTAAAATCGTTTTCTCTTTTTCCTTCGATTGTTCTTCGCGCGTTTCAATTATTTTTTTTTCTTCCTCGATTTTACTTTCTTTTTCTTTTATTCCGGTTTCTTTCTTTTTTCTTTCCTCGCTGTCTTCGATCCGTTTTGCTTCCTCTTTCTGTTTTTTCAATTCCTCTTCTTTTTTTGCGAGTTCATCTTTCTTTTTATCTATCGCCTTTTTTTCATCGTCGCGCTTTTTCTTTTCTTCGGCGATTTTCCTGCTGTCTCTTTCAAGCTTCCGCTCCCTCAGATCGGTCATCTTTTTCCGGTCTTCGATGTGGCGGTCGTCTTTTCGAATCGAGTCGATGGTCCTGTCGTCGGAGATGATATCCGGTTCTACCGGTCCTGTTTTGCCGTCCCTGGCACCTTCGCTCAGAGGGATTAGCATCTTCGTTGACCCGGGCCAATCGGACCAGCGAAGGGCGATGCCTGCATTACGGGCGGTGACGTGCTTCATGACCACCCCCTTGTAACGCGATCCAAAATAAGAGAGATCGCCCCTGTGCACGGCGTTGTAGTATGAGAGGAAGAGAGAGATGGTCCGGGCGTCATCCCGTGAATAGCCGTATCGTTCACGCAGGTAGGCGCTCGTGATGCGGCGAACTATGCCGATATGGCCGACTCTGGCGTCTCTGTCGATGGAGAAGATGTCGGCGGAGAGTTTTTCCGGCTCCTGGTTGGATAGGGCCCTGATGATGGAATATTTCATGAAAAAGCGGGCGGTGCCGTCCTTTTCAGCGCCGCGCGAGAGCTTTTTGCCGATTGCCTCGATCGCCTCCATGGGGTCGCGCTTTTTAGGCAGTCCACGGTAATTGATGAACCTGACGGGCCTGGTGCGTATCTCCTCGACGTCGACTTCCAGGGCGTGTAATGCGTTTATATGCAGCGCCGCTACCAGGCATGAAAGTGCAAGCCCGAGGGCGGGAATGGTTTTTCTCATCTGCGGCCTCCATGTCGCTGCCATTCTATATCAATAACCGTCCACGGGGGGGCGGTTCGACGAGTAATGTGGCAGGACGAGGGTTATCCTGCAAAAAATATTGTCGCGTGTCAAGCAACTTGCGCGGCCCCGTTCTGCTTCTGGACGGGAAGGCGGGACCGTATCGCGCTTGACTTTTCATCTCTCGGGGTGCGGTCTGGATCCATATCCACTATGCGGGACTCCGGGGAATGAGCACCGCGAAAATCAAATGCGGGGGCGTGCGCTCATGGAAAAAAGCGAACAGGCGGTGGACTACTTCAACGGTGGAATGAACTGCGCGCAGTCGATACTGTCTGCATTCGGGCCCGAATGCGGACTTGACGGGGAGACGTGCGTCAGTATTGCCTCCCCCTTCGGAGGGGGCATAGGACACCTTCAGGAAGCATGCGGTGCCGTAACCGGCGCAGTCATGGCAATCGGCCTCAGGTACGGCAGGGGGGCGGCGGGAAGAGATGCGCGTGAAAGGATCAACGATATGACTCGGGACTTCGTGGAAAAATTCCGCGCCGTGAACGGCTCAATACTCTGCAGAGACCTTCTCAGTTTCGACATTTCGACTCGGGAGGGACTGGAGGAGGCCCGGATGAAAAATGGATTCGCCCCCTGCGTGGACTACGTGAGGATAGCGGCACAGCTGCTCGAGGAGATTATGTAGCCGATGGGTGCCCGGCCACGTGAAGAGGGGGAAGGCACGCCCTTTTTTTCCGGGTTCACCCCCGCGGCGCATCGCGGGGCGTCCAGGGAATATCCCGAAAACACCATAGAGGCGTTTCGCCGCGCCCTGGATATCCTTCCCGGCTGCATGATCGAGACCGATGTGCGGTTGACCGCCGACGGAGCTGTGGTGATTTTTCACGACGGATCCCTTGATCATAACACGGACGGGAGGGGGTCGGTATCCGCCAACAAGCTGGACGAAATCATGGAGCTTGACGCGGGGTATGGCATAACCTTCGACGGGGGGGGCACCTTCCCCTTCCGCGGCGGGGGATTCCGCATTCCGCTTCTTGAAGCGGCCCTGGACGCCTTTCCGACCGCGCGTTTTTCGATCGACATCAAGGACCATGACCTTGAAGCGGCGGAGCGGGTTACGGCCGTAATCGGTCGAAAGGGCGCCGCCGAAAGGGTCATTATCGGCTCCTTTCATGAGCGCGTGATGCTGTTCGTGAAGAAAAAAAGACCGGGGTTTCGGACGAGCTCCTCCCGGAACGAGATAGTGCGGTTTCTCGCCATGCACCGCCTCGGTTTGGGTCGCTTTTTCAGGCCGGCCGGCGACGCCCTCATGATCCCCGAATTTCATGGCGGAGGCGTTTCGGAACAGATGGGCAAGGGCACCCCGGGAATCAGGGTTATAACAAAAAAGCTTATCAGTGAGGCGCACCGCCTGGGGATGCCGGTGATGGCATGGACCATCAACCGACCGGAGAACATGCGTCGCCTCATCGCCTGGGGAATCGACGGCATCGTGACCGATCATATCGGACTGTTGCGGGATATGCTGGCGGAGAGGGGCGGGCTCAATCCAGGGGGCTGATCCCCCTGAACCACCTGTTGATGAGCCTGGAGATGGCAGGCGATGTCAGGTCCGCGTTTTTCATTGACCCTTCGCCGGAAAGAAGGACGATGCCTTCGGTCACGGAGACGATGCTTCCCGAAAACTCGATGTCGATCCGCCGGGAGAAGAGGTCACGTTCGGCATGCACCGAGAGTCTTCCCATGAAGAGGGCGTCGGCCCGCGAAAGCTGTCCGATTTTGACCGCCTTTTCATGATCGACGAGCCCCGTCTGCTGGAAGCCGATTTCCTTCAAAATTTCCTTGATACGTGTTCTCTCCACGGGGATGAAACCCCGATCGAGAAGGTTCCTGTTTATCGTTTCGGTGACGGAGTCCTGGAAACGTTCCGCGTTTATATCATCGCCGTGCGTCATCGATTTCAAGAGACCGTCGATAAAGGGGTCGTTTTTACCGCCGATCATTGTGGACCCCAGGGAGGAAATGATCTTCACTGTGTTCGAATCCTGCTCGTTTACCCTTATCACGAGGGGCACCACGGCAACGCGTTTGTATAGCTTGAGAATGTCCGGCTTCACCGCGGTGACGTGTGCCGGTGCGCAACTGAAGACGGCGGAGAAGAGGAACCCCGTCAACAGGGCCTTGAATGTCTCGGTCATGCTGCACCTCTCCGGATTGAATGGCGTACCCCGGGAAAGGCGTCCAGTGTAACAGGGCGGACCCGCTCCTGTCAATGCTATTCGTCAGCCTTCCGATTTAAATTCATTGACAGATGCCGATCGTCCCCTACGGTATGAATCGATTGGATTCCCGACCGCGAGGTTGAATATGTTCTGGAACAGCGAAATAGAGACCATGGAGAGGAAGGCGCTACAGGGTCTTCAGCTCAAGAAGCTTTCAGTAGCCATGCGCGCCGCCGCGTCCACGCCGTTTTATAAAAAGGTCTTCCGGGAACATGGCGTACACATCGAGAGCGTGACATCCCTTGACCGGCTTTCGGACCTGCCGTTGACCACAAAGGCCGACCTGCGGCTCAGCTATCCGGATGGCATGGTGGCCGTGCCCAGGAGCGAAATCGTGAGGCTACACGCCTCTTCCGGCACCACGGGGAAATCGACAGTCATCTTCTATTCGGCCAGGGATATATCCGACTGGGCTGACCTGATCGCCCGATCCATGGCCGCCACCGGGACCACCAGGAACGACGTGTTCCAGAACATGATGGGATACGGCCTCTTCACGGGGGGGCTCGGCCTCCATTACGGCGCCGAGCGTCTCGGCTGCATGGTCATCCCCTCGTCTTCGGGCAACAGCTTGAAGCAGATACAGCTCATGCAGGATTTCATGACCACGGTGATTCACATTACGCCAAGCTACGCGCTCCATCTTGCAGACGTGGTGTCCGAACAGGGCATACGCCCCCCTGACCTGGGTGTGCGGAAGGCCTATCTGGGGGCCGAACCCTATTCCGAAGAGACCAGGAAAAAGATCGAGGAACAATGGGGGCTTGACGCCTATAATTCGTACGGCCTGTCGGAGATGAACGGCCCGGGCGTGGCCTTCGAATGCGAACATAAAGACGGAATGCATCTATGGGAGGACTTTTATATACTGGAGGTGATCGATCCCGATACAGGGAATACGCTTCCGGACGGCGATGAGGGGGAGCTCGTGCTTACCCACCTCAACCGTGAAGCCATGCCGATCATCCGGTACCGGACGAGGGATCTCACCCGTATCATACCGGAGCCGTGCGCCTGCGGAAGGACCCATCGACGGATAGAGCGGATCAAGGGCCGAACCGACGACATGCTGATCGTGGGCGGTGTCAACGTGTTCCCTTCTCAGATCGAATCCGTGCTCATGAAAATTCCGGAGGTGGGGAATAACTACCAGATCGTCCTTGACCGGGAGGGAAACCTTGACAGGCTTCACGTCCGCGTGGAGCTCTATTCCAAAATGTTTCAGGGAGACATTGGCGCCCTGAACATGCTAAAGAAGAAGCTCGTCGAAGAGCTCAAGGCTCTTATAACAGTGAACCCGCGAATCGAACTCCTGGAGCCGGGCTCCCTGCCCCCCAGTACCGGTAAGGCGGTGCGGGTGGTCGATAACAGGAAACTATAGGGAGGAAGGTATGCCGCAGCAGATATCGGTATTCGCTGAAAACAGGCCTGGCAAGATCGAGCGTATCTCCGGTGTGCTTGGCAAAAAAAAGATCAACATGAGGGCGATCACCATCGCCGATTCTGGGGACTATGGCATTATTAAAATACTGGTGGACAGGCCGGTAGACGGCTGCAACGCCCTCAAGGCCGAGGGGATCGCGGCCACGCTTAAGGAGATTGTGGCCGTAAAGATCGAGGACAGGCCCGGAGGTCTCCAGAAGGCGTCCGCCGTACTGGCCGGCAGTGAGATCAATGTGGAGGACGCCTATGGCTTTACCATCCGCGGGAGCGACGAGGCGGTCTTCGTGTTCCAGGTTAAGGATGTGAAAAAGACAGAACATATACTCTCCGAGGCCGGATTCAGCGTGCTTTCCGATAACGAACTCTATTTCCTCTAGACGATCCAGGCTGCGTTATCGAAGAACCTTCGGGGTCAGAGCAATACCTGATTCCGATAGTTATCGGTGCCCGGGGTAAAAGAATGACGATAATTGCCGTTGCCGTGGGTCAGAGCATGAGAGTCGGGATACGGTCAAAAAAGCGGGTGGCTGAGGAGCAGCTTCTAAATCCTGATTCCCAATCCTGCATGGCACAGGATGAATTCATGGCAATTATTCCTCTCGAGAATGATTGCATAGTCTGCGCCGAATTGAACCACTATCCGCCGCCCTACCATATAAGAAATAACGAGGCCCGCCATGGCAAGGGGTTCGCAGGCCATTCTGGATGACGAAATAAGATTCTGTATCCAGGGTTTATTCCGACTATACGATAGCCAGATAAAACTGAAACCGGCCCTGATACAGGGCGCGATTGAAAGCGAGTCAGCGAGCATGAACCGGTAATTGGCGAAAAAAAAGAAGGGCGCCATGGAGGCACTACTGATCGAGCCTCCCCTCCCGCGAAAATAAAAGTAGCCGGCTCCCGGGCCGAAGGCGAGACCCCATGCCGGAAAATTCAGAATGGAGATCGAAGACATGACTCCCGGGCCCGGTTCGAGCATTGCCCCCATTTTCCGCACCGGTAAAATGAAGCATCCACTCCCGCTGATATCAAATCCAACAACCCTGCTGTTGACCCGGGCGTCAACCGACTCAACGCCATCATTGTCAATGGCCCGGATGGCGAAATGGTGGATCTTCGATGGATCAAGGTCCCTGACGACGAATTCCGTTTCGGTCGTTTCACCGATATGCATACAGTCGTTTCCTGCGAGGGAGTAGATGCGGTACTGAACGATTTCACCGTCCGGATCATTCGCGGGACGCCATGTTATCCTTGCGCCGATTCTTTCCTTTTCGATTGGGAGACGTTCGAGTCTGGCCCGGGAAGGAGGATCGGGCGGCGTGTTGGTCATCAATTCGATTGCGTCAGCAGGAAGCGATTCGGTTCCTGCATCATCCACCGCGGTGACGGAGATCCGATACCGCGTTTTCTCTTTAAGGCCCCTGATCTGATAGGAGAGGCCTCTCGTGGTCCCGACATGCTGGATTTTCCCGCTACCCCTCTCGCTGACGTAGAGACGGTATGAGCGTGGCGGCCTGTAGGGCGGGAACCAGGAAACGTGCGCGAATGTACCGCCTGACTTTCCAGTCAGATCGGTGGGATTGGTTCTCGCCATGAAAAGGACCTTTTTCCTGGGAAGGGTGTATTCGTCAGGATAATCGAGCCTGTCCCGCAGGGTGTAGTAATCGGCGTTTTCATCCACCAGGTAGGCCTCAATGACGGAGCCATCGGTGAGGCGGATCACGAGCTTACCGAGATACATGTCGGTGTAGAGAATCCGGAGAACATGTCCCCGCTGGATAACGCGAAGCGCACCGCCCGCGGTTTTCACCGTTATGGCGCTTCCCGTTTCCTTGACGATGGAACCGCTGACGAGTGCCCCGCTTTTCAGGAACACGCATTCGGCCCGGGCGTCGGGGGCTATTAGAAACCCGATAATGAGCGCGGCGGAAGAGAGATGACAGGCGGTGACGGCACGCATCGTGTTAACGGTGATGATCGCCGGGTTCAGAATCATCGGGTAGATGGTTTTCTTTTTCAATGATCTTTACCGGATTGACCATCTTGATCTGGTTCCCCGGTATGTGGATGATGCCATGTTTCGTAAGGATTTCGTACACCGATCCCCGGGAGATGACAGCTCCCATGATGACCCGGCCGTTATACAGGGTGATTTTATCGACCCATTTGTATTCATTCCTTGCTTTATGGGACGGCAACCCGGGGATTACGGGGGCTTTCCCGGTTGTCGCGCGCCGCGCCGCGATGGTCGCGGCGTAATAACCTCCGTAGGTCAACGATGCAACGACGGTGCCTGAGATGGCACATTTAACGAAGAAGCCGCCAATCCCGATCTTTTTAACGGAGAAATAGAGAGAGAGGAAGGCCCCGTAGACGGCGCTGTAGACGCCCACTGTCTTCAGCACGCGTACTATCGTATTTTTTTTGGATGCGAGTATCGATTTTTGGATGGAGACGGGAACGGGCCGGACGAACCGGTATTTCTCCAGAAGCTGTTCAAGCAGAATCGTATCCTGGTTTGATTTTATCATAACAGATCCTCTATGCGGCTGATGCCCCGATGTTTCAGAAGGTCGAGAATACGCCGTGAGACCTGCTGATACGTGTATGCCGCCTGTCGCTTGGTTATGCCGAGATGTGTGGCGGCCTGTTCGTAGGTATAGTTGTTTATCGCTATGAGATCAAACAGAATTCGTTCCTTCTCGCTTCGGTAATTTTCCTGGTTCTCTATGGCGTCATTGATGATGATACGTATTTCCCTGGAACCGTTCTCAAAGGAGAGTTGAATATCGTCCTCTAGATCGCCGATATCGAAGCCACCAGGATTGGATACCTCCTTTTTCCTGTAATAATTGGAGATCGAATATTTCATCGCCCCGAGAAGCCAGCTCCTGGCGTCACGAATTTCATCAAACTTCCGATAGTAACTGACGAATATTTCATGGCAGATGTCCTCGGCGTCCTCGATGTTTCCCACGCGGTTGTACAGAGTGTTAAGGACAAGAGAGTAATAGTCGCCATAGGATTTCCTGAAATCCCGTTCCTTTCTCGAGAGCAACATGCTCGGGTTCTGCCCCTTTATAGGTTGTAGTATGATTTCGTGAAGAAAGACAAAAAAAATTATATATATATTGTTCATCTCGCGATTGGGGGATGAATAGAACATTTATGTTGGATTGTCCAGTGATTTTTTCATCGAATACGGATCACACTCATGCCATTGTTTTTTTCTGATAGGTGGAGTGTGATAAGACTCGGTAATGATTTTCGTAAAACGGCACAATGCCGGTGAGGATCGGTTTTTTTCGCAGGATGGGAAAAATAAGTACTCTGGTACTTGCCGAGGGGTAATAAAAAGTATATATTAAGTATAAGTTAAAATACTAAATAACATGATGCATAGTAGCTATTACGAGGTGGTGTGATGGAACAATTAAACAAGGACTCATTCAAGGAAAAAGTATTTGATTTTGAAGAGAATCGCGAGTGGTCCTTCAAGGGGGATATCCCGGCTATTGTGGATTTTTATGCCGATTGGTGCGGTCCCTGCAAGATGGTTACCCCGGTTCTTCAGGAAATTGCAAAGGAGTACGAGGGGAGGCTCAATGTGTATAAAATCAATACCGATCAGGAGCCCGAGCTGTCCGGTGCCTTCGGAATCCAGAGTATACCGAGCATACTCTTTATTCCCCTGGAAGAAAAACCGAGAATGGCGGCGGGGGCTCTTCCGAAGCAGGCTTTTCAGGATCTCATCAGGGACGTATTGAAGCTCAATTGAATAGGTGTTCTTACACGTGGGAAAGGGGGCTCTTCGCCCCCTCACTTTTTTTCCCGGATCAGCGCAGGGGATGGGCGCGTCAGGTGCCGCTTGAACCGAATTCTTGCTCGAATTTTTCCCTGGAAAGAATGGTGAAAAATTTATCAAGTGTCATAAGCTCAAAGGTATGTTTTATGTTCAGGTTGAGATCGTAGAAAATGAGGTTAATGTCATACTCTCTGCTTTTTCGGAGAAGTTTAACGAACGAGGCGATTGCAGTTGAATCGAGGGCATCCAGCTCTTTGCAATTGATGGCAATGATGGAGGGGTTTTTCTCAAGGATCTCGCCGAATAGGGACTCAATTTCCCGGATGTTCCCCAGGTTCCAGTCCCCACGGGCATATACAATAATCTTCCCGTTCAATTCTTCGAAATTCGTTGCATCCATGCTTTATCATATGGAACACAGCATTTATATGTCAAATACAATATATAAACAGAAATCTTAAATTGGACGTTGTCCGGCAGGATTCCATTTAGTCCCCATGGCAATTCTGGTCTGTTTAGGCGGGGGTCAGAGCAACCGGACAGGGGGATGGACGAGAGTGCACATCTCAATGTTATCCATATCCTGGCATGTATCCCGCATGACGACTATTCATGAATGTAACTTTTTACGGAGTGCGCTTCTGCAGCGGGCTCTTATTTCTTAATCTCGATTATTGAACAGACCATTCCGGATGCGTCGGAACCGGAACGGGGATTATATGTATCGGGCAGCCATTCGCCGTCTATGATGTATGTGTAGCGATAGTGACCGGGGAAGAGCCTTTTTCGAAGCCGCCATGTACCATCGGATCCCTTGGAAAGAAGGTCGTCCTCCGGATTCCAGTTGTTGAAATCGCCGACGATTGATACGAAACTCGCGTCAGGTCGGTGGAGCCTGAATTCCACCTCGTTTTTTCCGATATACCGCCATGTGACATGCTTTCCCTCGGCTTTCAGCGGAGGCTCGACAACGGATAGGTAGGAGCCCATTCGGTCGTCTACCCGATCATCATTCAATGGGTCGACGATCCATATGCCGTCTACCATGTATTTGTATGTGAGATCGATTCGTTTTTCAACAGCTTCCAGGAAATAATACCAGATTCCATTGTCACTGCGCTGCATCCTTATCGGTTTCCACCCGGAAAAATTTCCTGATATCAGCACGTTTCTGGCTCCCCTGTTCCCATAGGTAAAGAGGACCCCCCTTGCGAGCATCGTACTCTGACCCTGCCGTCTTCCCGAGAGTATCATGGTTACACTCCGGGGTCCGTCGGCCTGCCTGATGAATTTTAGGCTATTGTAATAGAGTGGTTTCCGGGTATCCTCCTGGGTAAAAGCGAGGAAGATTAAGGGGATAATGGCGATAATAGCCTTGTATTTCATCTATCGGGACCTCTCCAGGCATTACAGTGACCGGTCAGGCTCTGCACACCGCCCGGCGTGCGCTCAAGGGCGTGCAATGCGGGATGCTGCCCCTTATTGAGGGGCGGCGTACGCGCACTTTGAGCATCTGTATCCAGCATCAGTGTGCCTATTCAGGAAATCGTCTGAATACATATGATTCATTAAGAATAATTTCCTTCCGGCAAGAAAATAAAACGATGCAGCTGTATTACAGAAGTATGGGTGAAGGGGATTATTTTCTTGAAAGCAGATGGAGACGGGGTTTGTCATATTTGTTTGATAAGTTTACGCTAAATAATGACGATAATTATATGGATGCGAGTCTATGCCCGATTAATAATAGAGGTGCACAATGCCTTTCCCTGTGCACGCTGACTACTGTGAAAGGTGGATATAAAAATTGGTTGATTTTTTAATGAGAAGGCGTTATAATCTGATTATGTCGCTTCATAGTGGCTGATCTGAGATACCCGGAGCATCATGGCTGAAGTCGAAGAAATATCATATACTCCTGAAGAGCTTGCGGAGATAGAACGCATAGTCGATCTCGTCGACAAGAGCGGTCGAGGTACGGTTGCCGTGGTTGAACCGCCCACCCATGTTATTGACGAGGCCGGGGAGGTCGAAGCGGAAGAGATGGGGGACCTGGAGGAGTACCATCCCGCCCCTGAATCATTTGATGGCGAACCGGATGACCTGGCCCTTCCCGCGGTGGATCTTGACGAGTTAACAGGAGAGAAACTCCCTCCACCGAAGCCGGATGAAGAGAGGCTTCCCGTCGATGATATTACCGATCTTATCCATGAGGTGGAAGAGGAGTTCCCCGAAATTACCGAAAAGGGGCCTGAACGTTTCGCCCCTCCGCCAGTGTCTGAGCAAGGGGAGTTAAGTGCCCTGGATGAGCTTGACAGTCTTACTTCTGAAGAGCCCCTTTCCCTCGACGATGGAGACCTCGCCCCGGTTGATGCGTATGTGGGCCCCAAGGAGCCGTCGCGTTTCAGTACGACTATCGCCGATGAGGTCCCTGCCCCCGCGATTGAGGATGACATGATGGAGGATCTGGGAACTCTTGGGGAAATTGAGGAGATGCCTTCAGTTACGGATCAGCCCCGAGAAGGGGTACGCCTTGGTAGAGAAGAGGAAGCGGACATTCCGGATCTGTCAGAGATTTCATTCGATGATGACGCCGAGATGTCCGAGGTCAGGGAAACGGATATTCCTGAAATAAATATCGACATGGGGGATGAGCCCCGGGGAGAAACAACGGCCCAGATAATGGAGCCGGCGATGGATGATTTCGCCGATGAAGAATTGGTTTCAATCGAGGATATCGGCGATTTAGGAGAGGAGCTCGAAATACCCCATTCCCGGGACATAATAAGCGAAGTGTCCCATGATAAAGAATCGGCGCCGATACGAGAACAGGCGAGTTCACGCGACTTCGTGCCCCCTGTTGTTGATGAAGAGCCCTTCGAGGTTGAGATGCTTGATGATGAGCCGAAGCCGGAGAAGCCAGCCAGGCAGGCGGGGCCATCCGACGGGGCCATCGTTCTTTCAGATCGTGACATGATTAGGCTTAAGAAGGCCCTCCTCCTTTTTAACGCATCGATCAGGCAGGCCGTTAAGGACGTGGTGATCAATGATCTTCTGCCGCCCAGGGAGACGAGACAGCTTATCGATATGATCCTCTCAGGACGGCCGGAGAGCGATATCCATCGGCATCTTGAGGGTAAGCTCAAGAAGAAGATAGCCCTGTCAGACGAAATGCCTGCGCATGCGCGTCGGGTCCTCACCTCGAGGCCCGAATACAGCATGGCGGGACGTGAACGACAGCGGCGTCTTCTCGGAGTGACAAAGGTCTTCGGCATTGCCGCCGCTGTCACCTGCGTCCTTGCGATTGCAGGATACCAGTTCATCTATAAGCCGTTTATGGCCAAGCGAATGATCCGCCAGGGCACGGCGCTGATAAGGGAAAGCGGCGATTATGTAAAGAAGCAGAAGGATTACGTCGGGGCTGAGGAGGTGTTCAGGGAGGTTGATGAGGATTATATTAAGGATTACGTATACGGATACTCTGAATATGCCCACGCATACTTCGATGAGAAGGAATACACATCGTCAATCCAGAAGCTCAACAAGATATATGGAATAGAAAGCGTAAAGGGAAGGGCTGTCGACATTGACATCCTGAACGCCCTGGGGCGGTTTTATTCCAAGGTTCCCCCTCAATTCTATAACACCATCCGGCTCAACATCGGACCATGGTATTATCCCGGAAGCGAGAAAAAAAGGGAGGAGTGGCCACAGCTTGAGGTCGCCATTGAATTCTACAGGCGTGTGCTTGTCAGGGATAACAAAAACATCACCGCTCTGTATGGCATAGGGAACGCATACTTTTTCCAGGGAGAATATCTCAAGGCGAAGAAGTATTATGAGGACATCGTCGAAATCGATCCCGATTCAGAAGTCGGTTATTCTGGACTTCTCAATCTGTATATCGAGCGCGATATTTTCGAAAAGGTGGTAGATGTCCACGCTCGGTTGTCGGAAAAGAACATGCTGCCCGAAGTCCCTTCTCCGCTTCTGGCGAAACTGGCCTCCTATTATCTCGACAAGCAGAAGACCGCCTCTTCAAATGTGAGAATCGATTATGGGGTTCAATCTCCACGATTCAAGGATATCGACGACAATATCTATCCGGCAGTGTATGCCGTGCTCCAGGCATTAAATAAAAGGGACAGCGAGTATCCGCCTCTCCATCTGCAGTATGCACGCCTCAACAAGTCCCAGAACAACCTGAAGGTTATGAAGATACACCTCGAGAAGGCCATCAGCCTCTCGCGGAAGAATTACGGCGAGGATTACTTCGGTGCCCTCCACCTCCTGGGTGAGTATTATTACAGCACCAAAGAGCCCGTGAAGGCCTATGAGACTTTGAATAGGGCGATCAAAGCCGCGCAGAATCCCCCGGAATTCATGCGCGAAGATTTTTACAGTGAAACCGAAAGCACGGGGAAGAGCTACGCACTGCTGGGTAATATTTTCTATTACTATTTTGACAGGGTTACCATGCGGTATGGCGATCTTGAAGACGAGACGATCGATGGTGAGATGGACAAGCTGGCAAATTTCCAGATTGCCCGCGAGAAATACGAGAAGGCCCTTGATGAGGGATTCCAGTCGCCCGAGGTTCATTATAATCTAGGCCGGACCTATTATTTGAACAGGCTGTACCGCAAGGCACTTGATCAGTGGCTTAATCTATATGAGGATTTCGTTCAGAGACCTGAACTCATGTTCGCACTTGGTAATGCGTTTTATCACATGGGCAATTATGATGCTGCTAAGGGAGAGTATCTGAAGCTGATATCGGCTTACGAGTATGAGGTTGACAAGAAGAAGGCCCTTCGGGCCGACCTTGAAGGTGTGGCGAAAATGGTAACGTTCCTATCAAGTGCCTATAATAACCTGGGATCGGTATATCAAATCCAGAATAATGAAGCGAAAAGCGATCTCAGCTATTGGAAGGCCATCGATTACTCGCAGCGAATTAATATGGACAACGAATTCGCCAGGGTTAACCTCGCACGATCATTTCAGAGAAGCGGGGAAATCGGAGAGCCGATTCTTGATGAGTCGATCCCCTACAGCATTGATTATTATCGAGAGGAGCTGCGTCGTTAGCAGGTGCTCATTTTTTCTTTTTGGTGAGGGTTTTTTTCAAAACTGCGTACTCAAACCCGTCAACGAGTACCTGAAATGACGCGGCGTTTATGTTTTCCGACAAGGCATGCACCTTCCATAGTTCCGTTCCATCGGTGAATATTATCGTGACCTCCACATCGGTACTGGTGCCTCTCTTTGAATCGAGAATAACCGCGTGAAAATCAACAAGCTTGACCTCGTCTAGGATTGGGAAGAGAGGGGTGAGTCCCTTCTTGAGCACGCTCGCAAGGGCGTCCACCGGACCGCAGCCGGTAGATGCCTCATGTATTACCTTGCCTCTGGCGTGTATTTGCACTGTTGCCTCGGGGTCGATGCCGTTATCTATAAGTCGATATCCCCCCTCGATTCTGAAGGGAGGGTTGTATTTTTTCAAAGCCCGGACAATGGCCAGGATCTTGGACGCGTCCTCGATTTCATAATTAAGCATGGGTCTGCCCCTCAGTTGTTCCGCCTGACTGAGCCAGTGGCGGGAACGATAGATTCAGTTTTACCTGATGCATATTTCAGCAGTATCCGATCAGACCGGAAGCTGTATTCACATAAATCATCATTAACTCGATGATGCCATACTTTTTTTCCGTTTGAACGATCCACCTTGATGAGATAATAATCTTTCTCCATGTCTGTGAAGATGAGATAAAGGTGACTATCAAAGATTACCTGGAAATAGGCTTTTCCTGGAATAAACCATGCTGTTGAGCCTGTAGATTTCTCAAGGGCAAGGTAGTATCCATGGATGTCATCTCGCTCGCATGCGACATAGTAAAGCGTGGAATCCTCGATGAGGTTGTCAATGCCGGTGATGTCGTCAATTTTTTTTATCCAGAGATTTTTTCCGCTCTCTGTTTCCCTGCACAGCAACGACGACTTGCTACTGTCGAAGCAGAGTGTGCGTTTGCCCATTTCGAATAATTGAGAATAATCGGTTCCCATCTATTCTGTTCGAGGAGTGGTTTTAATTCTCAATCCTTCAATAATAAGTTCAGCTGCCCCCCGGATGGGAATTTCGCCTAGATTTATTACCAGATCGTAATTATGGGGGTCGGTTATATCGAATTTGACATATTCCTTGATGTAATTCTCCCTGCGGGAGGTATTTTCAATAACGAGCTTTTCCGCATCCTTTTTTGAAAGGCTCTGAAATTTCATTACATTGTTGACCTTGAAATCCATGGGAGCGATGATCATCACATCATAATTTCCGGACATTCCCCTTGTGATCACATTTGCCGCTCTGCCGACGAGTATGACGTTTCCATGACTGGCCAGTATCCTGATGGTCTGGGCGAGTTTCTGATATACGGCCACCTGTGGGGGAAGATCGCTGAATGCACTTGTGAGAATATCGGTCATATCTCTTAGCGCATCGTCAGTCAGCGTTTTGACAAGTGAAGATGAAAGTTCCATTTCCTCCATGACACGATCGAGTACCTGGCGCTCATAGGCAGCCCAAAGTGGTTCCGGTGCAGGCTCCGTGTTGTTTAAAATCGAGACGATTTCCTGCGCGATGGCATAGCCCAGACAACCGTATTCACGATTAATGGTAATGAACTGCCTGAGGCTTTTTTGCTGGGAAGGCGTTGAGAGTTTATGTTGTTCCTGCTGCCAGTAGCGCACTTGGGCGTTAATATATTTATCCAGAACCTTTGTTTTCATGTTTCGAACTCCTTGAAGAATAATGGCGGCATCTCAAGATGCGTTGTGTTCAATAGGGCGGAAATATATCGGCCCTCAACAATACCCCCTGAATGAGGAAACGGACTCTTTCAGGAGTGAATCAATCATCCCTCCATTTTATGGAAAAATTATCCACCGGGTAAAATATCAAGAACTTTTCTTGGGTTGGGTTAAAAAGCTGATATTTCATATGGCATGGTTGACGCAAGACATGATCATCCGGGCAATGTGTCTAGTCAGGATGATTTGCTCATTTTCCCATGGTGCCTATTCTCTCTCCCATCCTGATTTTTTTTCCCCTCATCAGGGTGTCAAAGTTGATTGAGCCCTTCTGGAAAAGCAGTATAATCGTGGAGCCCAGGTTGAAGACACCCAGCTCGTCGCCGCATTTGACGGGAACGCGGGAATCGTCATCGAATATAATCTCACGCCTTTTCCTGAATGTCCGGTTTGAACGGATGTCGTTATAGGAGAGGGTTATTCTTCCTACGTTGAGGGCGCCAATTTTGCATACCGCGACATTCCCTGCATCAGAGTCAATGTAGGTAATGATACGTTCATTTTTTGCAAAAAGCCCCGGAAGGCCTTTGACCATGAATTCCTGCACTGAAAAGAGTTTACCCGGAACATGATAAACTCCGGTAATGACGCCATGTACAGGAGAATGGATGCGATGGTAGTCGCCGGGGGAAAGGTAGAGGGTGATAAATGAACCGCCTTCGAATTGGCCGGCCCGTTCTGATGGGATCAGCTCATCAAGCGTATAATTGAGCCCTTTCGCCTGCATAATTACGTTCTCGAGAATTTCACCATATTCATCAATTCGTGCGTCGACGGGGGATACCGCTAATATCCCCTGGTCGTCGATTTGACGAACTCCGTCCCTTAGATTTCTTGTGAAAAAATCGTTAAAAGTTTTGAATCCATCTGGTGGGATTATGTATTCGTCGATGACATTATATTTTGTACTATACCATCGGATAAGGCCCTTCATTAGAAAAGCCGGTAAAGGGATTCGAGTGAAAAAACCGAATATTCTCGATACCAATCCCTTTGGGAGTAACATATACATCATGATGGAGGGGGATGTTTTGTTCTTCATCTGTCTGTCCTAATGTAAAAGATTGGAAGCGGTATTGATTTTTGAATCAATGGTCTGGTAAAAAAATGTCGTCAAAGAAAGGCATAAGCAATTATTTTTTCTAAGGGCTTATTCCAATTCTTGTTCAGAGCGACAATCATCTAAGCCTTGTCAAGTAATAAATAGAGTTGGGGTCAGAGTAATCAGACATCAAATGGAAAGGATGATTTTTTTAAAAAATTCACGGCTTATTCAAGATATTTTTAAATCTATGCAGCAGTACCTGCGGAAATTAATGCCGGGAATAGTCCAATAAGTGTTGTTGCTTTAAATAACTATTTGATAAAGTCCTAGTAATTGTTAGATTGAAAGTCTCAAGGATGATGAGTAAAGTCAATATGCAATGTATTTATTTGATATTTCCAACTTTTAAAAGTGATACATAATAGTGGTACTGCAGTGAGAACCACGGATGGTTATCCAGTTAGTGATGATAATTTAGCCATATTAAAAAGACTATTGAACTAATCTGAGAATTCTTGTGGTACGATATTTCACTGGCAAATGTGTTCTAGTAAAAATTTATTCCTATATGTCCTTTCATGGTGTAAAAATATTTCCACACGCTCATCAAAGGTATTCCCAAGCATCATGAAATATTTGTGCAGGGTGATGGCCACTGGCGGCATGTAATTCTCTTCAACGTAACACCTGAAACTTCCGTATGGATAATCCCTGGGGTCGGACACATGACGGCTTCGAACAGGGTTGAAAGCTATATAAAACAATGTCTCAAAGAAGCGTTTCTGCGGATCCTTTGATAATTCGGTAATCGAATCCCCGAAACGCTCATTCCAGAAAGGCCCGGTCCTGCCCATCATCCGATTATATCGCCGGGCGAACTGAGACTTAATAAATTGCATTATGCGGGATATGTTTTCGCCACCCTTCAGTGTTCTTATATAAAAATGAAAATGATTGTCCATAATTGTGTAGCCCGAGAGTTCAAAGTTATATTTTTCAAGTGCCATGCGCAGTACTGATAACATCAGTCCCTTCATTTGACTGTGTCTCATTAGTGGTTTTAATTCTATGCATCGTGAATAGGTGTGGTAGGTTGCTCCCTCAAGCCATTGTCTGAGCTGCCGTGGCATACGCTTTCTCCCGCTTATTCCTTTTGAATAGATATACGAAAGAGAACGTAATTGAGGTAAAAATAATACGGTGTCAGAGTAAAAAAAATATTATATAATTGCAAAAAAATACGATGGCATGTAGAATAAAAGCAGAGGAAACGCCATGAAAGATTATCTGCAAGAAACCGAAGAGAGCAGTGAGGGAATGGGGGGGAAGGATCCTGTAGAGGAATGGAAGGGGAAAACTCAGATTTATAATTTCGACGAATTGTTAAAAAGTAATGATATCGAGATCGTAGCCACCCGCCTTTCCGAGGGCGCTCTGGAAATGGCCGATTTCATGAAAAAAGACATTATTGACCGTTTTCTTGATTTTGTATATTTCAAGGTGCAGACAGGTGATGTTGAGATTCCCAGCATGGCATATCCTACGAAGCGGATGCTGGACAGGATCCTTGAAAAAAAGGTTATCGAGTTGATAAATACGCATCTTTATCCGGAGATAATCTTCAGGCTCTTGAAGATCTTTATGAGGAACGTCCATGATGCAGACACGAACCTGTACATAGCCAATCTTATTTACTCTGAGGACATCATCAAGGCGATTTATGATACGTTCCGGTTATTAAAGAAGGATATATTCCTCGTTGACAGGGACAGGCGGACATTGAATGTGAAGCGTATGCAGCAGTATTCTCCCCGTTCGGACAACAAGCAATCGTCTCCGCTCGACGCGGTCGCCCGGTTGAAATATGTATTGGAATTTTTTCTGATAAAGTACAGCGTGGATCATCTTTACAAACTGGAGGACCTTCTGCTCTTCGGGCCCGAGGATGAGAAGTTGCTTTAGCATCCCCTGTGGCCGATGATTTTTTCTACCACGTCATCCTTGCAACGCTGGACCTCGTTTAAGTAGATGTTTTCAAACCGCTGGGAGTCTTTAAATGTGGTTTCATTATACCGGGGACGGTATGTTCGAATCAGCCAGTAGAGTATGTCCTGCATGTCCATTAGTGACCCTTCGTCGACGACGGTAAATTTGTAGTAAAGATTGGACAGGTCGAGTTCCTTGACGATTTCGGGGTAGCGTGTGGAATAGGGATCCATAAATCTCCTGAAACCAACCCGGCAGCCGTCCCTGTGACAGCTGTAGAATATCAGGTGTTCGATGCGGGATTGTGAGCGGTACATCAGAGCTATTATTCCAGATAATTCTGGCATTTTCCTCATCGCCTCATGCCTGTCATATGGATAAATTGGCGACCATGCCAGTGTGAAATATATTTCATTCCCTATCACTGTTTTTTTCATAATGTTTCTTTCTTCCTCTTTTTGTTCATGGCATCGATCAGCTCGGCGAGGGTAGCCTTCAACATGACACTGCGCTTTTTTATGTCCGGCTCGTTGTAGAGGCGGATTCTTTTCCAGAAATCCATTATGAAGTAATGTGAGATGAAATCAGTCATCTGGTTAAGGTCGACGATATAGTTCAGCATCTTGATAAGCTTGTCGGATTCGTCAACGTTTATAAGGAAAACCAGTTCCTGGGACACTTTTCTTAAATCTTCAAGAACCGATTCATGTAGTTCGATCCGATTATCAACCGGCGGGGAATATTCCGCCTGCTTGTATTTGATAATCCTCGCAAGGCGCACCCGCGCAATCCCCTTGAGGAGTATTTTCACCGCCGTATTTTCAATCTGGACATCCGCCACTTCGCAGAGGGTTGCGATCCTGTTGCGGTGACATGCAAGATCCAGTACCGAGCGTATTGTATAGGCGAGAATTCGATCCCCCTTCTGTATTTCCTTGGAATCAGTCGTCGACTTGATGAAAACAGCCAGCGAGCAATACGGGAAAATGATCTTTTTTTTTAAGTAAAAAATTTTTGACGTCAATTGTTTCATCGCGTCGGTCATATGACAGGATATCCCGCCTTCTGCGTCACGCCGGCCGTTTGAGGCATAGTGGCGTGGAATATCATAATTCCATCGGATAGCTTCCGCTTCACGCCATATGGGCGACAACGTTTAATGTTCTGTGCCAGCATGGCAAGTAATATTTTAGAGAAGTTGTTCTTATTTGTCAAGGCGTATATACCAGAATGTATAGTGGGGACGTGCGAAGATATGCACCCCACCCGATGCAGGTTATTGCACCTTGATGCCACCGGTTCTGGCGATCACGCGGATAAAAAAGAACCCAAAATTGGTCAGGTTCTCCCCCTCCCTGAAGTAAATCCGCTTGATGATAAAGGCGCACGCGAACTTCTTCATGTCGAGGCTTTTGATTATCTTGAAGAGCCCGCTGAAGGACATTTCGAAATAAGCATTGAAGAGGCGGTTCAGGAAATGCTCTATCTCTTCCTGATTCTGCCCGATAAAAATCTTCGAGAAAGGCTCTTTCCTGTCAAAATTCAAGAATTTTTCACCGAAAGTTTTAATGCCGTAACCCTGGACAAGCAGATAATCCGCGACTTCGACAAGTTCCCGTGGCTGTTTTATCAGATCCGTCTTTAGCTTGAATGCCTGAAAGAGCGACATGACCATTTCCTTGACCGATTCTTCAGGTATCGCTTTCGTTTTTTCGCGCTTTGACGGATCGAAGATGCCTGAAAGGGTCCTTTCTATAAGGTCGCCATATTGCCTGCCGAAGGGTGTCATCATCATCCTGTCTGTGAAGGCTTCGGTCCTGGTGTAACGGGGTGTATACTCCGGAATCGAGAGGGTGTCAAGGGATGAGGATTCTCTTGAAATCTGCATGCGGCTGTAGGCGATAGCCTGAATCTTATCCAGAGTTTGTTTGACTTTCTCGGCGATCTGGCGCATGGTGAGTCGCTCCCTTTTTTTCAACAGCAGGATTTTTCTTCGCGCGGGATCGTCTTCGTTAAAAAAAAACTTCATGTAGGTCCGATCGTTCCAGAATTCGGACCTGTTGAAAAGTGATGTATATGCGTCATGCAGAGATGCCGCGATGATGCCATGCTGCGCCTTGGTGGATATCGCAACGTCCATTCCGCTCAGGTCGACGAAGGTCTTTACGTGACCGCGGAGTTCATTCAGCGGGATGGCCATCGTGGTGTTGTTTTTCCCCATGTTCATGTTATATTGCTGAACCTGGTGGGTGAGCCTGTTTTCTATGATATTTTTAAGGTTGATATACGATGACAGCATTTCCGGATTTTCAAATTCTGAAAAGATGTTCGATATGTATTCAATCTCCAGGTCTTTCGATCCCTTGAGAGCGAGATTGTAGATTCGGGTTAAGGCCTGGAGCTCCTCCAGAAGCCGGATCACCTTTCCCGTCTGATTGCTGTTCATGCGGTAATTGAAGTTGATGATCCCTGATATCTTGCCCTCGCTGAGGATTTCGGCATAGTCCGTGAGCTTGTTTATGATTTTATTGATTGTGTTATAATCGATGAATTCGATTATTTCATCCAGAAGGGCATCGATGCCACGTTCTGATGTGTCGTTTTTTAATATTTCGTCAGTCATGGCGGCGCTCCGATTCCCGAAGCAGTGTACAGGAATTAAAAGCGCGTGTAAACAAAAAAACGCGCTAATTTGTTATTGACTTTTCACCCTTCGGAGGAAAGGATTCTGTCATACTGACAGGCAGGGCATAGCCATCTTGAGCAATCCAAAGAAAATACTCGTTGTAGAAGATGACGCCCCTTCTGCCCTGCTCCTATCACAAATACTGAAAAAATCGGGATACACGGTTTTTGATTCGGTGGATAATGGAGAGAAGGCTGTCCGGGTCGCTTCCGAATTCAATCCCGATCTTATCCTCATGGATATATCCATCAAGGGTGATATGGACGGCATTGATGCCGCGAAAATGATCCGCGATGAGTGCGGAATCCCCTCCATCTATTCCACCGTTAGCACGGACGAAAAAACCATCAAGAGGGCGAAAGAGACCTACCCATACGGCTATATTCTCAAGCCCTACGACAAGAACATGATTTACGCTACCGTGGAAATGGCCCTCCACAAGATTGAAATGGAACGGCGGTTGGGTGAGGTCGAGAGACGGAACCGCGGCATACTCGATGCCCTTCCCGATACGTTCTTTTACGTCAACGGTGACGGGGCTTTCGCGGATGAGGTTGAAAAACGAGAGGCCAGTCATATCTGGACCGACAAGGTCTCTTCCAGGGCCGTGCCCGTCATCCGGGTGGTGATGGCGGGGGGTGAAACCGAGGCTTTCGAATATGTGCTGATGCGGGGAGGGCGGAAGACGTTCTGCGAGGCACGGATCATCAACGCGGGGGATGAAAAGGCACTTGTGATAGTCCGTGACGTGACCACCAGGAAGACGTCCGAGGAGACGGAGAGCAGGTATCGGAGCGATCTCGAGGAGAGCGTGAGAAGCCGTACCAGGGAATTGACCGAGGCGAATAACAGCCTTGGCAATGAGGCTGGCCTCCGGCGCAAGATGGAGCAGAGCCTGAAGATTTTCGGTCACGCCATCGAACAGAACCCCCACCTGGTGGCGATTATTGACCGTCAGGGGATAGTAGAATATGTTAATTCGGCTTTCACTGATATCTCCGGCTATGGAAGGAACCAGGTCGTCGGTACTGACGTGAACAAAGCGGGGAACCTTATCGTCCCGGAGCCCGGGATCTGGGACGAGATGACGGGGAGCAAAACATGGAAGGGGGAGCTGTACGGGCTTCGGAGGGACGGCCGGCTCTATTACCTGAACGCGAGCATGTCGTCGATACTATCCGACAATGGCGAGATTTCCCATTACACCATCAACGCCGAGGACGTCACGAGTGAAAAAAGGGAGAAGATGGCCCTTGACGAGGCGAGGGAAAGCCTTGAGAAGTCGAGCCAGGATTTCCTCAATCGCGGGCTTGAGTGGAAGGACTGGAAGGAGAAAATGATGGAGCGGAACATCTCCCGCACCGATAAATCTCTTTTCAAGAACATCCATAACAGCTTCACCCAGGGGGCGGGATTCGGCACACTGGTGTCCCTTCTCGACATGATGACCGCGAGTGCGGTAAAAAGCGACAACTCCTATATCGTGGACAGCCAGATAATCGACCTGATTCAACAGAACGTGAACCTTGTCAAGGACGCCTTTAAGACTTTCACCAGTATCGACTGGATCATTGCCAACGACTTTGAGATGGAGAAGGCCTCCCTCGTGGAGCTCTACGAGAAGGTGAAGGTGGTCATCAGAAAAACGGAAGAGTATTCCGGCATCAACGATAATCGCGTGATAATCAATGAATTCAACAACCGGTTCAGGGACATATCGGTCAACCTCAACGGGGATTTTTTCTCCAGGGCGTTTTTTGAAATACTGATTAACGCATTGAAATTTTCCCGGAGGGGCTCCTTCATCACCGTATTCGTCAATGTCATGGGGAAGGACGCGATCATATCCGTCATCAATGACCCGGAAAAAAACGAGGATGGCACGGTGGGTATCCCGGTCGAGTACGAGAGGGTCGTCTTCGAACCCTTTTACAGGCTCACCAAGTTTGTCCATGAACAGTATAACACCCTCGAGTTCGGGCTGGGGCTGACCCTTGTCGAGAAGATTGTCAACAAACATGGTGGTGATGTGGCGTGCCGGAACATTATTGATCATTCCGATAACAGGCGTGAATCGCACATCCGGGTGAACACCTCCATTGCCCTGCCACTGGTTGACAAGTAGTCGTTCAATGAATAGACTTGTTGCGAAACTGGCGTCTCGCACTCGCAGGTAGCCCCTGCGGGGGGCTTGTTTAAGGGGCTTCGCCCCTTAAACCCCATGAAGAAACAAGATATGCAACAAGTCTAATGGTATTGTGCATGCATGTAAGAACCTTTCGGGAGTCCTGACGGAATAATAATGATTTTGCGTGTTGAGAATATCGAGAAACGGTATCGGATCGCAGGGGCGAAAAAGCGCGTCCTTGCAGGGATAGATCTGGAACTGGACGGAGGTCGGATTTGCGCGATAACCGGAAAATCGGGCTGCGGCAAGACAACCCTCCTGAACATCATCGCGGGTATCGCCGCGCCTGAGCGTGGATCGGTCTTCATCAGGGGCAGAAGGATGCGGTTCGCCCTCGATATCCTGGCGTCCCGGATGAGAAACAGGGAGATAGGGTTCATATTCCAGACCTTCCGCCTTCTGAACGATGAGAGCGTCCTCTCCAATGTCCTGCTTCCCGCGCGTATCCGGGGCCGCGCCGGGAGGGCGGTGAAGAATCATGCCGACGAGATTCTTGAACGGCTTCGTATATACAAATACAGGAACACAAGGACCGCGCTCCTGTCGGGGGGCCAGAAGCAGCGGGTCGCCATTGCCCGCGCGCTGATCAACCGTCCCGCCCTGATTCTTGCAGACGAGCCAACGGCGAACCTCGACCGGGACACGGCCAGGGAAATCTACGATATCCTGATCGATCTGAAAAGGGAGGGTCAGGCCATCCTTGCGGTTACCCATGACGACTACATGCACGATCGGGCGGATATCGTCCTCCTGATGGAAAACGGCGTGCTGAAGGAGGCCGGATGATCCAGCGGCTCTATCTCATGGCGAGGGAGTTTGCGGGGAGCAGGTCCATCAGCCTTATCGTGTTTTTCTCCATAGCGCTTTCCGTCTTTGCGGTGGGGCTCTATCGAGCGGTCGGAGACGGCCTGACCGCCTATGTCAATAAGCGATTTGCAACATCGATTCCGCCCAATACGATCCTTGTGTCGACGCGCCAGCCACGCTCCCGTTTCATTTTCGAGGTGGAAAGGGAGGTGGCCGCGGGGATATCGGACTCAGTTCTGAGGCGTATCCGCGGCATGACCGGTGTCACAGATGTCGAGCCGGTGGCGGCCCTCAGGGTCCCGCTCCAGGCCATGGTCTCCTATCTCGGGTTCAACTACCGGAGCGATATCCTCGCATTCGGCGCCCCCTACCGTCTGGTGAAGGATGAGATCAGTGACGGGAGATTGCGGAAGGAATGGAACAGCCCCTCACCCGGGGGTTCGGTGCCGGTGCTGGTCCCCCGGAACATGCTTCGCTCCTACAACGACGGCATGGCCGCACCCAACAAGCTTCCCCGGTTATCCGAGCGGGGGGCAGTGGGATTCGGATTCAGGATGCTGGTCGGTAAATCGAGTCTCCGGTCCCTGGAGGGGTTCGTGGAAACGGATGCGGCAATAGCGGGGTTTACAGACAGGCTGGATTCCTTTGCGCTTATACTTCCCCTTGGGCTGGTCAATGCCTATAACAGACGATTCATTCGAGATCATAGAAACGAGTACCAGTACGCCTATGTGAGCGTGAGGAGCCACGCCGCTCTCATCGGCGTGATGCCGAGGATTGAAAAAATGGGCCTCGTGGTGGAGGCGGAGAAGGGGGTCTCCCGCCAGATCATGAGGCTCGGGGAGGTTATCGGACTCATCACCGCTTCGCTTCAGTCGATAATCCTGATTGTCGCCTTTATTGCCATATCCTTCGCCACCCTGATCGCGACAATGAACCGCATCGAGTATTACCGCACCCTGCGGATAATCGGCGCATCACGCCTCTTCCTGACGGTCACGATACTCCTGAAATATGCCCTCATCGGCCTTGCCGGGGCGTGGGCAGGGACGGAGTTTCTCGGTTTTGTTTCGGGTCGAGCCGTGGAATATTTCCGACTTGCCGGAATCATGGTTCCTCATGACCTTCCGGGAGCGATCTCGGGACGGTTGGCGATCTACGGGACGGTTATCCCGACCCTTTCCTCGATTCCCGCCATACTCCGTCTCCATTGTAAGGGTCTGAGCCGCGATTAGCGGGGAGTCCGCGTCAACATCCCCCCCCGGAGGCGGGTGGGGCAAAAATATTTTCTTGCAAAAATCACTTTGTCGTGAACAGTGTCATCCTTCTGCGGCGGGGCATGCCGGCACCCCGGCAAGCGTGCCGGCTGTATCAATCATACAAGGAGAGTATTTGTATGTTTAACCGTTTGATATCAGTCGCCTTACTGACTTTCATTGGGATTACATCTATACCCTTTTATATCATCGCAGTGATCCTGAGGATCGTCACCTATCCCTTCGACCGGCGGCTCAGGCTCCTCCATCTTTACACCTGTTGCTGGGCATCCCTCTACACCTGGATCATGCCCTCATGGCGGATACGCGTCGAGGGAAGGGAGAAGGTTCGGAAGGGTGCCACTTACATGATCGTGTCGAACCACCAGTCCCAGCTCGATATACTGGTCGCCTTCCGCCTTTTTTTCCATTACAAATGGGTTTCAAAGATAGAGATATTCAGGGTTCCCCTTATCGGCTGGAACATGACCCTGAACCGGTATATCAAGCTGAAACGCGGGGACAAGGAGAGCATCCGGCAGATGATGGATGATGCGGGAAAGCGGATCGAGGAAGGGAGTTCCGTTTTCTTTTTTCCGGAGGGGACCCGTTCCATCGCCGGAAAGATCAAGGATTTCAAACTGGGGGCCTTTCAGATCGCGAAGGAAAAAAAGATACCGATACTCCCGATAGTGGTGAGCGGCACGAACAGGGCCCTGCCGAAGTACAGCATGAACTTTCACGGCGTGCAGAAGATTCTCATCAAGGTGTTCGATGAAATTCCCTATTCGGCCTTTGAGAACCTGTCCGTAGAGGATACCGCGCAGATGGTGCGTGCGATGATGATAGAGAACCTGGCCGTGATGGACCGCTACACACTGGAGGATACGGCATGAAAGGAAAGGTCTATTTTATTCCCGTCGCTTCGCCGGTTGACGACACCGCAGCCTGCGGTAGGCTCGCAAATCTTATCGTAGACAAGAGTCTTCTCGATTTCATTGCCGAGAGGGACATGGTCGCGGTGAAGACACATTTCGGCGAGGGGGACAAAACCGGGCATGTCCTCCCCCTCTACCTGAAAATGCTGGGGGAGTATGCCCGGGAGCGGAAGGGGAGCCCCTTCCTGACAGAGACACAGACCCTCTATAAGGGAAACCGGACCGACGCGGTCACCCATCTGCGCCACGCCCACGCCCAGGGCTATGGGTATGACGCGACCGGCATGCCGATCATCATGGCTGACGGTCTCTACGGCGACGAGGAGGTGGAGGTCCCGGTGCCGGGGAGACTTTATTCCTCCGTTAAAATCGCGTCGATCATCGCCAAGGCGAGTTCCCTGGTGGTGGTTTCACACTTCACCGGCCACCTTGCCGCCGGGTTTGGCTGCGCACTGAAGAACATGGGCATGGGATGCGCGAGCAGGCGGGGGAAGATGGTCCAGCATTCGACGGCAAAACCGCGGATAAAGGCCAAGGCCTGCACCCGGTGCGGACTCTGTGTCCAGTGGTGTCCCGCCTCCGCCATTACAATGGAAGAAAAAAGCGCGGTGATCGACGGGGCCATTTGCATCGGCTGCGGCCAGTGCCTGGCCGTCTGCCGCTTCGATGCCGTGGCCTATAACTGGAGCGCCACGTATGAGGATCTGCAGAAGAAGGTGGTGGAGCATGCCTGGGGCGTGGCCCTGGGAAAAAAAGAGAAGATGATCTGCATCAATTTTCTCACCCGAATATCGAAGGACTGCGATTGCATGAAGCCCTTCGAGCAGATCGTCCCCGACATCGGCATCGTCGTTTCACGGGACCCTGTGGCCGCAGATGCCGCCTCCATAGACCTGGTGGAGGAGAAAGCCGGGAAAAAGATTTCGGAACTGGCCTATGACATCCCCTCCCGCGTACAGATAGATTATGCCCGGGATCTCGGCTTTGGCGCTCCCGACTATGACCTGGTGGAGGTGTGAGTTCCGGGGGGATGCGCAGCCGTACCGGTTTATCCTGATTGCTGTCGCCATCCTCGATCGCCACTGCGGACGCAATTGTTTTTTATCCGGCATCGGATGCCGGGCATACAGTTTCCTGTGCCGCATCCCCTCGCGGCACACTCTTTTTTGGGGAATTCCGTGTATTTTTCATTTACTTTTACTTCTTTTAATGATACGATTGAATATATCGAAATGTACAATAACTTATTTTGATGGTGTGCAATGGAATTCAAGCTCGCAGCCGGTATGTTCGCAGAGGAACAACAATTCAGCCCCCTCGATGCTGAAAAAATCTATGACGTGCTGATTGTCGGCGGGGGACCCGCCGGTCTCACTGCCGCAGTCTACTGTTTGCGAAAAGGCGCCGTTACGGGCATCATCGTTAAAGAAATCGGCGGCCAGATGGCGCTGACCTCCTCCGTAGAGAACTACATGGGGTACCGCTACATAAACGGCATCGACCTGGTGGAGAAGTTTAAGGATCAAGCGCTCCGGTTCGGAATCGATTACGACGAGGGGGGTGCCGTCACCGCCATAGAGCCCGGCGAAATCATGAAGGTGAAAATGGAAGACGGCCGGTCTTTTTCCTCAAGAACCCTCATCGTTGCAACGGGTAAGTCGTGGCGGAAGCTCGGCGTGCCGGGGGAGGAGGAATTGCTGGGCAGAGGGGTCGCCTACTGCTCGACCTGCGACGCGCCCTTCTTCGCGGGGAAAAGGGTGGTCGTCGTGGGGGGAGGGAACTCGGGTCTTGAGTCGGCCATCGACCTGGCCCGGATCGCGAAGGGTGTGGTTCTGGTGCAGTTCCTTGACGAACTCACGGGTGACAGTATCCTGAAGGAGAGACTCCGAGGATTCCCTCATGTCCGATTCCTCTTCGGGCATGAGGTGACGCGGATCAACGGTGCCGATTCCGTGGAATCGGTCACGGTACGGGACCGGAAAAGCGGGGCCGAAGAGACCCTCGACGCGGAGGGGATATTCGTGGAGATAGGGCTCGTCCCCACCAGTGACGTTTTCAAGGGGGTGCTGGATTTGAACGTGGGAGGGGAGATCACGGTCGACTGCGCCTGCCGTACGAGCGTGCCCGGCATCTTCGCGGCCGGCGACGTGACTGACGTCCCCTTCAAGCAGATCATCGTCGCCGGGGGGGAGGGCGCCAAAGCCGCCCTTTCGGCGTGCAATTACGCCATGAACAGGTAGGGGCGATGGCGAACCCGGCACGGGCCGGGAATCAGGATTCGAAAGGAGGTGCGTTATGGGACTTTTCGACGATACGGTGGCGAAACAGCTCAAGGACATCCTGTCGAAGATGAAGGAGCCGGTGAAGCTCTCCTTTTTTACCCAGGAGTTCGAGTGCCGTGCCTGCGCAGATACGCGCGCCTTCGTGCAGGAGATGGCCTCCTTCTCGGATAAAATCACCCTTTCGGTCATGGATTTTCTCAAGACACGGGATGAGGCGGACCGCGTCGGAGTGGATAAGGTCCCGGCCATCGCGGTCCACGGCAAGGATGGTGACGACCTCGGGGTGAGGTTCTACGGCCTCCCCGGCGGTTACGAGATCAACTCATTCGTCGGTGCTCTTCTCGAGGCCTCGGGGGTCCGGGATCACCTCAAGGAGGACGTGGCCGCACGGATTGCCGCCATACAGAAGGATGTCCACATCCAGGTTTTCGTGACCCTCACCTGCCCCTACTGCCCCGGGGCCGTAAGCGCGGCGCACCGCCTCGCCATGGAAAACGGGAAAATCAGGGCCGACATGGTCGACAGCACTCTCTTCCCCCACCTGGTCCAGAAATACCAGGTGAGCGGCGTGCCCCGGATCATCATAAACGAGACCGGGAGCCTGACGGGGGCCCAGCCCGTGGAGAAGATACTCGAGGTCATCGAAATGCTGTGAGGGCGCGCCGCTCATTCCTCCAGGGATCAGAATAGGAGGGCATATCCGGGAGCGTAAGCCATTTCTTTTCCATCACCAGGCGGAACGATCTTCCTATCTCAGTGTCCGTCGAAGCCGCATGTCCAGCAGATCCTCATAGAGATCGAGCATCCGCTTGAAGGCGCAGGCCTCGGCGCTCCCGCGCCCCGAAGTGAGGGCTGAACGGAGCCACTTTTTTATGGCATGCCGGCGTTCATGGAGGGTTTCGTGAAGGAAATCGATCTCCACGACGGTAGCCGTTTGCTCCATTTCATCCCGCCTTTCAGGATCCGGTGTACCCCACAGCTCGGCAAGGGGGACCAGGTCACTGAATTGCGCGGGCACGTTCTTCGCGTTAAGCGATTCGGTGCGCGGATCGTCCCTGCATTCGCCGTTGAAGGTCGACCTTCCCGGCAGTCCTGCGGCGCAGGCCGGGATGAGAAGGCAGCACGCCATCGAATGGATGAATCTGTTCATCGCCGTTATACTCCGGTGTGCGGGTTTTCTCCCAGACGAACCAGCCGATTGCTGAGAAACAATCGGGCGGTCGATGGGGCCCCTTTCTATCGGCAAAGAAATGCGAAATTCCATGTGTGAATCAGTTTTCACCTCCCGCCACGAGGGTATCGCGGAGTTTGGTATCCTGAATATCCTTGCTCGACCGACGGTAAAAATTCAAGAGATTTATTGTAATGAGGGCACCTCTGCAAATCAAATCAGGATCTTTACGTGTGAGCACAGAGCGGTAAAAACCCACATTTTTTGAAGTGCATATGAGAAAAACCCGGCACACCCCGCCCCCGCTCCATGAGGGAGATCGGGCGATAATTCACGGGTTTTAAGGGAGGGGGGATTGCCGGGCCTTTTTGTGATTCGGCCTTGCCTTGTCGTGGAAGCCAACCAGGGGAAATTAATTTCTTGACACCATGTCGTTTTCAATGATTTTTAACCATGCGGTTAAGAGATTGATTCCGGAGAATAGATGAAGTGCGTTAAACACAGGGACCATCCCCGGAGCAAGGACTCTGCAAAAGAGCGGATACTTCTGTCGGCGAAAAAAGAATTTTCCGAGCGGGGATTCAGCGGCGCGCGTATGTCCTCCATCGCGAAGGGAGCGTCGGTCAACAAGGCGCTCATTCATTATTACTTCAAGGACAAGGAGACCCTTTATCTGGATGTACTGACGAGGATTTTCAGGGGAACCGAGAGCGCATTTACCTTCCCCGGGCATATCGGCAGGTGGAAACTTACACCCTCGCAAAAGCTCTATGTGATCATTTATTTCACCGTCAACATACTCCTGAAGGCCACCGATCCGGATGCCATGCGGATCATTTTTTGGGAACTAGCCGAGGGGGAGCGTCGTCTCGACAGGCTGATGATGGAATACACCATTCCCCGCCAGAAGATGGTGGTCGATGTCGTCAAGGAGGGGATGGAAAAAGGGGAGTTCGAGACCGGATACCCGATGATGGCCGCCATGAATATTGTTTCGTTCATATCGTTGTTTTCGATCAACAGGGACATATACGGGGGCAAGCCGGTATTTAGCGAGATGTACGGCGATGTGAATGATGAAGACGTTTTCCGTTTCGTCCTCGAGCAGGCCTTCAAGTTTTTGAAGCCGAAGAACAAAAGGATGACACTACCCACGTTGCCCCCGAAGATGGAGGCGATCCTGGAAGATATGCTGGAAATCCTTATCAGAAAAAAAGACGAGGGTGTCAACGAAGAGCTTTTTCGCAGAGTGGATGAGATACTCCATGATCAGTTATAACGAGGCGTGAGGTGAAAACAATGAAACAGTCGAAGGCGGGGGTGTGGATGCTTTCTGCACTTCTCTGCGTGGCGATCGGGACCGGGGCCCGGGCGCAGGGGGCCGGGGCCACCCCCGGGCCGGGTGCGGCCGAAGAACACACGGCAGTTGTTACGAAACCGGACCTGGCGAGGGAGAGCCGCCGTATAAAAATAGAGCTGGCGGATGAGCCGGCCCTTGTCCTCGGCTCGATGAAGATAACCTTGGGGCAGGCGATGATATGGGCGGTCCGTCAGAACTTCGATATGATGTCGGTGAGTTACGACGTGGCTATGGTGGATACACACTACAACCAGTTCCTGAAAAAATTCGCCCCGGTGCTTTCCGCCGAGGGGGGAGGGGCCTTTGTCAAGTTTCCCCCATCCCAGAGCACCTTCGCGGGAAAGAACGCCCTTTCCGTCGATGGAAACGTATCGCTTTACAAGAGCTTTTCCTCCGGCACCACCATCGTCGCCGGCCTGCAGCACGAGTACCAGGATCTCAAAAGGGGCGGGGGTTTGTCTGCCCTTTTTTCAGGCTCGATGGGGCCGGCGAACGTGCATCGTCCCGGCGTCTTCGTATCCGTCCAGCAGGAGCTCATGCGAAACGCCTTCGGGATCAACGACCGGAGGCTTGAGGAAGTACTCAAAAATACGGCGAAGATGCAGAAAGAGGGCATCCTTTTCCAGCTGTCCCTGGTCATCGTGCAGGTGATCGGGGAATACTGGAATACGGTGATTGCGAAGGTCTCGCTCGAAAACGCCGAACTCCAGGTCAGGGAGACAAAAAAGGTAAGGGACATTACGGCGCGCAATGCGGCCTACGGCCTTGCCGATAACTATACCCTGAACATGTACAACTCGATGCTGGCCGGGGCTGAGGCGACTCTGGTCATGACACGCCAGAGATACCGCGAGGCACTCAGAAGCTTCCTCTCAACCATAAATGTGGACGAAACCACCGACGTGACGGGGATCGCCGTCTTTTCGAACAGGTACCCCGAAATCGATATCGAAGAGGCCCTGAAGACGGCCTATAAGAAGAGGGCCGATTACGCGATCGCGGTAATGTCGCTTGAAAACGCGAAGATGGGCGAGGGAATGGCTGAAAATGCCACCCTCCCATCACTCATCGCGCAGATCAATGCCGCGGCGTCGGGTGAGAAGGCGAATATCGCATCATCCTACGGCGATATCGGCCAGATGAAATATCCGGCGATCGAGGGGAAGCTCAAGCTTTCCTATCCCATCGGCGACAAGGATGTGTATACCCAGGAACGTAACGCCCGTTTCAAGGTGAGACAGGCGGAGATACAGCTCGAGAAGTACCGGCGGAAGGTCAAGGACGACATAATGAACGTCACTGATGGAATTGAGAACAGCTACCAGCTTTACCGCAAGGCGACCGAGGCGCGAAGGCAGTCGGAATTTTTTTATCGGGGGATGCTCCGCGACCTTGGCCTGGGCCGATTGAATTCCGCGGTGGTCAAGAACGGACTCGACGCCCTCGTGCAGAGTCGGGAAATGGAGCTACAGGCACTGGTGGGATACAATATCGCCCTTCTGCAGTACGATGTGGCGAGGAACGTTCTTTTCGAAAAATACAACATTGACGTGGACAGCTATATCCCGAAAGACCCGGGCAGGGCGCCGAAACTGAAAAAGAAATGACAGCGGGTTCGCAGGGAATACCCGCCGGGAAAAAAAATAATTTGACTGGTCGCTTCTCCGGCGGTAGTATTGGCCATGCGTTCAGAACGTTATCCGGTGGCAATGGGCGGCGCGCTTCTTTCGGCATTCCTTGCCGCAACCTTTATTCTCGTGGCGGGCTGCCGGGTTGATGACGATAGCGAGCGTGCCATCATCCGATGGCAGGTGCTCTTCAGCCAGGAGCCGTCGCTCGGGACGGTTTACGGGGAAAAAGGATGGCAGGACGTCTCCATTCCCTCGCTCTTCACCCTCCCTTACCCGCCGGAACGGGCCATCAGGCATCTGTGGCTCAGGGGCGAAGTGACGCTTGCCGACCCGGGTGACTATTACGGAATTTCCCTCGGTCGTGTCTATTACACGGACAGTGTCTATGTCAACCGAAGGCTCGTGGGCGGGCGGCATACGACCATCATTCAGGACCTCCATGCCCCGCGCAATTATGAGATACCTCCGGGAGTCCTGGTGCCGGGAAAAAACATCATCCACGTGCGACTGGGTATATACGGGAGGGAATACGGCGGCATAGCGGACCGGGTAAGACTGCTCTCTCATGATTCATTCATACGGACCTCCATCCTCATGGAATTTCTCTACCGACAGCTCACTGTCGGAATAATGATCCTTTTTCTCGGCCAGATTGCATTTCTCGTCCTGCAGCTCCTCTGGCGAAACAGGGAGGCCATTACCATTATAGCCCTTGTCATATTCCTGATATGGATATCCTACCTGATGGCCCTGTTCTCGCCCTACTATCCCTTTAGTCCCGATTTTCGAATAACCCTCCTCTGGGGGAGCGCCTGTTTCGTGCCGATTTTTTTCTTTTTATTCATTCAATATTACTACAGGATTTTTCTTACCGCCATCAATATGATCTACATCCCGGTCCTTGTGGTCTTCACCATACTCTGCCTTATCAATCAGGACACCACCTCGCCTTACTATCTCGGAAGGGAGCTCGGCGTGGCGGGGCTCGTTCTTTCGGTGCCGGTCCATCTGTACGCCCTCTACTATATATCGAAGCGACGTCCCGGGAAGACCATAATCTATTTCATAGTCCTCGGTCTGTTGCCTGCGTGCGTGATAGTTTGGGACATCGTTAATTACCTTTATATACGTCACTTCCCGCCCCTCTATCATATTTACACCCTCCCGGGCATCGTAATTCTTTTTATGACGCTCAGAATCAAAGACGCAATGAAGAAGGAAATCCGGCTGGAAGTCCTCTATGAGAGCCTCAGGAACGCCATTGGCGATTCCCCGCCGTATCCCGAACCGGAGGGGGCGGTCGCATCTGGCCGGAGGGAAAAGGACCTTACGCCGGCGATGGAGGAGAAACTGGGAAAGGTCCTCGATTTTCTGAACACGAATTACCTTTCCGACATATCCCGGGAGGGCCTCGCTCGGGCGATGGAACTGAGTCCCGACCACATGAGCAGGAAATTCAAGGCCTACACAGGATACAGGATCAGTGATTACATCAACAAGCTCAGGATAGAGGATGCTGCCCGCCAGCTGATAACGACTGATTGTAAAATTATAGAGATCGCCTTTTCAGTCGGTTTCGAGAGCCTGGTGACCTTCAACAGGGCCTTTCTTAAAACGAGGGATATGACCCCGAGCGACTACCGGAAGCTCCGGAAGAACAGGGAGGGTGCGACCGTTGCAGACTATGACCAGGATGACCTCCCATAAAAAGATTGATCGCAATCTGTGAAACGAGGCCTTACATGAGAACAGCTGTTCTCCCGATGGCCCTGGTGTGTGCGGTGCTGGCCGTCCATTGTGCGAAAACGCCGCGCCCTGTGCGGGCGTCGATCGACTTTTTCGCGGGGGAGGTACGGGTCGTCTGCCGGGGTGAGGAACGCCCGGCCCGTGCGGGGATGGACCTGCCGCAGGGGTGCAGGGTGACAACCGGAGAGAAATCATTCACGCGGATTGCCCTGGATAGGGGGACCGTCGCTCTATACGAGAATACCATGGTCGAGCTTTCCCTGCTGGCATACACCCCCGGGAAATCGTCGGAAACGATCGTCCTCGGCGTTGACCGGGGCGCAGTCCTTTCTCGTGTGACCCCCTGTCTCATACGGGGGGGGGGATTCAGTATCTCATCACGGACGATGTCAGCAGGGGTGAGGGGCACCTGTTTTCTCTTCGGGGTCGAGGGAGAGAGGGGCGTGATCGCCTGTTTCCTCGGGAAGGTCCTGGCGGCCAGGCACGGCGGTGAAGGGGTTCTCCTGGGGCCGGGCCAGATGCTTTTTTTCGGGCCGGGGCGGGATATGAAAGCGCGACCCGTGCCGCCCGGTTTCCGCTACCGGGACTTTGAACATGGAAAGGAGCCGTATCCGCGGACAGGCCTTCTGGGATCGGGGAAGGAGGTAGAGGGTGTCCCTGCACCGGGGGGCGGCGGAAGAAACGGAGGGTCCACCGCGTCGAATGAGCTCGGGGTGAAGAAGGCTCTCTCGAAAGAAGGTCCCCGGCCCGAGGGGTTTTTCCCCAAGCCGGAGGTCGGGCTTCCTGAAGCGAAATAGGGGCCGGTTACCTTTTGAGCTGGGCGAGTCGTTTATTGCAGTTTTCCATCCCCCGGCCTGAGCCTGCCGTTGTGTAGAACTCCCGCGCTTTGAGATAATGCGCCCTCGCCTGTTCGAATCGTTTCGAAAAGAAAGCCGTGTCGCCGAGGCCGTACATGGAATTCGCCTCACCCAGAACCGACCCGGCCTTCCTGTATGAATTAAGGGCCCTTTCGAAGCGCCGGCCCGCCTCTTCATAGCCGCCCTTCCTGAGAAGGATCTCCCCCTCGAGATGAAGGCAATTTCCCTCTCCCAGGGGGGAACCGCCCTCCCGGTAGTGAGCCTTTGCAGAGGACGTGCGTTTTTCCGCTTCCGGGTATCTCCCCCTGGCGGATGAAATCTCTCCCAGCCGATAGAGGCAGTTGCCTTCTCCGAGAGGTGAACCGGAGTTTCGGTACAGCCGTGAGGCTTTGCGGTAGAGTTTCTCGGCGGTATCGGTGCCTCCTGAGTCGCGGGCAATGTCGGCCAGCATGAAGAGCGCGTCCGCCGATTTGATGCCCCCATCGCTCCTTCCAGGGGACACAAGCGCCTCTTCGAGAATACGCAGGGCGGTTCCATGCCGTTTCTCGCCCTGGGCGAGGGCGGCGAGACGTCTCAGGCACTGCGATTTCTCCGGGAAGGTCCCCTCCCTTTTATAGAGGTGGAGGGCCCTGCGGTAAAGGGTCTCCGCCTGGCGGATTCCACTGCCTGTGCCGGCCAGGTCCCCGAGGCGCATGAGACAGTATGCCTCGCCCCTTACTGACCTGACCCTCCTGTAGAGTGCGAGTGCCTCGTTGAAACGGTCCGTAGCCGCAACCTTCTGCCTTGTGTCGAATTCGATCTCACCGATCATGGCGAGGCAGTTTGCCCTTCCAAGAGGTGACCCCGCGCGCGAATAGAGCACAAGGGACTCTTTGTAACGGGAGCGCGCCTCATCGTATCGTGACGAGATTTGCGCAATGTCCCCGAGCCGCTTCAGGCAGTTCGCTTCGCCAAGGGGGTCTGCAAGTTCACGATAGAGCCGGAGGGCCTGGAGGTAATGGGTGCCTGCCTTCGCATGGTCCTTCTCCTCCAACGCAAGATCGCCGAAGCGTTTCACGCAGTTGGCCTCACCGTGAAGGGAGCCTGCTTCCCGATAGAGCGCGAGGGCCTCCCTGGACCTGACGCCGGCTTCATTGTAGTCAAAGGTCCGGAAGGCGATATCTCCCAACCGATTTGCGCATCGTGCCTGCCACAGGAGATCTTTTTCCTCCTTGAAATATGTGAGTGCGCGGTGGAACGACTCTCCGGCCTCCCTGTACCGGTAGCGGTACTCGAGAAGTATTGTGCCCCTGATGTAAATCGCGGCGGCGCGATCATGTCTGAAATCCATGATAACGGCGATCTCCTCCAGGGCCTTTGCCATCTTAAGCCCGGTGTCCTCGGTATAGTTATCTTCGAAGGCTGCGGCGCGGGACCTGGCGGCTGATAGCCATTCCACTGTTATGACGCCACGGTTCGCCTCTGTAAGCGAGGCGAGGGCTTCCCTGTCGGCAGCTTTTACCATATTGAGGAGTAGGTTTTCGTCGTTTTGCCCCCACGCCGCCTCACCTCCGGATACCCCCGCCCATGCCCCACAGGCAAGGAAGACGGCACAGACAAGGGCCTGCGTTATATGAGGGAAGGGGATAACCTGACGCGGCATGAATAGTCTCCAATTATGAATATGGCTTCATGGGTCTGTTGACCATCATTTTTTACCAGGCTTTGCCGGTTTTGTCTATCGTATTTCAAGATAATTGCGTAGCCGCAGTATTTTCGCATTGGTTTTACTCTGACCCCATGAGCGTTTCGAGTAGTGATAGGTGAATTCGAGTCTGTGTGATAAATGGAACAGGAAATAAGTGACATATAGCATTAATATAAATATTAAAATTAATATATATACTCATCAACTCATTAATCCATCCACCCTTGTAAGCCAATTGAAAAAAAATGTTGAAAAATGACAGGCTAATGAATATATTTGTGTATTATGTCGCATTGATAGGATAGCGGCATGACGGAGGTCTTCATGAAGCTTGATGATTGTAAAAAATGCGAGCATCACTTCAGTTCTCAGCGGGACGATATACTCTGCCGGTACAATGGAGGGTTCGATTACCTTGTCTCTGCTATGGATCGGAAGGGAATCCGAATTGTCGTGATGTGCCCTTCGGAGATGCCACTTCTGAAAAGCGGGGATAACGCCTTCACTACTATTCGCTCCCAGATCGGTTCCATGTAACCGACTCTCAGATACATGGAACCGATCCGGGAGGGGTCAGCGCCGGTTCGATGAGTCTCCGGTGGCCCTTCCACGATTCCATGGGAATCCACATTTCAAAACCCGGGACCTTTTTTCCTTGATTTAATCCCCCGCGGCGCTGATTCTGGGTTACCTACTTCAAAAAGGCGGAAATGAAATGAAGCGGATCCATTTGTTAATGATCGGGGTGATCGTCCTGTCGGGATGCGGAAGACTGGTGAAGGTGCAGGAGAATGAGCGGACGATTCGCCAGGTTTTTTCGGTTCAATTGTCGAAGGATGAAATATATGATCGTTCTCTTGAGTGGTCCGCAAAAAGGCTTTCGCGGGTCAATGACGACATCGTGGTCAAGGACAGGGAGAAGGGCATGATCATCGCCAGGGGCACCGGGGTCTATTCTGAGTATTTCGATTTCCTCGTCGACAGGGAGTTCAGCTATACCCTGATGATCGAGGCCAGGGAGGGTCGGTACCGCATTACCTTCGACAATTTTGTGGTCTATTATGATGAACGCCAGTTGAAGTCGAGCACGGCGATATTCAAGTTTGAAATCAATAAAATCAGGAAACAACTCGACAGACTCTCGGACGACCTTCGCGAATATCTGGCAGGGAAAACAGCCGACAGGAAGGACGAAGGCGTGGAGGAGGAGTGGTAGCAGTCGAGTTATATCTTGAGCAGATCGGGCAGACATGACTCCATGAATAACTGGTCAACCATTCCCGTGAGATCGCGGTGTTCTTCTGATCCGATCCGTACCAGCCTGGCGCCGCATCGGCAGACAAATCCTGCGTCATTGGCGTGCTCATGGCAGTAGTGCTTTTTTTCCCTTCCGGGGCTGATGAAATGGCCGCCAAGCCTGCCTCCGTTGAGATCATGCTTTCTTTTGCCTATGATGTCATTCGTCAGAATTATGGATTCCAGGTTCCCCCTCGAGCAGTTGATAAGCCGGGAGTATTCCTCCTTTCCCATCGATGAGAGCATATCCCTGATGTCCTCTTCGCACTTTTTGGCCGCGCATTCTTCTTTCGTGTAATACCGGGAGAAGCCGATGGCACCGTACGTGCCGCCCGTGTACTTCCCATATACGAATATTTTTTGTTTGATGGACTCTGAACAGATATAGATGCCGTCACCGGTATCAGTCGAGGCCATCGAGGTGAGGTAGTCGAGTTCCCTGCCACACACGATGCAATGCTCGGGTGCGAGTCCCTCGCCGTTTTCAGTTCTGGCCAGGCAGAGATTGCTGTCATTCATCAGATGCCCCCCATGTTTCCCTCAAATACTTATAGCCTATTTTGTTAACCGTCTGGCCGGAATGTGTCAAGAATAATTATACTACACTTGAAAATTGAGATGACCTGGATTGAAGCGGTGGACTGCCATATCACATGACCAACCAGGGCAGCTAGTCGATCCGGGGCATAAGGGTCCATTTAATGTGCCAGAAATTCGAGCCCGGCTGAACGTCCAGGCAGACGATACCGCCGTGTTGAAAGCGAATTACCGGCCTCTCTATTGAAAGGCCGACCAGGTGAGAGGCGAGTCTCTCCATGAAAGGGAGGTGGCCCACGTACATCCGGTCAGCCGATGGATCGAGGCGGGCGGCAAAGGTTGCCGTGTCGTCGGAGGGGGCCATACCGGCCTCCTCCACTACGGGTAATCCGGGGCAGAGGGCATTGGCAAAAATCTCCGCCGTTTGCCGTGCCCTGGCCTTGCCGCTGTGGACAATGGTCGTCACCTTGACACGATATCCCCGGGCCACGCCGGCGATTCGTTCGACATCGGCCCTTCCCTCGTCGGTCAGTCCCCGTTCGGGATCCCGTTCTTTCGGATGAGCCTTTCCATGCTGGACAAGATAGAGGGCCGTTTGACCTCCTCGCGTGCGTGGGGAGCTATATGATTACCCTGATCTGGTATTGCGTCGCCTCCTGCCTTGTTTCGATGACGACGTTTGTGAAAAAGGCCTGTTCGAGTTCATATTCGAATGATGAGCGCCATTTGTTAAATTCACGGTCGCTCATAAATTTCTCCGGGAAAACCAGATCGAGAAATGAATCGGATACCGTGACGAGGAATTTCACACCCTCCCTGTTCTGGCCGGTCATGGTAACTTCAAGGCGATCGATGGATTGGTCCCGGTAATTGAGCTCCGTGGTTTCCATTTTCAGGGTTTTCGAAAGAACCCCGATCACTTTCATGTAGTCTATTTTGGCCATTGGGGGCTCCCGGGATTAATGTCACAGTGGGGGTTAAAAGGATCCATTGTCCATTCTTGACCGATGTTTTATTTTTTTCAACTCATTTAATGCCGGCCTTTCCCGGGGAAAGGCCGGGTGTGAGGGGAAAGCCCCTCGATGACGGCGTATTCTGGGGCAGGGATAGGGCGCCATGCCGCCAGGGCCGTGTAACTTTCTGCCCGGATGAATTACAATAATCTATAACGATAAACAATGGCCGGTGAGCGTATCTGAAACCGGGCTTCTGCCCGCGATGAAACGGACAGGATTGTGTGTCATATATGCACGGCAGTGAGATGGTACCATTACCGGAGGTGGTGAATGAGTAAAACGCGGTTGATTTTCTGGCTGGCCATACCAGTGATATCAGTTTTTATCCTGCTCTCGTTGATTCCCCAGGCATCCTGCACGAAAAGGGGAGGGGGGGCTTTCGGATCATCAGGGGAATCACCCCTTCGGGGCGAGAGTGCCAGCGACGCAGTGAAGGTGCAGGATTCCTTTCGGAAGGTTTTTGAACTCAATCGGAACAGGGTGGTCTATATCAGCACGGAGCAGACGGTACAAATGCCTCAAAATCCATTTTTCAACGACCCCTTTTTCAGGGAGTTTTTCGGCATGCAGCATCCTGATCGGTCCCGGCCCCTGACACAGAAACGAACCGGACTCGGTACCGGCTTTATCCTTTCCAGCGACGGATACATATGCACCAACCATCACGTGGTGGCGGGAGTCGATAAGATAAAGGTGAAGGTGGGCGCAGACATGCACGACGCGGAAATCGTCGGAAGCGACGAACGCACGGATCTCGCTCTTCTGAAAATCAAACCATCAGGGAAGCTTGAACCCGTCTATCTGGGCGATTCGAATTCAGTACAGGTGGGCGACTGGGCTATAGCCATCGGCAATCCCTTCGGGCTTGACAGTACCTTTACCGTAGGAGTCGTGAGCGCCATGGGACGCCGGGATCTTGATCTGATGGGGGGCTCCCAGTCCCATATTCAGACCGACGCCTCTATCAATCCGGGCAACAGCGGAGGGCCTCTTCTCAACATTCATGGCGAGGTGATCGGTATAAACCGGATGATTTATTCCCGTACCGGGGGGAATATCGGTATCGGTTTCGCCATACCCATTAATACCGCAAAGGCGGTCCTCGACCAGCTTCGACTGCACAAGAAAATCAAACGAGGCTATATCGGCGTACAGATCGTACCGCTTACGGAGGAATACGCAAAGCAGCTCGAGCTGAAGGAGCCCGCCGGGGCTATGGTCGGGCAGGTGGTGGACGGCAGCCCGGCCCAAAAGGGGGGCATGAGGGTGGGTGATGTGATACTATCGATCGATGGGAAGCCGATCAGGGACTTCGGCGACCTTCTTGATAAAGTGGAGAAGGCCCCGATCGGTACAACCCTTACGATCGGGGCCTGGAGGGACAGGGCAATGGTAAACCTTTTTATCACTGTCGCCGAACGTCCCTGATGTCATGTAACGCGTTCCCGCAGGTGTCAGAGTAAACTGCCTCGGGTGTTGTGTAATGAAAAGTTTATTATGCCGGGGCCCCGGACTCCCTTCATGGATAAGGGGTTCCGGGGTCTTTCTACGACCATGCCACAATCCTTCCGGATGGAGAGAGGGGGTAGAGCAATAACGTCGTTGTTCCTTTTTTTTTGAATAATTACAGCAACAATCATAATTTTTTTTATCACCACTTGACGATCCCTTCTAGAGTGTATATATTTATGATACATCCTGTTAGCACTCATCAAAGATGAGTGCTAACATAAAAATGGAGGAAAGGTATGAAATGGGGAATTGCTCGATTAAATAACTCGAACTATGGGCTATCCAGCATTATCGATGAGATATGCAGGATGGAAGGGGGATATCCCGATGTAACTCCACGGCTTGATATTATGGAAGATGAGCATAGTTTCCATGTAAAAGCCGAGATCGCGGGTATTGATGAAAAGGACCTGTCGGTCACCCTTCATGATGGTATAGTGACCATAGCGGGGGAAAAGAAGAATGAACGGAGTGAGGCCGATACGGAGAGGAATTGCATACATAGCGAACGGGTCTTCGGTTCCTTTAGCCGTTCAATAACTTTGCCTGAAGGAATAGACCCGGAAGCGGTACAAGCGCGCTACGTGAACGGCGTACTCGACATCGAGCTAAAAAAAAGCGAAACAGCGCGGCCCAGGAAAATCGAGGTTTCGGTTAACTGAAGGCACAAGCGGCCATGTCTCCCGTCAAAGGGGGGGGGCACAAAGTGAAAAAAGTATAACACAACGGTATGGGGCCCGGCTTGAAATTCTCGGATTGACGGCCGGGCTTTTTTACCTGAAGGAGGATTAAAATGGTAAAAGGGAAAATAATAGGCATCGACCTCGGCACGACAAACTCCTGCGTGGCCGTCATGTCAGGAGGGGAGCCGCAGGTGATACAGAATTCCGAGGGACAGCGCACCACCCCCTCCATCGTCGCCTACAATGACGGGGGGGAGCGGCTGGTGGGTCAGGTCGCGAAGAACCAGATCATTACCAACGCAGCCAATACCATTCGTTCGATCAAGCGCTTTATGGGAAGGCGCCATGGTGAAATACGGGAGGAAATCGCGCAGGTCCCCTTTCAGGTAGTCGAGGAGAAGGGGAGTGTCAAGGTGCGCACCGCGGGGGGCGATGTGACGCCCCAGGAGGTATCGGCCCTGATACTTCAGAAGATGAGGCAGACCGCCGAGGATTTCCTGGGAGAGAAGGTGACGGGGGCCGTCATCACGGTTCCTGCCTATTTCAACGATGAACAGAGGCAGGCGACACGGGATGCCGGACGGATCGCGGGACTTGAAGTGGAAAGGATCATCAACGAGCCCACCGCCGCGGCCCTAGCCTACGGCCTCGACAAAAAGGGGAGAAAAAAAGGGAAAATCGCCGTCTATGATCTTGGCGGTGGGACCTTTGATATCTCGATCCTCGAACTTGGGGACGGCGTTTTCGAAGTCAAATCCACGAATGGCAACACGCACCTGGGAGGAGACGATTTCGACCAGCGTGTGATTCAGTGGCTGATTGGCGAGTTCAAGAATCAGACCGGCATCGACGTGTCGAAGGACAGTATGGCGCTTCAGCGCCTCAAGGAGGCGGCCGAGAAGGCGAAGATTGAGCTTTCGAGCAAGTCTCAGACCGAGGTGAACGTGCCCTTCCTGACTGCCGACCAGAACGGCCCGAGGCACCTCCAGGTGGTGCTGTCAAGGTCGCGGTTCGAGCAGCTCATCGAAGACCTCGTCGAATCCACAAGGACGCAATGCATGCGGGCCATGGAAGACGCGGACCTTAACGCCGGGGATATAGACGAGGTGCTTCTCGTCGGGGGATCGACTCGCATACCGGCCGTGCAGGAGCTTGTCAAAAAGATTTTTGGCAGGGAGCCTGGCAGAAGCGTCAATCCGGACGAGGTGGTTGCAATGGGTGCCGCTATCCAGGGCGGTGTACTCGCCGGTGAGGTGGGCGATGTTCTTCTTCTCGACGTGACGCCCCTTTCCCTCGGCATAGAAACCCTGGGCGGGGTGATGACGCGGCTCATCGAACGGAACACCACCATCCCGACGAGGAAGGGCCAGGTTTTCACGACGGCGGAGGACAACCAGCCGGCGGTGTCGGTCCACGTGCTGCAGGGCGAACGGGAACTCGCGGCGCACAACCGGACGCTCGGGAGATTCGAGCTCACGGGGATCACGCCGGCCCCACGCGGGGTGCCCCAGATAGAAGTGGCATTCGATATCGATGCAAACGGCATCGTGAACGTGTCAGCCAGGGACACAGGTACGGGGAAGGAGCAGAAGATACGGATCGAATCTTCGAACGGGCTGAGCGAGGAGGAGATCGGCAGGATGGTGCACGACGCCGAGAGCCATTCGACCGAGGATCGGCAGGCGCGCGAGTTAATCGAGGCGCGGAACGAGGCCGATTCGGCTGTCTACGGTGCCGAGAAGGCCCTGAGCGAAGAAGGTGCATCGACTTCTCCCGAAGCGCGGTACGGGCTTGAATCGGCGATCGTCGAGTTGAAACGCCTCATGGAAGGGAACGATGCCGGGGCCATCAGGTCCGGCACGGAGCGCCTCACGCAGGCGGCGGGTGAGTTCGCCTCGATGACCGGTGCGGGCAGCGCGGGTGCCGGGACAGGGCATCGGGAGGCTTCTCAGGAGGATGCCGACGCGGAACGGGATGGCGGCAACGGCTCCGGCGGCAGGGTCTACGACGCTGAATACGAGGTCGTGGACGACGAGAGAAGGGCCGGATAACCATCTGCGAGTGAACCCCGCGGCGAAAGCCGCGGGTTTTTTTTATTCCGATTCAATCTACACGCACACTCCTTTATCGGATAGCATATTGTAATTGACGGAGAGGGTGTGGCATGTTCAGGTAGCGGCAGGCATGTCCGGTAATGGCAATCGTAAAAGTGAAGCGTCCATCCCTTCGCGCCGAAGACCGCCGGGGAGGAGCGGCCCATGGTTAAAAGAACTGACATTGAGTTTCAGTCCCGGGGAGAATCATGCCGGGGCTGGTTCTATGCATCCGGGGGGAAGGGTGTCGCTCCCTGCGTCGTCCTCGCACATGGATTCGGCGGGACGAAGGAATTGCGTCTTGACGCCTATGCGGAGCGTTTCGCCCGGGTGGGATACCACGCGATGGTCTTCGATTACCGCCATTTCGGCGGGAGCGAGGGCGCGCCGCGGCAGATCCTCAACATACGGAAACAGCACCAGGACTGGGAGGCGGCCATCGGTCATGCCCGGTCGATACCCGGGGTCGATCCTGCACGGATCGTGCTATGGGGTACCTCCTTCAGCGGGGGGCATGTGGTCGCCATGGCGGCCAGGGATACCGCGATCGCCGCGGTCATATCGCAGGTCCCCCATCTTGACGGCCCTGCCACGGCGATGGCGGCCGGCATGGTCCGGAACATACGGCTCGGCCTGGCGGCATTCCGCGACAGCACCCGCAGTATTCGGAACCTCGAGCCCTACTATGTGCCGATCGTCGGCGCGCCTGGCTCCCTTGCCGCGATGAGCGCCCCCGGTGATCTCGAAGGGGTCATGGGGCTCGTACCCGAGGGCCATGAATATGACGAAAGGGTTGCCGCAAGGATATTTCCCGCTATCGCGGGCTATTCACCGGGCAGGCTGGCGTCGAAATTGAACATGCCCTGGCTCGTCCAGATCGCATTGAAGGACCTCACCACTCCGGAGGGGCCTGCACGTAAGGCGGCGAAGCGCGCACCCCGCGGCGAGTGTATCGCCTATGACCTCGGTCACTTCGAGGTCTACGTGCCCCCCGCCTTCGAGCGGACCGTTTCGGACCAGATCGATTTTTTAAAGAGGCACGTGAGGGTCTGAAACCCCGTTGGCCCTGCATACATCCGGATTCTTCCATGTGAGCCGCGGGTAACGGCTGATTGGGTGGGCTGCCACCCCCCGTTCCGAAAAAAAGCGTTGATGCCGCGGGCACACCGTTTACTCTGACCCCATGGGACACGAATCTTCCTACAATGACGAGATGCTGGTGCGCGATTTTCGGAAACGCTATTCCGCGGACCTGGATGATGCGACACGCGGCATTGTATCAGACCGTGCCGCAGCCCGCTTTCGCTCGATCATATACCGATTTTATACGCGTCACCGCCGTGATTTTCCCTGGCGCCGGACCGCGGACCCCTACCATATCCTTGTTTCCGAAATCATGCTTCAGCAGACCCAGGTGGGCAGGGTGACGGAGAAATTTCAGGAATTCATCGATACCTTTCCGACCCCGACGGCCCTTGCGGAGGCCCCACTGGCCCGTGTGCTGGCCGCGTGGCAGGGACTCGGCTACAACCGGCGCGCCGGGAATCTGCACCGACTCGCCGCCTCGGTGGTGGCTGAACATGGTGGAAACATCCCGGACGATCCGGATCTACTCGCGCGGCTTCCCGGTATCGGAAGGGCCACGGCCGCGTCGATCTGCGCATTCGCCTTCAACCGTCCCGTTGCCTTCATCGAGACCAACATCAGGGCCGTCTTCATACATTTTTTTTTCCCCGGCAGGGAGCGGGTGGATGACGGGGAGATACAACCCCTTGTCGAGGCCGTTCTCGACCGCTCCGATCCGCGCGGCTGGTATTCGGCCCTCATGGACTATGGCACCATGTTGAAAAAAAGCCATCCGAACCCGTCGCGCAGGAGCGCGCGGCACAGGAGGCAGCCTCCCTTCGAGGGCTCACGCCGCCAGCTTCGGGGTGAGGTAATCAGGGTCGTCCTGGGGAACCCGGGAGTCACCATCGGGAGGCTTGTAACGATGACAGAGAGGCCGGAGCCGGAGGTACGCGACGCAGTGGAAGGCCTCATCGGAGAAGGGCTCGCTTACCGGAAGGGGAGGGGTATTTTCGTCTGATACGGCGGGATGTACCGGCGTTGCGCGGCGTTACTTGAAGTTGACGATGAGGACCTCGTCGAAACCCTCGCTTTTTTCCGGGACTTCGATCCTGTGGTGAAGGTTGTAGATGACGTCCTGGGGGACCGGGAGCGGGCTCTGGCCGTTGCGCGCCAGGCACTGTTCCAGGGACCGGTTGAGGAAGATGGCGCCGATAGTGCGCTTCATCTGATGCGCGGTTTCAATGATACCCCGCCGTGATTTTTTTGTCGTGAAGGTGTTGATAACAAGGACATTTTTTTTGAAGTGGAGGAAATGTTCAACGGTTTTTCGCTCGATATGCTTCACCAGGGAGTCGCTTTCCTCGGAGAACTGCTCCGGGGTCCAGTGCTCGCCGAAATTTGCCATCTCAAACATGGCCTTGCGTATATCCGAACGGCTGATGCGGGCCCGTTCCCTGCCGAGAAAGTATTTCTTGGCGAATTCCATCTTGCCCGAGCCGTAGATGCCGCAGAGGAGGATGATGTCCTGGCTGTGTATTTTCGTGAGGTCCATGTGCGGTCTCCTTCCGCTGAAATGCTACACCACTTATTCCAATGTGTCAACACATTAAAGGGGTGAATGGGGCGTTTCGCCGTTTCCATTGCGCACTATGATCGCCCACGCGGAGGATGTACCGCACCAGGGCGGGCCCCTCTGTCACGGTACCGGGATATTCGTTCCTCCCTGCCAGTTGAAATAGGGATATGAAACCCCATTGATGATGGTCCAGGTCGATACGAAGTCCCAGACCATATAGGTGGCCTGCTGTGTCATCTGCGCGGTGGTCATGGGAAGCCCCCTGTCGCTGTCGCTGAGGCCGGGTTCATGTTACTACTGAAATACACCTCCAGAACCGCATCGAGGTGTCTATCGGCTTCCCTGCCTTCGCGTGCAGGGCATTACCAGAAAACGGGCTGCTTCACGCATCAATTATGCTATTAAGAGAATGATTATTCAAAGATGATACCAGAATAATCATTCCACCCAAGTGTCGTTTTATACGTACCGGATGTCCCCACAGGAACATGGATCTCTGTCAGCGCAACTGACAGCGAAAACACGCTCGTGCCCATGGACGGAGGCGTATTCCTTTCCACAGTTACGGTCGTGAGACTGGTGCAAGAATAGAACGCTTCGTTTCCGATGGATGCGACGCCGGCCGGTATCGTTACGGTGGTAATACTCGATGCGTAAATGAATGCACGCGTGTAAATGGACGTAACGGTCCCGGGAAGGGAATATGGACCGGTTTTTCCGGCAGGATACCGAATCAACGTGGATGCCGCCTTATTGAACAATACACCGCCAACCGAACTATATGTGGCGTTATCAGAATCTACGTTGAATTCAGTGATGCCATTGCAGCCATCGAACGCACTATCCGCCAGGGATGCAACCCCGCTTCCGATCGTCACACTGGTAAGGCCGGCACACTCCGCGAATGCCCATCCCTCGATAGTTAAAACACTGTCGGGAATTGTCAGGCTTGACAATCCGGTGCATCCATAGAATGAATGCAAACCAATGGTGGTGACACCATTGGAAATCGTAACGCTTGTCAGGTACGTGCAGCCTTGAAAGGCGTTCTCGCCGATTGTCTCAACGCTATCAGGAATGGTCACGTCGGTGAGACCGGTACAATTCAAAAACGCATTCGCGCCGATGGTCGTGATGCCGTCAGCGATGATAACGCTCGTCAAGCCGGTAAGTCCTGAAAACCCGTCATCTTCAATGACGGTTACCGGGATACCGTCATCAGGATTGTTTGCGGGGATGTATACATCTCCTCCCGTCACCACTCCCGCGTGCACACTGTATTCGGTACCACCGTTTATGGGAGTATAGCCAAGGCCTGGTGTGGCTTCGACGGGTTGGCTGGCGCCAAGAAGGCCCAATAACGCCAAAAGGCCCGAATTATCTCCAGTGGACCCGCAGGCGTTGAAGGTAACGATCGAAGCGACAATCAATGTTGATATACATTGAAACCGGATCATGATAGACCCCCCCTGTTATTGATGTATGTTGTATCACTCGATTATTTATTTAACAGATGAATGATGTATGATAAGTTTCCTGATATTCAGTTATTGGCGATGAATATATTTATGTGTCACCATTTCTGGAGTTGTGCGCCGAGAAAAAACCAAGGTTTTACGAATTTATTCCGCAAAACATTACCTTGGAAACCTCGTGGATAGCTTTTTTCAGGAAACTGTAACTTGAAAATATGCATTTTTGAAGTATGTCAAGTTACTTACTAAATCATGCAGTGCAAGATTCATTTACAACCAATGAGGCATTCAGCAGGTATGAATTTGGAAGTATATTTTCATGTTTGTCGATGCAATTTTGCATATTTTCGTGATAGTAAGCCTTAGCATCGGTTCCAATAAAAGGATTGACCCGCCTCGGGATAGGGGCATTGTGATACGGCATGGATCCGTGGCATGCGCACCACCCAGGGGAGAACGAGGGAGGGCGATGATACAGGAGAGCCGGATACGGCGTCTGAACGATGGTCCCGTCAGGCACGGCGACTACGTCCTCTACTGGATGCAGCAGTCCCAGCGCGCGGAATGCAACCACGCCCTCGAATACGCCATTGACAGGGCCAACGAGCTCGGCCTTCCCCTTGTCGTCTTTTTCGGGATCACCGGGGCCTTCCCCGGGGCGAACGCGCGCCACTTCTCCTTCATGCTGGAGGGGCTCCGGCGCGCCCGCGCGGACCTCGCGCGCCGCGGAATCGGTTTCACGGCGCGGCTGGTGTCGCCGGAGCGGGGCGCCGCGGAGATGGGAAGGCGGGCGGCGATGGTGGTGACCGACCGGGGATATCTCCGCGTCCAGAAAAAATGGCGCGCCGGGGCGGCCCGTCTTCTCAGGTGTCCCCTGGTGCAGGTCGAATCGGACGTGGTGGTGCCGGTGGAGAGCGCCTCCCCCAAGCGGGAATACAGCGCGGGCACATTCAGGCCGAAGATTACCCGCCTTCTCCACGGTTATCTCGCCCCGCTAAAAAGACGGCGACTCCGGCTTCCGTCCCAGGATCTGTCGCCCCCGGGTGACGACATAGACGATTCCGACGCGTTGATGCGGAGGCTCCGCGCGGACAGGAGCGTGCCGCCGGTCGACTTTATGCACGGCGGGACGGGTGAGGCGAAGAGGATACTGAAGGGCTTTATAAAAACCGGGCTTGACCGTTTCGACGAGCTACGGAACGATCCGGGCGAGGAGTGCCTTTCCGGCATGGGGCCCTATCTGCATTTCGGACAGATTTCTCCCCTCCAGGTGGCCCTGGCGGTCCTCGACTCGGGCTCGCCGGGGAGTGATCGATACCTCGAGGAATTGATCGTGCGCCGTGAGCTCGCGATGAATTTCGTCCATTACGCCGGCGATTACGATTCCTACGAGTGCCTCCCCGCATGGTCGAGAAAAACCCTGGCGAGGCACGTGCGGGACCGCCGGCCCCACCTTTATTCGAGAGAGGAGCTCGAGGGGGGGCGAACCCATGACCGATACTGGAACGCCGCGCAGAGGGAGATGGTACGCTTCGGGAAGATGCACGGTTACATGCGGATGTACTGGGGGAAGAAGATACTCGAGTGGAGCGCCGTCCCGGAGGAAGCGTACGAAACGGCCCTCTATCTCAACAACAAATACAGCGTCGACGGCCGCGACCCGAACGGCTATGCCGGCGTGGCCTGGTGCTTCGGCGCCCATGACCGGCCATGGCCGGAAAGGGATGTCTTCGGCACGGTCCGCTACATGAACGATCGTGGCCTGGAACGCAAGTTCCAAATGGAGCGTTACTGCCGCCGGATCGAGGGACCGGGTGGCGGCACCTGACAGCGTAACAGTGAATTTTCCGTCGCGTGGCAGGAGGTGACCCATGAAACTCATGGCGAAAATAAAGGGGATCGTGTCCGGCGAAGAGCCGGCGTCAGTGCGGCACCCGGAAACCGCAGTTATTCACGGCAGTGATGAGGATGAGGAACAGCCCGATGCCGACAGGACAGGAAAATTGCCGGCCTCATTTCGCGGAAAACGCCGTTAATTGACGGCATCGCCATACGGTTTATGCAGAGCAGACGAATCATTTATTGGTCGACGGGATCTGTTTCGATGAGGTCGTAGACCAGATCGAAGCTGACAAGGGTCGCGAGGAGGGCCTTCAGCGGCATGCCCCGCGTGACGCTCTTCATGTGCTCGTTATCCACGTCCCGGTATTCCCAATCCCGTCCCGTAACGGTGATTGTCCCGGAGTATTCAAGGGTGTCAATATGGTAGAGTTTTATTTCCATGGGCCTTTCCTGCCAGTATAATACGGTTTATCATCCGGGATTCCGGGGTCAGCAGTCAATGAAAAAACCGGCAATTGAGCGTTGATCCGGGGTGGGGCGAATAAAATTTCGGTAAATGGATGCGTGATGAAATTTATGAATCAATAGAAACATCAATTATCAATAAATATGCTCTCCGTGTCTCAACGCCGGAACGACCATTACACCGGGAATTGATTCACACCCCTCACCGGGGGGTTATTCGTATTTTACTTGACGCTAAATATTTATAGTACTATTTTAATACCTGTTGCTAATTATTCCCTATATATTCGTCGAAATTGTAATAGCCGGTAAAATTACGCGATAAGGTTGAGGAATGAAGAATTGGTCAATAACGGGCGGAACGATACTCACCCCTGATAAAACGATAGAAAAGGGCTCGGTTCTCATAGAGGGAAACAGGATAGGCAGGATTTCCCGGGGAAAGCCCGGCGGGGAGATGGACCTGAATCTGGAGGGGACCGTCATCGTTCCCGGGCTGATCAACGCCCATGACCATCTTCTTGGCACCTACCACCCGAAGATAGGCAACGGGCCCTACATCAACTGGCTTCCGTGGGACAACGACCTGAAAAGCTCCCCGGTATACGAGGAGCGCCAGCAGATCGAAAATCGGGACCTCTACCTCCTGGGCGCGTACCGTAACCTGATTTCAGGGGTGACCCTGGTCTTTGACCATATCCCCCATTTCGTCGGGGATCCCTTCTACGACATCCTCCCGACCCGCGCGGTGAAAGAGTTCGCCCTCGCTCACTCGGTCACCTCCTTCGCCCTGGCCTGGGGCGAAGGGATCACCGTCGAGTACCAGAAGGCGGTCAGCGAGGACATCCCCTTCGTCACCCATATCGGAGAAGGCTTCGACGATGAGACGAAACAGGACATCCCGGTCATCGACAGGCTCGGCGGGCTCGGCGATCACTCGGTGTTTATACACTGCATCGCCTTTTCGGACGCCGACCTGGATCTTGTCAAGAAACGGGGGGCATCCTGCGTCTGGTGCGGAGATTCCAACATGTACATGTACAACCAGACCATGGACGCGAGGAAATTTCTAAAGAAGGGCATCAATCTCTGTATCGGCACCGACTCCTCCGCAACGGGGGGTGAAAACATCCTTTATGAAATCAAGTTCGACAAGATTATATACGAGCGGACCTACGGAGAGAAGCTCCCCGACGAGACCATTCTGAAGATGGTCACCGTGAATCCCGCCAAAGCGCTGAGGCGCGACGACATGGGGCGGATCGAGGAGGGATTCATCGCCGATATGTGCGTGTTCAGGGACAGGGGCGGGTCTCCCGCCTCCTCCGTGACGCAGGCGCAACTTCGCGACGTGATGCTCGTAGTGATCGACGGGAGGCCCGTCTATGGCGACGCCGCCTTCGCCGATGCTTTCGACCGGAACGGCGTGGAATACCGGAAGGTGATCCTGGACGGCGTCGAGAAGATACTAATCGGTGACCCGGCCGGGTTGCTGCGGAGAATAAGCAGGGCGGTCGGTTTCAAAAAAGTATTCCCGTTCCTCCCGATTGATTTCGACATATAGAGAGTCAAAGCACACGGAGGGTCTCGTAATGACCAACAGCGCCGGCGGGCCGTCGGGAATCATCACCAGATCGTACAAGTCAGGGTCGATCATATACTTTGAAAACGACAAGAGCGAGTATATCTATATATTGAAAGCCGGCAAGGTCGTCCTCACATCCCTCAAGCTTGACACGGGCGAGGAGGTGAAGGAGGAGGTCCGCCAGGGCGAATTCTTCGGGGTCAAGTCCGCACTCGGAAAGTACCCGCGCGAGGAGACGGCCCAGACCATCGGGAATACCATGGTCCTGGTGCTGACCCCCGCGGATTTCGAGCGCCTTGTTCTGAAAAACGCGAATGTGGTTCGCAAGATGCTCCGCGTGTTCAGCAACCAGCTTCGGCGTGTGGTCAAGATGGAGCGTTCCGTACTTGGTGAGGGCGAGATCGTCAATCCCGACTCGGAGCTGTTTAAGCTGGGCGAATATTACTATCGCGCCGGGGTGTTGAAACACGCCCAGTACGCCTACAAGCGCTACATGGAATACTATCCCGACGGCGAATATGCGTCCCAGGCAATGCAAAGAATAAAGGGCATCGATGCCGGTGAGCCGCCCCCCGAGGGGATCGGTTTTCATGATGATGCCCCCGCGTCCCCGCGCCGGGCGGCGTCGGTGGACGACGAGCTTACGCTGGCGGAGAGCTCCGGGCCGGCCGATATGCTCGATTTCGACGACGACTCCCATGACGAGGGAGCGGGTGGCGCCGCCGAGTCTACGAGGACGGCCCTGTCAGATGAAATGGACGATTTTCTTTCCGATCCAGGGGCCGAGGGGCTTGATGATTTCTCGATCGACAGCGGCCGGGGGGACTCGCCCCGGGAGCTTGATGAGGCGGCGGAGAGCTCGTTCGCGAAGGGGAATTACGCGCTGGCACTCGATTATTACCAGAAGATAGTATCCCTGAACAGGACCGCCGGACCCGATGAGAAGAATATCTTCGAAAAGGCCCTCTTCCAGGCCGGGCGGTGTCACATGGAGTTGGGAAAGCCGAAGGAGGCCCTGGAATTATTGTCCCGGATTCTTCGATCGAGCCCGGGTTCGGCCTACGTGAAGAGCGCCATTTTCAACATCGGGGCTATTTTCGAATCGGTGAATCAGAAAGACAAGGCGATCACCTACTACAATAAGGTGCTCAACATGTCCCCGAAGGACAAGTTGAACGGAGACGCGCTCAACAAGATAAAACAACTGCAGGGTAAATAAACGATGGCAATGGCCCTAGACGAGAAGTTTTTCGATAAGTTCGGCGTTGAGTACGCTCCCAACGAAATTATATTCTGCGAGTGGGAACCGGGCAACGAGTTCTATTTCATACAATCGGGGAAGGTCCGGATCGTCAAGCTGATCCAGAACCGTGAGAAGAATCTCGACGTGCTCACCGACGGTGATGTTTTCGGAGAGATGGCGATTCTTGAAGAACAGCCCCGCTCCGCCACGGCGGTCGCCATAGACCATGTAAAGCTCCTCAAGTTTCACCGCGATAATTTTGACACGCTGATGTCGGGAAATCCCCAGCTGGCGTACAAGCTCCTTGTGATTTTTTCCAAGAGGATATACGACGCCAAACGGCGCCTGATGATTCTCCTTCTGGAAGAGCCGCAGCTCAAGGTTATGGACGTACTTGTGATGCTGGCGGAGCAGGACCCTCATGTGGATCTGCAGAACGAAATCAGCCTGAATGTGACCGCCAAGGATGTTGCGCGCTGGGCGGGGATGTCCGAGTCAGATGCGCAAAAAGAATTGACACATTTGACCCGCACTGACAAGATTGAACTGTTCGGCGACAGGATAATGGTGAAAAAGATAAGGGAATTTCAGCGGCTTGTCGCCTCCAAGCGCAAGAGTATGTTTCAATAGAGCCCGCGCCGCAGCGTAACGGTCATTAACGATATCGGACATGCCAGGTTAGCAGGTGAACAATGCTCCCGTAGCTCAGGTGGATAGAGCGGTGGTTTCCTAAACCATGTGCCGGAGGTTCGAGTCCTCCCGGGAGCGCAGCATTCAGATAGAGCGGTCATGGCCGCTGTTTTTTTTTCGCGAGAGGACGATGGAAAGCAGGTTAAAAAAAATGGAGGAGCGGTTCCGAGAGCTGGAACTGGAAATGAGCAGTCCGGATGTCCTGTCGGATCAGGCACGGTTCAAGCTCCTTACCAAAGAGCGTGCCCAGATGGCCCCTGTCGTCAGTGCGTGGGAGGAGTACCGTAAATGCGTCCGTGAGCTCGAAGAATCCGAAACCCTGCTCGGGGATGAGAAGGATCCCGAAATGAGGGAGATGCTCACTACCGAGACGACGGCCCTGGAAGCGAAGATCGAGGAATACCGGGGCAGGCTTCTCGCCATGCTCCTGCCGAAAGACGAAAATTCCGGCAAGGACATAATCATGGAGATCAGGGCCGGAACCGGAGGGGAAGAGGCGGCACTCTTTGCCGCGGACCTTTTCCGCATGTACAGCCGCTACGCGGACGACCGCGGGTGGAAAATTGAGTTTCTGAGCGTGAGCTCCACCGGTATCGGGGGCTACAAGGAGATCATCTTTTCGGTCAGGAGCCCCGAGGCCTACGATAACCTGAAATTCGAATCGGGGGGTCATCGCGTCCAGCGTGTCCCGACCACGGAAGCGGGTGGGCGCATCCACACCTCCGCCGTCACGGTGGCCGTGCTCTCGGAGGCCGAGGAAAATGAGATGGTAATCGACCCGGAAGACCTGCGCGTCGACGTCTACCGCGCTTCAGGGCACGGCGGGCAGTCCGTCAACACCACCGATTCCGCTGTCAGGATAACCCATATTCCCACCGGCATGGTGGTCACCTGCCAGGACGAGAAGTCGCAGCACAAGAACAAGGCGAAGGCGCTCCGTGTCCTCAGGGCCCGTCTCCTGGAAAAGATCACAGGGGAGCGGATGGAGCGAGAGGCCGCCGTGCGGAAGTTGCAGGTGGGGTCGGGAGACAGGAGCGAAAGGATTCGGACATACAATTTCCCGCAGTCACGGGTGACGGACCACCGTATCGGCCTCACCATCTATTCGCTGGAGACGGTCATGGAGGGCGATCTCGATCAGATCATCGAGCCACTGAAGCGGCATGAGGCCGCACGGCTGATGGGATCGATTGATATCTGAGGGAGGGGACGTTGCTTGTATCGAAGATTCTTGCGGAGGTAAGGGACCGCCTGGAGAAGGCCGGGGTGCCCGGGCCCCTTCTCGACGCCGAACTCCTGGTCGCCCACGCGCTGAACGTCGAACGATACGGCCTTATCGCGGGTCGTGACCGCGACCTCGGAGGCGACGAAATACGCAGAATCAACAGGCTGGCAGGACGACGGGAGCGCTTCGAACCGGTTGCCTACATTCTGGGGAGCAGGGAGTTTTATTCCCTTGACTTTGTCGTTAACCGTGATGTCCTCATTCCACGGCCCGAGACGGAACTGCTGGTCGACATGGCGGTCTATTACGCGAAGATGAACGCGTCGGTGGTCGATATAGGCACGGGGTCAGGCGCCGTCGCCGTGTCGCTTAAATTCGCGCGGCGGGACCTCGACGTGCACGCCACGGACATTTCATCACGCGCCCTCGCCGTCGCGCGTAAAAATGCGGCGAGGATAACGGGAAAGAAGAGCGTTCGATTTCACCGCGGCGACCTCTTCGGCCCCCTTGGGGGACTTCGATTTCAGGTGATTGCGGCAAATCCTCCCTACGTGGACCCGGAGGCCGGCGGCGTGCTTCAGCGGGACCTTTCCTACGAGCCCCCGACTGCCCTTTTCGCCGGGATGGGCGGCAGGGAGACCGCCGAGAGGATCATCGACGAATCGGGGAACTACCTTGAAGAGGAAGGGGTGCTTATCATGGAGATCGGTGATGACATGAAGGAATTCGCGAAAAAAACCGGTTCGCGCCGGGGCTATACCGTGTCCGTTCTTAACGATTATGCGGGAAAGCCCCGGATAGCGGTAATGAAAAAGTGATTCGGGGGCGGGATATGGCGGTCACACCAATCCTTACAAGCCAGCTGCGAAAGATCACCACGTTCATCTACATACTGATCCTTCTCCTCATTATAAATGTTGTCTTCAATCTGATGTTCAAGTGGGACGTTATTCCCGTCATCGTGAACGTCTATCTCTATGTGTTTTCCTTTTATCTCATTTTCAATTTTTCTCTGATCGAGATTCCACCCCTGAAGGAAGAATATCGAATCGCCTATCCGAAATTCGGCGACCTGATATTGTTTTTCAAGACAAGGGTTGTGCCCTTCCTTCTTATATATGCGATAACCGTTATCTACACCCTCATCAATTATCTCGATGTCGGCAACTGGCCCTGGAGGCCGGTACTCGAACTCCTTGACGGGCGGTTTTCAAACACCGTTTTTTACTCCCTCATTCTCCTGCTGATCCTGAAACTGAACAGGCGGCCGAAGATAACCCTTCTTCTTTTCGTCGTGGGGGCGGCCCTCTATTTTCTGATCTACCAGCTGGTATTCATGTTTTCCCCGAGCGGGGCCGTCATGTCGGGCATCAAGTTTTTCCAGATCGCCCTTGCCCTGAGTGTCATCGTGTACGAATTCGCATCGGACAGATTTGTGATCGAGAAGAAAAGGATTCAGAAATCGATACTGGCGGGGCTCCTCATGGGGGTCTGTATGTACTCCTTTTTCGTGGGCACGCTGAGCATGATATACAGGTTCCAGCGATTCGCCTCTTATCAGCAGGCGCGGGCGGGGCAGATACTCATGCGCCTGGGCTACACCTTTCCCCTGAAAGACTTCAAGTCGATCGTGACCGCCACCTCTGATCCCTATCTCCTCTATGATCTGATATATTATTCGCGGCAGTACCACCGGCCCCTCCTTATCAGCAGCACGGAATGGGAAAACCTGATGATTTCCGGCTCGATGGAGGTGGCGAACATCATATCCTTCTACCTCCAGATTCTCGGGGTGGAAATTTCTTACAACCAGATCATATCGTATGCCGAGCGTCGCTCCAACGATTCGGGCGAGACCCTTCTCAACTCCTCATTTTATATACGATACGCCTCCCGTTACTGCCTTGAACATATCAAGGACATGATCAAACGTTATCACGGGGGCAACAGGTATTTCAAGTTGTGGATCGTACGCGTGTCCGGCGAGTCAAACTGCATGGAGGCGATCCCTTTCCTGATCACCCTTCTAACGGATATCGATCCCGCCTTTTCCCAGGAGGCCTACGCTTCGCTCTCAAAAATTACCGGTCGGGACCCCGCGAAGGAGCTGGACATACGCGTCAACGATCCGCGGGTGATTGTGGAGTTCGACGGATTTTATCGACGCTCTCACAATAGCGGTTGACCGGGCACACGCCGCAAAGAGGCGACCGGGCCCGGCAGACAGCCCTTCCGTGCCGGATCAAAAGAAGGTGCGCGAGTGTCCAGTACCGTTCAGGTATGAAGGAGGTGAGGGCGCGCTCCACCTCTACGGGGTTTTTTGTCGAGACATAGGCGAGGCGATTGGCCAGACGCGCCACGTGGGTGTCCACGGCAAGGGCGGGGATGCCGAACCCGACTGACAGGATTACGTTGGCCGATTTTCTCCCAATACCGGGAAGCCGGACCAGCTCCTCGCGGCTCCCCGGGAGCCTCCCCCCGTGATGTGCGGTGACCGCCTTCGCGAGTCCGATAATGTGCTTCGCCTTGGTGCGGTAAAAGCCGGTACTGCGTATGATCTCCCTTACCCGTATCGACCGCGCTCCCGCAAGGCTCGCGAAATCGGGATACTCCGCGAAGAGCTCCCCCGTCACCGAGTTGACCTGGCGGTCAGTGGTCTGGGCCGACAGCACCACCGCGACCGCGAGCTGGTAGATGTCGCGGTATTTCAGGTCGGTCGCGGCGTCGGGATAACGGCGCCGCAACGCCCTGATGATTTTGTCCGACAGATCCTTTGTCACGGGCGGTCGCCACGGTTCATGCGGGGAGCCCGCGCAGTATGTCCCGCGCCCCATCGAGGGCCGTTGCGCGATGGCTCACGCGGTTTTTTTCCTCGAGGGTCAGCTCCGCCATGGTCCTGCCGAGCTCCGGCAGGTAAAATATCGGGTCATAACCGAACCCGCCCTCTCCCCGTTCCGATTCTGTGATGACGCCCTCGCAGGCGCCCTCGGCGACGTATTCCCCGCCCCCCGGAAGCGTGATTGCGATGACGCAGATAAAGCGCGCCCCCCGCGCGTTTTCCGGAACGCCGCGCATCTCTTCGAGGAGCATGCGGTTTCGATCCGTGTCCCCTGTGTTTTCGCCGCCATACCGTGCCGAGTATACGCCCGGACGGCCTGCGAGGGCGTCGACGACGAGCCCCGAGTCGTCGGCGAGGGCGGGGAAGCCGGTGTGACGCGACAGCGCCCTCGCTTTTTTCAGGGCGTTTTCACTGAAGGTCGCCCCGTCCTCGACGACGGCCGGGGCGTCCGGGAAATCAGAGGGAGTGAGGAGTTCGATGCCGGGCAGGCCGGTGAATTTGTTCCGGATTTCGGTAATCTTATGTGCGTTATTTGTTGCAATAACCAGTTTCATGGCGCTCCGCCGGTCCCGGTTTCTACACACGGTCCCCGTGCAGGGATTTTTTTCAAAAATGACAAAAAAAACAGATTGCACTATGCCCCGAAAAGTATCAATATCTTTTTCAGGATAACCGGACCCATGAAACTAACAATAATTGAATTTCTGACTCTCCTGCTGTCAGACGTGGCGGTCACGGCGATATTGCTTTATCTCTATTCGAAGTTTCATATCGGCCACAGCAGGGTCGTCTTCATCATGATGGGTATCATACTCTTCCTGGTAACGGCCCGCGCCCTCTTTTTCTTTTTCGGAAGGTGGATTTTTTACCGGAGGCGGATCAACACCATCAAGGAGGTGGTGGCCGGGTTCAAGAAGGGGAAATTCGTCCGGCCCGACACCACCTTCCGGTTCGACGGCGAGCTCGACGAGATACTCAAGGAGCTGATCGTCGTCGGAAGGCATCTTGACAGCCTTGTGTCGTCCCAGAAAAAGGAAATCGACAACTTTATCGAGCTCTACAACAGTATCATATTCTCCATCAGCTCATACTTTATGGTGCTCGACGACGACGACAGGGTCCTCTTTGCCAACGAGGGATTCTGCGAAAAGTTCCAGATACAGAGGGACGAGTTGTACGGCAAGAAGATAGAGGAGATATTTTACTTTGTCAACGCCAGGCTGAAGGGAGGAATCGTCCAGGTGCGACGGGGGGGCATGACGGTGGTCCTGGAAAAGACCCACCTCCTCACCCTGAACAAGGTATCGATAATCGCAGACATCAAAATCTCCGACATCGTGATTCAGGATGTCCACCAGATCATCATCGTCATCGACGACGTGACGAAAAAAATGAGAAATGACTATCAGATTTCCCTCATGAGCCAGATAACGGAATCGATACGGAAAGACGACGAGATAGACAGGGTGCTTTTTACAATACTGACGGGGGTTACCTCCGGCACGGGTCTCGGATTCAACCGCGCCATGCTCTTTCTCGTTGAAGACGGGGTGCTCGCGGGCAAGATGGCAGTAGGACCCGATTCCTTCGAGGAGGCCATTGAGATCTGGAGCACCTCGTCAACGGAGTCCGAAGGCTTCATGAAGGATATAAGGTCCATCGAGATGAAGGCGGGTGTCGAGCTCCTCAACAGTGTTCTCGCCGCGCGCTTCCCCATGGAAAGCGACGCTATTTTCGTTCGGGCTCTGAAAAGCAGGGAGATCGTCCATGTGGGCGATGCATGGAACGACGTGCGGGTAAGTCCCGGGATACGGGAGCTGATGGACGTGAGGGAATTCATCATCACGCCGCTGGTCGCCCTCAACAAGGCAATCGGCGTCATTGTTGCGGACAACAAGTTCAACAACGCCCCGATTATGAAGGAAAACAGCGAACTCCTCTCGATATTTGCGTCCCAGTCGGCCATGTCGATCGAAAGCTACAGTAGCCTTGACACGCTGAGAAGCGAGATGCGGAAGCTCGCCGAGCGACAGGATGCCATCGTCGAGTCTGAGAAGCTCGCCGCGGTGGGGAGGATCGCCGCGCACATGGCCCACGAAATTCGCAACCCCCTTGTGACCATGGGGGGATACGCGCGGAGGATAATCCAGCTTCCGAAAGAGAAATCCAAGATCGGGAAAAAAATCGATACATCGGCTGAAATCATACTCAAGGAGTGCGAACGTCTCGAGAAGACTCTTTCGAACGTGATGGATTTTTCACGCCCGGCAAAGTTCATCAAAGAGTTCAACAATATCAACGAGATTGTCGCTGACACGGTGAATCTGCTGAAGAACCTTTTCCTGGAAAAAAGGCTTATGGTGGAGCTGGATCTCGGAGAGGAGATTCCCCTTGTCAAGTCGGACTTCAACCAGCTCAAGCAGGTCATGCTTAACCTGCTGCAGAATTCGATCGATGCCACCCTCCCCGGAGGGAGTATCGGCATAGTGACCGACAGCGATGGCGATACGGTCATCATACGGGTGAAGGATAGCGGCTCCGGCATCGAACTGGAGGACCCCACGGCCGTCTTTGAGCCGTTTTATTCCACCAAGGTGACGGGCGTCGGCCTGGGACTTGCCATCGTCAAGAAGATCATCAAGGACCACAACGGGTCCATCCGCGCGGTCAATCGCGAGGGTGGCGGGGCAGAGTTCGCCATACGTCTGCCGGTGCCGGGCTGAAATTCCGGGAGAACGAGGGGCCATAGGTACGTTTTTCGAAAAAAGTGTTTGATTATTTTTTTCAGGCGGGGCTACTGGTATTAATGCATCGCGGATCCGGGACCCCTTTCGTGAAAGATAGCGCTCAGGTGCTGACAATCGGGCCGGTCCAATGCCAGGGGACGCAGGAGGGATCATTCCTTCAGGAGGTTGTTATGGCACGGATATTGATCGTCGAAGACGAGAAGCACCAGCGGGAGCTCTATTCCATGGAATTCGAGGATGAGGGCTATGACGTGGATCAGGCCTCGAACGGCAAGGAGGCCGTCGACATGGTGAAGGCGAACAAATACGATCTGGTCATAATGGACATCAGGATGCCCGAGATGGACGGGATAGAGGCCCTTGGAAAGATCCTTTCCCGCGACAAAAAGATTCCCGTCATCATTTATACCGCCTATTCCAATTACAAGAGCAACTTCATGACATGGACGGCGGACGCCTATGTGACGAAATCCTCCAACCTTGACGAGATAAAGGGGAAGGTCCGGGATACCCTTGCGGCGAGGTCATAGCGAAAACGTTTTCCTCTCCATTCCACGGAAATAATAATCAAAGAAAGAATTCTCTTCATGGCGTGCGCTCCTTCCTTTGTTTTAAAAAATAATTTTGCTCGCCTGGTATGACAACGAAAGAAGATCAATAAAAAAACCGGCACACAGGCGCTACGGGATAGTTGCCCCCCGTGAGGCATCCGAGTATAACTCGGCATCTTTCATGGGACGAATCGGTTGCGAAGGGAGTGGCATGACGCAATGGCGGAGTTCGCCGTCGTTCCGGGGTTTCTTTAAATAAAACCTGCAAGGGAGCTGGAAATTTTTTCCACGTCCCTCCGGCTCAGGGTGGGGTAAAGGGGCACGGAGTAGAGCTTCTTCGAGAAGCGTTCGGCATTCGGATAATCCGAACCGTTGAGGCCCAGAAGATGGTGCAGGGGATGCCCGATAGAGCGGAGCATTTCAATCTTCGCCTTTTTCCAGTAGGTCTCGATCTTTTCGATTGTCGCGTCGAAGAGCACGGGAAAGGACTGATAGGCGAACTGATCGCTGTAATGGAAAGGCGCGGCATGGGAGGTGACCCGCAGGGATTCATGGTATATCCGTGCGATTTCACGCCTTCTTGCGATGAGATCGGGAAGCTTCGCGATCTGAGAGATCCCCATGGAGCCCTGGAAATCGGTCATGGTGCAGTCGAAATGGAGGCGTTCCCTGCCGTTGCCGCGAAGTTCCTTCATGACAGAATAGTGTTTCGAATTGTTGGTAAGCACCATCCCGCCATTGCCGGTGGTGATAATACCCGCCGGGTCGAAGGAGGCCACGGCGAAGGTTCCGTTTTTTCCCGAAGGAATATCGTTGACCTCGGTGCCGATGGAGTGGGAAATGTCCTCGATTACGGGTACGCCGAGATCCGCCAGGGCGCCGCGGTCGGCGTGGAATCCGAACAGGTCGCCGGTCACAACCGCCTTGGTATTCGGAGTGATCATCGCCTTTATTTTCTCCGCCGAGGGAAAGAGCGAATTGGTGTCGTTATCGAGAAGGACAGCCCTGCCCCCGGTAAGGGAAAGGGCGCTCAGCGGAGCCTGGGGGAAAAAGGTGGGGATGATGACCTCGTCAGATTCGCCTATTTCAAGTGCCTTGAATATGAGATGATATGCCGCTGTGGGCGAACTGGTTGCCAGGGAGTGCTTGAGGCCGATCATTTTCGCGATGGAGTTCTCGAATAGTTTAACCGATTCGCCGGCGACCAGCTCGTCATTAATGAGACAGTCGAGAACTGCTTCGAGTTCTTTCCGCGTAATCGTCGGCCTGTTTGATACGATTTTCATTGCCAGCCCCGTTTCACCCTGATTCGTCGCCCCTGATCCGGGGACCTTCCCGGGGAGGGATCGCCGGAATTCACCCCGGTCCTTACACACTAACAGGTGACGATGCGGGTGGTCAAGAATGTTTTATGTCGCATTATGAAAAATGCCCCGGGGGCATCGTCAGGCCGGCTCCCCGCGCCGGTTTTTTTACTGTAAAGCTTGTGTAAATTATGTCCGATACAATAATGAGAACCACTAATGCAGTGTTGCAGGTTGGAGGTAGTATATGAAGGCGTTGTCCAGGTTCTGGATTATTCCATTCGCGGGGGTCATCGCAATGACGATGGCGACGGGTTGTACGCCCGAGGGTTCCCAGCTCAAACAGCGCGATTACCGCAACGTCAGGGCGGACGACAGGAAAGATGCCCTCGACTATGACGAGGAGAGTCATGATTTCGGGGACTCCCGCGACCGTTCCGCGGCGGTAAGAAGCGGGAATCGCGCGGATGATGCCGATCGCGATGGCGGGGATTCATCTTACAAAAAGGAGCGATTCTATCAGACCGGCGCCGCCTCCTGGTATGGCCGCGAGTTCCATGGCAAGAAGACCGCTTCGGGTGAACGTTTCGACATGAACGAGATGACCGCCGCGCACAAGGTGCTCCCCTTCGGGACCCTCGTCCAAGTCAAAAATTTCGAGAACGGAAAAAGCGTCACCGTGCGGATAAACGACCGCGGCCCCTACAGGGGGAAGCGGATCATCGACCTTTCCCATGCCGCGGCAAGGGAACTCGGCATGCTGAAGGCGGGAGAGGCGCAGGTGGGGATTCGGATCTCCGGGGAAAAGGGAGAAGTGGATGAGTACGCGGATGAGAACGCACGGGGCAAGAACCGGGGGTTCGAGGCCGTATCCGACGATTTCGAAAATGACCGGAATGGCGACGGCGACGCCTATGCCATTCAGGCGGGGGCTTTTTACTCGCAGAGAAACGCGGACAATCTGAAGATGAGGCTCGAGGTGATGACGAACAACTCGGTAAGGGTCGTTCGTGACGGGGATATGTACAAGGTCAGGATCGAGGGCATCCTTTCGAAATCTGATGTCACACGGCTGAAAAGGACCCTTGCCGATGAAGACATTCCATCCTTTGTAATCCAGAGAAACGAGTAGAACCCATACCCCCCCCCCATCCTCACAAGGGGGGGGCGAAAAGGGGTAATGCCAGCAGGATCACCGGGGATTGCGTACTATTTTTTCATTCCTCAGCTCGATATCCAATAATTAGCAAAATTTTATTGACAAAAAGGGGGTGGTTTCTATCATTTCCCCCTACCTCTGCCCACGTAGCTCAGTCGGTAGAGCATTTGCATGGTAAGCAAAAGGTCACCAGTTCAATTCTGGTCGTGGGCTCAGAGTATGATCGTTGCGCGGCTCACAGTTCCAAATCCACAAGGGAAATTTCCAATTTGCATACATAAAATTGGTTGACTGCAGGGTAACTGCAATTTTCTTTGTAATTCTTTATCATAGCAGAGGAAGGACGCATGCGGGAGATAATACTGTTGGCGTGTCAGGAGTGCAAACGCCGGAATTATTCGGTAACCAAGAATAAGAAGAATCAGACCGGTAAGCTTGAAACCAAGAAGTTTTGCAAGTTCTGTAACAAGCACACTCCCCATAAGGAAACGAAGGCATAGGTCGGCCGTGGAGAGGATTCGTAGTTTTTTTTCGTATCTGCGCGAATCGAAGGATGAGCTGAAAAAGGTCACCTGGCCCACAAGGGACGAGGTGACCAGTTATACGGCCGTGGTGGTGGTCACGGTCCTCATCATATCGGTTTTTCTCTGGGCGATCGATACGGGTCTGATGTATCTGATAACACATGTAATGAAGTAAAATATGGCAAAAGAGTGGTATGTAGTTCACACATATTCGGGTCACGAGAACAAGGTGAAACTTGCTCTCGAAAAGGAAGTGGAGAAGCGCGGCCTGCAGAACAAGGTGATTCAGGTAAAGATCCCCACTGTGGATGTGCCCGAGGTCAAGGACGGGAAAAAAAGAATCAGGTCGAGGAAGTTTTTCCCCGGGTATGTTCTCGTGGAGCTGGAATTCGACGATGAGACCTGGGGGCTGGTGAAGGGCGTTTCCGGTGTCACTAATTTCGTCGGTGCCTACGGGTCGAACAAGCCGAAGCCTCTTTCAAGGGAAGAGGTGAGTTCGCTTTTCGACCAGATGGGCGAGCAGAAAGTGAAGGAGAAAATATCGACGGTGGTCGATTTCTCCATAGGCGAGCATATCAAAGTCATCGACGGACCCTTCAGTAATTTCAGCGGTGTGGTCGAGGAAGTACACCCTGAAAAGGGACGTTTGAGGGTGAAGGTGGAGATTTTCGGTCGGGGAACACCGGTCGAGCTTGATTTTTTGCAAGTCGGTAAAATCTAGCGCTAATGATTGTTTCTTCTTTATAATATATATGTCACGGTCCGTTGACGGCCGGTAATGGCGTAGATTCGGCAGACTCTCAGAGGAATAGTATGGCAAAGAAAGTAAAAAAGATCGTAACGGAAATCAAGTTGCAGATACCGGGCGGTCAGGCGAACCCGGCACCCCCCGTCGGCCCCGCACTGGGCCAGCACGGGCTCAACATCATGGATTTCTGCAAGTCCTTCAATGAGAGGACGAAGGATCAGATGGGGACGATCCTACCGGTCGTTATTACGGTGTTCGAGGACCGCACATACACGTTCGTGATAAAAACGCCCCCCGCCGCAGTGCTCATCATGAAGGCGCTGAAGGTGGAAAAGGGATCGTCGGAACCGAACAAGCAGAAGGTCGGGACGATTACGAGGGCCCAGCTGGAGGAAATCGCCTCCATTAAAATGCCCGACATCAACGCCAACGATATGGACGGCGCGGTGAACATCATCGCGGGAACTGCCAGGTCGATGGGCGTCGATGTGACGGAATAGCCGGGACCCGTCGGCGCAGAAATGTATTCGAGGTAATGTAAAAAATGAAACGCGGGAAAAGAATAGAGGCAGCACGGTCGAAGGTCGACAAGAACAAACTGTACGGCGTCGATGAGGCCGTGGCCCTGATGAAGGAGTGCATGAACCCCAAGTTCGACGAAACGGTGGACATGCAGATCAAGTTGGCGCATAAGAGTTTCCAGAACATCCGCGGGACTGCATCCCTTCCTGCCGGAACCGGCAAGGTGAAGAAGGTGCTTGTCATCTGCAAGGGCGACAAGCAGAAAGAGGCCCAGGAAGCCGGCGCCGATTATATCGGCGCTGAAGACATGATCGAAAAAATCAAGACCGGGTGGATCGATTTTCATGCCGTTGTCGCCACTCCCGACATGATGAAAGAGGTCGGCAAGCTGGGCCCCGTGCTCGGAAAAAAGGGCCTCATGCCGAAGCCGAAGTCAGGCACCGTGACGGAGGATATTAAGGGCATCGTCAAGGACCTGAAGGGCGGACGCGTCGAATATAAGGCCGACAAAACCGGAGTGATCCATATGGGGATCGGAAAGCTGTCCTTCGACGAAGGCGCGATCATCGGTAACGTCAAGGCCTTCTTTAACCAGATAAGCAAGGACAAACCCTCCGATGCAAAGGGCAACTATATTAAATCCGTGCACATAAGCTCTTCGATGGGACCCGGCATTAAAATCAATCATAAGGGGATTGAGAAATAATGGCAAAGCAGTATAAAGTCGACGAGGTCGCCCTTCTGGCTTCCAAGCTGAAGGAGAGGAACAATATAATACTCACCAGTTACACCGGCATCAAGGTGAAAGACCTGAGCAGACTCAGGAAGACCCTCCGTGGCAAAAACGCCGAATATCGTGTGGTGAAAAACACCCTTTTCAAGCGCGCGCTCAAGGAAGCGGGCCTTGCAGGGCTTGATGAGCACCTGAAGGGTCCCGTCGGCGTCGCGTTCTTCGGAGAGCAGATAGGCGAGGTCGCCAAGGCCCTTAAGGATTTCGGAAAGGACATTGACAAGTTCCGCTATTCCGTAGGCCTCCTTGACAGCGTGCTCTACACCGAGGATCAGATCAGGAGCATCGCGGACCTTCCATCGAGGGAAGTGGTCCTCTCCCAGGTACTGTCGATGATCAACGGGCCCGCCCGGAGTATCGCGACGGGAATGAACCAGATCATGGCGTCCCTGGCCAGGGGTATCAACGCCGTGGCCGAGGTGCAGAACCGGTAATTCCCTGCCGGTACCGGCGAAGGCCGGGGGCGCGTGCGACGCGCCGGTCTATGTCCCGAAGGGCCCATGCGTTGCGGCCCGGAGGTTTTATTAATGAAAAGGTCTCTGTTTCCAGTATATATATATCAGGGCGCGTCGGGATTCCGAAAGGTACCGACGGGTCTGCGAGTAAGCCCGGAGCTCCGGCGCGGGGTTTGCTTATATGCGGATGCAATGCCTTTATAAGTTTCTACGGCGCGGAAGCCGCGGCGTATTAACTTGAAGAGATTCACTAAGTATAAAGGAGAAGTACAATGGCTAACGTTCAGGAATTGTTGGATGCGATAGGCGGCTTGACCCTCCTGGAGGCCGCCGAACTGGTGAAGGCGATGGAAGAGAAGTTCGGCATATCCGCAGCTGCTCCCGTCGCAATCGCTGCGGCAGCGGCGCCCGCGGAAGCGGTGGAAGAACAGACCGAGTTCGATATCATCCTTGCGGGTTTCGGGGACAACAAGGTCGCCGTAATCAAGGAAGTCAGGACCATCACCGGGTTGGGCCTCAAAGAGGCGAAAGAGCTGGTCGAGGCCGGCGGCAAAACGGTCAAGGAAAAAGTGTCCAAGGAAGAAGCCGAGAAGATAAAGCAGCAGCTTGTTGCAGCGGGTGCAACGGTTGAGGTTAAATAATCAGGCGTCCGATAATCGCTTTTTTCCGCAGTAAGCGGTCAACAGGTTTGGTTGGAAACGATCAAACCTTTTGGCGTTTTTCAACATACCAGCGAAGGTTGAACTATCCATGCAAGAATCAAGAAAAGTCAAGAATTTCGGGAAGATACAGACCAGCCTCGAGCTTCCCGATCTGATCGAAATACAGGCCAAGTCGTACGACTGGTTTCTCCAGCCGGGACCGGGGAAAAGAAAATCCCAGGGGCTCCAGGCCGTTTTCGAGGAGGTGTTTCCTATCGAAAGCCCCCACGAGGACGTCGTGCTCGAGTTCATCGAATATGAAGTCGGAAAGCCGAAGTATTCCGAACTCGAGTCGAAGGAACGGGACGTCACCCACGCGGCGCCGCTCAAGTCGACCATAAGACTCATCAGAAAAGACAGCATGGAAGTCAGGGAGCAGTCCGTCTACATGGGGGACATCCCGCTCATGACACCGAGGGGCACCTTCATCATAAACGGCGCTGAGCGCGTCGTGGTGAACCAGCTTCATCGCTCGCCGGGTATCTTCTTTTTCTATGAAGAAGCCGAGCGGACCTATAACTACCGGGTCATCCCGGACAGGGGGTCGTGGCTGGAGTTCGAGATGGACTCAAAGGGTTTTATCATAGCCAGGATCGACCGCAAGAAGAAATTTCCCGTTTCGCTGCTGATCAAGGCCCTCGGATATGAGACCGATGAAGATGTGGTGAAGCTTTTCTACGACACAAAGACGGTGCGCCTCAAGTCCGACGAGGACTTCGAGTCCTTGAACGGAAGGCGCGTCGCCCGCGACGTGGTGAGCAAGCAGACCGGCGAGGTGATCATGGAGGTCGGCGAGCGGGTCACCATGGACATGTTAGACCGCCTTCGCGAAGAGAAGGTGAGCGATGTGCAGGTTATCGAGTTTCCCAACAACAAGGAGGACTCGTTCCTGAGCACGACCCTGGAAGTTGAAAAGGAGTTCATCAACAAGCACGTAAAGGCGACGATGATCAGTGAGTACAAGAAGTCGGAGCTCGCCCTTCTTACCATACACGCGATCATGTGGCAGAGCGAGCCGGGCAATCTCGATACCGCCAGGGACCACTTCACCCGACTTTTCTTCGATCCCAAGACCTACAGCCTCGGCGCCGTGGGCCGGTATAAAATATCGAGCAAGTTCGGCATGGACGATTTTCAGACATTGACGTTGAAGCCGGAAGATATTATCTATTCACTCAAGTACTTTCTCTATCTGATCGCCGAGGCGGACGGCTACGAGATCGACGATCCCGACCCTCGGATGAAGACGAAGAAGCGGATGATCCCGACTGTCGTCGATGACATTGACCACCTGGGGAACCGGCGCATACGTTCCGTTGGCGAACTGATTATGAACCAGATCAAGGTCGGTTTTCAACGGATGGAGCGGGTCATCAAGGAACGGATGACCATCCAGGACCTCGACGTTATCACGCCGCAGGCCCTGATAAGCATCAAACCGATTACCGCGGTCATCAACGAGTTTTTCGGGTCAAGCCAGCTCTCACAGTTCATGGACCAGACTAACCCGCTGGCCGAGCTGACTCACAAGCGCCGGCTCAATGCCCTGGGACCAGGCGGGCTTTCAAGGGAGCGCGCCGGTTTCGAGGTGCGGGACGTTCACCCTTCGCACTACGGAAGGATGTGCCCCATCGAAACGCCGGAGGGACCAAACATCGGACTTATAATGTCCCTCAGCACCTATGCGCGGATCAACGATTACGGGTTCCTGGAGACCCCTTACCGCTATGTGGACAACGGGAAGCTGACGGACGAAATCGAATACCTTACCGCAGACCGGGAGGACCATTACTATATCGCGCAGGCCAACCAGGAGCTTGATGACAAGGGCCAGTTCGTGCAGTCGATCATCCCCTGCCGCCACCGGGGCAACTTTCCCTACATGCGCCCGAAGGAAATACAGTACATGGATGTGGCCCCGAGCCAGATTTTCTCGGTGTCCACCTGCCTGATACCCTTCCTGGAGCATGATGATGCCAACCGCGCCCTCATGGGCTCCAACATGCAGCGCCAGGCCGTTCCTCTCATGATAGAGGAGGCGCCGTACGTCGGGACCGGCATGGAGCCGAAGGCCGCCTATGATTCCGGTGTCCTTGTGATCGCCGCGCGGCCGGGAGAGGTCCAGTTTGTAGACGCGAGCGTCGTCAGGATCAAGACTTCTTCGGGAGAGACGGACGAATACCCGCTCATGAAGTTCAAACGGACCAACCAGAGCACCTGTTTCAACCAGCGGCCCGTTGTGAAAAAGGGACAGAAGATAAAAAAGGGAGACGTGCTCGCCGACGGTCCCGCCACCGATAACGGCCGCCTTGCCCTGGGCAAGAACATTCTGGTCGCCTTTATGCCATGGATGGGCTACAATTTCGAGGACGCCATCCTCATATCCGAGCGACTAGTCGAAGAGGACACCTATACCTCGATCCATATAGAACAGTTCGAGATAGAGGCACGTGAAACGAAACTCGGCCGGGAGGTGATCACCCGCGACATTCCAAACCTTTCGGAAAAGGCGTTCCGGGATCTCGACCAGGATGGGGTGGTACGCAGGGGCGCACTGGTGCAGCCGGACGACATACTGGTCGGCAAGGTTACACCCAAGGGCGAGCAGGACCTGACGCCCGAATACAAGCTGCTTCATTCAATTTTCGGTGAGAAGGCCCGTGAAGTGCGCGACACCTCCCTCCGGGTACCCAACGGGATCGAGGGCATCGTCGTTGACGTGAGAAGATTTTCCCGCGAACAGGGAGATGAACTCTCACCGGGCGTCGAGGAACTCGTAAAGGTCTACATCGCCGATAAAAGAAAAATCTCGGTCGGAGATAAAATGGCGGGCCGGCACGGAAACAAGGGGGTCATATCCAAGATCGTTCCGTGTTACGATATGCCCTACCTCCCCGACGGTACTCCGGTCGATATCGTACTGAACCCATTGTCGGTGCCCTCGCGGATGAACCTCGGGCAGCTGCTTGAGACCGAGCTCGGATGGGCCGCCCATGAGCTGAACATCCTCTTTGAAACGCCGGTCTTCGACGGCGCCAAGGAGAGCGATATACGCGAGTACCTGAAAAAGGCAGGGTTGCCTGAAAAATCGAAAACAATACTCTATGACGGCAGGACCGGCATCCCCTTCGAGCAGGAAGTCATGGTGGGCGAGATATACATGCTGAAACTGGCTCACATGGTGGACGACAAAATCCACGCGCGCTCCACGGGCCCCTATTCCCTGGTCACCCAGCAGCCCCTCGGCGGCAAAGCTCAGTTCGGAGGACAGCGGCTCGGCGAGATGGAGGTCTGGGCCCTCGAGGCATACGGCGCAGCCTACACGCTCCAGGAGCTACTGACCGTGAAGTCGGACGACATGCTCGGCCGGGCGCGTATTTACGAGGCCATCGTCAAGGGGATCAATACCGCGGCACCGGGGATTCCCGAGTCCTTCAACGTGTTGATACAGGAGCTCCGCGGCCTGGCCCTCGACGTGCGGATCTATGACGACAAAGAGAAGGAAATCAGCCTCTCTGAATGGAGCGAGGGCTACGGCAAGACGAAGAAGAGAATCAAAATCGATTCACTCAAGAATATTTAGGACGCGCACAACCGTTTCGTCCGTTATTCAAACTCATACAGAGGATACATGATGAGGGATTTCAACGATTTCAGCTCAATCCAGATAAAGCTGGCCTCTCCGGACCAGATACGTGAATGGTCCTACGGTGAGGTCAAAAAGCCGGAAACCATCAACTATCGTACACTGAAACCTGAGCGTGACGGGTTGTTCTGCGAGAAAATATTCGGTACCACGAAAGAGTGGGAGTGCTACTGCGGCAAATTCAAGTCGATACGATACAAGGGTGTCGTGTGCGATCGCTGCGGCGTGGAGGTCACGCACTACAAGGTACGCCGCGAGCGGGGTGGCCACATCGAGCTGGCGACGCCCGTCGCCCATATCTGGTATTACCGTTCGGTGCCTTCACGGATGGGGCTTTTCCTGGACCTCACGGTCAACTCGCTGAAATCTGTTCTCTATTACGAAAAATACATCGTCATCGACCCGGGCGAGGCGGCCGAGGAAGACATCAAGACCGGCGACGTCCTGGACGAAGAGGCATATCTCGGCCTTTACGAGAAATACGGCGATACCCTGGTTTCCGGCATGGGAGCGTCCGCCATCAAGGACCTGCTTCTCAGGATCGACCTTGACGAAGAGTCGCGTCAGATACGGGCCGTCATACAGGCCAAAGCGAAGAAGGAAAAGGACGCGAAAATCGACAAGAAGCTGATCAAGCGACTGGAGATTATCGAGGCCTTCAAGGATTCGGGAAACGAGCCGGACTGGATGATACTGGACGTCATACCCGTCATTCCCCCCGAGCTGCGACCCATGGTGCAGCTAGACGGCGGCCGATTCGCCACCTCCGACCTGAACGACCTCTATCGGCGCGTCATCAACAGGAATAACCGGCTTAAAAGGCTCCTCATGCTTCGGGCGCCGGAGATCATCGTGCGCAATGAGAAGCGGATGCTCCAGGAGGCGGTTGACGCCCTCTTCGATAACAGCCGGCGCAAGCGCGCGGTCAAGGGGAAAGGAAACCGGCCCCTCAAATCCCTCTCCGATATGCTCAAGGGGAAACAGGGCAGGTTCAGGCAGAATCTTCTCGGAAAGCGGGTCGATTATTCGGGCCGTTCGGTTATCGTCATAGGCCCGGAGCTGAAGCTTTATCAGTGCGGCCTTCCCAAAAAGATGGCGGTTGAGCTGTTCAAACCATTCATCATGAAGCGTCTGGTCGACAAGGATTACGTGCAGAACATAAAGTCGTCGAAGAAGATGGTCGAGAACGAGCGGCCCGAAGTATGGGAGGTTCTCGAAGAGGTCATTTCCGAGCACCCCGTGCTCCTTAACCGTGCACCCACTCTCCACCGGCTCGGCATACAGGCTTTTGAGCCGATCCTTGTGGAAGGGAAGGCCATCAGACTTCATCCCCTCGTCTGTCACGCATACAATGCAGATTTCGACGGCGACCAGATGGCGGTGCACGTCCCGCTTTCACCGCGGGCTCAGATGGAGTGCTGGACCCTCATGCTCTCGTCGCACAACCTCCTTTCGCCGGCGAACGGACACCCGGTCGTCTCCCCGACCCAGGATATCGTGCTGGGCATCTATTACCTTACGTCGACTAGCGAGAACGCGCCCGGCGAGGGGAAGCTCTTCGATGAAGAGTCGGAAGTGATGCGCTCGGTCGATTGCGGTCAGATAAAGCTGCGTTCGAAGATCAAGTTCATCAATGCCGCAAATGAAGTTGTTGAAACCACCGCGGGCCGTCTGATATTCAACGGCATTATGCCGGAGGGATACCCTTTTATAAACAAAATAATCAACGACAAGGAGCTCTCTTCGCTCATTGCCAGCGTCCTGCGTCAGTACGGCCCCAACATTACGGTCAAGATGCTCGATGACATCAAGGAGACCGGTTACAAGTATGCGACCCTTTTCGCGCCGACCATCTCGATGTCGGACATCATCGTGCCCCAGGCGAAAAAACAGATCATCGCCGAAGAGGACAAGAAGCTCGAAAAAATCGAGAATGAATACCGGAATGGATATATCACCGACGAAGAGCGCTATAACCGCGTCATCAATCTCTGGACAAATGCCAACGAAATCATCGCCGACACGATGTTCAATGAACTCGCCGGCAACGCGGGAGGATTCAACCCGATCTACATCATGGCGCAGTCCGGGGCGAGGGGGAGCAAGCAGCAGATACGCCAGCTGGCGGGCATGCGGGGCCTCATGGCGAAGCCGAGCGGTGAGATCATCGAGGTGCCGATACGGGCCAACTTCAAAGAGGGGCTCACGGTACTCGAGTATTTCATCTCCACCAACGGTGCGCGCAAGGGACTGGCGGACACCGCGCTCAAGACCGCCGACGCAGGCTATCTCACCCGTCGTCTCGTGGATATCGCGCAGGATGTGGTCATATCCATGGTGGACTGCGGCACCACCATCGGCATCGACATATTCGCGATAAAGGAAGGGGATGACGTCATCGAATCCCTGGGCGACCGCGCGATGGGACGGACGCTGCTCTATGACCTTGTCCATCCCGTGACCGGCGAGGTGATCTGCAAGGCCGATGAATTAATAACCGAAGAAATCTCTGAATTGATCGACCAGCTGAACATCGATGAAATCGAAATACGATCGGTGCTCACCTGTGAAGCCAAGCATGGAGTCTGTTCGAAGTGCTACGGGCGCAACCTGGCCAACGCAAAGTCGGTGGAAATCGGCGAGGCGGTCGGTATCATTGCGGCGCAGTCGATCGGGCAGCCGGGGACGCAGCTGACAATGCGGACCTTCCATATCGGCGGGATCGCTTCGCGGGCGGTCGAGGAGAGCGAGATCAAGCTCACTCACCCGGTGTACGTGAAGGATATTACTTCAAAGACCATCAAGACGGAGGAAAAGAAGACCATCTCTGTGCGGAGGGGCTACCTCATCGTCCAGCGGGTGATCAACGAAATGACGCTCAAGGGCGATCCGAAAATCCTCGTGGACGAGAACGAGAAGGTCTACGCAGGGGTGGTCGTCGCAAAGGGTTCCGATGGGGAAGAGATCACTGCGAAAAGCTCGGGCCTGGTCAAGGTGGTAAAAAACAAGGTGTATATTCTTGGCGACCAGCATTCCCTGCCTATCAATGTGGGAACCGAAATACATGCGAAGGCCGGAAAATTCTACGACAGGAACGAAATACTCGCGTCTTTCGATCCATGGTTCGAGCCGGTCCTCACCGAGGTAAGCGGCAAGGTCGAATTTGTTGATATAGAAATCAACAAGAGCCTTCGCGAGGAGATCGACCCTGCGTCCAACGTGACCAAGAGGGTCATCGTGGAGTACAAAACCGAAAAATTACAGCCGCGTATCGACATCGTGGCGCCCTCAAAGCAGGTGATCACCTATCTCCTTCCCAAGGGCGCGAACCTGATGGTGCTCGATGGCGCCAAGGTCAATGCCGGTATGGTGCTGGCCAAGATGCCGCGCGGGGCGGAAAAAACGAAAGACATCACCGGGGGTCTTCCCCGCGTTGCCGAGCTTTTTGAGGCCAGGACGCCGAAGGATGCGGCGACCCTTTCGGAACTTGACGGCACGATTGAGATAGGGGACACGGTCAAAAACAAACGGAAGATCCAGATAACCGGGCAGGACGGGACGGAGAAGGAATATTCAATACCGGTCACAAAGTTTCTCCGCGTACAGGACCGCGATTTCATAGGCAAGGGTGAGCAGATTGACGACGGACCGGTGGACCCGCATGAGATTCTGAAAATCAAGGGCCCGAGGGAGCTGCAGAAATTTCTCGTCAATGAGATACAGGAGGTCTACCGCCTCCAGGGCGTGTCAATCAACGATAAGCACATCGAGATCATCGTGCGCCAGATGCTGCGAAAGGTTAAAGTCACCGATCCGGGGGACTCGACTTTCGTCATCGAGCAGATCTCTGACAAGTTTGATTTTATCGATGAGAACGAGCGGGTTGGTGATGAGGGAGGAAAGCCAGCAACGGCGATCCCTATATTGATGGGGATCACCAAGGCGGCGCTCAATACCGAATCATTCATATCGGCGGCGTCGTTCCAGGAGACCACGCGGGTGTTGACCGACGCGGCCATCAAGGGTAAAGTCGACCAGCTACGGGGACTCAAGGAGAACGTGATCATCGGCCACCTGATCCCGGCGGGAACCGGTGTGCGCCAGTACGGAATGATCGACCTCTGGGAGGACGAGCCGGGCGACCTCGAAGGACCCTCCCCGGAGGAAGTGGCGAAGGCGAATTCGGAAGCGATCGTCGCCCCGGAGAAGGAATAGCCGCGAAAATAGGATTAATATCTTGACAAAAAACGCCATGATTCGCACATACCATCATGATGTCCTGAACGCATGAGGTGGTCCCTGTGAAGCGGAAGGCGCATATCACGACGAACAGACAGGAGAGAGAATGCCAACGATCAACCAGTTAATCCGCAACGGGCGGGAGTCCAAGAGGAAGAAGACAAAATCCCCGGCCCTGACGAACTGCCCGCAGAAGCGCGGCGTCTGCACCAGGGTAATGACGTTCACCCCGAAAAAACCGAATTCCGCACTGCGGAAGGTCGCGCGGGTGAGACTCACCAATGGCATTGAGGTGACTGCTTATATCCCCGGTGTCGGGCACAATCTCCAGGAGCACAGCGCCGTATTGATACGCGGTGGTCGGGTCAAGGACCTTCCGGGAGTGCGGTATCACATAATACGGGGGACCCTGGATACCCTCGGCGTTGACGATAGGAAGAAAAGCCGCTCGAAATATGGGACGAAACGGCCGAAGGCATAATCACTACAGCGAGGCATAACGATGCGGAGAAGAAGACCAGTCAAACGTGAGCAACTACCCGACCCCAAATTTGGAAGCAAGCTGGTGTCCAAATTCATCAATTGCATGATGATGCAGGGAAAAAAAGGGGTTTCAGAAACGATATTTTATAAGGCAATGGATATAATGGGGAAAAAGACGCAGAAGGACCCGGTCGAGGTATTCGTGCAGGCGCTCGAAAATACCAAGCCCCTTGTCGAGGTCAAGTCCAGAAGAGTGGGGGGCGCGACATACCAGGTGCCGGTGGAGATCAGGCCCGAACGCCGCCAGGCGCTCGGCATGCGCTGGCTCATCGCCAATTCCCGGAACAGGTCAGAAAAGACCATGTTCGAGAAGCTTGCCGGAGAGTTGATGGACGCGTATAACAATACCGGAATATCCATCAAGAAAAAGGAAGATACACATAAAATGGCTGAAGCCAACAAGGCGTTTGCCCATTACAAGTGGTAATTCCTCCAGCGGCGTGCCCGCCGTCCGCTTGCGGGTACGCCATTTCGCATTGATGCGGGATTGAGCGGCTGAATACCAGGATGACCTGGTATTTTTGCGTAATGTCGTTCCTCCTGTCGGACAGACCCTGTACTGACATGCATGCAGAATGCAATTCGATTGAACGCATAAAACGATGCACGGCCTCCTGCGGGCCATGGGACCTTTTCGCAGAAAGGGCGACAGCCCTTTTGCAGCATATCAATCGGTCGAAGGTGGACATGCCGAGGGAACTACCGATCAACAGGACGCGCAATATCGGGATAATGGCGCATATCGACGCAGGGAAGACAACCCTGACGGAGAGGATCCTTTTTTACACCGGCAAGACCCACAAGATGGGAGAGGTGCATGAGGGGACTGCCGAGATGGACTGGATGGTGCAGGAAAAGGAGCGGGGCATCACCATTACCGCGGCGGCGACCACCTGCTACTGGAAAAATACCCTCATAAATATTATCGACACGCCCGGCCATGTTGACTTCACAATGGAGGTCGAACGGAGCCTTCGGGTCCTCGATTCGGCGATTGCGGTCTTCGACGGCGTTGCCGGCGTAGAGCCGCAGTCCGAGACAGTATGGCGCCAGGCTGATCATTATCATATTCCGCGCATATGCTTCGTGAACAAGATGGACCGTGTAGGGGCGAATTTCGAGCGCTGCCTCGAGATGATCGAGAAAAGGCTTGGAGCCGCCCCGCTGCCCATTCAGATCCCGCTCGGGTCGGAGGATTCCTTTAAAGGCGTGATTGACCTTGTCACGATGAAGGCGGTTCTCTGGAAGGACCAGCAGGGGCTTGAAATAGAAGAGGTCGAAATTCCGGAAGAGATGCGGGAGACAGCGCGTAAGTATCGCGAAGCCCTGATCGAGGCGGTCGCGGAGCACGACGATGCCATAATGCATGCGTACCTGGAGGGACAGGAGCCGGAGCCGGCTGAAATAAGGGCCGCCATACGGACCATCACCGGCTCCACCGCGATGTTTCCGGTGCTCTGCGGTTCGGCCTTGAAAAACAGGGGCGTCCAGCCGGTGCTGGACGCCGTGGTGGAGTACCTGCCGTCGCCCCGCGATGTGAAGCCCGTGAACGGGCATGATCCCAGCAATCCTGATGTGATAATTTTTCGTGAGGCGGGGGACAAGGAGCCATTCAGCGCCCTTGTCTTCAAGTTGATGAGCGACCCCTATGTCGGGAAGCTTTCCTACGTACGGGTCTACTCCGGTCATATCAAGGCCGGCGAGCAGGTCTTCAACGTGACTACGGGCAAGAAGGAACGCATCCAGCGCTGCCTCCGCATGCACGCCAACGACCGCGAAGACATCAAGGAACTGTACACCGGCGATATCGTCGCCGTGGTCGGACTGCGGAGCGCACGCACGGGCGATACCCTGTCGGACGAGAGCGACCCGATCCTTCTGGAGAAGATCGATTTCCCCGAACCGGTTATTTCCGTGGCAATCGAGCCGAAGACGAAAGCGGACAGGGACAAGCTTGATGCGGCACTGCAGCGCCTCGAGGATGAGGATCCCACCTTTCATGTCAATTCCGATCAGGAATCGGGCCAGACCCTCATCTCGGGTATGGGTGAGCTGCACCTTGAGATCATAGTGGATAGACTGACAAGAGAGTTCAATATACATGCTAACGTGGGGAAACCACAGGTGACGTACAAGGAGACCATTACCAGACCGGCTGATTCGGAATACCGGTATGAAAAGCAGATCGGCGGGAAGGATCAGTTCGGTCATGTGGTGATTCGCCTGGCCCCGGCCGTTCCGGGAACAGGCTTTATCTTCAAAAACAGCATCAAGGGGAGCGAGATTCCCGCGGAGTTTATCGGGGATGTGGAAGCCGGACTGAATGACGCCATGCAGTCCGGCGTGCTGGCCGGATACCGGATGGACGATATCGAGGTGGAACTCCTCGGCGGCTCTTATAACGAGCTCTCATCGGTCCCCTCCGCCTATCGCATCGCTGCCGGGTCCGCCCTCAGGGAAGGGGTCCGGAAGGCCTCACCGACTCTTATGGAGCCGGTCATGAAGCTTGAGGTGGTCTCCCCGGATGAATACACCGGCGACGTCATAAATGACATCAACTCCCGCCGCGGCAGGATCGAGAGCATTGATATACGGGGGAGCCTGAAGGTGATAGACGCCTTTGTTCCCCTTTCCGAGGTGTTCGGTTACGCGACGAGTGTCAGATCAATGAGCCAGGGAAGGGCCACGCACACCCTCCAGGTATCGCATTTCGAGGCGGTACCGAGGGAAATCACCGAACGGGTTGTCGGCAGGATTACCGGGGTTCTATGAGCCTGCACGTCCTTATGGGCGTCCCGGAGCGTCGTAATGTGAAATAAATAGCCGATACGGAATATTTTTTAATTAATTTCTTGACAGAATAGGCATATTTTTTTTTTATTTCAAAACCCGCAATTCAGATGGGCATGATGTTTGGCACACGCCTGAAGACTGTTTTCTGTTTGTTATTGCTGGGAAAACGGTCTTTTTTACCTTATAAAAAGGTGCCGGCAGGGAAACGCTCTATTTGATAGTACAATAGGGCTTTCTTACAAAATCATTCGTTTTGTAGATATATTTTTTTCCGTCATCCTCAGTTTCAAGTGGATGATTTTTCTCGAAATATCATACAGGAAAAATAATAAAGGAGTGAAATCCAATGGGTAAAGAAAAATTTCAAAGGACCAAACCGCATGTGAACGTCGGAACTATCGGTCATATCGACCATGGTAAGACTACCCTGACATCGGCCATTACGAAATGCTTGCATGTGAAATATGGCTTCGGTAAGCCGGTTAACTTTGAAGAGATCGACAACGCACCGGAAGAGAAGGCCCGGGGGATAACGATTGCCACTTCCCACCAGGAATATGAAACCCCGAAGAGGCACTATGCCCATGTGGATTGCCCCGGACACGCGGACTATATCAAAAACATGATCACCGGCGCGGCCCAGATGGACGCGGCCATACTCGTTGTTGCGGCGGGTGATGGCGCCATGCCGCAGACAAAGGAGCACGTGCTTCTGGCCCACCAGGTGAACGTACCCAATATGCTCGTCTTCCTAAATAAAGTCGACATGCTCGATCCCTCGGACAGGGACGAAATGATCGAGCTGGTTGAAATGGAAATCCGGGAACTTCTCAACAAGTATGAATTCCCGGGTGATGATGTTCCGATCATCCCCGGTTCCGCCCTGAAGGCGCTTGAGGAAGCCGATGCGAAAAACGCAGACGGCGAGTGGTTCCAGTCGGTCATTAAACTGACCGAGGCCCTTGACTCGTATATACCGGACCCCCAGCGCGCAACGGACAAGCCCTTCCTGATGCCCATCGAGGACGTGTTCTCGATTACGGGACGGGGGACGGTTGTAACCGGCCGGATCGAACGGGGTATCGTGAAGACAGGGGAAGAGATCGAGATCATAGGCTTCATGGAAACGAAAAAAAGCGTCTGCACCGGAGTTGAGATGTTCCGGAAGATCCTTGATGAGGGCCGCGCCGGCGACAACGTCGGGTGCCTTCTCCGTGGTATCGGCAAAGACGAGGTCATGAGGGGCCAGGTTCTCGCAAAGCCGGGCTCGATCACACCTCACAAGAAGTTCCAGGGAAAGGTCTACGTCCTCAAGAAAGAGGAGGGAGGCCGCCACACGCCGTTTTTTGGAAACTACCGTCCCCAGTTCTATTTCAGAACGACGGACGTGACGGGCATCTGTACCCTCCCTACGGGGGTGGAGATGGTCATGCCCGGCGATGACATTGACATGACGATCGAGCTTATCACACCTGTGGCTATGGAAGAGGAACTCAGGTTCGCTATCCGCGAGGGCGGTCGGACGGTTGGCGCCGGAGTCGTTACGAAGGTGCTCGAGTAACATATTCCCCACAGCATTGGGTAGAGCGCGTTATGGTCAGACCATCATGTTGATGGTCTGACCTATGTATTTCGACGATAAAAAATTATTTCAGGAACAAGAAGTGGCAAAGCCTACAGGACAACGAATAAGGGTAAAACTCAGGTCATTTGACGCGAAATTACTGGACCAGTCCGCCGAAAAGATCGTCGCAACCACCAACAGGAGCGGTGCGAAGGTCGCGGGGCCGGTTCCGTTGCCGACAAAGATCGAGAAGTTCTGCGTTCTCAAATCGCCGCATGTAAACAAGAAATCGCGCGAGCAATTTGAGATACGAACACACAAGCGCTTGATTGACATAATTGATCCGAATTCAGACACGGTAGAGGCACTGATGAAGTTGGAATTGCCCGCCGGTGTTTCGGTCGATATCAAATCCTGATCTTGCTGACTTCTTAGTTTTAGTTATCCTTAGTCATCTAAACACTATTTGAATTTGAACAGGAATGAGTGATGAAAAAGGCGCTTATCGGCAGAAAAATCGGGATGACCCAGTATATACATGAAGATGGCACGGTGACTCCAGTCACGGTGTGCCAGCTCGGCCCATGTGTGGTGGTGCAGAAAAAAAACGTCGAGAAGGACGGATACGAGGCTTTGAAACTCGGGTTCAACGAGGTCAAGGAGAACAGGATTACGAAGCCCATATCGGTCGATTTGAAAAAAAAGGGAATCAAACCCCACAAGATATTCAGGGAAGTCGGTCTTTTCGATGACGCGCTGGAGATCGGGAGCGTCGTTACGTGTTCGATATTCAGCGAGAGCGACACCGTCAACGTTACCGGCATCTCCAAGGGACGGGGATTCGCGGGAGTTGTCAAGAGGTACGGCTTCAAGGGCGGCAAGGAGACTCACGGGTCTACCTTCCACCGGGCCCCCGGGGCGATCGGTGCCTGTGCCTACCCGAGCGAGGTCTGGCGCGGGCAGAGGATGCCGGGACGACTGGGAACCGACACCATTACGGTGAAGAACCTGAAGATAATCAAGGTGCTTGAGGATAAGAACATTGTACTGATATCAGGCGCCGTTCCGGGCAGAAGAAATTCCCTGATAACCGTACGCGAGCGATAGGCAGGATGGCCATGAAAGTTGACAAGTATTCCATAGACGGAAAAGTCGTCGGTTCCGTTGAACTGTCTGACGCTGTGTTCAGCGCGGATATTAACGACGTTCTCATATACGAACTCGTGAAGGCGGCCAATGCGAACCTGAGACAGGGAACGCACAAGACCAAGCAACGTTCCGAGGTGAGTGGCGGAGGGGCCAAGCCGTGGCGCCAGAAAGGAACGGGACGCGCCAGGAGCGGATCGAATCGTTCACCCATCTGGAGGGGCGGTGGTATCGTTTTCGGACCCCAGCCGAGGAGTTACCGGATAGAACTCCCTCGTTCGGTCAAGCGGTCGGCCTATCGTTCACTTCTTTCCCTTAAAGCGAAGGAGGGGAGCATCAAGGTGGTCGAAGACTTCCAGCCGAGCGGAAAAACGAAGGACATGGCGACGATGGGCCGGGCCCTGTCCGTGACGAAAGGGGTTATCATCTCGGAAAACGAAGACTTCCTCCTCAAACGCTCCATACGAAACCTGCCCTGGCTTGGATATAACAATGTAAACCGGATTTCAAGCAGGGATGTATTCTATTCAAAGGACCTGATCATCACCGAGAGCGCGGTGAAATTCCTGAACGAACGATATGCGAAAGGTGACAGATCATGAATTCTAACGACGTCATAATGAGACCGGTGATTTCCGAGAAAACGACTGAGTTGGCGGGAATCAACAAGTACGTGTTCCGGGTTGCGATGAAGGCCAACAAGCTTATGGTGGCCCATGCCGTTAAAGAGCTCTTCGGCGTGAAACCGGAAAAAGTCAACATCATGAACGTCAGGGGAAAGAACCGAAGGCTCAGATACAGAACCGGCAAGCGGAGCGCATGGAAAAAGGCAGTGGTGACGTTGAAGCCGGGAGAAAAAATCGAGCTTTTTGACGCCCAGTAGGGGAACGGGCCGGCAGGGGATTCCAGGTGAAAGGAAACGAGAAATGGGACTGAAGAAATTTAAGCCACGGACGCCGACAACGCGATATAAAACGGTGCTCGATTTCGGTGAACTGACCGAATCGAAACCGCATAAACCCCTGACAAGGGGGAAAAAAGAGACTGCGGGACGCGGACACAAAGGTCAGATCTCGGTGCGCCGCCGGGGCGGCGGTCATAAACGTCGTTATCGTGAAATCGATTTCAAACGCAACAAGCCGGGCATTCCCGGTAGTGTCGCGACCATAGAATACGATCCGAACAGGACTGCCAACATCGCCCTGATACATTACGCGGACGGGGAAAAGCGGTATATCATCGCGCCGGAGACGCTCAAGATCGGTGATACGGTGATATCGGGCGAGGAAGTTGAAATCCAGGCGGGGAATTCCCTGCCATTGAAAAACATACCCCTTGGAACCTCGATATACAATATCGAGATGACCCGCGGAAAGGGCGGGCAGCTTGCCCGCTCGGCGGGCGCGGCAGCGGTAATCGCGGCCAAGGAGAGTTCCTATTGCCTTATCAAGCTTCCCTCCGGTGAGATACGCAAGATCCACCAGGAATGCTACGCGACGATCGGGGAAGTTGGCAACAAGGACTACGGTCTGGTTACCATCGGCAAGGCGGGCAGGGCGCGATGGATGAACCGGAGGCCGAAGGTGAGAGGCGTCGCGATGAACCCGGTCGACCATCCACTCGGTGGCGGTGAGGGGAAATCCTCGGGTGGAAGGCACCCCTGTTCGCCAACAGGTATGCCGAGCAAGGGCTTCAAGACCAGGAAGAAGCACAAAGTCAGCGATAAATACATCGTCAATCGAAGGAAGAAGTAATGGCTCGATCAGTAAAAAAAGGTCCCTACGTCGACATCAAGCTGTTTAAAAAAATCGAGGAGATGAATTCCTCGAGTTCGAAAAAGGCCATCAAGACCTGGTCGAGGCGATCGACGGTTTTCCCCGAGATGATCGGACATACGCTTATGGTCCACAACGGCAAGAATTTCATACCCGTGTACGTGACTGAGAACATGATCGGCCACAAGCTGGGAGAATTCGCGCCCACGAGGACGTATCGCGGCCATAAAAGCAAAGATGACAAAGTCGCCAAGAGGAAGAAGTGATGGAAGCGTTCGCCTTTTCGAAATTCAACAAGGTCTCCGCGCCGAAGGCAAGACTAGTCGCCGACGAGGTAAGGGGCGAAGTGCTGCCCTATGCAATAGAAATATTGAAGGCGATGCCGCAAAAATCGGCACGACTTATATTGAAAGCGCTCTATTCGGCGGGCGCCAACGCGAAGTACAAGAAGCCCGACATCATGGATAAGGAGCTTTACATCAAGAAGATCGTCGTTGATGTGGGAGCCACCATGAAGCGGTTCCGTCCACGCGCCCGGGGAAGGGCAAACAGGATCAAAAAGAGAACGAGCAATATCCTGATAGTGCTGTCGGATGAAAATTAAATATAAGGGTGTCGGTCAATGGGTCAGAAGGTAAATCCAATAGGGCTGAGAGTGGGAGTCAACAGGACATGGGATTCCATCTGGTATGAGGACAAGAGAAATTATGCCAGATATCTCCATGAGGACCTGGCGATAAAGAAGTTTGTCGAGAAAGAGAAACGCTCGGCCGGTATTTCGAGGGTCGCCATCGACCGTTTTCCGGACAGGGTAAATATAAACATCCACGCTTCACGTCCCGGGGTGCTCATAGGCAAGAAGGGATCGGATATCGAAGCACTCAAGGATAAGCTGACCAAGATCGCATCGAAAAACGTCTATATCAACATCATCGAGGTGAAAAAGCCCGAGAAGAATTCGACACTGATCGCCCAGCAGATCGCCCAGCAGATCGAGGGGCGCTTTCCGTACCGGAGGGCGGTCAAGCAGGCCATTACGAACGCGATGAGGACCGGGGCGCTCGGAATCAAGGTGATGTGCTCCGGGCGACTGAACAACGCGGAGATGGCACGGTGCGAATCGTACAAGGAAGGAAGGATACCCCTTCATACCCTCAGGGCGGATATCGATTACGGTTTCGCCGAGGCCCTCACCACCTTCGGATTGATCGGAGTGAAGGTATGGGTGTATAATGGCGACGTCCTCACTAAGAACCAGGAAGACGAAGAAGATAAATACACAGTGAAGCGGAAAACAAAGTGAGAAAGGAATAATCGCCATGTTGATGCCGAAACGACAGAAATACAGGAAGATGCAGCGCGGGAACATGCGCGGAAAAGCGCAACGCGGCGCGTCGATCGCATTCGGTGAAATCGCGCTCAAGTGCCTCGAGCCGGGGGAAATTACCGCACGCCAGATAGAAGCCGCCCGGGTTGCCATTAACAGAAAGGTGAAGAGGGGAGGAAAACTCTGGATACGGATTTTCCCCGACCGTCCTTTCACGAAGAAACCTGCGGAAGTCAGGATGGGCAAGGGGAAGGGAAACCCGGAGGGGTATGTAGCGAGGATCAAGCCGGGCAAGATACTCTTTGAGCTTGCCGGGGTCGAAGAGGAGCTCGCAAAACAGGCGCTCCAGAACGCGGCCTTCAAGCTTCCGTTGAAAACCAAAATAGTTACGCTGAATGACCAGATGGCCCGAGGATAGGACTCATGAAAGGGAAAATTGAAGAATTGACGTTCGACGAACTTGAACGAAGCCTCAATGAATCGAAGGAGAATTTGAGGAAGGAGCGCTTCAAGACAGTTACCAGCAAGGTGGAGAACCCGAAAAGGATAAGCCAGCTGAAGAAACATATTGCCAGGATATTGACACTGAAGCGCGAGTACGAGCTCGGCATCAGAGAGAAGTCATCGAGATAATCATCTCAAGGGAACGAACGAGCAATGGTGAAAAACAGAAAGCAATTAGTCGGAAAGGTCGTGAGCAACAAGATGGACAAGACCATCGTCGTTGTGATCGAGAACCTGATCATGCACTCGCTTTACAAGAAGTCGGTCAGGAGAACCAAGAGAATCAAGAGCCATGACGAAAAGAACGAATGCGCCGTCGGCGATCTCGTAATGGTGGAGGAAACCAGGCCGCTGTCCAGGGACAAGAGGTACCGCCTGGTCAAGATCGTTGAGAAAGTGAAATAGAGGAAACACGATGATTCAGGTTGAGACAATGCTGGGCGTTGCCGATAACAGCGGCGTGAAACGGGTGCAGTGCATAAAGGTTCTGGGTGGCACGAGACGGCGATACGCCTCCGTCGGCGATATTATCGTCGTTGCGGTAAAAGACGCGCAGCCATCATACGGGCTGAAGGATACCATGGGGAAGAAGGTCCATGGCAAGGCGGTTCTGAGGGCCGTTGTGGTGCGGACCAAGAGCCCGTTGCGGCGAAAAGACGGTTCGTATATCAAGTTCGACGACAATGCCGTGGCGATTATCGACGCCAAGGGCGAGCCCAGGGGATCGAGGATATTCGGGCCGGTGGCGCGTGAGCTGCGGGACAAGAACTTCCTGAAAATTGTATCACTGGCGCCGGAGGTGCTCTAAATGGGTAGGGGCGTGAAACAGGAAAAAAGCAGGTCCCGGATTAAGGCGAAGGACAACGTCGTTGTGGTGGCGGGTTCTGACAGGGGACGGAGGGGCAAAGTTCTCAAGGTGGGCCTCAACACCGGTCGCGTCATAGTCGAAGGGATCAATAAGAAGAACAAGAACCTGAAACCGGGGCCTGAACAGCCCAAGGGTGGAACGGTAAACATAGAATACCCGATCGATATATCAAATGTCATGATTTTTTGCGACAAGTGTAAAAAGGGCGTACGAATCGGCATTCAGATCAAAGATAAGGGTAAAGTCAGGATCTGCAGAAAATGCGGTAAGAGCTATAGATTAGCGCAGGAAAAGAAGGTAGTGGCGATGGCTGCAAGACTGAAACAGGAATACGAAAAAACGATTCGGAAAAAAATGATGGGTGATTTCAAATTCAAATCCATCATGCAGGTTCCGAAGGTGGAAAAAATCATACTCAATGTCGGCATGGGCGACGCGCACGCGAACCAGAACGCCCTGAAGTCGGCAATTGAGGAATTGACCTCCATTGCGGGGCAGCGGGCGGTTAAAACCGTAGCGCGAAAGTCTATTGCCAACTTCAAACTCCGCGAGGGTTTTGATGTGGGATGTCGTGTAACGCTTCGTGGCGAGCGAATGTACGAATTTCTCGATCGTCTTATCAACGTGGCGCTTCCCCGGGTCCGGGACTTCAAGGGTCTTTCGCCGAAATCATTCGATAACTTCGGGAATTACAACTTTTCCGTAATGGAGCAGATCATATTCCCGGAAATCGATTTCGACAAAGTCGACAAGATTCACGGGATCAACATTACGATTGTCACGACGGCGAAGAAAAAGGACGAGGCGCTTGCGCTTCTGAGCGAATTTAAAATGCCATTTAAATCATAGGAGTAAGTGCTGTGGCAAGAACGAGCTTATGGGCCAAACAGGATCGCGGCCAGAAATTTAAAGTGCGGGTGCACAACAGGTGCAAAATTTGCGGAAGGCCGCGCGGGTACCTGAGAAGATTTGAAATGTGCAGGATTTGCTTCAGGAAACTGGCAAGCGAGGGGAAACTCCCCGGCGTTTTGAAATCATCATGGTAAAAAAATACATTTATTTAGGTACGATCACATGAGTGCTATTACTGATCCCATTGCAGATATGCTGACGAGAATACGGAACGCGATGAAAGCGGGCCATCTTATCGTCGACGTTCCTTCGTCAAAAATGAAGGTTTCAATCGCCAAGATACTGAAGGATGAAGGGTTCATCAAGAATTTCAAATTGAACGATGACAACAAGCAGAAGGTGCTGCGGGTCTACCTGAAGTATTCCGAGGTGAATCAGCCTTCGATCATGTCACTGACGAGGATAAGCAAACCGGGCCGAAGGGTGTATATAAAGGCTGAGGACCTGAGGCCGGTGTACAACAATATTGGAATATGGATACTGTCGACGTCGAAAGGAATTCTAACGAACAAGACCGCGAAAAAGATGAACATCGGCGGCGAAGTTTTGTGCGAAATATCATAACAGGATACAAGCGGCAATGTCACGAGTAGCGAAAAAACCGATTCAAATTCCGGCAGGGGTAACAGCCGATTATTCGGACAGGGTAATAACCATTACCGGCCCCAGGGGAACGCAGAAACAGCCGATTATGCAGGGAGTCGAGATTGAAATCGACAACGGAGAAATCCGGATAGTGGGGAAGATCTCGTCGGAGGACAAAAAAGCGGCAGCCGCAGCGGGACTTATACGGGCGTTGGTGGCGAACATGGTGATCGGTGTTTTAACCGGTTTTGAAAAACAGATGGAAATAGTTGGTGTCGGATACCGCGCCATTCAGCAAAACAAGGACGTGCAGTTTCAGATCGGTTTTTCACATCCGGTCGTATTCAGCCCTCCGGAAGGGGTCACCGTGGAGGTTCTCGAGGCCACAAAATTCAAGGTGAGCGGAGCTGATAAACAGCAGGTTGGGCAGGTGGCGGCGAATATAAGGAAATTGCGACCTCCGGAACCGTACAAGGGTAAAGGAATACGTTATAAGGACGAGACGGTACGGAAAAAAGCTGGAAAAACAGGTAAATAGCAATGGATAAGGTATCATTAAAGAAAAAACGGCTGACACGAAGAAGGTTCGTTATAAAGAAAAAAATCCGCATGAACAAGGATTCAATGCGGCTGTGCATCAACAGGTTCAACAAAAACATATATGCACAGATCGTAGACGACCTGAAACAGCATACCCTTGTAGCGATGTCAACCACCTCCAAGGATTTTCCGGAGATGAAGAACAGGTCAAATAAGGCCGCCTCTGCCGTGCTGGGCAAGCTTCTGGCGGAAAAAGCCGTCAAGGCTGGAATTAAGAAGGTAGTGTTTGACAGAAACGGTTTGAAATACCATGGCAGGGTGAAGGCTTTTGCAGATGCGGCGCGTGAAAACGGCCTTGAGTTCTAGGAGACAGACGCGATGATGAAATTAAAAAGAAAAAAAGTGCCCGTTTCCGACCTTGACCTCTCGGAAAAAATTGTAGCGATAAACAGGGTAGCCAAGGTCGTCAAGGGAGGGCGAAGGTTTTCATTCAATGCCCTGGCCGTTATCGGTGACGGGAAGGGGCATGTGGGAATAGGTTTCGGCAAGGCGAATGAGGTTCCCAATGCTATCGACAAGAGCAAGGAAGACGCGAAGAAAAATCTGTACCGGGTCCACATGCACAAGCAGACCATCCCCCATCAGGTGATCGGGAAGTACAAGTCGGCGAAGGTGATTCTGAAACCCGCGGCTCCTGGAACGGGTATTATTGCCGGAGCATCGGTTCGTGCGGTCCTTGAACGGGTGGGGATACATGACATTCTTTCAAAGGCGCAGGGTTCAAGGAACCCGGTCAACCTCGTAAAGGCGACGCTTGACGGCCTGCTTCAACTCAGAAGTTTCGAGGAAGCGGCGAAAATGCGAGATGTGCCGCTCAGCAAGTTATGGGAATAATCGGGTACAGTCATGGCTAAAAAATTGATGATAACACAGGTGAGAAGCAGCATAGGCACTCTGCCAAAGCAAAGGGCTACCCTCAGGGCCCTCGGGTTGAGGAAAATCTCCGCCGCGCGGGTCCATGATGATACGCCCGTCGTCAGGGGAATGATAGATAAGGTCAGGCACCTGGTGACCGTGAAGGATATTGATAAATAGAGAGATGCGGTAATGGAACAGAGTTACGGATTGAAAAGACCCTCGAACATAAAATCGAGAAAAAGGGTCGGACGAGGAAACGGGAGCGGAAGCGGGGGCAAGTGCGGGCGTGGCCAGGACGGCCAGCTCAGCAGGTCCGGCAGCAAGAAGAGGGCGTGGTTCGAGGGCGGGCAGATGCCCATCCAGAGAAGGGTGCCCAAGCGGGGATTCAGCAATTACACGAAAAAGGAATTTCAGATCGTCAATCTTTCCATTTTCGAAAAATTGGGCCTGCAGGAAATCAATCCGGAAACCCTCAAAGGCAATGGCGCAATCAGGCACAGCGACAGGCTGATAAAGGTGCTGGGAAAAGGCGAGATATCAAAGGCGATCAAGGTAACGGCAGACGCTTTTTCGAAAAGCGCTGTTGAGAAGATAACCAAAGCCGGCGGCGAAGCAATCACCCGGGCGGTTCCGCTGAAAAGCAAGAAGGAAAATCCTTCGTAGACGTGGCACAAAACGGTGCGTGTAGTGTGCGCAACGGAATCAGGGAAGCGATATCTGCATAATAGTGTATGGTGGGATCTAGGTAACTAATGTCAAATGCCGTCGTCAATATATTCAGGATACCCGATCTGCGGAAGCGGATCCTGTTTACCCTTGTCATATTGATCGTGTACCGCATAGGCGCGCATATCCCGATCCCGGGGATCAACGTGGACGCCCTGTCGTCCTATTTCACACAGGCACAGAGTTCGGGACTTCTCGATTTTTTCGATCTTTTTTCCGGGGGCGCTTTCAAACGATTCACGATTTTCGCGCTGGGAATCATGCCGTACATATCCTCCTCGATCATTCTTGACCTGATGAAGGTGGTGTTTCCGGCACTGGAACGGCTCTCGAAAGAGGGCAACGAAGGACAGAAGAAACTGAACCAGTATACGCGTTATGGAACAGTCTTTCTCTGCGCGGCGCAGTCATTCGGGCTTACCTTCTGGATGAAATCGATGCAGACATCGGCCGGTGGATCGGTTGTGCCGGAAGACTCGGGCATCGGGTTTGTAATCGTCACGGTGGTGGCGATCACAACGGGAACGATGGTGCTCGTATGGCTCGGTGACGTTATTACCGAACGAGGCATCGGAAACGGAATTTCGCTCATTATCATGGCCGGTATAGTTGTTCACGCGCCTACGGCGCTGGCCTCAACGATGAGGAAGATAGGGGACTCGGGGGAGCCGATCGTGGGGGTGATGCTCCTGGGGCTCTTTCTCGTGGTGGTGGCAGCCTCGATTCTTCTTACCCTCGGGCAGAGAAGAATTCCCGTTCAATACGGGAAAAAGCAGACCGGGAGAACGATGGTCCAGAGGAGCGCGCAGTATATTCCCCTCAAAGTCAATGCGGCGGGGGTTATACCGATAATATTCGCGGCTGCGATCATTACCTTCCCCACGCAAATGATAGGAATGGCGGGTGGTAGCAGCTCGCCCATTTTGAACAAGGTACAGTTCTGGCTCTCTCCCGGTCAGATCCCTTATATGCTTCTTTACAGCGGATTGATAATATTTTTCTGTTTTTTCTATACGGCGATACGTTTCAACCCGACTGAAATTGCCGACAACTTGAAGAAATACGGCGGTTTCATCCCCGGCATCCGGCCGGGACAGAATACCGCCGATTACATAACGAGCATACTGAATAAGATCAACCTGTCCGGCGCACTATTTCTGGCCCTTATCGCCATCGTGCCGGACATGGTGCTGAGGATCTGGCCTGAGCAGGTATCGGTTGAAATGGCGCATCTCTTCGGCGGGACATCCCTTCTGATCATAGTGGGTGTTGCGCTTGATACGCTTCAGCAGATAGAGTCGCAGTTGCTCATGCGTCATTATGACGGATTTTTAAAGGGAGTCCATATGAGGGGGCGCCATTGATTCGCGGATGATCACCGCGAAAAAATTACAGGGAAAGCGCGTGGGAAAATGGCCAAAGAAGAACCGATAGAAGTCGAAGGCGTCGTTGTTGAGCCGCTCCCCAATGCCATGTTTCGCGTGAAACTGGATAACGGCCATGTGGTGCTTGCGCACATTTCGGGTAAAATGAGGATGCACTATATTCGGATCCTGTCCGGGGATCGCGTCACGGTAGAATTGTCGCCCTATGATTTGAGCCGGGGAAGGATAACCTACCGGTCGAAGAACTGAACCGCCGCGGGGCCGAAAATCGGTCCGATGAAAGGCCGCCAAGAGGTATGCAATGAAAGTGAGAGTGTCGGTGAAAAAAATATGCAATGATTGCAAGGTTATAAAGCGTCATGGCGTTGTGCGTGTGCTGTGCAAGAACCCGCGGCACAAACAACGTCAGAAAGTTCGAACCGCAAAAAAACATTAAAGATGATACGGGGTTAAGGGGAGACTATGGCACGTATAGCTGGTGTCGATTTACCAAACAACAAAAGAGTGGAAGTCGCGTTGACGTATATTTACGGGATAGGGCCATCGACGTCCAAAAAGATACTGGGCGAGACGAAGGTCGATCCGGAAAAGCGGGTGAAAGACCTGGCAGATGAAGAGATCAATGATATCCGTAAAATGATAGAGAAGATTTCGAAAGTCGAGGGCGATCTGCGCACCGAAGTCGCGATGAATATAAAGCGACTCATGGATATCGGTTGCTACAGGGGCATACGCCACAGGCGAGGGCTCCCGGTACGCGGCCAGAACACAAAAAACAATGCCAGGACCAGAAAGGGGAAACGGGGAGCCCCGGTCGGCGGCAAGAAGAAATCCCAGAAGTAAGGAGTAGATCGTGAAAGGCAAGAAAACTAAAACGCGGAAGAAGGAAAAGCGGGTCGTACCCGTGGGCAAGGCATTTGTTCAGGCAACCTATAATAATACCATAATCACCCTGACCGACATGCAGGGAAACGTCATTGCGTGGGCGTCGGCCGGAGGTGAGGGATTCAAGGGTTCCCGGAAATCTACCCCCTTCGCGGCGCAGATGGCCGCAAAAACCGCGGTAAAAAACGCGATCGACAATGCCGGCCTGCAGACAGTGGAAGTGTTCGTAAAGGGCCCCGGGATCGGCAGAGAGGCTGCTGTCCGGTCGATATTCCAGTCCGGCTTGAATATATCCAAGATCAAAGACGTAACACCTGTGCCGCACAATGGATGCAGGCCCAAAAAGAGAAGAAGAGTATAATGGAGTGATGTAGAATGGGAAGATATACCGGACCTCGGTGCAAATTATGCCGTCGTGAAATGACGCCCCTTATGCTTAAGGGCCAGCGTTGCCTGACCGATAAGTGCCCCGTCAAGGGTAAAAAGAAATACCCCCCGGGACCGCCAAGGAAAAGGCGCGCCAAGATGTCGGATTATGCCGTGCAGCTCAGGGAAAAGCAGAAGATACGGAGAAGTTATGGACTCCTTGAAAAGCAGTTCAGGCTTCTTTTTCATGATGCGCTTCAGAAGAAGGGAGTAACGGGCGACATCTTGATGTCTCTCCTTGAGCGACGTCTCGATAACGTCGTGTTCAGGATGGGTTTTGCATCATCCAGAACCCAGGCGCGGCAGCTGGTGAGGCACAAACACGTTCTTGTCGACGGAAAATCCGTTGACATCCCGTCTTTCCGCGTGAAGGAAAACAACGTGATAGCAATAAAGGAAAAATACGCGAACAATATAATGATTGAGGACTCGATCAAGCTGGCCAAGGCGACTGACTCGGTTCCGGGTTGGATCGAGATGGATTTCGAAAAAAGGAGCGGTAAGATCGTGCGTCTGCCCGTTCGGGATGATCTGACGTCAAGCTTCAATGACCAGCTTGTTATCGAGCTTTATTCGAAGTGATCCCGAATTATCTGTGCTGTATTATTAATGGAGGTGGAAATGGCCCCACGAAACCTGCTCAAGGGCTTTAAGAGACCGAGTAAAATTACATTTGAACATGATGAATTAAAGCAGGATTACGGCAGATTCATCGCTGAGCCCTTTGAAAAAGGCTATGGTTTGACGATCGGTAATTCTTTGCGCCGGGTTCTCCTTTCTTCGATAGAAGGCGTTGCAATAACGGCGATAAAGATCGAGGGGATTCCCCATGAGTTCGACACCATCCCCGGAATTTTTGAGGATGTGACGAGGATTATACTCAACCTGAAAAAATTGAGGTTTAAATATTCCGGGGAGTTGCAAAAGGTCCTTCATGTAAAGAAATCTGGTCCCGGTGAATTGAAGGGCGAGGACTTCAACGTGGACTCGGAAATCGAGGTGATGAACAAGGATATTGTCATCGCCAGCATGAACGAATCTGCGGTTATAGACATGGAGATCCAGATCGAGCGAGGCAGGGGATATGTGCCCGCCGAGATCAATAAGTCCAACACCGAGGCGGTGGGAGTAATACCGATCGATTCGATATTCTCTCCCATCAAAAAAGTCAATGTAAAAGTCGAGGATACCCGTGTAGGACAGAGGACGGACTTCGACAAGCTCGTAATGGAAATATGGACAGACGGCTCGATTTCACCGGAAGACGCAATAGCCTACGCGGCGAAGATCATAAAAGAGCACATGACCATATTCATCAATTTCGAGGAAGAAGTCGAGGAAGAAGTCGAGGAAATCGATGAAAGCATCGAAAAGATGAGGACACTTCTTGCAAGGTCCATCGATGAAATCGAGCTTTCCGTGCGGGCGTACAATACCCTGAAGAGCCAGGATGTTTCAACCCTGGAACAGCTTGTCAAAAAAACAGAGGACGAGTTGAAAAAATCGAAGCATTTCAGCGATCTGGTGCTGAGTGAAGTGAAATCCAAACTTGATTTGTTGCATCTTAGCTTGGGATTAAAGGATTAACGAGGTCGCAGATGAGGCACAGAAACAGCGTAAAACAGCTCGGTCGGACGCATGCCCACCGGAAGGCGATGTTCGCCAACATGGTAACGTCACTTTTCAAGCATGAAAGGATCGTCACCACCCGGGTTAAGGGAAAGGAGCTTAAACGGATATCCGAACGTCTTATCACCCGCGCCAAGAAGAATATGCAAATGGCGGAAACGGACGAAGGTCGGAAGCTCCACAACAAGCGTGAGGTAATGAAGGTAATCAAGGACAGGGATGTAGTCAAGAAACTGTTTGACGATATCGCACCGCGTTTCAAGGAGCGAAATGGCGGTTATACGAGAATATATCTGCTTGGCCGAAGGCCAGGAGACGCGGCGGAGATGTCGATCGTTGAACTGGTAGAGAGAAGAGTCGTCGAAAAAAAGACTGACGAGAAAGGGAAGGACGCGAAAAAGGACGTTAAGAAAGAGAAAAAGGCGAAAGTAAAACAGGAATCGAAAAAAGAGGAACCGAAAGAAGTAAAAAAAGAAGCGAAGAAAGAAACGAAGAAAGAAACGAAGAAAGAAACGAAAAAAGATGCGGTTCAAGGAAAAAAAGAAAAGACAAAGACTTCCACAAGGAAGAAGAAAGATAAATAGATTCGACGTCACATCGCGCAATTGTATAAATAAAGCCGGATGTAACTATCCGGCTTTATTTATATGATGGAAAAGCCTTCTATCAGCCCTGCCGGGAACCGCCCTGGAATTTCTCCAATTTCTTCAATTCAACACTATGTATGAGCCCCAGGTTGTCGTTTGCGTCGACCTTGTATTGCTCGGGAATCCGATCGTCATAGACCGGTATGATTGATCCATGGCGTATATCGTACTTGACAAGGCTTTTTCCCAGCTCGTTGATGTTCGTCACTTTATGGATTTCGATGCCGTTTCGCTTTGCTTCCCTGCACAGGAATACGATGTTGCTGAAGCTCGTGATGATATAATTGATATTGTTCGGTGTGAGATTTTTTCTTTTTCTCAACATCGCGATTTCAGGGTCTTCAAATATCATTTTTGCCTGGTAATATTTTTTGTATCCTCCACGAAGATACGATTCGATTCGAGTCCTGTCGTGAAAGAAATGGTATTTTTTGGGATCGTAGGGTTTGATGTCCCGCAAGGGGTCATAGGGCTTCCTGAAATATTGCCCCAGCCCGCTCTGTTTGCTGTACTCTATAAGAATTGAAAAAGATTCCTTTGACGTGGAGTCGAGTATTTCTTTTGTTCGTTTCAGGTAGAGATCGCCGATCGACTCGAGAATGAGGATAAGCTCCATCTTGACCTTGTTGAACTTCAAGGCGGACGAAGTGAAATCCTGTCCGTAATAGTTCTCCCCTGCCTCCTGGAAGAGCCCCCTGATTTCAGCATAGCGTTTTTTCAGTTCTTCATCGCCGAAATTTTCGATCATGATTCGGACATTTCTCAGGGTCTGAAGGGTGAAAGAGTAATCCTGAGTCGATTTTACCGCCGGGGATATCGCGTAGGCGTCGACGGTAGATATGACGGTCAGCAGGAAAAGGACCGATCCGATGAACGATTTCGTTTTCATACCTTGTTCCTTGCGGGTGATAGTGGCGCGCCTTCAAAAATCGGGATCGCCCTCTTGGGCACAACCCGGATGAATTGGCGTCCCGATACGGTTATCCATTACAATTTTCGGCATGATATCCCGACATCTTTATGATAATATCAACACTGACTGCTAAAAGCAACCCCCTGCAACGCTTTTTTGGCATCGGGAAAGGGTTTGCATCGCAATCATGGGAAGTAAATGATCCGGAGGGGTGTGATTCTTCATTCATGTAAAAAGGTTATTGCTTTTTTTCATATTGGTTTTATTCTTAGGTTGCAGTATAATGTGATATACGCGGAGAATAATCGATCATATGGACAAGGATCTCAAGATATCATACCGCCAGAAGAACGCAACGGTGTGTCCGGTTTGTTCTTACGAGTTTCATCGTGAAGAGATGTTTACTGGTGGCGGCCGGCTTATCGCCGGGAGACTGACGGATGAACTGCGTCGCAATTACGAGGTGAGCAAAAAATTCGGCAAAGTGTATCCGCTGGCGTACGTCATGACGGTCTGCCCTGGGTGCCTCTATTCGGCATTTACGAGGGATTTCGAGGGACTTGACGCGGGCGAGATTGAAAAAATGCGCGAACTGACACCGGCGCGCCGGAATGCGCTTAAAAAATTCTTCGGTCCCCTTGATTTTAACGCCGACAGGGATCTCCATTCGGGAGCAGCCTCATACATGCTCGCGGTGGATTGTTACAGTTATCGCGGAAAGAAGGTGGCCCCGACCTTTAAAATAGCACTGTCGTCGATACGGGCGGCGTGGCTTTTCAGCGATCTTGCCAGAGAAAACCCGGATGCCGCATTCGGAAAAATCGCCGCCTTTTTTTACAAAAAGACCTATCAATCATATGTCAGGCTGCTGGATATTATGCAGACCGGAGCCGAACCGATGGATGCGGTGGGGAACATGGGACCTGACACGGACAAGAACTGGGGGTATGAGGGGGTCCTCTACCTTACGGCCGTACTCACCGTGAAGGTGGGGATCAAGGAGACGGATCCCAACAAACGAATGGAAAACTTCGCGAAGTGCAAGCGGTATCTCAGCCGTCTCTTCGGTTCGGGGAAAACCTCAAAGTCGAAACCGAGCGAACTTCTTGATAAAACCAAGGACCTCTTTGACAAAATCAACGAGATGATTGACGAATGGAACCAGGAAATGGCGTCCGAACCTCCCGGAGAATAGCCCTCACGCTTCAGTACGACGGAACGAGATTTAACGGGTGGCAGATTCAAAGCGGCGGCGTGACGGTTCAGGGCGAATTAGAAAAAGCGATTTACATACTCATCAAGAAGGAGACCCGCGTCACGGCTTCAGGAAGGACCGACGCGGGCGTTCATGCGCTGGCCCAGGTTGCACATTTCGACACGACGGATGGAATTGCTCTCCAGCGATTGTGCGTGGCACTGAACGGCATTCTGCCGAAGGATATCACGGTGCTGAATGCGTACCTCGTGCCCCATGACTTTCACGCTCGTTTCGATGCCGTCGAACGCGCCTACCGCTATGTCATTTACAATCATCGCTTCAGGTCGCCCTTCACGGCATACCGGGCGATGTGGCTTCACGACAGGCTTGATCCGCACTATATCCGGGACGCAAGCAGGCATCTCGTGGGGGAAATGGATTACTCCTCATTCTGCAAAAAGAGCGAATCGGACGGCATCAGCACCGTAAGGCGGATCACCGCCATCGATATCCGCGAAAAGGGGGACTGGATTTATTTCGACATCAGGGGAACCGGTTTCCTGCACCACATGGTGCGTATAATAATCGGCACCCTCGTTGAAATGAGCAGAAAAAAGGAAGACCCCGGAGTAATGGCCGAAATCATTTCACGGAGGGACCGGATATACAGCGGCTTTACTGCACCCGCCTGCGGCCTCTACCTGAAGGACGTAATCTACGAGCCCTCCCTCGATACGATGGACGCGGCCTTTTAATTGTCCCCTGATAGATTTATTTTATTGACAATAATCGAGCGGTAATGACTATTACGCGTGGAACCTGTAACATAACGTCGAAGTCGATATCAAACTACAGAAATCGTGTATGAAACGTGTAATTACATATAGCGCCGCAATGATGCTATTCACCCTCTCCGTGCTTCCTGACGCGTACGCGTTAAGGGAGGGGAAGGATCATTTCTCGAAACCACAGATCGGCGGATGGTTCGGGCCGGTCACGCCCCTGGGTGAAATATCAAAAAAGGTTGAGACCAACCTTGGCGGGGGGGGATTCGTCAGGTTCACCTTCCCCTACCGCTTTCTGAAGATAGGATTCGATTCTTCATACCAGAAGTTCATTTCAAAAGGGGTAACGGAACTTCAGTTCGTGCCGGTGTATGGGAACCTGCTCTTTCAGATCCCCGTTGATTTCCCGGTCAGGTTCCAGATCAAGGCGGGAATCGGTTCCGGCTACCTGCATCTCAAGCCGGACAACGTTGACCAGTGGGACCCGATTTTTATGACAGGCCTGGAGATATCCTTCCCCGCAGGCAGGATCGTGAATATTGGCCTCCGAATAGATTATATCTATATCTATGAGGGGCACCTGAAGGGCTCAAAGAATGGCGGGCACATATTGAATACCGGCATACAGCTCTATTTTAACATATGATCTCCAAGGGTGACGTATGAAATATTCATTTAAAATTGCCGCGGGTTTCGCGATCCTCATAGTATCGCTCCTTTCGGGTTGCGGTGACACTCCCCTTCTCACGGATATGGGAACAAACCGTCTCATGATCGTGCTGAAGGGGACATACGAATCAAACAGCCCGATGGACTGGGATATGCCGGATCCGTTGGACGCCGATTATATAAGCCTGATGTTTGGCGATTCCGTGGAGGACTGCAGGGACATTACGTCCAACCCCTCCATGTTTCTGCTCGATATCGCCGAACTCAAACTGGTTGACTCAAATGGAGACTCGCACCGTTTTTCCAATTACCGGCAGACATTTTCGATTTTTCTTTCGGATGCAGATCCCTTTTTCAACGGCCTGGGTGTCGTACTCGATAACGACGACGTGCCGTCGCAGAAATATCCATACCCGGCCGTTTCTCTGTACATCAGAAAGATGCTGATGGATGGCGCGGTTCGATTTGAACCGGGAGTTACAGGGTGGAACCCGATACCGGTTTTCGACGCCTTTTCAGACCATGTCGTTCCCAGCTTCAACTTCAACAAGTTCCAGATTCATTCATTTTACGACACGCTCCGGCTTGAGTCCACTATGTTAAACAGGGTGTTTCCCCTCGTGGTGCCGATTTTCGACCTGGAAGGGCACCAGCTTGGCATGCTGTTCGATAAAAAACCGCCCCTGACTGTGCTTGAAATCAGGATCGTCGTAAAAAACTTCATCAAGATGTACGAGTATGAAACATACCAGGGCGGCCTTGTCAATCCGGTGCACTACTTCGCCCTTTCCGACTGGCTTCAGAACGTCGAGGCGAACGAGACCAACATCGGCGGCAACATACTCGCGGTCGCGAGGTCCTATATCCCCGGCTTGACGGGCCGGATAAGCGGTTCGAATGGGGGCGGAAACGACAGCCATATCATCGCGATCCCTGCGGGGGCGGATATCAACAGCTATACCATAAACACCGTCCCTGCATCAAATCTCAGGTCGGACAATGACTGCAATCTTCCTAAAGTTCCCCCTCCTTATCTGGGAACGAGCATCACCCAGGCCCTTGATTATTATATCAAGCTTGAATCATTCAAAACAAAATGGAATGCATCCGTTCCGGCCCCGTGCGTTGATTTTGACATGTACAAGCAGGAGTGGGATATTTTCAGGGGAGAGGTCGGTTCCGGTGGCTTCAGGCTGCCTCAGCTGGCGGTATTCGCACCAGCCGGGGGTTCCTTCACCATTGAGAACGTTCCCCCCGGCAATTATGATCTGTATCGTTCAAACGTGGCACCACGATACGGGGGGCTGTATTATGATGGCGAATATTCCCCCTACGGAGCGAATCCGGTCACGGTGGGTATCGGATCAACGACGACGGGTGTGATTTTTTGACGGACGCCTTCATTTTTTGTCCCGCACGGCTATTTTTTCCTCCTCACTATAATTATTGTAATTGACCTCGCCGGGTCTCCCCGTTAATCAGGTCGTACTCACCGGCGCCGAGGTAACCGCACGCAGGGGCGGCGCCGGAATGAAATTCCGGGGAAGCCTATGTCAGACATCAACATCATCGTACAGAAATACGGGGGCACGAGCGTCGGCTCGGCCGATCGTATCAGGGCCGTGGCCGAGCGGATCAGGGGCTATGTGAACGAGGGGCGCTCCGTCGTGGTGGTCGTTTCCGCCATGGGAAAAACGACGGACGAGCTGGTCGCCCTCGCGAAGCAGGTGTCCGGGAAACCGAGCAGCAGGGAGATGGATATGCTCCTCTCCACGGGGGAGCAGGTCTCAATCTCCCTTCTTGCAATGGCCCTCCATGATATCGGCATTGACGCGATATCGTACACGGGATCACAGATCAGAATGGTCACGGACGGCAATTTCAGCAAAGCGAAAATAGAAAGCATATCGACAGACCGAATAATGAAGTCCCTTCGCGAGCGCAAGGTGGTGATTGTGGCAGGTTTCCAGGGAATCGATGCCGAAGACAATATCACGACCCTCGGAAGGGGCGGCTCCGACACATCCGCTGTCGCGCTGGCCGCCGTGCTGGGAACGCGCGACTGCGAGATCTATACCGACGTTGACGGGGTCTATACCGCCGATCCGCGCATCATCGCGCATCCCGTCAAGCTGAAGGAGATAAGCTACGACGAGATGCTGGAGCTGGCCAGACTGGGCGCCGCGGTCCTTCATTCCCGATCCGTGGAATTTGCCAAGAAATACACTATCAGGCTGCATGTCCGATCGAGCTTCGGCTCCGATCCGGGCACCATCGTGATGCCGAAGGAGGAAATGGTGGAAAAGTTTGTGATTAGCGGCGTGACCGCCAAGCGTGACGAGGCGAAAATAACCATACGGGACATCCCGGACAGGCCGGGTATCGCCGCGCGGGTGTTCGGCCACCTGGGAGAGAACAGGATATATGTAAACATGATCGTACAGTCCACAGGAAAGGACAACAGGGCCTCCATCTCGTTCACCGTCCTGAAGAGCGACCTTGACAGGGCGATGGAACTCTGCGGTGAGTTGAAACAGGAGCTTGGCGCGAGCGGCGTCGATTCGAAACCGGACATCGCCATCGTGTCCGCGGTCGGGGTGGGCATGCTCTCGTCGTATGGCGTGGCGGGAAGGATCTTTACGATGCTTTCCGAGCAGAATATCAATATTGAAATGATATCCACCTCCGAAATCGGAATTTCCTGCGTGATAGACGATATCTACGCGGAGCTGGCGCAGAAGGTGATCCACAAGTGCTTCATCGAAACGGAGCGTGATTGATGCGCGTGGTGGGTGTTCTCTTCGGGGGAAGATCGGGCGAGCATGATGTCTCACTCTGCTCGGCCGCATCCGTTGTTTCCGCCCTCGACCCTGAAAAATACAAGGTGGTCGCCATCGGTATCGATCGTGATGGCAAATGGTACGTGCAGGAAAGGCCGAAAATCGTCGATGACCGGGATTTCGGCAGGGTCATGAAGCTTGAAAAACGGGGATCCTGGTACGTCAATCATTATGAAGACGGGAACTGTCTTGTCCTGCATAACGTCGATGACGGATCGAGTGTCTCGGTCGATGTCATCTTCCCTGCTGTCCACGGGACCTATTGCGAGGACGGGACCCTGCAGGGCCTCCTGGAACTGGCGATGGTTCCCTATGTGGGAGCCGACTCGATCGGCTCCTCAATCGGCATCGACAAGGATGTGGCGAAGCGTCTTCTGCGCGACGGCGGGATACCCGTGGTCCCCTGGGAAACGGTACATGTCGGGGAATGGCGGCACGATCCCCGGGCCGTCGTCGATCGTATCGCGGCCGCCGTCTCCCTGCCCCTCTTTGTGAAACCGGCACGTACCGGTTCATCCGTGGGGGTGGTGAAAGTCAAGAGCATGGACGAACTCCCGGGAGCCCTTGACGAGGCATTCCGTTACGATACCAGACTCCTTGTTGAGAAGGGGATAGATGCCCGTGAAATCGAGTGCGCGGTCATCGGGAACAGTGAACCCGAGGCGTCGGTCCTCGGCGAAGTGGTGCCCCGCCATGAATTTTATTCATATGAATCGAAATACATAGATCCCGAGGGGGCGGATCTGATTATTCCGGCTCCACTGAATGATGATCTTGCCGCAGCTATCCGGGGAGCCGCGGTCAGGGGATACCGTCTGCTCTGCTGCAACGGCATGGCACGGGTCGATTTCTTCCTGGACAGGGCAGACGGGGGCTATTATCTGAACGAAATAAACACCATCCCCGGTTTTACGGGTATCAGCATGTACCCCAGGCTCTGGGAGCAATCCGGCCTGTCCTATCCCGCGCTCATTGATCGTCTGATCGAACTCGCCTTCGAGCGACATCGTGCGCGGGCGGAGATTCTGACGGAGCGGTGAGCAACGGCGTCACGGTTTTTTTATTGACACTTCCTCTTTTGCGTTCATGGTAGGGATGGATGTATCAAATCATCGATGAAGCGGGTGGCGTTATGGGGACGAAAGATACCGAAAAGATATTGATCAAGAGGGCCAAAAAGGAGAAGTCACGCCGTGAAAAAGCCAGGGGGTCCGGGCGTTCGGAGAAAACGCGACGGGCCATCGGCAACTTCATCGTCGAGAAGAGATCTATCGTCCCGAACATGATCACCATGTCGAACATGACCATGGGCTTTTTCGCCATTATACTGGCGAGCAAAGGCGATCCGCGGTCTCTCGCAATGGCGGGCATACTGGTGTGCGTCGGAACCCTCTTCGACGCGGTCGACGGCGCGGTCGCCCGGGCCATGCACGTGGCAAGCCCGGTGGGAGTCCAGCTCGACTCACTTGCAGACGGGATCGCCTACGGGATCGCACCGGCGGTGATTGCTTACCAGGCCTATCTCTCGCAGCTGCCAAAGAGCGGTTTCTTCGTGGATACCGGCATGCTGATCGCCCTCATATACCCGATCTGCGCAATATACCGTCTCGCACGCTTCAATATAGGGGCCCTCGAGGAGGAGCAGAAAGGCTTCAGGGGCCTCCCGTCTCCTGCCGCGGGGATCCTTATCGCGGTGATTCCCGCTCTTGAGATTCCGGATTTTATGTTTTTGATCAAATTCACGGTCACGTTCCCGCTTGCGGTAATCGTCCCCGTTTACGTTATAGCGGGCCTGCTGATGGTCTCGCGAATCGACTACGGAAAAACTTTTACCATACTATTCCGCAAGGGGAGGGTGGTTCTGGTGCTTACCATTATTACGATGATACTCCTCATCAGCCTTTTCAGCATGTGGTTCATTTTCGTGATAATATCGGTGTATACCATTGTTGGAATAATCCAGTACCTGGTGAATAGCATCAGGCGTCGCGGGGCGCCGGCCGCTGCGGCATAAACCGTTGAAATGGGTCCCGATGTGATTGTCATCATAGGAGCGTCAGCCGCGGGGATTTCCGCGGCGAGGGAATTTCGCGCGATCGACACGGCCGTGCCTGTTGTCCTTTTTTCCGAAGAGCGGGACATGCCGTATTATCGTCCCTTTCTTACGGAATTTATAAGGGACGATAGTGTGGAAAGACGCCCCGGTTTTTTACTGAACCCGGACAGCTGGTACGATGAAAAGAACATAGAGTTGAGGCTCGGGGAAAAAGTGACGCGGATCGATCTGAACGCCCGGACCGTGCACACTTCCACCGGCAGGGACTGTCCCTTCGGAAAGCTGATCATCGCCAGCGGGAGCGAGCCCTTCGTGCCCTTCCCGGACGCACTCTCCATGGAGAATGTTTTTTCGATAAGGACACTGGAGGATGCCCGGACGGTGATCGCATACGCGGAAAAGGCATCGAGCGCCATCGTGATAGGGGGCGGGCTCCTTGGCCTGGAGGCCGCGCATTCATTTGCTGAAAAGGGGCTCGGCGTGACGGTCCTCGAGATGAGCGAGAGAATACTCCCTCGTCATCTTGACGCCGAATGTTCCGGTATTGCGTGTGAAATCATTGAGAAAAAAAATGTAAAGCTTGTCATGGGCAGATCGATCGAGTCGATAATGGGAGGCGCCAGGGCGGAGGGTGTCAGGATGGCCTCCGGGGAGGAGATCAGGGCGGACATGATCGTCTTTTCAATCGGAGTGCGGCCCAATACGAAACTTGCCGGGGAATGCGGAATAGCCATTAATCGCGCGATTGTCGTGAATGACCGCATGGAGACATCGGCACCCGGGGTGTACGCCTGCGGTGACGCAGCGGAGTGTAACGGCACGAACATCGCCCTCTGGATGTCCGCTGTCAGGCAGGGGAAAACGGCGGGTTCCAACGCCGCGGGAAGACTGTCGCGCTTCGAGGATGATATCTACCCGGCGGTCCTGAACCTCTTCGGGACCCGGCTTTTCTCGGCCGGTGACCTGTGCCAGGACAGGAAAGAGGGAGAGTATCGTCTCCGCATGGAGCAGGACGGCGAAAAGGGTCATTACAGGAAAATGTTTTTTGTCGATGGCAGGCTTTCCGGTTTTATCCTTATCGGAAACATCGCCGATTCGAAAAGGCTCCTCGACGCGATGAAAAAAGGCGCTACATTTGACGAGCTGACAGGGGCAGGGTAGGGTTCCCATGGATGATTTTTCACACTACACAGAAGACGGCACACCGGTCATGGTGGATATCACGTCGAAACGGGTCACCATGCGAACGGCAAAAGCGACGGGTTTTGTCCGTCTGGAGGGTTCGACACTCCAGTTGATCGAAAAACGGTTACTTCCCAAGGGCGATCTCTTCCAGATAGCGAAAATTGCCGGCATTATGGCGGCAAAGAGGAACGCCGAATTGATACCGATGTGCCATCCCCTGGCCCTTGCGTTCATCGATGTCTCCCTGATTCTCGATTACAGCTCAATGGGCGTTCGCATCAGCTCGGAAGTCCGTCTCGAAGGGAAGACCGGTGCCGAAATGGAGGCATTGATGGCGGTTACGGTCGCGGCACTTACCGTATATGATATGTGCAAAGCCGTGGATAAGAATATGATCATAGAGGATATTAAATTGCTCGAAAAGAGAGGGGGCAAATCGGATTATACCGCTACTACACGCGAAACGACTGCATAAATATTTTTTTAACCCCTGAAAGGCAAAAAAAGTACTAAAACCTGTCATATTTTTTAATAAATATCAGCAAAAGGCTATAATTATCAAAAATAAGACTTGATTTAAAACGTATCTATTAGTATTAATGAATTGTTAGCACTCAATTTAATGAGTGCTAACAATTCGAGAATTTAAAAAGATTTTTGCATCAATTATCTTAATTATGTATGTATAAATTTATCTATATAGATAAACAAATTTTCTTCTGCGTTAGAGGAAAAACAAACAAACTACAAGGAGGACGGAAGTGGCTCTAAAACCTATAGGCGATCGTGTCATAGTTGAGTTGCTGGATCAGGAAGAGGAGAAGGTCGGATCGATCTATGTACCTGATACCGCGAAAGAAAAACCCCAGCAGGGTAAAGTCGTGGCAGTGGGCCAGGGGAAACGTGATGGCAAGGATCTTGTTCCGATGACGGTGAAAGCGGGGGATACGGTCATATTCAGCAAGTATGGGGGAATGGAAGTCAAGCATGACGGCAGGGATTTACTCATCCTTTCTGAAAGCGACATACTGGCGGTCATTGAATAAAAGAGGGAGTCCTTTTCGGGCGCCTATCGCCAATTTCCACCGGTGATAGGGCGCATGATGGGAGATCGGAGACGGCGTTCGGATTCTCCCGCTCGATTGGGATTTGCGTTAACTACGCCGATTACTTAATCAAATAATTTCAAGTGAGGAAGTTGCAATGGCTAAAATATTACAGTATAACGAGGAAGCGAGACGGTCGGTGCTCGATGGCGTTAATAAACTCGCGGGCGCCGTTCAGGTCACCCTCGGGCCAAGAGGACGGAACGTGGTCATCGATAAGAAATTCGGCGCTCCCACGGTGACGAAGGACGGGGTAACCGTAGCAAAGGAGATCGAGCTCGAAGATCCGTTTCAGAACATGGGCGCCCAGATGGTGAAAGAGGTCGCCACCAAAACGAACGATGTGGCCGGCGACGGCACTACCACGGCGACGATACTTGCCGCGGCGATATACAAGGAAAGCCTTAAAAACGTCACCGCCGGGGCGAACCCGATGGATCTGAAACGCGGGATCGACAAGGCGGTTGAGGGCGCAGTAAGCTTTATCGCCTCGGCATCCAGAGAGATCGTCGACAAGAAGGAGATCGCCCAGGTGGCATCCATTTCGGCAAACAACGACCAGGAAATCGGCAATCTCATCGCTGACGCGATGGACAAGGTTGGCCGTGACGGCGTCATCACGGTCGAAGAAGCCAAATCGATCGAGACTCATCTCGAGGTCGTGGAGGGCATGCAGTTCGACCGCGGGTATCTCTCTCCCTACATGGCGACGAATCCGGAGACCATGGACGCGACAATTGATGACGCCTACATCCTGATACATGACAAAAAGATTTCAACAATGAAAGACCTCCTTCCGGTTCTGGAAAAGGTCGCCCAGGCGGGTAAACCCCTCCTGATAATCGCCGAGGACGTGGAAGGGGAAGCACTCGCCACCATCGTCGTCAATACCCTGAGAAAAACCATATCCTGCGTCGCGGTCAAGGCGCCCGGGTTCGGGGACAGAAGGAAGGCAATGCTTGAGGATATCGCCATCCTCACAGGCGGTCAGGTGATATCGGAAGATCTCGGAATGAAGCTTGAAAACACGACCCTGCAGATGCTCGGCCGTGCGAAAAAGGTCATCGTGGACAAGGAAAACACCACGCTTATCGAAGGCGGCGGAACCCAGAAAGATGTCAAGGGAAGGATCGCCCAGATACAGAAGCAGATCGAAGACTCCACGTCAGACTATGATACCGAGAAGCTCCAGGAGCGGAAGGCCAAGCTCGCCGGCGGCGTAGCTGTCATCAATGTCGGCGCCGCAACGGAGATCGAATTGAAGGAAAAGAAGGCGCGCGTGGAAGATGCGCTGTCTGCGACCCGTTCCGCGGTGGAAGAAGGAATCGTCGCGGGGGGCGGAAAGACTCTCATCAACGCACAGAAAGCCGTCTTCGCGGTGGCCGAGAAGCTTACGGGAGATGAAAAAATCGGCGCGCAAATCATCGTCAAGGCCATTGAGGAGCCGATGAAAATGATCGTCTTCAACGCAGGCCTCGAGGGATCGGTGATCGTGGAGAAGGCCAAGGGCGAGAAGGAGAACATTGGTTTCGATGCCTCCAAGCTTGAATGGGTCGACATGATCAAAGCCGGTATCATCGACCCGGCGAAGGTGGTGCGTTCCGCACTTCAGAACGCGGCATCGGTGGCCGGTATGCTCTGCACCACCGAGGTTCTCATCACCGAAAAGCCGGAGGAAAAATCGGCAATGCCGGCTGGCGGCGGGATGGGCGGTATGGGCGGTATGGGTGGCATGGGTGGCATGTACTGACACGCCGGATCATCGGAACGGACAAAACAGGGACGGCCGGGGAAGAAATCTCCGGCCGTTTTTTTTGTGCCGGGCACCATGCGGGGCGCGGAAAAAAGAATGTATTCAGATAAAGCACTCATCCTCCGATGAATGAAAGGTGAGTCCTCGCGCGAGGGGTGAGAGAAGCGAGTGTCTCCGGGAATACAATTAATCGGTGCCGCCATGGATGACAGCGCGATAGTGACATTGCCGAACAGGTTCAGGGAGCCGTATGATTTCGAGTACGTCATAGATTTTCGCGAGAAAATCATGGGTGGCGCGCGCGCCCTGAATCTTTCACGGATAACTTTCATCGAGCCCTATTCAATGCTGTCCCTTCTGCTGATCGGAAGGGAGTATCTACGAAAAAGCGGGAGCAAGCTCCGACTGGTGGGGATACCACTCAACATACACCAGTATCTGCACCGGATGGATTTTTTCAAAGCCGGGGTGTTCGATGTGGCCGACAGGCTCGACGAGAAGCTTCTTTTGAGAAGGAGCTCCTTCAGCAGAAGAGTCATTGAAATCACGGAGATTCCGAACAAGGAGCGGGAAAGCGTGCGGGTCATTTCGGCCATCGCGGGGGTCTTCAGGAAACGCGCGGGGCATATCCTGAAGCACTGGCTTTCTGACAGGGTGGTGGATTATTTCGTCACGGTGATTTCGGAAATATGCCAGAACGTTTTCGAACACAGCCTGGATTCCGGGTACCTCGCCATGCAGACATATTCCGCAGGCAAGGAGAACATTGTTCGTCTTTGCATAAGCGATTCAGGCATCGGTATCGAGAAGAGCTTCGAGAACAGCGGAATTCGATACGATTCGCCGGCAAACCTGATCGAGCTGGCCCTCACTACTCCCATCTCGAGCAAGAGGGAGTTTGGTTATGGCCTCAGCCAGGTGAGCTCCATCGTCGAAAAACTGAAAGGGAGCATCTATTTCCGTTCCGGCGGGGCATCGGTGTCGACGCTCTACAACAGGAAGAGCGCGGGATCGTCCTATCTCTTCCTTAAAAACGACCTCAGCCATTTCAACGGGACGCAGATATCTATATCACTCATGGGATAGACGGACGTGACATGGTCATATACCTCAAAAAAAAAGCTGAAGAGCTGAAGATTAAGACGCCGGACCTTATCACGCGACATATGGGGCGGTTGATGTACACCTCCGTTGAGGGCCTTGTCGGGAAGGTCAATGAAGGTGAGACACTGCTGATGGATTTTGAGGGGATTAAAGTCATTGACTCCTCGTTCATCGATGAGTTCATAGTAAGGATGATTCTCGACTCGATGGCCCCCGGTCGGGTTTTTCACGTCAAGCTGAGGAATATATCAGAAATTTCGGAGATGAACATCGATCTTGTCCTGCGATCATATTCGAGCTATAAAAACAAAAAAATTGTTGTAATAACCGAAAATATATGCCAGAATAATGTGTTCTTCATCGGGCCCCTTTCAGACCGCGAGCGAGAAATCATCGAGTATATCCGCGTCAACAGGTCGGTCCAGCTGGGCGATGTCGTTGCCTTCACGGGACGGCCGCGTGAGGAGGTGGCAAAAACGATGGAAGATTGTTATACAATGCGGATTGTGAAAAAAGGTGAAAAAGGGGAATTTTTCGCGTTGTAAATGTACACGTGGAAGATACCATCCGTAATGACTGGCCGGGGAATGATGAAACCCACGTTTAAGAAAATAAAAAAAGAGAAGGACGACAGCCTCTACGGCCTCCTTTCGGCGAACAAGTCAAGCAACACCTATATACGTATAATGATCTCGGAAGAGGACGATTCGGTGGTGGTGCAGTTGACGGATAACCCGAGGAATTTTCAGGCCGTTTCCCACGAGCGTTACAAAAACTACAGAATCTTGAGGCGTCTTGAGATAGGAGTCCCGCGAATATCCCTTAAATACGTGACGCCGGAAAAACTGACGGCGGTGCTCGGGCCCATGATCGATTTCAATATTCCATTCGACAAGGCGGTGATCGTTGACGGGATCCAGAAGGATGGGATCTACAGTATCATGACCAAAATGAAATATAAACTGAAAATAATTCAGGGCGCGAGAAAGATCCTCAATTTGAGCCCACAGAAAAGATATGAGATCCTGGAAAAGTATCTTTCCGGGCATAAAGAATGAGTGAATAATGGAAGAATATAATTCTTTGCAGGAAACGACAAAACTGGTGGATATGGCTCTCAAGTACACCGGGGGCGACATCGTAAAAGCCAAGGAGATGGCCGCCGGACAGTATATAGATGTCATGGCTGTCAAGGGGAAGTTCTTCGTCGACAAAAAGGGCGTGTCCGGCGTGTTTGTAGCATTTTTCAATTTTATCCAGGAATACATCGCCGATGTGACCTGCCACCTCTCCTCATCACCCGGCCTCTTTGAAAAGACAAGGGTATTCGACGACTGGAAATCGTATTACCGCGACATTGTCGCGGGGAGTGGTGAGACCGAGGCGATCGATTCACAGAATTTCACCTACTATCTTATCGATTCCTTCGTGAGCTATGACGTCTTTCCGGACGTGCAGGAAAAAAACCTGGATGAACTGACAGGCACCGTCAAGGACATGCTGGCAAAGTCCTTCAACGTGGAGTCCGTTAAATGCCAGCTCGACCTGGAACCTACGACGTCCCTGGCCCTTGAAATGGCGGGAGTGAAGATAGACACTCCGGGTGGCGAGAGCCGGGAAGTGGAGGAAGTTGTCGCTGAGGATGAAAGGATAACGAAAGTCGAAAGCGAGGCCCGGTATATAGTCGAAGGAAGCGCGGTGCTCGCGCCAGTTCGAGGAAAAAACATCAGTGACCTGAATCCGGGCGATAAAATAAAAGTGATGCTCTCAGGGAAGGACCTCGTTACGGAGAAAATTCTTCGGCTGATGAACGCCTTCGGCCCCGAGGGGTCGCGATTTCCGGTTCCCGGCAGGATCAAGGCGAAAATCCCTTTCGATAAGGGGGGATTCATGATCTACGCGTTTGTCGCGAAGGGCGTTCTTGCGAAGATATTCGAAGAAGAAAACGTGAAACTCATGCTTGATCAACCATCGCGAGAGACGGCAAGCGAGCCCTCCATTCTTGACAGCAGGCTTATCTATATCCTGGCATTGATCGTCGGCCTTATCATCCTGATCGGATTTATCCTGCTGCAGTTTCTCTGATCATGGGCGTAACACGTACATGCGTCCCCCTTCTCCTCTTCGCGGCCCTGTTTCTCGCGCAGATGCCCGACTGGAAGTATTTCAGGGACAGGGAAGGCAACAAGTATTTTGTCGACAGGGCGGGCGCAATCCGTATCACGGAGACATCTTCCCCTGCCCACAGGCCGGTATCCGCCCGGGCAATCGACTATCATATCAATTTCGGTGAGACCCTGGTGAGCGAGCACCGCTACGAGGAGGGACTTGCCGTGCTGAAATCGATCTGCGCTCTTCCCGCCGATAATAACAGGATATACCAGGCGCAGGTAAGGGCCATGGAGATCATCGGGCGACTCCGGAAGCAAAACGGAGCCAGATTCGACCGCATGAATGAATCGTCCTCCCTCATTCTCATAAATGAAGGGAACGACATCGTCATCATCAATGACATGATGCGCTATTCATTCAGGGCCACAGCCGCCATTCGGGTAATCCGTAAGAAAGACCGGGCCGGTCTCGATTACCGTTATTCGGGCGTCCTGTTCGGGGCTGAACGGGAGGCCGGTACATACGATTATCTCCTGGCGGTTGACAGCGAGTCAATAAAGGCCCGGTTCAAGGATCTCGCGGAGGCGGAGGAAAAATGGAGGGGACACACGGGCCATCAGGGGTTGACGCGCCGGACGGTGACTCGCGATGATGAACGGGTCATCCATCAATTCAGGAACAGCGGGAATCCGGGTTACGCGGGTTACGAGGCCGTTTTCGTGGACGGAAGGGTCACCCATTGCGCCCGGGTCATATCCTCCGAAGCGGGGTACTCCGCGAACCGGGAGGTCATGAGGGGGGTTATAGAAAGCTTTCGCATAGTGCGCAGGGGCGAATGATGCGGTCTACTCGCCCGCGTAGATGAGGGCGGTTTCCGAGCAATTAAGCCGATTCTTGCAGGTCGCGCAGTCCTTCCATATTTTCTCCGGGAGCTTTTCCCTGTCGATGCCGACAAAGCCGTTTTTCTCGAAGAAGAGAGGGGCGTAGGTGAGCACGAATATTCTCGGGTGATTTCTTGATTGGAGTTCCCGGATGAGCGCCGCCAGGAGGGATGTCCCGATGCCTCTGCGGAGATGACTTTTCCGCACCGCCAGTGAACGGACTTCCTTCAGGGATTCTCCGTAATCGAAGAACGTGATGACCCCGGTGATGGTTCCATCTTCTTCGGAAATGTAGAAGTTGTCGAGGGTGGCGCTGATATCATCGGGACTTCGGGCAAGGAGTATGCCATCCGACGCGTACGAGGATATGATCTCGTGGATTGTATTGATTTCGTCGTTTTTTGCTTTTCTGACTGCTACGGCGGTTTTCACTTGGTGCCCCTGAGAGGTATATTCTTGCGACAGGGCACGCGCGCGACTATCGGCTGGCGGCAGCAGAAAACGGTCGTACCCGCTTGTGAACCATCGCTACTCCCGGGGGCGTTCGCCCCGGAATGATTCACCGCACTGTTACCTTTTTATAATCCGTGTGTTTTCAGCAAGCGAATATTTCGAATATCCTGAAATTTTTTTCAGAGCTTCCCGGGCGTCGGCGTTTTTTCGGAAGGGACCGACATATATTCTGAACCGGCCGTTATTCTTGGAAAGAATGACGGTATGCCCACGCTGGCTGAGAAATCCGGCCATTTCCCGGGCCATGGCGATATCATAATCTCCATTCACTCCGAGGACGTAGGGGTAGCTTTCACGGGGGAATACCTTTTCCTGGGGCGCCTGTTCGGCTTTACCGGTTGCGCCAACGAAGGGAATTTTCTTCCCGATATCAGCCACTGCGTTAAAGGTCTTAGTATCGACGATTTCATGACGGGTTCCGCCTGCGAATTTAATCCCAACCACGATTCCCGTGGTGAAGGAAATGATGCAGAGGGCGGCGATGATGAAGAATATCCTGCTCGCCCTTTTCCGAATCCGCTCGGTTTCCCTCGGTGTGGCCTGGGCGACCCGGGGGAAATATTCCGGGTCAAACTCAGTGAACTGTGGGGGCATTACCCGGGTATTTCGTTTTTCATAAAAGTCGATATTCTGCATAGAGGGCGCCTTGGTCCTTATGTCTATCGGATCGGCCGCGTTTTCGAGGCGGATGCATCCCGATTCCGGGGCTCATTATATGAATTCGACATTGTTTGACGAATGCATGAGAAAATATTTTGGATGCAGTTCAGGGTGGGTGCGGCCGGGAGGGAGTGATAAACCGTAAACGAGAGGCGTAGCCGACCTGATTGTGTAAAAAGGCGCCACCTGCCGATTTTTTTACTTGATATTATTCAGTAAAAGATGGGATGGTTGTTGCATTCGATCATCACATGAGTGGCAGTAGACCGGAGGCGTGATCCACGCGGAGGTGACTTCACCTTGCCGACGGAATCGGTGCGCAGGGGTGTAAACGTGATATGGAAAGTCTAGAGGTGATCAATTACGACAGTTTTTCGGTGATCTCGATCAGTATTGAGGAGATTGACTTTATAAAAACCCCGAAGCTCTCGGCGGAGATAGTTAAGAAACTCGAGGAAATTGATTATCCGAATGTCGTTCTCGTTTTCGACGGCCTCTATTATATTGATTCAACGGGTATGAGTTCCCTCATCAACATAAGTCGCACGATGAGTGAAAGGAAAAGGGAAATGGTGCTGGTATGCGGAAACTCCAGAATCATCCAGCTTTTCGGCATTGCGAAAATGGGAACCTACTTCAAGATATTCAACAACATGGAAGACGCGGAGCGGTACTTCATCACGAAGCCTGCCCCCTGATCTTTTGCCATCCGGGGGCGTCCCTATAGCCCCGCCAGCGCCTTTAAATCCCGGATTTCGGTGCGGGTCAGCACCCGATAGGTTCCCCTCCTGAGTGCGTGGAGGGTGAGGGGTCCATACGCCGTACGTTCGAGGCGTTTGACTTTATATCCGAACTTCGCAAGGGTATAGCGCAATTGGCGCTTTTTTCCCTCGGTAATGATGATTCTGACACGCCGTCTTGCATCATCGTCGCAGACGACCCTTGCGGGCATGGTTTTAACGTTAATCTGATGAAGGTAGACCCCGCCGCGTATCTTGGACTCGTCCTCCGGTTCAAGGGGCCGGTCGATCTCCAGCACATACTCCTTCTGGATATGAAACCTGGGCTTTGTCAGGCGATAGGCGAGTTCACCGTCATTGGTGAAGATGAGCAGACCCTCTGAATCGCGGTCGAGTCTCCCCACCGGGTGGACGCCGCGACGCCGGTATTTTTCTGGAATCAGGTCCATCACCGTGAGGCGGTGTTTTTCGTCAAGAATCGTTGTGACGTATCCGCGGGGCTTGTTCAGGATGATATAATCCGTTTTTTCCAGGCGCTTCAGGGGCGTGCCGTCAAAAGCGACGCTGTCGACGGAACTGACGACGGTGCTTAAACGGGTCGTCCGCACGCCATTGATGGATATCCTTCCCGAAGATATCAATTCCTCCGTTTTGCGGCGTGATCCGAGGCCGCATTGAGCGAGGAATTTATTGAGGCGTATTCCCTGGGGTGGGTGCGGGTTTTTTTCTGTCAACGGTTTCCTTTATTACCGGCTCGGGGCTGGTTTCTATCGATATCTTTGTAAAACGGAGCTCGAAATCCTTCAATTCCCTTTTGATTATATAGTCGGCGCCACGTTTTTCAAGATCAAGGTTACTCTGGAAAGAAGTGCCGTCCGAGAAGGAGATTTCATTTTTATTGAAATCAATACTGAATGATCCGATTATCTGGCGACCCTCCTCGCCCTTCCGGTATGAACGGTATTTCTGGGATTCATACAGTTCCAGGCAATGGTCGGTAAAGTCGCCGAACTGGTTTGTGCTCCACCATTTTCCCGCCAGATACTGCTTGATTTTCGCCCGTTCCGCTTCCATGAAGCCGGTGATGATTTTCTCCATGGCACCGGAATCGGAAGAGGTATGAATCGAGATGTCCGCAGCGAATACCCAGCCGGTTATTCCTTCACGCGTCCTGACCCGGTACCAGTAACCGCTTGTGCGGCCAACCCACGATTCTTCCGCGGATTTTTCCAGAACGCGGACCGTGTCGCCCGTGTCCATTTTTTTAACGATACCGGAAAAGACCATGGGGTCGATCCGCAGGGGGGTATAGCCCTGGATTATGATGGCGTATGAGCCCTGTGGGATGCTATCGTCCTTTCCGGCGCAGGAAAAAACGAGGGCCGTTATCAGAAGGGCCGGGATTACACTGATGGAAAAAATGGCGCGTTTCATTCGTTGGTTCCCTTTGTGGGAATTCATAGCAGTACATCACATTTTTTATCGCTCCATTTTTCAAGAACTTTCTTCATGTATGGAATAAAAATGGGGGCATGGCCCTGGAGGGCGGGGATGGCACCGGGCGGCGAGTTCCCCTGCCATGCCGACTACCGGTCCGGGGACGGAATTTATCTTGACGGGCACGGGTATTGCTGGCACAATAAAAAATGCACCATTCAGGGCAACTGCGGGCCAGCCGAGCCCGAAACCGGAGTGGATCTTCCATTATAAGGGCGACGGGCTAATCAGATCATGAGAGTTCGGGAAATATTTCAGGATAAAATCATCACCATATCAAATCTTCTGACGGTGCTTCGGATTATTTCGGCCCCCCTCCTCGGTTACTACATTTACCTTGAAAACAGAACGGGAGATTCATCGTATGTTGCCTACCAGGTGGCGGTAGTGGGGGTAATAATCTTTTCCGATTTTTTTGACGGCTTTCTGGCGCGGTTGATGAACCAGGTAACAAGGCTCGGTCAATATCTCGATCCGGTCGCGGACAAGTTCGCCGGATTGATCGCGATGACGTTCCTTGTGCTCTACAAGGGGTTTCCGCTATGGGTATTTCTGCTGGTGCTGATTCGGGAGATATCCGCCGTCATTGCCGGTATAGCGCTCTACAAAAAAAAGGACATCGAGGTGAAGCCGAATATATTCGGCAAGCTATGCGCCGGCAGCATGGCCCTCTGCGGTGTGGTCTATGTCATGTCCCTCGATTATTCTTTCAAGGGAGTCACCCTGAAGGCCGCTACAATATTCCTGGTCCTTCTCTTCTATGTGCTCGGTGGCGTCCTTTATGTTAAGACGTATCTGAGGGGTGGTCTTGAAAAGAAGGATTAGATGCTGCCTGGTTCCACCCCTTTTTTTCCTGCTCGCCCTGTCGCTGTTCCCGTCCTCTCAGGGTGTCACGATCGTGAGGATCAGCGGTGCCGACTACATTCCCCTTGATGAAATAATCGACCTGTTTAAGATCGAGCACGCCTTTGACATGATTTCCCGAAAAGGCAGGCTGTACCGCGCCAGCCACCATGCCGTGTACTCGGTGGGTATGGCCGTTATGGTGGTCGATGGAGAGCTCTTCCGCTCGTCCACAGCCGTACGGCGCGGGGGCGGGAGGATCTTCATCCCCTTTGACGCGGGAAAGCATATCGTCATGCGGTTCAACCCGGGAATGCGCGTCGAGAGGAGGGGCGGGGCGCTGGTGGCGGAAGGGCGTGACATCGAGCCGGGGGGGAAGCAGGGCGACGACGCCCTTCGGCCCGCCCCCGGGGAACGCATCACCTTCATCGTGATCGACCCTGGCCACGGCGGGAAGGACCCGGGTGCCGTGGGGAAAGGGGGCCTCAGGGAAAAGGACATCACACTGAAAGTCGCGCTGCTTCTGGAAAAGAAGATTGCCGCCAGAATTCATGGTGTACGTGTGGTTATGACCAGAAGGGACGACAGGTTCATAGATCTGTCCAGAAGAACTGAGATCGCAAACCGGCTGCTGAAAAAGGGCCGGAACGGTATTTTTCTCAGCGTGCATGTTAACGCCTCAATATCGGCCCGGGTGTCCGGCCATGAAACCTTTTTTCTGTCCCAAAACCCGTCGAACGAGGAGGCGCGGGCCACGGCAGCCCTGGAGAATAACGTCATCATTCTCGAAAACAGGCCGAAGGGGGGGAAATCGTATGAGGATGTTGATTATATCGAGGCTGCGATGATCACCACCCAGATACAGAAGGAGAGTTACTCGCTGGCCGATTCAATCCAGCGCGGTATGGCGAAAACAAACAGGTTGTTCAGCTCCCGGGGGGTCAAAAAGGCCGATTTCTTCGTCCTTCGCGGGGTGTTGATGCCCGCCGCCCTGATAGAGATCGGATATATCTCCAATGTGAAGGAGGCCCGGCAGCTGATTCTGGCGAAACACCGCGAATCGATTGCCGAAGGGATTGCGGATGGCGTGAATTCCTTCATTAAGAACTATCACAGCATCATCAAGCTTGATTAGGATCACTCTCCTCAGCCGGGAAGACATCCACCGGTATCGCTGGCCGGAAAGGGCGTAGGCAGGGTTAGACGAAAAAATTGTTGATTATGGGGGGGGCTTTCCCTACTCTACCCCAATATCGGAACGGTGCGCCATGAATACACTATTTGCTAAACTGTCAGTACGGGTAAGGGCCCTCAAGAGCGGGGCGGCCGCCTTTTGGCGCGGCCTGGGGTGGGATTTTCCCCAGGTCCGGAAAATACGGGCGGAACTGATCGATTATCCGGAGGGAACGGAGAGAAACCGGAGGTTGATCATTTTTTTCGCCGCCCTCTTTATTATAGATTACCTGGCCTATTCATATCATACCGATAAAAATATTTTCGACATCTTCCCGTCCATACCTTCTCTCGACAGTCATGTGTCAGTATCCGTCTATCTGCCCTCCCTTGACGGGGAGTCGATAGTCGACGAGAAACGGATGATTCCGCGCTATAACAGCGACGAGAAGACGGCGAAACTCCTGTTTGAGACCGTCGTACAAGGCCGGCTCCGCGCCAATACCACGGCAGCGGTTCCTGCGGAGCTTTTCGTTCGGAAGGTCTGGATCCGTCGTGAGGGAAAAGGCACCCAGGGTCTCTGTGTCTTCGATATCGAGCCCGTCCGGCTCGCACCGGGGGCCACGGTTATTAAAAACTCGGAGGCCCTTTTCATGCGGGCACTCGAGAAGACCATCACTGAAAATATTCCCACCGTGGGAGGCGTCATGATCCTCGAGAAGGGGGCCTTGAACGCCTCCCTGTGGGAGATATGAAATTCCCGTGCGTCGTGTGTCAGGATCAGTGATCCCATTCGCCCCGGAAGACCTCTACGGCGGGGCCGGTAAGGTAGATGCTGTTGTCCTCCTCGCGCCATTCAGTCTTCAGGTTGCCGCCCTTCAGGTGAATCAATATTTTTCTTTCAGTCAGCTTGTTCAGTATGCAAGCGACCGTAACGGCTGACGCGCCGGTACCGCACGAAAGGGTTTCCCCGGTACCACGCTCCCACGTGCGCTGAATCAACTCTTCCCTGTTCAGCACCTTCACGAATTCCACGTTTGTCCTGTTCGGGAAGAGGGAGTGGTTTTCGACCAGGGGGCCGTATTTTTCGATCGGGAACATCTCGATTTCCTCCACGAAAATCACCACGTGCGGGTTGCCCATGGAGAGGGAGGTAATCCTGAATCGGGTCCCATCATCGAGATGGAGGCCCTCGTCGATCACCATCCCGGGATCTCCGATCATTGGGATTCTTTCCCTCTGGAGTATCGGCTCGCCCATGTTGACGATGACGCTTTCGATTTTTTTGTTTCTGACGGTGAGCTTCAGGTTCTTGACGCCAGCGGTGGTCTCGATCGAGACTTCGGGGGCTGAGATAATCCTGTTATCGTAAAGGTATTTCGCGAAAGACCGGATGCCGTTGCCGCACATTTCGGCCTCGCTCCCGTCGGGATTGAATATCCTCATGCGATAATCGGCGGATTCGGATTCCAGAAGGATGAGTATGCCGTCCGAACCCACACCATAGTGGCGATCGCAGATGGCGCGGGCCAGTTTTCGGGGATCCTGCAGCTTCTGTGTCCTGCCGTCGATGATGATATAATCGTTTCCGGTTCCCTGCATTTTCGTGAATGTAATCATGTTTATAATCCTGCTGTTCTGTTTTCAAGGACTTCCGGCATCGATGCCGCTTCAGCGGCACAATGCATAACACAGCGGCGGGAAATTGTAAAGTCATAAATAATTTTATTCGAAACTATCGGCCCTGAATTGCATTCCGGATAACGGGCGTGGGGCCTCGAAGGCGACGGGTAAAAAAAACTCATTACAGGGCGGTGATTCCATGAACGGGTCGTGCCATGCCCAGAAAAAATTTCTTTTCGTGAAGCATCATTGATACGATACCTTGTGTGAGGAGAGAATCAGCCCATGAAGCATATACGCATCGCAGCCTTATCCCTCGCCATATCCCTTGTGCTGGCCGTCGTTCTTTTCATGCATGAAGGTGGCCGGTTCACCGGGGCGCAGATGGCATGGCTTCACAAGGGGAAGGAGGACCTGTCACGCCTCCTTGCGGTACCGATTCTTCTCTATCATAATATCGACGGCAGTGGGCCCTTCTCCATCGAATCGGAGGGGTTGAGGGGGCATTTCAGGCTTTTCCGGGATAGGGGCATTTGCGTGATTTCCCTCGGGGAGCTCATCAGCCGTATAGAGCGTCCCGCCCCCTTTATCGAGCGCGTTATGGTGATCACCTTCGATGACGGGTATCCATCGATGTATCACAGGCTGCTGCCGATGACGAAAGAATTTGAATATCCGGTGACACTTTTCGTGTATACCGATAACATATCGACGAGACCGGGCAGGGGCCTCACCTGGGAACGATTGAGGGAAATGGACAGGGCGGGAATCGACATACAGGCCCACAGCATAAGCCATCCCGATCTTACTCGCATTTCAATGAAGGGCGGGCCCGATGCTGGCAAGCGTCTTTACGAGGAGATGTACCTTTCAAGGAGAATACTTGAAATGCGTCTCGGCAAGAAGATCGAATATTTCGCCTTTCCTTACGGACGATACGACCCGGAACTGGTAATGCGGGCCGTTGACGCGGGATACAGGAGGGTTTTTTCCACGGATTACGGATCGAATATCATTACAAGGGATAATGCATGCCTGAGAAGACAGCATATCAAAAGTAATTATACCATCGACTATGTTGAATCGCTTATTCGGTAGCCTTTTCCGTAACTATTCCCGGGCCAGAATGTGACCATGTATTTAAAATCCGATTTCTTCTATATATAGACATTTTTTTCTTGACAAATCATATAAGTGTAAATTAATAAGTCAATCTTCGTCAACTTTTTCTTCGTTGTTGTGCGCACTATATAAATGCAATCCTATGGAGTGGTTCAGGCATGAGAAGGACATTTTTTACGCTATTATTCGCCTTTATAATGGGCACGGGGTATTCCTATGCGGAAGGCTTCGTTCACCTGGATAATCAGCATATTCAGGAGTACAACGGGCGCCTTGGTATATGGATGATTGTTGAGTCCCCGGCAAAAGCGAACCAGATACTCAGCAGTTTTTACTCCACAATGGAGGAACTCAGGGAGATTAACGGCACAACCTTCTCCTGGGGTTCCTACCTTTTTGTCCCCTATTCTGAAAAGTATGTCCAGGAGCTGGAGGCGCGGGGGATCAAGCGTGACACCGTCGCGAGCAACAAGAGCGATTTCATCTGGCCGATTTTTGATCTCAAGAATATATCATCGACCTTCGGCCTGCGCGGAAGGAGATTTCACACGGGCGCAGATATGCCCGCGACTCGGGGGACCCCTATCGTCGCGGTTATGGATGGCCGTGTTCTTTCGACCCGCTATGAGGGCGGGTTCGGGAAGACCATATACATCGAGCATCGGGACGGATTTCACTCCCGCTACGCGCACAACTCGGTTCATTTCGTCAAGGCAGGGGATTGTGTGAAGAAGGGCCAGATAATCGGGCTGGTCGGCAGTACCGGTAATTCAACGGGCAACCACCTTCACTTCGAGATACGATATAATGACATACCCCTGAATCCCCTCGATTTTCTCCCGTACAGAGAGGAAATAATGAACGCCCACATGCTGAGAAACTGGAAATGAAGGGATCGGCTGGATGACGGCGTCATAAAAAAAGCGGCATCGCAGATGCCGCTTTTTTTATGATTCACAGGGTGAAAAGCCATACACGAATATTCCCCGGGACGGTTATTGCCCCCGGGCCTTTTTCTCAACCGCGTCTTCGATGTTGATGTCCTTCTTTTTCAGGAAGGTCTTCGTCTCGGCGTCAATGTAATAAATATCGTTGATCATGTCGCCAATCGTGCCGGCCGATGGGAATGTCTTCTTTATGATCTCGTCCTCGACGGGCGATCCGCCGGATGCCGTGTTGGTCATCCATCCGATAATGCCTTCAATGTCTTTCTGGCTATTGTTCCTGATATTGATCAGGTTCGGGCCAGATGAAAAGCCCCACTGGAAGCCGTCACTTGAATGCACGGTGAAGGTCTCGGTCACACCGTCGCCGTTAGCGTCCTCGGCGTAGTAAACCGTGCTGCCGTCGCTTGTCCGCACCGATACCCAGGTCGCATACTTCACGGTGTCACCGTCCGCTATTTTTCTGGGAATCCGCTTCCTGTCGATGGTGATTTCGATGTCTTTCCTGTTGACGAGAAGGGACAGGAAAATCGAGGCATGCTTCTTCAGAAATCTGTTGCGCACGTCCATGTAGAAATCCTTGTAGTTGGCCGAGACGAACTCCTTCGTCGTGTTTTTTTGTATCTCGATCCTGCGGTCGGTGATCATGACGAAGTTTGGCACGCCTGCGATCTTGTTGGGCCACATGTCGGGGAGGAATTGGTTGCCCCGGTCGTACAGGATCTTGTTGGCGCGTACCTGCTCCGGATCGTCGAAGCCGTCTTTGAAAAGGTATACGGTCTTGTCCTTGATAACCATCAGGGCGGCGACCGAATTGTCGTACGCGTCGGCGACGAATTGATCATGAAGCTTCTCAATGTGCTGGTAGAGGATCCTGTTCTCGTCATACCGGTTGAGTTTTTGAATGTCTATCAGCGTGAAACGGTCTGACTTGGCGAAGAGAGTCTGTCCGGGAATAAAGACAGATGCCATGAGGGTGAGTATCGAGCAGGTGGCGATGGTTCGTAGCATTGAGGCTCCTCCATGATTGAGGCGGCGCCGACGTTGTCCCCCCGGGCGCATGCCAGCTGTAAGGTAGGATATAGGCTAACCGCAATTTGTCAAATATTTTTCATGATTCCTCTTCGCTCTCCATTCTTTTTCTCTCCCGTTTCCACTTTGCCTTGTCCGCCTTGGTCCAGCTTTCAACGACGTGCCGGGACAGCCGGAGCTCCTGCTCCCTGTGGGAGGCGGGTGGCCGGCGCGTTGTAACGGCGCCGTGCCTGCTTTTTGCGGAACGTTCCTGTATCTCCTTGGTGGTAAGAGACGCCTCCGAAAGAATGAATTCTTCGGGCATCGACACAGGAAGGCGACCGGCGGAGACGTCATCCGCTATGGAGAGAATTCGCTTCCTGTTGACGAGGTTTCTGACCAGCTGGTCGGGAAGGATGGACGGGCCGTGGCGACGCGCGGCGAGTGCGCCGACCATCGCTGAAAGAGCAGCGGACTCGCCGCCTTCGAACGCCGTGTGAAACAGGAGCATCGGGTCGCCGTCAAGATGTGAGCAAATATACAGTGCATAGGGAATTAGCGCTCCGGGCATGTTGACGGTTGCGCGCGTGACGGGGTTTTTCAATCCGGCGGAAACGCGGGAAGAAATGATCCGTTCGGCACCGGAGAGGTCTCCGGCCGAAGCGAGTGCTATGAGGGTGCCGCGCACATCAAAGAGCGCCCTGATAAGGGTGGCGGGATTGACGCCCGTGTCGAAGACGGTGGCGGGTGCGGAATCGATCGTATCGGCCAGAAGCGACGCGGTTTTCGCCGCCTCATCGACCGGGTTCCCGCCGGTGGGTTCCTCTCCCTTCAATGGGGAGATGAGGAGGGAGTATAGCAGGCCTCCGGCGATGGTGGAGTAGTCGAGAGTAAAGAGGCGGATGTAGCCGATGACAGCCGTCATCCGTTCCATAAAGGAATCGCCCTTCAAGGCAATGGGGGCCAGGGCGGGGATGATTCTCCCGCAGGGATGCGCGGGCACACCATTATCCCCGGGGTCACCACGCGCATTCATGATAAGCCGCACCTCCACGGCCCCGGGGCCGCGGAAGATGCCGTAGGGGGCGCCGGGGAGAGAGGGCGCCCCCGCAATGGAGCGAAGAAACGGCTTCATGAAGGGCCCGCGGCGGGAGGCGTGGGATGCGAGTATCAGCATGAATTGAGAGATTGATGAATAGAGACCCGGTTTTCTCCACCGGTGTATCTTTCCCTTCAATGCCGGCGAGGGATCGATGTAATCGATCGTCTCCTTGAAATGCGTGCGGATATGCCCCTTTCCCATGCCGTCAAAGGCGGATCCAAGGGCGTCGCCTATGATCGTTGCGATAAGGATGTCCCTGGTTGAGCCCTTCATGAGGTCACGCCGCCGTATGCGTGGCGAGTCATCGCGTCGAATCGATTATCGATATCGCCACTTTTGCGCCATTAACAAGATCGCGTATCATGATATATTCCTTGGGGGTGTGGACGTTCCGCATGCCGGCCGACAGGTTAATCGCCTTGATGCCGGCCCTGTTGAAAATGTTGGTGTCGCTTCCCCCCCCGGATACCTCGAAATGATGGCGGATTCCCGCGCGCTCCATGGCGCTGACAGCAATCCGGGCGACGGTATCGCTTGGATGTATGATGAACCCGGAGTACTCGAGCTCGCTTTTTACCGTGCATCGGGCCCCGAGACGAGTGGCTGTTTCCTTTGCGGTCGAGCGAATAAGGGATTCCTGCTTTTTGAGCTTGTTCCTGTCGAGTGACCGGGTTTCGAGAAGGCAGGAGGCGTTTTCGGCGACAATATTGGTCGCGCGGCCGCCCGAGACGGTGCCCACGTTCATCGTGGTCTCATGATCGACCCGGCCGGAGGGGAGGCGTGTTATGATTTCGGACAGCACGTTGATGGCGTTAATCCCCTTTTCCGGCTCCATGCCCGCATGGGCGGCCCTCCCGGTGACGCTGATCCCGATGGTGGACTGGTAGGGGGCCTGCAGGACGATTTTCCCTACCGGACCGTCGCAGTCGAAGACGAAGGCGTACCGGGAACGGAGGAGTGACATGTCGAAGCATTTGGCTCCCTTAAGGCCCACTTCCTCCGCGCAGGTGACAAGTATCTCCACGGGGAGGTGCGGCATGCCGGTTTCCTGTATGTAACGGGCCGCTTCGAGGAACATCGCGATGGCCGCCTTGTCATCGCTGCCGAGAATGGTGGTTCCGTCGGACGTGATTTTAGTGTGCGAAACGACAGGCCTGACACGATCACAGGGGGTCACCGTGTCCATGTGGGCTGAGAAGAGGACGGGCCTTTTTTTTTCGTCGCCGGAAAGCTGGAGAAGAAGGTTGTGCGACCCGCCGCAGGGGAATTTCCTCACCTTGAGGCCGGCTTTCCTCGCGGCCCCCGTCATGTAGTCTATCATGCCCCCTTCGTGCCATGACGGGGAAGAAATCTTCGCCATATCAACGAAGGTTTTGACCAGTCGTTTTTCATTAATGCGATACATTCGCGGTGCCTCGCTGCCTTCGATTATCAGCCGAAACCGTTCCGGCTGGAGGGATAACGCCTCGCCGGACGAAAGGGGGATCGATGCATGCGGTCAATATGCATACAGGAGCCTGCCGATGATCCGGTCTGCGGGAATGATGCCCAGGGTCCTGCTGTCGTAGCCCCGGTCCAGGTTGTCGCACAGGACGAAGTAGTGTTTCCTTTCAATCTTGATGGCCGGCATGGTGTCCCTGTAAGTGAAGCTCATCGGGAATGCCCTTCTGTCTGAAGTGCTCGTTTTCCATGGGAATGTCGTGGCCTGGCCGTTCACCTGAATCGCCTTCTCCCTGATCTCCACGCTGTCGCCTTCGGAAGCGGCCACGCGCCGTATCATCACGCGGCTCGATTCGACGGTGCTCTCGATGAGGACGATGTCCCCCGTGTCGGGGGTCACGTGCTTGAGGATGAAGACCGTGTCGCCTTTTCTGAGGTTCGGCTCCATTGAATCGTCGGGCACGCTGAACGGGACAATGATGATTCTCATGATAATGAAGCCCGCCAGGATACCGCCGAAGGCAAGAATGAGCTTCGATAAGATTTTTTTCTCCGGTTTTTCCTGGTAGAGCATGGTAACACCCCTGTCAATTGTGCGAATAGCGACGGTTAACATTAGTATCACGCGAAAATAAATCAATACAAAATCCAGGGTGCATTATGTCTCGGCTTCACTCCCGGCGGACACCTCAAGATTCCTTCGTATCCATATATTAATTTCTTGACAAGTATACTTATTTTTATACTATTTATTCCGGTAGTGCGGTTGTTTTTTTCGTACCTGACGGCCTAATCGTGATGGTGCATCGACCCGTGGCAGACGCGGAAAGGGTGCTGATTGATGTGCCGTGCGTCCCATCATGCAAAGGATCCCCGTGCCATTGCTCTCTGACGGTTCATCAGGCGCGGCGGGACGGATCTCTGCCATACATGATGGGGGAGGGTTATTTTATATTAAATTTTTCATATTCGGTGGCCGATATTGTTAGTGCGTGATACCGTACTTATCTAAACGATTCGCCCATAAGATTGAGAATATCATTTTCAAAGGAGTCAGCAATGAAAAGGATGGCAAGATTCTCCACATTGTCGTTGGCGATAGGCATCATGATGCTTGTTTTCGGCAATGGGACCATGCATCTGACGGCCCAGGAGGACGCGGGGAAGAAGAAACAGGACGGCCTTGTGGTTGATTGGATAAATGATTTTGAAAACTGCGAGGACTGGCGTGCAGTCGCCACTTCTCCGTTGGGCGATACAAAGACCAGAAAGATACCCGGCAAGCCGCGTCCGATGAACGAACAGGGTCAACCTGTGAATGAAGAGGGACAGGCCGGTGAATTCAAAAATGAAACTACAGACGAAAACGGCATCACACGCAAAAACGAAAATGTCCTCGGCATCAAGACCTACTTCGCGGAAAGGGGATTCGACCGTGTGGAGGCGTTCCCGCCAAATGAATATATAATCAGGGGCAAGGCCCGTGAATTGAAGTTCTGGGCCCTGGGCAGGAAGTTCAGGCATACGATATGGATCAAGCTCAGGGACTACCGGGGGCATATACACAAATTGAGAGTGGGCCGCCTCGATTTCTGGGGATGGAAGGAAATGTCGGTGATTGTCCCGGGATGGCTTCCCCAGTCGGCAAGCTACGCCCTTCTCGACAGAAACCTCCATTTCGTTTCATTTTTCGTTCAGAGCGATATGTACGAGGTTCCCGGCACGTTCTACACTTATATCGACCAGTTCAGGGTCGTAACCGACCTTTCAGAATTCACGGGTGATGAGACGATTAAGGACACCTGGTAAAATCGAGACAGGCCAAGAAGGGAGGCTTTTAATGAGAGCATATAGTTCAAGAATAATCTCAATTGCAATGTGTTCGCTCATCGCGCTGATGCTCGGCTTCGTGGCTACGAAACCGGCCCAGTCGAAGATCATCACCAATGTGCCCTCCGACGTAAGCGGAAGCGAGGAGCTTGCGGTCGTTATAGAGGATTTCGAGACTGCCGATGTGAGCGACAAGGGCTGGAAGATCGAATCGATGCCGAAGCAGTTTGCCAAGGCGGAGACGGAGGAAAGGCTGAAAATGAAAAACCCCGTCCCGAGGCTCGAGATAAAGGTGATCGCCGGTGCTCCCAACGACATGAACGTCGAGGAATGGTCTCTTACCGGGCTCGGGAAAAAGAAGGAGAAAATCCTTGGCGTGAGCTTCCGGTTCCGCTATCCGGGCAGCAACGAAATACATATCCTCCCGCCCCTCGAAGTGGACTGGAAGGACAGGACCCCCGCCTTGACCTTCAACCCGAGCACGGGGAAGGAAGAACAGGAGCGTGCCATCCAGCTTCCGGGACAGTCGAAGGCGATTTCGTTGTGGGTCCACGGTCGCGGCCATCCCTACGATCTTGAGCTCTGGCTCAAGGATCATACCGGAGCGACCTATGTGCTGAAATTCGGCACGGTCAACTTCGTGGGATGGCGACCCCTTACGGTGCAGGTTCCGTCGTTCGTATCCCAGGCCTATCAGTCGTTTCCGCAGACCAGGGTCACGAAGATCGTGCGCTTCGTCATCAGGGCGGTCCCGAATGCCCCCCGGACGGAGTTGATGGAATTGACCTATTTCTTTTTCGATCAGCTCAAGGTATTGACCAGTACCTATGAGGTCAATTTTGACGGGTTCGATCTCCATAAGATTTTTGACGGCGGAGAAAAACGACAGTAACGGCCAGTATTGTAACAGACAGAGATACACACGTTTTTTTTCGCCAGAAATACCCATCGGCACAAGTGATGGGTATTTTCTATTTTTGAAATATTGTTTTTTCGGGGATCCTCCCCGCGTGAGGCGGCACCGGGCGAATCGGCGGCTCGGCGCGCGATGGGGGGGCATAACAACATATAACGGGTTGGTGACATGGCAAAAGACAAAATTATGGAAAAGCTCGATTCAATTTTCAAAGAAGAGCTGTGGGGAAGAATCGAGCCCAAGGATATAGGGATCTCGAAGTTCAAGATACTTGATGACCTCTTCAACTCGGTGGTATCGGAGAGCGTAATCGATGAGACCCTCGACGTATGCAGGAAGCACCTCGAGGAGCACTCTGATTCAATTACCTCTATGTATCTCATAGGCGTTATGGGCCATCATCGCGATCGGATAGAGGACGCGATGCAGCTCCGGCGGCTCATCGACCTTTTTACCGGCTATCACAAGTGGGCCGTGGTCGAGTTGATCGCAGAGAAGATTCTCGAATACGGTGAATCGAGTGTAGCCCTCCGGGCCCTTGCCCTGAGCCTGGAGCGCCTCGGCAGGAGCAAGGACGCGATTCCCGTTCTGGAGAGCCTGCTTAAAATCGATCGATTTGACGCCGAACTGTCGAAAAAGCTCGCCTTCGCGCTTATCGACGAGGAGCCGGACAAGAGCATCTACTATATGAAACTCTCGATTGAGGGGTTCATCAAGAACAAGAAATACGAAGAGGTTACCGCGCTCTGGACAAAACTGGTTTCAGTATCATGGGAGGACATCCCCTTCTTCGAACGGATAGAGCGATTTCTCGTAGAAGCGAAGCAGTTCGAACTGACGGCTAATTTAATAAAGATACTGCTCCAGAAGTATCGCGAAGACCAGAATCCGGATCTTTCGATAGAGCTCACCAAAAAGGTGCTCAAGTACCGTCCCGAGGACGCGCACGCAAGGCGCGACCTGATCACCTACTACCGCATGAAATTCGGGGAGCATTCCCAGTTCGAGCAGTTTTTGAAGCTTTCAAAGCTGGCGAATCACAAGACACCGGTGAAATACGCGATTCAGGACTTTGAGAAGAACATAATCTTCGACACGGGCAACTACGCCTATCACAACACATGGAAACTGGGAAAGATCCTCGAAATGGACAGCGAGAACATCGTGATACATTTCAGCGATAAGCCGGATCACAGGATGTCTGTCCAGATGGCCCTCCAGTCCCTGATGCCCGTGACAAAGGATCACCTCTACGTGCTCCAGTATGAGGATCCGGAGTATGTGAACAAGCTTTTCAAGGACGATTTTATCCAGTTTTTTGAAGTCCTCATCAAATCGTACGGGGGGACGATACTTCTCGAGGACATCAAGCACGAGATCATTCCGACATATGTGTCCGAAAAGGGATGGTCGAAATGGTGGAGCAAGGCGAGAACGAAGATCAAGCGGAACCCCCATTTCGGCTTTTCGGACAAGAAGAAGGACCTCGTGTTTCTGCGCGACAAGCCGGTCAATTTCGCCGAGGAACTGCTGGACGGATTCATCGAGTCCGAGTCCTTCAGCATTAAGCTCGATACCGCGATCGAGTTCGTCAACAACATCGAAAAGGAAGAGGGCCTTTCAGTCGTTCAGTACTTCATCGATTATTTTACTGAGCAGATGAAGGGTGATTCAGCCACCAGACAGGTGCTCTCCTACATGATACTCAAGGACATGGCAAAATTTGTGGACCCCGCGAAGCTCAAGCTTGACGCGCATCGGGATAAAGTCATCGCCTTTATCAAGGAAAGCCGGGAACTGCCGATTCTTTCCATGAAGATAACCTCATACGACTATAAGAAGGATCTGGTTAATCTTATCGAGGAGTGCAGGGAAGACTGGCCCCAGGTGCTGTCGGATCTCCTTTTCGAGACCCCGGTCAGGATACACAAGTATATAATCAACATTCTGATGAGGGCCCACGCCTATAATGTCATTAACACCTTTATCGACCGCGTCATCATCGGGATGAAGCAGTATCCGGAGATATTCATCTGGGTAAGCCGCAACCTGATCGGCGGGCAATGGGATTATGACTGGCTCGATTATTCCCGGGAGCGCCTGACGGTATCCTTCTTCAGAATACTGAATGAACTGAAGAAGATCGAGATTGAGGGAAACCGCTTAAAGAACATGGCGATGGACTTTCTCATGGACAACAGCTCCGCGGCTCTCAGGAACATCGTCAAACAGTTCGACACGGGCTTTCTCGGGAAGCTCTACGACCTCTTCATAAATGTTTCCTATATAGAGGAGCCCCACAAGGAGGCCTTCCTCGGCGTGATTCGATCATCCCATCCCGACTTCCAGCCGCTTTCGGCCCTGCCGGACGAAGGGTGGGAACTGGACGAGGAGAAACTGATCACTTCGCGGGAAGGATACGAGAAGATGAAGGCGGAACTGGATCGCCTGGTAAACGTGGATCTGGTGAATATATCGCGGGAACTCGCGAAGGTGGCCGATGTGTCAGCAGATATACGCGAGAACGTGGAGTATAATGCGCTGATGGAGAAGCAGGCCACACTGGAGCTCACCGTTTCAAGGCTGGACGACGAGATGAAGAAGGCAAAGGTGCTTAATCGCGACGAAATATCCACGGAGGCGGTCAACATCGGTACCACCGTCATCCTCAAGGACGTCAAGACGGGTGATGAACGGCACTATACGATTCTCGGGCCCTGGGACGCCGATTTTGAAAAGCGGGTGCTTTCCTACCGCTCACCCATCGCGAAGTCGCTGCTCGGGGCCAAAAAGGATGAAGCGATCCACCTTGACATCGAGGAGGGGAAGAAGGACTACCTCGTCACGGAGATCCGGAAGTACCAGGTATGACCGACAGCGGCCAAGAATTTTGTTTGACAAATGGGCACCTTCGCCCATAAGGGTCTAAGCGTTCAGGCCGCGATGGTGGAATTGGCAGACACGCTAGATTCAGGATCTAGTGGGCATTACGCCTGTGAGGGTTCAAATCCCTCTCGCGGCAGACAGACGGAGGCGCGGCACTGAGTCCACGCCTCTTTTTTTTCGACGCGGCGGGCGTGCCGACAGGTCCGACTCGCGCGACAGGGCAGCGCAGATTTTTCGGGCAGCGCCCCGAAATTAATTTCATCGTTTCATCTCCCCCGATCGTATAACCCTTCAGAAAAAAGATTATACTGGTGATACAATGAAAACCGGACGACAATGCCTTGCGGTGATCCTGCCCGTCATTCTGTGTACCTGCACATACCCGCCGGAACATCACCCCCTCCTGGACCCGCGGGGTCCGGTACTGACCGGGATCGAGGTCGTCATGCCTGCCGGGATTACCGAGGGAGAAACCTTCCGGGCCATAGCGCTGGCACTACTCGCGGATGGGAAAAAAAAGGCCGCCGAAGGGGCATCCTGGGAGAGCCTGTCGCCGGATATCCTTTTCGTGGACGGCATGGGCTTCTGTACTGGGCTCAGCCCCGGCCGGGCCGAGGTGCGGGCCATCCTTGAGGGAATGAGCGCGACGGCGGATCTCGAGGTCAAAAGAAGGATTGATTACAGAGGGATACTCATCAGCGAAGTCTTCTATGATGCGGCAGGGTCCGATACGGGAAGGGAATATATCGAGATACATAACGGCAGCGACTACCCATGCGATCTCACCGGCCTTGCCATTGTAGACGGCGCGGGGGCCAGCAGGCCCTTTGCATTCCCCGATGGGAGCGCTATCGGAGCGGGGTCGCACCTGGTTCTGGCCGCCTCCAGTGAGGGCTTTACGGAGCTTTTCGGAGGGGTCCCCGATCATGCGGGTTTTTCATTCGCCCTGAACAACAGCGGCGAAACGGTGATGCTGATCAGGCCCGGGGAGGTGTTGGATGCGGTTTTCATCGAGGGTGGGACCGCCGAGTTCCCCGCTCCATCCGAGTGGTGTTCCACGAACCTCCCCGGGGCGAGGGAGGGGAACTCGGTCTTTCGTGTCGATTTCAACGATACCGATTCCCATGGTGACTGGACAGAAGGGGCGCCTTCCCCCGGGTGGTAGGGATGTAATCCGGGTCGCCAGGTTTAAGAAAATACTATCGAGCAATAGGCGTGGCGTTCCGAAAATAATACCATCAGTAATAATTATCCGGAGAATGTCCATGACACGGGAGCCAGAAGGCATTAATATCGTCGAACGAGCGCGGATGGAGATTCTGTTCGCCATCAAGGAACGGCTGCGGTTTGTAACGGAAGGGACCGGGGCCCCTGTCCGTCTTAAGCGCGTGGTGATTAATGATAGGCCGGCGGCCGGCCATGAAGCGCTCCGCTATTTCGAGATCAATAATGTCTATCTTGATGACGGGGACCGTCTCTGCGGCGATATGACCGGCAGGGACGACCGTTCCAACGACGGTATCATCTTCGGCAGGGAGCTGGAAGGCATGGCCGCCGATGACCTGAAATCCGTGCTGGATGCCCTCTACGGAATGGAATGGAGCGTCGATCTCGCGGACTTTGAAGGGCCACTGCACGTTCGCCGAATGGGGCTCCAGGCCTTTATCATGGACGCAAAGGCCGGAATCTCGCGCGCGCTCCGCAGGGGCGCGTGAAACGCCGAGAGGATGCAGTTGTCAGGAACCATGCCGGGTCCGGGCATTCCCCCCGCCATTAATGAGATGGCCATCGATATCGACGCCGCTCTTTACGGCCTCAGGGTGAAGCTGGCGTCCCTCGTTACCGCAATCATTTCTACAGTTCAAGGATCATCCCATGACGTCGACGCCCTTTTTTCCCGATGGGTCGGGGAGGAGTGCATCGCATGCAGGTGCCTGTCGATTTCCATCGACGACGACGACGTCATAAGGCTTGCCGTCGAGGGGTGCGACGGTCCGATCGAATGGGATGATATCGACGTCGCGGGCCAGTATCGCATTGCCCAGGGGCTCTACACGCGCTATTTTTCCGACGCAATCTACCGATCTCTTTCCTGAAGGGCATGCCCGCGCCGGGTCATGTAGCGTCGGTGTTTTTCATCGAGACCGGCTGTCCTGTGGAACTCGTCACCGTGTGCCAGAACTGCGAGGTCGGGTCCAGGGTCTTTCTTTTCGATACGGCCAACTCTATCGGCACATGGGTGTACATGCCGTTCCAGAGGCCGATGATCATGCAGGTTTTGCCCGCCATCGCCGCATGCACCGCGTTCTGCCCGAGCTGGGAGCAGAGGATGGAGTCGTTCGGTACCGCGGGGGCGCTCCTGATCATGTAGCTCGGATCGATATACTTCAGGTTGATCTCGATTCCCTCCCTTCGTGAAAAAGGCTTCTATTTCCCTCTCAAGGAAGGTCCCGATGTCCGCCAGGACGACGTTGCCGGAGGCGTCATGCGCGCGTGATGTAGTGTCGGACTCGAGGAGGTTTTGCCCGGCGCCCTCGGCGACGCAGATGACCGCGTGGCTCCTGTTGAGTATTCTTTCCTTCAGGTGACCCAGGAGCCCGTTTTTCCCGTCCAGGTCGAAGGGCACCTCGGGCAGGAGAACGTAGTTGACGTCACTCATGGCGAGGCAGGCGTGTGCGGCGATGAAGCCCGAGTGACGCCCCATCAGTTTGACCAGCCCGATTCCGTTGGGCGCTCCCTTCGACTCTACGTGCGCCGCGTAGATCGCCTCGACGGCGCGGGAAAAGGCGGTTTCGAATCCGAAGGAACGCTCGATGTAGCTGATGTCGTTGTCGATGGTTTTCGGGACGCCCACCACCGAAAGCCTGAGGCCCCGCCGCTGCGCCTCCATGTCGATGGCCCGAGCGCCCCTGAGCGTGCCATCGCCGCCTATCGTGAAGAGGATGTTCACCTTCAGGCGTGAGAGGGTGTCTACGAAAACCCCAATGTCCTCGGTGCCGCCCCTGGAGGAGCCGAGGATGGTTCCGCCGAGAAGGTGGATATCCTCGACTGAATAAGGGGTCAGCTCGATCGGCGTGTATCCGTTTTTCGGGTCAAGCCCCCTGTAGCCGTAGCGTATGCCCATTATGGACCTTGCACCGTAACGGTAATAGGCTTCCATCACGATGGAACGGATGACGTCGTTAATGCCCGGGCAGAGGCCCCCGCAGGTGACGATCGCCGCCCGGACCTCACGGGGATCGAAAAATATTTTCTCCCGGGGACCTGCCTTTTCAAAGCTTTGCGACGGGTCGACTGTCCCCGGATCCCGGCCGTGTATGACCGTTTTGTAGAGCACTCTCACATCGTCGTCGATAAAGGGAGTATCCAGCACCGTGTATTTCTCGAGCAGCGGGGAGGTGACGGTTCGTTTGCCGAGGTCTTTAATGGTGAAATCCATGATATTCTCCGGGAAAAGTGATTCCGACGATCTCTCGAAAGCGGCGTGACATGTCGTCAGCCATGCCGGAATACGGGCCGTTGGATTAATCGGGAATCCACTTTCTATCGATGATTTGGAAATAATCAAGAAAAAAACATGGAATCTCAGTGGGGGGCGGGGCGCGAATATGCTTGACAGCCCTGATTTTTTGTTTGACACTGCACCCTGTTTTTTCAAAAAAGCACCCGTGAAAGCCAGACAAGGGGTAGGTGAACCGGATGCCGGGCCTATGTGCGATGGACCGTGAGGCGCCCCTGGTGATCATATATGGAAGGATGAGGCAATGAAACCGAAATATAACAGGGTTGGTGTGCTTTTCTCCGGAGGCCCGGCGCCCAGTGCGAATGCGGTGATATCCTCAGTGGCGCTGAATTTTCTCGATCATAACGTCCCTGTGACGGGCATCATGAGGGGATATGAGTTCATACAGGATTTCAACAAAAACCATCCAAAGCTGCGGAAAGATCTTCACTACGGGAACATCACCTACGATATAACCAAGGCGCGGAACAGGAGCGGTATATTCCTGCGCACCTCCAGGGCGAATCCCGGCAAGGATATCAAAACAATGGAGGACCTCAACAACCCCGAAAAGAACGCGAGGCTCAGGAACATCCTGGACGCCTTCGAGCACCTGGAAATCGGCGCCCTTATATCGATCGGGGGCGATGACACCCTCAAGACCGCGAATTACCTCTGGCTCATGGGGTTCCCCGTTATCCATATCCCGAAGACGATCGACAACGACTACTACGGCATTCCATGGACCTTCGGTTACTGGACTGCCGTTGACGTGGCGCAGAAGATATTGCTCAATCTAAAGGCCGATGCCCAGGCAACCGACAGCTTTTTCATCGTCGAGCTGATGGGGAGGAAGTCCGGGTGGATCACCTACGCATCGGGCATCGCATCGGAGGCGATCCTCATGATCTCTTCCGAAGACATCCCCGGGGAAAAGGTGAACCTTGAACGCCTTGTCCATGGCATTACCGACGTCATCATCGCCCGCGAGAACGACAAGAAGCCGTATGGCGTGATTCTTATATCGGAAGGAATCGTCGATAAGCTTCCGGAGGACCTCAAACCGAAGGAGACCGACAAGCACGGGAATATCCGGCTCGGAGAGGCGAAGATATCGAGTATCCTCGCGGAAGCGGTACGGCAACGTTACGTGGAAATGACCGGGCTCGAGGTGAAGATTACTCCGAAGCAGGTGGGTTACGAGATCCGTTCCGCGACCCCCACCGCCTTTGACGTGGTCATGGGAAGCATGCTCGGATACGGTGCGGCGCGGTTCTTTCTCGACGGGAACTTCGGCTTCATGGTGTCGGTGACGGACAATTTCGACCTCAAGGCGGTTCCCTTCTCCGAATTGATAGACAAGGATACCCTCCTGACAAAGCTTCGCGACGTGCCGAAGGGAAGCGATTTCTTCAATCTGAAGAACCGGCTCCAGTACTCAAATATCTTCGAGTGACGGGATGATGGAAGCAAAAACGAAATCGGCGGGAATCGCGCTCGCGCTCGCGATCGCCATGGTGCTCCTCGGGAACGCAGCCTGCTCCCGTCAGGGCGGCGCTGCGAGTTTTGACGGGATTTTCGATAAATTGAGCGGCGCGCGCGATTTCAATGAGGCGAAGCGCTATTATACCGACGGTACCATCGCCGCCCTTAACGCGGCCGCCGGCGGGCGGGGGATGCCGGGGGGTGAAACGCTCCGCGTTCTGCCCGTTTTCAACGAGAAGACGAAATGGGAGGAGCTCTCGAAGAGCGTGGATGGCTCACGGGGCGTCATACGGATACGTTACACCGCGCACCCGGTCGAAAACATGATAGGCTATGAGATGGATTTTCAGGTCAGGAAAACGGGAGGAACGTGGAAGATAGACCTGGAGGACGAGGTGCGCAAGGCCCTCGATGGGCGCAAGAGCGGCAGTGCGGCGGAATATATACGGCGCGTCACCCGGGGATATTGACGCAGTGACCGGGGCTCCCGGTCAGTACATGGAAATGGCGAGATTCAGGACGATTTCCTCGAGCAGTTCCCTGGCCTCTTCATCGTCGGGAAATCGTTTGAGAAAATTGATGCAGGAAATATAGGCCATGTAGAGGGAGCCGGTTTCGATGTAGAGGTTGATCAGGTTGAAATGGATCTCCTCGATGTCGGGATTGTTTTCGAGCGACCTGGTGTAGTGGAATATTGCCTGGTCCGGCTGTCCCATTTCCCAGCATACTCCGGCGAGATTGGCCAGGGTAACGGCATCATCAGGGTTGAGCCTGATCGAACGCTCGAGGATTTGCTTCGATCTGACGTAATCCCCCATCTCGCACAGGGTGATTCCGAGCCCGTTGAGGATATCCGGGTCACTGTTGTCGATCATAGCCCCGATGCTGAAAAGCCTGAGGGCCTTTTCATATTCACCAATTTCTACGTATTCATAGCCGGTATCGATCAGGAGAGAGGGATTGTCCCGAAGATCGCCGAGTTCCTCGATGCCTATCTGCATCTCCTTCAGAACAAGGGATGCGGTCTTTTTAGGGGAACGCTGGTTCGGTCTCTGTTTTTCGGATATGCTCACGATGGTTTGTCTGTCATCCCTTTTTTTTGACACTATTCCCGCCATGGGTATATGTCAATAAAAATATTCGAGGGAAAAGAATGGCCGTTCCGATGGATGGAATTCCGACCGCATCCCCCCTCATCCGGGTGCTTCCGTTAATGGCCAATCGCCTATTCCCTGAAAAAATCTTCTTGACTCTTTACCCTGATTATTTCTTATTGAAAAATTCAAGTAAACCAGGGCATTAATTGATCAGTACTTCACTGGCGTGCCTTGTTGAAGCGTTGCCCGCCTCTACGGGCGGGCGCCTGCCGGAAGACGAGTAGAGAGAAATCATGGCGACCGTACGGCCAGCTATTGTCAAGGAGTCACCGCATGCCAAAAGAGAAAATTTTCTGCGCAAACTGCCAGCACTGCATAGTAATCCGGCAGTATGAATCGGAGCCGGACCGCTATGTGCTTCGCGTCAAATGCCTCAAGAAGAAATGGGTCAAACGCTCGGGCGAGGAAAAGCTTTATAAATTTTTCACCGTGGCGCGCCGGATCATGGACGACTGCGAATACTATACCGAATCGGGCGAGCTGTTCCCCTATATCAAGAATCTCCGGAAGGAGCTTCCGATCAAGGACGAGATTTATTCTACCAGGGATGTGTAGGAATGTATTTGAGCTTTCGCGGCGGGATTCATCCGCCTGAAAACAAGGCCGCGACCAGGGACCTGGAATTCGTCAATCTTCCGGTACCCCACACCTGTTACATTCCCCTCCAGCAGCATATAGGGGCTCCCGCCACGCCGGTGGTTCAGGTCGGGGACGGTGTATTCGAGGGTCAGCTTATAGGAGCGGCCGAGGGCTTCGTCAGCGCCAATGTCCACTCCTCGATACCGGGTAAGGTAACAGACATCGCACCGGTCCTGACCGTGTACGGCATGCAGCCGACCGTGGTCGTCGAGGCTGAAGGCTCTTTCTCGTCATCCGCGGGCGGACAGGAGGCAGTCGAGTGGACTGGTTTTGGCGGAGATGATTTGCGTCGCATGATCAGGGACGCGGGCATCGTCGGCCTTGGCGGTGCCGCCTTTCCCACCTCGGTGAAGCTTTCCCCGCCCGCTGAGAAACACATCGACACCCTCGTTATCAACGGCGCCGAATGCGAGCCTTATCTCACCGTGGACGATATGCTGATGAAGACCTTTCCCTCCGCCGTCATCGAGGGTGTGCGCATCACCATGAAGGCCCTCGGCATAGAAAAGGCAATCATCGGCATTGAAGCCAACAAGCCGGAGGCTTTCAGGGCACTGAAGGAATCCATCGCGGCCGCAGAACCATCGGGCCGCATCCGCATCAAAAAGCTCCCGACCAAGTATCCCCAGGGGGCGGAAAAGCAGATGATATACGCGCTCCTCAGGCGCCCGGTGCCTTCTGGCGGATTGCCGATGGACGTGGGGGTCATCGTGCAGAACGTGGGTACGGTTTATGCGATACGCGACGCGGTAGCCTTCGGGCGGCCCCTTTTCTCGCGCTTCATCACTGTCGGCGGAGGGGCGATCGCCAAGCCGGGCAATTACAAGGTCCGCATCGGTATGCGAATTTCAGATATCGTCGAGGAGTGCGGCGGATTCACGGAGCAGCCCGCCAGGATCGTCATCGGAGGTCCGATGTGCGGGATGAGCGTTCACTCCATGGATATCCCCGTGGTGAAGGGTACGTCCGGTATTCTCTTCCTCACGGAAAAGGACGTTTCCCTGTCGGACTACCAGCCCTGCATCCGGTGCAAAAAGTGCGTGCTGGCCTGCCCGATTGGGCTCCTGCCGAACGATCTCGGCACCTGTATTGAAAAAGGGCGCCTCGACCTCACTGCGGAGCTGAACCCCTTCGACTGTATTATGTGCGGTTCCTGCAGCTATGTGTGCCCGGCACACCGCCCCCTGACCCATTTCATAAAACTGGGCCAGCAGAGATTGAGAGCCAAGAAATAACCGCGGTGGTGCCATGGCTGACAACGAACAGAAACAACAACTGCTTCAAATTTCGAATCCTCCCCATATACGTTCCGGCGAGTCGGTGCCGAAGGTCATGTGGGCGGTGGTCATCGCCCTGGCCCCCGCATCAGTCTTCTCGGTCTACCTCTTCGGCCTGAACGCCTTTATTCTTCTCTCAGTCGGTGTGGTCGCGGCGGTCATCGGCGAGGCGGGGATGCAACTTTTCCTGAAGCGCCCCGTTGCGGTTACGGACGGGTCGGCCGTCGTTACCGGCCTTCTCCTGGCGATGAATGTGCCGCCCCTGGCCCCCTGGTGGGTGGTGGCCATAGGTTCCCTTTTTGCGATTATCGTGGTGAAACAGTTTTTCGGGGGCCTCGGGTTCAATATATTCAACCCGGCCCTGGCCGGACGCGCCTTTCTGATGGCGTCCTGGCCCATCTACATGACCACCGCCTGGCACCGTTTCGGGGGCGTGAACGTGCTTTCCCCGGCGGTGACAAACACCGCCGGCCTGCCCGAGTCATTTTTCGATACCCTTACGATGGCCACCCCCCTCGGCCTTTTGAAAGAAGGGCCGAAGATCGCGGCGGATAGCGGCATCGACGTGTCGGTCTTCTACGATATTCTCCTGTCACCGAAGCTGCTGAAGTCGCTTTTTATCGGGAACATCGGGGGCTGCATAGGCGAGACATCGGCGCTCCTGCTCCTCGCGGGGGGACTCTTCCTCCTTTTCAGAAGGATAATCACCTGGCACATACCGGTCTCCTACGTCGGCACCGTCGCGATTCTGGCCGCGATCTACTATTCGGCGGCCGGCTTCTCCGCGCCCCATCTTTTCGTTCTTTTCCACATAGTATCGGGGGGGCTCATCCTGGGCGCATTCTTCATGGCCACCGACATGGTCACCTCGCCCGTATCGGCCAGGGGTATGATCATCTTCGGGGCCGGGTGCGGTGTGCTGGCCTTCGTAATAAGGATATGGGGGGGATACCCCGAGGGCGTGTCGTATTCGATTCTGATCATGAACGCCTTTGTTCCCCTGATCGACCGGTATACCAGGCCGGCGGTTTTCGGGGCCGTGAAGAGGAAAGGCGGGGGTGAGAAGTGATGCTGAAAACCATCATAAAACCGACGCTGGTCCTTGTCTCGGTCGCCTTTGTCTGCACCTATGCCCTGACCCACATCAACAGGCTTACCGGGCCACGCATCAAGGAACAGGTGCGTCAGAAGCGGACGCAGGCACTGGCGCTGGTACTTCCCGGGTATACCGTGGGCGAGGAGGTCCGGGAGAGCGTGGAAGGCCGCGAGTTCGCCTTCTGGGAAGGCGAAAAGGAGATCAATGGGAACGGAGTGAAGCGAACCGCAAGGGCCTACGCCTTTATCGCCTCCGGTACCGGCTACGCGGACCGGGTCGACTCCATGGTGGGGGTCGATACTACGGGGACCATACTCGGCATATCGATTATCAGCCAGTCGGAGACGCCGGGTCTGGGCGCGCGCTGTGTCGAGGTCGCCGCGAGCGAGACCCTCTGGGACGTGCTCGGTGGCTCCACGAAAGGGAAAGGGGTGGATAACGCGCCCTGGTTTCAGGAGCAGTTCGGGGGGCTTGATGCCTCCGGAATAAAAATACTCAAGATCGGGGACTGGAACCCCGGCATGAGGCAGGACCTCCTCGGTAAGAACGCGATTACCGCCCTGACGGGCGCGACCATTACCTCCCAGGCAGTGGTGAAAAGCATTGAGAGCGGCATGGCGCTGCTGAAAAAGGCGCGGGAGATCGCACCGCGCGCCAAGGGGGGAGGCGGAGAATGAGTAATTGGAAGACATTCACCAAGGGTATCTGGGAGAAGAATCCCCAGCTCATTCTGGGTCTCGGATTCTGCCCCACCCTGGCGGTCTCCACATCCGTATCGAACGCCCTCTGGATGACCCTGGCCACGACCTTCGTCCTGGTATGCTCGAACCTGCTCGTATCGAGCATACGTCGTATCGTGCCCGCGCACATGCGGATTCCTATTTTCATCACCATCATCGCGACCTTTGTTATTGTGGTGGACCTCATGCTCAACGCCTTTCAGCCGGAGGTCTACAAGTCCCTCGGAATCTTCATCCCGCTCATCGTGGTCAATTGCATTATACTGGGGAGGGCGGAGGAATTCGCCCAGAAGAACGGCCTTTTCGCTTCCCTGATCGATGCCCTCGGGATGGGCGTTGGATTCGGGCTGGCCATCGTGGTGCTGGCGGCCGCCAGGGAGTCCCTGGGGGCGAACAAGCTTTTCGGCTATACCCTGATTCCCGGCATGGAGCCCGCGACGGTGATGGCCCTGGCCCCGGGCGCGTTTTTTACCCTGGGCCTGATGCTCTGGGGAATGAACTCGATCAATTCCCGGAAGAAGAGGAAGTAGAAGATGGAAATCAAGGTCTTCGTCACCATTCTGCTGAGCACGATTCTGATCAACAACTATGTCCTTTCCCGGGTCCTCGGAATCTGTCCCTTCCTCGGGGTCTCAAAAAAGCTCGATTCCGCCGTCGGCATGGGGCTTGCCGTGATATTCGTCATGACCATGACTTCCTTCATCACCTATCCCGTGTACAAATTCATTCTGATCCCTTTCCGGATCGAATTTCTCCTTACCATCGTCTTCATACTCGTTATCGCGGCCCTGGTCCAGCTGGTGGAAATGGTCATTGAAAAGGTTTCCCCCTCACTCTACCAGGCCCTGGGCATTTTCCTCCCGCTTATCACGACCAACTGCGCGGTCCTGGGGGTCGCCATGCTCAACATTAACGCGGGCTTTGCCGCCCCGGAAACGAGCATGGGCCTTCTGAAAAGCGTGGTGCAGGGTCTCGGCGCCGGCATCGGTTTTACCCTGGCCCTCGTGCTGATGGCCGGTATCCGGGAGCGCCTCGATCTGGCCGACATCCCGGACAACCTGAAGGGTGTGCCGATCACCTTCATCACCGCAGGCCTCCTCGCGATCGCCTTCTACGGCTTTTCCGGGATGAAGATCTAGGCCAGAAGGATGTAGCAGTACCGGTGTTACCAACCGGGAACATGCCCGCCATTCGCTCGGATCAATGAGACAATCCATATCCTGACGTACGAGAACACGTGGGCGAAACCATGCAGCACAGGAAGAAGGGCCCGTATCCTGCCCTGCAGCGAGGTTCATTACTCTGAAATGCCCGTCGGCTAAAAAAAAGGAAGTTGACTTTTTCACGGCGGTCCATGATGTGAAGGTATGGAATTTACGAAACCGACCGTGACGCTCCTGGCGGTGACACCGGGAGCGGAAAAGCTTATCGAGGAGGCGGGACGCACCTGCTACCTTTCCCTCGACCGTATCGCCGAGGGAAGCGAAAAGGGCTTCATACGAAACTGCATACAGCGAGGGCATCATTCGATACTGGAGCATGCCTCGGCCTCTTTCAGGATAACGGGCGCATCCCGCGCCTTCACTCATCAGCTCGTGAGACACCGCCTCGCGAGCTACTCGCAGCAGTCCCAGCGTTACGTGGATGAGGCCGGCTTTAATTATATCATGCCCGACGCGATTCTCGCAGACCCGGAAGCGGCGCAGGTGTTCCGCGGCTTCATGGCCCGGGCGGAGGAGGCCTATCGGGATCTGCGTACCAGGGGAATTCGCAAGGAGGACGCGCGATTCGTGCTCCCGAACGCACTGGAGAGCCAGATCGTCTTTTCCGCGAACTTCAGGGAACTCCGGGCCATATTCCATCTTCGGCTCGACCGGAGCGCACAGTGGGAGATTCGGAGGGTCTGCGTCGAGATGCTGGCGCTACTTCAGGGAGAGGCGCCCTCGGTGTTCGGCGATTTCATCATTGACCGTGGGACGATGACCGCCCGGTCCGACCTCTGAATCGAAGGGGCCTACTTCAGCGCGACGTTCATTTCGAGCTGGCCCATGGGGCTGTAGAGGTTGATGCCCAGGGTGGTCTGCTTGATGAGGGTGATGGTGAAGTCTTTCCCGACTACCACTGTCGGCGTGGTCATGTTGATCCGCTTGCCTGTCGTGGCGAAGAGGTTCATGGCGTTTCCCGTGATCATGTTCGCCATCTCGCCGATAATATCCTTGTACTCGCTCTTGATCTGCTGTTCGCTGAGGCCGGGGACCAGTGCCTCGGCTATTTTATAGACCATGTTATAGCCCATGCTGTAGACCACCTCACCCGTCACTCCGCCGGTGATGCCGATGAGGATCGCGACGTCCATCGAGGGGATGGGGCTCTCTTTTATAACCAGTTTGCCCCTTCGAAGGTCGACCTTGAGGACCGATTTGAACACGGCGCTTGCTGCTTCAAGGAAGGGGTTGACGAATTCTGCATTGATATTGACCATTCGGGGACAGGACCTCTTCTGTTAAATCTGGGGTACGAAGGAACGATGCGATTTACGCCGTCGATGCATTGAACGACACAGGGGCAACTCGCTGCTCCACGGATGCTATTACTTATATACTACCGCCCCTTATATATATCAATCAGTTTTTATATTTTTTATTATTTTTGCGTTTTCGTACAATTTCTGCATCAGGTTCCCCGATGCCATCCTGATGCTCTCCTCCTCGAAGGCTGTCGCAAGGACATCATGTTCCTTCTCCGGCAGTTCGGACCGTGAAATTTCCTTGAGCACGGGGGTGAAGATGTAGAGCCCCGAATCGGAGGAGATAACGCGCGAGGCCCTGTTCAACCCGATCTCCATGAATTCTTCCAGGAATAATTTGGAGCTGTTGATGCTGGATATGGTCTGCCCCTTTTCGTCGGCCACGCGGTCACCGATCGAAAATATCTTTGACATGGCCACCGTCCCCTTCATGACGGCCTGGGCCTCGTCAAAGGAGCCACCCCGCAGGGCGATTGCGTTGACCCGCTCGATGATCTCCTTTCTGACCCGGTCGGCCCCGGCGGATTCGAGTTTCTTCCTGATTCGTTCCCGGTCCGTTACGGGGTCCTTGACCTCGGATCGGTTTTTCTCCATTTCGGCCGTGATGTCATCTTCCGTGACCGGAGCCAGGCCCACGACACGCGAACCGAGGTTCATGGCGCTAACGAAGGAATACTTGATCCTGATGCGGGAGTTGACCGCGCGGTGCTCGGCAAGGAGATCGGCGGTGGGGGCCGCGATTCCCATACGGATGAACTGGATGAAGCGGTCCCTGAGAAGGTCCTTGCGGATAGCTTTCTGGAGGTCATTGAAGCTCATGTTGATCCGCTGGAGGAAATTATCGAGGCGTTCCGCGTCGAAGGTGCCGGATTCCGGATCGCGAAGGCCTGGAATCGCCCGAATATAGTCCTTGATGCTTTCATCGGTGACATATATCCCGTTCCTCCGCGCCTCCTGGAGAAGCAGCACCTCGTTGATGTAGTAGGAAAGGATCATCCCGTCCATCTTCTCGTCGCGGGGCATGTCACCGAACCGGGAGTCGCGGTAGCGGAGGTAATCGAAGCGGCTCACCTTCTCGCCGTTGACCACCGCGATGGAGGACTGGTCCATTCCGAGCCGCGACATGAAATCGGGCATGCCGAATGAGATGACGATGATCAGAACAAAAAAGCCGGTCACCGCATAGCTGACGATTTTTACCACAGGAGATTTTGAATCGAACATGATGAATATCCTTGCAGGGCATGGGCTGCACGACGCCGGCAATCCCGCCGCGTTTCATGTCCCCGCGACGCCGCGTTACGACGTGACGGGGGAGCGATAAAAGTAGAATTTCCCTCTATTTTGTCAAGAGAATAAGGGGATCCGGACCCTATTCGGCGGGCCGTTCCGCTTCATCCACCAGCATGACCGGTATCCCGTCCCTTACCGGGTAGCGGAGCCCGCATTCCGTGCAGATGATTTTTTCATCCTTGGTGTTGTACTCGACGTCCCCACGGCACGCGGGACAGGCGAGGATTTCGAGGAGCTTCGTATCGATCATACCAAACCTCATTTTTGCATGTAACACGGTTATGGCGGTTCAATGGAATTACGTCAACAAAAAAAGGTTCGCCCGGACCCGGTCGTCATCCGCCAGTTCGTGATTATTTCACCAGAACCGTCATCCGGACGTTGCGTTTCATTTTTACACTCCAGGTGCGCGCACCTGCCAGGTTTTCCGCGGCGAGATAATAAATGGTGGACGCCGGCTGCATCGGCATCGCGGGCATGTGCGTATAGATATAGGGGCCGGTATGGCCGTTCACCGCGTATGTGTATTTGTAGAGGTCTATCGCGCCAACCCTGTACTCTATGGGGTCAATGGTGCTTCTGAACCAGTCGCCGGCCCTGTTATAGAGGAAATCAGCCCCGGTATCCGTCTTGTCGGATAGCATGGCCGCGACGGCCCACTTGCGAAGTATGGCGCCGAAGCCGTCCGCGGAGCCGTTGCGGTCGAGGGCGTATTCGATGGCGCCGAGGTCGGTATAGGGGTTGTGTACAACATCGCGGAAGAAGGCGGCCCCGCCGAAATTCCTCGCCAGATAGGAGCCGAGGGCGTAGTTGAGCGCGTAGCTGACCAGGACGTTGGCGCCGCCGTACCATCTGGTGACGGAATATTCATTGTAATAGTTGAAGACGGGCAGCCTGCCCATCGAAATAGCGGGGTACGCCTGATCCTTCGAATCCGCCACGCATTCCCAGGAGGTATGAAGGGCCCCCCGGGGTCCGTTCGCGGCCATCCGCACCGATACCAGGTCCTCGGCGGCGAGGGAGCATATCTCGTCGATCCAGGTCTCGGTGCCCGCTCCCCCGGCACGGAGGATGTTCTTCTGGTAAAAGTGAATCATGTGCTGGAGCTCGTGGGCCATGGCGGAGACGATCTCCGCGGGCCACCGGTCGTTGATGCTCCACGCGGCGTCATCGGCGCGGGCGAGGAGGAGGGCGTCGATGTAGAACATGACCCGCTCGTTTGAATAGGGAACGGCGCTTTTTTTGAAATTATCCTTGGCCCAGAAGTATCCGAGGATCCCGCCGCTCGTGGAGTTGTCGTTGTCGATGTCGAAAAGCAGGATCGTGATCCCGTCGTCCGGAGGGATCACCAGGCCTGCCGCGAAATCGGGGACATCCCCCCCCCACTCCTCGTCGAAGATGCCGGTGATCCAATCGTAGATGTCGTTGTCATCTCCTTCGGCAAGAAATTTGTCAGCGACCTCTGTGAGCATGTCGGGGGTGACCTTCGGCGATTTGGTTCCTCCGTCGATCCAGCAGTCGTCGGCCACCCAGATGTTCACCGTTTTAACGCCATGGTCGGTATTCGCGTTCCGGACGAGCCTGCAGGTGGCGTCCACGGAGGTGAGGGAATTGATCTTGAATGACTGTGTATTCCCGGGCCCGTCATATCGCGGTTCGGGAGGGGTGATGATGCCCAGGAGGAGCGAAACGGGGTTGATCCTTGAGATAAAGGGGAAGGGGTTCCGGTTGAACTCGCTCGCCTCTGGCTTGCCGCGTATGCCCGAGCGGCCTGGATCAGGCATGGCCGCTTTTACCGGCTCCGTTTCCTGCGCGATCCCCAGGCTGATCCCCTGGTTGATCCCCAGGGCGGGGACGCTCACCGCGGGATAGGATGTATCCGTGGAGGTGTGTATGTTTGTGAAAAGGAAATAGACGTCTTTGACGTTCGCCCCCAGGTCGAGCGTGTAGGTCAGGTTGACGTTCCCGATGTTGTCGTAGTCTTCCGGCCCGTACATCCTGAAATCGTACTCCCCGGCGGCGTCGATGCCGTTTTCGACGATGGCGAAATCGTGATATACATCCCCCAGAAGCAGGCTTTTCGCGCGGTCATCCGTTCCTGATGCGCATCGGAGCAGGAAGAGAAGTGCGAGAAGGGCCGCATGGAGGGGGCGTAATTGTATACGAAGGGCCATTCCGTTCATGGGGCGCGTGTCGAGTTTTATTGGTAGCATGACAATCATATGATTCAGAAAGGTACAACCTGACCGGGATTAATTCAACACTAAATTGGAAGTGTCTGCAGATATGTGTTAAGAAATCAATGGAAATGACAAAAAAAACGGCAGAATGTAATGGATGATATGAAAGATTGTGGCGGAAAAAGAGCCGACTCGAGATGAGGAAAATGTCCGCGCCGGGGAGGAATCGCGTCTCCCCGGCGCGGGGCCTTTACTTTTTAAGCAGGGCGCATGTTTCCACAAGCCTGATGAATTCGGCTCGATGACCCTCGGGGTCTTTTCCTTTCGCGCCGCGGGCCATCGCGAGCACGTCGTTGAAGCCGAGACCGTTGCGGTGTTTCGACTCCCTCAGAATCATCCCGAATCCCGCCACCGCCGCGGAAAACCTGAAGTCGTCCGACGACGATCGGATGGCGCCGCCGCCGTCCGTCACCGCCGAAGACACGAGCCTGCTGCTCTCCTGCCCGGGGAGCTTGTAGCGGAGTTTCAGGGTCAGGATTTCATCGCTCGCCGCGCCGGCGCCGGACGCGGGCCGCTGGTATTTCAGCGGGTCGGTTCCGCGCACCTTCTGGGAGGAACCCGCGGGGATGATCTCGTAGAGGGCGGTGACCGTGTGGCCGGCGCCGAGCTCTCCGGCGTCCTTGAGGTCGTCGTTGAAGTCCTCGTTCGCCATGACGCGGTTTTCGTAGCCGACGAGACGGTATCCCTTCACCTTTGCCGGATTGAATTCCACCTGGATCTTCACGTCCTTCGCGATGGTGAACATGTTCGCGCGCATCTCTTTCACGAAGACCTTCTCCGCTTCCCTGATGCCGTCGATGTAGAAGTAGTTGCCGTTTCCCGGCCTTGCTGATCTGCTCCATGCGGCCGTCCTTGTAGTTGCCCATGCCGAACCCGCAGATGGTCAGGTAGATATCGGTCTTTCGGTACTCCTCCATCATGCGCACCAGTGTCGCCGGTGGAGGAGACGCCGACGTTGAAGTCGCCGTCCGTGCAGAGGATCACGCGATTGTTTCCTCCCTGGATGAGGCTCTCCTTCGCCGTTTTATAGGCGAGCTGGATGCCGGCGCCGCCGGCGGTGCTGCCGCCGGCCTGGAGCCCGTCAAGGGCCGCGATGATGGCGTCGCCTGAAGAAGCGGGAGTGGAGGGGAGTATCAGTCCCGCGGAGCCGGCGTAGGCGACAATGGCGACGCGGTCCCTGGAGGAGAGCCCGCCCACAAGGAGCTTGAGACTCTGCTTCAGGAGGGGAAGCTTGTTGTCGCTGAACATCGAGCCGGAGGTGTCGATGAGAAACACCAGATTGCTCGGCTGGAGCCGCTCGTAGTCGAGGGACGTGCCCCGGATCCCGATATGAACCAGGCGGTTTCCGGATTTCCACGGGGAAGCGGATACCTCGGTGGTCACGGAGAAGGGGTGCTCGCCCGCCGGGTTTTGATAGTCGTAGTCAAAGTAGTTGATCATCTCTTCAATGCGCACGGAATCCGCCGGCGGCGCCTGGTTGTGCGTGATGAAGCGCCGGATGTTCGAATAGGACGCCGTATCGACATCGATTGAAAAAGTGGAGAGTGGATTCCGGTCCGCGGCCCGGAATTCGTTTTCATTGATGGGATCATACTCCTCCGTATTGAGGGGCGGAGATACAAAGTCCTCGTCGCGGACGGTCCCGGAGGGAATGGCCATGAGGGGGCTCATGTTTGTACTCCGGTGTCCCCGTGACTTATCCGCGGCCTGTTCCATGCTGTCATGTTTCGCGTGGTGCTCGCGGATCGCGGTTCCGCAGCCTGTCGTCAGCCATCCGATTGTTATCGCCGCGAGGAGGGTAAGGGTTTTTCCGAAAGATAACGGTTTCATGGGAGCGCTCCTTGGGATCTCAATGTAGGTATCAGGTTTCTTTGTGCTGTACTATAGACAGGGATGCGGGGGGCGGGTTCTGATTTTTTTTATAATCGGCTTGACGGGATAAGAAATTTGGATGCATATAGGCCCTGTTCCCTTCACAATTGAGAGTTCGAACAGTATCCCGAAACCGGGGGCGGCATCCATGGCGACAAGAATCGAGGAGTTACGGGAGCGGATTGATGTACTTGAGAAGGAGCTGCTGGCCATCAAGGCGGAGCTCGCGGGCCCTGAATCCGGGGGAAAGGGCGCGGGAGCCGCTCCGGCAGTCGCCCGGCCTGCCGTCGTGCACCGGAGGAGATCCGGCACCGGCGAGTTCCTGAAGCGGCTTCTCGGCGATAACGCCGAGGTTTCCATCGGGGGGATAGTTATCGGTATCATAGGGGCCGCGGCGTTCCTCCTCGGCGCCGGATGGTTCATCAAACTGGCTATCGAGCGCCACTGGCTCAACGAATCCGCCCGGATCATCAACAGCCTGCTGGTCGGTTTCGGGGCTATCGTCGTGTCCTGGCGTCTTGCCAGGGGGGGATTCAGAAAATTGCCCCCCGCGGTCACCGGCACCGGTTATGCAATACTCTACTTCGCGGTATTCGGCGCCTATTACTATTTCGGTCTCCTCGGGTTGAAGGAAGCCTTTCTCTTCATGGTATCCCTCTCCCTGGCCTCCGCGTGTATGGCCGGAATCGGCAAAAGCCAGCTTCTCTATCTGTTCAGCCTTTTCGGGGCCTATATCGCCCCCCTCCTCATGTCGCAGGGTGAAAACTCATATCGATTCCTTTTTATCTACATGACGATATTCAATGTAATTTTTCTTTTCATGAGCAGGTCCTTCGAGTGGAAGGTGTCGGCCTATCTGGTGCTTTTTTTCAACAATGTCGTATACGCGGGCTGGATGAACGCGAGCCTGCCGGAAAGCAGTTTCCCCGTGCCTTTTATTTTTATCTCCCTCCTGTTCACTATTTTCATGCTCCGCCGCGTATTCATTCTCAAAAGGCCCGATCATTCGAAGATTCCCGAAGATGTTCTCTATCTCCTGGCCGTGGTTGCGTATATTTGCATGGGACACCTCACGGTCGATCATTTCTATCCTTCGTTCGTCCCACATTTTTACCTTTTTGTCTGCCTGTTCCTGGCCTTATGGCAGATGATATTTACAAAAGAAGGCGAGGGTGTTTTCCAGAGAAGGTCCGCGTCGCTGGCTCTTCTTGCCATGATCTCCCTGATGCTGACCGCCCTTTCGATGTTCGCCCGGGCGCCATGGCAGATAACGGCCATGGTTGCCGTAACCGGCATCATCTCCTTCCTCGGAGCCTTCGAGGACAGGAAGAGCCTTATCGTCGCGGCGATACCACTCTGGTCGATAACCGTCATGGTGCTTCTCTTCATGCAGCGGGGAATGCCCGAGGGGGGCTGGCCGGTCCTGAACAGCAGGTTCTATCATTACCTTCTCGGGGCCCTGTTCCTTGCCGCCACGTTCCATATCCGCCGCGACCTCCGGGAATTTCGGGCCTATGGATTCCTTGCATTGTTCCTGGTCATCGTGGCCAGCCTGCTGGAAAACTATGATTTCGTCACCGGGGACGTAAGTTTCAGGAGGCTCACCTATTCCTATGTGCTTCTATTTTACGCCTTCGCGCTCATCGTGCCGGGATTCAAGCTCGGACGCCCGCTCCTGAGGATAACGGGACTTTCTCTCATAGGCATCGTGATCGTCAAGTTTTACGCCTATGACATGTGGGTTCTCGCCCTCATCGTCCGGATCGCGGCCGGATTGACCCTCGGGATCATACTGATCCTTACCGCTCTCTTCTATCAAAAATTCAAGGAGAAACTCGTGAAAACCATGGCGCCGACAAAACTCCTTTTCGTCCTGATCTTCGCCGGGCTCGCCCTGCCGGCGTCGGCCGAACCGGTCCGCATCAAGTCATTCAAGTACTTCCAGGAGATAACCGCCGAAAAGCCCGTAGACCAGGAGACCATTTATGGAACGATTGATCTTGATGAGAATGTCTATCGACACTCATGGAGGTACGACCTGAGGGTCGTGCACGGGGGGAGGGCGCTTCCCTACCTTCTGGAGGATAAACAGGATGAAGGCAAAGGGAAGTGGGGGAAACCGGATGTGGTGTTTCAGCGGTTGACTCGCGAGGGCCGCATCTATGTCCTTGATCTTCCTGCCATACCGGAGGGAGCGGAGTATACCCGGCTGGCGGTCGAGGCAGGGGGGAACTATGAAATGAATATCCTGGTGAGTGAATCCGCAAGGCCGGAAGAGTGGCGCGGGATCGGGACCTATTTCATTCATAAATATGAAAACGAATCGCAGAAAAAAACTATTCCCCTGCGGCTTAAAGGGAGGCGTTTCCTTCGTCTTGAAACCAACAGTACGCTTTCTCTCACCTTCCCCGGGATAGAATTCCGTCCCGAAGGGCGCGTCACTTTTACGGAAACGATCCCGGCAGATGAGATTGCCACAGGATCAGAGCCGGACCTTGACGGGACGGCGTATTATTTTCCCAACGAGAAGCGCGCCCTGGTTTCACAGGTCGTTTTGCGTTTCGATGACGGCCGCTTCTCCCGGCGTTATGAGCTCTTTGAAAAGAGTGAAAGGGAGTACCGGAGCGTAACCGAAGGCGCATTTATGCAGCGGAAACCCGTCCCGCAGATCATCACGTTATCGGAGCCGAGTCAGAACCCCCTCAAGCTGGTCGTGATAAACGGGGACGATGCGCCCCTGAAGCTGAAAGAGTTCGCCATTTCCGGACCGAGGGAGCGCCTCATCTTCGAGCTTCCGAAAGAGAAGGATATTTCACCGATGAGGCTCTACTATGGGAACAGGTACGCACGGTCCGCCAGTTATGACATAGCCGATACCTATGAAAAGAACCTGAAGCATGCCGTCATGAAGACCGGGAAGCATGAGGAAAACGGGGAGTTCGGCTACTCGATGCTTGAACCGCCCGTATCGATATGGATTATCCGGGTTCTTTTTATCAGCGGGTTTATCGGACTTCTGTGGCCGACCTATCGTATCATCAAACGATATGCGGAAAGCATGGAAGGGTCGTAACGAGACGTGGCATGGAATCCTGACTATCTGACATTTCCCGGATTCGACCAATCGCAATGCGAGCACTTGTAGCCGTTGTATTTCATCCTGCCCGATGCTTCGATTTCGACCTTCGCCATGACGATCGATTCGCAGCAAGGGCAATGCTTGGCGATGAGTTCATACTCATCTTGAATCTCCGTTTTCATCACTTCCCCCGGTAATCTTCCATTTAAGTAAGACAATGCAAAAAGATACGACATATTTTATATATCGTCAATAGGGTCAATAGAAAAAGTGAATAAATTTTAAATTTGTTCAATTCCTGGATGGGGGCATGATTGGCAGGGATGGCAGGTTTTAAATGCACGCCCGGTTTACAACAGGGCCCCTGCGATGCGTGCAGGGGCCCCTTATTTCAAGAAGAAGGAACTAATCTCCCTGGTAAATATTATTCTTCCAGAGGCCCTTGAGCGTTTTCCCGTCGGAGTAGTACATGACACCCTGTCCGTCACGTTTATGGTTTTTGAACTCTCCCGCGTACCTGTCGCCTGATTTCCATGTATAGGTCCCCTGGCCGTGCATCATCCCGTTTTTCCAATCGCCTTCGTACCTGTCCCCGGTGACCCAGGTATAGACGCCCCTGCCGTCCTTGATGTTTTTTTGATAGACTCCCCTGTAGACGTCACCCCCGGCCCAGGTGTAGGTGCCTTCGCCGCTTCTGAGGCCGTCCCTGTAGGGGCCGACATACCTGTCCCCCGTCTTCCAGATATATTCGCCCTCGCCGCTTCTCACTTTGTCGGATGCCTTGCCGACATATTTATCCCCCGAAGGGTAGTCGATGGTGGTGGCGCACCCCGTGATAAAGAGGGCCGATGCGGATACGAGGGCCATGAAGAAAATGATAGTTCTTTTCATGATAGACGCTCCTTTCTGGGATTGTATAATTATTGTAGCTTTCAGGCACGATTTGTCAACTTGAAATGAATTATTCTGCAGCAAGTGTACGGATATGCACCACATCCAGGGAAAAGGGGGCATATATCCCCGTAAGTAGTTCACATCATATTCTTCCTGCGGCGTCATCGTGTAAATCGCTTGACAGGGAGCAATTTTTTTTCTCTATAATAATAGTCCGGTCTCTACACCGATCCGGTGAAAAATGGCGATTCAGGTGCCGGCTCCCCTGATTGCGGAAATAATTGGAGCTGACTTTCCATGGGAACTCTTCTCGCGCAATTGCCGCATTGGGCATCCATTGCGATAGCCGTTGTCCTTACCAGCGGAATGGCGTGCCTCATCCATGCCGTCATCCGCTGGAAATACCGACATGAAACCCTCAGGAACAACAACGAGGTTGCGGGATTCAACTACGCGGTCCTCGGGGTCGTCTACAGCGTCCTTCTGGCCTTCATGACCATGGCGGTCTACGAGGAGTATAAGGAAGGAAGGAACAGCATACGGGTCGAGGCCGGCGCCATCGTCAACCTTCACCATATCGCAAGGGGACTGCCGGAACCGGTAAAGTCCCAGGTAAGGGCCGGGCTGGTAGAGTATGCCGCCTCCATCGTGAAGGACGAGTGGTCCCTCATGGGCCGGGGCCTTGAGAGCAGGAAGACAATCTCGATCATGACGGGGATCCGTGACCTCTTCATCACGCAGGTCCCTGACGGGTACATGAAAGATCCGATCTTTTCCCTTTCTCTCACGATGCTTGATGACCTGTACGGCGCCCGCCAGGCGCGTGTCAGCAACAGCCAGACGATGATACCCGGCTTCATGTGGTTCGTCCTCATCGCCGGGGCCGCCATCACCATCTCCTTCACCTTCTTTTTCGGCGCCCCCAATTTTGCCCCCCAGGTCATGATGACGGCGATGCTCTCGATCATGATCGTCCTGATTCTCCTCCTCATCGTACACCTGGACAACCCCTTCCTCGGGCCCGTTTCCGTCAGCGCCGAGCCCTATCTCAGTGCTCTGCGGGAGATGAAGGGCAATTGACCGGCCGCGGCGGGGCCCTCTGACCCGCCCCCCAGCCCTGTGACCCCCCGACCCCCCGGAGGCCCCCCCACCCCCCCGGAGGGGGGCTATTGTGAGATAGATTTGAAGGCCTTCGGCCCTCCGCCCCCTCACCCCCCCGGAGGGGGGCTGTAGTGAGATGGATTTAATGGTCTTATGCCCTCTGCCCCCCCACCCCCCGGAGGGGGGCAGTAGAGGGATAGATTTAATGGTCTTATGCCCCCCTCCGGGGGGTTGGGGGGTGTAAGGACGGAGGGGTTGGGGGGCGTAAGGACGGGGGGGCATTCCATTAATGTTGACGGTGAGCATTGTAATGCATATATTGTAGTAGAATTCCTGTGTGCGCATCCCTGGATTCGATCCGGCGGGCTCCGCATTCCGGTTGTTAGGAACGCAGTGCCGCTGCCCTGTTTGCCGAAATGAAGAGTTGCCGCACACACGCGCATCGGTCACCACTTCAGGCGGTAACGCACGATGTTCTGCTATCACATTGCCCACCTCACGCCCGCAAGCGGGGATCAATCCCCGCTGAAAGCTGTTATCACAAATTCATTCTCAAACGCGCTCAAGTTCCCGAGACCAGGGGATAGTGCCCGGTTAGAATTCAGTGGCCGTGACGAGGGACGGTAAAAGATATTTTGTATCGCGCACAACGGAGCCGGCTCTGACATGAAGCAGATGGATACATTGTTCAATGTTTTCCAGAGGCTTCACCCCATAAAGGAATTCGAGGGTGCGAAAATTGGTCCCGGCCTGCCCGGGCGGATAATCACCCGGCACAAAGGATGTGCGCGGAGCGAGGGAAATGTCAGCGAGGGCGCACTGTTTTTCACCACCGGTTGCTGGAGATAGGGGATGAAGTCTAAAAACAATGAAGCGACTTTCCGGGTCCTCATGGATGACGCTCCCGGTTTCATGGTGCTCATCGACAGGAAGGGGATCGTGGAGTACGCGAATACCACGGCGGCGAATGTGCTGGGAAGAAAAATCGACGGGATGACGGGGAAATCCCTGTACGACAATTCCCCGGCCGGTTTCGTAAAATCGATGAAACGGCATATGGCCGGGGTTATAAAGACCGGGACACCCGCAGGTTTTGAAAACGTGATAAACGAAAGGCATATTGAATACGTCATACAGCCGTTATTCGATGAGAATAATAGATCGGAAATTTTTGCGGTATACGGACATGACATCTCAGCGAAAAATAAGATCCAGGACGAAATGCAGGAAAAGAAGGAAGAATACGAAGCGGCCAACGAAGAGTTGATTGCGGCGGAGGAGGAACTGGTAAAACACCGCGACCATCTGGAAGAAATGGTGGAAGAGCGCACCGTGGAAATCAACTTGATAAACGAACGGCTCAGGGAGGAGATCGGGGAACGAAGTGAGATTGAAGAAAAACTTCAGAAACAGCGGGAAGAACAGCAGGTTATACTCGATTCCGTGCCGGCATGGATCTTTTATAAGGACTCAGAGAATCGGTTTATACGGATAAATAAGGCTTTTGCTGAAGTAATGGGAATGACAAGGGAGCAACTGGAAGGGGCATCCCTCTGGGATCTATATCCGAAAGAGCAGGCTGAAGCTTTCTGGAAGGATGATCTGGAGGTGATCAATTCCGGCAATCCCCGAAGAAACATCATCGAGCCTATGAATACCGGGACAGGTACTCTGTGGGCCCAGACAGACAAGATACCGTATCGAGACGCAAAAGGTGCTATTATAGGAATAATCGGTTTTACGCTTGATATAACGAAACGGAAGCTGGTCGAAGAAGAATTATTGAAAAACCAGCGGATATTGGAGGAAACAGGCCGCATGGCCATGGTGGGCGGCTGGGAAATTGATCTTGAAAACGATGAAGTGATCTGGAGCAAGGAAGTTTTCACCATACACGAAGCAGAACCTGATTTCAAACCGGATATAAGTAAAGCGATAGATTTTTATCATACTGACGACAGGCCGATAATCTCGGAAGCGGTTCAGAAGGCGATCGATTTCTCGGAGCCGTTTGACGTGGAATTGCGTATCCTGACGAGAAAAAACAATCTCAGGTGGGTCCACGCGATAGGGTATGCGTATAAAAAAGATGGAATAGTGAAAGGAATCAGGGGTACATTCCAGGATATCACCGATCATAAAATAGCGGATGAGTTGATCAAAAAGCTGAATGAAGAACTCAGGCAAAACATCGTAAATCTCGAGACCATCAACAAGGAACTGGACGCATTCAGTTATTCGGTTTCCCACGACCTCAGGGCGCCGCTGCGGGCCATCGACGGCTTTTCGAAGGTTTTACTCGACAACTGTTCCAGCCTCCTCGATGACACCGGGAAAAGGTACCTGGATATTATCAGGACCAACACGCAGGACATGGGCAAGCTCATCGACGATCTGCTCTCATTTTCCCGGATAGGCAAGCAGGAAATGAAATGCTCAATAATCGACATGGAACACCTTGCCAGTGACGTGTATGCCCTGCTGGCGCAGGAACAACCCGGAAGGAACATCATTTTCAAGGTTAATTCTCCTCCAGGAGTATATGCTGATGCCGCCATGATCAGGATAGTGCTGATGAACCTGCTTTCCAACGCGATAAAGTTCACATCGCCGAAGACCGAAGCGGTCATCGAATTGGGCGGAAAGTCCGGGAACAATGAAAATATGTATTATGTGAAAGACAATGGTGTTGGATTTAATATGAAATATGTGCACAAGCTTTTTGGCGTTTTTCAACGCCTGCATACAAAGGAAGAATTCGAGGGCACGGGGGTGGGCCTTGCCCTGGTTCAGCGGATCATCCACCGCCACGGCGGGCACATACGGGCCGAGGGTGCGGTAAACGAAGGCGCCGTATTTTATTTCACATTACCCCCAAAGGAGGGACAGTATGACTGATTTAAACGCGGTCGATATTCTGCTTGTTGAGGACAACCCGAATGACGCAGAGCTGACGTTAATGGCCCTGAAGGAGAACAAACTCGCCAATGTCATTCATCATGTGAAAGACGGGGAGGAGGCGCTGGAATACATATTCGGCACGGGGCGATATGAAAAACGGGACACCACCGTGAAGCCGAGAGTGATACTCCTGGACCTCAAACTGCCCAAGGTGGACGGCATCGAGGTCCTCAGGAAAATACGGTCGGACGATACGACAAAAAACATTCCTGTTGTCGTTTTAACCTCATCGAAAGAGGAACGCGATCTTGTCGAAGCGTATAAACTCGGCGTGAACAGCTACATAGTCAAGCCGGTGCAGTTCGAAAATTTCATCAAGATCGTCAAGGACCTTGAGATGTACTGGCTGGTGATCAATCAGGCCCCGGTATAAAGATACCGCAGAGGCGAAGATGGCTGATGACAGGGTTGCCGATATGAATGAAACAATAAAAATACTCTTCCTTGAAGATGTCGACACCGACGCGGAGTTGAACACTATCGAGCTGGGGAAAGCCGGTTTTACCATCAGATCGAAGCGCGTTCAGACCAGAGACGATTTCATAAGGGAACTCCGAGGCTTCAAGCCCGACCTGATACTGGCCGACTACAAACTCCCTTCATTTGACGGGCTTGAAGCCCTGGACATCGTGAAGAATGAGGAGAGTATAATCCCCTTCATATTTGTAACCGGGACCATGGGGGAGGATGTGGCGATTGAGGCGGTCAAAAATGGCGCCACCGATTATGTGCTGAAGCAAAATCTCTCGAGACTTGTTCCCGCGGTGAAACGCGCCCTCGAGGAGAGGGAAGAAAAGAACAGAAGGGTTAGTGCCGAGAGGTTGCTGAAGAGAAGCGAGAATAAGTTCCGTTCAATATATGAAACCGCCCCCAATCTGTTTCTTATAGTGAGTCGGGACGGCGTGATTGTTGACTGCAACAGCCGGATCGATCAATATCTCGGATACGGGAAAGGGGAGATGGTCGGTTCTCCCTTGCCGGGTATAATCCATCCGGATTATCTTGAAATGGCCGCCGAATTTTTTCACGATGTCGTAAGCAAGGGTTTTTCCTACGAAAAGGAATGTGAAATGGTCCGGAAGGACGGGTCCTTCATTGATGTAAGCGTGAATTCCGCGATGCTGATATCGGATGATGAAACGGAACATGATGTGGTCTGTATTATCGAGGATATAACGAAACGAAAACAGGCGGAGAACGCGCTGAGGGAAAGCGAGGAGAAGCACCGCATACTTCTTGACGAATCATCGGACCCGATCTTTGCATTCGAGCGTGACGGTCACTACCTTTATGTCAATGATGCCTTCGCAAAGGGGGTCGGAAGGAAGGTCGAGGAAATCATCGGCGCTACATTATGGGATATCTTTCCCCGGGAGGAGGCGGATACGCGCTTCGCGGCCCTCAGCCAGGTCGTCAACACGGGAATGAAAAAAACCATCGAGGCGCGCGTTCCCCGGGAAGACGGCGATCGATATTATTTAACGACCATTACCCCGATCAAAAACGAGAAAGGGGAAGTCGTATCCGCAATCTGCTCTTCAAAAGAAATTACCGGGCTCAAGAATATTGAAAATCAGCTCAAAGATCAGATCAACGAGCTTCGCCGATGGCATGAGGCCACGCTTGGTCGCGAGACGCGCATTATCGAACTCAAGGGCGAGGTGAACGAATTGCTGGCGGGGGAAGGCAGGCCGCCACGGTATGAAGGCACGGCAGGATGATGAACTGGTACCACACGGCATACTTCATTTCCATCATGGTTACGGCCGCCGTCATGGGATATATCGCATGGTATTCCCGGCGGCACCGTGATTCCACCCCCGGGTCCGGCGTCTATATGTGGGTGTCGCTCATGGTGAGCCTGTCGAACAACAGCACAAGTCTGCGGTACATAAAGAAAGCGGTTATTAATCAACAATAAAAAATTATTCCCGTGGATGTGGCTATAGTAAAGGCAGGAAAGGGTCCCCGGTTGGAAGTATGACAATGGAGAGTGACTGCAATGCCATCTGAACATGAAACGGAAACGACAGTACTGCCAAGCGATCTCAACGATGATGACCGTAACCGGATCGTGGTGTTTGCCCTGGATGAGCCGCGCTACGCCCTGTCTCTCTCCGCGGTCGAGCGGGTGGTCCGCGCCGTTGAGATCACGCCCCTGCCGAACGCTCCCGCGATCATCCAGGGAGCGATAAATGTGCAGGGGAAGATTATCCCCGTGGTGAACATCCGCGAGCGGCTGCGGTTGCCGGCGCGTGATATCAAGCTTGAAGACCATTTCATCATCGCGCGGACACAACGGCGCAGCGTGGCGCTGGTGGTGGATTACGTTTCCGAGATTCGCGAGATTGCGGGCCATGAGCTGGAAAGCGGCGGCCAGTCCCTTCCTTTCGTTGAATACCTCCGCGGCGTGGTCAAGACAGAAGAGAATCTCATCCTCATCTACGACATCGATACCTTTCTTTCTCTCGATGAAGAACGGATGCTGGACAATGCCCTTTCGGGAGGCACGGATTGATGGAATCCCTGGGGAATAGCCTGCTGTCTCAATTCAGCGAATTTATCGAGTCCCGGACGGCCCTTCACTTTCCCCGCGAGCGCTGGAACGATCTTGAGCGGAATGCAGGTTCGGCCGCGCGTGAGTTCGGATACACCGATGCTGAATCCTTCATCCGGTGGGTGACATCGACGCCAGTATCCAGGGAGCAGGTCGAGATACTGGCGAGCCATCTCACGATCAGCGAAACCTATTTCTGGCGCGAGCCGCAGGTTTTCGAAGCCCTCGTGGAGCACATCCTTCCGGAACTTGTCCGCACGCGGGAAGGAAGCGGCAGACTGCTGAGAATCTGGAGCGCCGGATGTTCCACCGGCGAGGAGCCGTACTCGATAGCGATCGCGCTTCAGAGAGCGGTCCCGGACCTGGAACACTGGAACATCACCATACTGGCGACCGATATCAATCCACGGATCCTCAGGAAGGCGAAGGCCGGCATTTACGGCGAGTGGTCGTTCCGCAACTCCCCCTCCTGGCTCAAGGAAAAATATTTTCACCGCAGGGACCCCGGCAGGATGGAAATAGTTCCCAATATTAAGAAGATGGTCGCGTTTTCCTACCTGAATCTCGCCGAAGATATCTATCCCTCACCTATAAACAATACGGGAGCCATGGATATAATTTTCTGCCGCAACGTGCTTATGTATTTCGCGTCCGGCCGAGCGCAGGAGATCGCGCAGGGGCTTTACCGCTCCCTCACCGATGGAGGCTGGCTGATAGTAAGCTCCAGCGAGCTCTCCCAGCAGCTCTTTCCGCAATTCTCTTCAGTCAATTTTCCCGGTGCGATCGTATACCGGAAAGAACTCACGGGATCAATGCCGTCGGCGGTATTTCATTTCGAAGGTATTCTTCCTTCTGACGTGATGATCCATCCGATCGATGAACCCGCCATGGCGTCCGAAATACAGATCCTGCCGAACCCCTATACCGACAATGAAACAACCCCGGAAGATACGCGACCTGAACCGAGTCACCCCGTAATTCAAGAGCTTTCGGATATTCGAGAGGTTGAAGATGATACGATGGGGACGGACACAACCGAAAGCGGGGAAAGGCGGAGTTCCAGTACAAGAACAATCCGGTCGCTTGCCGACAGGGGCGATCTTGCAGAGGCGCTTGTTCTGTGCGATACCACGATCGTCGACGACAAGCTCAATCCCGGCCTGCATTATCTTCGGGCCGTCATCCTCCAGGAACAGAACAGCGACGATGAAGCGATCTCCTCGCTCAAGCGAACGCTCTATCTCGACCCGAATCACGTGCTGGCTTATTTCACCATGGGCAACCTGGCCTTGCGGCGGGGAGACGCCAAAACGGCACAAAAAAGCTTTGATAACGCCCTTTCGCTTATGAGCGCCTGCAGTCAGGAGGAAATCCTGCCCGAATCCGAGGGGATGACGGCAGGCAGGTTCAGGGAAATCATACAGGCCACAATGTCGATAGGAGCGCTGTCGTGAGAAGGAACTGCTCAACTGTTTTGCCACAGAGACACAGAGGCACAGAGAGGTGCGCCCCCGGCAGTCTCCGACTGCCACCCCCGGAGGGGGTTAAGGGTATGCACGAAAATAGTACGCCCCCTTCGGGGGGGGTGGGGGGCCCGAGGAGAATAGTGACCATGAATAACGATAAAAAGATGCCAACGCATGAGAAAGAAGCAGGAAACGACTGGAGCGAGGTGCACCGCCGTATTGAAAATACCCGGGCGGTACTTGAGCGGGGCGCACAGCCCTCCTCCGATGAAACGCGTTCCATCCTTAAAAAACGCGCCAGAGCCCTTGCGCGCGAACCAGAACAGGCCGAGTCAGTACAGAATTTCATTGAAATCATCGAATTCCAATTGTCGCGGGAAATATACGGCATGGAATCGGCGTTCGTCCGCGAAGTTTATCCCCTGAAAGACCTTACGCCCCTACCGTGCACGCCTTCCTTCGTTCTCGGCATCGTCAACGTGCGCGGGAAGATCCTTTCCGTCATCGATCTCAAGAATTTCTTCAATCTTCCTGAAAAGGGACTGGGCGACCTTAATAAAATAATCATCATTAGAAATGAGGAGATGGAGTTTGGGGTTCTCGCGGATTCTATCATTGGCACGCGTCGAATCACGCGTGATACAATTCAGCCGCCGCTTCCCACCGTAACCGGGATCGGCGCGGAGTACGTGAAAGGCGTTACCGCGGAGGGCATAATAATCCTCGATGGAGACAAGATACTGGGTGATGAAAAAATTGTCGTACACGAAGAATTAGAACCGGACGCTTTGCATGGTTCTAACTTTAACGGGAGGAATCTGTCATGAAATGGTTTATCAACCTGTCCACCTCGAAAAAACTGCTTATCGCCTTCGGCATAATATGGCTGTTGCTGGCTGTCGTGATCGTCACCGGCTATCGGGGCATCACGGTCATCACCCAAACAACGCAAAAGCTTCACGCCTTTAATTACAAAGTCGACAACGGTCTCAGTGAACTCAGGTCGTACCAGAATTTCAACCGTGGGCAGATGCTCGAGTTGTCCTTCACCACCGAAAGGTCAGCCCAAAAAATAGCTCTGCAGAATATCAAGGAAGTTTCCAACCAGATTGATACTCTCCTGGTCGAAATTTCCAGACTCATGGGGCAGGATACCGGCTTCCAGGGCCGGATTTCCGAATATAAGAGCATACTGGCATCATATCGCCAGACACGGGAGCAGCAGATGTCCCTGATCGACGAGGGGAAAAAGCAGGAAGCACAGAAACTTGGCCTTGGCGTCCAGGTTGAACGATTCACCAGGATGCGGGACATTTCCCTTGAACTAAGCAGAAAAGCAAGCGAGGATGCAGACTCACAATTAGTGAAGCAGCAACGGACAGCCTCGGGGATATTTCTATTATTTGTCGTCGTCGGTGTGCTTGCCTTCCTGGCCTGCATCGCATTGGTGGTGCTCCTGCATTATTTTATAGCACGGCCGCTCAGCGCGATATCCGGTGTCGCCGCACAGATCGCTTCAGGTGACCTTTCGGTCAACGTGTCCACCGAAACGCGGACGGACGAACTGGGTGTTTTGATGCAGGCTTTCCACCAGATGGTCGAGAGCCTTCAACGCACAATAGTGGCAATAAAAGAAGGAACCACCCTGCTCGGTTCGTCCGCGAGCGAGATTCTGGCATCGACCACGCAGGTGGCCTCCGGGACCGCTGAAACCGCGACCGCGATCAGCGAAACTACCACGACCGTTGAAGAAGTTCGGCAGGCGGCACAGCTCTCTTCAGAGAAGGCAATGAACGTCTCCGACAAGGCACAGCGTGTCGCCCAGGTATCCCGGGGCGGGCAGAAATCCGTCGAGGAAACCGCCGTCGGAATGGGACAGATCCGCGATCAGATGGAATCGATCGCCCGGACCATCATGAGCCTGAGCGAGCAAAGCCAGTCGATAGGCGGCATCATCGCGTCCGTCACCGACCTTGCAGATCAGTCAAACCTTCTCGCGGTAAACGCGGCCATCGAGGCGTCCCGGGCCGGGGAACAGGGAAAGGGGTTCGCCGTGGTGGCCCAGGAGATCAAGATTTTGGCGGAACAGTCGAAGCAGGCGACCGAGCAGGTCCGGGGCATCCTGAACGACATTCAAAAGGCGACCGGCGCCGCGGTCATGGCCACCGAGCAGGGGAGCAAGCTGGTGGATGCCGGCGTGAAACAGGCGGACCAGGCAGGTGAAGCGATCCGCGTGCTGACCGAGAGTTCAAGCGAAGCGGCGCAAACCGCAACCCAGATCGTGGCGTCGAGCCAGCAGCAGGTGGTGGGCATGGACCAGGTCAATATAGCGATGCAAAACATCAACCAGGCGGGCAATCAGACCGCAATGGGCATGAAGCAGGTTGAGCTTGCGGCGCAGAACCTGCACGGGCTGGGTGAGAAACTCAAAGGTTTGGTAGAGCAGTTCACGGTATAGGTACGGTGCAGACCATGGATGAGAAAAGAAAGGAATTCCTCAAACGGCTCCGTGACACGTTCCGAATCGAGGCTGACGAGCATATCAGGACGATTTCCGCCGGCCTCATGGAACTGGAAAAGAATCCGGGCTCGGAAAAGTCTGCAGAGGTGATCGAAACCATCTTCCGCGAGGCGCACAGCCTCAAGGGCGCGGCGCGCTCCGTTGACGTAAAGGACGTCGAGGCGGTGTGCCAGCGTCTCGAGGGCGCGTTTTCCGCCCTGAAACGCGGGGACATATCATTGACGCAGCCCATGTACGATCTTTTTCACCGCACGGTGAATGCCATTACCGGGCTCGTTTCATCGACGGACGAGGGGGGAAAGCCCGCCGATCGATCGAATGTCAGGAAACTGATGAAGCAGCTGGAGGAGGTGCCCAAGGGCGCCGTGCCGCCGGACAAGCCGAAGGCTCCCGTGCGTGATGAGGAGACCGGGGCCCATGAAAATCCTCCGGATGCTCCACATCCGGAAGCGGACCTGAACAAAACCGAAACCCATGCAGAGGATATGCAGTTCAAGATGGAATACGTCAAGATGCCCACTGCCAAGCTGGACCCTCTTTTCCTCCAGGCGGAGGAGATGATCCTGGTCAAGATGGCCGCCGGCCAGAGGGTCAGCGACTTGAGGGAAATCGACCGGACCCTTGTATCATTGAAAGCCGAATCTGCAAAAAGGAGAGGGCGTCTTTCATCTCCGGGGGCAGGGCAGAAGGGACCGGCGGCTGATTGGGACAAGACGGGATTCTCCATCCTCCAGGACAGGGTGACCGCCGTGGCCCGGGCCGCGGAACAGGACCTCCGCACCGTCAGGCGGATGGTGGACGATCACCTGGAGTCGATGAAGCAGGTGCTCATGCTTCCGGCGTCGACACTCGTGGAGGGTTTTCAAAAATTTGTTCGCGATCTTGCCCGGGACCAGGACAAGGAGGCGGAGCTGGTCATCAGCGGCGCGGAGATCGAAATCGACAAACGGATCCTTGATGAGCTGAAAGACCCGCTCATCCATCTCCTGAGAAATTGCGTCAACCACGGCATAAAAAAAACGGAGGAACGCGCCCGCCTGCATAAACCGGCAAAGGGAACAATCAATCTCTTCTTCGAAATAAAGGACGGCCGCCGGCTGGAGATTTTACTTTCCGATGACGGCGAGGGGATCGACGCGGAACAGGTGAGGGCGGCTGCGGTAAAAGCGGGACTCGTCTCGCGGGAGGCGGCAGAAAAGCTCGACCGGCAGGATTGCATTTCCCTGATCTTCAAATCGGGCGTTACCACCAGTCCCATCATCACCGACATATCGGGCCGGGGCCTGGGCCTGGCGATCGTTCGCGAGAAGGTCGAGAAGCTCGGCGGGGCCGTGTCCGTGGAAACCCGTGCCGGGGGCGGCACGACGTTCCGCCTTCTCGTGTCACTGAGCCTCGCCACGTTCAGGGGCGTGCTGGTACGCGTCGATGAGCACCTGTTCATTGTGCCCACCATCAATGTTGAGCGCGCGGCACGGGTGCCCCGGGAGAACATCCGGACCGTTGAGAACCGGGAAACGATACAGCAGAACGGCCGGATCCTGCCGCTGGTCAGGCTGGGAGACGTACTGGAGCTTCCGTCACGACGAAGCACGACTCCCGTGAGCGGAGCCCCTCCCACCGTGTCGGTAGTGGTGACCGCATCCGCCGACGCACGCATCGCCTTTCAGGTGGATGAGATCCTTGACGAACAGCAGGTGCTTATGAAGGGGCTGGGCAGGCAGTTGGGCCGCGTCCGGAACATAGCCGGCGCCGCGGTTCTCGGCACGGGCAGGGTCGTGCCCGTTCTCAATGTTCCTGACCTGATGAAATCCGCCGTCCGTCCGGCCCTGTCGGCCGGGCCGGCGCAGAAAGTCAATAAAGAGGCGGAACAATCGAGAAAAATACTCGTGGCGGAAGATTCCATAACGTCGCGGACGTTGATCAAGAACATCCTCGAAACGGCCGGTTATCAGGTCTCCACGGCCATTGACGGCGTGGATGCCTTCATCCTCGTCCGAAGCGAGGAATTCGATCTGGTGGTATCTGACGTGGACATGCCGCGGATGAGCGGCTTTGAGCTTACCGGAAAGATTCGAAACGACGGGAAGCTGAATGAGCTGCCGGTGGTCCTGGTCACCGCCCTCGAGTCACGCGAAGACCGCGAGCGGGGCATTGAAGTCGGCGCCAACGCGTATATTGTGAAAAGCAGTTTTGATCAGAGCAATCTTCTGGAAGTGATTAAAAGGTTTATTTAGGGGGGGGGGAGGGCACAAGGGTTGAGTTTAAAGTTGTGATAAATAATAGTAAAGGGAGTATACGGATATGATCAAAGTTCTCATCGTCGAGGATTCGCCCGTTGTGCAGGAATTCCTGAACTACATACTCTCATCCGATCCGGATTTTCACGTGATGGGCGTTGCCAATAACGGCAAAGAGGCGTTTCAGGTTGTCGAAAATAAACGGCCGGACGTGATAACCATGGATGTCCACATGCCCGTCATGGACGGTTATGAGGCGACCCGCCGGATCATGGCGACCCATCCGACCCCGATCGTCATCGTGAGCGGAAGCACGGCGCCTGTCGAGGTCAGCACCTCTTTTAAAGCGATTGAAGCAGGAGCACTGGCCGTGCTCCCCCGCCCGCCGGGGCTCACGCATGTGGATTTCGAGTCGGCTTCGCGGGAGCTTATCCAGACGGTGAAGCTGATGTCAGAGGTAAAGGTCGTGAAACGACTCCCGGGCACGGCGAAAAAAATGGAACCAGCGCCGCAGTTAATGCCGCGCATGCTGAAGGCGGAAGCGGAAATACAGGTTGCCGCCATCGGTGCTTCCACCGGCGGGCCGGCGGTGCTCCTGCAAATCCTGTCATTGTTGCCGAAAGACCTATCATTCCCAATTCTCGTCGTCCAGCACATTGCCAAGGGTTTTACTGAAGGTTTTGTCGATTGGCTTAACGGTGCGTCACACTTTCCCGTACGCATGGCGTTAGACGGTGAGAGACTCGAGCCCGGACAGGCATACGTCGCCCCGGACGGGTTTCACATGGGAGTGTCAAAGGGCCCCCGGATACTGCTCGGCGATCACGCGCCGGAGAACGGTCTGCGCCCGTCAGTCGCGTATCTCTTCCGTACTGTTTCACAGGTCTATGGCCCGCACGCCGTGGGCGTCCTGCTGACCGGCATGGGCAGGGACGGCGCGGATGAGATGAAAACAATGAGGGGAACGGGTGCAATTACCCTCGTCCAGGATGAAAAAAGTTCAATTGTGAACAGCATGCCGGGAGAAGCCATCAAGCTGGGTGCGGCGGCCCACGTCCTTCCGCCGGAAGGAATAGCCGCCATGCTGGCTGGTTTTAACAGGAATTAAATGGAGGTCGCATATGACCGATTCAACAAATCCATCAAATAAAAATGTCACGATCCTGATCGTGGAGGACAGCCCCACGCAGGCTGAAAAACTCATGTTTTTGCTGGAACAGCAAAACTATTCCGTAATGGTTGCCGGCAACGGCATGCAGGCGCTTGACCAGATAGGCACGCGCTTACCCACGCTGGTCATAACCGATATCGTCATGCCGGGTATGAGCGGCTTCGAGCTCTGCAGTAAAATAAAATCGGATGAGAAAACAAACAACATCCCCGTGGTCCTGCTGACCTCACTCAGCAGCACGGGGGACGTGCTGGAAGGACTGGCCTGCGGCGCGGACAATTTTATCAGCAAGCCCTATAACGACGATTACCTGCTTTCGAATATCGCCAATATTATCGCCAATTTGGCATTGAGGAATAATGAACGCGTGCGCGTGGGGGTGGAGATCCATTTCGGGGGGAAAAAACGCTTCATCACCGCGGACCAGCAGCAGATGCTCGGCATGCTTATTTCCACCTATGAAGCGGCGGTAATTCGAAATACGGAATTGCTGGAGGCGCAGGAAGAGTTGAAGACGATGAACGAGCGGCTGGAAGAGCTGGTTGAGGAGAGGACCGCACAGCTTATGGAAGAGATCTCCATGCGCAAGCAGGCGGACGAGCGGGACCGGCTCGCGCGTGAAGTGCTGGAATTGCTCAATGATTTTGAAAAAAGTGATTTGATCCATGACATCTTTAAGCTGGTAAAAACGAGAACGGGTTTGGAGGCCGTGGGTATCCGCCTGAAGGAGGGCGACGACTTCCCCTACATGGTGACCAACGGGTTCCCCGATGATTTCGTGAAGGCCGAGCAGTACCTGTGCGAGCGTGACGCAGCGGGCGACGTCGTGCGCGATTCCGATGGCAACCCGGTGCTCGAATGCATGTGCGGGAACGTTCTAATGGGACGATTCGACACCAAACTGCCGTTTTTCACCGAATTCGGCAGCTTCTGGACCAACAGCACCACGGAGCTGCTGGCAACGACGACCGAAGAAGACCGCCAGGCGCGCACCCGCAACCACTGTAACGGCGAAGGGTATGAATCCGTGGCCCTGATCCCCCTGCGGGTGGCCGACAAAATCATCGGCCTGATACAATTCAACGACCGCCGGCGCGATTGCTTTACGCTCGAAATGATCCGCTTCTTTGAAAGCCTGGGCGCAAGCATCGGCATCGCGTTAGAACAGAGGCGGACACATGATGAGGTGCGGGAGAAGTTAAAAGAGCTTCAGCGATGGTATAACGCCACGCTTGACCGCGAGGACCGGGTCATTGAAATTAAAAAGGAAGTTAACAGCCTGCTTCATGAAATGGGAAAGCCGGGAAAATACTTCGATACGTAAGGCGGGGGAAAAAGAACATGGACACGGAGGCACGGAGAGTAAGGATTGATGGAGAATAAAGAAAACCGGAAATAACTCTGTGCCTCTATGGCATAATTGAATGGTTGAGTAGTTACAAGCATAGGAAAAAGAAAAAAAGCTGGAAATGAATATGACGGATGAGAAGGTCACACAATCTCCGGGTGCATCCGCGGAATCGATCGGATTCATGAAATCCATCAAGAAACCCGCTGTCCCGCCAGGTGCCGCCACATTGCACCGCAACCCGCGCCCGCTGTTGCGCGCCGCTCTTATTATCGCCGCATACCTCTGCGTGTACATCAGTCTCGACTTTGCTTCGCAGCAGTTTGAATTATTCAAAGGTGTTGTCGCCTGGTATGCGCCTGCCGGGGTCACATACGCGCTGCTGCTGGTATTTGGCGTGAGATTCGCGCCCGCGGTGATGATTGCCTTATTCATTAGCAGTATGTTCATTTATCGCATGCCTCAGCCCCCTTGGTTGCTTTTTTTATGGGCATTTATTATATCTTTGATTTATAGCGCTTCCGCCGCATTCCTGCGCAACCGAATTCGGTTCGATTGGCAACTGCGAAAAGTGCGGGATGTGATCTGGCTGGTTGCCGCTGCCGTATTTGTTTCAGCGCTTCTTGCCGTACTTTCTGTTTCGAGTTCCGCATTGAGCAGCGAAATGCCGCGCAGCGAAGTCCTCCGCGCGATTTTTCACTGGTGGATTGGTGAAACGATCGGCGTCTTGACCGTCACCCCCTTTCTGCTTATCTATGTGATGCCGGGCCTGAAACGGTTTGCGGAAGGACAGCCGGTCAGGCTGCCCGCACGACGGTCATTTCCGCGTCCCACGCTCTCTGCCATCGGGCAGGCGTTCAGCATTGCTTTGACGCTCTACTGGGTCTTTGGGGTAAGAGTCCTGGATGATTTTCGGCCCATCTATCTTATTACGCTGCCGCTCATCTGGATTGCTCTGCAGCACGGCTTCAAGGGGGTCAGCGCGGCAATCCTGGCGTTGAATTCCGGGGTGGTGCTGGCGCTGTGGTTGTTTCGATTCGACCTCGCACGGCTGGGCGAACTGGAACTGCTGATGATCGTCAATTGTATTGTCGGTTTGATTATGGGCGCGATCGTCACGGAACGCAAGCGGGCAGTGTCCGAGAGGGAAGCTGCGCTCGTGGAACTGCAGAAGCAAAGGGAGGAACTTGAGTCTTCAAACAAAGAGCTAATGGCAACCGAGAAGGTGCTTCAGAGCCAGTTGAAAGAGCTTCGGCGATGGTATAATGTTACGCTGGACTGCGAGGGCCGGGTGATTGGTCTTAAAAAAGAAGTCAATGATCTTCTTGAAGAGGCGGGCAAACCGGCGAGGTACGGCGGGGCATGAAATATCTAAAAAAGCCTCCTGTTACCGGCCCCTTGAATCCCCCGGAGGGGGACGTAAAAAATGGGAAGGGTATAGTAAGCCCCCCTTCGGGGGGTTGGGGGGCCTTCCGGGGGCATAGGCTTGTGAGCATGAGGGGCCACACATGAAAAAAAGGACACCGGCATCACGACCGGGAAAAAAAGGCGGCCCCAGGCGGCATGGCATTCGTCCTCGTGTCCCATCTCGACCCGGGCGTGCCGATGAAGGCATGGTAGCATGATGCACTGGTACCACACGGCATACTTCATTTCCATCATGGTTACGGTGGCCGTCATGGGATATATCGCATGGTATTCCCGGCGGCACCGTGATTCCACCCCCGGGGCCGGCGTCTATATGTGGGTGTCGCTCATGGTGTGCCTGCTCGCGTTTTTTGAGGGGATGTCGATAATAAGCCCCACCAGAGAATGGGCCCTGTTCTGGTTTAATGCGCGCATTCTTTCCTTCGCCTCGATCCCGGTGCTCTGGTTCATGTTCGTACTTCAGTATACAGGGAAACCGCGGTTGCTGTCGGGGCCGCGCGTCGCGGCGCTCTTCGTCATTCCGGTCGTCACCCAGGTCATGATATGGACCAACAGCCTGCACGGCCTCTGGGTGGTACGGGATGTCGGGTTCCACAGGGCCGGACCCTTTTATATCGCCGAGACGGCAGTCAGAATCGCCGGTCCCTGGTACAAGGTACATCTCCTCTATACCTATGTTCTTATGATGGCGGGTGTGACGGTATTGTTTATTAATGTGTCGCGCATGTTCCGGCAATCACGCGGCCAGGCCCTGGCCCTGGGAATCGGGACACTGATTATGATCATGGGCTCCCTGTTCCCGACGTTCAACCTCATTCCCGGCATGGAAATCAGCCCCATGATTCCGATCTTTTCCCTGGGATCGCTCATCATCGCCTTGGGAGTGTACCGGTACCGCTTATTCGAAACCGAACCCCTGGTTGACGAGGGGAAACGGATCCCGCGCAAGCTTATAATGCTGTTAGTCATAATGTCCGCCGGAATACTGGTTGCCGGATACCTCTATTACCGGCATTATGAACAGCGTTTCAGGGAAGGAGTGGAGCGGGAGCTTTACTCTATAGTAAGTCTCAAAGTCGACGAACTCGTGCGGTGGCGCACCGAGCGGCTGGGCGACGCGAATCTGCTGTATCATAACGACGTGATGACATCCCTGGTGGATCGATTTTTTGCCAATACGTCAGATGCGAATGTCCGATGGCGGCTTCAAACATGGCTGGGCAAATTCCGATCCGCCTACCGGTATGATCATATCCTCCTCCTTGACGCCCGGGGGGCGGCCCGATTATCATTTCCCCATGGGACTGGGGATGTCTGCGAATACGTGTTGCAGAACCTGGACGCTATCCGCCGATCGGGCGCGGTTACCTTCCTGGATTTCCACCGGGAAGCCCCGGATAAGCCGATAAATCTGTCCCTTGTGGTTCCCGTCATGTATGACGGGGATACCGCCGGAGTCCTGGGGTTTATCGTACTGGTCGTCGATCCCGATGAGTACCTTTATGCCATGATCAGCCGCTGGCCCATGCCCAGCCGGACCGCCGAGACCCTGATTGTCCGGAAGGAGGGCGATGACGTCCTCTTCTTGAATGAGCTCAGGTTCAAAAAAAACAGCGCCCTGAAACTGCGAATACCGCTGACCCAGCACACCGTTCCGGCGGTGATGGCGGCCATTGGAAGGGACGCGGTCACGGAAGGCTTCGATTACCGGGGGGTGCCGGTGGTAGCTGCCACGCGGGCGGTGCCCGGTTCGCCCTGGTTCATGGTGGCCCGAATGGACATGACGGAGGTGTACGCGCCGGTGCGGGAGAGGCTCTGGATCATGATCGTTCTGATGGCAGCGCTCCTGTCCGGAGCGGGAGCCGGCATAGGGCTTTTTTGGCGTCAACAGAGCGACCGGTTCTACCGCGATCGATATGAAGCCGCGGAAGCGATGAACGCCCTTTCGGCGCACCAGGAGGCCCTTCTCTCCGCCATACCGGACATCATAGTGGAGGTTGACAACAACAAGATCTATTCCTGGGCCAACGGGCCCGGCATCGAATTTTTCGGCGACGACGTGATAGGCAGGGAGGCCGCATTCTATTTCGAAGGCGAACAGGATACCTATAACAGGGTACAACCTTTTTTCTACGGTGATGACGCCATTATCTACATCGAGAGCTGGCAGCGGCGCAGGGACGGGGAGAAGCGTCTGCTGGCCTGGTGGTGCCGGGGGCTCAAGGATGAAAAAGGCAACGTCACAGGGGCACTCTCCACGGCGCGGGATATTACCGACCAGAAACGGGGCGAGGCCGAGCTGCTTCTGAAAAACATCGTCTTCGAGACGTCAATCGCGGCGAACAGCATAGCGGACACTGACGGGATCATACGATATGCGAACGGCTCATTTCTCAGGCTGTGGGGTAATGAGAGTACCGATGATGTTCTGGGCAGACCCGTATCGAGCTTTTTCGCCGACGAGGGGGACGCAACTCCGGTAATCAACACCCTGAATGAAAAGGGTGCGTGGGAAGGGGAGTTTGTCGCACGTAGAAAAGACGGATCGACCTTTATCGTCCAGGCTTTCGCGACTGTGATCCGCGACGAGAAAGGTGAATTGAGAGGTTACCAGTCCAGCAACATCGATATAACGGAGCAGCGCAAAACCGAAAACATGATCAAACAGTATACCATCGAGCTCGAACGCTCCAACCTGGACCTCCAGCAGTTCGCCTACGTGGCGTCGCACGATCTGCAGGAGCCGCTGCGTATGATATCGAGCTACCTCCAGCTCATTGAGAAAAGGTACAAGGACAAACTGGACGCCGACGCGAACGATTTCATCAACTTCGCGGTGGACGGCGCGAAACGCCTCCAGTCGCTCATCAGCGGTCTCCTGGACTTTTCACGGGTGATGACCCACGGGAAGCCTTTCGATAGCGTAAACGTGAAGGAGGTGCTGGCCGAGGTGAACCGGGACCTTGAAATACAGATCAGGGAAACGGGCGCCACGGTGAGCCATGCCGACATGCCGTTGATCGCCGCTGACAGGGCGCAGATCCACAGGCTTTTCCAGAACATGATACAGAACGCCATCAAGTTCAGGCGGGAGGGGACGGCCCCGCTGATCACCATTACCGCGGAAAAAAGCAACGGAGAGCATGTTTTTTGCGTGCGCGATAACGGCATCGGCATCGAGGAGCAGTATTTCGGACCGCATATTCACCATCTTCCAGAGACTCCATGGCCGGAATGAGTATCCGGGCACCGGCATCGGCCTCGCCATCTGCAGGCGGATCGTGGAACGCCACGGGGGGAGAATATGGGTGGAGTCGAATTTCGGCGAAGGATCGTCATTTTATTTCAGCATACCCGGAATAACGGAGGATGGCCTTCGGCCACTGAGGCCCCCGACCCCCCGGAGGGGGGCAGGGGTAGCATAGGTCGATGTAAAGGCCTGGCTCAGCCCCCCTCCGGGGGGTTGGGGGGGGGCATAATTAAGGAGGAACTCCATGAATGAAAAAATCAAACCGATCGACATACTCCTCGTGGAGGACAGCGAGGGGGACGTCCGCCTCGTACTGGAGTCCCTGAAAGAAGGCAAGGTGAAGAACACCCTCTACGTGGCGAGGGACGGGGTCGAGGCGATGGATTTTCTTCTCAAGAAGGGTAAATTCGCCGACGTAGAGAGGCCCGACCTGATCCTCCTCGACCTGAACCTTCCGAAAAAGGACGGCCGCGAGGTGCTGGCCGACATCAAGGAGAACGACGACCTCAAGCGGATCCCCGTGGTGATCCTCACCACCTCCGACGCGGAGACCGACGTGGTGAAAACCTACGATCTCCACGCGAACTGCTACATCGTGAAGCCCCTTGATCTGAACCGCTTTATCGACGTGGTGAGGTCGATCGAGTCCTTCTGGCTCACCATAGTGAAGCTTCCCGACAGGGAGAAATAACATGAAAACACGGGTGATCGACATCCTTCTCGTCGAAGACAATCCCGGCGACGCGCGCCTCATCCGGGAGCTGCTGAAAGAGGGCGGCCTGGGTGATGGTGAATGCGCCGTTGCGGAAAACCTTGCGGACGCGCTATCGCGTATAAAAGACCGGCACTATGACGTCGTGATCCTCGACCTCAACCTCTCCGATTCGAGCGGTATCGCCACGCTCGAAAGCATCGTGGAAACCACGCAGGGAATGATTCCCGTCATCGTGCTTACGGGTCTGGATGACGAGGGGATCGGGGTGTCGTCCATTGAAATGGGCGCCGAGGATTACCTGGTTAAAGGCACAATCGGCTCCGAGCTGCTGTCGCGGTCAATCATATACGCCGTGGAGCGGAAAAAATCGGAGATGGCGCTGCGCAAGAGCGAGGAAAAATACCGCACCCTGGTTGAAACCGCACCCAGTCTCATCTGCAAACTAACGCCGGACGGCACCACGCTTTTTGTGAATTCATACGTGACAGCGGTTACCGGCTATACCCCGGAGGACGTTATAGGCCGCAACTGGTGGGACCTCTTTTATCCCGGTGAACTCGGGGAACAGGTCAAGGAGATTATGCGGGCCTTTGAGTCGGGTGATGTACATGGGTACGAAATGAACCTGCTCGGAAAGAACGGCGCTGTCAAAACAATCACCTGGGACTCCTCAAACCTGTGGGGGGCCAATGGAGAGCTGGTTGAGATCAACGGCGTGGGGATGGACATCACCGAGCGCAAGCAGGCGGAAGAGGATTTACGAAGGAGCCAGTATTTATTGAATGAAGCCGAAAAAACGGGTAAAATCGGGGGATGGGAATTCGATGTAGAAAACCTGACTCAAACATGGACAGAAGAGACCTTCCGCATCCTTGAAATCGACATGTCGCATGGTGAGCCGAAGGTGCCCGAGGGTCTGGATTTTATCGCCCCTTCATCCAGGCCGATGGCCGAGAAAGCGGTTGCGAGGGCCATGGAATATGGTGAACCGTATGATCAGGAATGGGAAGTCATTACCGCGAAAGGAAATACACGCTGGGTACGTGCAGTTGCCAGAATCACGAGGGAAAATGATGCAATTGCAAGAATCAGCGGATCCTTTCAGGACATAACCGATCGTAAACTGGCCGAAGAACAGGCCCACTCGGCCCAGGCGGAAACACTCCGGCTCCTTGAAGCGGCCGATCAGTCGCGCCGGGTTCTTCTCAGCGTCATTGAAGACCAGAAACTGGCGGAGAGCAAACTCCTGAAAAGCTACCAGGAACAGGAATCCTTCAATAAACTGCTTCGGATATCCCTGGGTGACCACACCCTGTCGGAAAGTGTACGTCTGGCCCTGGATATTTTGATGGAGATTCCATGGCTTTCCATCGAGAAACAGGGGGCCGTATTTTTAGCAGATAGCGAGGCCGATTCCCTTTCTCTTTATGCCAGCCGGAATCTCGATCCGCTCCTGCTGGAGATGTGCGCGAAGGTCCCTTCCGGCGTATGCCTCTGCGGCCGCGCGGCGGCAACGGGACAGATCATGTTCAGCGATACAATCGACGAGCGCCACGACAGGAGATACGCCGGCATGGGGCCTCACGGGCATTATTGCGTTCCCCTACTGCAATCGGGGAAGACACTGGGCGTGCTGAACCTGTACCTGGCCGCGCATCACGAGGAGAACGATGAAGAGAAACAATTTCTTGTGTCAATGGCGGCACTGCTGGCCGGAATAATAGACCGCAAGCAGGCGGAGGAAAAGCTGCGAAAGCGCGAATCCCTTTTGCAGAAGATTTTCGAGATACTGCCCGTCGGCCTCTGGGTTGCGGACAAACATGGCACGCTCCAGGGCGGGAACCCGGCGGGCGTGAAGATATGGGGCGCGGAACCGAAGGTCTCCATGAAAGAATACGGGGTGTTCAAGGCCCGGCGTGTGCCGTCGGGTGAGGAGATCATGCCGGAAGACTGGGCGCTGGCGCATACGATTCGCGAGGGCGTCACCATCAGCAACGAACAGCTTGAGATCGACGCCTTCGACGGGAAGACGAAGACCATCCTCAACTTCACCGCGCCGATCATTGACGAGAACGGCGCGGTCGATGGCGCCATAGTGGTCAACGAGGACATCACGGAAAGGCTGAAGAACGAGAAGGAGCTGGCATCGTATCGCACTCAACTCGAGGAACTCGTGCAGCAGCGTACCGCCGAGCTGGAAAGGACCAATGTGGAACTTGAAACGGAGATCAGGGTGCGGCAGGCCGCCGAGAAGAACATGGAAAAGGCACGGGAGGAAGCGGTGGCCGCCAACCGCGCCAAGAGCACGTTCCTTTCCAGCATGTCACACGAGATACGTACGCCGTTGAACGCGATCCTGGGCTTCTCGCAGCTTTTATTGCGCGATTCCGGGCTCACGCCGAAACAGATGGAACGGCTTGTCACCGTCAACCGGAGCGGCGAGCACCTGCTGGCGCTCATCAACGACATCCTGGAGTTCTCGAAAATCGAAGCGGGGCGAGTCGGCTTCAACCCCGAATCCTTCGATCTCATCGCTATGATGACGGACATTACGTCGATGTTCAAGCTGAAAACTGATGCCAGGCAGTTGAAGTTCCTGGTGGATCTGCCGGATAATCTTCCCAGAATCATCATAACCGACGAGGGGAAGCTCCGTCAGATTCTCATCAACCTGCTGGGCAATGCCGTGAAGTTTACCACCGAGGGCGTCATAACCCTGAGAGCGCGCCGGAGCAGGGCAAAGGGGGGGATGATCGGGCTGATCATTGAAGTGGAAGACACGGGGCCGGGCATATCCGCGGAAGACAGCAAGAACCTCTTCCAGGCCTTCACTCAGACGCAGAAAGGCGTCAGGGCGGGCGGGACCGGCCTCGGCCTGGCTCTTTCCCGGCAGTTTGCGCGGCTCATGGGCGGGGACATCACCGTAAGGAGCGAGCCGGACAGAGGGTCGTGTTTCACCGTGAGTATCATTGTCCAGAAGGGTGAGTATTCACGGGTTAAAAAGCGGTTGGAAGAACGTCGTGTTGCGGGCGTACGGCCGGGGCAGGATACGTACCGGGTGCTCGTGGCGGACGACAACGAGGACAACCGCGCGCTGATCAGGGAGCTTCTTGCGCCGGTGGGGTTTCAGCTCGAGGAGGCCGCCGACGGCAATGAAGTAATAGAAAAATTCAAGTCCTGGTCGCCCCATATAATCCTCATGGACATGAGGATGCCGGTGATAAGCGGCTATGAGGCGATAGTGCGCATCAAGGATATGAAGGGCGGAAAAGAAACACCCATTATCGCGGTCACGGCCAGCGCCTTTGCGGAGGACAGGGAGAAGGTCCTGAACTGGGGGGCGGACGGATATCTGAGGAAGCCCTTCAAGGATCGTGAGCTCTTTGATTTCCTCAAGACTTTTCTGGGCGTCGAGTATGTGTACGAAGAGGATACGGCTCCGGCCCCAGGCGAAGCCGCCCGGCCGTCAAAACCGCTATCGCCGGGATCATTGAGGGAGCTGCCGGACGAGTTGATTGACGAGATGCTGAAGGCGACCCTGAACCTGGACCAGGACCGGCTGATGGAACTGATCGACGGCGCCGGCGGAGTGAATAACCGGACCATCGAAGGTCTTAAGGGAATGGTGAAATCGTACCAGTATGACGCGTTGATCGGGTTATTGAATAAAAGGAAGAAACGGTGATGGAATTTTTCCGGGAAGGTCAATAAAATGAAAAATAAACCGGAAAAAACAGATAAAGCGAAAAAAACGCCGGTACCCGTGACAACGGAACCACCCCGACGACGGAAGACGTCCGCGGGTATCGTCGTCGGAATCGGGGCGTCCGCAGGGGGCCTTGACGCGCTTGAGAGATTTTTCAGGCACCTGCCTGCCAACACCGGGATGGCCTTTGTCGTTGTACAGCACCTCGATCCCGCGCACAAGGGCATCATGCCTGAGCTGCTCCAGCGTTGCACCCCCATGAAGGTGGATCTGGTGGAAGACGGGATGAAAGTCAGGCCGGATCGGGTTTATTTCATACCTCCGAACAGGGACATGTCCATATCGCACAGGGTCCTGCATCTTGTTGAACCGTCCGCGCCGCACGGATTGAGGCTGCCAATCGATTATTTTTTCTGCTCGCTCGCAGAGGACGTCAGAGAACGGAGCATCGGCATAATACTGTCAGGCATGGGCAGTGACGGGACCGAGGGCATGAGGCGCATAATGGGAAAAACGGGAATCTGCCTGGTCCAGGAGCCGTCGACTGCACAATTCAACTCCATGCCGCAGAGCGTCATTGATATGGGTTGTGCCGATTACATCGCACCGGTGGAAGAACTGGCTGATAAGATGGTCGCGTATAGCCGGAAAGCCCCCTTGCTTGCGGGGAGCAAAAAGGTTGTAGAGGCATCCATCCATAATCCCATTGGCCAGGTGCTGGCTCTTATCAGAGCTCACATGGGGCATGATTTTTCATTCTACAAGCACACCACCTTGATGCGCAGGATCGAGCGGCGGATGGGTATTCACCAGATCGGCCTGATTTCCCAGTATGCCGATTTTTTGAAAAATAACATTCAGGAGATCGAGCTCCTCTTCAAGGAATTCCTTATCGGCGTTACAAATTTTTTCCGTGATCCTGATGAATGGACGGTATTAATCGAAAAAGCCATTCCCCTTCTTCTGGGAAAGAGTGCAGCAAAAAATACGTTCCGTGCCTGGGTCCCCGGGTGCGCCTCCGGCGAGGAAGCCTATTCGCTGGCCATTGCCTTCCGGGAGGCGGTGGAAAAAGCGGCTCCTCTGCGGAACTGCACGCTGCAGATTTTCGCAACCGACATCGACAAGGATGCGATCGAACGGGCGCGCCGGGGTTTCTATCGGCCGCATATCTGCGCGAACGTGTCCGGTGTGCGGTTAAAGCGGTTTTTCAGAAAGGAAGGCGACGGTTATCGTGTCAATCAGGATGTCCGTGATATGGTGGTCTTTGCCATTCAGAATGTAGTCATGGCGCCACCCTTTACGAAACTGGATATACTGGTATGCCGGAACCTTCTGATCTATCTGAAGGCCGATGTGCAGAAAAAAATAATGCGGCTCTTTCATTATAGTCTGAACCCCGGCGGCGTCCTTTTTCTCGGTACGGCCGAAAACATCGTCGGTTTTACGGGTTTTTCCCAACGGCTGAATAATAATGTGAAGATATTTTGGCGCGGGAATAATAGTGTAGATGGTGGCCCGGGAGACCTGACCGGACAGCTATTCCCGATCGTTTCCGTAATTAATAGGCCGGCGGAGAGGAACCCGGGGGCCCTTCCAGTCCTCCAGGCAATTGCGGAACGGGTGCTCCTGCGAGATCACACGTTTCCGGCTGTGGTTGTGAACGTCCACGGGGACATACTCTATATCTCCGGGAAGACCGGTAAATACCTTGAGCCCGCGTCCGGCAAGGTCAACTGGAATATATTCGTCATGGCCCGCGAGGGCCTGCGGGACGAGCTTGCGGGGGCCATCCGTAATGCTGAACGGGACAGGGGTCCGGTTGTTCTTGATGGGCTTCGTGTCAGGACGAACGGCGGCTACCAGGCGGTTAATTGCCGGGTCCGGCCGCTGAGTGATGAAGAGGCCGCGGAAGGGATGTTCCTGGTGATTTTCCGGGATGTCGATGATCCCGCCGGGTCCCACGAAGATGCACCTCATGTGAAACATTACAGGGGCGGTGTCCGGTCTGCCGAATTAAGAAAGGAGCTTCAACGGGCCCAGGAAGATTCGCGGAAATACCGAGAAATGATGCAGGTGTCATTAGAGGAGTTGAAGTCGACGAACGAGGAACTGCAGTCGACGAACGAGGAACTGCAGTCGACGAACGAGGAATACATGACCTCCCGCGAAGAAATGCAGTCCCTCAATGAGGAACTGCAGACGGTCAATGCCGAGTTCCAGGTGCGGGTCAACGAACTTTCACGGGCAAATAACGACATGAAAAACCTGCTCGATAGTACCGAAATCGCCACCCTGTTTCTCGATAACGATTTGAATATTATTCGGTTTACTCCCTCCACCACGAAAATCTTCAACCTGATTCCGCGCGACAGGGGACGGCCGCTGGCTAATATCACGTCCGCTCTGGAGTATCCCGGGATTTTCGAAGACGCCAGGGAAGTGCTGAAAACGCGTGCGTTCATGGAAAAGCAGATCAAGGCATCCGAAGGGAGGTGGTACTCCGTCAGGTTGATGCCATACAGGACCCTTGATGATGTCATCGAAGGCCTGGTAATCACGTTCCTGGACTTCACTGAATTGAAGCGCTTTGAAGCAAGGCTCGGGGAGTTGGAGAATGAGAAAAAGGATGTTCTTGGAAAAGAACTGAAATACCATTTCATTCTGGAGGCCTTTCCCGGCGCGATAATCGCCATTGACCTGGAGAACCTTGCGGTCGCAGAATGCAACGGTGCCGCCGAGTTGCTTACCGGATATGCCAGGGAAGAGCTCCTGCTGATTCATGCAGATGATATTTTTCCCCCGGGGGTCAGTGAGGGGTGGAAACTTTTGTCTGCTTCCGCGGAAACGGGAGGAATGATGTATAGTGAGCAGAAAATCAGGATGAAGAACGGCACTATGATTGCAGTTCCGGCCGGGTTCAGACTGACAGACTTCGGTGACAGACGTCATGTCTTTGTATTTTTCAAGGCGGCCGGTTGAATACATTGAGGGGTTCTGTGGACTTGAAGACGGCATTTGCATTTTCGTGGAAACAAGGTGCCGTTACCGCGGCCCTCATGGCCGCGGGTGCCGGGCCGCGCATCTGGCCGCAGAATATCCTGAAATCGCGTATCCCCCGGTTGACATTCCATTCAATGGTAATGATCGCCGCGGGGTGAACGAGCTGCTGGCCCGGCCGGGCGATCCGCCCCGGTACGGGAGGGTGGAGGGGAAGAAATGAGAAGAACGGCAGAAAAAGGCACAAACACTCCGGATTGTCTCCCTGAAGACCTGATGGTCTCCAGAGGCGCAGGCGAACCGCATCAGATCAGACTGATCGGCTGGGCCATTACTGCACTATGGACCGTAGTCCTCGCGTTAAGCCTTATCTTTAACATGCGCGAGGTCTACCGGGGAACCAATGCCCTTGCTTTTGAAGGCCTGAGAATAAGTTTCGAAAAGGACGTTCTCTACCGCCGCTGGGCTACCGATCACGGGGGGGTCTATGTTCCGGTAACCGGGGAAACCCCGCCGAATCCCTACCTGCGTCATATCCCTGAGCGCGATATACAGACCCCCTCCGGCCGCGGGCTGACCCTGGTGAATCCCGCGTACATGACCCGGCAGGTCAACGAGATGGCCATGAAACAGCACGGGACGCGCGGACATATAACCAGTCTCAAACCCCTCAATCCCGGAAATGCCCCCGACCCCTGGGAAAGGGAGGCCCTCAAGGAATTTGAGAAGGGAATCAAGGAAGTGAGGGTCGTACTCGACCTCAATGGCGAACCCTCCATGAGGTTGATGAGGCCTTTTATAACCGAGAAGGGCTGCCTCAAGTGTCATGCCCACCAGGGATACCGTGTGGGAGAAATAAGGGGGGGAATCAGCATTTCGTACCCCATGGGGCCGTTCCTGTCAGTAATGCGCTCACGATGGGTTGTCCTGGTCGCGGGTCATGCCGTTCTCTGGCTTCTGGGGCTTGGGGGCGTATGGTTTGCTTTCATCCGTCTTGAGACATCGGCGAGGCAGCGGCGGGAGGCGCTGGGAGCGATACAGATTGAAAAGAACAATTTTCAGGCCATCATATCTTCATCGCCGGTGGGAATACTGGTCTTAGATGAAGAGGAGCGGGTCATCCATTCCAATCCGGCGGCGGAACGCCTGTTCGGTGCGGATTCCGAAATGGCGAAAGGGCGAAGATGCGGTGATTTCATCGGCTGCGTGCATCGCATCGAGACGGATGAAGGGTGCGGGCATTCATCCTATTGCGGCGATTGTCCGCTTGCCGGCGCCATCAGGGAGGTTTTCATCAGCGGCAGGGGAGTGAGCGATAGCGAGATTGAGACCACCCTGAATTCCGGCGGTATCACAAGGAAAGCATGGTTGTTGTTCAGCATTGATTCGGTATTGCTTGACGGCCGTATGTGCGCGATAGTGGCAATCTACGATATTTCCGACCGAAAGAAAATGGAAGAGGAATTGATCAAAAGAGAAACCCTGCTTAACGATGTCGGCAGGATGGCCAGGGTGGGCGGATGGGAGCTTGACGTTGAAACAAAGGAGGTATTCTGGACGGGCGAGACATACCGGATTCACGACATTCCCGAAGGCGAGGGGGGCCTTGATCTGTCAAGAGCGGTCCTTTTCTTTGATGCCCCGGGACGGTCTGTCCTTGAAAAAGCGATGCAGCAGGCCATGGAGAAGGGGGAGCCCTATGATCTCGATCTGCCTTTCACCAGTGCAAAGGGCAGGCATCTCTGGGCCCGGACCATAGGACGGGCGGTGAAAATCGATGGAAAAGTGGTGAGGCTGATGGGAACCTTCCAGGACATTACCGAACGCAAACGGGCTGAAGGGGAATTACTGGAAAAACTCCATGAATTACGGCAATGGCAGGGGGTCATGCGGGGCCGCGAGACGCGCATTCTGGAGATCAAGCGCGAGGTGAACGAGCTGCTGGCCCGGCTGGGCGAACCGCCCCGATACGGGAGCGCGGAGGGGGGGAAATGATCCTTGACGTTGGGACTGTCTTTGCCAGCAACCTGCTCACCTGTCTCGTCTGCACACTGATTCTCGCGCTGCTGTGGCGCAATAACCGGGACCGCTTTGCCGGTACGGCTTTCTGGGTCGCCGGCTCTGCCTTACAAACGGCCGCCCTCGTGATGTCTGTCATGAGCGGCAGGATCATACCGGAATGGATTGAAATAGCGCTCTTCAATCCACTGGTGGTAACCGGACTGTTTATGGGTTATATCGGCCTGGAACGCTTTCTCGGGAAAAAAGGCCAGCATGTCCATAATTATCTCGTTCTGGCCCTCTTTGTCGGTGTGCAGGCCTGGTTTACTTTTTTTCAACCCAACCTGACAGGAAGAATAATAAATTTATCCGCCATGCTGATGATAATCAGTTTCCAGTGCACCTGGCTTTTATTTTACAGGGTCGATATCGGCATGCGGCCAATGACCCGTACCGTGGGCATTGTGTTTGGCGCCTACTGCATGGTCAGCCTTGTCCGTGTTGTGAGGAACCTTATCATCTCCGCAGAAACAAACGATTTTCTATAAAGTGAGCACCTTCGACGTTTTTATTGTTATCGTCTACCAGATGCTGTTTATCCTTATTACCTACGGCCTGGCCCTGATGGTGAACAAGCGCCTGCTCATGGATGTCCGGTCGCAGGAAGAAAAATTCTCCATGGCGTTTCATTCTTCTCCCGATTCCCTCATGCTCACCCGGCTGACCGATGGAAAAATATTCGAAGTCAACGCCGGGTTTGAAAAAATGTCCGGTTACACCACGGCGGAGGTCCTGGGAAAAACGACATCGGACCTGGGAATCTGGGCGCGTGAAGATGATCGCGAATTCTTTGTCGGCGAATTATCGGGAATCGGCAGAGTGGATGGTATGGAATTCCAATTCCGCAAGAAATCAGGGGAGACTGTCACGGGTATTGTGTCAGCCAACATCTTTGTTTTCAACGACCAGCCTGCCATACTCGCCATCATCCGCGATATTACCGAGCGGAAGAAGGCGGAGGAGGAATTACGCGAAAGAGTGGAAACCCTCAATGCCATCACCGGATCCGCCCATGACGCCATTATAATAATAGATGGTAAGGGAATCATAGCTTTCTGGAACAGGGCGGCAGACCGCATTCTGGGATATGCCGGGGAAGAGGCCGTGGGCAAGAATCTGCATGAATTAATCGCCCCTGAACGATATTGGGATGCCCATAAATCGGCTTTTCCTCATTTTCAAAAAACAGGTGAGGGCGCCGCAGTCGGCACGACACTGGAATTATATGCAATTCGTAAAGACCGACAGGAGATACCTGTGGAATTATCACTCTCCAGCGTAAGGATCAAGGGCGAATGGGCCGCTGTCGGGATCATTCGCGATATTTCCGGACGGAAGCGGATGGAAAAAGCCTTGCAGGACACACAGGCTGAAACCCTCCGGCTCCTCGACGAGGCATCGCAGTCCCACCGGATACTGCTCAGTGTAGCGGAGGACCAGATGCGTGTCGAGGAGGAACTCAAGAGACACCGCGACCATCTGGAGGAGATGGTGAAGGAGAGGACCGCCGAGCTGGAGAAGGCAAAGGTGAAAGCCGAGGCGGCAAACCGCGCCAAGAGCGTATTTATAGTCGAACATGTCCCACGAAATACGCACGCCCATGAACGCGATCCTCGGTTTTTCGCAATTAATGATGCGCGATCCACAGCTCCTGCCCGAACAGATCGAGCGTCTGGAAACGATCAATCGGAGCGGCGAGAATCTTCTCTCGCTCATCAACAACATCCTCGAAATATCGAAGATAGAAGCGGGACGTATGACGGTCGACCTGTCGACGTTCCGTCTGCCCGCCCTGCTGAATGACATCGAGAAGATATTCCGGGAGAAGGCCGTGGCCAAAAAAATGGATATCCTGGTGGAGCAATCCCCCGGCCTGCCGGGATTTATCGAGACCGACGAAATGAAACTGCGGCAGATCATATACATCCTTATGGACAACGCGGTGAAATTCACCGGGGAGGGGCGGGTGGAATTACGGGTGCGCGCGTCCGGGATTGAAGCAGGCGGGATCACGCTGTGTATCGATGTGGAAGATACCGGCCCCGGTATCGCGGAGGATGACATGGAGAACCTGTTCCGGCCTTTCAGCCAGACTGAAAAGGGAGCGAAAACGGGCGGCACCGGGATTGGCCTTGCCCTGTGCAGGGAATTCGCCAGAATGCTGGGCGGGGACGTTACGGTGAAAAGCGAGGCCGGGAAAGGTTCGCTTTTCACCGCGTCGATTAGGGTCCGGGAAGGGGAGGAATCGTCGATCAAAGACCGGGGCCCCGCGAAGAAGCCGGGACAGGATGCGATCCGGGCGCCGGTAACGGCCGATTCATTGAAGGGTCTGCCCGATGACCTCGTGGACGGGATGATGTCCGCGATCGTACGCCTTGACCGGGAAAGGCTCCTTGAACTGACAGGCAGGGCCGCGGAAATAAACGCTGAAGCCGGAGAGCATCTGCGGGTACTGGCGAAGGGATATCAGTATGATGCATTAATCTCCCTTTTCGAGGAAAGGAGGAAAAGCCATGAACGAAAATCCTTCAAAAAATGATCAGGCGAATATACTGATAGTCGACGATACGCCGGATAATCTTGAATTGCTGACAGGAATGCTGAAGCAGAAGGGATACAGGGTGCGGCCCGCGCCGAGCGGAAGACTGGCGCTCCAGGCCGCGCACAGCGACCCGCCCGACCTTGTCCTGCTGGACATCTCCATGCCCGAAATGGACGGGTATCAGGTGTGCGAACAGATGAAAGCCGACGAGACGCTGCGGGAGATCCCGGTGATATTCATAAGCGCCCTGACCGAACCGCTGGACAAGGTGAAGGCATTTTTCATGGGCGGGGTGGACTACGTGACCAAACCTTTTCAAATCGAGGAAGTGCATGCCCGTGTCGATACACACCTTAAAATTCACCGGCTCCAGGTGGAACTGGAACGGCATAATGAAAACCTGGAGGAACAGGTGCGTGCGCAGGTGAAAGAGATATCCGCGTCCCAGATGGCCACCATTTTCGCCCTCGCGAGGCTCGCTGAATCGCGGGACGATAATACGGGAAAACATCTCGAACGGGTCCAGATAGTCTGCAGGGAGCTGGCGATTAAAATGGGAGAGAATCCGCGATACGGATCCGAAATAACGGATTCATTCATCGAAAACATTTTCCACGCCAGCCCGCTTCATGACATCGGCAAGGTGGCGATCCCCGACAGTATATTGTTGAAACCGGACAGGCTCACGCCGGAGGAATGCGGAATCATGAAAACACACCCCGTACGCGGCGCGGAGACGCTTGAAGCGGTCCAGCGGCAGTATCCGAATAATTTATTCATCAATATGGGTATAGAAATTGCGCGGTATCATCACGAAAAGTGGGACGGTAATGGTTATCCAGAGGGGTTGAAAGGGGCCAGGATTCCTCTGTGCGCCCGTATCATGGCCGTCGCCGATGTCTATGACGCCCTGAGGGCGAAACGCCCTTATAAAAAGGCGTTTACACATGAAGAAAGCTCTGATATAATCCTGAAGGACAGGGGTACGCGGTTCGATCCCGATGTGGCGGATGCATATATGGAAATTCATGCACATATCAAGGCCGTTTCAGATACTCACAGGGAATGAAAATGACATGAATACAGTCGACGACGTAACCGATCCCTACGTTCCATCGATCATGATTGTCGATGATAACCCGGCAAACCTGGATGTGCTGTCGGTCGCGCTCAAGGAATCCGGATACCGTGTGCGGTCCGCACCGAGCGGGAAGCTCGCGCTCCAGTCCGCGTTCAATGATCCGTCGGACCTGATACTGCTCGACATAATGATGCCGGAAATGGACGGATACGAAATTTGCCGCAGGCTGAAAGAGAATGAAGCGACGAAACATATCCCCGTTATTTTTGTTACCGCTCTGGACAAGGACTATGATGAAGAGACCGGCCTTTCCATGGGAGCGGTGGACTATATCACAAAACCCATCCGGATCCCAATCGTGCTCGCGCGGGTGAATGCGCACATTAAACTGAAACTGTACCGCGATCGTCTTGAAAGCCTTGTCAGGGAGCGCACATCCGATCTTGAGAGGGTTAACCGGGATCTGGTATCGGAAATCTCGGAAAGAAAGCGCGCCGAGCAGGCACTGCGGGAAAAAGGCGAGTATCTGGAGGAAGCCGAGAGGAAGGTGCGATACCAGCTCCAGTTCCTGTATGAAATCATCAACGCCATCAATGCCCCGATATTCTTCAAGGACAGGGAAGGGCGATACATCGGCTGCAACGCCGCATTCGAGGAATATCTGGGTCTGGCGATAAGCGAGATCCTGGGCAAGACGGTCTTTGATATCGCGCCGGCCGAGAAGGCCGAGGTCTACCGGAGGATGGACCAGGAGCTCTTCGAGAGCGACGGCGAACAGATCTACGAGACCCGGGCGCGCTATGCCGACGGATCGGAGCGGGATGTCGTCTACCACAAATCGCTCTTTCACGATACGGACGGCAGGATCGGAGGCATCGTGGGGGTGATGCTCGACATCACGGACCGGAAGAAGGCCGAGGCGGCGGTGCGGGAGAGCGAACGCTTCGCCGTGAGCACCCTGAACGCCCTGGACGCCAGTATCGCCATCCTGGACGAGACCGGGGATATTCTCTCCGTGAACAGCTCCTGGCGCCGTTTCGCCGCGGAAAACGCCCGGGAACCCCTCGATCTTTTCGAGGGGGTGAACTACCTCGCGGTATGCGACGCCGCGCGCGGGGAGGACGCCCGGGAGTCCGCGGAGTTCGCCGCGGGGATACGGAGGGTAATACGCGGGGAAGCGGAATCGTACGAGCTGGAGTATCCCTGCCATTCGCCGGAGAAGCGGCGCTGGTTCATCGGCCGGGTCACCAGGTTTTTCGGGGAGGGCCCGGTCCGCGTGGTGGTGTCCCACACCGACATCACGGAGATCAAGCTCGCTGAGGAGCGGATTCTCGCCTCCCTTCATGAGAAGGAGGTGCTTTTAAAAGAGATCCACCACCGGGTGAAAAACAACATGCAGGTGGTGTCGAGCCTGCTGGGCCTGCAGTCCGCGGCGATCACCGAGGGGGCCGACATCCGCGGGGCCTTCAACGACATGCAGAACCGGATCAAGTCGATGGCCATCGTGCACGAAAACCTCTATCACTCGGAAGATTTCTCACGGGTCGATTTTCGGGAGTATATCCGGAGCCTGGTCATGAACATTTCCCACTCTTTTGGAGTCGACGGGAAAAAGATCCGTATCGGCATCGATGTCGAGGACGCGGCCCTTGATATGAACGCCGCGGTCCCCTGCGGGCTTCTGCTGAACGAGCTGATCACCAACGCGGTCAAGCACGCCTTCCCGGGGGGCAGAAAGGGAGAGCTCACGATTTCGATGCACCGCGTCGACGGCGGCGCCTACCGCCTGGCGGTGAAGGACGACGGGCCCGGACTGCCCGATGGGTTGGACAGTATCGCGCAATCGAGCCTGGGCCTCCGGCTGGCGAAGCTCCTTGCCAATCAGATCGGGGGAGAGCTCACGGTCGGGAGCGGCCCCGGCGCCGAGTTCGCCGTCACCTTCGACCCCGACCGGCACGACGACGATGAATAACGACGGGATCTCGATTGCGGCCCGGCATGCACGGAAACGGCAAGAGTCGGTTATGCGGAGTAAGTGAATGAACGTGAAAAAAGTCCTCATCGTTGAAGACGAGCCCCTGACCGCCGAATTGATACGCGGGATGCTGGAGGGACGGGGATATCAGGTCACGGCCATGGAGTCCAGCGCCTCCGGCGCGAGGCGGGCCCTCGACGCCGCGGCCCCTGACATCATCCTCATGGACATCAGGATCAAGGGGAAGACCGACGGCATCGAGCTTGCCGGGAGTATCCGTCGAAAGCTTGACATCCCCGTCATTTTCCTCACCGCCTTCGCGGACCGGGAAACCGTGGAGCGCGCGAAACAGGTCGATTCCTACGGCTATATCATCAAGCCTTTCGGCGAGCTGGAACTGATAACCACCATCGAGATCGCCCTGCACAAGCATATCGCAAACAGCAGGCTCAGGGCAAGCGAGGAGCGCTATCGTTCTCTCTTCGAGTCGCTGAAAGATGCCGTGTACATCCGGGCCCTGGAAGGCCGGCTGATAGAATTCAACCCCGCCTTCGCGGAGCTCTTCGGATATTCGGAGGAGGAACTTGACGGATTCAACATGGGGGATTTCTATGACGATCCCGCGGAACGGGGGCGTTTCGAGCGGAGGTTGAAGCGGGTCCGGGCCGTCAAGGATTTCGAGGTGCGGTTCCGACGGAAGGACGGAGCCCTCATCAACTGCCTGATCACCGCGAACCTGATTGCCTCGCCGGACGGGAAATCTAAAACCATCCGCGGCATCATACATGACATCACTGAAAGGGATACGATGCGGCACGCGTTGCAGACGGAGAGGGATTTTATCAACGCGGTTATCAACAGTTTACCCGCACTATTCTTTGTCATCGACCGCGAGGGACGGCTGGTCAGATGGAACCGCACGCTTGAAAGCCTGGCAAGTTTTTCCGGAAAAAGTCTCGAAGGGATCAATGTTCTGGATTTGATGAGAGGAGAGAACCGTGATCTGTTCAGGGATAAAATTGAAGAGGGATTTTCAGGCGGCGATCTGACATGGGAAGCGCGTCTGAGCCTTCCCGGCAGGAGGGGCGCCAGCGTGGATTATTTATTCACTGTCCACCGGGAGGCCATCGACGGAATAGAATACGCTATAGGTACCGCCGTCGATATCACCGATCGGAAGGGGATGGAGCAGGCCCTCCGTGAAAGCGAGAAACGATTCCATTCCCTCTTCGACAACCTCACGGACGCGGTCGCCATCCATGGGATCGGTGGACGCTATCTCGAGGTCAACCGCGCCGCGTGCGAGCAACTCGGGTATTCGCGGGATGAATTTCTCATGAAGAATGCCGCGGACATTTTTTCTCCCGAGTATTCAAGGCTGATCCCTGAATGGAGTCGGCGAATCATCGGGGATGGAAGCGCGCTTTCCGACGCGATCATCATTACGAAGGGTGGAGAGCCGCTGTCGGTCGAGATCAACTCGCGGCTTGTTCACTATATGGATGCCACGGCCATCCTGAGCATCGCACGGGACGTGACCGAGCGGAAAAAGGCCACCCTGAAGCTTAAAAAGGCCCATGATGACATCCGCCTTCTCCTCAATTCGATCTCCGCGATACTTATCGGCGTTTCGACCGAGGACGTCATCACCCACTGGAACGGTGCCGCCGAAAAGATCTTCGGCATCCCGGCAGATGAGGCCCTGGGGGAAAAGATCACCGGCTTCAAAATGAAGTGGGAATGGGACAGTATATATATCGGCATCTATCAGTGCACCAGCGAAGACCGGCCCATCGCGCTTACCGACATCGCCTATACCGACAATAGCGGCAGGGAGGGGGTTCTCGGCGTCACCATCAACCCGATCCGCAATGACGGGGGGGAGATCAGGGGATTCCTGATTCAGGGCAAAGACATCACCGACCGGAGAATCATGGAGCGCCAGCTCCTCCAGGCGGGGAAAATGGCCACCGTGGGGGAGATGGCCACCGGGGTCGCCCACGAGCTGAACCAGCCGCTCAACGTGATAAAGATGGGGGCGCAGTACCTTCTCGACTCGATAGCAGAGAAGTACTTTACCGACGAGTTCGCCGTCGAGCGGCTGGAAAAGATCGTGAAGCAGGTGGACCGGGCCGCGAACATCATCAATCACCTCAGGGACTTCGGCAGGGTGAGCGATTACGACATCAGGCCCATGGACCCGAACAAGCCGGTCAGGGCCTCCCTTGAAATGCTGGGGGAGCAGATGCGCCTCCATGGAATCGCAATGGAGATCGACCTTGACCCCGGCCTGCCTCATGTTGCCGGTGACCATGCCAAACTCGAGCAGGTTTTCATCAACCTGATAGTGAACGCGAAGGACGCCATGGAGGGAATGGCGGCGCCCCCGGAACAGATGAGAATTTCGATCAGATCCTTCCGGGAGGGTGGGGAGGGCCCCGTCTGCATCGAATTCCGCGACAACGGGCCCGGCGTTCCGCCGGGGATCGTCGACAGGCTATTCGAGCCCTTTTTCACGACGAAGGAGGTGGGGAAGGGGACCGGACTCGGGCTTTCGATCAGCTACGGCATCATCAAGGCCCACCGGGGATCGATAGAGGTCGTGTCGGAGAAGGAGGGGGGGCGCTTTCTCATCACGCTTCCCGTTGGCACAAAAATTGTTGACGGAATCGGGTCCGCGGAATAGGCTTTGAACCTGAGAAGGAGGACGTATGAATGAAAATTTGATACTGGTTGTCGATGACGAGCCGGACATATGCGTTGAGATCAGCGGGTTTCTCTCGAACAAGGGGTACCAGACCATCATCGCCCATGATGGCATAGAAGCGCTCAAGCTCTTCCGCGAGCAGGGACCCGTGCTGGTGCTCACGGATTACAAAATGCCGTTGATGGACGGCATGGAACTTTTGAAAAACATTAAATCTCTGAACAAGGATGTCCACGTGGTTCTCCTGAGCGGCGCGGCCGATTCCAGGACCATCGTTGAGGCCATGAAGGAAAACGCCTTCGATTTCATCCCCAAGCCGATCGACCTGAACAACCTTATCATGATCATCAAAACCGCCATCGAAAAGACCCTTGCCGCGCGGAACCAGGGCGCGCTCCGCCGGGTCAGCTCCAATCTTGTCCGGGAGGTGGCGGAGATCGGCGATGAATTCACGGTCCTCTATTTCACCCAGGACATGGATGAATACTCCGCGCCGAAATATGACCTGTATATCAGGAAGCTGGTGTCCGAACACACGCTCAAGAAGAACCTGATCATTTTTTTAAAGAATATCAAATATTTCAACAATATGGGGCTCAATTTTCTCATTTCCATCCAGGATTTTCTGAAGGAGAAAGGATATACCCTCTTTCTCTGCAGCCTCTCCCCGCCGGTCGATTTTTATCTTAGCAACCTCGGGTATATTTCGCATTTCAACATCGAAAGTACGGTGGATAGTATTGTCGAGAGGGTGAGGCTTTCGACATGATCCGGCATCACAGGCGCAGGGCCACGATCGGGGATCGATACAGGGTTTCCTCCCTTTCGCTTCAAATGGCATTGATCGTTTTCCATAAGGGGATTATCTAATGAAAGGGAGAGACATATCCATCGGAATCAGGACCAATGGTGTACCATTTTCCGTTTTTATCGTCGATGACTCTAAAACGGCGAGGGCGGTCCTGACGCAGATGCTCCGGTCCATGGAGTTCAAGATCCTTGATGAGGCCGAACACGGAGAAATCGCGATCCATAAAATAAAGGCACAGGGGCTCAAACCCGATTTTCTTTTAATTGACATGGAGATGCCCCTCATGAACGGCGTCGAGACGATCAAAGCGCTGAAGCCGCTGATTCCCGACGCCCGTATCATCATGGTAACCTCCCGCAGCAACAAGGAACTGGTAATGGAATTAATGGACCTCGGGGTCAGCGGCTTCATCAAGAAGCCCTATGACCGGGATACTGTGTTGAAAAAGCTTTCATTGATAATCAGGGGCCCTGAGGAGTAATCGTTTTACCGGTTCCGGAAGGCCTTTGATTGCATTCCCCCCCCATCTACCATATCTCCATGCTGATAACTGCCGATACCCCCGGGCCTCGGGTGAACGGGCGAGGTGCCGATAGGTATCGGTCAATAATTCACAGATATATATATTTGTTCATAAAAAGATACGGTCAGCGACATCTGCGTCAACCAGTCGAGAAGACTTTTTATAATGGCGATAGTTATCGGTAGATATTTTTTACTCTGACCCCCTTCCACGCAGCCATTCGGGAAAAATTATGCCCTCCGGCCAATTAATGCTTGAAATTATGTCCCATGATCAAAAGAATTAAGGCATGGATTTTGTTCATCTTCACAATCATACCGACTACTCGATACTTGACGGCGCGATAACGGTTGAAAAGCTGGTCAAAAAAACGGCTGATCTCGGTTTGCCGGCCGTCGCCATGACCGATCACGGCAATATGTTCGGCGCCATCGAGTTTTACCAGGCCGCCCGAAAGGCGGGGATCATCCCCATAATCGGGCAGGAGTTTTACATGGCCCCTGGCTCCAGGACCGTCAAGGAGTCGAGCCGCGGCAACGGCCAGGAAACCTCCTATCATCTCGTCCTGCTCGCGAAAAACATCGCGGGATACCGCAACCTGATGAAGCTCTCCTCCATCGGATACACCGAGGGATTTTACTATAAGCCGCGGATAGACTTCGATGTGCTGGAGCGCCACCGCGATGGGCTCGTCTGCTCCTCGGCCTGCCTGGCCGGGCAGATCCCCCAGCTGCTATTGAGGGGAAGGGAGCGCGACGCGGGAAAGCTCGCGGGCCGCTTCAGGGAGATTTTCGGCAGGGAGAACTTCTACCTGGAACTGCAGTACCATGGGCTGAAGGAACAGGAGACCGCAAACGCGGGTCTTGTCAGGATCGCCTCCGAACTTGACATCCCGATGATCGCCACCAACGACTCCCACTATGTTAACCGGGAGGACTCCCGATCCCACGAGGTTCTCCTCTGCGTACAGACCGGCAAGCTGATGAGGGACGGCGACCGGATGAAGTTTCCCTCGGACGAATTTTACATAAAAACGCCGGAGGAGATGTACGCCATCTTTTCCGATTACCCGGAAGCCCTCGCCAACACCCGCGCCATAAGCGAGATGGTGGAACTTGAGCTCGATCTGGGCACGCCCATACTCCCCGATTTTACCGTGCCGGAAGGGTTCAATCTGGATACCTATCTTCGGCACCTGGTCACGGAAGGGGCGCGGGCCAGATACGCCGGCGCGGTGTCCGATGAGGTCCGGAAGCGCATCGACTACGAGATATCGGTGATCACCAGCATGAAATTCTCCGGATACTTCCTGATCGTCTGGGACGTCATCAATTACGCGCGCAAGATGGGGATACCGGTGGGCCCCGGCCGCGGTTCGGCGGCCGGCTCGATGGTGTCCTACTGCCTGGGAATCACCGCCCTCGACCCGCTCCGTTATGATCTGCTCTTCGAGCGTTTTCTCAACCCGGAACGGAACGAGATGCCGGACATGGACCTGGATTTCTGCGCCAACCGGCGGGACGAGGTCATCGACTACGTCAAGGCGAAATATGGCGAGGACCATGTGAGCCAGATCATCACCTTCAACAAGATGAAGGCGAAGGCGGTGATCAAGGACGTGGCGCGGGCCATGGATGTTCCCTTCCAGAGGGCCAACGAGATCAGCAAGATGATCGAGGAGAAGGATCTCAGGGATACCCTCGGCAAGTCGAAGGAGTTCCAGGCCCTCCACCGGGACCCGGAGGTGGGCCGCGACCTGATCGATACCTCCCTCAAGCTGGAGGGGCTTGTACGCTCTGCCGGGCGCCATGCCGCCGGGATCGTCATTTCTCGCGGCCCCCTGACGGACAACGTGCCCCTCTACATGGACAAGGACGGCGCGGTGTCGTCGCAGTTCGAGAAGAACGCCCTGGAGCTGGCGGGGCTGGTGAAGATGGACTTCCTCGGCCTCAAGAACCTGAGCATCATCGACAGGTGCGTCAGGCTGGTCAGGGAGAACGCCGGCGCCGAGATCGACATCGACACCATCCCCCTCGACGACAGGGAAACCTACAAACTCCTCCAGCGGGCCGACACCAAGGGCGTGTTCCAGCTCGAGAGCAGCGGCATGCAGACCCTTCTCCGGCGCCTTGGTCCCACATGCTTCGAGGACATCATCGCCATCGTGGCCCTTTACCGGCCCGGCCCCCTCAATTCCGGCATGGCGGACATGTTCATCGAGAGGAAGCGCGACCCGGAGAAGGTCGAGTACCCGCACCCGTTGCTTGAACCGGTTCTGCGCGACACCCTGGGGGTCGTGGTCTACCAGGAGCAGGTGATGCGGATATCCCAGCTCATCGCCGGGTTCACCATGCCCGAGGCGGACAAGCTGCGCAAGGCCATGGGGAAAAAGCTCATCGATGTGATCGGAGCCCTCGAGGAAAAGTTCCTCAAGGGTGCGGAAAAGAACAAGATCGACCGAAAGCTTGCCGAGCGTCTCTACGGCATGATAAAAAAATTCGGCGAGTACGGCTTCAACAAGTCGCATTCCGCCGCGTACGCCCTGGTGGCCTACCAGACGGCCTACCTGAAGGCCCATTATCCCCTTCAGTACATGACATCACTCCTTTCCGCCCAGCCGGACAGGCAGGATGACGTGATACAGTACATCAACGACTGCCGGAGCGCGGGGATAGAGGTGTTGCCCCCCTCGATCAACGCCAGCGGGTTCGATTTTACCATAGAAGGGAAGTCGATCCGCTTCGGGCTCTCCGCCATAAAAGGCGTGGGCGCGAAGGCGATCGAATCGATACTTTCCGCCAGAAACCGGATCGGCGTCTTTGGCACCCTCAGGGACTTCCTCGAGCAGGTCGATTCCCTCACGGTCAACAGGGGCGTGCTCGAGTCCCTGGTGAAGGCCGGCGCCTTCCATTGCCTTCACAACAATCGGGCCCAGCTATTCGCGTCGATCGATGTCATGCTGGAGGCGGGGCGCCGTCTCCAGGAGGATCTGGCCTCCGGGCAGGGGAATCTCTTCGGAGGCGGGAGTCCCGGGGGCGAGGCCGGGAGCCGTATCGATCTTCTCGACATTCCCCCCTGGTACGACAACGAGAGGCTGGCGCGGGAGAAGGAGGTACTCGGTCTCTATCTGTCCGGCCATCCCCTTGCCCGGTATGAAAAGGAGATCCGGGCCCTTTCATCCGTGTCACTTTCGGAATTGACTGAAGAGCACGGCGGCCGTACGGTATCGATCGTCGGTATGATCACCAACATCCAGATGAGGCGGGCACAGAAGACCGGAAAGCGTTTCGCCCTGGCGGACCTTGAGGACATGGAGGGGACCCTCGGAGTCGTCTTTTTCGAGAAGGTTCTCGTCAAGCATGAGGAGTTGATAAGCGGCGGCGAGCCGGTCATGATAACCGGCGTGATCGAGGCGGAAAGCGATACCGCCATGAAGCTGATCGCCACCGGAGTCCGTTCCCTGAAGGATGTGCGCCGTGACGCCATTTCCGCACTGCATATAAATTTCAATTCGATAGGGGTCGATGACCTGGTCCTGCGCTCCCTCGAATCGGTGTTCACGCGCCACAGGGGAGAATGCCCCGTCTTTTTCCACGTCAACGCCAGGGAAGGCGAGCAGGTGATTCAGGCGCATTCGACGTTCAACATTAAACCGTCAGACAGTCTCATGAAGGATCTCGCGAAGATCGTGGGCCAGGAGTCCATCGGTTTCTCGATGAGCCACCAGCAGTAACCCGCCTCGAGGCTGGCGGATTCTGGAGGATGATCCCATGGAAGAAGTACGATGCGCCATATGCGGGAAAGAGGGCGGGAACCCCCTTTTCCGGAAGGGGGGTCCTGACGGTGTCGTCTATACACTGGTTAAGTGCCCCCGATGCGGGCTCCGGTTCCTCTCACCCAGGCCCTGCCGCGACGAGATCGGGAAATACTACCGGGAATCCTACTTCACCGAGCGCACCGACAGGGGCTACGATAACTATTTTTCAGACGCCACGCGCCGTGAGATCGAGCGGGTCATCAAACTGAACCTCCGTGACCTCGGTTTCTACGATTTCGAGAGGTCGCTGCCGGCGGAAAAAAGGGTCCTCGACATCGGCTGTGCCGCGGGCTACTTCCTCATGTATCTTCACAATCGCGGCTGGGACGTCACCGGCGTTGACATATCCCCCGATTGCGTGGAATTCGCACGGGGCGCCGGCATGCCGGTGTATGAGGACGACTACCTGGAGATAGCCTTCGCCAGGCCCTTCAATCTGATAACGCTCTGGGCGTCGATCGAGCACATGCACTATCCGGAGCGGTTTCTCGAAAAGGCCTACGACGAACTGGCAGTGGGCGGGCGTCTCTATATCTCCACATGCCGTGCCGGTGGAGCGAATTTCATGCGGTTCTACGGGAGCGGGTGGCGCTATTATAATTTCCCGGAGCACCTCTATTTTTTTTCGCGCGGGGCGATGATGAAAATCCTCGAGCGAAGGGGATTCAGGGTGACGGGATACGCGACCTACGGCAGCGGCTTCGGCGCACCCGGCTCCCCGGCGAGAAAACTGGCAGACGTGCTGGCAAAGCGTTTCCGACTGGGGGACATGATGCTCGTGGCTGCGGAGAAGGCGTGAAGCAGTACCCTCCCTTGATGGGAGGGGATAGGTGGGGGGGATGATGGAGGAAACATGCAGATAGCGCACACCATCAATGAAGTTCGCGCCCATGTCGCGGCGGCCCGCGGGACGGGCAGGCGGATCGGCTTTGTGCCCACCATGGGCTACCTGCACAGGGGGCACCTTTCCCTGGTGGAGGAGTCGAAGAGGCATGCCGGGTACCAGGTCATGAGCATCTTCGTCAACCGGATTCAGTTCAACGACCCGAAGGATTTCGACACCTACCCGATCGACCTGGAACGGGATTGCGCCCTTGCGCGCGACGCCGGCGTTGACCTCGTCTTTATTCCGGGTGAGGAAGAGATGTATCGCCGCCGTCTTGCCTATGTCGACGTGGAGATTCTCACCGAGCATCTCTGCGGCGCACACCGGCCGGGACATTTCAGGGGGGTCTATACCGTGGTCGCCAAGCTTTTCAATATTGTCCAGCCCGATGTTGCGGTCTTCGGGCAGAAGGACATCCAGCAGGCGGTGAGCATAGATAAGATGACGAGGGACCTCGATTTCCCCCTTTCGATCATCATTGCCCCCACGATCAGGGAAGATGACGGCCTGGCGATGAGCTCACGGAACGCGCGCCTTTCGGCCGACGAGCGCGTTCGTGCCATTGCCCTGTCGCGTGGCCTGGGGAAGGCCGAGGCGATGCTGCGTGCCGGCGAACGGAGCGCCGGGGCCCTCGCCGGGGCGATCAGGGGGTCGGTGGAGGAATCCTCCCCTGATTCGATCGACTACATATCGGTTGTGAGCTATGAAGACCTGGGACCGGTCGACGTTATAGAGGGAAAATCGGTCATCGCGGTCGCTGTCTTCTACGGGGGCACCCGTCTTATCGACAACATGATCGTTGATGTCACCGAGGATGGGCCGGTATGCATCTGGTGAGCCGTGCGGCCCTCTGCTTCGCGGGCGCGATATCCCTTTTCGCGTGTGCGCCCCGGGACCCCCTCACACCCCGGGCCGCCTTTCGTGTGCTGAAAACCGCGTGCGATGGTTCCGACGCCGCGGCTCTGGAGGGGATGCTCTCGATGGAGAGCGTGCTGAAGGTGAGGCGGATGACCCTCCTTTTCTCACACATGGACGCGCGCACCCGGGTGTCGCTTTCAAAGGGATTGGGCGTGCCCGCGGGGAGGCTGCGCAGCCTCACGGTGCGCGATTACTGCGCCCTTATGCTCAGGGTCGACAGAGAGCGCAACGCCTTCATCGCCGCGACGCGTCATCCGGTGGTCGCCGTGAACCGGAAGGGGAACATGGCGATCGTGCGGGTGCGAAACGGAATGGAGCTTCATTTCGTCAGGGAAGGGCCCTACTGGAAATTCGACATGACCCTCCTGTAATCACTTCGGGGGAAGGTGAAATTCAACAGCCTGGAGCGTGGAATGCTTGAACAGATGATCATGACCGAAGTATACGGCAATACAATGCTGAAATACGCCATCGCCGTCTCCGTGTTTATCGGCGGCACCTTTCTTATTTTCATCATAAAAAAGGTCGTTCTCGGCAGGCTCAAACGGATGGTGAAGGGGCGCGACTTTATCATCGACGAGGTGCTGGTCACGACCGTCAGGAAATATGTCCCGCCCGTTCTTCATGTCATACTCCTCTACTATTCGATCGCCGGCATCCTGGTCCTCTCTCCACGGGTGGGCGATCTTATTCGCGGCGCCTTCATCGTCCTGGTATCCCTTTCCAGCATCAGGTTTGCCGTGGCCTTTATACGGATTTCGATCAGGACCTATCTCAAAAACAGGGACACGGAGAAAGGGGAGGAGGAGATTGACAGGAGCCTGGGGGGACTCACCGCCTTCATCAACATAGTGGCATGGTCGGTGGGGATCCTTTTCATGATGGCGAACCTCGGCTTCAACATCTCCGCCGTGATCGCGGGGCTTGGGATCGGCGGTGTCGCCCTCGCCCTGGCTTCCCAGCATATCCTGAAAGACCTCTTTAACTATTTCGTGATATTCTTCGACCGTCCCTTTCAGACAGGGGACTTCATCATACTTGATGAAAAAATGGGGACGATCGAAAAGATCGGCATCAAGACGACCAGGATCACGAGCCTGAGCGGCGAGCAGATCATCATATCGAACACCGACCTCACCAACTCGCGGATTCACAATTACAGGAAGATGGAAAAGCGCAGGGTCCTCTTTTCCTTCGGCGTCACCTATCAGACAACGCTCGATCGCCTGAGGGAGATACCGGAGATCATACGGGGGATCATCGACCCTATGGAAGAAGCGACCTTCGACCGGGCCCATTTCAAGGACTATGGCGATTCAAGCCTTAACTTCGAGGTGGTCTATTACGTGAACGGCGCCGATTACGGAAATTACATGAACGTCCAGCAGGCGATCAATTTCGCCATTTTCGAGGAATTCGGCGCCCGTGGCATAGAATTCGCCTATCCCACAAGTACCGTCTATCTTGAGAAATCATGACCGCCACGGAGGGACGCCGATAATGCCGCAAACTGAAGGGCTTTTCACCCCCCTTACAATCGGGACCATGGAGATCAGAAACAGGATCGCCATGGCCCCTATGGCGACCGATTTCGCCGAGGGGGACGGGACTGTAACCGACCGTCTCATCGATTACTACGAGGCGCGTGCCCGGGGCGGCGTGGGGCTTGTCATACTCGAGGTCTGTACGGTCGACGGCAGCTTTCCCTACATCCCGCGTACCCTGGGTCTGTGGGACGATTCCTTCATCCCGGGATTGCGTCGCCTTGTCGATGCGGTCCACGCCCGCGGTGCGCGGATCATCCCCCAGATCGCGCACCCGGGGCCGGAGTCACTATCGCCCCTTTTCAACGGGATCACGACGATCGGCCCTACCGCGGGAATCGTGAACAATCTGACGCGAATGAGGTGCCGTGAGATCGAGGGGGGAGAGATCCCCGGCGTCGTTGCGCAGTTCGCCGCCGCGGCGCGTCGCGCCCGCGAAGCGGGCTTTGACGGCATCGAGCTTCACGCGGCCCACGCCTATATGCTCGTCGGATCTTTTCTGTCGGCCCTCAGAAACCGTCGGATGGATGAATATGGCGGGGACATACCCGGCAGAACCAGGTTTCCCCTGGAGGTTCTTGGGGCCATCAGGGCAGCGGCGGGGGAGGATTTCCCCATTATCATGCGCATATCGGCCGACGAGCCGGTCCCGGGCGGAAGGGACATCCGGGAAACGGAATATATCGCCACACTTTTCGTTCGCGCGGGCGTTGCCGCCTTTCACGTGTCCGGCGGGGTTTATCCGGATCTGGCATGGCGCGTGATACCCCCCACCGGAACCCCCCGCTGCATCAACGCGGGCGGGGCGGCCATGATCAGGCGCGCCGCCGGAGTGCCGGTCATGGTGGTGGGAAGGATACTGGAACCGGCCATGGCCGGGCGGATCATTGAACGGGGCGACGCGGACATGGCGGTTCTGGGCCGCGCCCTCCTTGCCGATCCGGAATGGCCGGCGAAGGCCGCAGCGGGGGACTGGGACGATATCGCTCCCTGCGTCGGCTGCGGCCTCGGGTGCGTGAGGAACCGCGAGCGTGGCGGTGACATGACCTGCATCGTGAATCCCGCCGTGGGACGGGAGCGGGAAATGGAAATACGTCCTGCGGCGAAAAGGAAGAAGGTGCTGGTGGCGGGGGGCGGTCCCGCCGGCCTCGAGTGCGCCCGGGTGGCCGCCCTTGCCGGCCATGACGTCACGCTCTGCGAGCGTGAAACGAAACCGGGCGGGCAGTTCAACCTCGCCGCCATGCCCCCGGGGAAGCAGGAGCTCTGCAAGGTTACGAAGTATCTCGCCCTCCAGGCCGGGAAGGCAGGGGCCGTACTGAAAATGGGGGAAGAGGTCACCCCGGAACTGGTCGGGGCGATACGGCCGGATGTACTGGTGGTCGCAACGGGGGCTCGGTCCCGAAGGCTGGATCTGCCCGGCGCGGAAGGATCGAATGTCACAACCGCGAGGGAGGTGATCGGGGGTTCGGTCGACATACCCCCCGGCAGGGTCCTGGTGGTGGGGGGCGGCATGGTGGGGTGCGAGGCCGCCCTTATGCTCGCCTCGAACGGCGACAACATCACCATCGGGCGGACCGAGGTGACGGTCCTCGAGATGACTGACACACCGGCCGCGGATATGTACAGCGGGGCGCGAGAACTGATGATGGAAGAGCTGCGGCGAAAGGGGGTGAATATCCTGGTCTCGGCCGCAGTGAAGGAGATCACCGGGGACGGAGCGGTCGTAGCCAGGCCCTGGGGAGAGGAGCGGATCTCGGGTATGGACGCTGTCGTCATTGCCGCGGGGTCGGAGCCTCTTGATGAGCTTTCAGGCCCCGTTCGGGGGGGGGGCGGTGAGGTCTATGTGATAGGCGATGCGCGTGAGCCGCGACAGGTCCTTGAGGCGATACGGGAGGGTTCGGAAACAGGGAGGAAGCTGTAATGAAATTTTTATCTGACGAATGGTTCGCGAAGGTGGAAGAGCTCAAGGGTGCCGCTCGGGATATTGAAATACCAAAGGCGATGAGGGACGTGACGGTGAACCTTACAATAGGCACGGACGACGGCGAGGTCCTGATGTCGATGAGGGGAGGCGTCATGGAAAGGGGCCACGCAGAAGGCGCGGACGTCGAGATGTCGATGCCCGCGGATTACGCCCTTGCCATCCTTGTCCGCGGCGACTGGTCGGCGGGGATGAAGGGATGGGTGGCGAGAAAGATAAAGGTGTCCGGCAACATGAGGAAGCTGATACCCCTTCAGGTCTACTCGCCCTCGGCCTCCCAGGAGGCCTTCCGGAGGGAGATCGAGGCGATCACCGGATAGGCCACGGGACGGTGGGGCTTCCCGCTACGCCATGTCTTCGCGCTCCATCGTTTCGCACGCGTGATCCAGAGGGCAGCCGATGACGTAGGCGGGCCCCCAGTCGGAATGGAAGAGGTTCCGCGCCGCGGCGGAGCCGCCGTCAAGGCAGATGACGACGGATCCGTGCTCCGCGACATGGCAACGGCAATCACGGCAATCGTCTAAAGGGATGACCATGGCCGTGGTGAAATGTGAGTCACCTTCTTCTGATGGCGTTCACGATGACCAGGAGGAGAAGGGCCCCCACCAGGGCGGCGATGATCGAACCGATGATCCCGTGGAAGGATATGCCGAGCAGCCGGAAGATAAAGCCCCCGATGAAGGAGCCCGCGACCCCGATGACCAGGTTCCAGAGAAGCCCGAAGCCCCCTCCCTTCCATATGAGTCCCGCCAGCCACCCGGCCACGAGTCCGATAAACAGTAGAATCAGTATGCCCTGTAATGTCATGGTGTACTCCTCCCTGCGTGATATATGCGATGCGACGCATGGCTGTGATGCTACCATACCGTGTCATGGAATGCAATAAAAAAAAAGGAGGGACGGTCCCTCCCCGGCGTGCGCCGCCGGGGAGATCGCGCGGACCCTATGCGAGCTTTTTCTTGTGGGTCTCGAGGAGCTTTTCCGCTTTTTTGTGCTCACCTTTGAATATGTAGAGCATGCTGAGCTTGGTGAGGTCCAGGACGTGGGGCTCACGGTTCTTGAGTTCCTCCTCGAGCTCCTGAATCGCCTTCCCGAGGTCTCCGATTTCCTTCATCTTGTTTTCGTAGGTGATCTTCTCCAGGTATTTCCTGAACCGCGCGTATTCGGGCCTGCATTCCAGGGCCTCGGTGAGATAGGACACCGCGTCGTCGTATCGCCCCAGATAAAAGCAGCAGAAGCCGTAGAATCGGTTGATGAAGGACCTGTCCTCGGCCATGTCCCTGATCCTGTCGAGGCACTCGATCGTTTTTTTATACTGTTTCAACTCGTAGTATATGTGGGCGAGGAGATAGTTGGCCTTCAGGTGGCGTTCGTCGCATTTGATGACTTCGCCCAGGAATTTTTCCGCCTTTTTATAGTCGGTTTTGTTGTAGCAAACGAGCCCCGCGTAGTAGTTCCCCTCGACGAATCGGGGCTCGCGCGCCACCGACTCCTTGAAATACTTGAGGGCCTGGTCGAAGTGTTCCCTGTTGTAGTGCTCCACCCCCAGATTGAGCAGTACGCGGTGGTGCGGTTCGATTTTTAACGCTTCCAGGTAGGACGAGATAGCCCTGTCGCTCTCGCCCCTCTGGGCGTGGATTTCGCCGATGTTGTTGTAGGCCGCAACGAATGCGGGATACGCCTCTATGGCCCGCCTGTATTCGCCAAGGGCTGCGTCATGATCGCCCTGATTTGAAAGCTCGAGGGCCTGGTTGTAGATGACTACGGCTTCTCTCGGAACGGAACTTGTAATCATAATGATCCCTCTCACGTATGATGTCGAATCGTATACTATGGCCGGATGGAAGCCGCCGGGATGTGCGGGAACCAGCATGAGCCGTATCCGGCGATTCCGCGGCGTCTCTCGCCACTACATATATCGGATAATAATTGAAATATTTCAAGTAAAAGTTGGGGCCCGGCTGGATCGAAAAGGAGTTGAAATGGCACATGTGTCCTGAATAGCGGAAAGTGGTATTAATCTTGACATGGTCCCCCTTTCTGCTATCCTATCGGCAGGGAGCGTTTGAAATCGCGCTCTCGGAGAGACAATGATGATGTTCGGGAAAAAAATCAAAACCGCCAGGGTCTGGCCGGTAACCCTCAAAATAATCGTGAGTTTCGGCCTTTTTATCCTCATCTCGAATTTTTCCTCCAATTATATCAATCTCGTCATGAACAGGTCGGAGTTGCTGGCCCTCATGAACCAGCTCCTGACCAAGGACCTGAAGAACATCTATTCCTATTGTAACGACCAGTACGAGATATTGCAGTACGACAAAAACAGGGACGAATCGATCCTGAGCATAGAGAAGAAAGGGGCCCACGAGCTGAAAAACTCGAAGGCCCTTTTTATCGGTTTCGAACCGGGAGGCAGGATACTCTTCCAGGCCAGGAAGACCGGGAGAGATGGGGGCCCGCACCATGCGGTGCCCTCATACGGCTCCTTCCCCGATGAAACCAGGCGTGCGGAGATGAACAGGGGTCTCAAGGCGGGACGTGACGAGGGGCACATCAATTTCGTCTATAACGGCGAAGCGTATTTCGGTATGTACAAGTACAACCCCCTCTGGGGCGCCTTCATCGTCAGGGCCGAGGAGCAGAACCAGTTTTACGGCCAGTCACGGCGCATTTTCTGGAAGATAAGCGCCATCATCATTTTCATCACCCTTGTCATCGGCGGCATTGGCGTGTATATTCTTCGCTATATCCTCCGCTATATCGATGTCATCACCCGGGCGATCATGAGAATGGTTAAAACGCAACAGCTCGAGATTATCGACATGAAGGGCGCCACCAACGACGACATCACCTATCTCGGCATGGCCTTCAATTCCCTCTCCAGCACGGTGGACAACCTGATCACCATTTTTCGTAAGTTCGCGAACCAGGACGTCGTGCTCAAAGCCTATCGTGATCGGATCGTAAAACTCGAGGGCTCCAAGTACGAGCTCACGGTGCTCTTCTCAGACATAAGGAGCTTCACCTTCATCACCGAGACCCTGGGTACCGAGATCATCAAGCTCCTGAACATCCATTATGACCGGGCCATCAGGGAGATCGTCGAACTTGACGGGGTAATGGGCGCGATAATCGGCGACGCCCTTCTTGCCGTCTTCGGTGTACTTGAAGGGTCCACGGCGAACAAATCGTACCAGGCCGTCATGGCCGGGTATCGCCTCCACGAGATCACGGAGGGCCTTCACCTCCGCATGACCACCATCAAGGATGAGGTCGTGCGCGAGAGGGGCGCTCTCACGAAAGAGGAGGAGGGGGTTTACCGGGCGGTACTCCTGGAGATCGGGGTCGGTATCGACGGGGGTGAAATATTTTACGGCAACATAGGGTCCTATGTGCGGATGACCAATACGGTGATCGGCGATCCGGTCAATTCCGCGTCGAGGCTCGAGGGACTTACCAGGATATACAGGGTGCCTGTTATCTGCTCAGGCTATGTCCGGGACGATATCGAAGCGAATGTCCCGGAACCGGGCATTCGCTTCGTTGAAATCGACACCGTCCAGGTAAAGGGCAAGACGGAGGGGATAAAAATATACTGGCCGGTCCGCGAGGAAGAGATCGACGACGCCCTCTCGAGGAGGCTCGCCGTTTTCGAGAAAGGACTGGAACTATATTACCGGGGTGACTGGGAGCGGGCGGCCGGGGCCTTCAAGAAATGCGGACTTCCGCTCGCGGAGGTTTTCGTTGAACGGACGCGGGAGCGACCGCCGGGAGGGTGGAACGGAATATGGGAAATGACAACGAAATGATGAACACCGGCGGCCGATCGCTCTTTCTTTCCGACGAGATACATGACCGGGAGGGAAAGGGGCTGGTATACGTTCTCGAGGAGGAGTTCGAGAAATCGAAACGAAACAGAAACCTCCGCCTCTATGCCTTCCTTGTCGTTTTCCTGGCCATCGTGGGTGGGAGCGTGTTTCTTTTCAGGTTCTGGAGCGACCGGCATGACAGTATCTTCGATGTGGACATTACTGATTTCGAGGACCTGCGTCTCAAGGAGGTGATGAGTTCGGCCCGAAAGCGGAGGGGCAACATCGACGTGCTCCGAATAGAGTTGCAGATGCTGGAAGTCGCCATGCTGGAGGACATCCTCAACGTGCGGAGGGATACCCACTCCAGGGAGCGTGCGCTTCTCGACGGAGCCCCTCCGGACGACGAGACCGACAGGAAGATCGCGCGCCTGAGTGAGGATGAAAAGCGTGGAATCGGGCGAATCCGCGCCGCCTACCGCGCCAGGATACGGGCAAAGAAGGCGGAGATATGGTCGATCGAGAAGGCGCGCCTTGAGGAGGAGAGGGAGATCGAGAAGGAGGGTGCCGACACGCGCCTTTCCAACACGGACCGTCTCTACGGGCTGCAGATGAAGAAGCTGCGGGAGAAGCAGGAATACGGGGTGGATGCGCTCAAGAAATACTATGACTCCCATGTCGAGTACCTCACCATGCTGTATAATCCGATTTTTTCCGGGAGAACATCGAAGGCCATGGCCCTCGGGGAGCGAGAGACTCCTCTTGCCGGGGGGGAATTCCTTAAGGAGTACGATCCCCTTCTGGGCTCCTATGGCGTCAGCGCCGGGGATTTCAGCACCCTGCGGGCCAGGATCCGCTCCCAGGATGAGATACTGAACCGATTGATGAGAGTACCCTACAGGAATTCCGTGCCAGCCGCCTTCCGGGCACTCGATGTGCTTTCCGGATCGATCGCCGCCGACTATGAACGGATATGGTCGGCCCTTGCTGCGGGGCTTCATGATGGAGATCGTCTCCGGGAGCGGTACGACCATGCTTTCAATTACGCCCTTTCGGCCCGGAAGGAGCATGGCCTTATACTCGACCCGCGTGATCCGGACGATATCCTTGTGTACATGAACGGCACTCTTAACGTGGCGGAGGGACAGACAGCTTCCGTCTATCATGGGGAGCGGCGTGTGGGCGTCATCCGCCTCAATCGGATTTCGAGGGGTCTTTTCAGGGGAAAGACCATCTCCCTTGTGAGGAAAAACGTCCCGTTCAGGCCGATAAACCGCATCGTTCTAGATGATAAAAAATAGGGAGTGCAGGCCTGCGCGGGAAGGCGTGGCGGGGACCACAGCCCTTTACCCTGCCGGCGAGAGCCCATGAAAATCGCGACCTTCAACGTCAATTCCATAAGGGCCCGGATGGATATCCTCAGGCGGTGGATCTCGGATAACGACCCCGATGTGCTCTGCCTCCAGGAAACCAAGGTGGTTGACGATGCCTTTCCGGTTGATGAACTGGAGGCCATCGGTTACAGGGCGGCGTACCGGGGGGAAAAGTCTTACAACGGTGTCGCGATCCTGAGCCGTCATCCGATGGAAGGGGTTTCTTTCGGGTTCGACGGCAAAGGGAAGGACGATGGCACGCGCCTCATTGCAGCACGGATAAGGGACATCACTATCGTGAATACCTATGTTCCTCAGGGCACCTCCCCCGATTCGGAAAGGTTCGCGTACAAGCTCGACTGGTTCCGGAGACTCCGGGAATTTTTCTCCGATCGTTATTCCCCGGAAAGCCCGCTTCTATGGCTCGGGGATTTCAATGTCGCGCCGGAACCTATTGACGTGCACGACCCCGCGCGCCTGCTGGGCCACGTGGGATACCATCCCGAGGAGCACCGTGCCCTGGCCGGGGTCAGGTCTTTCGGGTTTGTTGACATATTCAGAAAACACCGGCCTGATCCCGGGCACTATTCCTTCTGGGACTATCGGGCCAGGGACGCGGTGGCGCGCGGCCTCGGATGGAGGGTCGATCATATATGGGGGACGGAAACGATGGCTTCCCGAAGCATTGACGCGTCCATAGACAGGGCGCCCAGGCTCTGGGAGCGCCCGTCGGATCACGCACCCGTAGTCGCCGAATTCACGCTCCCGGTGAGTGCGCGATGAGCGGGATGAAAGGGCATCCCGGCATCCTTGTCTGCCTTGTTGCGGCTTCCGCGTTTCTGATCTGCGGCTCACCGGCCCGGGCCGACGACGGAAAGAAGAGCGTGGAGCTGACCCCTGATATGAGGGGGGTGATACCGGGACCCCGCCTCGAGTTTCTGGAGGACACGGCCGGTACGTGGGGCATCGAAGATGTCTCGAGAGGGAAACCGTCCCGTGGATTTGCCCCCCTGCACGAGGAATTGCCCACCTTCGGCTTCAGCACTTCGGTGTTCTGGGGACGCTTCCGGGTTATCAACAGGGGGAAGACCGCGATTCCATGGTATCTCGAGGTTGCCTATCCCCACATCGATCGGATAGAGGTCTACCTCCTTGACGGGACGGGTCATACGGTAAAATCGAAAAGGGGCGGCGACCTGCTTCCCTTCAAACAGCGTGAAGTGCGAGACGAAAATTTCATTTTTCCCTTCCGGACGGAAAAAGGCGCCGGTCAAACCTGCTACGTGCGACTCGAGACCACCGGGCCGGTAAACATGTTCCTGAAGGTATGGTCCCCGGAGGCCTTCAGGGAGCACGGGGACCTCATTAATGTTATATTTGCGGTCTACTACGGCGCCATGTTCGTCATGATTTTATACAACCTCTTCATTTTTTTCTCCCTCCGTGACAGGAGCTATCTCTACTATGTCCTTTACTGCCTCGCCTTCATCCTTTTCGAAATCACCCTGACCGGCCTGGGATTCCGTCATCTCTGGCCCCGGTGGCCCTGGTGGTCGAACCACAGCGTGCCCTTCCTTGTTTTTATCGGTGCGATGTTCGCCATACAGTTCCTCAGGTATTTTCTCGACACGACGCATTCCATTCCCGAGATGGACCGGGTGCTCCTTTTCTCCACCCGCGGGGCGGCTGCCATGGGGGTGATATCTTTTTTCATGCCCTATCTCCTGATGATATACCTGTGCCTCGCCATGACTCTGTGGACTGCGGTCATCGTTTATATAGCGGCGGTGCGGGCCCTTCTCCGGGGCCATCGCGCCGCGCGCCTTTACATCATCACCTGGGCCGCCTTCTGGATATGCTGCATAATCTACATGCTGAAGCTTTTCGGCGTGCTGCCCGACACGGCGATTACGCGCTGGATGCTGCAGGCCTCCTCACTGCTCCAGGTTGTTCTTCTCTCCCTTGCCCTGGCGGACCGGATCAATATCATGACCGAACGGCTCGAGTCGCTCAACCTGCAGCTCGAGGGGAGGGTGCACGAGCGTACGAAGGAGCTTGACGCCGCCCTGCGGATAATGGAGTTGAAGGATTCCGAACTTCAGATCGAGTTCGAACTGGCCGGACACATCCAGCAGGGAATACTTCCCCCGACACCCTTCTACCACGAGGGGATCAAGGTCGTATCGTATTACAGGGCCATGGGCAAGATCGGTGGCGATTTTTATGACATCTTCCGGATGAAGGGCGGCTATATCGGCGTGCTCATCGCGGATGCCTCGGGCCACGGAATGCCGGCTGCCTTCATCACGGCCCTCGCGAAGATCAGCTTTTCCGAGGCGATCCAGACGTCGCTGTTCCCCGCGGACATTTTCAAGCACGTGAACGGTGAACTGATGCGCACGATCAAGACCGACGACTTCATTACCGCCTTTCTTGTGGTTATCAGCCCCGCTTATGAAGTGTTTTACGGCAACGCTTCGCACCAGAAGGCGATGGTCCTCCGTGCCGGGACGATGAAGGTCGAAACCTGGGACACGAGCGGACTATTCATGGGCTTCAGCCCGGACGCAGACGCGATGTACGAAGACGGCCAGGACAGGCTGGATTACCGCGACCGTCTGCTCCTCTACACGGACGGCATCATCAACGCACTCAATGGATCGGGTGAGAATTATGGGGAGAAGAGGCTCGAGGACATGCTGGTTGAGACCGCTCACCTGAATCTCGAAGAGGCCCTCCAGACTATCAGCCGGCACTGCGAGAAGTTTTCGCGGAACGCGTCCCAATCGGACGATATGACGATGGTCCTCGTCGAAATCGACCCGGCCTACCGTGAACTGGTGGATTACCGCGACCGGGGGTTTTCGCTGATGTGGCGACGCCACTACCGGGAGGCAATCGAGCTCCTCTCCAGCGCCCTGGCCATCAATCCTAACGACGAGAAGTCGCGTCTCTACATAGGGGAATGCCATCTGAAAAGCGGGGAGTACGTCCCCGCAGCTGAACATCTCGCGCGTTATCTCGATAATAACGAGTTCGATGCGAACGTATGGTACAACCTTGCGAGGGCGCAATTCGGCCTGGGCGAGTATGAGAACGCCCTGAAAAACGCCATGAAGGCCTCGAGCCTCAAGGGGAGCTTCCTGAGGGCCCTCATCCTTGCCGGCTTTTCCCTCAAGCGAATGGGAGACCGTGAAGGAGCGGCGAAGATGTGGGAGAAGGTGCGCTCCCTGGACCCGGACAACAGGACTGCGAAGCGCGAGCTCGGGAAGAAAAAGGATGCCTGACCCCGCCTGCATGACAAGGCTGTCCGCGGCGGTCTTTTTCCTTTTCCTGTCCATGGGCATCCCCCTTGCGCCCTCGGAAGGGCCGAGCCCTCCCATGAGCCCCGACGTACCCCCGATCCGATATGCCGGCGAAGAAGCTGGGATCGCCGGGAGGGATTTCCCGGCCATCGTGGTGACGGCGGGGGGGGGACAGAGAAAAGGTTCCCTCACAATCGCGGCCCCCTCTCTCGATATCGGGGTCCTCGACGGGGGAGCCGTACGGAAGATGACCGTACCGATAGCCGATATCGGCTCGATCGAATTTCTCCAGTGGCGGGGAAGGGAGATAAGAAAAAACGAGTTTGCCTTTTATCCGGAACGGGTCCGCATTACCCTGCGCGACGGGAAGGCCCTGGAATCAGCGGGAAACATCCCTCTCCTCAACAGGCTGCCCTTCAGGGAGGGTGAGAGGGTGCACACGGTATTTTCGTATTTCCACGATTATCGCAAAAAGGGCAGGTGGGTCCATTCGAGACAGGCCGGCATCGAGTATCCTGAAACCCATCCCCATGGCGCTACCCTGGTGCGGATCATCTTCGAGAAACCCCCCGCCTTCAACCCGCTCGAGATGCTGTTTCGCAAATAACGCGCGCAGCGGGAGGCCTCCAGCCTGGATCGGGCCATCAGGCGAAAATAAACCCTTTACATATAATCCGCCATGCATTAGTACCGTGCTGAATTTCACGGTCGGGTGGTTATGATGAAAAGACTGACATTCAAGGAACAGTACGGCCCATGGGCCCTGGTTACCGGCGCCGCATCGGGGATCGGTGCGGAATTCTCGGCACAGCTTGCCGCGCGAGGGTTGCACCTGCTGATGGTGGACCTTCAGGACAAAGAGGTGCGACGACGAGCCGCTGAACTCGAGAATCGCTACGGGATAGAAGCGGTTCCCGTGACCGCTGATCTCGCCTCGCCGGGTTTCATGAAAAAGATCGAACGCATGATGGGAATCCGCCAGGTCGGCCTCCTTGTTAACAACGCGGGATATGGCTCCGCGGGGGAATTCATGAAAACCGATATCGACGTGATGCTCCGTACCATCGAGGTTAACTGCCGCGCCCCCATGGTGCTGGCGCGGGTCCTGGGCCCTGCCATGATGGAGCGCGGAAGGGGCGGCATCATCTTCCTTTCCTCCTGCTCCGCAGCGCAGGGCACTCCGATCATCGCAAACTATGCCGCCACCAAGGCCTTTAACCTGATTCTGGGGGAGGCCCTCTGGGATGAACTTCGTTCCGGCGGTGTCGATGTCCTCTCTCTCTGCCCCGGTGCGACCAACACCCCTGCCTTTCCCAATTCGGGGGCCCGCATCGACAACGTGCCCGGCATGCCCTTTATGGAACCGACTGATGTGGTCGCTGAGGCCCTCTCAGCGCTGGGAAAAGGACCCAGCGTGATCGCCGGCCGCGCCAACAGGATCGTCGCGTTCGTTATGTCGCGGCTTCTCACCAGGCGGAGGGCGGTGTCTCTCATCGGAAAGAACACCAGGCTCCTCTATCCGGATGCGTGATTGATGGAATCCGGACCCCCGGGATCGTGTATTAATCGGAACGTATATAAAATGTCATTGAAATTATTCTACCGATCCGTATCCTTCTACTTTTACCGCACATTATCAAATCCCGACTACGTGTCTGACGAGTGACAGATGATTTTCATCGATCTTTCAACGTTTTTAAAGGCCCTGAGGACCGCGTTTTCCGGGAGGTGGCGTTCGCCGAGACGGATAGCCTGGATCGTCATCTCGATCGTGGCGATCACCGTCGTCTATACGGTGAACACTGTCGGCCGTCTTCTGGACGAGCTCTTTTTCCCCGGATACCGGAAAGTGGAAGTGCCGCCGCCCCTCATCATAACCGCAAACCCGCGGAGCGGCACCACCCTGCTGCATCGTCTTCTTTGTCATGACGAGGGCTCTTTCATACACTTGAAACTCTACCATAGTCTTTTCCCGTCCATCACCCTCTACCGTATTTTTGGATTCTTCTGGTGGATCGACCATATCACCGGAAGGCCTTTCTCGATGGTGATTGACCTGCTCAACCGGATCTTTTTTCACGGGTGGGACACTATTCACGGCATGGGTCTCGGCCGTGCGGAGGAGGACGAGGCGCTCTTTCTTTTTAATTTCGCCACGCCCGCCCTGTATATGCTTTTCCCGTTTTTCCGCGAGGTTCCCGAGCTCAGGTTCTCGGACCTTCTCCCCGAATGGAAGAGAAGGGCGATCGCGCGCTACTACCTGGGAAGCCTGAAACGGTTTCATTACGCCTGCGGAGGGGCGAAAAGGGCGATCCTGATGAAAAGCGTCCTCTTCCACAGCCGGATGAAGATGGTGATGGATATCTTCCCGGACGCGAAAGTGGTATACCTGATGAGGCACCCCTACGAAGCGTTGCCGTCGACCATCAATATGTTCACCGCCTTCTGGAGGGTGCATTCCCCCGATATACCGAAGGACTCCGAACATACCCGCAAATGGGCGCGACTCTGCATCGACTACTACCTTTCCTTTCACAGGAACCGCCATATCCTCGACCCGTCGCGCTTCGTCACCATGCTTTATTCTTATCTGGTGAAGGATCCGGCAGGGGCGGTGAAAAGCATATACGATACATTCGGCATGACCCTGGCGCCTGAATACGCGAAGCGCATTGATGAGGCGGCCGCACGCACTAACAATTTCAGGAGCAATCATGATTATTCCCTCGAAGAGTTCGGGATTGAAAGGGAATGGGTGTTCGATGCGATGAAAGAGATATTCGATGAATACGGCCTGGATCGTTAGGCCCCTGAAAGGAGGGAGATGATGCACCAGAGTGACAAGGACTTGAAGATAGAGGTGAAGGTCGACGAGAGCGTGGCGACCGGCACCTATGTGAATTTCTCAAATATCAGCCATTCGCCGGAGGAATTCGTGCTCGATTTCATTTTCGTTCATCCCGCGCCCCCTCCGGGATTCGGCAAGCTGATGTCCAGGGTTATCCTTTCGCCCTCCCACGCGAAGCGTTTTTTGCTCGGGCTGAAACAGAATATCGAAGAGTACGAGGAGAGGTTCGGAAAGATTGACTTTCGTGCCAACGGTGACGAGAGCGGAAGGCTTCAGTAGGCCGATGGCGAAGGCACGGCGTCATATCGCGGTCTCCATCCTCGCGGCCGTCACACTTATCGTCCTCGGTACATATCCCGCCTTCGGACCCGGACAGGGCACCACAGGGGGGCCGGTGCTCCATGCCGAGGATCTGTCTGACCCCGTGAACAATTTTTTCATCCTCAGGAGATATTATCTCTCCTGGCATGAAGGGCTTTTCGGGAGCAGGCGATATCATGAGCGGAAGCTTTTCTCACTCCTGCGGTCCCTTCTCGGGCGGGAGATCATCACCGAGAAGGACTACATGCTGGCGTCGCCGGAGGGGATCTACGATCACAGGATGGTATCCCGGTTCGAGAACAGCAGGTGGCTTTATATCCATGGGGATCTGGATACCGATTCCGTAACGGGAATCGCCGGTTCGGATTATGCATTCATGAAGGGATGGTGGCGGTCGGGGACGACCGTGGCGGTGAGGGGAACGGTGAAGAATTTCAAGCTCGACCGCGACGCCCGGGGCGATATCATACGAATCTATCTTGATAAGGTGAAAGTGCTTTATAAGGAAGAGTAGGCGGGCGGGAAGGGCTGGCATCGAACGGCCCGGAGGGCTCCCCCCTGCCGGAGAAATATTATTTGGAAAAATATCCACGTCCCTTGAATATTTTTATTCTTACTTCCGTATAGTTATTGACATAATCCCCATTATTTTAGAAGTATAACCATCATGGCGGGGTAAAACCCGCCATTCAAATTTCTTCTACGGCACGCGCAGTGTAGTCGGAAGGCCCCCTACTGTATATTTGTATGACAAGAGGTAGTAATGATAGTCATTGAAAGCATCAACCATATAGGCATTACCGTGTCAAACATCGAGGAATCGATAAAGTTCTACAAGGACCTGTTTGACTTCGAGCTTATCGACAGGGCCAGCGGCCCCGGACTCGCTTTCATGCGGGTCGCGGACATAAGCATCGGTCTCTACGAGTCGCCCGGATATAAGGTTTCCGACGGACCCCATGGAAGGATTGCCTTCTATGTCGACGAGGAGGACTTTGAAGACGCGGTCGACGAAATCCAGGACCGCGAGATCAGGATTATTCATGGCCCGGAGAATATCAGGAAAGGGAAAATGGTGGTGTTTCTCGATCCTGACGGGAACCAGATAGAGCTTTCCTACCCGACGGTGGGATAAATACCGGCGGGGTGAGGGACCCGTGGCGATTGAACTCGCATCCATTCTGAAGCGGAACAGGGTGATACCGGTGGCCCGTTTTGAAGGTCCCGAATCGGCCCTCCGCACCGCGGAGTTACTTCAAAGTCATTCCATAGAAATACTTGAAATAACCCTGAGAACCGAGAGCGCGATAGAAAGCATCAGAAGGGTGGCCGGGGAGTTCCCCGGTCTTGTCCTCGGTGCGGGGAGCGTGCTCACCCCCGATTCGATGACAAGGGCGTATGAGGCGGGGGCTTCCTTTTGCGTCGCCCCGGGCCTGGACATGTCTCTTGTGGAAAAGGCGCATGCCATGGGGCGCGTCTTCATTCCCGGAGCCGCCACCCCGACGGAATTGAACGCGGCCCTCGGGATATGCGATGTGGTGAAGATTTTTCCCGTCTCGCTTCTGGGCGGCGTCGAGTATCTCAAGGCGATCACCGCTCCCTTCGCGACAAGGGATTTTTACCTCCTTCCCACGGGCGGCGTCAATCAGGACAACTACCTCGATTACCTGAAGCAGGAAAGGGTCATTTCCGTGGGCATGTCCTACCTCGTCGATCCGGCCCTGATCAAAAGGGGCGATTATACGTCCCTCGGGGAGCGGATGAAACGAATCGTCTCTTCCCTGCCCGGGTAGCGCGGAAATGAGGCACATCGAGACCCTCTTTAAAAAGGCCTTCGAAAGAAGACGCGCCCTCTATGAGGACCGCGCCACGAACTGTTTTCGCCTCTTCAACGGGGAGGGCGACGGTCTGCCGGGACTTACGCTTGACTGGTATGGGGAGTATCTCCTCCTTCAGTACTTCGAACCCGGACTGAATGAGCTGACAAGGGAAATCGTCGGGCTGATCGAATCATCACCGGCGATGTTCCCCCTCACTCCCGGGGGGGTTCTCCTTAAAAACAGGCTCAAGTCGGTAGATGTTTTTGATATGGCCTCGGCGACGAGGAGCGTCCTCCTTGCAGGCGGTGCCCCGCCGGAGTGCTACCATGTGCGCCAGAACGGGGTCGCCGCGGTCGTGGACCTCGTGGGGGGTCAGAGCACAGGGATTTTTCTCGATATGCGCGGGGTTCGTGACCGGCTGGCGGCGTACTATACACCCGCCGACGTCATGCTGAACCTTTTCTGCTATACCGCTCTCTTTTCCGTCCATGCGCTGAAGAACGGCATTTCCAGCGCGGTCAATGTCGATCTATCAAGGGGGGTGCTGGACAGGGCGAGGGTCAACTATGCCATAAACGGCCTGCGGATCGATGACCGAGATTTTATCTACGGAGACTCCATCGGCTGGACCAGGCGATTTCATAAAAAGGGAGTGTCCTTCTCCTTCGCACTTTTCGATCCCCCCACCTTTTCTCGCAACCGTCGGAGGACATTTTCCGTCAAACGCCATTATCCCGAGGCCCTCGCCCTCCTGTCCCGGATCGCAGACCGTGGGTGGGTTCTCACATCGGTGAACTCTCCCGGAATTGGCGTTGAAGAGTATATACAATTCCATCCGGAGGGATGGAAACTTGAGTTTTTAGAGCACGAATCCTCGGATTTCACTCGCTCGGGACCGCCGTATCTTAAAGCGGGACTCTGGAGAGTGCTCTGACCCCATGTCCCGGTGAATATCGCCTGGATAATTAAAGCACACCCTGCCTGGCGATGTATCCAGGGATAAAAAAATCTTGACACACCAGGGCCATACGCCGATTATTTAAGGAAACTAAGGAACCCTGGTGCGGTATGCTCTACATTTCATTGTCGCTGATTTTCCTGGGGCTGATCATTTTCATCTATTCCATTGTTGTTGACACAAAAAAACGCCACGAGGAGCGGCTTTCTCCGGGTGATAATGATGCCTTCCCTGGTAAGGATGATGAACCGAAGGGTATGAAGCCCTCCGGGGTTCCCGGGAACGAACCGGCAACACGGGTCCGGGACTCGGGACGAAGGCAGGAGCCCTCCCGGCACGCTTCCCGGGGCACCGCGCCGGCCCGAGATCGAAAGGAATCCGCTGGAACGACCATTCCCCCTGTACCGGAATCCCGTGCGGTTTTATACGAGGACAGCTCAAGGGTCATTGATTACACCGCCGGGACCGGGACCATCGATGCGAGCCTCGAGCGATACAAGAATATAAAGCGAATCGGCAGGGGCCGCTTTGCCGTGGAGAAGGGAGGGATTACCTTCCAGACGGGGTCCGCTCTCTATCGTTATGACTTCCATCGCCTTCACGACCTCCAGCAAGGCGGCAGGCACCTCGCCCTCTTCCTGGGGGGGAGTGAATCGGTCAGGCTGTTTATTTTCGATTCGGAAAATAGCTCAATCAGGGCCGCGAGCGATGCGTACAGAACATACCTGGGGAGTTCAGCCTGACATGTACGACCGATATCAGAGCAGGAAAAAGAGCAACTTTCTTTTCAGGGTCGTCGTCATATTCGTCGTGGCGGGTGCGGCTATATTTATCGGGGTGAAATATCAGCGTCATCTGGCCTTCTGGCGGTATAATCAGAACAAGCTCTATGGGCGGGTGGACGCCGCACGGCGAATCAAGGATATCGACAGGAAAAGAGAGGCCCTGGGGGATCTGGCCGAGACCTTTACGCACTACAAAGACGAGAGGGAGGCAGACCCGGAGGCCTTCATTATTTCCGGGGAGATTCGCTATCTACGGGGGCTTACCTATCTGCCCGGAAATTTTTCTGAGCTTTTCATCAACGATCGCGTGCATGAGGTCAGCAGTGAAGCCAAGGCCGAATTTATCAAGGCGATCAAGGACTTTAAAAAGGGGGGAGCCCTTGACGAGGACGCCCTCAATGATGCAACCATCTTTATGCTTGCCAAGTCGGCATACTATGCCGGTTACTACTCCCCGGAAGAAATTTTCCGACTAATTGAAAAAGCCGGCAGGTCCAAGAAGGGTGGGGATATCGAGAATATCAGGTTTTATGCTGTTGTGCATATCATAAACGGGAAGGAAGACTACGGGCTCACATTCCTCTCTGAAAACGGGATGGTCAAGGATAACATTCAGGGTCTTCTTTTTTACGCCACTGCAGAGCGGATATCGAAAAAGTACACCGGGGCCATCATGAGCTATCGTGATGTTCTGGCCAGGACCACGGATGACAGGATACGCGAACTGGTCCATCTCAACATGGGAAAGATATATTACCATCAATCGCTGTACATTGAGTCGATCGAGCAGTTTGCGCTGGCCCTGAAGCTGAATGAGCGTAGCAATTCGTCGCGGATATGGATAGGGAAAAACTATTTCGCCCTGGGTGAAAAGGACAAGGCCAGGGCGATCTGGAGCGAGGTGTTGTCAGGCGACGGATCAAACGTGGAAGCGAAAAAGCTTCTTGAGACCATATAGGGCGATCGGTGTGGCCCGTTCAGGCGCCTCTTTCACATGAGGTTGAACGGCAAAGCGTTATGACCTTCCGGGGCATTTGGTCGGGCGGTAACGGCGTTAACCCGACCCGTTATTCTTTGAAAAATAGCGATAATCACTTGACAAAAAACGCGCGTATTGTAGTAGAAAGTCGTGTGCTTCTCGCTCATGAGCCGGTCGAAGTGCGCGGGCGCCGGATTTTCTGACACCCCATCAACCAGAGGAGTGTATACATGTTTCTTGATTCGCTGTATGGTATGTTTTCAAACGATATGGGTATCGATCTGGGCACCGCGAATACCCTGGTCCATGTAAAGGGGCAGGGTATCGTTCTCTCCGAGCCTTCAGTGGTGGCGGTTCAGACCAGCACCGGCAGGGTCCTGGCCGTGGGCCATGAGGCGAAACGAATGCTGGGCAGAACACCGGGAGACATTGTGGCGATACGTCCCATGAAGGACGGCGTCATCGCTGATTTCGAAACCGTTGAAAAAATGATACGTTATTTCATCACCAAGGTCCACAAACGCAAGACCCTGGTGCGGCCGAGGGTGGTGATAGGGGTGCCCTCCGGGATAACCGAGGTGGAAAAGCGCGCGGTAAGGGAATCGGCCGAGCAGGCGGGGGCGCGGGAGATATTTCTCATCGAAGAGGCCCTGGCCGCCGCGATCGGCGCCAACATCCCGATACATGAACCGGCCGGCCACATGGTTATCGACATAGGGGGAGGGACCACAGAAATAGCGGTTATTTCCCTGGGGGGCATGGTCATATCAGACTCGATCCGGATCGCCGGGGACGAATTTGACGAGGCGATAATAAAATACATGAGGACGCAGTACAATCTGGTCATCGGCGAGCGTATGTCCGAGGAAGTGAAATTCAGAATCGGCAACGCATTCCCCGAAAAGAAGATCGAGACCATGGAGCTGAAAGGAAGAGACGCCATTTCCGGTCTGCCACGTACCCTTGAAATCGATTCCACCGAGGTGCGCAAGGCCCTCAAGGAGCCCGTGGACCAGGTACTGGACGGCATCAAGCACGCCCTGGAAAAAACCCCTCCCGAACTGGCCGCTGACATAGTGGAACGTGGTATCGTCATGACCGGCGGGGGCTCGCTCCTGAAGGGTCTCGACAAGTACATCAGCAAGGAGACCGGTGTTCCGGTCATTCTGGCGGAGAATCCGCTCACCTGCGTGGTTCTCGGCGCGGGCAAGTTTCTCGAAGAATTGAAGCACCTGTACAGGGCGAATCTCAAATAAGGGAATCCCCGATACGCGGAGGGATCTTCTTTTCTTCGGTATATTAATTATAAGTGATACATATTGTGGAATTGTTAATTCGACATCGGAGCGTTGTCGCCTTTATTTCCTTCAGCCTTTTCTGCATCATCGCATTATCAGTCCAATCGACCACGTTCACCCTGACCATGGAAGGGGTTATCAGCGCCGTCACCATGCCGTTCCAGAAGGCCTACGACGGCATTCAGGGCGGCGTGTCCCGCCTCTGGGCAGGGTTCACCGAATTGACCGAGGTGCGGGAGGAACTCCAGAAGACCCTTGGCAGGCTTCAGAAATATGAAGCCATGAACGAAGAGATGAGCGAAATCAAGCGGGAGAATGCGCGCCTCCGCAATCTCATCGGCATGAAGGAGCGGATCGAGTTTGATTCCATACCCGCATCCATCATCTCCAAGGACCCGGACAACTGGTTTCGCACTATAATCATCAACAGGGGTACGATCGACGGGGTGATGGAGAATATGCCTGTAATCGCATTCCAGGGCGGGCAGAAGGCCGTTGTGGGCAAGATCATAGAGGCGCGCCGGAGCATTTCACGGATCGCGCCGATCATTTCTCCGGACGTGAAGATCGGCGTGAAACTACAGGATGCGCGCTTCCCCGGGCTTCTCTACGGCTATTCCGGGAACTCCAATCTCTGCAAAATGGACTACATAAGCCGCGCCGCCTTTATAAAGTTTAACGACGTGGTGATCACCTCGGGCCAGGGGGGTGTCTTTCCGGCCGGCCTGGTGGTGGGAACCGTTTTAAAGTCGTACGCCCTTGAGTCGAGCTCCTTCCAGCGCGCCATCGTAAAGCCGGTCATAGACTACGATCTGGTGGAGGACGTTTTCGTCATTAAAAAGAAAACCGACAAAGACCTGTTCGAATTATTCGAAGAAGAGAAAGAGAACATGCAATGATCGTGAAATATATATTCACCGCGGTAATCATACTCGTGTCCCTCCTGGTGCAGGGCCACCCCTCGTTTGACGTCCTCAGGATCGCCGGGGTAAAGCCCGACCTGATCTTTATTACGGTTGTTTACCTGTCGTACTGTTTCGGATCTTTTTACGGTGAGGTGACCGCCTTTATCGGCGGCCTTTTCCATGACGCGGTTTCCAACTCGCCCCTGGGACTCCTCACCCTCCCCAAAGTGGCGGTCGCCTTCATTATCGGGATGTTCGGGCGTTCGCTTTTCAAAAGCAACATCCTTACCGTATGGCTTCTCCTTTTTTCCGCGACGATAGTGAAGGGCTTTCTCACCATCTTCCTCTGTTACGTCTTTCATGAGGCATCGGCGTCCTCGATCCTGACAATCATCCTTCCCGAGGCCTTCTACAACGCGCTCCTGGCGCCCCCGCTTTTCTTCATTTTCGATAAAATATTCGAAAGGGAACTGGAACGGGAGGGTTACCTGTAAGATGTTGATGCGCTCCTCCGTCAAATCGAAGCTTCAGGAGGCCTTTCGGGCAAGGATGATTTTCTTCATGGCGGTGACCGGCCTGGTATTTTTTATCCTGGTGGTCCAGCTGGTGAACCTTCAGCTTGTCAGGGGAGAGGAGTACCGGACCCGGGCACGTATCAACATGGAGAGCAACATTCCGATCCCTGCCGCTCGCGGGGATATGTACGACCGCAATTTCATCGAGGGGCGAAACAATGTAGTGATCGTCTCCAACAGACCATCATTTAACATTACCACAATACCCGCCAATTTCAAATCCAAAAAACAATTCGAGGATACGCTTGCCCTCATTACCAGGCTCCTGAACATCGACATGGCCGAGGTCAAGGATGAGATAAAAAGCGGCAATCCCTGGCAGCGGGTGCTGCTCAAGGAGGATGTCGAGTTCAATACCATTGTAAAGATCGCTTCGCACCGGAAGATGTTCCCGCATATTGACTGGGAGGATGCCTCGGTCAGGGTGTATAACTTCAGCGAAATGTTCGCCCACGCCGTTGGCTATGTCGGGAGCATCAGCCCGAAGGAGTACCGGAAACTGAAATCGGAAGGTTACAAACATTATCAGAAGATAGGGCAGTCCGGCATTGAAAGACAATACGACAGCCTCCTTCGCGGCAGAGACGGGCACGTGCGCAGAATCGTCGACGTTCGCCAGCGCACCGAAGGGGAGGAAGTGGGCCGGCCTCCCGTGGCGGGTAACAACCTCGTGCTTACCATCGATTACAACATCCAGCAGGTGATCCATGACGCGATGAAGGGGTTGAAGGGCGCGGCGATAGTGCTCAAACCCTCCACGGGAGAGATCATCGCACTGGTCAGCAAGCCGGATTTCGATCCGAACCTCATAATATCGAAAAATAATGCGGTCATCATACGCCAGCTTCAGGGCGATAAAGAACGTCCCTTCCTCAATCGTGGGATCCAGTCGAAATATCCACCGGCATCGACATTCAAGTTGATCACCGGGGTTGCGGCCCTCGAGACCGAAAAGGCAACACCCGAAAAAACGTATTTCTGCCCGGGCAAGTTCGTGCTCAAGGGTTACCGGGACCATGTGTTTTACGATTACGATACACATGGCACCGTCGATTTCTGCTGGGCCATTGCCCGTTCATGCAGCGTATATTTTTACCAGCTCGGGCTCCTTACCGGGCCCACCGTCCTTATGCGCTACGCGGAGGACTTCGGCCTCAGCAGCAAGAGCGGGATTGACCTGCCGGGCGAGGTCCCGGGATTTGTCCCTTCACGTCAGTGGAAATACAAGGCCTTCGGCCAGCCATGGTTTGACGGCGACACGGTCAATATGTCTATCGGCCAGGGATTCTTGAACCTCACTCCCATGGGCATGTGCGATTTCATCGCAGCCCTGGTCAATAACGGGATCGTGTACCGACCCCACGTGGTGAAAGAAGTCAGGAGCAATGATAACATGAGTGTGGTAAGGGCCTTCAAGAAGGAGAAGATCCGCGAGATCCCTCTTTCGCCCCTCACCCTCCAGGCGGTAAAAAAGGGAATGCGCATGAGCGTCACAAACGGCACTTCCGGCCGCCTGGCATACCTCAAGGTGCCGGTTGCAGGAAAGACGGGAACCGCGCAGACCAGGTCGATCCGGCAGGAGAAGCATTCCCAGCACGCCTGGTTCGTGGGATACGCCCCCTATGACGGGCCTATCGAGAGCGCCATCGTTACGGTCGTATTGATCGAGTACGGGGTTGCGGGTTCCGCCAGCGCCGTTCCGATAGCGGAACGCGTCTACTACAAGCTGGAGGAACTGGGATACTTTTCGGGGGCCCCGACCGTGCCGCTTCATTCCGAATCGACAAGGCGGGTGGAGCCCGTGGCAACGCAGGTCAAAGGGCCCGTCCCGGGGGCAGCCAGGGTCGCGCAATGATACCGCGCCCCGGGGGCGGCAAGAATCAATTCGGCCGGGTATTCCGGTCCGTTGCAGTAAGGGGAATGGAATGATATTCACCAAAGACGGGTTGAGCAGAATAGATTTCGCCCTGGTTCTGGCGGTGATACTGGTTTCCGTCATCGGAATCATGATGATCTACAGTACGGGATTCGATCCGATCGACAAGATCAACAGCGGGCTCTACCGGAAGCAGATCCTCTGGTTCATATTCGGCTTTTTGCTGATGGTGAGCCTGGCGGTGATCAACTACCAGGTGCTCGGCGATTACTCAATGCAAATTTTCGCCATGCTGGTCGTAGTGCTGATCTTTACGACCGTCTTCAGCACCCCTATTCGGAATACCCGGGCATGGCTCAATTTCGGCCTTTTTTCCATACAGCCATCGGAATTCATGAAGATCGGCCTGGTGGTCATTCTCGCCAAGTATCTGGAGATCCGCGAGCGCGATATCTGGCGCATCAGGGAACTCGTCATCCCCACACTCCTGACTTTCGTTCCCGTGATCGTCATCCTGCTGCAACCCGATTTCGGCACCGCCATTCTTTTCATTCCCATACTTTTCACAATGCTTTTCATAGGCGGCGCCGATGTTTCGCACCTCATCTCGATTCTCCTGATAGCGGCGATCGCCATTATCGTGCCGATGGTCCTTACCTACCGAGAGTGGGTTGGCGATAAAGGCTCAAATATCCTTCTTGATTTTTTCCTCAATGTCAATCTTCTGCTCATCGTTTCGAGCATTCTGCTGCTTATCACCATGGTGGCCTTCGCCCTCCATTTTTTCAGGGTGGGCAAGATTTTTCGCAAGATATATATTCCCGGCGCTGTTCTTTCCCTGGGGCTCCTCGCGTCTGTCATCATACAGAAGTTTTTCAAGGATTACCAGAAAAAGAGAATACTCGTGTTTCTTAACCCGGACCTGGATCCCCAGGGATCGGGATATAACATAATCCAGTCGAAGATAGCGATCGGCTCGGGGGGGCTCTTCGGAAAGGGATTTCTGAAGGGGACTCAGTCCCAGCTCGGTTTCCTTCCGGAGAAGACCTCCGACTTTATTTTTTCCGTGGTGGCGGAGGAGCTCGGTTTCGTCGGCGCCATCGTCCTGATAGGCCTCCTGGGGTTCATCATTTTCCGTTGCATCCAGACCGCTTTTGAAGCGAAGGACAAGTTCGGCGCCCTTCTTGCCAGCGGGATCACCACTATATTCTTTTTTCATGTGCTCATCAATATAGGCATGGTCGTGGGGATAATGCCAGTTACCGGCCTGCCCCTCAGTTTCATATCATACGGCGGCTCGAATCTCCTGATGTCGATGATGTGCATTGGAATCATTCTCAATATCAGGTCGCGGAAGTTCGTGTATTGATTATGCCGCGCCCGATCCACCAGGGCGACAGGTTCGTGCCCGCGATCAAGCGGGTACGTGGATCCATCGCCGTCTCCATCTGCCTGATTGTCCCGTTTCTCCTTCGATGCGGCGTTTCCGGCGAAGCCGGATTATACGGAGGTGTCGATCCCGATGAATACGTTACAGGAAGGTTTCAGCCAGGAAAAGGAGATACGTTCGTGTCCCTTGCCGATATCGGGGTTCCCACGGACGGGAAACGCCAGCTTTTCCGTCGCGAGGCCGCGGTTGCGTTAAAACGGCTTTACGGGGATTTCCGGGCGCATCATCCGAAGGCCCCGTTTCATGTGCGGAGCTCGACCAGGAATTTTTTCGACCAGAAGCAAATATGGGACGAAAAATGGCGCGCGGCAGCATCAAACCCGGGATGCAGGACCGATAAAGACACGCATGATCCGCGGGCAAAGGCCCTTTGTATACTCATGTATTCCTCCATGCCGGGCACGTCGCGTCATCACTGGGGAACCGATTTCGATCTCCAGGTCCTTAATAACGATTACTACGAAAGGGGAAAGGGAAGGGAAATCCACCGCTGGCTTTCGCAAAACGCCCACCGGTACGGTTTCTGCCAGCCCTTTACTGCCGGTCGGAGCGGGGGATATCGCGAAGAAAAATGGCACTGGTCATACGCTCCCCTGGCGGAGATATTTCGCGCTCGGTGGAACGATTTCTACCGAAGGGACCCAGAATCCTTTTCCCGCAGGGGGCTCTTCTCCGGTTCCGAAGTAGTGGGAAAGATGTCGTCGATCTATGTCAATGCGATCAACGAAGAATGCAAAGGCATCACCGTCGAGGGTGCGTTAGAGAAGTAACGCCATCATGGAAAATGTGATCGACGCTCCCGTGGTGTCGTAGTTGAAGGCGCCATTCTTTTTATTGAAAAAAGAAACCCCTTGCAGTCCCACGTTAAGCCTCGTATCGTCGGTGATTTTAACCATGAACCCGAACCCGTAATCAAGGGTGAAACAGTGGATGAATACCTCTCTTCCCGCCCGCATCAGGATGTTTGATCCGCTCATGGAAAATTTTCTGAAAGCGTATCCGGCGCCAGCCGTGATGTAGGGGGTGTAGGGGAAGCCTTCAAGATCGAGAAACGAGTAGGTGAACTTGAGAGGAATGCTGAAGGCATGGATCTGCCCCTGCGCCCTGGTGCGGGAGATGTAACCGCGTATATCCGCGGAATCGGTCCTGAAAGACTTCGCATTCATATAAAGGTAGGTGGGCTCGGCGGTTACCGTGTACTTCCCGTACAGCATCCCCAGGGGGGCGAAGGCGGCAATGCTGGCGAACCCTTCCCTGGCGCTCAATCCGCCCCCGATTCCGATGAGGAGACGGGGCCTGACCCGCGAGTGCTTCTCCTTCCTTAAATCACCCAGGGTTTTCGCCGAATCTGTTCTTTTATCTTCAACAGAGTCATCGAGATATTGGGCCAGAAGGGTAGCTGATGAACGGGATTCATCCGTGGCTCCATGCGGGAATGATTCATGGGGAAGGGCCGATGATTTGATGAGTGTAATCAATGATATGGCGAGTAATGCTGAAAAAGCCATCATTTTCATGGCGACCTCTTGTATGGCGATGGTGTCCATCCGCTTCCCCCGTCGGAAAAGGGAGGGATGAGGATGAATGAATCAGACATAATTCCGAATCATTATTTAATCAAGTAAAATATAGGGGGGAAAGTGTGGGGTTGAGACCTGGATGCCCTGTGATCCTTGAGGAATTAGATGGAGGGGGAGGGTACTATCTGGGAGTAAGTTCATGAAAAATTGGATAGTAGCAATATTGCTTTATTAAAGTACCGATAACTATCGGATATAAGAGTAACCCGGCCTCCCTGAGCCGATAACTATCGGCAGCATTATTTTACTCTGACCCCATACGGTCGTGAAATTAAAAAAAAGCAATTAAAAACCAATCAGACGGTTTATGGGTGATGATGGAAAAGCTTCCTCATGACGGCATTTCTTTTTTACGGCATTTCGTGTTGGTGCACCCTGGAGCGGAACTACAGGCTTTCCTCGGGTTCCTCACTCAAAAATAATCTTGAAATGCTATCCTCCTTGAGATTATTTGTCGATACCTCACATAATTGGAATCCCGAACGGACCGATGGATTAAAAGGTTCTCTCGCAGAAATAACGCATTCCAATTGAAATACAGGGGAAAAATGATTATGGCTGATTCGGGAATGACAGATAAGCGGCATGGCGGAGAAATGGATACACACAGCTATGTGATGCCGGGACCCAACCAGGTTCGTTTCATAAGCAATGGACAGACCCTGTACCTTGTCCTCGGTTCATGCATATCATCAATATTAATCGGAAAGAATGAAGACAGATATTTCGCGGCCGCCAACCATGTCATGATCGCGAAGGAGCATAAGTCCGCGATCATTGCCATGAAAAGCGCGAAAAACCAGATTGAAGAGATGCTCGTATTTTTCGATAAGAAGTACCGGGTTGTCCGGGACCGGATCAGGTGTCTCCATCTGGTGGGCGCGGGCAGCAAGGTTTCCGATACATCCTTCCACGTACATCATGACAACATCATGGAGACCAGGTCCGTTCTGGAGAGGGAGGGAATCGACATCCTTTTTGAGGACACGGGGAGCTACTATTTTGCAACCTATTCCATCAGGGACAAACACATTTCGGTGTTCGTGGAGAATCGGCTCGGCAATACCCACCTTTCATATATAATTGACATGGAAAAGCTCTTCAGTCTTGACGTGGGGTCATGCCTGGCCCTGCCGGCCTCGGGACTGAAGCCGGGCAACAGGGGCTTCGAGGAACTTGTCGAGCGGGGGATTGTCATATTCATCACAGGGGAAAGAAGCAGGGCCGGAGATTGAGTGCCTTGCCTCTTCGACGGTTGTGGAGCATGCCCGGGTCGGCGAGGGGAACTATCTCCAGTTTATGACCCGCGATTTTTGCACATTACCGTTCAGCATTTTTTTCCGGTCGAGGAACCTTCGTGAAGGACGCCATGACGGGACACCGGGTCCGGAATGATTCAAAGAGCATAGAGACGTTGGCCGGCAATGACCATCACGCCCTGCCTGAAATCGACAGCATTCCCCCTGCCGGGATGCCGATGCCGAAGCGATCTTTGAATGAAGGGTCTTTCCCGGGCTTGATCGGCCGGGCTGAAATCGACACGCTCCAGGCGATGATAAAGGCGAGCGGTGACATCATGATTGATGATTACATTGGATGCCTCAAAATTAGATTGTCACGGATCAAGCTGCTTGATATGAATCTAAACAATAAAACGAAGCCGGAGGCGCCTCATGCCGAAACTGATCGACTGCAGTATCGCCATCGAGAACGATCTTCCCTCGGATCCGCCGATGATGGTCCCCCGGGTCCAGTACCTGGACCATGACTCCGGAGCTGAGCAGATGAAACTCTTTTTCCCCGACATCGATCCCGGGCGTGACCTGCCCGGGGGAAAGGGATGGGCCGTGGAATTCGTCACACTTAGCACCCATTCCGGCACCCATCTCGACGCGCCATGGCACTATCATCCCACCATGGACGGGGGAAGCCCGGCTCTCACCATCGACAAGGTGCCCCTTGAGTGGTGCGTCGGCAGGGGTGTGAAACTCGATTTCAGACATTTTCCAGACGGTCACCCTGTCACCCCCGGCGAGATGGAAATCGCCTTCGGGAGAATAGGACACAGGCTCTCCGGTGGTGATATTGTCCTGGTCAATACCGGCGCGGAAGAGTGGTGGGGAAGGCCAGAGTATATGATGAAGGGGTGCGGTATGGGAAGGGACGCGACCCTCTGGCTCCTTGACCGGGGGGTGAGGGTCGTTGGCACTGACGCCTGGAGCTGGGACAGGCCCCTCGGCATGATCGCCAGTGAGTTTCGGGAAACGGGAGACGCGTCAATTATATGGGAGGGACATTTCGTCGGGATTGAGAAGGGCTACTGTCATATCGAAAAACTGACCAACCTGGCGCTTCTTCCCGCGGTCGGGTTTACCTTTTTTTGTTTTCCCGTCAAGATAAAGGGGGCCAGCGCGGGATGGATTCGTGCCGTGGCCATGGTGGATGATTGATCCCGGGAAGGGGTCAGAGTACGACACTATCCTGGGATAGAGGGAGAGGTCAGAGTAACGACGCGGTGTATCTCAGGCCATTATTCCCCGCATGACGATTTCATAGAAGTCGTCGGCCAGCCTGTCTATGTCGATCGGACCATTATCGCCGGTTTTTTTCAGCACAAAATAATAATAATCGACCCGGAGAAAGGCTCCCCCGACGATGTTGGCTGCCAGTTCAATGTCGAGGCCGGGTTTCATCATCCCGAGCTTAACCCCTTCTTCCATATAGCGGATGATATAGTTCAGCATCCGCTTCTCAAATCTAACCAGATATGGCTCGAAGATCTTGTTGAGGCCGGGGCCGATTCGCAGGTATATATTGCACAAGTCTTCATTCTGTTGAAAAAACCGGAAGCTTTTTCGGATGAGAAGTTTAAACATTTCTTCAATATTGTTTATTTTTAGTTCCGACAGATCAATTGAAGCCGCTGTTTCCCATTCCTCGAGAAATTTGATAAGGAGGGATATGAAAAGGTCTTCCTTGTTTTTAAAATATCGATAAAAAGTGCCCTTGCCGACCTTGGCATCCCTGATGACCTCCTCGACATAGGTTTCATAATATCCCTTTTCGGAAAAGATCCTTTTTGAACAGTTGAGTATCTGATTTTTTCTCTGTTCAGCCTTCATTTTTTTCATCGCAAGAGATTTTTTCCAATAATTATCAAAAAATACCGGACGGTTGGTATTAATAATTGACATACTATTAGAAGCTGTCTAATTTGTCAATTGTATAAACCGGACGCGTCAGGTCTATATGAGAAGAAGTTTCTCCCGGGCAAATTTTTTTTATCATTCAATAAACCGGACGCGTCAGGTCTATAATATGCTGGATATCAGAATTATAAATCCACATCCCGAGGTCAGATTATGAAAGAATCAACAAAAATCATGATGAAGAAGCATGGATGGAGATTCGACCGCTTTGTACACAATTACATCTATTTTAAGTTTTACTACCCATATGTTACTTTTGTCTATTATCTTTTCAAATATATGTCGCGATACTTATCCTGGTTCAAGCCGCTGAACCTGATCCTCTCCATGGCCCTCAACCGATACCACGCAAAGGTGCTCTCCTTTGGCGACACAAAAAAGATTTTCGCACTGAATGAGAATATTGCCGCGATATCCCATGAAAATAAAAAAATAGTGCCGTATAAGTATGCGTACAAGATCCTTTTTCAGGAGCCGGAATATGTCGCCATTATGGACTGCCCCTGCAAGAAGGCGCTGAATGATAAGGATGAAAACATCAACTCCTGCCTGGCCGTGGGCAAAGGGCTCACATCTTTTTGGCTCGAGCATGGCGGGAAGAAATATAACGCACGGAGGATAACACAAAAAGAGGCGATTGATATCATCACCCGCTTCAGAAAAATGGGATACCTGACTCAGGCGTTTTTCAAGGTCGCGACTGGAGGCTCAACCGGCGTCATCTGCAACTGCCATCCCGACACCTGTGTGAGCCTCCAGGCCTCCAGATTTGCTAAGAAATTCAAGAAATCCTTCACCATGAATGCTGAATCCGGCTATGCTGTATCGCGGGATGAGAAGAAATGCAAGCTCTGCGGAGACTGCGCTGAAATATGCCCCGTTGAATGCATCCAGGTCGTCAAGGAAAAAAGCTGGGAGTACGATAGGAAAGCCTGTCTTGGTTGCGAGCTCTGCGTTGAAAGCTGTCCTGAAAAGGCACTTACCCTTTACCGGGACGATGAGAAATTGGTGCCGCTCGACCTGGATATCGTGAGAAAGGAATATATGCGTGCAGTGAAATAACGTTCGGTTATTACGGTAGTGTACTATCAGTGCCGTTTTGAAGAGGCGATTGAATCTTGGGATTATGAAAAATGATGCCGCTGATGCGGAAAAAAAACAGAGGATATACCCCATGAAAAATGAAACCAAGAAGAACTATGACGTGATCGTGGTCGGGACAGGCGCCGCAGGTTGCACGGTCGCCCGCGAGATGACCCGGAAAGGCAAGAAAGTCCTCATGCTGGAGAAGGGCGGGCGTATGGAATGGATGGGAAATACTCTTACTGTGGCCTCAATGATTGACATCCCCACGCTTCTGTATAACTACAAGGACATTGTCATTTTTGTGAACAACTACGGCGGCGCTTCGAACATCGCCGCGGGCTCGGCGCTACCCCCGCCTAAAAAAGTATTTGATCCTGTTGGGATTGATCTTTCGAAGGAGGCCGAAGAGGCGCGCAGTGAACTCTGGATCAAGCCCCTTCCGGACGAGCTGGTGGGCGAAAATAACCTGCGCCTGATGGAGGCGGCCAACAGCCTCGGATATCACTGGCGAAAAATGGACAAGTTCATCGACGCAAGCCGCTGCACCGGGTCGGGCGATTGTATGCTCGGATGCAAGACCGGGGCGAAGTGGACCGGAAGGGTCTTCGGCGACGAGGCCGTTGCCGGGGGTGCGGAGCTCAGGCTCCATGCCGCGGTGAAAGAGGTCCTCGTCGAAAACGGCACCGCGGTCGGGGTACGGATTAAAAACGGGGAGCGTTTTTATGCAAAGGCGGTGGTGCTCTCCGCCGGCGGTTTGAGCAATGTGCACCTCCTGCGCGGCGCGGGCATCGGCGAAGCCGGGAAGGGGCTCTGTTGCGACTGGCTCTCCTTTGTACAGGCCGTGGTCCCCGGAACAAACGCAAGGGGCGCCACGCCGATGAGTGTGGGCACGGACGAGCATTATGAAACCGACGATTTCGTTCTCCTTCCGGTCTCTCCCAACTGGGCGCTCTTTCTCGGAATCGCGGCCCTGACCGGACCGGGGCATCTTCTCAAATTCAGGAACTTCTGGCGATACAGCAGCATAATGGTGAAGGTCAGGGACGATGTCGTGGGGGAAATCGGCAAAGGGAGGTCATTCGTGAAGCCGATTACGGAAAACGACAGAAAGCGCATCGATAAAGGGGTACAGGTGATCACGAAGATATTCAAGAAGGCCGGGGCGAAGGAAGGAAGCATCTATCCGATGAAACACGCGGGGGCGCACCCTTCGGGCACCTGCCGCATCGGGCATGTGCTTGACGCAAATCTTTCGACCCAGATAAAGAATCTTTACTGCTGCGATGCGAGCGTGGTGCCCTCTTCGCTCGGAGCGCCCGTAGTGTGGACCGTGGTCTCTCTCGGCAAACGACTCGCGAAGCACCTCGAGAAGCGAGTGTAACCGGAGCCGATGGCGCAATGAGAAGATCGACGAAAGAACTCTTCGGGATACTGGGCGGCAATCTCTACCTGAAGATTGACGGGTATCTCTACCTGAAGTTCATTTCGGGATATGTAGGGATGGTTGCGAGGGCCTTCGCCGTTGTGGCGAAGGTCATCAACGGTTCGAATAAAATCATCTTCGTCCCGGCGATCAGATTCCTCACGAATCGATATCACGGGAAGATCATGCTCATTAATGACGCGCGGAAGATTGTCGCTCTCGAACAGGATGTCGCGGTCCCCGGCAATCTCGCGAAATCCGTCATTCCCTACGAAATGGCCCATCGGATCATATTCAGAAATCCTGATTCGATTGTGGCGGTCGAATGCGCCTGCCGTAACGCAAGGAAACATGACTGTGAGCCCGCGCGCAAGTGCCTGATCGTAGGTGAGCCCTTCGCTTCATTCATGTTGGAGCACAACAGGGGTGCTGACCCGATCAGGCTTTCGAAAGAGGAGGCGATCGATCTCATGGAGACGTGCAAGGAGAAGGGATACGTGACCAATGCTTACTGCAAGGACGGAGCGGGCAACGGGATGTACGCCATCTGTAATTGCTGTCCCGACTGCTGCGTGTCGATATCAGCGCATAAACTTTTCGGCTCCCTGAAGCTAAAGGAAAGCTCTCTTGCCCATTCGGGTTACAGAGCCGTTATCGACCGGAAAAAATGCTCATCGCACGGTTTGTGCGTGGATATCTGCCCTTTCGGCGCTTTATCGAAAAATATCGGAACATCAAAACCGATGATTGACCCGGTGCTTTGCATGGGATGCGGTAACTGCGCCAGTGCCTGCCCGGAACACGCGATCGTCATGAAGACCTTTCCCGAAAAAGGCGTCCCCCTCGACATCCATGCCCTGGTCCCGGAAACAAAACCCGCTCTCCGCGCCGCACGCCCTGGCCGAGATATGAAAAAAGGGGACCGTCGGAAACTGCGGGCCGGAAGGTGGTGACGGGTGACGAATATCATCTGTTGGGCGGTTTTCACCCTTCCGGCACGGTGAGGATCACTATCAGCGCGTAAGGGCAGTGGCATCGTGAATACATCGGGAAATTGTCCCTGATCGTGATAGGTGTTTTCCTTCTCCGCCCTTATCCCTTGCGTCAGGGTTTTTCCAGGCGATGATCCGCCGAGAACCGCGCATTTCATGAACCCGCTTTATTGTTTAAAAACCTTGACGTGAAATCGTCATGCCCCAGAATATGACCTGAGACCGCCGTCAGCGTGTTTCGACCGGGTGAACGCAGGGCGGTGGAGTGCCGCCGGCAACGGGGCTTACTATTATGCATATCAAGGAATAACTGCATGAAAGAGGTCATTCTCACCTACCGTGGGAGCGATTACCGTCTCCCTGTCTCGGAAGGAACGGAAGGTGAGCGCGCAGTGGATATCAGCTCCCTCAGGAAGCTTACCGGACTTATCACCTACGACATGGGCTTCCAGAACACGGCATCGTGCGTGAGTGCCATCACCCATATCGACGGGACAGGCGGGGAACTCCGATACCGCGGTATTCCCATCGAGGAGCTGGCGGAAAAATCGAGCTTTACCGAGACATCCTACCTGCTGATTTACGGGCGGCTCCCCAATGCGGAGGAACGGAAACGTTTTTCGCGCGATCTTACCGAGGCTTCCCTTGTTCACGAGGAAATGATCCGGTTTTTCGACGGGTTTCCTCAGACCGCCCATCCGATGGCTGTCCTGAGCACGATGGTGAACGCTCTTTCCGTTTATTACCCGCACTTTTTCAACGAGGACTTTGATAGCGAACTTTTTGATATAATGGCCGTGCGGCTCATTTCCAAGATCAGAACCATCGCGGCCTATGCATACCGTCACTCAGTGGGCGAGCCTTTCATTTATCCCCGCCATGACCTTCGTTACTGCGCCAATTTTCTTCACATGATGTTTCACTGTCCCGTGAGACCCTACGAGGTAGACCCGGAGATAGAGAAGGCCCTGAACCTGCTTCTTATCATCCACGCGGACCACGAACAGAGTTGCAGCGCCTCAACTGTCAGGCTCGTGGGAAGCAGCAAGGTCAATCTCTATTCTTCGATATGCGCGGGGATCTGCGCCCTCTGGGGCCCCCTCCATGGCGGGGCAAGTCTTATGGTCATCGAGATGCTGAAATCCATACGCGACGGCCGCATGACCGTACAGCGCTGCATCGAGGAAGCAAAGAACGAAGATTCTTCCTTCCGGCTTTTCGGTTTCGGGCACAGGATATACAAGAATTACGATCCGCGCGCCAGAATACTGAAAGAGGAGTGCGACAGGATGGTCGGGAAGTTCAATACGGAGGAGCCGCTGATCAAAATCGCAAAGGAACTCGAGGACGCCGCCATGAACGACGACTATTTCACCGAGAGGGGTATCTACCCGAACGTCGATTTTTACAGCGGCCTCCTCTGCAAGATCATCGGCATACCCGAAGAGATGTTTACGGTCATATTCGCGATCGGAAGGATTCCCGGATGGATCGCCCAGTGGAAGGAGATGCACGACGAACGTCCCTTTAAAATCGGACGTCCGCGACAGATCTACATAGGGGAGCGTGCCAGAGATTATGAGGATAGTTCACGCCGCTGATGAAGAGCAGGTCATAGTGAATCGAGGGCATTCTGTATCCGGGCCAGGGCCTCAGCCAGGATCGGGCGCGGACAGGCTATGTTGATGCGCGCGAAACCGTCCCCCTCCGGGGAGCCGAAGACACGGCCCTCGACAAGCGCAACGCGTGCGCGTTCGCGCAACAGGCGCTTCAGTCCCTTCTCGTCGAGCCCGAGACCCCTGAAATCGAGCCAGACCAGATAGGTCGCTTCCGGCTTGATGACCCTGACCCCGGCCATTTCCGACATGATGAATCCCTTCAGGTAGGCGAGATTGCCGCCAATATACTTCATTACTTCATCGAGCCATGGCCAGCCATGGGCGTAAGCGGCCCGTGCCGCCTCGATGGCGAATATGTTCGGCCCCTGTATTCCCATACCTTCGAGGGCGCGTTGGTATGCGCGACGGTGCTCTTCACGGGGTATGACCAGATCGGCGGTCTGGAGTCCCGCGAGGTTGAAGGTCTTGCCGGGGGAGAGGCAGGTGATGGAATTCATCAGGCACGGTTCGCCCGCTGTTGCGAAGGGGACATGGCGGAAACCGGGGTGAACAAGATCGCAGTGTATTTCGTCGGATATCACAAGGATCCCCCGTTCGGCGCATATTCGTCCCAGGCGCGCGAGTTCCTCTCTACGCCATGCCCTTCCGACCGGATTGTGGGGATTGCAGAGTATCAGTAAACGCGCGCCGTTACCGGTGGTTATGCGTTCCAGGTCGTCGAAATCGATCCGGTAGATCCCGTCATCGAGAATGAGCGGGTTGTTCGCGATTTCCCTGCCATTGTTGCGCACCGCGGTTATGAAGGGGTGATAGACCGGCTTCTGGATGATGACCCGGTCTCCTGGTTCGGTGAATGTTCGGATCAGGAGGTTGATGGCAGGCACCACGCCAGGAGCGTAATGGAGCCATGACGGGTCGATCGACCAGCCATGGCGATCCCTGAACCATCCGATCATGGCATTCCTGCACGCTGTGTCAGCCGAAGTGTAGCCGAAAACGCCATGGCGTGCCCGTTCGATAAGGGCCTCCGTGACCTCCGGAGGTGACTGAAAGTCCATGTCTGCGACCCAGAGAGGGAGGAGGCCGCTTCCCCCGAATATTTCGTCGACATGGTCCCATTTGATGGAACCGGTGCCGGTGCGTTCGACCGCCCTGTCGAAATCGTATTTCATCGTTCCTCTTCCGGAAGGGTGTACCTCGTGATCCTGTATCCCCCCTTATTTTCTGTCCACACATTTACCCGCCTTCCATTGGGCGCGGCCGTTATATCGTCAACCGGTACCGTCATTGGCGGGGACCTGTCAGGTAAACTGCAGCAGGGTTTTCGCGGCATCAGCGATAGCTTCCTCCCCGTTGAAGTCGTAGCTCCCGTTTTGGATAAGGAGGTGGAGTTCCCGGACACGAGCCGTTCTCATCGTGTCGGCGCGCGCCTCCTCGGTCTCTATGAGATTTCCGATTTCATTTGAAAGGCGAGAACCGGCTTTCACCAGGGGGGATCTGCGGGATTCCAGATAGCGCCCCAGTGCCTGATCGGAAATCTCGGCCCTGTCAGCATCGAATCTCTCTGCCGGTTCTCTTCTGACATATTTCACGGCAATGCGGGCATCATCATGGAAAGGCCGGCGGTAACGAACGAATTCTGTTGTCTGTTTGATCATCATGACGTTTCTCCTTTAATGCATATCGTTTTTTTATGAGGGATGCGATGTCTCCATCCCTCGTGCATGCAATCGATCGGCTGTCATCTTTTATACTAGCGACATAATCATTATCGGAAAGACTACATGCATGTTTAGCTATTTTTTTGTGTAGTTAAAAATTTTTCCAGCGAATCCTGCCGGGAGCGCCAGCTTGCGGGTCCATCGTTATCGGTACATCGGATTGTTCGTATGGGCATAACGGTGCGCCGATGAGATCGGTTTTTCTTCTCACACGGGAAGCCGGGTCAGAGCAGATGCCGAAGATGAAGTCGAACCCTTAGGGCATCCGGTAGACATGGACTCGATCGAGGAGGAAGTAGCCGTGCGCACCGGTGATGAAGGGTACCTCAGCGCGGGAGAGGCGAATCTCAACGCAGAGCTCAAGCCCCGCCCATCGGAAATACTTTTTTGACGTATTCATCCCGACGGCGCAGTCGCCGAAAATATTCGCGAAGAACCCTTTGAAATGAAGCACGTGCAGCAGGTTCCAGTTGGGATCAAAAATCAGGAAGGCATAGATACGCCTGGTTTTCAGGGGAATTCCTGAGAATTCGTACTCATATCGGCCTGACAGGCTCGCGAAGAGGTGGTTGTCCGGGATCTGGCGCCCGTGGGGGATCTGTTCCGGTTGCGATTGACGAAGAGAAGAGATTGCCGCTCCCAAAGGCATTCACTATTTTCGCATGATGAGCTTTTTTCGATTGCTTGTCTGTAAAACAATTTTTCATATCAGTCAAATAGTTGAAAGCCAATTTCTGGATTTTCAATTCCTCCTGCATGTACATCTGAGGTACTGATTCATGTCAGCTTTGTGCGCATCTTCACGGCATTTTTCCGAAAAAATGATTCACTCTCAGGTAACCCACGGGATGATTGAAAAAATCGATTGACATAAAAATTATCACGTAAAATATTAACCAATTGGTTAAAAATTAATGGACTTCTGCGGCAGTACGTTGAAACTTGATCGAACTGTCGGACTCTATCCCGGGTTACAGCACAATTGTTTTCTCTCATGCCGGAACGGGAAGGGATCACGATGATTGGATTTGGATAAATAATGATAATCAGAAAAAAGGCAGAAATATACAGAATACGCCTCTCAATGGCATTGAAAAGCAGGATTTTTCCCATCCTTGTTTTTTCGGCCATCCTTTTCAGTATTGGGATTCTCTGGGGATTGCCGAACACCGAGACATGGTGCCCCGATTCCCTTGCGCCCTTTCATCCGCTTTTTGGTCTGAGCACGATATTTTCATTCGGCTATTTTAACAAATATCCCATTGTTCATCAGGTCATTCTTGCGGTGTGCAATCTTCCGGTAATCGCCGCGGCAATCGTCAACAGCAACATGATGGAAGGCCTGAACCTTCACCGCCTTATCCTTACCATCCGTTCGACTGAATACGCTTCCGCTCTTATTATAATTGACCGCATGGTCTCGGTCTTCATGGGTGTCGGTATTGTCTACATGACCTACCGCTCCACGAAAGAACTATTCAGCGAGAGGGCGGCGTTACTGGCATCCATTATCGTGTCCCTGAACGCCATACTGAATTTTCACGCCCATGTGGCGAAGGTCGACGTGCCCTATCTTTTCTGGTCGATGCTGGCACTCAATTCCATCATTATGATCGTCAAAGGCGGTACCACGAAGGAATACGTGAAATGCGCCCTGCTGGTCTGCCTCTCCTTCGGTACCAAGGACCAGGCCTATGCCATTTTCGTTATTCCCCTCATTGTCTATCTGTTGATATACCCGATACGCTATGGAACGCCCCGGATCACCATCAGGAAAGCGGTGCTCAACAAGCGGATTATGGCCTTTGCCATCGCGTTTATCATCGGAGCCATTCTGGTGGAAAATGTCTTTCTTAACAGCCGGGGATTTCTCATGAGGATGGCGTTTCTGTTGGGCGAGGGAAGTATTCGATCGATCAGTTTTTCCGGGGACATCTACGGCGTCATGGCGCTTTTTGCCCAGACCTGCTTCCAGATGATGATATACGGCATGGGCGCTCCCTTTTTTCTTGCCGGTATCGCGGGAGTAGCCCTGCTGATGGTGAAAAAGCGGCACTGCCGGGCTGAGCGTGCCCTGGCGCTTATATTTTTTCTCGCACTTATTTCCTACTATCTTTTCTTCGTCCAGATCGTTCGGCAGGCGGTGTATCGTTTCAATCTTCCCATGACCGTGTTTCTTTCAGTGTACGCCGGTTATTGTATCGACTTCCTCATGGGAAAATTCGAAGAGAGGTGGAAACCCCGCTATCGCGCCATTGTATATCTCATTTTCCTTGTCATGGCACTTCACCCGCTCTATTTGACTGCTTCAATCAACGCAAATTTCCTGATGGATGTCCGCTACAAAGTGGAAGAATGGATGAGCGGGCACGTCCCACAAGGCTCTGTTATAGAATACTATTCATACCCCCATTACCTGCCGCGGTTTCCCTCACACGCGCGCTCTTACAGGGTGAAGATTGGATTGCCGAACGTCGAAGATCGGCGACCAGACTATATTGTGCTTACCTCCAGCTATTATTATCGTTTTCTCTGGAACGAGGATATCAAGCTGCCAAAGGGCATGGTCATACCCGAGCGCTTCATACGTCTGGCCCGCGAGAGCCGTTTCTATTTCATGAGTCTTTTCGAAAATAAAACTGCCTATCGTCCGGTTCGCGTGTTCATGAATGAAATTCCTTTCTTCAGCGATCTGACATTGTTGCGTATTATTCCCCATCATATCATCGTGTTCAAGCGCATGCCGGATGATTCGTCCGAGTCATGGATACGGGGTATTGATCCCCTCAAACTTTTTAAAATAAATATGAAAAACCATTCAAAAAAGATCACGCCATGATAAAAAGAACGATCGCTATTGCCGCGGCAGTGCCGGTTATCATGATTTCCGGCTGTCTTGCCGTAAGCTCGATTTACAATGCCTGCGCCTCCGCTCGTTGGTTCTCCAAACCCCGCGGCCCGGGTGCACTCTATAGTGTCGGGGATCATCGTCTTTATGCCACTGTGCGGGGGGAGGGACCGGTAACCATCGTCATAGAAAACGACGTGGGAGAGCCCTCAATGACGTGGTGGGTCCTTCAGGAGCGCCTTTCCTCCATGGCCCGTGTCGTCACCTATGACCGGGCCGGCTATGGGTGGAGTGAAAAGGGACCCGGGCCACGATCCAGCGGCAGGATTGTGGAAGATCTGTCGACCCTTTTAGAACGCACCGGGAGCCGGGGCCCCTATCTCTTTATCGGTCACGGCCTCGGCGGGCTCTACGCACGACATTTTGCGCAGAAATACCCGGGCTCGGTCAGGGCCGTCCTGCTGATCAATCCCCTTACCACTGATGAAGAATATATAAAAAAAGAATCTCCCCCGATGGTCTATCAAAACCTCATCATTCGCCGTAGTTTTGTTATGTTTTCCTACGGGTTGAGTTGTACCGGACTGACCAGAACACTCAGGGTGGACCATCTGCCCGGCATCCCCCTTGATCTCGTACAGCTGGTTCGTGATTATTATTCGCTTACTACAACAAATGAAACAATGATAGACGAGTATATCAAGGGGTTCCGGGAAAGCGTTGAGCAAATCAGGGCTGGTGGGCCCTTCCCACCGGTCCCGCTTGTCGTACTGGGATACAATGCCGACGAACTGTCGCGCACCCTTTACCAGTTTGAACTCTCCTATGATGAAGTGGAGAAATTGATCAACGCGAAAAGGACGGCCTTGAAACGTACAGCAGCTATTTCCCCACGGGGCGTGTATATCGAAACAAGTCCACGCATCGATAATCTTCACCTGAAAGATCCTGCCTATATTGAAAAAATAGTTAAATCATTGCTGCGATGAAGGATTCGGGGTCAGAGTAAACCTGCGGGGTCAGAGCAAATCGTGAGATAGTTATCGGTAAAAAACTTGACTCTTATAATTAACGGTGTTATTATAACACTGTTAATTACAAGGTTATCGCAAAAGGTTACACTATGCCAAAATCACCGAGAACTCAGGAAGAAGTTGAAGTGGTTAAGGAGCAGATACTCGATACAGCCCTTCAGCTCATCATCGAAGATGGATTCAACAACCTGAGCATGAGAAAAATCGCGGCGCGGCTTGATATCACCGCCACCACCATCTATAATTATTATACCGGCAAGAATGAATTGAACCTCATGATTTACATCAGGGGTTTCGAGATCCTTTACGGCATGATGAGAGAAAAACGGGACGACTGCGATGATCCGGCCCGGAGGGTCGAGGGAATGATCCGCGCCTATGTCGATTTTGCCCTGGCCTTTCCCGATTATTACGATATCATGTTCAACATGCACACGCCCAAATATTCCGACTACATCGGCACCGATATGGAGCCCCTGGCCTTCAGGGAGAAACAGATCGCCCTGAAGTGCTTTGAAATCATTCTTGTTGAGATACGGGAAATGACCGGTACCGTCGCCACTGAAGTCGAGGAGTTTTTTCATTATATGACCCTGCGGTTCTGGTCGGATCTTCATGGCATTATAAGCCTCTACAACAGCAGGGTGCTTTACGAGGTCGATGAAGGATCGGACCGTATCCTCGCCCGTAGGGTCGATGACCTCGTCCTGTCGTTACTGCAATTGAAAGAAGCCAATGAATCGGGGAATCTCGATCCGACATACCATCCCATACATCCCGCAGGAGGTTCGGAATGAACGTTGCCGTCAATACAACGACGAAGGGGGGGCAAAGCACGGGACGGCGCGGAATTGCCGACCGACTGACCAATCTCTTCCTCAATTTCATGGCCTTCAATTTCAACCGCCGACGCTCCCTGAACAGGTACCTCTATTCCGATTATGGCCCCTTTGACTTTGCAGTGGGCATTACGACCGGAGACGGCACCGTAGAGCAGGCGCTTGTCGTCAAAGAGGGAAGGATGAGCGTATCGCGTATAATCCCCGACGATGCGCGCGCAAGGCTCATCTTTCTGGATGTTGGTGTGTTAAGGGAGGCCGCGGTAATGCCTCCCAATGAGCTGATGCTTGCCCTCATGAGGAACCGGATGGTCCTGGAGGGAAACCTGGGCTATGTACAGCTCGTGAACCTGTACCTGTCGTTGCTGATGCGGAAGAAGCAGATCGGGATGCTGAAGAAGGCCGCGAGAAAGGAGAAGCGCGACCTTCATGGTCCTGATGCAGGAAAGAATATCTCTGCCGCGCGGAAGACCGAGCAACTACGGGCCGCCACAAGGGACCCCGGTGTGAAATATCTGGATGATCCCTACCTGGCCGGTTACGGTCTCGATGATTTTCCACGCCTCGGGCGGTTCCTCGATATACATTTCAACACCCGCCCCGCGGTATGCCACGAACGCGCCCTCCTTGTGACACGCTGGTTCCGGGAACACGGCTTCGAGACGGACGCGTCCGGCAGTGAGTGGGTGCCGGAGCTTCGCCAGGCCGAGGCCTTCAGATACCTGATGGAGAACCGGAAGCCGATCATTCGCCGGGATGATCTTGTTGCCGGGACGACCACCGCCAGGGAGATCGGAGTGGTGCTCTATCCAGACGCGCAGGGAACGATGATATGGGGAGAGCTTTTCACCATGCCGCACCGGCCCCTGAATCCCTATGACATCGACCCTGAAACGATCGATATTCTTCACAACAGCGTCTTTCCCTACTGGATCAGCAGGAATTTCCGTGAGTGGGTCAGGGAAAAAAGGGGCTATCCCCTCTGCCAGAAGCTCGACGAGCGTTTCGCGGTCTATTTTCTCTGGAAAACCGTTGCCCTTTCGCATACCATCGTCGACTATCCGAAAATATTGAAAAAAGGCACCCTCGCAATCATAGACGAGATCGGGAGGGAGTGTAAAAAAACGGTGAAAACGAAGGCCCGGAAGCGGAACACCCTCGCGGCGATGAAGATCGCCCTTGAGGGCGTCAATGCATATGCCCTGAACCTGTCGCGGCAGGCGAAACGGGAGGCGGAGGAGGAGACCGATCCGGCCCGCCGGCGTGAGTTGGAGCGCCTCGCGGAGATCTGCGCCCGTGTGCCGAGGGGCCCCTCCACGACCCTCGACGAGGCGATCAATGCAGTATGGATCGTCTGGGTGGGGGTTCACATGGAAAACACCAATGCGGGTTTTTCCATCGGGAGGCTCGACCAGTGGCTTCAGCCCTACTTCGAGGCAGACATGAGAAAGATCAGGTCCCGGGAGGGGCGGAGCGACTATGTGAAGCGTGCCATAGAACTGGTGGGCTGTTTCTACATGCGGTGCACCGATCATCTTCCCCTGGTCCCGGACATCGGCAATTATCTCTTCGGGGGAAGTTCATCCGATCAGGCGATCACACTGGGGGGCGTCACGCCTGAGGGGAAGGACGCGGTCAACGACATGACGTATATTTTTCTCAAGGTGACGGAGATGCTTTCCATTCGCGATCCGAACGTGAATGCCCGCTATAGCCGGAAAAAAAACAGCGACACCTATCTGAAGCGACTCTGCGAGGTGAACGTCAATACCACGGCCACGCCGTCGATCCATAATGACGAGGCGGTCATGGCGTCCATGAGGGAGTTCCGCTATCCCGCGGCGCACCTGCGCGACTGGTCGGCCACGGGATGCGTGGAGCCCACCATATCGGGGAGGCACCTTGGCCATACCAACTGCATGATGTTCAACATGGTGGCCGCCCTTGAAATGGCCCTCTTCAATGGCCGTCATCCCCTCATGCGCTGGGACGTGGGGCCGAGAACGGGAGATCCCGCGGGAGGAGACTTCCCTTCATTCGAGGAATTTTTTCGCGCCTTCTGCGCCCAGTTCCGTTTCCTCGCGGAGAATTCGGTGGCCTACAACAACCTTCTCGGGGAGGCGCACCAGACTATACGTCCCACTCCCTACATCTCCGGCATTATCGAGGGCACGATAAAGAGCGGGAAAGACGTGACATGGGGGGGCGCCCGCTATAATTCCTCCGGTACGGCATGCATAGGCCTGGCCGATGTAACGGACTCCCTCATGGCCATAAGGAACCTCGTCTATGTCGAGAAGAAAGTGTCCTTCCCGGAATTGATAGAGGCGGTAAAGACGAATTTCCGGGAGAACCCCGCCCTTCTGTCGATGGTGAAAAACAGGGTCCCGCTATTCGGATCGGGGAGCACCGATGCCGTGGCCATGGCGAACAGGATCACCCGTTTCGCCCATGACTGTTTCGGCGGATTTCGCAATTACCGCGGGGGCAGGTACACCGCCGGGTTCTGGTCCATGTCGAACCATGTGGCCTTCGGCACCCTGACCGGTGCGCTCCCCTCGGGAAGGCTCGCAGGGAAGCCTTTCACGCCGGGCCTCACTCCGGAGGCCCACGCATCGAAGAACCTTCTCGACAATATACGCGACGTGTCGAAGCTCGACCCGGCCACCATGAACAACAACATCGCCTTCAACGTGAAGGTGGTCCCCTCGCCGGGGGATTCTCACGCGGAGCTGGTTGACCACCTCTATTCCTACGCGAAGGCCTACAGCGACCTGGGGGGTATGCAGATGCAGTTCAACGTGGTGTCGTCGGCCACCCTGCGGGACGCAATGGCGAACCCGGAAAACTACCAGAACCTCCTGGTGCGGATTTCCGGCTACAACGCCTACTTCGTGACGCTGAACCGGGAGATGCAGATGGAACTGATCGAGAGGGCGGAGTATGGCGTCTAGCACGACGGTGCCGGCGAAGGCGCCCCTCGTATTTGAAATCAAGGGCAACTCCCTCGACGACGGCCCGGGGATACGCTCCGTGGTGTTTTTCAAGGGGTGCCCCCTTTCCTGTCTCTGGTGCCACAATCCCGAGAGCCAGCGCCCCGGGCGCGAGCTTTCCTTCGACGAAGGCACGTGCGTGGGCTGCGATACCTGTATCGGCCTCTGCCCGGAAAAGGCCCTTGACCGGCGGAATCCGGGTTTTATTGACAGGGATTCCTGTACCCTCTGCCTTATGTGCGCTGATAACTGTCCCTCCGGGGCCCTTGCCGCCGTGGGGAAGACGATGACGGTCGCGGATATCGTCCGCGAGATTGAAAAGGACACACCCTTTTTCCGCACCAGCGACGGTGGTGCGACTCTGACGGGTGGAGAGCCGACGCTGTTCATCGATTTCGTGTCGCGACTTGCGGGAGAACTGAAAAAGCGGAGAATCCATCTTCTCCTGGAAACATGCGGATTTTTCAATTACGAGATCTTTCTCCGGCGGCTTTATCCGAAACTTGACATGATCTTCTTCGACATCAAGATCATCGACCCGGCTGAACACCTCCGCCTCTGCGGTATTTCAAATGAGACGATACTCGATAATTTCAGGAAGCTACACCGCCGTTACATGGAGGGTGGCGTTGAGATACTACCGCGGGTCCCCCTGGTCCCGGGCCTCACGGCAACCGACGAAAATCTCCGTGCCATCGCGCGGTTTCTCGGTGAGGCGCGCGCGCGCAGGATATCTCTCCTCCAGAACAATCCGCTGTGGTTCGAGAAGACCCGTATGCTGGGGCGAGTACCCACGGTGGAGAATAACGATATGCGCCGTTGGATCGAAAGGGAGCGGATGGAAGAGATACGGTCGATGTTCCACGGTTTTGAGATTGTGTGATGATCGGGGTGTTCATCTCCGGCGTCAATTCTCCTGAATTCTGAACCTGGCCACGGTCGACTGGAGCTCCTTCGAGTTTTCGCCGAAGGTAACCGCCGCGGTCTTGATCACCTCGGCCTCATCCGCGGTGGATTGTGATATCACGCCGATGGAGTTCATCGATTTTATCATCTCGTCGTGCGTGTTTTTCTGTTCGATCGACGAGTTCTGTATCTCCCCGGAGAGTTTGTTCAGCTCGTCGATATTCAGACGTATCTCGTCGTTCATCTTCATCAGCTCCTGGGTGAAATCGAATACCTGTCCGATCACCGTGTCGATCGCCAGGATGCTCGATTTCATGCTGCTGAAGGTCTTCAAGGTTCCCGTCATTTCCGAAAGCTCGGCGTTGATGTTTTTCGTGTGCCTGCTGATCTCGTCTTTTATCAGTTTGGCCAGGGACGTGGTCTGGTCCGCGAGCTTGTTGACTTCGTCGGCCACCACGGCGAAGCCCTTGCCGTGCTCCCCGGCCCGGGCGGCCTCGATCGCCGCGTTGAGGGCGAGAAGGTTTATCTGGTCCGCGATATCGTTGATCATCCCCGCGGTCTGGTCGATGGTGTCCATGTAGCCCATCAGGCTGGATATGGTGCCGACCGACTTGTTGATCTGCCGCTCGCCCTCCTCCGCGATCTCCACCGATTCCTTCGCCTTCTCGCTCAACCGCCACGTTTCTTTCGCGAGGTGCCCGCTCTTTTCGCTTATCCGCGTAATGTCGTCCCTTACCGTGAGGGATCGATCGGCCTGCCTGGTGACGCTCCCCAGGTTGGATTCCGACGACGCGGCCATCTCCTCGAAGGAGCTGGATAACTCCTCGATGATTGCGGCGAGCTCACGGGCCCTGTCAGACTGGTTCAGCGAGGAGCGGATCAGCTCGCCGCTCGAGTTGTCGAGGGTCGCGGCGGTTTTTGATATCTCCATGACCAGGGACTTCAGGTTGTTCCGCATCTTGAAAATGGTATAATTGATCCTGGCCAGCTCGTCGAGGACCGCGATCTTCTGCGCGGGCGCGGCAAGATCGCCCTCGCTCACGGTGTCGAGAAATCCGAGGATGATCCTCACCTTGCCGACGATCGTCCTGTTGAGGACGGCCGCGACAAGAATGGCGCCCCCAAGGCCGATGAGACCGATGATCGTGATTTTCAGGACCACCATCGACTTGTCTATGTTCAGGTTCGCGATGAAGATAAGGAAGTAGGCGAGGAGGGTCGCGAAGGGGAGGAAGGTGATAATGATGATGGATACCGTCAGCTTCGTATAGAGGTTGACACTGTTTTTCGCCTTTTTCTTCGGCCAGCGCGGGAATGCCCCCGACTGGAGCATTTTTTGCGCGAAAAGCTCGGTCAGGAGAAAATAGAGTACCGCGCCCAGGGGGGCGTTGATAATCACGGTCAACCAGAGGTTGAAGGTCTGCTGGGGGGTGATGTCCGACATGATCTGCATCGGGACGATTGCTATGCCCAGCCCGAATATCCACCTGAAAAAGGCGCCCATGCTGTGGATATGGGGAAGGAAGAGGAGACGTCGGTGTGCCCGGTCGTAGACCTCATCAACGATTTCCCGGTTGTGAAGAAGATCGCGGAAATAGTGCGTGATCGGCGCAATCACGATAAGGTTATTGATCTGGGTGGTGATGAACGAGATGGGGAACGCCACCGCGACCAGGATGAGAAACAATACTGTCTGCTCGTCGGTGAAATTCAGGTTCAGCCAGACGTAGATGACAATGAGGGGGACGATGAGAAAGTAGCTGATTCCCTCGGTACGGAAGATAAACGTCAGGGCGAAGTTCCTGATCGTTTTGTCGTAACCCTGCGTCTCCGTCATGACCGGCCTCCATCTGCCCGTGGCAGAGATTGTGTGCCGCTTCCGGGCCCCGGCCCGATTGCGGTGCCTTTTGCGGGGTGATGCGTTCCCGCGAATGATAGTGGTTATGATAGAACAGGTGAAAGCATAGTATCTAATACATTTATCTTGCGTTCGTGGTAATAATGCAAGTCATTTTCGGCTCTCCGAGTTTCGCCATCAATGAATTGTTTGTAACGGTTGCAGGGTCCCCTCGACCGGGGAGCAGCGGATGGTGAAGGCGAATCGATATCCCGGTGGTTTTACATGTAGAAAGCACATGAGGGCGGCGATGAAATCAGCGGTCGGTACGGACCCACCCCCCGGAACAGCCCGATCCTCTCCGTTCAGGTCTTCTTTTTCGCGATCATCAGGTTGGACTGGTCCGGGCCGATCAGGATGCCATAGCCGAATTTGAAGGGAAGGGGATGGCTGTTCTTTATGTATGCGTCCTTGAGGTCGTGCTGGTAGTTCACGCGACAGCCTTTCAGCGAGAGGGTCGGGCGGTAGGTCCCGTATAGCGCGACATCCCACTTCCCGTCAAAGGCCCCGTAGGCGATGCCGGAATCGTCCTGCACGATCAGGCGGCTTCGTGCGAGTATGAAGTCCCGGAGGGGGCGGTAGCGCTCCTCCTGTAAGAGATAGACGGCGGATTTAAGAAGTGTCGCCGTGCCCTTGAGGCGGTCGAGGAGCCTTCCCTCCGGCGTGGCGTTTCCCGCGGAATCCGCCTCCAGCCTCATGGAGAGATATATCAATTCACCGGAACGGGAGGAGCCCTTCCTCGAAAAGCGTATCCTGATCCCCCGGGACCGTGCGTCGCCTTCCTTCTCCGGATCCACGGCGGTGCGGGGAACCACCGCCCCCGATCCGAGAATCGTGATGTTTTCAACCTTTGTGACGGTGAGCCCGAGGCGCGCCATGAAGATCAGTAGGACCGGCGCGGCGCCCGGCAGCAGGGTGTTGTTCATCTCACGGTACATCACCTTCGACTGGAAGTAGTTGTTGACCCCGTAGAGGTAGATGCCACGGCGGAGCTGGGTGAGTCCCTCGATCATCCGGTTTGATCCGCGATCAAGGAGAAGTCCCGTGTTGCCGGGCGGCTCCAGGGCGATCATAAGATAGCGGGACGCATGGGGGAAGAGGGTGTAGAGGTTGATGAAATCCGCCCCGCTCAGGGGGTAAAAGGCGGTTGTGACTTGTACGCCCGGGAGGGTGTCCCGTCGCCACATCTGCATCCGATCGATGGTTTCTCCCTGTATCCTGTTCCAGAGACCGTCCATGAAGCGTGCATGCTCGCGGTAGCGGGGGTCCGCGGTGTCGACCCGCAGGGGGCTCGTTTCGCTGATCTCCATCCCGGCGAGGTAACGGGCAATGTCGTTCCATCGCGGATCAGACGCCCGCCATGAGTGCCTGAGGCAGGTCATGTTGACCCCCCCCGCGATCACGGGGAACGCCAGGAGGGAAAAGACCAGGAGTCTTTTCATGATTTCCGAAGTGTTGCTCCTGATGAGGCTTTTGCCGTAAAGACGTCGTGCGGGTGGGTGCCGATGAATTGATTCTGTTTTCATAGGTGGCAACTATACATGAGCCCATCCGGCATGGAAGCACTTTTTTTCCCTTGCCGGCCAAGCGAAGCGGTTTCTTTTATGCGCGTCATTTCGCGCGCAGGGAATGGCAGTAGCGGCCCGGGTTTTTGCCCAGGTAGTCCTGATGGTATTCCTCCGCGTCATGAAAGGTCCCGGCCATGACGATCTCGGTGGACGCCTTTTTTCTGAAGACACCAGATCGGTCGAATGCGTCCTTCGATTTCTCAGCGGCCCTGCGCTGCCCATCGTTCAGGTAAAAGATGGCGCTTCGATACTGTGTGCCGATGTCGGGGCCCTGGCGGTTCAACTGAGTCGGGTCGTGGAGACGCCAGAAGTAATCGAGGAGCTCCTCGTAGGTGACGATGGCAGGATCATAGGCCACGCGCACCGCCTCCGCGTGTCCGGTGATTCCTGATGAGACCTCCCGGTACACTGGGTTTTTAACCATTCCACCCGTGTAGCCCACCCTGGTTTCCCGTACCCCCTTCACCTGTCTGAAGATATGCTCAACGCCCCAGAAACAGCCGGCCGCGAAGATCGCGGTCTCGGTGCTTTCAGGGGGAGGCTTATCTTTGAAAAGATCCGCGTAACGCTCGTAGCCGTCCTTCTCGAGGTCATCGACGGGAATGAAACGCATGGCGGCGGAATTCATGCAGTAGCGGAGGCCAGTGGGGGCGGGTCCGTCGTCGAAGAGGTGGCCCAGATGAGAATCGGCTTTTTTGCTCCGTACCTCGGTCCTGGTCATTAAAAGGCTCCGGTCCTTTTTCAGAACCAGGCTTTCCTTTTCGATGGGCCTTGTGAAGCTTGGCCACCCGGTGCCGGAATCGTATTTGTCGATGGAACTGAAGAGGGCTTCTCCGGAAACCACATCAACGTAGATGCCGGGCCTCTTGTTGTCCCAGTATTCGTTTCGAAAGGGGGGTTCAGTCCCCTCCTCCTGGGTCACATGGTATTGCTCCGGGGTAAGCTTCTGCCTGAGCTCTTTTTTTTCAAGTTCTTTCATCGCCCTGTATCCCTCTTTTCCGCAGGCCGTCATGCCAGTGAAGCCCGGAAGTAGTATCAGCAAGAAAAGTGTGAGAGTATGTGGTTTCATGATTATCCATTATGTACTAAAATACTAAATATATAATGATTTGTGGTGCACTTTCGACCAGTGATACAAAAAAAATGAGAAAATGCACCTGATTGCCATCTGCACCCTCACCCCCCCCCCAACCCCCCGGAGGGCGAGGGAGGCGAAAAACATTTGCTTTTTTCGCATTACCCGTATAGCCGTATCCTAACAGGGATCGTTCCCTCCCGTGGTGCGAAGTGCCATGCTATTACTCTGGCGGGGATGCAATAAAATTATTGATTGACCAGATGAAAAAACCGCTTGCCGCCTTATTCTTTCTTTCCGCATGGGCGGGTCTGCTCATTGCGCCGGCGACCCTGGAGGGGGATGACGGTAGGGCGCCCTTTGCCGTGAAGGCCGGTGAAGCGAATAGCCAGGTGGGAGAGGACGAGAACGCGCAGGAAGAGGATGCTGCCCTGGAAGAGAGGATATACCGCCAGGGCGGTCTTATCATAACGATAAGAATGATGGCCGACGACCGCGACGTCGTCGATTTCGAGGTCATCACCGAGAACCTGACCGGCCTTCGAAAGTCCCTGAGCGGCAGGATATGCCTCTTCGATCTTCGTGTCAGGGACCGGGACTGCGGCTCCGGCGAGGAACCCGTTTTCATGGATCTGGCACCGGGATCGAAGGAGAAGAAGAAATACCGCGTACATAAGAAGTCCTTTTACGGAGCCTGGACCTTCATCATCAAAAGAATACACGATTTTTGATTCCGGGGACCTCGTTTGTCCGCGGCGGAGCGAGTGATTCGAAAAGTTCTTGCAATTGAGTCCTATCTTCCGGACCCTGCGGGTTAATGGTTCACCAGGGGCATCTGCCCGAGGGGTCGTCCGTTATTCGGACAGGCAGTATCGTGAGGGACGCCCTCCCGGTGGCCCTTTTCCATACTAACACCGGTTATTAAGGAGCATTATATGCTGAAGAAATCATTGCCCGCTATCGCCCTGTCGACTTTCGTCGTCGTGATGAGCGCCCTCTATGGGGGCGGCAATTATTCCTATTCCCTCCACGGCGTGACCTTCGAATCGATTGCCGAGTTTTCTTCCCCGGAGAAGGCGGGGGTGGACGCCCTTTCCATGAGGTATCCGAAAAATGCCAAACAGGGGAAGGAGAAGATGAGCCTCACGGCGGTCCTCTACACCGCCACGGCCCGGAAGATGATGGGAATGAATGATGCGGGTCTTCTGAACTACACCAGGACGGCCTTTATGGGTGTCTCCCGTGCCGGGAAGCCTGTGGAGCGGATATTCTCGGGAAAAAAAATCCGGGGCGATCGTGTCGAGAAGACCATTCCCGTAAAGGCGACGGTCGAGGTTTATGTAATTCCCCTTGCGGAGGGTGCGTGCATGGGCCTCGGTTTTTCCTGCGATCCGGCGATCCCGGAGGAGGAGGCGCAGGGGATCATCGCTCACATCATCAGGACGATGAAACAGTGATGCGCGGTCGCGGCGTGATGCTGCCACCGCGCAGTACGACCGGGGATTCCCCGGGCGCGGTCCGTTTATCCCTCCTGACAGAATGATGCGTATCGGAAAAATAGACGCCGCCGGACCCCTCATGCTGGCCCCCATCGCCGGGTTTACCGATTCGCCTTTCAGGCATATTTCGCGGCGTCATGGTGCGGGCCTCACGGTCACCGAGCTGATTTCCGCCGAGGGGATAGTACGGATGAACCGCAAGACCCTGGATCTCCTTGTCTTCCACGAAGGGGAGCGCCCCATAGGGATACAGATATTCGGCAACGAGCCGGGTATAATGACGGCCGCTGCGGAGGCGGCCGAGGCCCTTCGTCCCGATTTCATCGACATCAACATGGGATGCCCGGCAAGACGGGTGTGCGGCTCCGGTTCCGGGGCGGCCCTTCTCCTCGACCCACGGAAGGCCTTCCGCATCGTCCGGGATATCGTGGCGCGCGTGACGCTTCCGATCACGGCGAAGATCCGCATTGGATGGAATGCGGAAAACCTCACCTACCGGGAAATTGTGAAGGCGCTGGAGGATGCGGGCATATCACTCATCTTCGTCCACGGTCGCACCAAGGCCCAGCAGTATGGAGGCGAGGCTGACTGGAACGTCATCAGCGAGATCGCGGAAAGTTCCTCCGTCCCAGTTGTGGGAAACGGCGATATACGCTCCCACGACGAGGCGCTCCGGCGGATGGCCTCATCGGGGTGCGCGGCCGTCATGATAGGGCGGGGGGCCATCGGGAATCCCTGGATCTTTTCCGGAAAGGCCCCGGTCCTCGAAGAAGTCGTTGCCCAGATCAAGGAGCATCTCGACATGATGATCGATTGCCACGGGGACCGGGGCATCGTGCTGATGAGAAAACACCTGGTCCGGTACATCCACGAGTTCAAGGGGGCCCGTCACGCGAGGAGGGATCTTGTCGGGGCCTCCAGCAGGGAAGAGGTCCATGGAATACTCGATTCACTGGCACATCATACGGATTGATCCCTCGCCCCACACTATCATTATCCCATTTCACCAAAAATGCTTTCAAAAAGGGGAATCGGTGTTTATGAACAAATTTGATTTGCCTAATCATGAGAGATGCCTCAAGCTGGCGTGGTGCGGGGGGATATAAAGCCATGAAACATCGCATTGCGGCGGTATGCGCGATCCTGCTGTGTGCGGCGGGGGTCGCCATTGCTTCCACGGAATCGGAGAGGAGCGTTGCCCACCTGCGGACACAGAGCCGCGCGGCCGCTTCGGGCTCGGTAGACGCGGCCTACTTCAATCCGGCGGGCCTGGTGGGACTCAGGGACGGTTTTTACATCGACGCGGGTTATCGCCTCATGGCGAAAACAGCAGCCTGGGACATGGCCTATACCGGCGGGGTTGACGAGGCCGGCTCCTGGTTCATCCCGAACTTCGCAGCGGTCTATAAAGCGGGGAAGGGCGCCCTGTTCATATCACTCTTCATGCCCGAGGGGATCGAGTTCATCGAATACCGGAAACCCGCGGGGGGGATGCCCCTGATATCATATTTCGCACTTGACCTCGATCGCATCCAGATGGACACGCTCCGGAACGCGGGACTCACGACCACCCTGGGGTCCCTGGAATTGCCAATGATAAACTATGTGAAAGCCTACGGGTACTGGCTGAAGGGGAGGCTGGGCGGCTCTTTTTCATTGCACGAGTCGATCGCCTTTACAGGCGGCATATCGTGCGGCTATTATGAAGGGAGCCGATCGGCCGGCGTGGCTCGCCTGGGCACAGTGGACCGTATCGACAGGAATGCCCTCGGATGGTCCGGATTCGCGGGCCTGATGCTGGGGCCGCCGAAAAAAAGCGTTCTCTCGATCATCTACACCACGCGGCTCATTGCGCGGGGTATAGAGCGAAACGTGAAATACAGCTACACACGCGTTATGGAGAAGCGGATCCCGGATTCACTTTCAATCGGGATCAATCTCAAGCCGGGTGAAGGCGCGTCGTTCCAGATTTCGTACCGGGTTGATTTTACGGGGGAGAGGAGCTTCGGCACCAGGAATCTCCTTACACGGAGCCACGAACTGGCGTATCTTGACTGGGCAACGGCGGCCCTGAGCGCGTCTGCCTGGTCGCTTTTGCCCCTCATCAGCGGCGGCAACGCGGAGAACTACAAGCACAGGAACCGGCACGGCATCGGAGTGGGGTTTGAGTTCGAGGTCAGCGGACTGGCGCCCGGCGCAGGGATATCCTTTACCACCCAGGAAAAATATCCGCGTGCCCAGAATCCCCTGGACCCGGACCTTGCAAGGATAGGGGTGGGTTTCGGGCTCAGGATCAAGGCGTCGGAAGGGGTGTCGGTGGAGAGCGGTACCGCCTACTATTTTTTCATAACCGACAGGATGCTCTTTAATTCGATTAAGTTGAACAAAACCGCCTGGACCTGGGGAGTGAGTGTAACGATCAGGGCGGGATAGCACGAAGTCGTCACCGGGCCTGTTTCAACCCTTGAAGGAGCCTGGCTGATTCATCATAACGCCCCAGCTTCCGGTAGGCGTGTGCGAGGGATCGCGCTATTCGGGGGTCCTCCACGTTCATGTCCCTCGCGCGCTCGAGGTAGGGGAGAGCCCCGAGGGTGTCGCCCTTCATATAGTAAGCCCTTCCCAGATAGTGAAATGACTCATGGTCCCTTTTCCCTTCCACCGCAGCCTTTGCAAGAAACTCGATCGCGCCGTCGTAATCACCTGTCTCATAGAGGGCCACACCCAGATAGTAGAGGAGGTTTGGGTTGTGTCCCGGCACCTGATTCTTGAAAACATGGAGCACGTCCCTGTAGTGACCCGGAGTGAAAAGAGCGCGAACGGTTTCTTCCAGGATCCCTTCGGGGATACGCCTGCCATCTGACGCGAGAAGAATCATGTCCGCGCCCCTGATGCCCTCGCCGAGTCTGATGAGGGTCCTGCCGTAGAGGGTTTGGATTTCACTGTTCTCAGGATACACAAGGGTAAGTGTCCGGAGAAGATCGGCGGCCCTTTCATAGTCACGATCGTCGTAGATCACGGTGGCGGTCCGGAGCTGATCATCCTGTGTGATGCCGCGTATTTTTTCGAAGTAGTTCTTTATGTAGAAGGCATACATCTGGCGGCCGTAGGCGTATGACAGGATCATCGCCGCGGCAACTGCGAAGAAAATGAGAAAGCCTTTGATGTGGACCCTTTTTTTTGCCATCAGGAAATACCCTGAATGAGACTACGGGGTGAGCCGGGTAATTTCAAGCAGATTACCACTGCATGGTAAATAAAAATCATACGGAGTGAGGCATGCGTCCCCGGGAGTGAAAGGGGCACAGGCGGGATCTGGAGGGATCGCGCAGGGTAAATTTATTGGTTGAAATATATATGATGGGGGGCTAGTCTTGCATGAAAAATTTTCTTTTTTCGATATCCATTCGTTATACTCGACAAGGACAATCCGATGAAAACCACCAGGTCATTGATAGCGCTGATTATACTCCTTGGAGCGTCGGCCCTTTTTTCCCTTCCTGCCGACGAGGCGGTGGGGAAATTTCGCGCCAGAATGCTCCGGCTTGGAAAGCTCACGGGGGTCATCTCCTGGACATCCCTGGAGGGGCAGACCTATTCCGGCAGCTTTAAATATATGGCGCCGGATAAAATATACGTGAAATTTACGTCCCCTACTGAAAAAATACTCGTTTCAAACGGCAAAAACCTCTGGATATACAGCCCGGGGACCGCCATGTGCGGGGTGCAGGAACTGGCGGGGGGATCATCTTCAGGAGGGATTGCCGCCCTTGTACACGGATACGAGGGAATTGCATCGGGGGACGACGCAGGCTATGTGATCAAACTGAAAAACGACGACCGTGTCTACAGGGAAATAATCCTGAGCGTTGACGGGTCTTATCTTCTCAAAGGGGCGATTTTCAAGCGCGGGGATGGCAGGGTCATCAGTTTTTCACTATCGGATGTGAGCACCGCCGCGGAGGTGAATCCCGCGATGTTTGAATTCAAGGTGCCGGATCGGGCGCGTATCGTGACCAACCCGTTGAATATGAGATAACTGACCATGGCGCGGTTCCTGAAAACAATCCTCGTCGCCCTCTGCATCGCGGCGCCCCCTGGCGCGATCGCGGCGGAACGGGACCTGGTGTATACCTTTATAGGGCCCGTGGCTGGCGGGGGGATGAGCCATACGGTCACCAGCGATTGGCGGAATCTCTACGGGAAAGAAAAAGAATCGGGGGTCTACTTCCACGGCGGCTGTTCCCTGTGGGTCATCTCAAGGTGGTTCATCGGCGATTTCACCATTCAGTACGCCCATAATCGGTATCAGCGGCCCCTCCAGAACCTTTTCTACACGATTTCGGGTAAGGTCGCAATCAATCTGAAGAACGTCGTTACCATCGCCCCCGGTATTGGTCTTTATTTCGAATCACCGCCCTCCAACAGGGGCTTCCGGGGAGGCGCGGGCATTAGAACACCGCTGGCGGTCCTGTTCACTACGACCTTTGACACGCGGCTTTTCATCGAGGGTTCTTTCATGTACGGCTGGCTCGGAGTGGGAGACAGGACCACCAGGCTGTCGTATGGAGCAAACCTGGGGTTTATTTTCAAAGTTGGAAGGATATAAAGGCACATTTCCGCGATCCATTTCGGAGGTCGGGGCGGCCATCCGATCGCGGGCGGCCATGCTCTTCCCGACAACGACCTCGCCCGACATTATTCAGTCAGGCATGCGGCCATGCGTGCCATCCCTTTTTCTCTGCCTTCTCATAGCCGCTACCATCCTCACCTCAAGCGAGGCGATTCTGGAACAACGGGTGAGCGCGGCGGGGGTGTGTCTCTTTCTCCTGGCGGTCACCGCCGTCCCCCTGATTTATCGGAACGCCCTGAGGGCCCGCGGCGGCGATCGCCACTCAACGGGGAACGCCGTGAGATTGACTGCCCTCATCGCGCTGGGAGGCCTTCTTTCGGTGTGCGCGTATATCCGGGTTCATCGTCTCCTCGACGGCGCCGTCGCCCCCGCGGATCGGAGGGAGTGGGTCGCATCGGTCGATGGGGTAAAGATGAAGAGGCGCTACCAGGAGGCCGTTGTCTCATTCGGTGATGCCGGAGGTCCGGGATCGGGTTCCGGGAGCGCGCGGTACCGTTATCGCGGGTTGCTGCGTGTGAAAGGCGACATCCGCCTCGGAGCCGGTGACGTGATACGATTTTCAGGAACACCCCGTGTGGTTGCGGCGTCGACGGCCCATGGCCGTTCGTTGTTGCTCAGGGGTATCCGCCACATGTTGTATGTTGACGGCCACACCATCGCCCCGATCGGCAGAGGGACGTCCTTCCGACAGCGCCTCAGGGAGCGGCTGGCGGTCAATTGCGACAGGCTCTTCCGGGAGGACACCTCATCGGTAGTCAAGGCTCTCTATTTCGGGAACCAGGACTATGTCGACAAGACGACGCTGCATGATTTCAAGCGTGCAGGGGCCCTTCACGTGCTGGCGGCAAGCGGCGTGCACGTAGGGATCGTAGCCGCGGTGCCCATTTTTCTCCTCGGGCTGGTGCGTATCAACAGGAAGCTGATACTCGCCGCAGCGGGACTGCTCATCATCGGCTATCTTTACATCACCGATCTGCCTGTCTCCCTCTTTCGGGCATGTGCCATGTTTTCCCTCTATGCTATCCAGCGACTTTTTGATCTCAAGGCGAACCTTTTCAACGCGCTTTTCCAGGCAGCGGCGGCGATCATGCTGCTTTTTCCAGGTGATCTTTTCGGCCTGGCGTTCCAGCTCAGCTTCGGGGCGACCCTGGGCATAGTGCTTCTGCACCGCCGATACCTGAAGGCCATACCGCGGCTCCCGGTGATCCTCGCAGGTCCCTTCACCCTTACCCTCGCCGCCCAGACGGTCGTCATGCCTGTCCTCCTGTATCGCATGAACGAGCTGAATCTCGCGGGTTTCTTCACGAATATCGCGATGGTTCCCCTCGTCTCCCTGCTCATGGTGGCGTCTCTCGCGGCCAATTTTCTCTCCCTCGTCGCGTCGGCCGCGTCGTGGATCGGCGTCGCTGCCGACCATGTGTATGCCGTCATCCGGTCACTGGCGGGTTTTGCGTCGGGTCTTGATCTGCACCTGGGGGGTGAGGCGGCGGCACGAGGCCTGCCTGTGGCACTTTTCCTGATTCTGGCTCCCCTTATTCAGCGCACTTCGCTCCTTTCGAAGGCCGTGCTGCTCGCGACGGGGGTCATGATCACCGCATGGTTTTTTCTCTTTTCCGTTGATCCGCAACCAGCAGTCACCACCTTCAGTCATGAGACGGGCACCCTTTTGATGGTGAGGGACGGCCGTACCCTTTCGATAATCGGGAGGGCGCCCGGCATGCGTCACATGGCGAGGGTGGCGCATGAGGCGGCCTCCGCCTCATGCAGGGACGTGGTGCTCCATATCCCCCATGCCGATTATGAGAACATCATCGGGTATGCCTATCTGGTCAGTCGACTTCCGGTGCGGCGCTGTTATCTTTCCGAGGGTTTCCGAATCAGGGGATATACGAGACGGTTTTTCGATCTCCTTGAGCACGACCGGGTGGATCTGGTAATCGCACGATTCGGTCACGGGGCGCCGGTGGAGGGTGCCGATCCTATCGTTGCACACGCGATGAGCGCCTATCGCCTCCATGGATCGGCGTCTTCCGCGGTCGAACTGATAAAGGGCCCGATTGGGAACGTAAATGAAGGAATAAGACATGTAACATTGCAGTGATAGAATGCCGATACAGGTAGTGCAGGTCCGCAACATCAATACAGAAAGATATCGAGAGAAAATGATGCTTGATTCTTCACAGATGGTAGAAGAGTTCGAGAGGGGTGGGGAGGCCTACGTCAGTTTCCAGTATATAAGCCGGGAAATCGAGAACGGGATGAACTCGCTCCTCGCCAAGATCCTTTTCCGCTCCGATATGGGCTACCTCTATGACACCCTTGAATCCGTTCTGCGGGAACTGGTGCAGAACGGGGTTAAAGCGAATATGAAACGGGTATGGTTTCAGGGGCTGAAGCTGGATATACATAACGAAGATGATTACCGGAAAGGGATGCCCGGGTTCAAGGACGTGGTCTATCAACCCGATCTGATGAAGGCAAGGCTTCTGGACAGTGACTATCGCGTCATCGTGAAATTCAGGAAGGGGAGCGGTGGTATTGAAATTGATATTAGCAACAACACCGGAGTGTTGCCCGGGGAACTGGAGCGGATGAAGGCCCGCATGGACAAGGGCAGGAAATGCAACAGTTTCTCGGAAGCTTACGACAATCTCTACGATTCCTCCGAGGGTGCGGGGCTGGGCATCATACTTGCGACCCTTCTCGTGAAAAACGCGGGCCTGGGTGCGGATGCCTTCAGTATTACGCCGGAGAATAATTCGTTGAAAATGTCATTGCGGATTCCCCGGGAGCTGAAAAGCCATGAAACTGTCACGCTTATCAAGAAAAGGATACTCGATGACGTCAAGGCCCTTCCCACTTTCCCTGAGAGTGTCACGCGGCTCCGCGCCCTTTGCGAGACCACCGACACATCGATCGAGCTGATATCTGATACGATAGCCCGGGACCCGTCGATTGCGGCCGATGTCCTGAAGCTTTCCAATTCAGCAGGATTCATCACCGGGAAACGGATACGAAAGATCAGCGAGGCCGTGGTGATTCTCGGCATGAAAAACATATATTCGATAGTGACCGCGGCGGCATCGCGTACAATAATCGACAAGCGGTACCGAAGGTTTGAACAGGTCTGGGAGCATTGCAACAGGACCGCCTTCTATGCCAGAAATATCGCCATGGAGAGCGGCCATGCAGACCTCGCCGACGGAGTCTTCACCGCCGCCCTTCTCCATGATATCGGAAAGATCGTGCTGCTTGCCACGGACCTCAGCCTGGTGAATCAGATATCGGAGATGGTCGATAACCGTAAAATCCGTTCGACCACCATCCTTGAGGAGCTATTCATCGGCATCAGCCATTCGACGATTGGTGCGCTCATCGCCGAGAAATGGAATTTCCCAGACGATCTGGTCGAAGCGATCCGCTTTCATCACACACCCCTCGATACGGCGATCCTCAACCGCGACATGGTGATGATCGTGTACATGGCAAACCAGATCTGCAATAGCGAGAACAAGCATGGGGACATCGGTTTTTACGAGACCGAAGTGCTCGGGCGCTTCGGTCTCGGTTCACGAGCGGTCCTTGACGGGCTGTCCGGGAACCTGCGGCGCCGTTACAATGATCACAGACTGTTCCTTGCCGGAAAGGCGAGATGAGCTCCTTTATAGTAAAAGACACCCCCGGGGGGATGAAAACCCTGCTGTACAGGAACGGCCGTGAAGTGCGCATCCATTCGGCCTACGATCCGGTGCGGGAAGCGGAGAGGGCGGTCGAGGGCTTTTCTGTCGGCAGGGCTTCGATGATCGCCGTTTCCGGCCTGGGGCTCGGTTACCACATAGGGGCGCTCAGGAGCAGATTTCCCGGCATAACCATCATTGCTTTCGAGCGGGACGGCGAGGTGGTTTCGATCGCCCGCGAAGCATGCCCGGAATTTCTTGAAGGCGTGAGGGTAATCGGATCTCCCGGGGAGCTTTCGTCGATATTCGAGGAAATCGACATGTCCGGCTTCCGCGGAGTGGCCCATTATATCCACAGGCCCTCCTATCTCCTCCATGCTGAGTTTTACGACGCCCTTTACCGGGAGATGAGCCAGTACGTGTCATCAAAGATCAGCGATTTTCTTACCCGTTTCGAGTTCGAGGAGCGATGGGTTGAAAACATTCTGCGGAACCTTCCCCATCTATTCTTTTCAGCGAGGGTCGGCCGGCTTTTCGGCACCTTTCGGGGTGTACCCGGCATCATCGTCTCCGCCGGCCCGAGTCTTCGGGGAAACGAAGGACCCCTGTCCCTCATGCGAGAGCGGGGCCTCATTGTCGCGGTGGACACGGCGGCCCCGGTACTCCAGAAGATGGGTGTCGTACCGCACATCATCATGACCCTCGACGCGCAGAAGCACAGCATCAAGCATTTCCTGGGCCTCCGGAGCGAGGGTTCCGCCCTCTGCGCCGACATGGTGTGCCATCCCCCCGTCATGCGAGACTTCAGGGGAAGGCGCATTATAAGCACCACGTCGAAATATTATACTTCGGCGGGTGGCGTCCTGGCGCGGGAGGCAACACCGCTCATGGAGTGGGTCGAAAATCACGTAGGGCCGATAGGCGACGTCCAGTCGGGCGGTTCGGTGGCCACCAGCGCTTTCGACCTTCTTCTCAATCTCGGGTGTTCCCCCATCATACTGGTGGGGCAGGATCTCGCGTACACGGGGAGAGAGATACACTGCAGCGGGACCCACCACAACGACGAATGGCTGCCGCGCTCCTCGCGTGTCCTGAACCTGGATACGATCAACCAGAACGTCATACGGCGCCGCAAGATTAAGTACGTGCCGGCGTACGGGGGTGAGGGGCTCGTAATTTCCGATTTCGTGTTCGACCTCTATCGGGGCTGGTTCGAGGATTCTGCCGGAAAAGTGGGGGTGGAGGTGATCAACGCCACCGGGGGCGGCGCGAGAATCGCTGGCACGCGGGAGGAGCCCCTCGCGTCGATCGCGGGGCGCCTGGCTTCCCTGAAACCGGCTCCTTCCGATATCCTTGATCGTGTCCTTTCCGGGGACCCGAAGGGCGACCCCGAAGAGATGGCGCGCGCCATAAGGGCCGCCATCGGCGACCTGGAAGAGCTGCGCGGGGAAGCGGCCGGGGCCATTGCCGGGACCGGGACGGCCGGGGGGGTAGAAGAGATGCTGGACCGGGGGGATATGCGCGCCATTTTGCGTCCCTTTCTTAAAAGGTCCCGCGCCTATCTCGCGAGATACGATGCGGATCGGGATGGGGCCGAGCGGCGTATCCTTGCTGACATACTTTCGGCGGCGGGAAGGCTCGCCCCCGTCCTGGAGGAAACCGTCCGTGCCCTCGAACGTCTCTGATACCTTCCGGCCGGGATTTTCATCTACTTATAAGGAGAAAGGGCCTGTCAATGGCTCAAGTCGGGGCGGTCATGGGACCGATAATGATAGTAATGAGAATATCCATCGTGCGGGTAACAGCCCGTGGTATGATCGTCATGGTGCCGGCCCGGAGGGGCGGAGGATCGATTGAATGATAAGAAAAACCGGCATAATCGCCGCTCTGGTCGCATGCGTTATCCTGAGTGCCACGGCAGGTGAGAGGTCGAAAACCATCGACTCGGTCGACTGGGGGAAGGGCCTCATCATCAGCCATGGAATCGGTCGCGTGAGCCTGAGTGATGAGGGAAGGCCGCAGGACCTGTACGGCGGCGGGGCCATATCCCTGAACCGAGGGAGGGTCAACGCCGATAACGAGGCCAGGGAGCAGGCCGTTGAAAAAATGTTCCGGATGGTAAGGGGGATCAGGGTCGACGCGGACACCCTTCTGGAGGAGATTCTGGAGCAGGACCCCGTATTCCAGTCAAGGATCACCCGGGTCGTCACGGGACGGACAAAAATGCGGGAGTATCCCGTGGATTTCGCCGCCTCCGGCTGCAGGGCAGAGCTCAGGATCGGCGACCTTTTACTCGCTATCCCCTACCGGTATCCCGGGGACCCTTTCCCCTCGCGTATCGACAACCCGATCCCTACCGATTACACGGGCCTCGTGATCGACGCGCGAGGGCTTGGAGTCGAGCCGATGATCCTTCCTTCGATCTTCGATGAAAACGGGCTGGAGATATACGGCCGTTACATGGTCGATATACGGCACGCATCGCGGCATGGCATCGTCGCCTATGCCCGCAGCGAGGAGGAGGCGATGAACTACCGCGCCGCGGGGGAACGGCCTTATTATACCGTGGCATTGAAGGGTCTCAAAGGATGCCCGGTCCTCGCGGACAGGGATGTGCGCAAGATTTTCAGCGGGCGGGGCACTGTCGAGCAGTTGAAGAAATGCCGGGTGGTTTTTATTATTGATAAGGTGAAGCAATAGTGATATATTAATAACAGGCATTCTCCTTTCGGGGAACCCCCACCCGAAAGGAGAAAAGGCGACCCGGAACGAAGGCATATCGGAATGCAGCTCCTTTCGAAAGTTGAAGGGGGCACTATCCCGGGAATGGCCTTCGATCCGAGATGACAAAGGATCATGAGCGTGTATGAAGATTTCACAGAAATCAGTGACCAGGGCAGTGTCGGGCGCTGACCGTCTGATAGACGGCATCCCCTACCGGACCCGGGAGTCCATCAAGAGCCTCTTCTACTTTCTGATATTCGCCCTGATGGTGGCAGGCTCGATTTTCGGTGTCATCCGGGGGCGTGAATCTGCGACGATCAAGAGCGCTCCCATCATCGACACCACCAACGAGGCCTTCGAGGTGCGGATCAAGCGGGAGCAGGAGGGCGGAGATTTCTCGACGATGCTCGATACTGAGCTGATCAACGAGATGAAAAGGGTCGACATGGAAAAGATCCAGTTCCCGACGCGTGTGAATCTCGAGCCGGAAATCGACAGGGGTATCATCGAACCGGAGAAGAGCCGCGCGGTCGTGCCTGCACCTGAGCCGGGGACGAGGGAACCCCTCTTCGAAGGGGAGTATCGGACAAGTCCTGGCATCGAATCGGACGTGAAGCCGATCGAGAAACGCACCGCGCCCGTTCCGGGCGGAGCCGACCCGGTCATGGAATCCGAAAAGCGATCCGTCGGCCCTGTCGAATCGGGGGGCAGGACGGAGGGAATGAAGGGGGCACCTGAGGTGAAACGGGTCGAAAGAAATAGAAACCTGCGGGAGGGGGATATCAGGTCACCCGGTCCGCTACTCCGCGACGAAGGAATAATTGGAAATTGAAAAAGGCCATTGTCTCATTTCTGCTCTTTCCTATAGCCCTGTTGTGGGCCGGTGCCGATGTGATTTTTGCGCGCGAAGACGGCGGTGCGCGAATCGCGAAGGATTACAAACAGACCAGGGATATCATCAACAGCATATTGAGCGAGGATAAAGCGGCGAATGGAGATGAGGAGAAGGACCCCGGCGCGATAGCCGCGCCACCTCCCGGTGAGATGAAGGAGAAGCCCGCGGGAGAGGGTGAAAAAAAAGCCCTCCCCGACTCGTCGGCGCGCGGCGCCGGTATGGCGCCCGCAAAAGAGGAGACAGCCCCGGGAGTGACCGGCGAGGAGGAGGGGTTATTAAAAACGGGCATAGACTTTTACAACAACGGGCTTTATGACCCCGCCCTGAAAAACTTCCAGGAATTGGCCGCGAAATATCCACAGGGAACATTTCGTGAGACCGCCCGCTTTTGGATGGGAAAGATACACATGAAGGTCTACCGTTATGACGACGCCATACGCGAGTTTTCCGCGGTGACCCCCGAGTCGGGGGATTATCCGGCTTCGATTTATCATATCGCGGAAAGCTATCAGATGAAGGGTGATCGAATGGCCTCGATCGAGAATTTCCAGAGGGTATCTGCGAGATTTCCCGATCATGAGCTCGCGGACAGGGCCCTCCTCGGAGCCGGGAAGCTTTATCTTGCGGGGCAAAACGGCGCGCAGGCCCTGGACTCCGCGGTGAAGCTTATCCGGTATTACAAGGACAGGGATACCCTTGATGACGCCTATTACCTCATCGGAAAGGTCTACGAGGGCGATCCCCTTCTGAAGGATGTGGAGACGGCCCGAAAGGTGTATCGGCGATTTCTTGAGAAGGGGAAATCCGACCGGCGTTTTGGCGCATCACCCCTCAGGAAACGGGTCGAAGATGACCTGCGGCGCATCGAGAGGATTTATTTCCGAACGGAGAGGTGACGGGAGGGGGCCATGGCCGAACAGAGGAAATCTAAATACAGCTACCGTGACACCGGTCTCACCCCGAACATGGAAGATTACATGGAAGCCATAGTCATACTTGCCTCGGAAAACCGGGTGGTGAGGGTTAAGGATATCGCAAAAAAGCTGGGCATCAAGATGCCCAGCGTATCGGCGGCCCTTTCCAAGCTCAAGGAAATGGATCTCATCGAGTATGAGAAATACGGCTATATCGAGCTGACCGAGGAGGGGCTGGATATCGCCGATGGGGTGTTAAAACGGCACAATTGCCTGGCCGATTTTTTTTCGAGTGTCCTTCAGATCGATTGCGAGGCTGCCGACGGGGAGGCCTGCAGGGTCGAACACGCGCTTTCGCCCAGGACATGCGGGCAGCTTCACAGGTTCCTGGATTTTTTCAAGGCCGAAGTCGTGTCCGAAAGCGAATGGGTTGAACGGTTGAAAAAACACCTGAAATGACGCCGCGAAAGGCGGGCGTCTCAGCTTGCTTTTTCCTTCTTTTTTGCCTCCATCTGCTTCAATACCTTTTCCTGGATATCCTTGTTCACCGGAACGTACTTGAAGAACTCCATGGAGTAATTGGCCCGGCCGCTTGATATGTTTCTGAGCTGGGTGGCGTATCCGAACATTTCCATGAGCGGGACGAAACCAAGGACTTTCTGCGCCCCTTTGCGGTAGCGTCGCATAGATTCGATCCTTCCACGCCGCTTGTTAAGGTCCCCCACGACCTCTCCAATGTAGTCGTCCGGGGTGTTGACTTCGACTTTCATCATCGGCTCGAGCAGTATCGGGCCAGCTTTGAGGAAACCCTCCTTGAAGCAGATCGACGCGCAGGTTCTGAATGCCATGTCCGAGGAGTCGACCTCGTGAAACGATCCGTCAAGGAGTACCACTTTCACGTCAACCACGGGGAAGTTGGAAAGGATGCCCCCGGCCATGGCGGCATCGATGCCCTTGCGCACGGAGGGAATGTATTCCGTCGGGATGACCCCGCCCTTGATCTTGTCTTCGAATTCGAAACCCTTGCCATCGTTGGGTTCAAGACGCATGACTGTGTGGGCATACTGACCGCGGCCACCGGTCTGCTTGGCGTGCTTGTAGTCCCATTCGATTTCGCGTGTGATGGTTTCGCGGAAGGCGACCGCGGGCTCTCCCACATTCGCCGTGACGCCGAATTCGGTCATCAGGCGGTCGACGATGATCTCGAGATGGAGCTCGCCCATTCCCGCGATGATCGTCTCGTTGGTTTCATCGTTGAAGCGGACCGTGAAGGAGGGGTCCTCCATGGAGAGCTTGCGGAGCGCCGCGCCCAGCTTCTCCTCCTCTTTTTTCGAGGGAGGGGTGATCTTCATTTCGATGACCGACGGGGGTATGAAAATCGACTCAAGAAACAGGGGGTGATTGGGATCACAGAGGGTATCGCCCGTTTTGGTAAATTTCATGCCTATGAGGGCGACGATGTCGCCGGGTCCCGCCGCTTCCACCTCTTCGCGTTCCTTGGCGCGTATCCGGAGTATACGTCCGATCCGCTCAGTTTTCTGTTTCGTGGTGTTGAGGATCTGCATGCCGCTTCTCAGTTCTCCCGAGTAAACCCTGATGAAGGTCTGCTGGCCCACGTAGGGATCATGGATGAGCTTGAAGGCGAGTGCCGCGAAGGGATCCTTGCTCGTGGGATGGCGGGTGTGGGATTTTTCCGGATCGTCGATATCCATGCCCACCACGGCGCCGATGTCGATCGGCGAGGGGAGATAGTCGACGACGGCGTCCAGAAGGAGCTGGACGCCCTTGTTTTTATATGCGGAGCCGCAGAATACCGGAGTAATCAGCATCTTGATGGTGGCGTCACGCGCCGCTTTTTTCAGCAGATCGACGGAAATCTCTTTGCCGTCAAGGTAAAGCTCCATTACTTCTTCATTGAAATCGGCGATTTTTTCTATCAACTGGTTGCGGGTCTCAACCGCCTTGATCCGGTATTCCTCCGGAATGTCGATGACGATCCGCTCCTTTTCCTTGAATATATACGCCTTTTGCGTAATAATATCAATGGAGCCCTGGAAGGCCTCTTCCGCTCCTATGGGGATATGGAAGGGTACCGGGTTGGCGTCCAGGTATTTCGACATCTGCGCGATAACTTCGTCGAAATCGGCCCCCACCCTGTCCATTTTGTTTATAAAGGCGATCCTCGGCACCCGATAACGGTCAGCCTGATTCCAGACAGTCTCACTCTGTGGTTCCACGCCCGCCACTGCGCAGAACACGGCCACCATGCCATCTATGACCCTCAGAGAGCGCTCTACCTCGACGGTAAAGTCGACATGGCCCGGGGTGTCGATTATGTTGACCATGTGGTCGTTCCAGACGCATGAAATGGCGGCAGAGGCGATGGTAATGCCCCGCTCCTGCTCTTGCTTCATGAAGTCCATGGTGGCCTCGCCGTCATGGACTTCTCCCAGCTTGCGCGTGGTGCCGGTATAGAACAGCATGCGCTCGGTGACCGTGGTTTTGCCTGCGTCTATATGGGCGGCGATCCCGATATTTCTCAATTTGTGTAAAGGCATAACTCCCTCTCTGATTGTATATAGTCAAGCAGAGACGGACGATTTTCTGTCCGCCTCTTTTAATAGATCGATTCTGTGTCGGATGTCACGAGAAAATAAGGGGCATGATCTATTCAGGCCATTTTTTGTCAAGAGAAAATGGCGAATAATTTAATTATTGTCAGGATCTGGATTGATTCAGGCACATATATGGTGCTGCAGAGCATTGGTGGAATCAGTCATAAATCAATATTTGTTCATTATTATAGCCAGTAGCCCGATTTACGGTGTTCCGGCCCCACTCGGGATGATGAAAGGGCTTTCATTCCATGAGAATGTCCAATAAATCGAGCTGGAGCCGGGCATGGCGGGCATAGACGGAATCCCCATGGTTTTCAATGATGTCCGTGAAGATTTCGGCCGCCTTTTTATCATAGCCCATTTTATTGTAGCATATGCCTATATTGAAATAGCCCTCGACCCCGCTTTCGGTGTTGCTGAACTCCTCGTAGAGCTCCCGGTAATGCCGAATGGCCTTCAGGTATTCGAGACGGCCGAAATAAATTTCGGCGATGAATTTATGCGCCTCATGGCGATGATTTCCCCTGTAGTAGATTTCGAGATATTCGTTGAAGGCTTCGAGGGCCTTGTCGTACATCCTGAGCTTCATGAATTCGAGCCCGTTCTGAAACTTGAGGTGGTCCGCGAATACTTCAAGGTTTTCCGGCTCTTTGCTTTCCTCCACCGCCCGGACTCCGACGGGAAGGGCGAGAATTACTGCGACTATGGAGATGGTTACGATGCGCCACATGGCATGGCCCCCTCTGATCGGCACTATTTGCTTTACATATCGGTCGCAATGCGACATAACATAATACTTTTTTCGGGGTCAGAGTAAAATGTTCAGCCTTCGGCGGGGTCGGAGCAACATGGATCAACGACCTTGCCCGGGGCGATATCCACAGCCGGAAGGGCGTTGCTTCGGCAGGATGCACGTCTGCTGTAAAGACGGGGCAGGGCCTTCGTCTCCGGCATGCCGGAGACGAAGGGGACTTCATCTAAAAAAAAATTATTGGTGATTATAAAAAATGGATTGAAAATGCCGTATTCTTTCAGCCAATGGTCCTGTTTGTAATTCGACAGGTGAGACGTGTTATAAACAGACAGAATCAACATGATGTATGATCGGGTAAAGTCTGAAGGTGTCGAGCATACCAGCAGACGACAGCCGGCTGATGAATAAGTCGTTGATCGGCAAGCCAGCATTGACGTATCCAGAAGGGGGATGCCGCGATGTTGGCTTTTTTGTATCATGACGCCGGGCCTGATTCGCGGCGGCGTTCAGGGGGAATGAATTCCAGGCATGGGGCGCGAAGAAGCGGCCCGGACGATACCATATGAATGGGGGTCAGGCATGGCACAGGTGATTATCATCATGGGTTCCGAAGCGGACCGGGACCATTGCAAAAAAATAAAAGGAGCCCTCGATCGGCTTGGCGTGACCTCAGTCATGAGGATTGCCTCAGCCCACAAGGTGCCCCTTAAGGCCCTCGATATCATCCGGGAGTATGATACGGGCCCTGTCGTCTTCATCACCGTGGCGGGGAGGAGCAATGCCCTCTCCGGCTTCGTGGACGCCAACACGACGCGTCCCGTGATTGCCTGCCCGCCCTATGGGGAGAAATTTTCCGGTGCGGATCTCTATTCTTCGATACGGATGCCTTCCGGCGTCGCCCCGATGCTGGTGCTCGAGCCGGAGGAAGCGGCCATGGCGGCGGTCAAGATACTGTCCATGAACGATCAGGGCCTGGCCGAAAGGGTGAGCAAACTCCAGGGGGAGAAGCGCGCAGAAATAGAGGGTGCTGATCGCCGGATCATGAATGAATCGTGACCTGCCGTGAACATCATCAGGAGAGACCGTTATGAAAGCGTCCAGCAGAATTCAACAGGTTAAGCCGTCACCCACCCTCGCCCTGTCAGCCCATGCCGCGGCGCTCCAGGCGCAGGGAATAGACGTTGTCGGGTTCGGATCGGGAGAGCCCGATTTCGATACACCGGAGCCTATCAAAGAGGCGGCGAAAAGGGCCATTGATCTCGGTAAAACCAAATATACACCCGCAGGGGGCATCAGGGAACTGAAGGAGGCGGTCGTCGCCAAATTCAGTAAAGACAACGGCCTCGAGTATTCAGTTTCGGAAGTCACCATCAATTGCGGCGGAAAACATTCCTTCTACAACCTGATGCAGGTTCTTCTGGATGAAGGGGACGAGGTGATCATACCCGCGCCCTACTGGGTTTCCTATCCCCCGATAGTGTTGCTCGCGGGTGGAAAGCCTGTCATCGTGGACTGTCCGGAAAAAGACGGGTTCAGGATGACTCCGCAAAACCTCAGCCGGGCCCTTACTGAAAGGACACGAGCGGTGGTCGTCAACTCGCCCTCCAATCCGACGGGGGCGGCATACAGCCAGTCGGACCTTGCCGCCCTGGCCGATGCCCTCGGCGACCGTGAGATTATCGTCATATCCGACGACATCTACGAGTCGATCCTCTACGACGGAGCGGTCTTTTCAAACATGGCGAACGTCTCCGAGGAGATGAAGAGGAAGACATTCGTGCTGAACGGGGTCTCGAAGGCCTATTCGATGACGGGGTGGCGGATCGGCTACATGGCAGGCAATGCCGGTGTGATTAAAAACGTGGAGACCCTGCAGAGCCAGTCCACTTCAAACCCGACATCCATCGCCCAGTGGGCCGCCCTCGAGGCCCTTACCGGCGACCAGGGCGTCATCAGCCCGATGGTGGAGGCCTTCACACGGCGGAGGAAGCTGATCGTGGACGGCCTCAATGCCGTTCCCGGTGTCTCCTGTCCTCTTCCCGACGGCGCCTTTTACGCCTTCCCAAGAGTGAGCGATGTCTATACATTGAATAAGTGGGCCGATGTCGCGGCCCGCTACGAGGGGGGTGCTTCCTCCCGTCTCTGCTCCTACCTGATCGATGAAGCGCGGGTTGCGGTGGTTCCGGGAATCGAGTTCGGGAACGACAATCATATACGGCTTTCCTTCGCCACGTCCGATGCGAACATCATAAAAGGGGTGGAGCGAATAGGTGAAGCGATCGGGAAGCTGGTATAGAATCGATGGCGTCAGGAGAGGGGCAGTGGTGGGGATGCATGAACGGATGCCGGATAATGCGGCGCTGAAGGGCGGTAAAAGAAAAATCTATCCCGCCCTTCTCTTTATCTGCCTTGCCATCTTCGTGCAGTGCGCGGCGGGGGGGAGACAGGAGCGGATACTGAAGGCCCCGAAAGAAAAGCCTGTGGCCTTCAGGGAAGTCTGGGCCTATCTGATGCAGGGCGAGGAAAAGGAGCTAATGGGCAGCGAGCCCCTCACCGACATCTGCTATTTCAGCGTCCGGATGGATCGGAGCGGGAATCTCACGGGCCCGAAGACCCCCCCCGACATTATGAAGAACAGAGCGGTTCGATGGCATCTCGTAATCGCCGAACTCACGAACTCGATGCTGATCGGCACCTGCATCAATTCCACCCTCCCGTTCAGGGATAACCTGCTTCGTGATATCGTCGCGTATTCCGGACCCTATTCCGGGGTGCAGATCGATTTCGAGGCGGTGATCCCCGCAGACAGGGAACATTTCATCTCCTTTCTGGGGGACCTGAAAACGAGGCTCGGACCATCGAAGACCCTGAGCGTGGCCCTGCCCGCGCGATTGAAAAGGGTGTCCGACGCCTACGAGTACGCCGCGATCGCGGCAGTGGCGGACCGGATCATCATCATGGCCTATGACCAGTACTGGAGCACCGGCCCGCCGGGCCCGGTCGCGGCCCTTTCATGGTGTCGCCAGGTGGTGGCGTATGCGAAAAGCCAGGTTCCGGGGGGGAAGCTCATCATGGGCGTGCCGCTCTACGGCCGTGCCTGGCAGGAGGTGCAGCATGCACGCGCGCTGCGTGATTCTCACGTGAGAGAGATAATAGAGAGGAAACGCCCGAAGGTGGTGATGGACCCGGAGAAGGGGCCTTCCATGGTCTATACCGAATCGGTTAGAGTGTGTGTCTATTTCAACACCCTCCAGTCGCTCACAGAGAAGACGAGGCTCTATTCATCGGAAGGGGCCTTCGGGGTCGCCTTCTGGCGGATAGGCCAGGGGGACCCGCGTTTCTGGAATTATATCACGGTCGATCCCGGCACGGCCGAAACAGAATGACCATGGAGGTTGACTATGATCGGATGCAGCTACGGAAAACTATTCAACGTAACGGTGGCCGGAGGCTCGTACCAGGAGGGGCTCGTCACCCATATACAGGGGGTTCCCTCCGGTCTCCATATCGAGGAGCGTGACATCTACTTCGAGCTCCTCCAGCGCAAGCCGGGACAGGGCGAACTCTCGTCCCCGAGGCGGGAGCCCGATATCCCTGTCATCGTAACCGGGGTGAATTCCGCCGATACCATGCCCGGATTCAAAAACGAAGGCTTTACCAACGGGACGCCCCTCACGGTGCTGATCCCCAACCTGGACCGCCATTTCGAGCATGTGGACGCGTACCAGCGAACCAACCGGACGCCCCGACCGGGCCACGCCTCATACGCATCCTACCTGAAATACGGTTCATGGGATGACGCGATCGGGGCGGGGATTTTCAGCGGGCGTTACACCTCGACGATCGTGGCCGCCGGCGCGGTGGCCAGACGGATACTAAAAGACAGGGGCATCGAGATATTTTCCTACGTCAAAGAGGCGGCGGGCGTTGTCATGCCTGAAATGGACTATGATACCATCAGGGACCGGGTGAACATATTCAAGGAATTCCGTGCCCGGCACGACCCCGTCTACAACCTCGTGTATGAAGAGGGACGTATTCGACCCGGCATGAGGATGCTGGAGAAGATGGCGGTTCTCGCGGAAATCGAGAGGATGGTGCCGGACATCAAGCGGGCCCCCTTCAGCGACGACGTGGTTGCGGACCTGGAGTCGAAGGGAGCGCATCCGGTCCTCAACTGCCCTCACCCAGAGGCCGCCCGGGAGATGTACGACCGTATCATGGCGATTTGCAACGAGGGAGACTCCTCCGGCGGCCTGGTGGAGGTGGTGGTGCGCGGCCTTCCCGCAGGGGTCGGCGAGCCGGTCTTCGGCAAACTTGACGGAGAACTCGGCCGCATGATGAGCATCGGCACGGTAAAGGCCGTGGAGGTGGGTGCGGGAATGGGCGTGAAAGACATGACCGGGAGCCGGTGCAATGACCAGATGTACATGAAGGACGGCAGGGTGGCCTTTTCCGGGAACAACGCTGGCGGCATCACCGGTGGGCTTTCCACCGGCCAGGACATCGTGGCGCGGCTCGCCATTAAGCCCACTCCCACGATCGCGAAGGACCAGAAGACGATCGACAAGGTCTCCCTCACCGACGGGAAACTTTCCGCCATCACACGCCGTGATCCCACCATCGTGTCGCGAGTGTGGCCCGTGGCAGAGGCCTTTACCGCGATTGTAGTACTCGACCAGTATATCTCGAACCTCGCATACCAGGAAATGAGGAAACCCTACGGCGCCTGACCGGCAGGGTCTTCATTCGCGACCCCGGTCATACGGCGGCGCCACCCGGCGCCGCGTCATGGCCGGGATCGCGGGCCTTCATGAATCCCACCAGTATGACCGCGACAAGGAACATGGCCGATGCGATGTTGAATGCGGATAGATAGGTGCCGGTTCGGTCGATCAGAAAGCCAAGCGAAAGGGCGAAGATCATCATCCCCCCGTTGAAAGACGCCGTGAAAAGGGCGTTCGCCTTGCCCCTGTCGGCGCGTGAAACGATACGAACCATGGTGGCGTTCAGAAGCGGGTAGAGGATGCCGTGCGTGATGCCGTAAAGCACGCTGATGAGAATGAGCATGGCGATGGAGTGGAGAAAATTCATGAGAAACAGCAGCGTCGTTCCGCAGGAAAATGCCAGCATGATGAGCGTCGAGCCCTTCACACGTCCGATTTTTCCGATGAAAAAGAATCGGATGAGGATGAGAACTCCGATATATATCAGGAAAAAATAGGAAAATTTCATATCTGTGGTCGAGCGGATGAAATTAGGAAGATAGGTGATGATGACGCCGAAACCGCCACCGAATATCGCGGTAACAAGCGCCATTGCCGCGTATCGCGGGTTTTTCATAAGACGCATGGACCCACGCTTTTCGGGCTCGCTGTTTTCGATATCGTCCGGTCGAATGCGGGGCATGATGAAGGTGATTGCAAGGCTCGCCGCCACCAGGATGACGGAAAGAGAGAATATCAGCGAGTGGGAATGACCCCTGGCAAGCAGCATCTCTCCCACAAACGGGCTCAGGGCGTTGCTGAGCGCACCGGTGACCCCGTAGATGCCGATTGCCTCGGCAGCGTCATCGGCCGGAACGATGTCGAAGATGATGGTCGTGCCCAGGATCATCGACAGGGAAAAGCCGATGCCGTGGGCGACCCGTATGACAAGCAGGAGCCAGGTAAGAGATGTAATGCAGAGATACGACGCATAGGCGGCGGCGAGGATCAGATATCCGACTCGAAGAAGCCGGACCCTGTCCCTGCCGTACATGATGCTCCCGATGAAGACGGCGGCGAAGATGGTGACGATCTTGTCGATGTTGTTGATGACGCCGATGTAGGACTCGGAGGCCCCCATATCCTTGAGGAAGACGGGAAGGAGTATGAAGAAGGAATTGCCGAGGAAGAACAGGAAATTTGCAAGGGCGAGGCAGTAGAATATCCGGCCGTATTTACGCATGGATCAAGGATATGCAACCGGTATGGATGGCAAGAAGTTTTTCTATGTCCGGGCGCTCGCAGGTGCGAATTATTAGCGGCATATCGGCCCCATGGCCGCACAGCCACATGGATTATTGTTGTAAAAAGATGCATGTCATTTATTTTCCCCGACACTCATGTTGAAAAATCAGAATGCTGTTCTCCTTCGTGACTCACTTTCTCCGTAGCCAGGAAATGTGAATCGCAAAAATTGAAAGTATCCCCTCAATGGGTCGGGTTTGCCCGGTCAAAAATGTATTGCATAAAAAGCTATATGGGAGAGAATAGAATAGACAGGGCCTTCAGAGAGGAGGGCCGGATCTGAAGATGAAGGGGGGAATCGATGGAGCTGAAAGAAGCGATACTAAAACGGCGTACCGTTCGGAAATTCACCGATTATCGGGTCACCGACGTGGAGATAGGTGAATTGATCGAGGCAGCCCGATGGGCCCCTTCCTGGGCCAACACCCAGGTATGGGAGTTCATCGTGGTCCGCGATGGGGATCTGATCCGCGAGGTTACCGGGACCTACGCGGAAAACAATCCGGCGACAAGGTGCTCTCTCGCCGCGAGCGTCCTGATTGTGGCATGCGCCAGAACCGGAATTTCCGGCGGCAAGGGCGGAGCGCAGGAGACCGCGTTTTCGGAATGGTTCATGTTCGATCTCGGCCTCGCGGTACAGAACCTCTGCCTCAGGGCACATGATCTGGGCCTGGGGACCGTGATCGTCGGTCTGATGGACCATGACGCGTGCGGAAAGCTTCTTTCTCTTCCCGATGGCGTGAAGGTGGTCGCAGTGATCCCGGTGGGGAGACCGGCGGTGCCGGACAAACAGGGGCCGCCGCGGAAGAGCGTGGAGGATATCCTTCATCTGAATCGATATGGTGGGAAGCCGGCTCAGTAATGCTTCCCCGGGAGGGCCCGATGCCTGAAAACGGTGTGCGCCTTGAGTACAGGGGCCGGAGCGCGATCATAACGCTCGACAGGCCGGACAAAAGGAATGCCTTCGACGAGGGGATGTGGTCCGGCCTTGAAAAAGTCGTGATCGACCTCAAGGCGAAGTTGCCTCGCGCAGTCATTGTAACCGGCGCGGGTGAAAAGGCCTTCTGCGCGGGCTTTGATGTGAGCCCTGAGAACAGCCAGGTATCGCGCCTTGCGGAGGCCGTACGGAAGGGCAGCCGTGCGGAGGCGGAGGAGTTACTGAGATATATTCGTGGGACCGTCGACGGCCTTGTGACCCTTCCGGTGCCGGTTATTGCGGCGATCAACGGCATGGCCTACGGCGGCGGCGCTGAACTTGCCGTCCGTTGCGACCTTCGGGTTATGGACCCCGGCGCCGAGTTCTGTTTCTCTGAGGTGCGCCTCGGCCTGATGCCTGATTGGGGCGGCGGTGTCGCCCTTTCGTGTCTCCTGGGCGGATCGAAGGCAGCCGACCTTATCCTGACCGCGCGAAAGGTGGGCGCTGAAGAGGCCCTGCGCATCGGGCTGGTAAACCGGCTGAGCGGGCCGGGCACATCGCTACAGAATTCCCTCGACTTGTCGGAAATGATAACGCGGAACGGCCCGAGGGCGGTCCGCTCCGCCCTTGCCGTGATCCGGCGCGCCTCGGGGCTGGCGCGGCACGAAGCCCTCGAATTCGAGACCATGGTCGCCGCCGATCTCATCGCTTCGGGGGAATGCGTCCACGGGATTACCGCCTTTCTGTCAAAAAAGGATCCGGAATTCCCGGATCCGTAACGCTGATCAGTATCCGGGGTCATCCTGACCCCGGCGATAATCGCGTACTGCAACCGCCAGGAGAACCTTAAGAGTGTTCATCCCCACGACCATGGAGGAAGCGCAATCCCGCGGATGGGAGCGTTTCGATGTCATTCTCATCTCGGGCGATGCCTATGTTGACAGTTCCTCCATGGGCGTCGCGGTCATCGGAAAGGTGCTTATCGCCGGGGGGTACAGGGTCGGGGTGATAGCGCAGCCAGACGTGAAAAGCGGCCATGACATCACGCGGCTCGGCGAACCGCTCCTCTTCTGGGGTGTGAGTTCCGGTTCTGTGGATTCAATGATCTCAAATTATACCGCAACGGGTAAAAGGCGGATGCGTGACGACCTTACCCCCGGCGGCCGGAACGTGCGACGCCCTGACCGCGCGCTGATCGTCTACACCAACCTCATACGCCGTCATTATAAAGAGACGGTGCCGATTGTGCTCGGTGGAATCGAGGCAAGCCAGCGGCGCGTTGCCCACTATGACTACTGGGATGATTCCATCCGCCGCTCGGTGATTTTCGACGCCAAGGCAGATATACTGATCTATGGAATGGGGGAGCATGCGATCCTTGAACTGGCGGGGCATCTACGGGCGGGAAAGGACTATCGCGGAACCCGCGGGATATGCTACATTTCATCGGAAATGCCGGATGCATGCATTGAACTGCCATCATTCGAAGGCGTGGCCGCCGACAGGAGGAAGTTCGTCGACATGAGCCGTGTCTTCTTCCGGAACGTCGATTCGGTAAGCGGCAGGTGCCTGTCGCAGAAGCATGGAAACCGGTATCTTGTACACACTCCCCCGGCGGCGCCTCTCACATCGGAGGAGCTCGACCGCATTTACGAACTCGACTATGAGCGTGATCTTCATCCATTTTATAAAAAGATGGGGGAGGTGCGTGCCATCGACACCGTGCGATTTTCCATCACCACCCATCGGGGATGCTTCGGCGGCTGCACCTTCTGCTCCATCTCGACACACCAGGGAAGCGCATTGATATCGCGAAGCGAGGCTTCGATACTGAGGGAGGCGAAGGGATTGTCCCGGTACAGGCATTTCAGGGGCGTCATTTCCGATATCGGCGGCCCTACGGCGAACATGTACGGTATGCTCTGCAGGAGAATGGCGGGGAAGGGGGTCTGCGACGACCGGCGGTGCCTTACGCCGCATATCTGCAGGGGCATGAGTGTGTCGCACAGGAGCCAGATAAGCCTCCTGAGAAAAATTCGGAAGATTCCCGGGATCAGGAAGGCCTTCATCGCCTCCGGAATCCGTCATGACCTGGTAATGGCGGATCGTGATGCCGGCGAGGAGTACCTGTCTGAGATCGTGCGTCACCATGTGTCGGGACAACTGAAAATCGCACCGGAACACTGCGTCGACCGCGTTCTCGACCTCATGGGGAAGCCTTCCACTGATAGCCTGTTATCCTTCCGTGACCTCTTCGCCCGTCTCAACACACAGGCGCGGAAAAGGCAGTTCCTTACCTATTACCTGATCGCCGCGCATCCCGGATGCACTATGCGTGACATGTCGGCGCTCAGAAAGTTTCTCCGAGCCGAACTCCATATCGTGCCGGAGCAGGTGCAGATATTCACGCCCCTTCCCTCGACATGGTCCGCGGTGATGTATCATGCCGGGATGGACCCATTTTCCGGGGAATATATTTTTGTTGAGAAAAATATCCGCGAGAAGGAGAAACAGAAACGAGCGGTCACCCGCCGGAACGGATAAAAGCCCAAACGGATGAAGGGGTGCAGACTTTTTTTACGAAATCATCCATACACGACTGAAGCGAAACTTCTCTTCACCCCGCGTTTGTACCGCAAAGCTGGATGACCCAGGATCATTGCAAGTGACACGTTGTTTTCCGGGGGTATCCCCCACTTGATCTTGAGCTTCTTTTCCTTCTGCAGGGCGAAGGAAACCGTTCCGATCATGCAGGTGCCCAGGCCGAGGGATTCGGCGGCAATCATGGCGTAGGTGCAGGCGATATTGCCGTCCACCGGGTCCGCAAAGGGGGACTGATGGAATATCAGCGCCGACGGGGCTCCGTAGAAGAGATAATCCACTCCATTTTTCCATTCATCGATCATCTCTTTCGTGACCGGAAGAATGAATTCGCGCATGACCTCCAGGTCGGCCTTTTTCATGAAGGGACGCAGGAGGGCCACTACCGCCGGGTTGAAGAATTTCTGCCACTTCCCGAAGACCGCGAGAATGTCACACGTGAATTCACGGACGCGATCCCTTCCATGAAGCACCAGGACGCCTACATCGGAGGGCGGAATCCCCATTGGCGCGCTTGATGAAATGTCGAGGATACGATTGATCAAATTCCGGTCGACTTTCCTTGCACTGAATTCCCTCACGCTCCGCCTGCACGCGAGGAGGTTTTCTAGGGCCTCGGGCGTGGCTCGCTTTCCCTTCGGGGGGAGGATAAAGGTGTCCGTCGGTTTCAGTCTCCTCCCGGTTACAGTGATCGCTCCCCCGGGGCACACCATCATGCAATGGCCGCATCCGATGCATCCGAGACCGTTCCCGGGCGCGACCAGGGGCGCACCGCCTGAATCTATAATGGTGAAGGATTTGCAGACTTTCACACAGAGCCCGCAGGAAGAGCAGAGATCCATGTCTATGACGGGCACCGCGGCGTCGTTTCCGAATCCCGTTTTAATGGTTTTACCCGGTTCTGTTTTCATGGCATTGTTCCTTGTATGCGAGGATGAATATATCGATCAGATCGGCGATTGTGCTCTCCAGTTCGAGCAAGTCATCAATCACGATATAGCCTGTGATGCCGTCAAGGGCGGCCATGAGACACAGGGCCAACGGGCGCGTGCGTAGTGGTCTGAATTCTCCGGATGAAACGCCCTTGCAATAGAGGCCCTCGAAGAAGCCAATCATTTGATCGGTGTAACCGTGGAAGAGGGCCCAGAGCCCAGGGTCGGTTATAGTTTTGGTCATGGTGAGGAAGATGAAGGAAAGTTCCACCGGGTGGGCGGTCCAGTAGGTGATGTAATTTCTGATATACAGGGCAAGGCCTTCAGCCGCAGAGGGATTATTGACCGCCTCTGCCATAAAACCGGTTACCGGTATCATGAAACGATCGTTGGCCAGGATAAGAATATCGTCCTTGCTTTTCACGTGATAATAGAGGCCGCCTTTGGTAAGACCGGCCCGGGTAGCGATCGATTCCATGGATGCTCCCTCAAATCCCTTTTCAACGAATTCAGGGATGGCGGCATCCAGAATATCATTTATCCGTTTATCCTTTGGCTCTTTTTTTGTCATATTGCTATCCAGATAATAAATACCGACGGTAGGAATAAAAGTCAATAATTTTTCTTATCTGTGTAATTATTTTTCCTCCAGTTGGGTCAGAGCAAATAGAATGTTCCGGAGGAAGTAGAAGTGGTTCCGGAAATATGGGTCAGAGTAAAAAGATGTATAAAGCCCCAGGAATACGCAGGTATCAAAAAAACCGGGGGTCAGAGCAACATGCCTCGCATTTTCTGTAAGGCAGGGATAAAATGGATGCACCAGGAGGAGGCAGATCTCGAGAAAAACAATTGTCATCTACGGTCTTATTCGGAATTATTGCTCTACTATCAGGGGCCTATATGATCAAGGTAATAAATCTTTCAAAATCATTCGGGAGCCAGTTCCTATTTGACTCTGCCAGCTTCAACATCAACATGAAGGAGCGGGTCGGCCTTGTTGGCCGTAACGGCCATGGCAAGACGACCCTCATGAGGCTTCTCATCGGCGAGGAACAGCCAGATTCCGGTGAGGTTGCGATACCCCGGGGTTACAGGATAGGTTATGTCACCCAGCAACTCCTATTCACCGAGGAGACGGTGCTGGCCGAAGCGTGCAGGGGTCTTCCGGAGGAAATGCACGGTGAAATATGGATGGCTGAAAAAATTCTATCCGGCCTGGGGTTCTCGAAGGAAGAGATGGGTCGCGCCACATCCGAGTTCTCGGGCGGGTTCCAGGTACGGCTAGGGTTGGCCCGTGTGCTGGTCTCTGCGCCCGATCTCCTTCTCCTGGACGAGCCGACGAACTATCTCGACATCGTATCGATCCGATGGCTCGAGAAGTTTCTCAGACAGTGGAAGGGAGAGCTTATGGTAATAACCCACGATCGGGCCTTTATGAACAGCGTCATCACTCATACGATGGGTATTCACCGGAAAAAAATCAGGAAGATTAAGGGGAATACCGACAAGTATTACGATCAAATTATAAAGGAAGAGGAGGTTCACGAGAAGACGCGCCTGAATGACGAGAAAAAGAGAAAAGAAGCGGAGCTCTATATAAGCCGCTTCAGGGCAAAGGCAAGGCTTGCCGGTATGGTCCAATCCCGTATCAAGGCCCTTGAAAAGCAGCAGAAACTCGATCGCCTCGATAAGATCAAGACCCTCGATTTTTCATTCAGTTACCGGCCCTTTCCCGCCAGAGTAATCATGAACGTGGAAGATCTTTCCTTTTCATACGATTCTGAAGAGCTGATTAAAGATTTCAATATTACCGTGAGGAAAAATGACCGCATCTGCGTCATCGGGAAAAACGGAAGGGGCAAGACCACCCTCCTGCGGCTCCTGGCGGGGGACCTTTCCCCGAAAGGAGGCGGTATCCATTCCCACGGGGATATTCGTATCGGATATTTCGCCCAGACAAACACCTCGAAATTGAACCCGGCCTACACGGTGGAAGAGGAGATAACGAGCTCCGGGTGTGACCGGCAACGTGCCCGGGATATTGCAGGGGCGATGATGTTTGAAGGCGATATGGCACTGAAAAAAATCGGGGTGGTTTCCGGCGGCGAGAAGAGCAGGGTGCTTCTTGGTAAGATCGTGGCACAGGAGTCCAACCTCCTTCTCCTCGACGAGCCGACAAACCACCTGGACATGGAGTCGTGCGATGCCCTCCTTGCGGCTATTGATGCCTTTGACGGTGCCGCCCTGATCGTGACGCACAATGAGATGTTTCTCCATACCCTTGCAAACCGCTTTGTGGTGTTCCAGGGGGGCGGCGTATCGGTCTTCGAAGGAACCTATCAGGCCTTCCTCGAAAAGGTTGGCTGGGAGGAGGAGCGTGACGACGGAGGGAAGACTCCCGACGGAGCGGAAAGGGAGAACATTAACAAAAAGGAAATGCGCCGAATGCGCGCGGATCTACTTGCAAGAAAATCGAAGGCGATCGCGCCGCTGAAGGCGGGTATTGCGGGGCTTGAATCGACAATCGAGAAAAATGAAAAGCGCTTGTCGGAACTGAACGCTGAAATCATCGCGGTGTCTGAATCGGGAGACGGGGTTGCGATATCACGGTTGTCAAAGGAGAACCATCATACTCGCATGGAGCTTGACATCCTTTATGACGAGCTGGAGGCCCTTATCACGGAACTTGAGACGACTGAAGCGGGCTTCGAAAAGGAAATGGCGGGCAATGGGCTCGACTGACACGCAATTACAGGTCATTCACCGGTTTTTTATTGGGACAATAATTAATCTTACCTCTTTATTTTACCACTACCGAAACATCCGTGGAACTATCTTTTTCTCGTGACATCGAAGGTCAACAGGGCTGCATAATGATAGAGTGAAACCGCGTTGTATGTGCACCGGCGCACATGGTATCGATAATGATTTCTGAGGGGCTTGTCGTCTCAGTCTGGACGCCTTTTTCATGGGTTGTCGCCGCCCTTCCACCGAAAGCAGAAGAATTAATGCATTTATATATAATTCTTTTTTCATGGTATTCTATTGATAATGTTAGAATAAAAGAATCTAAAAAATAAAATCAGGATGTTCACTTGCAGGCACAGAAGCGGGAAAAAACAGAATTTTTCAATCTTTGAATTGCAGAATATTCTTATTTTTTGAGGTGTTCATGAAATATTAAAAAAACATCCAGAATGTCAATTTATATTCCTCGCACGACAAGATGGTGGGATTGATGTGTAACAGTATGGATCAATAAATCGCATCAACGGCAAGAACCGTTTCCCCTCTATCAAGCATCGCATTGATCAGGCTGGCCCTTGAAAAGAGCCGTATATCTTCAACCCGGATTTGTTCTTCGACAAGCATGCCATCGGAAATAAGCCTTTCACGCCTGGTGCCTTTCAATAACGGGACGGAGGGTGTGAGCCATTTGTCCCCATCGAAGAAGGCGATATTGCTGAAGGAAGTGTCGGTGACGAGCCCATTTTTAACGATCAAGATATCATCGCATTTTTCCTTTAATGAGAGTAGTCTCGTAATTCCAGATTTATTTTCGAATTTATAAGGATATTCGATCTCTTCGTCATGTACAATTTTCAGGCTCCCTATGGCGCGTCGGGAATAGGGTTCGAACGTGATGCCGTGGATTATTTCAGAATAGCTTACCCGACACTTGTATAAACCCTTGCGGCAGCCATCAGGGAGTGCGAGGGCACCGGTGAGATCCAGCATTTCTTTGCAACCGAACAGCTCCCGTCTTGAATCGTTGAGCCTCCTGCCATGGCAGCGGAGGTTGAAGAATCGTCCGTCTTCCACCTTTATGCTTTCAAACAACAGGGACATATATTTTATCCAACAGCTCGCGGTATTCACTAGCCGGGTCGCTATATACGGTGATTCCACCACCGCTCTTATAGAAAAACTCGTCCCCCATTTTTTCAATATAGCGTATCATTACGCCGCTGTCCAGCTGTAACCCGTCAAAATATCCGAAGACGCCGGTGTAGTAACCGCGGCGGTAGCCTTCGATCTCCTTAATTATATCAACGGTCATTTTTTTCGGCGCACCGCTTACCGATCCTGCAGGCAGGATTGACGCGATCAGGGACCCGATCCGTTTGTGATAGCCCGTCTCGAGAGTTCCCCTGATCTTCGAGCTGACCTGATAGAGATCCCGAAGGGGGGAGTGAATCCTTTCGATATAGCGATATTTTTCCACTGTCACACCGGTTGAAACCAGGTTCAGGTCGTTACGGATAAGATCAACGATTGTACAGTGCTCAGAGAATTCCTTCTCGTCACGAAGAATAATCTCCACCGCGCCTGGAATAGATGCATCGATGGTCCCTTTCATCGGATAGGAGGTTATTTCTCTCTCCCGTATACTGATGAATGATTCAGGAGAAAAAACGACGAATCGGTCCTTAAGCCAGAGCCTGTATCTGGCGCTGCTACGCGTGAAGACATCCTCGAGGGAGCAATTGATCTCAATTTTTGTCGGATATGTCAGGTTTAAAAGATATGAGTCGCCATTCAACTGACGAGCGATGACCTTATCGAACATCGTTCTGTAGCGCGAGAAGCTGATCGGGTGGCACGCCATTATGAGGGGTGTTGCCGGGTCTGTGCCGGGCACCGCCCCATTGAAGTTCGCAATGCCGTTGATGGAGTAGCGGATTTCGGCAGCGTCAACCTCGGCAAGGGGAATGACTATCGGATACTCCATCTCGAAATCGATAATGAAGAGGAAGGGGATACCCGCGGCACCAAGACGATTCATCTTCTCCGACATGGCCCGTTTTCCAGGTGTTTCTAATGTCCAGGGCACCGGCGCGGCTTGAAGGGCGGGCATCACCCGATTCGTATCCGTGCGTCAAGGGCGCACGCGCCGGATCCGTCGAAGGAGAGTCGCACCGGGTTGATATCCAGCTCCCGTATCTCAGGGAACGACGCGAGGAGGTGGGATGCGCGGCATATCATGTCGATGTAGGAATCAATATTAGCCGCCGGCTTTCCCCTGGCACCTTTCAGGAGGGCGTATGACTTGAGTTGCTCAACCTTATCCATTATCTCCTCCCGTCCCGCCGGACAGAGTAGAAGCCTGACATCCTTGAACACCTCGATATAGATGCCGCCATAACCAAAAAAGACAACTGGACCGAAGGAATCGTCATGCTTGCCGCCGATGAACATGTCATATCCTTCTTCCGCCATCTTCATGATCCTTACGCCGTCAAAGCGGGCGTCGCGGCGGTAGGCAGTCAGACCTTTCTTGATCGCATCAAATCCTCTCGCAACCCCGTCGTCGTCTCGTATGTCGAGTATGACACCGCCCGCGTCAGATTTATGGAGGGCGTCAGGAGATATCACCTTCAATACCACGGGGTAGCCGAGATCGCGGGCAATGGTGACGGCATCACCTGCCTTCGATGCGGTCCGCGATTCCGCTGTGGTTATGCCGAAATGCAAGAGAAGCTCCATTACTTCCTCTCCTGCGTCCCCCGGATGGGCCTTGACCCATTTCCCGGCTGTTTTCGTGTCAATATTCTTCGGAAGCTGTAGAATGTTCGAGGCATTCTGTTTCTTCATATGATAATCGCACTGTTTCTTCAACGCAATCATCATCTCCTCGAAGCTGTCGAAGATGGGAAAGTTTATGTTACGCTTGATCGTGGAGATTGTCGACGAGAGTCCGAAAATGCAGGCTCCCAGGGGCTTTCCGGAGGAGAGCATCGTACCTGTGGCCTCCTTTGAGAGGTCGGTGTGGAACATCTTATAGAACACGTCTACGCCCCGCGGCATTTCCGGCCACTGGCTCACGAATACCGCGCCATCCACGTTGTCGTTGTGCATCACCTCGTAGAATATTTTTGTTTGCAGATTAGGATCGTAGATATCACCCATGTCGAGTGGGTTCGAGAAGTTGATGACCCCGGCGTTGGAGAAACCCCTGAGGCCTTCGTAAAAATTCTTGCCCGGATCGGCGAAGCGGAAACCGATTTTCTCACAGAGATCGGCCATCATGACGGTGATTCCGCCCGCGGGGCTCATCATCATGAGCCTGTTGTCGCGCATAGGCGGCAGATCGAAAGCCTTGGCCACATTGATAAAATCATTGAAATGCGCAATACGGATGATGCCCGCGCGATCGAACGCCGCGTCGATTATCTCGTCGTCATTCGAAAGTGCGGCTGTATGGCTCATGGCGGCCCGCCTTCCCGCACTGGTCGTGTTTGACTTGAGTATCATGATCGGCTTGTTGATTTTCCAGCAACCGCGAGGAGATCCGCCCCCCTGGGAATGCTTTCCAGGTACATGCCGATGATCTTCGTCTCCGGATCGCGGCCGAAGTATTCCAGGAAGTCGACCTCGTCAAGGTCAAGTTTGTTGCCGATGCTCGCGAACTTCGCCATGCCGACGTTTTCGTCGGTCATGAAATTCCAGAGCATGATGCCCACCCCGCCGCTCTGGGAAACAATCGAGAGCCCCCCCTTCGGGGGCGGAAACGAGGGGACGAAGGGAAGACAGAGTCCGTTGGCGGTGTTTGCGACTGTAAGGCCGTTGGGCCCGACGAAGCGTATGCCGTGAGCCCGAGCTTTCTCTTTCACAAGGGCGGCAAGATTTTTTCCGTCCTCGTTCAGCTCGTTGAATCCTCCGGAGGGAATGGCCATCCACTTGGTGCCGATGGCGCCGCATTCGTCCACGATAGTCGGGGATGTGACGCGCCGGCACCATTGAGAAGACCAGGTCCGGCACGATCGGCAGTTCGCTCACGCTCCTGTACATCCGGATGCCGTTCACGTCATGGTCATCGGATCTTGCGTTCACGCCAAGTATACGTCCCTTGTAGCCCCATCGGATAAGGTTTTCCAGGACCAGCTTGGGGATGTTGTTCGGCTCTCGATGAGAGACCGACAATGCCCACCGATTTGGGATAAAACAATTTATCCATGGCGTTTTCCTCCTGCTCCAAGTGTCGTGTGCGAATTTGAAATATAGAAAATCACGCGGTATGCCGATTCTTCTTTCCTATGGGGCATACAGAAACACAGATACCGCACAGACTTGCATCAATCCCGATATTTATTTTTGTCATCTTTCTGCAGGTTTCCCTGCATAAGGATGCATCATAAAATTCATCGCGCGTTGTAGCAACGGTCCACGACTTTCCATTTGCAGCGCCGGCCGGGCAGCTTTTCACGCAGATCATGCATGTGCCGCATCTGCTTTCATTTATCGGACGGGAAGAGACCGGGAGAGGAAGCCCGGTTAGAATCGTGGCGAGTCTCAGGCGCGGTCCGAAACGTTCAGAAACGAAGAGGTCTGTTTTTCCGATCCAGCCGAGTCCAGCGCGAGTGGCGGCCATTTTGTGGGAAAAATCGGCTGAAAGGGTTTTCATGTGGCGTCCGCTAATTTCAGAATCAGTCATTGTCGGCGCTATGGCAACGTGTGAGATATTGCGGGATTGCAGCTTTTCTGATATCACCATAAGTAGGAGTGAGAGTTCCTGGTTTGTCCGTTCGTAAAGATTATAATAGGCTATGTTCGGTCCTCTGGAAATTGAGTCGATTATCCTATCATCGAGTTTTTTCCCGATGGCGATCCCAAATGGATAGCTCTGATATTTATTACAGAGAAGACCGGTTAAATCCGAAAAACCATAGATATAGTCTTCCCTCTTTCCCAGCATCCTATCAATGATGGATTCAGTTGTCATTTGCCCTCATATCATCGCCTGAAGCATGTGAGCATGTTGCATGATAATCTGAATGATGATTGGAAAAGCCGGTCACTCCGTCAACAGGATTCCCTGAAGGGAGGATAGCTTTAGGATCCGTTTGATGTTATCGGAACAGTTGATGATGGTGAGCTTTTTGTTGATTTCAGTCATTTTTTTTGAAAGTGTCAGCAAGGCTCGGATCCCGGATGAGTCGATATAGTCAACGAGGCCAAGGTCGATTTCCACATTTTTCCCGAAACCGGGAATGTTCGCCACTTTGTCACTGAATGGTTTGATCGTGGTAGACTCGAGGTTGCCTTCTATACTTAATTTGACGATCTCGTCGGTCTGGTTAATTTTTATCATCATGATCTTTCCCCCTAAGAATGAATCGTTTTAAGTATTCTGCAATCAAACATAATCAACGATGGAGTTTATTACTTGATAAAGGTAGTGCCGGTTCATCCATATGTCAAGAAATCTTTATCGAACGGGTAATTCATAAAGAATCGGGCATCCATATCTGAAAACTACCGTTCATAACCTTTACAGAAATACCCATATTCCATGGTTCATCATAACGCAAGGAGGACTGTTATAACCAAAGAGCATCCGGGAAGGATGGTTGTTGGTTATTAAAGACCCTTTGATTTAATGCAAGAAGATGCACCTTCTATATGAAAACCTTAACCGTTTTGTGGAATCATTAATAGAGATTGAATTCGCCACTACCGAGCAGCTGACCTCCGTCTGTCCATACTTCAACTGCATATGTCCCCGGGCCCTCCTTGATTGTGTGTTGCGACCATGTCCCGAATCCTTCTTTGCGTCCTCCGTGAATTTTGCTCAATGATACGGAAAAAAGCCTTTTGCCGTTATGGGACCAGTAGTGATGGATCTTTTCGGAAAGGCCTCGGGGTGCGAAAATTGACGAGTAAAAGAATACAATTTCGGTTTCAGATGCCTTCGCCCTGCGAAATGATTCGAAGGGCCGAAAATTTTCAATTCCCCTGCATGCCTCTGTACGTGTCAATTTGAGCGGGGCAGGGGGGATCAGACTTCTGCCGATCCAGAGAAGTATGAAAAAAAGACCGATGCCCAGAAGAAATATAACCCTGTTCCTTCTGTTTTTAATAATATCAATATGAGGATATATGAATATCGCGACCGCGGCAGCGGCGATTATTCCGGCCGACAGAAGGCTCCATATGTTCCTCATTCCGAAAATTATTGGAAATATCAGGTTGAGCACGCAGAAAAAAGTGATGGCATAGAATAAAGAGGATCGCAATGGGTGTTTTGCAATAAAACGTGAATAAATTCTGAACCAGCTTGCGATTATTACCATGGCGATAATTAGCGGAGCGAAGATCATGTTTCTTGATGGAAACGTGGTCGTCTCTAAATAAAATGGGAGCACGAAAAGAAGCAGATTGTTCAGCATGAAGACCAGCCCTGTGTCCCATAAGGCTGTCAGCAACCCCTTCTTTCCCCTATGGAGATAGAGTCTGAATGTTATATAGAAGAAGGCCATGATGACAAATGCGATAGTTATCGGTATATTTTCGAATCCATTTTTAAAGAGAATGAGTACCAATAGACCTGATGAAAGAGAAAATAATGGTTGCAGCCTTAAAAGACGATGTAGTCCAAGTGGCCAGATAGTGAAAATTGATATGATATATTGGAATAAACCTTTTACGCCCCTCGGGTCTCCATTTCTTGAGGGATAACCCTCGGTAAAGTAGCGAACGATTTTATAGATCATTATTTATTTTTTTTGAAATAATTTGAAATGTGAAAATGACATGTAAATAGTCCAGATATAATTATTACATTAAAGATAAAAAATCTATTATTGGCTTCTCAGTATTTAATATGCAACATAAAACAATATTAGATTAGCAACTGCACATCAGGTATTCCCCAGTAGTGACTGAAGTATTTAACCCCATTGATTACTTTCAAGCAAAACACGTAATTATGATAAAGAAGTTTATTAATGTTGGAAATTAATCTTGGCTCAAGTTTACTTAATAGGTTTTTTAACAATTTTTTTGCCGCATAAGCGATGAGAAATGAAAGAGACATTTTGTATATTTTCCGTAAATCAAAAAAATATTCATATTCGTCATTTTTGATAGTCAAATGAATAATTTTCCAGTTTGATTTGCTATCTTTTTTTTGATATTTGATGGATGAAGTGAATATTTTTGGCTTAAAATTTTCACACATCAATTGCTTAAGAAGAATGCGTATCAGATAAGATCTTGCTATTTTTAGCTTTTGTGCTGCCTGGTCAATATTTTTGAGTGTTTCTTTATGGAGATGTACGGTTGTTTCCAACATGATATTTCCCATCCATAGTGTTTTATTGATAACGAATATGAATGGTAAATTAATCTCAAAATTTCGATAGTTATCGGTGTATTTTTTGATAGTATCTAGATAAATATACACTGGTTTTCAAGAATTCACTACGTGGAACCGACTACAAACGGGTTAACGGGCCAGGCATGACGGGGATAACGCCCCATCAGTTCTTTTTTAACCTCACTATAGGATTTCTCCCAGAAACCTTTAAGATCACGCGTGACTTGGACGGGTCTTCCTGCGGGGCTTAAAAGATGAAGCAGCAGAGGTTGTCCGCATATCCGGGGGGTATCAGCACAACCGTAGAATTCCTGAATCCTTGCGGAGAGTACGGGGATGTCTCCTGACTTATAATCGATGATTTTTTTTGCACCTGATGGTAGCATTATCCGCTCAGGTGCCATTGATTTTAGCGTCTGCATGCGTCCACGACCCAGCAGATATTCAAGGGCGGCGTTGAGCGATGAATCTGTAAAGACGGGACCCCCTCCGCATGCTGCGAATGGCATCAGCCAGCTATCTACCTCCTGGAAGAGTGTATCCCGGGAAAAGTCGGGCCATGGCAGCCCGCCATGCTTTTGAATAAAGACACATCTTGAAAGAAATCCTATAGAGGCCTGGCTCCATGGGAGGCTTTCCAATCCCTTTTCTGCAATGCGAGTACGTATTATTCGCCGAATTTCCTCTTCAGGGGGCAATGAACCCGGTATATCCCTGAGAACGATATGACCAAATCGAAGCTTTGAGCGCATCCTGGGGGTCCATCCATCCCATTCAATCTCATGCTCGGTGACGGTCTCTCCTGCGAGTCCTTTTTCAAGATCACTTCTGGTTATTGGAGCAGCCAGAAATATTCTTGCTTCGGTTTCACCTCCGTCAAGATCGGCTGCCACGATGAATTCCTCTGTAATGAGATGACCATTGAGACGCGCGGCCCGGCCTGTCGCCATTAACCATCGGGAAGATGCGCCACGGACTGTTCTGCGAGCGGCCCTGTCAGGATAGGCCAAAAGCAGGAGTTTCCCGGCAAGGGCAGGATCAATGGTTTCATTTTGAAATGAACGGCCCTCCCTGCCGAAGTGGCGCATGATTCGATGCGCACCTTTACGCACACGCCTTGCGGCTTCTTCGGTCAAGTCGCCTTTTTTTCCTGGATTCCATTCAGACCATGCCTGGAGAATATCCCGAAAATCAGAAGCGGCCTTTCCAAGGACCAATCCTTCCTCCAGGATGGCCGCTGACACCGCTGCGGTGAGAAGCCATCCATGCGTATTGGCTTCGATCAACATACGACCAAGACGCGGATGAACTCCCAACACTGCTGCAGCAATGCCCGATTTCGTAAGGCGACCTTCATCATCTGCGAGGGATAAACTTTTAAGAAGTTCAGAAGCCTTTCTGATAGCCGCCTCCGGGGGTGGTGTCAGCCATTTCAGGTCGAATGGGGATAGTGCCCCCCAGAGGGAGGTTTCAAGCAGAAGGGGGGCCATGTCTTCTTGAAGAATGGCGGGGGATGAGAATTCTTCGCGAGCATCCTCTTCCCGCCACCACCGAAGGCATGTCCCCGGGCCCATACGTCCGGCCCGTCCCGTTCTCTGCTTCGCTGACGCACGGCTTATTCCGGCGGTTTCCCAGTGGTTCATCCCTGTTCGAGGGCGATATCGTACACACCGTTCAAGACCGGTATCCACCACCACGCGTACACCAGGGATTGTGATGCTTGTCTCCGCGACGTTGGTGGAAAGGATGATACGATTTCGCATGCCCGGTGGCGGGTTCAATACGAGTCGCTGTTCATTCAGCGGCAAGGAGCCATGGAAGAATACCATGTTTTTATCAAACGAGGGGTATGATCGTGCGATGGTTTCTCCTGTGCGTCTGATTTCCATAAAACCTGGAAGGAATACGAGGATGTCCTGGTCATCATCCACGAGCATAGTTTCATGAGCCAGATTCACAAGTCGTGCGGCGCCCTCCCATGGCTTTTCGTTTTTAAGAGGCGGATGATGTACTATCCTCACGGGGTAGGTGCGTCCGGATATCGACAGGCAAGGTATTTCTCCATTGAACTCATGCAAAGCATCAGAATCGACAGATGCGGACATGAAGAGTATCTTGATATCCGGTCTGATCGTGTCGCGGGAATCCATGGCGAGGGCAAGAGCAATATCGGCCTGGATGGCCCTTTCATGGAATTCATCGAAAATCAGGGTCCCGAATCCTCTCAATTCCTGGTCATTTTGAATCATCCTTGTAAATACGCCATAGGTGACGACTTCAAGTCTTGAAAATGGTCCGATTATTGTTTCTGATCTTGTCCTGAGTCCCACGGTATGTCCAATTTTTTCGTTCAGGAGCGTCGCGATTCTGTCAGCGGCGGCCCTTGCGGCGATGCGTCTGGGTTCTAGCAAAAATATCTTATGGTCCATGAAGGATGGATGGCGCAGGAGCCGCCATGGCACGAGTGTTGTTTTCCCGGCGCCGGTTTCTGCGTTCAGAATAAGCATCCCTCGATGGGCGAGTAGCTCTGATATTTCATCAAGGTGGCTGTAGACGGGTAGGGATGTGCTGTCTTGATCTATCATGAACATTGAATACCATTGTAGAATGATCGTTTAGCCCAATGGCATTCTGCATGCGCGTATATTAGCGCAGGAAGCGGGAATCTGGATATATTAAACCAGGACTTCGAAAACATTGTTTGTATAAAAATCCTATTTTTGATTGCACCAATAAGGCTGACGCGAAAAAAAATGAGCTCATCCGAAATTGATGGAGTACTTTTTCGATAGCTCCATGATCCGAAAAGATCTTCGCGGGAACGTGCGGCGGCTAGATTGATAGTCTCCCGGGATTGAAAATCATTGTGTGGTCGTATCTATTATATCGGGAAAGGTTTGTCAATAAAATTGCTGTTGTAAACATGAAGGCGATATGAGTATCTTATCCAGACACAAAGTCCCATGCGTCATATTTTCTCAACCTCGAGCTTATCTCATTGAGCCGGTAATTGACCCATGAGATAAGCATAGGATATACTATTATGTCGCATAACATTCAACTGAAGATTTTGTTTGATACTACTTTTAAAAAATGATATTTCAGTTGACATTGCATAACTCTAGTGCAAAAAATAGGACATGTCGAGATGGCTCGCAACGTGACTGGTTCGTGGCGCAATGGCCTGTATGAATTTCTGTGAAAGCTTCAGGGGGAGCGTATGTTTAAGGGAAGGGTTTTCACGAAGAATGATTATGAACGGCTTTGTAGCATAATGAATAATGTACATATGATTTATCAGCTTGAAGAAGGAAGTGTCGAGACTTTGAAACGGGAAATGCGGCAGTCACGGCTTGTCGATCCTCGTGATATCAGGCCGAATATTGTAACCATGAACTCAAGGATATGCCTCAAGAATATCGGAAATGGAAGAAAAGAGATATTTTCACTTGTTTTCCCCGAGAAATCGGATAGCGAAGACTCCTTGTCTGTTTTTTCAAGGATCGGGACGCAGGTAATTGGAAATCCTATTGGAACAGTGGTGAAGGTCAATCACTCCGGTGAGCAATATCTCATGATCGAGGATATTTTATATCAACCCGAATCAGCCGGGGACTATCATTTGTAAATACGCGGTTTTCCTCGGTATGAAAAAAGAATAAGTATTCATCAATTTTCACCCTCTCCCGGCATAGCCCGCTTTTTGCCATAGCGCAGCGAAAACAAAAAGCGGCGAAGCCCAAACGACCGATAGAAAGCGCCGCGCTTACCTCGGCTACGCCTGTAATACGTCATACCCTCTTGGAAACTTTTACGATTTAACTAAGCTAGACTTCATGACCTCATATGGTGTTTTACCATTATGAGAAATATGAGGTCTATCATAATTGTAAAAATGTTCCCAGTTCTCCAACTTCTCATTTAAATCAACATCATCTGTATATCTCAACAATTGGTAGAATTCTTCATCATCGGTTCTGTGAGAACGTTCAACTTTTCCATTGAGCCTTGGTGATCTCGGTTTAATGTACACATGTGTTATCCCCAAGTCTTCCACATGACAATGAAAGCGAATCTGGAATTCATGTCCCCTATCAGTTCTTACAGAACTGAATCCTGAAAGGAAATTTTCCAACTACATAATTGATAAATTCAATTGCATAATCCTGATTATGTTTCGAATAAATTTTTAATGCACGGATACGTGTGGCATCATCTATAGCAGTATATTGATATCTTTTTTACTAAACGCCCCTGTTTAGCCTTGAAAGTTAAGAATTTTACATCAACTTGAACATGATGGCCGAAAACCTCTTTAGAATACCGTTTTGATGGGATCGCTCGTCGAGGACTTGATATGGACAATTTATTGAGTTTGTTTTGTTTTAATATACGACTAACAGTTGATTCTGAAATTATAATATTATAATATCGAGCCAGGTAATATACAATCCTCAATGATCCTAGCTTATATTCAGTGTGCAGATTCAGTATTTTTTCAATTACTTCTGGTGATGTCTTCCGGGGATGTGATGCAGCTATAGGTTTTTTTCTATTTAATCCCGCTTTCCCATCTTGATTATATTTATTTTTCCAGACATAAAAAGTAGATCGAGAAACCTGAAATTCTCGACATGTATTCATAACACCGGCAACGCATGCATATTCTATTATACCGATTTTATACCTTACAGACAGTTTATATTTCGTATCTTTATTCATAATACCCTCCTTTTCATATCTTGTATTATATCATAAGGTGTCCAAGAGGGTATGACGTATTACAATATTCATATTTTTCCCGGATAGGACGATTGATCCAGCGTATATATTCTTTAAGCAGCTCCTTCGATATCTCACTGACGGTACTTTTTGATAATCCTGATATCTTGACGCCGATCTGCTCGAAGGCCCGGCGAACTTTGCGCGTTGAAACGCCATTTACATACAGTTCACGGGCAAACCCGGCAAAGATTCCTGCATTTCGTTTGAGCCGTGACATGATAGCGGGTTGAAAACCACCTGCACGGCTCCGGGGAATCCTAAAATCTGCAGTACGAGGGTATCTATGACTGCCTGTTTGACTTCTCGATTGCCATTGCGGTATTCCGTTACCAGCTTCCCGTCAGATGCCCGCGGTATTACGGTCGCCAATCTTGCCCTCGATAAACTCGCTAAAACACCTTTCAATATACTCCTCAAGTGTTCTATGAACGATTGCACGAACCGGCTCCTCATAGCGGGCCAGGAGTTCTTCCAGTCGACTGGGAGTAGAATTTTGATTGCAATCTTCTGTTGGTATGGTATTATGTGTTAAGAGCATCGTGTCTCTCCTCCTTTGTTGTTTTCTCGTCAATTACAACTCTGGTAGAGATACGATGCTTTTTTAAGCATTCATTTTACACACTCGGATGGGCGTGGCCTCGAAGACAGGGGGTCTGAGCCCGATGTTTCGGTGTTGATAATGGAGCAAATTTTGTTTTTTTTGCTAAATAGTATTGTTGTATTATGTAAAATTATCAATAGAAGAAAATGATTATGAAAATTATCATTTTCTGAAGAGATAATATATGTCACAGAGAGGGGGGGAGTCCAATACTTTTTAATCGATTTTCTTGAATTTTCAGGATCCTCTCTGGAATTTATTTTTTTAATATCTAAAAATGTAATTACTTTCATAATATGGCATATATATTAATACTAATTAAAACTGAGGTTTTTTCATGATGACTAAAATAGAAGCTCAAGAATTTGCTGCCAAGTGGTTGCCTGCATGGACTGGGAATAATCCCGAGAAATTAGCAAGTTTTTATTCCGATGATGCTCTCTATATAGATCCAGTTATTCCGGAAGGTGCTCACGGGAAAGAAGAATTATTGGCATTTTTTCGTAAATCTCTTGGCCAGAATCCCAATTGGATATGGGAACAGATTGAACCAATACCGATGGAGGGTGGTTTTTTAAATAAATGGCATGCAAAAATTCCCGTAGGGCCAAAAATTGTGGAATGTATAGGGGTTTGTCTGGTTCAATTTAATGAGAAAGGATTAATTAAGCGTAATGAAACCTATTTTGATCGGACTGAATTAATATATGAAATTAAAAAATACATCGCATCACAAAAAGATTAAAAAAATAAATTAATTTACATCTGCACAGACTGGAATATATGTTAAATGGTGCGACTTTTTAGCTACCAATAAGCAACTCATATGTCCCATGCGGAGTGTTTCTTTTCAGTAACTTTTAATTGTTGTATCTATTTTTATACTGCCGGAATCATCTGCCCGGCGTATTTTTCCATAATTATAAAAATAATTTTTAACTCACACAAAGGCGGTCAGCACGACCGCATCCCTGCAGTAGATACGAACCAGTCAAGCGCGCCGCTATACTGCTCCCCTGACTTGACAAGCCACCTATAAGAGATGATATAGTACACATCAGGTGGAGGTCAACATGAATAACGAACAGGAAAGAGATGCCACCAGAGGTGGGCAACAAAAAGGAAATCGGCCCTGGTTCTGAGCATCATGAAAGGTGACCTGTCAACCCAGGAAGCCGCTCGTCAGAACGGTTTGACGGTGGCGGAAATCGAAGAATGGAAAGATCGTTTTCTTCTGGGGGCAGAAAATGCGTTGAGAAGCCGTCCCAAAGACGAGGAGGCACTCAAGGAGGAGCAGATCAAGAAGCGGGAGCGCAAGGTGGGTCAGTTAGTCATGGACATTGATATCCTGAAGACGGCACAAAAGATCCGCCCTACGACGCCGTGGACATCAGAAGAGTGAAAGAGATGATCCCCGGCGCTTCCTACCGACGTATCTGTCTGATACTTGAAGCTTCTCGCTCCCTGCTCACGAAAAGGACGTGCAGAAAGAGGGCCGTGACATCGGGTGATATCACTCTTGAAATGCGGATAAAGGAACTGATCAACGAGCATCCGACTTTCGGATATCGCCGTATCTGGGCGATGCTGTATTTCCGGGAAAAGATTATTGTGAATAAGAAGAAAATATACCGTATTTTCAGAAAAAACCGGTGGTTTGTGCAGCACCGGAAGGTTACCCCGAAGCCAAGGGTAAAGGCGCTACGGAGCCGATGCGAGAAGAGCAATACTCGCTGGGCAATGGATTTGATGCACGTATACTGCGGCCAGGACGGATGGGGCATTTTTCTGGCGTGATAGATTGCTGCGATAGAGAACTCATCGTATGTGAATGTGCGCTTCGTGGATGCGCGCGGGAGGCGGAGCGCGCCATTGAGGAGGCGTGTCTCAATCGTTTCGGGACCCTTCGTCCCGAGGGAAAAACGCCTGTCGTCAGATGCGGCAATGGGTTGATATTTCAAAGCAGTCGTTTCCGTGCGGTGTGTCGGCACTACGATGTAACGCAGGAGTTCATTACTCCGTATGCTCCCGAGCAGAATGGAATTATCGAAAGGTTCTTCAGAAGTCTGAAGGAGGAATGTATCTGGCAGCATAATTTTCGTTCATTCGCTGAGGCAAAGCGGGTGATCATGGAGTGGATAAACTGGTATAATAACGAGCGTCCGCATCAGGCGTTAGGATATATGAGCCCACAAGAATACCGGGCACAGCAATCATGCAAAGTGGCTTGACAAGAGGGGAGCACTGCATTATTTCGTTACCGATGTCCTAGTTTCACCATCGAAAATGTCGTATAACGTTCCAGCGTAACCGACGCTGGAACGGATGACAGAGGCATATCACAAATCACTATTTTTCAAAAGTAAATGAATTAGTTCCTTTAATTTAACATAAGATCGATATTAGAATTATTTTGTAATAGAACTGGATTAAGAATTGCAGATATACCCAAGAATAAAAAAGGCATTAAATATATTTGAACCAACAATATTTCCTATGGCAATATCAACATTTTTTTTAATTGCGGCTACTATTGATGTTGCCAGTTCTGGCAATGAAGTGCCTAAAGAAACAATGGTTAATGCAATTATCCTTTCAGATATTCCAATTTTATGAGCAAACTTTATTGAAAAATCTACAATTATTTTACCGCCAATAACCAATAAAATTAATCCAAGGATAATTAAAGTTATAGATAGTGATAGAGAATATTGCTTAACCTTTATTTCTTCATCAAAAGTACCTGATTTTAATAATTGTATATTGTAACTCATGAAAATAACAAAGAATAGCAATAATATGATTCCATCAATTCTTGTTATTGCAGAATGGGTGGAATTATCAATAAAATGATCATTTGATATTACAATTATTACAAGTGCAGATAACAGGCATAATGGGATCTCTATCCAGGTTGTATTCGTTTTTACTGTTAGTGGGCAAATAATTGATGAGATTCCTAAAATAAGAAGGATATTAATCACGTTACTCCCAACAATATTGCCCAGCGCAAGATTGGAATTATTATTTATTGAAGAAAATATGTTTACAATAAGCTCAGGTGAAGAAGTTCCAAAGGCAATAATTGTTAAGCCGATAACTATATTTGGAATATTTAATTTTTTTGCTAATGATGAAGCACTATCAACCAGTAGAGTTGCACCGATGATAAGAGGTATGAAGCCTAATAATAAGTATAATAAATTTATCATCTTTCATTGCCTTGATTTGGTCCGGCTTCAAGACATAGGTAGCGTTTTGACCTAAAAACATCGGTAAAAATATTAATTTGAATGCCTTGCCCCAATTTCATTTTTCAAGAATAGATTTAAAGACAAATTATTTCAAGTCAATTTCACCCGGCATGGTATTATTAAACCATACATCAATGGAATGTGCTACTAACTACTAAAAGGCTGACACTTTCCGGCCCAATTAAGATAACTTGCTACGAAGTACTTCATATAGGATGCTTACCCTGAAAGGCTCCATGCGGCCGATACATATTGTAATAGTTTTCCCATTGTAATAACTTTTTTTTCAAGTCAACATCATTTTTATATTCAAGAAACTGAATAGAATTCTCGAGTCATCTGTTCGATGAGATCTTTCAACCTTACCATTCAGCCTTGGGGTACCTGGTTTGATATATACATGTCGAATTCCATTATCTTCGACGTGCCAATGAAACTTAGCCTGGAACTCTATGCCCATTATCAGTACGAATAGTATGGATTCTAAATGGAAATTTGTTGATGACGTAATCGATAAAGTCAATTGCCGAATTTTGGGTTATGCTTCGGAATATTTTAATAGTTCTCAATTCGAGATGCATCGTCAATAGCGGTAAATTGAAATCTTTTAATGGTTTTACCTCTTAAATCCTGAAAAAATAGGAATTTTACATCTACTTGAACATGGTGCCCTGGCACTTTCTTTTCATATCGTATAAAAGAGCAAGGTATTGAACGCTTTCTCTGATTTTCGGGCAATTTATTCATTCCATTCCGTTTTAACACATAATAAGCTCCTGCCGATGTAATATGAATACCATGAAATCGTTCCATGTACCATGCAATTCTTTGTGGTCCGAAATGATATGTTTTGCGTAAATATAGTATTTTCTCTTCAATTGCATCGCTGATCTTCCAGGGACATGAACCATGAGGGAATCCAGGTCTTTTATTGATTAGTCCCTGATCACCATGCGTATCAAAGGCACGTTTCCATTGATAAAAAGTTTCACTAGTTATACCAAAATACCTGCATGTTTTCGAAACATTCCCAGTTTCAATAGCATGATTAAGAATTTTGAGTTTTCTAAGAACAGCACGGTTTTTCATATTGTAACCTCTGGTTGAGTAAGTATACCACACCTGTCAACCGAGGTCGTTAGTTTCATAATTTATAATATTGTAAACATTTCGGCTAACGTTCAAGCATAGCCGACGCCGCCCCTTAGGGCGGTGTGGCGCAGCCCGAGCGACCGCCTAGGGAGCGAAGCGGCCATGGTTTGTTAGCCGCCGGTGTCCAGGGTATTAGAAATATTTATTATATTTAAATATTCTTCTGGTGTGTGGACCTTCATTTGTGCAGTTTGCATAATCTTTAATATTACGGGTAACTAAATAATTCGCTTTATTCGATAATGCACAATAATATTGTATGGCATCTTCGAAATCATTGAAATTAGAAGTCAATGCCTGACCTACAATATCTTCATCAACAGATAGTATCTTTAAAATTAAGCATAATTTTGCAATAAATTCAAGAGCAGACTTGTGAGAATCAATTTTTCGAATTATATAGTAAAGGTTGGAAATAATAACTGAAGAAGTATACCCAATTATAGATCTTGATTCAATTAGGCTAAATAAGTAAGCGGATGATTTGAAATGAGGCTTGCGCATAAGCGCAATATCAAGTATTACATCAGTATCAACAAATAATTTGTCTTTCATTTAATATATTTAGAGATTAAATAATCTTCTTTTGATTTTTTAGAATCGATTTTGCCTTTATTCCTAATAATCCCACTAAGTTCTTTGGTGATAGGTGTAATATTAACATCATCTGAAGATTTTTCCGAAATCGAATTTAAATAATTTTCAACCAGTTTTGAAAGGCTTATCCGTCTCATGGCAGCATAAGATTTTGCTTTGTCGATGACATTTTTATTAACATTTAATGTAAGCTTTGTGTTCATGACATTCCTCGATTACGTAAGAAAATATACAATAACCACGTGACTGTCAACAATTAATCATATAGAAATGAAAAAAATTCCATGCTGGACACTGGCGGCTAACGTCCCAGCGTAGCCGACGTGGCCGGAGGCCATGTGCCGAGCGCTCCGCCGGCAAGGAGCGCTCAAACCCCTCCCCAAATCCCGCGACGAAGCCGGCGGGATAAGCGCGAGGCCGAGCACCGCAGCCCGCATAGCGGGCGAGGAGCGCAAGCGGCTGCGCTATGTTATATGCTGTTGCCCCGCCCCCTCTTTATCATTTTCGTCTAAAATATGTTCAAGCCGAATACGATGTTGAGCTTGAATAACCAACTATATATCAATATCCGTTTGAAGCGATTGTTTGATGGAACCGTCATATTAGAAAGGCCCTAATGGCAATTGAAAATAATTCTTGGCTATATTGGTATTCTTTCTTCTTTTCGGGGAATTGTTTATCATATTCTTCTACTTTACTACAATCTAGATTAAAGACTTCGCTTTGATATAACCTATACTTGTTTCCATTTTCAAATAGTTGCTTTTTAAGAATTAAAGCTAATAAACCATATGGGTATTTTCCATTTTGATCAGAAACATTATAATCTTTGCCGTTTCGAAAACCATTTTTGCAGTAATTATGCGGATCTCCATAAATAAAAATTCCAGGGCAATTCCTTGTTTCTGCAATTTTCTTTGTGAAAGAGATTAGCTTGGTGCCAATACCTTTCCTTTGAAATCCTGGACGGACGCATAATGGCCCAAATGAGAGTGTTTCGATCTTATTATCGTTTTCATCTAATAAAAATGATTTTGTGTATATAATACTTCCTACAATCATTTTCTTCATTTACTGCAATAAATTCCATTTCTGGAATATAGTCTTGATGTTTTCGCATTACATGAACTAGATAATGTTCATTACACCCTGGAACATAAAGATTCCAAAAGGCTTCTCTGGTCATATATTCAATTTCAGTATATTCAGATGGTCTAATATTTCTTATCGTTATTTCCATTTTTTAATCCTCTTAATTATGCATGATAGATAACGAGAAGTGTACATCATCTTACTTTTTTATATTGCATACCGTAATATGGAATATATCAGTGTAATCTGAATTTCATTTAAAAAAAAGTACTTTTTGTCTCAACTAGCATGGTTGTCAGTTGTTATTTTAAAATATATTTCATTCCCACTAGGGGCGGGGCAATTGCATATAACGTCTCAGCATAGCCGAACCTGGCGAAGCCAGGTTGCCGAGCACCTCAGGCCCGCCTTAGCCGGGCCGAGGAGCGGAGCGGCTATGCTTTTTTGTGTGAAGTGCTCGGGAGATGACATATGTAATATTAATACATATTTATCGAATCTTTATTTATTTACATTAACTGGAATTGGAGTAAAACTATTAATTATAAGATAAATAGCTAAAACCAACTCCAAGAGAGCAGTTGGTATGTTCAATATGATGTAAACAGGTGTTACAATTTTAATTAGGTCAAACATTAGAAGAAATGTTGCTATTAAAGTTAAAGAAGAACCTATAATGCCCCAGACAGATAACCATTTGGGAATACAATTTATTCTAAAAAAAATATAATACAGTATTAAACCACCTATACTCCAAGGAAGTATCATTCCAATATGATTCATCCAATCTCTACCTGCTCTAAGCAATTCTCCTATTGTTTGAAAATGTGATGCACTTGGCTGCCCTGCTGCTACAAAAATTTGACTTATAAATAATAATAGCAAGAGAGAAACTATCCCAAAAAAAAGAAATGCTGCTCCAATAATTCTAAATCCGAAATAACCAAGTGCCATTCCTTCGTTATATTTCTTAATTATTGGATATACTAATACTGCGATGCATACATATACAGTGGCCATAGAAAATTGAAAAAATGCTGCAATCAGTACTTGTATTTTGATTGATGATAATTTGATAAGATAATCAGGATACTCTAATGCAGGAATTGTATTCAATATTCCAAAAATTATTCCAGTAATTAATAATATTCCAAATGTTATAGATGTTTTTCTGTTCTGATTCATCTTTAAATCTTCCTCATAATGTGAGTTTTGTTCAAGTTATCTGATGTCATTAAAATATATAGTCTACCAAGCATTTCACACAACGTTCAGCCATGGCCGAACCTGGCCGAAGGCCAGGTTGCCGAAGCGCCGCTTCATATTGTGGCGCGTAGCCCAAGCGACCAAAGGAAGCGCCGCGCATTACGCCGTGTTATATGAAGGTGGTGGGCCTTAGTTGATATCTTACGGTATTAGTTCAACAATTATACCGTCTTTTTCCTCAAGGGCAGGTAAACCCAGTGCAGGAGCAAATTGTTTCAGGGCATTGTAAGCTTCTCTCCTGAATCTTGATTCGAAAAGGACAACAGCTTTATTATCTCTAGCAATAAGTTTTATGTAGTATTTTTTCTCATCTCCATCGTCTGTCTTATTTGTAACTGTACTCACAAGCACTCCGCGAAAATCAGCGGGCAGGTCCTTTTCCCATTGCGTATATCCTCGAAGGCCCCTTTCTCTGTAAAAAACCTTATCATCTGTAATGCGAATAAATACTTTTCCAACAACCTGTTTATGCCTAAAAAGCCGAATAGTGCGGAAAGGATTAACAGGATCAATGAGCCGGAAGGGAGCCTGTGAATCCTGACACAGACACTGCTATTCCAAACCATACTGCAAATAAAATCGAGAATGCCAGTACACTGATTACAACAATTAAAGAATCTGAACATTCCTTTTCCACAGGCAGGTGACGAACGTCTATGGCTGTTCTTTCGACTGCCTTCATGTCGAAATAACCCGTTGAATCAGAAATGAGGTCTGATATGGAAGTTCAACTGACCGGATTTTGAATGACCTTTGACCGTTACTTCTTTCCCCTTTTTGATCTTCCTGTACCTTCTTGCAACCTGGGCGCCTGTTTTCATAACAATAACAACAAGCATCATCACAAACAAGGATGAATGAATGGAATGAATGAATGGAATGAATGGAATGAATGGAATGAATGAATGAATGAATGGAATGAATGAATGAATGAATGAATGAATGGAATGAATGGAATGAATGGAATGAATGGAATGGAATGAATGGAATGAATGGAATGGAATGGAATGGAATGGAATGGAATGAATGGAATGAATGAATGAATGGAATGAATGAATGAATGAATGGAATGAATGGAATGAATGGAATGGAATGGAATGGAATGGAATGGAATGGAATGGAATGGAATGAATGGAATGGAATGGAATGGAATGGAATGAATGAATGGAATGGAATGAATGGAATGGAATGAATGAATGGAATGAATGAATGGAATGGAATGAATGGAATGAATGAATGAATGAATGAATGAATGGAATGAATGAATGGAATGGAATGGAATGGAATGAATGGAATGGAATGGAATGGAATGGAATGGAATGAATGAATGAATGAATGAATGAATGAATGAATGAATGAATGAATGAATGAATGGAATGAATGGAATGAATGAATGAATGAATGAATGAATGAATGAATGGAATGAATGAATGAATGAATGGAATGGAATGGAATGGAATGGAATGAATGGAATGAATGGAATGAATGGAATGAATGGAATGAATGAATGGAATGGAATGGAATGAATGAATGAATGAATGAATGGAATGAATGAATGAATGGAATGAATGAATGAATGAATGAATGAATGGAATGAATGAATGGAATGGAATGAATGAATGGAATGGAATGGAATGGAATGAATGAATGAATGAATGGAATGAATGGAATGGAATGGATGGATGGAATGGAATGGATGGAATGGAATGGATGGATGGAATGAATGGAATGGAATGGAATGGATGGAATGAATGAATGAATGGAATGGAATGGAATGGAATGAATGAATGGAATGAATGGAATGGAATGGAATGGAATGAATGGAATGGAATGGAATGGAATGGATGGATGGAATGGAATGGAATGGAATGAATGATGAATGAGTGATGTGAATGGATGGAATGAGTGAATGGATGGAATGGATGAATGGATGGATGATGAGTGAATGAATGGATGGATGGATGGATGGATGGAATGAATGAATGAATGAATGAATGGATGGATGGAATGGATGGAATGAATGGAATGAATGAATGGAATGGATGGAATGAATGAATGGATGATGAATGAATGAATGGAATGGAATGAATGAATGAATGAATGAATGAATGAATGGAATGAATGAATGAATGGAATGAATGAATGAATGGAATGAATGGAATGAATGGATGGATGGAATGGAATGGATGAATGGAATGAATGGAATGGAATGAATGGATGGATGGAATGAATGAATGGAATGGAATGGAATGGATGGATGGAATGGAATGGAATGAATGAATGAATGAATGAATGAATGAATGAATGGAATGAATGAATGGAATGAATGGAATGAATGAATGAATGAATGAATGAATGAATGGAATGAATGAATGAATGAATGGAATGAATGAATGGAATGGAATGGAATGGAATGGAATGGAATGAATGAATGAATGAATGAATGAATGAATGAATGGAATGAATGGAATGAATGGAATGGATGAATGGATGAATGGATGGAATGGAATGAATGGATGGATGAATGAATGGAATGAATGAATGAATGAATGAATGAATGAATGAATGGAATGAATGAATGGAATGGAATGAATGGAATGAATGAATGGATGAATGGATGGAATGGATGGATGGAATGGAATGAATGAATGAATGGATGGATGATGGGATGTGAATGGATGGATGGATGGATGGATGGATGGATGATGAATGGAATGGATGGATGGATGGATGGATGGAATGGATGGATGGAATGGAATGGAATGAATGAATGAATGAATGGAATGAATGAATGGAATGGATGAATGAATGAATGAATGAATGAATGGAATGGAATGAATGAATGGAATGAATGAATGAATGGAATGAATGAATGAATGAATGGAATGGAATGGAATGGAATGAATGAATGGAATGGAATGGAATGGAATGGAATGAATGGAATGAATGAATGAATGGATGGATGGAATGGATGGATGGAATGGAATGAATGGATGGAATGAATGAATGGAATGGATGGAATGAATGAATGGAATGGATGGATGGAATGAATGGAATGGAATGAATGAATGAATGGATGGATGGATGGAATGAATGAATGAATGAATGAATGAATGAATGGAATGGATGGATGAATGAATGGATGGATGGAATGGAATGAATGGAATGGAATGGAATGGAATGAATGGAATGGAATGGAATGAATGAATGAATGGAATGAATGAATGAATGAATGAATGAATGAATGAATGGAATGAATGAATGGATGGATGAATGGAATGAATGAATGGAATGGATGGATGGATGGATGGAATGGATGGATGGAATGAATGAATGAATGAATGAATGAATGGAATGGATGAATGAATGAATGGAATGAATGAATGGAATGAATGAATGAATGAATGAATGAATGAATGGATGGATGGAATGGAATGGAATGGATGGATGGAATGAATGAATGGAATGGATGGATGGAATGGAATGGAATGGATGAATGGAATGGAATGAATGGATGGAATGGAATGGATGGATGGAATGGATGGATGGATGGATGAATGGAATGGATGAATGGATGGATGGAATGGATGAATGAATGAATGAATGAATGAATGGATGGATGAATGAATGAATGAATGAATGGAATGGAATGGAATGAATGAATGAATGAATGAATGAATGAATGAATGAATGAATGAATGAATGAATGAATGGATGGATGGATGGATGAATGGAATGGAATGGAATGAATGGATGAATGAATGAATGGAATGAATGAATGAATGAATGGAATGGATGGATGAATGAATGGATGAATGAATGAATGAATGAATGAATGAATGAATGAATGAATGAATGGATGAATGAATGAATGAATGAATGAATGAATGAATGGATGGATGGATGGATGGATGGATGGAATGGATGATGAATGAATGAATGGATGATGATGAATGGATGATGATGAATGAATGAATGAATGAATGAATGAATGAATGAATGAATGGATGGAATGATGAATGATGAATGAATGAATGAATGAATGAATGAATGAATGAATGAATGAATGAATGAATGAATGGAATGGAATGGATGGATGAATGAATGAATGAATGAATGGATGGATGGATGGATGGATGGAATGGATGGAATGGATGGATGGAATGGAATGGAATGGATGGATGGATGGAATGGAATGAATGGAATGAATGGAATGGATGGATGGAATGAATGAATGAATGGATGGATGGATGGATGAATGAATGGAATGGAATGGAATGGATGGAATGAATGAATGAATGGAATGGAATGGAATGGAATGAATGAATGGAATGAATGAATGAATGAATGGAATGGATGGAATGGATTGATGAATGAATGAATGGATGATGGAATGGAATGAATGAATGAATGAATGAATGAATGGATGGAATGGAATGGATGAATGTGAATGGATGAATGGAATGGATGGATGGAATGGATGATGGATGGATGGATGATGAATGAATGGATGATGGATGGAATGGATGGATGGATGGAATGGATGATGGATGGATGGATGATGGATGGATGGATGGATGGAATGGATGATGGATGGAATGAATGAATGAATGAATGAATGAATGAATGAATGAATGAATGAATGAATGAATGAATGAATGAATGAATGAATGAATGAATGAATGAATGAATGAATGAATGGAATGAATGAATGAATGGATGGAATGGAATGAATGAATGGAATGGAATGGATGAATGAATGGAATGGAATGAATGAATGGATGGATGAATGAATGAATGGAATGAATGAATGGATGGATGGATGGATGGAATGGAATGGAATGGAATGGAATGGATGGATGGAATGGAATGGAATGGAATGAATGAATGGAATGGAATGGAATGGATGGAATGAATGGAATGGAATGGAATGAATGGAATGAATGGAATGGAATGGAATGAATGAATGAATGAATGAATGAATGAATGAATGAATGGAATGAATGGAATGAATGAATGAATGAATGAATGAATGAATGAATGAATGAATGAATGAATGAATGAATGAATGAATGGAATGAATGAATGAATGAATGGAATGGAATGGATGGAATGAATGAATGGATGGATGGAATGGAATGAATGAATGAATGAATGGATGGATGGAATGGATGAATGGATGGATGGAATGGAATGGAATGGAATGGAATGAATGGAATGGAATGGAATGAATGGAATGAATGAATGGAATGGAATGGAATGGAATGGAATGGATGGATGGATGGAATGAATGGAATGAATGAATGGATGATGAATGAATGAATGGAATGAATGAATGAATGAATGAATGAATGAATGAATGAATGAATGGATGGATGGATGGATGAATGAATGAATGGAATGGATGGATGAATGAATGAATGAATGAATGAATGAATGAATGAATGAATGAATGAATGGAATGAATGAATGAATGGAATGGAATGAATGAATGAATGAATGAATGAATGAATGAATGAATGAATGGAATGAATGGAATGGAATGGAATGGATGGAATGGATGAATGAATGGATGGATGGAATGAATGAATGGAATGAATGGATGAATGGATGGATGGAATGAATGAATGAATGAATGGAATGGATGGATGATGAATGAATGAATGAATGAATGAATGGAATGAATGAATGAATGAATGAATGAATGAATGAATGAATGAATGGAATGGAATGGAATGGAATGGAATGAATGAATGGAATGAATGAATGGAATGAATGAATGGAATGGAATGGATGAATGAATGGAATGAATGAATGGAATGGAATGGAATGGAATGAATGGAATGGAATGAATGAATGGAATGGAATGGAATGAATGGAATGAATGAATGAATGAATGAATGAATGAATGAATGAATGAATGAATGAATGAATGAATGAATGAATGAATGAATGAATGAATGAATGAATGGAATGAATGAATGAATGAATGAATGGAATGGATGGATGGAATGAATGAATGAATGGATGGATGGATGATGGATGGATGAGTGGAGATGGATGGATGGATGGATGAGTGGATGGATGGATGAGTGGATGATGGATGGATGGATGGATGGATGGATGGTGAATGGTGATGGTGAATGGATGGATGGATGGATGGATGGTGAATGGATGGATGGATGGATGGATGGATGGATGAATGAATGAATGAATGAATGGAATGAATGAATGAATGAATGAATGAATGAATGAATGAATGAATGGAATGGAATGAATGAATGGATGGATGGAATGGATGGATGGAATGAATGAATGGAATGGAATGGATGGATGGAATGGATGGAATGGAATGGATGAATGAATGAATGAATGAATGAATGAATGGAATGGAATGGAATGGAATGGAATGAATGAATGGAATGGAATGGAATGGAATGGAATGGAATGGAATGGAATGGAATGGAATGGAATGAATGGAATGGAATGAATGAATGGAATGAATGGAATGAATGAATGGAATGAATGGAATGGAATGGAATGGAATGAATGAATGAATGAATGGAATGGAATGGAATGGAATGAATGAATGAATGAATGGAATGGAATGGAATGGAATGAATGAATGAATGAATGGAATGAATGAATGAATGAATGGAATGAATGAATGAATGAATGAATGAATGAATGGAATGGAATGAATGAATGAATGGAATGAATGAATGGAATGGATGGATGGATG
>CAVSZF010000003.1:0-2500 GCA_963732395.1 uncultured Spirochaetota bacterium | reverse complement strand
TGAATGAATGAATGGAATGGAATGGAATGGAATGGAATGGAATGGAGGATGGAATGGAATGGAATGGAATGGAATGGAATGGAGGATGGATGAATGGAATGGATGGATGGAATGGAATGGATGGATGGAATGGAGGATGGATGGATGGATGGAATGGAATGGATGGATGGAATGGAATGGAATGGAATGGAATGGAATGGAATGGAATGGAATGGGTGAATGGATGAATGGAATGGAATGGATGGATGGAATGGAATGGATGAATGGAATGGAATGGAATGAATGAATGGATGGATGGAATGAATGAATGGAATGAATGGAATGGAATGGATGGATGGAATGGAATGGAATGGAATGGAATGGAATGGAGAATGGAATGGAATGGAATGGAATGGAATGGAATGGAATGGAATGGATGGATGGAATGGAATGGAATGGAATGGAATGGAATGGAATGGAATGGAATGGAATGGAATGGAGAATGGAATGGAATGGAATGAATGAATGGAATGGAATGGATGAATGGAATGGATGGATGGAATGGAATGGAATGGAATGGATGGATGGAATGGAATGGAATGGAATGGAATGGAATGGAATGGAATGGAATGGAATGGAATGGAATGGAATGGAATGGAATGGAATGGAATGAATGGAATGGAATGGAATGGAATGGAATGGAATGGAATGGAATGGAATGGAATGGAATGGAATGGAATGGAATGGAATGGAATGGAATGGAATGGAATGGAATGGAGGATGGAATGGAATGGAATGGAATGGAATGGAATGGAATGGAATGGAATGGAATGGAATGGAATGGAATGGAATGGAATGGAATGGAATGGAATGAATGAATGGAATGGAATGGAATGGAATGGAATGGAATGGAATGGAATGGAATGGAATGGAATGGATGGAATGGAATGGAATGGAATGAATGAATGGAATGGAATGGAATGGAATGGAATGGAATGGAATGGAATGGAATGGAATGGAATGGAATGGAATGGATGGAATGGAATGGAATGGAATGGAATGGAATGGAATGGAATGGAATGGAATGGAATGAATGAATGGAATGGAATGGAATGGAATGGAATGGAATGGAATGGAATGGAATGAATGAATGGAATGGAATGGAATGGAATGGAATGGAATGGAATGGAATGGAATGGAATGGAATGGAATGGAATGGAATGGAATGGAATGGAATGGAATGGAATGGAATGGAATGGAATGGAATGGAATGGAATGGAATGGAATGGATGGATGGAATGGAATGGAATGAATGAATGAATGAATGGAATGGAATGGAATGAATGAATGAATGAATGGAATGAATGGAATGGAATGAATGAATGGAATGAATGGAATGGAATGGAATGGAATGGAATGGAATGGAATGGAATGGAATGAATGAATGGAATGGAATGGAATGGAATGGAATGGAATGGAATGGATGGATGGAATGGATGGATGGAATGGAATGGAATGGAATGGAATGGAATGGAATGGAATGGAATGGAATGGAATGGAATGGAATGGAATGGAATGGAATGGAATGGAATGGATGGATGGAATGGAATGGAATGGAATGGAATGGAATGGAATGGATGGATGGAATGGAATGGAATGAATGGAATGGAATGGAATGGATGGATGGATGGAATGGAATGGAATGGAATGGAATGGAATGAATGGAATGGAATGGAATGGAATGGAATGGAATGGAATGGAATGGAATGGAATGGAATGGATGGATGGAATGGAATGGAATGGAATGGAATGGAATGGAATGGAATGGAATGGAATGGAATGGAATGGAATGGAATGGAATGAATGGAATGGAATGGAATGGAATGGAATGGAATGGAATGAATGGAATGGAATGGAATGGAATGGAATGGAATGGAATGGAATGGAATGGAATGGAATGGAATGGAATGGAATGGAATGGAATGGAATGGATGGATGGAATGGAATGGAATGGAATGGAATGGAATGGAATGGAATGGAATGGAATGGAATGGAATGGAATGGAATGGAATGGAATGGAATGAATGAATGGAATGGAATGGAATGGAATGGAATGAATGGAATGGAATGGAATGGAATGAATGGAATGGAATGGAATGGAATGGAATGGAATGGAATGGAATGGAATGGAATGGAATGGAATGGAATGGAATGGAATGGAATGGAATGGAATGGAATGGATGGAATGGAATGGAATGGAATGGAATGGAATGGAATGGAATGGAATGGAATGGAATGGAATGGAATGGAATGGAATGGAATGGAATGGAATGGAATGGAATGGAATGGAATGGAATGGAATGGAATGGAATGGAATGGAATGGAATGGAATGGAATGGAATGGAATGGAATGGAATGGAATGGAATGGAATGGAATGGAATGGAATGGAATGGAATGGAATGGAATGGAATGGAATGGAATGGAATGGAATGGAATGGAATGGAATGGAATGGAATGAAT
>CAVSZF010000002.1:0-1074024 GCA_963732395.1 uncultured Spirochaetota bacterium | reverse complement strand
TTGTTCCCCCCGGGCGAGGGGGCTTGCCCCGAGCTCGTCCTGAGCCTGTCGAAGGGTAGCTGCGCAGGCGGCATGCTGACAGGATGTCAGCATGCCGCCTGCGACAGGAGGTCGCAAAAGAGGCGGCCAAGCGTGGTCCGCTCAAACGGCAGGCGCTTTTTGTCCATCCTGGACGCGCCTGCAAGCGCGCATCCGTGCGCGCTCCCGCGGAGGCTGGGGCGCTTAACTCACCGCATTCACCTCGCTTCGCTCGGTTCTGTGCGGCTCAACGCCGCGGCGGATTTCGACATCCTGTCGACGCGCGGGAGCGGTCAGGATGACCGCCTGCAGAAGCCGGACAGGATGTCCGGAAAGCTTCTGCCAGTTGGACATCCGTGTCCAATCCAAAGCGCCGATTGGTTGTCTGCGTGCGGACAGGAGGTCCGCCTGCACGCCCACGCCAGGATGGCGTGAAAAGGCGTGCCTGCGGCGGACGTTTGAGGGGCGGGGTTGCGGGGAGTATAGTTAATGCGGTACACCAACCTTTCGTCTATTCATTAACAAAGATGGAATCATAAACATTACGCCTGTACGTCGTCAAATGGTTTTGGACAGATTTACAATTTTACTAAGCTATAGATTTTATCCTACTAAATCTCAAATTCAAATTTCATCAAGCCATATTTATTTTTCTTCTGAGCTGCATGGTCCTTTTTTTAGTAATTCCTCTAAGATATAAGATTTTCTTGTCCCGCCCGAAATATTTATCAGCAGGAGTGACATTATCGATCGCCTCGTGATACCGATGATTATTGTAATAGGTTACCCACTGGGAAATCTGGTCGATGAGTTCTTCGGGAGAATAATAATTATCCAGAAGGATGAGGTTCTTCATCGAACGATGATACCGCTCGATCTTTCCTTGGGTCTGTGGATGATACGGCTTGCCCCTGGTATGGGTCATTTTCTTATCCTTCAGGTAGTCACGAAGGCTTGAAGAGATAAAGCAGGGACCATTATCAGACAGCAATTTGGGGCGGAGATGGACAACCACCTTCGTCACACCCGTTTCTTCAATGGCCATATCCAGGACTGACTTTACATCTTCTGTGGACATCGTTTTACAGAGTTGCCATGCAATTATATACCGGGAAAAATCATCCAGCACTGTCAGCAGATAATACCATCCCCAGTGGACAATCTTGAAATAGGTAAAGTCTGTCTGCCACAGCTGGTTTATCCGTTCAGTCGGATCATCGAATTTATCCTTGGCGGAAATCGACGTATAAACCGGCGAGGATACCAAATTCTCTGCCTTTAATATGCGATACACGCTGGATTCCGATATAAAATAGCCGAAATTATCGACTATATGGCAGGCAACCTCCCGGCAGGACTTTTCAGGATAATCACGGGCTACCTGTACCACTCGTTCCTTTTCCCATGCCGGGATGGCATTCCAGAATTGTTTCGGACTCTTATGGTTGTTCGCCAGGCCGTCATATCCATCCTCAAGATATTTCCTATACCAGGTATAGAATGAACTGGGAGTGACGTCCAGTTCTCGCAGGGTCCTTCTCACGCTCAGGAGAGACCGTTCAACAACTCGGATGATCTCCATCTTCTCCGATTGGGTGTATCTCATGTACTTATTCACCCTTATTCCAAACCCTTCAAGGTTTTTTTTAGAACATTGTTTTTAAGGCTCAGTTCCGCCACTAACTGTTTCAGGGATTCGTTTTCGGATCGGAGATCATTCACTTCTTCGCTATTTGCTTCCCGGACGGTGTCTCCATTGAGCCTCCGTTTCCCGGCCTCAAGGAAATCTTTACTCCATTTGTAGTACATGGTGGGATGCATGCCTTCTCGCCGGCACAGATCTGCTATGCTGTAATCACCCTTAAGTCCTTCAAGTACGAGCCGGATCTTCTCTTCTGCACCAAATTTTCGACGGGTATTCCTCTTAATCTCTTTTACAATGGATTCTGGTGGGGTTGTTTTTGTTCTTGCCATGGTTCATTTCCTCCTGTATAGTATCTATTAAACCATAGCTTAGATAAAGCTGTCAAGTGTCCAAAATCATCTGAACCGGAACAAACACAGGGATTGGATTAAAAAAAATAAAATGGCGATTAAATTCATGTTTGATGGCCCAAATGGTCGGTTGATTAACGACAAAGAAACGAGTAAAACTTGTTCTGGGTTTTGGTGGTGAATATGACCTGCCCCCCAAATATGTACCACTGATTGAGGGAAAATCTCTTGCATAAATCAAGCAAATAATGCAGGAGGTTAAGCATGAGAAAAAGACGATTCACTGAAGAACAGATCCACGAGATTCTGAAGGAATCAGAGGCAGGGATTTCGACGCCTGAGCTGTGCCGGAAATACGGCATCAGCAAGAACACGTTTTACAACTGGCGTTCGAAGTATTCCGGCATGGAGTTGTCTGATCTAAAGAAGATGCGTGAGCTTGAAGATGAGAACGATAAGCTCAAAAAGCTCGTTGCTGACCAGGCTCTTGACATTCAGGCGTTAAAGGCGGTTCTCTCAAAAAAGTGGTAAGCCGGGAACAGAAGAAGGAAGCCGTATCAACCGCCCAGGAATATGTAAGCGAACGAAGGGCGTGTGAGCTGATCGAGCTTCACCGAACTGTTTTCCGGCATAAACGAATTGAGAAAGACGTTGAATTGGAGAACAGAATAAAGACGATAGCGGAGAAAAAACGCCGCTATGGGTATCGCAGGATTTATCTGGATATTCGCAAAAAGGAGAAGGTCAATCATAAGAAAGTGTATCGTTTATACACGAAAATGGGCCTTAAATACCGCATCAAGCATAAGAAAAAGAGGTACCAGGGCGTAAGCGTCCCGATGATCGTTCCGCAGAGCATCAATGAACGATGGTCGATGGATTTTGTGACGGATTCCCTGTACGACGGCAGAAAATTCAGGGTGTTCAATCTCATCGATGATTGCTCGCGGGAAGCGATTGAACAGCATGTTGGTTTTTCTATCAGCGGTAAGCGGCTTGTCCGTATTTTTGAAGATATCAAAAGTCGTCGGTTGCTACCACGGCAAATAGTCTGTGATAACGGGACTGAATTTACATCGAAGGCATTCGTGAAATGGGCTGCCGATAACAACGTGGAAATCCATTTCATCGATAAAGGCAAACCAATGCAGAACGCCTTTGTCGAAAGCTTCAATGGCAAATTCAGGGATGAATGTCTTAACGAAGAATGGTTTCTAACAATTGATGATGCGAGGAAAAGAATTAAGGAATGGAACAATGAATACAATAGCGAACGGGTCCATACCAGTTTGGATGGACTTACGCCGTATGAATTCATTGCTCAAATAGCATGAGATTTACCTCGTGAAATGGTACAAAAAACGGGGAGCAGGTCAAAAACCCACCGAAACTTTTTGAAGAATTACGAAGAATAACAAAAGGGATCGTTACCTTGAAATAGTTTTCTGTAAAATAAAATATTCAAAAGAAAAGGATACTGTATCACTCGAAAAGTTTAACGATAAATCTGTTTAAATATATGCGTATCCCTGGTACAAACATAGAAGTAGATAATTTTTACCCTGCTGATGCTCATTATTATGCCCTTACCCATTATCATTCCGATCATCGGAAAGGCCTTAAAAAAGGCGATACCCGACCAATTATTTGCTCTACTATCACAAAGAGACTGTTGATGGGTCTTGACGATCTTCAAGAAGACAACATTATAGTCATTGACCCGGAAAATGAAATAACGCTTCCAGGTCAGATTACAATTAAGGCATTTGATGCCAATCATTGCCCTGGCGCGGTAATGTTTTTATTTACGGTAAATGGCAGAAAATACCTTCACACCGGCGATTTTAGGTATTGCAGTAAGCATGATGATTATCCTGAATTGTTTGAAGGTATTGAAACCCTGTATGTTGACGCAACCTTTAAAAGCGAAGAAAATCGATACAATCATCCTTCCCAGGAAGAAGCAATAGATCAGATAATCAGTTTAATAAATGAGAATCCTGAAAAAAACGTTTTCATCGGGTTATACCAGATAGGAAAGAACAGGATCATTCAGGCTATATTTGAAAGACTGGGTGTCAGGGTGTATGTAACTGAAGAACGAAGGCATGTTTATTCACTCATGAGCATGGATCATGCGGTTACGACTGATCCTGAGGAAAGCAGAATAAAAGGATATTCAATGAATTACTTCTATCGCAATTTTAAACTGAAATATCCGGATTACAAAAAAGATAGCATTGTGATAATACCCACCGGATGGTCGCGTGACAGGGAAAGCAATAATGGGTTTTATTATATACCATATTCAGAGCATAACAGTAGCGATGAATTAAAGAGATTCATTCAAAAAGTGAAGCCTTTGCATATTGTTGAAACAAATGTATAATTCGATTTTGTAAATAAGGAAGATAAATTCTATGCCCCACTATACTCCTTGAACAGGTCTTATTCACAAGATAAGGAATCCAGGTAAATAAGGCTTGTATCTCTCGAGGGTGCTCATTATATCTGGATAATAACATGAATATCATTGCGAGGAGCTTTAACGGCGAAGCAATCTCTATTTTTTCCGAAGGATCAAGTATAAAAAACCAGAACAATTGATATGAGATTGCTTCGTCACGCGGGCAATGACATTGAGTTATCCAACACGTCTATTATATCCGGGGGGGATGCCATGAAGAAAATATTACTGTCGTTATCGCTTGGTGCGCTCTTTTTCTCTTGTCTGTACCAGAAGGACTTCAGCGCTGATTATTCAGACAAAGACCTCATCTTCAGGTATTATAATGAGGATATGCAGACCTGCATGGAATATTACCGTAACGAGTTCACCACTGACCTGCAGGCGAAAAATATTGAAAAGCACTACAAGAATCTTTCCATCCTCACTGGATATGGAGAAAAGGAATTCGCCACGTGGCGGAAGGAGAAATGCCCCCGGAAAAATATCAGATATGTGGGGAACTGCAAGCATGACGGAAGGTCTCGGATCGACATCTTTGATCTGGGTACCTACGATTATATTGTATATTCATACGGGACTGTGCGGAAGAACATCAACGATGAGGTCAGGGAGTTGAGCAACGAACAGAAAGGGGTGGGATATGCCTGCAGGTTCGGAATACGGTAGGCCTGCTCCCCCTGCAGGGTAAATGCCGTGTATGGTATGGCCTTCGATTCCGCCAGGTCGCGCACCTCGCAGCCCTCCTGTATCTGGTGCCTCGTTTTTCAGGACCGAACGGCAGATGTCGGAGATGGATTCCACTGTTATCACACCCCCGTGGAGCGCATCAATGACACCGCCTCGCGATTCGGCGTCCCGTGCGGCATCATCGGCGGCCTCCACGGCAACAGACCGGAATCCCTGGATGCCTTTCGCCTGATCTGCGCCATGCGTTGCACGCGCTACTGGCAGGAGATCAGGCTCCTTTATCCTGATAAGACGGAATTCAGGCCCCTTACGGAAGATGGGAAGGTGCGCCTACTTTCTCCGGAAGGGGGTAAAACTTTCACCCGGACACATGAGAAGGATTAGATCGATCGAAGGGCTCACCCCGGGGGACTTTAAGGTAGTGAGCCAGGGTACCGGCGGGATAAAAAGCGGGCCGTGGGGTTTTGAATCAGTGATATGCTGTAAGGACCGCCCCCACCGAATAGGAGAGGCGGGGCCTTTCAGCGCAGCACTGCTTAAATTTCAAAGTACCCTGTCCAGTAGTTTTTGCGTTGAAATTCCTCAATTCATCTCCCAAACTGGTTCAGATAAGGCGCATTCAGTCACATATACTGGCGCCGAAGAGGGTGCAATTTCCTATGTAGACGAGAATCGGAGATTGGAACGTTGTCTGACTACGGTCTGTCACCGGAATTCTATGACCGGTTGTTCTACCGAAATGCCCTGAATCTCATCGATTCGATAGTCGACCGATAACTGTCGCCGATAACTGTCGGTATCATGATTATTCAGGAGGGTGTTGTATGAGTGAAGATATTAATAAGTCCCGCTGGTATGATGGATTATTCTATAGCATTACAGCGGATCCCATTGCTGGAAAATCTTTCGCGAAGCCGATCGCTCGCTATGTGACGGATAACTCTTCCGTCATCGATATCGGCTGCGGGGTAGGGAGCGTTGTTCTGGAGCTGGCTAAACGGTGTTCCCATGTGATCGGCGTCGACCTTTCGCCAAAAATGGTCAGTTACGCCCGGAAGAGACTCGCCGCCGCGTCCATCGGTAACGCAGAGATACTGCATGCATCCGCTACCGAACTGTCATCGCAGGTTTCCCGCACCTATGATTATGCAGTCATGACGCAATTCCTGCATGAAATACCTGCGGACATACGAGACCGGGTGATGGAAGAGGTGAAGAAAATTGCTCGCGAATATATCATCGCGGATTTCATCGCCCCGTACCCGGACACATTCCAGGGAAAGATGATCCGCCTGGTCGAGAAGAGCGCCGGAAAAGAACATAACGCCAACTTCAAGGACTGGCTGGAGCAGGGCGGACTTGACGGCTTTCTCCGCAGGCACAGGTTGTCGGTGATTGAAGAGCGGGTGTTCTCAACCGGCGTCGGGAAAATCGTAAAGACGAAAGCCCGGTGACGAAGCCGGTATCGGACCGGGTTGTTGGTCGGTCGCGTCCGACATGTAAGGGGGCGGTCTTAAATTTATTATCTAGGAAACTTCACCCAATTGTAATTATGCCCATGTGACAGATTGCCGTTTATCTGAACCACTACCGGACCATGTCAACAGGAATAGTTCTGGACAGGGTGCTTAAATTTTACATAAAACACATTAGGTCTCTTGACCAGGACCTTATGGTGGAGCAAAATCCTATATGTTTAATGGAGATTATCTAGAAGAGATTTTTTTCTCTTTCTGGTTCTCTACCGCTATACATGGTGATATCATGTATCAGGTTTTGACATTTTTTTTTGCTGAGATAAAGACCGTAACTTTCAAAAGAAAAGGCCTTTTTTTGAAAAGCATTAATCTCTGTAATATCTTTAATTGTTGAGGTTTCTTTGCCATTCATCAGGGTGTTAAATCTGAAACTTTTATTGTAATATTTCACTTCATAAATGACTGAATATCTACTGCCTGATACCAGTGTATAATCATAATGAATTGAGTTCACCTTTGACCATTCAATCTCTTCAATAGTTTTTCTATATTTTAACAGCAGGCCTCTCTCTGTCACAAGTATATAACTTGAAAAATATTTTCTTAAAAAAACGATCATCATTATGGTAAGGGGAGAATAAGCAGCATATAATATAATTAAAATCAGCAGAGAATCTTCATTCTTTTCATCATAGAATCTAACACCAAGATAGGGACCTGCAATTAGGATTATAATTATTATAAAAAAAATAATATTGATGGCTGTACCGGTTGAATATTTCTTTTTCATATAATTATTTTTAATTATCAAGGAATTTCCGCCGTGTCCAGTATGCGGCCAGGCGACACAATGGTCGTTATCGGAACAAATAATGGACTATTGAAAACCAATTGCAAGTTAAAAACTACTGTACAAGCGTCTTGAATTTTTGAAGTCAATACCTTCCAGTAATTTCTCAAGTTCTTCTTCTTTCGTGACCATAATTCTCTCCTTTGCAAGAATATATCATATGGCCATTTACACAATCTTATTTACACCCTCTGAATTATACATGGGTATTCAAAGAATGGAAATAAGATGTTTTAGACTCTACTTGATTAAGTATAAGTGACTCCAGAAATTTTTTCTGAAAAGTCCCACAGCTTTTGAGCTAGCTCAGGATTAAGCACATTGTTATTTATCATAATTTTTTTGGGTTTGCCGCATACCCCATATTTAGGGCCATAGAAATCACATGCTTGAACACTGGGCTCTGTAGCCGCTAAAAGTTGTGGTAAGACTCCCTTTTCCATTGGTGATGCTATTAGCTTATCAAGTATTCGTTTTGTTCCCGTGAAACTGCGATGTCTTTCTGTGAGCGTGAGGCCTGGGTGGGCAGCAACTGATTTGGCGCTTGCTCCTGCAGTTTCAAAGATTTTCTGTAACTGATACATGAATAACAGGTTGGCTAGTTTGCTGTCCCCATAGACTTTGATCTTATTATATTTGCGTTTGCTCCAATCAAAATCATCAAAGTCAATTACACCGGCCCGATATGCAAGGCTAGTTACTGTAACTACCCGTGCATTTTCGGTGTCTAGCAAGAGATTGAATAGTCTGCCGGCGAGAGCAAAATGACCTAGATGATTAGTGGCCATGTGCATCTCATGTCCAAGCTCGGTGGTTTGATAATTATCGAGCATAACCACACCTGCATTGTTCACAAGTATATCAAGTCTGTTCACTTGGCACTTTAACTCTTGTGCAAATGCTTTTATGGAATTTGGATTTACTAAGTCCAATGGAATAGTGTGCAGAATAGCAGCGGGCAATTCTTTTTTTATACGTTGTATGGCAGCTTCACCTTTGTCTTTGCTACGACAGGCGATTATCACATGGGCATTTTTGCGTGCTAGTTCCAAACTGGTGCGGAAGCCTAAGCCAATATTACCGCCGGTGACTACTGCAGTTTTATTTGATAAGTCTGGCATATTTTCTGTTGTCCAATGCTTTTTCATTATCTTGTATCCAGTGAATATATATTAGTTTATACGAAACTCATTTGCTTTGACATTAAATATTTAAAGCACATCCTTTAAAAGGACTTTTTAGTATGAAAAGGTTGCACTGCTGGGAGCGCCTTCGGGATACTCTGTCATTTGCTAAACTTCCAAACGGCTTGAGCCTCACCTTCCATGACCTTCGTCATGTCTACGCCCAGTCTCTTAGGGATGCTGGGATAAACCTGGGCGATATCCAGGCCTATAGGGGACATTCTTCGGTCGAGCTGACAGTTTGAAGATATGCTCAGCGTGGTGGGGTAGACGGTAAGGCAAAAGTCAACAAATTGGTGGAGGTGTATAATCTCCATTAAATGGTTTGGTCAAATGTAGGTCAAATGAGCAAAGAGAGGTTTTACAGGCAAGTGGTCAAAATTAGTAACTCCTGAATTTATCAGGAGTTATGATTGGGCGCTACTGGACTTGAACCAGTGACCCTCTGCTTGTAAGGCAGATGCTCTACCAGCTGAGCTAAGCGCCCTGTCGTGTATGTTTTCGTTCGGTCGATTTGCTGGGGCGGAAGGCGATGACGGCTTTCGCGGGAACCTCGATCTTCCTCCCCGCGATGGGAGAAAAGACGGTACGCGCCTTTTTCTGCGCGAGGTGGAATGTCCCGAAGCCCCTGATTTCGACGTTCTCGCCCTTCAGTACGGATTCTTTGATCTTTTCAATGAAATTGTCGACGATATAGGCGACCTCCTTTTTCATCAGGCCGCTCTGGCCCGTAAGGCGGTCGACTATATCCGATTTCGTCAAGGGTATCGTCCTAAGACTGGGGAGTCTGGGGCGCGAGAAGGGCGTTGACCCGTTTCGCCAGTCTCGATTTTTTCCTTGCCGCGTTGTTCCTGTGTACGATGCCCGTGCCGGCTGCCGTGTCGATGATTTTCACGAGCGTGGCGTAGGATTCGGCGGCGGCTTTCGGGTCAGCATCGACCTCGACGGCCTTGATGACCCGCTTGGAAGCCGTGCGGATGGACGATTTGACGTTTGCGTTCCGGACCCTTCTTTTTTCGTTCTGCCTGATCCGTTTGATCTGCGATTTAATATTTGCCACTGTTTCTGACCTTACCCTGATGATGTGAATCCGCGGGGTCGCCCGGAGACGGCACCGCATGGATGGCAAATATGCGGTCGCAGGGTTGACGTGTCAAGAAAATTTGGGAAAATATCGACAAAATAATCGTTCTGAAGATGTATGGTCCCCCGGGGGGATCATCGGCCCGCTTTATCGTGTGTATCCGGCCCCAGGGCCTCGTCTATCGCCCGGGCCAGGTCGTGCATGGTGTAGGGCTTGGCCACGACCCCCCTGAATCCGTAGGCGCGATAATCGGCCATCACCGGATCGCCGGAATAGCCGCTCGAAACCAGGGCGACCGCCTCCGGATCGTATTCCAGGAGGATGCGGATCGCGTCACGGCCCCCGGTCCCCCCCGGCACGGTGAGGTCCATTATTACCGCGAAGAAGGGGGCCCCACTCTCCTTCGCCCTTCGGTATGCTTCCAGGGCGGTGGTTCCGTCGTCGACGCACTCCGCCTCGTAGCCCAGGTGCGCGAGGATGCCCGCGGCGACGTCCCGCACCTGTTCCTCGTCGTCCATAACCAGTATGCGTCCCTGGCGGATTGTATCGATCGTGCGCGTTTCTTTTTTCGGCGCCGGTGCCCCCTCTGTCGCGGGGAGGTAGACGTGGAAGGAGCTACCCGCGTCCTCGTTGGACTCGACCTCGATATATCCCCCGTGCTTTTTCACGATGGAGTAGCAGATGGAGAGGCCCAGGCCCGAGCCCTTCGGCTTGGTGGAGAAATAGGGGTCGAAGACGCGGCCAAGGTTGTACGGGGCGATGCCGGAGCCCTGGTCCACGAAAGAGACGCGCACATAGCGTCCCCCCACCAGGGGAAGCGCGGTCACGTTTTCCATGTTGACCGCGGAGACGCAGATTTCACCCCCGTCGGGCATCGCCTGCATCGCGTTGATGACCAGGTTGTTGATCACCTGTGAAATCTGGTCCGGATCCACCTCCACGGTCCAGAGCCCCTCCTGGACTTCGAAGCGGGCCCTGACCGAGCTCCCGGAGAGGAGAAAGGCGATGTTGTCGTGAAGGAGGTCCTGTATCGACGCGCGCTTCTTTACCGGCTCGCCGCCGCGTGAGAAGGTGAGGAGCTGGCGCGTAAGGGTGACCGCCCGCTTCGAGGCCTGCTCGGAGCTGGCCAGGATACCGGCGAGCTCCCGGTCTTCTTCGCGTATCATGGTCCGTGCCAGGGAAAGGTTCCCGATGATGGCGGTGAGGAGATTGTTGAAATCGTGGGCGATCCCCCCCGCGAGGAGGCCCAGGGACTCGATCTTGCTAATTTTGAGGATCTCCTTTTCGAGTTTCATTCTCGCCGTGACGTCCCGCATCGCGAGGACAGTGCCCTGCCGATCCCCTTCGGTGGTGCCCATCGGGGCCCCCGTGATCTCCACGAAGCACTCGGAACCGTCATGCCGCCTGATCGTCAGGGGAAGGTCCGTAATGAATGGCCCCAATGAGCCGTCCGGGAAGGCACCCGGGGGGAGCGTGAGGAGCTCCGCCACGGTAGTCCCCAGGGCATCCTCTTGCGCCCGCCCCGTCAGGGCCTCGGCAGCCTTGTTCATCAGGATGATCCGTCCCGCCCCGTCCAGGGCTATCACCGCATCGCCGATCGATTTGAGAATCGCGGAAAGCTGTTCCTTGTCCTCCGCGAGCCGCTCGTTCAGCATGATCTGCGAATTCTGGGCAAGGGTCAGCTCCTTGTTCAATTCCTCCAACTCGGCATACTGGGACCGGATTTCCTCGTACTGCTTGATGATGGTCTGTTCGGCCCGCTTCAGGGATGAGATGTCGGATATGATCGAGATCACGCCCTGCCGCCCCTTTACGGTCAGGCGGGATGCGGAGAAGACGCAATCGATAATTGTGCCGTCTTTCCTCAGCATCTGCCCTTCGTACCTGGTGGGCACGTCCTCGTTGTTGATCCGTCTCCTGTAGCGGTCGCCCACCAGGGCCTTCCCCTCGGGGGTGTCGGGCAGAAGGTCGTCCAGGGTGAGGGACGCCAGCTCGGAAGGGGCGTATCCGAGCATCTCCATGAAGGCGGTATTGGCGAAGACCGGCGTCTCCCCGACCAGCATGATGATGCCGTCATGGGCGCTTTCCACAAGGGTACGGTACTTTTTCTCGGATTCAGAAAGACCCTCCACGGCCTTTTCGCGCTCGCGGCGGATCACGTTGATTTTGTCCGCCACGCCGAAGGAGAAAAGGAGCGCCATCGCCACGATACCGATCTGGCTTGACCAGGCGGTGATGAAATTATCCGGAAGGAGGCCGTAGGCCCTGACCGCGGCGAGTAGGACGCCGATGAAGAAGACGAGGCATGCCATGAGGTAATAGCGTGCTTCGTGATATCCCCGCGACAGGGATACTATCCCCATGGTGATGAGAATCGCCATGCTGCACCCCGTCAGCATGACCGTGGCGCGGCTTGCGTGGTAGTATTCAATCAGGAGGGAGAGAGGCATAAGCAGCGCACAGATCGCCATGGCCGCGAGAAGCAGCAGGTCTCCGCGGGGAAAGCGGGCCCGGATAGCAAGGAAGGTGCGGGTGAACTGGAGCGCCAGGAGGTTCGCCAGGGCAAGGAAAAATGGGTGAACCATGTTGCCCCATGCATGATTTTCAGGCCATAAATACTGGTAGGATAAACCGGTGTTGGTCATTCCGAAGAGGGTAACGGCTATTATCATCATGGAGAGATAGAGGTAGCTCTTTTCGCGGATTGAAATAAATATAAAAAGATGATAGATCGCCATCGCGATCAGGATGCCGTAGCTGAGGCCCAGAAGAATGGTTTCCTTGATTTCCATCCCATGAAAGCCACGGGGTGACCATGCCACGAGGGGCACGGTCAGGGAGCCGCTCGATTCGACCCTGAGGAAGTAGGCCCGCTCGCCCGGCGGCTCGGTGAGGGGGAAGGCGATGGTGCGGGATGCCACCTCCCGTACACTGGAGGGAAGACGATCGCCCCCCAGCATGACGCGGTAGGCCTTGCCTTCGGGAACGTAGAGTTCGAGGCGGTCGATAAGGGGATAGCTGAACTCGAGGATCCACTCCACCGGGGTCCCGTTCTCGTTTCGAACCCTGAACATAAACCAGTGGGGGTGCCTGGAATAACCGAAAGACGGGTCGCCGCGTTCCTCGGTCAGAGGCTTGAAATCATCGGTGTGCTTCGCCATCTCCTCGATGTGCGCCCGGCCCGTGGGGTCTACAAGATAGGAGAGATGGCGTGTGACGGATTGGCGTTCCAGGGCCTCGTTCACCATGAGGGGCGGGGGTGTCCCGCGCGCCTGTGTGGCGGACCATGCGAAGAGTAGAAAGGACATTACAAGGATCACGCGCCGCGTCTTTACCATGCACACCCTCATCACCAGTCCTTCCTGGGCCCTTCCCGGGCAGTGGGGGGCTCAGGTCGAAAAATCTGCCGGATGAAAACCGGAACCCGGCATTCCGGCGTCTGCTCCATAATCCTCCGGGTCACTCTGTGATCCTCCGGGTCACTCTGTGATAAGCATGCGAAAGAGCTTTCTTGTGTAAAAATAAACCTTGCATTTTGTGGTTTCCCCGGTTTGCCGGGTAAGATAGCAGAGGACCTTCGTGGTGTCGCTGTTGTATGAGTAGATATGGAGGTTGTTATCCTTCTGGACGAGGGGTGTGCCGAACCGGAGGGAAAGCCTGGAGCGGATATCATTTTCCGTCGAAGGATCGACGGGGCCCCAGTCCTCCATGACGGTGTAAAGCCTGTCGTTCACGAAGAGATAATCGACTACGGGGCGCGTCTGCACCCGGACGATCTTTATTTTTCCGGCCAGCTCGCCGTCGATGGCCGTGATGTAGCTCATTATCTTGTTCTGGTACTCAGGATCGTCCGATGGCGTGAATTCGATGCACTTCCCCGGGCCGATGGCGTCTTTGATTTTCGCCGTCCTGGCGCCCCATTCATGGTCGGTGGCGGAGTCGCCTCCATCCTTGCCTGGGGAGCCTGAAGCCGCGCAGATAAGGACAAGCGCGGCCATTATGATTTTCTTTTTCATTCCTATCTCGCTATGGTCCCGGATATCGGGATCTTTCATCATTTCGCGAAGGACTGCGCATCGCCCCTCCCGGGTCCCGCGTACACCACTTTGCTATTCTATACCCCGCGTCATATTTTGTCAATAAACAGTTTTTTGCGGCACGGAAATTACCTGCCGCCCCCCGGAGGGGGCATTCCATTCTACGAAGTCATTTTCTTGTTCTGCTGTCCCGGCAGCAAAAAAGGAGACAGTTCATGGAGTACGCCAAAAGTTTTTTTCAGGGGCACCCGGCCCCGATCGTGGGGTTGGCGGGCGGCAGGTACTGCAAATAAAAACCAGGCCGGAGCAGGGGGACGGTGTGTGCGCGGGCCTGATTGCAACCGCGGTCGATCACCCCGCTGAAGACAGTTACCACGGTCCCATAAAAAACGAGGCCTTCGCCATAAATGTATTGTAATAATTGCGCGATCGGGGCACTATCCCCCCCAGGTGGCCCGTGCGCGGTCCCATGGCCGCAGGGGTGCTGACACACGCCGCGTATTAATTATTGAAAAATATCCGCTGTCATGATACTATTGTACATATTGACAGTGCGCCACGATTACATGAAAAACCTGGCGGAACGGAAATCGTATGAGGCGGTGATTGCTCGGCCTGCCCGGGGCTCGCGATTGTGGCATTATTTACACGGAAGGGGGTATACTCGCATGAAAACTATCGCAGGCATCGCGATTCTGTGCGTGCTGATGGGAACGGTCGCCGCCTATTCCGGGTCCGAGAAGTCCGTAAGCGGTCTGGTGATATTCGCAGGCGTCGACTCCATCGAGGTGAAGAAGGGAAAGACGGAGACGATGCTGTACTGGTCGGAGGGGTCGAAGGTGACGAAGAACGGCATTGAAATCGACCGGAGCGGGGTTGAACCTTGCCAGCGGGTGAAGGCGAGCTACACGGTCACGGAGGCACGCAACGATGTGGTGTCCCTCGAGATACTGGCCGGGAGCTATTGCGTGAAGGAATGATACGCTCCGTCTACATGATCGGCATCTGCGGCATCGCCATGGGGGCCCTTGCCCGGATGTTCAGGGAGCGGGGCGCGGCCGTGTCCGGTTCCGACCGGAACATCTATCCCCCCATGAGCGATATCCTGCGCGAGGGGGGCATCACCCTCCACGAGGGCTTCGATCCGTCCCGTATCGGCGATCCGGACCTGGTCGTCATTGGCAACGCCGTGAGCAGGGGCAACCCCGAGGTGGAGCATGTCCTGAACGCCCGGCTCCCCTACCTGTCGATGGCGGGGGCCCTCCGGGAGTTCTTTCTCCGTGACAGGGAGGTCGTCGCCGTTGCGGGGACCCACGGCAAAACGACCACCACTGCCCTCCTGGCCCACATACTGGAGACGGCGGGGCTCTCCCCCTCCTTTTTCGTCGGGGGAGTCTCCCGGAATTACGGCTCGAACCATCGCCTCGGGACCGGGCGCCACTTTATCATAGAGGCGGACGAATACGATTCCGCCTTTTTCGAGAAGTTCCCGAAATTCATCCACTACCGGCCGCACCATCTGGTTGTCACGTCCCTCGAGTTTGATCACGCGGACATTTACCGCGATCTCCAGGAGATAGAGACCTGGTTCGGCCGCCTGGTGAAGATGGTGCCCTCCTCGGGGGGGGTGATCTATTCCGCCGGGTATGACAATCTCCGTCGCATCGTCGAAGGGTCGTTGTCGACGTGCCTCTCCTTCGGGGCCGGCGACGCGGATTACCGCTATTCGATCGGGGGCATCGACGGGGAGCTCACGCGGCTGGAGGTCACGGGACCGCAGGGCCCCGTCCGGCTTCGAAGCCCCCTCATCGGCCGCTTCAATCACGACAACTGCATGGCCGCCGCGGCCATGGCCTCGGTCCTGGGGGTCAAGGGGGAGGATATCAGGCGGGGTGTCGAAAGCTTCCAGGGGGTGAAGCGCCGCCAGGAGTTGATCTATCATGAACGGAACATTCGGATATACGAGGATTTCGCCCACCATCCGACGGCGGTCAGGTTTATTCTCGAGTCGATGCGCGAGCGGTATCCCGGGGCGCGGATATGGGCCCTCTATGAGCCGCGCTCCGCGACCTCAAGGAGAAATGTATTTCAGGACCTCCTTCCCGCCTCCTTCAGGGCGGCGGATGAAATTCTCATAAGAAGGCCCTATGCCGGCTCGCCCCTCCCGGCCGGGGGGGGGCTCGACATCGGGCGGCTCATGGCGGATATTCGCGCCTTCAACCCCGGGGCGCGCCTTTTCGACGGAGGTGACGACATGGCGGCGTATCTCTCCCGGGCGGTACCGCCCGAAGACGAGCAGGTGATACTGGTCATGTCAAACGGGGGGTTTGACGGAATCTATGATCGGCTGCGCGCTGAGATGGAGGGTGCCCGGCCCGCGGTGCGGGAAGGGGCCACCGCCGTATCGTCGGAGCGCGCTGAATCGGGGGTAACATCATGAAACGAATACTTATACTTCTCGCGGCCGTCGCGGTACTCGCGGGGCCCCTGGCGGCCCGGGGGCGTTATGCCCTCCTTACCCTGGAAGGGAGCGTCAACCCGATCTCGGCGGATTACCTGGTGAAGGGGATAGCGACCGCGAAGGAGGGGGGGGCGGAGTTCGTCGTCATACAGATGGACACACCGGGCGGCATGGTCGGCTCGATGCGCGATATCATCAAGGCGATAATGGCCTCGGAAATTCCCGTGGTTGTCTTCACCTATCCGAAGGGGGCCCAGGCGGCTTCGGCGGGGGGTTACATCATGCTCGCGGCCCATATCGCCGTCATGTCCCCGGGCACCGAGATCGGCGCCATGCACCCCGTGAGCCCGGCCCTCGATTTTCTTCCCCGGGACGAGCGGGGCGACCCGGCCGGGACGATGGAGAAAAAGGTCCTGAACGACATGGTGTCCTATGCGCGGAGCCTGGCCCAGGAGCGGAACCGTAACGTCGGCTGGGCCGAGCGGGCGGTGAAACGGGCGGTGTCGAGCACCTACCTGGAGGCGCATCGCCAGAATGTCATCGATTTCACCGCCGAGGATATGGACGATCTCTTGAAAAAACTCGACAACAGGACGGTGAAGATCAAAGGGAAAAACATCGTCATCAGAACTGCGGGGATCGCCCCCCTTGCGATCACCATGGACTGGAAACAGCGTTTCCTCGACTTCTTCGCGGACCCGCAGATAGTGCTTTTTCTTCTCCTGATCGCCGCAGCGGGGATCGGCTTCGAGGTGAAGAACCCGGGCATGATCGTGCCGGGCGTCGTCGGTGGCCTGGCCCTCTTCCTTTTCCTGATGGCGGCGAGGGTACTGCCCGTCAATATCGCGGGCATCGTGCTGATACTCCTGGCGGTGGTCCTCCTGGTCCTCGAGCTCTACATATCAAGCTACGGCCTCCTCACGCTGGGGGGCATCGCATCGTTCATCTTCGGCTCGATGATACTCTTCGATTCACCACTCTCGGGAGGTTCCATACCCATGTCAACGATCATCGCAATGGCGCTCATTCTCGTCGGTTTCGTCCTGATCGTGGTGCGGGCGGTGGTCCTGGTCCACAAAACGCAGGTGACCACCGGCATCGAAGGCATGGTGGGAGAGGAGGGCACGGTCCTCACGTCCTTTGACGAGCGGGGGAGGGGGAGGGTGCGTGTCCACGGCGAAATATGGGACGCGGTCTCCGATGACGGGGGTACCGAGGGAGACCAGGTCGTCGTTGCCGGGGTTTCGGGAATGCTGCTGAACGTGAAAAAAAAGTAATCGCCGATAAGGGCGCACAAAAATACAAGGAGGATACACACAATGTCTGGATTTGGATTGAATCTAATAGGACTGCTGGTCATTCTGGGGGTTCTGCTTCTCATCAGCTCGATCAAGATCGTGAAGGAATACGAACGGGCCGTTGTTTTCAGGCTCGGAAGGCTTTTGAAAAATCCGAAGGGGCCCGGTATCATCATCATCATACCGATGATCGACCGGTGGGTGCGGGTGAACCTGAGACTCGTGGCCTTCGACGTGCCGCCCCAGGACGTCATCACGAAGGACAACGTGTCGGTCAAGGTCAACGCCGTGGTCTATTTCCGCGTCGTGGAACCGAACAAGGCGATCACTGACGTGGACGATTTCTTCTACGCGACCTCGCAGCTTGCCCAGACGACCCTGCGGAGCACCCTTGGCATGTCCGATCTTGACGACCTCCTCTCCGAACGGGAGCGGATCAACATAGAGCTCCAGAAATTGCTCGACCTCCACACCAACCCATGGGGGATCAAGGTCTCCGCGGTCGAAGTCAAGAACGTCGACCTCCCACAGGAGATGCAGCGCGCCATCGCGAAACAGGCCGAGGCGGAGCGGTATCGCCGCGCGAAGGTGATCGGCGCCGAGGGCGAGTTCCAGGCCGCCCAGAAGATGGTGGATGCGGCGGCTCTCATGGAGAAACACCCGATTGCGGTCCAGCTACGCTATCTCCAGACCCTTGGCGAGATCGCGACGGAGAACAATTCAACGACGCTCTTCCCGATCCCGATAGATTTCTTTAACATCTTTGCGAATAAAAAGCAGTAGGGGATGGTTGCCTCTCCCGCCCATGCCAGGGGGGAGAGGCTCGATCCATCGTACGGAAGGGTTCTCTGGTGTGTCCCCCCCCTGCGGGGTGAAGGCGTGATAGACCAGGGGTTGGCGTTACCCGCAACCCACGCGGGGGCGGTTCCCCCGGATCGATTCAATACCATTAAATATCCAGGTGATACTATGGCACGTCGTGATACGATTAAAGCATGGATTCTGCAGATCAGGAGCAATTTTCTCGCCCTTGCTGTTTTGTTGACGGCCATGGGGCTGGCGCTTGCGGCACGTGACATCACAAGAACCGGGGAGGGGGCCTTCAGTGCGATCAATGCCCTTCTGCTGATCGCGGGTGTGGTGCTGGCCCATGTCTCGGTCAATCTCTTCAACGAATATTCTGATTACAAAACCGGTATTGACGCCAACACGAGCCGAACCCCCTTTAGCGGCGGGACCGGCATGATTCAGGCGGGCCGTACCACTCCCACGGCGGTCATCACCGCGGCGTGGCAAACCCTTTTCTGGGCCTTTATCATCGGACTTTACTTCGTCATCATGTCCCACTGGGTGGTACTCGCCATCATGGCGGTGGGGGCTGCCTCGATCGTCCTCTATACCCGCCATTTTGCCCGCGTGCTTCTGGGGGAGTTTTTCGCGGGCCTGAGCCTCGGGTCCCTGGTGGTTATCGGTACGTATATTGCCATGACCGCGACACCGGAAGCGGATGTCCGGGGCCTCTTTCCGGCGCATCTGCTTCTTTTATCGGTGCCCCCCGGTATACTCACGTTTCTGCTCCTTTTCCTGAATGAGTTTCCCGACGCGGACGTTGACAGGGCGGGCGGGCGGTTCCATCTCGTCATATTTCTCGGGAAAAAAAAGGCGGCCCTTTTCTACGCCTTCGGCCTCCTTGCGGTGTATGCGTCGATTATCGCACTTCCGGTTTTCGGCGGCTACTCATGGACGGTGCTCCTCGGGCTGCTAACGGCCCCCCTCGCGGCGAAGGCCGCGGCGACGGCCCTGCGGTACGGAGAGGACACCCCGCGGCTGATTCCGGCCATGGGCCTGAACGTGATAGTGGTGCTGGCGACCGATTTCCTGCTGGCCCTGGCGATCGTGATAGAGATGCTGTGTGTCTAGAAAGCGGGCCCTCCACCCTGGATGATCAATGATGAAAAGCGCTTTCCTGGTTATTCTCTGCGCCTCGGCGCTCATCTCATGCGCGGCGCCGAAACTGCGCACGGTCAACATGGACCTGGCCCGTTACTACAATGATCCCCTTTCCTATTATCATGGCGCGGCCGGATCGGGAGACCTCATCGGCGTCATGAGGGTTCTCGAGGAACGGATCGTGGTGCCCGGCGCAGTGGACCGCTACGGCTGGACCGCCTGCCACTATGCCGCGCGCGGGGGACACGATGGTGTGATCGAATACCTGCTCATGAAGGGAGCCGACGTCAATGCCGCGGACCTGGAGGGGAAAACTCCCCTCCAGGTCGCCATCGAGGGAGGGTATGACGCCGCGTCGAAATACCTCCTGGCCTCAGGCGCGGACCCGAACGGGAAGGACGCTGCCGGGACGACGCCGCTTATGGTCGCCGCGGCGCGCGGTGAGGATGGCCTGGCGGAGGAACTCCTCAGGCGCGGGGCGAGGATCAACGACAGGAATGTCCGAGGGAAAACGGCCCTTGTGCATGCCCTGGAGTCCCGCTACCTCGACTGCGCGCGGCTCCTCCTCTCGAAGGGTGCGGACCCGGATCTCCGCGAGGTGGAAGGCGTGGCCCCGTTGGTATGGGCCATTGAAGGAGGGTATCGCGAATTTGCCGCCGAGCTGTTGAGACACGGCGCCGACCCGAACATCATGGACAGAGGCGGGATCCCTGCCATGATCAAGGTAATGGACTGCCGTGATATCGATCTCCTGCGTCTGATGGTCAAGAGGGGCGCGGATTGCAATCTCGCGGACCGGGAGGGCAGGACCCCCCTCATCCACGCGGTCCAGGCCCGGCATCTCGACATGGTGCCCCTCCTGGCGGGCTTCGGGGCCGATCCCGACCGGAAGGACCTGAGGGGCATGACAGTCCTCATGGAGGCCGCCCTGAACGGGTACAGGGACACCGTCATCTTCCTGGCGGACAAAGGAGCGAACCTCTCGGTGCGAAACAACGAGGGGAAAACCGCGGCGATGCTGGGGAGGGAAAACAGGTATGATGATATCGCAGAAATTCTTGAGCGGCGTGAAAGAACCGGGAGGTAGGCCCGCCTGTGCGGTCATCCGTCCGGCGATTTTCATCGCCGCCGTATTCCTGGCGTCGTGCGGATATTTTTCGATCGGGCCCCGGGACAATATACGTGTTGCGTCCGCGGCGCCGGGTGCCGGCGGGGAACAACCGGACCACAATTCATCGGTGATCATGGGGCGCGTGGACGGTGGGGGCGGGGCCGTGATGGTGGCGGCGTACCCCACTGAGGGCCACGGGCGCGCCCTCGAGCACTATGTCGTACTCTCAGGCCCCGGGCCCTTCATGCTCTACCTGCCGGCAGGCCGTTATCATCTCTATGCCTTCACCGACCGTGATTTCGACGGATATTTCAGGGCCGGCGAGCTTTCCGGTGCCTGTAAGGATGATGCACATCCCGGTCTGGCGGTGATAGAAATCGGGGAGGGGGAGGTGCGCCACGGGGTTCTGATATCGGCCGGGACGCCGAAAGGGGCCCGGGAGGAACTTCCCCGGATATTCAGGGTCCAGGGTGACCCGCGCGCCCTGCCACGACAGCCGGGCAACGGCGAAGTCGCCGCCCTCTACGAAGAAAGGTTCTGCCCTGAAAACGCGACGACCGGATGGTGGACGCCCACCCTTTTCATGCAGGGCTTCGGCGCCCGAATATATTTTGTGCGGCCCTTCGAGCCGGGGAAGATCCCTGTCCTGTTCGTGCATGGTGCGCAGGGGAGCCCCCGGGACTGGGCCTATTTCCTTATCCGTCTCGACCGGAAGCGGTATCAGCCCTGGTTCTTTTACTATCCGACGGGGATACGTCTTTCCCTGGCCTCGCGCCTTCTCTACGAGGCCCTGCGCGAATGTGCGGGGAACCACCGGTTTCGCACGATCATTCTCACCGCGCACAGCATGGGGGGGCTCGTGACCCACGATCTCCTGGCGCGGTACGACCTTCGCGCGATCGGGATCGACCCCGTCCTTCATATCACCCTCGCATCCCCCTGGAGCGGTTTTGATTCAGCGGAGCGGGCCCTCCGACTTTCGAACAAGAAGCTCCCCGTCTGGTACGACATGGCCACCGGAAGCCCCTTCATAAACCGGATACTGTCGACCCGTATTCCATCGTCGGTGGGGCATTACATGTTTTACGGGACCGGGGACGACGTGGCGCGGGGGAGGGCCCTGGATGAGAGGGCATACCGGGCTGCGGACGGGATGTTCGGCTTCGACGTGGACCATGGCACGATCCTGTCCGACAGGAAATGTTTCCGCACGTACGCCAAAATTCTGGATGGAGCCGCCAGGTAGCGAGAACTACTCGGCGATGAAGAAGGCCTTTCCAGCCGAAACTGCGGCAGAGCAGATGAAATCGCGGCACCCCTGGGGCCGATCGTCATAGATACCGCAGAGCCCGCGGGGACTCAGGTGCCGGCACGCCATGACCTCGCGGCCGTTTTCCATGCGGAGAAGGGCCCGCTCGCCCGTCATCGGGAAGCGTCCGCAGCATTGGGCGAGCTTCTCCTCGATGGGGCACGGGTCGCAATGGGACATCGGGAGCCTCCACACATCCGGTAAGCCGGGGCCCCTCAGACAGGGTTGCCGGCGCCGCAAAAGTTCCTGTACCTGATTTTGGCCATGTCGTAGATTTTTTTCACCAGCTCGCCGGGATTATGGCGGTAGAATTCCATGCGATCGGTGACCATCTGCTTCACCTGCCTGATGTTGATCGACGACCCGGCGAAGACCAGCTCGATTTCCCGCTCAACGGACTTGTAGCTCGCCCCGGAGTGCTCGATCCGCTGGCCGATGATGTTGCCCTGCATCCTCCGGTGGGTGGTTTCCATCTCGATCAGTTCCCGTGACTTGCCCCTGGACGTGGAATAGACGATAAGGGACGGCATGTATTCGTCGAAGGCTTCGGAGAGAATAAGCGAATCGAGCTTCCCGTCGAAATTAAAGAGGGGAAGGAGGGACATCAGGGACGAGCCGTACAGGGTGATCTTGGCGTGGGGGATGATATTGTCGAAGGCGTTGAAGGCGATAGAGTTTATCTGGGAGAATGTGGTGATTCCCGCTTCACCCCTCCCCATATAGACCACGTCCTCTTCGGAGTAGTCGTTTTCATGCATCAGCTTCTCTATCTCCAGGCTTTTCCGGTCCCCCGATATGAAGCGGGTGATGTCGCCCGCGAAGACTTCCTTCATGATGGCGTCTTTTTTCTTTTTGTACTCGGTGGCGATGAGGTGCTTTTCTTCAAGGCCAGCCCTTTTGACGAACTCGATGGCGATTTCGTAGGGCATCGCCGTCAGGACAAGGGGATCGTATCGCTTCATGAAACGAACCAGTATTTCCGCTCCGGGAAAAAGCCTCGATTTTTCGCCGATGATCGAGATGCATGCGGTGGGCACGTCTTTCAGGAGAAAATCGGGGAAGTAGACGGCCAGTTTGAAGAAGGAGAAGGGTACGTCGCCTTCAAGGGAAATTCTCCGGTTGTTGACATCGAGGATGTTCTCGATCTTGATCCCTTCCGTGTCGAAAAATATGTTGTCGATCAGGGTGCTGTAATCGCCGATTTCAAGAAAATCCCCCAGGCCGATGAATACCTTCTTCGGCTCCTTCAAGAGGCGGGAGACCTCCTTGATATAGTCATGCCTGTCCAGCAGGATGCCGCGGTATCCCTTCTCGATGCCGTTGTTGATTATCAGTTCGTATTGTGGGTTATTCATGTGAAATTTTCACGTTGTCGTATTCTCTCGTGCGGGAAGGGCGTTCCTGCCCGCTGTTATTTCCGCCGTGGGAAGGGACCTCTGCAACGCGGCGCCTGAGGCGTCTGGCAACAGTTCCAATATAGCGAACCGGGTCTGGTATTTCAATGAAACGGGGGAATAATCCCCCTGACTGGCATTGAAATCGCAACAGGGGCCATGAAAACAACCTATGAAATGGGTGGATGCCCTATTTTGCAATCATTATTTTAGTACGGGCCGGATGATGGTGTTTCCGCGACACTTCCGTGAAAAGTAGCTTAATCGGGGGGATGTATCGGCCGATTGTGGTAGTGTGGGGCGGATTCCCTCCCCCGGGGGGATTTTAGCTTGACAGCCCGGGGCGCGGTGGAACATGTGGAGTATTCTGCATGGCGGAAGGGCGCCACCCCGCCCGTCGCACAAACCCTGAATGACTAATTGTATAAAGGAAACTGATGAAGGGACGGATATTCCTATTTTCCTGCGCGGTAGCATTTATATGCATTATGGTTTTCGCCGGATACGCCACGATGTCGAAAGCCACCACGCTGCACAGATTCACCGAGTCTTCGGCCGGCACCGAGTCGCCGATCCTCGATAGCGAGACCGAGGCCAGGGTGCGCGTCCAGGGGAAGCGTTTCGCGTCGTGGCTTGACGGAAACGTCCCCGGCGGCATGGTGCCCTCCGCTGCGGTCGGGATCATCCAGGGGGACCAGCTAGTCTTCCACCATGGCGTCAGGGCGGACAGCACCACGAGGTTCGGGATCGCCTCCCTCTCGAAGACCTTCACCGCCGTGCTCGCCATGCGTCTCCAGGAGAGGAAGGTCTTCTCGCTCGACGACCCGGTGGCGAAGTATCTCCCCGGGGTGGTCATCGAGAGAAAAGAGCTTCGATCGGCGCCGGTGACCATACGGCACCTTCTCGCGCACACCTCCGGTATGCCCTCCTTCGGGAGCGGCTCTACCCGCCATGACGTCAACGGCCGGGTGCTGTCGCTGCCCCGGCAGGTGCACCCGGCGGGATACTGCTACTCCTACTCCAACGAGGGCTACGAGCTTTTGATGCACGTGATCGAAGCCGCGACCGGGAAATCATACGCCGAATGCATGCGCGAACAGGTCTTCATCCCCCTGGGCATGAGCGCGAGTACCGCTGAGCATTCGAACGGGACCGGCGGCATCGTGAGCACCATACAGGACCTCTCCAGATACGCCGGAATGCTGATCCAGCGCGGCGTCTACCGGGACAGGGTAATCCTGACCGAGAAATCCTTCGAGGAGATGATGACAAAGCCCCTCGAGCTCCCGGCGACGAAGGTTGACTACTACTACTCCCTGAGCTGGGAGGTCATCACCGTCGGCGACCATATCGACAGCTACTACAAGGCGGGGCGATGGTTCAACCAGGCGTCGGGATTGCAGGTTTTCCCGGGTAAAAAGATCGCCTTCATTTACCTCTGCAACCCCCCCGGCCATCTCGGCGATTCATTCATGTCGTGGCGCCAGGGCCTCACGGCCATGCTGCGCCATCTGACGAGAAAAATTTCCGATGACGACACCCTCTGCACATCATGGCCTTCCCTCTCCCCGGGAGAGCTGAAATGGTACGAAGGAGACTATCGGAATGTCCTCACCGGCGACAGGGTGCGGGTATCACTCCGGGGAGGCGTCCTCTTCAGTAACGGCTTCGGCGGTTTCATGCCACTCCGGACCTTCACCTCTAATCGATTTCTTATCAATAAAGGCAGAATGCTCCATAACTTCGTCTGGAAGGAGGGAAAGGTCACGGGGCTCGCCCTGCGGCACGGCTATTACGAGCTTGTGCGGGAATAGCCCCGTTTTCTCCCCCTTTTTATCCCCGGTGCTGTATTTCCATTGACATCCCTGAAATTCCTGATATGATCCAGTTTCATGCGCGCCCAAAAAAAAGTCGATCCGTTCCGGCGAGATAGGCGGGGCGCGACGAAGCGGACCGGAGAATGAAACAGGGAACCAATTCGCATTTTTACCCGAGGGTGGCGTGCGCATTCCTGTCGGCTTTCATGGCGGTACTGTCGGCGGTCTGCTACCCGGCGGGGAAGAAGCCGGCGGAGTCCCCGCCGGCCGCGGAGCGTCCGGATCCCGCCGTGGAGGAGCGCGAGAAGCGGATCGCCAGGGGCGCGGAGGAGCTGTCACGATGGATACGGGCCGCCACGAGGCCTCCCCTTGTGTCTTCAGCCGCGGCGGTTGTGGTGGAGGGGGACCGTGTGCTATTTCGGGGAACCGCCGGTCCCGGGGCTGACAAGCCTTTCATGATGGCCTCACTGACCAAGACATTTGTCGCGCTTTCATTTCTGCAGATGGCGGACCGCGGCCTCATTTCCCTCGATGACCCCATCGGAAAGTACCTCCATGTTGAGTTTGAGAACAGAAAACTCGGATCGGAACCCATCAACATCTGGCACCTCCTCACCCACACCTCCGGGCTTGTAGACGAGCCCAGCCCCCGGTATGCCGAGGCCGATTACCCCTTTACCGTGCCGGAGCAGAAATACCCCACGGGATCGCGCTTCAATTACTCCAACCAGGGTTACAATCTTCTCGGCTTCATCATCTTCGAAGTGAGCGGTCTTACCCTCGGGGAATACGTGACGCGGTATATCCTGATGCCCCTGGAGATGCGGGATTCGACTGCGCCGGCGACCGCCAGGGGGGCGGCGGGAATAGCGTGCTCGATAAACGATCTGGCCAACTACCTGATCATGTTAATGGGGGAGGGGACTTTCCGGGGGAAGCGGATCATCTCCAGGCGAATGTTCCGGAAGATCATAGGGGAAACGATCGAGTCACCGCCGGCCCGGAGGAAGGAATACAGGGGGCTCTGTTTCCGGATCTGGTCGATCGACGGCGCGGTCTATTCCATGCATCACGCCGCACATATGCCGGGCGCGGGGGGGTTTATGCAGATATTCCCGCGGCAGCGCGTCGGGTATGTGTTCATCAGCAATCCTCCGCAATACGACTGTGAGGAATACTACGACTACTACAACGCCTTCAAGGGCAGGATGATACGCTTCAGCCGCCTGGTGCTGGGCGAGGGGTTCGACCCCCTGGATTTCCAGGCCGACAGGCCCTCACGGGAACAGCTTGCCCTTTTCGCGGGAAGATACCGGAAAATCGACAACGGCAAGGAGATCGTCGTCGAGGTCCATCCGGGGGGATACCTGACGGCCCTGAAGATGTATACCGGATCTCGCGTTGCCATCACTCCCACTTCCCTGCACACCTTCGTCTACATCTACCCGGGCCAGACGGAAAAGGGTGAGATATATGATTTCGTCATGAATGAGGGCCGCATCGTTGGCCTGGGGGTAAAAGAGGGGTATTTCGTAAAATAACGCGCAGTCGGATAGAGAGGAGGATCATGGAGAAACCGGTACTTTTCGAGAAGGAGGGCCCCGTCGCCCTCATCACACTGAATCGTCCTGAGAAAAGAAATGCCCTCAACCAGGGGCTTCTGGCCGCCCTGTACGACCGGATCGATGAGGTAGCCGCGGACGATGAAATCAGGGCCGTCATAATCACGGGCGCCGGTCCCGCTTTCTGCGCGGGCCTTGACCTGAAGGCGATCGCCGTCGAGAACCTCATTGACCCGCGATGGGACGGCAGGGACATGATCGATGTCTTCGGCGCCTGCCGGAAACCGGTCATCGGAGCGGTTAACGGTCCCGCCTTCACGGGCGGTTTCGAACTTGCCCTCCAGTGTGATTTCCTGATCGCGTCGGAGGCGGCCACGTTCACCGACACGCATGTGAAGATGGGGATACATCCGGGATGGGGTATGAGCCAGCTCTTGCAGGAAGCGGTGGGGAGGAGGATGGCAAAGCAGATATCCTATACCGGCATGACCCTCTCCGCCCGCGAGGCCCTTGCCGCCCGGCTGGTCAACGAGGTGCTTCCCCCCGAAGGCCTCCTGCCCAGGGCGAAAGAGCTCGCCGGACAGATTGCGGAGATGAACCCGGAGATGGTCGGGACGATGCGCGATCTGATAGAATTCAGGGCCGGGACCACCCTTGCGGGTGGGCTCGCGAACGAGCGAAAGGGTTTTATGGAATTTTTCAACAGACTGTGGAAGAAGTAAGGCGGAGCAGGGACCGGGTGGGTCAGTAACCCTTTAACTGGGCGTTCCGTATTCTCCGGTAAAGATTCTCGTCGCTGGTGGCGAAGACAATGGTGTTTCCCCTCCATCTGCGGTAATCCCTCACGTATTCAGTGCCCATGCCCGCGCAATCGTACCGGGGAATGTAGCGGATCCTTCCGTCGCGCTGCCTCATTTCGTCCTCGCCCGAACGCACGCAGAAAAGCACGGCGTTTTCGATGACCCTGGGAAGGAGATCATCGAAGGGTATTTTGAGGTTGTGCATGTCGCGAACGAACCGGAAGAAGCGCTTGGAATGAAACCTGACATTGAGCGTTCCCGGTTTTGCGAAGAAGATCATTCTGTTCGCCGGGTCCCATGTATAGCCCCTGAAGCCGCGATAGGCGAGTATGTCGCCGTTGTTGATGTATATCCTTCCCACCATGAAGATGAAGGTCATCATGAAGTAGCTTTCATAATACTTTTCATAGAGCCGTAGATGGAGCTTTTCCCTCTCCCTCGCCTCGGGGGAGGCGGGCGTGGGCCACGGTTGCGTGCGGTTGCCGGTCAGTTCCTGCATGGTAAGGCCCCTGGGGTTTCGGGGCGCCCTGTACCCGTATCCGATCGCCGCGGGACCGGTCACGTCACCGGTGCGGGCGTGAACCCGATACCAGCTCTTGATTCCCTCTTCCGCGCCGGTATCGACGAATCGACTCTCCTCGCTTTCGCCGATTTTTTCATACTCGCCCCTCTCGAAATACGAGCGGTAGACGACGAAGCTTTCGCCGGGGAATGCGCTTTTCCACTCCAGCGATATCTGTTCCGTCGAGACGCCCCTTGATATCTTCAGGTCATACACATCGGGCAGGGTTCCCGCGGCCCCCACGCCAACCTGCGGTATCAGGGGGAGGCAGAGGGGCAACAGGAAAGCGATGCGAAGGGATATCCTATAAAAGGCGCTTGAAGAGTTCCTGTACCTCATTTTTCGTTTCCGCTTTGAATTTCTTCATCCGGTAGATTTCAATATCAAAATATCCCAAACGAAACCGCTTTTCAAGTCTCTCCGGGGTTAAATGCTCACGGTAGATTTCAGCGATCGCCTTTTCGAATATCACGTTTCGGCAGACCGCCAGGTACATCGGCGTCTCCTTCTCGTAGGCTGATACACGGGAGCCTCCCTCGATCCTGTTGACGGGGATTTCAATATCATGAATGATCTTTTTGATCAGGTTGTGATTGTAGGGAATCAGGGATTGGACGATCAGGGCCCTTAAACGATTCTCCACGACCAGGCCTGCCGACCAGCTTCCCGCGATAATAGAATTTTCAGGCAGGTCGCGTCCAAGCTCAACGGATGCCCGGTGGAGGCTGTAATTCGGGAAGAGGAGCCATTTCCCATATTGCGCCAGCTGGAAACCCAGTATGGCAGCGAGCAGGATGACGGGAAAATTCGATCGGCCCATGAGACCGAGAATGCGCGTACGGTTTACGATGGCCGCCGCGGCGCATGCGATGCAGACCGCGGCGACAGCGGCGATGATGACGGCGCCTTCCATGATGTCGCCTTTCAGGTATGCCGGATAGAGCCGGTCCACGAGCGCGTTTTTGGCGAAGGAAGGCACCGCGTGGAAGACGACCGTGATGCCGGTGTAGAGAACGGAGCAAATGATGAAGGCGCCGAAGATGATGTTGTGGGGGAACGGTTTTGTGCCGGTGAAAAACGATACGATGTCGATCTCTGGAAGCCTGACGATAAAGCGGGCCGCCAGCACAATGAGCGGAAGGACGAAAAGGAGATAGTAGCGCGACGGGCTGTAGTACATCATGGTAATGAAGGCCGTGCCGAAGAGGAGCCAGCATGAAAGGATAAGGTCCAGTGTATCGCGCCTTTCGACGAATAGAAACCGGTATATGGTCCGCAGGGCATAGGCGCAGGCGGCGAAGAGGGCGAGTGGCTGAAGGAGCACGAATTCCATAAAGAGGCCCTTGACGAGAACCTTCTGTATCGGGTCGAAGGCGGTAAAGGGGAGAAGCGTCGAGAGGGGGCGGCCAAGGACCTCGTAGGACATGAGGGAGAAGGCGAGCATGACCTTGAGAAATGCCATGTGCGCGAAGATGGCATAGCCGGCGCAGACCGCGAGGATGAAGGCTCCCAGCAGGCGGTTCAGGGTGCGGGTGGACCATTCTCGCCGGGCCCCGAAGTGGATGATAAGCGCCGGGGTGATTGCGGGGAGGATCACCAGCATGTTTCTCTTGATGAAAAAACCCGCGGCCAGGCCGAAAAGTCCGATAAGGAAAAAAAGGATCCTGAAGGGCATCCCATCGATAGCGGTCCCTGAACGGTCATCTTCACCCCCTCCCTTTGCACGGGACCGCAGGGCTTCGGTAAAGCCGAAGAGGGAGAGCATAATGAAAAAAAGGAGATGGGACTCGTAGAGGCCGAGCCGGTTGAACATGGCGGTAAAAAAATTGACGCCGTAGAGCACAAGGCCGACCAGGGCCGTGGCGCGGTCATAGTTCCTGACCAGGAAGAAGAAAAGTACTATCATCGTCAGGACGCCGTAGGCGATCGGGAGGATACGAATGGAGGCATAACTTACACCGAAGTGGCGGAAAATCAAGAGGTAGGGTATGTTCGTGATGGGGCTTTTTTCCGCCCACCCCTCGTACTGGTCCTCCGGCGTCCATTTCCGGTCCCCGAAGAGGGTGAGATTCCGCGCCTCGTATGATTTAAAACCCTCGTCGGTGTATATGGCGGCCGAGGTGGTGAGTTCCTGGGGCGCGTCGGCGTTGATGTGAACCAGCCGCATGGCCGTAAAAACGATGACGAGAAGCAGGATGAGCGGATAGAACCGCCTGCCTGAAGTCAATCTTTCAAGTAACTTCACCATGGCTGGTCCTCACGCGTTTTTTTGGATGCACACGTCCCCGTACTGCCCCGCCGTGCCGGGGGCCGGGGTCCCGGCTGACCGGTGTGCATCATCGCTGATGGTACGGGTTTGGAAATATTTCCTGAATATACGCAGGTATCCGTCCACCATTTTCGTCCACGCATAGTTGCTGATGGTGTACTGCTTCGCCCGCTCGCCGAAGTCCCGCAGGTGGTCCCTGTCTGAGAGGAGGCCTTGTATCCTGTCGATCCAGGCCGATTCGTTTTCAGCGGGAACAAGGAAGCCGTTTTTCCCGTCAAGGACGGCGCACGTGATCCCTTCGATCGCGGAAGCGATGACGGGGGTTCCGTTCACCGACGCTTCCAGGGCGACAAGGCCGAAGCCCTCGGCGTCGCCCTCCACCTTTATGTTGGGCATGACGAACATGTCGGCGTGCTTCAGAATCTGCACCATGTCTTCGAAGGGCTGCTTGCCAAGATAGAAGGCCCTGTCCCTTATGTCCGGTTTCTCGAGGGCCTTCTGCACTTCGAGTTCGTCTATGCCGAGGCCGAAGAGGAGGATTATCAGGTCGGACAGGCGTTTCGGGATAAGGTGGTTCAGGATAAAGCCGGTCCTCTTGATATTGGGATCGGTGGGGCCGATGATCAGGTATATGATGGACTCGTCTAGCCGGGGCAGGACCCGCGTCATGAACCAGGAGAACCCTTTTCTCCTCACGCTCCGTCCCACGGAAACAAGAATTTTTTTGTCTTTCAGCGGGACGCCGAGCTTTTTCTCGAGGGTTTTAAGGAATAACGGCTGCTTGTTGATGAGGGACATGTCGATGTCGACGCCGTTGCGCACCACGTAGACCCTGTCCCGCTCGAAACCGCGCGTGATGCATTCACGGGCGGTAGCCTGGCTTACGGCGATGACTCCGTCGAGCTTCTTGAACTTGCCCACCACGATCCTCTGAAAGAGCCTGCTCGGGAAGACGATATCAAGGCCATGGAGCGTGACCAGCAGGGGAAGTGCGGTGATTTTTTTTACGGTGAGGCCGAAAAAAGCCATTAGGCCGTCGTTGAAATGGATGAGGGAAATACCGGGGTTTTTCTTCAGTATTTCTTTCACCCTGCGGCGGATGGAAAGGAGAAACCTGACCTTGCTCGACCGGTTGTCGTATATCAGGGTGTGCACCTTGCACGATTTCGCCGCGCCGTTGATGAGCTCATAACTCTGTTTTTCCATCCCTCCTATGGAAGGGGGATACTTATGAGTTATAAACAGGACTTCCATCTTCCAGTCCCCCGGTTTTTCGCATGATTATGAAGAACGCGATCAATCCCGCTGCGATCCAGAATATCTGGCGTGCCCGACGGAGAATCGATACGGTGATCCATACGTTGGCGCCGGGAACATTGATGAATTCCAGCATGATCTTACTGGCGTATTCCTCGATTCCGATCTGGCCGGGCACGAAGGCCCCGAGGGCCTTGAATACCATGACGCCGACCTCTATCGCGACGCATGAGAGAAAGGAGGCTTCGAGACCGAGAAAGCCTAGTATGAGATAGAATTCCATCGCTCCCATCAGCCAGCTCCCGAATGAGAGGATAAAGGCTGCGATGAAATTGATTTTTTTTGTTTTGTAGAAATCGATGAGCTCCTCGTCCACTTCATGGAGCTTGTCAATGGCTCCGGCTATGCGCGTGGAGTCGGGAAACTTCCTGCGAACAGGGGAAAGAGCCGCGGCGGGAAGGGACAGGACGCCGCGCCCGGAGCTCAGGCGATAGATAAAGAAGAGGAGAAGCAGGAAAAGGAGAAGCACCGCGACCACAAGGGGGATCGGGCTGGCCTTGAATTTCAGCTTGTCGAAAAAGAGGTAGAGGCCCGTCATGATGAGCGCCAGGGCGGAGAAGAGGACGAGAAAGCGTGAAATCGTAAGAGAAACGATGCTGTCCTTGTAAGGTATCCCCCTTCTTTTGAGCAGAAGGGCCTTCAGGGCCTCGCCCGCAATGACATTGGTCGGGTTAATCTGGGCGAGGCTCTCGCCTATCTGGCGGATGATGAAGAGGAGCGGGGTGGAGACGTGCCCGGGATAACGGTAAAACGAGAGCTTCCAGGCATAGGTGACCATCAGGTAGGCGATGAAGGTCGCCGCGATGAGGAAGATGAACCGGAAGTGTATGAGAAGAATTTGATCGCCGATGCCGGTCAGGTCGGTGCGGGAGACGAACCAGTAGATAAGGAATACACCGCCCAGGAGCGCCGCCCCTCGGGCGAGATGGTAGGGAAGGCCCCGCTTATTTCCTGACTGGAGCCCCGAGTTATCCGGCGTCGCCATCATTGTGCGTTCCGGGCCTTCCTGTTTTTCAACACCAGTTGCTCGTAGGTGCCATACATTTCGCGGCAGAGGTTTTCCCATTTCTGGGATCGGGCGTATGCAATTGCATTTTTCCCCATTTTTTTTCTGGTCGCGGGGTCGTCGACTAGAATGGCCAGTTTTTTGGCAAATTCTTTTATCTTTTTCGGCTCCACGAGAAAACCGGTCTCTCCCTCCCTGACTATGCCGGCGGGCCCACCCTTGGCCGCAGCCACCACCGGAAGCCCGGACGCCATAGCTTCGAGCACCACGTTGCCGAAGGTTTCCGTAATAGAGGGGAACAGGAATATGTCACACGATGCGTAAATCTTGGAAAGGTCGCTGTTGATGAGCTTGCCGGTAAAGACGGCCTTCGGCATTCTCTTCTCCATGTAGCGCCGCTGGGGCCCTTCCCCGGTGATCACCATCGTCACTATCGGGTGGGTCTTCTCCAGAATCCTGTATATCTTGATGATGGTGGTGATTTCCTTTATCCAGAAGAGCCTGCTTACGAAGAGTATCCGCACGGTGCCCCTGCCGGCGAGGGCGTCGATAAACGAGTCGTCCCTGTGGCGGGGATTGTGACGCTTCATGTCGATGCCTCGCGCCCAGATGGTCATACGGTCCCGATCTATGCCCATTGAAGCAAGGTCCTCCAGTACCGGCCGGGTGGGGACAAAGACCCTGTCACATCTGTTGTAATAGTACCTGAGTATGGGTGGCACCGCCAGTTTGAGGAATCTTAAAAATGGAAGGAACTTGAAGTAGTAATCCACGTAATTCGGAAAGTGCGTATGATACGTGGTGACCAGGGGTATCCCTTTAGCTATCGCATAGGTTCTTGCATAGCGTCCTAAAAACGACGGCGTGGTGAAGTGGACGATGTCGGGCTTGAAGTCATCAAGGGCTTTTTGCAATTTTTTATCGAAATAGGGGAAGGCGAGGGGGTATTCTCCATAAAGAGGCATTTTAACGTACCGGCAGACGATGACCGGAAAGGGGAGCTTCACATTTTCGGAAGGCGGGTAGGGCGTGATAAAAAGAAATTCGAACTTTTCAAGTGGAACGCGCTCGATCAGGTTGTAGAGCGTGTAGGTGACGCCGTCGAGGTTTTCCTTGAGCACGTCGGTGAACAGGGCTACCCGAATCTTGCTTGTTTTTTTCATGGCAAAGAAATCCGTGGATTCATGAAATTTTCACGCCCTCCGGCATCGATGCCGAATGAATCATCCCTGGCATGGACATGAAACTTCGCATCAACATGATTTCATAAACCGGAAGAAAAATAATTGAAGAAGCATCATGATCGACGTCACGTTAAATTGGCAAATGGCCTCTGTCAAGGAATATGTTTCACTCCCGGTCAATTTTGCAGGCCGTTGCGGGAATGCCATGCAGGTATCATTAATGCAACAGGGCCTGGTCATTCATGGCGGAGGGCGTCTATGGGGTTGAGCTGCGACGCCTTGTAGGCGGGATAAAAACCGAAAAGTACCCCCACCAGCGCCGCGAAAATGAAGGGCACGATTATCGAGAACAATGAGAGTGAAAAGGGCTGCTGGGAAATGGAGGTATAAAAGATGTAGATCATGATTCCGAGTACGATCCCGGCGATACCCCCTAAAAGACTGATGATGAGGGCCTCGATCAGGAATTGAAGGAGAATGTCGATGTTTTTCGCTCCGATTGCCATTCGTATGCCGATTTCATGGGTCCTCTCGCTCACGGAAGCGAGCATGATGTTCATGATGCCGATGCCGCCCACAATGAGGGATATGAAGGCTATCGCGATGGAAGCCATGGCGAGATAGTTTGAGATCTCTTCGGTTTTTTTGATTATTTCTTTGCTCGATGTGATCCGGTAGCCCTGCATCTGCTCTTCCGTCAGGGTATATTTTCTTTTCAGGAGGTCGAGGAGCTGGTCTTTCACAAGGTCCACCTGCGTCTCCGAATAGGTGGAGATGTTGATCATGAAGAAGCTGTTGGTGCCGAAGAGCTTCAGGGCCAGAGTGGAATAGGGCCCCACTATGAAGTCGTCGAAGTCCCTGCCTGAGAGGGACATCCCCTTTTCCTTGAGTGAACCGACGATACGGAAGGGTATACGGTTGATCAGAATGATCTTGCCGATCGGGTCCTCGTATTCGAAGAGGGCCTTTTTGATACTATGGCCGATGATGGCCACTTTCTCATAGGTCATGATCTCTTCAGTCGAGAAGAGACTGCCTCTTTCCAGCTCCCAGCTTCCCATGAGGAAATACTCGTTGCTCACCCCGTATATCTGTCTTGAAATGTTTTTGCTTCTGTACTTGACGGGGAATTCCCAGGAGTTCAACGGCGTTATGTACTGGACCTCGGGGATGAAACGGCGTATGTCCTTCAGGTCGCCGTCGGTGAACGGCCTTTTCACCGACATCATCGTAATTGCGTTGGTCCCCAGGCTCTGAATTTTTTCACGTACGGCGATTCTGAGGCTGCTGCTGATGCCTGTCAGGAGGATGACGACGAAGACACCGATAAATATGCCGAGACAGGTGAGGAGCGTCCGCATGATATTGCGCCGCAGTGCCCGGAGGGCCACTATCGAAAGGTTTTCTATGCTCATGCTCATGATGGTGTCTCTGAGTTCCCCGCTTTCCCGCCGGATGTTGTATACGCCCCCGTCTCGGATGGCGCCATGGTACGACCCGATAATTCTCTTCCCGTGAACGTGCGAGTCAAGAAAAAAACTATTCCCGGAGTGATTTCACCCCTCCCGGGTTCTTTTCGCGATTTTCATCCAGACGGCGCAAAGGAGGGCCGCGATGGCGCTGGCGGCGAAGCTGATCAGGTGGTAGCCGAATCCGGTGAAAATGGCGTCATGTTCGTTCATCCCCACGAGGATGAAGCCGCCGGTCCAGCCCGCCTCGAGGGTCCCGAAGCTCCCGAAACTGTTGATGGGAAGTACGTTCGTCAGCACGCCCCCCGTGGATCCCGCCACCGACTGTACAAGACCGATATCGATCCCGAAGGACCTGATGGAGAAGTAAAAGAGGAGGTAGAGCGCGACCCAGGTGAGCATGCTGGTGGCCGCGAGCATGGGGACAAAACGTCCCGCCCTGAAGGACGCGAACTCCTCCACCACCACGTCGATTTTTCCCAGGATTTTTTTCACGAGGGCGCTTTCCCCGAGTGGGGTGCGGGCGCTCACCAGGTGGAGCAGCCTCCCTGACCAGATCACCAGCCATTTAAGGTTGAACAGCATGACGGTGGACAGGGCGAGAAAGGCCGCGCCCGCGGCGACGAGAATCATCGATGTTTCCCTGCCGAAGAATATGATGATCGAGCAGATGAAAAAAGCGGATATGACGATGAAATCGAATATGCGCGTGACCACCAGTATGTGCAGACCCCTGGAGATATCGCTCTTCCCGATTTTTTTCAGATAATATACGAAAGTGAGCTCGCCCGTGCGTGCCGGCATGATCTGGTTGAAAAAATTGTGATAACTGGTTATCGCGTAGAGATCGAAGAGGGGAATCCGGCGGTCCCTCAGCATCACCCTGAACCTGAGCATTTTAAAGAAGTTCGACACCAGGTAGGTGAGCAGGCAGGCCCCGATAAGGCGCGGATCGGCGTTCGCGGCGATTTCGAATGCCCTTGAGAAATCGAGCTGCCTGAGGAGGAACCACGCAAGCGAGAGGGAAAGAACCATGAGAACAAGGTTTCTCATGGTGAATATGCGTTTTTTCCGCTCCTGAAGAATTGCGTCAGGGCTCTGGGGAGGTTGCTGGTGCGCCCCTGCTTCCATTGGCTAGGCGTCCTTTCCGGTTTTACGCGGCGCGCCGGATTTTCGGAGACGGTACTGGATGTCCTCCATGAGCGACCTGTTCACTGCCATGAGATCAACGATAAAAGCCGCCAGCATGGACTGGAAGCCCATCGTCATGAGAACCGCCAGAAGGATGAGGGACTGCACATGCCCCTGCCCCTCGCCTATGGCATAGTAGCAGAGAAAGCGTATGCCGATGACGAAGCCGCCCAGGAAAAGAATCAGACCTATCCGGATGAAAAACCGGAAGGGCTCATAGACCACGAAAATCCGGAAAATCGTCACGATGGACCGTTTGATGTAGCTCGATATGCTCTTGACCAGCCTCGACGGTCGAAGGTCTTCATTCACACGAACGGGGACCCAGGTGATGGCCATGTTTTTTCTTCCCGCCTGTATAATTGTTTCCAGCGTGTAGGTGTAGGCGTTGAACACGTTGAGTTTCATGGCGGCGTCCCTGCTTATGGCGCGGAAGCCGCTCGGCGCGTCAGGGATGTCGGTCTTGCTGACCCGCCTCACGACGTAACTCCCGAATTTTTGAAGCAGTTTCTTGACAAAGGAAAAATGCCTGATCTGCGTGATGGGGCGCGCGCCGATGACGATGTCGGCTTTACCGTCGAGGATCGGCTGTATGAGTTTCGGGATGTCACCGGCACAATACTGGTTGTCCGCATCGGTGTTGACTATGATGTCGGCCCCGAGGGTGATGCAGGCGTCGATTCCGGCCTTGAATCCCTCCGCGAGTCCCCTGTTTTTTTTAAAGTGGACCACGTGGTCCACGCCGTGTTTCTTCGCGATTTCGATCGTGCGGTCTTCGCTCCCGTCGTCGATGATGAGCCATTCGATTTTCGATATTCCCGGGAGCTTCCTGGGAAGGTCCTTGAGGGCCACGGGAAGCGATTTTTCTTCATTGTAACAGGGGATCTGTATGATCAGTTTCATCCATCCACCTCGATGGCACGAGCGTTATAGGGCTGAAGATTTAAGAATGTGTATTCTTTCGAAACGGGTGGAATAATTCAAGCACAATACGCTGAAATTCATTATGCGTACATGCGTGTTCGAAAAGGACAGGCCCGGTGGGCCGTCGCGGGCATGCACGCCGGGTTGAAACGACTGGCCGGAATTCCCCGGTTCAGGCTGCGCGTCGGGCCTGTCAGGGAATGAACCGGTAGAGATAACTCGTGATGCCACCCTTCGTGCGGAAGGTTGTGATCAGCTTGAAGCGCCCGGTCGCTTCCCCTTTGTCGCGAATCTCGATGAAGATCCATGCCTTTCGGTCTATGGCGTTGGGGTCTTTGACGGCAAGGCGCCTGATATAGAAATCGTCGACAAAGACGAGGGTCACCCCTTTCTCCGCCAGCTCCGGGATGAGTTCCTCGATGGTGTTTCCGCGTACAAGGTAGGAAATGAGGTATCTGTCCACGCCGAAACCGGAATAGTAGACCGGTACGTTGGTTTCCGATATGAGCATCCGGTCGCCCGGAGCGCCATGGTCTTTGTACCAGAGGGCGGCCTTTTTAAACTCAACGCGCGAGAGACTGTGATGGTCGATGGTGCGCGCCCCGTAGAAGACGATCAGGTTCACGATCAGCGCGGAGGCGAGAAGAAGCAGGGTCCGCCGGATGAGGGGGATCCTGCCGCCTCCATAGAGAATAAGCGCCGCGGCGAGACCCGTGAAGATGAATACGAAAAGGAGATGGGCGGTTGTCAGATCCCTGGCGATAGCCAGGAGACTCGCCCCGTATCCCGCACCCGCCGCTAGCGCGACTCCCGTAATGACGATCATACGGGTCCGAGGTGCCAGGGTCTCGAATCGTTTCCTGACCCAGGGCGCGATACCCTCGGATAATCCGAAAAAAAGAAAAAGCGTCATTATCCAGAGGATCGGCATTACGTAGCGGTCTTTGGTATTCTGATAGATAAGATGGATCAGAATGAATCCGGCGAAAAAAATGAACACCGGCGCGAAATCCCTTCGCTCCCTTTTCCAGACGAGCACCGCACCCCAGATGATCCCCGTCAGGGCAAGGACGACAGGAATGGGGAGGAAGGCGAGAAGGGCTATCCTCACCGCCGGGTTTTCCGAGAACCAGGCGTGAGTCGCCATCCACTGAACGAAGCTCGTTGCGACCAGAAGGCAGTCGATGAGGTAGCGATAAATGTTGGGTCCCCGGTGGGCGATTTCGCTCACGTACGGATGTGTGTGTCCCGGGGAGTTGATGATGCTCAGGAGGAACCATGCGCCGATTCCCGCCGTCGCGGCTGTCCCCAGAACGAGGGCGAGAATGCGTTTCTTATGATAGAAGAAGTCCCTGAACATGACCGCAGGGACGATGAAGACGGAATCCCACTTGGTCAGTGCGGTGAAAAATGCCGCCGCGTAGGAGAGCCTGTTGTCCCTCATCGAAAGATGAAGGGAAAGGAGAATCAGGAGCGAGAGGAGCATTTCCAGCTCGGAGTTTGTTGCCATGTACACGGTGTATATGTTCATGCCGAGGAAAAGGAGGGCGGCCAGTGCGACTTTTTCCGACAGGAATCTCCGGAACATCGTGTAGGCAAGAAGGATATAGGGGATGTACAGGAGAAGGTTGAGAACGATGGCTGTCATGTATATCGGATCGGGCACCTTCACCGGGAAAAGGGGTGTGAGGGCCGACAGGATCAGGGGATAGAGCGGCAGGAACTTGTAGTTATCGCCCGGGAAGGCACCCCCCATGTAGTCGATGACCCGCACCATAATATTGCCCATATAGTCGCCCGTGGGGGTCTCGAAATGGTTGAAATAAAAGGCGGCATATGCCACGGCCGCAATGACGATACCCGCCCCGATGATCGGGCGGGGCGGAAGGTTCGACATTTTCATTCCCTGATACCTCTTGATCCGTTTTGTTTTCCATAAATGGAAAGGTATGTTTGCACGGCGATGAGGGCCCTGTCAAGATACTTCTTTGACGCTGCGGCTATTAATCGACACTGGAATAGATCCCGTGGGAATAAAATCTGTCGTTTTTATAACGGATCGATACGGATAAACGCATGTTGAGAAAATAAATGTACGGAATTAAACCCCGGTCGATGATTCATTGACGCAACCCCTTTCCTTGCGTATATTATTCAACATGGAACCATTCGCATCCGACGCCGTTTCAGTGCCCGGAAGCCCCATGATCATGGGCGGGTGTATGCTTCGCGAGGGGAAGGCTTTGCCGGCCGGGGGTATGGATCCGGCATGTGAACCAGATAACGTGATGGACTGGGAGGAGGAAAAGATCCGCTGTCGAATCTGCGGCACTACGGTCACCACCGAGTCGGAGCGCATGCGGATGAATGGTTCGCATGAGCACGCCTTCGTGAATCCCCTGGGGCTCCTCTTCCGTATAGGCTGTTTTTCAGGAGCACGGGGCTGTCTGGCCGCAGGTGAACCGACGGGGGATTACACCTGGTTTCCAGGTTATACCTGGCGCTTCGCCGTCTGCTCGAATTGCCGTGTGCACCTGGGCTGGTGCTATCAATCGGGGACCGGCGCCTTCTGGGGGCTTATTCTCGATCGACTGGTGAGCGGTTGATTCAATTATCCAGATGGATAATGATGGTTGCAGCCCCTTCCCGCGGTGGAGGGGAATCCACGTGTCCCTCCTTTACATGCCAGCGGCCGCGAAGGCCCCTCAGGAACCTGTCGTACCGGGAAGCCGGCAACTCCACCGTGACCCTTTTGAGCGCGCCGGTAGCATCATCCCTGCGGGAATCGGTCACCGTACCGTCAAGGGAATCCGTAAGGACGGTGATGGCGCCGAGGTCCCGTTCGCCGTCACGGGCGCGGACACCGGGTTCATCACTCTCTTTGCTTTCGGCATCGCGCTTTTCAGCGCGGGAGGATGATCGTGTGCTCATCAATGTATCACCGGCGTAGGGGAGTGAACCGGATGGAGCCTCCCTCGTAAGGAAGAGGGCGATTGCGACCGGATGTCCGGCCTTTGCATCGGTGTCAGTATCCGGCGATTTTTTATCCTTTTCGCCTTCGGACAAGACCGGCATCATTGGCCCGGGAGCGGTGACGGTGACGCGCTCTTCGATTTGATCCGTGGCAGCGCGGCCTTTTTTTGCGGTTCGCCCGATATCGCGGGATGGACGGTTTTCCAGGGAGAGCGGCCGTGAAGCCTCTTCCTCCACATGGGCGAGGGGGGACTCGGCAGTCCTGTATGCAGGTTCCTGACCGAGGGGCCGGAAGATAAAGAGGGCGATGATCGACAGTGCAAGAACGCCCGCGGCGTGCAGGGGCAGTTTTATACGGAGAGGGAGGAAGAGTGTCCGGCCAAAGCCGGCATCTTTGGGTTCGTGGAGGCGGGCGCGGACGCCCGCCAGAAAATCATCCGGCGCATCGATAGTCGGATACGCGGCGATTCCTTTCATGTATTTCTTTATAAAAAGAAGTTCTTCGCGGCACCCGGCACAGGCGGCGAGATGGTCCTCGATACGTGATCGTTCCGGGCCGGTGAGGGTGTTGCCGGCGTAATCGGCCAGAACGAGTTGTATGTCCCGGCACTTCATCACCATACACCCCGCAGGGATTCTCTCAACAGATGGCGCGCACGGGCAAGTCGAGATTTGACCGTTCCGAGTTGCACGCCCGTTATCTCGGAAATCTCATCGTAGGATTTCCCTTCAAGGTCTCTCAGCACGACAAGAATTTTCAGTGCAGACGGAAGGGATTCGATGGCGCCATGGATCATTCGCGCTTCCTCCTTCCTCTCGAAGATCGTGTCCGGCGAAAAGGACACGTCGCGGATCTCCGGGCCCGCAACTCCCGGACCGGAGGGGCTATCGATCCTGAGCATCTTCTTCATCATCTTCCCGGCCGATGAGGTCATCCTGTTCCGGCACGTGTTTACTGCGATCCTGTAGAGCCAGGTAGTGAAGCTCGACTGGAACCTGAATCTGTCAACACTTCTGTACACTTTTATGAACGTCTCCTGCGCACAGTCATGGGCCTCGTCGTAGTCCCCCGTAATGCGAAAACAGAGGTTGAAGGCCATGTCCTGATGCTTTGCCACCAGTCTGTCAAAGGCGCCGGCGTCGCCGGCGAGGAAATCCCTGATAAGGCCTTCGTCTTCCATTGACGACCGGCTGGCTGTTTTATTCTTGCTGTACATTAGACGCCATTTGAAGGGAAAAGATCTTTCTTTTGTGACTGCTTAGTCAAATTAATAAATATAAACGAGTCAATATAAATTTGGCCATCAGCTGAAAAAGGTTTCCGGCAATAGCTCTCTGTTATGTAAGGGAAGTGTTATACGAACATGGAAATATTCCAGGGAATCCGCCAGTGATATGCAGGGAGGATTGATCAAGGAACAGATATATATGAAAAACATAAAAGCAAGGCACTATTTCAGGAATACATGGATTTTTCCATGAAGGTTAGCGTTTATATAACAAGTTGGTATTCTAATGATGTATGAGATAATCGTAATAATGAATGTACAAATCGTGAGTTTGTAAAGAATAAATAAAAAAATCTTTAAAAAACCCACCTGGATGGAATAATAAATTTGACTTTTTCATCATTCATTGATATTATTGTATGGGTTATATATAACCTGTTCATATATTGTAACGAAAACCCAGAAGGATTGACACGAAAAAATATGGAATCAGACGCGAGATAGTCAGGGTTATAGCGAATCATCTCAGTATAGTTGAATGGTGATTCACTATACGAACAATTATCTAAGGAGGGTAGAGAATGAAACGTTTATGCATGGTGCTTCTTGTCGTCTTCACAGTTATGGCGACTTCATGCGATGAGAAGGACGACAAGCGTATGCTCTTTCTGCCAAAAGGGGAGTCTCCGGAAGATATTGTCAATGATGAGCAGGGGAGCGAAGACTTCAAGTTTCAAATGATCCATGAAGTTGTATTTGACCTGCAGGTCTATGATCAGGCAAACAATCCCCTTTCCGGGGCCCTCATCAGGGTTGCGTCAGGGGAGGGGGATATCATGACCGCGTTTACCGAAGGAAACGGGACCGCGGGGTTCAAGATCAGCATCAATAATACCGTAGAATCGATAACCCTCACTATCGAACATGCCAGTTGTGTGAGCAGAACGATCGAGATCGAGAATGTCCAGGATCTGGCGTTGGTCAGCAGGTCGATATTTCTCGAGTTGAGCGACAACGGAAAGGCGAAACCGGACCGCGATGAAGATGGAGTATCGGACGATTCCGATGAATTTCCCGATGATCCATTCCTGATCGGAACAGTCAGGGGTGAGTTCACCATCGCCTACGAGGACCAGTGGCCCGCGAAGGGCGACGCTGATTTCAACGACCTGGTGGTGCGGCTCGGCATCACCGAATACATCGACAACAACAACAAGGTCAGTAAAATCGTCGTCACGTCAAAGTTGCTGGCAGCAGGCGCGGGATATAAAAACCAGTTCTGGATCGGGGTCCTCGACAAAGATTATCTTCTCATCTTCAATCCCAAGCAGGACCTCAACGGCCAATGGAACACCCGCGTGAAGGATGAATACGTGGATGGACCGGTGCACACGGAGGAGATCATTCTCGCTTCACCGGTGGCGCGCGACAAAATGGACGCGATGCCCTACGACCCGTACATAAAGTGCAACGGCAACGATAAGAACCAGGTGCACCTCTCCTTCGTGAAATCGAAGTTTCTCGGCGATACGCTCGACGCCGAAAATTTCCCATGGGCCCTTCTTGTCCCGGCGGACTGGGGCTGGCCCGCCGAGGGATCGTCAATTTTCGATGCATATCCCCAATTCAAGCTCTGGTACGAATCGAAAGGAGCGGAGTACAAGGACTGGTATCTGCATCCGGATGCCGATAAGGTGTTCAATGCACCCTCGGATTCCGCCCTTTCCGCATATCTTCTCAAAGTATCGGGGCGCATCAACACGGGCGCGGTGATAGGGGTTCTGGCCGCGATGATACTGCTGGTGGTGGTTCTGGGAGTGAGGAGAAGACGAAGGGCCGGCGTGTAGGGGCGGGGCCCCGTACCGGTGGAACGATACACGAGATAACCGATTAAACCCTCCATATACTTTACCCGCCATGAAGGCTTTCAGGGAGCTTCATGGCGGGAATTTTTTTCATCTCCACGGGTGGGAAAGAATTTGGCGAAATTACGTTCTTTCACTTGACTTTTTTTACCGCGTGATCCACAATTACTTGTCGAAAACGATCTTCCGGCATACAGGACGTCTAACGCCATCAGTCGGAGCTGTACACTTGCATTTCGACACATGCTTGGGGGCGTTGAGCGCTTTTTCCGGATTCAGTGAAAGCGCGATGGTCAGGATCCCCGCAGTATCTTCAACATTCATCAGTTATGGCATCGTAGCATCGGTCAGTTGCGGTAATGTCGTGAAGTCCTGGGTTCTCCCCGGCGGGGGGGACGGCGAGGGTTAACTCAGCAGGGCCGCATGTCCGTGACCGCCAACATCAAGAGGCGTCCCGTTGAGCCGGAGACGGGCGTTTGTTTCACAATATGATTTCTTGTTCGGGAGATATGCGTGGTTGTAATACTATTATTTCTTGTCCTGTTCATTTCCCTTGCATTTCATGTATCCTATCTCGTAAGATATATTCAAACGCGCCTTCAGAAATATCTTCAACGCTACATTCTGACCAGCATAAGCAATGTCTTCATTTCTGCCGCCCTTATATTCGTGACCCTTTATCGTCCCGATCAGCTCAGGAAAATTCAGTTTCCGCTCATGCTCTGGCTCCTGAGCGGGACGGTGATGGTGGTCATGCTGCTGCTGCAGATCGCTATTTTCCGGAGGATCTACAGCAGATCGAAAATGCCGGAGCATTATCATTATAATTTTTTCGGCAAAAAGGTCCTTCATGGCTCCGTGTTGAAACCGGTTGAAGTGGGGATATTTTTCGCCTCAATCCCGCTCTTTCTCATTGCCGGGGCCTATTTCGTGGCGAAAATGATCAGGCTATTCTTCTGATCCTGACCGGGTTTAAAAAATATTGTGGAAATATTTTGCATAATTATTTAACTTGTAACGAGCATGGTGCGCCCTTCATCTCCGTGCGCATCCGGGGTCATTGATGCGCCGCCGACAGGCTGTTTCCGATGAATGATGGGCACAATGTCGTGTCTCTCCCTCCGGAGGGACACGACATGAAAGCGCTCGCTACATTAACCTGGAGGAAGATTTCATGGCATTGGTCACCGAAAAAGTGAGGGAAAACGCGAAGAAATGCAGGCAGTGCGTGGTGCAGAGGGTGAGGGATTATATCAAGTACAAGAACAAGATGGCGGGCAAAGGTGTGTTCGACAAGAACACGGCGGAAGCATTTAACAAAGGGGCCTTTGTCGTAGCGAAATTCGGCTGTAATCTTTGCCCCTACAGGGACGATTTTAAAAAGGTCTATGGTCTGACGCCCGCGGATTATTTCGCGGAAGAACAGGTGAAATTGGAGAAGTAGCGTCGTAGACGCCGGATCCTTCAACGCAGAACACCCGCCTAGAGCGGGTGTTTCGTGTTGAAGGGGATGGTGCGGTATCCGGCGTGTATTCTATTGGGGGGGGGCTGGGTTTCTCTCCCGGACGATCTCCGGGAGGAAGCGCCTGGGTATCATCGCCAGTATTATCAGGTTCGTCAGGACCAGGATAACCGACATGGTGATGATAATGATTACCAGCATCTGGTTTTTAATGGCGCTTATACGGGCGAGGTTGACCCCTATGATGAATGAGCCCCACCGCTCGCCGGATACCATTACCGGCGCGCCAATATTCCAGATTGTTTCCCCTGTGTCGCGAACATAGAGCTCTTTTCTGACCTCATTTCCCTTATATTCTAATATCGAGTTGATGCCTTCGTAGCTCGAGTAGATCCTTTTCGACCTGCTCTTGGCAAGATCGTGGGCGTACTCGCCGGTCTGTGGTGCGGAAAACCGGGAATTGTGGGTAGGAACATAGCCGTTTTTATCGAAAAGAACCGCGTACTCGACATCCTCGTCGAGGAGGAACTGGTCCTCAATACCCTGTATCCACCTGTCGAAAGTCGTGTCATAACTCGTGTGGTATTGCGTAGGATTCGTTCCAGGGATTTCCCTGTAGTTCCTGTCAAAGACGTCCTCGACGGTCAGCATCTTGTGGTCGGTCATAAACTTGATGATGTCGCTCATCGCACGCGCGCCGGTGAGGGCCTCGATGCGGCACCGTTCGTAGAGCTGGTTCTCCAGGTTGCTGAAAATCTTGCTGATCATCAGGTATGATCCAAGGCAGGACATCACGCTGAAGGCTATCGCCATGATGATTTTTCTGCGTAAACTCATTATCGGCTCTGGTGCCTCATTTTATATTCGTCCCTTCCGCGGGCCTTTCAGGTTCCCCCGGGGGGGGGGATCTGCTATGGGCGACAGCTTATGCACGGGGTTCATCATGCTGTCGAGAACTATTTCCGAACAGTGTAAATTTCCACGCTATTCTATTGCGGAGCCAAGGGGGATGATTCGGATTGGCAGGGCGCCCTGAATTCGCACCTTGGCCCGCGGAATGCCCGGATGATTGACTGTGCTTCAGTTCGGCATGATTCCATCAATACCAAACGGCAGTCCCTTTCCCGGGCTTACTAAAAAAATATATGCAACCGGATAATTGTCAATAATTTATTTGATTTCCGTGGAAAAGCTGGAAGGCATCGAATCCGCATCCGGCAGTTACATGAAAAAATAGCAAATTTCAATAGTAAAACAATCACCGATATCCGTGGTTTCGTGAAGATGGACCCCAATTTGTTTGATTAATATTGACAATTGTCGCAGTAGTGATAATTATGTTATCAAGCAGTGATAAATCGTACTGGTGGAAGATTCGATGTCCCTATTCAAACCCAACATAGAGAAATATATCAGCGAAGGCAACCTGAGCGGCCTGGTGAAATGCACAACTCACCGTAACCCAGAAATCAGGCTCAAGGCTTTCAATGCCCTTTTGAAAGAGGCCCCGCAAAACGAAGACGTGACGACCGCACTGCGGCGAATGAAGAAGGACCGCGATGTTCGCATAAGAAACATGGCGATACTCAAACTCGCCGAAATCGGCGACCAGGGGATGATCCAGGACCTCCGCGCCATAATGGTTGAGGGCTCGCAGAATGACAAGATCGACGCCCTCAGGATACTCGCCGGAAGGGGAGCTGATCCCGAGGCGGCCGGCATTATTGTCCTCGCCCTCAACGACAAGAAGGGCATGGTCCAGCTTGAGGCGATCAGGACAATGGGCATTCTGCGCGACCCAACTTCTATCGTCCACCTCGAGGAGAAGCTCCACGATAGCCGCTACCAGATACGACTTGAAGCGATAAGGGCCCTGGGCAACATGGGGTCGGACGACGCAGTGGACCTTCTCGTCGGTGCACTTACGGACAACAAGCTGGAGATACGCAGGCTTGCCAGGGAGATCATGGACGGCTTCGGCACCGATAAGGCGATAAAGGCCCTCAATGATGCGCCGCTGATGATGATGGTAAAGCGGATGAACGAGGGCGTCGCGTCGAAGGTGGACGCCCTCGTGTATATCGGCAAGCACCGGTTCATGGAGGCCCTGCCCCTGGTGCACAAGGCGACCAGCGACGAATATAAAAACGTCCGCCTTGAGGCGGTGAAGGCCCTCTATTCGATGAGGGAAAGGCACTCCATCAACACACTCGCGAGAATGACAGACGACCCCTATTTCGATATACGCCTGGAGGCGGTCAGGGCTCTTGAACGGATTATCGATCCCGCGTGTCTGAAGCCCCTTGAAAAGGCGAAAGAGGACCTTAACAAGACCGTCCGGGAAGAAGCGAAAAAGGCCTACTATACTCTCAAGACAAAGCTTGAGGAGAATTGATTTCTCCTCATCCCCGCATTTTCCTCTTAGCCCCCCACCCCCGGGTGGGGGGCTATTGCTCCCTGATAAAAGAATTGTGAGTTGTATGCAGTAATTTTTTTACCTTATACAATGAAAATAGCCACACAACATCTTACGCCCCCCTCCGGGCGGTGGGGAGCGATGATGGCATGTCGTGCTATATCGCAGTAGTGCCGCCGTCAACTACAAGGGTTTGTCCCGTTATAAAAGCGGCCGCATCGGAGGCGAGGAAGAGGACCGGGTGAACAACATCTATCGGTTCCGCGATCCTTCCCAGGGGGATGCCCCGCACGATCTGGTCGTAAATGTCCTTGTTCGACCAGAAGGGCTTGCTGAACTCGGTCCTTACCATCGCGGGGGCGACCGCGTTCACCCTGATCCGGCTGGACGCGAGCTCGGCGGCCATGACCTTAGTCATCATTTCCACCGCCGCCTTGGCGATGCCGTAAACCCCCATGCCGGGGGAGGCCTTGCGGCCGGCCACCGAGGTGAGATTCACGATAGCACCCCCCTTGCCACCCTTCATGAGGGCAGCAGCCTTTCTCGAACAGAGAAAGGTGCCGGTCAGGTTTGTGTCGATTATTTTCCGCCAGAGCTCCGGGTCGGTCTCCGCGGTCGAGGCGGTCAGCAGGTTCATGCCGACGTTGTTCACGAGTATGTCGACCCCGCCCATGGTTTCCATAACTTGCGTGAAGAGGGCCTCGACATCATCCTCACGGGCGATATGCGCCATCACGCCAAGGAGGCCATCGGGGTTCCCGAGGGCGGCGGCGGCCGCGTCAAGGTTTTCCTGTTTCCGGCCGCATATCGCCACACGCGCCCCCATTTCAATGAGCTTTCTCGCTATTTCAAGGCCGATGCCCCTGCTTCCCCCCGTGACGACCGCCCTTTTACCTTCAATACCGTAGTCTATTGCTCCCATGCTATCTCTCCTTTCCGTATGAAATGACGACGCGCCGCGCGCGGATTACCGCCGTGATTTTATCGTTTCCATGAAGGCGTCGATTCGTGTTTCTATCTGCCCGTCGCTGAAGTTCCGTTCGTCCACCTGGTCCGCCTCGATGATGAGGGACGGTATCCCGAACTCCTTCATGACCATCTTCTGGATGTCGTACTGGCCCAGGGAATAGGGCTTGCAGCTGCGATTGGAGTGCATTACCAGTCCGTCCACGTCGTATTTGCGTATCATCTCGCCGAGCTCGCCGAGCATTTTATCGATCGATATATTGATGTAGATGCTCGATGAGGCGATGCCGAGGGAGCCCGCCAGGTCGTTTTCGTCGATCAAGTCGACCACGCTGCACCAGGCGTTGGTGTAGGTGCTTGCGACAAGTGCCGCGTTGTGGGAGGCGAACTTATCGGAGAGCCAGCGGGTTTTGAACCAGACCGGGAGGTTGTCCCAGAGGAGGCGGTATCGTTCGTTCGGGACCATGCCGATTCCTTCGGCGATGCGCGCCTTCAGCTCGGCTAGAAGCTCCCTGTAGTAGTCGATCACCACCTGGGTGCCCCGCAGGGTCACGATGAGTGCCAGGTGAAAGAAGGCGTCGAAGGCGGTCATGGGGGCCGGTTTGTTCATTCCGGTCTCAAGCACCTCCTGCCAGAGCCGCATCGCCGAGATGCTGAGGCGCGCCACTTCGAACAACCTTTCCGGGTCGACCTTTTTTCCTGTGCGCTCCTCGAGAAAGGCCAGGTACTCCAGGGTCTGTCGGCGGACATACCGCTTCGCCTCATCCGAGAAATCCCTGTGGATGAAAGGGGTGTCATAGAAAAAGAGGGGGACTTTGTAGAAGCGCGCGAGGGCCTCGTACCACTTGAGGACGGTTCCGCAGATGTTGTTGCAGCAGACCAGAAAATCGGGTTCGGGGAGGCCTCCCGGGATCGCGCCACCCTTCGTTGCGGCCGCGGCTATATCGGTCCTGGCGTAGGAGCAGAGGTCCCGGGAGTAACCCATCTGCTCCGCGATTTCGCAGAGCTGGACCCCCATGTGGGAGGCACCGATCATGGCGCCATGGTTCTCCGGGTATATCGGGATCACGTCCATGGCCAGGAGGGGCTCAACCGGGCCGCCGCTGGTGATCCATGCCACGATTTTTCCGTTCTGCCTGGCCGTTTTTGCCTCGATGAAGTACTGGGTCATGATTTCCTTCATTCGCTTGACGGACTTGATCTTTCTCTTCTCTTCTTCCGGGTCTTTTGTCTTGGTTTTTTCGGTCATGTCGGTCTCCACTATCATATCGGACGCCGGAGGGCGCCTTACAGCATTTCAATGAACGATTCAAACCTTGTCCTGAGCTGGCCCTCGGGCGGGATCTGTTCCTCCAGTTCGAGCAGCATGCTTGGGATCGATTCGGCGTCAAGGTACTCCTTCATGTAGGGATAATCGAAAGAATGGGGATCGCAGAATTTCAGAAGGAGGAAGATGACGCCGTGGGCGTCGTGCCGCTTCACCATCTCGACCAGGTTGCGCCCGCGGTCGTCGAAACCCTGGTGCTTGGCAGGGCAGTTGACGCGCTCGATGTAACGGGCGGCCAGTGCCTCGATGGGATTTCCCGTCTCGGTGACGGGCCCCTCGAAGTAGCGGGTTCCTGTGCAGAGTTCGTCCCATACCACGGCGGCACCGGCGTTTTCAAGAATCGGGTATATGTTCGGATGGTTGCATACGCCCCCGGCAAGAATGATCCGCTTGTAGTCCCTTTTTTCCGGCGCGTTTCGCTTCATGCCGCCTATGAGCTCTTCGAGCATTGTGGCGAGTTCCTTCCTGTCCATCACCATGGCGGATTTCATCACGGCCCAGAGGTCGCTGCCCGAAAGGACGGCGGGGTTTTCGGAGCGGAGGCGGTACAGTTCCCCAAGGGAGGCTCGTATCCCGTTGGAGAGCCTGATCGACGCAGCCAGCTTTTCGTCGTCGATGGAGGAGTCGAGAGCGCGCTCCAGTTCCGAGCGGAAGGTCCCGATTACGTCGATCATGTAGTCGCGGGCGCTCGGGCTGTTCAGCTTGACCGGGAGAATGATATCAATATGGAAAGGGAGCCCTGCGTTGAGACGCCAGATGTCGCTCAGACGCTGGATCGAATCGCAGGTATGGGGAAACACGGCGCCGTCGAGAAACGCGAGATTGCCCGCGAGCACGTCCTCGAGGCCCCCTCGCACGAGGGAGCAGCAGTACGACTGGAGGTGTGACTCGGCGAGGGTGATGTTCTCTCTCGTGCCGAATATGCGAAAGGGAAGGGCGCCTGCGGCATGGATGACCTCCTCGATCGTATAAGAGCAGAAATACCCGACGACCTTCCCGCCGGTTTTTTCCTTCCAGCGCTTTGCGTAGAGGTGCGGATTTTGGGATATCTCCCGGAATGCATTCAATACGTTCATGGCGAGATCGACTCCGTTAGTGTATGGACATTCGCCGTCGTTCCCGTGGAAAACGATTACGTTACGGGGTGGGCATGCATGATTATTATGGCCTTAATCTCCATGTCAATGTAAAAACAACGCGAATGTGTATTGCGCGTCAGGTTTTCAGGCGGCGGGAGCGGTGGGTGGACCGTCCGGGGCGGAGGGGGGATTGAGATATTTTTGCGGTATGACCGAAAGGATAACGAGGAGAGTGAAGCTCAGAATGATGATCATCATGGTCACGGTGATGATGATCATCTGGTTTTTGATGATGTCTATCCGGTTAAGGGATATCCCTATCAGGAAGGCGCCCCAGTGCCGGTCGCGCAGGCGCACGGGTGTGCCGATATTCCACATGACTTCGCCGGTGTCGCGATGGTAGAGGTAACGTACGGTTCCCGATCCCTGAAATTTGAGTATTTCCATGATTTCGGGCTTGTCCGCGAAATTCCGTTTGGAGCGGCTGAATGTCATGTTTTTCAGCGGGTCCGGGTCGGACGGAAGGGCGTATTTGGAATTATGGGTGGGGACATAGCCGTTTCTGTCGATAAGGACGGCGAAGACGACATCCTCGTCATCAAGAAATTCATCCTCGAAACCCTGGATCGTGCCGTCGAAAAAAGAGTCATAGAGGGTGTTGAACTTTTTCGGGTTCGTGCCCTTGATCTCGATGTAGTTCTCGTCCATGAGCTGATCGGGGGTAAGAAGATTGGTGTGCACCATAAGTTCCATGAAGGTGTTCATCACCTTCGCGCCCACAAGGGCCTCGATCCGGCATTTCTGGAGGAGCTGATCCTCGGTTTTATCGAAAATCCTCTGGATAATGACGATGGTGCCGGCCGAGAGGACGATAAAGAGAATGACGATTACGATGATTTTCTTTTTGAGGTCCATTGGTGCCGGTACCTTGCAGGATCGGTTACGCCCTGAGGCGATATGCTGGAGGCACTATAGGGCGGTACTATTTAAATGTAAATAAAAATAATCCCCGCGGGTGACAAAACCCGGTTTTTAGCGCGCTCCCGCACTTCTCACTATCGGCTTCAATGCGTCGAATATCATCTTCAGCCCAACCGGGTTAATGTGGGTTTCATCAACGGCGATCTCATTGATGTCGACGCCCTTCCTGAAGGGGTCCACGATTACCGTGTTGGGGAAGCGGGCCGATGTCTCGCGATAGATGTTGTTGTAGAGGTCGACGTTTTTTTCGATATGGGGGCTTTTGCGTATGTATTCCCCGGTGGGGGGGAGTATCGGCAGGATTATGACCCTTGCCCCGATGCGGGCCGCGCGATCGAAAAACGAGGTGATGTTCGCCCTGAATTGCTCCGGGTCTACATCAGTGACCTGTGGGTCCCTTGTCCTGTGTTTTTTTACAAATTCGATGTAGCGGCGCCTGATCCTCTCGGGCATGATCCTGCTTACGATGTAGAATTCGAGGCCCCTCTTGTCGAAGAGGCGGGGGGCGCATTCGGCCATTCCCAGCTGAAGGATCACGATATCGGGCATGTAGCTTTCCAGGAGGTCGACGCCTCCACCCCCCTCGGTGACGAGCCGGGTGGAGGTGCTTCCCCTGGCGGGCCTGTCGATGAAGTCATGGCCGGGGAACTCCCTCTTCAGAAGGTATGTCCAGGTATCCTCATAGGGGATGCCTGGACGCGGCATGGAAACGGAGTCGGTGATGATCACAATCTTTTTTTGTTTCATGGTGGCGCGTTTCCGTCCCTTGTGCCGTTCTCGCTGAGCGTAGCATGAGCGCCACTCTTCCACAGTGCCGCGAAGCGCACAACAATTTTTCCCGCGCCGCCACGGCCTTTTTGAATCGACGGCCAATTGTTTGTTGACAAATCGGAGAGACCCTTGAATCTGAAGCATCACCCAGGGGGGCACCATAATGCCGCAATCGATCTGTCACGGAGAAAAGGTGGTGGAATTTCCCCGCCGGCGACAGCGGAAGGTTCTGGCTTTCACTCGCTGTCTCGATGATGGCCACGATTACCGTGCTGTCGCTGTTCATTTACAGAAACGTGAGGGAGCACTACCGGATGGCGGTGCCCCTGGTGATTGCGAAGTTTACCTCGTCTCTTTTCGGTGTCGGGTTCTTCCTGTACGGATGTGCGAGCCCGGATACCGGGTGGAACACCCTTGCCAACCTCACCATAGTCTTCACCGATCTTCCCCTCGGGGCATTGATGCTTTCCCTCTATCTTCGCATGAAGAGGGAGCGGGCCTGACGGGGGGTAGTGTGATTACACGAGGATATCTCCATGTATGATGAGATGCAGCCGCTGAACAGAAGGGACTTTCTGAAACTATCCGCGACGGCTGCTGCGGCCGCCGCGATTCCCGGCTTTGCGGGGTGTGCCTCGCCGGGGGCGCTCAGGGCGCCCGATATCGATTATTCCGGCCGCCTCATTCTCGGCAACTGCAATGTCGTGGACGTGATCGGGGGCCGAGTGATCCGGGATCGCGATATCGTCATCGAAAAGGGAAGGATCATTTCGATCACCCCATCGGGCGCCACCGTCGACGGCGTCCGGGGGACGATCGATGCGCGGGGCGCATTTCTGCTTCCCGGCCTGATCGACGCCCACTGCCATCTCACCATTCAGTCCTGCGCCGCATTCAGGCTTCTCGATGTGTCGAAGTATGTTCGCCAGATCAAGACCAACGGGATGATGCAGGTGGCGGCGGGGGTCACCACGGTCAGGGACACAGGGGGCTTCCCGAAAATGCTTCACGACCTGGTGCGCGATTACGAAAAGGGCTCCCTGACGGGCCCCCGGGTGGTCTACTGTAACGCCATAGCGAACATCGATGGCGGCCATCCCGACATCAAGTCTTCCGATGTGTCGGCCATGGGACCCATCACCATGGCCTTCACCGGCAGCATGACTCTTGACTTCACCGACCGCCGGGACCTGATGAAAAAGCTCGCGGAAAACGTCGAGCATGGCGCGTCTTTCGTCAAGATCAGCATGGACAACAGGTCCCTCATCTGCGGGCGGGGCGCTATCGCGGTGTACGACGACGACGATCTGAAGGCGATCTTCGATTTCGCAGAGAAGAAGGGTATGCCCGTGGCCGCGCATACCCTGATGCACTACGGGATGAAACGGGTGCTGAACTACCCGATCAACTCTCTCGAGCATATCACGGGGGACGCTGACGTCGCTGACGGGGAAATCGACCTGATGAGGAAAAAAGGGGTAGTCATTGTGCCAACCCTGCAGATAGGGCATAATTTTGCCTTCAGGGAGCGTTACGCCGGGTTGCCGGAGAGGTACGCTACCCCCTTCATCGAGAACGAACTCAGGATTAAATACGACTATTTATCACGGGGCAATCATGGCGCCTACGACCCCCATCTTCATCGGCTCAACATGGAGTCGATCGGCTGGTTCAGGGATCCGGGGTGCGAGGAGATGCCGAATCAGAAGAAATACATGACCGACCCTGAAATCGGCTTTGAATACCTGGTCCACGGCCCTTCCAACGCCCGCCGCATGAAGGATGCGGGCGTGCTGATGGGGTGTGGGACCGACTCGGGGGTCCCGTTTCACTACCACGGTTCCCTCTGGAGGGAAATGGAGTTCATGTCACGGGCGGGTTTTTCAAGCAGGGAGATTGTGAGGATGGCCACGGCCGATAACGCGGCAATCATAGGCATGAAGGATTCGATCGGGCGGATCGAGGAGGGGATGCGGGCCGACCTGGCGCTCTTCCGGGAGGACCCACTTATGAAGATAGAGGCCCTGCGTGATCCCCTTCTGGTGCTGATCGATGGCAGGGTGAAATCCGGCGGGGATGCCCTGCGACATCGGGACGATGCGGCAGGGGTTGGTCATTATGCGTTATAACGGCATGAAGGGAGGTTGATGGTATGAGAACGATTATCGTCGGCGCGGGGATCAACGGCCTGCTTCTGGGGGCGCTCCTCGCCCATGAAGGGGACGAGGTTGTCGTTTTCGAGAAAAACCACTTTCCCGGCGGAAGGGCCTTCCTCTATGAGCGGGACGGCTACGTGATGGATTACGGGGTCCATCTCACCCGTTTCGGCCCCGAGAGCTCCCTGGCCAGGATCATGAAGAGCATAGGGAGAGAAGTGGCTTTCCGGAAAATGGGCCCCTCCTACGTTATCGACGAAAACGGGAAACGTGTTCTCTTTCCCACGAGTCCGGGTGGCATATTCAAGAGCCGGCTTTTCACCGCCATGGAGAAGCTGAGTCTCATGAGGCTTCTGGTCACGATCAAGAAGGGGAGGCTGAACGACGGCCTTATGGACGTCTCCCTCCGGGACTGGATGAACCTGAACAGGGTCACCGGCGGGATTCGACGCTATCTGGAGCTATTGAGCGCATCGGTCATGGTGTGTCCCTTCATCGAGATGACCTCGGCGGGCGAGTTGTTCAGGAACCTCCACAGGGTCTTCACCACGGGACACTCCGCGGAGTACCTTGCGGAGGGGTGGAAGCCGGTCTATAACGCCCTGACCCGCGAGATCGAACGCAGCGGTGAGATCCATTACGGGACCAGGGTCGATACGGTGATACTCACGAAAGGGAGGGCCGCCGGTGTCAAAACCGGGAGAAAAAAACACGTTGCGGACCGAATTGTGATAAACCTTCCGGTTCAGGAGCTTTTCACCGTCCTCCCTGAGAAATCCTTCGAGAAAGGCTACGTGAAAATGTGCAGGGATCTTGTGCCGACGTCCGGCATCTTCTTCGATATCGCCCTCGACAGTCGGATCGCCGACTACGAAGGGCTCATCTATACCTACCGCCCCATGACCTACGGCATGCTTACCTCCAACCTCGTGCCGGGACTCGCCCCTGAAAACGGGCAGATACTGACGATGTTCTACCCGACGACCCTTGATGACGTGCGCGACAGCGCCATGAGGACCATGAGGAAGGACGAACTGTGGATCGCGATCAGGAACTATTTTCCGGACATCGACCGGCATATCCTCTGGAAGCGGGAGACGAGCCTGAAGATGGTCGACGGGGTGCAGGTCAACACCTACCAGACTGAGGACAGGAGGCCGGGGTCCGCGGTGCCCGGTTTCAACGATCTCTATCTCGTGGGGGATTCGATCGCCGCGCCGGGGGCCGGGGGCGACGTGGGGAACGAATCGGTCCTGATGACCTATCGCGAGATGACCGGGAAGTCGCTATGAGAAACAGGACGGTCCGTTCCCGGCGCTGGGCGGAGCGCATCCTCGCAGCGGCCGTGCCGGCACTTCTGGTGCTCCTCCTGGCGGACCCGGTGCGAGGCGAGGGATTCGGCGCGGGACCGGTGCTTCGATACCAGTGGTGGAATCCATTCTTCGAAAACTACATGCGGGAGTCCGGAGGGCGAAGGCATCTCCTCTCCTCGTTCAAAATGAAAGATTCCGCACTCTTCTACGGGCCCGCGCTTTCATACGGGTTCGGCGGGGGGTGGAGCCTCGAAGGTACCTTCCTTTTCTCGGCCAGAAACGGCTATCGGGCACGCTCGCAGCAGCTGTCAATAGCCCCCGGGTCCTTTGTCTATGAGCGGCAGACGGCGCGGTATATCGATTGCTATGATCTACGGGCGGTCGCCGTATATTCGACGGGAAGGTTTTTACGGCTCATCGTTGGTGCAGGCTCGCGGGTCTACCACTATTCCGGTTCATCTGAGATGCTCGTAATGTACGGCGCCAATCTTTTTCCCCTGAGGCCCGGAATAAGCGTCCTCGATTACCGCGCGGGTGTCATCCTCGGGGCCGGTGCGAAATTCCCCCTCGGGGCCGGGTTTTCGGCCGGCATGGAGATCACATTCCTTCTTCTGCCGGGGGAACATGTTTCCCGCGGGATGCTGATGAACAGGGACCCCTTCCTGTCCTGCGGCGGAACCGGCGAGGTGTCCCTCGAATATCGTTTGAAACCGGCGAATGTGACCCTGGCGGTTGGAGGTCGCTATGAGGCCTTCGCGTATACACCCCTGCCCGGAGCCGATGCATCCATGGAACGATTCCCCGTTCGTTTCGACCAGTCCTGGGGCGTCACCACCTCGGCGATTTTTATTTTTTAACGGTTATAACAGCACATTTACACCCCTCATGACAATAACCGCTCGAGTATAATATTCTTGACTTTTATCTTCAATGCTGTAACCTGCGAGAATGCGCCATGACATATAGTGCACGCATGCGTCGTGCATATAACCAGATCGCCTGCGCGACTGCGGGTTGATTCATATGGACCAGCATTTACTCTACACAATTGGAGAAGAGAAATGAGAGCCACATTATTCATTATCGCACTGTCGATCTTCGCGACCATCGGCTGCGTCACCATGCCAGACCCCGTGCCGGACGCCTACCTGTCCCGGAAAAACGCGGAACAGGGCAAGACCCTTGAAATGCTTGAGAAGAAAGCAATCGCCAGGAACAGGGATGTCCGCACATTGAGGGAAAGGGAGGCGGATGCGGAGCGGATATTGAAGGTCGAGGAGGGGAGGCTCTCCATTCTGAAAGAGGAGAAGCTCCTCCTGGAGGGGAAAGGGAGGCAGTACCAACTGGAAAACGATTCCGAGCAAATAGCCGAGAATGCGCGGCTCATGGGCGAAAAGGACGCACAGATACAGGCCCAGGGCTTTCGCGCCGAATTTTCTTCGGCCAGGCGGGGCCTCGCCCGCGCGGAGAGGGAGGTCGCGGAAGCCGAGCTCGCGGTATCGGTGGCCGAGCTGAATTATGAGAAATCGAGAATCGCGGGTGAATACCTTGTCGCCGCGGATCCCGAGGTCAAGGAGGGCGCAAAGAAGGGGCCCTTCGCTCCTAAACCGGAGAACTACGATCAGCCGTATCGGAAATTTCTCGACAAACAGCGCGCGGTCCTTGAGAAAAAGACCGCTGCAAGGGATGAGGCCGCGGTGAACGTGAAGATCGCGGAACAGAAGCTTCAATAAACGGGGCATGGACATGAAAAAAATCGCAGCTCGTGAAATGATCGCGGCCGTCTGCTCGGCCGTTTTGCTCGTTGCCGGGATACACTCCCGGGCCATGGGGGCGCTTCTCTATACGCCGTCCCAGTATAACAAGATTTATAACGAAATGGTCGCGCTGGAACTCGAGTTGCAGTCCCTCAAGAGGCAGTACGGCAACGAAAAGGCCAACCTCGAGGCCGCCATCGCGGAGCTGAACACCCGGATAGAAGGCCTTAACAGGGAGATTGAAAACCTGGGCAAGCAGATGGAGGGGGAGCGCGATCAATCGGCCAAGCGAATAAAGGAGCTCGAGGATATGACGGCCCTTCTTCAAAAAAAGGGGGGTGACCGTGAAAAGGAGCTGATCGAAGAGAACCGGAAACTTCAGGACAGGTGCGCCGCGGACATTGCCGGACTACGGGATGAGCTCGACAGTGAGCGGAAAGGACGCCTGAAAGAGATCGCGGACCTGAAGGGCGAGTATGAGCGTAAAATCTCGGATCTGAACAAAAGCATCGTGAACCTGAGGGATGAGCTGGCCGTCCTCCAGAAGCTCACAAAAAAGCAGAAGGAAGAGCTCTCCCGGATGGAAGACCAGGCGAAGGAACTCGAGAACCAGCTCGCCGATGAGATAAAGAAGGGCGATATCACACTCAAGCGCTTCCATGACCGGCTCATCATCAACATCGACGACAAGATATCCTTCGATTCGGGATCGGCCCAGTTGAAGAAGGAGATCATGCCCGCCCTGGAGAAGATCACGGCCATCCTGAACAACTATCCCGAGAACAGGATCATCGTTGAAGGGCACACGGACAACGTGCCGATCAGCACGAGCAGGTTCAGGAACAACTGGCAGCTTTCGACGGAGAGGGCCCTTTCGGTTCTGGCCCACATCCTCAGGACGAGCAGCACAAACCCGGCACGCTTTTCAGCGGGGGGGTATGGTGAGTACAATCCGATCGTGCCGAACGACATCCCGTCGAACCGCGCCCTCAATCGTCGCGTCGATATCGTCGTGGTTCCCCGCCTGACCCAGAGGTGAGGCATTTTTTCTTGACGAAACGGCCCCTGGATGTATCGTTACATCGTGACGTACCTCCGGGCGCTCCCGGGGGTGACCCCGAAGGCTGACAGGGGTGGCACCGCAGTGCACCGCTTCAGGTCTTCGGGCCGCCCGGCGGGTGATTGGTACGATCCGGCGCGCGACGATACAGGAACGGGCCGTAAGGGATGGACAGGCGGGACGAGTCAAAAAAAATCGAACGGCGCGCGCGGGCCATGCTGATCGGGAAGGAGATCCCTCCGAACAAGCAGGAGGTCGTGCGTTCCCTCATGAACAACGCGCAGCTCAAGCCGGAGGAAAAATACCTGGCTATCATCGAGCTGCTCCAGACCTGCCCCGACAAGAGGGTGATCATCCAGGAACCGGCCACCCCGGTGGAACCGGTGAAAAGAGCGGCGACCCGCAGAGAGAAGAAGGCGCGTCCGGTTGCGCCGGAGATCGCCGCACCCACCGAAACATCATACTACGTCGACCGCCTCGAGGCGAAATACCGTCCGATGAAAATTTTCAAAAGGCGCTATCTCACCCATCGGAACAACCGGATCGGGATTGGATTCCGGAAGCGTCTGATCCCCACGAAACACCTTCTCAGAGTAATGAAGTATTTCGAGGAGGCACAGGGCTTTCTCTCCGCCGTCCTCAGCCGGATCATGATGGAGATTCTGAAAGATAACGCCGTAGAGGAACCGATACTCTTCAACTATCTTCGCCTCGTGCGGAAATGGTTTGTGGATACGCCCCTCGTCAACCTGCGTTATGACGCGATCAAGTGGCTCGAGCGCCCTCAGTTTGAGCGGGAATTGAGGGACTGGATGGCCTCCTTCTTTTCCTTTCTCAAGATGGACGGCGAAACCAGGGAGCGGATGCTGACGGAGGCGGAGATGCGTCTTCGGTCCCTCGATGATTACAAAAAGGATGAGCATATCGAGGGCGAGCCGGAAGCCTACAGGAAAGAAAAGGAGAAGCGGAACCTGGAAAAGGAAAAAAAGATCCATGAATTCATGCTGATGATGCGATCCTTTCTCCCCATCGAAGCGGAACAGGAGAGCATGCTGTCGAAACGTCTTGATCAGCGTTACGGCATCGGTGGCTTTTACCCCTTTCTGAATGCCATGGCCGAGGCGCTGGTCTTCCAGCGGCCCATTTCCCTGCAGGATATCGAGATATACTTTAAAATCGAGGCCCCCTTCGCGAGCGTGGCCGCATGGGACTACAGCGATGACTTTTTGAAGAAGGTGGGCAAGGATCCGGAATCGATACAGAAAAAGAAACGGGACTCCCTGCGGAGGGATCTCGAGCCGTACGAGACACTGGCCATGTTTCTCCGGAGCGACGACCGGGGCCAGAACCTCCTCCTGAAGGGAGCCGAGGCGCAGTGGCGCCAGGTGGACAGGAGGCAGCACGATCCCAAAACCGCATACAATGAAAATTTTCTCGGCTTCCTCGACGCACTGGTACAGTGCTTCAAGAATCTCTATCTTCCACTCATTAATGGCTCCGCCATACTATTCCGGGACAGGGGCAGGGAGGAAATCGAGGGATCCTTCTTTTCGTTCAACTATTTCGGCGGCCGCCTCGAGCGTTTTGAGAAAATACTCGACGAGCTCCATTTATTCAGGTCGAACAATCCCGCATACGCCCTTCGCAGGGATGAGGTAAAAAGGATCATGAAGGGAGAGGGGGGGCAGTCGGTCCACGTGGAGCGGCTGATTCGCTCAATCGGCGACTGGTTCTACGAGATCGGCAAAGAGCTCCAGGGGGTCTATGACATGCACCGTCTCTGGCTCGCCGGGAGAAGCGCGCCACCCGCGGGCGTGCCGGAGAGGGAGCCCCTCAAGGACCAGTCCCTTGCAGCGGAGGGGGAGCGGGGCATGCCCCTTCCCTTTTACGACTGCGTGATCCTGAAGGTCGGGGAGGGGACCGCCCTTTCGAAGGAGCTCGCCGGCAGGCGCGTGATGGAGGATTCCCTCTATGACGGCATCTTCGTGCGCATGGCCGCCTTCGCCCTCCAGACCGCCCACGAGTGCCTCAATGAGTCCCTTGCAAGGGACCTCGTCACGCGAAAGGAACTCCTGAAAAAGATGGAATCCGCACCGGAATAATTTCTTTGACAAAAATGCGACCCCGGTGATGTAGTGCGACAACTATCGGCGGGGGCGGCGTTTCCCCACCGTGCATACAGGGAAGTCCTCCGATGAGCCTCGACCAGAATATCGTTTCCGGCATGATGAAAAGCATGGGCCGCCGCGTCCGTAGCGAAGGGGGCTACCGCGACCTTCTTATCCTCGCACTCCCTCTCTTCGTGAGCACCGGTTCCTGGGCCATCCAGCACTTCATCGACCGGATGTTCCTCAACTGGTACTCGGCGGAGGCCGTGGCGGCGGCCATGCCCGCAGGCATCCTTAACTTCACCCTGGTGAGCCTTTTCATGGGGACCGCGGGCTACGTGAGCACCTTCGTCGCCCAGTATTACGGGTCCGGCCGGGAAGGGATGATCGGGAAGGTCCTCTGGCAGGGCCTCTATATCGCCCTCATAGCGGGGGCGGCCATCATGCTCATCGTTCCCTTCTCCGCCGAAATATTCGATCTCATCGGCCATGACCCGTCGGTGCGGGAGAGCGAGACCGTCTACTTCCGGGTCCTCTGCCTTGGCGCGGCTCCCCTGGTGGCAACGTCGGCCATGTCGGGCTTTTTCTCCGGCATCGGCAAGACCTGGGTGATAATGATCGCCAACGTCGCGGCCACGGCGGTAAATCTCATTCTCGACTATCTCCTCATTTTCGGCGTTCTGGGATTCCCCGAGATGGGGATCGAGGGGGCGGGCATCGCCTCGGTGATATCCGCCTGCGTGGCATTTGCAGTGTACGGGGCAATGATCTTCCGCCCGGACTACAACGCGCGTTACCGCAACCTGGCAGGATGGCGCTTCGACCCGGCCCTCTTCAGGAGGCTGCTCCGATACGGCTTTCCGAACGGGGTTCAGTTTTTCATCGAGGTGGCGGCATTCGCCTTTTTCATTCTCTTCGTGGGGAGGCTCGGCATCACGGAGCTTGCCGCCACCAATATCGCCTTCAATATCAACACCGTGGCCTTCATGCCGATGATAGGCCTGGGCATCGCGGTCTCCGTGCTGGTGGGGCAGCAGCTGGGACGCAGACGGGCCGACCTGGCCCAGTACAGTGTATGGTCCGGCTTCCACCTGGCTCTCTATTACATGGGGACCGTGGCGCTCATCTATTTCTTTTTACCAGGGATTTTCATAGCCCCCTATGCGGCCCGGGCCGACGCGGCGGAGTTCGCGCCCATCGCGGAGATGACCGCGGTCCTTCTCAAGTTCGTGGCCATCTACTGCGTCTTCGATGCAATGAATATCATTTTCGCCTCCGCCATCAAGGGCGCGGGGGATACCCGTTTCGTGATGTACGCAATCGCGATCCTGTCAATCTTCGGACTTGTGGTACCCACCTTCGTGGTTCTCTTCATCTTTGACATGGGTATCTTCGCGGGGTGGACCGTTGCCACTATATTCGTATGGCTCTTGGGGCTGATGTTTCTGCTGCGGTTCCTGGGGGGCAGATGGAAAACGATGCGGGTGATTGAGGAGTCACACGGTGTGATTCCACCGATGATGCCGGAAAAGCCGACCGGGGGCATGGAGATCTGAGGCCGGACGCCTATTCCCCGCCCTTTTCCTTATCCTTTTCCTTCATGGCAAGCTCCGCCTCCTGCTCGGCGATACGCTTTTTTTCTTCCTTCTCGACGCGCCAGAGGTACATCCGTTCAGCCGTGCTTCCGGTCATTTCCTGCGCGAGCTCTTCGACGATCTCGTTCACCTGGAGAAGCTTGAGCCGGGTGTCCTCGTCGAAGAACTGGATGTAGTCGGTTTTCAGCTCGAAGATGAGCTGGCCCACCTGCATCAGCTTGAAGGAAAGCTCGGCTGAGAGCTTGGTTTCCATTTTCTGCTTTTGAGACTGGAAAAGTGACATGAAGGCCCCTCCGCGGCGGTCGATATCGGTTCATTCTGCCCGATGCGGGGTAATCGTCAAGAAATATTTCGGTTATGTCCCGGTGGAACACCCCCCTCTCTCGAGGGGAGGGGTGAGGGCGTTCTCGACATAAAAAAAAGCCGGGGAAACGGTCCCCGGCTTGTGCCTGATAATGTGTCACCCGTGCCCTACGGCATAGCCTCTTCCCTCTGCCGGTAGACCCTGATCGATTGGGCGTCGTCACCGGCCGTGAGGTAGATGTAATCGTAGGTCCCGTCGCTAATGCTGGCGGAGGAGTATATCTTAATATGACCCCCCACCAGTCCGAGACTACCCTGCTGCTCCCAGCCGGCGCTTGTCATGGTGCCGGTCGTGGCTGAGGGGTTCGCCGACTCGATCCGCCATACCGAAACCCCGCTCGCGTGGTCGAAACCGACATAGAGCCTGCCGGAGCCGTTCTCCTGGAGGAGGCTGATGGCCGAGGCCGTCAGGTCGCTCTCCTCGCCCGTAATGATTCTTGTCCAGTCGCCCGGATCGCAGGTGAGGGCTCCCCCGCTGGTTCCGGGATCGCACTTCCAGAGCTCGCCCCTCAGACGGGCGTAGTTGTCAGGCGTGCCGCTTGTCACGTTGCGCGCCATGTAGAGCCGCCCGTTGTATTCCCTGAGTATCGGCACACCCTTGAGGCCCGGGGAGACCTTCTCGAGGCTCGGGAGCCAGAGTGTGGTGCCCGCCTGGGTTGATGGGGTCGCCAGGACACTTCCGCTGAAGTTTGTGAAATTACTCGAATATTTTATCCCTCCGTTGTTCGCCAGGTAGAGAAAACCGCGGTACTTGATCATCGAGTCGATGCCGACTATGGAGCCGCTGGTGCTCGCGGCGGGGTTGGCTGGAGATCCCTGTTTACCGAGGTAGGATACGCTTCGTATCGACATGTCCGTGCCGGAGGCGACAGTGACCACCCCGCCTGGCGCCGTGACGACATGACGCGATACGATGGGCGCCTGCTGGTTGTGAGCTGATGAGAAGCCGAGGTAGAGATTGTTGTCCACCGCATAGGGGGTCTGTATGCTCTTGGTATTATTCCCACCCGTCACTGAAAAATTGACGGGGATCCAGTCCAGGGTGGTGTCGGTGTCATGGGTGAAGTAGCCGTGGGTGACCCCGTCCTTTATCGGACCGCTGATCAGAATCCCGTAGTCAGCGGCATCGACCGTAACCGTGGCGGCGGTGAAACCGACCACGCCGCGTTCGCCGTTGTAACCCTTGTTGACGCCGCAGGTGGCACCGGTGCCGTAGCCGAAGCCTTCCGCGCCCGGGCAGGCCGGTGTGGCGATAATGCCGTCCACGAAATCGAAGCTCACCAGCACGGAGTTCATGCCGTTCGGGTCGAACCGGAAGGCCGCGTCATTGACGTCGTTCGTGCCCAGGTAGACCCTTCCGTCGTAGACGAAGGACCAGGAGAAGATCGAGCCGTCGGCGAAGGGGTCGGTGAAATATTCCCCGTCGTCGAAGTTTTCGATCACATCGCCCATGCCGATGAAGGTGGCCCGGTCCTTGGGTGCGGCCTGGACATAGTCGCCGGAGTTTACGGCGGACTCGATCCTCACCGCGCCGTTGACGAAGCCGTCGAGGTCATTCGCGTTGGCCGCGGCCACCGTGTAGGCGTACCCTTCCTGCGGGTTGCCGTGCGTAAGGGTCACGGTGTTGCTCTCGTTCCCTGACCCTCGCACCGCCAGGGTGATGTCTCCCAGGAGGGCCGGGTAGGGATCCACGGAGCTCCGCGGAAAGAGCTTGTACTTCGTATGGCAATCGGCAGCGCCGCTGCATTCCGCGGTCGCCGTTGACACCGGCTTGTTGAAGGTCATCTTGATGGTGTTCAGGTCCGTGGCCAGAGCCGATATCACCTTGAGCTGTTCGTTCCCGATGAAGGTGAGGGAGCGGGGAGAGCCCATGGTGTTAGGTATCGCTGCCTGGTCGGTTACGCTTTCCAGTACGGTGATCCTGTAGTTCGGCACAGTCGGCGGGCTCACCGTGGTTTTATCGAGGTTCAGGGCGAAGGTAAGGTCGTCGATCCGGGTGATAGAGGTGACCGATATATTGTTGAGCGGGTCGCCGTCCGAGGGGTTCTCCTCGATGGCATAGTTGGTCATGTTGTCCGCAGCGGTCGTACCGCCGCCGGTGGTCATCGGTTCCGAATACTTCACGATGACCTTCGTCGGCTCGCTGTTGATCACGCTCACGAGGTAGGGCTTGACCGTATCCTCGCCGGTGAAGACGGCCGTGTTGGGACAGCCGAGGAGGTTCGACGCCACGTCACGGAGATTGTCCCTGTCGCCGACGACCGTGTACCCGATCTTGTTGGTCCCCACGCCGAGGTTAATGGTATAGACCGACTGGGTGTAAAAAACGACGGAGTCGATCACGAGACCCGCCCCCGTGCCGGTGAAGTTGCTGTTGTCGGAACAGTTGGTCCCGGAGAGGCCCGAGGTGGCCAGGACCTTGTAAAAGGTCTTGTCAGTGGCGCGGTTGACATCCATCGGCTCGGAGAAGGTGACCCGTGACCCGGTTCCCCGAGAGGAGCTGCGCGCCCGTCATGGTGGGGGACGAGGTATCGGAGGCCGTCACGGAAAGGTTCGCCGCAGGGCTTATCACTCCTCCCCTTGTGCTGGTGATCTGTGCCGAACCCTCGCCCATGGCGCCGGCGAGCCCCTTGCTTCCCGCCGCGTTGCTGATGACCGCGACCAATGGGTCGCTGGATTCCCAGAGGACCTGGTCTGTCAGGTCCTGGGTGTACCCGCCCTGGTAGGTCCCGGTGGCGAAGTACTGTATCGTTTGACCCACCCATGTGCTCTTCGTGGCCGGGGTCACTTCGATCGAGAGAAGGGTGAGGAACACCACCCTGAGGTTGGTGCTTTCGGATATGGTATAGGGGCCGCCCTTAGGGTACCGGGCCCATATATAGGTGTCTCCTGCGGCAGCCGTAACCGCCAGGCCGGTGTTGAGGTCGATATTGGCCACCACGGTGTCGGAGGAGGTCCAGTCCACCTGGCCCGTCAGGTCCTGGGTGGTGCTGTCGGAGAAAACCCCCGTGGCGGTGAACTGCTGGTTCGTCCCGTAGGCGATGACGTAGGCGACCGGGTCCGCCGGGGTGATGATAATTGAACTCAGGGTGGCGCTGGTCACCGTCAGGTCGAAGGGCGCCGAGGTGACCGTGCCGTTATAGGACGCAGTGACGTTCGAGGACCCGGTACTCTTCGCGGTGATGGTTCCCTTCGGATCCGTGGGGAGAAACTCGAAGGCCGCCACGGACGCGGCGCTCGATCCCCAGGCGAGGAGGGGGCTTTCGGTAAGATCCTGGGTCGTGTTGTCGGAGAAAACCCCCGTGGCGGTGAACTGGAGTTTCGTGCCGTTCGCTATCGAAGTCTTGCCGCCCTGGGCGGTCACGGCTATGTAGAGGAGATTCACCCCGGTGACCGTGAGTCCCGTGCCCCCGGTTATGCCGTCGAAGGTCGCCTCGATCTGGGTCGTGCCGGACGATACGGCCGTGACGAGGCCTTTGGTGCCCGCAGCGGTGCTCACCGTAGCCTGTGCGGGGAACGTGGAGACCCAGTCCGCCACGTCAGTGACGTCCTGGGTGCTGTCGTCGTTATAGACCGCCGTGGCCCGGTACTGGAGGATGAACCCCTCGGGGATGCTCCTGCTTACGGGGGTCACGGAAACGCTTTCGAGAACAGGTGCAAGTACGGTCAGTGCGGCGGGTGCAAGCTCGTCGATGGCGCCAAGGCTGGCCCGGATACTGGTAGTGCCCGCTCCCTGGCCAGTGGCGGTCCCGTTCCCGTCAGAGGCGATGCTCGCGATTGGTGGGTCGTCGGATGACCATTCGACTTCGGTCGATATGTCATGGACACTCCCGTCAGTATAGGTGCCCCTGGCCGTGAATTTCTGGGTGGTGAGTCGCGTGATCGAGGCGACACCCGGGGTGATGCTGATCGAGACGAGAAGCGCGTCGTTGATAACAAGATTCTCGGTACTGGAAAATGTGCGGAAGTCCGCCTGGAGGGCAACAGTCACATCTACCCCGTCATCATAGTCATCCTTGATGGCGGTCACCGTCACGTAGGCGGGATCAGCGGCGGGCTGTATGTCGATGCTCGCGAGACCAACGGGGCTGTCCGGTGTCCAGATGACACGCGCCATCTCTTTGTCCGTCAATGCCCTGGAGGTGCCGTTGGAGAAGTTGGCGATCACTCCGAAGTTCACGGGGACCCCGCTCGGGACCACTGCGTCATCCGGCGTGATGGCGATCGACTCGATCCTGGGGCCGAGGAAGGTCAGGTAATTCATGAACCCGCCCCCCGGCAGCGACCCGAATACGCTCCCGTTACACCCGGCCATTGACAGGGCAAGGAGCGGCGCTGCAAGCAGTGCTATATAACGGCGAAGCCGGGGTATCCCGGAAGCGCGCGTATGTTTCATTGAACTCTGTGTGCGATACATCGTTTCCTCCATGGCGGGACGATCGCCGCCCCATGCCTTTCTATATCTTTCTCTATTCATTCCATTTCACCTATTTCGTCCCGAATATGTAGGCGACCCCGATATTCGCGGTAATGAAATCGCCCCTCTGTTTTTCGAACAGCATCATGGCCCCCGCATCGATGAAAAACTCGAGGTAGGGTATTTTCGCGTTCACGTACCCGAGGCCAAGAGAGGCCGCGGCAGTGGGGTCGATGGATGAGCCGCCGCGTGCCAGGACCGGTGTGATGCCGCCACCGAGCTTGATATAGGGCCTGAGTCCCACGCCGGTCAGGAATTGAAATTTCACGTATGCGATAACGGGTATGATCTTGAGATCGGGGGTGAAATCCGTCGATTTCGTAGGGTGATAAAGGAAACCCATCGCGAGGCCGAGGCGGAACTTGAAAACAGTGGTTTTCATCGGCATCTGGAGGTCGGCGTAGAGCATGCCGCCGTATCCGAGGCCGAGGTACTTCCCCACCTTGCCGAAAGGATAGGCAATTTCTGGCATAAGTCCGATCGAGGGCCTGAGAACATCCAGCATCGCGGACGCATCCGGTGACAATCCCGCTTTTTCCTCGCCCGGATCGAGGGTAATGGTCCGAATCTGGTTAGCCCTGATGAGGCGAAGCTGTTTCGTGTTCACATCCTGAAGGGTCAGTTCGGCATCTGTACGGTGGATAAGTTTGCCCTGTACGGTGGACCCGTTTTTCAAGACGAGGGTTGCCGCGAAGGCCGTGCCATGGAAGAGGATAAGGGCGACTATAACGGCACATACGTGTTCAATTGCTGATCTCATTTGAAAAACCCTCCGCTGAATGACGTTCTTGTATAGTTGAGTGAAAAAACATCATGTTGATCTTCCAGTATTGTATGATCGTCTTAAATGACATTTTACCTCAGACCTTCATTATAATAGTAATAAAAAAAATGCGAATCGTCAATAAAAAAAACCCATACGGGTGGGTTAATTATAAATTAAATTACTTTGCGTTTCTATATATTATATATATAATAATTTGAATAACGGTGAGAGAGCAAGGTTATGGACTCAAATCAAGACCAGGGGTCAGAGCAACAATTGTGGTCACATCATGTTTTGGGGCCATTATGCTATTGTGTTGACGAAAAACATTGATAATTGGTAAAGTTGCATCGAAAAAAAAGATGTAGAGAGCGGGGGAAGGAATAGACCGATGGCACGCGTGAGGATTATCATTCTGTGCGTCATAGTATCCATCCTCTGCCAGGAAGGCCTCCTTTCAAAAACCTCTAAATCGAAGCGTCCACCGCGGAAGGGAAAGGCACGCCATGCTGCCCCACGAAGGGTGACGCAGAAGCCCCCTGATCCCGCCCTCCAATGGACCGACTGTGGCGAACAGTGTATATCCCCTGTTTTCGGCAATAAAGTGGCCCCCATCCGGATAGCCCCTGTGAACGGAGAGCTGAGGGGGATCGCGGTGCAGGGTGATCACCTCTATCTGCTGGTGAAGAACTTCAACCTCATCATCGACGCGGTATTCAGGATCAGGAGGTCGAACGGAAAAATCGAGTCGATCTGGGGGATCGGTCGCCACGACGCGGAGGCAATCGCGAGCGACGGCGAGAACCTCTGGATAGCGAGCAGGTCGGAGAAATACTTCCTTCGAAAACTCACCTTCGCGGGACGGGGGGCGGGGGAAAGGGCCGTGACGATCCTGCCGGAGGGTTCGATCAGCGGGCTTGCCTGCGCAGGGGACAGTATCTTTTTCTCTTTGCAGTACGGCGATGGGTCTTCAATCTATCGCTTCAGCAAGGGAAAAGGGTCCATGGAAAAGATCGGCTCCTATGGTGGTGCGATTCACGGCCTCGCCCTTTCCGGGGGTATGCTGGTGGCCCATGTAGAGGAGTTTGACCGATATGCGAACGGATGGCTCCTGGTCGTCTGTCCCGCCGCCGGCAAAGTGAAGAAAAGGCTCTCCTACGCGAAGGTCGCGCCTGCCGCCATGACCGGCGACGGCGAGCTTCTTTACGCCCTTGAGAGCCGCAAGACCGGCTCCGTAGTCTATACCGCGGTCGCCAGGATGGACAGGAACGTGGTCATGGCGGACCCGCGGGTCCAGAGGGTCACGCTCACCTTCCCGGTGGCCGGAAAGAACCATCATGCCTACAACGCGGACCTGTGGATACCCTATCCGATCAACAGGCCCCTTCAGAACGTGAGGCAGGTAACGATTGAGCCTCGTCCCGTGGAGATCGTCAATGACCGCTACGGGAACCGGTGGGCCCGAGTCCACTGGTCCGGCGTGAAGGGGAAGGTAAGCGCCCGCCTCGGCTTCGACATCATCACCTCGGCGGCGGCCGTCACGGTCGAGCCGGGCTATCACTATAACGATGAAGACGTGCCTGCCGACGTGCGGTCCTCAACAAAGGGCGAGACCTACGCATGCGACATCTCCAGCTACATCATTAAATCGCACTCCACGCGCATCGACGGGGAGGGGGCCTACCTGGACAGGATCCTCGCGGTGAGGGATTACGTCAACGGCGCCGTGCGCTTCAGCGCCTATGTCGACCGATGGGGAAAGGCGAGCGAATATCTTTTTCGCGGCAGAGGGGATGCGTATGGACGGACCCTCGGTTTTGCGGCCCTTTCCCGATACCTGGGCATACCCTCCCGCGCCGCCGGTGCCCTGCGTCTCGAGTCCCGGGCGGCCGGAACCGATACAAGCGCAACCTGGAACCAGGTCTACATGCCGGGAGCGGGATGGATCGACATCGGCATCGGCAGGGATTACGGCAATGCTCGCGAGCGTTTCGCCGGCAGGCCGAACCGCTATTTCGTCACCTTCGAAGGCGATTTCGACAAAAAAGACTATTCCGAAGTGTTCGTGGAAACCGAATGGAGCGGCGTGTGCCGATGGTCGAGTGTCGACGAGGTACGGAAGGCGGATGTGGCTTTTGGCCCGGTCAGGATAGAGGCGCGTGACCTGAAGGAATAGCGGCGTATCGAGGGCCGTTGAGCAACTGGCTCCGCCCCTATTCAACTTGAGTGTACATTCATTACCGATGGCAGGTATCGACTGTGTGGCTATTCAATATCATTTCCATCAACAACATCCTGTTATTGCTGCTCCTGCTGATAATGTTTTTCTATTTATTCTCGCGCGGGGAAAAAACCAGGGAGATATTCTCCCTCCAGTCCTTCATCTTCATGCTTATACTCTGGCAGCTCTGCCACCTTATCACGAACATCTATTTTGATCACATTTCCGCATATCCACTTTTCTATTTTCATAACTCCGGGGCAACCGTTTTCGGTTATCTCGGGCTGGCGGTGTTTTCGTACGATTTCATCAGGCCCGTCTTCGAGCGGGAGCGTAAAGTCGTATTTGTTATCGGCATGGTTGCGGGGTTTCTCATGGTTCTGCACGCTCTCTTTGTCGAGTTTCCTGGCCCCGTGAGGCTCAGTTTCAATCCCGTGCTCGACGTCTATTCCGCCAACCCCACGCCCCTCAGAAAATATATCATTTTCGTCCAGGTCATCCTCTCCCTTGTCGTGGTGAAGAACATGATGTATAAAGTCATAGGGTTGAGGGGTGATGAGAGAAGGTTCGCCGTCAGAATGTCCTTCTCGATCGCGACGGGAATCCTTTCCGTGCCGGTGGTGTATACCCTCGTGCGCCTCTTCAATCTGGAGGACGGCCTGGCGAACACGATTCTCACCTTCGTCGCCAGCCTTATGATTGTCTACTTCTTCTGGCTGTATATTGACAGGGCGAAAATCAGGTTTTTGTACTCCGATAAGATCCGCCTCATCATCCTGTTCCTCCTGATGATAATCATCAGCATTATTTCTTCCTTCACCTTCCTGGTGTACAGGGAGTCCTACTTCCAGGACCTGGAGAACATCATTCGTAATGTGGAATTCGACTTCCGGGAGGGCCGTCTCCAGCCGCAGTATTATGAAGCCCGATACGGCGGGGTGGTCGAGCATGTCACCGTGAAGCGGGAGGGTCGGAACCGGAACATGCATCTTCTCGGGTTCCGCGAGGTACTCGCGGCGCCCGCGGGGATGCGGGAGGGGGAAGTGCGACGCGATTTATTTTTGAGTGGTGAAAGGGTCCTCCTCTTTTATACCATGCGGAGCGGACCCGACATACTCCAGGTGGGCTTTCCCTATATCATGTACCGTAAACACATGCATAAATTCGTGTCCGTAGGGTTTTTCTTGTCCATCGGGATCGTCATCTTCCTCTTTTCATTTCTTCGCGTCATGATCACCGTGAGTCTCATCAACCCGATGCGGGGACTTCTGAACGGTATCGAGGAATTGCAGAAGGGAAATCTCAATCACAGCATTGAGGTCGCATCGCTTGACGAGATCGGCTATATTTCCGACCAGTTCAATTTCATGGTGACCGACCTCAGGGAGCGGGGTGAGGCGATCAAGTGGTCCGAGAAGCGTTATCGCGAACTCTCCGCCCTGCTTCCCGACATTATTTACGAGACCGATATTCATCTGAACATAACCTACCTGAACGAGGCGGGATTCTCGCTGACGTGTTTTACCGCGGATGACCTGGCGCGAGGTCTCGCGATGAGCTCCCTCATGGAGGAGGGGGATTATGCAATGATAAAGGAGCTCATATCCCGAGAGGCCGACGATTCGGTTATCAGCATTTTCACCCACAGGGTGAAACAGAGGGACGGGGGATATTTTTTTGGTGAGAATAACGTGGCGAGGATCGTGACGGAAGGCCGCGTGGAGGGACTCCGGGGCATCATACGCGATGTGACCGAAAAGATGCGGCTTGAACAGCGGCTCGTCCAATCCCAGAAAATGGAGATCATCGGGAGCCTCGCCGGCGGTATCGCCCACGATTTCAACAATATCCTGGGCGGCATCGTCGGCAGCATTTCGCTCATGGAATTCAAACTGGGCAGTGAGGGGACGTGCGGGTGCGGACCGGGGGAATTTAACGAGGACATCGCGACAATGAAGTTATCCGCCGAGCGTGGCATGAAAATGGTAGAGCGGATACTGGGCATATCGCGGCGCCAGCGCCTCGATATGGAGGTTGTCAATCTGAACAGGATTGCGGCCCATGTACGCGAAATCTGCAGGAACACATTCGATAAAAAGATCGAGCTTGATTTCCGGCTTGACAATGAAACCCCGGCGTTAGCCATCGGGGATGCCACCCAGCTCGAACAGGTCCTTCTGAACCTCTGTATAAACGCTCACGACGCAATGACGGTCATGCGACGGACCCATGAGGAGCGCCGGGGTACCCTGTCGGTACGCATCGAGAGGGTTCCCGCCGGCACAGAGTTCCTGACGAGATTCCCCGATGCAGCGGAGATCGATCATATCCGCATTGTCGTTTCCGACAGCGGCGTCGGCATGGATTCCTCCATTCTCGATCGCGTTTTCGACCCGTTTTTCACCACAAAGGAGGAGTCCCGGGGAACGGGTCTCGGCCTGGCCATGGTATATAATATCGTCAAGCAACACTACGGGTTCATCGATGTGGAGAGCGTTGTCGGGGACGGGACCATCTTCGGCGTCTATATCCCTTCAACGGACCTTCCGGAAAAACCTGCGGAGGCCCCGGATCCGATAGAGCATCGGACGGGAAAGGGAACCATCCTTCTCGTAGAAGACGATCCCACCATTCAGCGAACATGTGAAAAGATACTGTGCATACTCGGCTATGACACGATTGTCGCCGTGGACGGCCAGCAGGGCATCGATATTTTTAGGGAGCGGCATGGGGAGATCGACGCCGTTATTCTGGACATGGTCATGCCGAAACGGTCGGGCAAGGAAACATTTATCGATCTGAAGAAGATCGATCCTTCCGTACGGGTGCTCGTGTCATCGGGGTTCAGGAACGATTCGCGCATCGACGATGTCCTGCGTCTCGGAGCGAAGGGTTTTCTCCAGAAGCCCTATACCATGGCGCAGCTGTCGAAAAACCTGGCCGATGTGATGTCCGGCGAAGCGGGCTGATGACACACGGCCGGTGCGAAACGGCTACTCGCCGCGGGCGGCTTGTCGCATGAGCCGTTCCAGATATGCCAGTCGTGCATCCAGGTTGTCCCTGTCGATCCTCATCCCGAAGTCGCCAAGTGCCGGTGGTTTCCCGTTATACATGAAATCGATCATCATCCGGCTGACGAAGGGGTAGTAGTGGTTAGGGTCGTTGAAGTATTTCCGGTAGTTCAATGTCACGCTGTTCGGGTACATGAAGTGGTAGCATACGCCGTACACCTCCACTATCTCGCGGATCCACCTGAGGTAGTCGTCAAGGAGTCCGTTTCGGACCATGCCCGTCATGAAATCCTGAACCACCGGTGTGGTGAAGGGCACGATCCTGCTCGCCGGGTTGCCGTCCCGGATACCTTCCAGCATGGTTCGGTATCCCCCGTCGTACCTGTAGTTGTTGAATGAGTAAACCTGTTCCGATTTTTCGAAGTGGGCCAGGAGTCGTTTCATGTTGTTTTCCTGGTGCTCCCGGCTGAGAACTTCGGTATACTTGATATTGCCACGGTCGTAGTGTATGCGCCGCCCGTAGAGATAATTCATGAAATTCCTTCTGGACAATTTAAGCGTGTCGATGCTTATCAGTGTTTTGATCCGGTAGAAGGGGTTGTTGGTATCGGCAAAGACCTTTTCCGGGTTTATTAATGAAGGGGAGAGTGTCGCCGCGAACATAAAATCGAGTCCCACGAAGATATACTCGAAATGGCGGCCGTTTTGCTCACTGGCGTAGTCCGACATAGGATTGATAATCCGCGACGATTAAGGCCGTTTATCGAATAGTTGTAGACGCGGAGGCCGTCGAAGGCGTCCTGCCTCAATGTCGTCGAGGTGCTGGTGCCGATGATGATTCCCTCGTAATCGAAGGGCTGGAAGGTGACCCGGTTCGTCTTCTGCTGGCGCTCGTTGAAATCGTCCTGCTTCTGGTTGAACCTGTGGGAAATGGCGAAGCACCAGAGGGGGTCCATGAAATAATTGATGCCCGCGGTTATGCCGGGCAGGATGAGGCCCAGCAGGCATGTGATGGCGATCCATTTTTTATAGTTTTCGTTCATGGCTAAAAGTTCGCGTAGATGAATTCGCTGACCTGGGTCATGTGCATGATCCCGATTCCCATGAGGAGCGCTACGAAAAGGGACCAGCCGACAGTGGGTTTCATTCGATCCGCGAGTTCCTGGGAATTTTTAAAGAAAAATGACGCCGCTGCCGCAGCGGCGACCAGATATATGAAATGCTCCTGCTTATGGCCCAGATTCGCGAGCCACAGACCGAAGGTTGCACCCGCGGACCCGAGGAAGGATAATCCCTTCAGACTGTTCGGCAGCATTACTCCCTCCATACCGAGAACGCCACGGTATACCTTCATCGCGTCCTGGTAACTCGTCGCCCGCCACATAACGACGGTGACGTTCCAGTAGAGAAAGGTGATCAGCCAGGCGGGGAATTTCCCCATCCTGACGCCGGTTTTTCCCCAGAGGCGGTGGATCACAAGGCCGAGTCCGTTCATTGCCCCCCACAGCACGAAGGTCCACGCCGCACCGTGCCAGAATCCACCGATGAGGAAGGTCAGCATTATGTTGACATAGGTCCTCACCGGCCCGAGCCTGTTGCCGCCCAGGGGAATGTATATGTAGTCCCTCAGGAAGCGGCCCAGGGTGATGTGCCACCTTCGCCACAGGTCCTGCATGTTCAGTGATTTGTAGGGGGAGTTGAAATTGTCGGGGATGCGGATGTTGAGCATGAGCCCGGCCCCGATGGCCATATCGCTGTAGCCACTGAAATCGAAATAGAGCTGGAAGCAGAAGGCGAGCATCGTGAACCATGCCTCGAAAAGGGAAAGGACCGCCGCGTGGTCGTATCCCTGGGACGCCCATACCCCAAGGTTATCAGCGACGACCAGTTTTTTGACCAGCCCGAGTGAAAAGAAAAGGAGACCGCGGGCGAAGTTTTCAGGGTTGAATCGCCTTTTCGTTTCATCGGTCAACTGTGGGACAATCTCCCATTGCAGCGCGATGGGTCCCTGGATTATTTTAGGAAAGAAGGCGACGAAGAGCGCGTAGGGGAGAAACCCGTTTTCTTTCACCCTGCCGCGGTATGAATCGGCGAGAAACGCCACCTGAAGGAAGGTGTAGTAGCTAATGCCCAGGGGTGCGAGTATTTTCAGGAGCCCCTGGTTCGTCCCGAAGAGGGAGTTGAAGTTTTGAATGAAGAAATCGGAGTATTTGAAATAGCCGAGGAGGATCACGTTGAATATGATGCCGATCGCCGCCAGTCCTTTTTTCGAGATCGCCGGAAGGGCGTCCGAGTCAGGATTGATCCTTCCCCCGATAACGAAATTTATCACGATTGAGAGCAAAAGGAGGGGGAGGTAGATGGGGCTCAGGTAGGCGTAGAAGAGAAGGCTGCTGATAAGGAGCCATGCCCTCCCGAGTGTCGCATAACCCCTGCTGTTCAGCAGGAAATAAAATACGACCACCGCTGGAAGAAAAAGAAAAGAATATTCAAAGTAGCTGAAAGACATGTCAGTGTGTTTATTTCCGGGTCAATAGATTTATTGGGATATCGCATTAATGGAGTTTCGCAACCGTGCGAAATCGCGGGAACTCCGCTCTGCCATAGGTGCGTTGCGCGCACGTCACTTCTATGGATGCTTACGGATCGGTGCGCGTCAATCCGTAGGGATTAATCGTCTGCCACGTTCATCTTCTTCGATGCGCGGTGAATCTGACGATACACCCATACTGTGCAAAGGCGCCGAAGCTGCCATGCCGAACGGAAAACCGAAAGGCTGGAAGACAGCTATAAATAAACAGATTATTACGCAAGAAAAATATTGGTTTTACAAATATTTAATCCCTTGTATCATAAGGGTGAAAAGACTTGACACAGGTATTGTCCATTCGTGAAATGGATTCATAAAATTTATTTTTCCGATTATTTTTATTATTGAAAATATGCCAAATCCAGTCACTGCTTGTATATGGAAATAAAGTGCCTATGGACATGGATGTAATCGCCCCATGAGTGGAAGAGAGGGGACAGGCGAAATGGTCTATTTCGACAACGCCGCCACAACCTTTCCGAAGCCCGAGACGGTGATCGACGCGGTGGTGCGATACATGACCCGGATCGGCGGAAACCCCGGCCGTTCGGGCCATACAGGGTCGACCGATGCCGGCGGGGAGGTCTTTTCCGCACGCGAGGCGACGGCGCGTCTTTTCGGGGTGGAAAATCCGATGCGCGTCATTTTCTGCATGAATGCCACCGGAGCCCTCAACCTGGCGATCCAGGGGCTGTTGCGACCGGGGGACCATGTCGTGACGACCTCCATGGAGCACAACAGCACCATCAGGCCGCTCAAAGAGCTTGAAAAAATCGGGCTCATCAGGCTTGATCTGGTCAACTGTCCCGGCGGGCGTATCGATCTCGATCACTTGAGGCGGAGCATGCGTCCGGATACGAAGCTCGCGGTGATCAACCATGCATCAAACGCCTTCGGCACGATACAGCCCCTGGGCGAAATTGGGGGGATCTGTGCGGCGAAGGGGGTCGTGATGCTCGCGGATTGCGCGCAGACCGCCGGGATCGTGCCTATCGATATGGCCCGCGACAGGATCGACCTTCTTGCCTTCGCCGGCCATAAGGGCCTCTACGGTCCCACCGGGACCGGCGGCCTTGTCTTTTCTGACGGGTTCGATCATGGTCGGATCAGGCCCCTTACATTCGGCGGGACCGGCAGTGCCTCGGAACAGGTGTTCCAGCCGTCCTTTCTCCCCGACGCCTTTGAGAGCGGGACCCTGAACGTGGCGGGTATCGCCGGTCTCTGCGCCGGCATCGGGTACCTGGATTCGTTGCCGGGAAAGATCGAAGCCGTACGGAAGAAAAAGAGGGAGCTTGCCGGCCGCTTCATTTCAATGGCGGCCGATGACGTCCGTGGCATCCTGTTCCCCGCGGGTCCGGTGCCTGCAGAGACAGGGGTGGTATCCTTCAACATCGAGGGGATTGAGCCGTCGGAGGTGTGCTGGCGGCTTTCAGAGGAGTACGGGATCATGTGCCGCGCCGGACTTCAGTGCGCGCCCCTGGCGCACCGGACCATCGGGACCTTCCCGCGCGGCACGGTCAGATTCAGCTTTGGTATCTTCAATTGCGCCGATGAGATCGATGTGGCGGTGTACGCACTGAAGGAAATCGCGGATTCGACACAGGTGGCTATGCGTTGTAAAAACGGTCGGCAGGGGGGAAACGAGTGAGCGATCAATGCGACATCAGGAAACTGAATGTCCTGCGCCTCACCGAATCGGTAACCGGTTCAGGTTGAGCGGCAAAAATAGGTCCGGGTGACCTGCAGGAAGTGATGAATGGCATGTCCGTTCCCCGGGATGGGAACGTCGTCATAGGTATGGGCACCAGCGACGACGCGGGCGTGTATCGCCTGAGTGATTCGGCCGCACTCGTACAGACCGTCGATTTCATCACGCCCATCGTCGATGATCCCTTCACCTTCGGGCGAATCGCCGCGTCCAACAGCCTCTCGGACGTGTACGCAATGGGGGGAACCCCTCTCACCGCTCTCAATATCCTCTGCTTTCCCACGGGAAAATTCACACTGGACATCATGAGGGAGGTACTCCGCGGCGGACTCGCGACCCTCGGCGAAGCGAAGACCCAGCTCCTGGGGGGGCACAGTGTCGACGATCCGGAACTCAAGTACGGGCTTGCCGTCACCGGCCTGGTCGACCCCGCACGGGCGGTGCGCAACGACACCATCAGGGACGGCGACGTTATTGTCCTGACAAAGCCCCTCGGCACGGGCGTAATCGCCACGGCGATAAAGGCGGGGGCGGCGGAAAAGACGGCCGTGACCGGCTTCGTCGAATCAATGACCGCCCTGAACAGGACCGCATCGGAGCTGATGCGCGCCCACGGGGCCCATGCCTGCACCGATGTGACCGGCTTCGGCTTCATCGGGCACCTGAGCGAGATGCTCGGGGGCGCCGGGCTGGAAATTGTCGTCGATTCATCGGCAGTGCCGCTTTTAACCGGCGCCCGTGACGCGGCGTCGGGGGGCCTCATCCCAGCGGGGATGTATCGCAACAGGGACTTCGTCGGCGCCCTCTGCCGCCCGGACCCGTCGGTGCCCCTTGACGTCCTCGATCTGCTTTTTGACCCGCAGACTTCGGGCGGTCTCATGATCGCCCTGGAGGGTGATCGCGCCGAAGGTCTTATCGCGGATCTCCATGACCAGGGAGTCCCGTATTCGACGGTGGTGGCACGGGTGAGGGGGAGCAACTCTCCGGGAATCGTCATCCGCTGAACTTTCTCGCTATCCTGCTATTGGAAATATCAATTCCACTGAAAAAATCATTGATTTATAATCATCCCTGTGCTATCGACTGGCAGTGCGGAATTCAACGACAGGTGGACCGTATGAAGGCTTTATGTGCTATCGGACGCATCGCGTCACTCCTGCTCTTCATCATCATGGGCCAGACGGCCCTTCTTCACGCCGCCCCGGTCACGATAAACGAAACAAAGTTTCATGTGACCATATTGAAGGAGGGAAAGGCCGAGATCCTTTATCAGCTTACCTTTACCGAACATGAAACGCGTGACCGAATACGAACCATCGGTCAGTTCATAGAGCCGATGAAATTCATCGAAAGCTACGGCACCCACCGGGGAAAGCGTTTCGGCGTGACCATGGAGCCGATCGGAAACGGTTTTTATTCCGCGGTCTTCGACCGCACCACGAAAACAGGGGAGCAGTACACGGCGAACATGCGCTACCTTGTTGAGCGCCCATTGATTGACAAGACGGAACACAACGGGGTCATGTACGGGAAGTTCTGGTGGGCCCCGGTCCAGTGGAGCCTTCCGATCGGAAAGCAGACGGTGCAGGTCGTGCTTCCCATCGAGATACCGGCGCGCATCAACAAGGCCGAGCTGGTTACCCCCGAGGTGATGAATCCCACGGGAATTCTTCAGAACGACGATTCGATGAATATGCACCAGAGGTGGATTTACTACCCCACGCCCTGGCGGGGCAAGAACTACCTTTCGCTGCACGCGGAAAGGACAACGCTATCGGCGAACGAAAAGCAGACGATCGACATCTATATACCTGCCCGCTACCTTGACATCGGCGCCCAGGGAGGGAAGTATACCCTTGAGGCGATGAAGGCGGAAGACCTTTCATCCAGGGGGGACTACGAGATAGAAGAGGTGGACACACGTATCGCCCTCGAATTCTCCCCCGGAGAGCTCAGGGAGGTCAGCGAAACCACGGTCATCGGAATGAAAATCATCGAGCGGGGAGAGAGGAACATCTTTCGCGCCTTCCTGACTCATGATCCCCGCCAGTTGTACGCCGGTTGGGAAGAGAATCTGAAAGTTTCGATCAACGGCAAGGCCATCGCCGCCAAGACGCGCCTCCATAGTAACAAAGACGGGGACACCGTGCCGGGCGCCTACGACCTGATCATCGAACAGAAAACCGAGCCCGGCGATTCGATCCTGGTATCGATGGCCTTTAAAAGGAAGACGGAGCTTGAACTGCAGGCGCGCCTCTACGACGGCCGATTTCGCGGCGCCTACCGGTGGCCCGGTTTCGATCTCACAACCGCGCCGCGCCGCGCCGTTGTCCTGGTTTCGGCCCAGGTACACGATAAGATAACCGCCACATCCGCGGTGGACGCCGGCACCCTCCCGATTACCGTGTCAGATGAAACGAGGCGCCTCTTCCCCGACTGGAAAGCGGCATTGAAGCAGGAAAAGGCCGGCTATTACTATTATTCCGGGGATAAAAAAGTAAACTATCCCTACCTGTATCTCTCTTCAGTCGCGGAGAAGGTGGATGAAAAGATCATCCCGCCCTTGTCCCTCACGGTGGCCGTCGACCCCTCGAACATCAATGCCTCCGACTGGCTGAAAGTGAAGACGGTGGTCAACGACCTGATCCACCTTTCACCCTCGGCCCTCGACATGGAATTCCTTGTTTCCCTTATAGGGACCCTCGTGGTCTATCTCATCATTGCCTACTTTCTCAATTTCATCTTCATCGGCATGGAGATCGCCATTCTTGGCCTGCCCGCATATCTCATAGGCAAGGTCGCGGGCGTGGATCTCTTCAACAAGCTCTTTTTTCCGAAGGGAAGGAAGAAGTTCAGCCTTACGGGCGGTTATATATTCAGCCTCAATTGCGTGATCGTGCCGTTACGGCTCGTCTATTATATCCTTTCCGGGATCCTGTTCCTTTTTATGAAAGCGGCATCCGTGCATCCCGCGATCAAGCGGCGTTTTTTCGAGAAAAAGCCGACGTATATCGCCCCTGAAATCCAGATCGAGACCTTCAAGACTTCGGAAACGGTAGAGAATCTCAATCCGGTCGAAACGGCGGTGTTCCTCAACAGACCATCGAAGGCGATAAACCTTCTCGTTATGGAGCTTTTCAAGGAGGGATATATAGATATTATAAACAGGAATCCCCTCCAGGTAAAGATCCTGAAACCGGATGTCTTAAAGGATGTCGTTGGCGAGAGTTGCAAGATTCTCTCGCTGTACAAAGTCACTTTCGACACGAGTAACATTGTCAAAACCCTTCCCGAGGGGACCGCCGGTTGCTTGGCGATCGATAAACCGATAGGCGGCATGAAGGAACGCCCGGAGGATCCCATCGATCTTCTTTCCGATTCGGGGTCCATTTTCGCGGCGAACGGATATGAACTGAGGAACGGGGTTCACCTCGTCGTCGGAAGGCTTGAAAACGGCGACATGAATCCGTCGGATACCCTCACCGTTGCCTTCGAAGGCGAGCACCCCGCCACGGGGCTCAAGCCGTACGAGGTCCTATTCCTCTCATCGATTGCGGCAGACGGCACCCTTCCGAAACAACGGGTCCCCCTCGTGCTGAAATCGATTTCCCGTTCCCTCCAGGGAAAAATATGGAAGGCGGATATCTCTCAAACCGCCAAGGCCTACACGGAAAAAATAGGCCGGCACTGGGATGATTTTGAGAAGGCGGGCGACTACACGCGCCAGCGCCGGTATTTCGACACGCATCATCCATGGATCATTCTTTCCGACAATTTCGATCATGATTCCACCCCTTTCATGGAGAAGGCCCTCGCCGATACAGTGAAGGCTGAATCGACGGCCTTTTTTGAAAAGATTTCCGGAACCGCGGAATCGTACGCCGGAGCCGTACAGGATTTCTCAGAAGGCATCGTCGAGAAGGTTGAGGGCATGTCCGGTGCCATTGTGGACCGGATCGAGAACCTCTTTTCACCGCCGGACCTGAAGGCCGCCGAAATGGCGGCGGCGAGCGCGGCCCAGAATGTTTCTTCGTTCAGCTACGACGCCTGCCATTCTGCCTGCCATTCCGCCTGTCATTCGGCCTGCGTCCATTCCGCCTGCCACTCGGCCTGCCACTCGGCCTGCGTCTGCCACTCGGCGTGCCACTCGGCGTGCCATTCGGCCTGCGTGTCGAGCTTTTAGGAGGGCCAGATGGCGCCGCCCCTGAACGACATCTCCTCCTTCATCCGCTCGACGCGGGAGGTGGTTCATATCCGCGAGGCGGACATGATTCTCATCATACGCCCCAACAAGATCCAGCACCTGAACCGGACGGCCTATGATATCCTGGAAGCCCTCTACAACCGCGGCGAGGAGCCGGAGGCGGCGGTCGCGCGCATTGCCGGGCGATACGGCATACCCGGGAGCGACGTCAGAAGGGACATGGCGCGGCTTCTCGAGAGCATTTCCGCCATCATGGACGAGGAGTATGCCCGGGCTCCACTGATTTCCACCATCGACTTTGATCCTTCGAGCCTCGCGTTTCCTGTCCTCTCGGAGATCGCGGTGACCTACCGCTGTCAGAACCGGTGTGATTTCTGCTATGCATCGAGTCCCTACCGCGGCAGTACGATGAAGGAAATGACCCTGGATGAGGTCAGGACGGTCATCGGTAAAATTTGGCGCGAGGCGATGGTCCCGACGATATCCTTCACCGGTGGCGAGCCGACCCTCAGGAACGACCTGCCGGAAATGGTTCGCTGCGCCTCGGGAATGGGCATGCGTGTCAACCTTATCACCAACGGCATACGCTGTGCCGACAGCGGGTTCGTGCAGGCCCTTGCCGATGCGGGTCTGAAGTCGGCGCAGGTGAGCCTCGAGTCACACAGGGCCGACATCCATGACGACATCACCGGTAATCCCGGTTCCCACGCAAAGACCCTGCGCGGTATTGAAAACCTGAAGGCCGCCGGAATATACACCCACACCAACACGACCATTTGCGTCAAAAACAGCGGCCACCTGAAGGGGCTCGTATCATTCATCAAGAGGAGATTCAATTTTCCCTATCTCTCCATGAACATGATAATCGCCACCGGCATCGCGAGGGATAACGACAATATCCGGATTGGTTACTCCTCCATCGGGGAGATCATCGATCCAGTCATCGATTACTGCGAGGTGCTGGGTATCCGGTTCGTATGGTATTCTCCCACCCCCTACTGCATCTTCAACCCGGTGGACCGCAACCTCGGATCGAAATCATGCGCCTGCATCTCGGGGCTCGTCTCGGTCAACCCGGCGGGGGAGGTGCTCCCCTGTTCGAGTTATGAGCGGGGTGTAGGGAGTTTGCTCAAACATTCCTTCGGTCACATATGGAACTCCGACCAGGCGCTCTACTGGCGGGAACGGCGATACGTGCCGCCCGTGTGCGCGAAGTGCGAATATGAGACGATGTGCGGAGGCGCGTGTCCCCTCTACTGGGAGCACGCAGGCTCTTTCGAAGAGATCGAGGCGGTGCGGAACAGGAAACCGGCCTTCAGGAATCTGATCTGGAATATCGAGCGCCGCGTTCGTGTCAGTACGAAGGGAGTGCCGGGGTTAACAAAGGAGAGGGGGTAGGCCGTATGGGCAATCTGAAGGGGATGCTCGAATTCCTGAGGGACACCCGAAAAAATCTGAGCGACATCGAGGCAACGCTCGGCGGGATCCAGACGTATTTCAACGACAATTTCGCCAATGTGAACGAAATACGGCGTTCCGAGATCGTGTTTTTACAGAATTCTTTTTTCGGGGACCAGAAGGGATTTCCCGTTGAGATATCGGAGCTATTTCGCACGAGCATTCCGGCCGAGAAGAAGGCCTTCGACAAGAATCTGCTCGACCTTGAGAAACAGAGGGAGAAACTGGAGAAGGAGTTTGCCGGTACGGACACCGAGCGCCTCGCCTATTTCAAGCGGTTAAAGGGGGAAAATACCGGCCTCGACAACAAAGAGGAAAAGCTGAAGATGAAGGTCGCCGCCCTCGAGGAGGAAATCGGCTCCTACAACAGCACCATCGACGAACTGAACACGGGCCTCGGCTTCATCACGAATTTCTTTCAAATGAGGAAGATTCAGCGGAAAAAAGACGCCCTCCTGGAAAAGCGGGACACACTTTCGGTGGAGATCGAGGATGTGCGGAACAAATGGAAGGATGCCACCAGAAAATACCTGGGCGAAGAGTCCGAGATCATCGCGAAATGGAACAGGACGCAGACGGAACTGGCGATGACGACCGAGAAAATTGTGTCCCTGAAAGGAAGGCGGGAAGATATTATAAGGAAGGCCGCCTTCGTAAGCGCACTGAACGGGCTCACGGGCGGTGAGGACTTTATCGTGAAGTCGGTCTCAGTAACGCCTCCCGCGGCCTGTCCCCGGTGCAAATCTGACAACAGGTCGAACAGATTTTTCTGCAACTATTGCGGGGCCCGCTTTGCCGCAGACCAGCCTGACATAGTGCGGAGCCTCGTCGAGGTGGGCGAGCTGAACGGTGTGCACGCCAGCCTGCAGGAGGGAATTGCCGGTTCGGTCTCCGTCCTGGCGCTGATCCGCGGAATCGCCACGGGCCTGTCGGAATTCATAAAGAGCGTGGAGTCGGTCAAGTCTTCGGAGGATCGCTATCCACTTCCGAAGCTGTCCATCGATATCCCCGACTTTACGAAGAAATTCGCGGAAACGATTGACGGGATGAAGAGGAAAGTCGACGTGAAGTTGCCGAACCTTCACCCCAAGGAATTCACGAAGTCGCTGGCCGATTATACCGAAAAGACCTATACCGACTCGAACATCGAGAAGTTCTTCACGGCCATGGGGGATGAGCTCAACAAGACCACCAAGGCCCAGTGGAAATAAATCGGGCCGACGGCCCGGCATAAGAAAGGAGGAGGTTAGCCATGACACTCCAGATAATTCTCGGAGCCCTGCTTTCAGTCGCTGGCGCCCTGGCGTCGGTACTCGGGATCCTCTTCCTCATCGCCTCACACGGCATCCCTTCGCGTCTTGTCGCGGGGTTCATCCTGGGGTCCGCGGGCCTTGCCCTGCTCGTTGCGGGTGTCATCATGTTCCGGCGGGGGCTCAGGACGAGCCCCGGGGGCATTCGCAGGGAGATACTCCGCCTGGCGAAAATGAACAACGGCGTGCTCGCGGAGGAGGCGGTAATCGGCGCCCTGGGGACCTCCGACACGGTCCGTTTCCAGCTCGCAGACATGGTGCGCAGGGGGATCGCATTGGAGCGCACGAAGGATAACCGGCTCGTCTATCACTTTGAGGATTTTCAGGCCAATCTGGTTTTGAAAAAGTGCCCCTATTGCGGGAACGATTATCCTGTCAGGGACGATATCGAGCGCTGCCCCTCCTGCGGGGGCGATCTCAAGATGCACAGGACCGCTCTCGCCAGGGGGGAAGAGTCTTTCTCAATGGACGAGGATGACGATTCCACCGTCAGCTGATCACGGTGCCGAGCCATGTCATTCAACGGTTATACAATCCCCGAACTGGCGTCAAGACTGAAGGGCATCCCGGCCCTGGCAGGGCTCGACCCGGTATCGCTTTTTACAGGAATCTCATTTTTTGAAGGCGTTGAACGTTCGCTGCTCGAGAGGATTGCACTCCATGCCCGTCTGAACGAGTTCGTGGGCGAGGAGATAGTCAGCCGTCACGGCATGTTCGACGAGCGGTTCCACGTAATCCTCTCCGGTTCCGCCTGGGCCGTCATCCCCACTGAGGAGAACCCGAAGTTCCGCCTCTACCGCCTCGAAGCGGGGGGCTTTTTCGGAGAAGAGATCGTCTACGCCTCCGAGCCCCGCGAAAGCACCATCATTACCGAGGACCGTCTTGTCACGCTTTCGATGGAAAAGGAGACGCTCCGGGAGCTGATGGATGCCTCTGAGGAAATACGGGGGCTCATGAAAAAGAGCTACGTTGACCGCGGTCTCAGGAGCGATCTTCGCCGCGTCCCTGTCTTCACCAACCTTAACGACCGGCTTTTCGAGGAGGTGCTCTCCAGGGCCGAGCTTCTTTCCCTGGAGGAGGAAACCATCTGCAGGGAGGGTGAGGCGGGCGAAGCCTTTTATCTTATCCGCAACGGGGAGGCCCAGGTCTTTCGGCGCCATGAGGACCGGGACCGACTCGTCGCGATCCTCGCGGACGGCCAGTTTTTCGGCGAGATGTCGCTCCTGGCGGACGAGCGCCGGAACGCGACAGTGAAGATATCGAAGCGGACGGACCTGGTCCGGATATCGAGCGGGGATTTCATGTCGATCGTGGCGAAGGATGCCGGCATGATGAGGGAGCTTGCCGCGGTGGCCGAGGAGAGGCGTGCGCACCAGCAGGACGCGCTCAGGGACCCGCACATGGCCGTCATCGGCAGGAAGCTTCTTGACCTCAACCATGCCGTCAATGTCCACCTGAACATACTCTCCCAGTGCAGCGTCGATACGGATCGCGGGAGCGCCCTCCTGGCGACCTTTCCCGGATCCCGCTATCCTTATGTCTATCCGCGCGACAGCGCCTGCGCCGCGCGGTTTCTCTGCCACCTGGCCTCGAGCCCGCTCAAATCGGGTGATGTTGCCATGCGGTTCCTGGGGGAGATCGCGCGTTTTATTTTGAACTGTCAGCGGGATGACGGCTACTGGGGCCAGCGTTACGGGGTCGACGCCGACGACAGGGGTATCTATCGGCAGGAGGACAACGTGGCGCACGGTGTCTCGATCCTGTGCCGTTATCTCCTCGCTGCGAAGAAAAGGGATATCGATATCCCCGCCATCGAAACATATCTCGATGCCGTCATGCGCGGTTCGGAGTTCGCGCGCAGGAACTATTACAGGAAGGAGATCCATCTGTTTTATTCCACCACATCGATTCACGAATCGGCCATCGAGGAGGGGTACACCATATGGGTCAATTACGCCTACCTTCTGATGTTCAGGCTTATCAATGAGCTCGGGACGGCCTACGGCGTGCAGGATAGATTTTCCGTGGAGAGGGGCCTCGCGGAGGGTTTTGAGATGACCGTTGAAAAGGTTTTTGCACAGGAAGGGCGGCATATACGGCGGCTCAAGCCGGACGGAACCGTGGACCTGCGGCCCGATATTACGCTTCTTTCCCCCTTTTTCTTCGGTACGGGTCTCGACCGGGAATATTTCACGGACAGCGCACTGTTCCAAAATTCTATCGACTTCATATCCGATATGCTCTGGGACCCTGAGCTCGGGATGCTCCAGCGATACCTCCCTTTTATTGAGGACCCGGACACGCATATCCATGCGGGAAACGGGCCGTGGGTTCAGTACACGGCCATGCTCGCCCAGTATTATTTCCACCGGGGAGATATCGGGCGGGGCAACGAGATTCTCGCAATCATAGACGGATATAAAAGCAGGGAGGGGCATCTTTGCGAGCACCTCACCACCCCCGAACGGTTCCAGGAGTTCCAGGCCCTTGAATGGCTTACGGGGCGGGATTTCGAAAAGGAGTTCGATACGCGCATCCTGGTGGAGGGAATTCCATACGACAATATCGTGGAGGAGCTGAACCACATGCGCGATTCCTACCGGAAGATCGAGGAGGAGTGCGGGCGCAAGGAGAGGTCCGCGCACATCTCTTTCGCCTCGCCGCTTATGTGGTCCCACGCGGAATACGCCATGGCCCTCATGATGCGCACGGAAAAGGAACTGGAGGCGATCAGACAGTGACGGCACAACGATCCATCCTTATCTGCGCGGCCCTGCTGGCTTCCCTCGCCGCGGACGCCTCCAACGATTCCGCACGGAAGCTGAGGTTCATATACCGCCAGGGTGAGAAATATCGGATCGTTACCGAGGTAAAGGAGGACGTGCTGATCAATGGAGTCCACTCCCATTCGTCAGAAATCCTGAACAAGATTTCGGTGGAAACCATCGAGGCGTCCGGCAGCGAGGGGATACTGGAGTGCCGCTTCCTGGTATCCGAGGTCATCAGGGGCGGGTTCAAATCCTATTTCATGAAACAGGACTATACCTCACGCTTTCGCAGGGACGAGCTGGGTGTATTCACCATAGACGCGCACTACTATATGCCTGTGTTGCGGAATCTCCCCCGTTTTACCGAGGCGGAGGTGAGTCCGGGAGACGTATGGGCCGGTGACGGCGAGGAGGCGCATGACCTTCGCCGCGGCTACGGGATGGAGGGGCCCTTCCGTTTCCCCCTCTCGGCGCGCTATGCCTATATGCGCGATGAAGTGAAGGAGGGTGTGAAGACTGCGGTCTTCGAGGTGAAGTACGCCGTTTTCCATCGCGCCCCTCCCGCCGGAAATCCGGCGCGGCCCGTGCCGGTACGTATATCGGGAGCCTCCGAGCAGATGTTCTGGTGGGACGTCGGGGCCGGACTCCTTCATTCATATGCCGAGGAATTCAATTACATTTTCTTTCTGTCGAATGGCTCACAGGTTGAATACAGGGGTACCGCCCGGGGAAGGCTGATCAGATCGGCGCCCCTTGACCGGGACAGGGTCGCCCGGGAACTGGCCGATGCCATAAAGAAGGAGGGTATAGGCGATACGTTCGTCAGGAAGGAGGGGCCGGGGGTCACCATCGTTCTCGAGAACGTGATGTTCATGCCCAACTCGGATGACCTGAAGGAAAGCGAGCGGACGAAGCTGGCGCGGATGGCGGGAATCCTGAAGGGTTTTCCCGACCGTGATTTTCTCGTCACGGGTCACACGGCCAGGGTGGGAGATGAGGCGGGTTCACAGTCTCTTTCCGAGCGGCGCGCTCAGGCGGTGGCGGACTTCCTCATTTCCAGCGGGGGCGCAGATCGCAAACGGGTGGTGACCCGCGGCAAGGGATCAAGGGAGCCGGTGGCCGAAAACGAAACGGAAGCGGGGCGAAAGCGAAACCGCCGCGTCGAGATAACGATTCTGGAAAATTAGGACGGCGGACATTAATCGGCATGAAAAACGAAAAAAAAAGCGACCATGAACTGAAGCTCGAACTCCTGAGGGGCGTGGGGCTCTTTGCCACCCTGAAAGAACTCGAGATGGACGTGGTTGCACAAAACAGCGGCGTGTATCGATTCCGGCAGGGGGACGTGCTCTTCCGGGAGGGGAAACGAGGCGAGGGGCTCTACGTCATCATGGAGGGAGAGGTGTTGATCACCAAGCAGAGGGGGGAGGCGGAGAGTATCGATATCGCCAGGTTCATTCGGGGGGAAAGCTTCGGGGAAATGGACATGCTGGAAAACAGGCAGATGACCGCCACGGCCGTCGCGGAGAGGGAGTCGAGTATTCTCATCTTCCCTGCCAGGGGCCTCAAGTTCGCCGAATTGCTTAAACGGCGTCCCGGTATATCGGCGCGCATACTCCATGAGCTCCTGGCCTTCATCGCGGGGAGGATACGAAGCACCAACAGAATCATCTCCGCGAAATCAGAATGGGTGGAGGGGCTCAGGAGACAGCTCTATCATGATAAACTGACCGGTCTCTACAACAGGGCCTTCCTCGACGAGGAATTGCCGGCCCGCCTGCGTGAAGGGGGGCCGACCGCGTCGGTCATCATGATCAAACCGGACAGATTCAAGGCGATCAACGACACGCACGGCCACGAGGCCGGTGACCGGGCGCTGGGCATGATCGCCGATGGTATCAAATCGCGATTGCGCGTGGGTGAAATCGCCGTACGTTACCGGGGTGACGAATTCGCGCTAGTGGTTCCCGGTGCCGGCATGGCGGAGGCACTCGATATCGCACATGAGGCGAAAAGATTGATAGGGTCCCTGGATTTCAGCCGCATCGACGGTTGTAGCGGGCTTGCCCTTACCGCCAGCATCGGCGTCGCCTCCCGAAAGGACGGTTCCGGGGAGCCCGGGCGGCTTATACACGAAGGTTTTGAGAGGATGCTTGCAGCGTGGGAGGCAGGCGGCGACCGTGTCGTTTCGGACCGGGAATAATCAGGTGAGGGAATCTACCTTGATCGAAGAGTCAGTTGAATTTCTTAGCAGCATTGAAATATTTTCACTTCTCACTCCCGGGGAGATCGGGCGGACGAAGGGGTTGTTCACCCAGCGTACGATACACAAGGGGGACGTCCTCTTTAGAGAGGGCGATCCGGGAAACGAGCTTTTTATTGTGAAGAGCGGGAAGGTGACAAGCTCCATCCGGCTTCCCGACGGGAGCGAGCGGGAGATAGCCGTATTCACGGCGGGCAATTTTTTTGGCGAGATGTCGATATTCGAGAACGCCCCGAGGTCGGCGACCTGTTCGGCTACGGAGGCGAGCGAGCTCCTCGGTCTGCACGAGCGGGAATTCTATCGCATGATAGAGGAATACCCCGATGTCGCCACGAAAATCATGTTCCGGATGCTCAATATTACGACGCAGCGGCTCAGGGACACGGGGGAATTCCTCTCCGACATGGTGCACTGGGGCGAAGCTGCACGGCGACGGGCGATCACCGACGAACTTACCGGGGCGTACAACCGGCGCTTCCTGGATGACGCCCTAGAACGGGAATTCGAGCGCGCGAAAAGTTCCGGCTTTCCTTTTTCGATGGCGATGGTCGATCTCGACTTATTCAGGGAAATCAACGACCGACACGGCCACGAGATAGGTGACAGGTGCATCGTCGAAGCCGTGGCGGTCTTCAACCGGATCCTGCGCGAAAGTGATATCATCGCCCGTTTCGGCGGCGATGAGTTCGCGCTTCTTCTGCCCGGCGTCGGTTGCGACGAGGCGGTAGGTCTCGCCGATCGGACGCGCGCTGAAATCGAGGGACTTGATCTTTTCGTGTCGCACGGCGAACCGAGGCGGCGGCTGACGGTGAGCATCGGCATTGCCACCTTCCCCGATCACGCCGGCGATCTGACCGGTCTCAAGGATGCAGCCGACAGGGCGCTCTATCAGGCCAAGGAAGACGGCCGGAACCGGGTCGTCCGGGCCAATCAACACTCCTCCGAGGGTTAGATACTGACATGAACAAACAGTCGATAGATACCATACATGAAAAAAACGTGATCATTGACAATATCATCGACGCGTTGCAGTCGAAGCAGCACTTCCTTTTGCTCGGGCACGTAAATCCGGACGAGGACTGCATCGCTTCCATGGTCGCCTTTGCGTTGATCGTGAGCAAGTTTTCTAAGAAGGCGACAGTCTACCTGAGGGGGAAAGTCCATGAGCATTTCCTGTACCTTCTGAACATTTGCACGCATAACGCCATCCGATGTTCAGGATCGATCGAGGAGGGGGGTGAGCCCATAGACGCCCTGGTGCTTTGCGATACCCCCAAGCCGTCGATGATCGACGCGGGCCCTGAAGTGCAGGAACTGATCGACAATCCCGCCATAGTTAGAATTGAAATCGACCATCATATCGGCTCCGACAGCCGCTATTTCGGGGACGAGGGCTACCGTCTTGTGATGGAGGCAAACTCCGCAAGCGAACTGGTGGGGCTTATCGCCCTCAAACTCGCGAAGCGCGACGATTTGCTACGCCGCTATAACATCACGACGCTCCTGACCCGCAATATCGTCCTGTCCGTCCTTACGGGTATCGTGGGCGACACTAACATGGGCCGCTTTATCAAGTCGAAACGGGAGAAGAGGTACTACGATATCTTCAGCGATCTCTATAACTCCATGCTCAAGGGAGATACCATCAAATCCACGAACCTGACGAACAAAGAGGATGTGTTCCGTGAAATCCAGCGCCTTTCTGCGAAGGAAGAGCAGTGCCTTCATTTTATTCTCGATAAGAAAAAATTTTCACGATCAATAGGCTATGTGGCGCTGAACCGCGCACATATGGACTACCTGCACGGGGAATTCGACAATGAAACGATCGTTTCCGTTTCGCGCTCCATTGCAGACCATCTCGCGGAGGAGAGCCGGCGAATGGGCATGGTTGCCTATGACGATTCCATGAACACCGGCCTGGCCCAGTTTCGCATTCGAAGGGGGCAGGCATTCAAATCCTTCGATCTGCGCAGGGTGCTGGACATCTTTTCCATAGATGACGGGGGCGGCCACGAGGGGGCAATCGGGTTCCGGTTAGGCATGAGCCAGGTCGGAGACATCGAGACCTTCGTCGAAGGCCTGGTGGAGGGTATCGAAAATGTAATCTCCTGATCAGGAAGGGTGCCGGGGCGCCTGCGCGGGCGCCCCGGACGGACTCTCATACCGCTTCCTGTACGGCTTCCCCCCCGCTTTTTCTCATCGCTTCGAGAAACCGCACTTCCCTCCCGACAATTTTGATGCGTGATTGCTTCTTGCCATCGGTCCCTTCCCAGCGGTCCTGGCGCAGGGTGCCGATGACCATCACGCGACGTCCCTTGGTGATCCCGCTGGAGCAGATCCCTGCCAGTTTTTCCCATGTCTCGACGTCGATGAAGGAAACCTGCGGCTCGTCATTCTCTTTCGAGAAATGATTCACCGCCACCGTAAAATGGCATACGTCCTTGCCGGTTTTGGTCTTTTTCAGAACCGGGTCCCGTGTCGCGTTTCCCTCGATCGTCGCGGTCACAACATTTTGCATGGCGCATCTCCTTTGTTGATTTACTGGTACAACGATTCGCGGGGCTTGTGGAGGAAAAAAAATTGAAAATAATTAGAATATTTTCAAGAATGGACAAAAGGGCGTCCTTGAGGGGGTAATCGGGAAATGTCCGGGAAGAAAAATGGGCCTGAGGGGGGTGACTATGCCTGGATCGATTTCGGGGTTGAGTGTGACCTTCATTTCTTCGGACCGGGTGAAACCGCCGCCGTCATTCATGAGTTCATAAGGCAGGCGGTAAAGAAGGGGATCCCACGGTTGCGTCTGGTTCACGGGAAGGGGAAGTCCGCGAAAAAGAGGGAGGCCTGCGAAATCCTCGAGTCCCACCCCGATGTGGCGGGCTTCCGGGACGACGGCCCAAACTGGGGGGCCACGATAATCACCATCGCGGCGATACGGGAGGGGAAGGAATAGCCCCGGACCGGATGCGCGTCAGTCCGTGCCTCTGATCTTTTCAAGGACCTGCCGAATCATTTCCAGGTATTCCCTTCTGCTCGTGATGAATTCCTTGACCAGGGGGGTTTCCTCGAGGCCCTGCCGGATCAACTCGAATTCGGACATAGCTTGAGTATCGACGCCCCCGTCTCCGGCGATCCTGGCGTTGATCTCGCTCCCGAGGGATACCAGGCGGGAATGGAGTTCGCGCGCCCTGGCGTCGGCTTTCATCAGGTCAACGCATCGGGTGTACCGAAGGGAGACCTCATGGTTCCGGATCATTTCGGAAAGCACCTTCGCCTTGCTTACAATCCCTTCTATTCCAGTGTCCATCGAAGTCATTGTTTCCTGTCATCACGATCGTGAATTGCTACAACCATCTTTTTGAAAAGATCGTAGAAGTCCTTGAGTTCATCCCCGTCCCTGAGGGGCCTCAGGTTGGGCCGCTTTCCTTCGATGATGTCCCGCATGAATTGCGATATGACATAGATGGGACCCGATACCCTGTGGGTCTTCCTTATCAGGATCAGGTAGAGGATGATGCATTCGGCGATCACGATAATCAGGATTGCAACGAGAAGGAACTTGTTGTAAGTGATGATCGTATTGTTGTATGCGATGATTTCGGAGAGGGTCTCCATGTTTTCGTCGTGCCTGGCGGCGCCCTCTCGGATGGCCGTTCTCAGCGCAGGGTCCTCCGTTCTCGGTATGGAAGAGAGGAACACGAAAATATTGCTTTCGATCTTGTAGATGTTGTCGATCCGGTCATTGTTCCAGTTCAAGCGGATGTTGTTGTACACGACGCTTGCGGTAATGGCACCGAGGATGAGGGCGGTTATGACGGTGACGACGCCGATGATCGAGAAGGTTGTTTTCAGCTGGTACTGCCTGTCGATAAGATACTGCTTTCTCTTTTTCATGGGACACCTCATGCGGTGCGGATGCTGGCATTTTATAGCGGCAAGAGGTTATGCGTCAATATCTTTTCAATTTGCGCGCACCCTGGAGGGTTCGGGCTTAATTGAGTTTGTGCGCCCCGCCTGCAGACGGGTCCGGAGTAGACCGGGAAATCCGTCCGATTCATGTCCCGGAAGCAAGTGTACTGTTATTTTACCCGGACCAGCCTGCTGATGAAAAGTTGTTGATTATTATCGGTAGGGATGTATGACTATATATGTTGGATGTGTTGTTCTTTCCGGGGGGTCTTCCGTTTTTTGTCAGATCGAATTGAGGTGACATGTTATGCCTGTTCCCTTCTCGGGTCTCGTCTCCGTTTGTGTTGCATTGATAATCACCGCCCCTCTGTCGGCAGCGCCGCTCGATATTACCAATGATTTTGCACATGCCGGTATCACCCCTCATACCGAGTATGTCAAGGACATGCGGGGTGATCTTGGTTTGAGAGCGGTCATTGCGGGGGAAGCGGGAGAATGGAATCCAGTCCCGGGGAAATCCGTCAATTTCGGTTTTACCGGGTCGGTCTACTGGTTCCGTTTCATCCTGAATAACCAGGGTAGATGCCGGGAAAGTCTTTATTTTCATATCAATTATCCCCTCCTTGACCATGTCACATTTTATTCCCCGGATGGCAGGGGGGGATATCGGAGTGTCGATACCGGGGATATGCTCCCTTTCAAAGATCGTGATATAATGGACAGGAATTTCGTGTTTATGTTACGGCAGGACGCCGGAAGACATGTCTATTACTACAGGGTGCAGACCACGAGCTCCCTCAACTTTTTGCCGCAGATACTCACCCATCGCAGCTATATCGACCTTATCAATATCGAATATCCCGTGCTCTGGATGTACGCAGGGCTCATGGCAATCATGATCCTCTACAACCTGTTCATCTTCGTTTCGCTCCGGGATATGAAGTATCTGGTCTTTGTCCTGTTCATCACCCCCTATGCCCTGTTTCAGTTCAGCCTTAGCGGCATAGCGTATCAGTACCTCTGGCCGGAATCGGTCTTGTGGAGCAACAAGGCGCTGCTCCTGTTCATGAGCATTTCCAACTCCATGTTCGGGGTCTTTTCAAGCGTATACCTTAATGCACGACGTGAGTTTAAAAAAATCAATCGCGCGTTGATCGCCCTGGTTATCCTTCCCGCCGCCGTCTGGACGATTATCTCGCTTGTCGCGCCCTATGCCCTCGCGATTCGGGTCGCCACCATGATGAGCTTCATCTCCTGCATGGTCCCCTTCGTATGTTTCATCCTGGCCGCTTTTCACAGGTCGAGGTCGGCGGTGTTCGGCCTGGTGGCGAGCTCAGGGGTTCTCGCGGGCACACTGATCTACATCATGAAAACCATCGGCGTGGCGCCGGTCAGCGTTTTTACCCACTACAGCGTGCTCTGGGGATCGGCCGTCATGGCGGTTCTCTTTTCCTTCGGACTCGCGGACCAGATCCAGTCGATGCGCAAGTCCCTCGTTTCGCTGAACACCGGCCTCGAATTGAACGAGCGCCTGGCGAAGGAGCGTGCCGGCTTTCTCGAAGAGGTGGTTTCGTCGGTGAGGTTTATATCCGAATCCTTCATGGAACTGAGCATGGATCTCGTTGAGATCAGCAACGAGCTCACAAACCTTTCGAGTGAGCAGACCGAGAGCAGCGAACAGCTCGCCGCCACCTTCGAGGAACTGGCCTCGGCCAACGATCATATTCACCGGACCACGGTGTCCCAGAAGAAGGAAGGGGAGGCCACCATCCATCGGGTCACCGAGCTGACCGAGGAGCAGGAGACGATAATGCGGGAGGGGGAGCGCGTCATTGACAGCGTCGCCGGCGTGACGAAATCCACCGGTCAAACCGAACGGAATCTGAGGGAGATGTTCGATACGATGGGAGTCATCAGCACCGGGGGTTCGAATATCGGGCGTTTCCTGGAACTGATCAACGATATATCGGATCGCATCAATCTCCTCAGTCTGAACGCGGCCATTGAAGCGGCCCGAGCCGGGGAGCACGGCCGCGGTTTTGCCGTCGTGGCGGAGGAGATAGGGAAGCTCGCCCAGGCCACTGCGGATAACGCAAAGCAGATCGCCGAGCAGATGTCCGCCATGATCGTAGACATCAACAGGGGCACCGGTATCGTAAGCGAGACCAAGGATTCAATCGAGGGCGTATTCACCATGGTGGAGACCATCCGGGCAGGCATCGAGTCCGTCGGTTCCCTGATGGCCCGTCAGGCCGAGACCCTGGACGGCGTGGTGACGCAGGCACGAAGCGCGGACTCCCTTTCCCTTGAGATCGTGACGGCCACGGACGAGCAGAATCGCTCGATGGAGCGGACGATGGAGACCGTAAGCCGCCTTTCCCAGATGGCGCAGGAGATCGCTGATACCAATCATCGAGTGCTGCAATCGACGAAGATTCTTAATGACAAGTCGATTGAATTGCTGTCCACCATACACAAGGCATCCCCCCCGGCATAGAGAACGGGTCCGTGGCGGTCAGAGAGCGAACACATCCGCCGCGAGTCCCATCCCGGAGACCATGGAGAAAAAGAGCCTCAGGGGGAAGCCGATGATGTTGGTGGCGGAGCCGCAGAAGCTTTCCACAATAAGTCCGCCATGTTCCTGAAATGCGTAGGCACCGGCCTTGTCCATGTAATCGATCATGGCGAGGTAGCGGCGTATGCCATCATCGTCAAGCTTTTTGAAGGTGACCTCAGTCGTTTCGGCGCGTGTCACGGATACGGGCTCCGAAACGCGTTCCACCGCCACGGTGAGGCCGGTAATAACCCGGTGGGTCTTGCCGCTCAGTATGGAAATCATCCGGACTGCGTCATCAATACCCGAGGGCTTGCCGATCACCCGGCCGTCTATGGCGACAACGGTGTCCGCGGTGATTACGAGAGAAGGGGCCATCCTTCCTTCGGTGGAGAGGGACGCGAGTACCGCTTTCGATTTTTCCTTTGAAAGGCGCATGGATGCATCTTCCGGGCCCTCCGAGGGGAGGCACGTTTCCTCCACCGAGGGGTGGACCACGCGGATCGGGCCGAAGAGCCCGGCCAGTATCGATTCCCTGCGCGGAGAGGCGGAGCCGAGTACAGGGGTCATTTTCATTTCAACACGACTTTTTCGTTCAGCTTGTAGACGTCGGTGATGTTTTTCAGTTTTTTCAGACGCGCGATTACGTCCCGCAGATGATCGTTTCCCCTGACCTCGAGGATGAATTTGAACCGGGCGACGCCGCGCTCCTCGATATGGGCCTCTGCCTTGATGATGTTGGTCTTGGACAGGGATATTTCGTCGGCCACGTCCTTGAGGAGCCCCGGGCGGTCAACCGCGTCGACCGCAAGTTTGATGGGGTAGACCGATTCGGACGCGTCCTTCCAGACGATGTTGATGAAGCGCTCCTTTTCCGCCGTCATCCGCTGGAGGGAGGGACATCTCCTCTTGTGTACCGCGATCCCCCTTCCGCGCGTGATGAATCCCACCACGTCGTCGCCGGGAATCGGCTGGCAGCACTGGGAAAGGCGTATGAGCACATCTGAGGTGCCGTCGACGATGATGCCGGTCTGCTTTTGCTTCGAGAGGCTTTTAAGCTTGACCTGCTCATCCTTGGGTATCGTCACCTTGACCGTTTTTTCGTCTTTATGCTTCTCGTCACCTTCCGACTTTGACGCGGAGTCCTCTTTTTTGCGCAGCCACGCCCGAATTTTATAACGGGCATTTGGAGAAGCCACGAATTTGAGCCAGGACTCGGAAGGGTGTCCCTTCTTGTTTGTCATTATTTCCACAATGTCGCCGCTTTTCAGCTTCGCCTTCAGGGGGACTATCTGGGAGTTGACCCGCGCCCCCACGCACCTGTTGCCTACTTCCGTGTGCACGGCGTATGCGAAATCGACCGGCGTGGCGTCTTTTGGAAGCTTGATTATCTTTCCCTGTGGGGTGAACACGAATATCTCATTTTCATAGAGGTCCATCTTGAGGCTTTTCATGAACTCCCTGGTGTCCCTGAGTTCCGTCTGCCACTCAGTGACCTCCTTGAGAAAGGAGATGTCCTTGTACTTTTTCTTGAGGGCCCCGGGGTCCTCCTTGTAGACCCAGTGGGCCGCGATTCCCATTTCAGCGGTGGCGTGCATTTTTTCCGTGCGGATTTGAATCTCGAGCCAGTGCCCTTCTGGGCCCACCACCGTGGTGTGGAGCGACTGATACATGTTCGATTTCGGCACCGCAATATAGTCCTTGAAGCGGGCGGCGATGGGGGACCAGAGCGTATGCACGATGCCCAGAACACCGTAGCAGTCCCTGAGTTCATTCGTGATGATACGGATACCCCGTATGTCGTATATCTCATCGATGCTTTTCTTCTGGGCCTGTATCTTTTTGTAGATCGAATAGTAATGCTTGGCCCGTCCGATGATCTCCGCTTCAATATCCATCTCCGAGAGGCGTTCGAGCAGAAGGGCCCGCACGTTTTCAAGGTAGGCGTCGAGCTCGGTGTCCCGCTGAGCCACGCCTTTTTTTATCTCGGCGAATTCCGCTGGATGGAGCACGCGGAATGCCAGGTCTTCCAGCTCGCTCGAAATCTCGGACATGCCGAGCCTGTGCGCCAGGGGGGCATAGATGTCAAGGGTCTCCTTCGAAACCCGTTCGCGGGTCTCGGGAGCATGGAACATGATGGTCCTCATGTTATGGAGTTTGTCCGAGAGCTTGATGATGATGACACGGACGTCTTTCACGGTTGCAACCAGCATCTTTCGGAGCGTGGCTGCCTGTGCGGTCGCCTTCGTCTGCCTCTTGATCGACGATATTTTCGTGACCCCGTCGACAAGGGAGGCGACCTCATGTCCGAAGGCGTTTTCTAACATGTCAAGGGAGGCGCCGGTATCCTCGATCGTGTCGTGGAGGAGGGCGGCGGCGATGGTGCTGGTGTCGAGCTGGAAACTGGCCAGGGTGATGGCGACCTCAAGGGGATGCACAATGTAGGGCTCCCCGGAAAGACGCATCTGGCCTTCGTGGGCCGCGCTGGCGAAAAGGTACGCCTTCTGAATGGTGGGCAGGTCAATATTCGGGTTATGCTTGCGTATCACGTTGAGCAGGGTCCCGATGTCCCTGCTTCGTATTTTTAAATCGAAATCCTTCATCGACATCATCTTTATCCGAGCGGCGTGATGCGTCAAGACTAAATTATCGGGTTCGGGGGGCGCTTTCAGGCAATAAAATAAGGGTTAAGTATGGGGTTTTTTTTACCGAATATTAAACGGGGCGTGGTGCGTCACCCACACATGCAAGAAACGCCGATTTTCGGCTGTACGACGAATCATGACCAGCCGGGCCCTTTGCCGGCCGCGGCGGAACTCAAGAGAAAAGGGGAATCCAGCGATGCATACAGGGATGAAAAGGGGATGGCGCAGCGTCGCGCTTTTCGCCATTGTGATGAGCCTTGCCGGGACGGTCGGCCTCCATTCCCAGTATATCCTCGACCAAGAGGAGAAAAAAGCGATCGAAGAAGTGAAGCCCCAGCCGGTCGAAATACGTGATACAATACCGGCGGGCATCGCTTTTAATATCAAGGCCACGAGGATTCCCGATATCACCGATCTTCAGTGCGCGATAAAGGTAAGCTGGGACCTGAATCCCGGTTATACCGGCGAGTACGTGGTGGCCCGGTCAGACCGTATCATCGATACGAAGGAAAAAGCCCTGGCAGCCCGGATAATACAGACGGTGAACGCGACGACGAACAACACGATCATCGATACGGATTGTACGCCCGGTACCTACTATTTCGCCGTCCTTTCGAAAAGGAGCGTTCTCGAAGGCTCAATCGAACTTCACCGGGAGGTCAATTACACCTCGATTCCGGTCAACATACAATCGCCCGACGCCCTTTTCAGGGTCACCGGGATACGCGCCGCCCTCGTGGATGGCGACAGAATTCGCGTTATCTGGAACAGGACAGATAAGTCCGGAATATTCTATACCATCTACCGATCCCGTAACATTATCGATACCGAGACCCGGCTCAGGGAGGCCGATCGTGTCAGGGTAATCGCCGATTCAAGTGAATACGTCGACGATTCCATTCCGGCGACAGGGACCTATTATTACGCGGTGACGGCAAAGGTGCTTTATGGGATTGAGGACGTGCGTCTCGTTACCGATGAAAATTGCACCTCCGTGGGGGTGGAGGTCGGGATACAATCCCCTGTCAGGATCCAATCAATCACCGCACGGGGCGTCACGGATGGGATAGAGGTCATATGGGGGCATACCGGTTCTCAGGGCCAAAGGCTCTATTCCCTCTTCAGGTCGGATCGGCCCCTCTTGACACTGGACGGAGCAGATGGCTGGACGATAATTCAGAAGGTGGATATTTCCGGGAACCGCTTTACTGACGTCAATCCCCCCCCGGGGGAGTACTATTATGGGCTGGTTCCGGATGGGGGAAATGCCGCTTCCGTCAGACTTGTGCCGGGCGTCACCATCACCCGTCAACCGGTGCGCCAGGGAAAGGGGAAGAAAGCCCCGGCCGCCGATAACGGGGACATCGACCGGATACTCAAGCGTACCTTCTTCAAGGGTAAGTACGATGAGGCCTCAAAAGAAATGCAGAATCTCATCGATGCTTCCGATAATGAAATGGTGGTTGCCAAGGCCAGGCTTTTTATCGGCAGATCACATATCGAACAGGGGCGCTACCGGAAGGCCGTTGAATACCTGATCCTTCCGGATGTGAAGAGGCATTTCCCGAAGGAGTCGGAGTTCTGGGAGGAGTTCGCCCTTGGACGCCTCAGGAAATGACAATAATGACCGTGACATGAGGAAAGGGTGATGAAACAGGGAATAGTGGCGGGCGTGATTCTGGTCCTGGGCGGTATCGGCATTTTCGCCTATTACGACAATTTCGTCCGTTACGAAAAGGATGCGGGGCAGCTTCTCACTGAGGGAAAGCTGATTTACGAGCGCGGATCCGATGAGGCCGTCAACGACGCCATCAACGTTTTCTCCAGGGTCGTGGCCCGCTATCCCGGGACCGCCGCCGAGGCGGAGGCCTACTACTTCATCGCGCAGAGTTACGAGAAACTCAACCTCAACCGTCTTGCCTACCTGAAATACACCTACATCATCAAAAACAACCGCAAGGTTGAACCCGGGCTCGCCGGTGAGGTGAGGGCCCGGATCGCCCGTCTCAAGACGAAGAAGAGGTATACCGAGGAGGGTATACATGAGCTCCTGGGGCTCCTGAGCCAGTCGAACAACCGCGACTTCAGAAGCCGCGTATACACCGAGCTGGGACATACCTATCTCCAGACGCGCGAAATCGAGAAATCCAAGAGAATGTTCGATCTCGCCCTGTCGGAAAACGGCGACAACGAGGAGGCGATCCTGGGCAAGGCGCGGGCATACAAACACCTCGGGCAGGACGACAGGGCATATGACCTCTATGAATACTACCTGCGCTATTATGGCAATTTCAGCAATTATGCGGACGACGTCAACAGGGCCTATGTCGAGCAGGTGTACCGGAGCGGCCATGACCGCTACCGCAGGGGGAACTACCATGCCGCGATCGCCTATTTCAACAGGCTCCTTCGCCACTCGTCGGATGGCAGCAGGGGCATGGATTCCCTCTTCTGGATCGGGCAGAGCAATTTCGCGATGAAAAAATACTCGACCGCCATCAAGTATTACGACAGGGTCCTCGCGCGGGGCGATGGCCCCAAGGGCGAGGATGCCCGGATAAAAAAGGGATATGCATATTTTCTCATGAAGAATTTCGATCTCGCCGCACGGGAGTTTCAGATATATCTCAACACCTATCCGCGCGGGCGTCATGTCGAAACGGCCCGGAAATGGAAGGGGATGAGCACGAAGGAAATCCTCTACCGTGTGCAGAACAGGATGCTCGACACCGACGGCGAGTCAGACGCCCCTCGTGACGAAAGCGGGAAGGACGTCAATCAGTCCCAACCAGTCGAAGGAGATCGTGATCCCTCCAACCGCGCGATGACTGGCGGGGATGGCGGTTCATCGGTCGAGGATGTTGAATTTGAAAACGTGTGCGAGCTTTGAGGAGCGTCGCCTGATACCCTCTTTGTATCTTTCGATGCAGGCAATCACAAGGCGACTGTAGCGCAACACACTATTCCCTGTGGTTATGGTGCTATCCCGTTGTTTTTTCAAAATGCAACCCGTTCCTCCAAAAATTTTTCCCCAATGCTGAAAATTTTACTTGCGCTTTTTTAATTGTCTATGAACTTGGTAGACAAGTCAAAGAATACAAACCGTTTTTGTTGAATACCGGGGATCACATAATGAAAAAACGTAACGCTGCAGAGGCACCTGTAAAAAAACTCGCGCGTGGCATTTATTGCGCTTGCATTACTATCCATGCCGATTTCACTTTGTGACGTCGCGAGCGGTGTCGATTCTCGATTTTATACATGATAAGCGTGAGGACTTCAATGAAGCATCGAATGATCGGGCTTGTCATCGCGGGAGCCGTACTCCTGTCCGCCCTTCCCGTATTTTCACAGGGCGCAGCCGGCGGCGAAGGGCCCGGCCCCGTTGCCCCGAAAAAAGAGGAAAAGGACCCGAGCAAGCTCTGGGTCGATCTCTCCGGGGTGATGTACCTTGAGTGGGTCTATAACAGCGGATTCAAGTACACCGGGAGCGGGAGCTGGGGAAAGATTCCCCGGTGGGGCCTTGCCGGGACTATTACTCGATCCGCCGCCGAATACTAACCGGAACGTCTTCCGACCAACTACTCGAGCAAGAACAACAACACCTTCAGGATGCAGAGGGCCTATATCACCCTGAAAAAGGAGCTCGGGGAATATTTCAGCGTGAGGTTGACCACCGACATCGATCCGAACGGCCAGGACTTCATCTACCTCAGGATGGGATACATACAGTTCTTCAAGAAATTCGGCACGCCGATGGGGGATATCGACCTGAAGGCCCAGGTCGGGAAGATACGCCACACCCGTCTCGGGATTCACCGATTACCTGGGCGACCTCCGATGGCTCGGCCCGAACTACCTGAACAACTCGAAGCTCCTGCTGAACGGGAACAGTTTCGACGATTCGGTGGACCTCGGGGGGCTGGTATCCCTGGGTATCCTCAACCTGGTGAGTCTCGAGTACTCCTTCACCAACGGCGAGGGCTACAAGGCGGACAACAACGAGCAAGTACGGAGGGAAGGCCCACACCCTCCTCGTGTCGATCAATCCGGTGGACTATATCAAGGAAGTCTACCTGAACTTTTACGGCCGGTGGGAGGATACCAACAAGAACAGGCTCGACATGAGCCCATATCTGAGTGCCCCGACAAACCCTCCCATAAAATACAGCGGTATCGACAGCCGCAGCTACCTTGGCGTCGGGATCGCCTGGATGAGCGATCTCATAAAGGCGGGCGTCAACTTCTTCGCTCCGGAAAAGCATTACTCAAAGACCTCGTTCATAGACCCGACGATGACCGTTCCCGAGTTTCATCAATCCCCTTACCGGGTACTCCCCGAGGCACCGCCAGAATTTCTACCTGATCGACTCCTGGTTAAACGTGAACCTTGGTGCCGTCACGCCGGCGGGGGTACTCACTGGCGGGGCGGTTCGCCTACGGGAAGGAGCTGAAGAGCATGCTCGCCAACCAGCGGCAATCGCGGGAAACCCTTCTCCTCGGGGGGGGCGCGGGCTACCAGTTCAACGGGAATTTCCGCATGATGCTCTACTACGAAACGATACGATTCAAGATGGCCGCGAAGATTTCCGACGTGACGAGAAGAAACCCGACGCCGAACAACAATGTCTATGTCAAGTTCGAGGCGAAATACTGACAGGCGGGCGTCAGGAAAGGGTGGCCATGTCAATCGAAGACATCATCAAATCGAAAATCAGGACGATTCCGGATTTCCCCAGAAAGGGTATCATGTTCAGGGACATAACGACCCTGCTCGGAGACAGGGAGGGCTTCCGCATGACCGTCGATGCGTTTATGCGGCGCTATTCGAGAATGGAGATCGATTACATTGCGGGCATCGAGGCGCGAGGTTTCCTGATCGGGGGGGCAATAGCCTATGAGCTCCGCAAGGGGCTGGTGCCGATCAGGAAGGGGGGGAAGCTCCCCTATAACACCATTTCCCACGAATACGAGCTCGAGTACGGAACCGACAGGATCGAGGTGCACAAAGATGCCATCGGACCCGGAGACCGTGTACTGATCATCGACGACCTCCTGGCAACAGGCGGGACCTCTCTCGCCTGCGCGACGCTGATAGAAAAACTGGGCGGCGAGGTGGTTGAGATAGGCTTCATCGTCGACCTTCCCGACGTGGGGGGAGAAGGAAGATCGAGAAGGCGGGTTACAATCTCTTCTCCCTCGTTCAGTTCGAAGGGGACTGACGCCGCCATTCATAAAGGGCGATCGAAAGGGCGACGGGTGCGTTGAGTGACTCCACCCCGCTTCCAAGGGGTATCGATACGGCTCGCGCCTTCAGGGGCCCTGGAAGGCCCGGGCCCTCGATTCCGGGTATGAGCAGGAATCGGTCGGGAAAGGCGAATGTCGAGAGGGGCGTTCCCCCGCTGTCAAGGGTGACGATCTGCGCACCCCCCTCATCCATGATCTTACCCAGTTCATGGATCGAAGGACCCGTTTCTATCCTCGCGTTGAACACGTATCCCGCCGAGGCCCGGATAGATTTCGGGTGGAATGGATGGGCCGCTTCCTTCAGCATGACGATCGTTTCCACGCCGAAACCGGCGGCCGAACGGATGGCCGCGCCCACGTTGGACGGGTCCTGAAAGGGAAGGAGGAGCGTGCATCCCGGACCTGAGGTGAGATCCCACCGCTTCATCTCCGGCATACCGACGGTCATGAGGGGCCCCGCCGTATTGAAGGGGTCGACCTCGTTAAAGAGGGATTTCTTCAGGACGAGGAGTGAACTGCGGCCGGCGAATTCACCGATAAGGGCGTTCATTTCCGCATCCTCCTCCTCGTGGCCGTCCCTGACGATCATTTGCATGGCAACGGTGCCGCGCGCCTTTGCTATTTCTGCGATTATTTTCCTCCCGGATACAAGTACCATGCTTCGTTTCTTCATGGTGTCGCCCGCGGCGAGGCGCTTCAATTCCCTGAAGCTCCTGTTTTCCGAAGAGGTGACGGCGGCCCCCGCGGTTGCCGTCAGGTCCTTCAATATTGCGTAGGTTTTTCTTGCAGGGCCGGATTCCTTTTTGAACACGATGATGCGGCGCTCGTAGTCCGTGCGGGGGAGCGTGTAATGCCGGTCCGATTCGAGGGAATAGGCACTCGAGTTGTGTGCACCTATCCCATCGAGATCGACATCTGCCCCGGGCCCCTTCATGAAAATGACCTTCCCGCCATCGGGGAGAAAGTGGCGCACCCTGGAGAGCGTGTCGTCGATCGGTTCCAGAGCGCGCGTGATTGCGCACCGAACCGGGAAATCGGTCAGGAGAGTCACCATGTGCGGGTAGACACTGAGGCCCCCGAGGCGAAGCTCCTTCGCCGCCATTTCCAGGAACGATGCCCGTTTTTTTCTCGGCTCGGAGAGGATGATTTCAAGGCCCGGCATGTAGATTTTCAGGGGTATTCCGGGGAAGCCCGCCCCGGAACCGATGTCGATAAGGGGAGAGGGGAGTTCGACGAACTCGGTGAAGTACACGGAATCAACGAAATGCTTGATCGCGACGTCCTGGAGGGACCTGAGGCGCGTGAGATCCAGGGCGTCATTGTGAGCGATGAGGAGTTCGTAGTAGAGGCTGAACTGGTCGAGCTGCTGCGGCGAGAGATGTATGCCGCTCTGTTCGAAAAATCCCTGGAGCGAGTCTCGGTGGGGCTTCGTCATAATTCGCCTCCGATGGGTTGCCCGATCACGGCAAGGGTCCTATTTCCCGATTATCGAATGAAGGCGTTCGATGAGTGACCCTGCCGCCACGCTTTCCTGCTCGCCGCTGCGAAGATCTTTCAGGGTACAGGACCCGGCTGCGAGTTCGTCTTCACCGATGACAAGGGCACATCGCGTTCCTTCCCTGTCGGCCTTCTTGAACTGGGCCCTGAAGCCCTTCAACCCCGGCTCAAGATCGGCGGATATGCCGCTTTCGCGGAGGTGCCGGCAGAGAAAAAGGGCGCGGTCAAGGGTAACGCCTCCGGAATGGACGATATAGACGTCGGGGCCGGCTGACGGGGTTTCACGATCCCCGACAAGGATTTCCATCCGTTCGATGCCTGCGGCGAAACCGACCGCGGGCGTGGGTTTCCCGCCGAAGCCTTCCACAAGGTTGTCGTACCTTCCGCCCGCTGCGAAGGCGTTCTGGCCCCCGAGGCGGGTTGCGACGAACTCGAAGGTGGTCCTGGTGTAGTAGTCGAGGCCACGGACCAGCAGGTGGTCTTCAATGAAGGAAATGTCAGATCCGGAAAGGTGGGCCTTCACGGCTTCGTGGTGGGCAAGGCATCCGGGGCAGAGGAACGATGTGGTTCTCGGCGCATCTTTCTTCAGAGGCTGGCAGGAGTCCTGCTTGCAGTCGAGCAGCCGGAGCGGGTTGCGTTCCAGGCGCGTCGCGCAATCCTTGCAGAGAAGGTTCTTCCTCCCCCTGAAGTAGGCGTCGAGCTCCCTTACGTATCCCGCCCGGCATTCGGGACAGCCGATCGAGTTGATGAGAAGGGAGTAGTCCCCGATGCCGACCCGTTTCGCGATCGTGTCCATCATCGAGATGACCTCGAAATCGTACCAGGGATCGCCGCTCCCGAAAAGTTCGGCGCCGAACTGGTTGAACTGTCTGAGACGCCCCTTCTGGGGGCGCTCCGCCCTGAACATGGGACCGGCGTAGAAGAGTTTGCAGGTGGAGAGTCTGTTGTACTCGCCGTTCTCGACGTAGGCGCGCACAACCGAAGCGGTGCCCTCTGGCCGGAGAGTCAGGCTGCGCCCGCCCCGGTCCTCGAAGGTGAACATCTCCTTCGACACAATGTCGGTTTCGTCTCCCAGGCCCCTCACGAAGACCTCGGTAAACTCGACAACCGGTATGATTATTTCGCGATAGTTGTGGAGCCGGAAGACCTCGCGTGCAGTGTCGGTTATCATATCCCTCACCGCAACGCGATCGGGAAACACGTCTTCTATTCCGGGCGGTCGTGAAAGCATTGGCGATTCCTTTGTCGTTTCTTCCCCGAAAGGGTCGGCCCATTCGCGGGAGCGGTGTAGATTTTCCATCGCGGGGCGATATTTGTCAAGAGCACTATGGACACGGACCCTGTTTTCTACAACAGTCTTCTCAGGATCGCATCTTCATCCATATCCCTGTCGAAAACGATCTGCCAGAGGCCGCCGGGGGTGGCCGTCTCAGTCGGGGAGCCGTCAGGGCCGCGGATATCCGCGATGGTGAACCTGCCGTCTTTAACCGGGCCGTCTATGGGGAAAATCGCCTCGATCGTTTCTCCACGGTAGAGGGGATTGAAGGCCCTGATAATGGCGCCGCCATTCACCCCCGGTCCCGCGCGGTATCCGAGGAAGAGGGCCTTCTGCACGTACGCGTTGCCGGCGGCATCAACGGCTCCGGACTCGCCGAAGAGTTCCTCGGCGTAGGGCCGATGGCTCACGAGGTCGAGTTCCCGGCGGCAGAAGGGGAGTCGCCGGGCGAGGTCGCCCGCCGCGGCGCCCTCGACAGCGTACCGGTAAATCCTCGTCGTGTTGGCCGTGTAGTAGAGGGATTTCATCCTGCCCTCGATTTTGAATGCGTCCACCCCCGCATCGACATATTCCGCGATACGCCCGATAAGGCAGAGATCCATGGATGAGAGTATCTCCGTGCCTGCAGCGTGTTCGATTACGTCAAGGTGGGCGCCGTGCCGGGATTCCTCGACAATTGAATAGCGCCACCGGCATGATTGGGAGCAATCCCCGAGGTTTGCGTCGCGTCCCGTCAGGTGGCGCGATAGAAGGCACCTTCCGGAATAGGCGATGCAGAGGGCGCCGTGAACAAAGACCTCGATCTCGGCGTCGCAGTTCTCCCGTATCATCCTGATCTCTTCCAGTGTCGTCTCCCGGGCGAGGACGATCCGGTCGACCCCGGCCCCCTGCCAGAACCTGACCGACAGGTGATTGAGGGTGGACATCTGGGTCGAGAGGTGGATTTTCGACTCGATGCCCGCGTCGCGCAAGAGCATCATCATGCCGGGATCGGATATCATGATCGCGTCGACATTCATGCGGCGGACGGCATCAATCAGGGAGCGCGCGCGGGGGATGTCATTTTCGTGAAGGTGCGAATTCAGAAGGAACACCGATTTCACCCCCCGGGAGCGGCAGAGGAGAAGGGCCTTTTCGATGTCATCCATGCTGAAATTATCGGACCTGACGCGGAGGTTGAAATCTCCCCCCCCGAAGTAGACCGCGTCAGCCCCGTAGAGGGCCGCGAACCTCAGTTTCTCGAGGTTGCCTGCGGGGGCGACGATTTCGGGCCTTCTGTTTCCTTTTCGGTTCATTATATGTCATGGGACATGACTGGGCCCGGACTTCAAGGATTATTTTTTCACGGGCCGCTTCCCTGCTGACAGAAACGGTTTCACTCCCCATGCTACATTTCATCTCCCCCCCGGCGGTACGCGCATCTTCGGAGGTGAACGTCATATGAAAACAATTCACGCCCTGCTTCTGGCCCCCTTCCTTCTTTTCTCCTGCGCGGGCCTCGATCTGATGGGAACCAGACCGGAGGTAAGCCTGAAACGGGTCGATTTCGACGAGAAGGGGCGGTTCACGCTGAAGTGATGATGCGCCGTATCATACCGCGTCATCGGATTTTTTCATCAGTTCCGTGGCGTTCTGTACGATGACCCTTGATGTGTCGGCCAGCTCGCGTATTTCGACGACCATGGCGGCCACGATCTCATTCGCGTGGTCGATCGCTTTGGTGGTGTCCTCGATCGCCTTTTTCTCCTCCTCCGTGCCCACGCCGATGCTCCTTGCCAGGTCGATGTTTTTCATCATCTGATCGATGACGACCCGTATATAGCGCTCCTCCACCATGATGCTCTCCTGAAGGAGCTTGATCTTGTCGGAGCTTTCCCCCATTTTGGCGATCAACTTCTTCATCATATCGGCGGTCGACGTGATAACGGTGACGCCGTCGGCAGTGATCCGCGAGCTGAGCGACAGGACCTGCTCGATCTCCTTGATGCTGTCGCTGGTCTGCACGGCCAGTTTGCCGATCTCGTCGGCGACCACGGCGAATCCCCTTCCGTAATCTCCGGCCCTTGCCGCTTCGATGCTGGCGTTGAGCGAGAGGAGGTTGATCTTGTCGGCGATGTCGACGATGATGGATACTGTTTCACCTATCCTGGCGCTCTGCTCGTTGATTTTCGTGATGGTCAGCTCCACTTCGCGGAGGCTTTCGTTGGAGATGCTGGTCTGGGCCACGATGCTTTCGATATCGGCGTAGGTGTCCCTGAGCTTTCCGGTCGTTTCCTGCTTGATGTTCTTGAAGTCGTTGATGATCTGCTCCATGGCGACGTTGCCGTCGACCTGGTCGTTGGCGGAGCCGCTGATGGTCTCCGCGGTGGACAGGAGCTCCTCCATGCTGGCCGACATCTCTTCGAAGGTGGCCGACTGATTCTGCATCTTGTCGTTGAACTTGCCGACCAGGGTATTCTGTTCGTCAACCTGGGCGAGGAGGGACGTCATCCGCTCCTTGATCTCGATCGTGGTCCTGAGCCTCTGGTCGGCCTGTTCCTCGATCACGGCGCGCTGGCGCGACGTCCTGGCGTTGAACTCTTCGATGACGGGGATAGTGCGATAGGTCAGATAGAATATAGCGGCGGTGCAGACGATGAAAAAGACCTCCCGAAGTATGATCACGCCGGTAACGATCGGCTGGTTATCCACCGTCGCCAGGAGATGGACCTCGGCCCCATGACTGACCGCGTAATAAAAGAAAAAACTCCAGCTTCCGATCGCGATAATCGAATAAAAGATGAAAAGCCGCTTGTTGTAGAGCAGATGCAGCAGTACGATGAAAATGATGAGCAGGGCGGTGGAATTGTATGATTGGAGCGCGAATGTCCATCCATACTGCGCGCCATAGTTGAATTTCGCGATAATGGGGACGGCAATCGTCACGAGACCCGCGAACCAGGCGAGGTATTCGCGACTTTTCCTTTTTTTTCTCCCGGAATAGATCAGATATGCAAGAGTGATCGCAATAAAATATATGGACATTGGCTTGATGGTTTCGCTCAGGGGTATTTTCGAGAGAAGGAGAAATGTGTTGGTGATGATGAGAAGTACGATGAGCCCTATAAAATAGGTAAAGCTTCCCTTGATATGGAGTATCTCCAGAGGACTATAGGTTGTATCCTTCATTGCATTGATATGTCCTTTCTCATTGGAATGTGCATGTCGTTACTGACGTTATACTATAAGATACTACATAATTATTCAACACATAAAAAAAATATGCAGTATGGATGAAATTTTTCGATCAATGACAAATGAATTGCCAGACATGGGCCGCGAGAGAGGTACCATGGACCTGATCCTCCCGATGCGACCGGAGAAGGTAGTCCACGCAATTCCGCATCCTGTATTTCAATGGCAAGGGAACATCTCGACTTCAAATCAGGATCTTCCATTATGTGCACAGACGCGGCAAAACATGAATTTTTAATCACTCCATTTCTGAAAATTCTAATTTTTCGAGGCGCCCATAAGAAATCCCGGTCATGTTCCATCAGGCAATTGAGACATAATATATTTTTCCCCGCTGGAGTTCCCCTCCCGGAGGGGAGGAATAGTGTTTGACATCCATTATTATATAAGGCAGCATGTTGAAAATTAATTTCAACAACTGGCGGGCTGTCGCACGGGACTTGTTGTATGTCTCCGTTCGTAAATGGAGGCCAGTATGCCAATGGACGGACGGTATCCTGCCGGGAGGAGATCGTATGGAAAGGCCATGGTATAATTCGTATGCCCCGGGAATTCCTCACACCGTTCAGTTCACTGAAACACCTGTTACGGAAGCCCTTGCGAAAAGCGTCGCCGATTTCCCCGGCAATACGGCGCTGGTTTTCCTCGACTCGAAGATTTCGTACGCAAAGCTCGACGGAATGGTCAACTCCTTCGCACATGCCCTCATCGACATGGGGGTGAAGCCGGGCGACAGGGTGGCCATGCTCCTTCCCAACATGCCCCAGATAGTGATCGCCTCCTATGGCGCCTGGCGCGCCGGGGCCGTCGTCGTCATGAACAATCCCCTTTACACCGATACCGAGCTGGAGCACCAGCTCAACAATTCCGAATCAACGGTACTGGTGACGATGGACCTGCTTGCGCCGCGGATGATAGCCTTGAAGTCGAAAACGAAGCTGAAAAAGATCGTGGTCGCCCACATCAGGGACCACCTCGGATTCCCGAAGAAGCAGCTCCTTCCCATCGTGGCGAAGAGCAAGCATCGCACTATACCCCCCACGCCCGATGTGCATGAATGGCTCGACATCTTGAAAAAATACCCCGCAAATGACCCGGGCATCAAGGTCGGATTCGACAGCCTGGCGACCCTGCAGTACACCGGCGGCACCACGGGGGTCAGCAAGGGTGTGATGCTCACCCACGCCAACCTGTCAATCAACCTCCAGCAGATCGCGGCCTGGTTCCCCGACATCAAGCGCGGTGAGTTTATCGAGATGGGCGCCCTCCCCATATTCCATTCCTTCGGCCTTACCACGGTGATGAACCTGGCGATCTGGATGGCCGGCAGCATGGTGCTGATACCGAGACCCGAGCCGCTGCCCCTGCTTCAGGCAATCCAGAAACAGAGGGTTAGCTTTTTTCCTGCGGTGCCCACCATGTATGTGGGCATCCTCAATCATCCCGATTTGAAAAAATACGATCTTTCGTCGATAGACGGCTGTTTTTCGGGCGCGGCGCCCCTTCCGGTGGAAGTGATAAGGAAATTCGAGGAGCTTGCCGGGGCCCAGATCTGCGAGGGATACGGACTTTCCGAGACCAGCCCCGTCGCATCCGTCAATCCCTGGGGTGGCAAGGGGAAACAGGGTTCTATCGGGCTTCCCCTGCCCGGTACCGATTTCAGGATTGTGGACCTGGAGGAGGGGACGAGGGATATGCCCGCGGGCGAGCCGGGAGAGGTCATCATTCAGGGGCCCCAGGTAACGGATGGTTACTACGCTATGCCGGATGAGACCGCGAAGACCGTACGGGACGGATGGCTCTATACCGGGGATATCGGCACCATGGATGACGAGGGGTACTTCTATATCGTCGACCGCAAGAAGGACATGATAATCGCCGGCGGCTTCAACATATATCCGCGCGACATCGACGAGGTCCTCTTTGAGCACCCGAAGGTGGTCGAGGCCTGCGCGATAGGCGTACCCGACGATTACCGCGGAGAGACGGTGAAGGCCTTCGTGGTCCTGAAGCCCGGGGAGACGATGACAGAGGACGAGGTGAAACAGTATTGCGCCGAGAAACTGGCAAAATACAAGGTCCCCACACAGGTGGAATTCATCAATGAGCTCCCCAAGAGCGGCGTGGGCAAGATACTCCGCAAGGAACTCAGGGCCATGGAGCTTGCCAAGATGAAGAAGTGAATGAAACTCCGGAATCGTGCTCGACCCGGGAAACTACGATTTTTTCATTGGGGAAATAATAACAGTTGGGAAGAGATTTTTTAAGTCAAATCCACCGTGTTGTGCGGCTTGCGTTTCATACTGCATGGCCGGCAGGAGGCGTGCGGACTTTTCAGGGAAAGAAACTTCATGCGGCTCACTATATTCGGGGTTGATAGCGAACCTTGAAAAATCTATTAATTGTATTGACAAAATTTCATGTATGCCCTAGTGGACTCCTACCCGCGCCGGTTATTCGGCGCCGGTTGTATTACCTTGAAACATACATAAAAAAAGACCTGTCGTAAAACTCTTAACGGTATTGATTCTTTCCCTCCCCAGCCGGAATGCCGGGAAAAAATAATCGATGCCCGGAGTTCACATGCGCGGAAGATCGGCAATCGGCATTTCTTACCGCCGCCGATGGTGTACGGACTGATTTCATCGAAGGATTTATCCACGCATCGTTCATAACCGGAAGTGAAAGTGAGTTTTGCCGCATGTCGGGGAAAGAGGTCGCATTCATGTCAGAAAAAACCAGCATTCTCGGTATCGACATAGGGTCGATATCCATTTCAATCGCGGAGCTTGGACAGGATCGGCGTGTCGCTCATACCGCCTATTCATTTCATCGGGGGGCGATCGCCGTAACGCTTGCGGATATGCTCGGCGGATTCGATCTCTCCCGTATCGGAGGGGTTGCCGCCACCTCCTCATCGCCGGAAATACTCGTAAATGCGGCACGGTACGACTCCCGTGTTGCCTTCATTACCGCCGCAAGGGCACTCCACGAGAAAGTCGGCTCTCTTCTCATCGTCGGTGGCGAGAAATTCGGCCTCGTGCTCTTCGATGAAGAGGGTGAGTACCTGAATTACCGTTCAAACACCTCCTGCGCCGCGGGTACAGGGAGCTTCCTCGACCAGCAGGCGGCACGGCTGAATCTTCCCGGCATACGGGAGTTCAGCGAACTCGCTTTCAGAAACGCCGGCGAGATACCGAAAATCGCCTCGCGCTGCGCGGTATTCGCCAAGACCGACCTGATCCACGCGCAGCAGGAGGGCTATTCACTGGATGAGATATGCGACGGCCTCTCCTTCGGGCTGGTACGGAACATAGCGGACACGCTATTCAGCAACGTGGCGCCCCTCGGGCCGATGGTCTTCTGCGGCGGCGTATCGAAGAACAGGGCCGTGGCGCGGCATTTTTCGCGTGTCCTCGGCATGGAGGTCGTGACCGATGAACACTCCCATCTTTACGGCGCCATCGGCGTGGCCCTGTCGCATATCGGTGTTACGGCGGACTTGACGGCCGATATCCGCTGCCCTGAAGACCTTATCGTTGTTTCTGAAAAGAAGAAAAATTATTATCACGCGCCTCTTTCCCTGGAACTCTCGACGTACCCGACATTCGTGGGAGTCGAGCGGTACGAGTACGCGCCTCGGTCTCCGGGCTTTACCGCCCCGGTAGAGGTCGATCTTTATGAACTACCCGCCACCGGGGCCGGCGATGCCTACCTGGGATTCGATATCGGCTCAACAAGCACCAAGGCAATGATTGTTGGTGATGACGGAAGGGCCATCGCCGGGTTTTACACCAGGACTTCCGGGAGGCCTGTGGCGGCTGCGCAGGCGATACTCGATGCGGTCGACGCCCTCTCCGGAAGGACCGGCGCCGTCTTCAACTTCCTCGGTGCCGGTACCACCGGTTCCGGCAGAAAATTCATCGGGCAGATCATCGGCGCTGACCTGGCCCTCGACGAGATTACCGCCCATGCAAGGGCCGCGTGTGAGCTCGACCCGGCGGTCGATACGATCATCGAGATAGGGGGGCAGGACTCGAAGTTCACCACCCTGAGGAACGGCATGGTCACCTTCTCCTTCATGAACCATGTGTGTGCCGCCGGAACGGGAAGCTTTATTGAAGAGCAGGCGAGGAGGCTCGGATGCGGTCTGGAAGAGTGCTCGATCCGCGCAGAGAACTCGCGGGCGCCGCTTTCGAGCGATCGCTGCACCGTATTCATGGAGCGGGACATCAACAATTACCTCTCGGAGGGCTATGAAGTGGACGAGGTCCTCGCCTCGGTGCTCCACAGCGTGCGTGACAATTACCTGAGCAAGGTCGCCACGGAGAAAAATATCGGCGAGAGAATTTTCTTCCAGGGAGCGACGGCGAAAAACAGGGCCCTGGTGGCGGCCTTTGAACAGCGCCTCGGGAAGCCGATCATGGTGTCGAAATACTGCCATCTCACGGGGGCCATGGGGGTCGCACTGACTCTCCAGGAAAGGAAGTCCCGGGATTCATCATTCCGTGGAATCGACCTCTGGAAGGAAACAATACCGGTCAGGACGGAGGTCTGCGAGCTCTGCGCCAATCATTGCAAGATCACGGTTTCCGAGGTGAGGGGGGAGACGGTGGCCTTCGGGTTCCTCTGCGGACGCGACTACCGGACTGACCGATATGTACGGCATCAGCTTGACTACGATCTTCTAAAAATGAGAGACCGGATCCAGAACGGGGATTTTTCACCGGCCGTGGAAACCACGGTGACGGTGGGCATCCCGGCCGCACTCCATCTTGTCGACGAGCTTCCCCTCTGGAGAAGATTTTTCGATCTTCTGGGGGTCAGGACGGTGACCAGCTCGGGCTGCCGCGACGCGGTATCCGTCGGGAAAAACCTGTCAGGTGCAGAGTTCTGCGCACCCCTCGCCGCCCTGCACGGGCATGTGCGTTACCTGGTGGACCGCGCCGATTACATATTCCTCCCGCACTACATGGAAAACCGGCAGGTCGAGAGGAGCGTCACGCGCAATTATTGCTACTACACACAATACGCGTCCACCGTCGTACTCTCCTCGTTGGAAACAGATGTAAGGGACAGGATCGTGAGTCCCATGGTCCGGTCCAACCTGGGAACCCTCTACATGAAAGTCCAGCTCTACCGAATGATGAAAAAGATACTCGGCAATGGGGTCCGGTTTATGCAGGTTTCGGGCGCCTATGACCGGGCCCAGGAGGAATGCGAGGAATGCCGGAAGCGACTCGTCGGGTTTTTCGAGGTTGAGACCGCCAATGCACGGGAGATTAGCGTGGTCCTCCTCGGCCGTCCCTATACGGTCCTTTCCCGCTCCATGAATAAGGGGATACCCGACATCTTCACACGCCATGGCGTCAGGACCTATTTTCAGGACATGGTACCGCCTCCGGCGGACATAGAGGGGGTGCATCCGCTCCTGGACGAGATTCACTGGAAGTACGCGTCGATGATACTGGAGGCGGCGCAGTCGATTGCGGAACAGGAAGGTGTCTATCCGGTATTTGTGACCTCCTTCAAATGCACGCCCGGACGCCTATGTGATGGAGTATTTCAAGAAGATACTGGACAGCGCGGGGAAGCCGTACCTGATTCTTCAGCTCGACGAGCATGATTCGAGCGTCGGTTACGAGACGCGGATCGAGGCGGGTGTACGTTCCTTCAGAAACCACTTCGGATCGGAGCGGAGCGAACGGATTCCCCTGCGGGTTGTCGAGGACACCGGTCTCGGGGACGGAAAGGAGATGCTCGAAGGGAAAACCCTCCTCCTGCCGAACTGGGACCGGATTTCCTGCACGCTCGTCGAGGCCGCCCTGCGAAAGGAAGGGGTCGACGCCAGAATCGTGGGCGAGAGCAGGGACTCGATACAGAGGAGCATGCGCTTCAACACGGGCCAGTGCATTCCCCTTACCATCATGGTTCAAAACTATGTCGATTACATCGAGGCCAATGCCCTCGATCCCGATCGCACCGTGATATGGAGCATCGATTCGAAGATAGCCTGCAACCTCGGAATGTTCGCCCATTATTCGAAATTCCTTCTGGAATCGTTCGGTAAAGGATACGAAAGGATTCCCGTCTATTCGGGGTCCGTCACCTTTGTCGACATTTCGGTCCGCGCGGGGGTGAACTGTTATCTCGCCTATTTTTTCGGGGGGATGCTCCGGAGGCTCGGGTGCTATCTGCGACCCTACGAAACCGAGTCCGGAGCTGTCGATGCTGCCCTGGAGAAATCTATCGGCATCCTCTACGACGCCTTACTTTTCGATCATCCGAAGGAGGATGCCCTCGAAGAAGTGATCGGCCTTTTCGAGACCATCGAGATCGTCAGGACCGAACGGCCGAAGGTCGCCATTTTCGGCGACCTCTACGTCAGGGACAACGATGTCATGAACCAGGGCCTGATACGCACGATAGAAGAGAACGGCGGAGAGGTCATTACCACTCCCTATAGCGAGCTCATGAGCATCATAGCGGACCGCTACATCAAGAAGTGGTTTCTCCAGGGACTCTACGGCGACGCGGCGTTGGCGAAGGTCCTCACGAAGGTGGTCGCCCGGCTGAATGTGCGGTACGGGAAGTATTTTCAACGGATCCTTCCGGTCCGGGAGTTCAGACCAATGGACGACGAGGCAATTCTCGACCGATTCGATCTGAGCATCTGCCACACCGGTGAGTCGATGGAAAATATTCTCAAGATATTCCACCTTGCACAGGGCCACCCGGACCTTTCGCTTTTCGTGCAGACGAATCCTTCATACTGCTGCCCCTCTCTCGTCACCGAGGCGATGGCGGACAGGATCGAGCGCCTCACCGGTATCCCGATCGTCACCATTGAATATGACGGAACGGGGGGGCCCAGGAACGAAGACGTGATCCCCTACCTGAAATTTCCGAGGCGGCAGAGGCGCGAGGGGGAGATGAAGAGGGCCATTTAATCGTCCTTCGCAGTCGAGCGGGTATGCGATCTTTTCGCGGCCCGCTCGGGCAAGGCATAAACCGGAAAATTTTTCATCACCCCGGCCATGTTGCGGGCTTCAGTGCCCCTCCATTATTGATTGACATACGCCGCAGTCATGACTATATTAATACCATACGATAGCCGGACAGCCGATTATACTGGGAAGTGTGCTATACCGGAACGTTTTATCACTGCCCATCCCTTCAGCGGACCCATCCGGATCAACAGGAGGAGGTTAACGTCATGGCAGGCGTGAGTTATAACTATCGCTGTTTCAGCTGTAATAAGATAAGGGAGTACAAGGAAGGGGAGCCCGTTCCCATCTGTTGCGACGGGCCGATGACAGTCGAGCACCTCTCGCCCTGCACCAGCGCGCCCAATCCCGAGATGGCGCGGACGGTCGACGCAGACGAACCGTGCGACGACGGTCGGGGGGAAGGGCAGGAGTAGGGCACTCGTATTCACCGGCGCGCCGCGCCGGCAGGGAGGATGGCTATGGCAAAAAATAAATCGAAGTCAGGTAAGCCTGGATCAGCGAAAAAAGTGTCGTCAAAGGCCGCCGCGGCGAAGAAAACGCCCGTGAAAAAGGGGGCCGTGGCAAAGGCGAGGAAGGCGACGACCCTTCCGGGTGGGGGGAGGAGAAACGCGGAGAAGGAAAGGCTTCTTTTGAAAATAGCCGAGCTGGCGGAGATCCTCGGGAATGACAGCCTCGGGAAATTGCTTAATGATGCCGCCATACTTGTGCACAATGAAGCGGTGCTGAAGGAGTTTCGGGCCGGGAAGGGGAACGCCGGTCCGGTTACACCGGGGCTACTGGCCGGCATAGAGGAGGGCAGGGACGGGACCTATTATATGATAAACCTCAAGGGCCACAGGAGCATTTTCGGCATAGAAGAGATGAAGAACCTGGTCAGGGCGTGCCACGGAGCGAAGAGCGAGGCGGAAGCCGGCCCACGGCTTTACGGCTGGCTTGAACGGGAGCGCAGGGACGTGCTGAAGAACTCGAAGATAGCGGATAATACGGACGGGTCCCTTCCCACCCTCTGGAAAATGGTAGTGAGCGCTTATAGTGTCGGGGAGTGAGACCGGTTCGGGGATGTCATCGTTGATAGAGCAGCACGGCCCTGTTATGCTCACTCAGGGTCCTGGAAAAATGGTGCGACCCGTCGTTTTTGGCGACGAAGAAGAGATAGCTGCTCTGCTCGGGATGAAGGGCGGCGACGATCGATTCGCGCCCAGGCGAGCAGATCGGCGTGGGGGGGAGGCCCGCGCGCCGGTATGTGTTATAGGGTGAATCGCTGTTCAGGTCGCTTACCCTGATGGGACCGGTGAAGCGCTTCACCGCGTATCGCACCGTGGGATCACAGTCGAGCTTCATCCTCAATTTCAGGCGATTATGGAAGACCGAGGCGATACGCCTCCTTTCGGAAGGGATCCGCGCCTCCTTTTCGATCAGGGACGCGAGGGTCAGTATTCCGTGGAGGTCGAGACCCGCGACGGAGGCCGGCATCTCCTTCATAACGCTTTTCATTCTTCGGTGCATGGCAGCGATGACGTCCCTGGCGTCCGATCCTTCGGGGAATCGGTAGGTGTCCGGAAAGAGATAGCCCTCGGCCGTAAGGGCATCTATCCCGAGTCCGGTCAGGAATCCCGGATCGGAAGCGTGGTGCATGAAGGCGCCCGCTGCGGTTACTCCCCGCGCCTCCAGGCGGTCCCGTATCTGGAAAAGGTTGAATCCCTCCGGAATCGTCACACGTTGGGTGACAACATCACCGCGGGAGAGTTTTCTCAGTATCGTACAGGAGGTCATGCCGGCGTGTATTCGGTATTTTCCCGCCCGAACATAGCGGCCCCGCAGCATGCGGGATGATAGTGTGAAAAAACGCCGGTTCTTTACCAATCCGCTCTTTTCCAGGTTGCGGGCTATTACGCGGATGGATTCGCCGCGTGCGACGTTGAAATCGCCGTCGCGCATTCCCGCCGGGGGCGCGTTCAGATATGCGATAACCGAGAGAAGGGCCAGGGCTGAGAGGGCTGTCGTTAAGAGGATCTTTTTCATATGGCTATCCGAATTTCGCTACTCCTATGATTGCGTCCATTCTCGGGATCATCAGGTCGTTTTCGATTGTACCGAGCACGGGTTTGCCTTCCATCTCCTCAAGTATTATCCTGTTGCCCCCCGCATTTTTCGGGTAGGACGCATATTCCGTGGTGAAGAGAGGCACTTTCAGATTACGGGCTGATTTCGCCGCCTCGAAGATGCCGCCTTCGACGGGGGCCTCGATGATGTACACGGCGAGGGAGAGCGCGCAGATGATCTTGTTGCGCATGAAGGCATGGTAACGGTCCGGCTCTTTCGATGGATAGAAAGGGGACACGATCGCCATCCGCTCCAGATCCATTACCTCCCCGAGCATCTCGGGAAGGGAGAAGTGGAACATGCCGTAGGGGACGACTGCGACGGTGGTCCCCTCATGTATGAGGGCGGAACGGTGTGACAGGAGGCCCACGCCCCGCGCGAATCCGCTGATGACGGTGATACCATGACGGGAAAGGAGGCGGGCTGCCTCGAAGGCGATATGCGACCCCTTGTCGCTCACGTCCCTGTCCCCCAGGAGAGCCACGCCCCTTCGGTTCAGCAGCGCCGTGTTGCCCCACGCGTAGAGTATCGGCGGGATGCCGCTTCCCAGCATTTCATGGAGTCGCGGGGGGTATTTATCCGAGAAGAAGGGTATCACCTCGACGCTCGATTCGAGGAGTTTGAAATAGTCCTCTTCAACCGATTCCGTCATCCGCCTGATCCCCGACAGTGCCTCGGCAAGCTTATCCTGCACGCCGAATTCGTTTTTAATCTCAGGGACCGTGAGGTCGCGGAGATCGCCAAGGGAGAGCCCGCGGTCCTTTAAAACCTTGTGTATCTCCGCCATCTGCGCGGGCCCGATTCCGTGCGTCTGTTCAAGGGCAATCCAGTATTTGGTTCCGTTCATGGCTCTCCGCGTCAAGGTGGCGCTGCGCCCCGATCCACACTTTCAGAGTTGTCTCGAAAAGTCAATAAAAAGCCCCCGGAGGGAGTGGAAGAGTGCATGAATTCAACATTCAAGTGCAACAAATAGACTGCTTCAGCAGCGAGCCGGGAGTATGCCACGCGAGTGATAAAATCCTTGCAAAAAGAAGGGATGGGGGTATCATTTGCTGCCATGACGAATAACTACAGGATTTACGATTTCAACAGCCTCCTCGTTATTGAATCGCGTGTCGAAAAAATCGATTTTTTCGAAATTTCCGATTCATCGATTATTTTAAGGGAGGTCATGGAGAAACGTGAATTTCCGTCGCTCATTTTCGATTTCACCAGGGTCGTCGCCATCGATTCGAGCGCCTTCGGGTTCCTGCTGGAAACGCGAAACGAGATCAGAAAGTACGGCAGAGACCTCGCCATCGTCTGCCAGGACCGGGATGTTCTTCATGTGATGGGAATGCTGAAGGTGAAGCAGGTTATCCCGGTTTTTCAAACTATTGACGCCGCGGCTTCATATTTGACCGGCATCAAGTCAGATTCATAAAGGAAACATACATTTCCATGGCACGGACCCTCCAGAATGTACCCCCCGTACAGAAAATTCTTCTTAGTTTTCTGCTCCTGATTTTTACGGGAACGATGTTTCTCCTTCTTCCTGTGAGCACGGTGAAGGGCATATCATTTATTGACGCGCTTTTTACCGCGACGTCGGCGGTATGCGTGACAGGTCTTATCGTCCTTGATACGGCGACGGATTTTACGATTGCCGGGCAGGTGGTGATCCTTATGCTGATTCAGATCGGCGCGTTAGGCATCATGACCTTTTCGATCGGGATATTATCCATCATAGGCGGTAGCCTCTCGATCACCTGGCGTTTCGCCTTTGATCGCGTATACGGGGGACAGGATACGATTCCCATGAGAAGCCTGCTGAAGAGGATCGTCATCTACACCTTCATCATTGAATTGATCATCGCTCTCATTCTCTTTTCGCGCTTCAGCGCCCGCTTCGATGCCGGTATGGCCGCGTGGCACGCACTCTTTCATGCGGTATCCGCCTTCTGTAACGCCGGCTTTTCAACATTCTCGTCAAATCTGGTCGATTATCATGGAGATTATATAGCTGTCCTCGCTGTTTCCGTCGCCATCATTCTGGGAGGGCTGGGTTTTCTCGTTCTTGCCGAATTGAACTGGGCGATTCGCAGAGGTCCCGGGGGATTCTGGAATCGCCTTTCCATTCACACAAGGTTCGTCCTTATTATCACTGCCATACTCATCGTTTCAGGAGGCGGTCTTTTTCTTGTTCTCGAGTGGAGCGGATCGCTGGCGGGCATGCCCGTACCCCTCAAGTTTCTTACATCGTTATTCCAGTCCGTGACATGCAGGACCGCCGGGTTCAATACCGTCGATATCGGGTCCCTCCGGGAAAACACCCTTTTCATGATGATAGGTCTTATGTTCATCGGCGGTTCTCCGGGGTCCATCGCGGGGGGGATTAAAACCACCACGATTGGCGTGATCCTCCTGCTGATAATAAACATGTTCAGGGGGAGAAGGGACCTGGTGATATGGGAGCGCTCCCTCGGAAGGGATGTGATCGAAAAGAGCGCCACCCTTGTCATTCTCGCCTTTCTCTTCATAACACTCTGCACGTTTATTCTGATATCCGTATCTGGTTTCCACGGGGGGAGCACCTTCCTTCCGACACTTTTTGAAGTAACTTCGGCCTTCGGCACGGTCGGGCTTTCGACGGGGTTAACGTCAGAGACGTCGTCCCTCGGAAAGGCGTTCATGTGTGTTATCATGTTTGTCGGGCGGCTCGGGCCCCTGACTCTTATACTGGCCTTCAGTTCCCGCAAAAGGCATGTCAACATACAGCATCCTGAAGAGCATGTAATGGTGGGGTAGCTATGAAAAAGTTTTTTGTCGTCGGACTGGGTAATTTCGGATTTAACATCTCGCGAACCCTGATGGAAAACAGCTGTGAGGTTCTGGGTATCGACTCCAAAAGAGAGGTCGTACAGTACGCGAAGGATTACATCAGCCATGCAGTGATAGGCGATGCGTCGGACAGGGCCGTTCTGGAATCGCTCTCCATCTCCGATTTCGACGCGGCCATCATCAGCCTCGGCCAGGATATGGCGTCGAGCATACTTATCGCTCTCCACTTGAAGGAAATCGGGATGTCCCGTATCGTGGTCAGGGCCGTGTCGGAGGACCACGGGAAGGTCCTGAAGATGATAGGAGTGAACGACGTGGTGTTCCCGGAAAAGGACATGGCCGTCCGGATCGCCAACAGGCTGGCACTGAAAAACGCGATGGATTACCTTCCGATCAGCGATGAATACGGGATCGTCGAGGTCGACCCTCCGGAAAGCTTTATCGGCAAAAGTCTGAGGGACCTCATGATCGCAAGCAGGTTCTCCTGCCAGGTCATCGGCCTCAAATTTCCGGGAGGGAACGGCGATCCCGGTGATCTTTCGGGAAAGAATGTGAATTTCAAGATCGCACCCTCGGCGGATGACCGGATAACGCCGGGAACGGTTCTGGTGGTTATTGGAAAATTGAACGACATCGACCGGCTCAGAAAATCAAGTTGATTGGACAATTCCATATTTTAGCAAAATCCGGTATTAATTTAAATTGACAGATAGAGCCCTCCTTTTATCCTGCTACAAGAGAGAGTTTATGGATAATCCTTCCTCGGGTGTTTCAAGGAACCCTGGCGGGGGTTTGTCGGTAATTCGCGCCGGCAGTGTGCTCTTTTCCTATACACGGCGGGTCTACTATAATAAACTAATGAATAACAAATTTTTGGGAGGTTTCTTATGGCATTGAATCCTATTATCGACTCAAGAGACGTACGTTTTATCATGTTCGAGCAACTGGAACTTGATAAATTCTGCCAGAAGTATGAGAGATATAACGACTACGACAAGGATACCCTTGAAAGCACGCTCGATCTGGGTGAAAAAGTAGCGGTCGAGAAGATTTTCCCCACCTATCAGGAGGGCGACAAGGAAGGGTGCACCTTCGTACCTGACACAAAGGCAGTGAAGATCCCCAAATGCTACAAAGCGGCTCTGGACGCCTATTATGAGACCGGATTCATCGGCACCATGGAGGACCCGGAGATAGGCGGCATGGGAATGCCGGCCGTCATGTACATGTCGGTCAACGAGATTCTCTGCGCAGCGAACTATAATCTCATGATGTATCCCGGACTTTCCCACGGCGCCATGGAGCTGGTCAACACCTTCGGCAACCAGGAGCAGAAGGACATGTATATCCCGAAGATGATGTCGGGTGAATGGGGCGGCACCATGTGTCTGACCGAGTCGGACGCCGGTTCCGATGTCGGCGCTCTCAAGACCAAGGCCATCCGACAGCCCGACGGCACCTTCAAGATCACCGGGCAGAAAATATTCATCTCCTCCGGCGACAACGACTATTACAAGAACATAATCCACCCTGTCCTCGCGAGGATCGAGGGCGACCCGGCGGGAACGAAGGGTATCTCAATTTTCATCGTCCCCAAATATCTGGTCAAACCGGACGGATCCCTCGGCGCCCACAATGACGTCAACTGCGCCGGCATCGAGCACAAGATGGGGATCAAGGGTTCCGCGACCTGCACCCTGAGCTTCGGCGACGACGGGAACTGCATCGGCTATCTCCTCGGCGAAGAGCGGAAGGGGATGAAGATCATGTTCCAGATGATGAACGAGGCGCGTCTTGGCGTCGGCATGCAGGGCCTGGCCCTCGCCAGCGCGGCGTACATGCACTCGGTCACCTACGCGAAGAACAGGATCCAGGGCGTGCACGTGACCCAGATGCTGAATCCCGAAGCGAAGAGCGTCACCATCAGCCAGCACCCCGACGTCAAGCGGATGCTCCTCTGGATGAAGTCCCACGTCGAGGGAATGCGTTTCATCACCTACTATCTGACCCACGCCCTCAATATCGCGCACGTGGCGGAAGGCGAAGAGGCCAAAGAGGCGATGGCGATAGCCGAGATCATGGTCCCGATCAACAAGGCCGGCAACACCGACAAGAGCGTGGAGATCACCTCCGAGGCGATGCAGGTATACGGCGGATACGGATACTGCAGCGAGTATCCCGTAGAGCAGATGATGAGGGACTCGAAGATCACCGCGATCTACGAGGGAACCAACGGCATCCAGTCTATGGACCTCACCATGCGGAAGATCCTGATGAACCCGGAGCAGTACAACTATACAATTTTGAAGAAGAGGATCCAGGAAGCGGTGGACAAGGCCAAGGGCGTCGTCGACGACAAGTATGTCGCACTGGTCGAGCGCGGCGTGCAGAAACTCGACGAGGTCATCACCATGATGAAAGAACAGATGGCCAAGGGCCAGTTCCTGCACCTCTTCATGCACGCGACACCGCTCCAGCAGGCGATGTTCATGCTCTGCATGGCCTGGGGCCACATATCGTCACTTACCATCTCCCAGCCCAAGATGAAAGAACTCCTTGGAGACAAGAAGGGAGAAGAACGCGATAAGATCCTCTCCGACAACTCCGAGGCAGCCTACTACACCGGCAAGGTGCTCTCCTCGCAGTTCTATCTCGGGATGGAGTTCCCGAAATATTTCGGAAAGATCGAGGCGCTTCTTTTCAATGAAACCGCCGTCATCAAGGCGACAGACCCGATCTTCACCGGAGCTCTCGAGCAGTAGGGGCATTTGAAAGAGATTCAAAAAAGACCGGTGGCGGAAGCCACCGGTCTTTTTTTGGTGAAAAATAAAAATTTATATTGATAAAAATTTTACTCTGTACATGATTATGTCACATAGGGAACTCCGTGTGATTTATAACATGGTAAAAAAAATTGCCGCATCACTGCTCCCCTTCGTGTTATTCTCGATATTAATAAGCGCGGGGGGAAACGAGATGCAGGGAAGATTATTCAAGGCGCCAGGATCGTTGGCGCTCAGGAAGAAGCTTACTCATAAGGAGATGATTCATGCGGTGGCCCTTTCAATCTCCTCGTCCCCCGGTGGTAACAGGATATGGGGAATGATCGAGGGCCGCATGCCGGCCGATATATATGGGTTGCTGTCAGAGGTCCGAACGCCGATCGTTCAGAATTATCTTGCCGTACGCTATTCAATTGATCCTCTGGACGCGGCCAGGCGGATAATCGATAATGCGGAAAAGAAATCGATAAGGATTATCACCTATTGGGACGACGTCTATCCAGCCTTGCTGCGCGAGATCGCCTCGCCGCCCATTGTCCTCTATCTGAAGGGGACGGCGCCGGCGGGCCCCGCGGTCGCAGTGGTGGGTTCAAGGAAATCGGGCTACCGGTCCGCCTCCCACGCCCGGCGGATTGCCCGGGAGCTTGCGTGCCGGGGATACGCGGTGGTCAGCGGGATGGCGGTGGGGATTGACCGGGAGGCGCATCTGGGCGCACTAGAGGCAGGTGGTGCGACCGTCGGAGTCATGGCGAACGGCATCGACGTCGTTTATCCATGGCAGAACCGTGACGTCTATCGGCGCATCGAAGAACAGGCGGGGTCGGCCCTCCTGTCGGAGTACCCTCCGGGTACCATTGCCGGGAGGTGGACCTTCGTGAGGAGGAACCGCATAATAAGCGGATTGTGCGCCGGGACCGTGGTAATCAAGGCCGGAGGCCGGAGCGGCGCCCTCATCACGGCCCGGCATGCCCTCGAGCAGAACAGGGAGGTCTTTGCATGCGCCGGCCACCCCTTTGATGACGAGTACGCCGGGTGCCACCGACTTATACGTAACGGCGCAGTCCTGGTATCCTCGACCGATGATATCGTCGAGGAGATCTCGAGGTTTTACGAGTGCGAGCCCCCGCTGCCCCCCTCCCACGGTACACCTTCGGAGACAGATGGTCCCCCGGCGGGCCTGCCGGGGGCAGACGGGCCTGAAACCCTGGAAGGGTTAATCCTCCGGTTTCTTTCGACGGGCGACCGCGACATCGATTCCCTGGTGCGGGCCACCACGCTCCCTCCAGGAGATCTTCACCAGGCGATCGTTTCTCTCGAACTTGAGGGGAGGATAGTACGAAACGGCAACATGCTGTCGAGGGGCTGATGGCATCCAGGTCCGGCTGCGGGCCATGGCGAAAAGCGTGACCCGGGCGCGACGCGCCCAATCAAAGGAGACATTAATGCGATGAAAGTGAAGTATCTGTTCGTCCCTCTGATTGCGATTCTGCTGCTGGTGTCGATCTCCCAGATATTTTCGATACCCCCCTATGCGGGACGGATATTTCCTGTCTATAAATCGGGATATTTCGACGAACTCGAGAGGGGGTTCTACGTCATTACCGACTCCTTCATCGGAATCAAGACCCTGGCACGTCCGGACTATGCGTGGATTTTTCTCTCCGACATGGAAAAGGCTCACGGGATGAAAATTCGCGTCTACGACCACCGGGGGCGCTTCATCCCCGCACCGGGTGAGACCCGTGGAGAACCCGACGCCGAAATCGTCAGTATCATGAGCCGTCTCAATCCGGAGATACGATCGGAAGTCCGAGGGGGCAGATATTTTTCCGTCATTCCCATCAAAGGTCGTGGCGAGTGCAGGTTCTGCCATACTTCGCGGAACAACCGCGGGATGATAGGCGCTATCAGCTTCGAAAGGGACTATGACGCGAGTATCTATTATTCATCCGAAAGGATACTTCTGTTTCTCGCACTATCGATACTGCTTGGCGGGATTCTCTATGTTCTCGTGCGGTGGGACCCGGGAAGGAATATTAAAGAACTGTTTGACAAATAGACATCTATATTTCCAGTTGTAATGACTTTACGAGAAGGCCCCCGGGGGGATTTCTACTCATGGGAGAAGGGATGAAGAAACGGAGCGCCAACAACAGGTCTGGAACGCTGGTGATCGTTGAGTCGCCGTCTAAGGCGAAAACGATACACAAGTATCTTGGCGATGATTACGTCATATCATCGTCGGTCGGTCACATCATCGATCTTCCAAAGTCAAGGATTGCCATCGACGTTGAAAACAATTTCAAGCCGGAATACATCACTATTCGTGGAAAGGCAAAGATACTCAATGAGTTGAAGAAACAGGCGTCTACGGTCTTGCGGGTGCTGCTTGCCACTGACCCGGACAGGGAGGGCGAGGCGATATCATGGCACCTCTCGAACGCCCTGGCGAATAAAAACAGCGACATCAAGCGAATTGAGTTCAATGAGATCACCGAAGCGGCCGTGAAGGAAGCCGTTGAGAAACCCAGAGACATCAACATGGACCTGGTCAATGCCCAGCAGGCTCGGCGTGTTCTCGACAGGATTGTAGGATACAATATCAGCCCGATCCTCTGGAAGAAGGTCAAGAAGGGCCTTTCCGCCGGGAGGGTGCAGTCCGTTGCGCTCAAGGTGATATGCGACCGGGAGCGGCAGATTGATAATTTTCTACCCGAGGAGTACTGGTCGCTGGATGTTGAGCTGGGTCATAAAAACAGCACTTTCAGGGCCCAGCTGTCCGCGTACCGGGAAGAGAAGATCAGGCTTGGGGATCGTGTCGGGGTCGATGCCGTTCTGGAGCATCTCGCCGGGAAGGAGATGGTCGTCAGGGACGTGAAATCCCAGGAACGGAGAAGGAAGCCGCCCGCACCTTTCATCACCAGCAAACTCCAGCAGGACGCGGCGAACCGCCTCGGTTACACCTCCCAGAAAACGATGATTATAGCCCAGCAGCTCTATGAGGGGATCGATGCCCATGGCGAGGGTCTGACCGGCCTCATCACCTACATGAGGACTGATTCGACGCGCGTCTCGGATACCGCGATAAAGGCGGTGCGCAGCTTCATCACCGATACTTTCAGCGAAGAGTACCTTCCAGAAGGGCCCAACTATTTCGCCAATAAGAAGGGGGCCCAGGACGCTCACGAGGCGATACGGCCGACCAACGTACTCTGGACGCCTGAATCGATCAAGGGTGATCTGACCAGGGATCAGTACCGGCTTTACGATCTCATCTGGAAGCGCTTCGTCGCGTCACAGATGAACCAGGAGATTTCCGAAGTCACCACCGTCACTATCGAAGCGGGCGATTACCTGTTCAGGGCTAACGGGAGCAAGGTTCTTTTCAAAGGATTTACCGCGGTCGACAGGGCGGAGAAGAGCGAGAAGTCCTCCCTGCCGACACTCTCCGCGGGGGAACGGCTGACCGTCAAGGAGTTCTTTCCCGAACAGCATTTCACTTCCCCGCCCCCGCGCTACAACGACGCTTCTCTCGTGAAATTTCTTGAGGAATCGGGGATCGGGCGGCCGTCGACATATGCGCCCACCATCAACACCCTGGTCAAGCGCTATTACGTGACACGATCGGGAAGACAGCTCGTCCCCACGGTGCTGGGGAAGCTGGTGAACGATATCATGGAAAAGCACTTCGCGTCCCTCGTCTCCATCGATTTTACCGCCAACATGGAGGACCGCCTCGATCATGTAGAGGATGCGAAAACCGACTGGGTGAAAATGCTGGGAGAGTTCTACGATATTTTCAAGCATACAGTGGCCGACGCCGAGGTGAATATCCAGGAGATGAAGGGAATTCTCGACGAGGAAACCGACATCACCTGCGAGCAGTGTGGCCGGAAAATGGTGAAAAAAATCGGCAAATATGGCTTCTTTCTCGCCTGTCCCGGTTTCCCTGAGTGCAGGAATTCCAAGCCACTTCCTCTCGGAAAGTGCCCACGGTGCGAGGAGGGGGATGTCATCAAACGCTCGTCCCGAAAGGGGCGAGGCGGTACTTTCTATGCCTGCAGCACCTATCCGACCTGCGAGTTTTTCACACGCGACAATCCGGCGGATAAACCATGCCCGAAATGCGGGAAGCTGCTTTTTAGAAAGTCAATAAAAGGAAAGGGTGAGAAGCTCATCTGCCAGAACGAAGTGTGCGATTACCAGGTAGAGCTCCTCGATGACATGGCTCCGATCAACGGAAACGACCAGGGAGAAAACGGCGGCGAGCGGACGGAGGAATGATAACCGAGATCGACCAATTCATGCGGTATCTCCGCATCGAGAAAAACGCCTCGGAGAAGACCCTGGAATCGTACGGGACCGATCTGGCCCAGTTTCTCACCTTCCTCTCAGGCGATGCCGGTCCGGACATCCGTGAGAAATATGAGGTGAGGGCCCCTGTGGAAAACGGCGATGTCCCGGTGGGTTCAATCGTGGCCGAGGACATAACCGCATTTATAGAATTTTCCTACGATGCGGGGTTGAAACGGTCGAGCATCGAGAGGAAGATCGCCGCAGTGAAGTCATTTTTCAATTTTATGTACAACTTGGGATATGTGGAGACGAACAGGGCCGGGGGGATCACCTACCCGAAAAAGGAGTCGAGGCTGCCCAAGTTCCTCCATCTTAACCAGATAGACGAGGTATTCCGGTTCGAGCTGAAACAATTCATCGATTATCGCGATCGCGCGATCCTCGAGTCCTTTTACTCGACCGGAGCGCGCGTCGCCGAATTATGCGCCGCTGATATACGAGACGTCGATTTCCGGAATCTGCGCCTGAAGGTGACGGGCAAGGGCTCGGCAGAACGGATCGTTTTTCTCACCGAAGGGACGCGATTGGCAATTCAACGATATCTTGATGAACGACGGCGTAAATTCGGTTCCCTTACAGACCCTCTGTATGTTAACAACAGGGGGGGGCGTATCACCCCGCGGGGGGTATATGATATAGTGACCAAGCGAACGCGGGCGGCCGGCCTTACTGGACGGTTATCCCCCCACGCCCTCAGGCATAGTTTTGCGACCGAATTGCTTAACCGCGGGGCGGATATTCGCGCGGTGCAGGAAATGCTGGGGCACAAGCACCTTTCCACAACACAGGTCTATACCCATACGACGAAAGAGCGATTGAGGGGTGTTTTCGAAAAATTTCATCCGCATTCCGGGAAGAGGAAAGACGATTGATCCAGACGAGCAAGAAATAAATATTTTTTTACTTGAAATTAAATGGCCTGAATGTCATACCGCGTTTCGGATTTCGATGACCCGGCGGCGGGTTGAGAATTGTTGTTTGTTGTCCACTTTAATATTGTATACATGACGGTTGATGGAGGGAATAGGGTAATGGCTGAAAAAAAGGATAAGCTGACAATTGAGCTTGAAAAGGGTCTGAAGGGGGGCGACGCGCTGAAAAACCACACCATGTTCGCCGAAACGACCCAGGTAAAAATGGCGCTTTTAACCAAGGACATGGGACTCTATCCCTATTTCGTTCCCAGCTACGGACAAATCGGTCCTCGCATGCAGATGAATGGGAGGGAAACGATCATGCTTGGCTCCAACAACTACATGGGCCTGGCGAATAATCCCGAGATGATCCAGGCGGGTATCGAGGCATTGCAAAAATACGGCACCGGCTGTACAGGCTCCCGCTTCCTCAACGGGACACTCGACATACATAATCAGCTCGAGGAGAAGCTGGCGAAGTTCTTCAACAAGCCTGCGGGGCTCTGTTTCAGCACAGGGATGCAGGCTAACCTGGGCGTTATATCGGGGATCACCGCGAAAGGTGACCATCTCGTTTCCGATGAGAATAATCACGCGAGTATCATCGACGGATGCAGGCTTTCCTACGGGAAAACCCATGTCTTCAAGCACGACGACATGGAGGACCTTGAGCGTGTGCTGCGCGGTCTCCCGGAGGGGGGGAATCGCTGGGTCGTGAGCGACGGCATTTTTTCCATGGAGGGAAACCTCGCCCAGATAGACCGGATCGTAGATCTCGCCGAGCGCTACGGAGCGCGGGTTATCATCGACGACGCCCATGGAATCGGATACCTTGGCGATCATGGCGAGGGTTCCTGCGGTCACTACGGCGTCATGGAAAGGGTCGACATACTTACAGGCACCTTTTCGAAATCATTCGCCGCCATAGGCGGGTTTTGTGTTGCCAGCGTCGAAATGATTCATCATCTCCAGCATCACGCCAGGAGCCTGATCTATAGCGCCTCCATGCCCCCGGTAATGGTCGCCTGCGCCAGCAAGGCCGTCGACATCTTCTACCGCGAGGAAGGTCTTCGGAAGCAGGTCCTGATAAACTCAAATGATTTCAGACAGGGGGTAGAGGCCATCGGTTTCAGGACAATCCCGCAGAAAACTCCCACGCCAATCGTTCCCATCATCATTGGAGACGCCTTTAAGATGCTGCATTTCAACAAGGCCCTTCTTGACGCGGGTTTGTACACCAATCCAGTGGTCCCGCCGGCCTCTCCCGAGGCAATGCTCCGCACTTCCCTCATGGCGAACCATACGCGAAAGGACATCGATGATGCCCTGGCCATACTGGAGCGCGAGGGGAAAAAGATTGGTCTGATATGAGGCATGTAAACCTGGGTTCACGATGCGGAAGCACCGCTACGGGGTGTGCAGGGTGAGGGGCAGTACTCGGGCCGGTTTTCCGAAGGGGAGGGTCCTGATACCGGAAATCGATCCACAGGCCAGGGCTTCATTACAGAACCTTCCAAAGGCGACACTGGGGAGCAGTGTCATTCCCTTTCTCAGTGGGCGGAAAAAATTATCGGTGTGTATCGGAACCAGCAGTTTCGCTCCCGTTTTTACCGCAACATTCTCGAGATAGCCAGGCGTGTAATTTCTTCCGGCGATTCCCATGAGAATCACATCAGTTGTGATCCGGTCATACATGCCGTTGATGAACCCGGCGCTTCCATGGTGCAGAAGGGTGCCGGCGCGGTGACGGAAGAGAAGGGAAAACACGGTCCCGACACGGTAATCAGCGGCGGTCCCGGGTGGCGTCAGGGGCTCTCTGATATCCCCCGAATAGGGGATCCTTCCGAAAAGGAAGGGTCCATGAAGGCTTTCAATGAATTCTACGCTAAAGGAGCCAAACTTCATCATCCTTCCCGGCTCCGCCAGGCGCATACGCTTCTCCTCGAGACCCGCTCCCCGTCCTATGTTGAGAGTGCTTTCCGAACCCACCAGCAGGGCCCCGGTTTCCTGCGTGAAGTAGGGAGCATCCGCGGCGTGATCGAAATGGGAATGGCTCACGATGACCGCGCGTATCGACACTCCGCCGAGTCGTTGCGACCATTCTCTTACAAGGGCAAGATCGGGAATCAGCGGCCTTCGTAGAGCGACTGGTCCTATGGAGAACCTGCTGACATAGGGATCGACGAGAATACCCGTGACTGAATCGGAAATGCAGAGACCGGCGGTCCCGATCCATGTGCAGGTGACCTCGTTGCGGTTACCCTTTTCCGCAGGGATCTCCATCGACGAATAGAGCTCCCTATCGGAGGTGAGACGGGGTATACAACGGGAGGTGACGCTCACCCGGAACCCTCCGGGGAGATGTCTTCCGAGTGTACGATTTCATCCCTTCCAGTGAAAGCACGCTCGATTGTACCGCCTCCAAGGACTTCCATCGCTTCATTGTAAAATACCGCGGCCTGGCCAGGCGCGATTCCTGTCTGCGGTTCTGCGAAGACGGCGATGATGCCATCTCCATCCCGGTGCAGGCGCGCCTCCACCGGGACCTGGGTGGACCTGGTCTTCGCAAGGACGAGAAGGCCGTCAAGGTCGGTTTCCTTCATGTAGTGGAGGGAGCCCGCGCGCAGGGCGGCTATTTCGAGATCGTCACTGAAGCCGGCGATGATGCGGTTGGCAGAGGCGTCGATGGCGACAACGTAGAGGGGCAGGGGTGACGAGATCCCGAGACCGCGTCTCTGTCCGATAGTGTACCGGTGTATACCCCGGTGACGCCCGATGACCTGGCCGCTCATATTAACAATGTCCCCGGGTGCGGGCGTAGTGCCCGTGTGAAGTGCAATGAATTCCCCGTGACGGTGGTCGGGGATGAAGCATATTTCCTGGCTTTCTGCGCGGCCCGCCGACGGCAGGCCGCGGCTATGCGCCAGGTGCGTTACCTTTTCCTTGGTCATCCTGCCAAGAGGAAAGATTATATCGACCAGGCTTTCCTGGGAAAGCATGTAGAGGAAGTATGACTGGTCCTTGATGATTTCGGCGCCCCTGGCGACATAACGTCTTCCTTCGTCAGAGACCCTGTTCACCGCATAGTGGCCCGATGCCAATTTTTCGCAGCCGATTGACTTCGCAAGGCTTAAAAGCCTGTCGAATTTAATAAGGGCGTCGCATCGCACGCAGGGATTGGGGGTTCTTCCCCGGAGATACTCCTCGCAGAAGGGATCGACGATAAGAGAGGAGAATTCATCCTGGAGATCAACGACATGGAGCGGAATGCCGATTGTTTCCGCAGCGGCTTCGACGGAGGAAGCTGTCCTTGAAGACGAACTGTCGCCGTAATGTCGGGAAACAAGTGCTGAGGAGAGATCGGCATGCATGCCAATTACCTCATTCCCCGACTCCTTCATGAGGAGGGCTGTTACGGATGAATCGACACCACCGCTCAAGGCCACCGCGACTTTCATGACGGGGAAACCTCCATGTCGTATAGAAACCCCTGGCAGGTCCCCCGGCGGTGGAATTCATCCTCGATCGCCTTGATGGCGGTGCCTTTGTGCAGGCTCCAGAGGGGTGCTACCAGCGTCTCTTCATCGCGATCGCCTATCAGGCGGTGTATCAGGAGGTCGGGAGAGACCCGCTCGATGAAATCACAGAGAATCGAGGCGTAGGAGGGGAGTGAGAGGGGGGTCATTCTGCCGTCGAGAAGCCATTTCTCAAGGGGTGTCCCCTTTATCACGTGTAGATGGTGGAGCTTGAGACCCCGGATCGGCAAGCCTCGAAGGGAATGCGCCGTGACCATCATATCCTTCCAGCTTTCTCCCGGAATGCCAAGGATGAGATGGACGCATACGGGGATACCCCGCGCCGCGGCTCGTTTCACTGCATCGATAGTATCGGCCGTGGAGTGGCCCCGCCGCAGGAGATTGAGGCTTCTGTCATGCGCGGTCTGCATCCCTATCTCGAGCCAGAGTTCGAAGCCAGGCCGAAGGTATGAAGCGATAAGGTCGAGAGTCTCGTCTGGAAGGCAATCCGGGCGTGTCCCGATCATTAATCCGATGACATCCCGGGAGACCAGTGCCCGGTCATAGAGATCCTTGAGGGTTGCGACAGGGGCGCGGGTGTTCGTAAATGCCTGGAAATAGGCGATATAGCAGGTACCCGGCCCGGAGCGCTTGAAGTTCCCTTTTGCTGACTCGATCTGCTTCTCTATGGTTGCGGCGGCGTCCGTTCCTGGAGAGGAGGAACCGTCGGCTGAGCAGAACAGGCATCCTGTGCCTTCCGGCTGACCGTCTCTGTTGGGGCAGGAGAGGTTCGCGTTTAACGGAATTTTAAGTACGCGCCGACCATAGGTGCGCTGGAGATGGTCCCCGAATGAGTTGTAAGGCCTGCCGGGTCTGACCCCGGAACTAGAGGGTTCTTTCTCGTGTGACATTCGCGAAATAGGAATTTTTAAGGTACTGCTGATTCTGATATCTATCATGATTAAGGACCACGCTGTTTACCCTTATGGCGCTCACAACGTCAAGTTTGGAATTCAGCCTTACTATGTATATACCCGTGCTGAATGTGACATTCTTCGGTGCAGTCACCCAGCGTGTCATCCTTTTTTTATGCTTTTTAGAATAGTAGGAGACCCGCTTTTTCGACCAGTTTTTCGCGTTTTTGAATGAGTGAACCAGACGGACGTGAGTAGCGGCGTCTGGATCAAGGGCGAGTTCGATGGCATTTTCGAGTGTCTGGCCCGGCTCAATGGGGAACAATACGCATCTGGAGACCGGTGCCTTTGGCACGAAGGGCGAAAAGGATGCGGCACTGGAAGAGGTGCCGCTGCCGGCCATTTTTGACGGCTTTTTCCCGCGCGAATGGGTGTGGAGTTCGCTTGAATAACGATTCTGGAGGGTGGAGAATACGGGTCCCCTCTGCAGGGTCCTGCGAGCGAGGCGGAAGTAATACCTCGCCTTGCGGTGGTTTTTCTTATGCTTGAATTTCTGCGCGGTGCTGTAATAGTGGCTTGATTTCACAAGGCTCTTTCGTACGGACGAGAAATAGCGAGTATATTCGTGGTAGTTTGAACCGGAGTATTTTTTTTCCATCTCACGGATCACCAGGATACCGCCGTTGACATCACCGGTCTTGATGTAATATACGGCCAGGCGGGCGAGCTTGAGAAGTTCCAGGCGTTCGGCGGAAGGCTCGCGGGTTTTCCGGACTGTTTGACCCGATATGTCGACTCCGAATATCTCCTCGACTGTCTCGAGAAGGGATGCATATTGCGCCTCGACGATTGTGTTGATATACTCGGGGTCCCGGAGTTTTTTCTCCTCATCGGGGTTTGAAATGAATCCCGACTCATAGATGATGGAAACGGGAAAATCGACGAAATAGCAGAACCTGCTGTCGCCGACTGCGCCATGGTCCCAGCTGTTCGGTTTGAGGCCTTTTTTCACCAGCGCTTTTTTGAGTTTCAATGCGTAGTTCAGGGAAAAGCCGCTGGCATCAAGCTTGTTGTAGAGGGTGAGGAAACCCTGATAGGTGTCCCTTACATACCGAAGTATTTTCCATCCGTAGGCGTTGCGGGTAATATGGATGCCGGGGAGGTTGACCCTGCCGTCCGCCTTGTGGACCACCGATGTGTTGTTAAGGTGCTGGGATATGATGATGAAGGCGCCGGATTTATATGCGAGATCCACCGTGACGGGGAAGGCAATATCATTGTAGACATCGCTTTTTCCCCTGAGCACATCGCTGAAATCATCAGTGGAACTGACCTCGATGTACTTGTTTTTTTCAAATAGCTGGTACATCCTTCTTGAAAATTTGATGGAATAGAATTCTTCCGGATTACCGGTGCAACTCGACCGGCCTGTGGCGTCGCCTCCCTGCCAGCGTCCATCGGGAAGCTTCCCGTGGGCGGGGTCGAAAAAAATGACCAATTTGCCGCCATTCAGCAAGTTCTGGTAGAGTTGTGCATAGGTGGAATCGATCTGCCCGATCACCTTTATGGCGCCGTCTCGATGGGTTTTCCGCTTTTCGCCGTTGATGATTTTCATTATAAGGGGAGGCTGTGATCCCGGCAGCTGGTTTTCCGTCGATGCAAAGAGGGGTGCGGCGACGAACAGGGCGGCAAGGACGATAAGGGATATGGTCCGGGCTTGTATCATCTGGATATGTCCTTTGAATAATTCAACGAGCGGGCGGCAATAACTGGATGAAAAGTAGTATAAAAAAAACAAACAACCCTTTATCATTGTCCAATTACCCGCACATCCTATCTTTACTATCGAATATTTTCAACAAAATATTTTGCTTTTATTCAACATACGGATAAATTTATGTCTTGTGTTTTGAATCGTGCCGGTGTAGCATACCTCAAGACCTGACGCGGGGTGTGTTCTGATGAAAAATCAATACATTCAATACCAGAAGCTATCGGATGAGATCAAGCATGAAATAGCCGAGTACCACAATTCAGTCCGAGCGGGAAGCGATGGCGGATCATTCGACGAATCAATGGGTGAATGGTTCAACCAGAAATTCGATGAATGGCTGATCAAACGATTCATGAATCCCGGGCATTCAAGCAGGAGAAAGCATTTCAGGCTCGATGTCGAGATACCTATCAGAATAATCGATACGCTGATTGAATCCGCGAGCAACGATCATGATGCCATGGAATTCGTCGGAAGGATCATCAACATCAGCAGGGGGGGGCTTTATTTCAAGTACCGCGCGCCAATCGAAATATCCTCGATAATAAAGGTCGTCATCGATCTTGCTGGCCTTGACGACGGGGTGAAGTCCCTCGAAGCCCTTGCCATGGTGGTCAGGGCGGATAAATTGGAAGAAAACGAGTATGGAATCGGGATCATGTTCAGTAGCATTTATGGGGACAACAGGGAGATACTCGACCTTTTTATCCTGAAGAACCTGTCATACTACATCTACTCTGAATCGAGCGGGTAGCGGTGCGGCGGGACTCATCGCTCTGAAGAAACCCGTTTCAGGTACTGTTTCATGTTCGTCCTTTGTATGTCGAAGTAGTAGATGTCATACCTCGAGTGTTCGATATCGGTTTTTTTGAGCATTCCATTCTCTTCTATCAGACTCAATAGGGCTGCCCTGGTATTCCTGTTACACTGGACATCCTCCTCGATCAGGGTCCGTTCCATCGAGACGCGGGCCCTGATCGAGGCCCTCTTCTTGATAGTTTCAAGACCTGAACCCGTGTCTCCTTTCGGCCTCACAATCACCACCCGATAAAGGTCGCTTCCGATAAAACCCTCAGAGAGATATTTTTTTTCAATATCGGTTGAATTGAGGGGAATATCGACATCCTCGGGGGGTGGCGCAATGACCTGCTTCTCCCGTGCGCATGAGGAATGGATGAGGGCGATAGCGAAAAGAAGCGGTATGACGGCAATCATTCCTTTTGCGCTAAAATGTATTCCGCATTTTCGGTGATGTGACATGTCAATTCTCCGGTGCGGCGATGATGGCGGCCATCTTATTTTTGAGGCCGGTTGCGCAAAGGCGGTAACAGACTACCATTGAATGATTTTCATTGTAATAGGTAAAGGCTGTTCGTCCCCTGCCGGTGAAACCGGAGAGGGTTTTTGCCAGGTCCGTTCTGTATTGTTCCAGGTCGAATCCATTTGCTTTCGTATTCAGGGCGCCCGTGCGCCTCCCTTCATTGATGGCATGGTCCGCCATGCTCGTCAGCGCCATCCGGTGGAGGTACGTCCGGTCGGAGGCCTTATCGGCGGCGCTTTTGCGACTGGCAACCAGTCCCCGTGCATCCTGGTCGGGTTCGATTACAAGGATGGCCTGGTAACAACGATCGGACAGGAACCCGGAGGTCTTGATCTCGGGAGCGTCTTTCAATTGCAGGTCGCAGCGCGTCAGGGCCGGTGCGGAAGAGATGATGATCGCGAGAATGATTCGTTTCAGGGTCATGTTCATTTTATCGCTCCGTTATTTATTTTTCAGCGCATCAATGATGCTTCTGATTTCGGGAGCGCGTGGATAGTCGGGTTTCATCGAGAGGAGCTTCTCGAAGTGAAGGAGAGCCTTGTCCCTGTCAGGAATTCGGCGGTAGTAGATCATTCCCAGTTCTTCGTGGGCCTCCGCACGAGAGCTGCTTATGGAGAGGGATTTCTCCAGGGAGCGGGCTGCGTCCTCGTACCTTGCCGCGTCACGGTAGGTAATGCCGAGGTAAAAGTGCGTTTCGGCGTCGAGGGGTTTAATCTGGAGGGCCTTGGTATATTCCTCGATGGCCCGGGGGTACTGCTTCGATTCACGGTAGGCGTTGGCGAGATTGTTCCGCGCAATGAATGAGTTGGGATTGCGGCTTACGGCCTGACGGTAAAGGGTGATGGCGTCGTCGAACATTTTACGCTTCGAATAAAGGGCCCCGAGGTTGATGTATGATTTGATATCCGACGGGTTGATCTCGATCGCACGGTTGTAACTCTCGATCGCACTGCTTTCGTCATTCATGGCCTCGTAAGATCTCCCCATCTCATAGTGCGGGGCGTGATCTGTTTTCCTGAGCTGGGATGCCCTGGAGAGCGACTCGATTGATTTCGCGTGCTCGCCCCTGATAGAGTGAACCAGTCCGAGGTTGAAATGGGCCTGGTAGTAATCGGGGTCCAGCTGGACCGTCCGCTCGTAGTACGTAACCGCGCTCGCGTACTGTTTCAACTCGTGATTGGTTTCGCCCATTTTAAAACAGGTGTCGGGATTTTGCGGGCGTCGTTCATAATCCTTCGTGAAGAATTCCAGTGCCCTTTTGTAGTCCCTGCTTTCGAGATAGACGTCGCCGAGATTAAAGTAGGCCCGGTCGAGGGTCGGATCCAGTTCGATCGATTTTTTAAAATCGCCGATGGATTTTCCCCGCTCCTTGAGTTGGAAATGGGCGAGGCCGCGTGAGTAGAAGGCCTTGGCGAAATCTGGCTGCGCGGCAATGGCGCGGCTGAAAGCGGAAGCGGCCTGGGCATATTCCTTTTTCATATAAAGGATAAGGCCCAGCCGGTAGTGCGCATCGGCTTTCTTCGGGTTTGCCGCGGCCGCCTTGCGGTAGGCATCCGCGGCTTGATCGATCATCTTTTTGCTGTGGTAGATCCGGCCAAGCCAGTACCATGAATGATCGTCACGGGGGTTGACTTCGACGGCCTTTCGATACGCCGTGACGGCGCCGTCGTAGTCGCGCTCCCTCCGCTTTCGATCACCGATTTCCCGCCAGTTACTTCCTGGAGAGTCCTTTTTAAGTGATGCATCGTCGCCTTCATTCGCCTTCGTGCCGTCCTCGACCGTTTCATCGTCAACGGGGACCGCTCTGTCGGCCGTAATGACGCGGTCTGATGCGGTTTTTCCCTGCCGTGCGACTGCATTGTCGTATTTCTTTCGCAGTTCTTTGTCCCTGCTGTTGTATTCGAGGGCCCTGCGGTAGTTACGGACAGCTCCGTCCCAATCACCTTTATTCGCATGGATGTCGCCCAGCATGGCCGCGGACAGATGGTCCGTGGGGTCGATGGCAAGGGCCTTTTCCAGGGACTCGATCGCGCGGTCCCTTTCGCCGAGCTTAAGGAGTGCCTCGGCGCGGCCACGATGATAGGCGCTCTGTTTCGGGTCAAGCTTGATCGCAGAATCGAAACTCTCAAGGGCTTTATGATACCGGCGCGCTTTGAGGTGCAGGTTCCCCAGGTTGTAGTACCCTTCGGGGTCAGAGGGATTTGCCTTGATGCCGTCTTCAAGGATTTTTCTGGCGCCCTTGATGTCACCTTTTCGGAGTCGCTGGCGCGCCATGTTACGGTAGCTTTCCTGGTCCTTCGGGGCTACCTTTTTTGCCCTGAGGTACTGATCGAGTGCCTTGCGGGTTTTTTCCTGGTCATCATAGACATTGCCGAGGAGGTTGTAAGCGGAAGGATGGGACGGTCTCCGATTCTTTGCACGATCGAAAGTTTCGATTGCCCGGTCGTAGTCTCCTTTGAGAGCGTAGGCATGCCCCAGCTCGTTCAAGGCGTCATAGCTGTCCGGATCGAGTTCCAGTGCCTTTTTGTAGTACGTGATAGCCCTGTCGAATTCGCCGAGGGACTTGTAGAGAGAACCGATCTGGAGCAGAGCGTGAATGTCGGATGGATTGGCCTCCAGCACCTTTTCGTATGCCTCAATTTGCATTAGGCGGCGGTCTTCAATCTCGCCGGAGGGGGCTTTCTTCAATAAGGAGCGGGTCAGCAGGCCGGCCCCGATAATTCCAAGAAGGATTAACGCGGCTATGATGTAATACTTTTTTTTGTCGTTGTAATATCTCATGGTATTCCCTTAGAGGTCGTCGTCCAGGTAGAGCTCTTCAAGCTTTCGCCTGGTTTTTTTTGATTCATGGCCGGCTTCCCGGTCCCTGGTGGAGTGGATCGCCTTTTCAATCGTAACGCCGCCGAGCAGGAGCGCCTCCTCTACGGTCATGTCGCTGCCGGGAGGTGGTAATATAAAATTCGGATCGCGTAACAGCTCGATGGCGCGCTTGATCTTATCATACTGGGGGTCGTCACGGGCGATAGCGATATAGCGCTCCCAGTTCAGGATAGTCGATTCCTTGTCGCGCAGAAGCATAAGGCTCGTGAGGCCTGCGTGGTAGTGTGCGAATCTGAGTGATCCATCGACCTCGATCGCCTTGCGGAATGCATCAAGTGCCCTTGCGCCGTCTTTCAGGTAGTAATAGGCCTGTCCCATTCGGAAATAGTTTTCCCCGATTTTCGGGTCGATCTCGATGCTTTTTCTATAAAGGTCAAGGGCGCCGTCGTACCGCCTTTTTATCAGGAAGATATCGCCCAGATAGGAGTAGGCCAGGGCGTTGGACGGCTCGGTTTCTATGACCCGGTGAAGAAGCGATTCGGCAAGGTCGAATTTTTTCTCGAAGAAATAGGCGGTCGCCTTTTCAAATTGCCCGCCAGGGCCCTCTGCATTTGAAATGTCAGGAAGGGCGAACAGGAGAATGAGGCCTGCGGGAAGGGCCGCAAGGCGGTGTGCAAATGGTTTGTTTCTATACATATCGATCATGATTCCTGTATGGAGCCGGGATAATGTGCATATGATGACATGATATCGACCATAATTATTCAGACACCAGAAGCATGAAAACAACACATTTTTTTTTCATTTTTTCATAACATCGGGGTTTATTCCCCCTCCGACAAGGATTTCGAGATCGATTCCCGATTCACCGATCATCTCCTCTGCCAGGGGATCGTGATAGGGCTCCGAACATACGATTTTTCGTATCCCCGCGTTTATGATCATCTTCGTGCATATCGAGCATGGCTGATGGGTGATATAGATGGTGGCGCCGTTGATGGATACACCATGGTACGCAGCCTGGATGATGGCGTTCTGTTCCGCGTGGAGCCCCCTGCACAGCTCATGGCGCTCTCCCGATGGTACATTGTACTTCGTCCTCAGACAGGTTTTCTCCGTACAGTGGGATATATTGGTCGGTGCACCATTATAGCCGGTGGAGAGTATTCTCTTGTCCTTGACGATGAGCGCCCCCACACTGCGCCGTATGCAGGTGGAGCGGGTCGATACGTCCTGCGCGATCTTCATAAAATAGCTGTCCCAGCCCGGTCGTCCCATCAGCGGTGCACCTCGAAATTAAATGAAAGGCCCGTCGACACTGGCCGGTCCGTGTGAACATGGACCTCGGCGGTAAGGGGCATGTGCGCCTTCGCGAATTGGACGAGGGACTTCCGGGGGGTGAGTATCGCCCCGGGATTACGGCGTCCATACTCCTCTAATTCGCGCCTTTCGATTATGGCCCTTCGCACGTCAATTTCTCCCGGTCCCAGCCTGAGGAAGGCGACATCGCCACCCAGGGGACGCGCCAGAACCACCTTCTTCCCATCATACACGATGATTTCCCCCATGCCATTCCTGAATGCAAGGGCGGCCTTTCCCTCTACCGGCCTGGTCGTGAGGGAAAAAATCAGGTCGGCGGTCTCCTTGTCGCGCGTCATCGAGAACCTGAAGGCACAGTTCAGGTAATTGAAGGACGAGGATAGATACTGATCGCCCGGGTCCCTGCCGGAGACGAATATGTAGAGCAGGGTGATGAGGGCGATATTGAGTATGAAAAGGAACGCGGTGACCCTTTTCTTCTTCGCTTTCTGCCGTGCCTTCTCGGGAGGTCGGAACCTTCTGAGAGCCTGTTCTGCCGGCGATTCCCCATCTGGGTGTAGTTCGTGTGCGGGCATATTCCTGTTTCAGGGCCAAAAAAAACGTATGCCCAATCAGTACATACGCATTTAATCGATGTCAACTACTTATTATCCCGGGGACAGGGATGAACGTCCCCGGGACACCGGGATTAAAGGCTTCTTTCCAGATCCTGTATACCCTTGAGTATCAGGTTATACTCCCTGGAATCGATCCTGAAGGAATCCAGGTATTTCCTGTAATAATCGAGCTGTTCCCGTTTCCATTTCGTGGTGTCATGATTATGTATAACCATTTCGCATCACCTCCTGCAGTAGACGCGGCCAAATGCTTCATTGCTTACAATTTCGGGAAAGGGACGGTATTTCTTGAGATATTGTTCTATGGAGGGGCGGGGTGAACAGGGAAAAAAGAAAGCGACGCCGAATGGCGCCGCTTTCCATGATCGTTAAGACAGTTTCTTGCCTAGTCGCAGAGTTCGAAAAGGGCAGCCGCTCCCATGCCGCCGCCGATACACATCGACTCAATGCCGTACTTGGTGCCGGTGCGAACCATGTTGGCGACAAGGGTCGCTGCGAGTTTCGAACCGGTACATCCGAGCGGGTGTCCGAGTGCGATCGCGCCGCCGCTGATGTTGATCCTCTTCTGTGACGAGTCGGATAACCAGAATTTTTTATCGCCGATGCCGAGCTGCTGGGCGCAGTAGATCGCCTGCGAAGCGAAGGCCTCGTTCAATTCCAGAATAAGGTTTTCGGTCTGGAGCTGCTTGAGGTCCCACCCGACAATTTTCAGGAGCTTCGGAATCGCGTACGCGGGTCCTACGCCCATTTCGTCGGACTTGCAACCGGCCGTGGTGTAGCCCACGATCTTGACGAGGGGCTTGACGCCGTACTTGTCGCAGGCTTCCTTGCTCATGATGACCGATGCGCCCGCGCCGTCGGTGGTCTGCGAGGAGTTCCCCGCAGTGACCGATCCGGTCGACGAGAAGGCCGGGCGGAGCTTCTTCAGGCCGTCGACAGTGGTCTCGGCCCGTACCCCGTCATCAAAGTCCTGCACGAAGGTCTCACACACGATGGTTCCATCCGGCTTTTCGACGAATTTGTCGGCCGTTGTGGGTATGATCTCCGTGAAGTACTTGTTCTTCTGCGCATCAGCCGCCTTCATGTTGGAATGATAGGCGAACTCATCCTGCTGTTCACGGGTAATGTTGTAGCGTTTGGCCACATTCTCAGCCGTGATGCCCATGGAAATGTAGACATCAGGGTTTTCCTTCGCCCAGACAGCCATTGGCCGGGGCATGTTGCCGCCCATGGGAACGATCGACATCGACTCGCAGCCGCCCGCCATGCAGACCTCGGACCAGCCTGACATAACCCGCAGGCCGGCGAGTGCGATCGACTCGAGGCCGGATGCGCAGAAACGGTTGACCGTTGCGCCGCCGACCGAATCCGGGAATTTGGCCATCTGAAGGGCGACCCTTCCGAGATTGAGGCCCTGCTCCGCCTCGGGGAAGGCGCAGCCGAGCATGAGGTCGTCGACCGCTCCCTTTTCAATCCCGGCCCTTTCGATCGTGCCGTTAAGCGCCTGGATGATAAGCTTTTCCGGCCTGGTTTGCGCCAGGGCACCCTTGTTACGCCGGCAGCCGGGTGTTCTTGCCGCGCTGACTATATATGCATCTCTCATATGTTTTCCTCCTGTATTCTGGTTGTGGTGTTACATCATCAACGGCTTGCCGGTGGTCAGAATATGCTCTGCCATCTTCTGCGTCTCTTCCGTTTTCCAGAGGTCCACGAAAGCCTCTCGCTCGAGCTTGCAGAGATAATCTTCGGATACGAGCATTCCCTGACGGGCCTCGCCGCCTGTTATACAGTAGGCAATCTTCTTAGCGATGAACTCCATGTGTTTCGGTATGTAGCCGCCGAGTTTCATGTTGTTCAACTCCGCCCATATCATGCCCTGTGCTTCCTGGCCCATGACCGGGAATTTTTTCTTCGCCGGGGCAACATAGCCGTCGTCGACCATTTTGAGGCACTCCTTTTTGGCCTCGCCGATCAGGGTGTCCCTGTTGAAGACGATCCTGTCGGTGGGGCGGAGGAAGCCATTGTTCCGGGCTTCAGCCGCGGACATGGAAACCTTCGCCTGGGCGACCATCATGAAGGCCGGGACCAGGTACGATCCGTAATCGGCGAGCTTGACGCTTCCGGGCACGCCTTCCATGTAACGCTGCCAGAGGTGAATCATGCCGCATCCGCCGGGTACGAGGCCTGCGCCGATTTCAACAAGGCCCATGAACAGCTCGGAGTGCGCGACGATTTTGTCAGCAGCGAGGCAAAGTTCGCAGCCGCCACCCAGGGTCATGCCGTAGGGGGCCGCCACGATCGGGACCGGGGCGTATTTCATGCCCATGATGCCCTCATGTACCGTGCGGATGAAGGCGTCGATTTCGGTGAACTTCTTCGCCTTCGCGAGGCTCAGCATGAACCCGAGGTCGCCGCCCGCGGAGAAGGCGCCGGGGAATCCGGGGGCCTGGTTGCCGAAAACGATACCCTGGCCGTTCTCGACCACGTAATCCGCGGCCACCTGCATGAAATCGACCATGTTCTTGTTGACGGCGTTCATCTTGGTGTGGAACTCGATGTTGAAGATGCCGTCGCCCAGGTCGATGAGTGATGCGGAATCGTTCCCTTTTACGAACTTCTTGTTCGCCCTGAGATTCACGAGAGAAATGGCCATCGGGCTGGTCTCGATCGGCTTGTACTTGCCCGACTTAAAGTCGTAAAACATTTTTTCGCCTTTCTCGATTTTATAGAAGGATTTCACCTTCTTTTCCAGCATGGTCTGGATTTTCTTCGGAATTTTCATCCCTTCTTTTTTCATCCGGTCCACGGACTTTTTAATGCCTATGGCGTCCCAGATCTCAAAGGGCCCCATTTCCCAGTTGTATCCCCACTTCATCGCGTTGTCGATCTCGACGATGGTGTCGGATATTTCAGGGATCCTGTTGGCCGAGTAGATGAGGGTGCCTGCCGTGGCTTTCCACGCGAACTCGGATCCTTTGTCGGTGCCGTAAAGAACAGCCGCGATTTTTTCTTCAAGGGTCGAGAGCTTTTTGGCGGCGGCAAGGCAGGGGAAGTCGACCTTGTCGAAGGTCACATATTCCATTTTGTTGTAGTCGAGGACCTTGCTGATTTTTTTCCAGTCGGGGGTTATCTCCTTCTTGTAGAAACCACCCTTGGTTTTGTTGCCAAGCCACTTGTTTTCCACCATCTTGTAGACGAACTCGGGCAGCTTGAGGCCGTCCCGTGATTCATCCTTCGGGCAGAGCTCGTAGCAGTTGTCCGCGACGTGTTTGAAGGTGTCGAGGCCGACGAGGTCCGCGGTTTTGAAAGACGCCGTTTTCGGCCTTCCGAGGGCCGGTCCGGACATCGCGTCGACTTCCGGTATGGACATCTTCATTTCCTTCATGATCTGCATGGCGGAAACCATGGAGTAAACGCCTATCCGATTGCCAATGAAATTCGGGGTGTCCTTGGCCCAGACGATTCCTTTGCCGAGGATTTTCTCTCCGAATTCGGCCATGAATTTGAGAATATCTTTCTTGGTTTCCTTGCCGGGTATGATCTCCCACAGGTGCATGTAACGGACAGGGTTGAAGAAGTGGGTGCCAAGAAAATGCTCCTTGAAGGCCTTGCCGCGACCCTGTGCAATCTGGTTCAGGGGAAGACCCGAGGTGTTGGTGGAGATGATGGCGCCTTTCTTCATGATTTTTTCGATTTTGGTGAAGAGCTCCTGTTTGATCTTCAGGTTCTCGACTACCACTTCGACGATCCAGTCGCATTCGGCCAGCTTGTCGAAATCGTCTTCAAGGTTACCCACTGTAACGAGCGTGGAGTCCTTGTTCTTGTCCATGAAAAGGGCGGGTTTCGCCTTCATGACACCTTCAAATCCGGCATTGACAATCCTGTTTCTCGCTTTTGGATCTTTCTTCTCATCGTCTTTCAGATCGAATGGAACGATATCCAGCAGGAGAGTAGGAATGCCCGCACTGGCACAGAGCGCAGCGATGCCTCCGCCCATTATGCCAGAGCCAATAACGGCTACCTTTTGGATCCTTCTAACCATAGAGACCTCCTATTTGAGTCTTGTTTAATTTAATTATGTTTTTGGGAGAAGAGCTGTTGTAGTGTCATTTGAATCATAACAGAATAAACCTCTTCCCCAATTGCTGGTCGATAACCCGGGTCAAGGTCCCACTGATGCGCCGCGTCCGGCAGCGCGATGATCCGACTTCCAAGGAAGAGGAACCAGTCGTAATAAACGGCTTGGCGACGGATCAGAAGAACGATGATCCCTTGTGCCAATCATCATTTTGTTGAACAAAATGTCAATATTTATAAGGGGCCGGTTTAAAAAATGATCGCAAAAAAATGAGACATCCCGGGTAGTCGGTCGGTTTGTTTTAAAAAAAATGGGTCTCCGCACACTATGCCGAATCAGGGGAAAAGGGTGGCCGATCGAAAAAAAAAGCATAACGCGGAGGAAATATTTTTTTTCAGCCATGTATCGCGTCTCACATGCTTCTGGTAAAGGATTCGAAGAGCCGGGGGAATAGATACCACGGGGCAAAATTCCGGGTGCGTCGATATTTTATGTTGACAAGGGGTTATCATGCTCGAAAATGGATTAGGCATACAGGGCGCCGTACCCAAGTGGCTAAGGGAGAGGTCTGCAAAACCTTTATGCAGCGGTTCGAATCCGCTCGGCGCCTCAGACCCGCCCAGGTGGTGGAATTGGTAGACACAAGGGACTTAAAATCCCTTGAACGTAATGTTCGTGAGGGTTCAAGTCCCTCCCTGGGCAATCAGGGGCCTGCCCGTCAAATGGGGAATTTCATCTCCAGATACTGGTGTATGTTCTTTATAAGAGCGATTAGCTTCGGGCGAAGTATATCCATCCCCTCCTGCACATCTGAAAAAAAATAGAACAGATCAAGGTCCTCCCGTGAAATCAATCCGTCCCTCACGAGCCGGTCGAAATTGATAACGTCATCCCAGAACGTTTTGTCATAGAGAAGTATCGGGACATTGAGCTTTTCCATCTTGCGGGTCTGGACCATGGTAAGGGTTTCGAACAGTTCGTCAAGGGTCCCGAAGCCCCCGGGGAAGACGACGATTGCCTTCGCCTGATAGAGAAACCAGAGCTTCCTCATGAAGAAGTAGTGAAAATTGAACAGGAGTTCCGGCGTGATGTATTTGTTCGGCGTCTGTTCGAAGGGGAGGGTGATGTTAAGTCCGAGGTTGGGCATACCGGCCCGGGTCGCACCGAGGTTCGCCGCTTCCATGATTCCGGGGCCTCCGCCCGTGCAGATATAAAAGGGATTTCCCGTTTCATTTTCGATTTCTTTGCTGAGATTCGCCAGGTGAAAAGCGAAATCCGCCGCGGCGTGGTAGTAACGGGAGGTGTCGTGACCTTTGCGGTCCTCCGGGTGAATGCGCGCCGATCCAAAGAAGACGACCGTGTGCTGTATGTTCATCTCCCTGAAACGTGTTTCAGGCTCGATATATTCGCTCATTATCCTGATGACGCGTGCCTCCCGTGAGGTCATGAACTCCCTATTTTCATAGGCTGTTTGCATCTTCGTTTCTTTCATTCGTATCTTCGTTTCCTTTTCATATTGAAAATCGTGCCATCGGTGTGTTCGGTTACGGATCGGGAAAGCACTTTCTTCTTGTCGATGAGGTCGATGGTGACAGCGTCCATGAAATTGAGTATTATTTTCAGGCCCGCTCCGATGCCACGGAGGGGTATTTCCTTGCCGTTAAGACGGACCGTTATTTTCGATTTTTCGGATTCAGACGCATATCTGTCGATTTCGTTGAGGTAGGTGCGTGACCCGCACCGCGGGGTGAGGTTGAGAATGTTGAAAAGGTCAAGGCCCCTGCCGTGGTCGATGACCGTGGCGTCAAAGAGATCGGAGGTGATGGTGTAGCGTATGGTGATGTCGCGCCGGTCGTCGTCCCCATCGTACCTGTCCAGATACGTCTTCATCGTTTCCTGTACCGCGTTGGTGACGGCCTCGTCCATGGCGAGAACGATTTCGTCGATTTCATCACGGTTATAGTCGCTTTTTCGAAGGTCGGAGATTAATTGATCGATCACCTCGGGGACCACAGCGGTATCGGCGGAATAGCTGTTCAGGAAATCGATTTCGTGTTTCTTCTGACTCATAATCCCTGACTACATGAATTGCTGGATCGTATGCGGCACCCGCTCCGGCGTCCATTCCGACGAGTGCCTGCCTGTGCTGTCCGCCTCAGAAGCGGGAAATTATACATGCATGTCCCCGATAATGGCCGCATAGTTGAGTTAACAAAAATAGTAGTTATTAATCAATGAAAAAAGCGAAGAATCGATGCTGTCGGGGAAAAAAAATGAGTTGCCCCAAAGAGATTCGGACGTATGCATGGAAGGACAACGGGATGTTCGAAACGTGTCCGGATCATACTATTCTTGTGAACAGATGATGGCGGAGCATATGGCGTATTTCGACACCGTCGTGTGTACATGAGCGTGTAGCCGGACGTTATCGTCATCATATATGGCAGGAGTGATCATGAAATCGATCAGGATAGCTTGTGCGGTCATTACTGCGTGTGTCATATCAGGTTGCGCCCAGAAAAGGTATGACGGCGAGGCCCTCTTGATTTCCCGCATGATGGACCTCGACAGAAAGATAGGCCAGATGATCATGGTTGCGATACCTGGATCCGAGATGAGCCGTGACACCGAGCGGATACTGGAGCGATATAAGCCGGGAGGGGTGATTCTCTTCGGATATAATCTGTCCTCATTCGAAAGCAACCGGAGGTTCATTGCCTCCATGCAGGAATCATCCATGCGCCATTCGGGGGTGCCGCTTTTCGTGTCGATAGACCAGGAGGGGGGCAGGGTGGTGCGTATCGTTTCCGGCATCACACAGTTTCCGGGCACAATGGCGGCCGGGGTGGCCGGAAACGCAAGGCTCGCGTATCACTGGGGCAGGGCCCTTGGGCTGCAATTGAGGGATACGGGGGTCAACATGAACCTGGCGCCGGTTCTCGACGTCAACAACAACCCGCGAAATCCGGTCATCAACACGCGCTCCTTCGGTCCCGATCCGCGTCTTGTCGCAAAGCTGGGCGCCGCCTACATCAAGGGGCTCCAGGAATCGCGATGCATAGCCGTGGGCAAGCATTTTCCCGGGCATGGCGACACCAACAAGGATTCGCATCTCACCCTGCCGGTGATACATTACGGGCTCGATCGTCTCAATCGCGTCGAGCTGGTGCCCTTTAGAAAGGCCGTACGGGCCGGAGTGGATGGGATAATGACCGCCCATATCGCGTATCCGGCGATACTTGGCACCAACGATCCAGCGACACTGTCCCCGGTATTCCTGACCGACATACTTCGCGGGGATCTCGCCTTCAAGGGGTTGGTGATCACTGACGATATGGAAATGCATGCAATATCGAGGAGGCAGGATCTCGGCGAGGCGGCGGTGAGATCGGTTCTGTCCGGTGCGGATATCGTACTTATAAGCTCTCACGGTCATTCCATTGAGGCGATCCGCAATGCCCTGAAGAGCGCCGTGGCGGAGAAGAGGATCAGTGTCGAGCGGATCGACGAGTCCGTGCGGCGTATAATGGAGATAAAGTTTCGCTACGGTATTGCGTCGCCGGTCAACGGGGCCCTCCCGGGCCCCTTCATTCTCTCAGACGGGGACCGAAGGGCACTCGCCCGGGCGGAGAGGGTAAACCAGCGGCTTTCACGCGGTGGCATCCTCTATTCCGGAGACCGCACGCTTCTTGCTCCGCGTAAGGGCCGGGCCAGGATTTTCATCACAGGGAGCCGCGTCCTCAGGGAGGAGTTGACGAGAAAGGGGGAGAGCGGGTTGTTTGAAAATTTCGCCGCCTTCAGGGGGTACCGGCCCCCGGTGAAGGGGGGGGCGGTCCTGTTCCTTCATGTCGTGAAACACGACCTTGCATATGTGCGGGAAGCGGCATCATACTGTGAGGCCGCGGGCATTCACCTCGTGCTGGTTTCGAGCGGCAATCCGTTTCCATTCGCCCTTTCCGGCCTCGCGCGCGCCGGACTTTTTTCGTTTTCCGATACCGAGGAATCGGTACGACAGCTCGGTCGGTGCCTGAATGGCGAGTTCCGGCCGGCGCATGGAGGCGGGGCGCTTTTCGGAATCGATGACAGGCGGTGATGACAGGCGTCTATATTCATATACCCCTCTGTTTCGCCAAGTGTGATTACTGTGCGTTCTATTCCGAACCGGTTGGCCAGGGCGCGGGGGCAGTCAGGCGCGCCCTTGTCGATGGGCTCCTGAGGGAGATGGACGCGCGGCTCGACGGGAAGGAACGCGTTGGGGCGGATACGGTCTATTTCGGGGGTGGTACGCCGTCGCTTCTGGAACCGGATCAGGTTGACCGGATACTCGGCGTGCTTCGTGAGCGGTTGGATATAGCGGCCGGGGCGGAAATAACATTGGAGATGAATCCCCGCGACCTCTCGGCCGAAAGGCTCGAGGCATACCGGGACGCGGGCGTGAACCGCGCTGTCCTGGGGGTCCAGACCCTCTCGGAGCGGCTTCATCGCATCATCGGAAGGTCCTGCCCGCCATGCACGGGGCGGGAACTGGATATCTTTTTCGGCGTGCCGGGAATCACCCATTGCGCCGATCTTATCGCAGGCATTCCCTCCCAGCGTGATGACGAGCTCATTCACGATATCGACACGATCGCCGGATACGGGGCGGCGCATCTCTCGGTATATCTGCTTACGATCGAGCATGGCACGCCGCTGTGGCGCCGCATGTCCATGGACGACAAGGCCGAATCATTGCAGAAGAGGCACTTCGAGGCGGCACGTGCGAGACTCCGGGGCCTCGGGTACGATCACTACGAAATATCAAACTACGCCAGGACAGGGTTTGAGTCGCGCCATAACATGAAGTACTGGCGGTTCGAGCCCTATTACGGATTCGGCCCGGGCGCGCACTCCTTTGTCGACGGAGAACGGTATTTCAACCCCATGACACTTTCCGGGTATATCGGCCCGACGCAGCTTCCCCCGTGAAGGACGACCGCGGGCCCGGTTCCGTTACCGCGGAATACATCATGACGGGTCTCAGGCTTCTGCGGGGCATCTCCCTCGGTGAAATGGAACGGCATCTGGGCGTGACCCTTCCCGGTGAGGTTATGGAGCGGATCAGGAAGGCTGTCGAAGAGGGTTCGCTCGTTTTAGAGGAGAGGGACGGGGACAACCTGATCCGACTTTCCGAAAGAGGGGTCATCTTCTCGGATTCGGTGATCTTTTCGATTGTGGAGCATCTGCTCTGAGAAAGGGAATGGGTAGTTCCGTCTTTACTCGCGTATGATGAAATATTTACGGTAGTTGTCATGCATGCGGCGGTAGTATTCCTCTGCGTTTCCGTCCCCTGCGGCCAGGTAGTAGTAGGAAAGAAGCTGGCTCGCCCTTATAAGGAAGTTGTTTATCTCCCTCCCCTTCAGGCCCTTCGTTATTTCGAAATCTCCGATTTTCATGAGCTGCACCGCGACGTTCAGGTGCTGGATGTACCTGATGATATCGGCCTTGAGCTCCTTGTTCCTGTCGATAACCATCCGGGATATCTTTTCCCTGTCGAGGCCCCCTGAAAGAAGATAGTATTTTTTTATCGATATCATGGAGGAACTCACCAGTGCCTTGTTGTAGCCGATCTTCAGGCGGTTCTTGAGAATCTCGTAGGCCTTGAGTATCTGGCCATCGGTTTCGGCCTCTTCATGGTGTCTGGCCTTGAAGAGCTGGAAGGCGACCGTCTCGATTTCCTTGCAGTCCGGATCCGTGTTGATGACGGCGGAAAGCTTGAAGTAGTTGTTGGGGTTCCTTTCGAGAATTTTGGTGAAGATCTCCACGCCCTTCAAAGACTCTGCGAAGATCTGTAGCGTATTGGCGGTGAAGTCGTGCATCGTCAGGCATTTCATCCCCTCGATGATGAGGGGCGATTGCGCCGTAATGAGGAGGGCGTCCATGTCCGGCTCGAAGTCTTCTGAAGTCCTTTTTCTATGGGAGGGTTCCCGGCCGTGGCCCTCGGGTTCTTCCCGCACCGGGCGTTTCGGGGACTGCGGTGGCGGCGACGGTTCCCGGGCGGCCGGAACGTCGAATTCGAACAGATCGTCGGATTCAGACTTCTTTTCCGCCCCGGAGGGGGCATCGTCGAATAATGAGTCGAAGTCGTCGTTTGGCATTGCGCGTTCCGCCGGATCATAGGCTGGCTGTACGAAACAGCCCGGGCGCGAGGAGTCATGCCCATATTTACTATGGCCGGATCAAGGGCGGCATGTCAAGCCAGTTTTCGGCCCACTGAAAAACTCTTCCCGGCAGCAAAGTTTTTGTACTTTATGAAGGTAATTTTAATGGACAAAGGTTCAGGACAGTGATCTAGTAGGGTGCATGGAGATCCAGCACCCAATGCACAAGGGAGAGAGTCATGAAAAAGGGAACCGCCATCCTTGTTGCGATGATCATCGCCGTGTCGATAATTTTCGCGCTCTACTACAACCTGAAGTGGACCTTCGATAGATCGGTTGACGGTCAAAGCGGCGAGGTTCATATCTCAGGACTGCGCGATGTCGTATCGATACGCCGGGACCGCCTGGGAGTCCCTTTCATCGATGCAAAGAGCGAGGAGGATCTTTTTTTCGCCACCGGATGGATGACCGCCCAGGACCGCCTCTGGCAAATGACCACGATGAAGATGGCCATGCAGGGAAGGCTTTCGGAGGTTTCGGGGAAGGAGTTCATGAAGATAGACCTGTTCATGAGGAGTCTCGGGGTGGGCGAGGCCCTCTCGATGGCCCTGGAAACCATGGACCCCGCCTCGATTACGATGCTTGACGCCTTCAGCCGGGGTGTCAATGCGTATGTCGATTCGCACGGATCCCTGCCGGCCGAATTCTTCCTCACCGGATACAGACCTGAGCCGTGGCGTCCCATCGATTCAATGTACGTCCTCGCCATGCTGAGTCTTAATCTTTCCTTTAATATCATTGAGGAGCTCGATTTTCTGAATATTGCGGCCCGCGTGGGATACGAGAAGGCGGCATATCTCGTGCCGGTCTACCCGGATGAGGAACTGCCCTTCGAGGAGGCGGTGAAACTGAGCGATATTGACCCCCGGCAGCTTAACCTTATTGCCGGAAACTGGGACACCCTTCGCGGCGATCTGCGCGGGGTAATTACGATCGGGGTGCCGGCGTCCAACAACTGGGCCCTCTCGGGATCGAAGACGAAAAGCGGAAGGCCGATAGTATGCAACGATACGCACCTGGCCCTCCTGATGCCCAACGCCTGGTTCATGCTTCACCAGAAGTGCCCCTCCTATGAAGCGGCCGGTATCACCGCCCCAGGCCTGCCCCTCGTGGCCCTCGGCTACAACGGGAACGTGGCGTGGGGCGCCACGATGGTGATGGCGGACAATCAGGATATATTCGTGGAAAAGCTTAAGGAGATAGACGGCAGGACGCACTATCTTTACAGGGGGGAATGGGTCCCGGCATCGGTGCGGAAGGAGACCTTCATCGTGAGAGGGGACGAGCCGGTGGTGCGCGAAATAAAATCCACCATACACGGGGCTCTTATGAACGACGCCCTTTCGAAGATGCCCCTGCCCCCGGAGATGCCTATTCAACCCCTTCCGGTCGATACGAAATACGGGCTTGCGCTTTCATGGGGGGTTCGGAACGCGGGGAAAACCCTTACGGGCTTCAGAGAGATCGGCATTTCCGAAAACGCCCGTGAGGCCCGGACAGCCGTCCTCGGCATGGAGAGCGCATTCCTCAACATCGTCTACGGTGATCGGGAGGGTATCGGCTGGCAGGTATCCGGGGGCCTTCCCCTGAGAAAAAAGGGTGCCGGCAAGCTCCCTTCCCCCGGCTGGACGGGCGAATATGACTGGATTGGATACTTGCCAACGGCGATGAATCCCCACCGGGAGGACCCGGCAGAGGGTTTCCTCGCCACGGCGAATGATCGCACGGTAGGGAAGGACCACCCGGTCAGGATGAGCTCAAGCTGGTACAGTCCCGAGCGCGTGGAGAGGATTCGACAGGTCCTCTCCCCGATGAAAAAAGCGACGGTGGAGGATATGACGTCCCTACAGTATGACCACTATTCGCTGATGGTCAAAAAAACCCAGGCTATTCTTTTCAGGGGAGAGAGTGCGAAAAAAATCAGGAGCGCCTGCGCGTCGCTTCCGGATGAAGCGGCGGAAAACGCCAGGGAGGCGCTGGAATTTCTCAAACCGGAACGCTTCAATGCAGTGATGGACAGGGATTCGATCTCCGCGGCGGTTTTCGGCGCCTTCCTCCATTCCGCGGTCCGCGCCATTTTTCTCGACGAACTGGGTCCCGAGGGAAGCGTAGCGTGGGAATCCTTTCTTGATGTGTCGCTAATGTCCTATTCTGCGATGCAGGACCATCTGCTCGGTCGGGAGGATTCACCCTTCTGGGATGTCGTCGGGACGCCCGCTGTGGAAACGAAATGGACCATACTAGCCCGGGCCCTCCATGAATCCATTCCGCTGTGCGAGGACAGGATGGGGAACCGGCGCAGGTCATGGAAATGGGGAAGGCTCCACACGTACAGCTGGACCCATGAGTTCACGAAAGCCATCCCCTTCTTCCATGGATACTTCAACCGGGGCCCCTATCCCGCGAGCGGGGACGGCCACACCGTCAATGTGGCCACGCCCTCCTGGGGGTATGACTTCGATGTGCATGTGATACCCGCCATGCGCCTGGTGGTCGATTTCGGTCTTCCGGAGCCTGCGATGCTGGTACTTCCCCACGGACAGTCGGGGAACCCGTCGAGCCCTCACTATGACGATATGCTCGATTTCTGGATGAAGGGCCGGAATCATCCGCTTCCCTTCGGCAGGGAAGCGGTCGAAAAGCAGTACCATGATATTTTCCTGATGAAACCGAAATCGCCGGTAAAGTGACGAGGGTACGAGGGAGGTCCCTATTGCGATGCGGGCGAGGCGAGGGTGCCGAGGATACGGTCCATCAACGCGTCGTTGATAGTCAGCCCTTCGGTGAAACGAGACGGGATAGGGGAAAAGATCTCGATATTCTCACCCTTCGTGGGGTGCATGAAACGCATATAGGCGGCGTGGAGACAGATGGCGCCGTCCTCACGTCTTGATGATGAGCCGTAGAGGGTGTCGCCCGCGACGGGCATCCCGAGGGCCCCGAGCTGGGCCCGTATCTGGTGTTTCCTCCCGGTCTTGAGGTCCACCAGGAGAAGGGCATATCCGTCACTATTCGCCATCACCTTGTAGCGAAGCCTGGCCGTTTTCGCGTTCGGTGATCCCTCATCAGCCCTGCGCGAAAATCCCCTCCCCCGCGCCAGACGATCCTCGCATTCAATCCATTCACCCTGAAGCAGCGGCCCCGCGGTCTCAACAAGGGCGATGTAGCGCTTTACGACCCTCCGTCCGCCGAATTCAGAGTGGAGGCGCCGCGCTGCCTTCGAGGTGCGCGCGAAAAGCATGACCCCCGACACGGGCCTGTCGAGGCGATGAACCAGCCCCAGGAAGGCGCTGCCCGGTTTCATGTATTTTTCCCGTATATATTCCCGCGCCACGTCGAGAAGGGAAGGGGCCCCGGAACTATCAGGCTGGGAAAGGATACCTGGCTCCTTTTCAACGGCGAGGAGATGATTGTCTTCGTAGAGAATATGGAGTGTAATGATTTCCGATTACCTCCGATGAAGCGTTGTATCGACAGGCTTTGCTGCTCGGCGAGTGCATTTGTGTCTCACTACGCCCGACACGCTACCCGACATGCGTGAAGGGGCGACAATTCTCTTGCCGATTGTTCCCCGAGCCCCCGGGGAGGGCTCGCCTTTGTGGAAACCCGGAGTATTCTCAGTATAAAATGCATTCATAAGAAAATTTTTATTGACGCTTGATCGATATGACCCTATTTTCTACATTAACAAAAACCATAAGGAGATTGCAATGAGAAAATATTTTCTCTTATCGGCGATGGTTCTGTTAATCGGGGCATTCTCATTATCCGACCTTCTTGGAAACACCCAGATACAAAAGAAGCACGCGGGACTTAAGAAGAACGGCAAGGGTGTCAATTGCATCTTCTGCCATGGAACCGCTGCGGATCAGAAAAATCCCCAGGCATTGAAAACGAAAGGGCTTGTGATGAAGGCCAAGGGGCAGAACACTGTTCAAATGAAGAAGCTGAAATCATGTCTGGGCGCGGGTTGCCACTAAAAAAAACTTGATATTATTCCGGCCCGGTTGATTATGTGTCCGGAAGCCGTGCGAGCGTGGTGGAACTGGCAGACACGCTAGATTTAGGATCTAGTGCCGAAAGGCGTGGGGGTTCGATTCCCTTCGCTCGCATTTTTAACGCGGGAATAACTCAGTGGTAGAGTGCAACCTTGCCAAGGTTGAAGTCGCGGGTTCAAATCCCGTTTCCCGCTCAGATCGCCCCTGATCAGGTCAGGGGTTTTTTATTTGACGATGCCTCCATACACTTCCTTCGAAACATACACCCAGGGAAGGCCGGTCCATCACTATCCTTCTATTGGACGGACTGTCGGAATACAGATAAGGCAGGGCACGCGAGTTGAGTATCGAAGCATATCACGACAAGAAACAGTCAATTCGTTCATCGGGCTGCCCGCAGGGCGTGTCGAGCGGGAAGGATATAAGGGAACCTCAAAAAATCAAAACAGGATGTTCCCTTGCGGGCAAAGAAGCGGTAAAAATCAGAATTTTCTCTCTTTGAATGACGGATAATTCAGATTTTTAGAGGTGCCCATAATCGACATTTTGTAAAAAAAAATGTTTGACTCAAAAATACCCCGGCAACTATTTGATTACGTTACGGCATCCGCCCATGCGGCGGCCGTTATTATGAATGTTCGGGCAACTAACGAGGAAGGGGAATCCCATGCTTATTATTACGGAAAAGAGGCTGGAAAACGCGACCATGGAGCTCCAGGTGGAGGTTCCGCTTGAAAAAGTGGAAGAGGAGTATAAAGAAGCCTTTAAAAAGCTGAAGACAGTGGCCAAAATTGACGGTTTCCGAAAGGGGATGGCCCCTCTGCAGATGGTGGAGGCACGGTACGGGAAAGAGGCCGATCGTGAAGTGGCTGAAAGCCTTGCAAAAAACGTGATCCTTGAGGCGATTCAGGAAAAAGAGCTCAGCCCCATCACCTATCCTCGTTTTGCCTATGAATCGATTTCCCGCGAGGCCCCGTTTACCTTCAAGGCTTTTTTCGAGATGGCCCCAACGGTCGAGCTGGGGAAATACAAGGGGATAGCCGCTGATGAACAGGTCTGCGAGGTGACCGAGGCCAATGTTCGGGCGGAGATCGATTCGATCCGCGAGCGGTTCGCCTCCACCGAAAAAAAGGCGGACGATGCCGCGCTCAGGAACGGCGACATGGTCAAGTTGAAAGTGAAGCGCATCGACGACATCGAGGTAAGCGAGCGAGATAACGCCGAATTTAAAGAATATCAGATCATCATCGGGAAGAGTAAGGACGACTCGGCCCTTGACAAGCATATCATCGGGATGAAAGTGAATGAAGAGAAGGAAGTCGACGTCAAATATCCTAAGGATTACCAGATCCCGGACCTGGCGGGGCAGAAGGTTCGGTACCATGTCGTCATATCGGAAATCAGCTCGGTAGAGCTTCCCGTCGTGGACGATGAGTTTGCGAAAAAGCTCGGGTACGAGACCGCGGAAGAGTTCACGACAAGGACGGGGGAGTATCTTCGAAAGTATGTCAATGAGCGGATCAAGGGAGACGCCAAGGCGCAAATATTAAGGGAGATCGTGGAGGGCGGCACATTCGACATCCCGGAATCGATGGTCCGGAACGAAATGGAGAACCTTTTCAAGAAAACGAGCGAGAGCGTCGGCTATAAGTCAAATAATATCGAGGAGTTCGCCGCCCTCATGGGGATGGAGCCTGAAGCCTTTACCACAAAGCTTCGGGAGGAGGCGCAACGAACCATCAAGACCACCCTGTCGCTCTCTGAAATCGTGAAAAAGGAGGGGCTGAAGTTCGAAGAAAGCCGATATCGCGAAGTGATCGAAAATATCGCGAAGCGGAATAACAAGACCCCGGAGGAAGTCGAAAAAATCATCACCGAAAACGAGACAAAGGAAAATATTGAATCCGAACTCCTGCTTGACGCGGCTATGGAATTCATTTATGATGAGGCAAAAATCAAAAAAATGAAGCCCGTTTCTTTTGAGGAATTCGCCAGGAACATGGGGAAAAGGTAGGTGTTCCATCCGGGAGGGGGGTGTATGGCAGTATACCCGGAGGCCCCGATCCGACGGAGGTATTTTTTACAATCGCATATTAATTACTTGCTATATGTCACATTCGTATATATTTTATATACATGGGATATGCTTCTGTCGGATGTATCCGGCCTCGTAGAGATTGGCCCATCGGTTCAGGACCAGCCGTTATTGTACGATTCATGAGCGAAAGTGGACGAAATCCGTCTCTTGCGAGACGTTGCCCGGCAACGTGAAATGGGCATTAATACATCGGTTGGTAAAAATGGTTGCGATGAATCAAACTCTCGTGCCGAAATTATTAGCAGTGTGACAAAAAATATATAATTGTAAAATTTTAGTAGATTCTAAAGATTAAAATGAGTATTATAGATTTGAGAGGGAGGAATGCCAACGATGAGCCTGGTACCGATAGTAGTCGAGCAGACAAGCCGCGGTGAGCGGTCATATGATATATTTTCAAGGCTTTTAAAAGACAGGATTATATTCCTGGGAGAGGGAATCGATGACCATATTTCCAGCCTGGTCATCGCCCAGATGCTTTTTCTGGAGGCCGAGGATCCGGATAAGGACATCTATCTCTATATCAATACCCCGGGGGGTATCGTGACATCCGGGCTTGCGATTTACGACACGATGCAGTATATCAAGCCCGATGTCTCCACCATATGCATTGGCCAGGCCGCATCGATGGGCTCGCTCCTTCTCGCCGCGGGCGCGAAGGGGAAACGCTCGGCACTCCCGAATTCCCGTATTATGATACACCAGCCTGCGGGGGGGTTCCAGGGCCAGGCGTCCGATATCGAGATCCAGGCCAAGGAGATTGTGAAGGTTAAAAAAAGACTTAACGAGATATACTCCGTTCATACCGGCCAGAAGGTTGACAAGGTTGAGCGGGACATGGACCGCGATTATTTCATGACGCCGAAGGAGTCGATGGAGTACGGATTGATCGACAAAGTCATAGAACGAAACAAGCAGTAAGAGGTGCGTATGTCGTCGAAAAAGAAGGAGGAAATCGTCCGGCTCAATTGTTCCTTTTGCGGGAAGAGCCAGGATATCGTGAAGAAGCTGGTCGCCGGGCCCGATGTGTATATTTGCGACGAGTGCATCGAGCTCTGCAATGAGATCGTGGCGGAGGACCGCAGCAAGTCCTTCGAGGAGGATTTCCAGAACCTGCCGAAACCGAAGGAGATCAAGGAGATACTCGACAGGTATGTCATTGACCAGGACGAGGCGAAAAAGATACTCTCCGTTGCGGTGTATAATCACTACAAGCGGATTTTTTCTAATAAAAACCTGAAAAAGAACGACGTGGAGCTGGACAAGAGCAACATCCTGCTCGCCGGCCCCACCGGGTCGGGGAAGACACTCCTGGCCCAGACCCTCGCCAGGATACTGCAGGTGCCCTTTGCCATCGCGGATGCGACGTCACTGACCGAGGCGGGTTACGTCGGGGAGGATGTGGAGAATATCCTCCTACGGCTCATCCAGAACGCCGACGGCGACGTGAAAAAGGCGGAAATCGGCATCGTCTATATCGACGAAATCGACAAGATATCAAGGAAATCGGACAATCCCTCCATTACGAGAGATGTGTCCGGAGAAGGCGTGCAGCAGGCGCTTCTTAAAATAATCGAGGGGACAGTCGCTAATGTGCCTCCCCAGGGGGGTCGCAAGCATCCCCATCAGGAGTTCATATCGATAAATACGACGAATATCCTCTTTATCTGCGGGGGGGCATTCGTCGGTCTCGACAAGGTGGTCGAAGCGAGGATCGGCAACAAGACCCTCGGCTTTGGCGCTGACATTCATTCGCGGAAGGATGGCGAGCATGAAAACCAGCTCCGACACCTTCTTCCCGAGGATCTGATAAAATACGGGCTTATTCCGGAGTTTGTAGGCCGCCTTCCGGTCGTCGCAATACTGGACGAGTTGAGCAGGGAGGCCCTTGTCCGGATACTCACCGAGCCGATGAATGCCTTCACAAAACAGTACAAGAAGATTTTTTCCTTCGAGGACGTGGAGATCGATTTCACCGATGGCGCTATCGAAGAGGTCGCGACTCAGTCGATGGCCCGCGAGTCGGGGGCCCGGGGCCTCCGGGCGGTGCTTGAAAAACTGATGCTCGACCTGATGTTCGATATCCCTTCGATGGACAATGTCTCGAAGATCGTGATAACGAAGGAGATGGTCGAAGGCGTGAAGGGCCCGGAGGTGATCGGCCGCAAAGAGGAAAAGACGGCATAGGGCGCCGGCGAAATCGCCTGGGCACCAGACGGATTCTGTATCTTTTCCTGCCGAATTGTTTCTTATTACCCGCGGCATGAAAACGAGTGAAACGCCACTGTAAAGGACTGTTATGAAAAAAACGATAGATTTCAGCAATAATTTCCCCATGCTTCCCCTTAGGGACGTGGTCGTATTTCCCCATATGGTGATACCCCTTTTCGTGGGCAGGGAAAAATCGGTCAAGGCCCTGGACAATTCCATGAAGGGTGACCGACTTATCGTCCTTGCCACTCAGAAGGATGCGCACATTTCCGTCCCGGAAAAGGACGACCTCTATGAAGTGGGGACCATCGCAGAAATTCTCCAGCTACTGAAGCTCCCTGACGGGACCATCAAGGTCCTCGTGGAGGGGATCGCCAGGGTATACCTCTCCGAGTTCATCAGCGCGGACGAAACGATCAGCGTGAGCGTGCGCGACATCGAGCGCGAAGTTGAGGGTGGGCCGGACATCAACACGTTGCGAAGAATGCTTCTCGACGCCTTCGACAAATACATAAAGCTGAACAAGAAGGTGCCCCGCGAGGCCCTGACCTCAGCTGAGAGTATTGAAGACCTCTCGCACCTGTGCGACGTGATCGCGTCGCATATCGAGATGAAAATTGCCTACAAGCAGTCGCTCCTCGACATGGGCAATCCCGCAGACCGGGTGCAGAAGCTGATCGAGTTCATCAACGGCGAGATCGAGGTCATGTATATCGAGAAGAAGATACAGGGCCAGGTCCGCAAGCAGATGGAGAAGACCCAGAAGGAATATTACCTGAATGAGCAGATGAAGGTCATCAGGAAAGAGCTCGGGCAGGGCGACGGCGAAATTGACGAAACCGAAGAGCTGAAGAAGTCGATCGATGAGGCGAAGATGAGCACCGAGGCGAGGGCAAAGGCCCTCCAGGAGGTGAAGCGCCTGGAGAAGATGCCCCCCATGTCGGCCGAGTCAGCTGTCGTTCGGAACTACATCGAGTGGCTCCGGGATATTCCCTGGTACAAAAAGACGAGGGACAATCGCGACATCCAGCACGCAATGGAGATACTGAACGAGGACCACTACGGGCTGGATGACGTGAAAGAGCGGATCATCGAGTATATAGCAGTAAGGCAGCTTTCGAAAAAATTAAAGGGCCCGATCCTCTGTTTCGTAGGACCTCCGGGTGTCGGCAAGACATCACTGGGAAGGTCGGTTGCGAGGGCCCTCGGCAGGAATTTCGTGCGGATGTCACTTGGGGGCGTGCGTGACGAGGCCGAGATACGGGGACACCGCCGCACGTATGTAGGCGCCCTTCCGGGACGAATCATTCAGCTCATGAAGAAAGCGGGGACCGTCAACCCCCTGCTTCTCCTGGACGAGGTCGACAAGATGTCGATGGATTTCCGGGGAGACCCCTCGTCGGCCCTTCTGGAGGTTCTCGACCCGGAGCAGAACAATGCTTTCGTCGATCATTACATGGAAGTGAGCTACGACCTGAGCCAGGTGATGTTCATCACAACCGCGAACGTTCAGCACAAGATTCCGCCGCCTCTTCTCGACCGGATGGAGCTCATCGAGATCTCGAGCTACACCGAGCCAGAAAAAATGAACATCGCCAAGAATTTCCTCCTCGCAAAGCAGATCGAGGAGAACGGCCTCCATCCGGAAAACATAACCTACCCGGAAGATGTGATCCTCTACACCATACGCCACTATACCCGCGAGGCGGGGGTGCGAAGCCTCGAGCGCGTTATCGCCAAGGTGTGCCGTAAGGTGGCCAGGGAGGTGGTGCTGAAAGGTCCCGAATACAGGGGTGTGATCGACGAAATAATTCTGAACAAGTATCTCGGGCCCATCAAGTTCAAGTACGGCATCAAGGAGATGAAAAACGAGATTGGCCTTGTCAACGGCCTTGCCTGGACCGAGGTCGGGGGCGACATACTGAATATAGAGGCCTCACTGATAAAGGGAAAGGGAAAGCTGACCCTTACGGGGAAACTGGGCGAGGTGATGCAGGAGTCCGCCCATGCGGCGCTCACCTACATCAAGGCAAACCAGCAGTTTTTCAAGATCAACGACGAATACGTCCGCAACAGGGACATACACCTCCATGTGCCGGAGGGCGCGATTCCCAAGGATGGCCCCTCGGCCGGAATCACCATGGCAGTGGTGCTGGGTTCGCTCCTCTCTTCGATCCCGGTGCGATGTGACGTGGCCATGACGGGTGAGATAACCCTGCGCGGAAAAGTGCTTCCAATCGGCGGCCTCAAGGAGAAAATCCTTGCCGCCCACAGGGCCGACATACGGCACGTCATACTGCCCTCGGAAAATGAAAAAGACCTTGAGAAGATACCAGCCGAGGTGAAGGAGCAGATGGTGTTCCATCCCGTCAGCACCATGGAGGAGGTGCTCTTCCTGGCGCTTGAGAGCCCGGAGAAGTTTTTCAAGGACGAGAACAAGACCAGACTGCTCTACAACCGCTGGAAGGAAAAACTGGACGACTGGAAGGTTGAGATCCCCGCCATGGATACAGAGACGGCGGTAAAGATGTAGAACCGGTACCCGGCCGGGAAATGATCTACCTGGCTGCAGGCCGGTTGAAAACTGCCACCATGCGATTTGAGTTTTCTTCGTATGGTTCCGAGAGGAAATTCGCGTACACGTTTCTCATCGTCAGTCCCGCCGCGGAAACGAAACGGGCGATTTCGTCCGGGGTGAAGGTCCGCATCAGGTGGTGGTCGCGCAGGGTTTTCGTCCCGCCTGGTCCTTCGATACGGTAAAGATAATTGACCTCCACGACCGTTTTTCCCGCATCGTCCCTCATCCTGAACCCGCGTTCCCTGCCAATTTTCGATTCGCCGCATATGGTCGTGGAGACCGGCCCGATATCCTTTTCCCGTATTTTTAGGATGGGGGGGGAATTCCATATTTCGAGTATACCCGCACCGCCCGGCTTCAGGGCTCGCCTGATACAGGTCAACATTGCTTCGACATCGGCATCGTGGATGATATAGTTAAAGGAACCGAAGAGCGAAATGACGATGTCATATTCACACTCATATTCGATGTCCGTCATGTCCTGTCTGACGAATGTTATCGGGCCGGGGAACCGTGCCCGCGCAAGGGACAGCATCTCTTCACTTGAGTCGACACCGGTGCACCGGACGCCCATTTTGGCGAGACGGTCGAGGTGTTCGCCAGTGCCGCATCCCAGGTCGAGGAGGGACGGTGTGGCCGGTCCGCCGGCGAGATCCATGATGAACGAAACGTCATGGGCGATATCCCGGTGGTTGTTTTCGATTGCGAAATAGTATTCGGCGAGATCACGATAAAGTTTCATCTTTCAGGTCGTAGAACTTTTCCTTGAATTTTTTTCGCACCGTTTCCTCTATGAGCTTCGTGTCCTCGAGAAGCAAGAGGGACGCGACTAATTTTTCACATTCCTCTATCGACACCGATCGTACGATCTTCTTCACCTGGTGCATGTAGATGGGGCTCATGGAGAGGCGTCGGAAGCCGAGACCCAGAAGGACCATGGTATACTGTGGCTCCCCCGCCATTTCTCCACAGATAGACAGGGGGGTGCCGCTTGTCTTTGCGGTTTCCACCATCTGCTTGAGGAAACGGAGCACGGAGAGGTTCAGAGGGTTGTAGAGATAGGCTATTTTTTCGCTTATCCGGTCCACCGCGAGAAGGTACTGGACCAGGTCGTTGGTACCCACCGAGAAAAAGTCGGCGTATCGGGCGAGTATGTCCGCGTTGACGACCGCCGAGGGCACCTCGATCATGAGGCCGATTTTTATCGCCTCGTCGAAGGGTCGCCCCTCGCGACGGAGCTCGTCCATTATCTCCAGGGTGAGATCGCGCGCTCGTTTAAACTCCTCAATGGCGGTGATCATGGGGAACATGAGCTTCACGTTGCCGTAATGGCTCGCCCTCAGAATCGCCCGCAGCTGGATCCTGAAAAGATCGAGGTTCTCCAGGCTGAAACGAATGGCCCTGCAACCGAGGAAAGGGTTCCGCTCGCGGAAGTGGTTGGTGTAGGCGTAGACCTTGTCCGCACCCACGTCGATGGTGCGGATGACGACCGGCATCGGCTTGAAGAACTCCGCGACCCTCTTATATTCGTTGAACTGTTTTTCCTCATCGGGAAGGGACTGGTCCATGAAGAGAAATTCCGACCGGAAGAGGCCGATTCCCTGCGCCCCGTGGTCTCTGATTATTTTCATTTCATCGGGGATTTCGATGTTCCCGTATATGAATATCTCCTCTGAGTCGAGTGTTTGAGAAGGGAGGCTGGTGAGTTTCGCCAGCTCGATTTCCATGTCCCGGAAATCCTTTTCGAGGCGTCGATATTCGAATATCTCTTCCTGCGACGGGTTGATGATGATTTTACCGTGCAAGGCGTCAACGATCACAGTATCCCCGTTTTTTACCATCGAGGTCACGTCGATGGCCCCCACAATCGCTGGTATTTCAAGGGCGCGTGCCATGATCGCCGTGTGAGATGTACGCGCACCCTTGTCGGTGACGAAGGCGAGGACATGCTCCTTGTTCATCAGCGCGGTTTCGGAGGGAGTGAGGTCAGGAGCAAAGAGGATGACTTCCTCCGATATCTCCTGCAGGGAGCTCGATTCGGTCCTGAGGAGGTTGGCTATGAGCCTGCGGTTGATGTCGGATATGTCGATGATACGTTCACGAAGATAATCGTCTTTAATGGAAGAAAGGCTGCCGATCAGCTCGAGGGATATGTCATTGATGACCCATTCGGCGTTTTTAAGGTCATGTATTATCGTTTCCCGCGCTTTTTTCACCACCAGAGGATCTTCGAGCACCATGATGTGACTCGTGAAGATGTCGGCCATTTCCTTCGAGAGGCTCGCGGCGATCTGGTCCTGAATGGCCTCTAACTCGTTTTTGGTTTCCACGACGGCCCGCTCGAAGCGCTCGATTTCCCGGTCAACCTCGGTCTCGGGGATGGCGTACCTGGGGATGATGATGGTTTCGCCATGATGAACGTAGGCCTTGCCGATCCGTATTCCTGGCGAGGCGATCGTTCCTTTGGTGATGACTAAAGACATTGCTTTTTCCTGACTGATAGTCGCCGGCCGCGTTCGGCGACCGGTCTCGTTCCGCGTTCCGAAAGCCACCCGGTACGGGAACCGGCGGGTTCAACCCGCCGGAAATGAGAATTGGAGAATGCTCGGCCATCCGGCGTCATTGTCAAGTCTAATAGATGCATTGTCCGGTTTCCAGTCAGGGATAGAAAGCGGGAATAAGAAGACCCGCTGTTTCCTCCATGCCGAGCATGATATTCGCGCACTGAACGGCGTTTCCCGCCTGCCCCTTGACGAGATTGTCGATCGCCGATATGACCATCACCTTGCCCGTGCGGGGGTCGATAATGGGACGGACAAGGCAGCGGTTCGAGCCCCGCACTTCGGCCGTGTTGGGAGAGCGGTCGGTGACAGCAACGAAGGGTGAGCCGCGGTAGTAGTCGCGGTAGGCGGACTGGAGCGCGTCTCCATCGAGATCCGGTGTCGCGGCATCCATGTACGTGACGACGATGATGCCCCGGTTGAGGGGGACCAAACGGGGAACGAAAAGGACCGAATAGGGCCCCGTCCCCGCTTCATTTATAACATTTTCCACTTCGACCCGGTGCTGGTGAGTTCCCTCGCGGTAGGTGTTGGCATTTTCATGCCGCTGGGGATAGAGGTTGGACTCGCCGGAATTTTTACCCGCGCCTGAGACACCGGTGACACCGTCGCATATGATAACGCCGGGTGCCGCGAGGCCGGCCTCGACCGCCGGGAGGATCCCGAGGATCATGCATATGGCGAAGCATCCGGGGTTTCCGACGATTCCGGCGTTCCTTATTAGGCCGCCGTATTTTTCGGGCAGGCCATACACCGATTCCCTCAGTACATCGGGAGCCAGGTGCGTTTCATCGAGACCCCGGTTTTTCGCATAGGCCGCGTAATCCCTCTCACTGGTGAAGCGGAAATCGCCGCTGAAGTCGATGACGCGGACGCCCCTTTCGCGAAAATCGCCGATCATAGACATTCCCGCGCGATCGGGTGTCGAAAGAAAGGCAATGTCGATACCGTCGAAGGCTATCTTCTCGGGCGGGTCGACGGGCAGATCGCAGAATCCCCTCAGGTGGGGGAATATATCGCTCACCGGCTTTCCCGCATCCTTTCTCGCCACGAGCTGGCGTATTTCCATGCCGGGATGCCTGAGAAGTATCTCGATGAGCCCGATCCCTCCGAAGCCGGTTGCCCCGACGATTGTCGCCTGTTTCATGGGTTTCTCCCCACTGTCCGTTAGTGCGCTTTCGCGTTGCCCTGAAGCATCATACCGGGCCGCGTCATTTGTAAAGTTATTTTTACGGGCATTACCCCTGAACCGGAATCAGAGGGCCGCCCTGTTGAAAATCGCATCGTTGACCGGCACGTTATAACGGATCGATTTCATGATTATCTCGGTCTTTCCCTTGCCCCCGGGCAGATACATGACCGCTCTGAAGGGAGTCAATACGCCGTCGACGCTCTTGATGTCGTAGTTGTGGAGATATTTCAGGAGCTTTCCCTTCTGGAAAAAATGGACGGCGAGGACGAAGTGGTCCGACTTGCGCACAAAGAGTAGTAGCCTTTCATAGATTTTTTCATCCGATTTTTTGATCGCCTCCACCTTGAAACATTCCTCTCCCACGGTGGTCTCGTCTCCCAGGTAGCGGTAGTCGTAGTCGTCAATTTCGCGGCTCTGGAGGTCCTCGTAAAACAGGTGGGAATGGACGAAGGGCTTGCCCCTGTCCCCTCCGGCGATCCTTTTCGGCTTGCCGCTCGACGTCTTGAGCCACTGACTGTCCTCGCCCGATTTGAAGGAATGGGTGAGAAATTTAATGCGAGTTGGCCGGACGAATTCGACCAGGACCTTGCTGTCGTTTCCATACTTTTTCCCGGTCATATTGAATTCCTTGGTCTCCCTGAGCGCGCCATCCCGGTATATTTTCATTACCGACAGCGCCATCGTGGTCTGGGGCTTCGTGAGCCCTTCGGCTCGTTCCATTATTTCCCTGCCGGTCAGGGCGTAGAGAGCTGACGCCGCGAAAAGCAGGAAAAGTGCGATTGTTAAACTGTTACGGTGCATATAATCCTCCCTCGTCATTCTGTGCCCGTGACCGTCCGGCCCCTGGATCGTCCATTCGTGCCGGGGTCTCACGGGAAAAATCATTTCATTCCTTTTCCTCGACCGTGAAGAAACGTTCCATGTCCAGGTAGTTCCATAGGCGGGATTTCCCCGGGTTGAGGGATATCCCGCTCGCCTTTATGAGCGCCGGGAGACCGAGCAGGGCCCCGAGCGTGGTGATGATCATGGTGATCGCGACCAGCAGGCCGAAGAGGGCGACCGGTTTGAACCGCGAAAAAAGGAGAACGGAAAAACCGGAAAGCAGCGCGAGCGAGGTGTAGATGATCGCCCTTCCGGCAAGGGAAAGGGTTCTGGAAATGGCGTCGTCCGTGTTCCCGGAGGCAGCCCTGTAGTGGCGGTAGGTGTTGAGGAAATGGATGGTATCGTCGATACCTATGCCGACAGTGATAGAGGCGATGATGGCGGTCGCGGAATCAAGGCTTATTCCGAACCAGCCCATTATGCCGAAGTTGACCATCACGGCGGTGGCGATCGGGAACATTGACACGATCCCCGCCTTCAGGTTCTTGTAGAGCAGCACGACCATCAGGATGACGCATATAAGACTGAAGAAGACGCTCATGAGCTGTCCTCGCACTACGTAGTTGGAAAGTGCGATGATGATTTTCGGTTCACCGGTTATCCGAAAGGAGTAGGGCTTCGGGAGGGACGTGCGAAGGTGCTCCTCGACCTTCCGGTTGATTTCGGCGAGCACGTCGGTGCCGATAAGGGTATTATCCTTCCCGCCGATCTTGGCGAATACCATGGCCGTGCGGTATTCCGGATCGATATACGCCTCGAATTCGTCGATCCTGCCGTCGAAATCGTCGTCATTTCCCGAATAGATCTCGAAATACTCCATTATGGTGTCGCGCTTATCAGGAATGGTATAGAACCCCGCCCGGTCGTTGTTCATTGCCTTATGCATGCTTTTGACCACGTCTGTTACCGCGTCCGTTCTGGTGATGCTCAGCTCGCTGTTTGCCGGTGAAACGAGCCATGCCCTGATCGTGTCGACCTGTTTTAAAAACAGGGGGTCCTTGACGCCGTTGGTTTCGCCCGAATCGATCAGGATGTTCATGCCGAAAGCGCCGCCGTACTTGTCCCTGATGGTGATCGCGCTCGTGCGGACATAGTCGTCTTTCTTGAAATAGCTGAGCACGGAGGTCTCCACTTTGATGCCGGTCATGCCGGCTATCGAGACGATCATGACGGCGATATAGGCCACGATGACGGCCCGGTGGTGCCGGGTCGCCAGTGAAGTCGCTGTCCGGATCAACGCGCCGACCGGGTCGAATCGGTGGAGAAGCCCCGGCCGTATATCGCCCTTCCCGCGCCTTCCCCGGCGGGTGTCGGGCAGAAGCTCAAGGACAGCCGGGATTATCGACATCGCAATGAAGACGGAGAAGAGAACGCCGATGGCGGAGGCGATCCCCCATTCCCGTATCCCCTGGATCTGGTTGGTCACCAGAGAGAAAAAGCCGAAAAAGGTGGTGATCGCGGCGAGGATGACCGTCGACGAGATATGGGAGAGTGAATCGAGGATGCCCTTTCCCTTTCCCATGGCATGTATGCGGTCGATGTCGATGTAGTACCGATTCAAAATATGGATGGAATAAGAGCTCCCCACGGCGATCATCAGCGTCGGGAGGGATACTGATATCATGTTGATGTTGAAGCCCAGATAGCCCATGAGCCCCATGATCCACGTATCGGCCAGCACAAGGGTCGAAAGGGGCAGGGCCACGCCCCGGAGCGTTCTGAAATTGAGGAAAAAGACGATGATGATGACGATCAGCACCAGGGGGAGAAAGGTCCGCAGGTCGTTTCGCATGTAATCGTTCATGAATTTATTTATGATCGGGATACCCTGGGTGGTGACATTGAGGCCGGGATAGCTTCCGGCGATGTCCCATATCTCGTAGGCGATTTGACCGGTGTCGCTTGTTTTGGCGAGTTTGAGATGAAGGCCGAAAGAGGATATATCGCCGGATTCGGGATCGCGCGCGAAGAGTGCTCCGTCAAAGGCGGGATTGCTTTCAAGCTTCTTTTTGAGATCATTGAAATCGGCCATGTCTTCAGGAAGAATCCGCCGGTTATCGTCATCGACGCCCACCAGATCGACGGCCTGGAGGATATCGTCTTTTCCGCTGATGTCCTTCGCGGTGATGACGGAGAACACCCCGTCGATGTAGGTTTTTTCCTTCAGATGGAAGGACCTCTTCAGGTCGCGCGAGAGGTCCCTCAGCTGACGGGGGGTGAGCGCAACCGCGTCATTGAAGAGATGCGCCGCCTTTCTCGCAGTCGCGCGCCTGAAGGGCGGATCGTTGCTCAATTCTTTGAGGAGGGCGGGAAGGGCGATTTTGCCGCGCGAGGCTATTCCGTCGAAACGTTTGAGCCGGGCCTCTTCGCGCTCCCGGTCGAAGTCACCATACTCCTCAAGGTCGGTAACCAGGTCGTTTAGTTCCCTGAAAAAAGCGGGGGTCCATACATTATCCGCGGTGGTATCGATGATGATGAACTTGCCGATATTGCCATAGGTTTCCACGATCGTATTGTAATAGATGTATTCGCGATCCTCTTTTGGCATCATCACGTCAATGCTGTTGTCGAATTTCAGGCGGGGAACCCCCGTTGCGAGTACGATGGTAACGGCGGCGATCATGGCAAGGATCAGGATCGGCCTTTTGATGACGAACTGGATATATCTGTTCATTCGATCTCCATAGCGGCAGTAGTGCATCCAGAAAAGAATTGGAGGGATAATAGTGAGCGTTTTTACCGGGTGTCAAGTTATTCTATAGGGTAAACTCCAAAAATCATAATAAGTTTCCACACGGGTTTTTACGGTAAAAAAACCAGATTGTACATGGTTTTGATCATAAAGAATCTCTTTTTGAGGTGACAAGGAAAACAGTCTGGATTTCAATGATATGGTTGCGCGGTGCCGTTCGATCAGGTGCAGATGAACTTTCGCCCGTCTTCCTTTGATAAAGTATTGAAAAATTCCATGCCGATGATAAGCGTTGATGGAAGCAGCTCCTGGAGGTACCCGTGAGGTTCATTGCCGATTTTCATATCCATTCCCACTTCTCCATCGCGACGAGTAAAGACCTGGTCCCGGAGTGTCTTGATCACTGGGCGCGGGTGAAGGGGATTGATGTGGTGGGCACGGGTGACTGCGTTCATCCCGGATGGCACGCTGAACTGCTGGAAAAACTGGAGCCCTCTGAAAATGGCCTTTACCGGCTCAAGGATGAATACCGCCTCGAGGAAACACGCCGGCTACCCGGGATACACAGGCCGCGGGAGGTTTTCTTCATCCTCACGGGGGAGATAAGTAGCATTTACCGGAAGGATGGTCGGACACGGAAGGTGCACAACCTCTGTGTGTTTCCCGATTTCGACGCGATGGAAAAGATGCAGGGACGGCTCGACCGCGCTGGCAATATCAGGTCCGACGGGCGCCCCATACTCGGGCTTGATTCTAAAATCATCCTCGAAATGACACTGGAATCGTCACCGGGGTCATTTCTGGTCCCATGCCATATATGGACTCCATGGTTCAGCGTCCTGGGGTCAAGGTCCGGTTTCGACAGCATCGAGGAATGTTACGAAGACCTGACGCGTCACATCTTCGCTCTCGAGACCGGTCTTTCGAGCGACCCTCCCATGAATAGGGCATGCAGCTTTCTCGACAGGTACGTCCTGATTTCCAACTCCGACGCTCATTCGCCGGAGAAACTGGGGAGAGAGGCAAACATCTTCGACACTGAGCTGAGCTATGACGGCATTCATCGGGCTCTGCGTGAATCCCGGGGCTTCTCGGGAACCATCGAGTTCTTTCCACAGGAGGGGAAGTATCATTACGACGGCCATCGCGCCTGCGGGGTCCGATGGGATCCCCTTGAAACCGTCCGAAGGGGAGGGGTGTGCCCGGTATGCGGGAGGCAGGTGACACGGGGGGTAATGCATCGTGTTGCCGAGCTCGCCGACAGGGCGGAGCCTTCGGTGAGCCATGCTCAGGGATTCCGGTCTATCACCCCCCTGCCGGAGCTTATCTCCGAACTGTCGGGCGGGAAGGGGAAGGGATCGAAGGCTGTGAAAGGGGAGTACCATCGCCTTATCGGCGCCGTCGGTTCGGAGTTTCACATCCTCCTCGATGCGCCCCTCGACCGGCTACGGGAGGCCGGGGGCGAACTTCTTGCCGAGGGTGTCAGGAGACTACGGAGCGGCGAAGTCGATCTGGAGGAAGGGTACGACGGCGAGTTTGGACACGTGCGGGTATTCGGTACGGGCGGGGCAGGATCCCTTTCAGGACCCACATTATTCGGGGAGGGCAACGCCACGCCACTTCCGGCCGTGCTCTCTTCGATCGCCTTCGATATCGCACGATTTCAGGTGGAGCACCGTGCCGCCGACCCTTGCGTTGACGATCCCTCATTGGCCGCTGACGGCCCTGGGGCGGGGAATGACCCGGTACTCAACCATGGACCCACGACAAGCCAGCGGGATGCGATCGCCCATGGAGGGGGCCCCTGCATGGTGATGGCGGGTCCGGGGACCGGCAAGACCGCGGTTCTCGCGGGAAGGGTGCTCCATCTGGTGAAGGAACGGGGTGTGCCGCCGGAGAATATCCTCGCATTGACCTTTTCGAACAGGGCGGCGGAGGAAATGCGGGCGAGGATAGGGCGCCTCCTCCCCGAAGGAGGGGTGTCGGTCTCCACGTTTCACTCCTTCGGCCTCGGCGTGGTGAGGGAAATGTGCGCCGATCTCGGCAGGGGGCCCGATTTCACCATTGTGGACGGGTACGATATCCTGGCAATAGTCAAGGAATTGTCCGTCGACGCCTCGTCGGTGCCGGGCCTCGTCCGTGTCATCGATGCGTACAAGCAGGGGCGGGACTTCGACGCGGGGCAGGGTGATAGCATCGAAAAATACGAATCCGCCCTGAGGGAGATGAACTCCTTCGACCTGAACGATCTCGTCTATCTGCCGGTGCGTCTTTTTGAAAAAGACCAGGCCCTTGTCTCCGATTACCGGAAACGGCACCGGTGCATACTGGTGGACGAGTTCCAGGACATCAACGCAGTTCAGTACCGTCTCCTTGCACTCATGGCGGGTGGGGGGAATCCCGATTATTTTGTCATCGGCGACCCGGACCAGGCCATCTACGCCTTTCGCGGTTCCGACGCGGGTTTCATCGATCGTTTCAGGGAGGACTACCCATCCGCGCGGATCATTGCCCTTGACCGTAGTTTCCGATGTCCGGGGGCGGTCATGCGCGCGGGGGCGGGGATACTCGGCCGGGACCGAGCCATCGTGGGGCGCGAACTTGATATGAAGGTGCGCATTCAGGAGCATGGTACCGGACGAAGCGAGGCCGACTGGATCGCATCCACGATCGAGAAATCGATTGGCGGCGTGCGAAGCTTCTCCATCGACAGCGGCATTGCCGACGGCGATCCCCTCGACGGGTCTCTGGGATTCTCCGATTTCGCCGTCCTCTGCAGGGCATCCTTTCTCTTCCCGGATTTGATCGAGGCCCTGGGCAACCACGGGGTCCCCTGCCAGGTGGTCGGCAGCGAGAGTGTCTTCGAGCGGGAGCCCTGCAGAACGGTCATCGCCTCGTTGAAACGCCTTTTCCTTCACGGATCAGACCGCTCCGTGTCGGAGGAAGTGGCGGAAGACGTGAGGGGGATGATCGCCAAAGGTGACGGTGTCGCGGACGTGCTTACCTTCCTCACTGTCATCCTTGAAACTCCGGAGGATGAGGCCAGGAGGCTTCTGAATTACGCAAAGGGGTTCGGGGGGGAGTACCACCGGTTTTTCAGGACCGTTACCCTCCGGCAGGGGGCCGACGACAGGGACGGGCGCGCCGAGGCGGTGTCCCTGATGACCATCCATGCAGCGAAGGGCCTCGAGTTCGATACGGTCTTCATACCCGCCTGTGAGCGGGGAATCATTCCATTCGATCTTTTCGGTCACCGAAGCGTGGAGTACTACGCGGAGGAGGCCCGCCTTTTTTACGTCGGGGTCACCAGGACGAAGAACCGACTTTTCCTGAGTCATGCGCGCTCACGCACCATCAGGGGCCGGACGATGAAGAGGGAGCGGAGCCCCTATCTTGACCGGCTTGAGGAAAAGCTCGTCGAAAAAGGCACGAGGCCCGATCGAAAAGGGCGAGTGAAGGGTGACGGGGATCAGCTCGAACTTTTCAGGGGAGAAGTCCCCTGACAGGGCCTGCCGCACGAGCGGAACGTACCTGTCACGATAATTCTTGACACGGCGGGGCCGGCAGAATATGATTCTGCACATCCCGGGGATACGTGAATGAAAAAAAAGAAACTGTCTGAAATCAAGGAGAGGGAGAAGGACGCGCGGCGCGAAATAATCGTGGATGCCGCGGAGAAGGAATTCGCGACCAAACCCTTCAACAGGGTGAACATGCGCGACATTGCCAAGAGGGCCGGCATATCACCCGCCCTGATATACCGGCATTTCCCCGATCAGCAGTCACTTTTCGTGGAGGCCTTTCTTCGAGGCGTCAATGACGTTTTCGAGGGAATATATCTGAGGATCGACGGGTCCGAGGAAGGCCTGATAAGCGATGTCTCCCAGGAATTCATCGAGTTTTTCACCCGCAATGACCAGTATTTCAGGATGATGATGAACTTTTTTCTTGATGGATCGGTCGACCCGGTCCTCTTCGGCAAACTGAATGTCCTCGAAAGGAAGATGCTGGACAACTTCGACAAGATGTTCTTGAAAATGAGGGTAGGTGAGAATATCCGCTACCGTTCCCACACCCTATTTGCCGCCCTCATCGGTATCGTTGCAACGTACCGCAATCACCCTGATAAAAGTGATGACGATGTGCTCAAACATAGGAAAAGGATTGCGGAAGAACTGGCACAACTCTTTGCGGGCCTCTCAACGCGCCTCGATTCATAAACATTCCCACTTTTTTTGTAAATATTTGTTGACAGATAAACGCCGTTTTATCATGTAAACAGTGTTTACGATAATATGGTTCGGGCGGCAATGTATGAATGTCAAATTCACGAACAGTTTCCTCAATACCTTTTTCAATCCCTCAGCAGTGGCCGTCATCGGCGCCTCCAATGCCCCCTTCAACCTGGGGGCAACCATCTGCAACTGCCTTAAAGAGTATATCAGCTATCCCGGTCCTGTGTATGCGGTGAACCGGAAGGGGGAGGATGTACATGGATGCCCGGGGTATGTATCCGTCACCGATGTCCCGGGAAACCCGGAACTCGCCGTTATCATCACGCCCGCGGCGGTGGTCCCACGGTTCATGAGGGAATGCGGAGAAAAGGGGATCGGGAGCGTCATCATCGAGAGCGCCGGTTTTTCGGAACAGGGCGCTGAAGGTGAGCGGCTTCAAAAGGAGATCGACCTGATCGCTATGGAATTCGGGATACGGATGATGGGTCCCAATTGCCTTGGCGTGCTCGACAATCGCTCACGTTTCTGTTGCTTCTATGGCGCCTACCGTGAGATCATGGAGGTCTTCACGAAGGCCGGTGACGTTTCGTACGTGATCCAGAGCGGCGGGGTGGGTGTCCTGGTCATCGAATCGTTGATGGACGATCTCCAGGGAATCAACAAGATGGTCAGCATAGGCAATAAGTCGGACATCGACGAATCGGACCTGATCGACTATTTCAACCACGACTCGACCCGGGTGATCGCCCTCTACCTGGAAAACCTGGATGACGGTGTGAAGCTCATGAGCGCGGCGAGGCGGTGTACGAAACCGATACTCCTCTTCAAGTCCGGCCGTACGGAGGAGGGGACCACGGCGGCCCTCTCCCACACTGCCGGCATGGCGAACAACGACGTCGTATTCGACTGCGCGTGCCGCCAGGCCGGCATCATTCGCCTGAAGTCGATAGATGAACTCCACTCGCTCCCCAAAATGCTTACCGATATGCCCCTTCTGCGGGGTAGCGGAGTGGCTGCTTTCACCAATTCGGGGGCCTTTGGAAGCATAGCGGCCGACCTCCTTGTTGAGGCCGGACTCAGGATTCCCCGACTTTCCCCCGAAACAAGGGAGCGCCTCAGAGGAGTCGGCGGCGTATTCAACGTGAACAATCCGGTCGATATCGGTCCCGCGCCTCCAGGGACATACCTCGACATCTTCGAAATACTGCTCTCGGCCCCCGAGGTCGACGGACTCCTCCTGATGACGAGCATCTGGCGCGATTTTGTCATTGACGTCATGAAGGAGCTGGTGAAGATGTGCAGGCGCCATGACAAACCGGCGGCGATCTACGCGCCCAATTCCGTCACCCGGATCATATCCGTGAGAAAGGAGCATTCCCTGCCCCTGTTTCATACGATGGAAGAGGCGGTGCGTGCCCTTGCTGTGTCGCACGAGCAGTTCCGATATCTTCGGAAAAAGGAGAACCCACAATGAAGCAGATAATCACCGACGCGCTGAAGCGCGGACAGAAGACCCTTTCGGAATACGACTCGAAGCAGGTCATAGGGTCGGCTGGTGTGGCCATTACCAGGGAAAAGCTCGCCCGTACACGGGATGAAGCCCTCCGGTTTGCCGAGGAAATAGGATACCCTGTCGTGCTGAAGGGCTGTTCGGACAAAGCCGCCCACAAAACCGAAATGGGCCTGGTGAAGCTGAAGCTGACGGTACCCGGCGAGGTGGGCGAGGCCTATGACGAGATAACAGGGAAGGGCCTTGACCTCGACGGCGTGCTGGTACAGGAGATGGTAAAGGGTGACCGTGAATTCGTCATAGGCATGAGCCGGGACCCCCAGTTCGGGCCCTGCGTGATGTTCGGCGTCGGGGGCATCTTTACCGAGGTTATCAAGGACGTGACTTTCCGTGTGGCCCCCATCACGGAGCTCGATGCCGAGGAGATGATCGATGAGATTCGAATGAAGAAGCTTCTGGACGAGTTCCGCGGCAGCCCGGCCGTTGACCGCAAGGCCCTGGTGAGAGCCCTCGTCGGGATTGGCGATATCGGTTATGAGAACGGCGATATAGCGGAAATCGACATCAACCCGGTCATCATATCGGGGAACAGGCCCGTTGCCGTTGACGCCCTGGTGGTGCTGAACGTCTCCGCATGATCATCCCGCCCGGAGGTTCGGCCCGAGTCCGGACTTCGCGCGCCTCACCAAAGATTCTTGACAGCCCTTCATGATCTGCTAATTATGTCTGATGGAAATTTCAACGGGCGGCGGCGTGAAGGTTAATCCCTCCTCGGCCATTGGACATATCTTCCCATTAAAGGCCATGATGGTTGCTGTTATGGCGGCGGGGCTCATCCTCTCCTCATGCGGGAATTTCATCCCGGAAACGGATCCCTGCACCCTCACCATGCACATGGGAGCGGAGCCGGGGACGCTCAATCCTATCACCGCCACCGACGCCTATTCACACGCAATCAACCTCCGCATCTACGAGACGCTCGTCGAACGTGATTACGAAACCCTGGAAATTATTCCGCAGCTTGCGGAGCGATGGGAGATATCCCCCGATAAAATGAGGTTTCGCTTTTATCTCAAAAAAGGGGTTCTCTGGAGCGACGGGGTGGAGTTCACCGCGGACGACGTGGTCTATTCCTATGCCACAATAAAGGACCCCAAAACCGCCAGCGCCCAGTTCAAGGTTTACTATCTCGACATCAAAAACTGCATGAAGATAGACCGCTATACGGTGGAATTTAACTATTCGCGTCCCTACTACCTGGCCCTCATCTTCTGCGGTGGCATGCCCATCGTGCCGAAACATATATTCAACGATGGAACAGATTTCAACACCCACCGGAACAATCGCCTGCCGGTGGGCACCGGGCCCTATCGTTTCGAGAAATGGGAAACGGGCAAGCATATTTCCCTGGTCCTTAACGAGAAGTACAGGGGGGTGGCGCCCCAGATTCGCAGGGTCGTGTACCGCTTCGTGTCTGAGCCGAGCGTCGCGCTCCAGATGCTGAAAAAGGGGCAACTGGACGTGATGGGCGTCCGAGAAATTGTCTGGGTGCGGCAGACCAACTCGGAAAAGTTCAATGAGAATTTCTACAAGCTGAAATACTATCTTCCGTCCTTCAGTTATATTGGCTGGAACGCATCGCGTCCCTTTTTCAGCGACAGGAGGGTGCGCCTGGCCATGACACATCTCATCAACCGTAAAGAGATACTCGACAAGTTGCTCTTCGGCCTTGGGGAGGTAGTGACCGGTCCCTTTTATATATTCGGTAAAAGCCACAACAGGGACATCAAGCCGTGGCCCTATGACCCCGCAAGGGCGAAAGAGCTTTTGTCGGAGGCGGGTTGGATCGATAGCGACGGGGACGGTATCCTCGACAGAAACGGGCAGAAATTTTCTTTCACCTTCACCCTTTCATCGGGGAGCAAGTTCGCGGAGCGGCTGGCGAGTATCATGAAAGAGGACCTCTCGAAGGCGGGGATCGAGATGAAGATCAACCGCTATGAATGGGCGGTTTTTCTGAACAAGATACAGAACCGCGATTTCGATGCCACCTCGCTGGGTTGGTCCGACCCCGATTTCCAGGACGACCCGTATCAGATATGGCATTCCTCCCAGATCAAGGGCGGATCCAACTATATCGGCTTCAGCAATGCCGAGGCGGACCGGATTATCGAAAGGGCGCGGCGTGAATTCAATGAGACGGCGCGGATCGCCATGTATCACCGGTTTCATGAAATACTCCACGATGAGCAGCCGTATACCTTCCTCTACACTACGCCGGCGCTCGCCGTGGTCAGCAAGAGGTTCTCCAACGTCAGGGTGTACAGGAAAGGGATGAACTTCATCGAGTGGAAGGTACGGGAGAAGCAATGAAGAAGTATATTCTCAAGAGGGCGCTCCTCATCGTGCCCACCATGCTTGGCATCACCTTCATCACCTACATGATGATTCGCCTGGCACCGGGGGACTATTCCACCCTGAGCTTGGGAATGGACAGCGCCCTCAAAAGCGGATCGATCACGAACGAGATACTCGAGCAGGAAAGAAAGCTCTACGGCCTCGACAAGCCGATCGTGGTGGGATATGTGGAGTGGCTCGGAAAATTCATCCTCCTCGATTTCGGCACCTCCCGCAAGGATGGAAGGCCCGTGGTGGATCGGATCGCCGGCGCCCTGCCAATCACCCTTACTCTGAACATTATATCAATGATCATCATTTACATAATATCGATACCGCTGGGGATCGTGGCGGCGGTACGGAAGGACAGCGCCTTCGACCGGGGCTCAAGCCTCCTGCTCTTCCTTCTTTATTCGCTTCCCTCCTTCTGGGTGGCCCTTCTTCTCCTTCTTTATCTTTCGAGCGGTGAATATCTCAATATCTTTCCCCTGGGCGGGATCGCCTCAGACTGGGCTGTGAAGGCCGGGTTCCCGGTAAGGGCCCTCGATTTCATCTGGCACCTGGTCCTCCCCGTGGCGGTCCTTACCTACGGAGGCTTCGCCTTCCTGGCACGTTACACAAGGGCGAACATGCTCGAGGTGATCAACCAACAATATATTTTGACGGCACGGGCCAAGGGGCTTTCTGAGGGGAGGATTGTCTTCATCCACGCTTTCAGGAACTCCCTTATCCCCCTTATCACCCTGATGGCCACGCTCCTCCCAGGTCTTCTGGGGGGGAGCGTGATTGTGGAGTCGATATTCTCGATTCCCGGCATGGGCATGCTCGCCTTCGAGGCGATACTGGCCCGGGACATACCGGTCATCATGGCGATATCTACCATCGTCGCCGTCCTCACACTCGGCGGGATTCTGATCGCGGATCTTGCCTACGCCCTTGCTGATCCTCGTATCAGGCTGGAGGCGAAGATATGAGGCGGGGATACTGGTCGGGGGTCTGGAAGGAGTTTTCGAGAAACCGCCTCGCTGTGGCGGGCCTTGCCATCGTGCTTATGCTGATACTGATGGCGGTCATCGCGCCCCTTCTGGCGAACAGCAGACCCTATCTCTACGTGGATGAGGGGAGGGTGTATTTCCCCCTCTTTTTTTCCCATGACGATTTGCATGAGGCCGATCTCCGGAAAGATGAGTATCGGGGGTTCAAAATATTCCCTCCCGTGCGCTATTCCTACTCGGAGTATGATCTTGATTCGATCGTGGTGCCTCCGGGACGGAGCCACCTCCTCGGTACCGACGAGCAGGGAAGGGACCTCCTGGCCCGCATGATCCACGGGAGCAGGGTCTCAATCTTTATCGGCTTCATCGCGGTGTTTATCTACGTGACCATCGGTATTATTGTCGGATCGATAGCGGGTTATTACGGGGGATGGATCGATATCGTCATTTCACGGATTATCGAGATCATCATGTGCTTCCCTGCGTTTTTTCTCATACTTACCATCCTCGCCCTCGTGGGCCCGAGCCTTGTCAGCGTCATGGTGGTGATCGGCCTCACTGGGTGGACCGGGATTGCGCGCATCGTCCGGGGCGAGTTCATGAAACTCCGGGAGGCGGATTTTGTCCTCGCCTCGAAGGCAATCGGGGCAAAGGACTGGCGGATCATCCTTCGACACATCCTGCCCAACTCACTGGCGCCGGTCCTGGTGTCGGCCACCTTCGGCATCGCCTCGACGATTCTCATAGAATCCTCCCTGAGCTTTCTCGGGTTCGGCGTGCAGCCACCCACGCCGAGCTGGGGAGACATTCTTTCACAATCGAGGGACTTTATGGATTTCGCATGGTGGCTTACGCTGATACCAGGCTTCGCAATATTCATCACCATCACCGCGTATAACCTGGTGGGGGAAGGCCTTCAGGACGCCATCGATCCAAAGGCGTTATCGAAATAGATGAACGATCCAACGGGCGGGGCTGTTAAAATGGAAGACGACAACTCGAGGGATAGTGCATGAACAGAATTGGGGCGGCCGTCGCATTTCTACTCTTCTCGGGTGCATCCTGCGGATTGATGCCCGGGATCAGGCCGATGGAGACCCTATTGCCCAGGGAGACAGACGTGCCGGGTTGGGTTTCCGGCATCCCGGAACGGGTCCGGCGGGACCAGATCGCGCGCCTTCATCCCCTCCTTGACGAATATGGTCCCATCGAGTTGGTCGCCTCCGAATACCGGCGACTCTCGGGCGGCACGGAGGGACTTCGTGTCGAGCTCATCCGTTTTAGGACCTCCCTCGATTCCTTCGGCGCCTATGCACGGGAGCGGGGCATTGATTCCGATGCCAGATTTTATGATGATAACGGATATCGTACTGATTCGGGTCTTTATTTCCGCCATGGTATCTTCTACGGGAGAATAACCGCCACTGGCCCCTCCGGAGGCGGGTCCGAACAGGCCAAACTTTTTCGCGACGTGGTCGGGAACAATATCAGGAGGGCCTTCTCCGATGTTTCGTTACCTGGCTACCTGCTTCTTGTGTCAGGTGACCGTTCAACCAGGAACATAGTATACCGCAAGAAGGGGATTGAGAAGGTTCCCGGCATGAGGAGCATCTTCATCGTTCGGCGCGAGATCGAAGGAAAAAGACGCGATATGTTTTTCGCACCCTTTCCCTCTTCCCTTGATGCGGAACGGGCCTTCAGGCAGGTACTGGGCAATGAGGGTGACGGGTTCATCCTCTCCCGGGCCGGGGGAATTCAGCCTGCCGTGAGGATCATCGGTGTCAATGAGATACTCTTCATGCATCATCATAAAGAGTGGGTATTCGGTGTATTGAATGCCGATACTATGAATGAGGGGATTGTCATGATCCTGTACCTCCAAAGCGAGATGGAAAAGATCGCAGAAGGGAGGGGAGAGGTTTCGCCCGGGCGGTGACCCACGGCGGGAAGATGAGGGGATGGCGCCGGTGTTCCGGTCCCGACGGTCGTCCGGGCGCGGTTCCCGTGCGGCATCCGGGGGTACGGAGTGTATTATTTAATCGGCGATATACACGGGCATTATGAGAGATTGATCAATCTCCATGCCAAGCTGGAGGGCGTCATAACAGAAAGGGACACCCTCGTTTTCCTGGGGGATTATATCGACCGTGGGGAAAAGTCGTACGAAGTGATAGATTTTTTGATACAGCTGTCGCGCTCGAAGGGAATGAAGCCGGTCTTTCTGAAGGGCAACCATGAGGAGATGTTCATGGCGTATCTTCGGGGAGAAGACAGTACGGGCATATATCTTATGAACGGGGGTGACGCGACGGTGAGGAGTTACAAGTCCCATCGGGGGAAGCTGGATCTTCCCGATCATCACCGGGATTTTTTCAACGGCCTCCGCCTCTATTACGAGGGCGAGGATTTCATTGCGGTCCACGCCGGGCTGAATCCGAAGATTGACCGTCCGGAGGCCCAGGATGAGCGCGATCTCCTCTGGATACGGGAGAAGTTCTACCGCTCGGAAAAGCGGTGGGACAAGACGGTGATTTTCGGGCATACGCCGGTTGCGTATATCCGGAAGGACCGTCAGGTCTATTTCGACGATGAGCGCAATATTATCGGCATCGATTCCGGCGTGATTTTTGGCAAACCCCTCACATGCCTCACGTGGCCGGGGAAGAAGATAATCGCCGGATAAAGAATGACCCGGCGTGCACAAGCGTGAAGAGGCCGGCGCCGGCGGAATTCGCCTTGCAGGAGGCGTAAAGGGCAGGACGCGAATCATGGATACCATCATGAAAACCCGCAATCGTATCACCGCCGCGGTAGCGGTGGCAATCTTATTAGCATTCCTGAATCTCCTCGCCGCGAACGAGTTCGATATTCTCGGCAGGATTGAAGCCGTCAGGAAGTGGAACGAGGTGACCGTGATTTTCGACGCTCCCCCGCAGACAGCAACCTACTATATCATAGAGGGGGGCACCATCTACGGGACTCTCGAGGTCCGGAACGTCGAGTTCGTCAGGAACGGAAATCCTCCCTACCGTGCCGTCGCGACCTATAGACTTGCGAATCAGATATACGCGAAGCTGGTACGTGCAGGGATTGATGTCGGGCTGCCCGGGGTCGCCGGGCGATCCGAGCTGGAGTTCGGAGAAGCCGGGCCGGGAAAAGAGAAGGCCCTTCGCGCCGCCTCCGTATCGGAGAAAGACAGGAAGGCCATGGTGCTGGTGCCTGAGGGCAGATTCGTGTTCGGCTCCTCAACGGGAGACCGCGACGAGTCCCCGGAACAGGTACTCTTCCTGGACGGCTTTTACATCGACAGGAATGAAGTTTCAAACGAGGAGTATGCGCGCTTCATCGGGGCGACCAACAGCAAGCCGCCCCTTTCATGGAAGGGACCCGTATATGGAGACGGGGAGAAGGATCTCCCCGTCTCGGTCACCTATCACGAGGCCGAGGCCTACGCGAGATGGACGGGCAAACGCCTTCCCACCGAGGAGGAATGGGAAAAGGCCGCCAGGGGCACCGGGAGTCTGCCCGGCATGGAGGGGGGTGCCAGCTACAACTACCCCTGGGGAAGAGATTTCGATCCGGAGCGGGGTAACTGCGCCGAATTCTGGGCCGACGAAAAAACAGGGGCGCATATCAAGATGCGCTTCGAAGTCACCGTCGGGGGATTGATGCCGGTCACTGCCTTCGATCCCGAAGGGGCCTCGCCTTGCGGCGCGATCAACATGGCGGGAAACGCACGTGAATGGACCTCAAGCTGGTATATGCCCTACCGGGGAAATAAATCGAGGCAGGGAAAGGAATACAGAATGTACGGGAAACAATTCAAGGTGGTTCGGGGCGGGGCGTGGTACAGCACCCGATACCGGATGCGGGTCTCGAGCCGGGAGGTGGGGGGCGTGCCGAACCTGCATTCAGATAATCTGGCGGGGTTCAGGTGCGTCAGGGATCCGGATCCACTTGACTATATCGGCAAGTGACCCCCCTTTGCCGGGAAGGCCGGCGGGCCGGGGGAATCTCGTCATTTTTTGGATATCTGTACCGAAAAGTTCTATTTTTTCAGGCGACGATATTGTATAGTATCCGATAGATATAAGGGAACCTCGAAAAATAAAATTGGATGTTCCCTGGTGGGCACCTTCTATGCGGAAATTAGTTTTTTTCATTGTTTCTATTATGAAAAATCTGATTTATGAAGTGCCTATATTATTGAGGAAACCATGAGATTCTTTCATTTTATCGCACGCCACGTCAGTTATACCTTCGCCCTCGCGTTTTTCACTGTCATAGGGGGATGGATCGGGGGACTCTTCGCGTTTTTCCTGGGCACCTCTTTTATCATCATATCATACGAAAAACTGACGATATTCCTGATAAGATGGCTGCCCCTTGCCGTCGCCGTGCCGGTTCTGATCCATTATGTGCAGTTCGGCATGCTCACCCCGCTCAGGATACCGGCGTTGTTCAGGTCACTCAGGGACGTGAACAGGGCGTACAGAAGCTCATTCGACATTCCCGAGGGGGACCTCGTACGGGTTTATTCTCACTATTCTGATTTACCGATGTACAACCTTCTCACCGCGACATTGAACACCCCTATCGCGGCACTCATAATCATCGGCATGATGTTTTACGAGTTTCAGTTCAAGGGGAGCACCTCCCTTGCTGAACTGCAGGCGATCATCAAGGTGACCAGCCTGACCCTGATAATCATCATGGTCCTTTACGGCATGTCAACCTACCTGATAACCGAGGCCCTTACCAACAGGGAGCGGAGTCGTCTCTACAACATGATTCTCGAACGGGGCATGACCGTCAAGCCCAGGGCCCTGATCGGTATACGGATAAAGTTCCTTTTCTTCGTGTGGCTCATGATTATCACACTCCTGACCTTCGCTGCCCTTATGGAAAAGGTCCGTTTTTTCGAAGAATACAGTCTCGCGATGATGGCCGCCTATTTTGCTATATCGGTGCTGGCGAGTTTCCTGCTGATGCAGATCACCACCGGCTCGATCATGCGGACACTGAACGACCTCGTGAGGGTCACCCGCGACATTGCGTCGGGTAAACCGGCTGGCTACGAGGTGCTTTCCCTCGAGAGGGAATTCACCGCCATCGAGTTCGCGCTCATGGAAACGGCCCGGGAGATAGATGATTACAGGCGGGACATCGAGGGCAAGGTCGCGCTTCGCACTGAGGAACTCGAAGACGCCCTCACGAGCCTCCGCGGCAGGGATGAGCAGATACAGAAACAGCTCGATATGGCGAGCGTCATCCAGCGCAGCATCCTCCCGGGAAGGATAGACGACTGGAATGAGCTTCAGTTCGCCGTCCGTTACCTGGCCATGGAAAAAATCGGCGGAGACTTCTACGATGTCCAGCTTCTGAAAGACGACAAGATCGGCATCATGGTGGCCGACGTGTCAGGCCATGGGATTCCCGCAGCCCTGGTGACGACGATGGCGAAAATGTCCTTCGGCAATGCGGGGACCAAGTACGATTCCCCGAAAAAGATATTCCAGGAAATGAACCAGAACATTCTTGACCACGTGAAGACCCAGGATTACATGACCTGCTTCATGCTCGCGATAGACGACGAATACAGCATGGTGTACTCAAATGCGAGCCACCAGAAGGCGATTCTTCTCCGTGGCGCAACAGGGGAGATCGAGCTGCTTGATACGGACGGCCTTTTCATCGGCGCCATCGAAGACGCACGGGACACCTACGACGAGAAGAAGGCGAAACTCGAATACGGGGACCGTGTCATACTCTATACCGACGGTATACCAGAGGCGATCAACGAGGAACGTGATGAGTATTCCAACAGGCGCCTCGAGGAAGCCCTTGTGCGGAACCGGCATCTCACGGCGGAGGAATTTGCAGACTCGATCCTTGCTGATGTGCGGAGGTTCATAGGCAACGCGCAGCTGGTGGACGACATCACGCTTCTGGTGATCGAGCTTGTCCGGGACGAGGCCATAGACCTGATCAAGAACGCGAAGCGACTCATCAGTTCACATAAGTATCCTGAAGCGATCGAAATACTCGAGCGGGGGCTCCGCGACCATTCCGACAACCAGAAGATCCTCTATAATCTCGCGAAAAACTATTTCAGGGTCAACGATTATGGAAAGGCGATTAAACTCATCGAGACATACACGGCTAACGATCGGATGAACAAGAACGCCTTTTACATCGGTGGTGCCGCCCACTACCAGCTGGGCGATTTCGACAGATCCCTCGAGTATTTCGAAAAAGCCCTGGACCTTGATCCTAATTTCGTGAATGCCCTTTTCGCGATGGGGATGGCCTATAAAAAGAACGGTAATACCGATATGGCGGTGAAATCATTCGAAAAAGTCGCCAATATTGACCCGGACAACAAGATGGCCATGTTCCAGATCAGGAGTATGTCCGAGAAATAGGCCACGCCGCGACTTTCCCTGACCCCGGGGATAACGGCCGCTCCCGCCGACTAGTGCATTACCCCACCACACACATGACCGCATCGCCCGGAAATATTATTCTTGCGCGCAAGGTGCTTTCCGTTAGTATTGTCATGATGGAAAAACCGCTGATAAAAAACTGCACGATCGTCGAAATGGAGGAATTTTTCCTCTCGATAGGAGAAAAGGGTTATCGCGCGAAGCAGCTGATGAACTGGCTCTATGAGAAAAACATAGAATCCTTTCAGGAGATGACTAATTTTTCCCGCGCCATGAGAGATCGACTGGAAGCTCACTTTGACCTGCACGCCCTTCATCTGTCGGAGAGACATGTTTCGGCCATCGACGGTACTGAGAAATTTCTTTTTCGCACACGTGACGGCAACCATATCGAATCGGTCCTGATAAAGAACCAGGGTACCGATGACGGCAGGCTCACGATCTGCCTGTCCAGCCAGGCCGGATGCGCAATGGGATGCAGATTTTGCGAAACGGCGAAGGGGGGGCTTGTTCGCGACCTTCTGGCCGCAGAGATCGTCGACCAGGTATGCAACGTCCGGAGGATATCGGGCCTGCGGAACAACAATGTCGTCTTCATGGGAATGGGCGAGCCCTTCATGAACTACGGGAATGTCCTGCGCGCCGCCGATATAATGAACTACGACTACGGGTTTCACCTTTCGGCGAGAAAGATCACGATATCCACCTCCGGTCTCCGCGACGGCATCGAGAGGTTCATCGACGAGAAACGACCCTACAACCTGGCGATTTCTCTGAACGATACCGTCCCGGAGAAACGCGCGAGGATAATGCCAGTCGAAAAGATGTACCCCTTCGCTGAGATTTCCGAACTCCTGGAGAGAAAGTTCCCGGCCTCGCGCAACCGGCTTACCGTAGTCTATGTCATGAGGGACGATAATATAACCATGGATGACGCCAGGCGTTTGAAGAAGCTTCTCCGCAGCCACAGGATCAAGGTGAACCTCATACCCCTTAACGAAGGATCGCACGGCTTCATGCCACCCTCCGAGGAGGATGTTCGACGTTTCGTGGGCTTTCTTGAGATCATGAATGTTCCCGTAATGCTTCGAAAGACCTTCGGGAGTGACATATGCGGCGCCTGTGGACAGCTTTCGGGCCGCAGGAAGCGGGGCCCTGCGGAGAAAGACGGGTCGAAGTAATGTATTTGACATATAACGAAATGCTTTGTAGTAAGGGAGTCATCCGGCGGCCCTGAGCGTCCCGCTCCACGGAGGGCGTCATGCGTGAACCCCGAATCGGACCGGTTTCGTGGAAATGAGCCGGGGCCAACAAGAGGATGTGAGCATGTCCGTTTTATTGAGAGTGATGTCGGCTGTCGGTCGATGGATCATCACCCACAAGAAAATCGTCTTCATCTATGCACCGACAGGGCTTGTCGTTTTCTTCTCCGTATTTGTCGTGATCGTTTTTTTTATGTGGCGGAACGACAGGGACGAGGCGATGAGCAAGCTGGCGAAATACAAACAGCTCATAGACCGGACCGAGGAGCTTAAACGGGGATACGTCTACACATACGCCGACGTCGACGTCACCGCGAAAGTGGTGGATATCCCGACACGGATTTTCGACCGCAATGACGAGATCATAGGGGAATTTTTCGAACAAAAACGCGAGATTGTCCCCTATGAGTATATCCCGGCGTGGCTTGTAAAAGGGGTCATCGCCAGCGAAGACAGGGATTATTACCAGCATTCCGGTATAAGCTACAAGGGCATATTTCGGGCATTTCTTGTCAACATGGCGAATTTCAGGGTGGTTCAGGGGGGGAGCACCATTACCCAGCAGCTCGCCAAGGTGCTCTTCACCGACATGGAGCGTAATCTCAAGCGGAAAATATACGAGAGCTTCTGCGCCAGGGAAATCGAGAGAAGGTACGACAAGCAGGATATACTTTCTATGTACCTGAACCTCATCTATTTCGGCAATGGAGCCTACGGAGTTGAATCGGCATCGAAGATGTTTTTCGGCGCCTCCGTAAGGGATCTGCCCGTGGTTGAGTGCGCCATGATCGTCGCCACCATATCCAATCCAGGCATCTATTCTCCCATATCGAATCTTGACGCCTCCCTTAAAAAAACCAGGCGGATTCTCGAGTCCCTCGCTGATGCCGGTTTCATGGGCCGAGAGGGGGTGGGGCTTCTGCATGACCGTTTCACGCGGAAGTGGGACGTGGCATATGATGAAAAGGGCAGGGCGGTCTCGTCTCTTATCGGAAGTTTCATCTTCAGCTCTTACAGGGTAAACCGCGCTCCCTTCTTCAACGAGGGGATAAGGCGCATCCTCGTTGAAAAGTTCGGGGAAGACGCGGTAAAAAAGGGCGGATTGAAAGTATACACGACCATTGATGCCGAAAAGCAGGATATCGCCATGCGGGTGATGAAGGACGGCATCTCCCGCCAGCGTGACTATCACCTGAAGCATGCCTCCGGTATAAAGGATCCGCGGAAGGCGGAGGAGGAGAGGGAAAAGGCGGAGCAAATCCAGGGCGCCATGGTTTCGATTGATCCATCAACAGGGGAGATACTCACTCATGTGGGGGGATATGAGTTCACCTCTAAAAACCAGAATGACCATGCGACTCAGATAAGGCGTCAGCCAGGATCTTCATTCAAACCTGTCATATATGCCGCTGCGATTGAAAGCAGGGACATAACCCCCTCGACGATGTTCAGGGATGAAAAGACCGTATTCAAGGGGGGATACGCCCCCCGCAATTACGACGGCAGATACTCGGGTGACGTCATTGTACGTGAGGCCCTGAAACGATCGATAAACATAGTTGCGGTGAAGGTACTTGAAAAAAGCGGCTATGACGGGGTATTCAAAATATTGAAAAAAGGTCTCTATCTTTCCGACGCAGAGCTGAAAGAGCGGTTCGGCAGGACACTCTCCCTCTCCCTCGGCACCTACGAACTTTCACCGATGGAAAATTGCGTCCTGAACGCGATGCTCGTCAACGGTGGAGAGTACCTGATGCCCTACGGCCTGAGGAATGTCAGGGATTATAACGACACCATCGTCTGGAATTACGAGGATGAGGCCAGGAAGCTTGCCGGCGAGAGGCGCAGGGAAGTCGGTACGGTAATCGATCCGATCGCCGGCTCCGTGACCGTTTCCATGCTGAAAAGCGTGTTTGAGGAGGGCGGAACCGCTTACGGGGCCGCCAGGGGCCGGAAGCTCGACTTCCCTGTGGCAGGCAAAACCGGGACCACGACGAATTATGTCGATGCGTGGTTCATAGGCTATACATCGGATATGGTAACAGCGGTCTGGATCGGTAACAGGGAGGGCGCCATAAGCCTGGGCGGGGGCCGGAGCGGCGGTGCCATCGCTGCGCCACTCTGGACTGCATTCATATCAGAGGCCCGCCGGGGTGAGCATCCGGCTGATTTCAGCGTACCGGAACAGGGGGTGTCCTATGAGACGATATGCCTCGATTCCGGGGAAGTGGCCGCCAAAAACGGCGAGTGTCCGAGGGTGGCGAGGAACGTGATCTACTATTCGGGGACCGAGCCGGGTCGTTACTGCCATATTCATTCAGGCCGCGGTGGTGAGAACAAGGGGAAAAACGGCGTGGAGGAGAATGCGCGATGAAACAGAGGATTGCCCTGTGGACGGTGCTTATTCTGATGGCGGCAGGTCAGGGTTCCTTCCGATGGCCTCTCAATGACGGGACCATAACCTCCAGCTTCGGCGAATCGCGCTGGGACCACTTTCATGACGGTGTCGACATGGTTTCTTCGGACAACCGGGCCTTTCCTGTCGAACCGGGTATGCTCCTTTTCTTCTGGGACAAGACCCTCTTCCCCCTGGAAAATTATCCTGGAGGAGGCAACTACGCAATTGTCGAGCACCGGAAGGGCCTTCACTCAGTCTACATGCATCTGGAAAACGGCATGCCACGGAAAAGCATCTATGGAGCGGATGAGCCCCTGGGAACGATTGGAAACACCGGCCATTCCTACTCGCGTCACGTCCATTTCTCGCTGGTCCGGCCGGTGGAGCGGAGCTCCGTCAATCCAATGGCGCTCTTGCCTCCCGTCGTGGACGGTACACCACCCAGGATAACCGAAATAGCCTTTCGCATCGCGGACCGGATTGTCATCGTCCGTGACAACGCGAATATACGTCTTACAAGGCACTATCCCCTTCTGGTGAAGATCACCGATAGCATGTCGGGAAGGGAAAACCTGGGGATCTATCGTCTTGCGGCATTTCATAACGGCAAAAAGACACTTGATGTCGAGTTCAAGGGCATCGATTATTCAGGAAACAGACTTACCGTCCAGGGCCGTGGGTTCGACGGGCTTTTCGATAGTCAGGGGTACTATAAGGTCGATGGCCTGGTCTATGTTGATGGTGAGAACCTGGTGAAAATCTCTGCGGCTGATTACGCGGGAAACCACTCTGAGAAAGAGTTCAGGTTCAACGTCAAGTTGGATATGAACGAGCAGTGATGATACAGTTCGCTCCCGAGATTTTTTTCCTCGCCCTCTGTGCGTTACTCTCTGCCTTTTTTTCTGGATCGGAGAGCGCCCTTTTTTCGCTTACGAAATCGGACATCCACCGCTTTTCACATTCCGAAAACCGGAAGGAAAGGTCACTCTTCCATCTTATGCGGGTCCCCCAGAGGATACTCCTGACGATTTTGATTGGAAATCTATTCGGTAATCTCGCAGTTTCGGCCCTTTCCACGAGTCTTCTTCTCTCCGTGTGGGAGGATTACGGGCACCTGATCTCGATTGTACTCGTTACTCCCCTGATAATAATATTCTGTGAAATCGTACCGAAGACCCTGGCGATGGGATCCTACAGGTCGGCGTCGAAGCTGGTGCTCCCTCCCCTGCTGTTTTTTCACCGTTTATTCCTCCCCGCGCGCTACCTTCTTATGCTTTTTACCGACGCGATGATCAGGTTCTTCCGCCTGAATCTGACCCACGGAAAGATAACGGAGGACGAGCTGGGCCGCGCAGTTGTCATCGGGGAGGAGCAGGGTGTCATCCGCAGGGAGGAGGGGGAATTCATCAAGAACGTACTGAGGTTTTCCAGAAAGGACGGCTACAGCGTGATGTTTCCTCGCAACAGCGCGGTATTTTTGCCCTGGGGTTGTTCCGTGACAGAGGCGATTCGCCTTTTTCTCGAGCACAAGGTAATCCGTATCCCGGTCTACAGGAATGATCTTGACCACGTGGTGGGGGTGGTCGATTCGCGGGAGCTGATACCCTATCGCCTCGGATACCGGCAGGCGCGAAACATCAATCCATTAATTCGAGAGATCAATTTCTTCCCCGCGTCGCGGGAGTTGCACGACCTTCTGAATGATTTCCTCTCCGCGGGGATCCAGATCGCGATCCTTGTCGATGAATACGGCGGGACAGCGGGTGTGATCACGCTGAACAAGATACTCTCGGAGCTTATGGGCCGGGATATGACCAGGTGGGACGACAATGTCCGGCACGAAGTGCGGAAGCACGGCGACGGTTCGTGGATCGTTTCGGGGGGAATGCATATAGACGATTTCAACACTACCTTCGGGGAGGGAATCGAAAGCGCCGAATCCGAAACCCTTGGTGGATATATCATAGAAAAGCTCTCCTATATACCGAAGCGGGGCGAGGAACTGCAAATCGCCCGCCACCTCCTGAGAATCAGGCTGGTCAGAAAGAACAGAATAGAAAGCATCGAGGTGATCAACAGACAGGGCGCCGGGGAGGCGAAGAAGTGAGTTTCTTCGTTTTACACAACGAGATCTACGCGGCCGTCATATTCGTGATGATAATTTTCTCGTTTTTCTTTTCCGGTGCGGAGACGGCCTTCCTCACCGCGAGCCGGATGCGCCTGGAAACGATTTACGGAGGAGTAACCGGGCGGGCCGCGCGTTCTCTCGCGCTCCTCAACCGTGAAAAAGACGTCATCGGCATGTTGCTGATCGGGAACAACATTGCCAACGTCACGGCCACGGCGTTCATCACCTATCTTGCGACAAAGGCGTTTTTGCTGAATAAGCCGGGGCTCATGGCAGTGACGGCTGTGCAGACGGTTATTTTTCTTATCCTGTGCGAGGTGACCCCCAAGGTGATCGCAAGGGCCCATGCCGAGTCGTTCCTGATGATATGTGCCTATCCCATGACGGTCCTTGTGGCAATCATGAAACCTGCGATCAGGTTCTCACTCTTCTTCTCCCACGCCCTGAAGGCGCTTTTCCGGATGAAAGACTCGGAGAGGAGGATTGTGCGCACGCGGGAGGAGATCGATCTGCTGTTCAAGATCGGTGAAGAAGACGGTGTCATCGGCGAAGATCACCAGAAGTACGTATCGGAAATACTCACGTTCAGAGAACTCACGGCAAAAGAGATAATGACCCCCACGATTGACATCGTCTCCGTCGAATCGAGCAGGGCCGTCCGTGAACTCTCTGAGATCTTTGTACTGAGCCGGTTTTCAAGAATCCCCGTCCATGACGCAAGGGTGGACAACATAATCGGGTACGTATTCTACCGAGACCTTCTGAAGCGACGGCGCCTGAGCAGGATAGAGGACGTCATGAACAAGGCGCGTTACGTTCCCTCGACCAAGAGCGTCTACGCCCTTTTTACTGAGATGGTCGATCAGCGGGTTCCCGTGGTCTTCGTAGTAAATGAATTCGGGGCCGTGGTGGGGATGGTCACGCACGAGGATATCGCCGAAGAGGTGGTGGGCGAGATACAGACAAGGGACCAGTCCGAAGAGGAGCTCATAACAGAGCTGGGGCGAGGGCGTTATATGGTCAGCGGCAGAGTTGACATAGAATATTTTTCAAAACGGTTCAATATGATACTGGTGAAAAAGGGATTCGAGACGCTTTCAGGTTTTCTTGAGTACAAGATGGGGAAAATACCGAAAAAGGGGGAACGGTTCGTTCATGACAGGTATGCCTTTATCATCGAGGAGGCGACGGAGCGTTCCATTGACAGAGTGATGCTTTTGAGGCAAAAAAAGAAAAAGATCACCGGGCCAGCATAGGGCCCATGGATTCCCGACCGCCGAGGACGTGGACATGGAGATGCCAGATCACCTGCCCCCCGGCCTTACCGTTGTTGATGATCACCCGGTAGCCGTTTTTATCAAGACCCTTTATCCGCGCCACCTCCCTTACCCCGAGAAAGAGATCTGAAATGATCCCTCCGTTTGCCTCGGTAAGATCCTCGATCTTTTCGATATGTTCCCTGTGGATGATAAGGACGTGGACAGGCGCCTGGGGGTTGATGTCCTCGAAGGCGTAGACCCTGTCGTTCTCGAACACCTTGGTGGAGGGCTTTTTGCCGCTGATTACATCACAGAAAAGGCATCCCATAACAATCTCCCTGAATCGATAGGATGGGGGACCGGCGATCCCTGAACCGGTACTATAATCGTGAAAATGATTAATAGTCAAGGAGAAATCGTATTTTGATCCAGGTGTCGCACTGTGCACCACAGATGGATACGGATAAAAACCCGGTAAATGAACATGGGTCCATCCCGGCGGGATATGAATTGACATGGAACCCGTATGGCGATTATTTGAATACTATGCGAACCATCGATGATATTAAAGCCCTTCTCTACGATCGCGCTGACAGGCGCAACGATGTGGTGGGCCGGTTCCTGTCGAGAGGGACTATCCGTGCCGTGGAATATGACGGCGAAGATGGTCTTGCCGCGGCGATAGGTGAGATGAAAAGGGAGGGAGTCGCCTCGAAGGAAGCGGTTATACTGAAGAGATTCATGGGAAGGATTTTCCAGAAGTGCCCCGGATCGCCCGGGATGATATGCTGTAATTATCGACTGATGAACATCGGGTTCAACTGTCTTTATGATTGCGCCTACTGTTTCCTGAATTATTATCTCAATTCGTACGGGATTGTCCAGTTTATCGACGCCGATCATTCCCTGCGAAGGGTGGACTCGTGCCTTTCCGCGGATCCAGACGGCGTATGCCGTATCGGTACGGGGGAATATACCGATTCCCTTATGCTGGACGAGGTGACCGGGATCGGAGCCGCGCTGATCACAGAGGCCGCGGGCATGCCCGGACTGTTCCTCGAGTTCAAAACAAAATCGGACAATGTCGGGCACCTGCTGGACATAAACGAAAAAGGTAATACGGTGCTGGCCTGGACAATCAGTACCCCCCGTACTATCTCCCTTTACGAGTCGGGTACGGCTTCGCTGGAACGGCGCCTGGCGGCTGCCTCAGCGGCATGCGGCGCCGGGTATCTCATCGCATTCCATTTTGATCCCATCATACTCCCTGAGGAGCGTGCCGGGGAGTACCTCGACCTTGTCGACCGGGCATTCGCGGCCGTTGACCCTGAACGCGTGGCGTGGGTTTCCCTCGGTTGTTTCAGATACAGCCCCGGGTTCAGGGATTTCGCCCGGGGAGCGCCCTCGTGCCGGGGGCTTACGTCGGCAGAAATGTTTCAGTCAGGGGACGGGAAATACCGCTATCTCAGGCCACATCGAATTGCCGCCTACTCGTCGCTCCTTGAACGAATACGATTTCATTCGACACGGCCCTTCGTCTATCTCTGCATGGAAACGGAAAGCGTCTGGCGGGAGGTTTTTGGCGTATGGTATCGAGATTCAGATGAACTCGAGCGGGCATTCAGCGCCCACCTGAGGACACATTTTATCTGATCCTCCGGGTTATCGGCCGTCTCCATACGCGCCGTATCGCCGTACGGCATTACGACTCCATGGCAGTCTATAATTCAGGGTCTTCGAATAAATTTGTTGACCAATAAAACGGTCCGTGAAATCAATCTATGAATTCATCATTCGGCCATACCATCCGCGCCGCATTGCGTGGCGTCAGAAATATCAGTGAAACCGGGAGAATGAGCGACTTGGATGATAAGGATTACCGTGAGTGCCAGAGGGAGTTGAAGCTGGTAACCGAAATGCTAAAGCAACTCTATTCATCGGTCGATGTCGGTGCCTTGAAAAAGAGGGCTGCCGAATTGCACGACCAGACACAGAGGGAGGATTTCTGGCAGAACAAGGAACTTTTTGCGAATACAAACCGGGAATTGAGCGGACTGCGGAGAAGGATCGACCCCTTTGACGTGCTTTTGGGGGAGCTGAACGAGGCTTCGGAATTGTTCGAGATGGCGATGCAGGACAGGGATGCGGGGATACTTGACGAAATTTGCGGAAAGATCGATTCGTTCAGAAAGAAGTTCGATGAAATTGAAAACCTCGAGCTCCTGTCGGGGGATGACGACTTTAACAATGCCTTCGTCACCATCCATCCCGGCGCGGGGGGCACCGAATCTCAGGACTGGGCCAGCATGCTTTTCCGCATGTATTACCGGTGGGGTGAGAACAAGGGGTTCTCGATCGATGTGGTAGATTACACTCCCGGTGAGGAGGCGGGTATTAAAAGCGCCACCATGCTCGTGAAGGGCGACTACGCCCATGGCCTCCTCAAGTGCGAAAAGGGCATCCACCGCCTGGTTCGCATATCCCCCTTCGATGGCAATAAGCGACGCCATACCTCCTTCGCATCGGTGGAAGTGCTGCCGGAGGTCTCAGAAGACATCGATATCGAGATCAAGGACGCAGACCTCAGGATCGACACCTACCGCGCGTCCGGAGCGGGAGGCCAGCACGTGAACAAAACCGATTCGGCAGTGAGGATCACGCATATGCCTACTGGGATCGTGGTGCAGTGCCAGAACGAGCGGTCCCAGCACAAGAACAAATCATTCGCGATGAAGGTCCTCAAGTCCCGCCTGTACGATTTAAGACAGAGGGAACACGAGGAAAGGCAGATGGAGAAGGCCGGACAGAAAAAGGACATATCATGGGGAAACCAGATACGTTCCTACGTGTTCCAGCCCTATACGATGGTCAAGGACCATCGGACAGGGGAAGAGACGGGAAGCGTGGAATTCGTTTTCGACGGTGATATCGATCGTTTCATATACGCGTATCTAAGGAGGAGGCAGGCTGGAGGGCAGGCGCCCGGGGCGCCTGCGAGCTGACCGGCCGAAGGCTGATGAAGGTCACGACGGCGCAAATATCCCGCCTTTTCGACGCATTCGGAGAAAAGGTCGAAATCACCTATTTCGACGACATTGTCATCAAGAGTAATTGCTATCTTTCAACCGATCTGATTCTTCCCGCCCATCTTCTGCGCCTCGCGGAAAATGATATCGACGCGGTAGAAGTCCGCGACACCCCGGGTATCTACGAAAAGCTGTCCCACGAGTTCCCCGCTGAATTCAGGAATCCCTTCGGCAGGCTCAGGCTCCCCGAAATGGACAGGCTGCTCGAAGAAATACGGGATGCAAACTCCCATTCGAGACGGAAACGGTACCTCCGCATGGTGGGCGACGTCTACGGCGTGGACGTAGCGAAGGGAAGGCATGTTATACTGCTCCATCACAACGAGCCGCTGGACTTCAAGAAGTGGAATGAACTGAAGCGCGAGGTCGACCGGAATCAGGTTTTCCCCTATCGGAACTCGGAGGTCCCCATTATCATATTTACCGATCTGAAGGTCTCCGATGGAAAGCGGTATATCGATCGCTTCAGCATCAATGCCGACCTCATTTCGCTTCTCGTCACGAAAAGTCTGGAACCGGGAAATCACATCGCACCCGATTTCGTCCCTACCGAGGACGTGATATCGGTAACCGAGCCCGCCCTGCTCCTGGAGGAGTATATCAGGACTAACGCCAGACTTATCATCATCGGCGAAAAACTTGACGACTCGTACAAACGTGCCCTTCTTGAGGTAAGGAATTACGACAGGTATGTCCGACTGCTCGTGGTGCCTTCACTTGACAGGGGAGAGCAGCATGATTTCTTTAAACAGGTGAAGCTCGTATATAATTACGACAGGTGGAAATAGGACCGTCAGCGCGGTAGACACCGGAGTGTAAATGAAAAACAAACTGTCAAAATTTCTCACCCCGATGGATTTCAGCAGTTCCATCGAAAAAGAGATCGGTTCGATCAATTTCGACGCGACCACGCTTAACCCGTCAAACAGGAAGGAAAAGCTTTTTCTGCGGAATTTTTCCCCTGCGGGGCTTTATGTCATCATGGAACGGGTCGGTTTGATCAAGCATCTCGAAGGGAAGGGGTTCGAAAATCTTTTCGTGGAGATCGACATCGACGAGGCATACATCCACTACATGAAACTCTACTGCAACAAGAAACCGACCCCGGAAAACCTTCTACTCGACCTGCGATTGAGCGAGTCGAGGTTTATGCCCGACCGGCGATATTTCGAGAACGCGACGCCCGCGGCATACGACATGGTCGTCATCGAGTGGCTTTCGGCGCAGAACCCCAAGAGCGGGTTCGGCAAGGGCAAACCCCAGCTTCCCGGCCAGTCGAGGCCGGGTCTTGGAGCGCTCAATTACTGCTTTGAGATGATGTACCTGGTGGCGAAGGAGGTCATCAAGGATGGCTTTCTGGACATCCCGGAGCATATGCACGGCGCCATCATGTATTCGAGGAAGTTCAAGTTCTTCGACCCTGTCCATGAGGCCATAATCAGGGCCATCATGAGGGATCTGTCAGGTTATTCACTCGCCGATATATCCTGGGGAATCATCACCCAGACCATCATAGATGAGTATAAAAACAAGCCACAGGTCTACGCGCCGTCGGAACAGATATTTTACGTCTCCGACAGAATGCGGGACTACTTTCATTCGAAGCCGTACCTTTCGGTCTACAACAAGTATTACAGGATTAAGCGCTATCGATTCGAATATGATGAGATGGTCCGGAAGAGGCAGGCGGTCATTGAATCGAAGGGATTTGAGAAGCCATGAGGAACGTAACGGTACGGCGGTCATTCCGCATCGGGTAGTTTCAGCCCACGGATGCGCGCGATCCCCTCGATGCTTTCCAGGACTTCCCGGGTCGCCGATTTCAGGATCACCATCAGTTTTTCCCGCTCCCGGAGGAGGCCTTCCAGGGAATCGCGAGCCTCTTCGCGCCTCAGGAGCAGTTCTCTGGAATCGTCGGAACCTTTCAGGAGGCGGTAGAGGACCTTCCGGGTGACCCCGGCAAGTCGAGCGAGGGCCTCCTCGCATTCCGCTATGTCACAGTCGATCAGATCGATCTCTTCAATGAGGAGAACATCCTCGGATACGATGGCAGCCACCCGTTCGATATTATCCGATTTCGCGTAATGGAGTTTGTCCGATTCCGAGAGGAGGAGCCGCCTGAGCAGCCCGGTTTTTTTCGCGTAAAGCCGGCTCAGTTCATCGACGCCGGACCTGGCGTCATCCCTCAATGTTGAAGTTCCCCTTGGAGCCCGTGTTTGTTCTGTCAGAGGCGGTCTCATGGGCGGAAATCTTGTCCCATGCGTCGCGGAGCTCTTTCAGCAGTTTGAGCACCGACTCGACGATCGAGGCGTCCTTCTTGATGTTCGCCTCGAGAAGGGTTTTTTTGAAATAAAGGTAGAGGTTGAAGAGGTTCTGGGAAATTTCGCCGCCTTCCTTCATGTTGAGCGAGAGAAGTAATTCGGTGATTATGTCCTGGGCCTTGATGATGTTGGCGTTGGCGATGTCGTACGTCCGGGGGTTCATGTTCTCGATTGCAATGTTCAGGAACTTGATCGCTCCGTCGTAGAGCATGACGATAAGCTTTCCCTGGTTTGCCGTTGCGATCTGGGTTTTCTTGTATTCATTGAAAGGATTCTTCTCTGGCATCGCCATGGATTCCCCCGGCTTTTGATTATCGGTGCATTCTGACATGCCCGTGTCACTGGTGGAGCGGTAAAAACACCCCAGGTCGCTTTTCTTTTCCCCATTCAATTATCGTATTAATGCGTATGGGACTGAAACAATAATTGGTGTGGTCATCGAATCGACCGTATTAATACCTTCAATATAAACAATATAACCCGCGAAGGCAAGCTATATGGCTCTACGCCGTGTTGACAATGACAGGACGCAGGGGGCGGGAGTGCCTTTCTATTGGCGGTTTCCCTGGCAGGGATGGTTAGTGCGTGAAGGCAGCCTCGATACGGGAAAGAATTTCCCGGTACTTTTCGAGGGTTTTCATGACGATTTCATCGGGAAGGGGTGGGGGAGGCGAATTCTTGTCCCAGGAAGTCGAATCAAGGTAGTCCCTGATAAATTGCTTATCGAAGCTGGTCGGCGACGTGCCGACACAGTACGCAGATATGTCCCAGAAACGCGAACTGTCGGGGGTGAGGACTTCGTCGATAAGGATTATCTCCTTGTCGACAAAGCCAAATTCAAATTTCGTGTCCGCGAGTATGATCCCCTGGACTTCGAGAAAGTCCCTTGCGTATTCATACAATTGCAGTGTGAGCTCGCCCAGACGGTAAGAGATATCATCACCCAGTCGTTTCCGCATCAGTTCCACAGGCACGTTGACGTCGTGGCCCGTGTCCTCTTTGGTGGCGGGCGTAAAGAGCGGGACATCCAGTTTTTCCGCCATTTTTAATCCAGAAGGAAGGGTGATGCCGCATATCGATCCGGTCTCCTGGTAATCCTTCCAGCCGGAGCCGATGATGTAGCCCCGGGCGATGCACTCGAAATCTATCCGTTCCGCCTTTCGGACGATGACGGAGCGGTCTTTAAGAAGCTCCGGATAATCGCAAAAAGGTTTCGGAAAATGGTTGAAATTATCCTCGACGATATGGTTTTTTACGGTCTTGATGTTTTTAAACCAGAGGTTCGATATTTTATTCAGTACGATCCCCTTTCCCGGGATGCCGGTCGGAAACACATGGTCAAAGGCTGAGACACGGTCGGTGGATACGATCAGAAAGTGCTCCTTGTCGATGGTGTAGATGTCGCGCACCTTCCCGCTGTATTTTTTTTTGACACCGGGTATCTTAATCGAGGTAAGAGGTTTCATTGACAGGCTCCCTGATTGAATCGCGGCGTGATTCATGTAACGCGCCGTCCCTTTGATTGACGCGGTATATGCCCATTTTTGTCAACTAAAATGAGCATAAATTCGGTGATACATCCCAGTCGTTTACCGGGGAGATGTTTTTCGGTCGGCCAATAAATTCTATTTGCCATATGTATCATTTCCCGCCAATAATCGACAGATATGATATACTAGATATCGTTCCGGTTTGGGACGGGAACGAGGAAGGGAATATAATGATACGCGACTTTTTTGCCGGTGCGGCAAAAAACAGGTGGGCTGCATACGGAGCGATTCTTCTTGTCGCGGTTTTCCTCGGTTATGCAGCCGGCAGGGGTCTCGGTTCACGTCTTGTGGAGAGGGTGGTGATCGGGGAGAGCAGATTCCCCCTCCTCCTGGCAAAGCCGGTAGGGCAATTTATTGATATCTATCGGCTCCTCAACAGCGACAATCCTTTCAGTCGCCTGAGCGGATACTATTCCCTGGTTGATAACAGGATGATAGACGAGGACTTCATCATTGAACGCTTCCGCGCCGAGCGTCTCGATGTGACAAGAACGACTCTTCTCTGGATTCTGAGCTTTTCGAGGGATGCCGACAGGGTGATGGATTTTTATGAATCGATTTATTCAGACAGTGATGTGGCAATCCAGGCGGAGATACGGCGTCATATGCAACGGGTCAATGCTGTCCGCTATGCCGAATTCCTGCGTACAACCGGGATTAAAATGGATGCCGCCGTGAAATAAAAATCGTTTTATTCTTGTAATGGAGACGGGTATGGCGCATAGAGGAACCAATGAACCGGGGTGAGAATATGGACGGAAAGGAATACATTGACGGACTGTGCCGGGACGCAAGGGAGGCGTCGCGGGTAATCGCCCGTTACTCCACGGAGCGCAAAAACGTCCTCCTTTACGCCATCGCGGCCGCCCTGAGGGACCGGACTGATTACATCGTCGCCGAGAACGCAGCAGACCTCAATACTGCCGAGAGGGAGGGCATGGGTGGGGCGCTGCGCGATCGACTAATGCTCGATGGGAAGCGGATTGAGGGGATGGCGGTTTCCATTGAGGAAATCGCCATGCTTCCGGATCCGGTGGGAAGGATCGAGAAGATGACCGTGCGGCCGTCGGGCATCAGAGTGGGGCAGATGAGGGTCCCCCTCGGGGTGGTTGCGGTCATATACGAGGCGCGCCCTAATGTCACAACCGATATCGCGGCCCTCTGCATCAAGTCTGGCAATGCGGCGATACTCCGCGGGGGTAAAGAGGCGATTCGCACTAACAGCGCACTCCATTCGGTCGTGCGGGGGGCCCTTGCGGCCTCGGGCTGTCCAGGGGCGGCCGTAACATTCATTGACAGGACCGGGCGTGAACTGGTTCCGATGCTTCTGAAAATGAACGACTATATTGATATTGTCATTCCGCGGGGGGGCGAAGGGCTCATCAAGGCGGTGACGGCAGAATCGACGATACCGGTAATCAAGCATGACAAGGGCGTATGTCACATTTTCGTGGACGCCACCGCTATCGAGGAGATGGCGAATCGCATCGCGGTGAACGCGAAAGTCCAGCGCCCGTCTGTATGCAACGCAATGGAGACACTCCTGATCCATTCCGCGTATCCCTGCAAGGGATCCCTCCTGGAGAGTCTTCTCGACAAAAAGGTGGAAATCAGGGGCTGCCCAGAAACGGTGGGGATAGTGCCCGGGAGAATCGGGGCGGCCGCGGACGACGATTGGGGAAGGGAATTCCTTGACCTGATCCTTGCAGTGAGGATCGTCGGTTCCCTGGATGAGGCGATGGAACATATAGCCAGATACGGCTCTGGCCATTCAGAGGCTATCATCACCTCCGATTACTTCAATGCCGAAAGATTTCTGAGGGAAGTCGATTCGTCGGCCCTGTTCGTCAACGCCTCGACCCGCTTTCATGACGGTGGCGAGTTTGGCCTTGGTGCGGAGGTGGGGATCTCGACCCAGAAGCTTCATGCACGGGGAGCAATGGGCATCGAAGGGCTGACCACGCTGAAGTACGTCGTATACGGAAATGGAGAGGTTCGGTAGCCATTGAAGCTCGGCATATTCGGAGGGACCTTCAACCCGATCCATTACGGGCACCTCATCAATGGAGAGGTCATACGATCTGACTTCGGCCTCGACAGGATACTGCTCGTGCCGTCGCGGCATCCGGTCCACAAAGAGCTTGACGGATGGGTCTCCGCCGAGGACCGCTATCACATGACGCGCCTTGCCGTGAAAGGGGCCCCGGAATACGATGTATCCCGGATAGAAATTGACAGAATCGAGCCGTCCTATACCATCACCACCGTCCGGGCCCTCCGATCGATTTATCCCGACAGTGAGCTGTTTCTCATCATAGGTGAGGATTCTCTCGTTGAAATGGATGCTTGGCGCGAACCGGAAGGGCTCCGGGATCTCACACGCATCATCGTGATGCGCAGGCCAGGCGGTGTGGCTTTCGAATCGAATCGCACGGTGGGGAGTATGCCGCTGTGGGCGGACAATCCCCTGATCGATATCAGCTCAACCATGATCAGGGAGCGTATTCGCGCCGGGAAATCGGTAAGATTTTTTCTTCCTGGTCTCGTGACGGATTATATTATGGAAAAGGGGTTATACGCGGATTGAAAAGAAGGACTCTCATTATCGGGACGGCCATACTCCTCGCGCTGACGTCGGTGCTCCTCTACCGATTGTGCGGCATGAGGGCAAGAAACGCCGTCGAGCAGTTGATCCAGGAGAAAAGAATCATCAATATTCTGGTGGCGGGAAGCAACAAGTTCAGGGACCACCGCCATACTTTTTTTGCGGTCGTGAGCATCAATCCCGACAACCATCGGATTGGCATCACCTTCATACCGCCATCTTTCAGGATACGTCTCGACGACGAGGGCGAAAAGGGCGCCCGGATCGATGATATGGTGGTTTCAGATTTCAGTCGCATCCGCCAGTCACTTCAGAAGGACCTGAAGCTGAACATACCCTTTTTTGTCGAGCTGTACGCCCAGGATGTCGAGAGGATCGTCGATCTTCTGGAGGGGGTCGATCTTTTCATAATGGACGGCATGAAGGACGAGCCGGCGGTGGGATTCGGGGTCAACTATTTCGACGGGCGCAGGGTCATGCGGTATATTAATTCCGTAGAGGAGAACTCGATCTTTCTTAAATACGACAGGGTCCTCGGCCTCCTCATGAACATGTACAAGGACAGGGAGAAGTACGAACACTTAATCAAGAGCGATCTGGCCGGAGAGATAATGAAATCGATGAAGACCAACCTCCTGCCCCAGGAAGAGCTTCGGATCGCCGGTATTATATTCAAAGATGGCGATGTGATGGCCACCGTCCTGCCCGGATTTTTCAGAGAGGGCTTCTACCGCATGGATGACATCACCTATCGTATATACGAAAAGGAGTTTCTCGAACTTTTGATTGTCGACAGGAGCGAAAAGGAGATCGATTCGTCTATTAAAATAAAGATTTTGAACGGCACAGATGCCCCGGGGCTGGCGCGGAAAATGCGGGAACGGCTGATCAGGGAAGGGATGAACGTTGTCGAGTTCGGCACGTCGCCTTACAAGAAAATGAAAAAATCTATTATAATCAACCGCCGGGGGAATATTGAATCGGCCCGTCGTGTATCGGACCTTACCGAAATCAGAAATCTCTTTCATGTAATTGATAATACGCAGCTCCATAATATACTGATCATTATCGGTGAGGACATGGCGAAGTGAAAGAAGCGAAAGTACGGACGGGATCCGCCGAAGCGGATAATGCCGCGATCTCGATGGAGTGCGCGCGTTCTCTCGATGAAAAGAAGGCCGAGGGGATCGTTTTACTCGACCTGAGAAGGGTGAACAGCTATTTCGATTATTTCCTCATCGCCACCGGCAATTCCAGGGTTCATTGCCGCTCCCTGGCTCGTGAACTGCAACGCGTGATGATCGGGAAGGGAGTGAGGTCTCATAACAGGCCCGATTATGACTCGGGGTGGATCGTAATCGATTTCGGCGGGCTCATCGTGCATATCTTTACGAGTGAAACGCGTGATTATTATCAGCTGGAGAAGCTGTGGGGTGACGGGGACAGACTATCATATTAATGGGTGCAGTGACGTAACACCCGTTCAGATGGTTGCCATCATGACGCCGATAACGAGGGGGAGGGGTGATTCAATGAAAATGGCCGTTATCGCGACAGGGGTGTTCCTGACACTGGGTCTTTGCTCGTGCGGGAAGGTCCAGGATAAAATGCTGGACATCAATCCGGAGCATGTAACACGACAGTTCTTTGAATCGTGGCAGGCCGAGGACTGGCGCGCCCTTTATGCCCTGTCACATCCGTCTTTCGTACAGAAACTCAGGCTTCAGAAGCTCAATCCGTATCAGCAGAAAATGAGTGACATCGAGCTCTTTACGAGCGAGTTCAGGCGGGTCAGTAAGCTGAACCCCGGGAAGGCGCTCGTTCGCTATGAGATTGTATCCATTTCACCATACAATCCCGGCGATACGACACTCTGGGTTGATGCCCGTGTAAACGGCAAATCAAGAAGGATTCCCCTGACACTTGAAGGGCTGTCTTTGAAGGTTGACCTGACACGGATCGAGTAGTACTGTTTTCACGAGACGCGATCGGGGAGGACCGTGCGGTCCATCGTGAAGGGGGGGCATTCCATATAATCTTGAGGGGGTACAGGCATTGCTGACCATTGAATCGCAGGAAAAAAAAGACGCCCTCATCATATACCTGAGGGGAGAAATGGTGTTCAACGAGCTCGACGATGCAGACAGTTTTTTCAGGGAGAAACTCGTCTTGAAACCGAGGGTTATCGCCATAGATTGCAGGCAACTCCAGACACTGGATTCCTCAGGGCTGGGCCTGTTGATACGGTTTACGAACGAGGCGGCCAGGGCGGACGTGCGGATTGTATTCGTCGATATAACCGGCCAGATATCTGCGCTCTTCGACGTATCAAAGCTCGGCGCCATTTTCGAGATCATGTCTTCTTCTGATTTTCACAAAACCTATCTTGCCTGATGACTGCTGCGACACCGGCATGCCGGGTCATCCACCGAGAGAAGCTTCACCGACGACGGTCCATGCGATCCCGCGTTGTTCCAGGAGACGAACGTGCAGGTCTTGTCCGTCCCATTCAACGATGGCGAAGGTGTGAGGTACCTGCGAGCCGATATAGTGGCTTCCGGGGTTGCAGAGTATACCCCGGGCAGTGCGGCGCAGGAACGGAACGTGCGTGTGGCCAAAGAGCAGAACACCGGCACAGCTCAATTCGAGGAGGTCGTTCATTGCGGCAACGCGGCGCTCCCATTCTTCCGGATTGAGATAGGGCGTGATGTCCATCCTGTGACCGTGCATAAGAAGGGCGGAGTGGGGCCCCATGGACACGGTCAAACGCTCGGGATATTCGGCGTCGCCGTCCTCGTTTCCGGAAACTCCGTAAAGGAGAAGGCCCGTCTCCATGGATAGATCAGCGGCGTCATGGATACCGTCCCCGAGGTGGACGATGGCGGCAAAGGACCCGCATGAAAGGGCATGCCGCATTGCCCCGGCGTTTCCATGGGTGTCGGAGAACACCGCCCATCTGAAAGTTCCCTCTTCAACCGTCATTCCCACACCTTTTCGATCACTTCCTGCAGGTCCTCGATCGAATACGGTTTTGCCACCACCCCCATGAAACCGTAATCCCTGAAGCTGGCCATTATGGGATCGTTTGAATATCCGCTGGAAACGATCGCCCTGACAGAAGGATCGATCTTTTTCAGGATTGCTATCGCATCCTTGCCTCCCATGCCGCCGGGCACGGTGAGGTCCATGATCACCAGGTCGAATGGATCGCCTGAGCGGATCGCCCCTTCGTAGATTTCCACTGCCTCCCGCCCGTCCCTTGCGGTAACGACGGACAGCCCCAGGCAGTCCATGATTTTCACCGCCACGTGGAGGACCATCTCCTCATCATCCATGATGAGGACCCTCCCTGGCCTGAAGGTGTGAGGATCAGATCGCTCGGGGCGGGCAGATGCGACCGCCCTCGTGGCGGGAAGAAGGATGGTGAAGACGGTGCCCCTGCCTTCGGAGGTTTCAACCGTGATGGTTCCGCTGTGCCGCTTTATGATGGAATAGGTGACCGAAAGGCCCAGGCCGTTCCCCTTGTCCTTTGTGGTGAAAAAAGGATCATATATTTTATGCAGGTCATTTTTCGGAATGCCGTATCCCGTATCAGAGATTCGGATATCGATATAGTTTCCCGGGTCCAGGGACCGGTGGTCTCCTGGCGCGATGGTCCGGTTCTCGGCGCATATGGAAATGATCCCTCCGCCAGGCATTGCCTCCCTGGCGTTTAAAACGAGGTTATGGATGACCTGGCTGATCTGTCCCTCGTCGATTTCCACGCTCCAGATATTTTCCGGGATCGAGAAATCGCATTTTATCCGGGAACCGCTCAGCACGAAATCGGCGGTGTCGACGAGAAGGTTGCGGATTGACGAGAGTTTCTTTATCGGGGCACCACCCCTGGAAAACGTGAGGAGCTGAAGGGTGAGGTCTCTGGCCCGCATCGATGCCCGCTCTGCCTCAAGAAGGACCCCGTACGTTCCTGACCCGATGTCTGCGTCGAGTTTTGCGATGGAGATGTTCCCCATTATCGCGGTGAGGAGATTGTTGAAGTCGTGGGCGATTCCCCCGGCGAAGACGCCAAGGGACTCGATCTTGCTTGTTTTCAGGAGCTCGTCCTCCGCTTTCTTCCTTTCAGAAATGTCGTGGATAATGGACCAGGTGCCTGTGTTGTTCCCTTCATCGTCCTGGAGAAGGTTCATCCGCAGCTCGATCGGCAGGAGCGTCCCATCCTTTCTGCGGTATTCTTTTTCAAACACCTCGGAGTGACCATTCGGGAGGACTTCTTCCTGGATGATTCTTCTCTGGGTCTCATGCCATCGCAGGGGCGTAAGGTCCCAGATGGTCATGCGGCGGAGTTCGTGGGCGGTGTATCCGGTCAACTCCCGGTAGGCGGAATTGAACTCGAGTATCCTTCCTTCCATGTCGAGGTTCACAAAACCGTCGAGCATGCTGTCGTAAAGCTTTCGGTATCGGCGCTCAGACGCGATGAGGGAGCGCTCGATTATTTTCCTGTTGGTGATGTCATCGAGAAGAATCAGGCCCTTTCCTCCATCGCCGAGAGGGGCGAAGCGGATCATTATGTCGTGTATGGAGCCGTCACGCGCAAGCATCTTCGCCTCGATCGGTCTCGACGGCCCGGATTGTGCTGCTTCGCGTATCATGGTCTCCCACTCGTCGGTAATCATTTTGCGGTAATCCTCGTCGGGGAAGGCGAGCTCCCACCAGTTGTCAAGGCGCGGGATGTCTTCTCTGGTGTACCCGAAGGGGGTCGCCTTGGCGCTGCTAAGGAAATCGAGCGTGCCATCCCCGTTCACGATGATCATCGCCTGGGGCGATTCCTCCACCACGCCGCGAAAGAGCTCCTCGCTCGCCCGGATTATATCCCCGGCTTTTCCGGCCCTGTCGAGGGCGGCGGTGTTGATTCTTAATACCTGGTAGGAGATGACGCCGGTCAATAAAATGGCGACGGAAGTATCAAGGAGATAGGAATAGACGGTAGAGGTCGGGAGGGATGAGGGGAGCACGGATGTAACCATGAACACGGCGAAGGCCAGTGCATTGAATAAAAAATAGAGGACAATGACACGTTTTTTCCTGTGGGCGACCAGGGGCGTGAAGGCAAGCAGGCCCACCACCATGACGATGGTGTCCATGCGTTCATGGATGGAGTTGCCCCCGATGTCGGTCATGATCGTCATCCAGATGGCGGAGAAGACGAGCAGAAGCAGGGAATGGGCCGCGAGAAAAAAACGGCCAGAACGCAAAATAAATAGTACGACGCCTGAGGCCGCGATGACAAACGCGATCGTCAGTTTCAAATTGATGTCATCATTAACCATCGACGAGAAGACGTAAAGGGGCATCAAGGTCAGGAGTATGGCTGAGGTGATGATGAAGAGGACCCTGGCCTTTTGCTGGATAATGAAATCATACCGGTCATATGTGCCGAGGAAAAAGGCGGTAATGGCGTTTATAATCCGGCGGTCCATGCCTATCCTATCATGCTAAAAAATATAAATGTCAAGACTAAAACTGGTTTACGGGGAAAAGGGGCCAGGGGCGCACTGCGGCGACGGGAATTCCGGCGATGAGAACGATAAAAAAGCTCCCTCCATGAAGGAGGGAGCTTGCATGCAAAAGTGAATGGTTCGGTGCGCGGTGTTATGCAGCAGCCTTCGCTTTCTTCTGTTTCGAATAGAACCAGATCCCGGCAAAGACGCCGCCGCCGATGAGCAGGAGGATAATCCCAAGGATCGGACGATAGACGATCCAGGCGATGGCGATGGTGATGAGCGAGCAGACCAGTGCGATCACGAAAGCGATCACGCCGGTGCCCATGCTGAGGATGCTGCCGACCACCGGTACCACGTCACCGAAGGTCGAGATCGGCTTGAATATCATGCCAAGGCCGATAAACATCATCAGGAATCCACCCAGGCGAATGAGCCAGGTTTTCATCACATTTTCCTTTTGCATTTCGGCGATCATATTCTCGATCGATCGGTTGCCGGCCATGACGCGGTTGATCTCGGTATCCTGGCTGGTCCTGAAGGCTTCGAAGGTGTTGTTCTGCTGTTTGGAGAGTACCGAGACCTCCTGGGGCTTGACAAGGCTGAAACTGATTCGCAAGTCCCCTACCTGCGGGTCAGAGGGGTTTTTACCGGCATAGATGCCGCCGTCATTGAGAACCGAGCCGGTCCTGACGTTCGCGGGGAGCTTGTTGAACGTAGCCTGGTCCAGGGATATCTTCTCTCCGGAGGTAATCTGTGATATAAGGGAGGAACTCAGTCTGAAGGCTCCCAGCTTGACAAGACGTGCCTGCCAGCTATCCGAGGAGAAGCGCATGGCCGGATTGTTATAGCCGGGTTTTTTGAATTTACTCGAATCTATCCTGGTCGAGGACCACTCTTTTTCATATTTATAGGTAGTGGTGGTTTGTTCGCTTCCCCCCACCTTTTTTTCTTTTTTCTCTTCCTTGATTTCCTTCCACTGGTACATCTCGACGTCACGGCTCAGCCTGATTCCCTTTTCGCTGATATTGAACAGGGGATCGGTCAGCACCTCGTCGGTGACCGCTTCGCCGGTCATGTGGACAAGCTTGCCGTTGTTGCCCGGCTCGGCCTTATCTATCTCGACATGAATCGCCGCCTTTCCGCCTTCCTCAAGGCCTTTCGCCGTTTTGACCGAACAGCCTTCATTCATAAAGAGAACCGGGAACGCTGCGATGAAAAGAAGAAGTCCCACGAGTACGCCCTTGATCGATTCCATCAGGCGCGATCCCCATGATTGTGACGTTACCTCTGTGTACGAATCACCATTTCCTGCCATCATGAACCTCCTGAAGATAATAAAAAAACCATGTTGCTGCAAGGCTTCCCGGAATCACTGTCATGAGCGCGCGCTCGCGGGAATGAAGATCGCCCTGACCGGCATGGCTCGTCCGCAATGATTGATTATATTCTCGCATTTTGGGACCCGTCAAGTAAAATACGTCCGGATGGAATGGCAGGATTAAAAAAATGGATCGAGCTCATCTTGCAGGTGCGGCCCCGTGTGAAGCCGTGTGAAGGGACTATGCGAATAGGGCCCCGAGGGCCGGGCCCATTTCGGGAGATTCGAAGACAAAGCCCAAGTCGAGGAGGCGGCGTGGCACTACCCTCTGGCCTTTCAGGAGAAAGTCGCCGAATTCTCCCAGGGTCGCCTTCAGGAGAAAGGCCGGCGCCGGAGGCACGAGGGGGAAGGTCCCGAGGGCACGGTTCAATGCCCGTGTAAGCTCTCGGTTGGTCACCGGCACGGGTGAGGTACAGTTGACCGGACCCTGAACGGCATGGTTTTCAAGGAGAAAGATGAGGGCCGATTCGAGATCCCCCCTTGATATCCAGGAGAACCACTGCCTGCCCGAACCGAGCCTGCACCCCAGCCTCGCCCTGAAAAGCTTTGCCAGAACGTCGAGGGCGCCGCCACCGGGGCCGAGGACGACCCCGAATCGGGCGATGACCGTCCGCGCAATCGTGCCGTCTGCCTTCATCGCCTCGGCTTCCCAGTCGTGGCAGACACGGGCGAGGAAATCGTCACCCGGCGGGTCCGATTCCGTCACCATCGCGTCGTCTCGAAAGCCGTAATAGCCTGTAGCTGAGGCGGAGATGAGGGTGGTACCCGCGGCGTTTCCGCCCTTCAGGGCGTCGATAAGGTTCCGGGTGATCCGTATCCTGCTGTCGTATATATCCTTTTTCTTACGGGCGCTCCACCTGGTGAAGATCGAGACGCCGGCCAGGTTGATGACCGCGTCATGATCGGCTACGACGTCCTGCCATGGACCCGGCGACAGAGCGTCAGCGGCGATGGCAGCGACGCCGTCGGGCAGTTCCCCCCCGGGGTGAATGCGGTCGAGGAGGGTCACGCGGTGTCCATTGTATGCCAGCCTCAGGGCAAGGCCCCGCCCGACGAACCCGAGGCCTCCGGTGATGAATACCTTCATCGGTTTTCACCTGCCGAGAACAATTGATAGGATGGGTAACCCATGACTGCCGTCCATGATTAATAGTTGACGACACTATTTGGAATATGTCAATTCATTAAGGTCCCAGGGGGAGAAATATCAGAGTAAACGGACGCGACCGCGCAGGGGCGTGACGACATTCATCGTAACATATTCAACGGTGATGCCCCCCCATAGTGGTGTTCCCCGGGATGGGGGATGGTGGTAGGATCAATCGGGAACCGCGATCGTAACCGTATCCCGTCCTCCCATGCCGGTATCGCATCCGGACCAGTCCCCGTTGGGGCATCTTTCATTACGCTGCCAGTTGGAGTTGTGAGCATGAAAAAACCAGTAATTGTTCTCGGTATATGCATCCTCGTCGCCCTTATTTATTTTATTTGCTCCGGACCGGGAGAGGAGAAGAAAGATGCCTCCCTGCTCCACCATAGCGAGGCCCTGACGGAAGAATACCCCGGGTCCGGTGACGGCTATTACCATGAAGAGGGGGGGTATGAGGATGAGAACTCGGCCCCACGTGACGCTGCCCCGGCCGTGAAAGACACCCTTACCTACAGATTGGATCTCGAGTCTACATCTTATGTCTATTCGGCCATCGGCGGGTTCAATAAAATCGCCGCATCTGAGGAAATGACTGGATACGTTGCGAATTTCGCCATTTCCAGGGGCACCATCGACGCTTCAAACCCCTCGAAAATCAACCATGTCATATCCATTCTTCTTCCTGTCGTGGTAACCCCCGGGATCTTCAATGAGCGGTCGAACCCTTTTATTGTCCAGTTTTTCGGTCCCGTGGCGGGCATTCTCTATGGCCTCGACCCCGATATGCCTTTTTCTCTTACCGTGGAGGAGTGGGGAGGCCCGGGGGGAAGGGCCAGGGGCTTCTTTGCAGGAACCCTGAAGTCGGACCAGACTTCCGAAACGGTGGTCATTCATGACGGAAGGTTCGAAGCCTCCATCCGATGAGCTGTTGTGCCCCTCAAGATTCGGCTATTTCCTCTTGACTTCTTATACATCTGAAATAAAAATGTACATAAATGCTCATCCTTGAGCATGAAGAGGCATACAAGGCCGATTGCCCCGGTTCAAGGTTGCTGGATTGCGCAATTTTTACATTTTGGCGGTATGAAGGGAGACACCCTTTCATCTCGCCGCAACTATCCACAGTTTGAGGGTACCATGAAGAAAAATCCTCTCCATCACCTGATGAACCCCGCCTCTATCGCGATAGCGGGGGCCGGCAATAATTTCATGAAGATGGGCACAATGCATGCACTCAGCATATTAAAAGATGGTTACGGGGGGAAATTGTTTCCGGTCCATCCCCGCGAAAAGAGCGTGCTGGGGATCACGGCGTACCCCTCCGTATCCGACCTGCCGGAAACACCGGACCTGGCATTCCTCGTGGTTCCCTCGAACCAGGTAATTCAACTGATGGAAGAATTCGGGGCCAGGGGCACCCGGAGTGCCGTCATCATCACCGCAGGTTTCAGCGAGACCGGCGAGGAGGGGCGGGGGATGCAGGAGCGCCTGGGTGAAATATCCACCCGGTTCGGCATACGCTTTCTCGGTCCCAACTGCATGGGGATCATCAATACCGCCTTGTCCCTGAATACCACGGTAATGCCCTATACATTCGGGGAAGGTTCCCTGGGGTTTGCTTCCCAGAGCGGCACCTATGTGACACAGTCGATACCCTATCTCGGGAAAAACGGAATCCGCTTCAGCAAGGCGATAAGCGTGGGGAACAGCGCGAACATCGACATCACCGACGCCCTGGAATACATGGGCGAGGACGATGCGACGAAGGCGGTTGCCCTCTACATCGAGGGGCTGAGGGACATTCCCCGGTTCATCGAGGTCGCGCGGAAAATTACCCCCCGCAAGCCGGTCATCGCACAGTATGTGGGTGGCACAGGCGCGGGTGCGCGCTCGAGTCTGAGCCATACCGGGTCTATGGCCGCACCGGATCATCTCTACGAAGGGCTTTTCCGCCAGGCGGGAATCATACGGGCCGGCTCAGTGGAGGAGCTCTATCATTACGGAAACATGCTCGCCCTCCAGCCGCCCCTCCGGGGAAGGCGCGTAGGCGTCCTGACAAATTCAGGGGGGCCCGGGTCAGCGATGGCGAACGTCCTCGAGCAGGGCGGGATGGAGGTGCCGGAGTTTTCCGTTGAACTGCAGGAAAAGATACGCCCCCTGATGCCCTCACACGCGCCGTGCGGAAACCCCGTCGACCTGACCTTCAGCATGGACATAGACGTCCTTTCAGTGAAGATACCCGCCCTGGTGCTTGCAAGCGGCGAGGTCGACGGGATCACGGTCCATGGCGTGATGCGCTCGGGATTTCTGATCGCGGCGTATGATCATTTGAAAGATTTCCTGGGTGGATCCAGCGTCGATACGCTGCTCGCGACCCTGCCGGACAATTCGTTAAAAAATGTGGAAACCCTGAAGGCATCGGGCCTTCCCGTCGCGATATCGAGCTTCTACGACAGGGAAGACGATTACACCACCGCCTACCAGGACAACGGGATACCGGTCTTCGACTCACCGGAAAAGGCGGCAGGGGCGATGCTTATGCTTCTGCGGCACCTTGAGGTGAGGGATCGCCCGGCCTGGAAGCCCGTCACGGTACCCGCGCCCCCTGCCGAAGCGGTGCGGATCATCGCCGCCTGCCGCGCACGCGGCGACGGGAACCTTGACGAACATGAATCGAAACTATTCCTCAAGGCATGGGGCCTCCCGGTGCCCGATGAGTCTCTCGTCGCGTCGGAGGATGAGGCGGCGCGCGCGGCGGATACGACAGGCTATCCACTTGTACTCAAGGCAAGCGCCGCCGACATCCTGCACAAAACGGGGAAGGGTCTGATACATCTTGACGTGAATTCAAAAGCGGAAGCGGTTGCGTCTTATCGAAAGATACAGGAGGCGGCCGGGAGACCGGTCCCCGTTCTGGTGGCCCCCATGGTGCGGGGCGACCGCGAGTTCGCGGCCGGCGTGGTGCGCGCACCGGGGTTCGTGCCCGCCGTGATGTTCGGCCTCGGGGGTATCTTCACCGAGGCGCTGGGCGACGCACTCTTCAGGCCCGCGCCACTCTCCGAAGACGACGCCGCGGAGATGATCGGGGAGATACGTGCCGGGAAGCTTCTGGGGTCCTTCAGGGGGATGCCGCCGGTGCGCGTTGACCTTCTCGCGCGCATTCTTCATCTCCTGAGCCTGATCCCCCTGGCCCATCCCGAGGTGGGAGAGATCGACATCAACCCGATAATCATCGGAGGGGACACGCCGGCGATCGTGGACGCCCTGGTGATACTGGGACCGAAATAGATACACCCGGCCGTTATCATGCAGTTTGTGACAGGGAGGCGGCATGCGGCGTGAAATCGCCTCGTTGCCCGGCCGTACGGTCCGTCACAATTCCCTGATCCAGCCCGCGACAATGCCGTCCATGGCATCCCTTGCCATTGCGTGCCATACGTTGACCTTCTTCGACCATTCGTTGTTTCTCCTATCCGGGTCCGAGTCGTAGCGGCGCCGTTCATCGATGTCGTTCACGAATACGACGAAGGCCATGTTTCTTCCCGATGAGGTGTGCAGGTATCCCGCAAGGCCCTGGGCGAAGTTGATGGTCCCGGTCTTGGCCCAGACGTGGAAGGCGGTATCAGGCCTTCCCAGGCGCCTTGCGAGGGACCAGCTCCAGCCTGAGGCGGGGAGGAGATAGCGGAATCGTGTGCCCCCGTAATCCTGTGCGTCGGCGTACACAAGAAAGGCCGTCATCTGCTCCGGGGTAATTCTGCTCCGAACCGTAAGGCCGGAGCCGTTCGCGAGGAGAAGGCCGTTCCATTCAACCGATTGCATCCTGCCCGCAAGGTATCCCGCCACGGCCCGGGACGAATCTGCCGCGCCCCGGGGATCGCTCGAAATCCGTTTCGCCGCCGCCATCATGATCAGCTCCGACGAGAGATTGATGCTGTAGGCGAGGGTTGTGTCCACTATCTCGATGAGACGCTTACCCTCGTGCACCGCGAGCGACGTTGCGCGCGCGGGCATGACCCCCGACTCGGGGGAGGGCAGCTCGACACCCCTCATCGCGCAAAGCCGGGCAAAAACCTGGGCGGTGTAGAGGCCGGGACGCTTGACCGGGAGTCGCTCAGTGCCTCTCCCCCTCTCTTCGGGGGAGAGCAGCCATGATTCCGTGCCGTTGTCTTCACGAAAGGCGAACTTCACATTTTCCCTCAACTTTTGAGGGGAGATGCCGGCCCTGTTCATCGGCAGGGTCGGGATGAGGTAGATGTCGGTTGATTCGGACTTTCGCTCCCGCTTCCACTCCGCGACGATCGTATTATAGTCGAGGGAAAGGGCGCTTACCCCCGTGTTGTAGGACATGTCCTGGTCCATACTCTCGTCTATCCGATGCACCGCGGCAAGCTCGCTCTCGTCATATATGAATCTTCCCTCAACCTTTCTGATTCCCTTTTTTTTTATCGCGTCGATCATCCCCATAAGGTCACCCACGCCGAGAAGGGGCTCCCCCCCGCCCTTGAGCCAGAGGTTTCCCTTCAGGGTACCCCCTTGTATAGTGCCGGCGTAACCGATGATGGTCCTGAAACGATGATCGGGGCCCAGTATCTCGAGGGCCGCTGTCGCGGTGGGGACCTTGGCCGTAGAGGCCGGGATGAAGCCACGATCGCGGTTGTGAGCCCGAATCACGGCGCCCCTGTCGAGGTCATAGAGCATGTAGCCAACATGGTCCGGGTGGACTCCCTCGATAAGGGCGAGTTCCGACTTTGAAGACGGCTCTCCGGGGCCGAAGGAAACATCCACGTCGACGGGTCTGAAACCGCAGGATAAGGCGAAAAAGAGCATGGGGGCAAGGCCGAATGTCTTCAGGCGGGATGATGATGAGAGAAACACCAGTATGCCTCCTAGAAGGGAAATGATTGACGGCTTTCGCAAGTCTATCACCCCCGGGACGGGATGTCTCCAATTTTTTTGCGTTTTACCACCCACACCCATCTCTTCCCGCAAGTGAAGGGAGGTAACGCACATGATCGATAATTTCAGATTGCAATTTGTGTTGAAATCATCCCTTCAATCGGCTAAGATGGAAGAGAGCAGACGATTGAGGTTTCCCATGAAGCATTATAAAGATATTGAATCTGACGACTCCTTCGACATGGCGGTTGAGTGGATGCGGCACGGGAATCTCGAAAAGGCCGTGCGTTTTCTCAACCGAAGTATCGAGCTCAACCCCAATTTTACATATGCCTATATCGTACTGGCACGTGCCCTGGCCTCGCAGAAGAGGTTTTCCGATGCCGTGCATGCACTGAAACGCGCCTCGCGCATGGACCCCCGGTTCCCCCGCCTCAACTACCTCATGGCGAAATACGCCTATAAAAACGGGGATTACAAGGGAGCCCTTGCTCATATCGACAGGGCTATCGATCTTGACGCCGAGGAGCTCTATATCCTCGCACGTGAGATCATCGAGAATACATCCCGGAACGGGTAGCCCCGTCATTCATTATTGCCGGACGGGGGAGGAACCCCTCATCCGTCCGGTCAGAAGATGACCGTCGTACCGAAGACCGCATAGTGAAAGAGCGAGAATGTGTAGACCTTCCTGTTGTCCGCCCCCCCCTCGAGTATCCGGTATCCTGCCCGAACGATCACCCGCTCGTTGATGTGGTACTGGAGGGCGGCGAGGGCGTCCTCGGCGCGGCCCTGGGGACCCACCAGCCAGTCAGCGTCAACGAGAAGGCTGAAGCGGGGTGCGAACATCCACTGGAGACGCAGGGTGATCAGTGGCACGAAGCCGAGGTCTGGCCTCGTGGTGCGGGCACCCGTGCTCCTCAGTCGGATGTGGGCGTGCCTGATTTTTCCCGTGAGACCGATTCCGAATTCGATCTTTTCTCTTTTTACGATATCGTACCGGTAGGTCAGCCTGTATGAGTTGAACATGAAGGTCGCCGTTATCGGCACCCCGGGGAAGAAGAATCTGTTTTTAAATAGAAGGGGACGTGAGGACCTCCCCCTGTATTCGATCTCGAGCGGGGCCGCGAGGATGGAGAGATTATGCCGATCCTGTATGGCGTAGCCCGCCCTGGCGCGGATGAAATACCAGGGTCCCGAGCCGAGAACACCCGGGAGAGAAAGCCTGGTGCCGAATCTGCCAGGTATTCCCACGTCATTGTAACCTGTGAAGACCGGCCCGGTTTCGACGTCAAGGTAGGGTCTTGCGTCGAGAGGGATCGCGAGCAGGGCTATCAGGAACGGAATGGATATGATCATTTTCATCTCATCCTCCGGGTCAGCTATGGTCATCGCCTCGTGTCAATGGAGGTGACGGGGATTGTTGAAAACATACTACATATTCCGGGGAATGTCATCATATTTTTACTTACACTGAGTATGCTTTTATGGCAGGGTCTGATGTAAGCTCGACCCTGCCGATTGCCAAAGCACCCCAATTCCACCTGTTGAAAAAAATTTTTGACGCGGGAAATAAATGTAGATAGAGTGCTAATTGGTCGGACCACCCGACCAATTGAAGGGTGTCTTACAATAAAAGGCAGGTGCCTGGCAGTAATCATCACAAATGGGCTCCGACAAGGAGAGACGATGAGTAACAATCAATCGATGATCCCCCTCCAGAAGACGCGCCTCCATGAGGGTATCGTGGAGCTTCTCAGAAATAGGATATTATCCGGGGGGATCGCGGCCGGGGAGAAGATTCCAACGGAGCGGGAACTCGCCGAAAGCCTTGCGGTGAACAGGACCACCGTGCGCGAGGCCTTAAAAAACTGGAGATGTTCGGGCTTGTAGAGATCCGACACGGCAACGGGGTCTATGTGATGGATTACCTTGAAAGCGGAAATCTCGAGCTTCTGCCCGACCTCATGAGGGCGGGGGGATTATTGAGGGGTGGATACAATAGTAATGAAGATGTCTTACAATACGCAAACCCCTCACGATTTACCCCTTTAAGGAGGAGATCGTGAGGGGTTTGCATATATGGGTGTTCCTATCTGTGTCTGCAGACGGTACGACTCAACAAACCCTGAATTGTGCGATTTTCCTGTCTCCCTCGGATACGTGAACCGCGCAGGCGATGCAGGGGTCGAATGAACGGACCACGCGCGCGGCCTCTATCGGGTTGTCCGGATCGGCTATCGGTGTTCCGATAAGGGCTTTTTCTACTGGACCCAGATTGCCTTGATCGTCACGCGGACCGCAGAACCATGTGGTGGGAACGACACACTGGTAGTTTTCAATCACCCGGTTTTTCACCACGATCCAGTGTCCCAGGGCCCCCCTCGGTGCTTCGACGAGGCCTTCACCCCTCCCTTCGTCCGGGATGACATATTCGGATCGGGGTTTTCCCCCCACCTCCAGCTCTTCAAGCCAACCCCGGGCCTTTTTGCATATGAGTTTTGATTCGATATACCTGGAGGCATGCCTCCCCAGGACCGATACGGCGAGTCCGGGTATGGCCTCATCGGGCACCCTGAGCAGATCTTTCAGTTCATTCGCCACTTCCTGATTTCCTGATGCATAGGCGACGATGACCCGCGCCAGAGGGCCTACTTCCATAGGCTTTCCCTTGTACCGGGGGGCCTTGAGCCATGTGTAGGCCCTGGCTTTCCCGGGATTCGGTTCGGTGTCACCGTCATAGGGGTGAAGGTCCGTTCGTGACGAATAGCGCGAGTATCCCACTTGTTCCCTGATATGCATGGGATCGAATTGTTCCAGTTTCAGGTTCTCGACGATCCCTTTTTCAAGCATGAATTTACCGGATCCGTCGCCGTCGAGATCAAAGAGACCATAACTCAGGAAATTCGAATAAGCCCCGAGTTTGAAGTAATCTTTGAACGAGCCGGCAACGGCGAGGAGGTGGTTCTTGTATTCGTTGTTGACGAATTTTTCAATCTCGCCGAGAAGCTTTTTGTATTCTTTGATCGCAGACCTGTCCGGTACCTGGGTTACACCGCCGGGCACAAGACCTATCGCGTGGGGCATCCTGCCCGCGAAAATGGCGGCCATCTTGTGCGCTTTCATGCGGATATCGAGGGCCTTGACGTATCCCGCGATCGCATCAATGTTCACGTCGTGGTTATCCAGGTACATTCCGCTCCCACCTGTGCCTCCGAATCTAGGGAGGAAGGGGCCTACGGAGGTTATTTCATCAGGTTTTCCCTTCTTGAAAGCGAGGTCGTTTTTGGCCCATTCCCTGAGCTTGACGATGCCGGCATCGTTGCCCTTGTAGCTGAGCACCTGGGTTATGTCGACGTAGTCGAGGGCCGACAGGTGATAGAAGTGGATAATATGCGATTGGAGATAATTCGCCGCGAGAATAAGGTTGCGCTGTATGCGGCCATTCTCGTTCGGTTTAATACCGAAGGCCCCTTCAAGGCATTTGCTCGAGGCTATTCCATGGGATATCGGGCACACGCCGCATATCCTCTGGGTTATCTGGTTCGCGTCAACGGGGTTCCTCCCTTTGAGTATCTTTTCGAATCCCCGGAACATGTCACCCTTGCTTTTCGCGTCGACAACCATACCGTTCTGCACGTCAAGCTCTATGGAGAGGTGACCCTCTATCCTCGTTATAGGATCAATTAACACCTTAGCCATTGATCACACCCCCGATTGTTAATGTCTCACCCGCGATAGTATTATCATCGCTGCCGGTGTGTATAATGTTAGCGTTGTTATGCTGAAAGATCCCGCGTTTGCCGAAATCGGGGAAGGCTTTTTCCGTGCAGCCGATGCATCCCGCGCCGCTGCCCGTACAGGAATTGATTCCACCCATCCATTTCCTTTTCGGGATGTCGCAACCGGTATCCATGCCGAGGCATCCAAGCTGATACAGGCAGCCCTTGTCGCCCCAATGGTTCGCGAATCGTCCCCTTTTATAATCCTGCAGGCGTTCGCATTGTTCATGAACGGATTTTCCGTAATACATCAGCGGTCTGTTGTATTCGTCAAGTTTCGGGGGCTCTCCCTTTAACAGTACATACAGAAGGGTGCCCACCATCCAGTCAGGGTGGGGAGGACAACCGGGAACATTCAGCACCGTCTTGTCCTTGAGTATATCCTGAAGAGGCATCGCTCCTGTCGGATTGCTGCCGTCAGCCCTGACCTTCGCACCCGGAATCCCCCCTCCGGTGGCGCATGTGCCCACGGCCACTACGGCAGCAGCCCTGGTACCCAGCTCTTTTACCCACTCCCGCGCGCTTACATGCTTGCCGTCCACTTCGCCTATGGTGCAGTAGAGTTCATCCTTCGTCGGGATCGATCCCTCGACGATGAGGATGAAATCTTTCCTGTTCTTTTTTACCGCCTGTTCGAGCACGTCGATTGCGGTATGACCCGTGCCGCCCATTATAGTCTGGTGGTAGTTGAGGCTGATGTGTTCGGTGATGACCGAAACTATGTCGGGATTTTGCTTGTTAAGCAACGACACCGAACAGCCGGAACAGGATTGCGCCTGGAGCCATATCACCGGCGTGCGTTTCTTCGCATCCTCGATTGCTTTTTTGCATCCCTGAAGAATGACCGCGGGAAAAGCGGCCGCGGCGGCTGTGCCGCCCATGATGTTAAGGAACTCTCTTCTGGTCAGCGACATGTCATACTCCTCCATGCGTGTTGTTGAGAATCATTTCATGTATCAAATGCGCCGCCTTTTCCACCGATGACGCCACCGGCGGGCTCAGGCCAATTTCATCGCTTTCGATATCGCCGGGAACGATGCCGATGATTTCGATATCGGGATCGTGTCCCATTACCTTCATCATGTCGATGATTGTGGCGAGACCGACCTGGTGCTGAGAGTGGACGACGCCGTTATTCAATAGGCTTTCAGGGCTGAAACGATAAATGCTGCCGGGAGGGGATTCGGCGAGAAGCGCGTCGACGACAATCACCCGTCCGCGGTGCATCATGTATTCTATCAGGTCGAAACCCGTCGTACCGCCGTCGATAATATCGGCGTGTTCGGCAATATCTGGATAATGCTCCGTCAAATAGTTCGCGGTGTACACGCCAACTCCGTCATCCTTCTTGAGAATGTTTCCGATGCCGAGTACAAGCGGTTTCATTTGTAATGAGACGGTTTCCATGGTCATGCTTCAGTGACACTGCGTGCATTTTTCCGGACCGCCCCTGCTCATATGGCAGTCGAGGCAAAGGCCGTGCATGATCTCGAACCCGTCGTTCCCGACGTGGCAGGCAGCGCACTTTTTTATCCGGTCATCGTTATTCTTTTTGTGGTGGCAATCCACGCACGCAAGGTTCTGGTCGGCGTGGGTTTTGTGGGAAAAGATAACCTTGCCCATCTCGCTTTTCATGGGAGTTACACCGTCTTGCATCTTCCCGTAATGGGTGATTTTTGTCACGGCGACTTTGTCGGTAGGGCTGTCTCCTGTTACCCAGGGATCGAGCTGACAGGATGAAAGGGAAACGGAAATGAGAAATGCGAGCATGGCGAGGTAGTGTCGATTCATCTTAAGTTCTCCATCTCAACATGGATGCATGGCGCTCTATCGGCCCCGACAGAGTATGTTCGTGCCAATTTTCCGAATCGGTTATTAAGATATGTAGGGAATATTTTGTCAAGAAAAATGGCAGTAAGAATGATAGTGAAGGTTGAAAAAATTGATAATAATATATAGTAAAATTATTTTGTTTTTTTCATGTTTTCCTCAGGTCGACATGGGAGCCGATCCTTCCATTCATCGCCCAGTTTTCTTGCCCGATGCCGTTCAACCCATCGATAATGGCGATCAGCACGGGAATAATCATGAAATTGGCACTGAATAGTGCCCACGGTCAAATAACCATCACCATCCTTTCCATGTCGTCCTGCTTCCCCAGGACGACGATAACGTCATTGGCCGCCAGTATCTCGCTCGGTCTGGGATTGAAGATCATTTCCCCGCTGTTTTTCTTGATCAGGACGATGATGACCCCGAAATCTTTCCGCAAGTTGCTCTCGATGAGGTTCTTCCCCACGAGCCTCGAGTCCGGTTTGACAAGGCATTCTTCCATCTGGAGTCCAAGGTGGCTTTCCATCATGGCGATATCTATGAAATCCACGACAGTAGGCCGTATGAGTACCTGGGCCATGCGCTTTCCGCCGATGAGATAGGGCGACACCACGCGCGTCGCACCGGCCCGTTCAAGCTTTTTCTCGTTGCTGTCGTCGGAGGCGCGAGCCAGGATGAAGATATCTGGCCTGAGGCCCTTGGCCGTCAGGGTGATGAAGACGTTGTCTGAGTCTGAGCCGAGGGCCGTGACGATTCCCGCCGCCTTCATGATGCCTGCCTGGAGCAGGGTTTCGTCCGTGGTCGCGTCGGAGGGCATGTAAAGTACGCCGTCGGATTCCATCCGTTCGATCACCCCGTTGTTGTTTTCGATTACCACAAAATCCTTTTCTGTGCCTGTGCAGTTCCCTGCAGACAAGGCTTCCGATTCGGCCGTAACCGCAGACGATATAATGATTTATCAATACTGAGATCTTCTTTTCCACCTTCCTTCTCCCGAATGTCTTTCTAATTTCCCCCTCGAGAAACATCCTGAGGAGAGTCCCGATCGTATAGGCACCGATCATTATTCCCGTGCTGATTAAAAGAAGTCGTTAATATTCTTCCCTGTCACGACAGGGGATGGACCTCCTCGAACCCGACTGTGCTTATGGTTATCACCGTCATGTAAAAGGCATCGAAGAGGGGCATTCCTTCGATGAAGTGATAGCCCAGCACGCCGAACAGGAGCGTCAGTGAGAGGAGCGTGAACGACATCCGCAGCTTTTTCAAATCGCCGATATCCTTGCGTGCAGGTAATACGGGCCTCCCTCTGCCACACCGTGTCGGTTACAGGTCCTACTGCGAATGGATATGACCGGCGGCCATCCTTTCCTGGAGGCAGCCATGGAGCGAGGCTCTTGCGGAAGCCTACTATATGACAAGAAACATCGGTGCGGAAAAGTAAAGCAGAAAATGGGGCCTGGGGTCCTTATCGAAAATCTACGGGTAATGAACGGTAGTGCCGTTCCCCTGCCCTGAAGGGACGGGGGGACGGTATGATAATACGAAAATACCTGCCGTCTCACGGACAGGGCGAATCAGCCTAGGCTCCCATTCTCTTCGGTGGCTTCACCGCCGCGAGGATAATGACCGCCGACGCCACCATGGCAGCAGAAACGATAAAAGGGGCCGAATAGGACCCGGTTGCGTCCTTAAGCCATCCACCCACGTAGGGGCCGGCGAAACCGGCGAATCCCCAGGCAGTGAAAAGGAGGCCGTAGTTGGACCCCTGGGCCGTGGGGCCGAAGTAATGAAGACACGTCGCGGGAAAGAGGGTGAACATGGAACCGTAATTCCATCCTATCAGCGCCGAGACCGCCCAGAGGGCCCAGAACATCCCCCCGGAAGGGAAGAGAAGTATCATGGCCAGGGCCTGGAGGCCGAAGACTCCGAGAAAACTGATCCTGGTCCCCACCTTGTCGGCTACCTGGCCTATCAGCACGCGCGACGCGGCGTTCATCACGGCCAGCCAGCTCGCGGCACCCGCCGCGGTCATGGGCGCCAGGCCGCTGTCGATGCCATGGCCCGCGATATGCCCGATTACCATGAGTCCCGCGAAGGAGCCGCAAAAATAGGCCCCGTAGAGCATCCAGAACTGCGGGATCCTGTAGGTTTCTCTGTGTGTGTAGTCGCGAAATTCTCCCGCGGACCCGGAGCCGCTTTTTACCTGTGGCTTCCATCCCGCGGGAATCCAGCCCGCGGGGGGGTTCTTCAGGCAGAAGGAGGCGATGACCGCCATGGCGCACATGGCGATACCGACATAGATGAAGACGTTCCTCCACCCGTAATTATCTATGATATATGTCGCCAGGGGGGCCATGATGAATGAACCGAGACCGAGCCCCACCACGGAAAAACCTGTGGCAAGGGCACGACGGTCCGGCCACCACTTGGGCGCCGTGGCGATGGGGGGAAGATAGATGAGACCGCCCCCGAAACCGGCGATCACGCCGTAGGAAAGGTAGAGTTGCCACTTCTCATGAATGTATCCTGAGCCGACGAAACCGATCCCGAGGATGATCGCCCCTGTCAGCACGACGATCCTGGGGCCGAACCGGTCGCTCAGCTTCCCCGCGGGAAAGGTCATAAGCCCGAAGACGAGGCAGGCGATGGCGAACGCGAGGGCGATGTCGGCCCTGCTCCAGCCGAACTCCGCGTTCAGGGGTCTGATGAAGACGCTCCACGCGTACAGAAGGGCCCCGCAGGTGGTGCTTCCCAGCACACCCCCGATAAGAGGCACAATCCTGCTGAGTGTCCCGGTTTCCATGTGTGTTTCTTCCATGTTTTTCTCCGATTTGAATTTGTCTATATGTGTATACAATTAAACATCATGTAAGAAAGAACGCTCGGCTTTTTTTGTCAATCAACATATTGTCATTGCAGGACCCCTTCCCCGGGGCCGGTGTGGTTCATGGAAAATGCCGGATGGCGTATCTGGAAAAAATACTTGACCTGGATGTGAATCAGATTCGAATCTGATTGTTCGCTGCTGAGATTCACGATGTACAAGGAGCCGGGTATGCTCACGAAATTCGACGAACTGACCTGCCACCAGGTGTCTACCACCTTCGACCATCCGGGAACGAGCGACCGGGCATGGACGGAGAAGCTGTGGTGTAATGTACACGACACGAAGGGGGAGATCGTTCTTGCCACGGGCTTCGGAATATACCCGAACCGGAACGTGATGGATGGATACGGCTGCGTGAACCTGAACAACCAGGAACAGTACAACATGCGGGTCTCCCGGGTCCTTCGCCCGAAAATCGATGAGATCTCCGTCGGGCCCCTGTCCTACGATGTGATTGAGCCATACCGGAGGGTCAGGATCGCCATGGGGGAGAACAATTACGGCATCAGCTACGAGCTCGAATTCGTCGCCACAATGCAACCCGGTGAAGAAGAGCCCCAGTTCGGAAGGAGCAAGGGGCGGGTCTACGTCGATACGCGACGCTACGCACAACTGGGACGGGCGCGCGGGTGGATCAGCGCGGGGGGAAAGAAGTATGACGTCGACGAAAAGCGTTTTTACGCCCAGCGAGACCACTCCTGGGGAATACGAATGGGGACCGGTGCGTCGGAACAGGGTGTCCAGGCCCCCGATCATGAAAAATTTACCGCGATGATGATAAACTGGCTCACGGTGCAGTTCGCCGAACGGGGCATCTACTGCTATTTGATAGAAAAAAACGACGGCACGGTCCAGAACCTGAGCGGTTCGGTCGTGCGGGGCATTGACGGCGGGGAATGCGGGGTTCCCATTGTCTCGGTCGATCACCGCTTCGAGTATCATACCGGGACCCAGCGGATGAAATCCGGCGTCATGATTCTTACCTGCGCCGACGCCTCCAGAATCGAGATATCACTACGGGAACTTACCACCATGTACCTCCGGGGCGGGGGGTATGTCGGCTACAAGGGATACCGCCACGGAACCTGGATGGGTGACTACTGGGAGGACGGAGAGAAATGGGAGGTGGGGAACCCCTCGGTCGCCGATGAGGTGCATGGCCTCGACGACACGGTGGTCGAGGCCCGATGGGGCGACGAGGTCGGGTACGGCATCATCGAAAACATGATCTTCGCCCCCTTCGGGAAATACAATTTCACCGAGTGGGGATTCAAGCCCGCATAGGGCTCAGTTCAGTAGGAGTTTCGACCCCGGCCGAGAAGCGCGAGCAGCCTTCCGATGAGGGGGCCCACGACCGGGGCCGTGAGGGCCCCGACAAAGAGCCTGTTTCCCCTTCCCGGGATCACCACCGTTTTCCCTTTTTGCAGTCCCGCCAGGGATTCCTCGACCACACGCTCCGGCGCCATCCAGGCGAAACGGGGGATCTCGCCATAGTTGAAATCACGGTATTCGTCGGTGAACATGAACCCGGTGCTGGTGAGGCCCGGGCAGAGGGCCTGGACCCGGACGCCGGTACCGACAAGCTCGTCCCTGAGGCCCTGTGTGAACATGTTGATGAATGCCTTCGTGGCGGAATAGACGACGTAGTGGGATGTGGTGAAGAAGGCCCCAATCGACGATACGTTGACGATATAGCCCCTGTTGCTTTCCTTCATCGACTTCAGGGCGGCGCGTGTAAGGACCGCCGTGGCCACCGTGTGGAGCCGGATCATACCGGTAATCTTGCTCTCGTCCACGTCGATCAGATGCCCCCTGGTCCCGAACCCGGCGCTGTGAATGAGCACGTCGATGGTGCTGTCGGATTCGACGAGCCGTACGGCCCTCCGGAGGCCGGTTTCGCCCGCAAGGTCCGCGGCAAGAACCGTGACCTTTACGCCGTGCTCGCGCCCGATATTCTTCTTGATGGCGTCCAGCAGTTCCTTCCTTCTGGCGATAAGGATGAGATCGTATCCCTCGGCCGCCAGACGGTCCGCATAGGCGGCCCCAATGCCGCTCGAGGCACCGGTCACGACGGCAGTACGGCCGCGGGTTTCATGGCTGAAATATTTTTTCATGTCAGACTGTGCTCCATGAAGCGTGTGCGGCGAATATGCCGCTCACGACAGTGTGTATCGATCGATCATACGAATGCCCCCTTTCACGTAAAGACTTTTTCGTATAAAAATGACACTGTGTACAGTAGTAAATGGCGTGAGATTTCCACTGAGAAGCCCATGCCAGGGGCGAGAGAATTCGTGAGCACGTGGCCACAGTGCCACGACGACACGGGGAATAATTATTCAGGGAATTTGATGGGATAAAAAATACAGCCAGATTCCATGTGTGCGTTCCCTGATTTCAGGTGCGTAATGATGATATTCTTTCCTCTTTGCATCGGTGCCCTTGAGACGTCGGCCTTTTACCGGAGGATAGTATATGCCCGCACCATGGATGGAGTCCGGCCTGCGTTTCTATTGACAAAAAAATGGATCTCCGGTATGATTGTAAAATATAAAGTGATTAGATAACAGCGTGACCCTTCATCGCGCGCCTTGTAAAAAAAATAGAAACACGAGGCTCCTATGCTTACCAGGTATGATGAACTCCTGTGCCATCAGACCGTCGAAACATTCGACAGCGTCGCCACGAGCGCCCGGGAGTGGACCGAGCGGATATGGTTTTCCGCCCACGACACTTCGGGTGAATACCAGCTCATCGCCGGTTTCGGCCACTACCCGAACAGAAACATAATGGACGCCTTTGTCTGCTTCGTTATCGGGGGAAAGACCCAGTACTGCGTCAGGGCGTCGCGCGTCCTTCGTCCCGGCTTCGATCAGGTACGCGTCGGGCCGATTTCCTACGAGGTCGTCGAGCCACTGAAGCGTCTGCGCCTTTCGATCGCTGAGAACGACCATGGCCTGAGCGGCGAGATCGATTTCATCGCCGCAATGCCACCCCATGAGGAGGACGCACAATTCAACCGCACAAGGGGTCGCGTCCTGGAACATGTGAAGCGGTATATACAGGTGGGCAGACCCTCTGGATGGATCAGTGCCGGCGGAAAGCGAGTAACCGTTGTCGGGGAGACCTGGCGTGCCGAAAGGGACCATTCCTGGGGCATACGCAGGGGCGGGGGGGTCCCGGAAACGGGCGTCCAGCCAGGCGGGATACCCCGGGGATATCTCTATAACTTCATGCTCGGCCAATTCGACGGCTGGGGCGTTACCTACCATTTGCGCGAGGAGTGGGACTCCCGGGTCATATCCTTCAGCGGCGCGGTGATGCGCCCGGAAGAATCCGGTATGTGCGAGCGGCCCGTGTCGAGGGTTGACCACAATTTCACCTTCAGGCCCGACGTGCGGCAGATCAACGGGGGGAAAGTCACCTTTCATACCGATGACGGCGAGGCGATCGAGATTTCCGTGCGCCCCCTCTCCACCTGCCATATACGGGCGGGCGGGTATTTTGGATTCCGAGGATTCACCCACGGGCTCTGGATGGGGGAGGAGTATTGCGACGGCTTCGTTCTCGACCTGGCGGATCCCGAAATTTTCCGTGAGGTTTCCTTCCTCGAGGATTTCATGTGCGAATTGCGGTGCGGTGACGAGGTCGGCTATGGCATAGTCGAGCTGGTGCTGATCGGTGAGTATCCCCGTTACGGCTATCCGTCATATTAGAAGCATGCGTGATAAAACGGACAGATTGTCTCTGGGCCCCGGAAACGGTGTCGCCTGAGTGTAATGGTCCATCATCCGGAGTGATAGTATGAACAAGGAACATGCAAGGGCCGAAGTGATTGTGTCCCGCCTGGCCCCCTGGCTGCGGGAAAAGATGCCCGCTGCAACGGCCATCGCGATTTCCGGTGTCCAGAAACCGGGCATGGGACTTTCCAACGAAACCTACCTCTTCGATCTCGAATGGGAGGAGGGCGGGAAGTCCGTGAAAAAAGGGATGGTGCTCCGGTGTCCTCCCGCAGATCATCGCGTCTTCCCCGACTATCACCTGGATCACCAGTTCCTCGTCATGCAGGCAATGAATGGCTCCGGAGTTCCGGTGCCCCGGATGCTCTGGATGGAGAAACGGGAAGACGTCATCGGTTCTCCCTTTTACCTGATGGAGCGCCTGGAGGGGACAATGCCGAAGGACTATCCCTCCTATCATGGCTCCGGCATGCTGTTCGATATCTCACCCGGGGAGCGCGAAAAGCTCTGGTGGGACTCGCTGTCGACCCTCGCCCGGATACACGGGAGCGACTGGGAAAAGCTCGACCTTGGCTTTCTCGGCGTGCCCGGAAGCGGCAACGAACCAATCGAGAGACAGCTCGCGTACTGGGAGCGCTATCTCGACTGGACCAGGGACGATCCCTCGGAAAGCCATCCCGTACTCGAGGAGGCGCTCAGGTGGCTCAGGAAAAATATATACGAGCCGGAGCGGGTTTCCCTCTGCTGGGGGGACGCCCGCGTAGGAAACATCCTTTACGACGAAGCGTCCCGTGAGATCGTCGCCGTTCTCGACTGGGAGATGGCTTTTCTGGGAGACGCGGAGGCGGACCTTGCCTGGTTTATTTTCATAGACCGCTATCTCGCGGAAGAATACCGGCTGCCACGCCTGGAGGGGCTTCCCGGGCCTGATGAGACGATCTGCCGGTACGAGGAGATGACGGGCATTCCGGTGAAGCGGATGCGCTATAACGAGGTATTCGCCGCCATGCGTTTCGGCATGATTCTGGTCTCGGTGATCAAGAAGCTGATGAGCCTCGGCATGCACAATTACGGAGAGATGATCCGGAACAACTACTGTACGCGTTTCCTCGCGGAGTTTCTTGGCATTGCGGCGCCGGGAACGGCTCCCGGAGCTGATGGAGCGGTGGGTGATGGCAGGCTCACCGTCCAGTTCCATCTCACAGGCGCGGGTGGGAGCGACTGGCATATCATTTCAGAGCATGGCGGTGCGCAGCGCCGTGAGGGAACGATCGAGAGCCCCTCGTGCATCGTGCGTGCCTCCGCCGATGACTGGCGCGCCCTTCAGAGCGGGGAATTGAACCAGCTCGACGCCTGGTCCACCGGCAGGCTCGTGGTTGAAGGCGATCTTAATGTGATGATACGGCTGAAAGAGGATATAACGCGCCTCCAGGGCTGACGGGAGGCGCGACGGCTTCAGGAAGGGTCGAGCATGCTGATCTTGATCCTCAGGCGTCCCATGGTGAAGGTTGTCAGCTTGTCCGGGCGCATGTTGATCAGGTTGACGTCAATAAAGGTGCTTTCATCCACGTGTGGCGGTATGCGTACTTCCAGCTGCGACGTGGTGTGGATCCTGCCGATGCCGCCGCACACGCGACATTTCGTCGCAGCCCCGCTCTGGCTCCCGTGGCAGAGCGGACAGATCATCCGTGCGGGAAGGTCAAGGTAGGCGACCGCCCCTCGACGGGCCTCGATCCGTGTCACGAATATCTCGATATCCTGCCCGAAGTTGTGGAGTATATCTTTGCGGTTCATCCCCTTCGGGAGGAGCCGTGCCTTCAGCATTTCCCCCAGCGTCGCCGAATAGCGAATCCTCTTTTTCGATAGGATGGTGTTTCCCCCCGCGTTGGTTTTACCTTTGTTAAAAAGGAGTCGGTCGTACTCGATGCGAAGGTCAGTATCGGCGAGGATGCGGTAACCGCGAATGATGAGATCGAGTTTTTCGGTGAGGTTTTCCGAAGGGACGCTCGCGGTGTCCGGATGGTAGCGCTTGATAAGAGAGCGAAAGGCCGATTGTATCTGATCCAGGCCGGCGGAGGTGGATAGATTGAAGATGGCGTAAAAATCGATGATGATGCCCTTCTTGTCATAACATGAGGGGAGCATCGCATGTTCCTGCGCGCCTGAACAATAACCGGGCGGACTCATTACGTTTCGGAAATACCTCGAGGTGCGAAGGTCCGGTTTTTTCAACACCAGGCCCGGTTGCCGGCGCATGTATCGTCATGTTGAATGGCCCTGATATGCCCCGTCCCTGGATACACCCGTATCGTTCTCGATTTTTCCACGACTGTCAAACAGATATTTGTCCCGTGAGGCCACATGGGATGCGTACGTGATGAAATGCCGGAGGCTGAAAATCATGAAAAAAAATCCGCGAAAATCCGGAACACTTCCATCGGCCGTTCCTGGGGAACAAGATGACCGGTGTCAGGCACAAGGTGATAGCCGCCTGCCGGAATCAGCGAGGCGATCTTCGGAAGGTCGATGAAACGTTTATTTTCACTTGTTTCTCCCTCCACCACCAGTACGGGGCATCGTATCTCGGGAAGGATTGGCCAGGGATCGAAGTGGAGACCACCCATGAAAAGGGCGGCCTCGCGACGGGGATGGCACGCCAGCACAAGGCCGCCGCCGTCGCCGGAGAGCATTCCATAGCGTATGTAGAGGTCGAGCATTTCATCGTCCCATCGGGCGAACATTGGCTTCGATCTGAGATACTCCCGCGCTTCGGTTTCGTTTTCCCAGCCGTTGCGCCGGCGTATCGAGCGGGAGGCGAGGGGATGCTGGTCGACAGCGACTTCGGCACCGTATATCGCCCGTGGGAGAAAGATTGGTTCGACCATGACCATTTTCGCGGCATCGAGGCCGTGGGCCCCATGGGCGATGGCGATGATCGTGGCCCCCATAGAGTGGCCCGCCAAGAACGGATGTTCAATGGACAGGCATTTGCAGAGGGCGGTCAGGTCCTCGGCGAGGAGGTGCCAGTTGAGGCCCCCCTCTTCAGGCTCTGCGGTCCTGTGGTCGCAGAAATAGGGCGCGATGACCCGGAAGGAGCGAGAAAGTTCTCGTGCGATTGGATGCCACAGCCAGGGCAGAAAACCGGTCGCGTGGAGGAGGATCACCGTAGGGCCGTCACCCGGATAAAGGAGGTACTGTATGCGGGCGTCACCGATGTCGGCGGATCCGATCTCTGGCATCATGTCGTTCATGGCGGCCATTTTACTCTGAATCCCCCACCAGGGGCCGCGTCTCGGTGATCCGGAAAAAAACGAGGAATCGGTCGGTCCCCGGATCCTCTTCCGATAGTGCCCTTTTTTTTCTACGAAGTTCATCGATCAACGGGCTGTTCGTTTCTTCCATTATTTTTTCGAGATAGAGACGCGTACCGGAGTATCCCTCGGAGCCCTCCCTGAACAGATAGGCGGCCATGGGGTTGGACTGAAGATTACGGTGGCTTCGCCTGTCACCCATGATAAAGGCAACGGTTTCGTCGTCCATGACATGGGGCCGCGAATAGACCGCCATGTCGACACCGCCTTTGGAATCGGCCGTAGCGAGAATTCCCAGGCCCCGTGTTGATTCGAAATACTCATGTATATTCATATGCGCTCGTGTTCCTTGATGAAAATATGAATTATATCGCACAAATAACGCATATGTCAACCGTAAAAAAATTGCTGCGAACTTCTTGCGCCGCAAAGCCGTGCCATTTAAGAAAAAGGGTGAATCCGATGAAAAATGTACTTGCCCCGAACATCACCGATACGGTATTGAAATCAATCGGGACCAATGGATGAATGCAATGAGATTGATTGGGAAGAAATGCGTGTGTGTCGCGGTAATCGCCGCATGGGCGGTCATTGCCGGAGCCACCCAGCCGGACCGCGAAAAGATCGTCAGGGGCTCGCTTCGGATCGGGGGACTCGATCGCACCTGGGAGCTTTTTCTTCCATCCTCACCGGGGCCGTACCCCCTCGTTATCGTTCTGCACGGGTCCGGAGCGAAGGGCGCGATCATGAGAAGTTTCATGGGATTTACCGACCTGGCTGAACAAAACGGCTTTCTTGCACTTTTCCCCGACTCGATAGGGCCATACTGGAACGACGGGCGCAGCGATAATAATTCACCATCTTACAGGGCCGGAGTCGACGATGTGGAGTTCTTGACCAGGCTTCTGGGGCATGTTGTCGCCGAGTATCATGGAGACCCGGCACGCGTCTATATCGCGGGGTTTTCAAACGGGGGCATGATGGCCCTCCGGCTCGGTCTCGCCATCCCTGGGAAAGTGGCGGCCGTGGCATCGGTATCCGGAACTCTGCCGAAGCCTCTTGCCCTGCGGGTCGCACGCGTTCCCGTGCCCCTTCTTCTCATTCATGGCACGGAGGACAGGACGGTTCCGTGGGGCGGGGGGAAGCTTGTACGGGGAAAAATGAATCGTGGAGAGGTGCTTTCGGTACTTGATACGCTTTTATTCTGGGCGTGGAACAATGGGTGTGCGGGAAGTGCGGGGGTCTCTCCGATGCCGGATCTCGATTCCCGGGACGGCACACGGGCATTCCGGATGTTTTTCGAATGCGATGATCCCGTGCGTGAAACAACCCTCATCGCCATTCAGGGCGGGGGACATCACTGGCCGGGCATAGGCCGTTCTCTTCCCGAAGGAAAGGCGGGGAAAGTGAGCCTGGACGTCAGTGCCACCGACCTGATATGGGAGTTCTTTTCACGACATCGGCCCCGTTGACCCTCCCCGTTGTACAAGCCGGCCCTTCAGTCGGATCCATCAAGGACTCCCCGTGAACGGAACCAATCGATGGAATCTCGAATCGTTTCTTCAATAGGTCGCGGGGTGTACCCGAACTCGCGCGTCGCCTTTTCATGGGAAATATTTCGGTGACTGCGTACGGTTTTGAGGGAATAGGGGGTGAATTTCGGGCTGTAATCGAGAAGCTTTGAAAACGCCAGCACGACGTGGGCGGGGAATGTGCAGAGCCACATCGGCGTTGCGAAAGTGGGAGTATTTCTGTCGTACAATTCTGAGATGATTCTCGAGATGTCGCAGACATGACGCCATTGACCGCTGATGAGATATGATTCTCCCTTCCGTCCTTTTTTTTCTGCAGTGAGTGCGCAGGCGGCCACATCGCGGGCATCGACCCAGTTGTAACCTCCGTCGACGAGGGCGGGGTAGTGGTTGCGATAGATGTTTATGAGCGCCTCTCCCATGCGGGATGGTTTGTAGTCGTGGGGGCCAAGCACCGCGGTCGGGTTGAGTACCACCGCATCAAGCCCGCGGTCGACGGCCTTCAGGACCTCCATCTGGCCGATCGCTTTCGACCGGTCATAGGGGAATTCGTCCCTGTCGAGGGCGAATCGCCTCGTCTCGTCGATGATTTCATCATGCGGTTCCGAGCAGTAGGCATGTATCGAACTGAAGTGTATGAGTCGTTTTACCCTGCTGCGAAGGCATGCCTCGATCACGTTTTTCGTTCCGTTGATGTTCACCTCTTCGACCATGCCCCCGTCTGACCCCGTAATGGATATCCGGGCCGCAAGATGGAATACCGTGTCCACCCCCTCACAGAGCTTCATGAGAGATTCAGGTTCGAGGATGTCCCCGGTGACGGTTTCGACATCAAGGCCCTCGATTGCCCGAAGGTCGTTTCTGATAAGTATGCGGACGGAACGTCCCTGGGCGAGGATCATGCGGGCAAGGCTTGCCCCCACATGCCCGGTTGCTCCTGTAAGTGCGGTGTCCATGATCTGTAGCTCCTTGCCTTGATGTACGATGCGGCGGGTCCTTGCGCCGGTATCGGGGCCATGCCCCGGAGTAAACTGGATCACCACTGCTCATGCGGGGGGGAGAAATCAAGTAAAAAAATGTAATCGCCGGTGAGGCCGTGATGCTATTCGGTCCTGATCGAGTCGAGGATTTCTGATATCCTGCCTGAATGTGTCGTAAGCTTTTGAATAATCGATACGAATTCGTTCATGCTCTCCGATGTTTTCTGGACAGCCTCGTTCATCTGGTCAATGGCGGCGAGGACATCCTTCGCCGTCTGGCGCTGTTCGTCGGCCGCCACGGCATTTTCGTTGGAAAGCTCGGCGAGGTCTTTGACCACCTTGTACACATTCTCCGTCGTTTCGACGAATGATTTTGAGTGGAATGCGATATTGACAATGATGTCGGAAGTGTTACGCACGGAGGCAATCATGGTCCGCATCGATTCAGATATCCCCGTGATGTAGGCGATACCATCACGGACCTTAAGGTCGCTGTCATTCACGAGCCTCTCGATGGCCTTCGCCTCGGTACTGGTCCTGTCCGCCAGTTTTCCCACCTCGTCCGCAACCACCGCGAAGCCCCGTCCCGCGTCGCCCGCACGTGCGGCTTCGATCGATGCGTTAAGCGAAAGGAGGTTTATCTGATCAGATATATCCTGTATCACCGAAAGGGTTTCGGCGACCTTCTTCGAGCTGTCGCCGATCGCCTCTATACCTTCAATCGTGGTTGCCAGCTTTTTCTCAATTTCTGTCACGTGTGTGTATGCCAATTCGGCGGCATCCTCCGCTTCGATGGTTCTTGCCGAAATGTTCTGCATGGATTCCGTGAAACGGCGGATGACCTCGAATACATCCTGTGTTTTCTCGTGCTGGGTCTTCACATTCTCTGAGATAAGCTCTATCGAGGAGGTAATCTCCTCGACGGATGCCGAGAATTCCTCGATGGTGCTGGCCTGAACCCGCGAGTCGTCCGATATGACACGGATCGTGGTGGATACCGTACCGGCGATATCTGAAAGGTCGCCCGCAGCGCCCTTCAGACTGAGGGAAATATTTTTGAATATATAGGCGAGATTTTCAGTCGCTTTCACCATGTCGCTTATCTCGTCGCCGATCTCATGGCCGCCGGGCATACGGGTCGAAGTCATGTCCCCCTGTGAGAGATTCTTGAGAAATACGGACACTTCATCGAGTGTACGGAATTTTTTGGTCGCGGTGTAGAGGGAGAATGCGGTTATGCCGATGACGAAGAAGATCCCAATGAGGACCAGAATGACGGCGAACCTGTTCGTGGGCGCGAAAAAATTTCTGGAGAGACGTCCCGTCATGAGAAAAAGATCCGTGCCGGGCAGGGGAAGGTAGATGGCATAATACACCTGCCTTTCGTAGAGGATATCGCAGATGCCCTCTTCGCCTGCAAGGAGCTTTTGCACGGTTTCGGCGAAATAGTCCGTCTGCCTCCAGCTTTTTTCGACATCGGTACGCGCGTTGGATCCGATCCTGTCTTTGAAGCTGGAGTCAATGATCACGCCGGAACGTTCGAGGATGAAATAAAAATCCTTCGAGACGATGTCGTTGGTGATAATCTTTTCCGCGATGAACTTCGTCCAGTCGGCTTCAGGGACACTGTCGTGTTCATTGAGTAGTCTATCGATGCGGAGCGACGTTTCGGCAAGGGTCTGGTTCAGTGTGGCCGGACGGAACATGCCGAGGGCGGTTTTGTATGAGTAGAGCGAAAGTATCACGAGGAGTGACAGGAGGAGGTTCATGATGGGAATCACGATTTTGTGTTTTAGTTTCATGCGCCGGTACGGATATGAACGGCGCTTCAGGGCATCTATGATGACCGGATAGAGATATATGTGAAACAGGTTGCCCGCGATAACGCCGATACCGATAAGGCAGATGTTCCCGATCGCGATGCTGCCGAGGGATGCAGGTATCCCCATTAGGGACTGGATCCCCACGTAGAAGGCCGGTGCGATGCCGAAGAGAATCATGCTCGATATGTAAAGTTTATTGGTGTACGATTGCATTTTCTTCGCCGAGGCGTCCCCTTCGGGAAAACGTGCCTCATGGGTCCCGAGGGCCTTCCTGAATCCTGAGGCGAGGAAAAGATTAATGCCGCACATGATGATGGTGTAAATGATTAATATCCCGATTGCGGAAAGCCAGACGACCTTCTCCTTGGCGCGCTCGGCAAGAATAACGGTGACGGCGATAGCTCCCGCTTCGCAAATGACGGTGATTATAAAATGTGTAACGAGAAGTTTTCTGAAGCCTTGGTTTGTGTTCAAATCGGCGCCCCGTCCTGTATCAAAAATTCATGAGACTATAGCTGGAATATCCATGTATGTCAAGTGTAAAGCGAAACGATGACAGCAGGAAAATAATTTGATGCGCGCCCAAAAAATTACTTGCAAATCGAAGGCTGAAATTCCTGATACTGGGTATCGGCCTGTTCATTACGGGTCGCCGGAGGAAGAGCGATCAGCGTACTTGAAGCGATAGGTAATACGCCCCTGGTGGAAACCGGGAGGATATGGAACGCCGAGAAAACGGGAGTAAGGATCCTGGCCAAGCTGGAAGGGGCTAATCCTGGAGGATCGGTAAAGGACCGCCCCGCCTACTATATGATAAAAAAAGCCATCGAATCGGGTGAGCTGACAGGGGACAGAATACTCCTCGAGCCGACGTCGGGAAATACCGGCATCGGCATGGCAATGATCGCCTCGGCGATGGGATTCCGGATAAAACTTACGATGCCCGCATGTGTGAGCGAGGAACGGCGGTCGATACTTATCGCCATGGGTGCGGAGATAGAGCTCACCCCCGGCTGCGACAGGACCGACGGCGCCATCACAAGGGCCCATCATATCGCCGAGCATTTTCCCGAACAGTATTACATGCCAAACCAGTTCGAGAACGACGCGAACTGGCTCGCCCACTACGAGACCACCGCTCCGGAGATCATCCGGGACACCGGAGGACGTGTGGACGCCTTCGTGGCCGGAATGGGCACTACCGGCACCCTCATGGGCTGTTCCAGGTTTTTCCGGGACAACAACTGCGGAATACGGATCGTGGGCGTCGAGCCTTCAATGAACCACCGGATACAGGGCCTGAAGAACATGAAAGAGTCGATCGTTCCGTCGATCTACGATCCGAAACTTCTTGACGGCAAGCTCGAATGCTCCGACGACAACGCCTTCGACACCACGCGCAATCTGGCCCTTCTCGAGGGGCTCTTCTGCGGAATATCCAGCGGAGCGGCGATGTGGGGCGCCATGACCATCGCGCGGGATCTTCCGAGGGGCTCGACCGTGGTCGTCATTTTGCCGGACCGCGGGGACAGGTACCTCTCGACCGAGGTGTTCCGCTCGGTATGCGCACTATGCCCCCCCTGATGGCGTGATGACCGGCTCCGGCCCGCTGCTGGTGATATCCGGGATGGAGAAGGATGAAACCCATGAAATGCGATATACATGACGACAACGGACGGTTATCCGAGAAGCTGATCGGCGAGATAGTTGACGAGCTCTGCGCCCCGGAATCGTACCAGGCGGTCTACCACCACAGCTCACATGACTTTCCGATGCCCTCGGTGGAAATACTCAAAAAAATTGTCGATTATCTGAAGGCGGTTCTCTTTCCCGGCTATTTCCTCTATTCCGAAGTAAAACCCGAGACGATGAAATACTATATCGGATCGACAATAGACAAGGTGTACCGGCTCCTGGCGGAACAGATCAAGCGCGGCTACTGTTTCTCGTGCGCTGAGACGGGCGGCGAACACACATCGTGCGTGGATTGCGAGCGCCGATCGAGGGAGACCTCGCAGGAGTTGCTGAAGAGGCTCCCCGAGGTGAGGCGATTCCTGACGACTGATGCACTGGCGGCATTCCAGGGCGATCCGGCCGCCAAAGGGGTCGGTGAGGCGCTCTTCTGTTATCCAAGTATAATTGCCCTCGCGCATCATCGCATCGCTCATGAGCTTTATCTGCTCGATGTGCCGCTCATCCCGCGGATTATTTCTGAGATGGCGCACTCCCAGACCGGTATCGACATCCATCCGGGAGCAAAAATCGGCGAATCATTTTTCATCGATCATGGGACCGGTACCGTCATAGGCGAGACCTCGGTCATTGGCCGCAACGTGAGGATATACCAGGGCGTAACGCTGGGAGCGAAAAGCTTCCCTCTCGACGAATCGGGCAGGCCGATAAAGGGCATCCCGCGGCACCCGATCGTCGAGGATGACGTCATCGTCTATTCCGGCGCGACGATTTTGGGGCGCGTGACCATCGGCAGGGGAGCGGAAATCGGCGGCAACGTGTGGCTCACCCACGATGTGCCGCCGGGCGCCCGGATTGTGCAGGGCAAGCCTGAGGAAATCCTTTTCAGCGGCGGCCTCGGGATATAGGCGGGCCTCTCAGGTGGGCCGCCTTTTCAGTAACTTCTGTGCCGCAGCATTGATCGGGTCCCACACCGGAGAGAAGGGTGGGGCATAGCCGAGGTCCATGTACGCGACGTCCTCGATCACCATACCCGCCGTCACTGCCGCTGCGATGACATTGGAACGAAGCGCAGCTCCATCGGTCCCCGCCGCCTCTCCTCCGATTATCGCGCGCGTGTCGGCGTTGATGGTGAGCTCGATGTATATCCTCGCCGCGTCGGGGCAGTACCCCGCCTTCGATTTCCAGACCACAGATGATCGCTCGGGTGTGATTCCCTCGCGGAGGGCATCCTCCTCGTTGAGGCCGGTCTTGCCGACTTCGAGATCGAAGACCTTTACCATTTGCGATCCCACGATGCCCCGGAAGGTCTCACTCTCGATGCCCGCGGCATGGAGGCCGGCCACGCGGCCCTGCTTGTTTGCCGTAGTGCCGAGGGGCATATAGACATCCCTGCCGGTGATGAGGTTTTTGACCGTGGCGCAGTCGCCCGCCGCATACACGCCGGGGATGTCGGTTCTCGATTTTTCATCCACGATCACCGCGCCCCGGTCCGTCATCGCAGGCCCGGCGGTTTTCAGGAAATCGGTGTTCGGCACGATACCTGCAGATGCCAGGATGAAGTCACCTTCAAAGGAGCCTCCGTCCGTATGCAGAAGAAGGCCGTCTCGGATCGAGTCGATGGACTCCACGGTAACGCCGGTATGAATATCGACCCCGTTGTCCTTGAGTGTGGAGGTGATCAGATTTCTGACATCGGGCGACATGGACATGGCCACCGACACGAGCTTCTCGATGATAAGGGTTTTCATTCCGAGCTTTCGCATCGCCTCGGCCATTTCGAGACCGATGAAACCTCCCCCGATAATGATACCCGTGCGGGGCTTTCGTTTGGATAGATAGTTTTTTATGGCGATCCCGTCAGCAAGGTCCCGGAGGCAAAATACACCTTCAATGTCGATCCCTCTGATCGGCGGAATAAAGGGGCGCGCACCCGACGCGATGAGGAGCTTTTCGAAGGCGAGGGTATCGCTTCCCTCGCGGGACTGAATAGAAACGGTTCTCGCCTCGAAATTGACGGATGTGGCTTCGGTGCCCGTCCGGATTTCAATATTCCTCTTCACCTCGTAGTCCTTCCTGTCGATGGCGATGAGGCTTTTCGCGTCGTCGATATCCCCGCCGATATAATAGGGTATCCCGCACGCGGCGTAGGAGACATGCTCCCCCTTTTCCAGCACCGCGATGCTCATTCTTTCGTCGGTTCTTCTGGCCTGTGACGCGGCGCTCATTCCCGCTGCGTCACCGCCGATGATGAGGAAATCATATTTCTTCATAACCCGCTCCACGTTGCGTTGATATGTATGTCTACACCTGCAAGAAAACCGGAAATTGATAATGACGCATGCCGAAGGATGTCAGGCGATTGCGCCGATTGGTACTACAGTATACACTCAATAGTATATTTACTGCAAGAATAATCTTTATTCCCATGATGGCATACATCCCGTATGATTCCATTTTTTGCCTGAGCGATAAAGGCCCCCCCTTTTTTTAGTCTCATCGGGACACAATTGCAATCATCCATGTCAAGTGCGGCACAGCCTCCTCCATACAGATACTCTGGAAAAAGTATGGGTAACCAATAAAAAAGGTTGACTAATATTAAGAATATTAGTATATTATAAAATAGAAATTATTTGTTTGTTCAAGGAGTGGAAATTGAATATAAAAATTACAGAAATGGCTCGTGAAAAATTAAGCCATGTTTTCTCCGATTCCGAGTTTACTAACCCGGCCCTGCGTCTGATCTTTTCAGGGTTTGGTTGAGGCGGTCCCCGTCTGGGGCTGGCTCTGGATGAGCTGGGAAACGATAATGACAGGGTTGTTGAAAGTGATGGGGTGAAATTGCTACTCGACGAGAGAATGGCTCACTTCATCGATACTGTTCCAACGATAACAGTCGATTATCATGAAACGAGACATGGGGCCGGTTTTGTCGTGCAGGGGGCTTCATCGTGTTGAATAACTCACTACATGATGGCAGTATCCGATAAACTGGATCGAATACGAAAAAAAATAAAAACGGCATTTCACAATGCCGTTTTTATTTAATCCATGGCAATCTTTAGAATTTTTCAGCAAGCACCTCGAAGTAAGCCGGGGGATGAAGGCACGCCGGGCAGGTGTCGGGTGCAGAATCGCCTTCATGTATGTACCCGCAATTCCTGCACTTCCACTCGAGTTTTTCCTTTTTCTTGAACACGGTGCCCTCTTTCACGGTTTTCAATAGTGCGAGGTATCTCGCTTCGTGATGTTTTTCGACATCGGCGATCCTGCGCCATGCGATGGCGATATCCTTGAAGCCTTCCTGTTCTGCAATATCGGCAAACGAGGGATAGAGTTTCGTGTGTTCCTCGTTTTCACCCTCCGCGGCGGCCTTGAGATTATCCGCCGTGGAACCGATAACGCCCGCCGGGTAGGCCGCGGTGATTTCAACCATCCCGCCCTCAAGGAATTTAAAGAAACGCTTGGCGTGTTCTTTTTCATTTTCCGCCGTTTCGAGGAATAGCGCGGCTATCTGCTCGTATCCCTCTTTTTTGGCCTGGGAGGCGAAGTATGTGTAACGGTTCCTCGCCTGTGATTCTCCCGCGAAGGACGCCAGGAGGTTTTTTTCGGTTTTCGTGCCTTTTACGCTTTTCATTGATGCCTCCAATAATGATATGCGGCAGCAGCATGCCGTGCGACGGCCGCGACCGGATGATCAGGTCATTTTTTCCAGAGCCCGTGCAGGTTGCAGTATTCCCTTACCGTGGCGCCAGCCTCGACGCAGCAGAACTCCGCTTCCGGGGCCTCGCCGGGTTTCAGAAAACGGCGGTTCGACGTGCCGTCGGCATCAATGACCTGGATCCATTCAATATAATGCTTTTCTTCCATCGGATGGGCGACTTCACCGATCTGCGCCTTGATGCCATGTTCCGATTTTGTGACAAAGGGGACGTGTTTCTCCTTCGCGGCGTCGACGGTGTTCTCGGTTATCAGTGTCATATCCTGGCCGCAGCAGACCAGGGTGCCGGCCCCTTCATGGAGCATTTCTACCATGTTCCCGCATACCTGGCATTTGTAGATTTCCTGTCTCTTGGTCATGTTGATACCCCCTCTTTTTTTTTGGTCGTTTAGCGACGGCCCGGGACCTAGTCCTCATAGGGCTCGAACTGGTCTTTCCCTACCCCGCATTGCGGACAGACCCAGTCGTCAGGAAGCTTTTCGAATGAGGTTCCCGGCTTTATTCCGGAATCGGGGTCACCTGCCTCAGGATCGTAAATATAACCGCATACTGAACAAATATACTTTTTCATTGCATGGTCCTCCATTTATTTATTTTTTTGACTGTACAGCGAAATCAATGCAGCGCAAGGCCGCATCGGATCGGTATGCGAATTTCACCTATCATGCGAGAATGTCCAGCATATACCTCAGGAAACTTTTTGGAAACCTTTTTTTATTCTGGACAAATCACTGTATGATGATGACTAACAATTGTACTCATTACATAATATATAGCTTCGGTACATTTTGCAATAATAAAACCGCCGTCGATATAAAAAAGGTCGCACAAAGGTGGAGGCCGTGAGATTCGGGCGTGGTCATAAGTATAATTCTCACTGGCAATCCCTGCAGATCCCCCTGAGGTACACCTGCTGTTCGGTGATAAGATGGCCCTGTATTTTTTTTCCCGACGAGAGTGCGCGGTCAATGCCGAGGTGTTTGAGGTCGATATCATGCAGCCCTCCGCATGAGTAGCATTTAAAATGGGCGTGGGGAGATATATCTGCGTCATACCGCACTTCGTTGTCTTCGATGGTAACGGTTGTAATGAGGCCCATTTCCGAAAAGGCCTTCATTGTGTTGTACACGGTTGTCCTTGAGAGAGTGGGAATGGTAGTGATCATGTCGGCATAGATGGTATCAGCGGTAGGATGCGTCTTCGTGCCGGAAAGGTACTCGTATATCTTCATGCGATGATAGGACGGATTGATCCCATATTCCGTCAGTATTTTTTTTATATCTTTTATCATTTTCATAAGCCCGCAGCGGATGCCGGAAGGATCTTAATTGACATTAAATGTCTCTTCAGAGATAATTATTAAAGATGAATGCTGTTTTTGTCAAGAAACAATTGGGAAGAGTCATCAATGGATGCGGTTCCTTATTTGAACGGGGGCATCAGGAAGCATGGCAAAAAAAATGATTGATACTATTCCATAAAACTGACATACTGTTTTTCATTCATGACAGTGATTCACGTGTAGTGAGTCAATCATGCAGGGCATTACAGGCATGACTGAATGCGATGTATCGAATTCCGGATGTGGATAATGTGCGCATCATTAGTTATTGTGCGAGGCATGGCATGAAAAAAGTAATAATCTATTCCTGCGCCGCGGCTGTTTTCACCGCGGCGGCAGTCGCTCTTTCCTGTTCTCGCGAGCGGCATTTTGAATTGTCCCGCTTCGTGTCGCCCGAGACATGCAGTGGGTGCCACGGTACTATCTACGACCAGTGGAAAGGCTCGATGCACAGCCTTGCCCACGCCGATCCTCTCTATTTAAAGGTGGCGCTGCATGACCTCAAGGGCCTTACAGACCCGGATGAAATCAAGGAATCGGAAATGTGCGTCAAATGCCATACTCCGGTCGGATTTGTAAGCGGCATGCCCGTCAAGACATCCGACCATTTAAAGGATATTCCCGAGCTGGCCAAGGAGGGAGTCCAGTGCGATTTCTGCCACTCCTCAACCGGGGCGGGGAAGCTCTATAATGCTGACCTGAAACTCGATCCGGGTCACGGAGAGGGCGATCCCGGGATCAAGCGGGGCCCCCGGCGTGACGCTGAGTCGGATTATCATAAAACAGCCTATTCGAAATTTCATACCGGTTCCGAAATTTGCGGGGTATGCCATGATGTCAGGCATGTTGTTTTCGGCACCAAGCTGGAGACATCCTACGAGGAATGGAAGGGGAGCCCCTACGCGAAGCAGGGTATACCCTGCCAGGGATGCCATATGTATCAGCGGCCCGGTGTTGCCGCAACCGGCTCGACGGAACGGCCGAACAACCCTGGCGAAGCGGCGTCGGGGGGGCCGGAACGGAGTCACGTCTTTACTCACTATTTCGCCGGGGGGAACAACCTGATACCGGGATTGTATGGCGCCTCTACTCACTCCGTCATGGCCGAAGGGCGTTTGAAAAACGCGGCGAAGGTAAAGATAGACGATACACTCAGCAAAGGGCGCGTCCGCCTCACGGTTACAAATACCGGCGCCGGGCATAGCATTCCCACCGGACTGGCCCATGTCCGCCAGGTATGGCTGGAGGTCAGGGTCACCGGGGCGGGTGGTAAAACGATTCTCCATAGCGGCAGGATAGAGGGTAACGGCGCCCTCGATTCATCAAGCGTTATTTATCATGTCGTGTTCGGCGACGGCAAGGGTAATCCGGTCTACAATGTCGCCAAGGCACGGGAAATATTGAAAGACCGCAGGTTGGAGGCGATGAAGAGCCTGGCTGAAACCTATACGCTTCCGGAGGGCGCCTCCGGCCCCTTCACCGTTGAGGCGAAGCTATGGTATCGCCTTGCCCCTCAGGAAATCGTCGACTCGGTGGCGGGAAAGGGAGCAATGAAAATACCGACGGTTCTCATGGCCTCGGACAAAAAGACGATCACCCGCTGAGCCAATGGAATCAAGACGACATACCCGCCGGTGTATCTGATGTCGGGCTTCGACCCGTATAGAGACATGATCCGTCGCGGAGCCCGGCGTATCGTGTGTGCGTGGATCATCCTCATTGCCGCGGGTTACGCGGGTTACGCGGGCAACCGCGAACAGGAGCCTCCCATTGCTCCCAGAAAGGAGCGGGGGGCTGACATGTACATGCTCAATTACAACAGGTTTATCGAGCACGGCTTCTACCTTTCGGTATCGGGGAAGGCGGCTCATTACAGGGCAGGGTGGGGCGCCCTTGTCGGGGGCAGGGCGGCGCTTCTCGTGGACCATGTTTTCGCCATCGGTGCCGTAGGTGAGATATCCGTTTTTAACGTCCCCGGCTCTCTTGTTCCTGATCGGCTCAATTCAGCCTTCGGTAATACCCCCGGAGGAATGAAAATAGTATACGGCGGGGGGTACCTGGCGTACCATATCTTTCATGACAGAATTGTCAACTTTTCGCTCGGCTCTCTCGCGGGCTGGGGGCGCCTCGGCGGTGAATATCTGAAGGGACCCGGCTCTCGCTTTTTTATCATCGAGCCGGAACTTTACATTTTTTTGAATCTTCCGCGACATGCACGCATAGGAGTGGGGGCCTCGTACAGGATATCATGGGGGGTGGATTTCCACGGCATTCGCGACAGGGATTTCCGCGGCTTTTCCGTCGGGTTACAGGTCCAGGCGGGACTTCTCTGAGCGACGCCGTTACCCGTTCGGATCGCCGGCATATCCTGTCATTTCACGGAGGGTGTAGAGCACCTCTTCCGCATGGCCGGCTGACCCTGATTTTTCTCCAGACATGGCGGATCGTCCCCTCACCGTCGATCAAAAAAGTCGATCGAACGACGCCGTATGACTCCTTTCCGTACATCTTCTTGATGCCCCATGCGCCATACGTTTTAAGTACTCGTTTATCGGTGTCACTCAGAAGGGTGATCCCGAGGTTATGCTTCAGAATGAACTTTCCGTGACTCGCGCATGAGTCGGGGCTCACACCGATGATCCTGGCGTTAAGGCTCTTGAATTCACCCGCCGAGGCGGTGAAGTCGAGGGCCTCTGTTGTGCAGCCGGAGGTAGTGTCCCTGGGATAGAAGTAGAGTACTAGCCACTGGCCTTTGAAATTGCTCAGGGAGATCCCGGCGCCATCGGAGTCCGGGAGGGTGAAGGAGGGCGCCGTGTCGCCTGCGGTCAATGAATTTTCCATAATTCGCAGCATCCTGTCATGTCATCATGTGCCCTGCACACATGGAGTCCCTGACGGTCGTGTCTGTTGGTCATCCGCTGACACGATCCGATGCATAAAGGCGCATGATACCCGGTTGAAATTTTCGTCGAAATGATAAAAAGTGTTGTTATGCCGGGGAAGCACTGTTTCATGTCAACGGCTTCTATAGCATGATAATGCAGTATACCGGGAAAGGGCTGGATGTCAAGCGATCATTACAAAAAGCGGGTTGAAGAACTACTCGTCATACACGGGGAAATCCGGGAACGCGTTGAGGCGCGGCTATGCGAATTCAGGAGGATAGGGGAGTCAGGTGATGACCGGTTGCTTTTCGTCGAGCTTGTTTTCTGTCTTCTCACCCCCCAGTCGGGCGCGCGGAGATGCGGCCGAGCCCTGGATAACCTCCAGGCCAGCGGGCTCCTACTCGAAGGAGGGTTCGATGAGATCAGCCGTGAATTGAATATCGTGCGCTTCAGGAACAACAAGGCCCGGTATATAATCGAAGCGCGGGAGTCCTTCATGTCCGGCGACATATCGATAGTGAAGGTGCTTCTGTCACATGGAGGTGATACGCGCGGGATGCGGCGCTGGATCGCGGGAAACGTGAAAGGTATAGGCTACAAGGAAGCGAGTCACTTCCTGAGGAACATCGGGAAAGGGGAAGACCTGGCCATTCTGGACCGCCATGTCCTGAGAAACATGCATCTACTGGGGATGATTGGGGAGATACCCGCGTCTATCTCCCCGTCGCGCTATCATGAGCTGGAGGATATTTTGGAGGAATTCGCGTCAGGTATCAGTATTCCCCTCGACCACCTTGATTTTGTCCTCTGGTACCGTGAAACGGGTGACATTTACAAGTGAGAGAAAAGGGCTTGCCTGACCATTGGTACCCGTCGATCAGACCGTAAGTCGAATCTTTTCGGATAGGTCGGCGAGCGTGAGGACGTGTTTCCTTTCTTCCTCAATTATTGTGTCAAGGATATTCACGCTCTCGCTGCCCTCCCGGTAGATTCTCTTCATTTCGCTGTAAAAAAGAATCGATTCTTTTTCGGCATTGAAAGCATAGCTCACGGCACCAAGCGGTTTGTCGATTCCGGAAAGGGCGCCGGACGCAGTGGCAGCGCTGCGATCGAATATCCTGGGACCGCCAATCGCCTTCAGGTAGAAATAGTATTCATCGGTGAATATCCCCTCGTCGTTCTTTCCGGTCGCAAGGGTTTGGAACAGCTCCTTGTGGGCGAGCTCCTCCCGGGCGAGAAAATCGAAGACCTCAACGACCGGGGAATCCTTGAACTTAATCATCGCTTCCCTGTAGAATTCATAGCCGGTTTCCTCGATGCCGACCGCTATATCGATGATTTCCTTGGTGGTGAATTTCATGCCGACCCCCGTTTTTATAGTGATGACGATTTTCTTCAGGCGGACGGTTTTGTCAAGAATATACCGGCTTCTCCGCACCGTCGGGAAGGGGGAAACCCCGGTTATCCCGTCCAGTTTGAGAGGGCCTCGACCAGAAGGCGAACGCCGAAACCGGTGGCGTGCTTGGGTCTGTAGCCGCGTTGCTTGGAGTAGCGCGCAGTGCCCGCTATGTCAAGGTGCGCCCAGGGGGTTCCGGCAACGAAGTTTTTCAGGAAAATTCCGCCCATGATCGTTCCCGCGTTCTTTTCCGTTGATATGTTGCAGATGTCCGCTATGTCGGATTTCATCCCTTCTTCATAATCCTTCAAAAGGGGAAGGCGCCATACCGCCTCGCCCGTGGATCGCGCCGCGTCCTCGATGAGTCCTGCAAGGCCGTCGTCAGTGGCGAGATATCCCGCAACCAGTTCGCCGAAGGTGACGAGGCAGGCTCCGGTCAGGGTGGCGATGTCGACCATGCAGTCGGGTTTAAGGCGTTTTTCAGTAAAGGCGATCGCGTCGGCAAGTATCAGGCGTCCCTCCGCATCGGTATTTCCGATTTCAACCGTGAGGCCGCTGTAGGAACGGTATACGTCGCCGGGCCGATAGGAGTCCCCTGCAAGCATGTTCTCCGTCAGGGGAAGCACCGCATAGAGGTTTTTACGGAGCCTGAGCTCCGCAGCGGACCGGAATGCGTAGAGGGCGGCGGCGGCGCCAGCCATGTCGGTACGCATGTCCTCGATGTGCCCGGTGGGCTTGAGGTTCAGGCCTCCCGAATCGAAGGTGATACCCTTGCCGATGATGGCGAAATGTTTTTTGCTGCTCCTGTCTCCGCGGTATGTGAGGACAACGAGACGGGGCGGTTTGCTGCTCCCTCTGTTTACCGCGAGAAGGAGGCCCATCTTCATTTTTTCCAGTTCGCGCTTTCCGTATATCGTACAGGTGACACCGGGGATTTTTTTAAGTGACGACGCTTCAGCGGCGATGGCCCTGGAGTCGCTCCGCTCGCTCGTTTCGTTGATCAGGTCCCGACAGAGGAGGGTGTTCCGGCATATGACGGTGATCTTTTTAAGAAGGGACGATGCGCCGGGCAGATCGCAGTAGATAGTAGCGGTCCTGACAAGCCCGGGGCTATCGTCGTCCTTTTTCGTCTTGTAGGTGTCGAATTGATAGTTTCCAAGGTAGAGGCCTTCCGCGGTTGAAGAGAGAATCGCGGCGGGTCCCGGGGCTTCCGTTCGGGGCGGGAAGACATGGATCGATTCAATCGATTTTTCCCTGCATAGGTTGACAGCCGCTGCCGCTGCACGCCTGATCGACTCGGCGTCGATCTTACCGGTTGCGCCGATTCCGCAGAGTATTACGTTTGGATCGTTGGCGAAGGGGAGGAAAATCGCCTCGGATTGTTTTCCCCTGAAAAAGGAGGCGTCCATCGTCTCATCCACAAAGGCGAACTCGGGTGGCAGAAGCGCGCCCGTTTTCTTCTTTCCAAGTTCCTCAATGAAGAAAACGAGTGTGTCACGGCGCGATAGGAACGCCGGCTTTTTTTTCGCGATTAGCTCCATTGAGTCCTCCCGATCAGGCCACTTCGAAATCTATTATCATCCTTTCAACTTCGACGTTTACAAGCTTTACCGTAACGGTATCCCCCATCCTGAAACGCCTCCCGTAACGTTTGCCGATAACCGTGAAATCGTCTTCCATTACGAGGTAAAAGTCATCCGTGAGTGAGCGGAGGGACACCAGGCCCTCGATGGGTATCTCCTTGAGGGTGAGGTAAAAGCCGTAGCGACTGACCCCGCTGACAATGCCGAGGAATGTCTCGCCCACGCGTCCCATCATGAGTCGGCATGACTTGATTTTTCTGAAGTCCCGCTCGGCGGCCTGTGCAATCCTCTCCGTCTCGGAGCTTTTTTCGCCGATGGCGGCCAGTTCTTCGACGGTGTAGGGCGATTTCGTTCCGTCAATAAGGCTCTTCAGGCATCTGTGTATCACCAGGTCGGGATAGCGCCGAATGGGCGAGGTGAAATGAGTATAGTCCTTGAAACCGAGACCGAAGTGTCCCTCCGGCTGTGCGCCGTAATTCGCCTGCATGAGGGATTTTAGAATTACGAGGTTTACCACGTGCTCTATGTCCTTCCCTACAACCGTCTTGAGGACCTTCTGTATGTTCGCCGCGGTGTTACCCGAGGTCTTAAAGGGGATGCCCAGCTGGCGCAGAAAGTCCCTTATGAGCAGGAGGCTGTCCGGGCTTACCTCCTCGTGGTTACGGTATAGGGAGGGCCTCCCGCTTTCACGGAGCGCCTGCGATACGACCACGTTTGCCGAGAGCATGAATTCTTCGACAATCAGATGGCTCTTGAGCCGTTCAATGGATTGTATATCGGTTACGACGTTGTTTTCGTACACCAGGGACTGGTCGGTCAGGTTGAGTTCCAGGCTGCCATGTTCGAGACGGCGGGCGTTGAGGGTCGTGGCAAGGCCGTACATCTGCTCAAGGGTATCGCTAAGAACGCCCTTTTGCTTTCCCGATAACAGGGAGTCTGCATGACCGTAGGTGAGGCGGTGGTCGACACGGATCATGCCCCTGGAAAACCGCCGGTCCCGCACGGACCCATGGCGGTCGATGTCGATTTCAACCGACATGGTGAGGCGGTCCGTGCCGGCGCGGAGTGAGCAGAGGTCGTTGGAGAGGCGTTCCGGTATCATCGGCACAACGCTGTTACCCAGGTAGTAGCTGGTGCCGCGGGAGAGGGCCTCCCTGTCCAGGGGAGATCCTTTACGCACATAGACCGATACGTCGGCAATATGGATATAGAGCGTGAAGATGTTGCCTTTCTGCTCAAGGGATATAGCGTCGTCGAAATCCTTTGCGTCGTCGCCGTCGATGGTGACGGTGAAGAGACCGGTGTAATCCTTTCTCTTATTCATTTCCCTGTCGGGCGGGGTGTCGAGTTCCTGGTAATCCGGATGCGGTCCCGGAACACCGTGCTTGACGAAAACACGCTCAAGATCGTAGCTTTCGTCGTCGGGTGAAAAGGTGGTAATGACGCTGCAGCGCTGACGGCTCCTGTACAGCCCCTCCTCGAGCCTGATCAGGGCGATGTCCCCCTTTTGCGGGGTCCCCTTCGGGGGCTTTTCTGCGCACACCTCCATGTTCCCCGGAGAATCCATCAGCGTGTATATGACCGCGTCTCCCGCGGTATGGGCGACCCTGGCGAAATAGTCGTTTCTTGAGCGCTCGACAATTCTATCGATGATTCCCTGTATCTCGCCCCGTTTCGCACCGATGATCCTTCCCGTTACCAGGTCGTTGTTGTGCGCGCCGGAAGTGTCATCCCTCGATATGTGAACGTCATCGCGGTCCGGCAGGCGGAAGACACCCTTACCCTGCCCGGTGATGCGAATCCTCCCTTCAAAGGAAAAGGGATGGGCGCATGCATAACTGTTCCGTTTTTTCTTGAGCAGTCCGGCTGCCACAAGCTCGTCGATGGTCTTGTCGATCGTCATCGCGTCCCTCTCCGAGGGTGAGGGGGATTTTTTCCTCTTCCTTGCCTCTTTTTTATCGGCGGAAGGTTGAGACAGTTCGTTGATGATCTCCTTGCGGGTGAAGTCGCCCTTTTGGTTGGAAATGCAGGATACTACTTTTTTCGATGTAATGGGCATAGTGCTGGCTATTCAGATTCCCCCTTCGGCGTGTTGGGTTTTTTTTCGGATTGTTTTGCAGATCTGGATTCGTTTTTGATTTTCTCTATTTCCGATTTTTTCTCATCGATGCTTCCCTTCAATGAAATGACCTTCCCATGAAGTTCCTTGACTCTGGCATCTGTGCAATCTATGGCCGATGCGCCGCCATCTACCATCGAGATGACATGGCGTCCCATTTCCTTTTCCGCAATAGCGATGTCGATGTTCAGTCTCTTGATGTCGATGTTTATTTTCGCAATCCTGGCAAATTCTTCTGTCTTGTTTGCGATGATCTCCCCGTATTTAACGATGGTTTCACCCGCTTCTTTCAGTATTCCCATGGTTCTTCTCCTGCGTGTGTGATGTGTTCTTGTACAGCATTGCCGCGGGGTTGTCAATACTAAAAGAACAAAAAGGCCCGCCTTTCGAGGCGGGCCATGAGGGCTTTCATAGCCTGGATGCAAGGCCCTTCTGGACCTGCTTCGCATCCTTTGCTATCCGTTCGATGATCGCTTTTACGGTCGGGGTGTCATGAATGATTCCGGTCACCTGACCGATTGGAAGCACTCCATTTTCATTGTCGCCGTCCATGGTACCCGCCTTGAAGGCGTCGAAGCCGATCGCCATGCGTGCCATCTGGAGAGACTTCGTAACCCCCATGAACAGTATTCCCACCGCCAGTTTCAGCCAGGGAAAACCGAGGAGCGCGGCGATTTTTCTCGACATCAGAAATGCGGAGAGAGGATTGAGGCGTTTCTTGATGAGCCTCTTCGCTCCCTTCGATTTCATCACCCTCGCGTAAAGACCGTCGACTCTGTTCGTATAAACGGTCGAATAGACGTCGAGATCGTTGCTGATAGCCTTCTGGGAATCATGGACGGGACTTTCCTTCGTGTTCATGAAACGGGTGCCCATCGCGATTCCCTCCGCGCCCAGCGCAAGAGCGGCCGCCAGTCCGCGACCGTCGGCGAAACCGCCGGCGGCGATGACAGGGATATCGACCGCGTCAACGATACTCGGAATCAGCACAAGTGAAGTGACATCGCCGCCGTGCCCGGCGGCCTCATGGCCGGTAACCAGGAGGGCGTCTGCGCCGTCACGCTGGGCGGCCAGGGCGTGCTTGAGGGTGGTGACCGTCCCGATTACCTTGCCACCGTAGGCATGGACCGCCTTGCAAATCCAGTCCCCCTTTCCAAGGGAGTAGTTTACGATGGGTACTTTTTCCTCTATGATGATCTTCGCGTTCCTTTCTGATCCGGGAAAATAGAGGGTTACATTGGCTCCGAAGGGTTTCTTCGTGAGCTTTTTTGCTTTTCTTATGTAATCCCGCGTATCATCGGCGTTGAGGATGCCGGTCGCAAGTATTCCCAGCCCCCCGGCATTGGCGACAGCCGCCACAAGCTCGGGAGTGCTGATCCAGCTCATGCCGGATAGCACGATCGGATATTTAATGCCGAAGAGTTTCGTGATCTGAGTTTTCATCTATTACCTCGTAGTGAGATGTTGTTGCCGGTGCGCAGAGAAAATCGGCAGTGCATCAGTATTCTCTTATCACATTGTTTGCAATGACAAGACGCTGAATTTCCGATGTGCCTTCGTATATCTCGGTGATGCGGGCGTCGCGGTAGAAACGCTCGACCGGGTAATCCTTCACGTAGCCGTAGCCTCCGAGGATCTGGATCGCCTTGTGGGTCACCCGGTGAGAAGTTTCCGACGCGAAAAGCTTGGCCATGGCCGCGTACTTGGAATACCGCTGGCGATCGCCGGTGCCAATAAGCGACGCGGCCTGGTAGATCAGAAGCCGGGCGGCCTCTATTTCAGTCGCCATGTCCGCGATCATCCACTGGATAGCCTGGAAATCGGCGATCGATTTGCCGAATTGTTTCCTTTCCTTCGCGTAGGTAACCGCGAATTCGAGGGCGGATTGCGCGATGCCCACGGCCTGGGCGGCGATGCCGACCCTTCCGCCGTCGAGGGTGTGCATCGATATTTTGAAGCCATCACCCCGTTTGCCTATAATGTTTCCCTCGGGTATCGTGCAATTGTCGAATACCAGTTCGGTGGTGGATGAGGCGCAGATTCCAAGCTTGTCCTCGACTTTACCGACGCTGAAGCCGGGTGTCCCTTTTTCGATCAGGAAAAAACTCAGACCCTTGTGGCCGACTCCCTTGTCCGTTACCGCGGTGACGACCGCGACCTGGGCCACCGCACCGTTTGTAATGAAATTTTTCGTGCCGTTGAGCACCCACGACCCGTTTTTAAGCTCGGCGGTCGTTTTGGTACCTGCAGCGTCCGATCCTGCTTCTGGCTCGGTAATGCCGAAACAGCCGATCCATTCGCCGGTGGTAAGTTTTGGGAGGTACTTCTTCTTGATATCATCGCTCGCAAAATAGTATATGGGGGAGAGGCAAAGGGAATTATGCGCGGAGACGATTGTTCCGGTGGAGGCGCACCCTCGTGAAACCTCCTCAACGGCGATGGCGTAACTGATGTAATCCATGCCGGCCCCGTTGTACTCCTCCGGGTAGACGATCCCCATGATGCCCATTTCGCCGAGTTTTTTCACATGTTCCATTGGGAACTCGTGGGTCCTGTCGTAGTGCTCGGCCTTGGGCTTGAGCTCGTTTTCGGCGAATAACCGCACCGTGTCCTTGAGCATCTGCTGTTCTTCAGTTAATGTAAAATCCATGGTATACCTCGCGTAGTAAAAAATAACTGCACACGGTTCCCGGCCGCGTACGGCTGGCTTGCAGGCCCGCCGGTGGCGCCATCCGGAAAAGGCGTGAGATGGCTCGCCTCCGTTGCGTTATGGTATGGGAATGAATCCTGCAACAGGGCTGATTATACCATTTTTCATGATGGCCTTTTTTGTCAAGGCGAATAAAGGAAAGGACCCGTGTGGGGGGAGTTTTTGGGAGTGACATGTTATATAGCGCCCGTATCGACATGACACCTGTCAATCTTGTATTTTAAAACCATCGGGAAAATTATCTTGAAAAATATCATGCCATTGACTCTAATCGTTTCGTAACCGGTCAACGATCCCGGGCATCGGGATGAGAGAGCCTGTCATGGGGCTCTTTCACCGGCAACTGGATTCAAGAGGATTTATGAAAGGAATATACATATCCATTGCCTTCATCTTCATGGTGACGGCAGGCTGTTCGATCCTTAAATCGACCTCCCTGAGCCCCAAACGGATGGCATTTGTCCAAAGCGGAAGCAACCCGGGCCAGGTGCTTGTCAGGACCGACGGCTACGGCCTTGAGGACCTTTCCGTGGGGATCAGCGTATTTAACGGCAGGATAATCGTCGCTGACAATCTGCTTCACCGGCTCCAGGTGATCAAACCGAACGGCTCCGTCGAACTCCTGATCGGCCCCCTTAAGGACGTCGATATCGGGGATATCAGGGCGAAGAAATTCAATTTCGGTGATATAGGCGCGGTTATCATGGACGATGATAACACCCTCTATGTGCAGAACAAGTTTTCGACGATACGTGAAACACGCTCGCCCCTGGACGGTCGTGTCGATAGCATGGATTTTTCCCCGTCGTATGTACTGGTATTTAACAGGAACGGGGAACTCCAGTATACCCTGGGACAGAAGGGCGCCCCTGACACGCCGTTTTACCATATCGAACGGCTCGCCCTCGATTCGAAGAACAGGCTATTCGTCATATCGAGGTTGAACGAATCCTGGAATATATTTCGGTTTAACGGGAAGCAGCGCGAGGTTCATCTGAATCTCGGCACTCTTGAATTCCGGGACCGGCAGGAGGGAAACATCTTCGAAGGACGCATTGATTCGGTCAAGCTTTTCGGCAACGGCGAAAGGCTCATTATATCGGTGTCATACTATCACGGACTCAGGCTGAAATATATCAAGATATTCGAGTATTCCATCCCAGAGAAAAAGATCGAAAAGATGGTCATGGAGATACCTGATCCACGGAACGTCCTGTTCGAGGTTATCGACGACAAGTATCTCTATCTCTGGAATGTAAGCGGAGACCAGGTGAAATTCGAAGTAGCAAACCTGGAGGGAAACGTAATCAACAATATTTACATGGACGTCATGCAGAAGAGGAGCCATTACGCACGGATACTCCTTGACGAATCGGGCAAGATTCACACCTATCACGTCACGCGGGACGGCGTCGAAATAGTGAAGTGGGAATAGAAGCATGAAAGCGGTGACTGCCGGCGAAATGCGGGAAATTGATCGTATAGCCATCCATGAAAAAGGGATACCGGGACCGGTCCTGATGTCAATGGCCGGCAGGGCCGTCGCCGATCATGTCATATCCCTCGGCCCGTCGATGAGACGGATCGCGGTTATCGCGGGCCCCGGCAACAACGGGGGCGATGGCTATGTCGCGGCCTATTTCATTCACAATGCCGGAATCACCGTTGACATCATCACCGTCATGAACGGGAAGGATCATTCCGAAAGCGCACTGATCTTCCGCCGACTCTGCATGGCATCGGGAATCACAGAGCGGCCATTCGCGGAAGCCATCGCTGCCGATGTGTCGTGTCTGGATGATTACGACTGCGTGGTCGACGCCCTCCTGGGGATCGGTTTTACCGGTACGGCCAGGGGCGATATGGCAGACGCGATACAACTGATCAACGACACTGACGTCAGGATCGTATCGGTCGATATACCGAGCGGGCTCGGCGCGGACGGAGCGGCGCCGGAAGGGGAAGCGGTCATCGCCGACGTGACCGTGACCATGGGGCTTCCGAAGCTTTCCCTCGTTACCTATCCAGGGAAGGGGTATGCCGGCCAAGTGATCGTGGCGGATATCGGCTTTCCCACCTCGCTGACCCGTTCCGATTCCCTCAAGGCGGAACTTATCGACAACGATTTTTTCAGTGAAAATACGATCCGGGACAACGAATCATACTACCTTGCGGACCCGGATGCACACAAGGGGAAACGTGGCAATCTTCTCATCGTGGGCGGGTTCGACGGCATGGAGGGGGCCGCCATGCTCACGGCGCGCGCCGCCTTCGAGACCGGCGTGGGACTTGCAACCCTAGTGACGACGGCGGCCGCCAGGGAAATCATTGCCGGTTCGATACCCGAATTGATAACCGCATCCATCCCCTTCGGGCCTGACGGGACGGCGCCATCCAGGGAAGAGGTGGAGGAAGCCCTGAATAGCGCGTGCGGAGGGAGGAGGTACGACGTTCTGGTGATAGGGCCGGGCCTCGGCCGCGCGGAGTTTTCGAAGCGAGTCTTCGATGCGGTGATCGCTTCGGCGGGGCGGTGGGGAATTCGCAAGGCTCTGATTGACGGTGATGGCTTGTACCACCTCGCCCTTATGACGGATAAAAGAGCCCTTGACCCCGGGATCGAGTGGGCGGTTACCCCTCATTTCAAGGAGGCGTCGCGAATCCTGGACCTCGATATCGATGAAATAGCCCGAAACCGGCCACTCGCAGCTGCCATGATCGCCCGCCGTCTCTCATGCGCGGCACTCCTGAAGGGTCCCGCGTCGATCGTATCGGACGGGGAGCGACATTATATCAACACAACGGGAACCGCAGCCCTCGCCACTGCCGGATCGGGCGATGTCCTCTCCGGCATCATCGGCGCCCTGATGCTCAGGAAGCTCACGGCGGTCCACGCAGCGGCGTGCGGCGCCTGGATCCATGGCGAAGCCGCGGACCTTCATTGTGCCGGAGGACATTACCCGGTAATGAAATCAACCGATATGCTGCTACGAATTCGCGAGGCGAGGGACCGATTGTTTTGCGGGTGCTGCCCCTGATGCGCCGTCCCTTTCTTCATAAATAAAAAATGATAGACATCTCAAGGGCCCGGATGTACCGCTGCATAAGATTTGCGATCCTTTGAATTCAGAGAAGAGAAATGAGCGACGATAAAAAGCCCTTCAGTCCTCCCTGCGAGGAATGCGGGGGGCGCTGCTGCCGGTATATCGCCATCGGAATGGACAGGCCGACGACCAAAACGGAGTACGACCATATACGCTGGTATCTCTCACATGATGACGTCCATGTCTTCATCGACCATGACAGGGGCTGGTATGTGGAATTCAGGAGCCCCTGCGAGAACCTCGGGAAGGACGGCAGGTGCGCCATTTACAAGAGTCGGCCCGCCATCTGCCGCATTCACGGGAACCAGGATGAGGAGTGCGAGTACTTCGATTCCCCTTACAGGCACTACTTCTCCACGCGGCGGGAGTTTGAAAAATATCTTAATGGAAAGGGAATAGACTGGAAGTTCAAATCGCATACATAACCCCGCTCACGCACCCGCCCACTTTTTATTACCTCCGTCACGATCCGGCATAAATTTGATCGCGCATCATTTTTTGCTTGCCTTTCCAGCAACCGGTGATAAATATATTAAAATTTTGGAGGTATGTATAATGCGGAAAATGTTTACGATTGTAATGTTTTTCCTCTTGCCTCTTTTCGCAATTCCCGCCCTTAGTCAGTCAGCTGATCCGGCATTCGACGACATGACCCCCCGCAAGTCGAAGATGCCCTACCGGCACATACTCGCCCTGGGAGTCAATAACCCCATCAGCGAAGGATCCAATGAGATATCACCGCTCTTTACCTATTACTGGTTCGGCGAGAATTTCGCGAACCCGGACCTCTACATGCAGTTCTACCTGAGCACGACGAGGATCAGTCTCATTACGGCGTATAAAACCGACAGGGTTTACGCCGGAATCAAGCCCCTCGTGCAGCATTCGACGTTTTCCGCCTGGCGCTATTACAACCGGGGATATGGAGACGAGCGACGCGCGATCCGGGGGAGCAACGTGGGAGCCGTCGGTTTTTTCCAGTATAATTTTTTAAGGATTCTTTCAGCGAGTGTATCGTTCCATCCCTCCTATCATATTTACAGGATGCCGATGCTTGCAAAAAACGACGGCAAGTACGTGAACATGCCGAACCGGCACTGGCAGTTGATGCCGTCCGTGGAGCTCCAGCTCTCCGACGTGCGGACGTCGGAAACAAACCGCGTCAAGCACGGTTACATGGTGAAAGCGGTATACCAGTACGCGCGGCGCATCGGCTACGGCACCTGGTACGACTATGACAGGGTCGGAACCAGGGAGCGGTATGACGGGATGTGGCTGCCCGGCCAAATATTCCCGCTTGCGCCGGGTCTTGGCATGTTCGACGGCGTGTGGTACAAGTCAAACGTAAAGGATACGCACCGTGTCCAGTTCAACGTGGGCGCATACTACAACTTCAAGGGCAACTACAACATCCAGTTCGACTGCTACGGCGGGTACGCCTACGGCGTCGACAGGAACAACGCCGAACAGATCGGGTATATGCAGGCGGATCATGCAAAAATGCCCGGCTATTTCAACACCGAGTTTTACCACAACATGTACGTGATTTCCCGTCTTCAGGTGGGTATTCCGATCCCCTTCTGGAGCGCCAGGATCCAGCCCGGTTTCAACATGCTCTACATGCCGAAACAGAACGACGTGGTGGGCCTGGGTGGCAAGAACCGTGTATGGTTCAATCCGAACAATCCTTACGCGCACATGGCTCTGAGGGGATATCCGAGGACTGTCTATACGAGCGTATCGTGCGCCTTCTCGCTTCTTCTCGCGAACAAGCTGCCACTCTTCCTCGACTACGCCTACGGCATCAACGCCACGCGTGCGAAGTCGTCGCAAAGGGTGCTTTTACAGCAGAGCGGACTCGCGAAAGCGAGCCGTGGGAGCCACGAAATACAGGTCCTTGTGGTGATGGCATTTGGCAAAAACGAGTAATTACTATCCCCCTCCGCCGCGTAAGACGGCGGAGGGGGCTTTTTTTTCCTGCACGACATTCAATTATTAACCACTGAAAATCATACTTTTCCGAATTTCAAAGAGTGAAAATTCTGATTTCTTTTACTTCTCTGTTCATACAGGAACATCATAATTTGATTGTGAGTGATTCACTTATTCCTGCATCCAGATAGGAATAATCACTGGACTTGTTGTATGTTTCATTTCTTCATGGGGTTAAAGGGGCGAAGCCCCTTTAACAAGCCCCCTGCAGGGGCTACCTGCGAGTGCGAGACGCCAGCTTCGCAACAAGTCTACTATTTATTTTTCGGGTAATATCCTATCGCCATCCGGTTGCCCGGTTAGTATAGTAGTATCAGCAACAGACGTTTTAAAGCCGGCGTGACGGAATACATTGGCGCTTTCCCAAAGAAGTCTCTTCATAACACCTCCTGACCCCCTTGTTTCCCAGGGGGGTTCCTTCCATACATCCCCTGTGGTGAGCAAATTACCCCATTCCGAACCGGTTTGATGTAAAGATTATCCATTTTTTTGCCGATTTGTTAATTATGAAGAAATATGCCAAGATAGCAGTCGTTCTCTCCTTTCTGGCGTTTGCGTCATTGGCCCTGTCGCAGATTATCCCGGGACAGGGGCGGGTCGATGATCCGATGAAACTGGAGGATGCCATCATCATTCATGGAATCAGGATGCAATCGGACACCCCCCCGGCGGATCAGGATGATGACGGCGAAGGCCAGATCATATACGACGACTCCTTCGGGGACACCGTCATAGATTATGGCCGGTTGAAGAAAGTGAAGAAAAAGACGGAAGTGTGGGGATCGGAGTCATTCCAAAAATTGAAAAAGGAGGATAGCCGCTGGCATCTTCAACCATATACAATCAGGAAGAACGACAACATATGGAAGATCGCCAGAAGATTCGGGGTACACCAGCATGTTATCATCAGCGTTAACGGAATCACCAACCCCGACATGGTGAAGCCGGGAAAAAGGATCAAGGTCCCGAGCAGGGCGGGAACATACTACATTGTGAAAAAAGGGGACACGGCTTCCGGGATCGCGAAACGCCATAAAACGGATATCTCAAGCATACTATCCCACAATGGAATCAGGGGGGATGTCATCCGGATCGGTCAGCGGCTTTTTCTTCCCGGCGTGGAGCAACGACCGGCCCCCTCTGTCTCAGCAGCCGCGCGCAGCAAAAGAACCATGACCGTAGCAACGGCCGGGGGCATGAGGTTCTTCTGGCCCATTCGGGGCAGGGTCACCTCCGGTTTCGGTAATCGAAGGGATCCCTTTTCCGGCAAAAGGGAATTCCACTGCGGTGTTGATATCAGCGCGAATGTCGGCACACCCATACGATCGGCAGCGAATGGGAGGGTCATCTTCAGCGGCTGGAAGGATGGCTATGGTAAAGTGGTAATTGTGCGACACGAGGGTGGCTATATTACCGTGTACGCACATAACAGCATAAACCTGGCAGTAGAGGACACTATGGTTAAACAGGGAGAAGTGATCGCCCGTTCAGGAATGACGGGTGCGGTGACGGGCGCGCACCTTCACTTTGAATTGCGAAAATACATCAATCCTCTCAATCCGCTGAGGTTCCTGAAATGACGAGAATTTTAGCAGTCGCGTTTATGCTGCTCCATATACATCCTCTCTTCGCTCGTGCCAACATGATAATGGAGGAGGAAAGTGGACGGCTTAAAGTATTCTTTACAATGACCGACCGGGAAGGCCGGCGCGCTGTACTGAAGGGCAAAATCATTTCATTTTCATCGAAAGACATCCTCGATAAGGGCGATCTGTTCGGGAAGGCACAGGAAAAAAACAAGGCAACGGTGCGGCTCTACAGCGCAGAAGCGATTAACGAGGGGGATATCCTCTACGTGGTAAACCAGAAGAACCTCATCGTGGCGAAGATGGAGGTACGAACGATTTTTAAAAGCAGGTCCTTCGGGGATATGCTGGTAGGATACGGCAACTTCATGCTCGGCTCAGTCGGTGACAGGGTGGTGAGGGAAGAGGCGGATGAGGTTTCTAAATACTCATATATCCACAAGGCTCGGGGTGACTATTATGAGAACGTGGGAGAGCGGGGAAACGCCATCAGCGAGTACAAGTCCGCGATACAGCTCGATCGGAACGATCCTTCCGCACGTCTCGCCCTCGGTATGATCTACCTCAAAGACGGCCTTGACCAGTTCGCCCTGCGGGAGTTTCAGGAAGCCTATCGAAACATCAACAGAATGTACGACAGGGAGGACCGGTTCATCCTTCTCAGGAGCATTGCCGATATCAGGTTCAGGGAGGTCTATGAGTCTTTTATACCGGATTCGCTCAAGGAGGACTATCGCAAGGAGGCGATAGGTATATGCAGGGATGCGTTGCGTCTATATCCTGAATCCGAACGCATGCATTACTATCTCGGTGTTTTTCACTACCGCGCTGTAAAGCCGGATGACAGGAAGGCCCGTGATTATTTCCTCAAGGTGCTGGAACTCAATCCGTCACACCCTGAAGCCTGTGTGGGGCTTTCGGAACTCTATTATCGCCATGATAACATGGAGAAGGCCCGCCTCTACGCGGAAAAAGCCCTGGGTGCCGATAGTGGAAACGAACGGGCTCGATCCATGCTGAGAAATATCGAGAAGCGGCAGGGCCTGAAATGAGCGCCTGAAGGGATGCGGCTTCGGTCCTTTGTGGAGCGCAGGAGCCGTGAAAATCGATTGTCGAAACCCAACACGCCATGTTTTCCTTTCTCATTTGAATAATTCTATCAGACATAAAATTCTTGACATGTGAAATTCCTCTTTTATGGTACATGCGGGGCCTAAAGGAATCATATGATCATCTACATTCTTTTTTTCTGTCTTCTCTTTTCGTTCACTTTTCATATAATTATCATTGTACTGTACATAAAGACAAGGGATAACAAGTTTTTTTACTGGTTTATCGCCACGGTCATACTCAACATGTTGATCGCTGGCCTGCTGATCGTCGTGACCCTTTCAAAACCGCAGCTGATACGGGAACTCAACCTGAAGATGTTTTTCTGGCTTCTGTCCGGGTTTTTTACGTTTCTACTTCTGGGGATAAAGATGCTCATTTTCAGGAACATCTATTTGAGAAGCAAGAATCCGAAATGGTACCATGTGAATTATTTCGGTAAGAAGGTGTATGAAAAGGGGATAGTGAAACAGATAGAATTTCTGGGTGTCTTTTCAACCCTTCCGTTTTTTTTGATAATCGGGGCCTTTTTCGTTTCCCGGTTGATCGTATTCCTTATGACAGGCAAGATATAGGGGGGAAGTAAAAAATGAAGGCGCGTATCAATGAGATAAAGGTGAGAAAGCGCATACGAAGGGGGGCGGGGGATGTTTCCGACCTTGTCGAATCGATCAGGCGTCACGGCCTCCTGAATCCGATCACGGTTACTGATAAGCTGGAGCTTGTGGCGGGATTTCGCAGGCTCAAGGCCTGCAGGGTCCTGGGGATGGAGGAAATCGAATACAGGATCGTGACCCCATCCTCCAGGATGGAAAAGCTTCTTATGGAGGCGGAGGAGAACCTGGCGAGAAAAGACCTGACAATGCAGGACCTCGATCGCTTCGCGGAGGAGCGGAACTATCTTAAGGCGAGGGGATTTGACAGGATCCGGCTATGGCTTCTCAGGCTCTTCAGGCGGATCATTGCGTGGGTTGGGGGGTTAACCGGGTGAAACAGGCGATCAGCTCTATGTGGTGCGTGCAGGGAAACATATCGAGAAGCGTGAGGCGGTCCATCCTGTAGCCGCCGGAGACGATCTCTTTCGCGTCCCGGGAAAAGGTCGCGGGGTTGCAGGAAGCATAGACGATTCGCCGCGGCGCCATGGCAAGGATGGTCCGCCTGGTTCTGCGGTCGAGCCCCGCGCGCGGCGGGTCGGCAAGCAGCACGTCGGCACGGTGGCGTGCCGGGTGGAGCCTTGATGAAGGTATAGTGATAAAATCGGTATTCAGTGCCCCGTTTTGACGAGCGTTTATTTTAGCCCATCGGATACTTTCGGCGTTCAAGTCGATCCCTCGCGTTACCGATGACCCCTCGCCGGATACTATGGAAAGGAAGCCGACGCCGCATCCGATATCGAGGAGGGATTCATCACGCGACGGCCCTGCATAGTCTTTCACGATTTCCAACATCCTGGGACGCAGAAAAAGGTTGGCCTGAAAAAAACAATCGATATGCCGCGTAAAGTGGTACCCTGATACACTATCATCTACGATCGGCTCATCCTGAAAGGAGAGGACCACCCGATTATCCGATCCGATCGCGGCACGGTAATCTCCGGGAGCCTCGTGCCCTCCCATGATCCAGACGTTGAGCGGATCGGCAAGAAGATTGCACCCGGTCGAATTGATGGCGACAAGGTCGTTGCTTCCTTTTCGATGGAACCCGTGCATCCCCTTCACTATCCTGAGCGTGGCATGACTTCGGTAATGGAAACGGTTTCCGGCCACCATGTCGGGGCGGGGAACGGTTTCGTCGCCGAAGCCCCCGATCCGGGAGAGGGAGTCCAGAAGAATCCGTTTTTTGATTTCAAGCTCAGCATCATAGGAAAGATGGGCATAGCTGCAGCCCCCGCAGTTTGTGAAATGGGGGCATCGGGGGGGGATTCGAGAAGGGGATTGTTCGACTATTCTCTCGATAGTTCCCGTACAGTAGTCCTTTTTCTCGTCGATGATGGTCACAATGGCCGTTTCACCGGGGATGCCATAGGGAACCATCACGGCCTTCCCCTCATGGTAGCCGAGGGTGAGCCCGCCATAGAGAGGCCTTTCAAGACGGATGGTGACGACCCTGTACATTTATACTGTGTTTACTTCCCTGCGTGTATCCAGTTGACCGCCACTGTTCCAGAATCTGGTCGCCTGGCACCTGTATATAGATGCGTCCACTGACCCAGTGGTGGGGTTAAGGGTTATTGCGGCAATAATAATATGTTAATGTGCGAAAAAATAAAATGTTCCGGGGGCTGATACTATCCATTTGCCCCGGACGCCCATCGTGTAATGAAAAACTGTTTGACACTTCCCGCAACCGTGCGATATTTACGATAGTCGTTTTCCTGGAAATCCGTCCACCGAAAAAACATGAGTCCTAGAAGAGACCGTGTGATCAATGTGGGGTTACACCGCATGAAAAATTGCTTCATAATCGGCATTACCACGATAGTCATCGTAATTACGGCCTGTACGAAAAAGCCACACATTGAGGTTGAGCCGAACAATGACTTTGCCACGGCCGGAGAGATAGTGCCGGGTGCGCGCCTCAGAGGATACATGGACGCACCAAACGACCGGGACTTCTTTCTTTACAACGCGCAGGAAAACGGAATAATCGATGTACGCCTGTCGGGTTCCAGGGGATTGAATCTGGCGATAAGGATTTGGAAGGGCCGCGGCAAACCGGAACTGATTAAAATGATCGATGACAACCGGAAGTCTTCTCCGGAGCGATTTGCGAACCTTGCGGTTGAACCTGGCCCCTGGTTCGTGGAAATTTTCTCCAGCGACCGAGATCCGAAAAAAGGGAACAGGGAAGACTACTATGAACTGGAATTAAAGGCAAGGGAAATCATATCTGAAGAGGCTGAGCCAAATGATTCAACAGACCAGGCGGGAATCGTCACTCCCGGCGTCCCTGTTGCCGGTTATTATTCACCTGCATACAATCGTATGAACAGCAGCGCGGAATTTCGGCATCGAGAAGAGGACTGGTATCGGGTCGATTGTACGCTTGATTACGGCTCACCCGCCCTCATGGAAGTCAACCTGACAGGCGTGACCGGCATTAACCCTGTCCTTCGCCTGATCGACGGAGATGGAAACGTAATCGCCATGGCTGACAACGGCGGCGCAGGTGAAGGAGAGCGGATCATCGGTGCGGGAATACGGGAATCCGGGACGTACTATATCATGATCGCGGCGTTGAACTACATGATCAATAACGACGAACCCTATTCACTCGGCGTCATTTTAAGGGAACATGACCGTGGCGCGGAACTGGAAAAGAACGACGACCTGGACTCTGTGAACGTCATGGTGGATAATCACATAACCGGGAGGATGAACCATCCCGACGATATCGATTTCTTTTTATACAATACTGACGCTCCGGCACTCTACAGGATAGAGGTGAGACCCCCTGAGGACATGGACGCTTCGATTGCATTTTTCAACAGGAAGAGGGAGCGCGTAATCGATGTCAATAGCGCAGGCAGAGGGAGACGGGAGGTCTATCCCAATTTCCATTCAGATAGCGACTTCTATATCGCGGTATCTTCGAAAACAGGAACGCCCCTCCCGGCCGGGGACTATATCCTGACAGTCACTCCACTCAGGAATGCCGAGAACTATGAACGGGAGCCGAACAATGAGGTATCCAGGGCGAACAGCATCCCCGGCACGACGGTATCCGGATATACATCTTACCCCGGCGATAAAGACTATTTCCTTCTTGCATTTAATAGCAGGATTAACGAACGATTTGAAGTAACCGGTGTCAAGGGAGGCGAAATAAAGGTCTCTGTGACGGACCCGCTTGGGTATATCATTCGCAGCGTTGATGTGAGGGGGAATTCAAAGATTGTCTTCAATGAAACGATAGACAAAAAGGGATACCTCATAGTCGAGTCCCTTTCGGAAGATTATGATAACCCCTATACCATTATCTTTGGAGGTGGCAAATGAAGCCTTCATTGCTGCTGCAGTCCTCTCTTATTGTGCTCTGCTGCCTGACGGGGTGTATGTCAGCTCAGGAAAAGGAAGGTGTGGACGGGTTCCGCGCCCCTGAGAAATATAATTTTCGTTTCATCGGATTCGACTCCGACATCGATGATCCCGAGAATGACCGGCGCTCATACTACCGTGTATATGTCGATAAGGCGGAGGAGGGAAGGACTACCATCGGACTTGAATCGCAGGAGAAGGTCTTCGAAGCCTCCCTGCCGCCCAATCGACACCTTATTACAATCGAGAAATGGGTCCTGGACTTGAAAACGGGCCGATATTTAAAGCTCAACAATATCGACCAGCCGAAACCGAATTTCTTCTATTTCGATCTGCCGGAAAAACGAATTGTAATAGTAAAAAAAAGGACCGACAGAAACGGATCGGCGGAATACATAGTGGATTTCGCAAGGTAATTAAGGGGGGACTGCCGCGACGCCTCCGTTCACCAGCGGAACTGGCAGGAGGCGTCACAGGAGGTGGGCACACCCAGGTGTGGTCAGTCGATTAGAGTCCTGTCACTTTTTTCCTTCCTGGATATACGCCCTGAGTAGTAGCTTTTCGCCACGTCAAAGGGCAGATCATAATCCTGGCGGGCGTTCCACATAATGTAGCCCTTGATGCCGGCGTCATCTACTGCACGAATCTGGTCAAGGACATACTTGTCATAGGGGATCCCGGACATTTTCATCTTGAATGCCTGGATGTAGGTGACGATCATCGCGTTTTTCGTTCTTTCCTTCGCCCGCCTTGATGTTTCATGTACCGTAAAGTAAGGGTTGGCGTAAAATTTCTTGCTCCACGTGTAGTGGGAGGGGTATGCCATGGGGCAGATAATGTCCACGACCCTGTCAAGGCTCTCCATCTGCTGGCCGATGATATCATTTTTGTTCAGGGGTATCCGGCCGAAGACGTCAACGGCTATCCGGGGGTTGTACTTTTTGAGACTGTTGCGCGCTCTGGCAATGAATCCCTCGATGAAGGCGTATCGCTGGGCGAAGGTGAGGCTCCGCGTGCTGCCGGAATCATGGAAACGGATATAGTCGAACTGTATTTCCCGGAAGCCGTTTCTGCATGCATCTTCGGCGATCGCGATTCGGTCATTGATGTAGCTCTCAGGGACGGGATACCGTCTGAGTCCGTCCGGAAAGACGACAATCCGAGCGATCGGATGGATCCCTTTTTCAATGCAATAGCGAACGTTTTCTTCGGGGACCATGCATTTGACATAGCGCGCGCTCTGGACGTCAAGAACGACTGTGTTGAGGCCGGCCGCCTTGGACCTGATGACGAAGGACTGCAATTTCTTGAAATTGTTTGCGGATGCGACATTGAGGTAGATTCCCCGGTAAAAATCGGGGAACGGGTATGCCTTATCGACAGCCGGCGCCGTATCGTTTCCACTGGCTGAAAATTGTGCGACAACAATAGAGTCTTTTACGTCGTTTTGGGCTGAGAAGTACCGCTTGAGCGGAACGCTGGTGAGCAGGAGTATACCACCGGAGATAAAAAGGAGTAGTGCGATTTTTTTCATTGCGACCTCATTCGTTATATGTGGTGTGAAAAGATGCTTATTTTTCGATTATGCCCCTTTAGGACCCGTGGGAACCTGAAAGGACGTCATCACTTTTGTTCAAATTGCCAGTGACGCTCATATTTTAAAAGAAATAAACGAGCGACTACGAAAAAAAGCCTCATGACCGAATTCAGGTGTGTCAAAGAAACAGCCCCATTATATGTATCGACATCGGAATCGACCGGCAATGCGAAAAATGTCGAAAGGCACAAATATTATTGCCGCAATGACTTGATTAATGAGCACAATTTGAAAGGTACAAGATAATTATTTTTATAAACAATTTTTTATATTTATTATAAATAAATCTTTCATCCTATTGACATGCGTCTATTTTTTTATTACTTATAATAGATACTGTTCAGAGTCTGGTCCTGTCATTCCGGGCGGAATTGATCATAAAAGGGCCTCTGGTTATCTGCCGATGGTAAAAATAATTTCCTTCGGATGAGTAAGTACAGTTCAGACGGTTTCACGAGACCCCGTCCAAAATTACTAATCCCGTGGTCGATAATAATTTGCTGAGAATTAATGTATGTATCCAGTTGGGTGATGGTGGGCCGGCTTCATGCTTTTCGTATACTCTCCGGGCCTTCCGGAAATCATTCGTGGAGGATGGGTTGCTACATCTGGAGTTGCCCATGTTACGAGACATTCAGTGCGAAGAGGGCCATTAATACACGTTTGGACATCTAGCAGAAATATTTATTTTGATTCAATAGTTAGATCGCTATAATTACGGGGCTGAATTGTACATTCCACATGAAACGCTTGACCTCATAAGAAACAGGGTTGTCATCCAGGATGTAATCAAGCGATACGTGCCCTCCCTGAAGAAGACGGGAAGGAACTATACTGGATTATGTCCTTTTCACAAGGAAAAAACCCCTTCATTTTCCGTATCCCCGGACAAACAGATGTTCTATTGTTTCGGCTGTCATCTCGGGGGGAACATATTCAGCTTCATCTCGAAGATTGAGCGACTTGAATTTCCGGAGAGCGTCAAATTCGTCGCAGATATTGTAGGCGTGGAAATCAAGGGCCTGGAGAAGGGCGATGCAACCCTGCTTGAATCGATACATCGCCTGAACGGCAGGGTGATGGAGATGTACCATCGGTACATCAAGTCGCCCCCTGGAAAAAAAGGCCTTGCATATATTTCTGCAAGGGGCATAACCCCTGAAAGCGTTGATCGCTTCAAGATCGGTTATGCCCCTGACTCATGGGACTTCCTGGTGCGCGAAGCTCTGAAGACAAAAAGCGAAATTGATCTTGCTGAGTCGATAGGCCTCATCAAAAAGGGAAAAAAGCGGGAAAACAGCCATTATGATCTATTCAGAAATCGCATCATGTTCCCGATATTCGACATCCATGGCGCCGTAATCGCCTTCGGCGGCAGGGCCCTTGGAGACGATCCAAGGAAATATCTCAATTCCCCTGAATCGGAAGCCTTCAAAAAAAGGAATGTTCTCTACGGATTACACAGGGCGAAGGAATCAATTCGTGAACTGAACCGGGCGATAGTTGTTGAGGGATATCTGGACGTGATCGGGTGCCATCAGGCGGGAATCGAGAACGTCGTGGCCCCCCTCGGAACAGCCATAACCGCTGAACAGATCCGTATGCTTGGACACTATTGCACGGATATTATTTTCCTTTACGACGCAGATTCCGCCGGACTTCAGGCGGGAATCAGGTCACTTGAGATCTCCGATGAAACGAACATCCAGGTCAGAATTGGCATGCTTCCCGAGGGCGATCCTTTCGATTTCATCACGTCCAGGGGCCCGAAGGAATTGATGATAGTGGTGGACAGGGCCCTGAAGCCGGTGGACTTTAAAATTGAGAGGATAATGGAGAATCATGGGAAGGCAGGGAGGGTCGCAACACTCATTCAACTCTTCGGGGTGATACGGGACCTCCCCATGGAAACCGAAAGGAGCGTGTATCTGAAAAAAACAAGCACCCTCCTCGGTCTTGATGAGAACTCCATCAGGACCGATTTTAAATCTTTCCTTAGCAAGGGAAAATCGCATGTAATTGAAAATGAACATTCGACGGAGAATGACCAGGCCGATTCAATTACACGGAGCTACCGTGATTTAATCGGGCTTATATGCCGTTACCCGGAATTAATAGAGAAGGCCGTAATCGATTACAATATAAACGAAATACCTGATTCCATATCAAGGAATGTCATACGCAAGCTGTCCGAGCTATATTTTTCTGACCAGAATTTCTCAACAGATAAAATATTTGACTTTTTCCAGACCGGCCCGGAAATGGATTTTTTGAACCAGGTTTTCCATAGTGAGCACTCGGTAGCCAATCCCGGCGCGGCCTACACTGAAATATATATTAATATGAAAGTCCGTGAAATTGACGATAAAATATACAGATATGCCTCTAAAATAAAGTCGGCTTCAAACGGCAATTTTCATGAATATATATCTGAAATCGAGGTGCTGAGAAGAGAGAAGGAAAAGCTCTGTCAGTACATTTACAATAAATTCGTCTGATCGTACGATGAGCTGCGGTGCAACCGCTCTCACGATGTCGACGGGGAAATAACAACAAGGATAGTTGAGCATATGAGCAAAAAAGAGATGACGCTGGACGCCGTTCCGGAAGTAAAAAAACTGATCGAAATCGGGAAACAGAATGGTGAGATTACCTATGACGAGATAAACGACGTTCTTCCTGACAAACTGCTCAATTCCGAAAAGATTGACGATGTATTCATACTGTTGAATCAGCTAGGCATAGAAGTTGTTGAAGAATCGACCAGGAAGGACCAATCGCTTCCCGGGGTCAAAAAAAAGTCTACCAGTGCATCGAAGAAGAGCGCCGCTCCCCAGGCCGAGTCATCCCATGTGGACGATCCGATTCGCCTCTACCTCAAGGAAATCGGCAAGGTATCACTCCTTTCCGGCGATCAGGAAGTTGATCTCGCCAAGCGTATCGAGGACGGCGAGATACTGATTGAGGAAACGGTGTACAATTCCGCCCTCCTTATCAATGACCTTATCAAAAACTATTCCAAGATAAAAGGCGGCAAGATCAAGCTTACCGACGTGCTCAAGATAAACCGCCTCTATTATTTTTCCTCTGTAGACCTCGACAAGCTTGAAAAAAAATTCCATGAGACCATGAAGGTCATCATAGAAGATGACAATCGCATCATACAGAACAGCAACAAACTCAAAAAAGTCGATCCCGATTCAAAGAAGGCAGAAGACTTCAGGGAGAAGATCGAGGCTTCCCGCCTGAGCATAAGGAAAACCATCAGGAATCTCGACATTAATGATAACGAGATCAACAAGCTCTCAGTAAAGATCAAGTCGATGGTCGCGCGTATACAGGAAACCTACGATTTTTTCACTGAAATGGAGGATAAATACGGCAGGGACCTTAAGGATCTGAAGCACCTGGCCCGGAAGCTTGAAAAGGGCGAGACGGTGACCAAGATCGTAAAGGAACTCGGAATCAAGAACAAGGACGTTCTTCTCGACGTCATTAAAAACGTGCGAAATAATGAAAGAAAGATCCGGAGGATCGAGCAGGAGGCCGGGTCCGGGGCCGATGATATCATGGACTGGGGCAAACAGATCAATCTGGGCCAGCGAAAGATATCGGTGGCGAAGAAAGAGCTTATCAACGCCAACCTGCGACTCGTGGTGTCGATCGCGAAGAAGTACGCGAACAGGGGCATGCATTTTTTCGATCTCATCCAGGAAGGAAACATCGGACTTATCAAGGCGGTGGACAAATTCGAATACAAGAAAGGATACAAGTTTTCAACCTATGCCACCTGGTGGATACGCCAGGCCATCACCCGCGCGATATCGGACCAGGCCCGTACGATCCGTGTGCCGGTGCATATGATCGAGCAGATCAACAAGGTGATGCGGGAAACACGTCTTTTCCAGCAGGAATTCGGCCGCGAACCGAGTCCCGAGGAGCTCTCCGACCGTCTCGGATGGGTGGTCGGAAAGGTGAAGGCCGTTAAGAACGTCGCCAGGGAGCCGATTTCACTCGAGACCCCCGTTGGCGAGGAGGAGGACTCCCTGCTTGGCGATTTTATCGAAGACAAGGAGGTCGATTCGCCTGCCAATACCGCCGCGTACCGACTCCTTTCGGAACAGCTCAATACCGTCCTGTCGACACTACCCGCACGCGAGCAGAAGGTGATAAGAATGCGGTTCGGTCTCGATGACGGCTATTCACACACCCTCGAGGAGGTAGGATACGTGTTCAAGGTCACAAGGGAGCGGATACGGCAGATCGAGGCCAAGGCACTTCGACGACTCCGCCATCCGACCCGCGCCAGAAAATTGAAGGATTACCTCGATCATGCCTGATAGGCCTGACGACAGGGCTGAAGGGCGCCGGCGCGAATGACGCGGGATATAATGCAGAGGATCAAGAAAGTCGCCATTATCGGTGCCGGCTCCTGGGGCACCGCCGTGGCCAAGGACATCGCCGAGTCGAGCCCTCATCTTGCCGTAACCCTCTGGGCATATGAAAAATCCGTCGCATCCACGATAAATTCTTCACATCTGAATTCGGAATACCTTCCCGGTATAGGCCTCCCGCTATCCATCAGGGCAACAACAAGCTTGAAAGACGCAACCGAGGGAGCGGGTGTGGTGATTCTTGCGACGCCCTCAAAAATTGTCTATGACATGTCCCAGAAGATATCGCGCTTCATTGCAGACGACGCGTATGTTGCGTTTCTCACCAAGGGTTTCTGCACAATAGATGACAGGATTTTGACGATATCACAGGCCATTGAACGGGCCATTCCCAGGCTGAAGGGAAAGGTGGTCGCCGTGTCAGGTCCGAGCCACGCGGAGGAGGTATCCAAACGATATCATACCACCCTGAACGTGGGGAGCCTTTCGGAGGAATCCAGAGGAATCATCGCGCGTCTCCTCAATTCTGAATATCTTCAGTGCCGTGAAACTGCTGATATACTCGGAGTGGAGGTGGGCGGGACGTTGAAAAATCCGGCTGCCATTGCGGCGGGGATGATCAGCGTGCTCCCCCGGTGCGGGGACAACCTTTCCGGGGCTCTCATATCCGAAGCATTGAAGGAAATGATTCGGCTGGGGGCCATTTTTAAAATTAGCCCGGAGATCATGATGGATATTTCCGGGCTCGGCGATCTCGTTGCCACTGCGATGAGCGAGCACAGCAGGAACCGACGATTTGGCAGAGACATCTCCCGTCAGATAATGAAAAAGGGGAGGACACTGACCCTCTATGACAGGGTTGTCCTGCGCTTCAGACCGAAAAGCGTGATAGAGCGGATGAGCGAGAGGCTCAATTATCTCGCGGAGGGAGCCTATTCCATCGAGCCACTCATCAAGCTCGCAGAATCCGCGAACATATCGATCCCCGTGTACCGTTCGCTCTATGAGGTTCTTCGCAACAAGAAGGACCCATCCCTCCTGGTAGAAACCATCAAGAATCCCGAAAGGTTCGATGAATTTTTCTTCAGCACGAAAATACGGATATCCGAAAAGAAAAAGGGTCTTGAAGGCGTCAAGGGAAAAGCCTTCAAGGAGATGATCGTGAAAGGCACGGTCGAAAAGTTCGTCATGAGCAGGGAGGACCGGATACTGCGCCATGAATCCGATGAGGTGATCGGCAATCTCAGGGAATACCGGGATAAACGGAGCGGGGAGGACGAGCGTGAGACACGCCTCATCGATAGGATGACCGTCGATAACTATAGGGAATCGATCGAAGGATTATCCCGCCTCTATTCGGGCGTAATTATCGACAATTTCACATCGCCGTTCAAGTGGATGCTTTACATGTATCTCTCGATCATCCGGGTCTTCAACTTCGTCACCGGCAAACGCGGAAGGATCAGGATCTCAGGGGCAATTGGGGATATTCGGGGGGTAAGCTCGTCGGTGAACGTCCTGTACGTATCCGATCTCGTTTCCGCCTACGATCCCATGATCATTCTACTGTCGATCGCCAGGAAGCGGCTTCCATTCCCGAGGTTTTTTATGCATCCCGACGCGGGAAGCCCGCGTGAACTTGGCGTACTCAAACGCTGCGGGGGTTTTATTGTCGACAGGGAACGGCTTGAGAATGTCGTGTATCGAGAAACCGTATGTCAGTATCTTTCAACCCTGGCGGGTCATGGTGTACCGGTCCTCTACATAACATCCCATCGAGGTAACGAGGCCGCAGAGAACGACGAGTTCTTCGAAGCGGTAACCGAGTCCCTCTATACGCACACGGTGGAAATGGCTCTTGTGCCGGTAGAAGTGTCATATCTCAATCGTCCGGAAAGGTTCAGGCCGGGGAGAATGCGTTACCGTGATATCCTGGCGAATTATGCACGCGTCAATTTTTCTTTGCCGGTTTTTCTTTCGGAATACACCAAGCAGCCCCACATGATCATAGGCCTCCCGGGGGTTATAGCCGGGATCCAGGAACGGGATCGAAAAATATTCCCCCACTATATAGTCTGTAAAATACTGTTGGAACACGATTTCAGCCTTCGGCAGGATGCGCTACCCGGTCTTGTAAAACAGTTTATCTCTCGAAAGGAGCGGGATTTCGATGACGGGCCTGCGAAAATAGCGCGCAGGGGGCTTCGCCATTGCACCAGAAACGGCATCATTACGACAAGAGACGGGATAATAAAGGTCATCGACCGCGAACTCGTTGAATATTTCGCCAGGTTCCTGAAATGAACGGTCCTTGCGGCCGGTAGCCCTGAACCGATCCGCAACGGCTCCAGGGGTAATTATCCCAGTATTCCTTCGATCTGCCTGCATGCCTCTTCGGTACTCGATGCGGTCATCGTGGGTCCCCCCGGATGGTCCTCGACGGACAATAGCGGAAATGCAGCGCTCCATCCTTCCGCGAAATCGCAGTATATCACCGGCTTGCGGTACAACCTCGCGTATGCGAGTTCGGTGAGTGTTCCCGCCTTGCCGCCGATGGCGACGACAATGTCCGCTGCCAGTATGTTGATGACGTTTCGGGCGTAGCCGATGCCGGTGGGTATTGTGATAGAACAGAAGCTGTTGGAACCCTCAATATCTTCACCCGGAAGAATTCCGACAACCGTACCGCCCCGCTCTGAGGCTCCCATTGATACGGCTTCCATTATTCCCCCCCTCCCGCCGGTAATCAGAACGTACCCCTTTTCGGCGATAAAGCGTCCGATTGCGCGCGCCTCTGCCGTGCCGGCTCAAGCTTCGGAAGAGCCGATTACCACAACCTGTTTTTTTCTCGATGACGGTTTCATCGCAGATGCTCCAGGAAGTGAGAGAGCTCTGCGTGAGTGGCGATTTCAGTATGGGTCGCTTTGTAGGGGACGATGTTGGTATGGTAGTTGATGTCGATCCGGTTTCGCTTGACCTCGGCGTTCAGTGGCGAGTGCGCATCGTAGATGACGAGATAACTCGCAAGGGATACGACAAGCACATTGACCGGTTCGGGATATGCCCTGCTGAGTGTCTCCATGATGAAGCCGGAAAAATCGATCAGGGAATGAATACCGGTCAGGGAGAACGAGTTGAGGGGATTGTTCAACGTGAAATGGTCTGCGTAGATGACGCCGCGGGATGAGTCGAAAATGCCGGAAAGTTCCGATGAAATTTCATGGATGTAGTCCAGCAGGACAGGTGAAAATGACCCGGCATATGCAGTATAAATGGCGCATATGAGTGCGGCGAGAAATTCAAAATCGGATATGTCGAAAAGGGGAGTCGAGGTGACGGAGGAAACGATGATTTTTTCCCCTCCGACGTCAAATCCTTTCAACACCATCGAGAAGGACTGACCGCTTTTCTCACCCAGACGGAATCGTGATGTGGAGCCGTCTGAGATGAGGGATGCCTGCCCCACAATCAATTCAGGGAGTGCCTGAAAAAGGATCGCGTCGCCGGCGAAGGCGAGGGGTGATGGCATTCCATCTTTTAAAATGAAGACCGCGGTGATGGCGGAGTAGTTAGATCTGTTGTGCTGATAAAGGAGCCCCTTTATAAAACCCCCGGGATGGTCGGAGACGATCTTTTTCTCCAGGGCGTGATAGCGTTCAAGCAGCGTTTCGTATGCGCGATTGGTTTTTTCCAGGGAAAGCGAGCCGTCCGACCTTCCCTTTATTGTGTCTCTGATCTGCCCGATGAGGATGTCAATTTCCGATGTATCCGTCATGTCTATCCTTTAGTATATTGATAATAATTGAATTCCCTTAAAGAATTCAAGCACAATTTAAATCATTCGATAACCACGATATGTTCCGTTTGCACAACCATTCCATGAAAATCATGGTGGGGTAGTACCTTTATTGACCTGACGATTTCAAGGCCTGGCGATTTTCAGCGCAATGCAAGGCATAATTGAGGGCCGTGCGGTAAAGCCTGAATGAGCCGGTAAAAAAGAAGAGTGAATCGCTCGATATTCTTAGATCGAGGGCGCGGTAAAGCAAGGATTCGTCGCGGTGGATTATCTCGGCGAACATAGTACCGCTCTTTTCCCCATCAGGAAGGTGGCATCTCGCATCCATTGAGGCGAAATATATCACCGGCAGCCGAAGAGAACGGATTATATCGAATATGGCGTCGAGGTTTTTGTCCTTCATCAGCATGAGCACGATGGTGATTTCCTTGCGGGGGTGCTTCTTGACGAGAAGGGCGGTCATTTCTGCAATTGCCGATTCATTATGCGCGGGATCGAATATGACGGGGGGGGCCGCGGATAGGTTCTCGAACCTTCCCTTGAGACGAAGTTCGTGAAGTCCGGTGCGTATCACGTCATCCTTTAGAAGGGGAAATTCGAAGCGTGTGATGAGCGCCGCGGTGATCGCGAGACAGGCATTGCCCACCTGTTTCGTCAGGGGGTGCCTGATCTCGATTTCCCGCAGTTCGATACCGGTTCCTGACGTGAGACGGTAATCGAAGCGGTATCCCCCTTCCGTTTCGAATTGATTAATGGCAGAAAATTCCCTGCCCATCGAAAAAAACCGGGCGTCTTTTTCAGCGGCAATACCCTTCAAAATTTCGAGTACATGGGGAGGCTGCTGTGCGGCGGCTACCGGGACCATTTCCTTGATGATTCCCCCCTTTTCCCGGGCTATGGAAACGAGATCGTCTCCCAGAATGGCGGTGTGGTCCAGGGATATTTCCGTGATGATAGAGCAGAGCGGCGAGATTACGTTGGTCGAATCGAGCCGACCGCCGAGCCCAACCTCAATAATCGCCACGTCGACGGCCCTGTCGTGGAAATATCTGAATGCGCATACGGTCAGTATGTCAAAGAAGGTCGGGTTGAGTGAGCTATCTGAATCGACATAATCGATAATTTCTCCGATGTAGAAATCGAGCTCCCGGTCCGTGATGGCCATGCGATTCACGATGATCCTTTCGTTGACTTCAAGGAGGTGCGGGGATGTGTAGAGGCCGGTACGGTAACCAGCCCGGGTAAATATGGCGTGCAGCATGTGGGCGACGGAGCCCTTCCCGTTTGTACCAGCGATATGGATCGTCCTGAGGGATTGATGCGGGTTCCCGAAATGATTGAGGAGCCTGACTGAGTGCACAGGGGAATATTCGATATAATCTGTGCGGTTTTCGTTGTTGATGAATCTGGCGAGGATATCGGCACTCATCACGGTTTCCGCTGGATATCACCGACGGCAAGAAACATCGTCTCCAGGGGGGCCGGTTTCCCCGTCCAGATTTCAAATTGAAGGGCGCCCTGGTAGACAAGCATGTCGATCCCGTGCACGATAACGGCCCCGCGATCAGCGGACTCCCTGAGAAGGCGTGTTATCCGGGGTGTGTAGACGATGTCAAAAACCGTATGGCGTGAAGTGATAAGGGCGGGATCGAGTGGAATGGTCTTATCTTCAGGCGCCATACCGATCGGCGTGGTGTTGATGACAATGTCGATGTTTTTCATGGCTGCGGCGTCCAGGTCGGGCAGATGAACCGCGCGCGTGTCGGGAGAAATCCTGCGTAAATCTGAGACGAGTGATTCCGCCCGGGAACGGTTCCTTCCGGCTATAACAACGGAAGAGCCCCTTGTCAGCAGAGTGAAGGCGATAGCCCGTGCGGAGCCGCCGTTCCCGATTACAAGGCAGGTGGTGCCTTCGAGGGAGATACCGCCCTTTTCCAGGGCGCGCACCGCTCCGTATCCATCTGTATTGTGACCGATGATTCTTCCGTCAAGGTTTAAAAGTGTATTGACCGATCCTATATCGGCCGCAAGGGGTTCGATGTCATCACAGTAATCGAGGGCATCCATTTTATAGGGAATCGTGACGCTGGCACCCCGGATACCCAGGGCCTTCATTGCCTCGATGGCGGGGCCGATGGAAGGTGGTTCGAAGGCGAGGTAAACCGCATTGATGCCCAGTTCACGGAACGCCGCATTATGCATGGCGGGGGACATGGAGTGCCGGACCGGTCTGCCGAATATGGAGTAAAGCTCAGTGTTGGAATTGGTAACCATGATATGCGTGAAGGCTAGGGATTATCTCGATATTTTGTCAATATCTTTACCGCTTCGTTTTTATACATTTCATTCGAAACCGGTTTCCATCACCATAAAGTCATTCCGGATGACATGGATATCATAATAGTTGAAAAGATAATCAATAACACGAGGTTGAGATCCACCATAACTTCATATTTCAGGGCGATCAGGTAATTCAAACGACCGATGATGCCCATCAAAACGAGAAAGTAGAGTATGTGCGAGATAAGGAAAAGGTAGGCCCATCCACCGAGGATGATAGTGATATACGCAAAGACGGCCGCGCTGGCGGCGGAGAATATCAACGAAAATCGGAAAAAACGTTTTGTGCCGATGAGGAGTGGCAACGTTTCCCGTCCAAAGATGAGGTCTCCCTGAAATGCAATCAGGTCCAGGATAGCTGTACGGAGAAAAGCCAGAACGAACACAAAGATGAACAGGGAAACCAGCGCGTGTGTATTTACCGTGGTGGCAAGCATGGGAACGAGAACCGTAATGATGCTCCATCCGAAGGCTGTTACTGTTTTCGAGCTGTAGAGGCTTTTGAGCGACGCGAAAGGGAGCAACCGTATTAATTTTTTGACAGGTGCCGAGGAATAGACAATGCCAAGGAGGCATGCTCCGGCGACAAGGGAGGCGGTAGCGTAATTGTAGTGATACGCGAGAAGGACGGATGCGGCCATTGATGCGATGGACAGGGCCATGAGGGGTGATCCGTATTTCCGGTAAATTTCATATTTAAAGGGGTTGCTGAATTTCAGCAGTTTTTTTTCGAACAGGTTGTTGATCGAGTACATGGAAAAAATGTACAGGAATGATATAAGCGGTAGCGTGTAATCGATCGGGATGCCGGAATAGGCAAGTGTTGTGAGCGTCATGAAGAAGGCCGCTGCCGAGGAAATGAGATTAGAGCGAACAGCGAACTCGAAGAAGCGCATCAGGCTCCTTAAAAACAGGTTGCGTGTTCCGAGGTCTATGGTATAGAGGCGGTCAAGAACGTTGTTGATGATCCATCCAGGGGTCGATGTACCGGCCGTCACCAGCACATTTTTTGCGTTCCTAAAATCATCAATGGAAAGTTCGTGCTCAGTTTCTATATGGAAGGTAAGGATGTTTCGGTCACGACCGATCTGCGCGAGACGTCTCGTGTTCGCCGAGTTTTTTCCACCTACGACGATAAGGGTATCGTTGCCATCGAATATTCCGCGCACCACGTCCTCCTGGCGCAGGCGGGTGGAGTCACAGATGGTGTCGAATACAGTGACATCGTCAATACTTTCGCTGATGCGTCCTGCAATGGCGAGAAACAGGTCCCTGTCGAAGGTGGTCTGGGATACCACGAGGTAGGAATCAGCCACGGGGAGGCTGTCGGTTTCCTCGATATCGGATATAACGGTCGCTCCATGGTGCGCGTAGCTAACAAGGCTTTTTACCTCTGCGTGATCCCTGTCCCCGGTTATAACCGTGTGCGCACCCTTCGAAGAGTGTTTTTTTATTATGGACTGCACCTTCGCAACGCGTGGGCAGGTGAGATTGATTACACGGGATGCACACTTTCGCAGTATAAGGCGCTCGTCATTAGGGATTCCATGGGTCCGTATCGCGACTGCCTTTCCCGCGAGGTCATCGATGGTAGTTACGGTACGAAGGCCCCTGTCGTTGAGCACGTCGATAGTCTGAGGGTTGTGAATCAGGGGCCCGTAAATATAAAGTTCTTCTCTGGAGGAATTCAATTCGCGCACAATTCTGATAAGGGCATTTCGCACCCCCATGCAAAAACCGGAATGTCTGGCCAGGGTGATTTTCATCGGTCCGTGCCTACGGGACAGGTACAATCTGGTCCATCGGATGATCGGATCCGGGAGGAGAGCCTGAATCGGGCGGCTGGCCTGTTTCGAGGCGCGGATTAAGCAACGGGCCTTTTAGTGGAATCACGATCTGGTTCCTGTCGTTGATGAATTGAGAAAGAAATTCGCGGTAGTCCGCCAGGGCCTCCGAATCGGGATTGAGCATTATTTTAATGTCCATCCGGGAATTCAGGAAGTTCTTTCCGAGTGAAATTGAGCCTGTGACGGTCCCGTTGAGGTCTTTACCGAAAAGGCGCAGGTTACGTATCATAATTTTTTTGTCGGATATCTCGGCTTCGAGTTTCATGGAATTGATGTTCATTCGGGGTAGTGAGAGTGGGAGCCCTCCCAGGCTGTCAAGCTTCATATCGCTCAATTTGAGCACGGCATTGTCGATGATAAGACTGATATTTCCGCCCCTTGGCGGATCGGAGAAGGAGGTGTAATCCAGATTGATATTGCCGTTTCCATTGAAGCTGAACTGGGAGGTCTCTGTAATGTATCTGAATCCTGTCATCTGCAGGGTAGCCTTGATGTCATTGCTGAAGATTATCCTGAGAAGGGAAATATCGATCTCCGTACTGCGAATCGAAATTTCACCGCCGGTGCGGAGTATCGCATAGAGGTTCCCGAGGTAAATCGTATTGAACAGGCCGGCAGATATTTCATTGACGTGAATCGTCTTGAGAACGGTTTTTTCAAGAAGGGCCAATCTGTTCCTGAGTAGCATGTCATATGGGAAAGTGATCACTATAAATACCAGGATCATGAAGAACGCCAGGGCTATATATGTTTTCGCATAGGGGAGCCTGACGGCAATCTTCACCCTGCTCCAGATCGAAGAAAGGCTGAATATCGACTTCAGGCGCTCAATGAAAATCGCTTTTATGTTATGTATATCCATCTATTCCTCGTGGGGTCACTGCGATGTAACGCTGTTGAATGTAATTGTCGCGTCATAGGTGTTTCTGCCCTTGATGGTCTGGTTGATTCTCAGGTAGCTGATTCTGACAAGGATTCCCGAGTTTTCCATTTTATAAATGAAGTTCATAAGCGAATTGATATCAACCCCTTCGAAACGGACATCGGAAGATATTTTCTTGAATTTTCCCTGTGTGACGGTTGGGCGATCCCTTGTGTAGGTTTTGTTTTTTATAAGGTTCAGGCTCTGGGCGTTTTGCTCTATGAGCGAAGTAAGGCCCTGGGTGCTGTTAAGCTGGGACTGGTAGAGCGATGTTGTCTGCCGGATGTCACGGTACTGATCGTGAAGCTTGTCAAGGGTGTTGAGCCGTGACAGGTTCGATTCGAACTCGTTGTTGATGCTTTCACGAAGGCTCAAGATTGGTGAGATAATCAGGAAGTAAACCGCAAGCACTCCCAGCAGAATGGCCAGGAGTTGCACGAGGCGTTTTTCCCTCTTGTTGAGTTCAATCATGAATTGCGTCCTCAGCCATTATTTTTCTCGCTGGCGGTCTTGTGTTTGATGGTCATGGAGAACTTCACTTCGTTCTGGCGTGAATACCTGATGTTCAGGTTAACCGATTCGAATTTCTTTGTTTTGATGAGGCTTTCCTTGAAATTATCGATGCTCGAGCTGGAGGTCGAGACGCCTTCTATCATCACGATATTTTCATTGAAGACAAGATTGTTAAGGGTGAAGCTGCCCTCACTCGGGAAATGGGCGAGAATATCTTTCATGATGTCGAGAAAGGAGCCTTTTGAAGGGACCAGCTTCATTATGGCATCAAGCTCCTTCTTTTCTTTTTTAATCAATTTTTTTGCGTCACCGATTGGATCGTCAGAAACATCACGCGTGGAAAAATACCGGGTATATCGTTCGGCGAGAATGGCGGTGTACTGGCGGTTCGAGCGCGCAGTAAGGACAGCGGTGAGTATGAAATTGATGACGAGAATGACGACCGTGAGGGCCGCGAAGCCGCCGGACAGGTAGTATATTTTTCTCGATTCGCTGGCGATGTCCGGAATGAATTCTCCTTTAAGAAAGTTTATGGAGGATCGGCGCCGGTTGATGTATGCCAGAATGGTTCCGAATGCGAGGGGGAATTGGCTCCTGATACGCCGTTCCTTGTATTCATCAAGAAAGGGGAGGGCATCGACCGGGATGTCGAGCTCCCGGGCTATAATCGATCCGATCCCAGTGATATTTGATCCGCCGCCCGATATGAGGGCCCGGTTGAATTCGATCTCCCCGCATTCGGCATTAAGCGCCTTCATGGTTATGATTATCTGTTCTGCAAGGGATTCGGCAATTTCATACGATGCGGAGTATATTCTGCGAAGATGCGGGCGCGAAATGCCGAGGGTCTTGTGATGTTCGCGCTGGGCATTGTTTTCAAAAGAGGTGAGATCGAGATTCATATTCTGGAAAAGGCGCGCTGCTTCACCGGACGATACCTTCATGATCGCGGCGATGGCTCCGATCATGGCGTCTGCGCCAACAGTTACTGCGCGGGTAAAAAGGAGATGGTTGTTTGATATGAAGTTGAGGATGGTCTTATGGTTGCCGATGTCAATCTGCACCACTGACTCATTCTCGATTCTGTTGAAGTATCGATAGCACTCGTAGAGAGCGTTGGCTTCCATCCCCATTTTGACAGGCTGTATGCCGCAATCGGTCATGGGGTTGAGGAAGTCCTGTATGCTGGTTTTCCTTGCTGCGGCCAGGAGTATCCGGCCCTCAGATTCCTTGTTGCTTTTCAGGGATTGAAAGTCGAGTACCAGGTCTTCAATCTTGAATGGTATATTTTCTTCCGCCTCGTAGGGAATTGCGTCGGCAATTTTTTCAACGTCGCTGAAGGGGAAGGATATCGTGCGTATGATTTCCATTTCCATGGGGAGGTTTGTGACAATACGGTATCCCTCGAGATCTTCCTCTTCAGTGATTTTTCTGATGGCGTTGGAGACCGCCGCGGCCCTGTCTTCCATGTCCGGATCGATGTCTTCATAATTGAACGACTTGAGCTGGAAGTCGCGGAAGCCGGTCCTGACGGTGACGAGCTTGACTGAGGATGTCCCGATGTCTAGTGCGGCAATGTTTTCGAACACGAGCATTACCCCGGTATGTTATTCTTCGCTCCAGTAATACATGTTGCGCAGATTTCTGTTGTAGACCGCCGTTATCATTACCTTCGTGTCGCCCACGCTGGCCGTTGATACGATTCTGAAAATATATGAACGGACAGTAAGCCTGTCAAGTACGGTCTGGTCGCTTATCAGGTCCTTGATTTCGTCAACCGACTTGAATGGCTGGACGATTCTCCGGTGTATGATCTCCGTCACGATATCAGGGGTCATTTTATCTGTCAACGCTGATATGACGCGATAAGAGGCAGTATTGATGTTGATTTTATTCATTTCGCTTGTCCAGTCCTGCCTGTCCCCGTAGACGGTGAAATAATCGCGGAGCTCCCTGCTTTTCTCCTTGCCGATTGCGGTAAGTTCCTTGTTCTCGTCCCTGTCCGGTTTCTCGGCATTTCCGGCACCCCCGATCATCTCCTGAATCTTGTCCCAGTCGAGTGAAATAGCGCCCTTGTTGTGATCAACAAGGCCCTGTTCGCTTTTTTCCGAATCGGTTCCCCCCCCTCCCATGCCGTAATATATCTCCGGGCTCATGTCCCTCAGCAGGAGCAACTCGTCTATGCTGTCCATGGCGTTGTTTTTAGAGGGGTAGGGCGATGGCTGGCGTTGATAATAATCGGGTCCCTCGGCGCCGTAGGGCATGCGGGTATCATCGACATCGACCCAGTCGCGGATGATGTCTGCAAAATCGGGGAGAAGGCCCATGTTCATGAAAAAATTCTGGACGAAGTAATAGAACTTCGTGTTGTCGTCGCCGGTATACTCGTTGGCCATAGCGCTGAGGTTGATTTTTGAATTTTCGTCGATAATACTGACCTTCAGTGTCCCGTCATCGATGGGAATCGCAGGGTAGTCGATCGCCCATATGTCATTGTAGGAATCAACATCCTTTTGGGTAGGTTTGCCGGTCAGCATTTCGGCATTGGCGCCCTTCAGGTCGGCATAGAGGACGAATTGTCCGAGTTGAACTCCTGATTTCGCCAGATAGCCGGCTTTCAGACGGTTTTTTAGCTTCTGGCCGTAACCGATATTTATCTGGGCGACGACGATAAATTCTCCCGCAACCGCTATGAGGAGGGTCGTGATGACAAGGACAATGATCAGCACGTACCCGGATGAGCCCTTGAGATAGTACAGGGCCCCCCGCTCCCGGAGGAGTCGCCTTCTGGCGTTGTAATTGCCGATGAACCGGGATATCATTTACCCCTACCTGTATTCCCTGATATTCAGAATTGTAATGATCTCGAAGGTTTCTTCGCGCGCCTGATAGTCCTTCACGACCAATGTCGTTTTCACGGCCCGCGGGTACATGTTGTTTTGACGGGAATCCCAGTTTTCCTCCCATCCGGTGCCTCGCTGGAATTCAAACTTCAGACTCTGCACGTTAGGAAGGATGACGTTCTCTTCCCCCTCTTCCCACGTGTCCTCCTCCCAGTAGGCAGTCCTCTCCCTCTTCACCAGTTGATGGAGCCCTTTCGTGTTGCTGTCGATCCTCAGGAAATAACCGACCCCGACGATGTCGCTCGTGTTAGATTGCGCCTTTACGGGGCCGGATATCATATATTTGTTGTGGTTGACAGATGCAAAGGAAAGGCGGCCGTTCCCGCTGTAATCATCGCATACGAAAGCTATGTTTTTATTGGTCCTGCTGAAATAGGCGTTGGAGATGTCCTTGTCGATTTTCAGTATCGCCAGGTTTACATTCTCATAAAACTCTGCGTGACCCGATGATCGCCTTATGGAATCAAGAATCGACCGGTACGATGCGTACACCATGATGAGTATGATCGAGGCGATCGCCATGGCCACCATTATTTCTATCAGGGTAAAGCCGTCATTGTACCCACCTGGCCGACCTCGCGATATGGAAAAAGGAATATGCATCATTGGGCCTGGTAGATGTAGAAAATGGAATATTCCCGATCCCTGCCGCGTTCCTGCCAGGTAACGGCTATTTCCGTTTTTTTTACGGTAGCCAGCGGCCCGAGATTAATCATCGGATGTTCGAAGGGCATTGTCACTCTGGTTATGGAAAATCCCGGGTATTCCTTCAACGCTTCACGGCGGAGGTCTGTTCCTCTCATCCGTCTAAGAATGAAATCATTCATATGATTTCGCGCTATCATCATGGCTCGTGTGGAGTTTTTCATGCCTGAGATCACATAAATGCTCGACGTCACCCCTGAAATGACACTGAGCAGCACTATCGACATGATAGACAGGGCAATCAAGATTTCAACGAGGACGAAACCACGCGCGCCGGTGACAGATATCGACCCGGGTCCCGATTTTTCAGATTGGTTCTTCGCCATAACCCGCATAACCCTCGATTACTTTCGGTTCCTTAATATGCTTGTCAATACGAACGGACCATTGCTGATCGCCGTTCACCAGGATATGAATGATGACATTATCCGCGTACCCCTGGGGATAAAATGGTATCAATACGTTACCGCTCGAGATTTTCTCGCCTGACGGCATAACAACACCTTCAATGACAAAATCATCGGAAAAGCCCCTGTACCGGAGGGATTTGAGGCGATGGTCCTTGAAAACGCCGTCGACTATGTTCTGCACCGACACGCCGTTATTCCTGGAAGCATCATCCTGCTGCCCCGGCGCTTCCGCGATGTCCGAATCTTTGAGATAGAGTATCAGATAATTGGTGTTGTCATTAAGGAACGCGTCGTCGAAGGTCTTGACGATAATGCCCGTAAGAACGGCGAAATTTTCCCTCTGGGTGCTGAACACCCTGGTGATACGAGGTACGGCGATCATGAATAGAATCGATATGATCGCGACCACCACGACAAGCTCCACAAGGGTGAAGCCGCTCTGGTCCCCGTACTTTACCCTTGTACGGATTGTGTCAGTCGCCCTGCGATAAAGGGGACCGTCAGTCATCCCAGCTCTTGATATCCGCGTTGAAGCCCTCTCCACCTTCCCTTCCATCCGCCCCGTAGCTCCAGATCTCATATTCATTCGAGTCATTTTCACCCGGGAATCGGTACTGGTACGGCTTACCCCATGGATCGACGGGAGCCTTTTTCAGATATCCCTCCTTCACAAGGGCATCGAGGCCCTCTTCGCCTGAGGGATAGTTCCCATATACGCTGTTGTACTCGAGAAGGGGTGTCTGAAAGTTCTTGATCTGAACTTTGGCGGCCTCTACCTTGGCACGAGCAAGGGACCGCGTAATGTTTGGCACGATGATGACGGCCGAAAGCATGGCGATTATGGTCACCACGATCATTATCTCTATGAGGGTGAAGCCCCTGTCGGCCCTCAACGTGGACGCAAGCCTGCGTCCGGCTGCCCGGAGTCTGTCTATGATTTGCATTATATCCTCCTTGTATATGGTGTTTTGCTATATCCGACTGTTATGCAACCCGGCCAGAGAAGCACGGGTAGAAATGGTATCAACGCTGCACCGGTATATCCGAACCCGCGCTATTAAAAAGTGCGATATATTGTTTAGTAAACACCGGTCATCCCGTGTTACACGATCCGGGCGATTATTGTAGCATGAGGTTCATCTGTGTGATAGGGAGAATGACCGACATTACTATCAGGGCTATAACAAGGCCCATGAATATGATGATTAACGGTTCGATGAGACTCGTGAGTCCCGTCACCGTCAGATCAAGCTCTGTCTCGTAGACGGTGCCGATGTTGATGAGCATGGCATCCAGGTTGTCGCTCGCCTCACCGGCTGATATCATGCCGAGAACCATCTTGGGAAGGAAGTCGGACTTGCCGAGTGAACTTGAAACGGACGCGCCCTCGCGAATTTTTTTTGCGGCTTCTTCAATTCTCTCTTCTATAACAACATTGCCGACGATTTTTTTTACGATTTCAAATGACTTTATCAGATCGACCTTATTACTCAGAAGTATACCAAGGTTTTGCGTGAATCGGTAGACGATCAGCCGCCGGTAAAGGTTGCTGATCAATGGTATTTTGAGTTTTAATTCGTCTATGCGGCGTTTGCCGGCGGGGGTTTGTGCGTAACGGTGATAGAAGTATATAAGCAGGACGGCGAGTACCGGGAGGGCGAACCAGAAGCGCGACATGAAATTGCTGATCCCGATGATGACAATCGTGGCGAGGGGGAGGGAGCGCTGCTGTTCCTCGAAAAGCCCGGCGATCGTGGGGATGACGTTCGTCATCAAAAAGGCCGTCACGGCCATGGCGAAAAAAAACATAAAGGCGGGATACCAGAGGGCGGACCTGATTTTGCTCGTGAGGACGTTTTTCTTTTCCTCAAGGTCTGCAAGCCGGGCGATCACCTGGTCGAGTGAGCCAAGGCTTTCCCCCACGCGGACCATGCTTATATACATTTCCGGAAAAATCGATCTGTGAAGAGCGAGGGCGTTGGAGAAGGAGGATCCTTCCTCGATTTTTTCCTTTATATCGGCAATGACGTTTTTGAAGTGCTTGTTGTCAATCTGCTCGACGATATCAGTAATTGCCACGGGAAGCGGCAGACCGGCCCTGAGGAGCGTGGCGAGCTGGCGCGAAAAGAGTCCTACCTGTTTCGGGCCCATGCGGAGCCGAATGATGTCGAATGTACGACGCACGAGGCCGATGAGGGTGAATCTGCCAGGCTCGTCCTGCTTGATTTCGTGTTTTTTCAGCTTTACGAGATAGAGTCCCTGATTCCGTATTTTTTGCCTGGCGGCCGGCTCCGATGAGGCGTCGATATAATCAGAAACGTTTTTGCCAGTTTGATCAAGGGCCTGGTAGTGGAATATCATGTCATGGTACCTGCCGTCACGCCGATCAGCTAACGCGAAGAACTTCCTCGACCGTGGTCATTCCCTCGATTGCCTTCTTCATGCCGTCCTGGAGAAGTGTGGTCATTTTTTCCTCCTTGATGGCGTATTCCTTTATGAGAGGGGCTTCGGAGTGGGTCATTATCATCTTCCTGACTCCGGGCGTGAGGATCAGGAGCTCGAAGATGCCTATCCTGCCGGAATAGCCGGTGTTGAGGCACTCAGGGCAACCACGGCTCTTAAAGAGCTTTCCTCCCTTGAGTTGCGAAGGCTTGACGCCCAGTTCGGAAAGGACCTTCTGCGAGGGTTTGTAGCTCTCCCTGCAGGAGCGGCAGAGCTTGCGCACCAGCCTCTGGGCGAGATAGGCGTTCACCGATGAGGTGATGAGAAAGGGCTCTATACCCATATCGATGAGACGTGTGATCCCGCTTGCCGCGTCGTTGGTGTGGAGTGTCGAAAATACACGATGGCCGGTGAGGGCCGCCTGGACTGCTATTTCGGCAGTCTCAAGATCCCGTATCTCACCCACCATGACGATATCGGGGTCCTGGCGCAGAATCGAGCGGAGTCCGTTCGCGAATGTAAGGTTTATGCCGGGTTTTACCTGCATCTGACCTATACCAGGGAGCTGGTATTCAATCGGGTCCTCGACCGTCAGAATATTGACGTCCTCGCTTTTCAGTTTCTGGAGTACGCTGTAAAGGGTAGTGGATTTCCCGCTGCCCGTAGGGCCGGTCACGAGAATGATGCCGTATGTCTTTTTTATCAGCTGGTCAAATTTTTCAAGATTCGATTCGTCGAAACCTATCGCGCTCAGCTCGAAGCTCATATCGGACTTGTTGAGAATCCGCAGAACGATGCGCTCTCCATAGTAGGTGGGAAAGGTGGAGACCCTGATGTCGATGTCCTTGCCGGCTATTTTGAGCTGTATGCGCCCGTCCTGGGGGAGGCGGTTTTCAGCAATATTGAGGTTCGCCATAATTTTAATACGGGAGATAACCGCACCCTGGTATTTCTTCGGGGGGGTGTACATGTTATAGAGGATGCCATCTATACGGAACCGCACCATGAGCTCCTTTTCATAGGGCTCCACGTGGATGTCGCTCGCGCGATCGGTCACCGCCTGTTTGATGAAAGTATTGACCAGGCGAATGATGGGGGCCTCATTGGCCATGTCCATTATGTCCTGGGTCTCGGAGATCGAGGAGGCAAGTATCTCGAAATCGGACTCCTCGAGGTCTTCAATGACATCGTCGGTTGATTCGGTTTTCATCGAGGTGAACTGGGTGTTGATGACGCTCTGTATTTCGTCGTTGGTAGTGAGAACCGCTTCGAAGTCGTACCCGGGAAACATCATCTTGAGGTCGTCAAGTGGCTGGATGTTGAGCACATCGACGATCCCCACCTGGACGGTGTTGTCCTTTACACGGAAGGGGATCATCCTGTTTTTCTTCATGAAGTGGGGAGGAATGGCACTGAAAAGGTTGTCGGGATCGCTGAATTCGAGGCGCTGCGTAAAGATGATATCATACTGTTCAGCAAGACAGCTCAGCACATCTTCCTCCGTGGCCATCCCTTTTTTGATAAGGATCTGGCCAAGACGAAGTGGAAGGGATTTCTGGGCGAGGAGGGCCTCCTGGAGATCTTCCTGGGTGATTACCTTCCGGTCAACCAGAAGTTTCCCGAGATAGTTCGTCTTAAGTTTCGCCATCGATTATTTGCTTCTCAATCTTCTCTGTGTTTCCATCTTTTGCTTGGTAAGCGATTCAAGCTTGCTCTGATTGGTGACGATGTGCGGTGTAATGAAGACCAGGAGGTTCGTTTTCTTATAGTTCACCGTCTTCTGCTTGAAGAGCCATCCGAGGACAGGAATGTCGCCGAGCAGCGGGACTTTCGATTCCGAGGTGTCCTTCTTGTTGCTGATGAGTCCCCCCACGACGATGGTTTTTCCGTCATGGACGGTTACCTTGGTTTTTATGTCGCGCTTGCCGAGCTTCGGGGGTATAAGAGTTCCGCTCGATAGCTGCTGAGATTCGCCTATAATGGAATTGACCTCCTGGTAGAGATCAAGGGTAATGCGCTGTTTCTTGGTGATGTGAGGGGTGATCTTCAGCTTGATGCCCACGGTCTTGTATTCGTATGTCTGGAAGGTGGTATTCTGGTCGGTTATCCGGTTGTTTGTGGGCACACCTATCTCCTCCCCGACGTTGAGTTCCGCCTCGGTGTTGTCGACGGTCAGTATCTGAGGTGTTGAGAGGATGTTGAAGTTGCTGTCGGTTGCGGATGCGTTAAGAATGGCGAAACCGAGGACGGAGAGATCGGGCACGTAACCGAGCTGGAGGCCCGTGCCGAGAGGAACGGCAAGCTGTTTCTTTGTGCCCGCCCAGTCCGGAAGCGTGAAGCTCGGAATATTCGCGCTGTTGATGGAGGATCCACCATAAATGTGCATGCCGGTTTTGTTTCCCAGCATCCAGTCCACGCCGAAGCCCCAGCCGCTTTCCACGTTTACTTCCACGATCATGGCCTCAATGAGCACCTGGTCACGCACGATATCGAGCTCGCGTATGATGCGAACAATTTCTGAAAATTCATCAGGCTTGGCGGTGATAATAAGTGAATTGGTGTCCTTGTTAGCGATGATAGAGAGCTTGGACGGTTTTGACGGCGCAGCACCATGTTGCTGGGAAACCCGGCGGGTTTTGTCTGAGGGCTGCACCGCCTGGGGCTGGGGCTGCGGTGAAGTGTCGATCAACGCCGATTCGGAAAATGGAATACGTGAAAGCACGTTCGCCAGGTCCTCGGCGCTGGCGTTTTCGAGATGGACAACGTGGATGTTGCCCGCCGACCTCTCAGTGACGCCCTCCGTGGCCGCTTTTCCGTCAAGGGTCTCAGCGATTTTAATAAGACCGTTCACTTCGGAAGTGATGCCCGTGATGATAAGGGTGTTGAGGGATTGATAGATGACGATCTCTGAGGTTTTTGATTTAAGGGCGCGGAGGGCGTTGGCTACCTCATTAGCGTCGGTGTTTTTCAATTCCATGAGGTAGGTGATCGATTTCTCATCTTTGATGGTCTTTCCATCAATGATGATATCTGCATTTTTCTTAATGGCATCCTCTATCGGCAAGATCTTTATCAGGTTCGGCGTTTCGACTACCGCAAGCCCCTTCACTTCGAGGATAGCCTTCATGACTCTGTAGGCCTCGCTCAACGGTACCCTTCTCGCGGAACTGATTGAAATCTTGCCCTTGACCCGATCGTCGATGATGATGTTCTTCCCTATAAGCTGGCCCATTATATTGATGAATTCGGCTATCTCGACGTCTTTGAAATTAAGGGCGAACATCCTGGGTTTCGCCGGTTTTTTAGCCGCCGCGCGACGGGCCTGTGCCATTACGGTAGATAGCCCCGAATCGCCGGTTGTCGTGGTGATGTTGATAAACGGGACCATCGACAGGAAGGTGAAAACAAGGACGGTTTTTTTCGCGATTGATAGGTTCATCAGCCTTTCCTTGAACAGGGATGGCGGCCCTTTGCCGTCATCCGTCAGTCGGTTATATTGAAATCATACCGGACGGGTTTACCGCCCCGCTCGATGTCAATAGTGATTTTCGGATCATTTTTCACGGCTTCCCATGTCGCCATAAGTTTTTGTGTACTGTCGAGCTGCTGCCCGTTTATCCTGCGAATGACGTCACCACTCCGGGCGCCAAGCTTGTACAACACGTTATAGGGTCTGACGTTTATCAGACGGTATCCAACGATCTGCCCGTTTATTCTGTAGGGGCCTGCCTGGAGCCCGCGAAGTGCATTATCCATATTGTTGAAGACCTTCTGACGAATCTCAGCCCTGCTCAGGGTCTGACTGAAGTTTCCGGGAACGGTCGACTGGCCTACGGTATTCGGGTTAGCCGGAGCGATGGCCTGTTTTGCATAAAGATCGAGGGTGACTCTCTGGCCACCCACGTCAAGATACACCTTTGAATCTGCAATCCATACAAGCCTGTTCCCGTAGACGTCGTTCGAAATTTCGCTGTTAACCTTGAAGAGAGCGAAAATACCGGGGTTTTTTTCCCCGGTTTTTATGATCATGGCGCGGGCGATGCTGGTTGGGCCGGTGATCGTGCCAAGGAGCGTCAACTCGCTGATCGATCCTGCCGAACCAGGGCCTTCAGCCATTGAGTCTTCAGGTCCGGCGATCTTAAAAAAACCACTTTCAATGATGCTATTGTAGTCTTCGAAGCTTTTTCTCGCAATGGCCATGTTCGGTTTACGGGCGCTTAAAAGGGATTTCGTGTATGTGGGTGATATGTTGTATTTGATCACCTGGTTCACGGTGGTGGCGAATAGGAGCGAAAAAACCATAATTGACAGGGTATTGAGGGTATGGTATTTTAAATTCTGCATTATTTAAAAAAACCCTTTCCGATCGTTCACCGTCCTTTCCCGCCTGATCATACATATGTACAATAATAGATGCATATTTAATTTTTTATATATATTCATGATGGATTATTAAATTTCGTCAACTATTTTACATGGATATCGGTAAAAAACGATTTAATCAGATGACAAAAGTCATTTCTCTTCACTCTCCTTCGCCCTTAAGTGCCTCCTGATAAGAAGAATAAAAAGAATGGAGAAGACTAATATGATAATGATGAATTTATATTTATGTATATAGGGGAAAAGGGCTTCATAATTGTTACCGAAAGTATAGCCCAGGGAAAAAAGTATCGTTGAGGTGAAGAGCAGGGCTAAGAAATCAATCGCCATGAACTTCAGTGGTTTCATCCCGATGATGCCACAGGTCATGAATATGGCATTTCTCACGCCAAAGGGGATAAAGCGACCTATGAATATTGTTTTCCCGCCATAGCGATCGAAATAATCACGGGCGATCTGAATGCGTTTCTCCATTTTTTCCGGATTGATAAGCTTTATTCTTATGAGCATCTTGTTCGAGAGAATTCGATTAATTCCATATTTCCCCAGGGTATAGGCCATTAGATCGCTGACAAAGGCGCCGAGGAAACAACCGACAAATATAGAGAACCGGTTTTCCGGGGCCAGGGTAGCTGCGATGGAGGCGGATATAATGAATACGACATCCTCCGAGACGGGTATATTCAGTCCGGCGAGGAGAAGAAGACCGAAGGATATGTACGGTGTATAGGGCACCATACCCATGAGGAGGTCTTTTATAATCAGCATTGTGGTTTCCTTGTTACTTTATGATGAACGGTTTGGATCTGATGGCAGGCGTTCCCTTCTTAATCCATACCCGGACCCGGATTGCGCTGTTTCCGTCTTCATCGGTCAGGGTGCCGATTTCCTCGATCTTACCGATTGATTCGAGAGTCAACTCGAGATAGTCCCTGTTATTTGAGAAGGGGTCTGAGAGGAGGATCAATAATTTTTCGTCATAGGGGTGTTTTTGAGGGGTTCCCTCGAAATCACGGTGAGTGAGGCGAATATCTACGGTATGGTATTTCTCGATGTCGAACCGGCTATTTGACATTTCGATCAATTTTTTTATATACTGTTCAGGCATTTCGTGCTCCTGGGATCGTCTATCCGGGGTTCGATAAAAAACCGGGCTTCATTTTTTTTGATTGTATCAAATTAACTTGACTCTGGTACAATTTGCATTATACCTTGCCCGTCAAAAGGCGAACCGAGCGGACTTTTGATCACCTAGTTATAGATGGTCTTATTTGACAGTAAACAAAAATAATTATGGAAAATAAAAAAAAATACGCGGCTACGACCGTTATAATAATGCTGGTGGTGTTTCATAGCCTTGCTACCGTGCGCCTTGCTTTTTCCGTGGCATACCCGGAACGGGTGCTCCGGGATACCGTTGCCGATTATTTCAAAGAAAACCTCGATAAAGCAGTGAAATTTGACGACCTTTATATAGATCATGGGGGAGACATCGTCATATACGGTCTCGATATTTCAATAACCAGTGATTTTAACGATAATATAAGCCTGATAACATCCAGAAAATCAGTCATCGATCTTTCTTTTTTCGCGCTCCTGTCGGGTGAAATAAGGGTTGCGGGGATCGACTTTATCGACCCGTCAATAACCTTTATAAAGAGATACGACAAAACATATCACGAATCCCTTATGCAGGCGCTGGACACAGAGAAGTTCCTGTCCCGTCTGATTGATCAGAAACGGCGCGTTTCCGTACGAGTCCGAAACGCGTCAATGGAATACCGCGAGTCCCTTCGCGAAAAACAGGTCTCGATCCGTCTTTATAAGATCGACGCGAAGATGACCGTCGATAGCGAATCATTTACCTATATGGCGCGAGGCTCCATCAGGCCATACAGGACCGAAATTCTTCATCGGGGGGATTTTTCCATCGGTGGACAGGTCGATCTCGTGAAGCGGGAGTCGTTTGTTCATCGCATCCATGTCAATAATTTCGACCTGAGTTATTGCAATGAACATATTCTCGAATGGGATCCGACAGGTGTCTCCCTCGGTGGCGGCGGATCTGTCGGGATCGAGATCACCGGTGTGAAAGACGGAATTACGCTGAAAGGGAAAGCTGAAACCAATACTCTGACCGTGTCATCGCTTGAGAGGCAGTTTGATCCCGTTGCCAATGAAAACCTGAACCTGAACATCGACATGACCCTGAAACAGGGGACGGGGGCATTGACGGTGCGGAGCCTTAAGCTGGATGACGGGATTTTCACGATCCAGTCGTCGGGCGAATATATTCGAAACGACAGGGAGCATCGTCTTGATCTAAATTTCGGCACCAACAGGATAGATCTATCGGATCTTTCGGAAAACTTTACGCCCGGTCGCGATTATGGTTACTCGGGATGGCTTCAGTGCGACGGGCGTATGACGATGGATTTTAAAAAAGGCACGGCCCGTGGTATGGGGTTTAACGCCCTGCTCGAGGACTTCACGATATCAAAAAGCGTGAAGGGCCAGACGCATCGATTAATAGACAAGTCGAACGCCAGAATCACACTCAAGGACAATACCCTCGATATAGCGATCAACGCGAAGCCTCCGGTCTCGGATCTGACCTTCAAGAGTGTTACCAGAATATCCTCATGGATACCATTTCAGTCCGAAACGGAGGCGTTAGTCCGTTCGAGAAATATGAACCTTGATAATATCATGCGGACGGTTCAATTTCTGGCCGACAGGACCTACCGGAGTGCATACGCCGATAAGGGAGGGGAGGTCGAGAGGTCCTCCTTTACCGAAAGCCCACTCGGCATATTCCTGATACGGAATGCAATCTCACTAAAAAGCGAGATACAATCAGTAAGTTACGGAAAGAAGGCCCGCTGGAGCAATTGTATCACGGAGTTGCGACTGAACAACGGGGCCCTTTCCCTCTCACGCTTCGATCTGGAAGGATATGATGCCCGCTATGCCCTTTCCATTCAGGGCTATTTCAACAGCGTGATGCCCTACTTCAAGATTGAGGGCAGGGTTGATGATTTTAACCTGACCGGCTTCTACAGGGACAGTGGCATGAAGGGCTCGTGTGACGGCACCGCTCGGGTTGAATTCGGGTATGATGTATCCGCCGGCCGTCCTGCCGATATACTCAATAATTCAAAAGGTCGCCTCGGCATTCATGTTGGAAAGGGCGAGATGCTGAACACCCCATTCCAGGAAAGGTTCGCCGGATTCCTGAAGAAAAACGGGTATGACGTTGATTCGTTAAAGTCGATCATCTTTGAAGGCATCTCCTTCACGGCATCCCAGCAGGGCGAGCATATATGGATCAGCGGCCTCGGGATGAGAGGAGACGTCCTTTATATCAATGGCATCGGCGATTATCTCTATCCGAGGGGATTGCGGTGCACCTTGGGCGCCTCTGTGCGGGCCGGGAATGCGCAATTGACAGTTCCCCTTCTGCTTAAAGGACCTCTTGTCTCTCCCTGTCTGGAGGTATCGGCAAAGGAGAAGGGGGAAAAGCTCTGTTTCTGATGGATCCCTCGGCGGTCTTTATACGCCCCTCATGTCTATGAGCTCATAGATTTTTACCGGCTTCTCCTTGCCCTTCACCCTGATCAGGTCGAGTTCGCGCGCGACAACGTGTTCCTTCACCTGTTCGTAGGTGAACTCGCTTATAATGCAGTTCGTATGGTATATCTTGTTGGCCCCCTCCAGCCTTGCACCGAGGTTTACATTGTCACCGATCAGCGTATAGTCCATACGTGATGTTGACCCGACGTTGCCGACGATCATGGCCCCGGAGTTGATACCGATGCCGATGTCAAGGGTATCGAGGCTCTGTCGTCGCCATTCCTGATTCATATCCTCAAGCCGATCGAGCATTTCGACAGCCGCGCTACACGCCAGAAGGGCGTGATCGTCCTGGGGTATCGGCGCGCCCCAGAAGGCCATGATTTCGTCTCCCACATATTTGTCGAGCGTGCCGTCGTATCTGATGACGATGTCGGTCATGACCTGGAGGTAGAAGTTGAGTTGATCAACCAGCTGTTCTGGCGTCATTTTTTCAGAAAGGGAGGTAAAGCCCCTGATATCGGAAAAAAGTACGGTGAGGAGCTTTTTTTCACCGCCAAGTTTCAATTTTTCAGGGCTTTTCAGGAGCTCGTCGACAACGGATTTGGAGACGAACTTCGAGAAGGTCTGACGGATGTGACGCTTTTCCTTTTCTTCCGTAAGAACGCGGTATACAACAATGACGGTAAAGGTGAAGCCCGTCAGGATCACCGGAGTCGTCAGGGCCGCCACATAACTGAAAAGATCGAAGAGCAGATAGGAGCCAACGATATAGAGCAGGGAAAAGACCGCCGTAAAAATAAGGGAACGCAGTATGGACAGGCGTGGCAGCACAAGGCCCAGCAGGATCGTGAGGATCAGCATAACGGCGAGGTTCTGCATATCGGAAAGCCTGTACAGGAAATCCTGGTTGATGATGGTGTTGATGGCGTTCGCGTGATGCTCGATTCCGAAGGTCGCGCCGTATGGGGACTGCTTTTCATCAGTCGCGATACCCGTCACCGCATAGGCCGCAACGAGAACGATTTTATCCTTGAGGGAGGAATTATTCTCCTTCATCATGTCCCCGTCGCGGCAGAGATAACTGTAGGGAAAATGCTCGAAGCTTCCGTATCCACCGATGAAGTTGACATCCATGAACCCGCGCCTGTCGATGGGAATCAGGATCTCACGTTTCTCGTTCGGCTTTGCCATTCGTTCCCGAGGGAGGTTTTTCAGCCTGATATGTTTTCCCCAGCTTATTTCCACGTCTTGCAACCCGATTCCGTAGTAGTGCATCACTACCAGAAGGTCCACATTGGGATAATACCAACCGTTCCATTTCAGGATGAGGGGCATCGTCCTGTTTACGTTGTCTGGCCCGGGGAATATGTTTGCGAAACCGATTCCCGCCGCGGCATCGGAGAGCATCGGAGTGGGAGGCACGCCCTCTATTGCCTGATCCTTTAGCGTATCCCGGGGGTCGGCGGGAAAGCGATGACGGTTCAATATCTTGATTCGGTCGTTCTGGTCGCTGTATTTCTTGTCCACGTACTTGGTTTCGAAGGGATAGTCGAGATACACGTTCCCGGCTTTTTTAATAGCCGCGGCAAGCTCATCTTCACCCTGTTTGTGGTCCAGAAGCATGATATCAAAGAGGATGGCGAGCGGGTCCCCCGATCCCACGTAGCGGAGAAAACGCGCGTGAATTTCCCAGGGGAAGGGCCACTGGATACCGTTGTCGGAGAAGTGCCGTATTGTTGTTTCATCAATTCCCAGGATGAGGATATCCTGGCGGGCCCGTTTGTTGGGCTCCCTTTTTTCCACTCCTTTCTTGATGATCTTCGTCATCTCGGCCGGATCCCGGAAAAAGAACATGTAGTCGGTGGCGCCCAGTTCCATGCGCTCGAATATCGCGGAAAAGTAGAGTATCCCGATTATCGCGAATGTCGCTACTGCAATCAGGATTCCGAACACGTGCTTTCGTTCAAAACGTGGGAGTGCCATATACGCCTCATGTCTCGGATGTAGTATCTGTTTCGGGTATCGAATCACCCTGCATGCCATTGTAGTGTGGGGTATCGTGTGAATTATTTCAAGTTATTTATTGCATGTACTGATAAATTTCCGATCCGATATGAGGTGAAGCAAGGGGGCGGACAGACGCACCACAATAACAGTGAAGCACCTTGATGAGTAATATTTCTTGACAAACCTTCGGGGTTGCAATGAGTAAGGACCAGGCGGGTAATTGGCCAACAGACCGAAATTCATGTTTCCCGATCAAATAATGGGGTCCCCGGTGAACCTAAAAATAGAAATTGCAGGCATACTTTCCCGCGCCATTACTTCAGCCGTTGAGGATGGGGTTTTCCCTGACGAATTGAAAACCGTCGAGCGAAAAGTAGAATATCCCCGTGATCCGAAATTCGGCGACTATGCGACGCCCTTTGCACTAGAGTCCGCGAAGCTCATCAAGAGGTCCCCTATGGAAATCGGGGCCGTTATCGCGCGATACATGGAGTCCGATCCGCGCGTGGGAAAGGTGGAGGTGGTGAAACCGGGATTCATCAACCTCTTCATTGAGGAGGATTATCTTTTCAAGAACATGAAGGAGATCATCCGCCAGGGCCGGGATTACGGCAGAGCGGTAAAAGAAAAGCCCCTCAGGGTGAACATCGAGTTTGTATCTGCCAATCCCACGGGGCCGCTGAACATCGTTTCCGCTCGGGCGGCCGCGGTAGGTGACACAATTGCGAACCTTCTTGAATTTACCGGGGATATCGTGGACCGCGAATTCTACGTGAATGATTTCGGCAACCAGGTAGACCTGCTCGGTATATCTGTACGGGAGAGGATCCGCGAGCTGCATGGCGAGAATTTTGATTTTCCAGAAGACGGGTATCATGGCGAATACATCAGGGAAATCGCACGCCATCTCCTCGAAGGTCACGGGGATGAGATCGGCGCCATGGCAAACGACCCGGCGTCAGTTGAATTCCTCGCAAGGAAGGCGGTTGATTACAATGTAGAACGCCAGCGCAGGGACCTCGAGGAATTCAACGTGAGGTTCGCACAATGGTTCAGGGAGAAAACCCTCCATGAATCGGGCGAGGTGCAAAAGGCCCTCGATTCATTGATCGCCGGGAAGGCTGTCTATACGGATGAGGGAAAGGTCTTCTTCAGATCGACGGATTTCGGCGACGACAAGGACCGTGTCCTTGTGCGAGACGACGGACGTCCCACCTATTTCCTTGCGGACATCGCCTACCATAACGACAAGATACGGAGAGAATATGATCTCATGATCGACATTTGGGGACCCGATCATCACGGTCATATCACCCGCATGGCGGGTGCCATGAAGGCACTCGGCTTTGACGGGATGCTGAAGATACTGGTAGCCCAGCAGGTAAATCTCCTGATGGATGGCGAAACGGTAAAGATGTCGAAGCGGCACGGGCAGTTTTCGACCATGCGGGACCTCATCGATGAAATCGGTGTGGACGTGGCGCGTTACTTTTTTGTCATGCGATCACTCGAAAGCCACCTTGATTTTGACCTGACCCTCGCAAAAAAGGAGAGTTCGGAAAACCCGGTCTTCTACCTGCAGTACGCACATGCCAGGATCTGCTCTCTTTTCAGGGAGGGAAAGAGCAGGGGAGTCCCCTATGAACCTGAATCCGCCCTCGAATCCTTTTTGGATCACGAGGCTTCGATTGTCCTGATGAAACATCTTGCAAAGTTCCCCGAGGAGGTCGTGGACGCGGCGGAGAAATGCGAGCCTCACCGTATTGCATCCTACCTGATGAGGATCGCGCAGGCATATCACCGTTTTTACAGCGAGCACCGTATCCTGACAGACGATATCGAACGCACGGTAGCCTATCTCGCCCTTTCCGACGCGGTAAGGGTGGTGATGTCGAACGGTCTCGGACTCCTGGGCGTATCGGCCCCGGAGAAAATGTGACGGTGCATCAACCATGCCTGAAACGACGACGATGAACAGCGTGACGGTGATCTCGACCGGAAACGAGCTCCTGCGGGGCATTATCGCCGACGACAACAGCGGGTACATCTGCGGACGACTTTATCCTTTCTCAATTGCAATCGATTCAGTCATGACTGTGGGCGACGACACGGACGGACTCGAATGGGCGTTTCGTACGGCCCTTGACCGGAGCGACCTCGTTATCATTACCGGCGGCCTCGGCCCCACAGATGACGACAATACAATCGCCGCACTCTCGCGAATTTTTCATTTCACGACTCTGATCGATGAAGATTCGCGATCCAGAATGGAAACCTTTTTCAGGGGGATGGGTGCGCCGGTCTCCCGTGACGATCTGAAAATGGTCGAGGTCCCCCGGGGTTCGCGTGTGATAAACAACTCTCGCGGACTGGCCCCGGGGTTTATCCTGCACACCGGCAATAAAATCGTAATAGCCATGCCGGGGGTGCCGGGCGAGATGCGTGAAATGATGGAGACAAGCGTCGTCCCCTTCATTAAAACTGAGCTGCGCCTTGCCGAGAGGAGGAGCCTCACCTTCAGAGTCACCGGGATGAAGGAATCCGCGATAAATGCCGTCATACGATCCATGGATATTTCATCCGATCGTTTCGACTGTGGCATCACCGCCGGGGGGGGGATAGCGGCGATAACCTTCGTTCAGAAGGACCATGGTCCCGATGAGCGGGGTGTTATCAAGACAGCGGCTCAATCGGCCTTCGGCCGACGTTATCTGGATCCGGACTCTGGAAGTCCCGAAGAAGCGGTGGTGCGACTCCTCATGTCATTGTCGAAGACGGTTTCCTTCGCGGAATCGTGCACCGGCGGACTCATATCAAAGCGGATTACCGATGTGCCGGGTTCTTCATCCGTATTTTTTGGTGGAGTTGTCGCGTACGATAACAGCGTCAAGGCAAGAATGCTTGCCGTGAAGGACAAGACACTGGAGTCATATGGGGCTGTCTCCGAAGAGGTCGCCGCGGAGATGGCAACCGGGGCGAGATCAGTCATGAATACCGACATCGCAGTCTCGACGACAGGAATCGCCGGCCCCGGGGGAGGGTCCGAAACCAAACCTGTTGGCATGGTATGCTTCGGCCTCGCATCGGAAAGTGGCATTACCACACGCACGCGCAACTTCAGAGGAAACAGATGGCGTATCCGCGATTTCGCAGCGCTCACAGCCATCGAGCTGCTAAGGGATCATCTTGCCGAACTCGTCGAGGGCACCATGGGCGGATCATAATGGGATGACGCAGCATGCCTTTTCCGTATCATTTATTTTCATTTTCCTCATGGAACAAATCCTTCCTGCCGGGTTCATATGCAGAGAAATGCGACTAGTACATGCGAGGGGTCAGTTTGTGTATGTGGAAATCAATCGTCATTATCGCCATGCGAACATCTGCCATGCTTGTCATATGCATCGTTGTCGCCGTGTCGGTTTCAGCAACCGGTTCCAGTAATCTGTACGACCAGGGCATGGAAGCGTTCAGGAAGGGTAATTACGGATCAGCCGAGATCCTCCTGAGGAAAGCGAGAGATGCAGGGGAAAAAGAGTATCTCGACAGCGCATGGTTTTATCTCGCCCGCTCGATGCTCGCCAGGGGGAGATACCGATCAGCCCTTTTTGAATTCAGGGGCCTGTTGACGCAATGTAAAACGGAGGACATTGCGATTGAATCCCGCTACTGGATGGCGGAATCCCACTATCATATGTCGGATTACAGCGCCGCCATCGAGGAGTATCGGCGCTATATCGAGGGGAGCAGGGACGGGGCACTTGGACCCGCCGCCCATGAAAGGATCGGCGATATCTATTCCAGTCAGAAGCGTCATGAAGAGGCCGTGATTGAATGGGAATCCGCGCTGTCCGGGGGCGTCGCCGGCAATATGAAATCACAGCTTCAGTATCGTATCGGACTGGCCCTCTATAACAGTGGGCGATATGAAGAGGCGGCGCGAAAGCTCGAGAAGTTTGTGGAAATATCCACGGACGCCGATGGGGTAAAGACAATAATGCTTCTCGGCAGGATATACCGGGAAACGGGTGAGCACCTGAAGGCGGTCAGGATTTATGGCGCTATCCCCCCATCTCTCATAACGGAACCACCCTTCCGTGATGCGATGTACTACCATGCCCTTTCATTGATAGAGCTGGGAAGGAAGGAGGATGCCGAGACACTACTGCGAGACTATATCCGGCGAGGCGATAAATCGCGACGCTATTCCGAAGCCAGGTGTGAACTGGGCAAGCTTCTGGTCGAGGGAGAGCGTAGTGAGGAAGGGCTTCGAATTCTGGAAGGTGTCCGGACAGGCAGTTCAAAAAAATCCATTCGATCCCGTGCCATGAAACTGCTGGGTGCATATTATATCGAGAAGAATTCCCCCAAGGCGATTGTGTATCTGGAGGAATCTCTCATTGCCGCCCCTAAGGAGGAACGCCGGGACCTCCTTTTGTCGCTCGGGAAGGCATACTTTCGGACAGGGCTGTACGAAAGGGCAGCGGTGACATTTTCGCTTCATGCGAAGGAAAACCCTTTTGATGCGGCACACGGGGAGGTTCGCTTCCTGCTCGCACGGGCATATCTGGAAGGCGGTGATTTTACTCGCGCCTCTGATCTTTTCGAGGCGATCGGGAGAGATGACCCCTTTTCACCCTTCAGCCATGAATCACGTTATTATCTCGCCCTGACGCGGAGCAGGCGGGGCGATGCCGCGGGGGCGGTTCCCCTGCTTAACGACTATCTCAGGGGGAAGAACATCGAAAATGCCTATGACGCGAACCTCCTCCTCCTGCGAATCCAGCTCGGATTGGACGACCTGGAGGGCGCGGGCAAAACGGCTGAAACCTTGATCCGACATTTTCTTGAGAAGGCCGGAGTCGAAGCAGCCATTTTCGAATATGCCGCAGCGTTGATAGGCAAAGGACGCAATTCAAAAAGGTATGCCAGTATACTTTTCTCCCGGTTCTCCGGATCGGAACCGGCCGCCGATCTCAACGTTCTTCTCGGGAACGATTATTTCGATCAGGGCCGTTATGTTCCCGCCCTCGAACATTACAACATGTATCTTGACACCCCCCATTTAAAATATCGCGGCACGGTGTTCTACCGGAAACTCCTTGCACTGTATCGCCTCGAGCGCGATGAGGAGCTGACGGCGATCATAGCCCGGGGTGAATATCCCCCGATGAACGGAAAAGAGTCGGCAGAGGTTCCGCTTTTGCTGGCGAGATCGTATTCCCGCCTGAAAATGTACGACAAGGCATACATGGCCATTGACGCCTCCAGACTCGCCCACTACCCCGCGGAGGACGTGCTTTCCTACGTGAATAGCTCACTGCGTGTCGGAGACGTACCTTCTGCCATTCGGGCGAGCGTGTTTCTCGAAGGAAAAGGAGAAATGCATTCGCAATCGCTTTATATGATCGGTGACTACTTTATGAAAAGGGGGAAACGTGAAAAATCGGAACACTACTTCACTATGGTGGCGGCTGAATATCCGGGCACTGCCTATGGAAGCCATGCGAAGCTTTCACTCGGTGAAGTGCGTCTTCTGCTAGGGGAGTGGCAACGGGCCGTCAATTTGATCGAAGGAGTCGAGGCGTCGCCCGGAAGCGATCTTTTCAACAGAAAAAAATCCCTGATCATACAGTGTTATTTCAAGATGGGCAAGGAAAAAGAGGCCCTCGCACTCGTTCAAAGCGCGCAGAGGGATCTTGTCGCCGGCGAGTATGGAGAACCCGTCATGAAACTGGCCATGGAGTACCACTACAGAAAAAAGGATTTACAGCAATTCACGAGGTATGCTAGTCTCCTCGCCGGATATCCCGGGAATGGCGATCTCATCAATTACCTGTCGGGAAAGCTTTACGCGCAGACAGGAAACCATTCTAAGGCCTATCTGTATTTCAAGGAACTGGCAGGGGTGGGCGGACGATACCGCGATGAATCGTTTTATTATCTGGGTCTTCATGAGATGCTCGTTAACGGAAATACGGAGAAAGCCTTAACATATTTTTCGGGTATTATTGAGATGCCCAACGCAGGCAAGTCTCTTAAGCTGAAGGCATTGTTGAACATGGCGCTGATATATCGGGATGAGAAGGAAGACGGGAAAGCCCGCGATTGCCTCATCCGTGTCAAGTCGGCCACCCGCAGGGGGCTGGTGCACATACAGGCGTTAAACTTGCTTGATGTCTTCGGATACCAAGCTCCGTAATTCGAGCCGCACATGATAAACGGGGAGGAATTGAATGGCTGGAAAAATGAAAATAATTGTTGTAAACGGGCCCAACCTCAATCTCCTGGGAACCAGGGAGCCGGAAATATACGGAACGGTTTCAATGGAAGAGTTAAAGGGCATGATTGCCGGCAGGGCCCTTCAAATTGGCGCGGAAGTGGAATTTTTCCAGTCAAACCAGGAAGGGGAGATAATCGATTTCATCCATCGGTACCGGGATGCTGACGGAATGATCATCAATCCTGCGGCACTTACGCATACCTCCCTTGCCATAAGGGACGCGATATCGGCGGTTGATATGACCGCGGTGGAGGTCCATCTTTCCAATATACATAGCCGTGAAGAGTTCAGGCGTATATCGCTTATTGCGCCGGTGTGTATCGGGCAGATATCCGGATTCGGCATAGGTTCGTATTTTCTGGGGCTAGAGGCACTGGTGAACCATCTGGGAAAGGGGAACACACCGGGCGTTGGAAACGTTTAGTGTGTTGATGTGTCGCGATTGTTTATTTCGATCTGGTGGCGCTGGAGGGCGGTTGATATTATTGAGCTGAGTTCATTCTGCTTGATCGGCTTAATGAGATAGCCGTAGTGACGGATCTCGTCAGCCCTCTTGATGGTGGTAGAATCCGCGTTGGCGGTGAGAAATATCACAGGGACATCAATCTCCTTCGCGATCAGGGATGAGGCCTGGATCCCGTCCATGTCGTTCGCGAGGAAGATGTCCATGATGATAAGGTCGGGAAGAATCTCCCGGACCCTCCGCACGGCCTCCTCGCCCGATGAAATCGTCGCTGATACCCGATACCCCACCTTTTCCAGCATCCGCTGGATATCTAGTGCGGTTATCAGTTCATCCTCGACCAACATTATGCATTTACTCATCGTACCACCCCACCAACAGATACAATATATACTTTTTTTTATATCCGTGAAATGAAAATCCACTTTTTTTTGCAATTATTTTTTTTTATGGCATTATTTCCGATCTGACCGGCCGGATTGGTTTTTTTATGTAATAATCATCCATAAAGCCCTTTGGAGGAGATTTATACTGAATAAATTGAATTGTGAGTGATGTCAATAAACGGACAGGTCGCCATTCTGTCAGGTAACGCAGATTCGCGGCCTGTGACGATTAACGACTAATAGGGGGGCATTTGAGCATATTGCAAAGAGCCTGAGGGGAAGTGTCCGTTTTTATGTAGATGGCGATCTTGATTATCGTTTAAACCCGGTCACTCACTCGACTGTGACGCTCTTGGCAAGGTTGCGCGGTTGATCGACATCGCATCCACGAAATACCGCGATATGATACGCAAGGAGCTGGAGGGGTATCACCGTGAGGAGTGGAGAAAAAATATTTTCAACCTCCGGAATGTATATCACATGATCTGAGTAGCGACGTATTCCCTCGTCGCCTTCTGTCGCGATAACGATTATACGTCCCCCGCGGGCCTTGACTTCCTCCATATTGCTTATGATTTTATCATAAATCATGTCTTTCGGCGCGATAAATACGACGGGCATGTTTTCGTCAATGAGGGCGATGGGGCCGTGCTTCATCTCCGCCGCGGGATATCCCTCGGCGTGTATGTAGGAAATTTCCTTGAGCTTGAGAGCCCCCTCCAGTGCGACCGGAAAGTTGACGCCGCGGCCCAGATAGAGAAAGTTCTGGTTATCCTTGTAGATTTGTGCAATGGCGCGTATGGAATCGCTTGCGTTGAGAAGGGTGCCCACTTTCTCGGGTATGCGATGGAGTTGTTCGACGCAGAACCTGGCTTCTTCTGTGTTCATTTCCCTGCGGCGCGCAAACATGAGAGCGAGCATGATGAGTACCGTCACCTGGGAGGTGAATGCCTTAGTGGACGCCACGCCGATTTCAGGACCCGCGTGGATATAAATGCCGCCGTCGCTTTCCCGTGCGATGGTGCTCCCCACGACGTTGGTAATTCCCAGCACCTTTAAGCCCTTTGATTTCGCTTCACGGAGCGCAGCCAGTGTGTCGGCGGTTTCGCCCGACTGGCTTATAACGATGACAAGATCGCCCTTCGCAAGTATAGGTTTGCGATATCTGAATTCAGAGGCGTATTCGACCTCGACGGGGATGCGCGCGTATTCCTCTATCAGATATTCCCCGATCAGGCCGGCATGCCAGGAAGTTCCGCAGGCGATGAAGATGACGCGCTTCACCGCGTCAAGTTCCTCGCCGGTGAGGCGAAGACCGTCCAGTCTGATAAGGCCGGCATCCGGTACGGCGCGGCCCCTGAATGCATTGTGTATCGTCTCGGGCTGTTCGAAGATCTCCTTCAACATGAAATGATCGAAGCCTGACTTTTCGATCGCTTTGATGTCCCAGTCGATATCCTCGACCGTCTTCTCGACCATTTTAAGGTTAAGATCGTAGGTCTTGAATCCGCTGGCACACACATCGGCGATTTCACGGTCCTCCAGGTAAATAACCCGGCTGGTGTGTTCGATGATGGCGCTTGCGTCCGATGCGATGATCATCTCGCCGTCACCGTCGCCAAGGAGCAGGGGACTGCCGTTCCGGGCTGCGATTATCCGCCCGGGGTCACGCTTTGAGACGATACAGAGCCCGTATGTGCCCTCAAGCTTGGAAACTGCCTTTATGACGGCCTCAAGGAGATCGTCGGTTTGCTTGTAGTAATATTCGATAAGATGTGCGATGACTTCGGTATCCGTTTCACTGTGGAGAGTATGACCGTTCCGCAGCAGCATCGTTCTGATCGCTATAAAATTTTCGATGATACCGTTATGGACAACAGCGATATCGCCGCGGCAGTCAGTATGAGGATGGGCGTTGATGTCTGAAGGGGCGCCGTGGGTCGCCCATCGTGTATGACCGATACCGGTCCGATAACTCATGATGGCTTCAGGGGGCGCCGCATCAAGGGTGCGCTCCAGCTCGGAGATTTTACCGCTTTTCTTGCATATGTACAGATCGTCGGCAACCATGGCGATACCGGCGGAATCGTATCCGCGGTATTCAAGGCGCTTGAGTCCGTTCAACAGTATCTCAGCCGCGCTCCTTCCGCCTACATAACCCACAATGCCGCACATGATGATATCTCCACATTTGTATAAATTGAATATCATTGTGAAATGTGGAAAATAGTCAAGAGATAAAACGGCGTGCCATGAACCAGATGTACAGGTGGAAGGAAAATCTGACCTTTTTCACTGGTATTCATTTGACAGGTTTTTTTTATCCGCTGAAAAACCAAATTATTCTTGTGGTAGTGTCCGAATCGATATAGCATGTCGTATTCTGATTGAAATGACAAGCAAATGAAACCGACACGACCATCATCCAGGCGCCGTCTTCTTCTGGAACATCTGCCGACGAGCGATGATGCGGTTTCAATCAGGAATTTTTCTGCACGAACCATCGAAAGTATCAAAGATGATGGGGTAGGGACCGTGTTCATCATATCATCTGAGGCGGTTGATGCGGACTCTTACCTCGCCCTTGTTCGGGGATATGAGTCCGAGGGATTAAGGGTCAGGAACATTCATATCGAAAGGCTGGATGACCGGGCGATTCCAGGAGTCATGATGATCGTGAATGAAATCCGCGAACGATTCCGAAGAGAAAGCTGTCTTGTCGTTTCGTATGGAAGAAGCCTCGCACCCCTTATCGTCACCTGCTATCATGTGAGCACCGGCCTGTCACCGACGAGGGCCATCAACAGGCTTCGCCGGATTGACCGGACTTTTCCGGGCGAGGCCGACGAAATAGCCTTTATCTATGCATTTAAAAAATGTCTTCTTGGGGATCGAATTGATGGAGAGGATGGTGACATATGACGATTCCCCTCGGGATACGCATAATTGCCACCCTGATTGACTCCAATATGCCATGTTCGGAAGAAATGTAATTGTAAAAAAATCCTGCTGGAAAACTATTGACCTAGAAAACATAATCAGGTGAAAGGGATGAACGTGATTGATTTTGAGAAAACGGGTGGTATGGTTCCTGTGATCGCACAGGATCACCAATCAAAGGATGTTCTCATGGTGGCATATATGAACAAGGATGCCTGGGAACTGACACTGGAAACGGGAATAGTCCATTACTGGAGCAGATCAAGAAGCAGGATATGGAAAAAGGGGGAATCCTCAGGAAACGTACAGCTCGTGAAGGAGATACGCGTCGATTGCGACAATGATGCAGTATTGATCGGGGTAGATCAGGTAGGAGGCGCCGCCTGTCATACGGGACATCGGAGCTGTTTCTACCGCGTACTCATCGAGAAAGATCTCATTGACGATGGAGAGCTCGTGTTCGATCCAAAGGATGTCTACGGAGAAAGCAAATGAACAAGCAATTGAAACTGGGGATTCCTAAAGGAAGCCTTGAAAGCGCTACAATCGAGCTCTTCCAGAAGGCGGGATGGAAAATATCTGTATCATCAAGAAACTATTTCCCCGTGATCGACGATCCTGAAATCGTATGTTCACTGGTCCGGGCGCAGGAAATGGCCCGTTATATCGAGAACGGGGTACTTGATCTCGGGCTCACCGGGCTGGACTGGATTCTCGAGAACGAAGCGGACGTGGAGATCATTTCCGATCTTGTCTATTCGAAAGTAAGCACCAGGCCCGCGCGTTGGGTTCTGGCCGTACCCGAGGATTCCTCCATCGAATCGATCAGGGACTGCGCGGGTAAAACCATTTCAACCGAACTTGTAAATTTTACAAAAAAATATTTCAGGGATCGTAATATCCCCGTCCAGGTTGAGTTTTCTTGGGGCGCCACTGAGGCAAAGGTTGTAGAAGGGCTTGTCGATGCGATTGTCGAGGTGACGGAAACCGGGTCCACGATAAAAGCCCACGGCCTGAAGATCATCGAATCATTACTTGAAACGAACACCAAGCTTGTTGCGAACAGGCAGAGCTGCGTTGATGGCTGGAAAAAGGGGAAGATACTTCAGATATCCCAATTGTTGCGCGGCGCCCTCAATGCGGAGAAGATGGTGGGGCTGAAAATGAACGTTCCCATGTCCGAACTTGAAAAAGTGGTTGCAATAATTCCAAGCCTGACCTCTCCCACGATTGCACAGCTCTATCGTTCCGACTGGATGTCGGTAGAAACCGTCATTGAGGAAGCCATCGCGCGTGAGGTGGTTCCGAGACTTATCGAGGCCGGTGCGGACGGTATCATCGAGTATTCGCTCAACAAGGTCTTCAACAAGGGAGATCTCTGACCCTATGAAGAAAAGCCTAATTGCTGCATAAGTGGGATTCTAAGGTGAGCGGTAGTTCGGTTTTCATCCGATGAAATGGAGAGGCTATCGCTGGGGGCCTGGAGGCTTTTCAGCATCATCGTGATGAGGATCAGGCCGAGACCCGCGCCTTCCCTCATGGGATCGTCGATATTGCGCAAAAAGTATTCCGCGATGTCCCCGCAGGATTCCGCGTCGTACAATTTTTTCTTAACATTAGTCAATTCTATCTCCGTCATCATAACCGGATTTACCACCTCTACGTGCAGGAAGTCTTCCGATGTCCAGAGAGCGATTTCGGCCTTGATGTCTTCGCTTCGGGCGATTCGTTCGAGGTACCCTGCGTTTTCCCGATTAAGCTCAAGCTGAAAGAGCTGCAGGGCGGTTTCATACTTGAGGGCCCGGTGAAGGTTGCTTTTTGATGAATAATTCTCGAAGTAGATATTTTTATAATTTGCTTTAATGGCGTTTATAATCAGTTCTTTTACGCTTGTATAAATAGGGGCAAACAGATCCTCGCAATTATAATCATTAAGTATGCAGTGCAATATGCCTCGGACCTCATTTTCCATGTCTTCGGAAATTGAGTAGGTGGCAACCCGGGCTACATTGTACTGTTTCTTGGTTATCATTTGATGAATAGTTATTGAATATTATGGATACTATCTTAATATATATCTAAAATAGTACCTATCGGCAATAAAAAAACCGTCCGGGTGGAATAATTTTCTTGCATAATAATGCTGTTCACCTAATAAAGACAGAAACATCAAGGTAAAGAATAACTCTGGAAAAAAAGTCATGATTATGCTTTTTATCATTTAAAACCATTCACAATCAAGAACACTTTGAAGCGAAACCTGACATGTTTCTGAAAACTGATATGAAACAAATATTCCTTGTTATAATACTTCTATGTATCCCTGTTGCATCCTTGAATGCGGCGGATACTAGTATAAACCTAAATCATCGCGACCTTTACGTAAGGGAGGGATTCTCCAGGGAGTGGCTCACTATGCTTCCCGAAGGAGATCGATCATGGATCACAGTGCCCGGGAAAGCTGATGGAATCAGAAGCGTTCGGGTTGCCGAACTGCCCCTGCCGGGAAAACCGCATCGCTGCGTCTTTTCGCTCAAAGAATATCCTCCATCGACCTTTACTTTTATTACATCATTCTCAATTCCCGAAGAAAGGGATATGGACAAGACCTTTCTGGGCCTCTTCATCCCGCAAATTGGAGAGAATTGGGAGATATATCTGAACGGGCGCCTGATAGAAAGTGCAATGCATCTATCAGCTGATGGCCGCATCCTTCGATATCATGGGGAAAGGGACGTTCTGGCACATCTCAATCCGCGCATCATGAAAAGCGGCGACAATATCCTTGCCCTTCGGATCATTGGCGACCCGACTGTAGATGATACGGGCCTGAGCTTAAACTCACCGATACAGATAGACGACTATAGAAAGCTTGAACGGCAGAAAACAAAAATAATTTCTCTGATTCTTATTGCAATATATTTTCTAGCCGGACTCTATCATATTTATCTCTTCTACATGCGAAAAATCGAGCGCTATAACCTGGTTTTCGGGCTGTTTTCCATACTGCTTGCAATGTATCTTTTATGCAGAACAAGCAGCATATATCAAGCATTGCCCGACACAAGGATTGCGGCCCTGGTGGAATTCTCCTCCCTATACGCTCTTTTCCCCATTATCATTATTTTCATGGAGCTGATTCTCTTCGAACGAATAAGACTCATAGCCCGCATCTATGCGGTTTTCTGCCTGGTGCTTATCGTTGCATCCATTCCCGTGCCCTTCGAGTTTCGCATAGATATCCTGCGTGTCTGGCAATTCAGCGCCATATTGCCGCTTATTTACTTCATGATTTTTCAGATCGGAAATGCCTTTGGCCGTGAGCTGAAGAGTATTCGTGTGACTCATGATGGAGTCCTCGAACCGGGACTCATGCGCGCGGTCGGTCATGTTCTGAGGAAAACCGTGCCCGGGAACCTGTTGATAGGCGCTTTTGTCGCAGCTTTTTGCGCGGTCTTTGACATCCTGAGCGCGCTTTTTTTCAATTTCGATTTCGTGCTGACCAACTACGGCTTTTTTTTCTTCATCATCGGCGTAACCAGGGTGCTTTCTAACAGGTTCCGCGGTCTCTATACCCGTATCGAGGGTCTCAGCTACGACCTTGATAGAAAGTCGAGAGACCTTTCCGAAACAAGGGTGCAATTTGGCATTTCGCGAGAAAAGTACCGTCTTCTGGTAGAGGGTTCCAGAGATATGATTTTTTCCCTCGATGAAAATCTGCGTTTCATGACGGCCAACAGGGCCCTTCACGATAATCTTGGAATTAACCGGGAGGAGATTGGAAGGAAGACACTGAGGGATCTCCTCTATAAAGAGGCGGATCAGAGGTCAGTGGCGTTCCAATTCGTTCAGGAGAAACTGGATCGTTTTTTGAAGGACAAGGAGCCGATGCATATTAAGCTCGATTTCAAGAACAGTTTCGCCATCGAACCGGTTTCGATGCAGGTACGGCTCGAGTATATTCAGATTGCGGGCAGAAACGAGATTTTCGGCAGGGCGACACGCGTTACCGATGATCTTCTGAACCGCTATCTCCTTGAGGAGCGTCATTCCTACAGGATCGGCAACCTTCTTCTCGTGGCGGACGACCTGAGCTATCGTATTACGAGAAACCTGATGCGATATACTGATAAAAGCGAACATTCACTTCTGAGAATCGCGGTCCGTGAAATAATCATCAATGCGATCGAGCATGGAAACCTGGCGATAACCTTTGACGAAAAAACCAAGGAGATGACCTCGGAAAGCTATTTCCAGTATATTGCGGAGCGTCAGAAGGATCCGCGCTTCAAGGATAGAACCGTCACGATTGATTACGAGCTGGATGCGGACAGGGTCGTCTATGTCGTGTCCGATCAGGGGAGCGGTTTTAACTATTCACAATTTCTGACCGGTGGGACAGAAGCGAACGATTTGCTTCTCGCTCATGGACGAGGAATCGCTCTCGCAAAGGGAATCTTCGACGATATCATATACGAAAACGGAGGAAGCAGGGTAAGCCTCATTAAACGTTTCAATGGAAGAACAGACACTCACAAGGTGTAAATTGCTTCGCTCGTTACTGACGGCACGGCAAAAAAGAAGGCCCGCGATCACCGCGGGCCTTCTTCATGAAATGCATGCATGCTCTAGTTGACGGACTCAATCAACGACTTCGGAGGCAGGATGTCGACATAAACGGTAAACGTGACAATCCCGGACTGGTTGCCGACCTTGTCGATCGCCCTCGCATCGATCTGATGCCTGCCGTTGGTGAGAAACACGATTGCGTCCTTGTAGGGTGTGAAATCGCCTTTCCCGTCAATACGGTAGAAAATCGCCGCAACCCCGGAATCTCCGTCTTCAGCCAGTATGGAGTATTGTACGTCGGAGGAAGCGACATTATACGATTCGATTACTTTCAGTTCCTTGTCGGGCTTGATCGAGAGGGTCGGAGGAGTATTGTCCGTCGCCATCTGCATGGAGGCATTGCTCATTTCGATCATATTTCCCGTTTCGTCAAGGACCCTGAAGGAGAAAATCTCGGTCTGATTGGCGACATTGTCGATCGCCCTGATCTTGAAATTCACCAGGCCTTCCGATGATATCGAAAAGGGCGCTACATATTCACTATAGGCAGAACCATCCGTGGAATATTCGACCTTGCCCACTCCGGAAAGCGCATCGTTCGTGGTGATTGAAAAGAGGACGTTTTTCGGGTAGTAAACCTTGTCGCCGATCTTCTTCACCGGTGCGTCTGTTGTCACCACCGTCACGGGGCCGGTATTATCGACGGCCACGGTATAGGCTTTAATCGGCTCCTTGTTTCCGGCTTTATCGGTGCCGAAATAGCGGATGGTATGATATCCCTCGCTCGCTATGGAGAAAGGTTCCTGGTACAGGACTTCCGCTCCATCATTGATCTTGTACTCGATTTTCTCAATTGCGAGATCGTCATCCGCGGTGAGCTTGAAACGGACCTTCGAGTTCACGAATGTAGTCTTGCCGTTCGTGAATGATTTCGCTGTCGAGGCCAGGGTAGTTGCAGAGCCTTCACTTGAGGGCCCGGTTTTCTTTGTTTCATCGACCAGACCCGGTGTGCTCTCATCGGCAACATCCTCCGCCACGACCGGCTCCGTGGTCGAGGGGTCGTCCTGGGTAAACGCCGTTCCGTTGAACATCATTCCGATCATCATGCTGATCGAAATAATAAATAATCTTTTGAACATCTGATACCTCCATCCATTCTGATAGTAATGTATGTTTAGCACAATAGTGCATTACTTCCCGGACGTCTGCATGTGTCTGATAAATGGTGACACCCTGCATGAAAAAATCAATATGTTTTCCTTGATAATGTGGGATTATAACGTAACATCAATACCAGATACGCCCGATTTCTGGATCCAGATTGATGCATTATATTGGCTAAAAATATAATCCAAGCAAAATTTTTAATTATTGTCAATAGATATTTACAGTTAAAAAACATAAAAAAATCAGTTCGAAACCGATCCAATCGGGCTGATACAAAATCATAAAAATCGGGCATTGCAGGCGCAGTGTGTCCGGTTTTCAAGATGTCCGATCGTACCCGCGGGACCTGATACCTATCAAAAAGCTTCAATCATAGGGTCTATATCGCTTTTATCGGAACTGGAATGTACGGTGAGTGTGTTGCTCATTCAATAGGTATATTTGCATGAAAAACACCCTTCTAATGACCTTGATAATGGCTTGACTTTCCCCGGCAATAACCGCTATTGATATTCTCTTGCTATCAGTGGGGGCAATCATTATTAGATTAGAAAAGGAGACAGGTGATGATTCCGAAAATATTCATGACGGTGCTACTTGTTATATTTGCGACATCAGGGGTTTCTTTCGCTCATCCTGGTAGAACCGATGCTGAAGGTGGTCACTTAGATAATCAGAAAAAGGAATACCATTATCATACTTCTGAAGGGATAAAGGTCGATAGGGCTAAAACCTCGCGCTATGATGAGCTGGCGAGAAAGCCAGGCGGAAACGGAGATACTAACAGGGCCCGAAAGGAAAAAGAGAAGAAGCGGGAGACTAAGGACAAAAAAGATAAAGCGGGAAAAGAAAAAATTAAAAAAGAAGTTAAAAAGAAAAAGGAAGATAGTCCCGGGGAAAAAACCGGTAAAGACGACAAGGATAAAAAAAAGAAAGATAAAAAGAAAAAGACAGTAAAGAAAGATGACAAAAAAGAGAAGGCCGTAAAAACCGGGAAAGAAAAGGAAAAGGACAAAAAGAAAGACAAGAAGGTAAAAGAAAAATCCAAGAAGTCCGAAAAGACCAAGGAAACCAAGAAGAAAGAACCAAAGAAGAAAAAGGAAGCCGATAAAAAGAAAAAATCGGGAAAAAAGAAACCAAACGATAAAAAATGATATCGGTTTCTTTATCTATCGCCCAGGCAGCCTTCGTCGATTTGAAGATCCCGGAGGCTGCCGATCCCGCGGTAGGGTATACGTAGCAGCATTGGCTGGTATATGGCCGGGTTGATATATATGGCATAGATGGCACGATCGGAATGGAATATTTCCTTGCCTGAATAGTAGAAGAGATGCGTGCGCGATTCGATCTTCGGAAGAGACGGCGGTATGTAGATAATCACCGGCGTGGTCTTCTCCAATTCGTAAAATTCCTTGAAGACGGTCATCCTGATTGAGCCGTCCAGGCCGCAATAGATGATGACGTACCGTTTTAGGAACTCGTTGTAGGAAAGTGAGGGCTCGCCCATAACATCGTTGAAGAAGGGCATGGCGCCCGCTATGCTTCCCGACCATTCGCCCATTTTTCCAAGAAATTCATATTCCGCCCGGATTTTGATGCCCGAAAGGTGAACGCGCGCGATGTACGCGGGGACACGATTACCAGAGGCGGGTCCATGGCCAAGCAAATAAAGGTAATCGCCGCGTCGTGTGATAGAATCGCCGAAAACAGGCTCCCCCTCTTTAAAGAGCATCACGGTGCGCCTGAAATTGACCGCTTCACCCGGTTTCCAGGTTTCAGGCTTCCTCCATTCGGCAAGTCCGACTCCCATGACGCGGATCGGCAGGAGGCTGTCGCTCTTTTTATTCTGATTCGGATCTATATAGACGGCAATGTAGTATACGTAAACCACACTATCTATCAAAATCCCGTCAATCGCCCAGAAACGCCAGAGGCGGGGATCCTCACCATGCCTGTTCCTGATAAAGGGCGCCACTGCGCCCCGCTCTTTGTGGAAAGTGAAGGGGAGTTTCCTGATGGTGGTCTCGTCCGGTACGGGCGTGAAGGCAAGCGCATTGCTGATCATCCCCTTCATGGTGGCCGTGTCCTCGAAGGTGGAGCTGACGGTCAGGTCCCCCTTCCAGGATCCGAGAATCGTGTCACCGAAGGTCCACATCATGGTCCCGTTCAGGGAGATCGGGGTGCAGCCGTCCTGCCCGAGTATCGACTCCTTCCTGCTTTCACCGAATATGCCGAGGTTTTCAACATTACCACCAATCGTGCAGAAGGTGAGGGTACATGTGACAAAAAGGGCGATGACGCCTGTGAGTAAAGCCAATCCCCTTGTAGCCTGACGCATACACCAGCTCCGTTACATCACCATGTCATTCCGTTTCTTGAATCACCCCGGTACAGGGTACAGTATCAACCATATCGGGAAAGGCGGGTCAAGTACAATTCTCAGGAACGGTCACGAGGCACTACCGAGATTAGTGTCATTTCGTTAGCCATGCAGTTCACGCAGGCCGGACCCCGGGCTGTGATCGGGTGGCCTTTGCTCCCATGGAAAAGATCAGCCACCCTACGGTAATCAAGATACAATTCCATGCAACATTGTATCGGTATTTTTCAATAAGAAATGAGATATGCAACAAGTCTAGTATTGGAAATTACTGCATAAGGCCGACTGGTCAACCAATAGAACAGAAAATGATGGAGAATGAGCCGCGATAGAACTATCATCATGTAGATATATCACTCTTGGGGCGCAGTATTTCATGAGGAGTCGGCACCGATCTTGTACCAGTGATGCGTTATGCAGGGGTTGAGAGGAGCACGGTTCCCATAATGATGAGCCCCTGGGCGACGAGATAGGTGAGCCAGGGCACCTGAAATTCAAAACGTGGATGTCGACCATATATGGTGGTTTCACCCATGACCGCGTCAGAAAGGAGGAACAGGAGGGCCCCCGCCGCCACAAGGTACCACGCACCCCCGGCGGCAAGCGCGGCTGAAAGGGCCACCGCGGCCATGCATCCCAGGATGAACCCGTATATGAAAGCGCCCCTCATTATGGACGGCGGTCTCGACGGATTGTATACGCGCAGGCGGAAGAGTATGGCAGGAACGGCAAGAAGGGCAGCCACAAGGGGGATAAGATATCCCTCTGCCACGAGCCTTGCAGGTGATATCAGAAATAAAAAGGCGGCGATGTAAAATATTTGAGCCAGGGAAAAGCTCGCGATTCCGCCGACCAGGGGCTCTCTGATTCGTTTGGCGATGGCATCGAACTGCAGGTTGAAAATATCGCCCACAAATGAAAGGGTCATACCCATCGGTACCAGAATGCTCGCCATCCCCCGGGCATCCGTCAATCTGAAGGATATCCATGAATAGAGAAGTAACTGGAAAGACATGGCGATATAGGCCCCCCTGGAGAGGGGAAGACGCTCTTCGGGGGTTCGTATTTTCCAAAGGGTGATCCAGTGCACAAGAAAGGACAATGTGACGGCAATGGGCAACAGGGCGAGGAGTTCTGTTCTTTCAGTCATTGTATCATCCTTGCAAACCAGGCATGGAAGCGATACTCTCGGTCACGGGAGGGCGCATTTCCCACGCGGAGGATCCCTATTTTAATTTGACTCCAAGGCTCCGTATCCACTTCAGTATTTTTTTGAATGTCTCTTCCCTGTTCAACTCGTTGAAGTTTTCGTGGTAATTCTCTTCATACACGGTCATGGTGAGAAGAGCGGGATCGATCGTGCCGAGGGCGTTAATGCTCGCTTCTGCATCGGCGAGGACATCCTGTCCGGCAATTACCGCGAAGAGAGGGAAGCCCTCCCATCGACGGAGATTCTCGAGCAACCACTTCTGGGTTTTCATCGATTCAAGTCCGAGCTTGACCGTGGCTTTCGTGCCTCGCAGGCCCGATCTGGTGTCGGCGTGATGGCGGGCCGTTATGGCGGGATCGTGGGTTAACCGATCGGTAAAGTCCTCGGGGGTCACCGTCATGGTCGGAGCTATCCTGGCGAGGAATCCCACCATCTTCACCACAATGGCGGGCATCTTTACCTTGTTCTTTAGCCAGGGTGAGGATACGACAACCCCCTTGATATCGGTTTTACCCGCATAATCGAGTCCGTATTTGAGGGCGATGAGGCTTCCGTTTGAATGGGAGAGTATGAAAATCGGCGTTTTTGGATACTCGTTTCTTATCCGGAGATAAAAGGCGTGTATATCGGAGGTGTATTCATCATAGGAACCGATATGGAACATCAACTTTCCGCCTTTATTGTAGAGGGGATACGTTCCATGCCACCTCAAATCGAGGGCATATGTGGCGATTCCGTGTTTTTGAAAATATTGTGCGGGCGTTACCCAGTCGCCGCCGTGTGCAAGGCCGCCGTGGATGGCGAGAAAAACGGCCTTAACCTTCTTCTCGGGTAGCCATATCCGCGCCAGTAGTTTTGTTTTTTCATCTGGCTGAAACAATTCGCATTTAGTTTCTGAAAAATCCATATGGACGCCTCTCCGTTTCTTTGAAAAAGAAAAAGTATGGCAATCACTTTGTGCTTGTCAAGCATTATCCGGGTCAATCTACGAAGATGAGAGCCGTGAAAGATGCTGCCTCCCGCCTGATTCACTATGTCTACCCGTAGATTGTGATTGAGCGGTGATCAATTGAAATACTATTTGCCTTTTTAGCATATTTTTTAAGCATAGTCCACTTATGAAAGAATATCTTGGCCCAACGTATTTCATTGAAAGCGATCACCCCGCCGTCATCGATTTCGCGATTGATGCCGCCGGTGAAGGGGATGACCGCATCAGGGCCGTGAGGCTTTACTACGCCGTGCGGGACGGAATAGACTATAATCCCTACCGCTACACATTCGAGAGGGAGCCATACCGTGCATCGCGGATTCTTGCCCAGGGTGACGGTTTCTGCGTTCAGAAGGCGATCCTTCTCGCCGCTTTGGTGCGGGCGATCAGGATTCCCTGCCGCGTGGGATACGCAAACGTGGTAAACCACCTCACCACGAAGCGACTGCGAGAGCTCCTTCGTACCGATCTCTTCGTGTTCCACGGCTACAACGAATTATTTCTGGGTGGAAGATGGGTCAAGGCGACTCCCGCCTTCAACAGGACACTCTGCGAGAAGTTCGGCCTGCGACCTCTGGAGTTCAACGGGGAGGATGACTCGATATTCCATCCCCTTGACCTGCAGGGACGGCGCCACATGGAATATGTGCATGATTACGGGGCCTTCGCGGATTTCCCACTGGAGCTGATGATTGAAGAATCCCTCCGGTACTATCCACACCTGGCGGAGCTTATGAAGGCTCACATGTCAGGTGGAGGTTTCCCGATTCATGATCCTGAACTTTCGTAATAACGTGCGACCGGCACAGACGCGCTGGTGACCCATCGCACGGTCTGGCATCATTAAGCGATTCATCACTGATAAAGAGGCCGTCATTCCACGAGAAGCGACCGTTCCATCCTCGTCTCACGCTTGAAACTCCCTGAGGATTTTCCGGTAATCTGTATGAATGAAGGGAAGCGTGTCCTTCCTTCAGCGGAGCTGCATGACGGGGACAGAATCATTATGATTGCCATACTGCCGAAGGGATAAAAAATATTTATGCGGCTCGCACCTCCAGGCGGTGCGTGGAAATGCCCCAATGCAGTTCGCAAAATCAAGATTACTTACCCTTTCCGGTAGCGCGAGAGCCAATTTGTGTTTCCCGCCAACTTAATCGAAAATACTTGACAAAATCACTGTTTTTTTTGTATCAGATATACTCGACCAATCAAAGTGTGTGAACCGCGCCGTATCGGTTCAATTGTCTTTGATACATACATGGCCTCGATCGACAGAAGACGGCACTACGGACGTCCTCAATCCGGTTCACTCGGGATAGTCGATCATTTCACGGGGCGCCGACACCTTGAATCAACACGATAATAATAATGAACAGAAAAGTAGTCATCACGGGCCTGAACATAATTTCAGCCCTCGGACTTGATATCGATGATAACTGGCAGAGCCTTCTCGCGGGGAAAAGCGGTGTCGGTAGAATCACCCTCTTCAATCCTTCCGGCAATGGGACCATAATCGCCGCGCAGCTTCCCGATACCTTTGATGAGTACGCCTCCCGACTATGCAGGAAACGCATCGCTCAGCAAATGACAAGGGTTACGCGTATGGCCTTCGCCTGCGCAGTTGGTGCGGTCGAACGATCAGGGATAGATTTCTCCCTGGTTGACCGGACGCGTTGTGCCGTTATTATCGGTGCGGTCTCCACCGGAAATTCAAGCGTGGAGCGCGGCACCACTCCGAAAAACAGGATTATCCGGTGCATGAGCAACGCCATTCCGGCGTGGATATCCCTACACTACGGGCTCGAAGGGCCCAACTTCACGGTCAATACCGCCTGTGCGTCTTCTGCCTATGCAATGTGCCTCGGCCTGGACATGATCCGGAGCGGCGGGGCAGATATCGTTATCACCGGCGGGGCAGATTCAAGCATCAATCCCGAGGAAATCGAGGGTTTCAACGAAATGTACGCACTGAGCACACGTAACGATGACCCGGAACGGGCCAGCAGGCCCTTCACTGCGGACCGGGATGGTTTCGTCATCGGAGAAGGGGCGGGATTCGTCATACTTGAATCGGAGGAATCGGCCCTTTCAAGAAAGGCGTCGATATTCGCCGAGCTCGCAGGTTATGCACTCACAAGCGAGGCGTATAATATAATGGCTCCGAAAAAGGACGGGGAGGGCATGGCCCAGACCATGCTCCGGGCCCTTCATCATGCCGGGGTTGTACCGGACGAGGTCGGATATATCAACGCCCACGGTACCTCAACGATCCTCAATGACCTCTATGAAACGATGGCGATAAAGCGTGTCTTCGGTGAGGGGGCCCAGGGTATTCCCGTTTCTTCTTCAAAGTCCATGACGGGTCACACGATTGCCGCGGCAGGTTCGATAGAGGCGGCTATCACCGCGATGTGCATCCGTGAAGGGGTCGTAACACCTACCATCAACTACGATTTTCCAGATCCGGAGCTTGACCTTGATTATGTGCCTAACAGGCACCGGGCTCACAAAATAAATGTTGCAATATCGAACTCTTTCGCTTTTGGTGGACATAACGCCACGATGGTGTTGAGAAAATACGGGTAGCGTTATTCCCCAGGATAAAGGGGGCGTTGCCGAGAATTCGTCGGGAGTGCAGAATGGGAATAATTGAGAAAGGAACAAAGGAAGAAGTGCGGAGGATCGTCTACGAGTTTTTTTCCGAGGAATGCGAGGTCCCTGCGGGAGAGCTCAATGACGACACCAATGTAATCAAGGACCTTGAAGGGGACTCCCTCATGTTTCTTGAACTTCTGGAAATATTCAAAAAAAAATATAAACTCGGCATCGAGCTCAAGACGGTAGGAAAATATGTCGTCAGGCACCCGGCGGAGACGATCGGGGCGATAATCGAAATGACGATGCTGATCATAGAGCATGAAAACGGAATATCGGACCTGGCGTAGGCACGCGGAACTGTGATGATATCCACGATGAAGAAAATCTCCGCGATGTTTCCCGCATTTGGATGCGCCTATCTTGGTAACGAGCAGGAGATACTGCACGGACTTTCAGGGGACCTGGGTGAATTCCTCGATCGGGCCGAATCAGCAGTGGAACTGGACAGAAGATTATTCGCCTCATGCCGGGACGGTTATTTTGAGAGCGAGTTGCAGTCTCAGTATGCAGTCTTCATTTACAGTGCGGTCCTTTCACGAATCTTAAAGAGGAATGGCATCCACACCGATTATGCAGCGGGTTACAGCATGGGCATTTATGCGGCTCTTCATCATGTGGAATCAATCAGCTTCGAGCTGGGTCTGGAGATGATCGACCGTGCCTATCGCGCAATAGGCGCCGCCGCCGCCGGTCAGGAGTTCGGGACCTGCGTGGTATCCGGACTCGGACGTGCTGACCTTCGGGGGCTGATTCGCGCTCGTAACGATTGCGAGATCGTCAATGAAAACAGCGAGCACAGTTTCCTGGTCTCGGGATTGCGCGACAGCGTCATTGAACTCCTGCATCGCGCCCGTATGGAGGGAGCACTCTACGCGCGGTTTCTCCCCTTCGGTTCACCCTATCATTCCCGGTTCATGAATGAGGCAGCCCGTGAATTCGACGATTTCGCATCATGTGCCGATATGTATGATCCCGTGTGCCCCATCGTGTCAACACTGGATGGCAGGTTGGTGGTGACCGCGTCGGAGGCAAAACGAGACCTTGTGAACAATATAAACCGACCCATCAGCTGGCACGCAACGGTGAATGCGATGACCCGCCACGGGGTCAATCAATTCATAGAGTGCGGTCCGGGCAAGAGCCTCTGCAGGATGCTCAGGTTCATTGGCGACGGCGTTTCCGCATACCACATCCAGAACATAACCTCACTGATCGACGCACGCAGAGTTTCCGCGCAGGCGAATGCTGTTTTTTGCTAGCCAGGAATGAAAATACTCCTCGTCAATCCGCCGCGATCTCCGCATAACGGCATCCTGGAATTCGCACCGGCCGAGGCGAAGAGGTTCATTCACAAGAAGTTGATCGGCCCCCCCCTGGGCCTCATCACCATCGCCGCAGCGGCGCACGACCACGATGTCACTGTCCTGGACATGAAAGGTGAGTACGACCTGGACCCCCGGGCCGCCGGTCACGACCTGATGATTACCAGAAATCTGGAAGCAATCAACCCGGACATTGTCGGGATAACCTTCATCGCCTCCGAATTCAACGCGGGTATCGAAATTCTCAGGGCGGTAAAAAAGCATGACCCGAGGATTCTCACCGTAGCCGGAGGGCTCCACGCCACGCTCTGTCCCGGGGACTTCACCGATCCATCAGTTGACGTCATCATACCCGGTCAGTCAGCCGGCATATTCATGGACCTCGTAAGAGCGCGGGAGGCGGAGCGCGACCTCGGCACGGTCCCCGGTATATTCATACATGGCCCTGATGCACCCATGTTCACCGGGTCTCCATTGAAAAAGTGGAACGCGGCGGGTAGTGATTTCATTTTCCCGGACCGCTCTCATCTTCGAAGATGGATAAGCACCTACCGGGTTGGAGGTGCAGCGGACCCGAGCACGTATGTCTTCACCTCCCTCGGCTGTCCATATCGATGCACCTTCTGCTCGATCTGGTCCCAGTTCGACGGACGCTACTTGCAGCGGGAAGTGGAGAGCGTCATTGCCGAACTGAAGATGACCGGCGAATACCCGGTGGTCCGTTTCGCCGACGCGAATACGATTGTTGACGAGCATTTCATCAGTGCTCTCTTCGACCGGATTCGCGAGGAGGGAATAGAGAAAACCTTCATTATGGACATACGCTTCGACACGGCGGTGAAATATCCCGCCCTTATAGAGAAGCTCGCGAGGGGAGGACTGAAAGTCGTCATCTGCGGGTTCGAGTCTTTCAGGGAAGAGGATCTTCGTCGCTACCGAAAGGAGGCTCCGGCCCGCCTCATCGAGGAAGCGATATCCGTATTCCATGCCAATGGAATCATGGTGCGGGGTAATTATGTCATACCCCCGGATTATACCGTTGAGGATTTTCATGCAATGACGGAATATGCCTCCTCGCACCGCGTCGTCTACGCCGGTTACACGATCCTTACCCCGATGCCGGGATCCGAGTTATATGGCCTGTCGAAAGGGGATATCGTCGATTTTGACCTCGGGAAATACAATTTCTTCAATTGCGTGTTAAGGCCGGCAATGCCCCTGGAGAAGTTTTACGAACATGTCGGACGGCTCTGGCTCATCAAAGAGGGTTTGGACGTGATTTAGCCGGCGTGAAAAAGCGAATGAGCGGGAAATCCTAACTGTAGTGACGCATGGCGTATCCTGCCTGCATGAACTTGCTCACCTCGGTGACAAAGCTAAGGATTAAATCGCCATCTTGAAGGGTTTCCTCACGGAGAATCGCATCGAGGCAAATGAATACCATCGGCGGTCCCGAGTAGCCCATGCGGGACATTTTTGTGTAGAGGGTCTCCGGTGGAATGCCAAGGGCCGTGCACTCCTCCTGCACCATTTCCGATATGTGCTTTGATGGCAGATTAACCTGGAAAAAGCGAAGCCCTCTGAGATCGATCCGGTTTTCCTCGATCATTCTCTTCAGCCCCTTGTAGAATACCGTGCCGTCGGGATCGTTGAAATAGGTCTGGAGTTGCTGGAACATCTGTGCCATGTGATGGCGTCCCTCCTCGAATTCATCCCTGGGATTCATCCAGTAGGCGGGTCGCCTGTTGTACATGGGGGAGGGCTTCTTTCCACCCACCGATTCCATGAAGGCGGATTCGATGAAGAGCCCCCCCTCCTTTTTTTCCTCCGCGGTAAGGACAAGAGCCCCCGCGCCGTCACAGAGAAACCAGCGGAGAAATACATCCTCCTTCCGGATAAGGGGCTGGTTGTAATACTCGGCCCGTAGCTCGGATGAGGATATACCGGATGAAATCACGAGGACCTTCCGGTATCTGCCGATTCGTATGAGGTCGTAGGCGAGAAGGAGGGCCTTATATGCGGAGGTGCAGTTGGCGTGAATCGAGAGCTCGGCGCAACGTTCGATGCCGAGGGCTTCCTGTATGAGGACCGACGGGGTGGGCATCTGGTCCATATGTGCGCTTCCATAGACGATGAGTTCCACGTCACCCGCGTCGAGTCCCGCATCCGCAAGGGCGATCCCCGCGGCTTTTACCGCCATGGTGACATTGTCATCGATGAAAAGTCTTGTTTCAGGGTCGATGGCATAGTAGTAGCGATCGATATCGAGCATTTCCTTCATGAGGGGCCTGATTCTTTCCATCCAACGGAGGACTTTCTTCGGGGCCATGGTGATCTCACCAAGGTATCGGTCGATTTCATCGAAGGGGACCGGTTCCCCCGGAAGATACGTCCCGCTCCCTGCGACCCGAACATGTATGCTGGTACTCATATACAGTAGCTCTCCCTGCCGTGATGGCCATTCCGGGATGACATCAGGCGATTCGCTATCGATCCCGTCGAATGGCCTGGCGTCTATCGTTGATCCGGCCTATTATCCTGATAGCTTCCTCGACAACTTCGTTTTTCCCGCATAAGGTATCAACGATTTTCCACCTGTGTGCATCCTCACCGCTGAAGGTTTCGCCGGAGAGTATAAGCTCAAGGGCACGGGCCCGTCCTGCGATGGCGATCATCTTCTGTACGCCGCCGCAGCCGGGAATCAACCCGAAGGTCGATTCAGGCAGGCCCAGGACCGAACCGGGGGCGCATATTCGGAGGTGGCAGAAGAGGGCCAGCTCCAGTGCGGAACCGAGACAGACCCCACGTATGGCTGCCACCACAGGCACACGGGACCCTTCGAAGAAACGAAAAGATCGAAGGTTGCCCTCAAGGAGCGAATATCCGCATCCCGCACCGTCCTCTCCCGAGGGGTCGCGTGTGGAGAGGGTCATGAGAAGGTCTTCCAGATCGGCGCCGGATGAAAAGTGCCTTCCCGCGCCATGGACGACAATACCCTCAACTCCGGAGCGGGGTATGACGAGATCGGTCAGTCGCTTCAGTTCAGAAAAAAAAAGCGGTTCATCCTGTTTGACGGAGGCTCGTTCAGAACGAGATGACCGATGGAGCCATCTATGATCCATTCAGGGTTGTTCATTAATTGCATCCGGTGCGCACCGGTCAAGCCGGGCTCCACTCCTCTGATCAGTTTATCCTTCGGGCCGAAGGCCCCGTGCAAGGTCGCAGAAGGCCTTTGATTCCTCGCGCATCGCTTCCTCCGGGTCCATTCTCTGTGAATTATTCAGGGCCCTGACGATCGATCTGATCACATCCCGCGGTTTAGAATCAACCATTTTTTTCATCAGCTTCATGGATCGAACCAGCACATCCCCGGGGGGCGCAAGATGGTCCGCAAGGCCTATCTTACACGCCCTCTCAGCGTCGACGATGTCGCCCGTGAGGATCACCTCCATCGCGCGGCCAAGTCCGATGCGCCCGGGTAGACGGACCGAGCCGCCGAGGCCGGGGAGGAGACCCAGGTTCACCTCTGGAAATGCGAAAAGGGTGTTGCTGCCGCAGACGCGGATATGGCAGGCAAGGGCTATTTCCAGGCCCCCGCCGAAGCAGGTACCGCGAAGGGCCGCGACGGTAGGTACGTCGACCGTCTCCAGGTGGTCGAGGAGCCTTTTGCCCCGGTCCAGACTCGCCGCGAGGCCGGACGGGTCTCGTGCTGAATCACGGAGCCTGTCGATGTCTGCGCCCGCTGAGAAATGCTTTCCCCTGCCGGTCACAATGATGCCTTTCAGTGTTTCGTTGCCGGTCCACTCCCTCAGGCGGTCGTATTCAACGAACTCCGGATCCGGCAGGCGGTTTCCGGGCGGGTTATCAATGGTCAAAATGCCGATCGTGCCCTCCACCTCCCATGTCATGACTCCTGATCGTTCCATCGGTTTATTCACATGCCTTCAGGGATAAGATTGTCGGGGATGTCGTGCGGGATCCGGTCACGGTCAAGAAGTATCGTCTTGATTTTTCCACGCGCGATGATCTCCCCGGTTCCCACGCGTGTGATAAGGTGGCTGAAGGCCAGATAGGGCGGTACGCGCGATAGTTCGGTCCGGATGGAGAGTTCGTCGTAAACCCTGGCCTCGCGGGAGTAGCGGATCGTCGCCTCGACGACTGCAAGGATGAAGCCCTTTTCAAAAAAGCGATCATAGAGCCCGTGGTTCCGAAGTATCTCCCATCGCGCCTGTTCCATGTAGTTCAAATAGACGGCATTATTGACGTGCCCGAAGGAATCGAGCTCGTATCCGCGGACGGTCAATATATATTCGTGCGTCACGACAGCCGGTTCCTTCCATGCCAGTTATTTCCGATCGAGGTCATATCCATTTCATGCATTATCGGAACAGGAAGGGAACACTGTCAACAAGGTTGCAAGGTCCTGATTTTTTTATTGCATTATTTTTATCGGATCACGAAACTGCCGTCGAAAGGCATGGGTACATGACTCATTATCGGATAGGCGTCATCGGCGGCGGCCTCATGGGCGCCGATATTTTCCATTTTCTCTCGGATCTCAACTTCCCCCTGGTGTGGGCGGTAAGAAGGGAAGAGGCCCGGGAGGCTCTGGAAAAACGCTTTGCGAGAAAGATTGATCGAATCGTCCGCAGCGGCGCCATTGAGGAGCAAGAGCGGCGATCTTTGATGGAAAGAATCCTGATCACGACCACCCTGGATGACCTGAGCGGATGCACTATCGTCATTGAGGCCATTACCGAGGATGTCGAGATGAAAAGGCGGCTCTTCATGGAACTGGAGGACGTCCTTCCCGACACGGCGGTGATCGCGACCAACACATCATCCATCCGTCCCTCTACTCTGGCTTCAGTGCTGAGAAAACGGGATCGCTTTGCAGGACTCCATTTTTTCTATCCCGTACACTACAGGAATATTACCGAGCTTATCCTTACAGATGAAACCGGGGAACACGCTCGGGAGGCCCTTGTCGCCTTCCTCGCTCTCATCGGAAGGCGACATATAGAAATGCATGAGCGTGAGGGGTTCATGCTGAACAGGGTCCTTCTCGATCTCCAGGCCGCGGCATATCGAATCCATCATGATGAAGGCATCCCGCTGGGAACCATCGACGCAATAGTGAAAAGAGACATTATACCGGCCGGTGTGTTCTCGTTTTTCGACGGGGTCGGAATAGATGTCGCATTCGCGGCCATCCAAAATTACGTTGCAGGGACAAAAGACGCAGTTTTTTACGAACCGCTCCTCTGCGCCCTCCATGAAAGGGCGATGAAGGGACGGATGGGACGGAAAAGCGGCGCGGGTTTCTATAGTTACCCTGTCCGGGAGAGCGGGGCGGACGAATGCATCGGAGAAGGGGAGGAGCGTTTCATTTCGCTTCGACTCATTTCCCTGTATCTCAATTCGGCATTTCGCGCTATGGAAAAAGGAATCTGCCCTGATAGCGACATTGACTACGCCATTCGGGAATATATGGATGTCGACAGGGGACCCATCGCCATGGCCGATGAGATGGGAAGGGAAAGGATACGGTCTGTTTTAAACGAAGGGCATCGCAGAACCGGATTCGACGCCTTTATACCTTCAGGAGCTCTGTGAGGAATGTCCGATTAAAATGAAAAAAGTGTTTCTTGTAAATACCAACACGGAAACGCGGCCCTATCCGGTACCCCCACTCGGGCTCTGCCTTCTCGCCGCGTCGATTGAAAAGGAGTATGAAGTCCGTATATACGACGGGACCTTCCGCGGTGGGGACGGACTGGCGGGGGAGGTGTCGGAATTCGCCCCGGACTATATAGCCCTGTCGATCAGAAACATCGACAACATGGATATTCTGCATCCGACGAATTACATGGAGCCGATAGCTCGTGACTTCGTCGTACCCATCCGCGGGGTAACCGATGCTCCGGTCATCCTGGGCGGTAGCGCCTTCAGCATCTTTCCCGATCACTACATGAGTCTTTATGGCGCCGACTATGGCGTGCGCGGTGAAGGCGAGGGCATATTCCCACGTCTTCTCAGGTGCCTTGACGGGGGTGGCGATGTCCTTTCCCTGCCCGGAATACATGCGGGCGGCAGGACGGGGAATGCCCCGGCGACAGGGTATTTTGACCTGGGACGTCTCCCATTTTCTGAAATCGATAAAAAGCTCGATTTCAATCCCTACCTGACGCGTGGGGCATATCCGGTACAGACAAAGCGAGGGTGCGCCCATCTTTGCGTCTACTGCACCTATGCGTGCATCGAGGGGCGGCAGTATCGTCTCCGTTCCCCGGAAGAGATAGCCGACGAGATCGAAGGGGCCATGAAAAGGCTCGGGAATGTCACCTTCGAGTTTGTAGATTCCACATTCAACGACCCGCCGGGTCACGCAGAGGCGATCTGCAGGGAGCTTTCCAGGAGAAGGCTCGGTCTTCGACTCAGGACAATGGGAATCAATCCCTGCAACGCGAGCCCGGAGCTCTTCAGCGCGATGATCGCTGCGGGTTTCACGCAAATCGACTGTACCCCGGACACCGCGTCATCCGTCATGCTGAGAACCATGCGCAAAAACTTCACTCTCGAAGACCTGAAACGAGCGGCCCGCATGGTGAGGGATTCCTGCATACCCACCATCTGGTTCTTCATGTTCGGAGGGCCCGGTGAAACCGAGGAAACGATGAGGGAGACCTTTGACTTCATCGATGCGTGCATCGACGGCAAGGACATGGTACACATGACATGCGGGCTACGAATTTATCCGGGAACCGCGCTTCATGGGATCGCCGTGGAGGAGGGCATCGTGACGCCGGAAGACCCTCTCATAGAACCGCGATTTTATCTGTCAGGGGGCATGAGGAGGGACGGCCTCCTCGATTTCCTTGGAAAGGAGGCCCGCCTTCGGCCGAACTGCGTTCCCGTCACCGAGACAAGCCCCCCGCCCGGGATGATGCGGGAGGCAATGAAGCATCGCGAGGAAGGGGATCTCGATGAGCCGATGTTCAGGACTCTTCTGCGTCTTCGCTACCGGAGTTTCGGCAGGGAGATGCCCGTCTGACCCGCATGGTGCCAGGAACCTCCCTGCCCGTGTCGTTCGAGAAAAACATTTTGACAAAAACGGGCTTATATCTGTAAGGTCGTTGAACTTGCGGGCCTTGCAGGTGAAGGTCCTTCAAACATTACGGCAAGAGGGAAAGGTGCCGACATGCCGGATAAAGCTTTAATAACACCAGCGGCCGGGTTCTCGTTATGACGAAATGGTGGCCCGCCGTCGTGGCCACACTGGTGGCACTACTCATGATCCCCGTTCACGGGAGTGAGAGCGCCCTCCATATCAGCCGTGGCACCGTGAAAATCATCACTACATCGATCAGTCCCGATTACAACCTCCCATGGAAAATGAAGGACCCCGTCACGTCTGTCGGTTCCGGCGCAATTATCAAGGGAGGGATGATCCTGACCAATGCCCACGTCGTGTCAGACGCGACCTATATCCAGGTGAGAAAGGAAAGCGATCCGGAGACCTACGACGCCGAGATAAAATTCATCGGCCATGACTGCGACCTTGCCATCATTTCAGCCATTGATCCCGGTTTTTACCGTGATACCGTGGAGCTTGAGTTCGGTGATATTCCAGCCCTGCGGTCTAAAGTCACCACCTACGGCTATCCCCGGGGGGGCACCCGGATATCCATCACCGAGGGAGTTACCTCCCGTATCGATATCGGGGAATACGCCCACATGGGGAATGTTTCTTTTCTCTTTATACAGACAGACGCCGCCATCAACCCGGGTAACAGCGGCGGGCCAGTCATGCAGGACGGCAGGATTGTCGGGGTCGCCTTCCAGGCAAGCGCAAAGTCAGAAAACATCGGTTATATGATACCCGTACCGATCATCCGGCACTTTCTCGAAGATGTTACCGACGGGAGTTACGACGGATTCCCTACACTCGGCGCGGTTACCGACACACTTGAGAATATAAGTTACCGGCGTTTCCTGGGGATGAAGGACGACCAGGGAGGCGTTCTGGTCTCACTCATCATTCCTGGAGGGGGCGCTGAGAAGGCTCTGAGAAAAGGCGATGTGATAATGAGTATCGATTCAGTCCCGATCGCCAATGACGGCACGATAGGATTTTTGGACGGCAGGATTTATTATTCGCACCTCGTCGATATAAAACAGATCGGCGATTCCATTACCCTCAAGGTGCTGAGGGGAGGAAAGGTCCTTTCCGCCAAGTATAAACTGGCGGAACACCCCTATCGAATTTCATGGTTCAATGAATATGAAAAACTCCCGAGATATTGTATATACGGGGGAATGATATTTCAGCCTCTTTCGAAGGAATATCTCAAGACATGGAATAAGTGGTGGTATACCGCGGATCGCAGGCTCCTCTATTACTATTCATACTACCTGAGCGATGTCATACATCCCGAGCGTGAAGAGTTCGTGGTGATGAACAAGGTCATTCCTGACGAGGCGAATACCTACCTTGCCGATATCCGCGACAGGGTTGTTGACAGCATTAACCATCTCCCGATACGGAGCCTTAAGGACGTCGTCAAGGCATTCGGCAGGCCGATCGATGGCTTTCATGTGATCCGGATCGACGGCACGAGGTTCCCCCTCGTGCTCAGGGCGTCTGAAATGAAAGCGGCGGACCAACGGATACAGAAAACGTACGGCATTCCGTCCATGATACGGGTCGATTGAAAGGGAATGAAGATCATGATGGCAAAATTTGTACTCCTATCAATTTTCATCTGCGTGACGGCGCTTCCAATTAAAGCCAGCGTCCCGGCGCCTGACCGGATGGTAGTTGATATCATCGTTACCTCACAGAAGCACGATTACGCTTCCCCCTGGCAGAAGGGCCAGATCGGCCGCACGAAGGCTGCGGGTTGCGTGATCGAGGGCAACCGCATTGTGACATCTTCCTATGCGATAGCGGACCACGTACTCCTGGAGGTCCTTAAAAAAGGCGAGAGCAGGAAATATACCGCCCACGCGGTGATCAACGATTACCATACGGGCCTTGCCATACTATCGGTCAGGGACGAGGGTTTTTTCGTCGGGCTCAAACCGGCGAATCTGTCCACGGCCGACCGGATGATAGGCCGATCCGCCAGGGTCTACGCCTGGGACTCGTTGAGCAGCATAAAGGAATACACCGCGGAACTCGCGAATTCATCCTTACGGTTTTTCGAGCCAAACTGCGGCATCCTGATGCACGAGTTTTCGACAAGTATGAACGACGGGGGGAACGGGGTGCCCGTTTTTGTAGACGGCAATCTCGCGGGAATTTCGACCGGTCTCAACAGCGAAACCAAGACGCTCTATGTCATATCTGTCGAGGTTCTGCGCAGAATGCTTCGTGACTCGGATGACGGGAACTACGAAGGGGTCCCGTTTTTCTGGATCGATAGCGCTGATATCCAGAGCAACAAGAATCTCAGGGACTATTACGGCATGACCGATGGAGAAGGGGGGGTGCTGATCACTGAAGTGCCGGCCGGGTCAAGCGGAAGCGACGTTCTGAAGGCCAACGACATAGTACTCTCAGTCGATGGCACCATTCTGGACGACAACGGAATGTACGATTCCCCCTACGGAAAGCTCAATTACATCGGCCTCATACAGATGAACAGGTTCGTGGGGGAATCGGTATCCATGAAGATCCTGCGCGGCGGGAAGAGAATGCAGGTCGGCTTTAAACTCAGGCCGGTACCTCTCCGTTGCTGTCATATTCCCCTCCTCTCGTACGGGCCATCCCCGCTCTATGTGATTTTCGGCGGACTGGTGTTCCAGGAACTCACCATTGGCTATCTAGAGGCTTTCGGAGATGAATGGAAACAGCGTGCGGACAAGCGTCTGCTTTATTATTACGACAACGTGAAGTCCCACTCTGCCGAAAAGGCGGGGGGAAAAACGGTTATTCTGAGCCGTGTTTTGCCTGACTCGATCAACAGGGGCTACCAGCAGCATAATAATCTTCCACTCACACGCGTAAACGGTACGCCGGTGAGGGACATACCCCATCTCAAGAAACTGCTCGATGAAACCCCCGATCGGTTTGTCGTATTTGAATTCGTGGGGGCTACTATCATTGTGCTCGACAGGAAAGAAGCCCTCAGAGGCGAAGCGGGGCTCTTGAAAAACTATACCATCAATGCGCCATTCAACGTTACAGGGAACTGAAACTTTTCTGGACGTACTATTTGACAGCAGCGAAAAATAGCGATGAGTAGTAGCGTTATCAAATTAACCATCCTTCAGCTCATGCTATCAGCGGCCATGACCATGATCGCAATTGCGGCCCCCGCCCCGGATGAGACCGATCCGGTTCCCTACAATGCCGATGGGGCCGAAGCAACGGTGGAAAGAGTTGAAGTCGAGCTTCCTTCCGAAAGCCTGAAACGCGCCGATGATGACAATGCGGAGCGTCGTTCGCGGGAAGAGGTTATGAAGAAATCGATCCGCTATTCCGTGCTTGTCGCGGTCCCGGTCAACACCTTCTCGATAGCCTTCCTCGCCTGGGACTGGGGAAAGACGAGGTCTTTCAGGCTTGGCAACGAGGGTATCTTCGGGCAGGGCACCTATACGGGCGGCGCGGATAAAATGGCGCATCTTTTCGCCCATTATCTCATCATGCGCGTATTATACAACGTCTATGATTATACCGAAAGCGGCGGGGCGATGAAGTGGGCCTACTCCGCGGGGATTACCGGCGCCCTGGCCCTCGGAATCGAAATAGGGGACGGGTTCTGCAGAAACCAGAACGGTTTCAGCTTCGCTGATCTCTCGATGGGGCTTATCGGTATAGGCGCCGCGGCCTTACTCGAGCGTTTCCCCGCGGTTGACGGTTTCGTGAGCCTGAGCGCGGAGTATCTGCCCACGAGATATTTCAGGAAGTATCCGCAGCGGCTCCACCTTCTTCTCGACGATTACAGCGGCTGGAAATTCATGGCAAACATCAAACTTGCCGGGTTCAGGAATGTGGGGATTGCTATTCCAGATTTCATGCGTTACATTCAGTTCGATATCGGTTACTACACGACCGGTTTCACCCGGTACGACTACCGCTGGGGAGAAGCCCAGATGATGGTGAACAGAAAGAACAGGGAGCGGAACCTTTTCATCGGCGTCTCCGTAAACCTCGCCGAGTTCGTCAGGGACTTTTTCACCGATGGCGATAGACTCGCGAGTCGTGCGCTTCAACAGCCCTTCAAGTATTATCATGTCCCGCTCGGCGCGCGTCATAGATTCAGATTATAAACGGAGGATATGGGGATGAAGGAGAAACAGGCGAAGGTCGATTACAAGGAGCACCAGCTTGTCCTCTACGTGGAAAAGAGGGACGGCTCGTACGGGCCCCTTCAGACCGGGTCATTTATCACGAAGAACTATGTGGACGATTTCTGGCTTAAAAGATCAAATCTCGAGAAACACTCGATGGAAAGAATACGGGCGGGTGAGATAACGCCGATCGCCCACTACATGACGCTGGAGGAGCTGACGCCGTTGGAACTGGCCGGACGGGTACGGATACCGGTACGAAAGGTGAGAAAGCATTTAAAGCCGGAACATTTCGGGTCAGTGACACTGGATCAGCTTAAACGGTACGCAGGGGTCTTCAACGTTCCCCTGTCGGCCCTGCTCCAGGTAATGGCTACGGACGCGAAAAACATGAAGTTCCGTGAGGAACGGACGGGAAACCCCTATTTTACGATCCTTCATGTCAAGGTGGGAAAACGATGAAAAGCGACTCTTTTTCTCACAGGATGGCTGCTCATTGCGAGTCCGGGACAGTTGCGGCCCTTTTAAACCACGCGGGACTCGAGATTTCTGAGCCAATGGTTTTCGGCATATCCGGGGGAATCTTTTTCGGATATTTCGAATCGAAAAAATTTCCATTCCCTACGTTCGTTGTTCGGAACCGACCGGGAAGGATTCGCGCGAACTTCGCAAGGAGAACCGGCGTGAAATTTCATGAACAACGCTTCCGGGATCCCGGGAAGGGTGAGCGCGAGCTCAACACTCTACTGGCCAACGGCATACCAACCGCCTGTCAGACCGATTTTTTCTACATGAATTATCTTCCCAACCACGTACGCGTCCATATCAACGTACACTTCATTATGGTGGTCGACAGGACGGGAGACTTCTACACGGTCAGCGACTGTTACTCTCCGACACTGGCTCAGCTCGACCGTGACTCCCTTATGGAAGCCCGTTTCGCGGGTGGGAGTTTCTCGCCCCGGGGCTTTCTGTTCTATCCGGTGCGGATCCCTGAATCGATCGACTACCATCGTGCGATCTGGAAGGGAATTAAAAGCGCAGCGTTTCTGATGGTGAGGCTGCCAATGCCATTCCTCGGAGTAAAGGGGATAAGGCTTTTCGCGAAAAAGCTGGCCGGTTGGCCCGCCCTGGCAAGGGATGTCGAACACCTGTCTCACGAGATCATGAAAATACATGTGTTCCTGGAAGACCAGGGCACGGGGGGGGCGGGATTCAGATTTATGTACGCCACATTCCTCCGCGAAGCATCGGAGCTGCTGGACAATCCGGGACTGCTCGGCATGTCGGGGAGAATCATGGAGATAGGGGACCGATGGCGTGAGATATCTCTCTTCGCGGCGAGGATAGGAAAACGCCGGGATCTCGGACCGGAGCGCCTTGCGGAGCTGGGTGCGATGATAATGGCGCGTGCGGACGAGGAAGAGGCGTTTTTCAACGACCTTTTGAAAATGGCTCAATCGGAAAAAAAAGCGAGAAAGAGGTGATTGAAGGTGAGTACGGATCTAAAACTGGAATTGAAGCTCCTGATCATGGAGACCCTCAGCATCGATGACGTAGCCCCGGAAGATATCGACGACGATACGCCACTGTTTGGGGAGGGTAACATCCTGGGTCTCGATTCGATAGACGCCCTTGAAATTGTGATGTCACTGCAGGAAAAATATGGCGTACGCATAGACGACCGGAACCAGTCAAGGTTCATTCTCCGCTCGATTAGCACTATTGCTGAGTTTATCGAAGCAAACAGGACGAAATAGTCAATTGGGGGAATGGCCGACAGGAATTTACAGGGACGGCTCAACGTAAAATTCATCCTTCGAGACGTCGATGGCCCCCCGTAGCTTTGATTGAAGCACCATGGCGAAAATCGTCTTGTGGATCCGGTCATTCCGGAATCGGGGAATATAGAACAATGTCCGTCTGAGTATTTCCGGGACGGAATAGCCTCTGTTGCCGATGTGCGCGAGGGCTCCGAATATTGCCTCGTCCCTGATAGTAGGGTGTCGAAAATTTATCATCTTCGTATCGTCGAGGAGGCCTTCGCGACGGATCCGTTCATAGAGGCGTGTTCCAGGCAGGGCCTTGACCGGGAAGACAACAGGAATTACATTCGTTTCCCTGCAGAAATCCAGTGTGCGTTCGTAGGTGCCGATATCGTCGTCCTCATAACCGATTACGAACCATCCGGACACTAGTATCCCCTGATCCTGGATGAAGCGTATCGAGTCCTTCATCCTCCCTATCACGTCGGAACCACGGCCGGCCCCCATTTTCCGGATTGCCCCTGAACTGGCCAGGGTCCGGGGATTGATTGATTCCATCCCGACGGCCGCGTAGATGAGGCCGGCTCGTGCGGCACCCCTTATAACCTCGCGACCCCCTTCACTAGCGGCGGCGTCGAGATTTGCCTGGCCCGTCCAGAAGCGTTTTTTCTTCAGGCCCGATAGGGCGTCATATAGCTCGCGATAATAGTCGTATATTTCGGGCTTGCCGAAAACGGAATCGTCGAGGAGGTAGTAATAGTTTTTAAACCTGTCTATCTCGGCGACTACCCTTTCAATGGGCCTTTTCCTGAAACCGGGCCCGAAAATTTCAGTAACGGAGCAGAAGTCACAGTTGACGGGGCATCCACGAACGGCGAAAACCGTGTCGAAGACGTATTTCCTTCCGTAAAGATTGCGAACCGGTTCCGGCGAACGTGCAAGATCGGGATAGGATTGTATATGATGAAGGGAATGGCCCCGGGGATCGAAGGACCCGGGTGAGCATACATAAAACTGTTTCAGGCGTCCCTTAGCGGCGTCATCCACGATTATTGGCCATAGCTCCTCGGCCTCACCCACCGCAACGGCATCCGCATGGCCAGAAGCGCGGAAGGGCACGGAGGATGGTTGAGGTCCTCCCAGTACAACCGGAATGCCGCGACGATGGAATTCGTCCGCTATCTCGTATGCGCGCGTTTCAGCTGTGTAGCGAACGCTTATTCCCACCAGGTCGACCGGTTCATCGTAGCGGAGATCATCCTCCCATAGCAGGTCGATGAAGGAATACTCATGACCCGGAGCGGATCCCGCCAGTATGGGAAGTGAAAGAGGCATGAACGGGTCGTTCTTACGGAGCGGGTCGCTGAGCGACGCGGCGAGTATAAGCCTGATCTTCACGGTATTTTCACCCCTGTGACAAGAGTGAGGCCGGGAGAACGCCTGATATCAGAAGTTGCCGATTTACGGTAGCCGGTTGACTCCAGCAGGGAAATGATATCTTTCGCGTGGTGCCGGTGACCGAGGGTTGAATTGAAAATTTCGAGTAGTACAATGTAGGCGTTCATCCGCATGAACCTGCTCCTCGGAAGATATCCGAGATGGTCCATAATCAACAGTCTTCCTCCCCCGGCAAGGGCTCCATGGGCCTTTTTGAAAAGCGTTTCAAGTTCCTTTTTCCGAAAAATGCGGATCACATTGAACATGAGAATCAGATCGTATCCGGAGCCGATATCGTCCTCAATGAAATCACCCTTATGAAAGGAGATTCGATTAGCAAGGCCGGAGGAGGTAATATTCTGCTTTGCGGCTGACTCCGCGGGAGGCCAATCGAATACAACGGCTGAAAGCGATGGATGCTGCCGGCAGAAGGCGATTGAATAATGTCCGTGGCCGCCGCCCAGGTCAAGGAGTCTTCGAGCGGAGGTGGGCACACGTGAAAGTTTGAGAATATCATCGCTCAGAAGGGTGGCGGCGCATTTCAGGCCTGCGTGATAGGAATCCCAGCTGCCCGGCATTTCGTTGAGCCACTCGAAACCGAGGCGTGGGGGCCGTCCTTCCCGGATCGATTCGTGAAGATATTCCCACCGGGCGGCCATATCGTGGATGTGGTGAAAGAGCCCGGTGAGGTCGCGTGAAGAGCCCCGGCGAAGCCATTTGTTGGTCATGGCTGAATTGCGGTATTTTTCCCCTTTGAGCTTCAGGTATCCCAGGCAATCGAGGACACCGAGTAGCGGAGAAAGTCCGGAGGGATCAGTCCCCGTCGCGCGGGCTATCTCTTTCACATTCATCCTTTCGTCACCGACAACCTCGAAGATCCCAAGCCGGAGGGCGGCAAGAACCGCCTTTACGGACATTGATCCCAGCAGGTCTACGAGGGGCCCCGGGCCCCGGTTGAGCCGGAAGATTCCGAATCGTTCGAAAAAGCTCAGGGTTAAGGGCATGGGCTCGTTTCCAGGGTTGGTATTCAGTCGAATATATAACGGGTATTCTGACGGGCAAGGCCCGCGAATCCATCACCGGAAACCGAATCCTCGAATTGCTCCCAGTTGTCTCCGTAATGAGTGAGGTACATTCTTTTTTTTATGTCCATGGGGAGAAGGGCGAGCTCTTCGATGCCGGCATGCACCCCGCCGGTAAAAAACTGGCAGTCGTGAAATATCGCTTCAAATTGGAACCTCTCGTCGTACTGGCAGACAAGATCGGAGTCGTATCGGGTATCGCTTGTGAAAAGGACACGGTTGTCGAAAATGACCCCGCAGCTCCAGAAGGAGCTCTGCCAGTCGGAAGAGGAATCCGGAATGTGTTTCGTTCGCATCATCTTCAGATCGATCGCGCCCACCTTCGCTTGCATTGTTTCACGCGAATACCCGTGGAGGGGTTCCGGACATATCAGTTCGAAGAAATCGGAAAGGGAGAGCATCACCTGGGCCTCCTCCTCATTGTAGCCGCACCCGCCGCGAAGGGACATATCCCACAGGATGTGCTGGTATGTCTCGTTGATCACCATCGCAGGTTTTTTCTTCGTAATGTACCTGCCTGTAAGCGCCATTTCCTCGAGTCCCCCGATATGATCGGCATGTGAGTGGGTTATTAGAATTGTTCGGATGTCGGAAATGCTGAGTCCCAGTTCGTGAAGCCCCTGCGTACACCTTGTGCCGCAATCCACAAGGAGATGGTCGTTTGCCTTGATGGCGAGGAGATTCGTCTGGAATTGCCGTCGGGTGAACGCGCTGCCCACCCCTATGAAAATGAGTTCCAGGGCCCCGTCGCTGGCAAGGGTAAAGGGTTTTCCGTCAAGTGGTAACTGGTGCATACCGTTCCTTTTATTTTTCGGTCGATCGCTCTCATCGGTGTGGTTCACCATTGACCGGGAACAAAATGACAAGGGTTCCGATGATTGAATGTGATTCCGTAAATATGAAAATTGAGCATATGAGAACGTGACGCCATGGGAAAAAAAAGTCAAGTGTTATAGAATATTTAATGCGGAACTCAGGATATTTCAGGGGCAGTGTCGTTTTTTAGGGAAACCATGGTTGTAATTTTCTCGAAAGATATTTCTCTTAAAAATAGTGTTTGACCCTGAATCATTTATCGATCAAATAATTATCATAACGACAGTATGGTTTCATGGTATTATTTTATATGAAATACATGCTGCCGGCAACCGCATGACAATAGCTGCGGCAATCGAACGTGGGAAAATAATGTGCCGGGTGAATCATGCCGTTGCAGGCGTGCAGATTATGAATCCAGGGATGTGCCTCTCGGTAAACTTGACGCGACATCACCGGTGCAAAATGGAGAAGTGCATATGATTGCAAGCGGTGTGAGAAACGCGTGGGATTCATTCAAGACCCTCCTTGCCGTGGTGGCCCTTCTCTGGGCGATCCTTTTCGCGGGATATTTTTTCCCGATTCATGAATACGGGATCTGGCCCCGGAGTATTCACGGACTTTATGGAATTCTCTTCGCCCCCTTTATCCATGCGGGAATCGACCATCTGATCGCCAACTCCATTAGTCTTCTTCTCCTCGGTTCCATTTTCCTCACGATCGAGCGAAAGCTCTCGATCTATATTGTTCTATTCATCATTGTCATCGGTGGGCTCGGAACCTGGGTCATCGGACGAGGAGGATACGCCCATATCGGTGCAAGCGGGGTAATATACGGCATACTTGGATATCTCCTGGCAATGGGGGTGTTCAACAGGAGCATAAGGACCGTCATCATATCGCTTCTGGTTTTTTTCCTGTACGGCGGCGCGATATGGGGGATCTTTCCTGCGGCGGGTTTTGTATCATGGGAAAGCCATCTCTGCGGCTTTCTTGCCGGTATAGCAACCGCGAGGATCTACGCGAAAAACGGAAGATAGAAAAATCGGGGTTCCCGTTATTTCCCTGAGCAGTCGAAGCCGGGGAGTATCGTCACGTGATAGCACCGCTGGCGCCTTTCGAGTATGGCATAGAGAACACCTTCGTCCTGGAGTTCCATCAGAGTTTCGGCAAGTACGGTATGGAACTGTTCCCTCAGGGCGTCCCCGAGCAGGAAACCGAGCTTTGTGCGAAGTGACGGAAGGATTGCTTCGGAAATGCCATTTGAACAGGGCGGGGGGGGGAGGACAACGTAATAGTCATCGAAAAATATATCAAAGCTGATCCCGTAACTGTGTGATGACACGGTGGTAGCGTTCATGTTTCTTTCACGAAGACGTTTCTGGTAGCCCGAAGGGCGGGTGAGGGACGAGAGGGCTATTTTCACAGCCGGCAGGGCCTTTTTAAGGCGTATTGCATTTTGAAATCTCCCGGCGATCATCACAAGCCCGCAGAGGGCGTTCGGCGTCAGAACCCGGTTGGGTTCCCGTACATTGTAGAAATAGTAAGGTCTCTCAGACCCTGAGGGCACCCTGGATAGAGCCCCGCTGTCGAGAAGAGGTTGAATTTCATCACCATGGTCAAGGGGGGCGATTCCTGAAGCACGGGCTACTTCCAGATGAGCTGGCAGGAGATGTACCCGCAATTTTTGTTCACCCTGGGGTGTTGAAAAATCATGGTATGCGGGAATCTTTTCAAGGAAGCCCCGTTCAATTTCATTCACCGTTTCGAGGTAATTCGAAAGGTCGCGGGCTACTGCCTGACGGTAATGCATGAAGGTTATCAACACCGTGATCAGGGACAGTGCGGCGGCAATCATGATAGCCGCCGATGTAATTGTTTTTATTCCCAGTCTCATGTCTTTACCAGCCCTGTATCGGATGTGCCATCGCGGTGCCCGGATATACGCAACGGGAACTTGCCGCGATCATTTCATCTCATCTCGCGAGCCTCCCCCTTTTCCATGTTCCTGTTATAATGGCCCTGCTCCCGAAAGAGAGGGTGCCGGGACCATGTTTGAGGTCCTTTTCCCAGGTGCCCTGGAAAATGTGACCGTCTTTGTAATAGTAAATTCCCTTCCCGTGTTTTTTGTCGTTATAGAACCATCCGATATATTTCTCTCCATTTTTGAAGGTTAAGGTTCCATAGGTCATGGATCCCTGGTGAAATCTTCCGCTGAATACGGCGCCCGACGAGAAGCGGTATGTCCCTGATCCTTGGATGAGTCCCTCATGGAATGATCCGGTATAGACATCCCCGTTTGAGAAACGGAATGTTCCTTTTCCGTGAGGAGCCTTTGATTTAAAGGTGCCGGAATAACTATTGCCGTTACTATATCGGTACGTACCGGTTCCGTTTCGGCAATCTCCGCTGATGCACATCGCAACGCAAGGATCGGCCATGACGATCATTACCGATACTACGGCAGCTGCTGTTCTAAATAACACGATTGCGACTTCCGGACATCTCTCAAACAGGTGATACGATACAACATGACAGAATGAATTGAACGGTATCCGCACTCAGTGCGTCAATCATAAAAATACATTGCGAGCGAGGGTGCCTTTTCCGGAATAGGTTCCTGGTACGATTCATCCGTAAATAGTGCATGAAAACATATTTTAGACATCAGGAATGTTGAAAAAGGGGCATATTTTCAGTATTGTAGTAGATGAACTATTACAGTGACTGAAGGAATTTGATGCCATTTATTCGACTACCGGGATTCGAAGGCAAGGTGTACGCCCCAGAAAAAGGTGACCGGGAAAACAAGAAGCACGATTGTGAAGACTGTTCCATCTGCCAGTGGTGTGGAAATGATCGATGCGAGAAGTGCCTGGAAACTAAAAAATGCAAAAAAAAGAGTCCCTACTAGTACTCAAAAACCTGTAATCCACGCATGCTCAATATCTGGTTCATGTTTTTGTAGAATCTAACGATATTATAGCATAGACGTGTGAGCAGGCAGACATACGACTGGGTGAGCCACTATCATGGGGGAGATACATGGGTAAGAGTATCGTATATTATCAGAATGGCGAGAAGATTATTGAGGCAGGGAGCAGGGAAACGAGGATGTTCATTATTCTGGACGGGGAGGTTCAAATATCCCTTTCAGATAAGATTGAAAGAGTCACCGTTGCCAGTCTGAAGAAGGGAGACTTTTTCGGAGAGATTTCGCTCTTTACAAAAAACCCAAGGAGCGCAACGGCCACGGCAGTGGGTGGCGTAAAACTGGCCTTCATCGACAACGTGGATCAATTAAGGGAGTTCCTCGTGAGAAATCCAGTATTTGCCGCGAAAATGGTGCATACCCTTGCCCAGAGGCTGGCCAAAACAGATGAAATTCTGGTAGGCAAGATCAGTGAGTTGAACAGGATAAAAATAACAAGGGATATATGATTTTTCCACGATTGGTCCTCGCTTCAAGCGAATGATACTTATACCACAACCAGGAATACTTTTGATGGGCTGTGAGGCCGGAGTCCTCTACAACTATCCGGCTAACAGGCGATCATGACATTTAAATCTATTACATTACCTCATGGAGAGGCGTATATGAAAAAAATATTTCTGGTTATGATCGCGTCGATTTTTGCCCTGACCGCAATGACGATTTCATGTAAAAAGTCCGGTGGCAAAGATCTCGAATATGAAGGTGTCACACTACACGACTGGATACAGGCGAGCGTCAGGAAGAAAGGCGGAACCCGCGTGGTCTGGTTCCAGGTATTCGATAATGTGGAGGACAAGTCCGTCATAGAAAGCTACAAAAACACGGGTGACACAATAGAAAAATATCCAGCAAAGATATATGACAACAAATGGATCTGGATCCTTGTTAACGACCGGATCGAGATACGCCTTATCGCGGATGATAATGAGAAGGAGTACAGGAACACGGAAATGCTGGAAAATTTCCTCTCATTATTCGATCTCAAGGGAATGGAAAAGGTGACGGGCCCGAAGGTTTCCGCCAAAGAACTTGAAAAATTCATTCCAAAGTTGGACGATAAAAAATAATCGCCATCAAGGTTGCTCCGGCTACAACGGCTTGTAATCGGAGCAACCCCTTACATTACGCGGGTTCACCGCGCGGTCAAATCCGCGGGTGGCAACCCGAACTGCCCTGCGGCCCTGGTCGGCACGAGAGACGGTTCCCTGCGCAGTCTTCACGCAATACTGCACCCAGGAGTTGCCATTTCGCTTCTATAAGAATTTCCTGAAACTACCGATAGTACTATCAGAACCGGCAAGAAGACAGAAGTAAGGCACTCGAGACCCCACATCGGACTCAGAGAGAACGATCCTGATTTTCAGCGCCAATCATTTTGAAAATTGCCGGTTATAAAGTTCCCCACCTGGAGGAAAGATGCGTCGTGCTCATCTGATCGCCTTCATTGTGCTCTTCAGCATCCACCTGATGCCCCGTTATAATGATCCGGTTCTCGCTACTCCTGGAGTAATCTGTATCATATATCCCGACGGGAAGCGATATTCCGGCGGATTGCTGGACGGGACATGGCATGGCCAGGGAAGGCTACTCTGGCCGGACGGCGCTGAATATGACGGAGCCTTCATTATGGGCGTACCCCATGGTGAGGGACTCCATTTCTATCCAGACGGAAGGCGAAGACGGGTAACCTATGCACATGGCAGACTCGTCCTGGGTACAATGCTCTCAAACAACGAGCTGATCGACGGCGCATGTTTCGGTGAATATCGGTTCAACGGGAGCTTTTCCGGGTGGTTCAGGGGTGATCGCATCCGGGGATATCTTCCACACGGGAGGGGAATAATGCGTTACCTGAACGGGTCTGTCTATTCCGGTCAGTGGCATGAGGGGAAAATGCACGGGAATGGCGCAATACGGTGGGAGGACGGATCATCGTACATGGGGGGGTGGGAGAGGGGGAAGCGTACCGGAAATGGATCATATACCTGGGCGAACGGCGACAGATATGTGGGAGGATGGAGGGACAACCGGATGTTCGGGCACGGGGTCTATTATTACCGGGATGGAAGAATAGTAAGGGGTTGCTGGGATGATATAACGGTGCGGGCCGTAGACGTCGCTGACGGCCCTGGTCAGTCGAAATGAAGTATGGTTTTGACCACCTTCTCCACGCGATTACCGAACTCCCTGCCATGGTACTTCCTGGTTTCGCAAAGAAGTTCGTCAAGACAGACGCCGAGGCGGACGGCCGAGCATACCATCTCCGAATAGTTCATTATGTTCATACTGGATCTTAGTGTGGGACGCATATCTGACCTCGTCAAGGGTAATTACTTACCATATCGGCCCCGATGGGGGGTTTCATGACACTATTATGGAGGGAGAGGGGAGCATCACGAAGAAGTTCGACCTGGGCTACGCCTATTCCCCCAACGGGAACCTGACGGGCAAGCGGAGCCGAACCACTGGGTCGAGGCATGACCCGGAGCGAGTCAAGCAAGTGATAGGGGGGATTTCAACAGCAGAATTCCCCGTAGCGTCGGGTTTAAACCCGACGCTACGGGGACCGCCATCATACGACTCCCGCGACAGGCTTATGGTTGATGCTGGTGAGACTGGGGATTAATACCCAGGTTACTATGGTGCGTTTTTCGAATCCTTGCGAGCGTCTTCACGCGGTTTTGGTTAAGCAATACATCAGTTTGCTAGACGTCTGTCGTTAGTGAGCGCGCGTCCGTGCGCTGTTTTCGCGATGCCGCGCCTCCTGCGCGGCCTTCGACGAAAAAGCAACCGATAACTATCGGTGGGGTACAGGTCTGGCCCATCGATGAAATAAGCTATATAATTTCAGAGTAAGAAATATAATATTAAAAATGTATTGAAAAAAACAGGGCAGACCATTAGCTTCTCTATTAAGGTGATAACCATGGAAGCACTAAAATACAAAACAGTTGTTAAGAATGACGGCGTCATTAACATTACCGGTGTTCCTTTCAAGAAAGGCTAGGAAGTGGAAATGATAATCCTCATCGAAAGCCCTGCGGCACAACAGGAGAAAAAAAGTAAAAAATTCAATGCGATAAAGATTAAGACCTCCGGATTCAAGTTCGATCGGGAAGTCGCCAATGAGCGATAACGTTTTTTTTGATACCAATATACTGCTATATCTCTATTCTGTGGATGAAGCGGAAAACAACGCCGCAGCCAGGAATTAATAGATTCGCATGACGGTATCATCAGCCTGCAGGTAGTGAATGAATTTTCAAACACGCTCCGCAAGAAATTCAAGTTCGAATATGATGTTATTGACTCCGCGATAAAAGAGCTCTCCGATAGTTTCGTTATTGTTCCGCAGAACCTGGCAACTATATTTTCCTCGTTAAGTATCGGCAAACGATACGGCTATTCTTATTATGATAGTCTTATCATTGCCACAGCCCGTGAGAATGGCTGCGCAATCCTCTATTCGGAAGATTTCCAGCATGGCCAGGTCATTGATGGTTCATTGACAATAATCAATCCTTTCTCCTGATGGCCGGCTCCTCCGCATGGCACTGTCCCGGGGCGGGGTGTATGACCCGTAGCGTCGGGTTTAAACCCGACGCTACGGGGAACCATTATTACCCGACGCTATGGGGGATCGCCATCACCCGACGTTGCGGGGGACCCGACGCTACGGGGGACCGTTATCACCAGACACCACCATGATGCGGGCACGTTCGGGTGTCGGGTTCATTCCCAGAAGTCGGAGCCTATTTCGATGAGGTTGCCTTCCGGATCGGCTATCATCGACGAGCGCATCTTCCACGGTTCGTTTCTCGGCTCATAAATCGGACGTGCGCCGCATTCCACCATCCTGCTGAATGTGCTATCCACAAGGTCCGGTTTCCCCACGTTGACGGCAAGCTCGAAAGTCCCGTTGATGCCCTCCGGGTAGGAAGGCTCCTGCCCGAGGAGGGAGGGGAGCTGCGCCCTCTCGAACATCGCGAAACGGATTCCATCATGCCTGAACTCCGCATAGGGGCCGGCGCCGTCCCAGTCGATCTCCATGCCGATAACATTTTTGTAGAAATCAACCATCACATGAAGGTCCTTTACGAACAGGCCTATCATGTCGAATTTCATTTTCATATCGTTCCCCATCCGTAATGTCTTCCCATCACGCCGGTCAGCGGTGCGTCAATCGGCGCTTCCGGGCGATCCATCAGATATCTTCCCGCCGATTTTGAATAGAAAAGGTATCGCCGTTAAGACGATTATCGTAACGCAGATGAAGGACAGGATAGTGTGAATCAATTCATCGGTTGTGCCGATTCGCCGGATCAGAATATACACGCCCATCGGCACGATCAACAATATGCCGGTCAGTGTGCCGGGTGCGTACCTTCTGAGGATTATGGTGGACAACAGATGAGGGAACAGGGCATTGCAAACCATCATCATGATAAATCCGGAATGAATATATCGTGATATTTCGAATGATGAAAAGACAAAATATTGGAATGTGAGCAGATATCCGAGGGCGGTTATGATAATCACTGCGAAACGGAATTCATTCTCGGATACTTTTTTATGGGCACCCCTTAAAATGAGAATTTTCCGGAATTGTACGTTTAAAAATTCTGATATTTTTCCCCTTTTACGCCCAGAAGGGAAGGTCTCAATTTGATTTTTAGAGGTTCCCGTATGAAATATTTCAGGGTGTCCGGACCATGCGGGAAGCCAGAGCGCTTCTTCGGCATTGTGCAATGAAAATCCCAGTAAAAAGAGTATTTCAATCATGGCGCCTCACGCGTGCAACGATCGTGGATCCGCTACTTGCTAGTATATGAACTTTCCGGTTCCGAGGAAGGATATCACGTTGTCGATTACACGTTTTGTATAGAGAAGCATGGTATGCTGGCCATGGATTACCACGTGGTCCTTCATGCCATCAAGAAGGGTTTCCGATACCGCTACCGTCGCGTCATTGTCGCCGGGGATCAGGGGATTGAGACCGCGATCGTTGCCGGTTCCTCCGGAAATCACGCCGAACTCGCATGGCGGGGGCGAGGGGGGGCGGTATTTATGGGAGTACTGCAGCTCTTCGATGGATACCCCGAGAAGGTATTTGAAGGCGGGGATGTTTTTGACGAGAGTGCGGCCCCATACCGATCCCTGGTTGGGGGGAGCGATCATTACGAATCGCCCCAGCCTCTCGACCCTGTTCTCGGCAAGGTAATGCCGTACCACCAGTGTCCCCAGACTGTGGGTGACGAAGTGGATGGTATGGCATTCAGGCGGGACATCATCCCTGATAACGCGTCCGAGCTTTACTGATACGACGTCTATCGACTGGGTCCTGCTGTCGTAGCCGAAGTTTATTACTCGATAACCGTTTTTCACGAGGGCTGTGCCTATTTTTGACATCGCGGCCGGCCCGCTCAGCAGGCCATGGACCAGGATGACGCATTCGCTGCCGGATTTTATATGGATCATTGTCGATCTTCCTTTCTCATACTTACTATCCTGGCGATGAAGTGCGTGGTGACGGATAACGATCACGGTCGAGGCAATTATCGCGATAACGACGACGCTTATGGCGAATTTTCTTTTCCACATGATGAAGGCGGGATCCCCCTCCCGTTATTTTTCAAAATGAAGAAGATTGGAGTAGTATTCAAGATAGGCCACACGTTTTTTATTGATATGGATCGTGCTTTTTTTCGTTTTGACGATCCCGCGTCGTGTCAGGATATCGAGGGCGATTCGTGACACGTTGCGTGATTCGTTAACCCCGAGGAAATCCTCCTCGAAAGAGACCAGCTCCTTTTTCCTGTCCTTCCGCTCCACTTCAAGGCTCTCCATTGTCCGGGAATAGCTTTCGAAAGCCCTGCCGATGACGATGCGTCTCTCCCGTTGTTTCAGCACGCGCATGATCTCGATGATCTCCTGGACGAGTTCGTTGCGCTCGAATGAGTCGCGGCCGATTGACAGCATGGCGTATGCGGCGAGACAGACGGGAGTGACGGGAACCACTTCTCCGATACGTTCAAGGAGATCGTCGGCGAAACCCTTGACCATACGGAGACGGTCGGGGCGGTCGAGCGAGAAGAAATTTTTATGGGAATTCAGAAAGCCTGAAACTGAGACAGGGTCTCCGAAGCTTACGCTGGCATAGCCGTGCCGCTTGAGCCTTCCCGTAATATAGCGGAAAAAATTGAGTATGATGGTGAGAGGGGCCTTCAGCACAATGCGCGCCAGCGACGTGATATTCTCGCGGAATCCCGTCTTTTCCTTCTTTTCCTTCCATTCCCTGATAAGCACCCGGTCCTCAAGCACCCAGTCGTAGTTGATGCCCACGGGCACGAAAACTATGTCCTGGGTGAATTCCGGATTGTTTTTTATCTTTACGATGTAATCGAGGAGGCCGATCTTCGAGTCCCTGAATCGGCCGTCCCTTGTGAGCCCCCCCTCGATGAAGATGCCCTGCGTCACCCCGTGGCGGCTTATCATCTGGATGTATTTCTCAAGCACGAGATGGTAAAGCTCTTCCCTGTATCGCCGCCTCAGAAAGTAGGCGCCGAAGGACTTGAAGATGTATTCGAGGGGCCAGACGCGGGCCCATTCTCCCACCGCGTAGCTTATCGAGATGTTTCTCGCAAGCATGTAGGCCACCAGCACGTAATCGACGTTGCTCCTGTGGTTCATCACGAATACAACGGCCGCGTCCCTGGGGATCTTTCCGAGCTTGAGGGCATTTTCACTGTCGATCACCACCTCGTAGAGGGTGTTGAGAAAAAAATTGGATATCCAGTAGCCGATCTTGTAATATGACAGGAGATTGAAGAATGGAACGATCTCCTCGATATACTGGTCAACGAGCTCGTCGACATCCTGAATATCAAGACCGTTTTCCCTGGCGTGATGAAGAATTGCGTGATGAATGTCGTCGTCGTTCATGAGTTCCTGTTTCACGATAAACTTGTTCATAAACTTGTACTTGTCGAGCTTGATGTCGTACTGTTTGATATTCGCCCTCACCGATCGGTTGAGGCGGCGGATTATCTTGTTCTTGATGATGAAACGCACCGTTTCATAAAGGAGGATGATGCCGACTGCGGCGAGGGTGTATGTGATAATAGTTGTTATCATTACTGTTATTCTTGAAGATGAAAGAGTGATAGCAATAGATGATCCTTGCAGAGGATGATGAAAAAGTCAAGATTTATCCGGTTGATCAATCGATCCGCTACGAAAGCGATGTTAATGATGTAAAAAATGCTTGTAGGGACGGCCATTGTGTAAGTATGATGTGATTAATTTCAAGAGAGGAGGCTGTCATGGCCGGATCATTGTCCAGGGAAGAAAAAATCGTGCTTATCGCGGTAATGAGATACATCGTCAGCACCGACGACGTCATCACTGAATCGGAGAGGGAGGGTATCGACGACCTTGCCAGTGAGCCCGGTTTCGAGGATTTCAAGGGGTTGTTCGACGAAGTGGACAGATCGGTCAGGTCGAAAGAAGACTTGGAGCGCCTCATTCGTGAGGTCGGTAACGATGACATAAGGCGATTGATACTGAAGCGGGCCCTGGCTTTTTCACGGGCTGACGCCGATATCGATCCCAGGGAGATCGGCATCCTTCAGTTCATGAGCAGGGAGTGGGGCATAGACCTCAATTCAATAATCGACGATGAATGAAACATGTACCGGATCCTTGTACGATGGGACATCGATCCAGTCAATCTTTATGAGTAAAAAAGGTCTCGAATAAACGGACGACCGTAACACCTTTTCGGGACACCTGAGCAAGGCAATTGATATGAGATGCCCTTTGCAGTGACTGTGCCGGCCTGCCCCTATTAGAGCCCCCCGATAGATCCGATATCTGAAAAAAATCAAACATAGCCATCTGTATGCCAAACATTTGTTGACATTAAATAATATGTCGCGTAGTATGTCTCCCGTGATGTGAAGGAAGGGAAATCATCCTCGTAGATACAATGTAAGGAGACTCCGCAGATGGACCGGATAATGGGCTTTATCGAATCGGAATTCAACGGGGAATTAAGGGCGCGATTCGCATCGCCGAAAAGGGAGGGCTCATTCGTAGATTTTCCAGCTGGACTTGACGGTGGATTGACACAAATGCTGCGGGAACAGGGAATCAGCGGTCTTTACAGGCACCAGTCGGATGCCTTCGAGAGGATCAGCGAGAACCATGATACACTTATCGTTTCGCGCACCGCGAGCGGCAAAACACTATCCTTTTTTCTCCCAATTTTCAACGAATATATCGGGTCTCAGCAGCCATTCTCGGTACTCCTTCTCTATCCCACAAAGGCTCTCTCGCGTGACCAGGAAAGCACATTCGGGAGGATGATGAACGCTTCACATAAAAGCGGAAAGCTCGGTACCTTCGACGGTGATACGCCAAGGGATGAGCGCGCGCGAATCCAGCGATCTGCGGATTTCATCGTGACCAACCCCGATATGCTGCACAGCGGCATCCTTCCGAACCACGCGCGAACATGGCGCAATTTCCTTTCACGACTCAGGTATATAGTCGTCGACGAGGTACATATTTACCGGGGCGCCTTCGGCTCCCATGTTTCAAATGTTTTTCGGCGTCTCGAACGCGTATGCGCCCTCCACGGTAGCAGACCGGTCTACGTCTGCTCATCCGCGACAGTTCGAAACCCGGGTGAACACACGCGGCTCCTCTTCCATCGCGAATTCGAGATCATAGACTACGATTCATCACCACAGCCGGAAAAAAATTTCTTTTTTATTAACCCCCCACTTGCGGCAACCCAGGGATATGCGCGGTACAGGAAGGGGACCGCCTCTGTGTCGATACCCCTGATACGTGAAGCCGTACGAAGAAAGATACGGACCATTTGCTTCTGCCGGGCGCGGCAGGAGGTTGAGCGCCTCTATCGCGCCGTGACCGACGATTTCCCTGAACTGGCAGACCTGGTAAAGCCTTACAGGGGCGGTCTCCTGCCGGGAGAGCGACGCGCGATAGAGCGCGATCTTGCCAGCGGGAAGATTCTCGCAATCATCACCACCAACGCCCTTGAACTGGGGATCGACATCGGAGGGCTTGATCTCTGCATTCTTTCCGGGCATCCCGGCACCATTGCAAGCTTCTGGCAGCAGGCGGGAAGGGTTGGACGGGGTGGGAAGTCCCCGGCCATCGTCTTTATCGCAAAAGACGGCCCCATAGATCAGTTTCTTGTCCATCACCATGAATTTTTAACAAGCGCCCCCGTTGAGCAGGCTCTTCTGAACCCGGACAATCCCTATATCCTTCTTCAGCACCTCCCCTGTGCGGCTCAGGAACATCCCCTGAGGGAAACCGAGGAGGGGTTTGAAACCGCAGTCTACCTGGAGGCGGTCAGGGTTTTAAAGGAACAGAAGACGATCCTGCCCTATCATGACGCATACCGTTTCGCTCTCCAGGACTATCCCGCCCGTGGTGTCAATATTCGCGGGATGACAGATTATAACGTGGAAATTTATTGTGGGACCGAAGTGATCGGGGAAATCGACCCGATCGGCGCCCGGGGAACCCTCTACAAAGATGCCATCTATCAACATCTCGGACGGAAATACATGTCGATGGAACTCGATCTTGAGAAAAAATTGTGCAGGGTCGAACCGATAGACGTTGACTACTACACCGAGGCTGTCTGGGAGGGTAGGGTCGACCTGATCGAGCCTGAAGAGACCCATCTTTTCAACGGTGCGCGCATCGAATTCGGCCCCATAAGGGTAAACAGGCAGCCCAAGTTATATAAGAAGATACGGGAGCGCAGCCTTGAAAATATCGGTTACGGCCCCATCACACTTCCCGCCTTCGAATACGAAACCACCGGATTCAGCATCGTCGCCCCCGGGGAATGGCTTTCCATGATGGAATCACGCAACAAGCTCTTCACCGGTGCGGCCTACTTCGGTTTGAGCTATATCGTGCGACACGCCGCGACATTCTTCTGCATGTCGGACGTAAAGGACATCAATACCGATATATCACTCTATGAATCGGAACCCGGCACATGGCGGAGTGCGCTCTACCTCTACGATACCATAGAAGGCGGCGTGGGATATGCCGAAAAGATATTCGAATCGATTGAAAGTGTGCTCCGCTTCTGTATGGAGATGATGGAAAACTGCGAATGCGATCAGGGATGCCCTTCGTGCGTCCCTCCACTCCCGCCGGGCGTTGACAGCGCCGAGCTGGAAGAATTCCTCGTGGAATCGAACGCTGCCGTCGAATGCACAAGAAGCCTCCTCGTCGCGATACTCGAAAAGATCGTACGGATGCCGGAGATACGCGTGGCAAGAACGCCGATCCTCCATGCCCCCGCGCCACCGGCCGACCTGGAAAGTGAGCGCCTTAAGCGAAAGCTGGGAAGAGCCGCAAGGATACTTCACAACAAGAGGGAACGGCTCCATTGATAAGCGGTTGTTTCCGACATATTCGAGGTATCGGACCAAAAACCGAAGCGGCGTTGTACGGTAAGGGCCTTCATTCGTGGCTCGATTGCCTCGCACGGGAGGATGATATACCCTTCAACGGGACCCGCCGCGCGTCGTTTCTCGATGATATCCGGACAAGCCTTGCCGCTGCCGGCTCTCGCGACATCGGTTATTTTACCACATTATTTCCCACGTCTGAACAATGGAGGATATTAGCCGACTATTTTGATTGCGCGACCTTCATAGACGTCGAGACAACCGGTCTTTCCTGGCATCGCGGCCATGCATCAGTCATCGTGGCCATGCACAGGGGAATCCTCCATTCTTTCGTCTACGGGGAAAATCTCGATGATTTTCTCGATTGCGCCGAGGAGGCGGATCTACTCGTCACCTTTAACGGAAATTCCTTTGATATCCCCTTCCTGGAAAAGACCTTTCACGTTCCGTCCTTATGCCGCGCTCACCTCGATATCCGATGGATGGCATGGCACCAGGGACACCGGGGGGGGCTCAAGTCCATTGAAAGAAACATGGGGATACGTCGGCCTCCTGAGATCGACGGGATAGACGGGCTGGAGGCGGTAGAGCTTTTTTACCGATGGCGCCAGGGGGAGCAGGGCGCAAGGGAGAAGCTTATCGGATATTGCCAGGGTGACGTCATTGCCACCCGGCTGGTTGCGGAACGGCTTCTGGCCGGGGCCGGCCATTCGATCCAGCTTTCTGATCCGGCGGTACTATTCAGGGCGATTTGCCAGGTGTGAAACACTATTCAATCTGAAGGGGAACGATATCGACAAGGCCTTCAACGCCGGCGAGGACTTTACGGGCGGTCTCGATAGTGCCGAAATCGATGCGGAGGCATACTCCGCAATCTGAACTTATATGCCTGGGGACGGGAATAAGCTTGTGAGGGATATCGCCCTTTTTGAGCAGCGATTCAGCCCACATGGTCTGGTTGACAGACTCAAAAAGAACGACATAATGAAGCGCTGCAGGGTTCATGGCCTGATGATCAATGACGCGGAATACATCGACTCCTTTATGTCATACATGTTCGACACGGAGCCGGCGATTAATTTATCCTTGAGGTTGTAATAATCGAGACAGGTTCCGCATACGAGTATTTTGGTGCCCATCGATTCGAGTGATTGTATATCATCAACGACACCAGAGCCCTCAACAGCGAGCAGAACACCGCTGTTATAGAGGAGGAGGGCACCTGGGGCTGGTCCTGTTTCAACGATGGTATGGAAAAAGCTTTTTACGAGTATGGCACCAAGTTCATCGTCTCCCTCGCCCATGAAGGGCCTGGAAAAGATGATAATGAGGGGGCCTCCGGAAGTGGTGGATATGTTTTGGCGATCAGGTATGGCGTGCGGACTCGGGGATTCGCCTTTTTCTATTGTAAGATACATACCGTCATCACGGGATTGTTCAGATACCGTAAAGCCAAGTCCCGTGGCCATACGTCGAATGTTTTCAACCGCTGTCGAGTTGTCGACTATGGTGATTGCCCGTCCATGTTTTTCAAGGGTTTTCTTTGTTTGTATGACCGGCTCGGGGCACGCAAGTCCCCTGGCATCAACGCGATGATCCATACTAATTCTCCGATAAGGAAATGTCGCTGACCCATCATAATGGCTCGGCAGCAGGGACCACTTTAGAGAATGTATATACGATGTCAAATAATATTATGAATGTTAGTTATTAATATATTGAATATATAGTGAGTAATGAATATGGTCGTGCAGTGTCCGGTACACATCGTGAATGGTTCATCCCGGTATGGATGAACTCCAGGAATATGGTGAAATAACGATAGTCTAATGGAATTCAGGAAAATAATTCATATCGACATGGATGCCTTCTTCGCCTCGGTCGAGCAGAGAAACAATCCTGCATTGAGGGGAAAGCCGGTCATCGTCGGAGGAAAACCGGGGAAACGAGGGGTTGTCGCTGCCTGTTCATATGAGGCAAGACGATATGGCATTCACTCAGCAATGGCATCAACCGTTGCCGCGAGGCTCTGCCCAGGGGCCATATTCGTACACGGTAACTTCGATGAGTATGCCGCAGTGTCGGGACAGATACGCGATATATTCCATCGCTACACCGACCTTGTCGAACCAATGTCACTCGACGAGGCATATCTCGACGTCACGGTAAACAGGGCAGGATCACCTTCCGCGACTAACATTGCCCGGGAGATTCGTGCCGCGATTTACGATAGCACGCGCCTCACCGCATCTGCGGGAGTGTCCTACAATAAATTTCTCGCAAAGGCGGCCTCCGATTACAGAAAACCGAACGGAATAACGGTTGTCACTCCGCAGCTTGCATCTGAATTCATAGACCGGCTTCCCATCGGTAATTTCTATGGGATCGGTAAGGTTACCGAAAAGAAGATGCTTCAAATCGGCGTCAGAAACGGCTCCGATCTGAAGAAAATATCCAGGGTTGATCTGGTGCGGCTTTTCGGAAAGAGTGGCGACTATTATTACCTGATCGCACACGGCCTTGATGAGAGGCCCGTCGAGCCCTACAGCGAGCGAAAGAGCATGGGGAGGGAGGTGACGCTCGAGCACGACCTGTATGATATGGGCGCGATTCTTGCCGTACTCGACACCCTGTCCCTGAGTGTGGCCCGTTCCCTTGACAAGGGGGGGTACAGGGGACGTACGATAACCCTGAAAATCAGGTATGATGATTTCACCACCGTATCGAGGAGCGCTACACTTGATGAACCGTGCGTTGATGCGGAGATGATTTTCATGCAGTCAGGGAATCTTATCAGAAAAACCGAGGCCGGTTCGAGGAAGGTGAGACTGATCGGGATATCTCTCTCAAATTTTAAGGATGACGACCGTCAGGGGGTCGATCGGCAGCTCCTCCTTCCCTTTGATGTATGAGCCCGGGAGTGGCATTCACATTGTCACCGAAAGCCCCACCATCGTGTACATGGTTAAGCCTATGGCTACCCTGTTGTAGTCATCGATACCGAGGAAGACACCGAAATTAACACGATCTATGTTGAGCAGGTCGGGATAGACGTTAAGACGAAGCTTGTAGTTCTCTGTTCCGTTCAGGATGAGGGATGCCATCAGGTTACCGTCACGGTCGTAGAATATACCACCACAGGTCCTGAAATTTTTCAACCCGTCCTTCGCTTTTTTCTGACGATCCGGGTTAAACCCTTTCGTCACAGCGACGCCGGCGGCGATGGTGATCCAGTCGGTGTCGCTGATTCTGAACCCGAAACCGCCCATGTGCTGGTAACCCATCATGAAAATAAACCTGACCATTTTTTTGTAAATGTAGGGCCTCATTACATAATTACATGCTGCGTTGTGTATGCGCCCTTTACGCACATCGAACATCGGTTGCCCCATCCAGTTTCTCATCTGCAAGAAATTGTGAAAAAAGCGGACCACATCGCTACTGAGAAAGAGGAGTTTGCCCACTGCATCGAAGAAGAAGAGATCCGCGATATGGTCGTGGCTCGTCAGGTATCTGTTGGATGTCTCCAGCGCCTCGTTGCTGAAGTGGGCAAGATAGGCGGTAAGAAATGAAAAGAAGTAGGCCCCCGGAACCCCGTTATAGGTATACCATTCGGCGAGCATTCTGAAGTCGTATCCGCCGCCGATCACATGAAGCATGTAGTTGGGAGCCGCGCGCGAGGAGGTCCATTCATCCAGGAAAAACTTCTTGAAGCCTCCGTCCCTGTTGATCGACTTCACAGGATCTTTGATCCTGTTCCACACGGTTTCATACTTTCTGAAATAACCAGACTGTTTGAAGGCCATGGGGACCTGTGCGCTGTCGAAGGCCATGTTGAAGAAGTAGTTGACGGGTAACATGTAATTGCCGGGGGTTCGTTTTTCAGCGGTATAAATGAGATAGCGAACATATTCCACGTCACCGTCGACAGGGTTCGACTCCCATTCACGCTTATCACTGACCGTGTCGGGTATGGGCGCCGCCATCAGTGTGATACCGATGGTGGAGCAGAGCAATGATAGCATGATTGATGTCGATAGAATGGCTCTGTTCATTTCATCCTGTACAGGGGGCTTGCTGTTGCCCGTACGAGTATGCTATCACCTTCGCGCAGCACTCAGAAGGCGTCAAAAATCGAGGTTTTTTACCGCACGGGGGAAGGGAATCACGTCCCTTATATTTTGCATCCCGGTCACGAATTGTATGACTCGCTCGAACCCGAGACCGAAGCCCGCATGGGGGACGCTTCCGAACCTGCGAAGGTCAAGGTACCACCAGTAGTCCTGCGGGTCAAGTCCGGATTCGATTATCCTTCCTTTTAACGTTTCATAGTCGGCTTCTCGCTCGCTGCCACCGACGATTTCACCGAGACGCGGCACGAGAATGTCCATGGCCCGGACGGTTTTTCCGTCGTCATTGAGCTTCATGTAGAAGGCCTTTATCTCACGGGGGTAGTCCGTAATGATGACCGGGAGTCGGTAAACCTGTTCGGTAAGGAATTTCTCATGCTCGCTCTGCAGGTCGATTCCCCATCTGACGGGAAATTCGAAGGCTGCACCGGAACTCTCTAGTTCATTGATCGCCTCGGTATAGGTGATCCTCTTGAATTCGCTCCCGATTATGTGATGGATGTTTTCGATCACGCCCTTGCTGATTCTCTGATCGAAGAAATCCATATCATCGGGGCAATGGTCGAGGACATAACGAAATATATACTTCAGGAACTCCTCGGCAATATCCATGTTTCCATTGATATCACAGAAAGCCATTTCAGGCTCTATCATCCAGAATTCGGCGAGGTGACGGGAGGTGTTGGAGTTCTCCGCGCGGAATGTGGGGCCGAAGGTGTAGATATTCTTGAGCGCGCAGGCATAGGCCTCTCCCTCAAGTTGGCCGCTTACGGTCAGTGATGCCTTTTTTCCGAAGAAATCCTGTGAGAAATCGACATTGCCTTCAGTCCTGGGCGGAGCATCAAGGGGGAGGGTGGTAACCTGAAACATCTCCCCCGCACCCTCGCAATCGCTACCTGTTATTATCGGAGTGTGGACATATATAAAGCCGTGCTCCTGGAAGAAAGCGTGTATGGCAAAGCTCATTGCACTTCTCACTCGTGCCACGGCGCCGAAGGAGTTGGTACGTGGCCTCAGGTGGGCGATTTCCCTGAGAAACTCGAAGGTGTGCCGCTTTTTTTGAAGAGGGTACTCTTCCACGGGGGCGGTCCCGATCACTTCAACGGATTCGGCTCTGATCTCTACCGCCTGTCCCTGTCCTGGTGATGCGATAAGGGATCCAGTAACCGAAACGCTGCTGCCAGTCGTCACCTCCTTCACAATAGAAGTATAATCAGGCATTGACTCCTCTAAAACGACCTGAAGGTTACGGATTGTGGAGCCGTCATTAATTTCGATGAAGGTCACGCCCTTCGATTCACGTCTGGTGCGGACCCAGCCCTCCGCGCGTATCGAATCGCCGTGGCCATCCATGATAAGTATATGTGCTATGGCAGGTGTACGCATAAGTTCCTCGTCGATGAGTGTATCTTTTCAGGTCCATGAACCAGATGGACCGGATCAATGGGCATCTGCACTAAAAAAGGTAAATTGGATGCGAATCGGGATTCTTCCCGAAAAACGTGACATCATCAATTTTCTTAATCTTTTCCCCGCGAAGGATCGAGTAGAGTGTGCGTTCCACGCCGATTCCGCCTCCCATTGTCTCGGGGAAAAGCTGTTTCCCGTCAGGGCCCTTCATCGAGGCGAAATATAGAAACGGTCCGTATCCACCGAGATCGTTAATGTTTTCAATATTGCCATCGTTGATGACAGGACGCGCCGGCAGCACACGATTGTCGATTATCCTTTCAATGATCGGTTCGAAAAGCCATTCCCTGATGGCACCAGAAAGTATCTCTTTGGCATCGGTCTGTTTTCCGCTTTTCGCATCAATGCTTTTCGCAAGAATATCGTAGTTGTATATGCTCGGAGAGGCTATCCCGTGCGGATCGACCTTCTTTCCGCCCGGAAGAAGATAGGGATAGACCAGGTCGTAGTTTTCCCGGAGCAGTCCCGTTATCCAGAAAAATTGGGAATCTATAGTCTCCCCCGCCTTTTCCTCGAATCCGCGTGGGCCATGGGTCTTCATACATGCATCTTTTTCAAAGGAGGGGAAGGGTGTCTTCGGCACCTCGAGGATGACGCCCAGTGCCTTAAGGCTGTCAGCGTTCTTCCTGTTGATTTCTTCGCAGGCGGTGATTATCATTCGCTCGAAGAAACCCATCACCGATTTCATATCCTCACGCAGCACTTCCGTGACCATGTCCCGCTTGCCGAGGTATTCATCGATCGTAAGGCCTCGGTTTCTTCGGAGTTCTACGTCGATCTGCGAGAAATCGGCAAGGTATCTGCCGCGCTGGACTCGCATAGGGCTTTCGATTTCGAGGCGTATATTAGGGGAATCGACATAAATACCCTTGATGCCGGGGTTCGAGCACGCAAGAAATTTGCTGTATATCATACTGTGCGTGGTGAGATAGGTATGCCCCTTGTACTGAATCGACGGAGTATGTTCGATATCGTGGGCCAGGGGATCGGTGATAATGCTGAGCATCACCTTTTCCAGGTTGAAAAGTCCCTCGTCAGCCATGAATCGGGTGGAGGCGTTGACGAAACTGGTCCGTATCGCGGAGACATGATAGAGCTCATCGGAGCTCCATTTCTTGATGTAGTGGTCACGTATGTAATCACCGAGGGTGGTCCCGTCCTCGTTTATGGCCGATTGAAACCTGTAAAGGCTTTCCCCGATTAGCTTGATGTTGTTTTCCATGTACTTCGTCCTGAAATAATATTGATTCCGACCCGGCGTGCGATGCGTGCTCGATTAAGCAAATAATGACCATGGGGCCACGATGTCAAATAATATTTGCCCGGGTCAGGCCGCGTTTAGCGACCGATGGGAGTCAGATTGTGGACGCATCATACGAATTTTACATGGGCGTAATGTCGATTGAGAATAAGAAATTGCCCGTTTTACGGGCATGCGCAGATAGTGTATAGTAGGTCATGAAATCCGCAGGAGGAGACCGCAATGAATGAGAATCGGCTCTTCATCAGAAACATTGATCGTCAGACCACCGAAGAGGACCTCGAGAGGATATTCTCCTCCTGCGGCGACGTAGACAGGATCAGGGTGAGAAGCGAGCGGGGGATCGTCGATATGCTTTCTGTTTCCCAGGCCAGGCGCGCCCGCCATAAGCTGAACGGCCTGATCCTGTGGGGAAGGTCGATTGAGGGTCCTGTCACGAAGGGAGATGCCCCGGAATCCGCTTTACCGTATGATCGACAGGATCTTCGGATAGTGCGCGCGTCATCGGGGATCATCCCGCCGGGCAGGCGGCGGTCCTCACTGTCGTCAGGGCCGTTTTCGGGCGTGGTAATCCGATACCGCACGTATCGACCGGAGGGCCTCGGTGACGTTTTCGAACACCGGTATGCCCCTTTCTCCGTAGAGCTCCCGCGCTTCTCGTATGACACACGCGATATCGAGGGCCTCTTTTTCCTGCTTGTACTCCGGGAGCACGACGACGACGGGCTTCCCTGATTCATCAGCGGCCGAGGCAAAGGCCGCGGCGAATTCCGAAACGGGGATGATATCACCGACGCTTTTTCCCGGTAGATGGACGGCAAGGGACTTGTAATGGTAAAGGAGCTGGACTACGATCTGAATGTCGACCTTGTCGCACGATGCCGCGTTGAGCAGGATATGTTTTAGCATGGTGGGGGGTACGAAGGGGTTGGCGACATCGACCGGATTGCGCGCGCTTGATCCAGGACGGGGCAAATGGGCCAGTATCCGTTCCTGGATAGATGTGTGGAATTCGGGTATCGAGATGCCGAGGGATGATGCCGTATCCGCGGCGCCGACACCTATTGCACCGCCGCCACCTATCACCGAGACGCCATGGTAGGTCCTGCCGGGAAGGGTGGCAAAAGCCAGCGAGTAATTGCAGATGTCATCCAGATCAGTGGCGGGCACTGCGTTGCATTGCCTGATCACAGCGCGCCAAATTTCCGACCTCCCGGCGATCGAGGCGGTATGGCTCATTGCGGCCCTGCCGCCTGAATCGGTCATGCCACCCTTGCATATGATAACCGGCTTCTTCGCGCAGGCATTTTTCAGGGCGGCGAAGAAGGATCTGCCGTCATCCAGTCCCTCGATGTAGAGACCGATGATTCCGGTATCGGGGTCGGAGGCGAAATGGTCGAGGAGTTCGGTCTCCCGGAGGTCGACACCGTTGCCGAAGCTGACCATCGTACTGAACCTGATCCCACGCCATCTTCCAATATGAGCGAAATCGACTGTCATCCCACCGCTCTGGGATATGAAGGCGACCGGGCCGGGCTCTCTCGAGAGATCAGGGCCCGGGAGGAGGGTGAGGCCCGTCCGAGGGTTGTAGACGCCAAAGCAGTTGGGCCCTATGACCCTGATACCCTTCGACGCAATTTCAGATATCTCCCTCTCCAGGGCTGCCCCCTCCGGGGTCCCTGATTCGCTGAAGCCGGAGGAGAGTATCTCGACCCCTGCGGCACCCTTCCGCATACAGGCCTCCACGGCACCGGGTACAAGATGCGCGGGAACGGCGATTATTCCGAGATCGATAGTTGATGGTATCGCATCCACATTCTCATAGATGTTGAGGCCGTCAACAGCGCCTCCTCGCGGGTTGACAGGGTAGAGTGCGCCGTCAAATCCAATTTTTTTGAGTGAAAGAAGGATGCCCCTGCCGAATCCGAATCCTTCGGATGACACCCCGACGACCGCGATGGATCGCGGTTCAAATATTCGCTTGAGGGAACTAGAGTCCGATCTTTTTGTATACATGGCCGATATTAACGAGGTAACGTTCGAGATTGAAGATGCGATCAAGATCAGTGGAAACAAGGAGACGTTGGATCGTTTGGTCGAGATTGGAAAGCTCCTCCAGCGTTCCCTCTCCGGCCCAGACACGCATGGCGAGGTCCTGGACGACCGTATAGGCATCCTCGCGGGAAAGGCCCTTTTCGACCAGAGCCAGGAGCAGGCTCTGTGAATAAAAAAGGCCTCCGGTCCTGTTGATATTGTTCAGCATGTTTTCGGGATAGACGTGAAGGTTCTCCAGAATAAAAATCATCCGGTGGATCAGATAATCAAGTGCAATGGTCGAATCGGGAAGAATGATTCTTTCAGCGGATGAATGCGAGATGTCCCTTTCATGCCAGAGGGTCATGTTGTCGAGGGCGACGTTCATGTGTGCCTTTATAACGCGTGATATGCCCGTAATCCTTTCGCAGAGGATCGGGTTACGCTTGTGAGGCATTGCTGAGGACCCCTTCTGACCCTTCTGAAACGGTTCCTCCACCTCGCGCACCTCTGTTTTCTGGAGGTGCCGTATCTCCGTCGCGAGCTTGTCGAGGGAGCCAGCGCAAATGGCCAGGGCCGCCATGAATTCTGCATGGCGGTCACGCTGGATGACCTGCGTCGAGATCGGATCAGGCTTGAGCCCGAGCTTTTCACACACGAGTCCTTCGGTCTCGGGTAATATGTTGCTGAATGTGCCCACCGCTCCGGAGAATTTTCCGTAGGAAATGGCATCGATGCCCCTGAGGATCCTCTCACGGTTACGCCTGAATTCCTCGTAATAAAGGGCCATCTTCACTCCGAAGGTGGTCGGTTCAGCGTGAACGCCGTGTGATCTTCCCATGCAGGGCGTGTCCCTGTATTTCAGCGCAAGTACTCGAAGTGCCTCTATCAGCCTGTCAATCCCCGACAGTAAAATATTTCCTGATTGCCGCAGTTGTAGCGAAAGGGCGGTATCGACGATATCGCTGGAAGTGAGGCCGTAGTGTATATACCTGGATGAGGTGCCGACCCTTTCACCGACGGCGGTGAGGAAAGCGATGACGTCATGGTGAACCCGGTCCTCAATTTCAAGTATCCGGCCTACGTCGAATGAGGCCTTATCACGGATGACCTCAAGGTCCTCTCGGGGAATGATCCCCTGGCCGGCCTGTACCTCGCAAACAGCGATCTCGATATCGAGCCATATCCTGAACTTGTTTTCAAGCTCCCATATATCCGACATCTCTTTTCTGGAATACCGCTTGATCATTGGGCAACCTGCCACTGTACTATTGATATGGCGGGCTGATAGGGCATACTATATCAGCCACTAATAATGAAAAACCTTTTGTTTTCATCATAAATCAAGTATTTTTTTCATAATGTATCAAATAAGTATTTGCGCGCAAGGCGGGTTTATCGGTAAGTTTGATGGGAATCTGTCCTTTCCTGCACGGGGATGTATAGGCTCGTGGTCCGAAATGCGTATTGCCGTCAACGTCACAGGCACGAAGAAGACAGATCTGTCGCGCCGAATTATACTCGGGGTCAAGAATCATGAATCAGGACCAGGTAAAGGAGAGGCTCCTCCTGCTCGATCCGGACACAGAGGGCTTCACGGTCACTTTTACCGGTAAAGCGAGCCGCAAGGTGGACGGCCTCTATTATCCCGACCGTCGCGAGATACTCCTGCATAACAAAAATTTTTCAGATGACAACCATCTGCTTTACACTGCCATACATGAGTTCGCCCATCATGTTCATTACACCCGTTCCACTGTCCCCGTATCGAAAAGGGCCCACACGAACACATTCTGGAGCATATTTCACCGGCTCCTGTTTCTCGCTGAAGAGAAGGGAATCTATTCGAATGTCTTCAGAAGCGACGAAAGGTTCGTCGTGCTCACGAAACAGATCAAGGACGAGTATCTTTCAGTGAACGGAGGACTCATGAAGGAGCTCGGCGGGCTGCTGTTCAAAGCCGAGGAACTGTGCCGCGAGCACAATGCAAGCTTCGAGGATTATGTGGACAGGGAGCTCCTGCTTCACCGCTCATCGGCGCGACTACTGATGAAATTCAAGGAGATGGATATCGATCCTGCAATCGGATACGAAAACATGAAAACCGTGGCGGGCATCCGTGAGGAATCTTTCAGGACGGATGCAGTCCAGGCCTTCGAGATGGGAAAGAGCCCGGATATGGTCCGAGCTGAATTCGCGGTGCGGGCGAAACCCGATGAGGCGCTGGGTTCCCTCTTCCAGGAACGAGACCGCATTGAGCGCTCCATCGGCACCCTTACAAAGAAACTTGCCCGGATCGAGCGCCGAATCGATGAATTGAAATCGGTCGGAGTGAAAGAATGACGAAAGCGCCAAGGGATGCCGTTGAAATCGAAAAGATCAGGGACGCTATCATCGAGGCCGCGGTTGCCATCATTCACAAATCAGGATTCCAGATGCTTACGATGCGCAAGATAGCGGCCAGAATGGGGATGTCGGCGACAAATCTCTATAATTATTTCGCGAACAAGGACGAGATATACATCACTATCCTTATTCGTGGTTTCAGGTTGCTCCATGACGAATTGATTCAAGTAACGGAAGGGGAACCCGATCCCCTTGAACGGGCAAAACGATTCATCAGTACCTACCTCGCCTTTGGAATTCAGAATTACCACTATTATGAAATAATGTTCTCACCGGCACTTCCCAAATACGCTGATTATGCTGATTCCCCCCTGGAAGGTCTGGCACGAGTAGAGCTCGAGTTTTCCAGGAAAATAATCGATATGGCCCTGGGCGCTATAGGCCGTATAATGGAAAACGAAGGGAATGCGGACCGGAATGAGGGTATTCGGCGAATGATAGAAATCTGGAGCATGCTTCACGGAATGATATCACTTCGCAACAGTAAGCTTATCGAATATGTGGTTGCCGATCCGGATGCCATATACAATGACATCATAAAAAAACTGCGCTATCTTCCTGATTGAAATTTTTTCATTGAAAATGTAAAACGGATTGACATAAAGTTAACGTATGTTATATTTATCATATGTTACACCATATTCAGGAGAAGGCAATGTCAAAGATAATTGTGCTGGGAGGAGCGGGTGCCGTCGGATCGGTAGCGGTCAGGACTCTGACACGCCATAATGAATTTTCCGAGGTATGCATCGGGGATTACAACCTTCAAAAGGCTAAAAAACTGCGTGATGAAATCGATTCACCCAAGCTTTCGGTTGTTGAGTTCGATGCGAACGACAGGAAAAGCATAGGAAGGGCGATCAAGGGATGCGACATCGTCCTCAACTGTGTAGGGCCCTTTTACAGAACAGTCAAGACGATTCTAGAAACGGTCATTGAAGCAAAGGTGTCCTATGTCGATGTGTGCGATGACGTTGACGTGACGATCGAAATACTTGGGATGGACAACGACGCGCGCAATGCGGGCAGTATGGCCCTGATAGGCATGGGAAATTCACCGGGCGTGACCAACATCATCGCAAAGCTGGCATCGACCGACATGCTCGATGAGACGGACTCGATCGACATATTCCACGCCCATGGCGGGGAGGCGGTCGAAGGGGAGGGAGTGATAGCCCACCGTTTCCACTGCATGAGCATCGACATCCCGATGTATCTTGACGGTGAGTTGAAATATGTGAAATATTTCGGGGAGGACGGCATCGCCCTTCGGGAATCCTTTGACTTCCCGATACTGGGGAAGGTCCCCCTTTATCCCTACCCTCATCCAGAGCAGGTGACGATACCCAGGTACATCACAACCAAACGGGTAACGAACAAGGGATCCGTGATTCCTGACGAATACTATAATCTCACCAGAGACCTCTGCGGCCTCGGTTTAAACGACAGGGAGCCGATCGGGGTCTCGGGAAGCCGGGTGTCGCCCTACGACTTCGCGGTAGCCTATATACTTCGCGAGCGCGAAAGAATATTAAAAAAGACCGATTTCGGACCCCAGCGAGGATGCAGCTCGGTCGTGGTCAAGGGAAAAAAGAATGGGGAACCGCGGGAGTACCGTTTTCACATGGCCTCAAGGAGCCAGGCCCTTGGGGAAGGGACCGGTATCCCCGCAGCCATGGGGGCAATCCTCATGAACAGGGGGAAGATCAGTTTCACGGGGGTTGTGCCACCCGAGGCGTGCGTGAATCCACATGACCTTCTCGCACTTCTGCCGGAAGTGATGGACCTTGATGCCGACAAAGAGGGCGGGAATTCCTTCGGTGGTTTCATCGTCGAAAGCGTGGACGAGGCGGGAAACGTCTCGAAGATCAATATATAGGTCGAAGGGACCATGGGAAACAAATCAGCCACGCCCTTCATACTCGCGGTCGATCACGGTACATCGGGATGCAAGGTGGCCCTGGTTACCCTGCGGGGAAGAGTCATCGATTTCGATTCTGTACCGACGGGCATGTACTATTTTCAAGGAGGGGGGGCTGAACAGGACCCTGACGAGTGGTGGGGCGCCTTCATCACCGCCGCGCGGCGACTCCTGAGGCGTCATAGAGAAAAGGCCGCAGATATAGAGGCGATTTCCGTTTCAAGCACATTCTCAAGTACGGTCGCCGTCGGACGCGATGGCCGTCACCTCATGAATTCCCTCACCTGGATGGATTCTCGTGGGGCTCCCCTTGTGCGTGAATTGATGGGCGGGTTTCCATCGGTACAGGGATATAATCTGCGGGCTCTCCTTCGCTGGATACGCTTGACCGGGGGAGGGCCCACTCTCTCCGGGAAGGACGATATCGCGCACGTGCTGCTTGTCAAGCATAACCATCCGGATATCTACGAAAAGACCTATAAATTTCTCGGAAGCAAGGACTATTTCAATCTTCGACTTACGGGTGAGTTCGCCGCCACTCATGATTCGATCATGCTATTCTGGGTCACCGATACAAGGAATATCGATAACATACATTATTCCGGCACCCTGATAGGAAAACTTGGCATTGACAGGGACAAACTGCCGGAACTGGTGAAATCGACGGATGTCATCGGGACACTCAGGCCAGTGGTGGCGACGGAGCTTGGCCTCGGAAGGTATGTAAAGGTGATTGGCGGATCGCCGGACCATCAGTCGGCGCTTGTGGGATCGGGCGCGGTAAGGGATTATGAAGGCCATCTCTATGTGGGCACCTCATCATGGATCGAGTGCATTGTCCCGTTTAAAAAAACAGACGCCTTTCACAGCATCGCCTCGCTTCCCTCGGCGATTCCCGGGCGTTACCAGTGCATCAACGAACAGGACATAGCAGGGGGTGCATTGTCCTTCCTCATGAACAATATCCTCTACCACAGCAGCCCCTTCTATCATGCGAAAAAACCGATAAATCCCTATGAGCGTCTTGACGAGACAGTATCGAAAATACCGCCTGGAAGCGGCAGGCTCATCTTCGCGCCCTGGCTCAACGGCGAGCGCACGCCCATCGATAGCGAGAACCTGAGGGGTGTCCTTCACAACATATCCCTCACCACGAATACCGACCATATTCTCAGGGCTGTTCTTGAGGGCGTTTCATACAATACACGCTGGAGTCTCGGATATGTCGAACGATTCATCGGCAGGAGGATGGACCCCATCACTATCATCGGCGGGGGGGCTAAATCTGACGCCTGGTGCCGGATTTTCGCCGATGTGCTGGGGAGGACCATACGGAGGGTGCGAGACCCGATCGAAGCCAACGCACGCGGCGCGGCCCTGATCGCCGCTGTGGGGCTCAATCGAATCGGGTTCGACGACATTCCGCACCTTATTGAACACGACGGGGTTTTCGAGCCGAACGGGCTGAATCGGCCGCTATACGATGAACTCTTCGATGTATTCTTGAGCATATACAGGAAAAACAGGGGAATCTTCGACCGGCTCAACGGTCGAAGGCACGGGCCTACCTGAACTGTTCTGAAAAAATGAAAGGTTTCGATTTCAGCTCGGTGTGATAATAATTTTCTATGAAAAGTGATGCGTTGAAGAGGATATCCAGCATGTCCCGCTCGCCAAAGCGATCATGGTTGATGGCGCTGAATTTTCGCGAAAGGCTTTCTTCCATGTAATCCATGGCCGTTTTCGAAAGTATGCCGCTCTGCAGGCAGGGGTCGGTCCGGCCGATCGCAAGGCAGGGACTGCACAGGGGCCTGAAGTCGACGATGTCCATCATGAAAGTCGACACAATCTCCCGTCCGCATGACTTGCATGAATGAATATCGGATAGAATGCCGTGGTTGTTCAGGAGGCGCAGGATGAAAAAGGAGGAGAGGCTGGCGGGACGATCGGATTTCGACAGGGCGTCGAGTCCTGACCTGAGGAGACCGTAGGTAGCCTCGTCGGGCATATCGTATCCACAGGTCTTCTCAACCGATTCCAGGATGAAGCATAGGTGCATGATTTTACGGAGATCACCGGATATCGACGGGTAGAAGTGCTCGACATTGAATTCGTTGACGACATGAAGATCCCTTTCCCTTCGATAGTAATAGACGATGCTGGCGACCGCTCCGGGTTCCGCTGCAGAGCGCGACCGCTTCCTGCTTTTCTTCAGTCCCTTGAATATGAATCTGCGCTTTCCGAATTCCCTGGTGTAGTAATCGCACATCAGGTCGGCTTCGCCGGAATCGTGGGAAGAGAGTGCGATACCGGTCGTTTTGAGGATTTCCATGGGGCCTTATTTTTTCTTTAAAACGGTGACGGTGATCCGGTTGATGACGGTACCGCTGATGTCTTTAATTGAAAACTGCGCCTGCCCGTCCCGTATCGATTCTCCCTTTTCCGGTATCTTCCCGAAGAGATCAAATACGTAACCGCCGATGGTGTCGAATTCATCCTCGGGTAGCTCCAGTTTGAGCTTTTCGTTGAATTCCGCGATCGGCATGCGGGAGTCTACCTCGTAGGTGTTCTTTCCCAGCTTCTCGATTTCAGGGAGCTCTATCCGGTCGAATTCGTCGTTGATATCGCCGACAATTTCCTCCAGTATGTCCTCCAGGGTCACCATGCCCCCGATTCCACCATACTCGTCAACCACGACGGCAATGTGAAGCTTGCGGAACTTGAATTCGAAGAGGAGCTCGTCCAGCCTCATGGTTTCGGGGACGAAGAAAGGTTCGTGTAATATTTTTTTCAACTGGAATTTTTTCTTTGAAGGCTCGATGAGGAGTTTCAGCAGGTCCTTTACGTACAGCATACCTATGATATTGTCGATGGTCCCTTCATACACGGGGACGCGCGAATGACCGGCTTTGCAAATCGATGTGACTACCGGTTTTAATTCCGTTTCGGAATCGATGAAAAAGACATCAACGCGGGGGATCATGATGTCGCGGGCGTTTAAATCCGGAAGCTTGATGATCCCGCGTATCATCTCCTGTCGGATTATGTCTAAATTTTCATAATCACATGTCTTGAGAATATCATTTTTGTTTTTCTTAAACTTCTTTTTTAAATGATCAATGACACTGAAAAATCGCTTGGGACTGTCGTCGGGTGAGGGATTATCTGAAGTCATTCTGATAACTATACTACCTGCCTTTTTTTACTGTGAAGAGGAAAAAGAGTTATATCAGCCAATAGATTCTCTTCTTCCCACCGTTCACATGCCACTATTGAAATCAGGGCCACCACATGCACCTTGCATCTCATCACCATAACCTCCCTGTTGAGAACTATTTTGTCAACAGAAATTTTTATCTGTGTAACATCGATGAACAGGGCAACTGTATCATGATGATGCGGGCATATGAAAAGGAGATTTTTACACCCTCACTGATCGTCGATTTCGCCTGAACAACGAGGGTCATACCTTTCCCGCTTGACGATATAACCATATTCAAAATAGCATGAATAAATGATGGCACCAATACAGTCACGTTCCCCAGATGGGTGGAATCGCTGCATTCCGTGCTCATGCCCGGGAACATGAGGACGATACCATGAGCAAGCCATTCTTCCAGCACGATCCTTTGATTTTCACCGTTGGCGGCGGCGAACCCGGGCGCCCAATGGACACCCTTCGTAATTTCAAAAACGCCATCGACAGTGGGTGCGATGTAATTCAATCCAATATCTCATTTACCGCTGACGGGAAGTTGGTACTTCACTCGGACGCCATATATCTGAATACCCGGATCAGGAGCGGTGGTATTGAAACGCGCCGGCGCTCGGAACTGGTGGCGCTTTTCAATGAAAAGGAAACGGAAATCCCGGTTGATTCGGGCGGGGAGGGAGCCCTCTTCCCGGAGTTGGATTCCGCTCTACAGGACTTCCCGGAACAACGGTATCACTTTTTTCTGACCGGCGGAAATCCCCGTCTCGCCCACGCGTTTCTTGAGTGTATTGACGCCGCCGGCGCCGCTGACAGGATTCTTGTATCGGCAGGACGATCAATTATAAGAATAATAAGGTCGGCAAGGCCTGATATTGCGACAGCCTTTACCTTAGGAGGCGTCCTCGTCTTTTATGCGCTTTTTAAAACCGGTTTGATCGGAATCCGAAAAAAGTTTCCAGCCGACGCGCTCATACTCCCGGAAACGATAGGTGTTTCATACATCGCCAACCCCGGGCTTATTCATGAGGCGAAGATGAGGGGTATTCGATCCTATATCCTCGATGTGAACGGCGATGCCGCTGCGCGTCGTTTTCTGGAATCAGGTGCAGACGGTCTCGTTACGAAGAATGCCCCCCTGATAAGAAGTATTATATCCAGATAATGGCGTATATAGCTTTCATGAATTTTCAGTTACGTTCTTCCCATAGTGTGAAAATATTTTAATGCCGGTGGGACCCTGAAACATGTCAGAGCCGCACCTCACCCCCGCATACATCCTTCTGAAACGGTGCGAAAGTGTTGACAATAATGGACGTATCAGAATTATATACTAGATTTTAAATTTATATTCCGGTAGTGAGGAGATGATTCAATGAAAAAACGGATACTGCTTGTCAACCCCCCCTATCCGATGGAGGAATCTCCCTCGCCCCCTTTCGGCCTCATGTCCCTGGCCGCCTATCTTATTGAAAACGGCTTCGAAGTCAGAATCGAGGACTACATCGTCAATCCATACACCCCGGCGAGGGTAGAAAATATCGTCAGGGAATTCGACCCGGACATGATCGGGTCAACCGGCGTCACCATGAACATCAAGACGGCCCTCCGAATAATGGATGACTACCGCGCCGTGTCCCCACGGGCGACCATCGTAATGGGGGGACCTCATGTTTCCTTCGACGCCCACGCAATCCTTTCGGACTGGCCTCATATTGATGCCATAGTTCGCGGCGAGGGGGAACTGACCACTGTCGAATTGATCGAAAACCTCGGTAAGACAGACCGGTACCGGGAAATCCGGGGCCTTTCATACAGGGCCGGGGGAGAAATCATACATAATGAGAACAGGGATTTCATACCAGACATCAACATTCTGCCCTATCCGGCCCGGCACCTTGTTCAGCTCAGCAAGTACAAGGCCCTTGGACTTCCCCTGAACATGATTACATCAAGAGGCTGTCCCTACGAGTGCATTTTTTGCGTGGGATCAAAAATGGTAGGGAGGAGAGTGCGCCATTACGATCTTCAGCGCGTTGTCGACGAGTTCGAGCTTCTCTCTAAGATGGGTTTCAGGCAGATCAACATCGTGGACGACCTCTTCACCTCGAACAGGAAAAGGTGCACCGCCATCTGCGAGGAAATCATGCGTCGGGGAATACGGCACACCTGGACCGCCTTCGCGCGTGTTGATACCGTAAGCAGGGAGCTTCTTCAAACAATGCGCGATGCGGGATGCACGATGCTCTGCTTCGGCATTGAAAGCGGCAACCAGGAAATACTCGATCGCGTGAAGAAAAAGACCACACTTAACAAGATCGAAAACGCCCTCAACCTCTGCGCCGAGACGGGTGTGGTCCCGATGGCATCTTACATCATGGGTCTGCCCGGGGAAACCCCCGATACCGTGCGTGAAACGATGGAGTTCGCCCGGAGCCTGTGCAACAGCTATGGCTTTCATATCCTCGCCCCCTTCCCGGGAACCGAGGTAAGGGAAAAGGCCGACGAATACGGCATCCGGATACTCTCCAGCGACTGGGACAGATATGACGCCAATCAATCCGTGTGCGAATCCATATACCTGCCTCACCAGGAAGTCGACAGGATTGTGAATGAATTCAACGGTGGCATACAATCCTTGATCAGAAATATTTTGAAAAGAAGCGATGAGGGAGAGGAAGTGACACCTGAAAACAGGGACATGGTGAATAATATCAAGTCCTATGATTTCAGCAACCGACTGATAACCGGCGAGCTGGTGGAGCGATACGCAACGGGTAGCAAGAACAACATGGGACTTGAGCCCTTCATCGAATACCTTGTTGTGAATTCCGGCATGGCGCGGGAAACGGTGACGGACGAAATCGACCGTCTCTACCGGCTCGGCTGCCTTACGGGCATCGATAAAGCCGGTGCTGAAACCATTCAATGGGCGTGAAATATCGGCGGGGAGATGCGGACAGTCATTGATATCGCGTCACGTATCATCGCCCATTTTGAAAACGGCATTACAGTCGGCGATGACGTTGCCGACTTCGCCCGATCGACCCTCGGGATTGACTCGGACAGAGAAATTGCGCGATTGCTCTCGGATCCTGACCTCTACGGCGAGGGCATCATCAGCATGGTCTTTACACCCGACCGTGCCCTTACCATTGCGGTAGAGCCCCTCATCCCGCCAGAAGGCCTCCCGAATCTGACACTCGAGCAGATCGGCCACAAGCTTGTCGAAAGCGTGATCGGTGCTCGGATACTTTTCAGGCGTTCAGGATATCGTGTCGAAGTGCCGATAAATGCAATGCTTTCCATCAGGTTCCTTAATCGCATGAAACTTGGAAGGCCTGTTCCGATCGCCGATATGGAATGCTCCCCGCCAACTGTGCCACGCGAAAGGCACCTGATTTCCCGCACCATTATCAGACATGGGCGATACACTCCGACAGATCAACGAGACCGGTTTCTCAGGACGCTTTACAATCGACTCTATCCTGACATCACGACAGAGGATAGGCTCCTCCATGACGCACTTCGCTTCATGACTGCTCTTTTCGGTGAGACCGATGAGAAGGTGGACATTTACCCCGCACTAATGGAAAAGAAAAGGGTCTGCGGAGGGATCGTCAACTCTATGAAACAGTATGATGATCTGGCAGGGAGGTACGGCATTGAATACCTCAAGTCAGCGCGAATCGGACCTCCGGCAGTGAATCCAGAGGAAATCGTTCACTCTCTGGTTCTCATCGAATTGATATGCCGCTCCGTGTACGGTGTTCCCGCCGGGTCGGCCGGGAAGTGAGATCTACCAGCAATGGTAATCGGCCATTTTGCAGGAGAATTAAGATGGCCCCGAGTCATATCCTGGCGCCTATCATGGCGGAAAAGTGAATCTGCTGGAAATACTGGTCCTGGTAAAACGTGACGAAATAGTCGACGCCGAAGGATAGGCTGAGGGCGTAGAAAAAACTAAGCTCCATTGAAACGCCTGCCTTCACGTACGGATCAATCGATTGAATAGATCCAGGCTGGTAGGGTGATCCATACAGGTTGATCTTGGCGTAGTTCTGTCGGGAGTAATTAACGCCTCCCCCGACCCGCAGATAAAAATTCACGACGCTTTCGAGCTGGGTCTTCAAAAACAGGTTTGTTCCTCCCGTAATGTTTTTCAAGCTTGATTGGAAGGTGGGATTGAAGCGGTCATCAAAGTCGCAATAGCTTCCTTCAATCTCGATGCCCATGAATCGCACAAAGTTATTCAGATTCAAATATTTCGAATTGCCGAAATGGAATCCGAGAGATCCGACATAGGCGAGGCGTTGGAGTGTGAAGTCCGTGTCGTTATACTTGCGGCTCCAGGGTGGAAGTATCATGTGGTATGAAAGCCCCACCCGTATGGCGAGACCGGTTTTCGCGGGAAACTCATTTTTAAAAAAATCTTCCCTTCCCGCTATTTTTATATCGATATTCTTCCAATCTGTCCAGAAGCTCATTTTTTCGAACTTGTTGATAGCGCCGACCCGTATCTGATAGGTTCCCGGGGAAAGGGTAAATTTGATTTGATTTGTTTCGACGGAGCTGTCAAGGACAAGGGAACCCTCTGGATTCCGAATCTGCACGGTATACCGAATGATGCCTTCAACCGCCTCCCATCTGACGAGAAAGGTTTTTTGCGTTGCATTGTCGCCACGGGCGTTTGCGGGCAGGCACACGACGATAGCCATGACAATAATCGATACGAATATAGCTAAAAGATTGCGTTTCATGGCCTCACTCCGGTCTGACAACGGATGGTGCGTCAATTTTTATATCCCCTTTTATCCCGAGTGTAATTTTAAATGGAATCTTCACCTCGTCGCTTTTCCTTTTAACACGATTTTCACCCGGATATGTTTCGAAAGCCTGAACCGTCCATATGAATGTACCGATATCGAGTTTTTTGAGGTCCGAAAAGGTGTATAGGGTATTCCTCGTTTCCATAGTGGCGACTGCGCGCTGAACACCGCCCACGACATGATAGAGGGTAAGGCGGTAGCGATTTGCCCCGCGTACCGGGCGCCATGAAAAATCAAGAGTGTCCTTTTTTATCATATCCACGGTGCTTCCCCTGGCCGGGGCGAGAACTGCGGGTGCCACGAGCGTACCTGCCAGATCGAAAGAATGCACGGGGCTCGCCATAAGTTCCGTACCGTCCTCTCCATTCTGTGTAACCCTCCAGTGATAGCCCCCCTCGGTTAAACCGGTGATGTTCATAGCAAGGCCATCAAGGCTGGATTCCTTGTACATCGTTGAAAAATCGCGGGTGCGGGACACCTGGATGTGATATGTCCCTTCAAGACCGGTGTTGGACCATGAGAAGCGGATATCAGAAGCCTTGTTCGGACCATCAAGGTTGATGACGGCCCTGTCCGCCGGTTCAAGCAGAGTGATCGATCCTTCACTGATAACCCTGAATCGGCGTGTGGCTGAATAATCGGTGGCTGAGCTGTCGCTCAACATACCCCGGATTCGCCAGAAATAGTCCCCGGTATCGAGAGAATCGGTCAGATTGATGAAGTTCCCAGATGAGGTTTGACGCGCCACAATCCGGGAGAATTCGCTGTCTTTTGAAATAATCAGTTCCGTTTCAGGTATCTCCCTGCCTTTCTGCCAGTTGAAGCTCAAGCCCTTCTGCGCAATCAGTACCGCGTGTATATTCTTTCCTTCAGCGGGGGAGAGGGGAAGGGGAGGATCTATCCTATCGCTTTTTACGATACTGAAGCGGTGAACGGCTGACTCGGAACGGCCCTCGATCTGGTCTGAATCGGGTATGGTTACGACCTTCCAGAAATAGGAACCCTCTCCCAAATTGTTAATGGCAATTCTGCTCAACTGAACATTTGCATCAATCACCGGGGCCGACATATCCTGATTTTGTGAAACCTGCAGTGAATAGCCTGAGGCGGACTCGTTGCCCGACCACACGAAATTAATGAGAGGGTTACTATCGCGATAGCTGATTACCGAACCGTTTTCAGGAAGAAGAAGTCTTGAGGGCCTGTTATTGAAGATTACAACCCGCCTCATTTCGCTCATTTCGACCTTTTTTGTTGCAGCATTAACCGCGATCACGCGCCAGTAGTAGACGCCCTCCCCGAGGAGGACCCTTTCTGATCCGTCACGCGCCACCCGATTGATGACCGGGTCTGACATCGAGGGGTTTTTTGCGATTTCCAGGTTCGTTCGGTATGCACCCCTGAGGGTTTCCCATGAGAAATCAACCCTGGTCGACGCGTCATCAAGGGCGAAATGCCTGTTGGAATCCGGAGCAATCAGCCGTATCGAGAGATCATTGACGCGAATCTCCCCTGAACCGGCAACGAGTTCCTGGTCCTGGAGGACCAGTTGTTCAGTGGTGCCTGATTTGAGGAGTGCGGTCCCGCGGTTGACGGTCATTTTAAGACGATTCTCGCTGTCCTGGGCGAGCCGTATGTCGCTGTCCTCCAGGGATATCCGCGAATCGCCCGAGATTATGCTTACCTTCTGAGATCCCGGTTCAGTACCAGCCTTCTGCTTCGCGTTGATGCTTCCCTCTAAAAATTGGATGCCGACTTCTTCATCGGTAATGGCAAGAAGGATCATGCTGTTCTCGTTAAGGGTTATTTCAGTGCCGTTTTTAAGGCGGATCAGTACCTGGGAACCGTCGGCGGTACGTATGGTGTCATAATTGTAAAGATCTGAGTCTTTATGCACATCGGCCCATATAACATCCCTGGAATACTTACGCTCGGCTACGTTGCTTTTTGAGATGATAGTGCCGATCAATTCCGTGCCGCCGGGACCGCCGGGACGGGTTATATCCAGGTAGAGAAGGTAACCGAGAGCCGCGAGAGCGGTAATCCCGATCAGGGGAATCAAGATGTCACTTTTCGATAATCTCATATTTCTCTTCGCCGTGGTCGATAATCCTGGCGAGGGCCTCGTCAGTATATGCCGGTATGCCAGAAATACCGATGAGAGACCGAAGTTCATTCAGGGTCTTGGGCCTGGCCGGGTCGTCCAGCCTTCCGAGGAGTGCGTATATCTGCTGCGGTTCGATCTTTCCCTTGACCTTTATCTGCTTCATTTTTTCAAAGGCAAAAATGTCACGTACAAGCCGGTAAGAGTCTTCACTGATAAGAATGTCGACTCCGAAGGCCTTGGTAAGCGACTCAATGCGTGAAGCGAGGTTGACGGCATCTCCAATGATAGTGTATTCCATGCGGTTTTCGGATCCGATCTGACCGGCGAGTACGATTCCAGTGTTAATGCCGCAGCCAATGTGTATGAGTGGTTTTTTCGTCCCCCCACGGTCGAGGTTGAATTCCAGAAGCTCGCTTCGCATTAAAAGTGCCGAGTTCAAAGCATTTTCAGTGTCATTCCCCCTTGATATGGGAGTGCCCCATACCGCCATGATGGCGTCTCCGATGAATTTGTCTACAATTCCGTTCGTTTTTTCTATGCATTCGACCATCTTCGTCATGTAGAGGTTAAGGAATTCCACCACCTCCTCCGGTTCAAGCCGTTCGGATATGGCGGTGAAGGCTCGTATGTCGGAAAAAAGTATCGCAACGGTCTTCCGCTCCCCACCCAACCGAAGCTCGTCCTTCAGCGCAGCCTCGGCAAGCTCTTTGTTGACGAACTTGCCGAAAGCGCTCTTGATTTTTTCCCTTTCCTCAAGGCCCCTGCCCATTTCGATGAAGGTGCTGGTGAGCTGCCCGATTTCATCCCTGGATGATGGGCGTATGTCGATACTGTACTGGCCATCGATGATCTTTTTCGTGGCACCAACGAGTCGTATGATGGGGGAGGTTATGGTTTTTCCGAAAAAGAATATTATCAGGATCGCGACTATCAGCACCATTCCGGTGATGATCATGTTCCGCTCCTGTATTTTGTAAACCGCCCGGTACGCCTCGTCCTCACGTGCAGATGCGATGACCGCGAACCCTCCCTTTTCAATCTTCTTGAAGGACCCGAGGTAATCGACGTTGTTCTCGTCACGAAAACGGGTCTGGCCGTTGTCGATCTTGCTTTTCATCATCATAGAGCAAATCGGAATGGATGCGACGTTCGACCCATTCCGCACGAGCGTGCCATCCGGATGGACGATCACGTCACCCTTGAAGTTTGTCATGAATGATCTTGTGATGCCCGGCATGTTAAACGTCTTCTTCAGGTTATCAAGCCTGATATAGCTGATAATGATCGATTTGACAGATCCGTTCCGTTCTATTTCAAATGGGAAAATCAGTGCAATGGAATCGTGTTCAAGATGAGGTGAAGGATTATGGATCTGGAACTCCCCGGCGAAGGAAATCGGGAATGAAGCTTCATAGGCGACGTTGGCGGCCGCAATATTCTTTTCTGAAATGAGGTATTTGTCCATCAGTGATCTGTTGAAATGGGAACGTGCGAACCCGAATCGGCCTCCTTTCACCGCCCGGGTGACTATCCCGATGAAAATGACATCCTTATCTCCGGCGGCGACAAGGCTTTCCTGGCCTGCAGACGGCCCCTTTCCCTTGTTCATTATAAGAGTCGAGATGAGCTGATACTTATCAATCTCGGATTCCATTTTGAGGGCTATCACCTCGGCAATCTGGAAGTTACTCTCCTGGACCCTCACACGGTTGTCTTTTTTAAAGAAATAGCTTGCCAGATATATCATGCCAGCGAGCGATACAATTATTATAAATGAAATTATTGAAATCAGTTTGAAACGAATCGAGCGGTAGAAGGGGCCCCTGCTGGCCTTTCCGGCGGAGACTCCCTCGGTAAGTTCATGTGTAACGGATGAATCAGGCACCTTTGATGTATCTGTTCTTCTTTTTCCTTTAGTACCTTTATCCACAATCCGAGTGGCAGTCTGTACCTGGCTGGATCCGCCCGTGGAGGGGAGCATCAACCCGGATTGTGGTTTTTTTGCCCCTGACAAGGGTGAACGATCGATCCGGATCGCGTCACGGACTCCTTCCGATCCTTCTTGAGAAACCATTGGGGAACCGTGAAAACGTAACAGGAGGCCCCTGAAGTCGTGAAGATCGGAAGCGTTCTTTTTTTTGCCGCGTACCGCCGATATGGCTTCATCGATATCGCTTCCCCTGGAAATATGAAGGGCGGCGATCAGCGGGAGGGCGAACCGCGTCCTGTATGATATAACGAGGCAGCCTCCACGATCAAGTGCGCACGCCAGATCTGAAACAGCCGTGCGAAGTGACTCGAGGTGGTCGACATTCCCGGATTCAAAATAATAACTGGCATTCTTGATGCCGGCACTGTTGAATACCCGGACCAGGGATAAATATATCTCCGGATCAACGGGCTCGGATGAAATGATAAAAGCGGTCCGTACATTGTTATGCTTGAGAAGCTTCAACCGTTTTTTGGAAAAAAGCTCGGGCATCTCGCCGCTTGTCAGGTAATCGGGAAGGATGTCGAGAAAAAGTCGTTCTGATTTTTTCATTTCACTATCGTTGCCTTTTTTTAGAATTATACGCGGCCGGTGCTATGTAATCTTCAATAACGACTATCCGTTTTTGTGCCATACTTTTTTTGCACATTTTCATATGATTGAATAAAAGAAAATAAGTTCATTTATTTTTCAGACATGGATATCTGGAATAATCCATACACGCACGTCCATTATGCCTCATTATGCATTAGGAATGCAACTCTACACCATATTTTCGGCAATTTTGCCCCTCAAATCGCACAAGAATCACCGGAAAACATTTTTCTCCTTAAACATATAAAGGATAGAATAGCGCCACTTCTCATGCGGAAGCTGAAAGGTATGAATCTACCATTCTTTTCAATGAGTGAAAAAGGGTTTTTCTCTGATTTGCCGGTATGGGGGCCGGATATTTTCGCTCAAGATGGAGATTCCGGAATATCATGTAGGCCGACAAGGCAGTTTCTCTCAGAAACCAGTAATTGAAACCTGCTCCGATTACTGCGCCGGCGATAGGAACCGCCTGGAGCAGTTTCCTGGTTGATATGTTTTCAGCTATTTTAAGCGGAAGGGCCCTGGTCGCTTTTTGAAATATCTCCATCATCAGTGCTGAATCTACTATTCCAGTCAAAACCCCATGAGCGGTGTTTCTCGCAAGGCCAGCGGCGGCGATATGGAGATCCGCCATCATGGAAGACTTGGCGGCCACTGAAATCCCGGATCCGGCATGATAGATGCTCATGACAACCGGGGTCATTGCGGGGTCCCTCATGTCGAAACCGTATGAAGACCCTATCTGCTGAACGGTCCTGAAACCGATGCCGAAAAGGGCCGGGATGTCGGCCGCGATCAGACCGATACCTCCAAGGCCGCATCCCGCACCCTGCAGGGCTGCGAATAGCTTGTTCGACGCAAAAGAGCCGCATGCGATGATGTCAAGTTTCTCGATATCGCAACTGGCAAGTTCTGATATTCGTTCAACGTGGATGTCCAGGCGTTTCGCTCTTTTGAGGATTCGCTTTTCAGAATAGGTCCAGTAGGAAAGATCTTTCAGCATCTCCATATATCCATTGACTGCCCTGGCAATGGTTTCTTTCATCGTGATCGGCATTTTATCGATAAGAGCTCGTAGAGGCCTTCCCAGAAAGCTCGTTGCTATTACCGATTGTGTCGATTCAATGTTTTTCCACTCATCGATTTCTCGAAAAACCCTTCTTTCATAAGGCGTATAGTTCATTTTTGGATCCCAGCCATTAATGTACATTCTTACGGTCACCTGAAAAATTGGAATTATACCGCTTCTGTGCCCACAAGGGAACATCCTGATTTCAATATTTACGGTTCCCTTAATTAACATGATATATATCCCGGTCAATCATTTCAACAATTATTCCTGTGAAACGTCGTGAAACTACATCATCCTTCTTCACGGGAGAAAATTACAGGATACCTGTGATTTAAAGCGTTTTCAGCAATTCCGGGATATCGGAAAAATATACCACCAAACGGCAACCAGTAAAAAATGTAATTTTAAATTAAAAATAGTAAAAATAAATTGAAATTGTTGCTAATCTAATATGATTATGATCATTGATGATCTTCTTGTAATGATTCAAGGTGATCAAAGATAATGTGCAAAAGTGAACTGAATCAACACTATTCATGTAAACGACCGTGATATACCCCGGTCCCGACAGGTGGATATTTTCATGCTGCCATCGCCAATTCTGTTGAGTGACTTTTTACGGCAAATATAAAGGATACCCACATACGACATGTCATTGACGCTAGAAGAAGCTATCGAACAGAATAAGCGCATTCGGATACTTGCATATTCCGTGAGCGACTATGTCGAACAGCGGATGAAGGATATCCTCGAGATCGTGTTCAGGAAATATCGAAAACCAGACATGGTGCCTCCCGTATACACCTGTCTGAAAGAGCTTCTGATCAATGCGGTCAAGGCGAATTTCAAGAACATTTATTTCGAGGGTTATTCATCGAAAAACAGCTCTGAAAACATCCTCGAGTACGAACTCGCCCTCAAACTTTTCAAACTGGAGATGAGCCGTGAAAACGCCGAATATCTCGAGAAACTCGCGAGAAATTTCGACATGAAGGCGGAAGTGATCATCCAGACACGCCCGCGTGATCTCAGTATTACCGTTACTAACCCGGTTGAAATGACTGAACGTGAAAAAAACAATGTCCGCTTCAAGCTTGAATGCGCCAGACGGTTCAACGACATAACCGAATATTTCCTGGAAACAGACACGGGTAACGAAGACGAGGAGGAGGGCGCAGGCCTTGGCATTATTCTAATCTCGATGATGCTTAAAAACATGGGAGGTGCCGAACATGACTTCACAATCGTGTCTGAAAATCAGCAGACCGTCGCCACCCTTCGAATTCCTCTTGTATGAACCGACCCTTCTCCCCAATACCTTGCTGAGGATGGCATGCAAATTTATTGTTTTTTTACTTGCCATAATTGCCGGTATATAGCCACTGAATTAGTAAGGCACGCCAGATGACCGGCTGGCTACAGGGGTCCATGGTGAACTGTAGCAGTTGTTTCCCGATTGGATATACGATAATGATCGTCAAACCCGGTCTGGTTTCCCGGTTGCAGTCGCGGGAATGATTCATTGCCTTTTATTCCGGATGGATTTATTGACAATTCCCGGACTTTATCAATGAACCCGACCAGTTTTCTAGCGGCGTCTTCACCGCCATCCTGCGGAGTCCCGACATCCGGGACTTGATGGCATTTCGTACATGCCGTTATCCGTTCTCCCATTTATTTATGAGGGAATGGCGCAAAATTAAATATTTTATTACAAGAAGGTCTCAAATGGTACCAAGTAAATTGTTTCTCACCAAGGGTGTCGGTGTTCACAAGAACAAGCTTTCCTCATTCGAGCTGGCTTTGAGGAACGCGGGTATAGAGAAATGCAACCTTGTCTATGTTTCCAGTATACTACCACCAAAATGCAAAATCATAACAAAACTGGCGGGCATCAAGCAGCTTAAGCCAGGACAGATAACCTACTGTGTAATGGCGCGCAATGAAACAAATGAACCGAGCAGGCTTGTTTCGGCATCCATTGGAATCGCCATGCCCAGGGACCGGGAAAACTATGGATATTTATCCGAACATCATTCATTTGGCGAGATAGCAAAAGTCTCCGGTGATTTTGCCGAGGACCTGGCTGCCACAATGCTGGCTTCGACCCTGGGACTTCCCTTCGACCCCGACCAGGCATGGGACGACCGGAAACAGGTCTACAGGACAAGTGGCCATATATTCAAAACAAGAAACATCTGCCAGTCGGCTGAGGGCAACAAGAACGGTTTTTGGACGACCGTGATAGCTGCGGCAATCTTTATCTGCGAATAACCAAGATTCCCTCGAACATGGACCCTTTATCCTGCTGGAGCTGGGGAACCGTTCCGCATGACCGGGGCGAGGAGGGGACAGCGGCTCTATTCAGAAGAGAGTACCCACGGCGTTTTTTCCCTTGCCCTTGATGCTGAACATTGCCCTGTCCGCCATCGATAGAAGCCGGGAAATATTGGTCGCGTCTTCCGGGAACGCGGCGACCCCGAAGCTGGCGCTCAGTGACACATGGAGCCCCCTGTTCGACAAGTATACGGTACGCTGCATCATCGAGCGAATATCTTCAGCCTTTGACACAGTTTGAAATTTTGTGTGGCCCGGCAGTACCATGACATATTCGTCTCCACCGTAACTGACACCAAAGGAGGGTGGTGGAAGTGACTCGCGTATGGTCGATGCCACCTCCTGAATCGCCTGACTGCCGTTCAGGTGTCCGTGCGTATCAACGATATTTTTAAAGTTGTCGATATCCATAAAAATCAGTCCGAAGTGCTCGCCTTCAGATTTCTCTTTTTCAAGCAGATGAGAGAGTTCCCTGTACAGGTACCGTGTATTATAAAGCCCGGTGAGATTGTCGATATCGGCAAGGGACTGAATGTACTGGTAACGTCTTGTATTTTCCACTGCGATAGCCGCGTAATCCGCCACGAATGTCAGAAGGGCAAGGGACCTTTTTGTTGTAGTGCGGGGATTAATCGCCTCGATAACACCCACTGTTTCTTCGCCAAAAATAAGCGGTACGCACATGACCGATTTCGTGAGTTTACCGGACATGCGGTCTATCCGGTTGTCAAAGAATGAGCAGGTACGTACATCGGGTATCACCATCGGTATTTTCGTGACGGCCACATGGCCGGCAATTCCCTCACCAGGCCTGATTCTGACATTTTTCAGCTCATCGACACGAAGGTCGGCACTTAACTTGAAATAGAGTTCTCCCGAGAGTCTGTCGGTAAGAAGAAGCGACCAGATATCGGCTGGAATAAGGTCGGAGAGCTTATTGAGTATGGCGCTGAAGAGACATTCAGGATCGAGTTCCGACGTGAGGGCTTTGCCGAGATCCATGCAGGATATCAATTCCCTTCGAGTCAGGTGCTTTTCCGTAAATAGGTTCATCGTGGAAATTCCAGTTGGGATGGATTATGATACAGCTCCCGGATTTCAAGAACTTTTTTGAACGACATCCCCCGGTCGCCTTCCATAAGGCACCCGGGGGAGGAACCTTGCCGCAAGGGGTATGCCGGATACTACGCCGATGAGAAACCCGATGGCATGGGAGAGATAGCTCACATTCGGCTCAAAGGTCGTGGGAACGAGCATGATGGCTGAAAAACCGAGGGCCCTGAAGACCCGTGAGGGAAATCTGCGATCGGTATCGTGACGGATATAAAAGACGAGCCACAGGGCTACCATTCCGTAGGCCATGCCGGAAGCCCCCAGTAGACGGATTTCGGGTTCATATAAGGAAATGGTCGCTAGATTTGTGATGACACCCACGCCAAGGGCCGCAAGAGGGAAGATTGTCATACCGAAGTAGGCGTGAAGCATCCAGCCGAAGACAAAGAGTATCAGGGCGTTTGATAGAAGGTGCGGGAGATTAACATGGGTGGCAATGGCGGTGAGAAGACGCCACCATTCGCCCCGATCGAAAAGAGCTTCTCCGCTTAGCCACAGGTAATCCCTGGCAGGTGATGTCGAGTAAAGCATCGTGAAGGCGATGCAGATCAGAAAAAAAAGTGCGGCAGGATGAGAGTAGCGAATTGATGGAAAATGGGAAAGGGGGCCAGGGGACACTTCGGTTTCTATATAGAAATCATCACTATCGGGGGTGAATGCTCCATTCTCCGATAGGGCGCCGTTATCAGGGGCCTGACCTTCGTCTTTTTCATACAACTTCAAGGAATATAATCTTTCCTGACAGGATGCCATGCGTCGATCGCGACGGTATGTTCGTCAAGGGTTCTGGCGCGGTGGGGGGTATTCGAGGGTACGACGGCGACATCACCCTTTTTCAGTAATCTGGTAGCTCCCCCCACGATAAGTTCCATTGATCCCTCGACAATCAGACTTATCTGTTCATGAGGGTGCGTGTGTTCGGGAAGAATCGATCCTGGTTCAAATTCCATCCAGGTCATCATCAGGTTGTCGAGATGGACTTCCTTGATTTGAACGCCCGGCAGGGGTCGTATGCCCGTAAGGGTAATGAACGAAGCGAAATATTCCATGGCATAACGGAATACGGAAATTCGCTAATAAAGGCAAGTAAATAATTCATTTTGTTATGGATATATCGGGCTTATTTATGATCGAGAACCCTCGTATTGAATCAATTCCAGTTTGGAAACGTGGCCTTGCCGTCCAGCAATTCCTCGTGCGATTTTTTTCTGTCCTTTTAAATCAGGATGATTTGACAAATAATTGTATTTTTCCACATACTGCAAGTATGATTTCAAAAGATGAGCGGCTCGACAAGATAATGCGGGAAGTCGCACGCTGTCGGAAGTGCAGGCTCTGTGAAACAAGGACGCGCACCGTCTTCGGGGAAGGTTCCGCCGATTCAGAAATCATGTTCGTAGGTGAAGGGCCGGGAAGGCGGGAAGACCTTACCGGACGTCCATTCGTTGGCCGCGCTGGAGAGCTTTTAACGAGGATTATAGAAGGGGGCATGGGGATGACTCGTCAGGAGGTCTATATTGCCAACCTCGTTAAGTGCAGGCCCACTGTCGATATGAAGTTGGAACGGGACAGGGCGCCGGACATGAATGAGCTTCAAAACTGCGTGCCCTATCTCTGTATGCAGATCGAGATCATCGCCCCGCGCGTCATTGTGGCCCTTGGGGGACCTTCTTCGAAATATTTGCTGAAAAGTCGAGAGGGGATCACCAGAATAAGGGGCCGGTGGGGTGAATTCAATGGTGTACCGGTCATGCCAACTTATCATCCAAGCTATCTCCTCAGGAATGGCGGTGATAAGAGTCCCCTCAGGAGAGAGGTATGGGCGGATATCAAAAAAGTGCTGGAACGGACCGGAAGGCCGGTCCCGGCCAATCAAGGGAGAGGTAACTGATGAAGGTATGCGAGGGAGTCTACGCCTACGTGTGGAAAGGGCATTTCGTTAACAACGCTAATATGTTTTACTTCGGGAAACCCTTTGATATTCTTTTCGACCCGGGGTTGAAAGACTATCTCGATGTCCGTTTTGAAGAGATGAAGAGTGACGGGCTTGACTGGAGCGATATAGCATATATTGTCGATACTCACTGCCACCCCGATCACTTTGAAGGTTCGCTACTTTTCGCGGAGCGAAACATCCCCCTCTGCATGCATGGGGAAGAGATAGATTTTTACAACAAGATGGGTCCTGCATTCTTTCAAATGTTCGGCATGCCCTTCCCGAAGATCGATTTTAATATTTCAATGAAAGAAGGCATATGGGATGTGGGGGGGGCGGAACTTGAGGTCTTCCATACACCCGGGCATTCACCCGGTTCGATCAGCGTGTACTGGAGGGAAAAAAAGGCCCTCGTATGCGGGGACCTTATTTTCGATCAGAGCGTCGGGCGCGTAGATTTCCCCGGGGGCGACGCTGACGCACTGATCGAAAGCATCAAGAAGATTTCACGGCTGGATATAGAGTACCTTCTTCCCGGCCACATGGGGATCATCACCGGTGCAGATAACGTGAAGCAAAATTTCGAAATGATTGAAAAATACTATTTTTCGATGCTCTGATGCACCGGCCGGACTTTCAATCAGACACTTTTTTTTGCCGACTTCTTTGTTGTAGTTTCTTGTTCAAAAGGGTGTCGCCATATCCTGTAGAGCGTGAAACCAGCCAGGCTACGAACTGACGCGTCAGTTTATTGCTTGACATCCACTACTCTGTAGTATATATGACGAGCATATGCAAGGTGATGCATATCTGGTATAATCCGGAAAGATTGATTTCTATCAAACTTGGTGATAACGCTCATAACAGTCCATGCCACGTATGAGTGTCGTTTGAGTGTCGTTATAGTAGCTAAAAAAAACTAATCTCCGGAGGTTTTTTCATGCTAAAAAGGAACGCACTAGTTATTACCGTAACCATCCTTGCCATGGCGGCGTTTAACAGGGTCGGAGACGGGCAGGTAAAATATCAGTGGAAATTGGTGAAGACCAACGGCGGCGCATCAATCTATACAAGCGTGGTGCCCGGGAAAGAATATATTGCGGCAAAATGCGTTGATGTGATCAATGCGCCGATGGATGTGATCGGTGTGGTCCTTCGTGATATTCCCAACTTCCCGGCCTGGATGGCGGACTGCAATTCCACGAAGGTACTGAAGGTCGTAAGCGACGAACAGGATCAGTTCATTTTTCACCTCCATCAGCATGTACCACTCCTGAAGGACAGGGACGTAATACTGAAATCCCATGTGATTTTAAATTATAAAAAGGGATGGTCATATATAGGGACAAAATCGACCACTGAAATAAGCTATTCGCCGTCAAATAATCTTATCAGAATGCCTTCATTTGCCGGAGAGTGGAAGCTCGAATGGATAGACACAAATACCACCCGCGCGACGTTTATGATCGATCCCGATCTTGGAAAGGGACTTCCCATTACCATCGCGAACTCCACCATACGTGACATTCCCTACAAGTCGATCCAGGGAATGAAAAAAATGGTAAAACAGGCCACGTATATCGACGCAGCGAAAAAATCAAAATACAGACAAATGATCGATAACGCGATAAAGGCGGGCTATCTCAAGTAACGAAAATACGAAAAACCGCGAAACCGGCTTGTACGGCTATTGTGGGCGGAGAGTCACTTCGCCCGCAGTAGCCGCAACCGTCGTATGGTTGCGGGCATACCACTTCTCGTTTTATTTAGCCCCGTAGAGGGTCACCATTTTTCTTATTTTTCCCGATTCCACAGCTTCAAAAAATTCCTCCGCGAACTCTTTCCCACCTGCGAGAGCGCGTCGCCAGTAGTCGTGTCGAACGCTGTCTCGTCCCCTGAATCGTGCAAAATCGTGACGGTCGGGTATCTTACTGAAGGGAAGACGTGAAATGAAATCCCTCGATGGGCAGACGATGCACACGTTTCGCATCATTACGGAAGATGCTCTGCGCCAGGGAAGATGCTTGTCGAGCCATCCCGGTATTACCGCGTCGGTGTAATGGGGGAAGAGAACGATTCGATCCGGGTCCGTATCAAGATTGAAAGAGGGATGATAATCGATCATACCACCGTCCCGGTAAACGCCCGGTGGCGCGCCGGGGATATCCCTGCGACCGCTCATTACGAGAGGGATGGATCCTGATGCCAGTATTGATTCTTTCAGGTTTTTTTCATCGAGGGGAACTCGATGCATGGGGAATCCATCCAGCGAGAAGTAGGGAGGCATATCACGGCTATCATAAAAAAGCCCTCTTTCAAAAAACAACCCCATGCCCCTTCTCGTGACGATGTTGCAGAGACCCGCCATCGCCATGGCCGCCGAAAGGAGAACCGGCGAATCATATATGAACATCGATTTCGATCTTACGGCGAGTATGCCAAGCCGGATGAAGGGGTGTGTCATGACCTCCCTTACCGACCCATCGGGAAGATATCCATCCAGTATTCTTCGGCTGACCGCTGACACCTCCTCCGACCCTGGTGAACGGGTATATGACTGGGCGATGTAGGCATCCTCGAAATTCTCGATAGCCTTTTCAGGATCGTTTTGCCCGAGTGCGGCGAACCGCCATGAACCTATGGAGGATCCTATCATGAACAGGGGTTCTTTTCTCCCACGGAAAAAATGCCGCATGAGGAGGCGATCGAGTCCGGCAAGGATAAGCCATTTGGGGCCGCCGGCAGCCCCGGCTACGACTCGGACGCAGTCTGAAGATAGCCCGCCTTCACGTATCATGCGAATTGCCGATTCTCCAGCGATACAGGCCACTCTTGAGCTCATAAAGTCATCCTCCAGAAAAAGTGGCGTGCGCCACTATTGGCACACGTCGTAGGCCGGTGCCACATGAACGCCATGAGCGCCCTATACGCCGGTCCCGATGCGGCGGATCAAGGTGAAACCGATCCGGATCATTGTCACGATTACTGACGGATGCTATCACAGGGGATTGTCAACGACATTTCCCCGTAGTCTTCCATTCCAACAGGGTTTTTCAACTCCTCTTTCATTTGACATTTTTCCCGCCGAGTCGCATAGTGACTCATTCCAAATTGAGGCGATATGACGCATGCTCAGACTCCATAACACCATGTCACGATCCGTAGAGGAACTGCGACCGCTCCAGAGGGGTAAAATGAAGGTCTTTACCTGCGGGCCTTCGATCTACCGGAGGCCCCATATCGGCAATTATCGAACCTTCCTGTACGAAGACGTGCTGGTCAGGTACCTCGAATACCGGGGGCTTCGTGTTGAACGGGCCATCCCGCTGACAGATATCGAGGATAAAACGATACGCGAGGCGATCAAAAAAAATCGAAGCATCGAGAACCTTACCGGCGGAATCGAGAAAATTTTCATCCGGGAGGCGAAATCTCTGAATATCCAGCTTCCCGAGAGGCCCCAGCGGACTTCAGAGTGTATCCCCACCGCCGTGAAGCTGATCGAGCGACTCATCCGCACCGGCCACGCGTACCGACATGAGAGCGATGTATTTTTCGATCCCCTTTCTTTCGATGGGTTCGGCAAGCTCTATCGCCTGGACATGAAAAGGTGGCCGAAGAAAAGGATTCGTTACAGGCGGGACACCTATCATGGCAATCGCTGGAACCTCGGGGACTTCATATTATGGCACGGATCCCGGGAAGGTGATATCAAACACTGGGACACGCCCATCGGGAGGGGAAGGCCCTCATGGAACATACAGGACCCGTCGGTGATCATCAGACACCTCGGGCCCCAGGTCGATATTAATTGTGGCGGTATCGATAATATCTACCGCCATCATGACTACAATATCGCCATAATGGAATCGTATACGGGAAAGGAATACGCCCGGTGCTACCTTCACGGCGCTCATCTTCTGGTGGATGGGAAGACAATGTCAAAAAGCAGGGGAAACATTCTTTATCCTGAAGACATATACGCCAGTGGATGTGCGGCCCTTGACCTCAGATTTTTTCTCATTCGTACGCATTACAGAAAAAAGCTGAATTTCACGAGGGACCACTTTAAAAATACATGCGATGAAATTCGGTCATTCAGAGAGCTCGCCGGGATGCTTACACGTCGCGTACCCGGGAAGAAAGGCAAGGACCCTGGCGTCGCGAAAATACTCAGGGGGCTTCCACGCGAATTCGAATCCGCCATGGATGATGACCTTCGCGTGGGCGACGCCTTTGAAGCGGTCCGTCGCCAGCTTTTAGCCCTTGCCGGATTGAGGGAGCGTATTTCATCCGACGACTCGGTGAGGCTACGCCTCATTCTCGAATCGATCGATTCAGTCCTGGGGGTCATCCACACATGACGCCGATACTCGAAGTCACCGATTTACGAAAGCACTACCCGGAGGTGAAGGCCGTTGACGGCATTAGCTTCACCATCGAGACCGGTATGTGCTTCGGTCTCCTGGGACCAAATGGAGCGGGCAAGACCACCGCCATCGAAGTGATTGAGGGTATACTCCGCCCGACCACGGGGGATATTCTCTATAAAGGCTCAAGGAGGGGACCCTCCTTCAGAAACGAGGTGGGTATACAGTTTCAGAATACCGAACTGCCTCATTACCTGACCGTCAAAGAGACACTTGTCACTTTTCGGAACCTCTATGACACCAGAGCCCCGATGGATTACCTGGTCGAAACATGCAGGCTCGAAGAGATGCTGAACAGGGACAATCGCAAAATTTCCGGTGGCCAGAAACAGCGCCTTCTCCTCGCCATGGCTCTTGCCAACGACCCGGAGCTCATCTTTCTGGACGAGCCGACCACCGGGCTCGATCCACAGGCCAGACGTCACCTGTGGGAAATCGTTGACAGGATTAAATCGAACGGGAAGACTCTCGTCCTTACCACCCACTACATGGAGGAGGCCGAGCTGCTCTGCGATCGTATCGGAATAATCGACAATGGAAAGATCGTAGTGATGGGAACGCCCCGAGAGCTTCTCCGGGAGCACTGCGGCGGCACTGCCATTACCATATATGCAGATGTGGACGAATCAATACTGAACGAAATGCCGTGCCGGTGGTTCCGCAGACAGAACCGTATAGAGATTCAGACCGATTCGCCCAACGAGTGCCTCCATGCCCTCGTTGTCCGCAATATCGATCTGTCGAAGATAGACGTCCACCATCAGAATCTTGAAGACCTTTTTCTTAAACTGACGGGACATACCCTGCGCGCATGACGACCGCTGGAGGATGACGTGATACAAAGAATCTGGACACTTTTCAAGGCGCGTAACCTTGAATTTTTGCGAGACCGCTCCGCTCTGGCATGGAACATTCTATTCCCGGTAATGGTAATAGTCGGATTCAGCGTCATATTTACCGCAGAATCCCGATCGCTCTACAAGGTCGGCGTGATCGGTGTCGAGGAGGCGGTACCGACCCGGCATGATGCCTGGATGAAAGCCTTTCGGGAGATCCGGTATATCGAATTCATACATTTCGAATCGGAGGATGATGCGCTGAAAAAATTACGCCATCACAGGATAGACCTCCTGATTAATCCGGCTACAGCCACATACTGGAGCAGCGATACCTCCCCCTCAGGGTATGTGGTAGAGAGGCTCCTCATTTCCAGCGGTGCGTCGGCCGCAAACGTTTTAAAAAAAGAGAGGGTGACGGATGCCGAGATTCCCTATATTGAATGGCTCTTCCCGGGGATACTTGGGATGAACATCATGTTCAGCGCGCTTTTCGGGGTCGGCTACGTGGTGGTCACTTACAGAAAAAACGGCGTGCTGAAAAGAATGAGCGCCACGCCGCTCCGGCCCTGGGAGTTCATCACCGCGCAGATACTTTCTCGGATGTTCCTCCTCCTGGCCACCACATCGGTCGTGTTCGCCGGATGCAAACTCCTCTACGGGTTCCAGGTAAGGGGTTCCTATATGGCCCTAATCCTCGTATTTCTTCTCGGCGGATTCAGCATGATATCCCTCGCCCTTGTAGTCGCGTCAAGGAGTGCCAGCGAAGAGTTCGCCGGGGGCATACTCAATCTGATCACCTGGCCGATGATGTTTCTCTCCGAGGTATGGTTCTCCCTGGAAGGGTCCAGGCCCTGGGTGCAGAAGGCATCGAAGGTATTTCCCCTGACCCAGATGATCGACGCAGCCCGCATGATAATGAATGACGGAGCAGGCATCGGTGAAGTTCGATCTCAACTTGGAGTTCTCTTCCTCATGTCGACGGTTTTCATTATCACTGGATCGCTGCTGTTTACCTGGCAGAAGAAGTGAGAGGTTTCCCATGGGCCCGGCAATTGTTACTGCACAAGTATACGCGCCGGGGGCAGGGCGGACGGCCCCCCCGATTCTCTCGATACCGATGAACGGTCCCGCACTGCGAATCATACTTCTTGTACTGCTATCAATCTTTTTGTTTCCAGGCCCGGCCGTTCATCCCGCGCAGGTGAATCAGGAAGAAATCGAATTGTGCAATTCCCGCTGCGCCTCTTTTTCGGGTGAGGGCAGGTACCGCTGCCTGAAAATCTGTATCTCCTCGACAAGAAAGAGGCAATCACCCGGAAAAATGACATGGGAAAGCCGCTATGCAAAGTGCGAAAACTCATGCAACATGCATGTGGGCGTGGATAAAACGAAATGCATAAGGATGTGCATGGAAAAACCGGATGGGATTGATCCACAAAAAGATGCCGAGCCACCGGCCGCGCCAACTGATCCCTGTCGATCACGATGCGGGATCCTTTCGGGAGCCGACAGGGAAAAATGCATCGCGAAATGCGAACATACTATTTCCCCGAAATACAGGGACCCGCTGAGATTCAGGAGGGAATGATTCGTGGGCTGAACTATTCTTCGAAGAAAGGATTCAGGCTTATACTATTAGAACTAGCCGGTAGTGTACCAACGCTCATGCAATGCGTATGTATGCCTGTTGTTTTTCCAGGAAAGTCTTTGTTGTGCCGCGTCTGATGATATAATGCTTGATATTAATAACGGCGATTTGCTACAATGTCTGTGGATATTCGAATGTGAATGTGTATTGAAATTATTCACTACGGCAATGCGACACCGCACTACGGTTTCGTATTGACGCAGATGTAGAGCAATACAAGGAGATGCGCTATGACCACGATAATTGATGTTTTTGCCAGGGAAATACTCGATTCAAGGGGCAACCCTACCATCGAGGTCGATGTCGAACTCTCGTCAGGATTTATCGGCAGGGCTGCTGTTCCCTCCGGTGCGTCTACCGGAGAGCATGAAGCGGTTGAATTACGCGACGGGGATAAAAAGCGCTATAGCGGGAAGGGAGTGCTGAAGGCTGTCGAGAACGTTAATAACATCATATCCGGCGCGATCATCGAAATGGACGCTGCAAACCAGCCCGAGATCGACTCGGTGATGATCGAGCTTGACGGCACCCCCAACAAGTCCCGCCTCGGCGCCAACGCCATCCTGGGCGTCTCCCTTGCCTGCTCGAAGGCGGTCGCCGAGTCGCTCGGCATGCCCCTCTATCGATACATCGGTGGCGTGAACGCCACTGAACTGCCCGTGCCGATGATGAACATTCTCAACGGCGGGTCCCACGCCGATTCGAGCGTCGACCTGCAGGAATTCATGGTCATGCCCGTTGGAGCATCATCCTTTTCGGAAGCCCTTCGCATGGGCGTCGAGACTTTTCATGCACTGAAAGACGTACTCAAGTCGAAGGGGTATTCGACAAGTGTGGGAGATGAAGGTGGATTCGCGCCTTCCCTCAAATCGAACGAGGAGCCCCTCGAACATATCATGTCCGCTATAGTGAAAGCCGGCTACAAGCCGGGAGCGGACATCATGATCGCCCTCGACCCCGCGGCAAGTGAGTTCTATGATCCGGCTAAAAACAAATATGTCTTCGCCAAAAGCGACGGCAGCGAACGCGATAGCGCCTCCATGGTCGAATTCTACGAAAAAATGGTGAAGAATTTTCCAGTCATATCCATCGAGGACGGTCTCGCTGAAGATGACTGGGACGGCTGGAAACTGATGACCGAACGGCTCGGCTCCACTATCCAGATCGTGGGGGATGACCTTTTTGTGACAAATACCGAACGCCTCAAGAGGGGCATCGACGGCGGCATTGCCAACTCCATACTGATTAAAGTCAACCAGATAGGTACACTCACCGAAACGATACAGGCTATCGAGATGGCGCGGCGCGCAGGCTATACCTCGGTGATTTCCCACAGGTCCGGCGAAACCGAGGATTCGACGATAGCAGATCTTGCCGTGGCGATGAACACAGGTCAGATCAAGACAGGTTCCGGTTCCAGGACGGATAGGATTGCGAAATACAACCAGCTCCTGCGCATAGAGGAGGAACTTGGCGTGATGGCAAAATTTTCAGGGAGGGGGGTGTTCTTCAACATTGGATAGGCGTGAGTACCGATTGACGCTCATCATCGCCGTCATTCTGACGTCCGCCGTGTATTTTTTCCTGTTCAGCGCCAGCGGGTTTCTCGAACGGAGAAATCTCGAACAATCGAAAAAGAAAATCATCGCGAACAACAACGCTCTGGAACGGGAGAACGCACGGCTGAAAAGCATGGTTGACAACTACCGATCCGGTGTATATCCTGCCGATGACCTGCTCCGTTCAGGATACGTAAAACCGGGGGATAAGGTACTCTTCCTCGGTAATGATGACAGGACCGTAAATGAATCAAAAGGGAATTCCACGCCGATTGTCAGAAAGTTGTCTCTAGAACACATCAGGATCGGATGGATCGTCATTTCTCTTGTCACACTGGCGATTATTCTTATATACGGATGGAAAACAAGGCGACAGGAGGCTGAGTGATAGTCTCCCTCCGCGAATGCGCCCCTGCAGGCCTATGAAAACCGAAATCATCACATTGAAACATCTGAAAAAAGACGGAACCATCGACCCCTCTGTGTCCGATTCCATCACAGAGCACCTGTTGGCCGGGAAACAGGTCCTAATGCCCGTCGATTACATTTACGGTTGTATTTCAGTTGATGAACAGCCACTGCGCGATGTTATCAAGCGTCTCGGTGAAGAGGTTCACGAACCCTTCGTCAGGGTCATCTCCACATTCAAAATGCTTGATGATGTCGCGTTTATCGGAAAATTCGAGTTCGATTTTCTTCATCGTATATGGCCTGGCGAAATGACAGTCCATGTGAAGGATGCGAAACAACCGGACATGTCCCTTCCCGTCAGGATGCCTCGCAGCAGGTATACACAGGATATCATCGAACGGGCGGGAGTACCGATCCTATTTAATCCTCTTTGCGATACCGGAGGCAACCAGGTGTTCCGAAAGAAGGAAATCATCCGTTCCCTCGACGGGAAAATCGATTTCATGCTTATCATCGATGAATTATGCCGGGAACATACACCGCCATCCATCGTCGATATAAGCAATGGCACACTAGTAATACTGGAAGAGGGAAGGGTGCCCGCTGACGAAATAAAATCACTCTATTTCCTGGGAAAGGGTGATCTGGTTCTTTGAATCGTACCCTGCCATTCGCCATTCTCCTGATTCTCTGTGTGGGATCGGCGTGTCCTCCCTCCGTCGCCGGTGATGCCATTTCGCACCCCGCCACGTGGAAAGTTTTCGAAACCCTCCATTTCGACCTTTATTATCCCGCAGGTATGGAAGAGCTTCCGCTCAGGGCTGCAATTATCGCAGAAAGTGAATACACCCGCATCTCCGATATTCTCGCCCATGACATGAGCGAAGTTATCTGTCTCCGTATTTCCCCCTCACCGCGCACACCCCCATGCGGAACACTGAAAGAGCCTTGCCATGCGACCGACCACCTCTCCTCACGAGACGGGATCCCTTTCAATGGCTCATATGCGCGTCTGAAACGACAGATTACGCATCAGATCGTTCATGCCTTCGTTCGGGATATTTTCCTGGTATCACCGCTTTCATTCTTTCCATCCGGCTCGATGTCAGCCCCCGCATGGATCATCGAGGGTATGGCGGGATATCTTTCGAAAGGCTGCGGGCACTATACCGTGGATAGGGTCAGAAAAATGATCCGGAATGGCCGCATACCGGACCTGTCAAAGTTGGTATCTCCGGATGAAGTCGGCATCGACGCGATTGATGCCGCCCATGCCTTGTTTTGCTTCATGGAAACGCGCTATGGACGTCTTGTGCTGGGTGATTTCTTGAGAGAATTCGGACGTGTAAGACGCATTGATATGGCACTTCAGGCCGCAACCGGTATGGGAATTGATGAAATCAACGATGGATGGATTGCATATAGTGCAGATGCATTCGTCGGCGAAAAAGATCGACATTGTAAAAAGCCCCTTTCATCCCGACGGACTCTCGTGGCAACGTCTGGCACGTTTCGGGATCATGCCCTTGCGACTGTATCGCCTGACGGGCTTCGCATCGCCTTGCTCGATAGGGGAACCCTCCATCCCGTGCTGCGCATTATCGTTACTGAGACGGGAACAATCGACAGGACAATTCGAATCAAGGGTTCTTTGCGGGGAATGTTGCATGATGTAATCGACATGGAGGAGAACAACCTTTCCTGGAGCAACAAGAACTCGATTATCATCGCCGTTTCCGATTCCAGGGGAACGAGTCTCGCCGATGTACACGTCCCCACCGGTCAGATTACAGATCAAGTTCGCCTTCCATTCAGCATGATCCAGCACCCGTCGGTATCACGGGACGGCCGGAGTATGGTTTTTTCAGCTGTTGCGGCCTCCGCCGCGGATATTTATATCTATGATCGGGTCAACGGATCTCTCCTCCGTCTCACGGATGATTCCTTTTTCGATAGCCACCCGTCATTCACGCCCGACAGCGCGAGTGTTGTTTTTTCATCGAACAGAAACAACGATGGTGATTTCGAACGCGAAAGAAGCGGTCTTTTCATTATCGATCTCCGCTCCGGAAAAACCTCACCCCTGTTGAATTCAAGAGGATCCGATATTCAGGCGGTCGTATCACCGGACGGGAGACATATGCTCTATGTGTCAGAAATGTCAGGGAGGTCCGCCCTGTACCGGTATAACTTCAGGACTGGCATAAGCGACATCATCACCGGAATCGGCGGGGAGATCAGCCATCCCAGCTGGTTCCCGGACGGAAAGCGCTTTGCCTGTATCTCGTGTGGGGATCACGAATGCAAGTTTGTCATGGCTGATTTCACAGATGATGGCGCGGAGGAACGACCCTAGACAGCTCCTGTAAATTGCGATCGGGGCTGATGGATTCTCGATGCCTGTTCCGGATTCGAGGCACCCTGACCGCGGTCAGAACAACCAAAGGCAGGGTAGTTCCTGAGTGGGGGGTATATGGCACTATCGCCCGGCATGGCTGGGATGAGTTTCGGAAATCCGGGAAGGTACGTGGTCTGTTCCCGTGTCGGCATGGAAGGGCGGCTTTTTAAGTCCTGACGGTAACGGGTCCCTTCAAATACCCCCTCTTTGATATCGGCCTCAATTTGTGAGCAGCGATAGACCCTTCGGTATTTTTTAAAACTTGACTTTGCATGGCCTTTTGATAAAAGGAGAATGAAAGGAAAAGAAATACTCTTCAGTAGCGTATTTGGATTGTAGGCGGTTGAACATGGAAAGAAAAGCCTCCGTTAACAGGAAAACGAAAGAAACCGACATATCCCTCGCAATAAACCTTGACATTTCGGGTCAATCGACCATCCAGAGCGGGGTTCCTTTTTTCGACCACATGCTCGGGTCGATGTCGACTCATGGAAGATTCAGTCTGACCCTCACGTGCCGCGGCGACCGCGAGGTAGACGACCACCATTCCGTCGAGGACGTCGGTATCGTCATGGGAACGGCATTGCGTCAGGCCCTGGGAGAGAAGGGTGGCATACGACGTTTTGGCGACGTAACGATACCGATGGACGACGCGCTGACTATGGTCGCTGTCGACCTTTCAGGAAGACCCTATTACAAGTACACGGGCCCCCTTCTGAACGGTTCCATCGGATCCTACAGCGAGGAACTGACAGACGAATATCTGCGGGCTTTCGCTGTGAACGCGGGCATTAACCTGCACATTAACGTGTTCTACGGACAGAACAAGCACCACGTACATGAAACAATTTTCAAGGCCCTCGGGATAGCGCTTTTCAGGGCCTTCTCCATAGACGAAACATTAAAAGGCGGTGTGCCCTCCACGAAAGGGACTCTATGATCACTGTCGTTGATTACGGAATGGGCAACCTTCGCTCCGTGACAAAGGCGGTTGAACTCTTCACGCCGCACGTAAGGGTGTCGGCGGACCCCGGATCCATCCGGGATTCGGCTGCCCTGATCATGCCTGGTGATGGGGCATTCGGGATGGCCATGGAAAATCTTAGTACGCGGGGATGGATCGAACCGATCATGGAATACATCCGTGGAGACGGCCATTTTTTCGGTATTTGTCTCGGGTTCCAGCTCCTTTTTACCATGAGCGAGGAATTCGGATCTCACCGTGGGCTTGACCTCATACCCGGCTCAGTGGTTCGTTTCAGAAAAAAGGGGCTCAAGGTGCCTCATATGGGTTGGAACAGAGTGGAGATGACGTCAGGATCTGAATATCTGCATGGCATCGAATCGGGATGTTATTTCTATTTCATTCATTCATTTTATCCGGAAGTGCGCGATAGGAGCTGGGTCATCGGAGAGGTCGAGTACGGAGACAGGTTTTCATGCATCGTGGGAAAGGGAAACGTCATCGCCACGCAATTCCATCCGGAAAAGAGCCATGCAGCCGGGCTACGGATCATAGAGAATTTCGTGAGGGCCGCATGCTGATAATTCCCGCTATAGATATCAGGGGAGGGAATTGCGTTCGTTTGCTGCAGGGCGATCCGGGTAGGGAGACCGTTTATTCTAATGATCCCCTTGACATGGCCCTCAGATTTCAGGATGCCGGTGCCCGGTTGATACACATCGTCGACCTGGACGGAGCATTCGAGGGAAGGCCAGTGAACGCCGCCATCGTGATAAAGATTGCGAAGGCCCTTTCGGTGCCTGTCGAAATCGGCGGGGGCATACGCACACTGGAGTCAGTCTGTTCCTATGCCGATGCGGGGATACCTCGAATCATCCTTGGTACCGCGATCCTTCATGATGCATTTCAGGGAATCATCGATCAATTTGAAGGCATTCTGGTTGCGGGGGTGGACGCTAAAGACGGTATGGTCGCCACTCACGGCTGGCGGAAGGTATCCGGCGCACGGGCCATTGAAATCATCCGCGAGATACATCGTCGCGGCATACCGCGTGTAATCTATACTGATATTGCAACGGATGGCATGCTCTCAGGGCCGAACGTATCGGCCATTGACGAAATTCTCTCAGAAATACCTGGTATCGAGCTTGTCGCCTCGGGCGGCATATCATCGATAGAAGATATCGAAAGGCTGCATCGCATTTCACTTCCCGGTTTGTTGGGGTGCATTACCGGCAAGGCCGTCTACGACGGTAAAATCGATTTGCGTGAAGCCATTTCACGTTTTTCGAAGGATGAAAAGGATGAAAAATAACGAAGAACCCGAAGACCCCATACAGTTTCCGGTCGAGATCGATCAATACGAGCGTAAAATTTACGATCTCAAGCAGCTTATTGAAATAAGCAAGGGCCTTAACTCGACCCTGGAATACAACATTCTTATCGATTCAATACTCCTCACCTGTATGGGGCAGATGCAGCTTCTCATGGCCGGTATATTCCTCAGTAAGGGGATCGGACATGAGAATTTCACCCTTCACCGGAACTACAAGGGATTTGAACTGGATCATACTATCGATTATGATCTTGCCCCCGACTCCGCGGTCGTGCGTCACATAGAAAAGACCTTCAGGTGCTACACCCTTGAGGAACTTGAGAAAGACCTGGTGAGCGACCACTCACTCGATCTTCTACGAATGCTTAACCCTTTACTGATAACGCCTCTTATCAGCAAAGGGATCCTCAACGGCATCATTATCCTCGGCGACCGGATTAACGAGAAAAGCTTCTCAGAGAACGAGAAGGAATACCTTCTCGACATTGCATCGCTTGCGAGCATCGCGATTCACAACGCCGCCCTCTACGAGATGGCGACCACTGACATGATGACCAAACTCAAGATTCATCATTATTTCCAGACTCTCATCGTGGAGGAAATGGACCGTGCGATCCGCCTGAGCAGGCCGCTGTCGATCATCATGTCGGACATCGATCACTTCAAGGACCTTAACGACAGCTACGGCCATCAGTCCGGTGATATTATGCTGGTCCATGTCGCCAGGATCATCAAGGAAAGCATCAGGCATATCGACGTGGCATCACGTTACGGCGGCGAAGAATTCGCAGTGATCCTTCCCGGTACGGAAATACATGAGGCGCTCATTGTTGCGGAGCGTATTCGACAGAACGTCGAAAAGCTCACTGTGGAATACGACAACCGGGATCTGAAAGCAACAATATCGATCGGAGTGACCCAGTTCGACCCTGAAATAGATAAATCAAAAAATTCCATGATTGAACGGGCTGACAAGGCCCTCTACCTGTCGAAACGAAACGGGCGAAACCTTGTGTCCTTTCTTTAAAGGTTTCCCCGCAGACCCGATTGCCCCCTTTTCCAGGGGCGGACTTATATAATGATACATATCCTGCCGCATGGCGATTTTCGCTTTCTACAGGAGGCCTCCAGGAATATTTTCTTGACATAATGACACTATTTATATTACGTGCCATAATACAAGGGCCCATAGCTCAGTCGGTTAGAGCATCTGACTCATAATCAGGGGGTCGAAGGTTCGAATCCTTCTGGGCCCATTCAAAAAAGAGAAATCACATTTTCAAGGATATGATGTATATGTACGCAATAGTTGAAATAGCCGGCAAACAATACAAGGTCGAGAAAGACGCGACTGTCAATGTCGACAGGCTGGAAATGAATCCTGACGAGAGCCTTGTCATCGATAAAATACTTCTCCTTTCGAAGGATGATGAAGTCATGATAGGGCAGCCTTACCTTACAAACGTCACCATTCAGGCGAAAGTCCTGGGTGAACTGAAAGGAGAGAAGGTGCGTGGAATCAAGTTCGGAAAACGAAAACGCCATACGCGTACCTTCGGCCATCGTCAGACATATTCCCGAATACTCATAAGCGATATGACGGTCAATTAAACGCGCAGTTGATAACCGTCACTTTCAATAATATTGAGTATCGAAACGAGCTGAGGTTCGCTGACACGGAAAGCGGCGTGATCGGTTTGACTGTCGAAGGACACGCATTACCCGTCGATACCGCTGAATGGGACAGCTCCTGCGTCACCGCGGGCCTGCAAAAAGGTGAAAACATTATTTGCGCGGCCGTTTCATTTGCGACCATGAACCTTTTGCGTTCAGTAGCGATGATCGCGGGGATTCGCCCCGAATATGATAATGAAGACGGTCTGTTTCGACTGACGATAGTCATGAAAGGGCTCGACGAAGTCCGTACTGCGATCGTCAGGGTGCTGGTGGAATCATTCATGATCGGAATGCTCGACCTCGAAAAGGCGCATCCCGGATTCATTGAGATCAATACCGTAATGGAAAAATCGTAACGGCTTTGCCGTGGCGAAAAAAGGAGATCAACCATGGCGCATAAGAAGGGCGGAGGGTCGACCAGAAACGGACGAGACTCCCAATCCAAAAGGCTTGGCGTGAAGCGTTACGGCGGCCAGCTTATTCGCGGCGGTACGATAATCGTGCGCCAGCGCGGGACCAAAATCCATCCCGGGAACAATGTGGGCAAGGGAAGGGACGATACCCTTTTCGCCCTGATTGATGGAATCGTCACTTTTGAGCGGTTGGACAAAAATAGAAAAAAAGTATCTGTATACCCATCCGCGTAACAGAAGAAGCGCGGCGGATACATCCCTCGTAACGGATCGCGTATTTGACAATACGCGATTTCTTGTTTTTATTTTTCGCCTTGCTCTCGTAGTCCGGCAGCCTGTGTCAGCTGCATTGCTCTATGTGATTTTCACGGGATGAGTATCTCAATCATGCAAAATAAGGATTGCTCATCGTGCCAAAATTTACCGATACCATCATCATTCGACTCAAGGCAGGGAACGGGGGAAGGGGAGGACTTTCTTTTCATAGAGAGAAATTCATACCCTGGGGCGGACCTGACGGAGGCGATGGCGGCAATGGTGGAGACGTATACGTGGAGGCTGATGTCGGGTTCCACGCACTATCTCATTTTTTCAAGGACCGTCTCTACAATGCCCCCAACGGCGACCCCGGCAGTGGCGGCAACAAAACCGGGAAGGACGGCACCGACCTCACCATAAGGGTACCCGCCGGTACGCAGGTCATTGATGTCGAATCGGGTGTAGTCCTTGCTGACCTCGTGATACATGGTTCTCGTTATCTCGCGGCATCGGGCGGGATAGGCGGTAAGGGAAACGCTTTCTTCAAGTCCTCCACCAACCAGGCGCCCCGGTTTGCCCAGCCAGGAATGCCAGGTGAAGAGCGCCGCGTACGACTCAACCTGAAACTGATCGCCGATTTCGGACTGGTGGGGCTTCCCAACGCGGGAAAATCGACACTCCTTTCAAAAATTACTAACGCGAAACCGAAAATTGCAGATTACCCCTTCACCACGCTGATTCCGAATCTTGGTGTTCTCAGGAAGGATGACGGGACCGTGTACACCATCGCGGATATCCCGGGCATCATAGAGGGCGCTCACCGTGGCCATGGGCTCGGTCTTTCATTCCTTCGGCATATCGAGCGTGTCAAGGCGATTCTCTTTATGATAGACATCACCGGAGATGATCCCGTGTACGCACTGAAGCTGCTGAAGTCGGAATTGAATACCTACAATGAGCTGCTGACATCGAAACCCTATTTCATTTTGCTCAATAAAGCCGATCTCGCGGACGATGCAATGATTAAAGAACGAATTGAACTGATGCATGACTCAAATGTCCTGGCCATATCTGCTGAGACGGGACAGAATATGGAAAAAATTGAGGATATCTTCACTATGCTGATGGAGAAAAACGATGCCTCGTAAAAGCCTTTTAAAAGGGGTAAGGCGGATCGTGGTCAAGATCGGTTCTTCGTCCCTGACGGATAATGGTGTTCTTTCTGGACGTAAAATTTCTGCGATCGTTTCCGACGTTTCGGAACTGGTTAAGCGCGGCTATCAGGTCGTCATTGTAACATCGGGCGCGATATCGGCAGGAGCGGGAATCATGGGCAAATCGGTAGGGCACCTTACCATACCGGAAAAACAGGCCTTTGCCGCGGTAGGACAGACCGTTCTCATGAACGAATACCGAAACAAGTTCAACAAGCATGGCCTTCATGTCGGGCAGGTGCTTCTCACCGAGGACGATGTGAAGCACCGGACGCGGTTTTTAAACGCCCGGCACACTCTTGAAACCCTTCTTTACCTCGGCATAATTCCTATCGTCAATGAAAACGATACCGTTGCGGTAAATGAAATACGTTTCGGCGACAATGACACACTCTCCGCTCATGCGGCGTGCCTGATTCATGCGAACCTCCTTGTGCTTCTTTCGGATGTCGACGGCTTCTACATGAGCCTGAACGATCCGGAACCCATCGAGGAGATCCAAAAGATCGATGACACCATCCTCACCCGATCGGGCGGCACGGGTTCTGCATATGGTACAGGCGGAATGGTCTCCAAGATCAAAGCGGCTCAGATGATGATACAGTTCGGGGAAAAATTGATCATCGCTAACGCAAAAAATAAGCGGGTGCTTAACAGGATAATGGACGGGGAGAAGATCGGGACCATTTTTTTCGGTAATGACCGGCATCTTCCCGGCAAAAAGAGGTGGCTCGCATTAAGAAAGCCATCAGGGACCCTGCTGCTGGACGAGGGTGCGGTCACCGCGTTATGTCAGGGTAAAAAATCTCTTCTCGCCTCGGGAATCACAGGGATGTCGGGGATATTTGCCATGGGCGACATCGTTGAACTGGCCGATTCCTCAAAGAGGCCGATCGGCAAGGGTATCGTCAACTACAGCAGTGATGAGATTTCACGCATCATGGGGAAAAAGAGTGCGGAGATCAAGAAGATACTTGGTGAGAACATCTTCGGTGAAACGATCAACAGGGACAATCTTATCCTGTTTTAAAGCCGGCCATGGCCCCGTGACATTCCCTCAACGCTCTCAAAGGCTCTTATTTATCATACAGCCCGAGTATTGCTTCAATGAGTCCGTCGATAGTATGCACCTCTGCAACGGTCTCAACGGAATATCCGAACTCAAGTGCGGTGTGCGCCGTGACCGGCCCGATCGCTGCGCACCGCACGGTCTTCGCTTCATTCAGGCCGATCCTCCTGAAAATCCGGTCGAAATTTTTCACTGTCGACGAACTTGTAAATGTAACAAGATCAAAATCAATTTCCGCGAGAATCGATGAGTCGTCTTCGGCGGTACGGTACGCGACGATGTCGTCCACAAGTTCCGCGCCTTCTTCCCGGAGTGTATCGGCCATTTCCCTGGGAGCGATGTCAGCCCTCGGCAGAAGAAATTTTTTTCCCTTTATTTCACCACGTTCCTTCAGAACGCGGACCAATTCTTTGCTGACGAATTTTTCAGGGATACAATCCGCAATAACACCGTAACATTTCAGCATATCGCTCGTGGCGGTACCGATGGCACATATCCTGGCCGGTGAAAGATTTCGGGAATCGAGCCCCATCTCGAAAAGATTCCCGAAGAAATGCCTCACACCGTTGACGGATGTGAAGATGATCCAGTCATAAGAGTTGGATTGTTTCGCCGCCTCCCTGAGTGGAACCGGATCCGCGGGGGGCAGTATCCTGATTACCGGTGTTTCAACGACAAGGGCGCCCAGCTCCTCCAGCCGCGAGGCGAGACCCGAAGCCTGCTCACGCGACCTTGTGACGAGTACAGTCTTGCCGAAGAGAGGGCGTTTTTCATACCAGTTGATCCGTTCCCGAAGTGAGACTACATCACCGACGACGATAACAGAAGGGGGGCGGATGCCCGATGAAGTGACCTTTTCTGCAATATCCAGGAGAGTGCCGGCCACCGATCGTTGGGAGGGACCGCATCCGTTTTCGATCACGGCTGCGGGAGTAGAAGGATCGAGTCCGTGGCGCATAAGCTGGGTGACGATAAGAGGCAGGTTTTTCACTCCCATCAGGAACACCAGGGTCTGGACACCGGTCGCTATTCTGTCCCACCTGATATCGCTTTCAAGTTTTGCAGGGTCTTCATGACCTGTAATGAAGGCCACCGAAGAACTGTATCCACGATTAGTGACCGGTATGCCCGCATACGCAGGCACCGCGTAGGCGGATGACACGCCGCACACTATCTCGAAGGGCACTCCATACTCCGCGCAATGGAGAGCCTCTTCGCCTCCACGGCCGAATATAAAGGGATCACCTCCCTTCAGTCGCACTACCATATTACCGCCGGATGCCTTCTCTACAATGAGTTTGTTGATCTCCTCCTGCTCCATGGTATGCGATGCGCCACTTTTGCCTACATAAATCGATTCGCACCCTTCTGATTTGAATGAAGATATGATACGCTCGTTGACGAGATTATCGTATATCAGCACATCACACGTTTCAAGAAGGAACTTTGCCCGAATCGTAAGGAGTCCGGGATCTCCCGGTCCCGCGCCGACGAGATAGACTTTTCCGTTTGATGTCATAGTTCACACCCTCGTGGTGAATAATCACCGGCCTGGAACAGAATGCATAATCCGCTTGCGACTACGTCATTATTACAGCGTGCGGCCGTAAATGTCTTCAAGAATATTTTTTCCGCCCGCATCAAGTATTCTTGCCGCTACGCTCCTTCCGATTTCCGAACAGGTGTTTATGTCGCCGGAATAATTCTCTTTGATAAGAACACGCCCATCGAGGCTACCGACAAGTCCGATGAAATGGATCGTATTCCCCGTCAATGACGCGAGGCCTGCAATGGGGACCTGGCAACCGCCGCCGAGGGCGGACAGGAAGGCTCTTTCGCAGGTAACGGATACCCGTGCATCCCGGTCATCAAGTGGCGCGATGAGCGTCTCGATACGCATGTCGCCTTCACGCGTTTCGACTGCGAGGGATCCCTGCCCGACGGCCGGCAAAAGGATGTCGATGGGAACCGTCTCGGTGATGACGTCCATCATGCCGAGTCGCTCGAGACCCGCACAGGCGAGGATTGTCCCCTCTATTCGTGTATCGTCGCGCATTTTCCTTAGACGTGACTGGACATTGCCGCGTATATCTATGATATCGATGCCGGAGGCAAAGGCCAGTAGCTGCGCTTTTCTCCTCAGACTGCCGGTAGCGACCACGTCTCCATCCTGCAAATCGGCCAGCTTTTTACCGTTTCTGGATATGAAAACATCCCTTGGATCAAGTCGCGCTGTCACGGCACCGATCACGCATCCCTTCGGGAGGTCCGTGGGCATGTCTTTCATCGAATGCACCGCAAGGTCCACGCCCCCCGAGAGGAGCTCCTTTTCTAATTCCTTGGTGAAAAGCCCCTTGTCTCCGATTTTTGAAAGGGGGGCGTCGAGTATCCGGTCACCCGTGGTTTTTATCACCATGATTTCAAATTCATGATCCGGGTGGAGTCTCCCGAGAAGATCGCGTATCTGCGTCGATTGAATGAGCGCAAGCCTGCTGCCGCGCGAACCGATTATAATTTTTTTCATGAACTTCTTCACCACCCGATTACGAATCAATAAGACTACCGTGCCGATATAAATCAAGCATGAAATAACAATTTCACGGTGACTTTCCCGGAGTGACGAGTCTTCAATATAAAATTGGCCTCAATTGACATGAGTTAATGAAATAAATTCTTGCAAAATATACTCTTATCTTACGATACTACCATAACGATTACGATGAAAGGCTCGGGTTCTTCATGAATGGGGCGGGGGATACGCAGCCCTGAAAGACACGAGACACAACGCATGAAAAGGAACGCGTGGATATGGACCATAACCCTCATCGTCCGAGGAGAAACAGGGCCTCGCACCAGATACGCGAGCTTGTAGCCGAGACCACACCCGATCGCCGCAAGCTCATCATGCCCCATTTCATCCAGGAGGGCGACGACATAAACGAGCCAATCGCGTCGATGCCGGGAATATACAGGATGTCCGTCACGAACGCTCTCAGGGAAATTGAATCCGACTACAAGCTCGGTATAGACAAAATACTCCTCTTCGGCATTCCGGAAAAAAAGGATGAGTCTGGCAGCCCTGCCTATGATAGAAACGGCATCGTGCAGAAGGCCCTTCGGGAGATCAAGAAGCACCTTCCGGGCGTTATGGTAATCACTGATGTCTGTCTCTGCGAGTATTCCAGTCATGGACATTGCGGACTGGTCGACGGCGGAAAGATTCTTAATGACCCCACCCTCGAACTTCTGGCGCGCACGGCACTTTCGCATGCCGAATCGGGCTCCGACATGGTCGCCCCTTCCGACATGATGGATGGCCGGGTGGCGGCGATCCGCTCCGCCCTTGACGAAGGGGGGTTCGACGACCTGCCGATCATGTCATATTCGGCGAAATACTCCTCGGCTTTTTACGGCCCCTTCCGTGAAGCAGCCGGAAGCGCCCCCCAGTTCGGAGACAGGAATAGTTACCAGATGGACTGCCGCAACGCAAGGGAAGCTGAAAGAGAGGCGCTGACGGACATCGCCGAGGGTGCCGATATCATCATGGTCAAGCCGGCCCTCTCGTACCTCGACATCATCTTCCGGATCAGAATGCTGGTAAACACGCCCCTTTGCGCCTATAACGTGAGCGGAGAATACGCCATGGTCAAGGCAATGGCATTAGCCGGCTACGGCGATGAGGAGCGGCTCACCAGGGAGATCATCACCTCCATCAGCAGGGCAGGTGCGGACATGATCATTTCCTATCATACGCGCGATATTTTCATGAATGGATGGTTATAGATGATGATCGAGAATTCCCGCAGGCTTTTCCGAAAAGCCCAAAAGCTGATGCCCGGCGGTGTCAGTTCGCCGGTGAGGGCATTCAAATCCGTGGACGGTGAACCCCTTTACATTAAGAAGGGTCAAGGCTCACATATTCTCGATGAGGACGGGAATGACTATATTGATTATTGCATGTCCTGGGGTCCCCTTATTCTCGGCCATGCCGATGAGTCTGTCGTAAACGCGATCAGGCGTGCGGCGAAAAACGGCACGAGCTTCGGAACCTCTCATAAATTCGAGATTCAGCTCGCGAAGCTGATCAGGGACAGGTTCCCATCAATCGATATGATCCGTTTCGTCAACTCGGGTACTGAAGCGACGATGAGCGCGGTACGCCTTGCGAGGGGCTATACCGGAAGGGACAAAATCATCAAATTCGACGGTTGCTATCACGGCCATGTCGACCATCTCCTTGTGGCCGGTGGATCGGGGCTTGCGACATTTGGCACACCCGACTCAGCAGGTGTTACCGCAAACAATGCGATGGACACGATCGTGATACCCTTCAATAATATCGACGCGCTGAAAAAAGTATTCGATCGAGAGGGTGATACAATCGCCGGAATTATAATGGAGCCGGTCCCCTGCAATTACGGCCTTATCCTCCCGATGGAGAATTTTCTCCGCGAAACCCGGGATATATGCGACCGCCACAAGTCGCTCTTGATCTTCGATGAGGTTATCACGGGACTTCGACTTGCCCCCGGCGGGGCACAGGAATATTATGGCATAAGGGCCGATATTACCACGCTTGGAAAAATAATCGGCGGCGGACTTCCCGTCGGTGCCTATGGTGCTGCAAAAATAATCATGGAGCGTGTGTCTCCACTGGGTAACGTCTATCAGGCGGGGACTCTTTCAGGAAATCCCCTCGCCATGTCTGCGGGTATACATACCGTAAAAAAAGTAGACAAAATAGGGGCCTATGAGATTCTGCATAAGAAGGGCCAAATCCTTAATGATATGATACGGCCCTCCCTCGAACGGTACAAAGGCATGGTTCTCTTCCAGCGCCTGGAATCGATCTTTTCGGTCTACTTTACGCGGAGGGATTCGATCGATACGCTCGAACAGGTAAGGTCGTGTGACATGAACGCCTTCGCCGTTTTTCATGGTGAAATGTTGAAACGAAACATATACATGTCGCCGTCCGGTTACGAGGTTGGCTTCCTTTCAACCTCGCATACTGACAGTGATATCGAATATACTGCGGCGGCATTCGGCGAGTCACTCGACGCAGTGTTCAGAAGGTAGAGCTTTCGAATGAACAAAAGGGATGAGACGTCGGAAATAGTCGTATTCGGGCTGAGCTACAAAACAGCGCCGCTCGAGATACGCGAGAAATTCACCTTCAACAAGGAATCCCTCACCGGGTTCTACGACCTTGTCAACGAGTGCGGCATCAATGAGCTTGTCTACCTCGCGACATGCAACCGGGTTGAGATCTACTTCACCACGGGCGACCCTCACCGCACCGTCGAAAACCTTATGGAGCTTCTCGAAAAATTTACCGGCCTGTCACGGGACGTATTCTCTCAGTATATATACAGGAAGTATTCCCATGATGTGGTGCTTCACCTCCTCACCGTGGCGTCGTCCCTCGATTCGATGGTCATCGGAGAGAACGAAATATTAGGACAGATCAAGCAGGCGTACCGCGATTCCGTAATGCATAAAAACAGCGGGATACTGCTCAACCGCCTCTTCCATCAGGCCTTCAATACCGCGAAGAAGGTCCGTACCCGAACCGGTATAGCCCAGAATCCCCTGTCGATCGCCTACATAGCAGTCGAGCAGGCAAGAGGTATCTTCAGCGGCGATCTTTCAAACCGCCGAGCCCTTCTGGTGGGAGCGGGCGAAATGGGAGAGCTGATTCTGAAATACCTGACCAAGAACAGCATAATGGATATCGCCATTTCGAACCGCTCACTCCATAACGCCGAGATGGTGGTCGAAAGGATTAACAAGGAAGCGCGCATCATCCCCATATCTGAGATCGACGGAGAGGCGTCCCGGGTCGATATCATAATTACATCCGTGTCGTGTCACGATTATCTTCTCACCTATGAAACACTTAAAAAAATCACCGCCGATCGGGGAGGGCGGCCCCTCTGCGTGATCGACATAGCCGTTCCCAGGAATGTCGATCCGGAAGCCGGGAACCTGGAAGGGCTGATGCTGTACAACATCGACGATCTCAAATCAATCGCCGACGAGAACATGAAAAACAGATTGAGCGAGGTCGAGGCCGCTCTTCAGATCGTTCATGCCGACGCCAGCGATCTCTTCGAGTGGTACGAAGGCCTCGAGATGGTGCCAATGATCGTCAGAATGCAGCAGAGTTTCGAGAAAATTCGTGAAATGGAGATGGAAAAATACCGCAAACGCCGTGGCAAGCTCATATCAGATGAAGAATTAAATCTTGTCGATGAGCTTACACGCCAGATCATATCGAAACTACTTCACAATCCCATCATGGCGATAAAGGAAAATAAGGCTCTCCAGCTCCATGGCTACCATACAAGGGAGGCGATCAAGCAGAAAATCCAGATCATAGAGGAACTTTTTAGAATATGATCATGGAAAATGTCCCCCGTCTTGTGTTCTGGGAATTAACCAGGGAATGTAATCTCCACTGCATACACTGCCGCGCAGAAGCAGGACAGGGACAATTCGAAGGAGAACTTACCCTGAGCGAAATCGGACATATCATTGACGAAATCGCAGCTCATTACTCCCCGATCCTCGTGCTCACCGGCGGCGAACCTCTCTACAGAAGCGACATTTTTGAAATTGCTGATCTCGCACGTCACGCGGGTCTCAAAACCGCGCTGGCGACCAACGGCACCCTTGTCGATGGAGATGTTGCACGACGCATCAGGGAATCCGGCTTCCAACGCGTGAGTGTTTCACTGGACGGTGGAAACGCAGCTACTCACGACGGCTTCAGAGGCATACCGGGTTCCTTTGACCGCGCATTGAAGGGTATTGAACATCTCGTTTCCGAGGGAGTAGATTTCCAGGTCAACACCACCATTTCACGTCGAAACATTGATGAAATTGATGAAATCATGGGGCTCGCCAGGAGAATCGGTGCAAAAGCACTCCATCTTTTCATGCTGGTGCCGGTGGGCTGCGGTGTGAAAATTGCCGAATCGGAGATGATATCAAAGGAGCGGTATGAAAGCGTACTGAACTGGTTTTACGACCGCTCATCAGAGACCAGCCTTGAGTTGAAGGCAACCTGCGCACCCCATTACTACCGTATTCTCCGGCAGCGGGCAAAAGAGGAAGGCAGGATACTCTCCTTCGAAACCGACGGAATGTCGGCGGTGACCAGGGGATGCCTCGCGGGTGCCGGCGTATGCTTCATCTCCCACATAGGTGATGTGCAACCCTGCGGCTATCTCCCTCTCAAGGCGGGAAACCTTCGTGAATCTTCTTTCTCGGATATATGGGGGAAATCGCCCCTTTTCCACTCACTTCGCAACCTTGACAATCTTACGGGCAAATGCGGAATCTGCGAGTTTAAATCAGTGTGTGCGGGATGCAGGGCCCGCGCCTATTATGAAACCGGCGACTACCTCTCAGACGAACCCTACTGCGCCTACACTCCCGCGAGGATGAGGAGATGAAAGAGTTCAGTAAAATTGAAGCGGCGGTTCTGAACAGGATTCAGCTCGATTTCCCCATAAACCGAAGACCCTTTGAAACCATCTCGCGTGAGCTTTCAATGAGCGAAAGACAACTCCTTTCAATCATTTCTGACCTTAAGGCGCGCGGCATCATACGAAACATTTCAGCCATTTTCAACTCGGACCGGCTCGGTTACTCATCATCGCTTGTTGCCTTTAAGGTCCCCGAACACGATATTGAAAACGCCGTACTGGCCGTTAACGCCCATCCGGGGGTGAGCCACAATTACCTGAGGGATCACGCCTACAATCTCTGGTTCACCATTGCCGCAGACAGTCCTCACAGGCTGGAAAGTGCGGTATCCGTTCTCTCCGGGAGGGCACATGCCGTTGATCACCTCATCCTTACAACAGAGCGATTGCTTAAAATCGGCGTGCATTTCGCTATCGGGGATGGGGCGGTCTCACAGGGCGGGGGAGGTGTCTCAGGCGGACGGCATACTACCTTCCCACTCTCCGATGTTAAGCGGGAAGCTGTGCGCCTGCTTCAATGCGACCTTCCGATCGAGCCGGAGCCCTTCGCATCATTGATCGCGAGGGAGAGATCGTCGATTGACTATGACTCTCTCATTGATAATTGCATCGAATTCAAACGTGAGGGCGTTCTAAGGCGCTATTCAGCAGTTCTACGGCACAGGAAGGCCGGTTACCGCGCGAATGCCATGACAGCCTGGAGGCCCGCTGCCGATGGAAAAATTGATATGATAACAGCTCCCTTCATGATCTCCACGGCCGTTTCCCATCTCTACCTCAGGAGGGCGCACGGGAAAGTATGGGACTATCCGCTTTTCGCTATGATTCACGCACCCGACGAAACTCTTCTTGACAGCACAATAGATGACCTTGCACGCCAGTCAGGAATGAACGACTACCTGACCCTCCATTCACTGCGAGAATACAAGAAAGAACGAGTGACATATTTTTCAAATACATTCAAAGAATGGGAAATCGAGGCGGGAATATGATCGATGTCGGGAAACTATACTGCGGCGGAACATCGACTGGTGATTCCCTTCGCTACGGGACGACCTCCGGACCCGACTGTCATGGGAACAAACCTCATGATCCGATACCCCTTGCAAGCGACAGACGGCCTATCGTTGTATGGAGCACCACACGCACCTGCAATCTGGAATGCGTCCACTGCTATACAGATTCCAGCAGCAACTCCTATACAGGTGAGCTGACAACCGAGGAGGGCCTCGACCTTATCGACGATCTCGCCTCCTTCAGGATTCCATCGCTCCTCTTTTCGGGGGGGGAGCCACTCATGAGAAAAGACCTCTTCACCCTGATTGAACGCGCATCGGGAAGGGGTATCCGTCCGGTCATTTCCACTAACGGGACCCTTATCGACCGCCAGTCGGCGCGAGATATCAAGGATTCGGGCGTGGTCTATGTGGGAATCAGTCTTGACGGCATGGAGGATATCAATGACCGGTTCCGCGGGGTGAAGGGGGCCTTCCGCAGGGCGATGAAGGGTTTTGAAAACCTCGCCGTGGTCGGCCAGCGAGTGGGGCTCAGGCTGACGCTTACTAAAAGAAACTTCAAAGACCTTCATGGAATCTTCGATTTTATTGAGAAGGAAGGGATCAACCGAGCCTGTTTCTACCACCTTGTATATTCAGGGCGCGGTGGAGATATGTTCACCGACGACCTGACACACGATGAATCAAGGGCTGCCATGGACACCATCCTCGTCCGCACTGCCGATTTCTTCAGCCGCGGTCTCGACATAAACATCCTGACCGTAGACAACCACGCTGACGGTGTCTATATCTACCGGGCCCTTGAAAAAAGCGATCCCGAGCGTGCAGAGGAGGTCCGGCGCCTGCTGGCATGGAACGGCGGTGGCGCTCATTCAACCGGCGTAGGTATCGGAAATATCGATTTCTTCGGGAATGTCCATCCGGACCAATTCTGGCAGGATTACAGCTTCGGGAACGTGCGTGAACGGAAATTCGGGGATATATGGATCGACGACAGCGATCCCCTCATGCGAGGTCTGAAGAGGAAGGCGGAATATATCAAGGGACGTTGTCGTCTCTGCCGGTACACTTCCCTCTGCACAGGTTCGATGCGGGTCCGCGCCTATCGGACTTACGGGGACCCATGGGCTCCGGATCCTCAGTGCTATCTGACGGATAAAGAGATCGGGCTTGATTCGGAAAAGAAGAAGGAACTCGTTGCCTTACGAGAGGAGTATCCAGTTCCGAAGGAGTTGAGATGACGATAAAACTTTATCCACTCATGCTGAACATAGCGGGGAAAAACGCCCTTGTGATAGGGGGCGGAATCGTAGCGGCCAGAAAGGTGCGTGATCTCGTTGAGAGAGGGGCGTTCGTCACGGTCATCGCCCCTGACGTGAAACAGTCGATTATTGACCTGCAGGTGGCGCACCCGGGATCCATAGAAATCGTTCACCGCGAATACGTCCGCGGCGATCTTGAAGGCTCATTAATCGTGTTCTCCGCGACTGATGACGAAAAGGTAACATCTCTGGTTTTCGAAGAGGCCAGTGATGGCAACATCCTTCTCAATGCTGTGGACGACCCGCATAATTGCGGTTTCTTTGTCCCGTCATGGTTTAACAGGGGCGATCTGATTGTCTCCGTTTCGACCAGCGGAATATCACCGGCATTTGCAGCGAAGCTCAGGAGGGAAATCGAGTCTATCATCCCTGAAAATATCGACGACCTTCTCGGATCACTTCATCGTGCCCGGTCCGTATTGCGTAACGATCCTGAATTCATGGATATCGACTCAAAAGGCCGCGGAAACATTATGAAGCGAATCGTCCTCGATGATGATCTCCTGGGTCAACTCGTTGAGAGCTGCAAAAACGACTCGGTGGAAATGTTCCTGAAAAATATTTCCGGGAGCATGTCATGAAGGCCAGAGTGGCGACTGCCTGCTAACTACCGGGAAGGCTTAATCCTGGCCGTTCTTTTTAGGCCTCGCCAGATTGACCCGGATATTCCTCCCCATCACCTCGGTTCCATTCAGCTTTTCGATTGCGCTGTCTGCTTCGCTATCGTTCACCATTTCCACGAATCCGAAGCCTTTCGATTTTCCGGAGTCGGGATACCGAATGATTTTAACGGATTCGACCTCTCCGAGCTGCATGAAGAGTTCGCGCAGATTATCATCGGACATCTGATACGAGAGATTGCCCGCGTAGACTTGTTTGGACATACTCCACCTCGAAACATTCTCAAAATAGTGCAGGATACGCCTCCGGCCGCAGAAGCGGAAGGGGCCTTCCTGGAATGCGACGTTCGTTAAACGAACCACCACGCATTACGATGCATCAATAGAGCAGTGTCGCTCTTGCATCCAACAGCCCATAAACAACAGCCGTCTAATGTGGCTGACCGAAAAATGAAAATGTTGTATTAATGTCCATAGATAATAATCCGCAACAGGGGGAGATTGAGTGCGTATATGATTGCTTGTCGTCGTAAAAAATATTTTCGCATGACTCCATGTGGTAATGTAATTAGAAATTCTTACTACCATACATTATAACGACAGTATAAATAAGTCAAGAATCTTTTCTTTTCTATTGGAAGGCGGGCCAGTTAAAAAAAAAGGCGGTCATTTCGAGCATTGCAATTTTCATCTTTATTTTGCTTGATATAAGATACTCCTCTTGATAGCATCATGCCCGTCAACCACGGGCTGTGGGAGGGAATCGTGAGATCAATTCCAGATGAAATTCGATTCACGCGTGACGACACCTGGATTATTATGGCGGACGAGTTTGTCGGCCGCTGCGGAATAACAGTGCAGTGCAAGGAACGCCTGGGCCACATCATGTTCGTTGATTTTCCAGAAATCAACATGCAGGTGCGAATTGGGGAAAGGATCGCCCGTATCGAATCCGATACCGATGTATTTGACGTCCTTTCGCCGGTGTCCGGGATTGTCACCGGGATAAATGATGAGCTTGCGTACGATTCAGGCCTCATTAATAGTGATCCGGATGGTCGGGGCTGGATATTTATGCTGGAGGCAAACAGGCCTCTTGAGTTCGAAGAATTATTGACCGGTCGTGAATACGAGGAGTATCTGCGCGTTTAAGGCGACATAGTGCGATATTCTATCAGTTCGCACTCATGCCCCGACCATGCGGTATTTTAACTCAGAATAAAAATCAGCTTGATTTTTTCCAGACTGATTCGTATGGTTTATCGAATGGATGCCGCGCTGGGTGCGTGGTAGTGATTTTAAAAACTGGAGCCGCTTATGAAATTCGAGATGCTCATACAGAATGTATTCGTTCTTTTCATCATCGCAATAATTTTGGAATCGTGTGTCATGGCGATTTTCTCCATGACCGCCCTCAAGGATATATCCGAAAGCAGGCCGGTTAAAGTCTCCAGGGACTTTATAATCGTGATCCTTTCGCTGGTTCTCTGTTACAAAGTCAGCGTCATAAGCCTCTTCGCGGGTACGGGAATAAAACTCCATATGTACCTCGACACCGCGATTAGCGCGCTGGTGCTGGTCAGGCTTACCAATCTAATCGAAGGCTTCTTCGAAAAGCTCAGGCGTGGATAATATCCAACTTCCGATAAGATATATTATGTCTCATTAAGAATAATCTTATGGAATCGAATATCTTCTGATAGCAGTCATGTATCAGCCCATGCGAACCAGGGCCACCGCATAAGCGGCGATACCTTCGCCCCTGCCCGTGAATCCAAGCCCCTCGGTTGTAGAGCCCTTAATGCCGATCCTTCCGGGATCTATTCCCAGGGCCCCGGAAATTGACTCCTTCATTGCGTTTACATATGATGCGATGCGAGGTTCCTGACATACGACGACGGTGTCGATGTTAATGATTTCGGCCTTCAGTTTCGCGATTTTTTCACGCACTGATTCGAGGAGAAGTATGCTTTTTATATCGCGGTATCGGTTGTCGGTGTCTGGAAAGAGACGACCTATATCGGGAAGCCCCGTTGCCCCTAAAATGGAGTCGATCAGTGCGTGGACGAGGACGTCCGCATCGGAATGGCCAGCAAGACCGAACCTGTAATCGATCCTGATTCCGCCGAGGACCAGGTCCCTCCCTGAAATGAATGCATGGACGTCATAACCGTTGCCAATCCTGAGGGAGTCCATAGGAGATTACATTTCGAAGACGTCAGAAAGCGAGCTCAGCTTGAGAACATTGAGCACCTTTGCGCTTACCTTTGAAATAACGAGATTCTTGCCCTTCTTTTTCTGTAATTTAAAGAGGCTTATCAAAACGCCCACGCCGGAAGAATCGATATAATCGACGTTAGAAAGGTCTATCGAAATGTCTTTCTCAATGTTATGGCCGAGTTCAAAGAGTTTGTCCTTGAAAGTCTTTATGGTCATCATTTCTATGTCGCCGTTGATCGTGATAAGTATCTTTTCGGGTTCTTCTTTTATGATGATTTCCATAAGAAAATAGCTCCATAAATTATATACTATAGTATAGACTCGTGGACCTAACCCGTCAAATAGATTTTTGATGATCCGTGCAAAAAGAACACCGTTTAACCGGATGAAAAATGTATGGATATAATGATCATACGCGGCCGCACGGTCCCGTTAAAAGCGTTGTTTTCCAGCCGGTATACCAGATCCAGCTGTTTCCCGCTATCGAAAAAATCCCTCATTACTGTGGCCATGCCCCACCCTATGGCGGTCAGACCGCTTCTCCCGGGAAAAAGGAACTTACCATGAGAGCCTCCGAATACAATGAATGATGATAATCGGAGGCCTCGCGTAAGGAAAATTGGTTCGCTGTTGCCGTTTCCAAAGGGTTCCAGGAGCTGAACCTGTCGTATGAATGAAATATCGATCATTTCCACAGGAATCTCGCAATCTATAACGGGTTCTGAAGGGACTGATGGAAATCCTTCGATTGTGGAGCCGATATCGTTGATTATTTCGTCGATTTGATCAAATGACGCGGTGAAACCAAATGCGTTCTCATGCCCGCCTATCCTTTCAAACCGATCCCGGAATTCCTCGACCAGGCTGAAAAATGGAATTCCACTTCTCGATCGTCCAGAGCCCTTCACGAGGCCATTCCGCGGAGGCATGACTGTGACGATTGTGGGCTTCCCGGTCGCGTCTGATATCCTGTTTGCAATTAGGCCCGCGTAGCCCTCAGGAATGCTATCAGCCTTTATATAGACGAGCCCCCCCCTCATAGTGTCCTCGCCCCCGTGGATATCCGCCATGACGCGGGCGCAAAAAACTGAGATAAATTCTCGCCTTTCATCGTTGAGTTCCCGAATTTCCGATACAATACTGCGAAGTGCCTCACGATCCTTTTCGATGAAAAATCTGACAGCGAGTTCCGTCCTGCCGACCCTTCCCGGGGTGTTTAACAAGGGGGCGACTGACCAGCCGATGGCGCGGCTGCTTACCTGTTCGCCATTGAGCAGCATGGAGATAGCGGGATGTGTCATCCTGCTCAAGCTTTCCATCCCCTTCTTCACGAGCACCCTGTTTTCCCCTGTAAGGGACACCACGTCTGCGATGCTGCCGATCGAAACTAGGCCTATTACTGAATCAATGAAGGAACGAATCTTATCGGAGCCGACCATCTGGGCTTCAAGGAATATCCGTACTAGTGTTTCGATGTCCGTTATATGGATTGTCGTGTCAATCGACAGGTGCATGCAAATCCCGGCGAACGTGGCACTGCTCGACTGGACAATTCCGGCTACAAATTGGGTGAAATCAGCGAAAACGACGCCTTGTGGAAGGGGGCACCCGGAAAATACGCAATTCCCGTGAACGAGGATGAGGGAATTGTCAGCTAATGAAGCTATCGCCCGTTCCACATCCGGTCCTGTAAGGCTTCGGTCAAGACGTTCTACTGAAAAATCGCGCACCAGGGCGGCCGAATGGCCATCATCGCTCCCATGGATGATAAGGAATGACCTGTTGAAAGAAGGAAGATAACTCAGAAGAAGTGCATGGCAGAGCTTGAAAGCAACACCAACCCCGGCAAGCTCCTTGAAGGGATATGGGCATCCGGACAATCTGGGATTGACAAGGATTGCATCGGGGAGCTCGATGTCCTCCTCATGATGGTCGGTAACAATGATGTCCAGTCCCTGTCCGCGCGCGTATGCTATTTCCGAAACGTCACGCGTGCCAGAGTCTACGGTTATGAGAAGTTTCACGCCCGCGCGAACGCAATCGTTGACTATTTCCACCGTCATCCCGTAGCTTTCCTCGCCCGTGAGATAACGCAAGTAGGGATCCACATTAATTCGGGTGAAAAAAGTATGGAGAATGGCAAGAGATGTTATACCATCAAGGTCGGAATCGGCGAAAATTCCGATTTTCTCCCCCGAGTTAACCGCCCTTCTTATTCTCTCTACTGCCGGTCGCATTCCATCCATCTGAAAAGGACCGTGCATGTCAGAAAGCATCGGATTGAGAAAAACGTCAATCTGCGCAGGGGTTTTCAAACCGCGTGAATGCAGGATGGCTGCAATATGGGGGTCCAGCCTGAAAAGCTCGGCGTGCCTTCGGATACTCACATCGTCGAACTGGTTCATTTTCCTGATCGCGCTCACTACCGCTACTGAACGGCCTTTCGGGCAAGGTAATCGGCCTTGTCATTCTGGGTGCGCGGCACATGCTCGATTTTACATTTTTTGATCGATTTGATCAACGTCATGGCTTCGTCATAGAGCTTCTTGATCTGGTCGTTTTTCACACGGTATTCACCGCCAATCTGTTTTACGATCAACTCGGAGTCCGTACGGATTTTCAACTCCTCGGTCTTGAAATAAATGGCTATTCTCAGGGCACGAATCATCGCAGCATATTCGGCGAAATTATTGGTGCGCCGCCCGATATAAGAAGAGACCTTGCCCATCTGCCGGCCGTCCTTGTCGAGGATCACGATGCCAATCCCTGAAGGTCCCGGATTTCCGCTCGATGCACCGTCGGTATACATCGTGAGCGACGAGTTCATCGGGATGGTTGAGAGTTCCGCCCCCTCGAAAAGAAATGATTCCTCCGATGTAACGGGACCGGTTTTTTCTTCATCATCCGTATCCTGGGCCGCGCCCTTTTTTATAATTATTTTTTTCCGAACGATAGGTTTCTCGTACCTGTTGAGTATGGCTATCGCCTCTTGAATTACATCCGCGACATCCTCGGGCTCGCAGTCTGCGAGTTCCGCGATTTTTTCAAGGCTCTTGCCCTCAGCGAGAAGCTTCAGCACCCTGTCGATACTCAGCAGCATAACAACCCCTTATTTGTAAATGTACCTGCCACAATTAGTGCAATTGACGAAACCAGATTCCTTGCCCGCGTCAATGGCAAGATGGGCAGGTATCTTGCAATTGCAAAATCCGCAGATTTCTCCCTCGACTCGCGCAATGCCAACCCCTTCTCGGGAACCGAGCATCTTTTGGAATTTTGACCTGCTTGACGCCGGCAGCCTGTCGATGAGGACGTTAAATGCTTCTTGATTGATGCGAATCGATTCCTGATGGCCAGTAATAAGCGATTCCGCATTACTCTTTTCTTCTTCGAGACGTAATTCCTCACGCCTGAGTACTTCTTCAAGCTCGGTGATCTTTTTCTCAGTATCATCAAGCTCTTCCATCAGCGAAAGAGCTTTCTCCTCTGTCGTTCCTGCATCAAAGCGCAGAACGTCGATTTCCTTCTCGATCGCACGCAGTTCTTTTTCATTACGTATAATATTTTTACGCTTATCGAGATTCGCGATCTTTTCCTCCATCGCATTCAGCTCGTTTTCATGCCGCTTGACTGAAAGCCTGTGTTCCCGTCCAATGGCTGACATTTTATCAAGGGACGATCGCGCATTATCAGCACCGTCCTGAATCGACCGTATTTTGGTGTCGATTTTATCGATGGAGGCCTTCGAAGAAAGCATGGCGCTCCACCGTTCCTGAAGCTTGATCATCGTCTGTAAGTCGCTGTTCATGGCTTCTCAGTATACGCAAAAAGGATTTTTTTCAGATTCTGAAACGTATATATTTATCTTTTTTAATGCTTCGACCCTTGAAAATGTGTCATGGATATGATCCCTCAACAATTCGGGAAAGATTATCTCGGTAGCAAAATGTCCCGCATCGATGACAGCGATGCCGCTTCCTTCTGCGTACTTCGCCTGGTGATACCCGACATCGCCGGTTATTATGCAGTCAACGTGGCCGCCCGTAATTATTCGTTCAACATTCCTGCCCCCTGAACCGTTGAAAACGGCAACCCTTTCTATGCTTTCTTTGCTCTCCCCGGTAATAATGATGTATTCCAGGCCAAGCCTCTTTTTAATCAATTCGATAAAATCAGGAAGCGAGGCAGGAGGGTCAAGGCGCGCAATGACGCCATGATACGCCTGATCGGAGAGCCCTCCACCCTCCCCCCGGCGGATTGGTTCGATATCGATAAGCCCGAGTAGGCGTGCAAGTCTGTCATTATAGAGCCTGTCGAGGTTTGTGTGGGCTGAATAGACGCTTATCCTTTCGTCAATTATTTTTATTAGAATCGACGAAGTGGACTCGGCCGAATCAATTCGTCCCATCGGCCTGAAAAGAAGAGGATGGTGCGTGATGACGATACCGCATTTTTTTTTCACCGCCTCATCGATTACCGCCATGCCAGGGTCAAGGGAGATAAGTATCGAATCGGTCTCCTCACCTCGAAAAATGACCTGTGTCCCGGAATTATCATAAGAATCCTGCAGTTCCGGATGCAGCATGTCATCGAGAACCCGTATGATGTCTTCAGTATTCATACATTGTACTACGAATCATCCACAAAATCCGATAAACATTTTTTATCCCTGAATAGTATAGCCTTCTGGAAATTGATCCCGCGCCGCGACACTTCAGGCCGCTTTCTCGTGGTGGAGCGGCTATTTCTATTCGAAGTGTAATAAAAAGGTTTTTCCGGGGGATATGTCAATATAAAAAAATGGTGTCTCTCTATATAATAAACATGGCATCGCCATATGAGAAAAATCTATACCGCATTTCAACCGCTTCTCGATAGGCGGCCATTACGGTATCATGACCGGCAAAGGCCGATACCAGCATGAGGAGAGTGGACCGTGGTGTATGGAAATTGGTGATAAGGGCGTCGATGGACAGCACCTTCCCCGGCGGGCGGATGAAGATATTGGTGTCTCCCTCCCCGGGGATGTTTCTTCCGGAGTGGAATGTGCTTTCCAAAACCCGAAGAGACGTGGTTCCGACTGCAACAACCCTCCTCCCCTCAATACGCGCTTTGTTTATCGCAACGGCGGTCTCATCTCTAATATCAAACCGCTCAAAATGCATCTTATGTTCAGCGATATTTTTTGACCGCACCGGCTGAAATGTGCCCCACGATACGAGAAGGGTAACAAACTCGGTCTGTACCCCCATTTCATCTATTCTCCTGAGCAGATCATCTGTGAAGTGGAGACCCGCAGTAGGGGCCGCGACAGCGCCGCTTGCTCGCGCGTAGACAGTCTGGTATCTCTCCATATCGTATTCAGCCGCCTCCCTCGTGATATAGGGTGGCAGGGGAACTACTCCAATCGAATCGAGCGCATCGGGTGTCAGCGGAACGTTCGTTTCCAACTCGATTATATCACCGACACGTCCCGTGATTCGAAATTCTACGCCTTCTCCCCTGAGAGGGATCAAGCGCCCACCTGGCTTGAGCTTTTTCGTCCTGTTTGAAATTGCAGTCCATCTAAGATTCCCGCAGTGGGCGAGTAGAATCAGTTCTACGGCTCCACCGCTCTCACGCATGCAGGGAACGCGCGCGTGCATTACCCTGGCGTCATTGAATACGAGCAGATCTCCGGGGCGAAGGAACTCTGAAATACGGGAAAACCGTGAGTGTGTAACTTTTCCGGTTGCCCGATCAAGGACAAGGAGTCTTGATTCGTCGCGTTTTTCAGCAGGCTCCTGGGCTATCAATTCTGGGGGAAGTTCGAAATCGAAATCGTTCAGTGAGTACTCATCATCACGCATCGTCTATCGGTTCGGCTCCCTTTCTTTGAGGGTTGCGGCTATATTCGTATGACCGACACTTCCCACGTGTACACCGGCATAATAATGTCTGAGGATTTGCCTGTATCGGAATCCCTTCCGTGCCATGCCCCTGGCGCCCCACTGGCACATTCCGACGCCATGTCCCCATCCGAATCCCTTCAGGATAAGACCCGTAGAAACTTGTGTCGAGGTGAAATAGAGGCTTTGAATCGTATCACCCGGGAAAAGTAGACGAAAATCGTTTCCACCGAGCGTGATGATTCCGCCCGCGTGGCGTATGATTACGTCAGTGACGCGATCATCTTTCTTCTTGAATGACAGAGAACGTATCTCACCGATCACGCCATATTTTACCGAAAGACAATTCCTGATTTGCCCGAGAGAAAGCTTGGTTTCCCACGAATATCTCGTGGAATCACTGCAATAACCACATCGAACTCCTTTCAGATATGGCATGCTGCTTTTTTTCCATACGAGGCTGTCGCTGACAGTTTTCCCGCCGCATGTTGAATGAAAATATGAGAGAATCGGCAGATACTCATGCAGCAATATTTCACCGGACGTTGCGCGCACCGCACGCGAGGTTGATGTCTTTTCGTCATCAATGCCTCGATATACCTGGGACAGTACGGAAGCGTCAAGGTCATAAGCGGAAGAGTGCTTTCTCGCTGCCATGATGTGATAGTAGGCATAGGTGCGGGAAGCGACGACCTGTGCTTTCAGGGCCTCATCCTCCCAGTTTGCAGGAATTTCTGACGGCACAACACTCATGAGATAGTCGTCGATACGCACCTCGTTTATGACCTGTGCCGAACCGTTCACACCTCTTACCACAAAGGAACCGCGATAGGAATGGCCGTTCAATTTCAGCGGGGCATCGTCCGGCTCAACAATCATTGAACCGGCGAGATCGGCAGGATTGATGGTGATCGATCCGGTCACCCGTCGTGGAGATATTCCTGAACTTGATGCTTCTCGTACTCGCATCGTGGATCCGGATGAAATGGCAATTTTCCCTTTCGTGTTGAGTATCAGTACCCTCACAAGGGTGTTCTCTGCCCGACCGCTGAAATATCTCTGCAGGGCACGGGGAGAGCATGAAGTAATTACTATGACCAGAACTGCGGCTATTGCACGGCGGATTGCCACAGCCCATGGGGATGTCGATCTTCCCATGTCAGCCCTTGGGATGGTGCTTCTTGTGAATTTCCTGGAGCTTCTTTTGAGCCAGGTGCGTGTAGACCTGAGTCGTTGAGATATCCATATGGCCAAGAAGCTCCTGTACCGACCTTAGATCAGCGCCATTTTCGATAAGATGCGTCGCGAAAGAATGGCGAAGTGTATGAGGAGTAATGTTTTTCTTTATCCTGGTACGGACGACGTAGTTCTTCAGGAGCCGCCACACGGATTTTCTGTTTAATTTCGATCCTTTTTTGCTGATAAACAGGTATTCGGATTCGCGCCTGCCGGATATTTCATTACGTGATTCGAGAAGGTATTTCTTCAGGAGCCGCTTGGCTTCATCACCGATGGGCGCAAGACGCTCTTTGTTCCCTTTCCCTATAACACGTACAAGTGAATTCTCGAAATCGACGTTGTCTTGAAGGATCTCTATTGCCTCGCTGATTCTCAGGCCGCATGAATAGAGAAGTTCGAATATAGTCTTGTCACGGAGCTCGAATGGATCGCTTTCAGAAATGAAATTGAAGAGTGAGTGAATTTCCTGAATGGTGAGAAAATCAGGAAGTGTCTTTTCAACATGTGGAGACTCGATTCGTACAGTGGGATTATCGATCTCCTCGATTTTATCGGATACGAAATTATAGAACTGGCGAATGGCGGCCAGCGACCGTGCGAGGGTGCGCGAAGAATTCTTCTTTTTCGTTTTTTCGAAATAGAGGAATTGCTGGATATCATCCTGCGTCGCGCTCATTATATCTTTATTGTTTGACGACAAAAAATCGCTGAATTTTTTAATGTCGTAGGTATACGAATAGATCGAATTTTCCGACAGTCCCTTCTCCACCTGAAGAAACCTTTTGAATCGATTGATCGCTTGGACTTCTTTCACGTCTTGTCTCCTGAGCGGTTTTTATCCACTCCTCTCTATTTATGAAAAAAATTCACCAGGTAAGTTATATTAATTAATGTATTCGAATATCGATTAATTACAAATTAATTATCGGTACGGAAAGATTATGTCTTAATATATTGAGCAAAAAGTTGAAATTTTTATATGAAAAAATCAATTTTTATAGATTATATTTTCATATAAAAATTAGGGGATTTCGGGACATGAAGCGCCGAATAACTGCCGTAAGGATAAGGAGGGGTTTGTTATCGAGAAAAATTGCCGTTTATGTCGCATAACAGAAGGATTGAAAGGCACTTCCCTTTTCTTTAATATTACCTCTTCGAGTACGATGCTTTTTGCTTCTTTTTCTTTACAGGCACGTCTTCGATAATCCTGCCATCCCTGAAAACGACCTTTCTGCCGGTGTAGGCGGCAACATCAGGTTCATGGGTGACCATAATGATAGTAATGCCAGTATCCTTGTTCAGGGCGGTAAAAAGCTCCATGATTTCCCGAGTATTCTGGGTATCCAGGTTTCCTGTCGGTTCATCGGCAAGGATAATGGCGGGATCGTTGATCAGGGCCCGGGCGATCGCAACGCGCTGCTGTTCGCCGCCTGAAAGCTTGTTCGGATGGTGGTCTTCCCTGCCTGCCAGGCCGACCTGGGCGAGATGATGCTTCGCCTTGGCCGTTAGCGAATTCGCAGTGAGATCACCCTTGTAAAAGAGGGGCAATTCGACATTCTCAAGTGCGGTTGTTCGAGCCAGCAGGTTGAATCCCTGAAATACAAAGCCGATCTTCCTGTTTCTGATCTCAGCTTTCTGATCCCTGTCCAGGGTGCTCCCTTCTATGCCGTCAAGCATGTACTGTCCTGCGGTAGGCGTATCAAGAAATCCAAGAATGTTCATTAATGTGGATTTGCCAGAGCCGGAGGCCCCCATGATGGCGATATATTCACCCCTGTCGATAGAGAGTGACACATCACGCAGGGCTCTTACCTGCACCTCTTCGCTCAGAAAGAATGTTTTATCAAGGTGAATTATCTCTATAATCCTGTCAGCCATCTGCACCCTTATTGTCCTAACCCTTTGCTGAACCTGATCAGCACATCGTCGCCTTTATTGATGTTTTTCTTGATTTCTGTGTAGTTGTCGCCCTTGAGGCCAATTTCAACCGGAACTTTGACGACGGGCAGGCCACCCTTGCCTCTATCGGATTTTTTCCATAGCACGTTGGCATCAGTCTCAGCCTGAATACCGAGGGGTGACACAAGGAAGGCCTGGTTCGGTACGCGAAGGACATTTTCCTTCTTGCTGATCTCTATTGTCGCAGTCGCGGTCATGCCCGGCTTCAGGAGAAGCTCGTTGTTGTCGCACATCACGATGGACTCGTATGTCACAAGCCCACCTTTAATTATTGGAGTGATACGCACCTGGTCGATGGAACCGAGAAATTTATTGTCAGGGAACGCGCTTACAGTAAAAAAGACCTTCTGGCCCTTTTTGATGAGGCCGATATCCGACTCATCGATGCTTATAGTGAGCTTCATTTTTTTCAGGGTCGGTGCAATCACGAAAAGAGGGGCGTTTTGTGGCACCGGTGCGTTTTCCTCCGCGTTTCTGGCGATGATAATGCCGCGTATCGGGGCTACAACGCGCGTATCCGATCTGATCTGTCTGACGATATTGTAGTCGACCTGCATCTGGCGCTGTTTGAGAAGAACGGTTTTATAGTTGAACCCTGCCCGCTCAAGACCTTTTTCAGAAATGAGGTTTTCATTGAACATGCTTTTCTTGCTTTCGAAATCCTCGGCAGCGATGGCCAGCTCGAGTCTGATACTCTCCATCTGGGCCGCGATTTTTGCCAGCCTCTGATCAGCATCCGATGAATCGAGCTGGGCAAGAACCTGGCCCCTGGCCACTTCCTGGTTAAAGTCCCCGAAAACTTTTTTAACTATACCGGTTGATTTGGCAAGGACCCTGAATGAATCCGTTACTTCCAGAATGCCCGCGACGGAAATGGTCCTTTCCACCATGCCTGTTGAGACCTTCTCGTATTCAAAAGAATCCCCCGAACCCTTACCGCAGCTCCTCGTAACCACCCACAACGCGAAGAAGAAAAGGACTGCCGCTGCCGTGATAAGTATCTTTTTCCTGCTTATTTTTTGCATAGGGAATCCTCTCCTAATCCTACAATGCCGGAAAGTCTCGCGATTGTTATCAAGTAATCGTTTTTGGCCTTCATATAACCCATACGTGCATTGATAAGGGACACGTTCGCATCATGAAGATCGAGCTGTGTGCCGGCCCCGCTTTCGTAGATTTTTCTTGCAAGGAGCATATGTTTTTTCGCGTTTTTTTCCATCATTTTCGATATGTCCAACTGGGTGCGCAGTTCATCCAGCATCGTGCAATAATTGAGAATAGCCGATTGCATAGCCTGAATCGCTTCCTTTTCCTTATAGACTGTCTTGTTGTAATCAGATCTCGCCGAGTCGACTCTCGCCACAACCATGCCGCCGGAATATATCGGAAGGCGGGCAATGAAACCGATTCCAAATGAACTCTTCCATGCCTTGTTTTTGAAATTTTCACCCACTGAGCTGAAGTTCAGGCTCCCGTTTTCATAGGACATACCGGCCTGTAAATCGACTTCAGGATAGTGCCCCGCCTTCTCAACATCGACCTTCAGCTTGTTTATACGCTTCTGAATCCGCACTATCTGAAGATCCGGGTAATGAAGATCGGCGTGCCTGTTCAGTTCTTCCAATGAATAACGCAACTCGCCTGGCAGATCATACTCCTTAAGAACCACCTCTTCACCCGGATCTTTCACGCCCATTACCCTGAAAAGCTCGACACGGGCGGCGCGTTCCTTGTTGCGCGCCTTCTCGAGCTCGAGCTGCGAATCGCCGAATTCATATTCAGCCTTGCTCAGATCGAGAATGGGCCTCTGGGCGTTTTTATATAATATACGGGTAATCTTGAGCCGGTCTTCATTGCTTTTAAGCAACTCCTCTCTCATTACTACATATTCACGCGCCATCGTATAGGAATAGTAGGCCTGTTTTACACTCAAAATCGTATCGGCTATGGTTTTTCTCGAATTTAATTTCGTCATTGTTATGGCGGTTTTGGCGGTTTTCTGCATCCGGGACTTTTTTTCGTTGTAAAGGCTTATTCCAGCGGTAATACCAAACGAAATCCCGAGATTGTAATAATCCGAAAGAGGGTTATCAGAGCGAGCCTGGTCAGCCATATACTGCGATACCAGGAAGTTCTGAGGGAACGGGTAATACAAAGCCGTGATATCCGTCGTTTTCGGGTATTGCTGGCTCTTCGCATCGAAGCTAATAAATGGCAATCTCTGGGCCCTCGCCACCCGATATTCGGCGAGGGATTTTTTCATATCTTCTCCTGCCACAAGTATCGAGGGATTGTTGATCAGGGCGATAGTGATACATTCATTAAGGGTCAGCTCCTTAGGCGCATCCGACGCATGAACGATGCAGGCTGATATAATGAACACCCCGAGGGCGAGAAAACGTTTGAAATTCATAAATTTTCCTGGCTGCATAAGCTAGTTTGATTATAGGAATCTTTATAGTGTAATGATTGACCCGTCATATCTACTTCGGTGGTTTTACACCACACATGTCAAGAATGCCAAATTTCATAGTCAAAAACTAACATATAATTGTTTACGATAAGAATATGTCAACAATTTAAATGCAATGGATGTCCCCATTACTTCGTGCTATCTCATCCCGGTACAGCTATATTTCATGCATAACTTATTGGTATAATTACACGAAGGGTAGCCTTAAATAAGGCGTATGGCAGGTTATCCTCTTTCAGGTTCATATTGACACGCCAGAATCCACCAATCTCCCCAGACAGATTTCATTGTATACCCTTCTGTATGAGTCAATGAAAAAATTGTGGTTACATTGTTCCCGATAGAATTCTGATTTGTAAATCTGTTTTTCCCCTGGAAATGACTGGTTCTTGATCTCACTTCCCATCCGATCACATTCTGCTTTTTTGGTCCAGCTGCAATAAAAAATATTTGACAGTTAATCCGCATGAAATGATAAAGGGTATTCTTGCAGAGTGCTGGCGTAGCTCAATCGGTAGAGCAGTTGATTTGTAATCAACTGGTTGGGGGTTCAATTCCTCTCGCCAGCTTAGTGCGCAATTGTAAGGTGAGGTTCCCGAGCGGCCAAAGGGAGCAGACTGTAAATCTGCCGGCGTAGCCTTCGATGGTTCGAATCCATCCCTCACCACAGCTGCCTTCCTGATTAATCCGGATGATTGTACCGCATATCATATGGCCCATTCCAGCAGTGTTGTAAGCATTCTCGACAATGTTTCTGGATTCCAAACATGTTTTCTACTGGACATATTCACCGTTTTCCATTATTACACGCGAGCATGATTTTACCGGTACTATCACTTCGTCCTGGGTCGTATATGCACATATCAATGGCGGGATATGATAATGCTCTCATCTGAAGAACTTGAAATATATACCCGGCAATTAGGTATCGCTTCATGGGGCACTGATGTGCAAGAAAAACTGAAGCGTTCAAAGGCATTCATCGCTGGTTGCGGAGGGCTCGGGAGCCCTGTTCTTTATTACCTCGCCGCAGCCGGGGTAGGAACATTGATACTCTGCGATTTCGACATTATTGAGCCCTCCAATCTGAACCGCCAGATACTCCATCGGTATGAAAGTATAGGGAAGCCTAAGGTCGAATCGGCCCGTAATGCCATTCGGGGAATGAATCCCTTTATCATAACCGAGACCAGGAAAGCAAAAATGACCGGCAGTAACGCGGCTGATCTCGTAGGTAATGCCGACATCATCATCGACTGCCTTGACAGCTTCGCCTCCCGGCATATATTGAACCGCCTTTCTGTTTCGAGAGGGATACCGATGATACATGCCGGCGTCTCAGGGTTTATGGGCCAGGTGACCCTCTTCCATCCCCCCGAAACACCATGCCTCGCCTGTATTATCCCTGGGAAGAAGGTCCAGTCCAACCGAAGCATTGCTGGCGTTACTCCCGGGGTGATTGGTTCCATTCAGGCCATGGAGGCCGTGAAATACCTTGGCGGTATCGGCGACTCACTGAAAGGAAGGATGCTTTTTTTCGATGGGGTCACCATGAAGTTCGAAACTGTTTTTATAACGAAAAACCCACGGTGCCGGGTATGCGCTAAATAGAATCACCGAAGGAGATCTTTATGATCACAAAACTAAAATTTAAAATCGTCGGCGGAGTGATGGCGGTACTGCTTGTCATCGGTCTTGTTCTCTATTTCAGGTACCTCTTCACCTACGAGCAGAGACAACAACTCAAGAGGCAGATCGGTTCCGTCACCGGCATGAATCTGACTGTCACTATATTCGGCTTAGACGGCAGAATCATCAAGAGATGGACAGGTGTCCAGAAGATCACCTCCGGTCGTGATGTCAAGGGTACCGGCGAAAGAAACTATACATTCTTTTACACAAGGGACAACAAGTACGTCCAGATACCGGACTCCGTGTGGTACCTCGCCGAAGAGGAATAATGTGCTCGATCAACCCGTCACCGCGTTAAAGGGCGTCGGTCAGAAAAAGGCCCTCCTTCTGAAGGAGGAGGCGGGAATTGAAACCGTCGAGGACCTTCTCTACTATATCCCGAGAAGGTATGTGGATCGCTCCTTTTTCAAGTTGATAAAGGACTGTTTCGTCAATGAAATCGTGACAGTGTCTGGCATGATCAGTCGTGTTGCCGTTTCAGGCAGTCGAAAGAAATTTCTTGAAGTCGAAATCGATGACGGTACGGATTCGCTCATGGGGATTTTTTTTGGTGCCGTATCCTTTTTCCAGAGGATTTTCACGGTCGGTGATTCCGTTATTTTTTCAGGAAAGGTCAATTTCTACAGGGAAAAACAGATCGTACATCCCGACTTCGATTTCATCTTCGACGATCCTGGGCGTGTAGCAATTAATACCGGACGCATAATTCCCCTTTACCGGTCGACGGAAAAACTAAAATCCGCCGGATTCGATTCAAGGGGTTTCCGACGTGTCATAAAGGCGGCCCTTGACGGTACTATCGAGTCTGTCCGTGAATTCTTCGATGATGAACTTCTGAAACGGAAGGAACTGCCCGGTATCAGGGAAGCCCTTTACGGAATCCATTTCCCCGACTCCTTCGAATCGGCGGAATTAGCGAGAAGGCGACTCGCCTTTAATGAGTTGATTTTTCATCAACACTGCATATCCATCGCGCGTCGCAATGCCCGCGAAAACGTACGAAAGCCCGCAACTCCTATCGACGACATGGCATACCGCGACTTATTATCCGCCCTGCCCTTCACTCTCACCCTCGACCAGGAACACGCAATCCAGGAGATACGGCGCGACATGGAATCCCCCGGTCTCATGAACCGCATGCTCCAGGGCGACGTGGGCTCGGGAAAGACGATCGTATCAATGGCCGCGGTCCTATTCGCGAAGGGACAGGGGAGGCAGTCGGCCCTCATGGCGCCCACGGAAGTTCTGGCGAATCAGCATTTCGATAATTTCAAAGCCATGACCGGTGACCGTATCGAAATCGCCCTTCTTACTGGCGGCATGCCGGCAGTTGAGAAACGGAGGGTGTACGCCATGATATCCTGCGGAACAGTCGACCTTGTGATCGGCACCCACGCCCTCATTCAGGCGGGAGTCAACTTCAATCAGCTTGGCCTCATTGTCATCGATGAGCAGCACCGTTTCGGGGTGGCCCAGAGGGCGGCATTGCGGGACAAGGGCGAGGTATCCGACCTCCTTGTCATGACCGCTACGCCAATACCCCGTTCCCTATCACTGACCTTCTACGGCGACCTCGACGTCACGTCGATCCGAACCATGCCCGCCCGCAGGCTTCCGGTAAAAACCATTGTATTGCCCGAGGCAAGGCTCGAAGGTGTGTATAAATCGATGGATAAATACATCGCACAGGGAAGACAGGCTTACTACGTGCTCCCCCTTATCGAAGATTCCGATAAAATCGAACTGAAATCAGCGGTGAGCCTTTTCGAGCATCTTAAAAGCGTGATCTTTCCGCACCGCAGGGTGGATATCCTTCATGGACGTATGAAGCAGGATAAACGTGATGAAGTCATGGATAAATTCAGGCGCGGAGAAATTGACATACTCGTCTGCACGACGGTGATAGAAGTAGGAATCGACGTGATCAACGCCACCATCATGGTGATCGAGCACGCCGAACGATTCGGCCTCGCCCAACTCCACCAGCTCAGGGGACGCGTTGGCCGGGGGGAACATCAGTCCTTCTGCATTCTCATAAGCGCCGATGACGCATCGGAAGAAAGCATGGCCCGCATTAACACCATCGTCGCTACAACCGACGGTTTCGTGATTTCGGAAGAAGATCTGAAACAGCGAGGCGCCGGGGAATTGATAGGAATTCGCCAGCACGGCCACGGGGGCTTTTTCGAATTCGCCGACCTCTCCATGGACCTTGATCTCATACTCGACGCAAGGGAACTTTCCGAGGACGTGATGTCCCTTAAAGGGGATATTTCTCCCGGGCATGAATCATTCTGGGAGACGAGTGTTCGCCAGACCTTCAATGGCATCCGCACAAAAAAAATACTTTCCCTTCTTTCCTGATCCCGGGAACGCCTGCGTTAATTAAAGAAATACCGAGGTGCCCAGGAAACGCCTGTATAGTTCCATGTTTCCATGGCCGAACCACTGTGCTCCCTTGGCTACCAGGAGTTTATTTCTGCTGATTCTTTTATCCGACCCAATCCGTGCGGCAAGCTGGTCAAGACGGGTGTTGAATGTACGCAGATCACCCTGATATTTTCGCGCTACGATCTTCTTGATCTCCTCATAGTCGTGGATGCTGTCGTAGGGCATCTCGAGGCAATTGATATTTTCCTCGTACCACCTGAGTATGATGAATTTGATATACTCCTCCGGATAGTACCGGGCTGCCTTGTTTCCCGGGAGGTATTTGTAACAATACCCAAATTTATTGCGTACGAAGCGATCTTTTATGATCCTGAATATGGTAAAAGGGCCTACATGATAGGTGAAAAGTTGTTTCAACTCTGAATCGAACCCGAAATCTTCGATCAGATCGGATACCGAGGAGACGATCATCCCGTATATGAAGCCGGCATATCGCTCGGTTATATGATCGTCGGGGCGACGCAGAAACGCCACAATTTCCTGTTTGATTCTGAGGCGGATGGATTCCTGATCGGTCGGAGCATCAACGAAATAGAAGGACCTTTTCTGGCTTTCGATATCATGGGCAAGGGCTTCAGGATCGACGGTGATGACATAGGGCTCGCGACGGTTCCAGGTTTTCGTGCCCCTGACGGTAAAAAATCCACCCTCCTGTGGTATCGTTGTTCCCTCTGAGTCGACCGATTCGTCGGAATCTGCGTCGCCTGCATCCACGGATATTTTCATTCGATCGTGATCTGTGGAATCGACTTCCGGAACGGACGAGTCTTCACCAGAATCTATAATTCCGGATAAATCGTCGTTTGTCTTCTCCTCGGGCCCCGCAACGGGAAAGAGTGTGCCGTCATCGTCTTTATCGATATTCAGCAGTATCTCGTCGATATCATTCATGGGCCCACCAGAGCATCAATTATCTGCAACGAATGACGGCTCTCCAACAGCTTTTCTGACGGCGTCTTTTCCTTTCGGTTTAACGACATGATTGTTCTGGGTGAGAGGCGGAAGCTTCTGGCCCGCGATTATCCTCACGATTTCGTCGCCGTTCAGGGTCTCGCGCTCTATGAGATTCTGGGCCAGCCTGTCGAGTTTCGTGATGTTCTTTTTCAATAGCCGCATGGCCCTCGTTTTACAGGTCATGATAATCACGTTCACCTCAGAATCGATCAGCTTCGCTGTTTGTTCGCTGTAGTCCCGATGCTGGCTGATTTCCCGTCCGAGGAATATCTGCTCATTTCTTTTCCCGAAGGTGATGGGTCCTAGCTTTTCACTCATTCCCCATTCGCACACCATCTTGCGCGCGATGTCGGAAGCGCGCTCGAGGTCATTACTCGATCCCGTGGTCACTTGCTTGAATTTCATCTCCTCGGTAAGGTGCCCGCCGAACAGGATTGTAATGGAATCAAGCCAGTGTTTTTTCGAATACAATCGCCGATCTTCTTGTGGAAGCTGCATCGTGAGACCCAGAGCCCGTCCGCGTGGAATGATAGTGACCTTGTGGACCGGATCGGAACCGGTGAGAACTCCGAGCAGGGTATGGCCGGCCTCATGGTAGGCGGTGATAACTTTTTCTGTTTCCGATATGAGAATGGATCGCCGCTCGGGCCCCATCAGCACCTTGTCCTTTGCGTCTTCCAACTCGATCATGGTGACACGTTTCATGTTCTTTCTCGCGGTGAGAAGAGCCGCCTCGTTGATCAGGTTCGCAAGGTCGGCCCCGGTGAATCCTGGCGTGGCTCGCGCGATAATCTTCAGGTTCACTTCGCGTGAGAGGGGTATCTTTTTTGAATGCACGGCCAGGATCTTCTCCCTTCCTTTTATATCGGGAATGTCGACGACCACCTGTCTGTCAAATCGTCCCGGCCTGAGAAGTGCGGGGTCGAGGACATCGGGCCTGTTGGTTGCGGCGATGATGATGACGCCTTCATTGGTCTCGAAGCCGTCCATTTCAACGAGGAGCTGATTGAGGGTCTGCTCCCGTTCGTCATGTCCGCCCCCGAGCCCGGCGCCGCGCAGGCGTCCCACCGCGTCGATCTCGTCTATAAATATGATACAGGGCGCGCTTTTCTTGCCCTGCTCGAATAGGTCGCGTACCCTTGAGGCGCCGACACCGACGAACATCTCAACAAAGTCCGAACCGCTGATCGAGAAAAATGGCACGCCGGCCTCCCCTGCGATTGCGCGGGCCAGCAGGGTCTTGCCGGTGCCTGGAGGTCCGACGAGAAGCACCCCGGTCGGGATGCGTGCCCCGATGTTTATGAATTTCTTCGGCTCCTTCAGGAATTCTACTATTTCATTGAGCTCTTCCTTCGCCTCGTCTATCCCCGCGACGTCGTCGAATGTCGCCCGACGCTTGGTCTCTGGATTGAGGCGCGCCTTGCTCTTGCCGAATGAAAGCGCCTTGTTGCCCTGTGATTGTATCTGGCGGATCATTATGAACCAGATAAAACCGAAAAAAAGGAGCCATGGAAGAAAGCTGAGGAAGCCCTTGAGAAGGGCGTTGTCGTCATCCTCTTTTCCCTCGACAATCACGTCACTGTCTGCGAGTTTTTTGACAAGCCCCGGATCCTCGTAGGGGATGATGGTCTGGAAATCAGGATCCTCCTTTTTCACGAGACCCTTGATTCCGGGTTTTTTAATCTCGTCAAGCTTCCGTCCCTTGTAAAAACCGTATATTTTCTTATTGTTCTCGATGACAGTTTTGGATATCTGGCCGCTTTCAACTTTACGAAGAAATTCGCTGTAATTCAGGATCTTTTTTTCCTTTCCGTCCTGGCTCAACTGGAATATCGCAACTATTATAAGCCCGATCAAAAGAAGGAGGGCTATTTGTTTCACTGGTTTATTCATTTCCATCTCCTGGCAGGGCGTGGGTTCTCTTCCATCGCCCGACGGGCCCGTGCCTGTTTTCACTTATGGATAAACCCGGCCCGGCCTCGCAATCTTTAAAGACAACAAGAATGTTTCGGGATTTTTTGTCCACCAGAAAATCCCGTGAAATCCTGTTCGAGACACCGTGTTCGAAGCCGGCCAGGAGGGCGACAACCGTCTCTCTACAGGCAAGGATCGGTATGCGATTCTTGGCGGTACCGTCGAGCTTCATTTCGATCAGTATGTTCTTTATTTTTTTTGTAGCATGACTGGAACGGATACTGTCTCCCTTTCTCCTGTTTCTAATATACAGGGATTCGATGCGTTCGTCCAATGTTACAAAGGCATAACGTGAATTTTCACGATTCCTTTCGAAAAAGGCAAAATCGACCATTTTCATGATAATTGTCATTCCCGTCTCAACAATCTCGACTGTGGCCTCACGGAAATCACGCATATCCACCATGTAACACCACTCCGCGATTATGGCCTTTTCATCCTTTCGACCCCTGATTCTCAATCCCGCGTTCCCCCCGAGTACGGCCTTGTCGATCCGAATTGTTGCATCCCGGTAGAGCATAATGTTTGACCGGTGTGCCTGATACTTGTGATACACCTCATCAAGCATGCTCCTGCTGACACGTGCTCCGGATTGACTTCGTATCGAAGACGAAACGACATGGTTGAAAAGCGCCCGGTCGTGTATAATCGTCCCGAGATAAATCCACATGTCGTTTCCCGATCGCTCGACCACGCCCGGGTAGGATTGCATCACCAGATCATCGAGAAGCCCGATAACTTCGGAAGCGGTCGCGGAAAGGGACAGAATGGCCTCCCGTGCCATGGGGAACCTCCCTGTAATAGTGGGAATGAGCTGTTGTCTGATGAAATTTCGAGAATATGACACGTCCCTGTTGGTTTCATCCTCGCGCCATGGTATGCCCCGCTCCCTGAGAAACCCGTAGATCTCCTCCGACGATATCTCAAGCAGGGGTCGAACGATGTTCCCCCTGCGGGGTGGTATGCCGATGAGCCCGTAGACGCCAGTACCGGAGAAGACGCGCATGAGCACCGTTTCAATGTTGTCGTCCATTGTGTGGGCAGTCGCAATGACGCCGTAGCCGTGTTTGCGTGCGGTTTCAGTGAGTATTTCATAACGAATATTTCTCGCTCGTTCTTCGAAGGACGGACCGTTTTCGACGGCAGAGCGCTTTATGAATATTTCCACGCCATGCTCTTCAGCCAATCGCGCGAGGTGCTCCTCATCACTATCTGACTCTTCCCCCCGGGCCATATGGTTCATGTGGAATAACCCCAGATAAAAACCTTCGGTTTCACCGAGAGCCAGCAGAACATTGAAAAGAAAGATGGAATCCTTTCCCGCGGACATCGAGACAAGCACCCTGTCATTTTTTTTAATGAGGCCCTTCAGGCGAATATATGCCGCGATTCTATCTATCAATTGATTCATTAACATAAGAATAGCGAGAAGGGGAACTATTGTCTATAAATTTTCTTGACTCGAAACGCTTTATGTTTCTATCCTGAGCATGTTGACCGAGCGTCCGGCATATGCATTACGGACCTCCGCCTCCGGCGTGATCCGCCTCGACGACGGTGAAAGAACTATTTCGGATGGTACTGTGATGGATACTACGATTGAGAAAAATATAACCGAGTGGACCCTCCCGCCCTTTGACCGGGAAACCATTGAAGAGATACGGAACCTCATCGAAAGCGGCGCTACCAGGGAACTCGAGGACAGATTTTACCGTGCCCTCGAGTTCGGTACAGGGGGCCTTCGAGGCGTAATCGGCGCGGGGACGAACAGGATGAACGTCTACACTGTCGGAATGGCCACCCAGGGCCTCGCCAATTATATCGGAAAAATGAAAGATGGGGAAAAAGGTGTCGTCATTGCACGAGATTCCAGGCGTTTTTCAGATATTTTCGCGAAGGAAACCGCCTCAATCCTTGCGGGAAACGGAATTCCTGTTTATATCTTCGAAGACATCGTTCCCGTACCGATCGCTTCTTTTGCCATACGTCACCTTAACGCTATGTCCGGGGTGGTGATCACCGCGAGTCACAACCCGCCCGAGTATAACGGTTACAAGGTATATTGGAGCGACGGGGGGCAGATTATCCCGCCCCATGATGTGCGGATTATTTCGGAGGTGGGGCGAGTCGATTCCATCGCCGCTATTAAAAAAATCCCTTACGAAGATGGACTCTCCTCCGGAAAAATCACCATTATCCGCGACGAGATTGTCGATTGCTACATTCAGAGGCTCGAGGAATCCGCCCTAAGGCCTCCGGGAAAATCCGGAGTTTCGATCGCCTACACCCCACTCCATGGCTCGGGCTACCGTATAATTCCCCGCGTTCTTTCTCATTTCGGTTTTACGAAGATATCCCTCCAGGAGGAGCAAAGCCGCCCTGACGGCGGCTTCCCCACTATAGCTTCTCCGAACCCCGAAGATCCTGCGGCCATGGAAATGGTCGTCAATCTGGCTCGCAGGGTGAACGCCGACATCGTTCTCGCGACCGATCCGGACGCGGACCGCATGGGTGTCGGGTTCAGGGGATCCGATGGCGATTACACTCTTATCAACGGAAATCAGATAGGCACCATGCTGGAATACTATCTTCTTTCGCGCATGCACGAAAGCGGCTCTCTCACGCCGGACGCGGCGGTGGTCAAGACCATCGTAACAACGGAGCTCCAGAGAGAAATCGCCGATGACTTCGGCTGTAAGATGTACGACGTCCTTACGGGATTCAAGTGGATTGCAGCGAAAATGCAAGAATTCGACAGGACCGGCGAGGCCCGATTCATATTCGGCGGCGAGGAAAGTTATGGGTATCTCCCCGTCCCCTTCGTGCGCGACAAGGACTCGGTCAGTTCATGTTATTTCTTCGCCGAAATGACCGACTGGCTTTCATCGAAAAACATGACTCTTTCCGGTTTTCTTGATGAAATATATATTGCCTACGCCCTCTACCGGGAAGGCCTCCACTCAATGACACTGAGGGGCAAGGAGGGGGAAGAAAAGATTGCCATGATCATGGAGCACTTCAGGAGCAACCCGCCGGCTGAAATTGCCGGCATACCCGTGCGATCCATGAACGATATCGAAAGACGTGTTAATAAGGATATTCTCACCGGCCGGGAGACCCACCTTTCAGACCTGCCGGCGTCAAACGTTATCCAGTTTTTCCTTTCGGACGGATCGAAGGTTACGATGAGGCCTTCGGGTACAGAGCCGAAAATCAAGTTCTATTTCAGCGTGCGTGAGGCAGTTGACCGCGAATCCATCGAAGCCATGAAAATGAATATAGGCGATAAACTCGATGCGATAAGGAATGACGTTCTTAAAAAGGTGGAGGCGGCAGGGTAGATCCGCCATACACCCGGCCTGGCCCGGTCATAATGCGATGGAGGAGCAGATATCCTCCTCTTTATCGAGCATGATCTTTTCATCGAGATCAGAACGTTCATGGTCGTAGCCCGCAAGATGCAGCATGCCATGAACGACGAGTCGCTTCAACTCATCTATAAAGGTCACCCGGCATTCCTGGCTTTGTTCGAGGGCCCGCTCGACGGATATGAATATGTCACCGATCTCATCGAGCGTTGTTTCAAGCTCGGGAAAGGCTACCTCCCTGTTCGAAAAGGAGATCACGTCTGTCGGCTGATCGATGGAACGAAATTCCCTGTTAATACCGCGGATGTATGCGTCATCGCACATGATGATCGAGATGGAGGCGTTCGTCATATCGAGCCGTGCCGCAGCCCCGACGGCGATTGCGCGTAACATGCCACGTGTTGCCTTCTTGTATGGCAGCCTTATCCCCTCGGTATAGATATCAATGCGCGTCATCGCCCTTGGGAATCCTCTTCTCGAGCTTTTTTATGTCGAAATCTTCGGGATACTCGATACGCGAATGGAATATCCCCTTCAGAAGCGAAAAAAACGTCTCCTGGATTACGCGCAGTTCCGTCATCGAAAGGTCGGAAAATTCAAGCTCCCCCTCGTTCAGCTTGTTGTAGAGTATCCTGCGTACGAGGCCGTCGAGCTTCTCATATGAAGGATTCTGAAGTGACCGAGCTGCAGCCTCGATTGAATCCGCCAGCATGACCACGGCAGCTTCCTTGTTGCCCGGTTTCGGCCCGGGATACTGAAAATCCGATTTATCCACGGTCTCGTTTTCCCATGCTCCCGCCTCGTCCAGATACTGGTGGTAAAAAAACGTCATGGTGGTTCGACCGTGATGCTGCCGTATGAAATCGATGACGTCCTCGGGAAGTCCGATACTTGTGGCCGTCTCAACGCCCTTCGCGACATGAGAGATGATGAGTCTCGCATACTCTTTCGGCGTCATCTGGCGGGCCCTCGGATCGGTCACACGGTTTTCGATGTAGAGCCCCGCGTCAGGAACCTTTCCGATATCATGGTAGTAAGCCCCCACACGGGCGAGTAGATGGTTTGCCCCTATCTCCTTGCAGGCGGCCTCCGACATGGTCGACACGATCATAGAATGATTATAGGTACCCGGAGCCTTCACGAGCATTTCCTTGAAAATGTCGGCGTTCAGGTCGGAGATCTCGAGCAGTTTGAATTTAGTGGTGATGCCGAAAATATTTTCATAGAGTGGTAGAATTCCCAGTACAAGAATCGAATTGATGAAACCGCTTGCGAAGGCGATACCCATATCCTTGACCGCGTTGAGACTCAATACCGGAATTTCCTGCAACAGGGCGACGGAAACAACAAGGATGATGTTAATAATCCCTATGATGACCCCCCCTCGTAGAAAGTCAGTTCGCTTTTCAACGTTTTCATTGACGAAGACGCCCACGAAGGCCATACTGAAGGCGATAAGGGCGGTGGAAATATATCCGCCGCCGATAAGAGTTGTGAAGAAGACAAGATAGATTCCCACCATGATAGAGAGGAATCTGTTGTAAAGAATCGACAGGATAATAGTGGTGAATGAGATCGGAAGAATCAGCGGGAAGGTAAGCCTTGAATTTATCGACGATTCAAAGTGGGACATGAAATATGCATAGACCATGAAAATCACGACAAGAGTGAAGATTATGATCGTCGATTTTTTATCGGGAAGGAAAGTACGCGTGAATTCGAAGAGAAAGAAACCAAAAATAAAAAAGAAAAGCACCTGGATCAGAAGTATCCCGAGGATATAGCTCGTGTTGATATTTGCGGTCTGCTTGTTGTATATTTCGAGTTTTCGCAAGACTTCAGGGGTGATGGTGTCGCCTTCCCTGACGATGGTCTGGCCCTTTTTTAGCTTGCCCATAAGGGGTGCGACTTTTTTTGACATTTCATTTATACGGCGCTTCGACTCCTCGATGTTGAAGCTCATATTAGGCTCAAGTGTGACGGATATGATATTTGTGATCGACGTCAACATGGGATCTGAAAGATTGGGTGCGATGGAAAAGCTGATTCGGTAGACGTCTCGTGCGATGTCTTCCTTCAGCTTGAGACTTTCAAGCTTCCTCGATGTCTCATCCGGTATATCCGGGGCGTTGATGGTTCGCACGGACACATTGCTGTTCGGTATGTTCAGCGGATTGTCATAGGACCTGTTTACTATCCCCATCTGCGGATCATCATAGATGTATATCAGTATCCTGGAGATTGTTTTTTTCAATCGTAAATGATCCCGGTGCCGGATCAGTTCCGTAAGAACTGCATCGTTGAAATGTAGATACCGGGGCATTCTCGCCTTCATCGCGTTTATCTGGAAGGTAAAGTCGTTGCCCACTGGCGGGAATTGTTTTATGGTATCATCGGCGTGGTTCAGAAGAATGCCGATGAGATTGAGCTTGCGCTGTAGAACCCCTGCATCCTTGTCGAATACGATTGGCACCGCTTCAGATTCCCTCTTCCTTTCAAGCTTCGTTTCCTGTTCATTGATGTACTCAATATCGCGAGTAACGCGAATGTCCTCAGCCGCGATGTCACCCACATCATAGGAGTAGGAGATATCGATGAGATTAACCGAAAGCAATATAGTTGACAAAATAATGAGAATAACCACGGAAAGGAAGGAGAACCTCAGATTAGGGTTTCCCGTGACAGTGCGCACGAGGCGCGATATGATAGTGATGGCTGAATTCATGTATATTCAGGACCGGTTTAATCAGTATATCCGCTTTTCTCGTAGGCGGCAACAATTTTTTCGACAATCGGATGCCGCGATATATCCTCCCTGGTGAATCGGATAAAACTGATTCCCGGGACGTCCTTCAATATCCTGAGGGCCTGAATCAGGCCCGATCGCTTAGGCTTTTCAATGTCAATTTGCGTATCGTCCCCGGATATCACCATTTTCGAGTTTTTACCGAGCCTGGTCAGAAACATCTTCATCTGAGAAACTGTCGTATTCTGTGCCTCATCGAGTATTATGAAAGAATTATTAAGGGTCCTGCCGCGCATGTAGGCAAGAGGCGCTATCTCAATGAGGTTTTTTTCCATCAATCTGGAGATTTTCTCAAAGGGCTGGAGATCGAAAAGTGCGTCATAGAGAGGACGCAGGTAGGGGTTGATCTTCTGGATAAGGTCGCCCGGGAGGTACCCCAGATTTTCTCCAGCCTCGACCGCCGGCCTGGTGAGAAGGATCCTGTCGACCTTACCCGCGATGAAATGTGCAAGGGCGATGACAACCGCCAGGTAGGTCTTCCCGGTACCTGCCGGTCCGGTTGCGAAAGTGATCGGGTTGTTCTGCATCGAGGTGATGTAGGCAGCCTGGTTGTGGGTCTTTGGTGTCACCACCTTTCCGGTTTCTGGGAAGGTGGACTTGAGACGCGAGATATCACCCGGTTTGATGTCGTTACCCGAGATGACCGTATTGACGAGATAGTTGAGATCGAAATCGTCGAACTCGTAATCAGATCCTTTTTCGTAAAGAATATCACTCATAAGGTGGAGCAATTTCATCGTGGTATCGCATTTTTCCCTGACTGCCTTTACGATCAGGGTATTGCCGCGAGGTATGATTTCAACGCCCGATATCTTTTCGATCTTCTTGATATTGACGTCCTTGAATCCGCAGATGCGAGCGAAAAGGGACGCGCCGTCGATTTCGAAGAGCTGTTCCGTCATATTAATCGCCGGTCACCTTCAGGTTCAGCTCTTCGAGCTGCTCCGCCGCTACGGGAGACGGCGCGCCGCTCATAAGACATTGTCCTTTTGCCGTTTTGGGAAAAGCGATGACGTCCCTGATCGATTTTTTTTGTAGAAGGATCATGAGTATTCGGTCGAGGCCCAGAGCGATGCCGCCATGAGGCGGGGCTCCGTATTTCAACGCGTCAACAAGAAACGAGAATTTGATTTCCGCCTCTTCAGGGGTGATACCCAGAAGCCTGAATATACGATTTTGCAGATCGGGGTCGTTGATTCTAATTGATCCCCCTCCGATTTCAACGCCGTTCAACACGATATCGTAGGCCTGTGCCGTCACGGTATTCGCGAGTTCCGGACGCATTGAATCGAGCATGGTGATGTATTCCTCTTTTGGCGCGGTGAAGGGATGGTGTGTGGAATAATAGCGCCTGTCTTCGGGGGAATATTCGAAAAGTGGGAAATCGGTCACCCAGAGAAAATCGAGTCGATCTTCATCGATAAGGTTCCGATCGCGGGCAATCATGTTCCTGAGAGCACCCAGTGTGGCGGACACCACGGACTCGGAATCGGCTGCGAAAAAGATATAGGAGGGCCCTGAAAGCCTGAATTTTTTTTGGAGTTCGCTCATCTCAGGCCCGGTGATGTATTTTGATATTCCACCCTCTGGAGATTCGCCGTTGTATCGAATCATCGGCAGGCCCCGGGCGCCTGTATGTTTCGCCTGTTCAGTGTAACGGTCGATAATTTTTCTCGATATGTCCGCACCCCCGACGGCGATGCCCTTCACTGCTCCGCCGGCGGCAAGGGCTGCGGGAAAGGCATTGAAACCGCTGTCATTGAATATATCACTGCAATCGACGATTTCAAGTCCGAAACGTGTGTCCGGTGCATCAGTTCCGAAACGGGCTACCGATTCCCGGTAGCTCATCCGAGGGAAGGGTTGAGAAACCTCTTTCCCTGTGACCGCCTTTACGATCTCGAACAATAATGATTCGATGATCCCCATGATGCCATCAGTGTCCATGAAGGAGAGTTCCATGTCGATCTGTGTAAATTCCGGCTGACGGTCATTCCTCAGGTCCTCGTCCCTGAAACACTTCACGATCTGGAAATAACGGTCGAATCCCGATATCATCAATATCTGCTTGAATAGCTGGGGGGATTGCGGGAGTGCGTAGAATTCACCACGGTTGATCCTGCTGGGAACGAGGAAATCCCTCGCGCCTTCAGGTGTGGATTTATTAAGGATCGGGGTCTCGATTTCGTAGAACCTGTTTGAGCTCAAATAATTACGGGTCACCATCATGGCACGATGCCGCTTGATGAGGGCATCACGCATCTCCTCGCGTCGGAGGTCGAGAAACCGGTAACGAAGTCTTGCATCCTCACCGATAGTTTCCTTCGCATCGACATTGATAGGGGGCACAAGGGAGGGGCTCAGTATGGTGATCGCCTCAGCGCAGATCTCGATCTGACCGGTCGGCTGGTCACGGTTGATATTTTTTTCGTCCCGCTTCCTGACGGTCCCCGCGACTGATACGACAAATTCGCTCCTGGCGCGGTCGGCTGTTTCCCGTACATCAGCAGGTAGTGATGAATCGACGACAAACTGTACGGTTCCTGTCACGTCACGGAGTCGCATGAATATGATACCACCCAGGTTCCTGTTGCTTTCAACCCATCCTGCCAGCTCGACACTTCGGCCGACATGATCAAGGGTCAGTTCCCCGCAGTATGATCTGTTGTTGAACATTATTGGACCGCGCATGAATAATATTTCCTCCCGCTCGCCGGGGAAAGAGGCCGTATGAGAGGGCCGCGCCTCAGTTTCCGGCATGGCAGGTGACGACAGCACAATTTTTTCCGAATCGGCCCTTTGTCAAGCCCAAAATCAGCGTGAATATTTAGACATGATCATGCCAGCGACAGTCCATTTCATTCCGTGATATGTTTTTCGAAATGGGCATAGAGGCGTTCGACCTGCCTGTTGTCATATCCCTCTGCGATTATACGGAAAATCGGCTCCGTATTCGACGGCCGCAGGTGCACCCAGGCACCCACCGAACTCACTGTGATCGATGAATTCTATGCGGAGACCGTCGATAGTCGAAATCTTCTGATCATGATACTGCCGGGCGATACGGCCCAGCAGGGAGGAATCCAAACCGCCATCGGGGAGCTTTATTCTTCCTTTTTTCATGATATATTCCGGAAGTCTTTTCACGGCACCCGATACCGTATCTCCCCGTGCCGCAAGCATCTCGAGAACATAGCCAATTCCGACAAGGCTGTCGCGGCCGAGGTGTACCTCCGGCGAAATGACGCCGCCGTTGCCCTCCCCCCCGATCCTTGCGCCATGGCGCATCATCTCCTCAACGACATTGATCTCTCCCACGCGTGTACGCGCAACCGGAGCGCCATGTCTCTGTGCGATATCATCAACTGCCTTTGTGGTCGACTGGTTTATCACGACCCTTCCGGTTTTCTTCGACAGCTGATGCTCGACAGCCAGCACGACGGTGTACTCCTCGCCGATAGGTTTTCCCGCCTCGTCCACGATTGCGAGTCTGTCGGCATCGGGATCCTGGGCGAAACCGATGTCAGCCTTTTCACTGGCCACTGCCTCGCAAAGATCAGCAAGGTTTTCCGGAATGGGTTCGGCGCCTCGCGGAAAGGTTCCCGACATCTCGCAGTGAACAGGTATGACCTCGCATCCAAGCTCATCGAGGAACCTCCGGGTGATGTCGGATCCTGCGCCATTGACGGAATCGAGGGCGACACGGAACCTGCGGCTCCGTATCGTTTCCGCATCTATCACGGACATGACCCTGCCGATATGGAGATCCTCCGCCGCTGCCCGGTCACCGGAGAGGGAACCCATACCGTCCCATCCTCGATAGTCGAAGGGACCTTCCATTATGGTGAAAAATTTTTCTATCTCGGAGGATGTAAGAAAAGAACCGCTCCTTCCGATCAATTTAAAAGCATTCCACTCTATCGGGTTATGGGATGCCGATATCATTATGCCACCGTCGGCCTTCGTCATCTCCACCATGACCTGGACGGTTGGCGTGGGAACAATGCCGACATTGACCACCGTGCAGCCGGAGAGAAGGAGTGCCGATTCCAGGCCTTTTTCTATAGCGGGGCCAGTCGGCCTGGTATCCCTTCCAAGGACGATCCGGCCGTGGCGCGCGAAGATGGCAAAGGCGGATCCAACCCGGGCGATCAACTCCGGAGTGACCGTATCGCCGACGATCCCCCTGATTCCTGACACGCCCTTCATAAGCACGGATGACATGATCATCACCGCCTGTTTCTTCTGCTTTTCTTGCGCTTGACGCCGCCGGTGGTGGGGGTATTTTGATGTTCCTTATTACGGTTGTGACCCGCGGAATCGTTGTCGGGTGAGGCCGAAAGGGGTATCCCGCCGGATCCGAATTGCCCGACTTCGGGATGATATTCGCTGCCGATAGCGTCAACAGGCGGTCCGGAGAATTCACGCTCGACGACACGCTCGACCTGTACCTTCATCATGTATTCGAGAATATCCTCTTTCAGAGTGTCGAGCATGTCCCGAAAAAGGTTAAACCCCTGTATCTTGTATTCCACAAGAGGGTTCCTTTCGCCGTAACTCAGGGTCCATATGCCGTCCCTAAGCTCGTCCATGTTATAGAGATGGTCCCGCCACTTGGTGTCTATCACCTGAAGGGTTACCATCCGTTCAAGGGTCCGCATGTCGTGGGTCCCCAGCATGTTTTCCTTATTCTTATACTCCTCAACAAAGAGCCCGGCGACGGCCTCCTGAAATTCATGATAGTTCAATTGTATCGGGTCGGTCCTTTCATAATCTATATCGACACCGAACTTGAATCTGAGCCAGTTCTTAAGCCCGTCGAGGTCCCACTCCTCGGGGTGCCCCCCGCCTCCCGTGAACTGGTCGATCTTGGCCTTGCATATGTCGAAAATATATTCAATAAATTTATGCGAGATATCCTCTCCCAGGAGGATCTGGTCACGCTCCTTGTATATGAATTCCCTCTGGGAATTCATGACGTCGTCATACTCGAGAAGGTGTTTCCTGATATCGAAGTTGCGGCCCTCGACCCTTTTCTGAGCGCTGGCGATGGCCTTGGTTACCATCGGGCTTTCGATTTCCTGCCCCTCCTCCATACCCAGGCGCTGCATTATGTTTCCGATTCGCTCGGAACCGAAGAGCCTCATCAACTCATCCTCCAGGGAAAGGTAGAAGCGGGATGATCCCGGATCGCCCTGGCGTCCCGAACGACCGCGAAGCTGGTTGTCTATCCTCCTCGCTTCATGGCGCTCAGTTCCGAGAATATGTAGCCCCCCCGCTTCGACCACTTTCACATGATTTGAATTCCACTCGGTGCCGCCCCGAATAATGCCCTTCGACTTGTGCTTGTCCTGCCCCTGCAAATCTTCCGATAATTTTTCTGCCCTATCAAAATCTGCGGTCAACACCGCGAGCTTGAAATCGTTCCATAGATTCATGCCGTGAACGGGAACATGGGACTCAAGCTCGTCGACATAAAGCTTTCTCCCTCCGAGGACGATGTCTGTACCCCGTCCCGCCATGTTGGTGGCCAGGGTCACCGCCCCGGGGCTTCCCGCCTCGGCGATAATCCTCGCCTCGTGCTCGTGAAATTTCGCGTTCAGCACGTTGTGAATGACTCCCTTCGACTGCAGCAGGCGCGATAGCTTTTCCGATTTTTCGATTGAGATAGTACCCACCAGTACCGGCTGGGACTTCCTGTTGCATTCAGCGATTTCGGTTATGATGGCGTCATACTTTTCTCTCTCGGTGCGGTACACACGGTCAGGATGATCCTTTCTTATCATCGGCTGGTTGGTCGGGATCACCACTACGTCGAGCTTGTATATTTTTCGGAATTCCATCGCCTCTGTATCAGCGGTTCCCGTCATACCCGCGAGCTTGCGATACATCCGGAAAAAATTCTGGAATGTGATGGTGGCGAGGGTCTGGCTTTCTCGGGCGATGGTGACGTTTTCCTTCGCTTCGAGAGCCTGGTGAAGTCCGTCCGAGTAGCGGCGCCCCGGCATCAGCCTGCCCGTGAACTCGTCCACGATGATGACCTGCCCGTCTTTGACGATATAGTCCTCATCGATGTTGAAGAGGGTATGCGCCTTGAGGCCCTGGTTTACATGGTGAACCGTGTCTATATGAGTGTTGTCGTAGAGATTATCGATCTTCAGGAGACGCTCAACGTGTCGGACCCCTTCCTCTGTAAGAGTGACGTGCCGGTCCTTTTCGTTGACCTCGTAGTCGACCTGGTCCTTCAGGTTGAGTATGATCTTGTTGATCAGAAAGTATTTTTTTGTCGATTCCTCCGTTGAACCTGAAATGATAAGGGGGGTCCTCGCCTCATCGATCAGAATCGAGTCGACCTCATCGACGATGGCATAATTGAGGGGGCGCTGCACCCTCATGCTCTGATGCTCAACCATGTTGTCACGAAGATAATCGAAGCCGAATTCGTTGTTGGTTCCATAGGTAACGTCGCACCGGTAGGCGGTCTGACGTGCATGGGGCGTCATATCGTGCTGTATCACACCCACATCGAGGCCCAGAAACCGGTATATGGTTCCCATCCACTCGGAGTCCCGGCGAGCAAGATAATCGTTAACCGTAACGACGTGCACGCCAAGGCCGGTGAGTGCGTTCAGGTATACGGGAAGGGTCGCCACCAGGGTCTTACCCTCCCCGGTTTTCATCTCGGTGATGCGTCCCTGGTGAAGCACGATCCCGCCCATGAGCTGCACGTCGAAATGACGCATCCCCAGGGTACGGACCGACGCTTCACGGACCAGGGCGAATGCCTCCGGGAGCAGGGAATCAACCGACTCTCCCCTGCCGATACGCTGGCGGAACAGGGAGGTCATTTCACGCATCACCTCCGTTGTCAGATCCTTCATCTTCGGTTCAAGGGCGTTGATTCTGACTATGAGAGGACGAATTTTTTTGATATCGCGATCATGCTTTGTTCCGAAGAATATGCTCAGGATTTTATCGACCATGTCAATTTCCTTATGATTGTATCCGTCCCCACACGCCTCGGCGTTTCGCCCGTGACGTGAAGCGGCGGAGGGGGCGGGTAAATGTGATACCGAAACCCGGGACCGCCCCTTCCGGAACAACGAAAAACCCTCTGTTGACAGGTAAATAAAGGGCGATCGGACCGCGGGAATGACGGCGTGGTACATTAAACCGGCATTAATTTTTTCCGTCAATAATTAATCTTTTGCTGATGGCGGGTGTATATATCGATAATCCTCGATTTCAGATCATCTATTCCCGTACCCCCGGTAGCCGATCCGATGACGGCGTCAGGGTGATTGTTTCTTGCGCTCGCGGCCGTGGCATTATCGGCAAGAAGGTCGGCCTTGTTGAAAAAAAGGATCCTTTCCTTATTGGAGCATTCAAGGCTCTTGATCTCGTTATTCACGGTTGTGATATTCGATTGCATATCGGGCGCGGAGATGTCAATAACGTGGACGATGAAATCCGCGCAGCAGATCTCCTCAAGCGTTGACCTGAAGGATTCCACGAGATGGGCCGGAAGATTGCGTATGAACCCCACAGTGTCGACCAGAAGGCATTTCCGTCTCTCACCAAGATAGACGGTTCGGGTATATGAATCAAGCGTCGCGAAGAGGCGGTCTTCGACGAAGAGATCATCCCGCGCCATTGTATTTATCAGGGTCGATTTCCCCGCATTCGTATACCCCACCACCGCTCCGACAAGCTCCCTGCTGCGCGATTTCCTTGCAGTCTCACGATGTTTCTGCACTTTCACGAGCTTTTTTTTCAGAGTAGATATCCTTCGTAGAACATGCCGCCGGTCCGTTTCGAGCATCTTCTCTCCCGGCCCCCTGGTGCCGATACCCCCGCCGAGGCGGGAGAGGACGCCGCCCAGCCCCTTGAGGCGCGGAAGGATATACCTTAGCTGGGCAAGTTCAACCTGTATTGCCGACTCGGCGCTCTTCGCGCGTCTCGCGAATATATCCATGATAATCTCGGCGCGTCCCACCACGCGGCATTTAAGACGGTCTTCGAGATTCCGCACCTGCGCGGGCCTGATGTCATTCAGGTCGAATACCACCAGCCTGATTTCCTTTTCGCGTACCGTTCGCTCGATATCGTCCAGGTATCCCCTGCCCACGATGTAGGAGGCGTCGATTTTCTCGCGGTTGAGAACTTTTTTATCGATTACAACCGCGCCCGCGGTCCGCACAAGGAGTTCCAGCTCATCAAGTGAGAGGACGGCTTCCTCAGAATCGCTTCCCTTGATGCGAATCCCGAAAATCAGCGCCCTCTCATCCTTCGATGAAGGTATTCTATTTACCGAAGCATCCATTGAAAATCATTCGCGCGCCCCTTCCGATCCCGTTGGCGGCAAACCAGCCGCGATTGACCTCGAGGGCGTATCGGGCCGGCTTCGTTGATGGATAGGTTATAGAAACATCGAGGGGTTTCATGTCGTACATTTCGTTGATAATGCCGTCGGAACCGATATAGGCGATGCTCAGGGGTAAATGCGTGTTCTTCATCCAAAAATTGAGGATGCCTTCCCGCTCAAAAATGAAGAGCATTCCCCTGTCCCGATCCATGTGCGTGCGGTACATGAGGCCCCTTTCACGTTGTGGATCGGTGTCGGCGATCTCCACGAGTAGAGAAACATTCCTGCCGTCTGGTCTGGTAATGGTAAGTTCGCATAATCGATTTCCAGAAATCGGGCACGCGGTAAAAAAGAATATAACTATCAGTACAAGGGATTTAAAACATGCCGTGATATTCAATTTTGAGAACCCTGTTGAGACGTTCTCCCGGTTCGAAAAGGAGTCCGAATTCTATTCCGAGCTGGTCGAAAAAAGTCACCCGTGCACCGAAGTTGAAGAACCATTCATCCGGCGTCCTGAAGTCCCAGAAGACCCTGTCGATCTCGGCTTTTAACCTGAAATACCTTCCCAGGGGTATGTCAAGTCCAAAAAAATATGATGCGTCCTTCGGCCTGAATTCAGGCTGCACAGGCATCCTGACACCATAGACGATAAACTGTTCGCTTTTAAAAAGATATATGGGACTCGTGAACGAAATATAGGGTCCATGATGTATACCAAAATAGTCATAGTAATAGAGATCTTTCCTGATATTTTTTCGGTAGATGTAGACAAGCGGGTTTATTAAGACGAAATAAGGGCCGTTCCATAATTTATTATGGAAGCTCTGGGCATTGTCTATGATGGGATGCTTACCCTGGTAAAATGAATCATATCCTATCGCGATTGCGGGCACGTAATAAAATCCATCCACGAGTTTAATCTTGGCGACAACGCCGGGGACGTTAGGCCGAATGATCTCGCCTCCCAGGGCGTGGTCCATGTTGAAGGATATCCCGAAATATATGTTATCATGAACCCCGACATACGATTTAAGCTCGATTCCACCCTGGTCATGAACGAAAACATTGAAGGCGTAGGAGGCCCGTTCGATAGTATATGCCGTAGGGTTGTTGACAAGAACATTTCCCGTCGTCTGAAGGTGCGACATGCGTGCGGGAGCCTCGCGAAAATCCATCTCCTGACCCATCGCCGAGGTCATTGCCAAAAGGGCGATCATTCCGGCAAACAATGCTTTTTTATTTACATATGCCATAACCTTCTATTTATCGGATTTAAACAGGGAATGGTTAAGCGGTGAATCATTGAAGCAGGGAAAAAGCGACTGTGCCGGGGGTGCAAAAAGTGGCGGAATCGGGCATCATCTCCCGGTCTTCTCGTAACGCTCCTTCTCATCCTCCATGAGATTCTGTTTCTTGAGATCGAGTATCTCCTTGAGGTCCCGTATTTTTTTATCGATGTTCCGGTGATAGGGATCGTAATCCTTCGTCGTCTTGAACTCTTTGAGGGCCCCCTCTATATCGTCTCCCACATAAGAACGGATACCCTTCCGATAGTGATCCTCCGCCCTCATTCTGTCCTCGATGGTGACCACCTTCGGTATGAGCTTGAATGTGACGGTAAAAGAATAGGTCGGGTTAAATTCTCCGGAATCGGCAAAGGATGCATCGATTGTAAATGAAACATTTTTAATCACGTAATTGAAACCGAGCCCCACGGTGTAAGTCCCTGTATCATTGAAGCGCCATCCTCCCCTGAGATAAAGCAGGTTAAGATATGAAAGTTCGATTCCCAGATTCAGCCTGAAGCTTTCATCGAAACCACGGGTGAAATCGACGAGGTCGTCCGCCTTGATGCAGTTCTGCATCAAGTCCAGGTTCACGCCGAGCCAGTGCAGCGGCCTGTAGGACAGACCGATGCGCATCTGACGAGGGAGGGGGCTGTCCATCACTTTTGTTCCGAGATTGAGAAACGACAGCCCAATATGAAAGTTTCGCAGGGGAGCTTCAAAGGGGGTCCACATCCTGAAGCCCTTGAGGAACCCCACATCGACGGCGAAGGCGTGCACAAGCTTAGTATCGATCCTCTGGTAAATATACTTCGCAGAACCTCCAACATAGAGGTAATCGAAGTCATATCCGTATCCCACAGTAAGGCAGCCGTTGTAAAACTGCACCTTGCCGACCGGGAGTCCGTTTATGTCGACCTTGTCGAACTCTGGCACCCAGAACATGGTATTGGCCACACCCAGAAACCCGTCTTTTATAGGATAGCAGAGCGTGATGTTTTCGAGCCTCGACTCCATGATCAACTCATGGTGAAAGACGGCCATTTGCGGAAACTGGAGGGTGCCGAGACTGGCTGGATTGAAATAAATGCCATTGATGTCGTCTATCTCGGCCGTGAAGGCTTCGCCCATTCCCAGGGCGCGGCTTCCTATACCGAACTCGAGAAATCCCGCCCCGGAGGTTCCCACGGTGCCGGCTGCTACAGCCCTCGATGCGGCGAGAAGCATTATGGCAAGGAGGATCTTCCCGATTATTTCATGACTCCGCATGAAATTCTTCACCTCCCCAGAATTATCCGCTGAATGATTGCATGTGAATTGCTGAATTCACCAGGCCTGAATTCGTCCATGGTGAACCGCCCCGTGAAGAGCCTGTTATATTCATCGATATGCTCCTGTATCGATCCGACAGACGCTACGGGAGTGATGATGACCATCCTGTTCTTCAGCAGGTGAATGATTGCCGAGTCAGCAGAAAGACCTCGATTCATCTTTGAAATCAGATATTTCATCAGATAGCCGGTCCCGGTGTTCTCACCTCCCGTTGAAACGATGCTGAGGCCCACATATTCCCTTCTGATCAGAAACACGGTGAAGAGATAATCGAGCATGCCATAGGTGGGTGTAATATCACTGCAGACCTTCGATAGGGTGAAGAGGGAGGAACTCTCGTCAAGAAGAAAGGCGTGCAATGAAATTTTTCGCCTGAGCGCGGAATGAATCCCGGCAGTATCGTGGGGCAGCAGATTATCCGGCAGCTCGGCCATTATTATCGACGACGGAAGGAATTGTTCTACGGCCCCCTTATCCTCGCCGGAAAGCTCCGCGGCCACGCATTCGCTCAGCGATGAAAGCATTGCAAAATAGAGGGGCCTTGGGCCGGTGCCGTCGATAGGTAAAAAACGCTTGGCCAGGAACGGGTCGTCACGGATCGATTCCGGGTCAAGGACGATTCCCCGCTGGTTCAGGATGAGATCGCTGAAAATATTGTCGTGCATACCTATGACGATATTGAGGGTATCATAGCCTTCGAGGGTGTGATACCCTGATATATAGGCCTTACGGTCGATATCGAAATGGAGAAGAGAGAAAGCGGGAAGCGAGAGAGCGGCCATCTGTCCGGCCATATGAGCCACAATCGCGGCATTCATACCCGAAAGGGCCGCCTCCTCTTTAAGATCGAATGGATTAATGGAAATATTTACGCCCGGGTTGTCCTTCAAATTCTTTGCCCGGTAATAGAGGCGGTACAGATCCAATTCAAGGGACTCGCCGGTTCCTGCTGGACCGTGGACGGGTCCGGAAAGGTCCGGCTCGTTTTCGCGGACCCTTTCAACAAGGCGTCGAAGCTCGGTCGTGAATGTCTTATCCCTGATGATGTTAATCGCCTCGGGAGCGGTGTCCCCGAAGGGCGGCTTGTACACCGTAGACGCGGAAACACCCTGGCCGGGCCCGGGGAAGTCTTCATCCTGGGCATGCCCCTCTACGGCGCCGTTTTCCCTGCCCGGTTTGTGGTCTCTCCGGTCATAGATCATCGCATGGTCCATTCAGTATGATAATTCAAGCATCCGGTCAAGAGCCTTCTTCGCCTTCACCCGTAGATCGGGTTCGACCGTCACCACCGTCTCTTCGAACTGAAGCGATTTCAATAGCAAAGAGAGGTTCGTTTTTTTCATGTTCGGGCAGATGAAGGAGACGGAGGCGGGGACGAATTCTATATGAGGCGCCGCGCCTTTCAGTCTGTGAATCATGCCGATCTCGGTGCCTACGATGATCTTCCTGGACTCTGTTTTCTGCACGAAAGCAACCATCTGTCCCGTGGAAAGTACCTCGTCCGCCATGTCGATGACCTCGGGTCTGCACTCGGGATGCACCATCACCAGCGCATCGGGGTGTGACCGTCTTACGGCGATCAGATCATCCACGCTGAAACGCTCATGGGTCGGGCAAAACCCCTTCCATGGTAGTATCCTCTTCTGTGTGAAGCGCTGGACATAGGCCGCGAGATTGCGATCGGGAACGAATATGATTTCGTCACCTTCGACGCGCTCGACGATCTTCAGGGCGTTCGAGGACGTGCAGATCACGTCCGATTCGGCCTTTACTGCAGCGGTGGAGTTGATGTAAGTAACCACCACGGCGCCGGGATGCGCCGCTTTCATCGCAACGAGGTCCTCGGCCTCTGCCATGTCCGCCATTGGGCACCCGGCGTGAGGATCAGGAATCACTACCTTCTTGGATGGGGATAGTATCGAAGCGGACTCCGCCATGAAATGCACGCCACAAAAAACGATCAATCCCGCATCCGTTTCCGCGGCCCTCCTTGCCAGTTCCAGGGAGTCCCCGTTCATGTCCGCGGCGTCCTGCACCTCCGGAATCTGGTAATTATGGGCCAGTATAAGGGCGTTTTTCTCCCGCGCAAGACTCCTGATTTCCTCTACTATTTCCATGTCTTTATTGCCCACGATTTATATTCAGGCATACATATATGCTTCTCTATAACTGCCACCCGCGTGACATACCACGCGGCCACAACATTATCGTCTTTGCTTTGATACTATAGTATCTTTAGCATATTTTAAATTATCAAGATAAAAAACTATACCATATTAAATTTTTAGAAAAAATAATTGACACGAAATCCCCCCCAATTCTATGTACCAATGGTTTCATTCCCCTGTAGCTCAGTTGGTAGAGCAAGTGGCTGTTAACCACTTTGTCGTTGGTTCGAGTCCAACCGGGGGAGCATCTTGGGCAGCGGTATCATATCGCTGCTTTTTTTTGTTATGAGCGGCTACATGAACAACATGCTCCAATCGAATAAAGCCTGCATAGGATCATCCTGCACATGTGAAGTGGACATATAGTTCGCCTTCCATTCTGTCCACACCCCGTACGGGAGATATCGTAACATGCCTGAAATTGAGTTGCTTTTGATGATGATTCGAGTTACTCCGGCTCCCTTCTGTAAATCCAATAATGAGTCCGTTCTCATACCCTAAATGGAAAGCCTATAAGCATCCAATTGAACCAGGTCATGTTTACCCGTGCGTAAACTTCACGACCTGGATTCTGATGGAATATGCACTATTACTTGCAAGTGAGGTTAAACGAGGCACGTGTACAAAACGACATTTTTTTCACTACTGCTCGTCATTGCCATTGCTGCCTCTCATGCCCCTGCACAGGGAAAAACAGAGTACACCGGGATTGTAAAAATACGAAATCAAGCACGATCGTGACAGTACAGATGGACAGCCAATCGCTCCTCGTCGCCGGAGCATCAGTTGATGTAAATACATTCTTCACAAAGCGGATTTTCGGCATGAATACAACCTGATGGCTTCACGCGGCGGAGGCGACACCGATCAACATTGAGGAAGGTATGGCCGTTATCAGGATCACTGCGGAAAAAAGCTCCTTGATGGTGAACAATAAAAAAGCGAGCATATAAAGCTGGGCGTAAAAGTCAAGCTGGTGCAAAAATAATTGTGTTCAATCAAACGACGGTTCCGTTTACATACAAACGGTTAAACAAGGAAACACTACCCTTCGGTGGTATGCTTTTCCACGCCGGCGATTGACGTTTGATCAGTGTGACGACCGGTAATCCCTGCGTAGAAATTCCTGATTGGAATCATGTCGCGTTCGATATCGCCCGTCGGATGGATGAGGGGTCCGAACGCCTCCCGTTTTTTTCCCGTAGTCGATATATCCCATTAGGATGGGCACTCTGGCCTCGATGGCGAGGTAATAAAATCCCGTTTTCCAGCTCGCAACCTTTGACCTTGTTCCCTCGGGAGGGACTGCTATAACCAGCTTATCGTACATGTTGAACATATCGACTGCGTGCCTTACGGTATCGCCGGAAACCCTTCGGTCGATTCGCAAACCGCCCAACCATCGCATGAGAGGCCCGAAGGGCCATCTGAAAAGCTGGTGCTTCGCCATGAAATACACATCGAGTTTAAGTGCAAAAGCGGTAATGGCCCCATACAACAGGTCCCAATTCGATGTATGGGGGGCCACAATAAGGACATAGCGGGGTATATCGGGAAGAGATCCTGACGTTTTCCATCCCAACACCTTTATGATAATGAAGGATATGCCCCGGAAAAAGTGCGCTACTACCGGGGTGTTAAATATCGTGTAGTGCATTTTTTTCATTACCATACAGGTGTATTCTCCGCTTCATAGACCCATTTATGACGCAGTGGAATTGCGTCATAAATATAAAAAATCCATAATAATTGACCGGATACTACCGAAAAAGTTGCCAAAATATTCCTGCGAATATTTTTTGATTCAAACCGTGCCTGTCTGAAAAACGGCATAGTATCATTCATCAAATATACACATACTTTCGACCCGTATAATTTTCGCTTTAAGCCCGACTAACAAAGCCATTTTCTTGAAAAGTTCCGTGAAGCCGCCGTGACGGTATCGGCACCAATTTTTTTTTTAAAGTACAATCTCAAAGGATGAAATCGGCATTCACCACGTCGAAGGTCATCGCCTTCACCGCGCCAAAACGATCCCTTATCTGCGAAACCAAGGAGGTCTCGAAAGTGAATACCTTCTCACGATCACAGAGCTTAGAGATACTGCACGATATGATGAGGCCACTATCTGCAGCCATATTTTGATACTGCCGGCGCCTTCGCCGCGTGAGCGGATAGAAGGATGATATGTCGAATGATGTGTCTAATCAATAGAAGCGTCAACAATAATTAACGAGTGAATTTTTCTTTTTTTCCCACCTGCCACGTCAATCAAAAACATTTGACATTTTTCATGAAATATACTTCTTATTAAATCCACTATCTCACTTTGAAAAGCGGTGGAGCGCACACATGATCGGCACATCAATCGCGTGTTATATCCTTCCGGCGGTTTTTATGGCGTCTGCACTATTCGGTTGCGCCCGCTCATCAATGCCGGAGCATTTCAATGAAGCCGCCATGAAAGAGGAAGCTCGCTCACCCGACATCATTCCTCATCTGCGCATTACAAGGGGCTTGACGGTCGCGGACCTCGGTGCCGGCGGGGGCTATTTTTCTGTAAAAATCGCCCGTGAGGTCGGTCCGAAAGGGAGGGTTTTTGCCGTCGATATCGATCCAGATTCACTACAATTCATCATTGAGTATGCGGGCAAAGAAGGGGCTGCAAATGTCGAAACCGTGGCAGGGACCTTTGAGGATTCGGGCCTGAAGGAACACAGCACCGACATGGTCTTCATCCGCAACGCCTATCATGATTTCAAAGGGAGGGTCGACTACTTTCGCAATCTTCGAAAGTCGCTGAGAAATGGTGGAAGGATCGTGGTGATAGATTATGACCCGAAAAAGCTCTGTTTTATAAAAAGACTCTTCGGCCATAGTGTCGATGAGCGCGTAATCATCGACGAAATGGGGAAGGCGGGCTATCGACATATTGCGAGCCATTCCTTTCTCCCTGAACAATCGTTCAATATATTTTCACCCGAATAGACCCTTGTCGCGATCCCGTGAGGAGAAGAAATGATTGACATTGTGATAAAATTAAAACCTGATCATACAACATGGAACATAGACTGATTCGATATTCGATTGTAATTGTTGTTTTTTTCATCTCACACGGATTCGCTCAACAGGCACGAACCCCGCTTGATGACGATTATGACTCATGGATCAAGCTTGAGGTAAGTGAAGCCTTCGTAAGCCGGCAGAGTTATATCGATTTCCGCGATAATTTTTCCGGGGCGGAGTTCGGATGGCATGTTTCCATTAACGGTGTGCGGGTAAGTCGCGGAAACCGTCTCTATTCCACCATGTATTATCCTTCCATTGATGGATCGTCCGTCCGGTTACTGCTCGTGGAGTTGGATGCCTTTTCCGATGATATCGTGAGCGGCGCTGATCTCAAAAACGAAGTTGACAGGTACGAGATGAACAAAAACGGCGACTGGGTTCTCATCCGCAGATCGCCCTTTCAACCTGACGCCAACTCCGGCCCCGACGCCCGTCCCGCGGGAGCACGGTTCCTCAAGGCCGATGTCAACGATTCCGTTTCCTTCCTCGACGCTGATTGCACCGATTACTACCGTATCGCACGCAAGTCCCTGGCCCTTGTTGTTTCAGCCCAGATTCCCCTCTCCGTGCCGGACACATCGTTAATTGTTTACCCGCGCTTGAGAGGGATGAAGTCGGCACAGCTCATCAGCGCCGGCGACTCAGAGGGCGTCTTCAGACTGCGTTCGTTGACCGGTTTTGGGATTCAGCACTACCGCATTCTCTTCACGGGGAGTGCCTCTGAAGGAGGGGCAATGCTCGATAAAGCGATCGCGTATCTTGAAACTACGGCCAGGCTCCCTTCCATTTTTACCGCTTCTGATATCGCCCATATATTCGTCGAATATGACCATGAAACAGCCCGGACGAAATGCCAGGCCATAGATGAGCGAGCGCGCAAATCTGAACATCTGACGGAATTTTGCACAATCATCAACGAGGGGAAAAAATAACTTCGTGCCCCGGGGGTATTCCATAAAACCCATTGCCACACACCATTCCGTGCTGTCGCTTCTCCTTGTTGTCGTAATAGTCGTCGCGGGATGGTCCTACCCGACTTCCGGGGAAGGGCTGAAAGAAGCACTCAGGTTCAGGGAGGACGAGGCCAGCCAGGCCATCGAACGGGCCAGGGTGGAGCGCGATTACCTTTCCAGTCTTCTCGTTATGGCGGACAGTGTTGAATCCGATCCCGCGACCTCTGGCACCGGGTTTCTTCGGGCAATCCTAGACGCGATCAGCAACTCGAGGCTCGACAGCAGGCTTATCCCGCTTCTCCATCATCTTTTCCTTAAAGAGGACCCCGCCTACAGAAGTCGGCTGGATGATACCGGCCTGATGGTAATCGTGACATCTACGAATGAGCTTGCGGGACTCTCCTCCCAGTATCGCCACGCGGTAGAAACGGAAGCCCGGACTTTAGGCTTCAAAATCGTCGAAAAGCCGGGCGGAGCGGAATGGATTATCGGCCAGGAAATTCTGCTAACCGACCAGGGGAGCGTACTGAATACGCCACTCAAATCACGTCGTGCCGGGGGCCACGTTACCGTGCGGTCGCGTGGCGGCTCCGAGAAAGTTGCGATCCACCAGAGCGAAGCGGCGGCCCACCTCGACCCGGGCAGGGCTTCGGCACAGGCGATGAAGAAACTTGCCGATTCGACCCTTCGCGTCATCGTAAAGCTGGCCCTCGAGAAACATGCCGCGCGCTCACATTAAGGCGCCTTCATCCCCCCTGCTGCATGTAACCGCCTCACGCCTCAGAGTCCCACGTCGGCGACCGCCCTCACACGCTCTACAAGAGATCGGAAAAGCCTTTCCTCGTCCTCGAAGTGGATAGAAATTGCGCTCGTGGGGCATATCTCCACACAGCGTCCGCAGGCCTTGCAGTCTGACCCCATCGCCGCTACGCCCTTTTCGAGCCGCATTTCCGCCGCGAAGCATTTATCCACGCATAAACCGCAACCGTTGCACAGGTCAGGTTTCACCGTCAGGCTTACGCCGGGTAGTTTTTTATAGGCACTGTTCAGGTTCGCCCCTCGCTTTTTCATATGAGACCTGAAGATGCAGCTTGAATCATCGCAAAAGCATAGAAACATGAGTCTGCTGAAAGGCCTGATCCCGAAACCGACCGCATCAATCCAGGTATGGGCCACGCTCGCCACAAGGCCGGCTTCGGAGGCCCTTTGCACATGTGCAGAGGCCTCCGAGGGTGAAATGAACTTCCCATGAGATGGATGAATCATACGAGCCGCCGGCCCCAGGGCTATGCATCCCACATCGGAGGGAAATCCCGCAACGGGATGGAGACTGCGGCAGATGCACTTTTCGAGTAGAAAAATATCCTCGATCTCCACCAGCATCCGTTCAAGCAGTCTCCGCGGCACTGCCGCGCTTTTCGGGGTCGCCACCGCAACGTTTATCGGGACTGCCGTCACCTCATTGTGTGGATAGCGGAAAAAGGGTGCTATGATCCATTTCAGCACGGGAACCCCGCTCAGTTTTTTTCCCCATTTTATGATGGGGAGAGACATCCGTACAAGAAAGAGGGTCAGTCCCCTCCTGTAACCCCTTATTATCATGACTTCTCCTATCGATCGATGATGCCCATTTTCAGAGGCAGCCACCAGGTAAAGCCGAAGATGATGGTCATGGCGACAATCCTCGCGGTTGAAAGGTTTTTCTTCTTGCCGATACGGTACGACATGACGATTTCCAGTGGGTGTATTATCGTCCAGATCAGAAGTACCACAATCCATAGTATTCGTACCGGTCCGGCGAAATCGACGATGAGGCCGACTGCAGCGAAAAGCCATCCCGACGCCGCGCCTGGCATCAAGCAACAACGCCAAAAAAGTGGACTGCGAAACATGGGTTCCTCCAGGTAGTATCAATTTATTCATGCGAATCACTGCACTAGTTGTCATGCAGTACGTAAAAATAAAATATATCAAGCGAAATATTTTTCGCCGGCGGCAATGAATCGCATTGGGCTGATCAACGTCCAGCAGAGAGGCGTCGTGGATGATTATATAAAGACAGGATTGCCTTCATCGTCCTCTACACTGAGGACGATCCTGTTACGGTGCTTTTTCGCCTTGTAGAGCGCGGAGTCGGCCCTGTTGATGATATGATGGATGCTCATGTCGAACTTGCTAATCTGCGTGACACCGGCGGACACGGTCACATTCCGGGTTTTACCCTTCCATGATACCGCCAGTTTCTTCTCGCAATCAGTGCGAATGCTTTCAAGGACACTGAGGATGCGGCTGTAATTGGAAGATCGAGGGAATACGATGATGAACTCCTCGCCGCCGTACCGAACGGGAATGTCGGTGGTTCGTATGTTTTTCTTTAATATTTCAGCAAAGGAGCGGAGTATTCTGTCTCCGACCGAATGCCCCCCCCAGTTGTCGTTGACATCCTTGAAGTGGTCTATGTCCAGCATCGCAAGGTAGAGATCATAACTCATCTTGGAATTCTTGAAAAAGTAACACTCGGTAAGCTCGCCGAGGTGCCTCGCGGTTTCCACAGATATCGCCTTGAGGGTCTTGAGACGATGTAGTGCCTTGCCGAAAACTATCTCATCTTTGTTGCGGGATTTCAGGAAATACTGGTGCTTGATAACAGGGGCCGGTGCGCCGTCCGATTTCATGACCAGCTTCATCACCCTAAGCTCGATCGGGCTGAGGCGCGAGAATATATCCATGCTGATATACTCCTCGGTGAGCCTTTCGATCAGATACTTTCGTGAATGGAGCCCTGTAAGGGCGTCCTTGATGGCAAGTTCCTTGTTTTGAATGTCAAGAATGCTCTTTTCGAGGAGCCTTTTGGTGATCATGATCTCCGACTGTAACCTCCTGTCGAAGATCGCTTCCTTTTTTTCCGACTTATAGGGGAACCTGCCTATTATTATGCGCCCGAGCTTCCTCTCGGGAAGGTCGGTATCCTCGAGGTCATAGTAGTACATCTTGCTCCGGTCCAGCACGAAACTGGCGGCATTTATCTTTTTATTAATGAACCTTATGCGAAGAAGGTTCTGGAGATCCTCCGTAATGCCGTTGCAGAGAATATGAATGAAGCTGCAATTCATCTCCTTGATAAAGAAGTCCTTGATGTTTTTCCCGTACTGGGCGAGTTTTACCTTGCCGGGGCTGTATTCGATGTCGATATCGACAAATCTCGACTTGTACCGGTGGTATTCGAGCTCGAACAATAAATCGACTGAAGCCTCCGCGGAGATCTGGTAGTGCCGTTGCACTCCCTCGTGCATTTCGGCAAGTTGATCATACCGCTTCTGCAGGTCGAGTACACTCTTGTTGAGAATGCGGTTTTCCTTTCGCAACCGATTCAAATGTCCTGATGAGGGGTTTTCTTTTTTATCGCTCTTCTTCAATGGTTTTTCTTCTGCGCGATCTTCGTCTTTGTGACATCATGTTGCGGTCCGCAGGGGTCTTAACTACTCCCGTGCCCGGAGCCGTTCAACCGTCCGTTATTCCGTCGCTTATTATGATGGATAACATCATGACTTGTTACAGACGGCCACGTTTCATGTTTTATTCAGACTGGATAGTTACAGTGCGGATAGTGTCGGGGTGCACCGTGGAACCGCTCATTGTGACTTCCGCCAACACTCCGGCAAATGACCTCGTCCTTATCACAACGCATTTTTCATTGCGGCAAGTCTTTCAACTCGTTTATGCATGGGTGGGTGGGTCGAAAACAACTCACCTATCCCGTTCCCGGAGAATGGATGTACGATAAACAAGTGCGCTGTTTCAGGGCTGTGTTCAGGCATCGGCGCCCTTTTTACAGCGCGTTCCAGGCCGAGAAGGGCATCAGCGAGATCCATCGGTCGACCCGTCAGGCGCGCCGAAAAGGCGTCAGCCTCGTATTCACGCTCGCGCGATAAGGCCAGTGTGACAAGGGTGGCCGCCACAGGCGCAAGTATCGAAACGGCAAGACGCTTGCCCCAACCCGAACTGCCTCCACCCCCCAAAAAAAGTGACATCCGAGAAAGGATCAAGATCCCTCCGGAAATGGATGCGGCCATGGTGGCAACCAGCGTATCACGATTTTTTATATGACCCAACTCATGGGACATGACCGCCGCAATTTCTCGATCGCTCATCATGTCCAGGAGTCCCTGGGTGGCCGCGACTGCCGCGTGCTCCGGGCTCCTGCCCGTTGCAAAAGCATTGGGCGAATTATTCGAGATCACATGGACGGCAGGGGCCGGCATGCCGGCCCTCCGGGAAAGTTCGTGGGTAATTCTTTCAAGGCGGTGACCCGCAGGGACAGGACGCGCCTGATAGGCGGCGAGGATCATGCTGTCCGAAAACCAGTATGCTGAAAAATTAATGACGCACGCCAGTGCAAAGGCGATGATCATTCCCTTTTTACCGCCGATCACTCTCCCTACCAACAGGAAGAAAGCGGTTAACACAAAAAGCAGGAAAAATGTGGTAATCATATCCCATCCCCCCCCAGATACCGATCCATTACTCTCCCTTATAAATCATGTGCGGGTATGAATACCCGCCGGGGACTATTGGATCTCTAAAAGCTCTACCTCGAACACGAGGACAGAATTCCCGGGGATCGCGTTGTTCCCCTTTTCGCCGTATCCGAGGGAACTGGGTATTGTCAACTCATACTTTGCCCCGGGCTTCATCAGCTGGAGGCCTTCCGTCCATCCCGGAATCACCTGATTCAGTTTGAATTCGACGGGTTGTTTTCTTTTATAAGAGCTGTCGAATTCCTTCCCATCGATTAATGTCCCGCGATAGTGCACCTTCACCAGGCTTGTCGCCACGGGAGGGACGCCCGCTCCTTCTTTCAAAACACGATATTGAAGTCCGCTCTTGGTGACTTTTACATCTTTTTTTTCTTTGTTCTTACGAAGATATTCCTCCCCGGCTTTGGCATTCTCTTCTGATCGGATCATCTCCTTCTTCATCATCTCTTCGGATATTTTCTGAAAGGCCGCCCGAATCTGATCATCGGGTATCCTGCTTTCCGTTCCTTTGAACACATCTTCAACGGCCTGACTGAAGGCCTTCATGTCGATCTCCATGCCCCGGTTCTTCATGTCGTTGCCGAATTGCAGTCCGATTCCGTAACTTACCTTCGAGATGTCAGAATCGAGGTTGGCGCTGCCACACGAAATCATCGATATCACGCAGACGGCAAGTATCTTCTTCACTACATGCATTGCTTCCATTCCATCACCCTTGATCATTCAAAATATTCCCTCTCCGCCGGAAACAGATCATCCTGCGGGAACATACAACGAGCCTGAGCCGGGAAGGGGATTGACGCATACCATAACTCTTGCGGAAATCATTTATCGATACGTCTTCGGCCCATAAACTATGCGATTATAATTATGTCAATAACAGTTTTTCTTTTTGGCCTCTTCAGACTTTCTCATCCATTCGAGGGCCCCGGACTCATCCCCCCGGATTTTCATGATCTGTCCCAGGCTTCTGTACGGCACATAGTGGCAGGGATCGAGCCTGATGCTTTCGAGATATTCCTCGATCGCCAGGTCGTATTTCTTCCGGTCGAAGTAGATATCACCCAGAGTGTTTCTGGTCGAGGACCGGCCCGGGTCGAGACGTTTCGCGACAAGAAGGTCCTTAAGGGCGTCATCCAGGCCCCCCGTCGCGTAGCGCGATGATCCTCGGTTATGATATGCCGATGAAAAAGAGGGATACAGACCGATCGCACTATTGAATAAGGGAATGGCATCCCGAAACATACCGGTTGTCATCATGTAGGCCCCTATGTTGTTGTACTCGACCCCTATGAATTCCTTTCTGCTGAGTGTTTTCATGTACACCCCCTGCCGAAGGGACGATTCCTCGATTTTAAGATTTTGCCTGTAATAGGAGTCCGGCAGGGATTTCCCCTCTGTTGCCTCCCAGTTCATGTAGGAGCCGTCTTCGAAATAGAGGCGGATAAAGCTATGATTCGGAGCATACACAGGAACAAGAGGTATGCCGATTGTCTCACCAATCGCGATATAAAGAGCGCAAAAATTGTCGCAGTCCATCGATTTTCTGTCGATGCCCTGGAAAAGCAGGTAGTTGGCCTTAAACCTGAAACCCTCGCCTTGTAAAAAGGAGTGAATAGCTCCCAGAATTCCCGCGGCTTCCCCTACATCCGACAGGGGACCAGCCTTTATTGTTTCACGCGCCCTGGCGAGAAACCCGTCAAGATATATCCGGTGAGATTCGCCAGCTCCGAGTGGTTTTTCCATTTCAAGAATGACATGGGCGATCGTCTTCTCTTGTCCGGGCTTCCGGCCCGCAGCCAAGGCGTCCGTGTTTCCATGATGGAAAACAATGAAAAGCGCCAAGAAGGCATAAAGCGTCGGAAGGAGTCGTCCCCCTTCGTGTTGATACGGGCTGATTGTCTTCATCATTTTTCTGTCCTCCTTAATGACTCATGAGTTGAGGCCCACGGCTAAAGACACCATGGCAAGACCTGATCTCGTGCGCCGATTGCATCTCGACATGGCTCTTTACAATAATTCAAGGACATGAAGGGCGGTTTCAACGTTCCCCATTGGCGCGCTTACCTGAAAGCCCTGCACGTATTTCGATATTTTCGATTTGATCTCGAGGGCGATCTCGATGCCCGCAATGCGGCTCTCCTCCGCCGATGAACAGCTGCTCATCCGATCGAGTATCGCCGGGGGCACCACCACGCCGGGAACTTCCGTCGCCATAAAAAGGGCGTTCCGGTAGCTGGAGAGAGGCCACACTCCCGCCACGACCGGTATCGTGGTATGATGAGCTGAGGTCATTTCAAGAAACCTGATAAGAGCCTCTGGGTCGAAAACCGGCTGGGTTATGGCATACTCGGCACCTGCATCTATCTTCCGTAAAAACCGCTCCACCTCCCGCGTCAGGTCGACCGCGCAGGGATTGGCCGCCACTCCAATCAATATCCCCGTGGGAGCTCCTATCGGATGTCCCGCGAGATCGTGACCCCTGTTCAGGTTGCGTGCCATCTCAACAAGCCCTATTGCATCGACGTCGAAAACACCGGTCATTTCCGGATAGTCTCCGATTTTCGGGGGATCGCCGGTTACCAGAAGGAAATTTTTCAGGCCCGAGACGTATCCTCCCATGAGGTCCCCCTGCATCGCCATAAGATTCCGGTCCCTGCAGCAGAAATGCGGGATTGCCTCTGCACCTGTACTGTCCTGTATTTTCACGGCAGCGACCAGGTTCGATATACGTGCAGAAGCGCGAGGACCGTCCGGGATATTGATCGCATCCACCCCCCTTTCATGGCACCGGGCGACCCGTTCAAGCATCGCCGTCAGGTCGATGGAGCGCGGTGGCACCACCTCAACCGTGGTCACTGGAAGACCCGAGGAGAGCCTTTCCGCGAACCGAGATTTTTGCTCTATCGGTACCGGTGATACGTTCTCAGGAAGCACAGCAACCTCACGTATCTTCCTGTAGGTCTTCAATTCACCGAGATTTTTTATGATCGAAACGGCATTCCCTATATGTTCCGGTGTCGTTCCGCAGCATCCGCCCACTCCGCGTGCCCCGATCTGGATAAAGCGTTTTGCGTAGGTTGCGAAATAGTCCGGACTCGTGAGGTACATCGTGCGACCCCCCACGTCCTGGGGATATCCTGCGTTCGGCATCACCACAACTGGCTTCGAACAGAGATGTATGATCCTCTCGAGGGCCTGGAGAAAATTGGACGGTCCCATGCCGCAGTTGATCCCCAGGATGTCTACGTTCGGGTCAATGCACAGTGATCTGGTGAAATCCTCTATGGTGTTGCCGTCCGTGGCGAGCCCCTCCTCGTTGACTGAAAAGCTCGCCGAAACAGCAAGGCCGGTCTTCTTCGCCGCTGAGGCTGCAATTTTTAACTCGGCAAGATGTGAAAAGGTCTCCAGCTGAATAAAATCCACCCCTGCGTCTGCAAGTGAACGGCACTGTTCCATAAAGGCACTCTCAAATTCCTGGGCCCGGGTGGGTTCGTAGACCTCGTAGGCGTGAATACACGGTCCCACGGAGCCCGCGACCCAGAGTCTGTCCTCCGCCACGTCCTTTGCCAGCGCTGCGGCTGCCCGGTTTATTTCATCTGCCCTCTCGCCCATCCCGAATGCCGAGAGCTTCATTCTGTTGGCCCCGAAGGTGTTGGTCTCAAGTACCTCTGCTCCGGCGTCGCGGTACTCCCTGTGTATCCCCGAAATGAGCTCGGGATTTGCAACATTCAACTCATCGTAACAGGAATTGATGAACACACCCTTCCCGTAGATCATTGTTCCCATAGCGCCATCGAAAATGACGGGACGGCCTCGCATCCGCTCGATAATGCTTTCCATCTGTCGGGACCTCCCCGGAAAGGACACGGGCGTCACCAAGCCCGTTGCCATAACATTTCTGCTGCTCGAATATCAATTGTAGTTCTCCGTCTCCCGTAATTGTCAATTATTTTACAATGAAATATTTGACAATGAGTGCCGAAAGGTTCATAGTGGAATATGAAGTGCGGATCTGTAGTATTACTCGGAACGGCTCGAATGCCTATCCTGGCGACTGCCGATGCGTCCCATCCCCCCTCAGGGAAGGTGGGATCATATAATCGAACCCCGGGGGTTGTAACGGGATGAACAGCCAGACGCCGAAGCCATCTTCCTTTCACGGAATTAAGCCCGATTATGAGCGGCTCCCCTACCAGATGCCTGAAGAGTACTGGCCGAGAATCATAGCGAAACTGGTGTTTCTCTACGGCGCTAGAAGGGCCGAATATTGCTTCAAGGAGATTTTACGGATCATCAGCGTCTATCACGCCTATAAAAGTGAGGAAATGATTGAATGGGAGAAGTGCTATGATCAATCCAACCGCTTCACGGAAAAAGACGTGGTCCTGATCACCTACGGCGATCTTATCAAAGACGAAACCGAACGGCCACTGGAGACCCTCGCCTGGATATGCAGGAACTACCTCAATAACGTTTTCAACATCATACACCTTCTGCCCTTCTTCCCATATTCATCGGACAGGGGCTTCTCAGTGACTGATTTCAAAGAAGTCGATCCCCGTCTTGGAAACTGGGAGAACATACTCGGGATCAAGGACGATTTCAAGCTGATGTTTGACGGGGTATTCAATCATGTTTCTGCTCAGAGCGAATGGTTTCAGGAATACCTGAACGACAACCCTGAATACCGGGATTTTTTCATCGATTTCTCGACGAAAAGGAGAATCTCGAGGGACCATCTGAACATTCTCTTCCGTCCACGGACTACGGAGGTTCTTACTTCCTTCCCTACCCTGCGGGGCACGAAATATGTCTGGACAACCTTCAGCCCCGACCAGGTAGACCTCAACTACCACAACCCGCGGGTCCTGAACAAAATAATTGAGATCCTTCTCTTTTACGTTCGGCGGGGCGCCGATATCATCCGACTCGACGCGGTGACCTACCTCTGGTACGAACGCGGGACCAGCGGCGTACACCTCCAGCAGACGCATATGATCATCAAGCTCCTGCGAGACATCCTGAACGTGGCGGCCCCCCACGTTGCCCTTGTCACGGAAACAAACGTGCCTCACCGGGAGAATATCGGATATTTCGGCAACGGTCATGACGAGGCGCAGATGGTCTATAATTTTGCCCTTCCCCCACTCGTACTCCATACATTCATAACCGGCGATTCATCAAAGATTACCGAATGGGCCGCCGGGCTCACCCGCATATCAGAGACCGCCACTTATTTGAACTTTCTCGACAGTCATGACGGCATAGGCGTTATGGGCGCCAGGGAGATACTTTCCAGCGAGGAAATCGACCGTCTCGCCCGGAGTGTCGAGGAGCACGGCGGTTATATATCATACAGGAAGAAAAGCGACGGGAGCCTGAGTCCTTATGAATTCAACATCACCTTCTACAGTGCCCTTAATTATGAAGGTAGAGATGAGGATATCGATTTTCAGATACGGCGATACCTCGCCGCACGTTCGATAACCCTCGTTCTGATGGGGGTTCCCGGCATCTACTTCCATGGCCTCATCGGCTCCCAAAACGATATTCAGGCGGTTCAGGACACTGAGGACAAAAGAAGCATTAACAGGAAGATTCTTAAAAAACAGGATCTCGTCGCAGCCTATGAAAACCCGGTCTCGACGACACATAAGATCGCCTACATGCTTGGACGGATGATCATGAAGCGGACCAGGGAAAAGGCCTTCCACCCGAACGCCCGCCAGACAATCATCGATGCCGGTCCCCACTTCTTCACCCTTGTCAGGGTTTCAGTCGATGGCGAAGATACAATCATCTGTATCGCCAATGTAACCGGCAGTGAGCAGGCTTTTTCATTCGACGCAGGAGCGGCGGGCTTCCGATTCAGTTCCTGGTACGACCTTCTCGGGAAAACGACCATCCCATCGGATAATGGTGTTATTTCCATGTCGATGGGACCCTATGATGTTCGCTGGCTCAAGGCGTCACTCTCCCCCCTATAGGCCGGGATGAATTACCCGGCCGTGTGCCAGCATGCCCTCTATTCTTTCTGCCTGTAAATCAAAGAAACAATGATACCCGCAACGATGAACTCTGCCATACCGAAGACGAACCATAGGAGTGTAAGGTCAAGGGGCAATGGATATATGACAAACTGGTTGAAGGCACTTACGAAATTCATGAGGAATCCGATGATTACCCCGAAACGAATACCCTCGAGTATTCCCTTCCCTTCGTACCCCTTGTGGAAGATGTACACAAAAAGAAACGAGAGCACCAGACCCGTGCACCACATGATCCACATCAGGGACATCATTTCAGGACGCCACAGCGACGTCATCTTCATGTAATAGGATCCGAGAATGGGCCCGTGGATGACGAAATCCATGAGCTGGAAGGCGATGAACACTGCGATGCTGGCAAGTACATATCTTTTTATATTCATGATCACCCCCGATTAATATTTTTAATCATGCTATACTAATGTATAGTGGTAGTGCCACCCGTCAACTTTTTTTTGATATGCTGTTAAAAAATTTAGTTCGGGGCATGAACGTCATGATACCGTCGTTCTCGGTCACTTATAAACGGCAAATGATCACATAGTCAATATGGCAATTCTGATCACCTGTATTATTATACCGGTTGTCAGAGACCCCGCAGGTGCTCGGGCCTGAGCGCGGAACCGTCCCTCGATGCGAGAACCCTGTTGATCGCGGCGAGCATCTCTTCCCGGTCTTTCTGGAGAGTACCGTTTATGGGAAGATAATTCGAAGCATGGATCCCCACGAATTTCATGTTGTCAACACTCAGGTTGTCGAAGAGAACCTTCATCTCCTCCAGGGTCTCGAAGGGACCGGGTAGCTCGAATTCGCCCCTGCGAATCTTCGCGTAAAGGGGCGTGCCCGTGACCGGGGTGATCGTGAGAGCGGCGAGATAGTGCGGCCTCATCTCATTGATAATCTTCGCTGTTTCGCGGGCATGCAACCCTGAACGATCGCCCCTTCCCGCAAGTCCGAGAAGAATCATTGAAGAAAGATTCATTCCCGCATCGATAATCCGTCTACCGGCTTGAAGCATTTCATCACGAGTCGCCCCCTTGTTGATCTCTGCGAGGAGATTGTCGTCGCCCGTTTCAACGCCCAGGTATGCCTTGGTGAGTCCCGCGGAATAAAGCCCGGTCAGCTCAGACACGCTTTTACCAAGAGTGCTTGTGGGCCCCACATAGGCGCCCACATGTCGAAGCGAGGGAAAGGCGGCGCGCAATTCCGCCAGTATATCGTGGAGGGTTCCCGTTGGCATGGCGATGGCGTCGCCGTCGCAGAGGAATACTTTCTCCACGTCTCCGTAATGGTCACGGGCCATGCGGATATCTTCTTTGATCTCTTCGATATCCCGCTCACGGTATCGCTTCTCCTTGTACATCCCGCAAAAGGAGCACCCGTTATGTGAGCATCCGATGGTGCACTGGAGGAGATAGCTGTTCGCCTCACTGAAGGGGCGGAATATGTTTCCCTCGTATCGCAATTAATCCACCCCGGCCATCTTCGCACGTGCAAGATCCTTTCCCTTTTCGAAGGCCAAGACATTCATCTCAAGACGGTTTGCGGGCATGGTCTCGGATACGATTTCCCTGAAATTTTTGACGTCGAAGGGGAGTGTCCTGAAAGCCGAAAGGGCGCCCAGCATTATCACGTTGACCAGTATCGGGTTGCCCATCCGCAGCGCCTCGTCCGTGGCGGGGATGAAAATCGCCTCCCCCGCGAGCTCACATATGGCCCCCATAAGCTCTTCGATAGGGGGGTAGCTTGCTTCTCCGGCTATCACTCCGACAGGATGGATCGGTCTGGTATTACTGATAACGATGACTTTTCCATTCCCGTATGCGGCAATCACCCTGAGGGCTTCGCTCGGCTCGAGGGCCACCACCATGTCAGCACGGCCCCGGGGAATCTGTGGGCTCCATGGGGATTTCTCCGATATTCTCATATGGCTCATGACCGATCCTCCGCGCTGGGACACGCCGAAGGTTTCGCCGATGGTTACAAAGTAACCCTTGCGCACCAGGGCGTTGCCGAGCATACGGGATGCCATTACGTTGCCCTGCCCCCCGACACCGGTGATGATGATATTGTAGGGATCGACGGGAATCGAGGTTTTCAACATCGCTCCGCCTCCATTTTTTTGATGGCTCCGGAGGGGCAGATATCAGCGCATACGCCGCACCCCGCACATATCACCTCATCTATCGCAGCGACTCCTTTGTCGTCGTCCCGGACAAGTCCCGGGCACCTGAATATCCTGGTGCAGAAGCGACCGCAACCGCAGTTCGCTCCGATACAGGCGTCTTCATCCACCCTCACCGTATAGGGTTTTTTCCCTTTTTTCTCCGGGGAGAGGGCGCATATCTGGCGCAATATGATGACCTGCACCCCCTTTTTTTCGAGCATTGCAAAAAGCTTATCCTGTGTATCTTTGATATCAAAGGGGTCCGCGATCACCACTTCAGCGCCCATGGCGCGGCATATGGCGGCCGGGTCGATCTGGGTCACCGGACTTCCCGCCGCGTCCAAAGGCGTCCCCGGATGCGGCTGGAATCCCGTCATGGCGGTTCCATAATTGTCGAGAAGGGCGAATATAACGTCGGAACCTGTATGTACCGCATTCACCAGGGCAGGCATCGCCGCATGGAAGAAGGTCGAATCCCCGCAGACGGCGAGCACCGGCTGGTCGAAACCGAATTGTCCCAGCTTGCCGAAGCCGCTCGCGATGCCGATGCCTGATCCCATCGAATGTGACGTCTTCATGGCGCTGAATCCGCAGGGAAGGAAGCCGAGGGTGTAACAGCCGATGTCGCCGCAGACAAAACCACGCCTGTTGTCGAGTGCGAGGGCGTAATGCAGAGACCAGAATGATGCGCGGTGTGGACAGCCGGGACAAAAGGTAAGGTCGCGCGCCGGGGACATTTCCGCGGCAAGACGGCCCGCCTTATCCGCAAACTCATCTGACACCGGAATATAGTCGATGGAAAGAATCCCCATCACCGCCTCCACGACGATATCCGGATTCAGCTCCCCGGTCGAAGGCATCGTACCGTCGTTCTTTCCATAAAAGGCCATAGTGCCGATCTCTCCTGCATTTTCGGCGGCAAGGACCTTTACGTTCTCCTCCATGAACGGGAGCACCTCTTCAACGAAGAGGACCCGGTCCGTACCGGCGAGATGTTTCCGTATAAGCTCCGTCGGGAGCGGCCACGTGGTACCTAGCTTCAGTATCCCTACCCTGTCACCGGCATCGAGGAGGTGAAGAGCCTCCCTGGTATAGAGATTGCAGGCACTGGATGTTATGATGAGGAGTTCCGGATTTTCAGGGCCCGTGTAGGTATTGAAACGCGACCCTTCGAAGATCTTCCTCGCCCTGACGAGCCGCTGTTGCACCGCCTCATGGTGCGGCGGCACTGGCATTGTAATCACCGGACCGGACCATGGGTCCCCGACCCCCGTCTCAAATACGAAGTTCGCCACACGTTCCGTTGCCGGGAGGCTCCCCATGACAACGTTGCCGCTTGCATGTGAGAGGCGCGTGACGCTCCGAAGCATCACCAGCGTCCCCAACTCCTCAGATAGTTCGAAGGCCCACTTCGTCATCTCCCTGGCCTCAAGAAAATCACCCGGTTCAAGGAGGGGCAGCTCTATCATTTTAGCAAAATGACGCGATTCACCCTCGTTAATGCTCGAGAGGGCTCCCGGGTCTTCGCAGAAGACCAGCACCATCCCCCCCCTCGTTCCCGAAAGGGCGAGATGAAGGAGAAAGTCCGACGCGACGTTCACCCCATTCTGCTTCATGGCGCATATCGAACGAATGCCGGCTATCGAGGCGGCGAAGGCGACCTCGAGGGCAACCTTCTCGTTTACCGACCATTCCACATAGATGTTCCTTTCGCGTGAAACATCGGACAGCCTTTCGATGATGTCCGATGAAGGCGTTCCAGGATAGGCGGTCGCAACGCCGATACCAGCCTCGAGGGCACCGCGCACGATCGCGTCGTTGCCCATAAGAAGATAGCCGGCCCCTTCTCTTTCATCAAGAAGATATGACATATCGTATAATCCCCATTTCGTGCGCTTTCCCGAGAGCGCGCTCTTTTTTCCTACTCGCCGCGGCCGACAGGCGTGACAGATCCGAGTCGGAAATTTCACAGATCTCGAGTCTACCGGACTTCACCGCTTCATCGAGGGCACTCCGTCCCCTCTCGGTCCGTACGATAACCGTATTCATGCCGGGAGTTCCCTCGAGCTGCCCCACCGACAGATCTGCGAATTCTGCCGTCATATCGAAACAATAGCCGCAGGTTTCAGGCACAAGTGATCGTATTTCAGAAAGCTCGATTGCAATGGTGCCTTCATCGGTATGGATCTCCATTACCTCGGCGGGTGGCGGCGGTATATCGAATTTTTGAATCGATTCAGCCTTCACTTTGCCGTCGAGGAGTGCTGCAAGCCTACGCTCATCGAGGGCCCAGGTGCAGAAAATACCCACCACAAGGGCAGTGCGGTCGATAAAATCCGGCTCATTCATCGGATTGATGCGAATCTGGGCCAGCGCCATGGCCTGGCACGGTGTCGCAACCACGCCGATTGCCGAATGGCCCATTGCCACCCCCCGGTGATAGGCCTCGATGGTAGGTGCCGCGCTGAACTTCGACGAGGCAAAACGTGCGACATCGGCCGGGTCGGTAACAACCTCCGGCACAGCGTGGGTCCCATTCCTTCCGGTCAGCACGGCCGCGTCGATTCTCCCCACTTCGAGGGCGTGGGTCATTATCGCGGTAACCGTCCCGCCACCCTGTGCCAGGGGTGCTTTCGACGGGCCCGTGGCGCGGGATGTCACAATGGAAATGAAACGCCCCATGGGCTTTTCCGAATAGGGCGCATTGAAAATTTCCGTGGATAGGTCGTCAAGTTCGACACCCGCCTTCGGGCAATATGCGTGGCACCTCCCACGTGTCAGTACACAGGGGAAAAGCATTGATATTTTTCCCCTGTATGAATTGAAATAGGGGCAGAGGGATACGCAGGCGCCGCATCCTATGCAGAGGCCTCTCTCCAGTACTTGAGCAATCAGTTCAGCGGGTCCAAGCGGGCTCACCGCACACCTCCGGAAGGTGAAGTAAAGGGACGGCGCAATCGCGAATGGTACCGTCCATCCATGACACTACCGGCCGCGCCCGCCCCTTGTACTCCATAAAACGTAATGATATGCCATGATGTCAATAGTTTTAACTGTTTACCGTGTAGTGGAAATCCTCACCCTTTCATGTTTTCCCGCAGACATTTAAAGATTCTTGACAGAAGGATTTCCATTCCCGCATGTCGTGATATGGTTTTTCGTTTATACCCGACCGGAGGAGTGCCATGAAACTATTCATCCTTCTATCCCTTCCCCTTCTTATTGCCCTTGCCTCACCCGCCTACCCGGCTGGCTTTGGCATCTACGGAACCGGCGGAGGCGGTCAGGTTGACATGACCCGTATAAAAAGCAACGGTGATTACAGTGTCATCTATTCCGTGAAAAACGCCTTCTACGGAGGGGGTCTCATTTTCGAAAGCGGCGGGGACGGCAGCGTGGGATACCGAAACCGACTTGCCATCGGCTTCGAGGGCATTGCCTCCTTCGGGGGCGAAAAGGACTACCGTCGTCTCATGAGGGCACACCTCAATAACGTTTTTGCCTTCACCGTCGCCGATGGAGAGACGGTCAGTTTCTGGATCGGTCCCCTCATCGGGGCCCATCTCCTGACTGGCCACCACGCCACAACAAGAAACAAGGAATGGTCGAAAAACAGGAAAAACAACTATCTTCTTCTCCTCCTCGCGTCTCCACCGAGCGCGGCCTCCTACGGTCTCTATTATCTCCATTTCGACACCATATGGGAAAGGAGCGTGGGAGTCTTCGTGCCGATAGGCCTTGCTCTCGGGTTACAATTCCGTATAGGCGAGAACGCCCGTATCGCCATCGAGGCTGGCTTCCGATGCGGTGCCTATTTTATGGCGAAGGGAGGGTTTAATTACGAAGGGTACTCCAATGCGGGATTCATTTTCGGCGTGATGTAGACCGCCGACCGCCTTAACCCCCTGGAACTAACGGTCTGGCCGGCCCCGGCTTCGTATGATTATATTTTGAGCACAGAAGAGGTGAACATGGCAAAGAAAGATTCGCCCGGGGCGAAAAAACCCGTCGGCCACAATATCGGCCGGATGAGAAAAAAAAGGAACATCAAGATAGAAGAGCTTTCGGAGATGACGGGCCTTTCCGCCTCACATCTCGAGGAAATCGAAGCGGGCGTTTCATTCGCCCCCGTAGGCGATATGCTGAAAATAGCGCGTGCCCTGACAGTCGATCCCGATGAACTGCTCCGCTCAGGAAGCGAGATCGAGAAGGAAAAAAACAGGGTCAATGTATTCACCCAGAGGGAACAGGCATACCGTTACGAGGTCCTGACGCCGGGGGCGAAAAAGGACCATCTTCGGGCCTTCCGGGTCGTCATCCCTCCCCGCTCCGAGCACCCCAGTGTCAATTACCGGCACGAGGGCGAGGAATTCGTCTATACCCTCAAGGGCGAGGTTGAAATAGAGGTCGGCAATAAAAAACACAATCTGAAAAAGGACGAATCGGTCCATTTTAACTCGGGTATGAAGCACTCCCTGAAAAATCCGGGCACCACTCCCACCGTGCTTATCGTAACAATATACACACCATAGGCGGCGCCATGAAACTCCCCCTTACCGAAGAACAGGCGATGATCAGGGACATGATCCGGGAATTTTCCAGGAGCGAGATCGAGCCCTTCGCACAGGACTATAACGAGCTGGGGAAATACCCCGAAAAGATAATCCGCAAACTCGGTGGTCTCGGCCTTTTCGGTATGATGGTCCCCGAGGTCTATGGCGGTTCCGGGGCCGGCGCCGTGAGCTACAGCCTGGCCCTCCAGGAAATCGCCTATTCCTGCGCATCGGTCGCGGTCACACTCAGCGTCACCAATTTGACCACCGAGCCCCTCATGAACTACGGCACTGAGGAGCAGAAAAGGCGGTACCTCATACCCCTCGCTTCCGGCGAGCATGTCGGCGCCTTCGCCCTCACCGAGCCCGAAGCCGGTTCCGACCCCTCCTCCCTCCGCTCATCGGCGGTAAAGAAAGGAAAAACCTACATCATAAACGGTACCAAGCAATTCATCACCAACGGGGCATATGCCGGCCTATTCATTCTCATCGCCAGGACTGCCCCGGGTAGAAACGGCCTCACCGCATTTATCATTCCGGCTGGTACGAAGGGACTTGTAATCGGGAAAGAGGAAAAGAAGATGGGCCTTTGCGCCTCCAACACGGTGGAACTGATCCTCGAGGAATGCGAGGTACCGGAGGCTAACATCCTGGGAAAAACCGGCATGGGCCTTGAAGTCGCGCTGAACGCACTGGACAGCGGAAGGATAGGCATCGCGTCCCAGGCGGTGGGGATGATCAGCGCCTGCCTTGACGAATCGGTCTCCTATGCCCGGGAACGAAAACAGTTCGGGAAGGCTATTATCCGTCACCAATCGATACAGAACATGATCGCCGATATCGCCGTCGAGCATGAAGCCTCGGCGCTCCTTGCCTTGAGCGCAGCGTCGTTCAAGGACAGGAAAGTCCCTTTTTCGAGGGAGGCTTCCATCGCTAAGCTCTTCGCGACAGAGGCCCTGATCCGCTGCGCATACAGGGCCCTTCAGGTCTTCGGGGGTTACGGCTATATCCGGGACTACAAGGTGGAACGGATATACCGGGACGCGCGGGTGACCACCATTTACGAGGGCACTTCGGAGGTCCAGCGGATGGTAATCGCCAGGGAAACCGAACTGGGGGCCTGAACTCCTATCTTCGCACCACCATCGCCACTGCCTCACCCCCGCCGAGACAGAGGGTCGCAAGACCGGTTCGCAGATCGCGCCGTTCCAGTTCGTGCATTAGAGTGACCAGAACCCGGGCGCCGCTCGCTCCGATCGGATGCCCAAGGGCCACGCTTCCCCCGTTCACATTCACCTTCTCCGGATCGAGCCCGAGTTCCCTCGCCACGGCAACGGAGGACCCGCTGAATGCCTCGTTGACCTCGAAGAGATCTATATCACTTATGCCGAGGCCCTCTTTCTTCAGGCATTTCGGCACGGCCCAGATCGGGGCGACCAGCACGTATTTCATGTCGATGCCGTACGACGCCTGTGCACCGATCGATAATCTCACCCTGCATCCGAGTTCATCGGCCTTCTCCCGCGACATCACTACCAGGGCTGCGGCCCCGTCGCTAATGACCGAGGCGTTCCCCGCGGTGGTCACGCCGCCTTCTTTGAAGGCGGCCTTCATCACGGAAAGAGACTCGTATGATGTCTCCTGGGCGCATTCGTCCGTATCGAAGAGCACCTCGCCTTTCCTCCCTTTGATGAGAACGGGGACGATTTCATCCCTGAAACGTCCCGCGCCGATCGCCTCAAGGGCCTTCCGGTACGACTCCGCGGCGTGACGGTCCTGGTCCTCCCTGCTTATTCCGTATTTCTCAGAACAGAGCTCGTTCGATATTCCCATATGGAAGTCATTGACGATGTCCCAGAGACCGTCGTGCACCATGTGATCTTCAATTTTCCCGGTTCCCATCCTGTATCCGAAACGTGCCTTTTCGAGATAAAAGGGGGCCATACTCATGTTTTCCATACCGCCTGCGACTACCACGTCGGCGTCACCCATCCCGATAGCATGGGCGGCGAGCATGACCGCCTTCAGGCCGGATCCGCACACCTTATTAATCGTGAGGCCCCCTGCGCGCCACGGAATCCCGGCCTGTACCGCGGCCTGCTTCGCGGGATTCTGTCCGTACCCGCAGGGGAGGACCATGCCCATTATGACCTCATCGACGATCTCCCTGTCTATGCCCGCCCTCTTCACCGCCTCTTCGATGACGATGGCTCCGAGGCGGGTGGCCCCCATACCCGCGATCGTTCCGTTAAAACTGCCGAGTGGTGTGCGACATCCGCTTACTATGACCGCTTCCTTCATAACAACAGCTCCTTGTCCTGCTCGATTGATCTATGGATAGCACCGCATATCTGTCATACGCCGCCGCAATGACGGCCTTCGTTATTTCGGCGCCATGCGAAGTGCGCCGTCAAGCCTGATGGTCTCCCCGTTGATCATGGCATTTTCAATCACATGGATCGCCAGGGCCGCGAATTCCTCCGGCCGGCCAAGCCTAGCCGGAAAAGGCACGCTCGCTGCCAGGGACGCCCTCACCTCATCGGAAAATGACGCCATCATCTGCGTATCGAATATTCCCGGAGCGATGGTGACGTTTCTGATCCCGAAGGATGACAGGTCTCGGGCGATCGGAAGGGTCATGCCGACGACACCCGCTTTCGACGCCGCGTAGGCGGCCTGACCGATCTGCCCGTCAAAGGCAGCTACCGACGCGGTATTGATTATAACGCCGCGCTCGCCATCGTCGTTGGGGGTGTTTCCTGCCATCTTAACGGCAGCGATGCGAATCACGTTGAACGTGCCTGTGAGGTTCACCCTTACCGCGTGCTCGAAAAGACCGAGATCCATGGGGCCCTTTTTCCCGATGGTCTTCGCCGCCGGGGCGATCCCCGCGGCGTTCACGACTGCGTTGACGGTTCCGAAGGCCTCGGCGGCGCGTTCGATGGCGCCTGCCACGTCCTTTTCATCGGCAACATCCGCCCTGCAATATATCGCCTTTGCGCCGAGCTCGCCGGCAAGCTTCTCACCCTTCTCATCAGCGAGGTCGAGGATCGCAACCCTTCCCCCTTTCGCGATAATGCCCCGCACCACCGCCTCGCCGAGTCCGGACGCACCTCCCGTAACAATCGCCGCCGCGTCTGAAACCTTCATGTCCGCCACCCCCGCCGAATGATATCATGCTATTAAAGGTAATCTCACACTACATGAAATATCCTGTCAAGGAATAAGCGACCGGATCATCATTTCATTTATGGGGACGTAATTTTTCCGGGGAATGAAGCTATTCGCAGTTTATAGAAAATATTCACACAGATAGGCAGGGTGTTTCATCGTAAGTTTGCACATTTTATCATACAACAAATAATCCGTGCAGTTCTGTGTCCCTCTGCGGTTCAAAATTCTCTGATGCCACGGATTCACACGGAAAGACACGGATGCTTTTCACCATGACGGCGCCCGGGAGCATTCATGAACGTCATCAGGTCACGCGCCGTTTTTCCCTGCCCTCTTTCGATCGAGACTCTTCAGCATTTTTTTTCTCATGCGAATGTTCTTCGGAGTGACTTCCAGAAGCTCGTCGTCATCGATATATTCGATGGCCTGTTCCAGGGAGAAGATACGCGGCGGCGTGAGCCGAACCGCTTCCTCGGAGCCTGAGGCACGCATGTTGGTGAGCTTCTTTCCCTTGCACGGATTGACCTCGAGGTCGTTGTCACGGCTGTGCTCGCCGATAATCATACCCTCGTAGACGGGCACCCCCGGCCCTATGAAGATGGTTCCCCGCTCCTGCAGTGAATCGAGGGAAAAAGCGTTCGATACGCCGTTTTCCATGGCCACCAGTACGCCCCTTGTGCGTGACGGAATCTCCCCCCTGAAGGGCCCGTAGCCCTCGAACACGTGGTTGAGAATGCCGGTCCCCCTGGTGTCGGTAAGGAACTCGCCCCGATAACCGATGAGTCCCCGGGACGGTATCTTCAACTCGAGCCTTGTATATCCGTCGCTCCCCTGAACCATGTTTACCAGTTCCGCCTTCCTCCTGCCGAGTTTCTCGATCACGACGCCGGTAAATTCCTCTGCCGCGTCGATTATCGCCAGCTCCATCGGCTCCTGTCTCACCCCGTCGATAGTCCGGAAAATAACCCTGGGGCGGGATACCTGGAACTCGTGACCCTCCCTCCTCATGTTCTCTATCAGGATCGAGAGCTGGAGTTCGCCCCTTCCCTTCACGGTGAATGAATCGTTCGTGCCGGAACGCTCGATCACCAGACTGGGGTTCGTTTCAAGCTCCCTCTCGAGGCGCCCCCATATGTGACGTGACGAGACCAGGGAACCCTCCTTGCCAAGAAAGGGGGAATCGTTTACCTGCACCTGTATCGCGATGGTCGGCTCGTCGATCCTGATCGAAGGCAGTGCTTCCGGATCGTCCCCCGTCGCGATGGTATCCCCGAGGTCGATGTTTTCGAATCCCGCGATGGCCACGATATCACCGGCAAGTGCTTCGGGAACTTCTCTCTTCTTCAAACCGCTGTACTCGAATATCTTCGAAATTTTTCCCTTCACATGCTCGCCGTTTTGCTTGATAAGGATGGCCTCTTCCCCGGGGCGCATCCGTCCGTGATGGAGTTTCCCGGTTCCGATTTTGCCGATGTAATTGTCGTACTCCACCGCGGATATGAGAAACCGGGCGTCGCGATCGGGATCGCCCTCGGCAGCGCCGACATGGTCGATGATTGTTTCGAAAAGTGGCACCATGTCGTTGTGCTCATCGTCAAGCCGGTAGTGGGAGGTCCCGTTCTTGGCGGAGGCGAAGATGACGGGAAAATCGAGCTGGTCGTCCGCCGCGTTCAACTCCACGAAGAGGTCGAAGACCATATCCACCACCTGTCCCGGACGGCAGTTCGGTCGGTCGATCTTGTTCACCACCACGATGGGGTGATGCCCCGCCTCCAGTGATTTTTTAAGCACGTACTTCGTCTGGGGCATGGTCCCTTCGAAAGCATCGACGACCAGGAGCACCGAGTCTACCATGTTGAGGACGCGCTGCACCTCACCCCCGAAATCAGCGTGTCCCGGGGTGTCCACTATGTTGATTTTGTGTTCTTTGTAATAAAACGAAGCGTTCTTCGAAAAAATGGTGATCCCGCGCTCCTTCTCGATGTCGTTGGAATCCATAACACGCTCCTCGATCCGTTCATTGGAACGGAAGGTACCCGACTGTCTGAGCATCGCGTCGACGAGGGTGGTCTTGCCATGGTCAACATGTGCAATGATGGCTATGTTCCTGATTTTTCTCACGTCATTAGCACAATCGGCGAGATCGAGGTCTTTTTCGCATGAAATCGGCATGGGGTTTCCTTCTTATAATAACTAAAATGCGGCTTCGTTTCGCGGATGCGCTCCGACGCGCGTGGGGCGGTTTCAGTGCGACATACCGGTGTTTTTAACCGTTATCGAACGCTCAATGCCCTTCATAATGTACGGCATTGGCGCATATGGACGCTTTCTATATGAGGGGGTCCTGATTGCAAGACAATTTTTCTTGATCCGCTTCCGGGGGTTCCAGACAGCCACCTTGCACACCCCGTCGCAGAGTAGATGAAAACCTCCCTGCATAATAAACCAACAGCGGCCCGAAAGCCGCTGTTGGTACACATCACAACTCGATCCGGTTAATTGGAAGCTTTATACGGATCAAGTGCCAGGAAGGTTTTCAACTGCTCTATATCGGACGGCGTATACACTATGGTAACAGGCTTGTTCCCGGCGTTGAAGCGAAGGCTGATGGAGGATGCAGCGGCCAGTGCCTTTTCCATCTGTGGAGAGAGGGTGATCACGACCTTGAATTTTTTATACTCACTGGTTTGCACCTTGCCAGTTGCCCTCCCGGATGAATCCGTTGAGACCTTCACATCCGTATCTTTATGTTTTTCAGTATCCGCCTTGATTCCGGAAAGTTTGTATACCTTTTCATTAACCTTGATCATCCCGGTCGATGTAAAATCATCGACCATGGTATTCCCCAGGAATGTCATCGTGATCTGGGTCGGCTTTGATTTACCTGGCCGTACCTCGCGATAATATTCGCTTTCCCAATTCCTGAGAATCACCCAGCTCCAATCCTCTATTCCATGGCTCAGATACATGGTTACATTTTTTGCATTGGTGAAGCCGTCGTCCTTCACTACAATTTTGTTTCCCGCACCACATGAGACACATAACGCTGCCGCCAGGGCGGCCCCCAGAACAAAATTCCTTTTCATCATTTCCTCCCCATAGGTTGTGTGATTATTCGATCTACATTATCTCCCGGTTTGTTTGGTCCGTAAAGTAAATTCCCGTCCCAATCGATCAGCACGCCGACTCCGTTACACCTTGGCCGTCATGCCATCCCTACCCGGGTAATCCCTCCGTTTCCCCGGGGCCGAGGGTTCTACAGTGAAACGGAGGGAACGGGGATAACGCACATCAATGTCCCGGCACCCTGTAGTATGGACGGGTGGTGCCGATGTGTTAAAAAATCACTTTAACTTCTTGACACATCCTTTTTACTATATGTATAATTAATGTGAACATGATAAGGATCGCCCATTCATTACACCGAGAATTCCCCCCTATCACGGGCTATGGAATACTACATCGTGGCTATTTTTCATCGGAATGCGGTCGTTCAATCGAAAAAAGGGCACTTATGCCTATTAAAAATAGCGCTTCGGCAAGGATTCATACATGCCCAAATTAATTTTGATCGCCAACAGGCTCCCCGTCACCGTTGAAATCAAGAAAAACGGGGTTCCGGTCTACAACCCCAGCGTGGGCGGCCTGGCCACCGGGCTCTCTTCCCTCAACAGGGAACATGACTGTGTCTGGATCGGCTTCAACGGCCTGAGCTCCGATAGCATGAAAAATCTGGACGCCGTCGCCATACACGACCGGCTTCGTGGGGAATTCGCGTCACACTCCGTCCCTCTTACCGCGCAGGACGTAAAGCTTTACTACAACGGCTTCAGTAACAGTACCATCTGGCCCCTTTTCCACTATTTCACCCTTTATACAAGTTACGATTCAGAAACATGGAAAGCCTATGAAAGGGTAAATGAAAAATTCTTCGAAACCTTCAACGGGGTATATGAACCGGGCGACACCGTATGGGTCCACGATTACCATCTCATGCTCCTTCCGGGGATGATACGCAGGCGCCACCCTGAAGCGAGTATCGGCTTCTTTCTCCATATTCCCTTCCCTTCGTATGAGCTGTTCCGTCTCCTACCCTGGAGGAAGGAACTTCTTGAGGGTATACTCGGGAGCGATCTCGTGGGATTCCATACTTTCAGCTACGTACGTCATTTTCTCGACAGCGTTCAGCGTATCCTGGGGATAGAACACAATCTCGGCTGGCTCCAAAATGATAATCGCTCCATCAAGTGCGACATCTTCCCCATGGGAATCGATTACGCACGCTATTCCGACTACATGGGCGACAGGTCAATTCAAAAGGAGATCGAATCGATAAAAAAAAGCCTGTCCGGGAAAAAAATGATTCTTTCCATGGACAGGCTCGACTTCACCAAGGGTATACCTGAAAGGCTGGAAGCCTTCAGCCGTTTTCTTGAAAAGTACCCGGAATTTCACGGGAAGGTGATTCTCTTTCTTGTCGCGGTCCCATCACGATCGAAGGTCGATATATACATTTCTCTTCGGGACCGTATTAACGAGCTCGTCGGCAGGATAAACGGCCGTTACAGCACCCTTCACTGGTCGCCCATTCAGTATCGCTACCGGTCTCTCCCATTCGGAACCATAATGTCGTTCTATCATTGCGCCGATGTCTGTCTCGTAACGCCGAATCGTGACGGCATGAACCTCGTGGCGAAGGAATATGTCGCCGCCAGGACCGATAGTGACGGGGTGCTGATACTCAGCGAAATGGCTGGTTCCGCCGAAGAGCTTGGCGAGGCGATCATCGTCAACCCCAACAATTGCGAGGAGGTTGCTGACGCGATTTCGGAAGCCCTCTCCATGAGTCCGGACGAGCAGCGGCTCAGGATGGAGCCCATGAAATCGCGCCTCAGGCGCAACGACGTATTTAAATGGGCCGAACTATTCGTAGAAAAACTTTCCACCATCCAAGCAGAAGCACTGCCGGACTCCATGCGCATTCTGGATGAAAAGGAGACCATTGATGTGATTGACTCATACATCAAAGCCTCCAGGCGATTGATCCTCCTCGATTACGACGGGACCCTCGTTCGATTTCAGCCCGAGCCGTCCATGGCGGTACCAGATGAGGCCCTCCTCGCGCTTCTCGATCGCCTGGCCCACGACACGAAGAATGAAGTGGCCCTTATCAGCGGGAGGAACGCCGGATTCCTATCCGCGCATTTCTCGAACCTTCCCGTGCATCTTGTCGCGGAACATGGGGCCCTCATCAAATCAAGAGATGAAGAATGGAAATCCGTTTTAACCATCGGAAATCAATGGAAAGATCAGATCCGTCCCCATCTGGAACTCTACGCCGACAGGACACCCGGTTCATTTATCGAAGAAAAGGAGTATTCCCTTGTCTGGCACTACCGGAAATCGGACGCCGAATTCGCGTCAATTCGAGCCATCGAACTGAAAAGCAACCTGATGGAAATGATCGCGAACCTCAACCTCGGGATCATGGAGGGCAACAAGGTACTCGAGGTGAAGAATCTCGAATCCAGCAAGGGTAAAATCGCCTCCTACCTGATAGCGGAAAACAACTTCGATTTCATAATGGCCATCGGGGACGACCTGACCGACGAGGACATGTTCGCCGCGATTCCTGAATCGGGATTTTCAATTAAAGTTGGGCTCGTCCCGTCGATCGCAAGGTTTCATCTCGCAGGCCCCGAGGATGTCCGGCGCCTCGTTTCTCAAATGGCTCATGCGAATGAAACGTGACGAGAATCGGAGTCTTTTAATGAACCAGTATTGGTACAAGACCGCCATCGTATATGAATTGTACGTCAGGGGATTCCAGGACGGGACAGGAAACGGGACCGGTGATTTTCCCGGACTTATCTCCCGTCTCGATTATCTTTCAGAACTCGGAGCGACCTGCGTCTGGCTCCTTCCCATTTATCCCACGCCTGGCAGGGATGACGGCTATGATATTATGGATTACTACGAGATCAATCCCCAGTACGGCACCCTTGACGATTTCAGGCGTTTTCTCCACGAGGCTCATGCACGGGGTATCAGGGTCATCACCGACCTCGTACTCAACCACACGTCCGATCGCCATCCCTGGTTCATCGATGCCCTGAAGGGACCCTCGTCACCCTATTTCGACTACTATGTATGGTCCGATACACCCGATAGGTACGGTGAAATTCCCGTCATTTTCAGCGATTTCGAAACGTCAAACTGGACATACTCGCCACAGACGGAGAGGTATTATTGGCACCGTTTTTTTCACCACCAGCCGGACCTTAACTATGACAATCCCGATGTACGCGAGGAAATGAAGGAGGTAATCCGCTTCTGGCTTGATATGGGACTCGACGGTTTCCGCGTCGATGCGGTTCCCTACCTTTTTGAAAAGGAAAATACCGCCTGTGAAAACCTTCCAGAAACGCACCGTTATATCAAGGAAATCAGAAGGTTTGTCGAAGAAAACTACCCTGACGTGGTCCTCCTTGCCGAAGCGAATCAGTGGCCGGAGGATCTGGTTGCGTATTTCGGGGAGGGGGACGAGTTCCACATGGCCTTCAACTTCCCCCTTATGCCGCGGCTTTTCATGTCCCTGAAGCAGGAACACCACGGTCCCATAATCGACATCATGAAGCGCCTCCCCGCCATCCCGGAATCGTGCCAGTGGGCGATGTTTCTACGCAATCATGACGAGATGACCCTTGAGATGGTCACCGACGAGGAGCGAGACTACATGTTCAACTCCTACGCCAGTGACAGGCAGATGAGGCTCAACAGGGGAATCCGCAGGCGCCTGGCGCCGCTCCTGGACAATGACAGGAGAAAAATTGAATTGCTCTACACGATTCTCCTCACCCTGCCGGGAACCCCGGTCATCTATTACGGCGATGAGATCGGCATGGGGGACAATATCTATCTTGGAGACCGCAACGGGGTTCGCACACCGATGCAGTGGAACGACAATAAAAATGCCGGGTTTTCTATCGCCAAACCTTCCATGCTTTACGCACCGGTCATCTCCGACCCGGTGTATAATTACCAGTCCGTAAATGTCGAGGAGGACAGGAACAATCCAAGTTCACTTTTCAACTGGCTGAGGAACCTTATCGCATTGCGACACAAACACCCCGTTTTCGGAAATGGAGAAATCACGTTCATCTACCCCGAGAACAAAAAAATTCTACTTTTCATCACCGAATACGGGGAAGAAACGATGCTGTGCGCGTTCAACCTGTCTTCCTCCGCGCAGCCCGTTGAGGCGGACCTTTCGGCATGGAAGGGCCGCACGCCCTGTGAAATTCTCGGTGACACTCCCTTCCCCGAAATCGGCGAGCTTCCCTACCTTCTCACTCACGGCCCCTATGGGTATTACATTTTCCAATTGATCTAATAAACCGATCCAGACTTCATCCGGCCCCTCTCTCATCAGGGGGCCGCCACCGGCTCACAGCCTTGTATTCATTGACGCGGCCAGAACCATCCGCATGTCGTCCCTGGTAACCTGCACCATGTTCCCCGGATGACAGGGATCGCCGAAAGCCTCGTCAGCTATGGAATCGAGATCCCCCTCTGCTACGCCGTGACGACCAAGACCGGGTGTTATGCCGGTCTTTTCTATGAAGTCCCGGCAGCTTTCCGAAAGGCTTCCCCTCCCAAGGCCGTTCGATTCAAAAATCGCCCTTACCTTCTGGATTTTCGCTATCTGTTCGTAATTGAGCTTCGCCTGTTCCAGGAACAGTACCGATTCCGGCACCAGCAGTGCGTTTGCAAGACCGTGGTGGAGGCCGCACTGACTGGATAGTGGATGCGCCATGGAATGGATCATGCCGAGTCCCTTCTGGAAGGCGATCGCCCCCATCGTGGCGGCGATCTGCATCTTTTCCCTTGCATCCAGGCTGGCCCCTTTCGCACACGCCTCGGGGAGCCATCGGATTATCAGTTCCATTCCCTGCAACGCGATGCCGTCCGCCATTGGATGGAACATGTTCGCGAAATAGGCCTCCAGGCAATGAACGAAGGCATCTATGCCCGTGGCCGCAGTGAGAAACGAAGGCAGCCCCGCCGTCAGGTCCGGCTCGAGGACCGCGATATCCGGCATCAGATCCGGGTGAAAGAAGATGGTCTTCTTCCCCGTTTCCCGCATGATAATGACGCCCGAGCGTCCCGCCTCGCTGCCGGTTCCCGATGTGGTTGGAATCGCGTAGAGGGGGGGCATCGGTTCGGTGATCAACCGGTCGCCACCCAGTGAGTCGTCGTACCGGGCCAGTGGCGGCGGGTTTGAGACCATTATCTTGATGACCTTTGCCACATCGATGGGGCTTCCGCCCCCGAAGCCGATTATGCTGTCGCAGTTCCCCGCCCGGTACGCAACCACGCCCTTCTCCACGTCCTCCTCCATCGGGTTCGGATGGATGTCTGAATAAACATCGAAGTCGATTCCCGCTGACTCCAGAAGGTCGGACAACCTCCCGACGATGCCGATTTCCAAAAGTGTTGCGTCCGTTACCACAAGCACCTTCCCGTGTCTCTTCCCCTTGAGGCGATCGACGAACTCGGCGAGGGAACCCTGACCAAGAAGTATAGTGGTGGGATAATTGTATTGCAGCATGGTGGCCTCTCCTCCTGAGTGATTGTCGGCGCCCTCTCTCCCGGCGTCAGTGGGCAACGCTAATGGGGGGAGAAAGGTTCCCCCGGACCGGCAATATATGATCGTCATGGGTGTGATCTGTCAAGATTAATCGGACCGCCGGGGATCCTTTTATCCAAAACCATGTATGATGCAATTCCCATGAAGCACGCAATGCATATAATCGTTCAGGGCGTTGTATGACAGGTGCGACTCATAGGTTCGACAGGCCACGCCTGGAACGGGTGTAGAGAAGGAGCATGAGCAGCGCACTCACGAAAGCCACCAGCAAGAGCATTGCAAGTACCGGAGCCATCTCCTGCCGATACCGTTGAAACATCCATCCCACGATCTCTTCCTGGAAAATCGGGCCGATTGAGCCCATCCCGTTGATGATGCCCGCCGCCGATAGTGCGCCCGATCGCGAACCGACGTCTATTGCGCCCACGCCGGAGAGGAGGGAATCGGGACCGAATAGCATGAATCCGGCGAACCCTATCGACACGGCGAAGGCCGCCAGGTTCCTGGAACCGAGATAGTACATCATGAAAAACGAGAGCGCCATCATCGAAAGCATGAGAAACGACAGAAGTGCGCGCCTTCCTTTGAAGAAGCGGTCCGACACAAAGCCCCCTGCAATAACCCCCGCGAAGCCGCAGATATCGAAGATGGTGGAAAGGTAACCGGCGTTTGCCTCGGTCATTGCGTAATTCTTGTTCAGAAACCAGGGAAGCCAGCTCCAGAGGGCGTAGCGGAGAAACTTGATGCAGAAGTAAACCATCCCCATCAACAAGATGGTGATGATCACGTCGCGTCCCCACCCGAGTCCGGACCGGCCCTCCGGGCCGTTCCCCCTTTCCCGTTCATCTTCACCTTCAAGTGGGGCGAGTCCCGCGTCCTCGGGCCTGTTCGGGTGAAGCAGAAGTACGATGAACCAGATGATCAGCAGAACCAGTGAACCGCCGAAAAACGACCACCGCCACCCCGCACGTGCGAGTAAAAACGAGGCGAGGAGTGTCGCCGCAACTGCTCCGAACTGGTAACAGGTCGACCAGATGCCGAGGACGCTTCCCCTCCTGTCCCGCCTGAACCAGCTGGCGAGGCTGCCGATGCAGCCCGGCCATCCCGTCCCCTGGGCGAGGCCGTTCAGTGCGATGAGCAGGAAAAGGGTCCAGAAACCGTTGGAGATGCCAAAGACCGCGGTGCTGATGATCGACATCATCATCCCCGCAAGAAGAAGGAGCCTGGGGCCCAATGTTCGCCCGAAAAAAGCGCTGGAAAACTGGCCCACCATGTAGGCGGCGAGATACGCGGTGCCCAGGTGCGCAATATCGATGGAGCCGAGTTCCAGGGCTCCTGAGATGCCCACCTTCGCCACGTAAAATGGCTTCCGGCAGAAATAGTAACCCACATAGGCGAACCACGTGGCGGCAAGTATCTTGATCTGCCACGGACGGTACGCCGCGGACTCGCGCCGTGACGCGTCGGTTTCCGCCGTTACCAACCGAGCCCCCCTTCATAAAGGGACCCCGGCACGGGGGCCCCCTTTATCGCCCGCGGGTGATTCATAATGCCCATTGGAGTCCCAGCTCCATGAGTTTCCCCCTGGTGGGATTCCCGGTAGAGGGGTCCCATCCCATAATCGAGTAGTATTCCTCCTTCATACGCTCGAAGGCCTCCCGGTCGACATGCTTCCCCTTGCTCGGGCCATCCGGCAGGGGATCGAAAAGGCGCTCCGGGAGCCGGTCATCGTCCTTCCTGTGGCCCCGTTTCGCATTGACGTGCCGGAGCATGTTGATCCGCCGCTCTCCTGCCTTCATCAGCTCCCAGAAAGTAACCTGCCAGCCAGTGGCGACGGAGACCAGGTCGGAAAGCTCGTCGTACCTGTAGAGGCTCCCCGGCCCCCACACGAACATGCAAAGGGTGAGGGAATCGAGGAGGCTGTAATATATCTGTGAATAGGCGGTCATCCTTACCTTGTTCAGGCTCGTCGACGGGTTGTCTTCCTGTCCCGTGATGGCGAGACCGCGAGCCGCCTCGGAGCCGCTGGCGAGAAGCCAGTCATGCTCTGATGACATATGATCGGGGCCGATGGGGCAGACTGCATACATAAGCGCCTGGCTTGGCTTCACCTGCGGCATGTGCACGGCAAGCCCCGCACCCTTCACGTTGACGGCGAAGGGCCGTGTCTTCTCACCGAATTGTCCGATAAGCGCCTCGAAGCCCTCCGCGCAGATATCACCGATTCCCTCCCTCGCTGCGATTGAGCCGATAAGACGAAGGAGTGCGTCAGGGTTTCCGAATCCGCTGTCAATTCCTCCCGCCTGGTCCGGCATTATCAGGCCCTTTTCCATGCACTCGAAGATATACCCGGCGATGGAACCCATGGTGATGGTATCCAGGCCCATGTTGTTGCAGAGTTCGTTGGCTGCGGCGACAGCGACCGGATCGGTGATATCGAGGTTGGCGCCAAGCATGCCGAGTGTTTCGAATTCCGGTCCCCCGAGTTCTTCGGTGACCCTGTAGGGGGCCTCCGCCCTGACCTTCTTGCGGCATCCCACCACGCAGGCAAAGCAGGTCGTCTCCCCGGCGCCGATGGCGGACTCGAAGGTCTCCCCATGGAGGTTCATGTAGTCCGGATGCCATCCGCGCGAATAGTTGTGCGTCGCGAAGTTCCCCCCCTCCGCCTGAAACTTGACGGTACCCGCGGTACCATTTTTTTTCAGGGTTTCGGGGAAACCCGAACCGGCGAGCCGGGATGCCCCCGCCTTTGCAAGGGCTTTCATTCCTGCCGGGTCGGCGAATGGCGGATCTCCCGAGCCCTTTACCACCACGGCGCGGATGTTCTTGCTTCCCAATACAGCCCCGAGGCCAGCCCTTCCGAAGGCGTCGCTGCTGTCCGCCATGATGTTGGCAAAGCGCACAAGACGCTCCCCCGCAGGGCCGCACTGGATCACGCTGGTTCCCTTCTCCCCATGCTCCGCCTTCAATGCCCGATATACGTCGATGACCGGTTTACCCGCATACTCCGAGGCTTCCGTGATCGATGCGCCCTCCTCATTGACCACAAGGCAGGAGAGCCGGGGAGCCTTTCCCCTCAGCACGATGGCGTCATACCCGGCTCGCTTGATCATCGGGCCGATAGCACCCCCCGCCTGACTGTCCGCCGCCATGTTGGTCAATGGCGAAAGGGAGGTTATGGCACAACGACTCACACCCGAAACGGCTGCTCCCGTGGCGAGCCCCGGGGCGATGATGAGAACATTTTCCGGGGAGAGGGGGTCAGTATCGGGCCTTGTATCTTTCAGAAGAAACCACGCCCCTATTCCGCTTCCACCGAGGCAGCTCCGGAAAAACTCCTCTCCCGGGTGAAGGTTCTCGGTTTTACCCGTACTCAGATCAACAATAAGAATTTTATCAAAAAACCCCTTTTTCATTGTTCTCCTCGCCCCTTTTGTAATCGCGGCCAGCATCGAAAAGCGATTGCCGGACCTATTGCCTCCCGTAAAGGAGGGCTTCTGCTATAATTTCGGAATAGGAGGGGTGGATGTACATGCAATCGAGGATATCCCCGACCTTTAGCCCGGTTTTGTGAATCAGCGCGAGCTGGTTTACGATATCGGCAATGTCGTCCCCCACGACCGCGGCCCCCGCGATCGTTTCAGAACCGGAGTCAACGATCAGCTTGATGAAACCCGAATCACGCCCTTCGACGACAGCCTTTCCCAGGGCCTTGAAAAAATACCTGTAGACCCGATACTCCATACCCTTCTCCGCAGCCTCCTTTTCTGTGACGCCGACGCTCCCCACCTGGGGCATGGAAAAGACCAGGCGCGGCATCGAGGCGTAGTCGATCACGCTCGCGATGCCGGTGGCCATGTGGCGGACCGCGGTTTCCGCCTCCCTGACGGCGGTGTAAGCGAGCATCGGGGTGTCGATACAGTCCCCCGCGGCATAGATCGCGCTATTGGAGGTCCCCATGTTGACGTCAACCGCGACGAATCCCTTCTCCGAGACTGCCACGCCCGCGACGTCAAGTCCAAGACCGTGTGTGGCGGGACGCCTCCCTGTGGTCTCAAATATAATGTCGTATTTCTCCCGGCGCTCCCCCTGTCCGGTCGATAGGATCACCTCGTTTCCGGAAGTGATTTCCACGATCCTGCTCTTTGCGTATACTCCTATCCTTCTTTTTTTGAATTCACGAAGCAGTGAGCGCACGGACTCCTCGTCTTCGCCGTAGAGTGGGGAATCAAGGGCCTCGACGATATCGACACCCCCCCCCATTGCAGAGAGGAAGGAGGCGTACTCGCACCCCACGACACCCCCTCCTATGATAAGGGACCTGCCGGGCACCCTGCCGAGTGTGAATATCTTCTCCGATGTATACACATTCGAATAATCGAAGAGTCTTTTCGGACAGGATCCCGCTGCGATCAGGAAATACTTTGCTCGTAGAACAGTCTCATCGATCGACAGCTCACTGGGCGAGATGAATCGCGCCTCCCCGGTCAGGATATCCACACCCTGCCCCTGGAGGCGCGATCTCAATCCGGACCGTATCCCCTCTACCCGTTTCATGACCAGATCCCGGATCGAGGGGTAATCCTTCGTCACATGTGAGTGATAGAGGAGACCCTTGAGTGGAATGCACCCCTCGCTCAGGCAGACACCCCCCAGACGCGAGGGTTCGCGCTCGATGATCACGGGCTTCATTGAATGCTTCACCGCTTCCAGGGCGGCGGTATAGCCCGCCGGTCCCGAGCCAATGATTATCAGATCATAATCGCTCATGTTTCGCACACCATCCTGTGTTTCCGGATGACAGGCCGCGCACCTTGCGGGGACGGTCACCGATACTACTATTGTATCATGTCCACCCTGTCGCAATGTTCAGTGGGAACTTTCGTTTTTGCATAGACATCCGCCCTATAGGAGCTCCTGACATACACGCCGCTCTCCACATGAAGGAACCCGAGCGCCATGGCTTTTTCCCTGTATCCCTCGAAAACAGCCTGAGGGATATACTCCGCCACGGGCAGGTTACCCCTTCCGGGTTGAAGATACTGGCCGATGCTCAGGTAATCGCACCGGGCCCCCCTCAGGTCGCGGATCACTTTCATGACATCCTTTTCGCTTTCGCCGAGACCGAGCATGAGCGCGGACTTCGTTCCCATGCCCCCATTCCGCCTCTTGGCGTATTCGAGGAGCCCGAGGCTTCTTCCATAATCGGCGTTTTTTCTCACCGCGTAGAGGGCGGGTACGGTTTCAATATTATGGCCGAATATATCCGGTCCTGCATCGACAACGGCGGCGATGAGGGCTTCCTCGCCCCTGAAGTCGGGGACAAGAACCTCAATGGTCATTGAAGCATCGTAGCGGCGAAGCGCCTGTAGTACCTGGATAAAAGCGTTCGCTCCGCCGTCATCGAGATCATCCCTTGTGACCGAGGTAATGACGGCGTGGCGTATACCCAGCCTCCGCACCGCCTCAACGACCCTTTCAGGCTCGCCTGGATCGAGGGGCCCCGGGACTCCCCGGGCGACACCGCAGAACAAACACCCCCTCGTGCAGATCTCCCCCATGATAAGAAATGTCGCCGTACCGCGGGCGAAGCACTCTGAAATGTTCGGGCATCGTGCCTGATGGCAGACCGTGTGAAGGGAAAGCCCATGAAGTGCGCGTTCTGCATTGTGCATCGCGCGAAAATCGAGCTTCTTATCGAGCCATGGCGGTTTTTTCCGCATCTTCCTCCGTCCTCCCCTCCCGGTTCCATACGTCGAAAAGGTATCTCCCCTTCATGATGCAATCGATCTCTTCCTTCTCGGCATCGGTAAGTTTCTCTTCGACAAACGGCAGGTCGAGGGCCTTTTTAATCGCTGCAAGGAGGCGGTCTCCGATTTCCCTGCCCTCGATTTCCCTTCCCGCCGCCTCGTTCAGGGCCATGTATTTTTCGGCAACAATCTCGGCAGTGAATAATGCGGATATCTTTTCATTGTCTATCGATAGTGGTATGGAACCATGCTGGAAGATGGTCCCTTCCCTCCTCCGCTGGGCGTTACCGCCAATTTTCCTGCCCCCGATGACGACATCATACTCTTCACCGCCTGAAAAACAGAAGGCGGAGCGGCGTGCCGGCCCCATGGCTCCCGGTTCATCTTTCGCGTAGATGGCGGTGAGTCCCAGCCCGGCATAGAGATCGAGAATTGATCGGTTCAATCGTCTGAAGGATTCACTGACAGAGAGGCCGCGACAGCCCAGATGGCCCTCGCCGCAGGCAATGGAGTAGGTGATCTCCCGGTCATGATAGATGGCTCCACCCCCCGTGATACGCCGTACGATGTCAACGCCGCAGACCCTGCAGGCGGCCCGATGGACGCAATCGTCGGGCTGGTACCTGCCGATCGTGATGGAAGGGGGATCCCATGCGTATATCCTTACAACGGGTCTCCCGCTGCGTCCCTGCCAGGCGATCATGAACTCGTCAATCGCCATGTTCATAAAACCGTTCAGCCGCGAAAAGGGAATCAGCCGCCCAGGTTGCATGTCAGCTTCAGGTCCCTGGCCGCCCTGGTCTCGTCGGGACGGATCACGGGGGTGTTGTTCGGTGCGTTCAGGATACGCCCCGGATCGCTCTCCGCAAGAGCGGCTATTTCAATCATAGCGTCTATGAATGCATCAATCGTTTCCTTTGATTCGGTTTCCGTCGGCTCGATCATTATCGCTTCCTCCACTACGAGCGGGAAATAGACCGTGGGCGGATGGAACCCCCGCTCGATGAGGGCCTTGGCTATATCAAGGGCGTGGACGCCGTTCTGTTTTACCTGTCGTTTAGCGGAAAAGACGCATTCATGCATACAGGTCCGGTCATGGGGGATATCGTAATAATCCCTGAGTTTGACGCGAATATAATTAGCATTGAGCACCGCCTTTTCCGATACGTCGATGAGACCTTCGCGGCCGAGCATCGTTATATAGGCATAGGCCCTTACGAGTATCGCGAAATTTCCAAAAAAGGATGCGACGGGACCGATGGTGTCACTTCTGCCGACATCGAGAAAATAGCGTCCGTCGCCCCGCCGACCGACCGACGGCACGGGCAGAAAATCGAGCATCTTTGCCGATACGGCCACGACCCCGGCCCCCGGTCCTCCACCTCCGTGGGGGGTGGAAAATGTTTTATGAAGGTTCATGTGGACGATATCGAACCCGATATCCCCGGGACGCGTCTTGCCGAGAATAGCGTTCAGATTCGCGCCATCGTTATAGAGAGGGGCATCGTGTTTTCGTGCGATTCTGACGATTTCTTCCATGCCGCGAGGAAAGATACCCAGGGTGTTGGGCAGCGTCAGCATGACGCCCGCTACCTCGTTGCTCATTTTTTCCCTGAAAAGGGCCACGTCCATTCCGCCATCCCGGTCGACCGGGATCGATATAACCGAATAGCCCCCCATGGTCGCGCTCGCCGGATTTGTCCCGTGGGCCTCTTCAGGCACGACAATGTATTTTTTCCTGTTTCCTTTACTCCTGTGGTAGGCGGCTATCAGAAGTATGCCCGTCAGCTCGCCGTGGGCTCCCGCGTAGGGCTGGGTGGTCACCCCCTTCATGCCCGTCACCTCTGCAAGTAGCTCAGAGAGGTGGTAGATCAGTTCGAAGGCCCCCTGCACGGAATCCTCGTCCAGATAGGCCATGAAAGGATGGAGATCGGTGAAACCGGGAAGGGACGCAGCCAGCTCGTTCACCTTCGGATTGTATTTCATGGTGCACGACCCGAGGGGATAGAAGTGGGTGTCCACGGAAAAATTAAGTTGCGAAAGTCTTACGTAATGCCTGACCGCGTCGAGCTCGGAAACCTCGGGAAGACCGTTTCCGGTTTTTCGCAGATAGCGGGTATCGAGAAACATGCCGGCATTTTCGGAAGGTGTCCCCGCATCGACGCCGCATCTCCCGGGAACGCTTTTTTCAAATATATTTTTCATGACAGCACCTTCCGAAGGGCAGCGACAAAGCCGTCGATATCGGTTTCCCGCCGCTTTTCAGTTACGGCAATGATGAAATAGTTTTCCATTTTTTTGTAAAACAGAGAGGCCGGTATGCCCGCGGCGTATCCCTCCGCCAGCATCCTCCGTGAGACATCCTCCGCCTTGACCGGAAGTGCGATCGTGAATTCGTTGAAGGTCGGCCCCTCTTTTATTTCAACGCCGGGGATTTCCCGGAGGGCCCTTTTCATATACTCGGAGCGCTCGAGATTGATCAGGGCCGTATTTCTGAAGCCTTCCTTCCCGATCAGTGAAAGATAGATCACCGCCCTGAGGGCACAAAGGGCCTGGTTCGAGCATATGTTCGATGTGGCCTTTTCCCTCCTGATGTGCTGTTCCCTCGCCTGAAGGGTAAGCACGTAGGCCCGCTTGCCGTTCCTGTCGATAGTCTCTCCCACGATCCTGCCCGGCATTTTTCTCACGTAGTTCTTTCCCACGGCCATAAGCCCGAGATAGGGTCCGCCGAAGGAAAGGGGAAGACCCAGGCACTGACCCTCAGCCACCGCGATATCGGCCTTCATCTCACCCGGGGTCTTGATGATTCCGAGTGATGTCGGATAAAAGGCCACGATGCCCGCCGCTCCCCTTGAATGTGCATGCTCGAAAAGGTCCTCATAGTCTTCGACCACGCCGAAAAAATTCGGGTTCTGTACAACCAGGGCGGCCGTGTCGTCGTCGATGAGGGATTGTATCCTCGATCTGTCCGGATAAATGTCCGCGAGGTCCGCCACGACGATCTCCGCGTCGATATTGACGAGATGCGTTATTATGATCTTCAGGTAAAGGGGATTGACACCCGCATCCACGATGATCTTTCTGCGATTAGTGGCCCGCAGGACCATGACGACCGCCTCGTAGAGGGCAGTGCCTCCGTCATAGAGCGAGGCGTTCGCGTAGGCCATGCCGGTGATGCCGGCGATCATGGTCTGGTATTCGAATATTGCGCTGAGGGTCCCCTGGGAGGCCTCGGCCTGATAGGGCGTGTAGGCCGTGACGAACTCGGAGCGTGAGGAGACGGCCTGCACGGCCGATGGTATGAAATGGTCGTAATATCCTCCCCCGATAAAGGAGAGTCGGTCCACCCGGTTTCGCCCCGCGATATCGTTCATTCTTGCAAGTGTCTCGTTTTCGGTTGTTCCTTCGGGAAGGTTGAAGGACTTCGCTTTTAGTCCCTCCGGAATGTCCGCGAAGAGCTCGCCCATCGCTTCTATCCCTATCGCGTCGAGCATCTCCCGAACTTCATTGTCCGTATGTGGAGTAAACCGTGCCATCGCTATTCCAGCCCCGCCGCGTACTCCCTGTACGCCGCGGCGTCCATGAGGTTTTTCACCTCGGTGGGATCGGCCATGTCAATCTCGACGATCCAGCCGTTGTCGTACGATGAACTATTGACCAGCTCGGGGGCCTGCTCGAGGGCGACGTTGAAAGAGATGATCTTTCCCGAGAGGGGGGCATATATATCGCTCGCCGCCTTGACGGACTCGATACCGGTCAGAAAACCAAACTGCGTGACCTCCTTACCCTTTTCGGCAGGCTCGATATAGGTGATGTCACCGAGTTTCTGCTGGGCGTAATCGCTTATTCCGATCCTCGCCTTCTTCCCTTCAATTTTTGCCCACTCATGCTCTTTCGTGAACAGATATCCGTCCGGAACCTTAATCTCCATTGCTCGCCGCTCCTCAGATTATTTTATTGACGTGGCCGTGATGAAGGGAAGGGATTCGACGATCGCATGGATCTTGCCTTTCCCCGTATCGATCACGATCTCGGTGCCTGCGCCGCTGCCCAGGGTGTCTATGTAGCCCATGCCTATGCCCCGTGTAAGATGAGGCGAGAATGCTCCGCTTGTCACGAACCCCGCCTCACGGTCCTTCAATTCAATGCGGTTTTCATGCCTCGGTGTCCTTCTTCCCTGAACTCCGAAACCTATGAGACTGCGAAGGGGACCATCCTTCCGCCGTTCGATTATGGCTCCCTTTCCGTTGAAGTCTTTTTCCATGTTGATAAAGCGCTCCATTCCCGCCTCTACCGGGGTAACATCCTCGGTGAGCTCATTGCCGTACAGGGGAAGCCCCATCTCCAGGCGGAGAATGTCCCGCGCCCCCAGCCCAGCAGGCTTCACCTCCGGGCGCTTCAATAGCTCTTTCCAGAGCATGACGCCCCTTTCCGGATCAATATATATTTCGTAGCCGATTTCCCCGGTATAGCCGGTCCTGCTTATCAGGCATGGAGCACCGAAAAGATCGAAATGATCGAATCCGAAATAGGATAACCTCTCGACGCCTTTTCCGGCTATGCCGATAAGGACGTCACGGGAAAGTGGCCCCTGAAGGTCGAGTTTCACTATGTCGGTCGAGATGTTACGAATGTCCGCATCCCCGGACAGAAGCCCCTCAATCGATTCATAATCGCGCGATTCATTGGATGCGTTGACCACCAGCATCCATTCATTCTCATGAATACGGTATGCAATAAGGTCATCGATGAAACCTCCGGCTTCGTTTAAAAGGAAACCGTACCTGCACCGTTTCAGGCCCATCGTTATCACGGGAATGGTCAGTATGAAATCAAGGGATGACGCGCAAGGATCCTCCCGGACGATGAACTCACCCATGTGGGAGATATCGAAAAGAGATGCTGCGGTTCTTGTGTGCCTGGCCTCGTCGAGAATGCTCCCGTAGTGAATCGGCATATCCCAGCCGGCAAACGGCGCCATAAGCGCTCCGATACGAAGATGCTCCTCATGGAGAGGGGTTTTCTTTACAATGGTATCCATGGTCTTTACCGTAAGGAAAAAATGCGGTTTCGCGGCCGCCACTTGACGGAATGCCCGGACGACTCGTTGTCGCGTCCTCCGAAAGTTCCATCGCATGCGTTCGTTTCAGAATATACGTTCAATGTATAATTACAAGTTAAAATTTTATGTCGTATGAAATTTTTCTAGTGAAACACAATCAGTCACCGCCATCGCAGTTAACCGTGAATATATTTTCTCTCTAAAGATGATTCCTCTCGAAAATATCATTTTTTTGGAGGGGGAAATTTACTACACACAGATTTCAACAGCATTAATATCATTGCAAGGAAAATACTTCCATAACGGAAATATTGTTGACTGGAGAGACCCATAGTCTACGATTATTATTCGACTCACTACTATCCGATGGATCGGTACCATTATGAAAAAACGCCCCTCCTGGTGGCTTGATTTCCTGAAGCTCATCTGGCCTTTGACGACCATGAGCGCCAAAATGACACGCTGGCCGGTCATCGGACCGCTTTTTTACAGAATCGTGCGACCCCTTTTTACGGGGAAAAATTTCAATGTAACCCACATACCGGTCAACATGGAAATACGAGGGCCAGGAAGCACCTTTCTCCCCGCGAGGGTGCTCGAAGAGCTTATCCGAAGATCTTCCCACCGCATCACCATCAACCGCTGCACGTGCCGGGAATCAGAAGGGTGTACCCAGTACCCGATCGAGAACGCGTGCCTCCATCTGGGCGAGGGAACGCGCCACATCGATCCGCATATCGCAACTCCCCGCTCCGTGGAAGACGCCCTCGCCCACATGCGAACCATGGTGGGGCTCGGGCTTATTCCAATGATAGGTCGCGTCCGCATGGATGATTTTTTCTACGGGACTCCCAATACCGGAAGGTCCCTTACAATCTGCTTCTGCTGTCCCTGCTGCTGCACCATTTTCAAGTCCGCGCGCTATTTCCCGGGAGAAGTCAGGGATTCCCTGGTACGCCTTCGCGGTCTGCATATCGAAATCGACCTGAATAAATGTGTCGGGTGCGGAACCTGCGTGGAGAAGTGCTTTACGGGAGCCCTATCCGTTGCCGACGGTGTATCGATCAGAAATGACGCTCTCTGCAGGGGATGCGGGATCTGCGCGACCGTCTGTCCCGAGGGGGCGGTCACCGTGAAGCTCGATGATTGGGATGCGGCGGTGGACGAGCTCATGGGACGCATACGCTCCCGGATTGACATCGAGTAAACCCTTCTGCCCCCCCGGTTTTCGATACCGCCACCTGGGCCTTCATTACACATGGGGCCGTTCTGGTGAGGGCAAGACCCGAAAAGCCTCTCGCGCATGCTCACCATTTCTCCATCAGTCCGGGCGCCCTCGATAAGGAAATCGAGCATGATCACATCCCCTTACTGCGCATTTTCCAGATCAGATCCAAATCATGTGATACATCTTGATTTCCCTTAGTCACTATAGCATTGTAAAGAATGGAATTCAATAAAAATACGGTTTCTTTCACCTTAGCGGATGCATGCGTTAATCCTGCGTGCGTATAAAAATATTGTTGATTTTTTTCGTATAAAAATCCGTCTACTTATATGGTCTTTTTAAGTCTTTGCAGAAGGCTATTCAGGCGAGGTGATGCCATCTTTACGCCCGCATCTTAACCCTTTGCAGCATCGCGCCCCTTCACCCGCGGGCGCTACGGATTCAATGATCATGAATAAAACCTACTACATAGAAACCTTCGGCTGCCAGATGAACAAGCACGACTCGGAGCTGATGGCCCTCTCAATGGAGGATGAGGGGTTCTCACGTGCCGAAAACTCCTCTGATGCCGATATCGCCATTTTCAATACCTGCTCGGTGCGTGAACACGCTGAAAACCGCGCCCTCTCACGCATTCGCTCCCTCAGAAGAAACGAAAAGCAGGAGACCCGCATCATCGTGGTCGCCGGCTGCATGGCCCAGCGGCTCGGCGACCGTCTCGTCGAGGACCGTATCGCCGACATTGCCGTGGGCCCCTACCAGTCGCCGACCATCGGCCGCCTCGCAAGGGCCTATCTCGAAAGTCACGGGCGTGCAGTCTACCTCTCCCAGGATACCGCGGATTTTTCGTCGCGCATTATGCCCCTGCCCGGCAGTGACAGAGGCGTGCCGTCCTGGCACAGATGGGTCACCATCACACACGGATGCGAGAACTTCTGCTCATATTGCATCGTCCCGATGGTAAGGGGCGGGCTTATATCCTTTCCCTCAGGGGCGATTCTTGCGCATATCCGCGACCTCGCGTCCACCGGAACGCGCGAGATCACCCTTCTCGGCCAGAACGTCAACCAGTATGGAACGGACAGCGGGGACATGCCCTTCCACAGGCTCCTCGAATCCGCCGCTGCCGTGCCCGGCATCGAAAGGATCGGCTTCATCACCTCGCACCCGGGCGACTTTCCGGATGAGATTCTCCGCGTGATTCAGGACAATCGGAACATTTCCCGTTCGATACATCTCCCTCTCCAGAGCGGATCAAACAGAATACTGGGGCTGATGAACCGCCATTACACCCTTTCCGATTATATGTCGATTATCGAACGGGCCAGGGGCCTCCTCGACAGCTCTTCGATTTCGACGGATCTTATTGTCGGGTTTCCCGGCGAAGAAGAAGACGATTTCGAACAGACACTGAAGGCAGTACAGACGATCCGTTACGACGACGCCTTCACGTACGCCTATTCCCCCCGTTCAGGCACGCCGGCCGGTTCGATGCGGGAGTGCCTCACACGCGAAGAGAAGATAGCCCGGCTCCAGCGTCTGATCGAGGTGCAGCGAGAGATATCCTCTCAGAAGCTCGTGGAGCGGATCAACCGGGAAGAGGAAGTCATTGTCGAGAAATTCAGCAAGAAATCCTCCCAGAGAGTCATGGGCAGGACATTTCTGAACCATGTCGCCATCATCCCGGGCACTGATGATGATATCGGGAAAAAAGTAAAGATACGCGTCATCGGCGTGCATGGGTCCACCCTCAGGGGGGCGCGACTTGCGTAGGCGGTCGATTCTCATCAGCTTCGGCGTGATTACCTTCCTCATCGCGGCATACCCCGCGACCGGAAACCCCGGACGGGCGAGCACCGAATTCGACAGGATCGTGAGGCTTATGAAGGACAACAGGAGCGATGAGGCCCGCACACTCTCGTTTCGATTTCTCAAGTCATTCCCGAAAAGCCACACCGTCCCCGACGTGAAGCTCATCCTCGCCGATACCGAAAGATCTCCCGATCGTGCCCTCACCCGTTATCGTGAAGTGATCGATACATACCGCTCTTATCCACGACGTGATTACGCCCTCTTTCGGATGTGCGAGATCCACCACCTCCTCGCGCGATGGCGCAACCTCGAGTCGGCCGCGGAGGAGGGATGTGCCATCAAGGGGACGCCACACTACGACGAATTCGCGATATTCCTGGTAATCGCCCTGATGCAGTCGGGAAGGTACGCTCGCGCCGAACAGGAGTGCAGGCGCCTTATCGAACGCAACCATGATTATGAAACCCTCGCGAGGTCTCTCCTTCTTCTCGCGCAGATCAATCGACGCGCGACCGGTTTCTCCCGTGACTATATCGCAACCATCCGTCAGATATCGCTTGGCTACACAAAATCCGAGGCCCTGCCGGCAACCCTCTTCCTGCTCGGAGAATTCTACGAATACAGGAAAATGCACGACGAGGCCTACTCCGCCTACACCGACCTTCTCACGAGATTCCCCGATTCCCCTGAAGCCGCCGAGGCATCGAAAAGGATGCCAGCTGTTATACGACACAATCCTCACCGTGTCTCGTACATCCCCGGGACCACTATAGTCGACGCAACCGAGCCTCTGGATATACACCCTGAAATGGAAATCCCCGAAGACCACGCATCGTCCCCCTTCTACTCCATCTCTATAGGGCCCTTCGATAACGCGGCGGATGCCCGGGACATCAGGCGTGTGCTGAGATCCTTTGATTTTCTGCAAACCATACGTCTCCGGCGAGGCTATGCCATCTATGCAGGCAGGGCGAGCGACGAAGAATCGGCCCTGAAGCTGAAGATTCGGCTCGCCGAAGAATTCGGGATTAACGGCCGCATTATCCGAATATCCGGGAACGGCCGGCAATCCTATATCTACGGTGAATAGCGATGGACCCCAAGGCCACCCCCGCGATGAAGCAATACCTCGAGATGAAACGGCAGTACCGCGAGGAGATCCTTTTTTTCAGAATGGGGGATTTCTATGAGATGTTTTTCGATGACGCCCGCGCCGCATCGAAAATGCTGGATATCGCCCTCACATCGCGTCAGAATGACATTCCCATGTGCGGCATACCATATCACGCCGCGGACAACTATATCGCCCGGCTATTAAAGGCGGGACGGCGGGTGGCCATTTGCGAGCAGATGGAGGCGGTTCCCTCCTCCGGCCCTGTGGTAAGGCGGGAGGTCGTGCGTGTGATAACCCCCGGCACCCTGATCGAGGACAATCTCCTTCAGTCGGACGACAACAACTTCCTCGCGTCGATCATCATCGACCGGGACACAATCGCAATGGCCTTTGTCGACGTGTCGACGGGGGATTTTTTCATTTCTTCCACCGGCAGGTCTCTCGATCTCTTCAGGGGAGAGGTCATGAAATTCAACCCGAAAGAGGCGGTCGTGCGAGACGCTGATGACCCTGACGCGGAGCCTTTCATCGAATACCTGAAAATGATGGAAATACCCGTGTACCGGATTAATGACTGGCTTTATGACGCTGAATACATGACCGATATCATAGGTGAGACTTTTGGCACCGCGGGCATCAAGGGTTTGGGCATTACAGAGATCCCGGACATCATGAGCGCCGGCTCTATCATCCAGTACCTGAAGGACACCCACAAAAAAAGCATCGATCATCTGAAGTTCCCACGTCGGCTTTTTTCCCGCGACACCATGGTCATGGACGATGCCACCATTTCCAACCTTGAGCTCACCAGGAACCTGCAGGACTATTCGAAGAACCGAACCCTTTTCTCAGTTCTTGACCATACCCGGACCGCCATGGGCCGGCGAACCCTGGAGCGGAACATCCTTCAGCCCCTGATCGACACGATAAAAATCGAGGAGCGTCTCGACATTGTACAGCAGCTCTGCGAGTCCCATGAACTGGCCGGTCGCGTCGCAGCCCATTTGAAGGATGTCCACGATATCGAACGGCTCCTTTCACGCTTCATTATGGGGAAGGCATATCCGAGGAATTTTATCGCCCTGATGAACTCCGTCCAGGCGGCCATGAAAGCGCGGGCCCTTCTTGCGGAGTCCTCCCGCGAGGGGCTCGCCGTCATAGGGTCCCGCATGCCGGACCTTGAAGAGATTGCCCGCCTGATCAGAAACACCATCGAAGACGAACCCGCACTTAGCCCCGAACAGGGGAGGGTCGTCCGCAGGGGCTATAATACCGATCTCGACCGGATCTACGAGCTCAAGACCAACGCGAAGAACTGGATCGTCGAATACCAGGAGGAGGAGAAAAAAAACCTGGGCATCCCATCGCTGAAAATCCGTTATAACAGAATTCTCGGCTACTATATCGAGGTAAGCAAGGGTCAGGCACCGGGTATACCTGACTCCTATTACCGTAAGCAGACCCTCGTCGGATCGGAACGCTACACCACCGACAAACTCCGCGATTTCGAATCCGAGATACTCTCCGCCTCGGAAAAGATAGTCCGGATCGAAAACGAGGAAATCGCGAAACTCACTGGCTCCATACTCTCCGCAAAGCGCGAACTGCAGGATCTCGCGCACGCCATCGGGGAAATCGATTTCTACTCATCACTGGCACACGCTGCGATCGAGAACCGCTATATTCGCCCCGTCCTGAACACCGGAAGCGCAATTCATATCCGCGAAGGTCGTCATCCTGTGGTCGAAAAATATTATACGCGCGAGGTATTCATACCCAACGACATATTCCTGGACGACGAAGGGAACATCATCGCTGTCATCACGGGACCTAACATGTCAGGAAAGTCCACCTATATCCGCATGGCGGCTATGATCCAGCTCATGGCGCAGATCGGATCCTTCGTCCCGGCCCGTGAGGCTGTTCTCTCGACGGTGGACCGCATATTCACAAGGATCGGGGCCTCCGACAACATTTCACGTGGTGAATCGACCTTCCTCGTTGAAATGAACGAAACGGCAGGCATTCTCAACAACGCAACCGACAGGAGCCTTATCATCATGGACGAGATCGGCAGGGGCACCAGCACCTACGACGGTCTCTCGATCGCATGGGCCGTCGTCGAATATCTCCTCGGCTACCTCAAGGCCAAGACACTCTTCGCCACCCATTACCACGAACTGACACAGCTGGGGAACCGCAAGGGGATCGTCAACTACAACGTGCTCGTCAGGGAACGGATGAACGGGGTCGATTTCCTCCACAAAGTGGCTCCCGGCGCCGCCGACAAATCATACGGCATTCATGTCGCCAACCTTGCGGGTATACCTAAACCGATAATCGCCAGGGCTGAGCAGGTTCTCCGAAGACTTGAAAAGGGCAGAACCGCAGTGAAATCCGCCCCTGAGGCAAAGGATGATCATTCCGGGCAGCTTGAAATATTCAACGCGTCGAATCATCTTGTCCTTCAGGCACTTAAAGGCATCGACGTTGAGGCAATTACCCCCCTGGAGGCCATGAACGAGCTGAGCAGATTAAAAAAACTGATTGAATAGCGATCGTTCACCCTACATGCAGGTCCCAACATTTCGATTAACCCTTGAATGCAGAGTCAAATCTCATTAAATTTAATTGACCGAGTAAAAATATAGAATTTGCTTGATTTTTTGCCGATTTTATGATTAGTGATAATAATATCGTAGTGAACTACAAGAGGCGGAATGTCCGATACCCAGTTTAAAGTCGAAAATTATCTCGCGAATTCTTTCATTATTGTTGAAGGGAAAAAAAACGCGAGTAATTTCTATATTATCCTCAAGGGCAGAGTAAAGGTCGCTAAAGAAAATCCCGTCGTTGCTACGGAGCCCTTTTCAATCCTCGGCCCGGGAGATTTTTTCGGGGTCGTTTCCTGCATGAGCGCTCATTTCAGGATAGAATCCGCCGTCGCACTCGAAAATGTTTCGCTCATTTCCGTGGAACGGGAAAAATTCGGGCTTCTGATACAGAAAAACCCTACTGTCGCGATGAAAATCATCCGCTTTTTCAGCAGAAAACTCCGCGACTTTGACCAGGCCATAACCAATCTTACCTTCAAGGACATCGCGGAAGAGGATCCGTCTCACCTTTTCAATATCGGCGAGTATTACATGAAGCAGAAAGTTTTCAACCACGCGACATACGCATACCAGCGCTTTCTGCAGTACCGTCCCGACGGATCGAACCGCGATAAGGCGATACAACGGCTTCAATCGCTCAAAGCGCCTCTCAAATCTCCGCCCCCCGGGCAGCAGGCGGGGATGAACCGGCGCTATCGGGACAATACGATGATTTTTTGCGAGTACGAACTCGGTGAAGAGCTTTACATACTGCAGTCAGGGAAGGTCAAAATAACCAAGGTCGTCAACGAGGAAGTGCTCCTTGCGGTTCTCAAACAGGGCGACATATTTGGCGAAATGGCGATACTCGACAACAAGCCTCGCAGTGCTTCGGCAATCACCTTCGGGGACGTAGAAGTGCTGGCGATAAACAAATCCAATTTTGAGGGCATGGTACAGGCCCAGCCCCAACTCGCGACAAGATTGATTCAGCTCCTCAGCGAGCGAATATGGACCGCATATCGCCAGCTCGAAAACCTTATGATACGCGATCCCCTGGGAAGGATATACGACACACTTCTTATTCAGATCGAGAAACACAAAATCAGGATATACCCGAAACAGGTGCACAATTTCGAATTTGGCACCCGCGAGTTGATCAACATGGTGGGACTACCACCCGAGAAAGGCGACATGTTTATCGTTCAACTCCTCGAGGACAAGCACTTCCTGCTTGAAACGGGCAAGATAATCTGCACTGACCTTCAGGAACTGGAAAAAACAGTGCTCTTCTTCAGGAAGAAATCGTCCATGGAAAGGAAACGTGAAGCCAGCAAAAATAGCTAGCCTCCTCCTTCTTGGGCTCGTGGCACTTTTTCTCATCCTGGTCATCGGCGCCGTTTTTTTCATTTCCCTCTATCCGAAAGAAAAGGTTCTGGAGCTGGCGATATCGAAGGCCGAAACCGCCCTGGGAAGGAGCGTATCGGTAAAAGATTTCAGCTATTCCTTCGTGGGAGTATCCCTTGAAGATGTATTCATCCACGAGGCAGGAGCTGAATCTCCCCTGCTTGCCTCATCCGGGAGGGTACGGCTCACCCTTTCCATCCCGGCCCTTTTCAGGCTTCGTCTCGATTTCGACAGGATTTCTCTTGAAAATACTCGATTCAATGTTACCTTCGATCAGAAGGGGAAATCGAACATTGAAAGGCTTTTTTCCGATCTCTCTAAGGGCGAAGATGAGGGAGTGGATGCCAGTATATCAAGGTTGCATCTCTCTGATGCACTCATCTCCATTTCAAGCCCCCCGCCCCCACTCGCCCCCCTGGAAGGGGACTACCGGATGGACGCAACGATGCATCTTGACCGGGGTATTACAATCCGCGACTGCACACTTACCCTCCCTGAAGGCCGGGGCACCCTCTACCCAAGCCTCCTTATCGAGACATCCGACAAGGGATTCAGTATAAAAGGTTCTGTAAAGCTTTCAAAGGCTTCACTCGAATGGATGTACCGGTGGGGCGGAAACATCAATCTGCCCTTCGGAATAGTAAGCGGCAGAATTGAAAACCTTATCATCACGAAGGCTCTCGTTGCAGGGGATGTAAAAGCGTCCTCCACCCTTCGCGGCTCCGACACCCTTTTCAGGGCCAATGGCTTTTGCAGGATAGATATCCCTGTAAGGACCGTGTCCATCGACCGGACGCGCTGTTCCGCCGGAGGATCATCGTTCACCATCGACTCGTTCCTTTTGTCTTTCGGAGGCAAACCGGTACGATTCGCCATACATGCCATCGATGCATCGGTTGGTGAACTGAAGCACCTTCTCCCCCTGATCCCCGGTCCTCTCTTCGGCCGTATCAGGGGCGACCTCAGATACGACCGGGGTACCTATAACGGGAACATGGCCGTCCGAGAGGGCGGATATGATCCCGCGCGTAAAACAATCAGCGGCCTGAACGCAGATATCTCGATAGCCGACGGCCTTTTCAAGAATACCGGCATCCCCTTCAATTTCTACGGCAACCCCTGCCTGCTCTCCATTGCCTCCACAGACCCATCACTCAAGAGGCTTTTTATCAATATCAAGACCGATACATTCCGTATCAATCATGGACCAGGTGGTTTTTCAGGACCGGGCTCATCCTTCGACATCCCGATTGAGATTTTCGGAGTCATAGAAGCACGACGCTTTTCCCTTGGCCTTCATAACCTCGATGCCGTTCATCTCAGCTACCGCCTCTCAGGGAAGAAGGTGACCATACCCGGACTACGGTTCATCTACGCCGACGGCACCATATCCGGCAATGGTTTCATCAGCATGGCCCAGGGGCCGCCCAGGGCGTCCCTTTTCCTCGATATCGCCGGCCTCAGGGTGCAGAACGCCCTTTCTCACAGGGAAGAGTTACGGAACAGATTTTTCGGAGTTATGAACGGAAGGTCGAATATCGACTTCGAGATCAGCGGCATGATACTTGAAACCGCGAAGGGATCGGTCGAATTCACTATCGACAGGGGCAAGCTGGTCGACACCGGCATTCAGAAAGGGCTCGGCATACTTTTATCTGAAATGAGATACAAGCTTCGGGACATGGAATTCAACAGGATCTACGGTAACATCGGCATACGTGGTACGAATTACCTTGTCAACTCCTTCATTTTTAATTCACCGGATGTGCGTCTGAAAATCACCGGGTCCTTCGACCGGAAACTGATCGCATACCCCCTGGATATAAGCCTTGAATTCACCAGGGAGTTTATCCAGGACCTTCCGGGACTGGTGATCGCTCCCTGGCTTAACAGTTACCTGTCCGGCGATTGGTATACCATTCCTTTCGTAATGACCGGCGATATGACGGAGAGTAAAAACATGAGGCGGGCTGATTGAGGCGGATCGACACCGGTACCGAGGAACTCGGCCCTGGTCAGTATCTGGTATCCGCGTAATTCAGCCATCCACCGGCAAGGACCAGCCTGCGATCGAAGTCGGAGATGCTGAAATCGATCCTCTCTTCCTCCCCGTTCGCCTTGACGACGAACCTGGAGGCCTTGAGATCGGCTATAATCGATACGTCCCTTCCCTTCCCGAGCCTGAATAACAGGTCGATGACACCGGGCGGGAGCTCGACAGCCATCATGCCGCAGTTGTACATATTCTGGCGAAAGATCCGGGCGAAGCTCTCGGCGATCACAAGCTGGAATCCGTTGGCTTCGAGGGCCCAGGGCGCATGTTCTCTGGAGGAGCCGCAACCGAAATTGGAGCGGGTCACGATGACGCTCTTTCCCGCAAGGTCCTTCCCCGGATCGAACCCGTCGAATTTCAGCCCTTCCAGGGCATAGGGCCGGAGGGCTTCTTTCGTCATTTCGGTAAGATACCTGGCAGGTATAATTTCGTCGGTATTGATATCCGACCTGTCCAAGAATAACACCTTTCCTTCAAAGCTTTTCATTGCGGGGTCCGTCCCCTGTATAGTTCGGAATTCCTAATCTCGCCGGCTATCGCCGATGCGGCTGCTGTCGCAGGACTCATCAGATGGACCATGCCGCCCTCCCCCATCCTCCCCTGGAAATTCCTGTTGGTGGTGGCCGCACACGACTCGCCAGGGGCGAGAACGCCATTGCTCATTCCAAGGCAGGCCCCGCATGTCGGGTTGGTGACGCAGAAGCCCGCATCCATGAATATCTTCAGTATTCCCTCGCTCAGGGCGGACTGGTATATCGCCGGGGTCGCCGGAGATACTATGCCCCTGACCCTATCGCTTATTGTTTTTCCTTCAAGAACCTTCGCCGCAATCCTCAGGTCTTCCATTCGGCCATTTGTGCATGAACCGATATAGACCTGATCCACGGGCGTTCCATTCATCTCACGCACCGGTTTCACCTGGTCCGGCCGGTATCCGAAGGTCACCAGTGGCTCAAGGTCCGACACGTCGTGGTTGAGGGTTTGCTCGTAGTGCGCGTCCGGATCTGAGGACCAGCGCGAGTAATCCTTCAATGCGTCTTCTCGAGTGGGGAAATTCTTTTTGATGAAATCCCAGAGATACTCCACGGTGGTCATGTCCGGAGTGCAAATGCCACTTGTGGCGCCCGCCTCGACCGCCATGTTGCATATGGTCATTCTCGACTCCATGGTCATCCCGACGACAACGGGTCCGCCGAACTCGATTATCATGTTGGTCGCGCCATTGACGCCAATTTTTGCGATGATCGAGAGAATTATGTCCTTGGCGTAGACGCCTTCGGGAAGGTTCCCGGTAATTTCGATCTTCATTGTGCGCGGTGTGTTAAAGGCGCATACGCCCTTCAATATGGCGACCTCGAGGTCGGTGGTGCCCACACCCGCGCCAAATGCGCCAAAGGCGCCGTGGGTGCAGGTATGGGAATCTCCCATGATGATCGTATATCCGGGCCTGACGAAACCCCTTTCAGGGAAGAGGGCGTGACATACGCCATTGCGCCCGATGTCGAAAAAATCCCGAATACCGTGTCGCCTGGCCCAATCGCGAAGCACTTTCCCCTGAAGGGCCGTATTGGTGTCCTTGGCGGGAGATACGTGATCGATGACCGCCTTGATCCTGTCCGGATCGTAGACCCGGTCCTTTCCCTTCGCAATGAGATCCATAATGGCTATCGGCGTGGTGACCTCATGGCAGAATACAGCGTCGATTGACAGGACATGAATCCCCGCAGAGGGGCTGTCGATACGGTGTGCATCGAAAATCTTTTCCGCTATTGTAGAACCCACCTGTCACCCGCCTTTGACTTCAACTGCTGCGCTCCCGACGGCCTCCGGCACGGGCACAGTGTCGTCTTCGGTGGCCCGGACGTTTTCCGCAACGGGCTTGAAATGAATCGTCTTTCCTCTGAGCAACACCTTCAGGGTGACAGAATCATGCATCTTGCCTTTCAGCACCTCGTCCGCAAGGCTGTCCTCAATCTCATTCTGTATGATTCTTCTCATGTTCCGTGCGCCTGAATTATCATCAAAACCTTTTTCGACGAGATACTTTTTAACGCCGGCTGAAAACTCAAGTCGAATTTTTCTTGCCAGTAGTTTTCGGTTGATGCCGTCGAGCATCATCTCGACGATCTTCCCGAGGTGGCCTCGGTCCAATCGGTGAAAATAGACCACCTCGTCGATCCTGTTTAAAAATTCAGGACTGAAGAGTCGCTTCATCTCGTCAGTCACCTTTTCACGTGTACCGTCATCGCGCGTCTCCTCCCCACCGAAACCCATCTTCCCAATTTTCTGATATTCGCGGTTCCCTATGTTGGAAGTCATTATCACGATGGCATCGCGAAAGCTCACGGTAGATCCTGAACCGTCGGTAAGCTCACCCTCCTCGAACACCTGGAGAAGGATGTTGAACACGTCAAAATGGGCCTTTTCAATCTCATCAAGAAGGATCACCGAATAAGGTCGTCTTCGTATCCGTTCCGTAAGCTGGCCGCCTTCTTCGTAACCAATATATCCGGGGGGCGCACCGATAAGACGGGCCACAGAATGCTTTTCCATATATTCCGACATATCCACCCTGATCAGATTCCGCTCGTCTCCAAAGAGAAATTCCGCAAGAGCCTTGGCAAGTTCCGTTTTCCCGACTCCTGTTGGCCCAAGGAACATGAAGGCCCCCATCGGACGGCTGCTGCTACCAAGTCCTATCCTGGACCTCCGAATGGAACGGCTCACGGCCCGTATCGCGTTGTCCTGGCCCACAATACGGCGGTGAAGCTCCTCTTCCATCCGTATCAGCTTTTCGGATTCGGATTCCTCTATGCTTTTTACCGGGATGCCCGTGCTCTCGGAAACGATAAGGGCTATCTGGTCCGGGGTGACGAGGATCTCGTATTCGTCCCTCTTGTCATGCCAGCTCTCGAGTTTTACGGAAAGCGACTCCCTTTTTTCATTGATAAGATCGCGTATAGCGGCGGCCTGTTCATATTCCTGAGCCAGCACGAGTTCGTTTTTTTTCGTGATCAGGGAGTCGATTTCCGCCTCCAGGGTGATGATATCCACCGGCATGTCGTAATTCTCAAGGCGCGCCATGGCGCCCGCCTCGTCTATAATGTCGATGGCCTTGTCCGGCAGGCACCGGTCTTTTATGTACCGGTCAGCCATTACCACCGCCCTGACGAGCGATTCGTCAAGGAACCTCACCTTGTGGTGGCCCTCGAAGCGCTCCTTCAGTCCGATCAGTATCTCGATGGTGTCATGCACGTCCGGCTCTTCGACCAGAATCGACTGGAAGCGCCGCACGAGGGCTGTATCCTTCTCCACATACATCCTGTACTCGTTGAGCGTGGTCGCGCCGATGCACTGAAGTTCACCGCGGGCGAGGGCCGGCTTCAGAATGTTCGCTGCATCTATGGCACCCTCTGCGGCCCCCGCGCCTATCAGGGTATGCACCTCGTCGATGAAAATAATAATGCCCGTTTCGTCGACTATCTCCTTGACCACGCGCTTGAGCCGCTCTTCAAACTCGCCGCGATACTTTGTCCCTGCCACGATGGAAGCCATGTCGAGGGAAAGCACCCGCTTGTTATGGAGGGGTTCCGGTACCTCCTTCTTCACAATCCTCTGGGCAAGGCCCTCGACAATTGCGGTCTTCCCCACTCCGGCCTCGCCAATGAGAATCGGATTATTCTTCCGCTTTCGCGACAGTATGCGTATCATCCGGGCAATCTCATCCTCTCGGCCTATCACCGGGTCGAGGAGATTCTCTACCGCCATGCTGGTGAGATCTCTGGCGAACTCCTCCAGGGCGGGCTGCTTCGCCACCTTCACCTTCGCCTGTTTTTCGCCGTTGACCTTCACGCCAAGGACGCGGAGTATCTCGTTTCTTATCACCCCGTAATCGATGCCCGCCCGGAGCAGTGTGTCGAGGCCCGCGCATGAGCCCTCCCTGAAAATCGCCAGAAGCAGATGTTCCGTGCCGATATAGGAATTTCTCAGCTTGCGCGCCTCCTCCTTCGACATCTCGATAATCTTCCTGTACTCAACACCGAGGGGCACCTTCCCGAGTATGATCGTGGCGCGATCCCGTCTGGCGGAAAGCTCAATCTCCTGTATGAACCGCTCGAAGTCGATGCCCAGATTCTTCATAATACGGGCAGCCACCGATTCCTCATCTTTGAGAAGGGCTATCATTATATGGTCCGGTTCAAGCAGCTCGGAATTGAGCCTCTTGCCCTCGGTCTGGGCCATTATCTCCAGAACTTTTTTCGAACGTTTTGTAAACTCGAACATCATCCTACTCCGGTATTCCTCAGGTTATTCCGTATATATTCCGCGCGATACTCGTCGCATTCCGCGGTGCTGGTGAAAAGCAGGCCGTAATGGCGCTGCAGGTGGGCCCACTGGGCGTTTACCATAAGGTCATTGACCGCTTTAATTTCAAGGTTTTTTATTACTGCGAGTATGATACCAAGCCGGATGCGTGAAAGGTGATCCATCGATTCGACGTAGCTCAGGCGTCGTGCACAGGACAGGATGCCGAAGGAACGACCCACGAGATCCTCCACCTCGAGACGACTCGCGGAAAACAGCTCATCCCGAAGCGTGTCTTCGCGATCGATCACCCTTGCGAGAAGCTCGTCGACGATCTCGATGATATCAACCTCCGAAAGACCGAGAGAAACGCGATTGGAGAGCTGGTAGATATCGCCAATGGGTCTGTTCGATTTTCCGACGGTCCCCTTTATCTCTATCAGGTTTTTCTTTTCGGCAGGTATCAGTTCCCGGATCCTGTCCTTCATGGTCAATACCGGGAGGTGAAGCAGTGCTGAAACCCTCAGACCTGTGCCGATGTTGGAGGTGCAGGAAGTCAGGTAGCCAAGCTCATCGGAAAATGCGTAGTTAACGAAGCGGTTCAGCTCGGTGTCGATCCTGTCAGCGGCCTTGTAGGCTTCCGACAATTGCAGGCCCGGCCGTATGACCTGGATCCGGAAATGGTCCTCCTCGTTGATGAGAATGATGAAATCATCATGATGCCCAACCGCAACCAGGCTGTTTTCTGAGCCCTCCATTTCATGCGTGATGACATTCCGTTCCCTGAGAAATCGTTTTTCATTCTCATGTATGCGACTCAACTCGATGATGCTGAGCCCGTCCCTGAATTCAGATTCTGCGGCGAATCGCTCGATTGCCTCGCGAATCGGGTAAAACTCGTCACTCAGGAGCCTGTTCGGAAACGGGACCGACTGCATGTTCCTGGCGAGCCTGACCCTGGTCGAAAGCACGACATGAGTAAATGGTCCCGTCGCTGTCCAGAAAGCAGACTGCTGTAGTACTTCTTCGTACAAATCGTTACCCTTTCCTTTTATCTCGGGATTCCAGGTCCCGTATCCGATCGCGTAATACGGCTGCCTCCTCGTAGCGCTCTTCGATAACTGCCCCCTCCAGCATGCGCCGGTACTCCTCCGACGTTTTCTTCAGGCTGATGGCGCGCGTAGTGCCCGTTGCGGCTCCGGGACTGGTAGTATCGCGATTATCTGGATGTTTTCCCGTATGCATTGTCGCTCCGTGATACCCGGCGATGACCGATACAAGGGAATGCCCCAGAGAATCGTAGCAATCAGGGCACCCGAGCCTTCCTTCCCTGCTGTAATCCATAAATGTCACTCCGCAGGACGCGCATGCAGCCCCGTCAGGATAATCCTCCATTTCGTTGATATCAAGAAATGAGAGCATTTCCGGTATTGAAAGTGAAAAATTTGACAGCTTGGAGTTAAGGCCGATGTCGCGTGCGCAATTTTCACAGAGATGAAGCTCCGACTTTACATCCTTGATTATTTCCGTAAGGTGAATCGTTGCCTCTAGTTTTTTGCATCGTTCACAGTACATATTCCTTGTATCCGTATATCATGATTTATCCATTCGGTACTTTTGACCTCGCGATGAAAGGTGAGCATGATTCCCTGCCATGCCTTTCCGCAACGCCCCTGTCTTCATCGGATTATTAATATCCTGCCAATCCTATGACACTAATATACATTATTATAGCATGCCAATGATAAATAAAACGATTTTTTCTCGCCCCTGTATAAAAAATACGCTATAATGACCGCCTGATCTCCCCCGCCTATCATCATCGAGACATGGATATTATAATTATTATATATTATTTTTTATATATATGTTTTACATACTCCTTCCAGTTGAATAAGATCCACTCCATTCGATTCATCCCTCCGGTCATAAGATCGGAGGTTTCCGCCTTCGTCCGGCGCCCTGATGCCGGTGACGGTCCCCATCCCCGGTCAATTGCGAAAAGCGGCTCCCCTTTGCCGGTATTTATTTGAAGCAAAACAACATCACTATCCGTGGTTTCAGTCCTTTTTGTTTCGTTTAGTCCATATTCTGGTTGACGCCCCTCTACTGAGGTCGGAGATTTAATTATGTTTTTCCGAAAACAGAAAAATCAGCCGTTGAAATTTTTCGTATCCGTCGGCGCCGGTCTCAACCAGATACCTCTTATCAGGGAGGCAAAAAATCTCGGTTTCCAGGTGATCGGGGTCGACAACAATGCATCGGCACCCGGCTTTTGTCATTGCGACCTGAAAATCCAGGAATCGATTGATAACCATGTCGCTATATACACCAAGCTCCTCGAGCTCCTTGTCGACGGCGGTATTCACGGCGTCATGACAAAGTCCTATGGAACCGCCATACTCACAACCGCCTATCTGGCCGATAAGTTCAAACTGCCCTACCTTCCAACATCGGCAGGTATCCTCTTCCTCAATAAAAGAAAGATGAAGGCACTTTTACGTAAACATTCCATACCGACCCCCCCGATCGTTGCGGCGGCCATCAGGGCGGGGGGCCTTGCCATTCCTGAAAGCGCCTTCCCTGTTATAATCAAGCCGAATATTGGTCACGCAAAAATGAATGTGCGTCGCGTGGACGGGCCGGACGAATTCATAAGGCATGTCACGGCACGAGCCTCCGCTGGCGAGGATATATTAATCGAAAAGTTCATACCGGGAGATGAAATAATCGCGGCGGGATTGATACATGAAGGCAGGTATCATCTCGTGGAGATAACCGATAAAATCACGTCCCATCCTCCATTTTTCGTCGACCTCATGCACACCACGCCCTCACGGCATCTCCATCTTGCGGATGACATCAGGCGAATCGGCCAAATGATCGCCGATGCCTCCGGCATCGTATCCTCCCCCCTCATCATGGAGTGCGTAATCAACGGGAATGACGCTCCGTGCGTTATCGAAGCGGTACCCGAATTCGGTGGCGAATTCATACCGGATGTACTGATACCCGCAAGCGCGGGGTATAGCATCATAAGAGAATCGATTCGATCGATGTCGGGACAAGAATTCACCCCCCCCGCCATGGTCCGCCACAAGCCGGTAGTAGTCAAATATATCACCGGTGAACCAGGCGTCCTCGCATCGTGCAATCCGGAAGGGCCACGAAAGGTCAAGGGCATCATTTTCTCGAGGATATTCAAGGAAATCGGCGCTGAAATACGCGAACCGTCGACAAATCACGATCGTATCGGGGTCGTCGTTGTGACCGCACACACCCTTGACGAGGCAATAGAGCTTGCCGGCATAGCCGCCGAAAATTTCAACATACGGATAAAGTGACCCGTGGAACAAACATCCTGGGAAAAACACTATACGAGGGAACGAGCGGAACTGCGGTATCCCGATGAAAACCTTGTACGACTGCTCAGGAAAAACCTTCTTCCGGCAGGGTCCAACCATCCGCTCCTGGCCATTGACCTTGGATGCGGTAGCGGAAGACACCTGCGGCTCCTCGAAGATTTGGGTGTTCCTCTCATTGCAGGACTCGATTCGAGCTATAACGCCCTTGCCCTCTCATGCGGCAGTTCATCAGCCAGGCTGATTCAGGGTGAGAACACGCGGCTTCCCTTCAGGGACGAAAGCGCGGATATAGCCGTCGCCTGGGGCTCCCTCCACTATGCCGCCAAGGATGATCTTCCCATCATGCTTTCGGAAATATCGAGAACCCTTGTCGTCGGTGGCCACCTCTTCGCGACACTGCGATCCTCGAGGGACACTTTTCTGAAAAAGGGAATCCACCTTGGAAATGACACCTGGCGCACCGACATCAACGACTTGCGGGGATCGATCGCTTCGTTCTTTGATGAGGATGAATTGAAGGTAGCTTTTTCAATTTTCGGCTATTTTCGTTACGGACTGATGGAAAGAACCCTCATCGGCGACACCGCCGCGCGAATATCCCACTGGATAATTCACGCCCGGAAGCAGACAAAAGGGGCCTCAATTCAACGATGAACGATAATTCCACCACGGGCGACACATTGCTTGCATGCTGCCCCCTTTGCGGCGGCCGCCGCATCAGGCGTCGCCATGAGATAACGCGATATACCCCCCCCTTCCGCATCGACGGTTGTGAGGAATGCGGTTTCATGTTCAAAAATCCACGTCCCTCCCGCGCAGATATTGAAAGGCTATATGCAGAAGCCTATTACACGGGAAAGGCGGACTATTCTTATCATGACGAGAGGGAATCGGAGCGCCATGCCCTCCATGTATGGAACCGGAGGATCGCGGTACTGTGCCGATATGCCGAAAGGGGCGCCATCCTCGACGTAGGCTCTGCCTTCGGCGGCCTCCTGAGGGCCGCCAGTAGACATTTCACACCCCATGGCATCGAACTCTCGGCATATTCGGGGAGTCAGGCCAGAATCGAATTCGGAGATGCAATCCATATCGGGACCCTCGACGACCATCTCTTTCCCCACGATCATTTTTCAGCAATCACCATGATAGAGCTGCTGGAGCACCTTCCCGATCCGATTATCTCCCTCCGCGAGTGCTTCTTGCTCCTGAAAAAAAATGGCGTTATTGTCATTCAGACGGCGAACATGGCTGGCCTGCAGGCAAGGATTCAGGGTGATCGCTATGCATACTTCATGCCCGGTCACCTCTCCTATTTCACGAAAAGGAACCTTACGGCAGCGCTTCTCAATTGCGGGTTTAAAAGGGTGAAGGTCTTTCACCCGGTGGAATTCGGGCTCCTGCCGAAGCTTAAAAAATCCCGGGGGAGCTTCCGGGGCCTCCTTGATTACCGGGCATGGGCGCGAATCTCCCTCTATCACTGGCTCAGCAAACTCAGACTCGGTGATTTCGCGGCCACCAGCTCCATGGTGATCTACGCCTTCAAGTGATGCACTACCCCGTCGCCACCGGTAAGCCTCCGAACCGATCCACGCTACGCTTGCTGATCGAAACGTGAGAGCCGTGCCGGGTTGGTGCAGGGGCTGGACCCCTGTTATTCCTTTCCCGCAAGGCAAAATGCTTGACCGCGACGATACCCCCACGTTTTCTGTACCCATCGGTCTCATCACCGGTACGCAATGGACTCCCGGAAAAACGACCGAAAAACTGAAATGATACAGAACATTCTACGACATATCACGGCCCGCTATGATAGGGCTCTCCGTTTTTTTATCGCGAATGGACTCTTCGCCCTGTTTATTCACGCCCTCTACCGGATAAGGGCCTACCGCCAGATCGACTCGCTCTATCCCGAAGTAGTTCCAGGATTTCTCGATTATTGCGCCCTTTCCCTCCACTATGACAGCATCACCATCGCCGCTCTTCTCATGGCGCTTCTCATTATCATCATGGCCATTGGCGATGCTCACCGGACCGCATGCGCCATCCTCTCCCTTTTGCAAAGCATTTTCGTTTTATTCATGCTTTTCGCTCTTCAGTTTATCAGGATCTATGAAACCACTTTTCAGAAATCTTACGCGGGAAGGGAGCATTTCACCGACCTCGGCAATATCGCCGGTTCCGCCCTCTCCGAATTTTCAGCTGAATTTTACATTCTTTCCTTACTCCTCTTTGTCATGGCAGCGGGGATGAACCTCACGCTCTATTATCTGCCATCCCCTGAAACCATTTCAAGGGTTTTTCGTACAATCACCGCACCCATCCGTATCAGGCTCATGAGGGCGTCCCCCCCGGCTATGATTCTTCCCTTCCTCATCGCGGCCCTGTTGACGGACTCGACGGTTCCTGGCTCCTTCGTTGAAGGACGCAGCAAGGATGAGGCGCCGACCCTCCTCTCCATGCTTCACGAGTTCTCCATGAACCCGTTTTTGAATCTCTTCTCGACCTCCACCCCCTCGGGTATTGATCAAAGCCCCACACGTCCTGGTGCCTTTTCATGGCGTTACAACACCGATTCTATCGCATCTCCCCGGCGTCAGGCAAGGCTGGAAGTCGTACCGCGAAACAAACGCTACAATATTATACTCTATTTTTTCGAGTCCATGCCCGCCATGTATTACGACATAGAGGTCAAGGGGCGTCCCGTGGTCCCCTCATGGCACAGGCTCGAGCGGAACAGCCTTTTTTTCAAAAATCATTATTGTAATTATCCCCTCTCGGCCAACGCACTCCTCTCGGTATTCACTTCAGCTTACGGGCTCTATTCGAAGGATATGGCGATACAGAAACATCCCGACATACCCCTCCACACCATGCCTGAACTGCTGAAGACGCATGGATATCGCACCTGCCTAATTCATACAGGCGGACTCGGATACTCGGGGCAGAACCGCTTCCTGAAAAACAGGAAATTCGACCGGATACTCGACTATAACCAGCTCATCAAGGTCCCACCCTACAACATGCAGGTTGGCTGGGGTGTAGATGAGCGCGCCATGATACGTCCTTCCCTGGATTTCATACTCGAAAAAAGGGACGGGCCCTTCTTCCTGGTCCTGATGCCCGTGAACCCCCATCACCCCTACGCCATACCGGGCGATGAGTTTCGCATAACCGGCTCACTTCCCGAGGGTGCCGATTACAAAAAGAGAAACTGGCACAACTATCTCAACTCCCTCCATTACGCGGACGCTTCCCTCGGCATGCTGGTCGACGAACTCGAACGCCGCGGAGTTATGGACGACACCCTCCTCTTTCTCTTCGCGGACCATGGCGAGGCGTTTTATCAGCACCGGATGAATTACAACCATCCCCTGTTTCTGTATAATGAAAACGTCCATGTGCCCTTTATGATCTACAACAGAAGGATCTTCCCGGATCCGATCGGCTACGAGGGAATAACGAGGCACATCGACTTACTCCCGACGATTCTCGATCTTCTCGAGATTCCCCGGGACGCCAGACAGGAAGGGCTGCCGATACTGGCGCCCCGGAGGAACCAGTTTGCCCTTCTCCATACATCATGGAAGGACGATTTTCTCGGTGTGGCGGATGGAAGGTGGAAATATATCTGCCGCATGAAAGACATGATGGAGGAGCTTTACGATCTTCGGAATGATCCCAAAGAGCGCATCAATATCGCCTCAACACACCCGGAAATCACGAAGAGATACAGGGACGTCGTGTTAAGGGCAAAGCAACACCAGGAGGAATACTACCGCCGCATCCTGGGAAAATGAAGGCCCGTTATTTTCTTCTTTTCAGATCAACGTAATCCTTCTCGTCGGTACTCACCTGGATATACGCTGGCCGGATGATTTTACCCTCCATAAGCTGTTCGATCCGGTGGGCGCACCATCCTACCACGCGCGCCATGGCAAAAACGGGCGTGTAGAGCTCCCGCGGTATGCCAAGCATCTCATACACGAACCCCGAGTAGTAATCGACATTGGCGCTCATTACCCGCTCGTTCCGTGCCGCCAGCAGTTTCGATGCGATTTCCTCGACCTTTTCATAGAGACCGAACTCGTCTCGTGCGTCACTTTTTTCAGCGAGCTTCCGTGCGTAGTTCCTGAGTATGATCGCGCGCGGGTCGGATAAAGTATACACCGCGTGCCCGAACCCGTATATTTTTCCGCTTCCATCACCCTCCTTGCGGTCAAGCAATCGTGTCAGATATGCCTTCAGCTGCCGCTCGCTTCCCCAGTCCCGGACACGCTTCTTCAGGTCCTTCATCATGATCTTTACCGATTCGTTTGCGCCTCCATGGAGATGACCCGACAGGGAGGCGATGCCAGCGGCGATCGCCATGTAGGTGTTGGCACCGCTCGACGATACCGAGCGTACGGTGAAGGTGGAATTGTTGCCGCCGCCGTGCTCGGCGTGGAGTATGAGGGCGATGTCGAAGATATGGGCATCTTCTGCGTCAGGAACCTGGCCACTGATCATATAGAGAAAATTTTCAGCTGCGGTGAGATCCGGTCTTGGCCGAAGCAAGCGGAGATCGGCCCCCTTTGCGAAACGCAATACGTTGTAATTCGCCGCAACTATTGTAGGGAATTTAGCGATCAGGTTAATGCTCTGCCGGCAGACGACGTCGATGTTGGTCGAATCAGCCTGCTCGTCGCATCGGCTCAGGTGGGAAATCACGCTATGGAGCGCGTACATCTGATTATCGTTCTGAACATCGCTCATGATGATCTGCCGCTCGGATCGTGAGAGGGGACGGCGCCTGGCCAACTCCTTCATGAAACTGTTCAGGTCGGATCGTCGGGGAAGCGCACCTGTCAGCAGGAGGTATGCCGTCTCCTCAAAACCGAAACTCCCCCGTTCCTCGTGGGCCGCCGTGATCTTTGCGATATCATACCCGCAATAGAAGAGCTTCCCATGGACCGGCGTGATCTTCCACGCGTTTTTCCTGTCCTCGGCCGGAATTCGTTGATAGCCTTCGACCCTTCCCTTGGAGGTAATCCCCACGACAACTCCCGATCCGTCGGGGTTCCTGAGCCCGGGTTTGACATCTTTTTCACGGATAATTTCCGGAGTGAGGTAGTCGTTCAGCAGGGCAAGCTTCTCGATTCTCTTCAATATATTTTGCATGGGGCCTCCCTCATGATTCTTATCGGGAGCCGGAAGCGATAACCGGCGTCACACACCTTCGCCGCAATGAATCGCCTGTCATAACGCATCACACGGCCGGTGACGGTTGGTTCGTAGTTGAGCCGCATGAACCTGTCAAGAGTTAATTATCGGACCGGCGGGAAATCAATAAGAACGGCTGTCATGTCGTCTTTCTGATGCATCGGGCTTCCCAGGTACTTATATACCGACGCAAAGAGTTCCTGGACAATGAACTGCGGCATCAGGTTTACGTTATCCATGAGCACCCGTTTTATACGTTCCACCCCGAAATCGTCAGTGTGAAGTTCCTTGTTGTACGCTTCCACGATACCGTCGCTGAAATAGAGTATTGAATCTCCCTCATAGAGGGTGAATTCGCAGGGCGGCGTTGTCAGATACTGTTCCCCTGTGAGAATCCTCACGTCCCCGCTCATGAGATATCCCTTTCTGGGTATCCAGCCCTTTTCATAATTGTTGAGGTCGTACATGCCCACCACGCGTTTTTGGTATTTGCGCATGATGATGGGGAAAAGCATACTGCGATTGTAAAAGCGAAGATGATATTTGTCTCCATCATTATAAATGAACGTGAAGAGGACGGTGGCGAAGTCATGGGAATTCGCCTCCTCCATGATATCGGTAAATTTCGCGCTGATATCTTTTACAAGAAAATCAGTGTTTACTGTTCCCGCACGGTCGTGGATCCGTTTCGCCTCACCAACGGACATGGTAATCGCCGATCGCAGACGCACCAATGTGGTATAGGCGGGCAGGCCATGCCCGCTTATGTCCGCGAAGACGAACAAGTAGTTACCGTCAGGGAGCTTGATCAGTTCGAAATGATCCCCTGAGAGGATCGATCCGTAGGCGCGCTCGAATCCGATTCCCACGTCAAGTTTCTTCCCGTAAAAACTCTGGAAGAGACCCTTGATGAGCACCTTGTCCTTTTCACGGATGGTATTTGCTTCGGCGGTTAGCATTTCTAACTGCCGCATCCATGAACGGTCTTTCTCCAGACCTGGTTCCCTTTCATCGTCGACACCGCCCAATTGAAAACTCGGCTGGCTCATAGCCACTCCCGGTAACGGCGTATCAGTGCATTCGTGGAAGAATCGTGATTGCACGAGGGGTCACGGGCGGGGTCGAGTTCGGGGAGTATCCGGCTCGCCAGGACCTTTCCCAGTTCGACACCCCACTGGTCGAATGAATAGATATTCCAGATGACGCCCTGCGTGAAAATTTTATGCTCGTAGAGGGCTATAAGCTTTCCCAGCATCGAGGGAGTCAGCCTGTCCGCGAATATAACATTGGATGGCCGGTTCCCCTCAAAGACACGGAAGGGGATCAGCGAATCGGGGAACACCCTGGTCGCGAAGCTCTTCCTCTCCCTTTCCGAAGGCGAGGGCCGCGGCCTGCGCGAAGAGGTTCGCCGTGAGCTTGCGGTGGTGATCGCCCGTTTCCCACAGTGGGCGCGCAAAGCCTATGAAATCGACAGGGATCAGCCTGGTCCCCTGATGAATCAGTTGATAAAAGGCATGCTGCCCGTTTGTACCAGGTTCTCCCCAGATAATGGGGCCCGTCGGGTAGGCAACCCTTTTCCCCTCGCGATCGACACTTTTCCCGTTGGATTCCATGTCGGCCTGCTGAAGGTAGGCGGGAAAACGGGCCAGGTACTGGTCATAAGGCAGAACCGCGCAGGTTTCCGCACCGAAAAAATTGTTGTACCAGACCCCGAGGAGGGCCATGATGATCGGTATATTTCTCTCGAAGGGAGCGCTTAGAAAATGCATGTCCATCTCATGCATCCCACGCAGCATTTCAAGAAAGTGTTCGTAACCAATGGCAATCATCAGTGAAAGGCCTATCGCAGACGCGAGTGAGTACCTGCCTCCCACCCAGTCCCAGAACTCGAACATGTTTTCACTGTCGATTCCGAATTCAGACACCTCTGCGGAGTTGGTCGAAACTGCTACGAAATGGCTGCGAATCGCGTCCTCTGTCCCGAGGGCGTCAATGATCCATTTCCGGGCCGTGGCCGCGTTTGTCATGGTTTCCTGGGTGGTAAAGGTCTTTGACGCTATTATGAAAAGGGTCTCGTCCGGTCTCAGACCGCGGAGGGTCTCCATGATATGGGTTCCATCGACGTTCGATACGAAATATGACCGTAGTTCCCGCTTAGAGTAATACCCCAAGGCCCCGGTTGCCATTGAGGGGCCAAGGTCCGAGCCACCTATCCCGATATTGACGATGTTCTTCACCGGCAGCCCGGTATGGCCCTTCCATTCCCCACTGCGCACCCGATCTGAGAATCCGTGCATCTTCGTCAGAACGGCGCCCACAGCGGGCATGACGTCAGTACCGTCAGCCGTCATGGGACTGCCGCCGATGTTGCGCAGGGCCACATGAAGGACGGCCCTGCCCTCCGTTGCATTGATCTTCTCACCGCCGAACATTCGCTCGATCTCACGTGTGAGGCCACAGGCTACAGCCAGATCGAACAGGAGCCCCATGGTCCTTCCGGTGACCCTGTTTTTCGAATAGTCGAAGTGGATGCCGCACTCGTAAAGTGTAAATGCGGCAGCCCTTTCAGGATCTGAATTGAAGAGCCCCTTGAGCGTCATGCCCTTCAATTCATCATGGTGCGCGCGCAGCGCCTTCCATTCCTTCATGCCTGTTAAAATATTTCCGCCCATGCATGCTCCTTGGATGATTGCAGTATACCCTTCCGTTAGTCTCCGTCAAGGACTAAATCGATTTGACGGCGCACATGCGACAACTCAGAGATTCCGGGCACAGATATCACCCAGGCAGCAGGATGAACAGACGGGTTTCTTCGCGCATGGATCCTTTCCATGGGCCACGATGAGGGCGTGGTACTCGTTAAAATCTTCCGTCGATCCAATGAAGTCCCGGTGGAAAAGTGCCTGGATGCCCTCGTAACTCTCGCTACCCGAGAGTATTCCCAATCTGGTAAAAATTCTTTTCGTGTAGGAATCGATAACAAAAGTCTTCATCTTCAATGCGTAGAGGAGGATTGAATCGGCCGTCTCAGGACCGATACCGGATACGGAAAGCAGTTCCTGCCTGAGTTCATGCAGATCCCTTCCCTGAAGGGCCTCATGATCGAATCCGTAACGACGATACCATTCCGTGAAGGATCCGATCTTCTTTGACTTTTGATTATAATAACCGGCGGGCCGAATCATTTCCGCAAGGCGTGCGGGCTTCATCCTGAGAATCTTGTCCGGTTGCAGAGCCTTCTTTTCCTTCAGCCTCGCCAGCGCCCGTTCGGCATTTTTCCACGCAACGCTCTGGGTCATAATCGCACCGACACAGATTTCGAACATCTCGGCCCCGTTTCTGGGGGCCTGCAGGTGATATACACCCGTCTGTTCGACAGTATCAACGATGGGCCACCAGCCCTGGGGGCCGTGGAAGGCGAGAAGTTTTTTATACACCTGTGTAACGGGATTCATGGGGGCAATGCGCACATGTCCGTATCCTTTTGAACGCGAAACCGTATCCCCTGCCGGGTGTTTCGGCGGCGATCAAAAAGGCGGCTAGAGGGTTACGGGCAGGCGTTTTGATTCATGCTGGTCAACGAGGATGACCCCGTTTTCCTTGTATTTTTTCAACAGGAAGTGTGATACCGTAGACTGAACTCCGCTCAGCGTGGCAAGCTTTTCTGATACAAACTGCGCGACCTCGCGAAGGTTTTCGCCCACCACCTGAACAAGAAGATCGTATCCACCCGACATCAGGTATACGGAGCTGACCTCCGGGAAGCGATAAATCGACTCTGCCACGGAATCGAATCCGACCTTGCGTTCAGGCTTGACCTTTACCTCGATGAGGGCCTTGACTTCGTTGAGGTGTATCCGCTGCCAGTTGATATCGGCGTGATACCCGAGAATAATATTATCCTTCTCGAATCTCTGTATCAGCTTTGTTACTTCATTGGCGGGTATATCCGCCTGCCTGGCGATGTCGTCATGACTCGTCTTGGCATTTTCATGGATTATCTCGAGAATCCGCTCCCCGGTCTGGTCAACTTTGTAGGGTCTCATGATTCGTACTCCTCCGATTTAGGGGCATTACATGGAATCGAATCCTCTCATCTACTTCCCGAAAGGCCGTTTCTGAATATGATCGGCCTTTCACCGGATCCCCGCAATCCCAGACGCACCGTGCCCGTCTAAACGCCGGACACTTCGCGTATTATTCCACGGCAGATAACCCGTGTCATGCATCATATCATGAAACGGCGGCATTGAGCGAATAGCTCGTTGAAGCGTCGTTGATCGGGGAAGGGACATGTTCTATCAGTCTTTTTTCGAATCATCCTCTTTTTCGTTACTCTCGCCGGAAATAGATTTTTTGAATTCCCGGATTCCGCTCCCGAGGTCTTTCGCGATTTTTGGGAGCTTGTTCGCGCCGAACACAACAAGCACGATCAGAAAAACCAATGCGAGCTCCCAGGGGCCGAGGTTCCCCAATAAGGGCAAGATTGACGGTTCCAAAATCGGTAATCATGTGCAACCTCCAGTTTTTGACGCATTGTCATGAAAAATTGATATCTTCATCATTGCGCATATAACCCGCTCTGTAAATTCGATACGGGGAAAGTTCCATTTCCAGGGCACACATCTTAAAAAACACCCCGCCCTGCGGTTTCATTTCGCAAGGTCGACCCCCAAAAACTCAAAGGCCATTGTTTTTCGAGAAATCGTAGGGACATTTAGTTACAACACGGAAGTTTGTCAAATTAAATTCGGTGGGATCACCCATATTGTGCCGCGCCGTGGCATCATACCGCGGGGCTGAAGCGGATTATCTTGGCTTCCGGGTCTTCGTAATACTTTACGTTATCAATGGGACCGTCCAGACGCTTGATGCTCTTTTTTATGCTGATGACGGTCCCCGGGTATGCCTTGTTTTTTACAATTATGCAGGGCTCACGCTCGAGCTTCAACCGCTCCTGTATCTCCCGGCTCTGTTCGAGATATGTCTTCAACTGACCATTATGGTCACTCAATTCCTTGAGAAGGAGCAGGCAGTTTTTCTTTTTCATGTTGGGGAGCCTGGAAATGTACTCCTTGGGGTTTTCGAAAACAGCCTCACCAAAGCCTACCTTCAACTTGCGCATCGATTCGTCGACCGCCTTTCTCCATATGGCGATTTCCTTCTGCACTTCGGCGAGCTCCTTTTCTATAAAAAGGTTTCTTCCCACCGAAAGTTGCGTCTCGGTTTCATTGGGGGAACCTGACACGTTGACGATTATTTCGTACAGTGCGGTGGTCTTCCCGCCGATTATCTTGCCCTGACGCGCCACCACACTCACGCTCGTATTGGAGAAAACGTCACAATTGATGATCGAATCGTCGACCATGATTTCACCGACCGCCTCAACCTTCGCATTGAGAAGATACTTCGCCATAATTTTGCCGCCGGCTATCAGAATCGCGTTTTCTTTCCCCACCACGCCCATTTTGACCGTAATGTCACCCTGGGCTTCGACGAGGGCGTCATCGACATTCTTTTCCACTATGACATCGCCGCGCGCCTTCACGTTAAACCCCGGGAGCACCGAACCCATTATATGGACGGATCCGTCGAAATCTATGTTACCCGTGTCATAGTTCACGTCACCATGAATATAGGCGATAGGCAGAACGGATACTTTTTTGCCGTCAGCATCCAGACAGCCATCGATTGACGCCACGAATATATTCTCGTCCCTGTCGCTCTGCTCGATATTGTCGCCCTTGCTGAAACCATCTGTCCTCTCGAACTTGGCGAAGGACTTGTCCCCATAAATATCGTAACCGTCAACAACCTTTACTCCGGGAACTCTTTTCAGTATTTCCTGCCCCTTCTTGACCTCCACAATCGAGCCGACTTCCTTAAAATCAATACTTCCGTCCTCTTTGATTTCACCGGCCTTTTTCTGGAAATTTATTAGCGGGAGATAATATTCGTCATGGCCGTTGACCGGCTCCTTCCCCTGGGCCACCATTATTCTCATAAATTTAGGGTTTTCCAGAGTGATCGCCTGGAGCTGTTCCTCGACAAGCCGTTTTTCCAGGCGCGAGAGAATCTTGTACCGGTGCATCGATTCCTCGATGTCCGAATACGAAGGAATTTTCCCTGACTTGGTCGGATAGATAGCATAGTAGGCCTTAAGCTTGTCCCTGCTGACCGAAAGGGGTGACAGCCATCTCAGCTTCTGATTGTCGAGCACCACGAAACCATACTCTGCTGCCTTGTATGCGTTGATCGATTCGTCATAGTATATACCTGCTTCGGCCTTGATGACCTGGAAATCGAGCACGCGATAGTAGTCGTATCCCGGATCAAGACGGGTGGGTATCTGATCCTCATCATCGATGTTGATTACACGCGCTATTATTTCCGATGGATACACGAAATTATGCGTGGACGAGAGGACGATCTTCTTTTCACCGCTCTCCGTGACTTTCTCGGCCAGTATCTTTTTGACTGAAGGATCAAAGTAGCATACTATTTTTTTCATATCATTTTCGTACTGTCATGCACTCGGGTATCTACCGCTGGATAACGCCCTGTCATTGTCACCTCTTTGATTATTGCCGCCCCTGTTCAAGAACATCACGCGTAACTATAATCATACTACATGATATAAAAATATCGAAATTAATACTATTATAATTTTCGTACAAATGATTATAAATATTTAGAATTTGCGTGGATATTTGCAATAATTTTACATTATCCTTGAAAAATGACGTTTTCGAGTCATATAATGGTGCCACACTATGCCAGAACATAAGCATCCATAAAAAAAGCCCCCGAATTATTCCTCCGGGGGCCCATTGTTTTCCCTGTATTTCAAAAAACGTGGACACACGACTTTTCAGACCATTCCCTTGCGTATGAGGAGTTCCGCTATTTGAATCGCATTAAGCGCCGCACCTTTCCTGATATTGTCGGACACGACCCACATGTTGATCCCGTTGCGGATGGACTCGTCCTCCCTGATGCGGCCCACGAAAACCTCATCCCTTCCTTCCGCGTGAATAGGCATCGGGTATTCCTTATTCTGGGGATCGTCCACGACCTTCACCCCGGGGGCGTTTTTCAGGAGTTCCCGCACCTCGGAAACTGAAAGTTTCTTTTCGGTCTCTATGTTCACCGACTCTGAATGGCCGTAGATAACCGGGATACGCACCGTGGTGGCGGTCACCCCGATGGAATCGTCCCCCATGATCTTCCTTGTCTCATTCACCATCTTCATCTCTTCCTTGGTATAGCCGTTGTCGAGAAACACGTCGATCTGCGGGAGTGCATTAAAGGCTATCCTGTAAGGATAGACCTTCGGTGGGGACACGTCCCTGCCCGAGACAATATCTCCCATCTGGTTCATGCACTCGTCGATCGCCTTCAGGCCCGTTCCCGATACCGCCTGGTAGGTGCTGACCACGATCCGCTTTATCCTGGCCGCATCGTGAATCGGTTTGAGCGCCACCACCATCTGTATGGTGGAACAGTTGGGGTTCGCGATGATTCCCGTATGCCGGTCCACGTCGTCCGGGTTGACCTCGGGCACCACCAGGGGCACATCAGGTTCCATCCTCCACGCCGAGCTATTGTCGATCACCACGCACCCCTCCTCCACTGCCCGGCGCGCGACCTTCTTGCTGATGTCGCCGCCAGCGGAGAAAAGGGCTATCTTCGAGTCCTTGAAACAGCCGTCCACGACCGCCTCCGAAACCACTTTACGGCCGCCGAAATCAAACTCCCTGCCCACTGTGGTCAGGCCCAGGAACTTTATCGAGTCTACCGGAAAGTTCCTCTCCAGCAGTATTTTTCTGAATTCAATTCCAACCGCGCCGGTGGCGCCGAGGATCACGACATTGTATTTTTTCATGGAATACCTCCTCGCGCGTCTCGATTACACACAACCCAATGGGTCGCGAGCGCACGTATCCCGGCTACTTTTATTCGCTCAGTATGATTGTCAAGAAAAATGCGTGAGCTATTTCGGAATTACGCTGGTTCTTTTTTCTTCTTTCGGCCGGTAGAGTATGGCGATATTCCCGATGACCCCGATAGTGGCGCACCCGGTCTTCTCGGCGATCTCTTCGAGCAGGCGCGCCTTCTCATCCTTGAAATCGTTAAACTTCACCTTTACGAGCTCATGATCGACAAGGGCTTTCTCAACCGCATCGAGCACACCATCGCTCATGCCGTGACGGCCGATATAGACGACCGGTTTCAGATGATGGGCCCGTGACTTGAGCCTTCTTTTTTCATCTGTGGTAACGCGTATCATGAGAACCCCTTTGAATCAGATTGTCCGGATCATACGGCGCATGCATCCTTCGGCCAATTGCGAACCCCGGGGAAACCCCTAGAAGGTCCCATTCGTGCCTTCCAGATCGATGTTTAAAAGCATCAGATCGGTTTGGGGCAAGGCGACGGGCACAAGGAGAGCACCCCTGTTAGTGACCCCGTTCCAGCCCTGGAAGAGGTCTCCGGCCGACGGGGCACCATCGCCGTCGGCGTCATACCATACCTCGAAATAAAAAGGCAGGTTGCCGATGTTCAGGCGGGGCGTGACGATCGACATTGAAGAGGAGGGAATCATGAGCCATGGCGCGCTCCAGTTCGCACCGACGTAGAAAACAGCATAAAGCTTGTTCGCCTGGCTTACCGGATGCGCCATCTCGTCGAGATTGACGGTGATGAGCAGATAGGGACTCTTCTTTTCCGGGGTATCGCATGCGGAAATGACCGGCATGACTGCAAAAAAAGCGAGTATCACGGCGGCAATAATTCTATTTCTGTTCATTGTATCCGTCCGGCGGTCATGGTATAGTTTCACGCTCATGCTCTAGTAAAATGGGCCCACGGTGTCATCGAGTGCGATGGTTATCTGCCGCCATTCTAGCGGGTAAAAGGTCAGCTTGGTAAGGCTGTCCAGCACCGTATGATCGGCGTTTTCATATCCGGTACACGCCTCACCCGCATCCACCACGCCGTTGCCGTTCTCGTCCCAGTATGCCGCGATATACACGGTTTCGGATAACACAACCGGGTTTATGATAGTGGGTGTGCTCGACCCATGCTGCATCCACGGGTTCGTCCAGTCATCCCTGGTATAGTATATCAGGTACACCGGCTGGGTATCGCTGATGGCTACCCCTCCGGTAGGGACGATTTCAACTATCAGGACCGGTGACTGGTCGTCAAGATCGTCCACCTTGGCGCATGAGGCCATTGTTGAAAGTATCAGTGCCATCGCAAGCAGCAACATATGTAGTGTAAAGAATTTCATATATGGGCCCTCACCATTGCGCCCTGTAGTTATTATCTTTTTTTCAATTCACATCTTTAGTTAAATTTACCTATAAAGGGCTTTTTTGTCAAAAAAATTCCGCCCTTAAATCCACTATCCATTTTCTAGTTGCCACATCATGTATATAATATGATACTATTTACCATGAAGCAACCATTAATCGCTGCGTTTCTTTTTTTATTGCTATTCTGCTGTCACCAGTCCCCGGCGGGGGAGAAAAAACTCTTCCACATGGGGATATATTGTCACGACCTCCCCTCTCCCGAAAGGTTATCTTGAAAAAACCATCCCGCATCATACGGTGATCTCCCATACCGGTTTCAAGCTTGACGATTCCGGAGAGGTCTCGATATCCCGTACCGGGATCACGAAATCACTTGAATCCCTCCTGCTCAGAAATAATTTCTCTCTCTATCCCCTTGTAACATTCCAATCCCCCTCCCAGGGCCGGAAGATTCTCGCTTCCGATAGAGTGCGGAAAGCATCCTCCAGGGCCATAGCTAAAATGGCCGCTGAAAAGGGGTACCGTGGAATTCATCTCGACTTCGAATACCTGCCCCCCGAGGACTCGGAAAAACTTGGCGTGTTTTCTTCGCGAGTTGAGGAAACGGTATCCGGGGAAAATAACGATGGCGATATTTCCACAGGTGAAGTTCCCTGCCAGAATGAGCCGCTTTCATGATCTGGAGATAATCGCGCACCATCTCGACGAAGCGGTCATCATGTGCTACGATTACCATGGCGCACACAGCGGTCCCGGGCCGGTAACCGACGTTTCATGGGCCGAGGAAAACATACGGCACGCCTTAAGGTTCATGCGGCCCGAGCGTATCTGGCTGGGGATACCCGCCTACGGATACCTCTGGTGCGGCGGAAGAACCGAGGCAATCTCCGCGAAGCGCGGCGTTCCCCTGGCCCGCTCCCATGGTGCCGTGCGTCACCCCTCAGGCACCCTCCATGCAACCTTTACCCGAGGAAATGCGACCTGTATTCTCGATCTATCCGACAAGACTACCAGGGAAAAGCTTGCCTCCCTCGCCCGCCGCTACGGCCTTGCGGGTATCGCTATCTGGCGCCTCGGCCTCGAGGATTAATTAATTTGTACTAACATTTTTACTTCAATATATATAAAAATTAATCAAGTTAATAATCATAAAACCGATATTTAAGATGGGACATAAAGGCTATACCGGCGTCACTTCGCCGCGATCATTATAAGATATCGAGGGAGAACCATGGCACAGAAAAAAACCCGGAAAAAAAGCTTCAAGCAGCTCCTGGCGAAATACCTGGATATCAAGGGACTCGATATCATCATAGTCCTTGAAGACGGGAAAGAAATCGAACTCTACAAAAACAGGTCCATCGAAGGCGACATGATCGTCACCTTCGATGTCATCAACGGCGAGAAAAAGATTCCCCTCAAGGGAATCAAGCACGTCGACCTCTATGCGGCATAGGTTCTCACCGACCAGCAGCGGCCGGATTCACATCCGGCCGCGCAGGTGTCATTTACCAATCAGCGACAGATCCACAAAATCAAGTTTCAATTTTTTGAGGGTTTTCTTCTTCGGAATGCCATCTGTATCCCACCCCCGTATCTTGTAATACCGGGGCAGCATCTTATCGAGTCGCACGACCGTACGCGCATCACCCTCTATAAGGGGTTCATGCGTGAACCTCCGTGGAAGGGTGTCCTTATCTTTCTTTATCCCTTCCCTCAGATTGAAGAGCTTTTCAAGGTTATAGCCCCTCTCGCCGATTCTCGTCCAGTTGCCGAAGTAAATTTTCATCCCGGTAGCCTCGGAGAGGGCCTTCGAGTGGGGAAGGATAAAGGGCAGATGGAGCCTCAGAAGCCATGGCGGCGTTTTTATCGTTGCAGTGATCAGCCAGCCGATATTGCTCATGATCAAGGTGATGAACTTCGAAAGCAGAAGCCTTCCGGGAACCTTGTACGCCACTCTGGGAACGAAGGTCCAGCCCGTAAAGAGGCAGTTGCCCCCCGCGCTTATCACTGCCATGAGGTTCTGGGTGAGGATCGTCCAGGGGGGCTTGCCCCTGTACTGGTGCTGCTTCATCGTCACGGGTCCCGTCACTTCCATATAAACCTCGTACCCCGCGTCGAGATGGCAGGCACCCCTGGTGGCGGTTGCGTAGCCGAGGGCCTGGGCGACCGTGCCGCGCGGCTCGTAGGCGGGTATTTCAAGCCCCTTGGAATGGGGGGCGAAATCCTCACCCCCGTATTTCTGGGAAAGTGCCCTGACACCCTCGGCAAGATCGTCTCCGATGCCACGCCTGTACGCGATTTTCTTAAGCACCTTGCTGAATGATTCCTTGTTCCCGAACTCTAAACCGTTTTTCCAGATGCCCTTCTCGTTCAACTCCGCGGCAAAACCCAGGACCGTACCGGTACTGATGGTGTCCATCCCGAGGAGATCTATCTCGTAGTTCCATTTAATGATCGCTTCAAGGTCGTCTATCAGAAGGTTGGATCCCATCAGGCAGAGAATTTCATACTCCGGTCCCTTCACCTCATGACCGTTGATATTCACGACGCGCCCGCACCTGATCGGGCACGATATGCATCCAAAATTCTTAACGAGAAACTGATCGGCCAGGCGTTCCCCGCTGATATTGTACGCCCCGTCAAATGTCCCGCGTGAAAAATTCTTTGTGGGCAGGGTGTTATGCAGCGAGAGGGGAATCAGTGAAAAGGCGGTGCCGAGGCGGGGTGCGATTTCCCCCGTAGCCGGGTGTCCCTGCAGGAGTTTGATCCACTTCTTGACCGTCTTCTTGAACTTCTCCGGGTCATGTATCGGAACGCTTTTCGTGCCGCGGGCCACCATCCCCTTAAGGTTTTTCGAGCCCATCACCGCTCCCATTCCGGTCCTCCCGTGACATCGCTCCTGGGATACGACCGCCGCATATTTGACCAGGTTCTCACCCGCGGGACCGATCGCCATGGTCCCGCCCTTGCCTCCGGGCCCGAGCAGCGCCTTTTGCGACTCCTGGGTATCGAGCCCCCACATTTTATTAGCCGGTTTGATGGAGACGTTGTCGCCATCTATTTCGATATAGACCGGTTTTTTCGCCCTGCCCCGCACGAGCATCCCGTCCCAGCCAGCGCGCTTCAGGTTTATCCCAAAATTGCCGCCGCTATTGGAATGTCCGATGGCCCCGGTCAGGGGGCTTTTTGCGGAAATATCATACCTGCTCGTGCAGGGACCGTTGGTTCCCGTGAGTGGCGACGTCATCACTATAAGAATATTTTCCTTCGAAAGGGGATCAACCCCCGGTTTCAACTCATCCCAGAGTATCTTTGTGCTGAGATACCTTCCCCCGAGGAAGAGTTCCCTGTCTGTATCGGTCACCGGGTATTCACCCACACTGCCGGTGGTGAGGTCGATATCCAGCATCCTGCCCATGTAGCCCTTATACATGCCCATTCTACCACGCTCCTTTGATCATGATCTCTTCGTCATTTAACGTTCCCCGCCCGTCTGTCCATTTACTTCCTCTTCGTCATCCACTGGCACACCCAGAATCATATCGAGATCCCGCACTACTTTCAGGATGATGCGCACCTGTTCGGCCGGATATTCCGTGAGGCGCTCCATGATGAGGGTGGTGATATGCGACTCAATCCGCCCTACCATTGCCTCCCCGGCCCCGGTCATCCTTACGTATATGTTCCTCCTGTCCCGCGAGTCCCTGTTTTTACAGACAAGCCCTTCCGCTACAAGCTGATGTATGAGGCGCGTGGCCGTGAAAACCGGGATGCGCAGCTCATGCGCGATGTCGCTGATCCGAAGGGGAAACCTTCTCTTCAGGATCTTCAGAAGATACATCTGCTGATAATCCAACCCGAAGGTCTCAATTTCCGATCTCTCGAAAAGATAGATGGTACGTAGAGAGTGAAAAAGTATCTCTTCGAGTCGTTCGTTCGATAGTTTCTTCAACAGGGGTTTGATCATTTACAGATACTACGATATTGTGTGCAATTTGCAACTATTTTTTCGTCATGCCATCAAAAAATCATTCCATTATAATGTCGGCAATCGAGTTTCCCACCACACTTCTTTCAACCCGTGCGAAGTATGATTGCCCGGGACTGGCCAGGAGGTGCAATGGATTCCCCGATTGTGTTACCTGGAATGGAAAAAGATTTCTTTACAAAAGAACATTCCCTTATCCATATGTAAGCAAGCGACCCTTTCCAGCATACTTCACTCTGGAGCGGCCCGGTCAATCTACGTATAGAACAGAGGAACGGTGCGGCAATCATGCAAATCCTCACAATACTGAGATCCATCTTCTGGCCAGGTGATACTATTGAAGGACGTTCCACCCTTTCGAGGCGCTTTATAATCGCCATTTCGATACTCTTTTCCCTGTTCATCCTTGCCCTCTCCATATCCTTCCAGGTGGCAATGAACAAAAACGCCGCCATTCTCCGCTCAGCCCTGGCAGCACAGAATAGCGCCGTTTTTACCGGTACGATCGGTCCGATTTTCGAGCAGATCCAATCCGATCGCATCAAGTCGGTCAGAGATGTGACCGACGTTCTCAGGGCCAGGCGCCATGTCGCGGGTGATCTCCTTATGGTGAATATTTTCATGAGGAGCACCGACGAAAACTTTTTTCGTGTTGCCGATACTGTTTCTTTTCGTGACGATCTGAGCCCGGAGATCGAAAAATCCGCCCTCGTGAAGGAAGGAAAGGCGATCAATTATCTGAAGATGGGACTTCTGAACCCCGCCGTTGACCCGGACATCTACTCGCGCAACGGATATTTCTGGCAAAATGTCTATTTCCCCCTCGAGATTGCGAAAAGAAGATCGGTCGTGCAGTGCCGGGTCTCGGTTTCGGAAACATGGCACGCCATCGGCGCCTACCTGGAAGAAACCAGGGGCATCAGGATTTTCATGGCAGTCCTTGCCATCCTCGTAATAGGAAGCGTGATAGCCCTCTCGGTTGTCCTTGCGCACAACTATTCCCTCCTTATCAACAACCTGTCAGCCTACATGAAAAAGGCGGCCGAGGGCGATCTTGATATAGCCCTGCATGAGTCCGGCGACGCTGATCTGGACCGCCTTGCCCTTTCATTTAACGCCCTTGTCGAAGAGATGAAGGATCGACCCGCCAGGTCGATGCCCCCTGAGGCCGATACGGGGGCGTTCTTCACCACCGGAGTCGCGCTTTTGAAAGAGAACCGTCTGGATGAAGCCATCGCCCTCTTCCACGCAATAACCAGGATAAAGCCCCTCGGTTTCGGGAGCTATTTCAACCTCGGCGTCGCCTACGCAAAAAAAGGCGAGTATGATCGTGCCGAGGAGATGTTCAAGGAAGCACTTGCCGTCAACCCCTCCTACAGGCTGAGCGCCGAATATATTGAAAAGATCGTGAAGCTTCGGGAGCGCCATGGCTGAACAGAGGGCCCTTGAGACCACCTGCAGGAACCTTCCCCGCGAACCGGGAGTCTACATCATGAAGGATACATCCGGCTCGATCATCTACATTGGCAAGGCCTTATCACTTAAAAAAAGGATCTCTTCCTATTTCCAAAAAAAGGATACTGACCCCAAGACGCGCGTGCTTGTTAAGGCCGTTCGGGACATTGAATGGATCGTCACGGATTCCGAGGTCGAAGCCCTGATCCTCGAAAGCTCCCTCATCAAGAAACACCGCCCGAAATATAACATCCGACTGAAGGACGACAAACGCTATCCATATATCGCGGTAACCCTGGGAGAGGAATATCCGCGTGTCACCTACACCCGCACGATCAGAACGGACGGCACCATCTACTTCGGGCCGTACACCGACGCAAGGGCCGCAAAAAACACGGTCGCGCTCATCAACTCAATATTCAAGCTGAAGACTTGCACGCGTATCCTTCCCCTCGCCGGCAATGAACGCCCCTGCCTGAACCGGCAGATCAACAGATGCTCCGGCGTGTGCCAGGGTTCTTTTTCCAGGGAGGAGTACCTGGCAATCATCGAGAATGTCGTCTCTTTTCTCGAAGGAAGGATCGCCCCTGTGGTCGCGAACCTCGGGGAGCTGATGAAACACTATTCATCCGCTCGCAACTACGAGCGTGCGGCGGAGATTCGTGACATGCTATTCGACATACAGAAGGTATCGGAAACCCAGAAAGTCCACGTCCCCATCGGAATGGACCAGGATTATATCGGTGTTGCAACCTTTGGCAACGAGGGTATCCTCGTCCTCTTCGAATTCCGGGGCGGTGTGCTCCTGGGAAGGAAGATCAGCGTCTATGAAAATGCGCAATACGCCACTCAGGACGAGATCATCGGCGATTTCATTCCGGTTTATTACCAGAATGCCGACGTGCCTCACCGGATTATCACATCCATTCATATTCCTGACCGAGCCCTCCTAGAGGGATTTCTTTCCGGGAAATCGGGCCGCAAGGTGAGTATTGTGCCACCCCGCACCCGGGACGACAGGGGTCTTATCAGCCTCATTCTGAAGAACATAGCCGTCATTGCTGCGGAACGCCACGCATCACGTGAAAACCGGGACACCGCCAGGGGTCTCGATGAGCTGCAAAGCCTTCTCGATCTTGACGCCCCCCCGGCTCTGATCGAATGTTTCGACATATCAAACCTGGCAGGTGCCGACGCTGTCGCGTCAATGGTCGCGTTCCGCGACGGTCGGCCCCACAGGGCTGCATATCGGCGCTACAGAATCCGCGGATACGAGTCCCCCGACGATCCGGGAATGATCCATGAGGCGGTCGCCAGGAGGATGCAGTACCTCGTCAATGAGGGGCTTGAATTGCCCGACCTGATCGTCGTGGACGGCGGGAGGACTCAGCTCGCGCGCGCACTCGAAGCAGCGCGCAATTTCATCGGCACGGTCCGCGTCATCTCCCTGGCGAAACGTTTCGAAGAGATATACTCCGATCCCATGCGGCCGCCCCTGAAGCTCCCCGATGGAGCCCCTGCCCTCAGGATACTGACGGCTATAAGGGATGAGGCGCACCGGTTCGCAGTTGCCTACCACAGGAAACTCAGAAGCTCCAGGACCAGGCGTTCGTCCCTTGACGACCTTCCCATCGGCGCCAGATCCAAGGTTTCTCTCCTCGCCCATTTCAAATCTATCGACGCCATACGAAACGCCACGGTCGAAGAACTTGAAGGGGCGCCGGGAATCGGAGTAAAAACGGCGAAAAAAGTTTTCGATGCATTCCATTGATGGCCGGCCGTGCCGATCGAATATTCATGGTTACAACCCTCATCCCCTATCCGGTCCTCCGTGGCGAGTATTCCGGAAAATAACATATACCCTTATGCGTAATGGCCAAAGTGCCATAATTCCGCTTGACGAACCGGGGGATATGCCCGACGATGTCCTCGTCGTCGACAAGAGGATTCCATGGTTCCCGCACCCCATTTCGGACGCGGACGCTGACTGGAACCGATTGCATATCAGGCGGCATTCAATTCGGGGCGTAGCGCAGTCCGGTTAGCGCACTTGACTGGGGGTCAAGGGGTCGGAGGTTCAAATCCTCTCGCCCCGAATGCTTCATATCTTTCCATTATCTCTACACGGCGGGACCTTATGGATTTAGAAGAATTTTTTGACCGCAAGCAGGTGATTAAATTAAAATCCACGGAAAAGCAGCTGGTAATAAAGGAACTCGTCGACAAACTCCATGAACTTAAATACATCAACAACAAAGAACGCTACTACGCTCAGGTAATACACCGCGAGTCCCTTGAAAACACGGGAATCGGGGGTGGTCTTGCGATTCCCCATGCACGCACCGAATCGGTTCAGGACCTTATTGCAATCTTCGGCATTCTGGAAAAGCCGATTGATTACCAGTCGATAGACGATAAACCGGCAAAGTATGTGCTCCTTAGCCTCTTCCCGACCGACTTGAGCACGAAATACCTCTACCTGATAGGGATGATGGCCCGCATCTTTTCAAACAAGTCGAAGAAAAAAATTATAGATGGCGAAACCGCACCGGGAAAAATCTACACGATATTAAAAAGGGAGGCCAAATCATATTTCGACTCCCTTTCTGAAAAAACTACACAGAAACCGGGAAATCCAGAAAACCTCTCTGGCGTTCCCTCATCGGACCTCGACCTCCTGATACGGCTGGATAGCCTCTACAAGCTCTACGACGAGGGGAACAAAAACGACGTGTTACTGAAGAAAATCGATTCCATGAAAAAGCTGATCGACAACCGCTCCCTCACCTACTACGAGCGGATGAGGAAAAAAAAGGAAAACCCCTTTTCGATCGTTGAGAAACACAGCTGTTCCGGATGCCATATGGAAATTCCGCCGTACTTCATCGAGGAGACGAAGAACCGGCAGGGGATATCCCTCTGCACCCACTGCGGAAGGTTCCTGATCGTCCTGTAGTCCTCACCGCCACTTACCGGCGCCCGCCGGCGATATACTCCTCCAGATCATGATAGATCCGTATCGGTATCGGCTCACCTTTGCTGTAAAAGCCGATCTCCTCCCCCTTGTCCCCGTGAAAATCGCTCCCCCCCGTGACCAGGAGCCCGAATTTCTTTGCCGCTACGAGATAGGCCCCGACCATCTCAGGCGTGTGCATTGAGGCGTACGCCTCGATCCCCTTCACACCCGTGTCGATGAACCCCCTGAGGAGCAATTCGAATTCATCCATGTCAACACATTCAAGGGAAACGGGGTGCGCAATAACCGGTATCCCGCCGCAGGCGTGTATGAGGGCGATCGCTTCCTCGAAGGCGATGCGTGTTTTTTTGACATATCCCGGCTTACCCTTTACGAGGTACTTCAGGAATATTTCCCTGATGGAGGGTGCATAGCCGCGGTTCACCATGACGCGAGCGACGTGAGGCCGCCCGATTGAGCCGCCTGACGACTCTGCAAGCACCTCGTCGATCGGGATGTCAATTCCGTGTTGCTTCAGGTCTTCGATAATCCGGTACGCCCGGTTCTCCCTCTCCTCGGTCAGGAACCTGACGGTTCTGACAAGGACCTCGTTTGCATAATCGAGGTCAAGGCCCAGAAGGTGGAAGGAGCCGGTATCGTAATCGATACTGAACTCCACCCCCGGGTAAAGCCTGAATCCGATGGAACGAGAGTATTCAACGGCCTCCGCCAGGCCGTCAATCGTGTCATGATCGGTGATCGCCATGGCGACTACGCCGCGCTCGACCGCAAGATCAATCAATTGCACCGGAGAATAAATCCCGTCAGACGCAGTGGTATGGGTGTGAAGGTCTATCTTTTTCATGTCAGAAATGTAACATACGCGGCAATGGCCGATTCCCGCAACCAATTTTTTCGTTCAATCAGGAACCGGTGCGATGCTGCTGCATCCATACTTTGTCCGACGAATGCGGGGCCCTTTTATCATTGATTTTTTTTCTTCCACGATGCATTCTGTCCTTCTTGAAGCGTGAACGGGTCATTGTTGGACATGCCCGTCCAGGAACATCGCCTCATGATACAAACGGGGAATAAAAACTTCATGGTAACCAAACTGGACGAATTCAAGGGTGAATGGGCACGCATCAGTAGGCTCGAACAGGCCATCGCCGTGCTCAACTGGGATATGGAAACCTTCATGCCTGAAGAGGGGGTGACCCCGCGATCGGAACAACTCGCACTCCTTTCCGAACTCGCTCACGAATGGCTCACGTCCGAGAAAATGGCTCGCCTTATCGAGGATTCCGAGAAGGAGGTCGAGGATGACGACTATTTCTCACACCACGCCGCCATGGTTCGGGCCGCACGCAGGATCTATAACAAAAAAGCACGGCTCCCCCATGAGCTCGTCTCAAGGTTCGCCAGAACGATCGCGAAGGCAAACAGCGTCTGGATCAGGGCTCGCGCCGATTCCGACTTCCCTTCTTTCGCGCCGATACTTTCGGAAATTGTCGACCTGAACCGAGAGCAGGCGGACCTTCTCGGCCACGAAGGTGAACGATACGACGCCCTTCTGGACCTCTATGAACCCGGGCTGAAGACCGCCGAGACTGAAATGATATTCACTGAATTAAAAAAAGACCTCATCCCGCTGGTGAGGGAAACGATATCCCGGCACAGTGGGCCTGACGACGCTTTTCTGAATCAGAAATTCCCCGTTGACCGGCAGGAAGCCTTTGGAATGGAGGTGCTGCGGGATCTCGGTTTCGATTTTCGCAGGGGCAGGCAGGACCGTTCAGCCCATCCCTTCACGACATCCTTCACTCCCTACGATGTCAGGATCACCACTCGCTTTTTTGAGAATGACCTCCTCTCCGCCCTTTTCAGCACCATACACGAGGCGGGCCATGCGCTCTACGACCAGGGCCTTCCACTCGACATGATGGATACGCCCCTCTGCCAGCCGATTTCCCTTGGGGTGCATGAATCGCAGTCGCGCCTCTGGGAAAATCTCGTAGGCAGGAGCAGGGGATTCTGGAACCACTACCTGCCATTATTAAAGCGCAACTTCCCCGGGCAACTCGACCATGTCGATGGTGAGACCTTCTACCGCGCGGTCAACAGGGTGCGACCGGGCCTTATTCGAGTCGAATCTGATGAATTGACCTACAACCTCCATATCTTCATCAGATTCGAGATAGAAAAGGAGCTTGTCGCGGGCAGGCTATCTGTGAACGACATACCGGAGATCTGGAACGAATCATACCGCGACTACCTCGGCATGATCCCGCCCGACGACGCCCGGGGCTGCCTCCAGGACATTCATTGGGCACACGGGGCGATCGGCTATTTCCCCACCTACTCGATCGGCAACATCCTCTCCGCCCAGCTTTACCGGAAGGCCCTTGATGACCGCCCGGCCATTCAATCGGAAATCGAAACGGGTCGATTCGCCTTACTCCTCGGATGGCTCCGGGAAAACGTGCACGTGCATGGTGCGCGCTACACCTTCGCTGAGATCGTGAAGACTATCACCGGGAACGATCTTATTGTAAAACCCTATTTTGAGTATCTTGCTGATAAATACAGGGGCATCTGACCGTACAGGCAGATCGTGGAACTATCTCATGGGCACCTTTAAAAATCAGATTTTTCGGAAATTCAAAGATTGAAAATTCTCATTTTACCGCTTTTGTGCCCACAAGTAAACATCCTGATTCGATTTCAAGAGGTTCCTCCCCGACATACATGGCATACAGCTCATTCAGGGCACGGAATTATCCAATGATAAAAAAAACACTTTACTATTATACATCCAATTTCCCGTATTAACTGATGCATTATTACTCCCGTCATGCCGCTATGAGCCGGGAGCTGATTTTTTTCGGGGAGATTATCATGTTTGCAGGTATCGACATCGGTGGCACCGCCATCAAGGGAATCCTCACGGACCCGACCGGGAAGGAATTGAGCTTCAAAGAAATCGAAACCGGCAAATCCGCGGATGAAATCGACGCGAGTATCTACAACCTCATCGAAACCCTTGCCACCTCCGCGTCAGTATCAAAAATCGACATCAAGGCAATTGGGCTCGGATGCCCCGGCCCGATCGACAGGGATCGTGGCATCATCATGAGCGCGCCTAACATCCCCTCCTTTAAAAACCATCCCATCGTAAAGAATATCCAGGCACTCACCGGTGCGAAAATTTTTCTGGAAAACGACGCGACCGTGGCGCTCATCGGAACCTGGTGGAAGGAGAATGTCGGAAGGTTCAGGAACTGGATCATGGTCACCCTGGGCACGGGTATCGGAGGCGGCCTCATCGTCGACAGCAAAATCTACTCCGGCCAGTCGGGAAACGCGATGGAAATCGGCCACATGACCATAGATCACCGCGGAAAGGAGTGTCCCTGCGGTAACCGCGGATGCTGGGAACGATACGCGTCGGCGCCCGCCATGGTCGAGCTCGCGCGGGAGCGCCTGAAAAAGCATCGGGGTTCCTCCATCGTGCGAAGGATGAAAAGCGAGGGTCTCACTGCCGCAATGATCTATGAAGAGGCCCTTAGCCGGGATGACGCGGCCGTCGTCATACTTCAGGAATATGCGGAATACGTGGGCATAGGCATATCAAACCTCGTTACGATTTTCAACCCCGAGGCGATCCTCATCGGCGGGGGCGTGTCCCGCGCACACAGGTTCATTTTTCCTGTGGTGAAGCAGACGGTGAACGAGCGGGTACTCCGTGGCTTTAAGGGCAATTTCCAGCTCATCGCCGTGCAGGAGCCGAGCAGGATACCCTCCTTTGGAGCGGCTAAAATAGCCATCGATTCGATGAGCAGGTGAAACATTTTTCTTGACTTTTATCCACCCGTGACCGTACTGGTCATGAAGTGGAACGATAGCATAACGACATGGAAACCCAACTAGCCACCATCCGCGCCGAGGCCCTCGCCGCGATCGCGGAATCAGCCGACACCTCTGATCTCGAAGAGATCCGGATACGATACCTCGGACGAAAGGGCGCCCTCACACAGATTCTGCGCTCACTCGGCACTATCGACGCGGCCCAGAGGGCCCTCATCGGCAAACTCTCCAACCAGTACAAAAACGAGATCGAAAACGCCATCGATGGGCGCATGGAAACCCTTGCCGGTACCGTTTCAGGGGAACTGTTGCGGCGGGAGCGAATCGATGTGACCCTTGATATTCCCGGAGCCACCCGCACCCCTACCATCGGGCGGCTCCATCCCATTTCGCAGATACAGTACGAAATTGAAGACATATTCACCTCCATGGGCTTCGAAATCCATGACGGGCCGGAAGTCGAAACCGACCACTACAACTTCGAGGCGCTGAACATACCCCGTCACCATCCAGCCAGGGACATGCAGGATACCTTCTGGACCGAAGACGGGAATCTCCTGAGAACCCACACCTCCGCAATCCAGATCCGGGCGATGGAGAACATATCGCCCCCCTTCAGAATCGTTGGCCCCGGAAGGGTCTTCCGATACGAAAGTACCGACGCATCACATGAGAACACCTTTTACCAGGTGGAGGGCATGATGGTGGATCGCAACATCACCGTTGCCAATCTCATTTTCGTGATGAAACAGCTCCTCAAGGAGATATTCGGCCGCGAAGTCACCGTACGTCTCAGGCCGGGCTACTTCCCCTTCGTCGAGCCTGGTTTCGAGCTCGATATCAACTGCCTGATCTGCAACGGCGCGGGATGCAGCGTCTGCAAACAGTCGGGATGGGTGGAGCTCCTTCCCTGCGGTCTGGTACACCCGAACGTGCTGAGGATGAGCGGCATTGACCCGGTCGAATGGTCCGGCTTCGCCTTCGGCCTTGGCCTCAACCGGCTGGTCATGATGAAATATGGCATCAACGACATACGGCACTTTCTAAGCGGCGACATACGTTTTCTAACCCAATTCTGACCCTGGAGCTTTTCGATGTGGCTTTCCCTGAACATACTCTCTCAAATGGTGGACACCGCCGGGATCGCCCCCGATGAGCTTGCCCTGCGCCTCACCATGGCCACCGCCGAAATCGACACTATCGAACTCGTCAATGCACATTTCGATTCGATCATCACCGCGAAGATAATCGGGGTCATGCCCCATCCCGGAGCTGACAAGCTTACCCTTGTCGATCTCGACGGGGGCGACAGGACGTACCGTGTAGTATGCGGCGCACCGAACCATTCCATTGGCGACATCGTCCCCCTGGCCATTCCAGGGACTCGCTTTTCAGATGAAATGGTCATCGCGAAAACGAAAATTCGTGGCGAGGCGTCTGAGGGGATGCTCTGCTCGGAACGCGAGCTCGGACTCTCGGATGACCATTCCGGAATCATGATCCTCGCATCCGATACCGATATCGGCGTCCCCTTCAGCCGCCTCTATCCTCTCCGGCGTGACGTACGGTTCGAGATCGACAACAAGTCTATCACTCACCGGCCCGACCTCTGGAGTCATGAGGGATTCGCCCGAGAAATCGGGGCGCTTTTCGGAAGGGAATTCAGAAGCGTGGTCGACTGGGGACTTCTTGACGGCGTCAGCGGCGACGCGAAACTTTCAGTCCGTATTCTCGCACCGGAGGCCGCTCCGCGCTATAGCGCACTCGCGGTCTCCGGAATCCGCATAGAGGAATCCCCGGACTGGCTCAAGGCCATGGTGGAGTCGATCGGCATGAGGCCCATCAACAATATCGTCGACATCACGAACTATGTCATGGCCGAACTGGGCGAGCCGATGCACGCCTTCGACAGGAAAAAACTGAACGGGAATGAAATTCTCGTCAGGATGGCCGGAAAAAACGAACCCCTCACGACCCTTGACGGCTCGGATTTCGCGCTCCACCCCGAGGACATTGTCATCGCAGATTCGAAGGGCCCCATCGCCCTTGCGGGCGTGATGGGGGGTGGCAACAGCGAGATCGACGGGACCACTACCGATATCGTCCTTGAGGCGGCCAATTTCAACCCGGTGAACATACGGAAGACCGCAGCCCGATACAGCCACAGGACCGAGGCAGCCATACGCTTCGAAAAGTCACTTTCGCCGGAACTGACCGTTCCCGCCCTGCTTCGCTGCTATGACCTGATAAGGCGGATCATACCGGGCGCCTCCGCCGATTCAGGCATCATCGACGCCTACCCTGTCGTCCAGAAACCTGTCGTCATCAAGACCGACACCGACTTCATTCGGAAGCGTCTTGGCGAAGATATTGACGACGGACGCATTCTCGGGATACTGGAATCACTCGACTTCGCCGTCACGCCGGGTACATCGGGGCTCACCGTCGCTGTCCCCCACTACCGGGCTACCAGGGATGTCTCTATGCCGGAAGATATCGTGGAGGAAGTGGGCAGGATTTACGGGTACGACACCATCGTCCCCGAGCCGCCCATGATTCCCTGCGGCACACCGGGAAAGAACCGCGTTCGTCTCTTCGAACGCAGGGTCAAGGAGGCCCTCTCCGGGCATGCAGGCATGATCGAGGTAAGCGGCTATTCGTTCACCGGCGAGGCTACCCTCGAGAAACTTTCCATCAACATGGACGCCGAACTCCGCCTGGCCAACCCGCTATCGCAGGAGCAGGACCGGCTCCGAAGGAGCCTGGTGCCCAACATCGTCCAGAACATCGCATTGAACAGCAGATACCATGACGAGTTCCGCATCTACGAACTGGGACGCGTGTACATCAAGAAAACCAGGACATCGCAGGATCTCGCGGAAGAGCGAACAATGGTGACGGGTGCCGTATATCGTAAAAAGCCCGACACCCCCCTCTTTTTCGACGCGAAGCGCATCGCCGCCGATCTGATGCGGACCCTCAGGGTTTCCGACTGGCGTATTGAACCGATGGAGAACCCGATCCCACCCTTCGCCCATCCGGGGAGGGCGGCATCCCTTATTGTTGACGGCGAAAGGGCCGGCGGGGTCTACGAGCTCCATCCCGATACGCGTCGTGAATTCGACGTCACAGGATTTGCCGCCCTATTCGATATCGACCTTCACAGCGTCCGCTCCGCTCGCGTACGTGACGTCGCCTTCGTCGAGCTGCAGAAATACCCGGAAGTTCCCTTCGAGGTGAGCGTCCTCGCGGACCGTGACACCTTCGGTCGTGAGATCTGTTACATAATCGAAGATGTCGACTGCGAGCTCGTCAGGAAAGTGGACGTGGTTGCGGTATACGAAGGGGAGCCCATTCCAGAAGGCAAAAAATCGGTCTCCCTCCGCGCAATTTTCGCCTCACGGGAAAGGACCCTGGCAACGGATGAAATCGACTCACTCCAGAAGCGCACCATCGCCGCGCTTGCCAAGAATGGTTTCAGCCTCAGGTAACCTCGTCTCCTCCGCTCACAACCCGTTCAGACCCCCTACCGTCATAGCCGGTTATCCTGTTCCGCCCCCCGTTTTTGGCTGCATACATCGCGATATCAGCCCCCTCGATCAGCTCTCCCGGGTCCTTCGCGTGACCGTCTCGAAGCGAAGCCACCCCGCCGGAAACGCTCATGCGTATCGTACTCTCCTGGTGATCGATCCGCATGGTGGCGACAATTGCGCGTATCCTTTCCGCAAAGGCCAGCGCCGCTTCCCTGTCTGTTTCGGGGAGAAATACGGCGAACTCCTCCCCTCCATACCGACAGGCTATGTCGATGGAACGGCACTTGTCGATGAGTAGCCGTCCGAACTCCTTGATGATGCGGTCTCCCGCCTGGTGGCCGTAGGTGTCGTTGATGCTTTTAAAATGATCTATGTCGAACATCACGAGGGAAAGGTCGTGGCTATTTCTGAGCGAACGGCTCCACTCTTCGTAAAGGCGCTCACGGAAGTACTTTGCGATAAAGAGCTTCGTCATGCCGTCGCGAATCGCGGAATCGTATAGATCGGCATTGTTGATTGCAATGGCCGACTGGGTAGATATGAACTGGAGGATCTGCATATCGAAAAGATCGAAGGTGCCTGAAATTTTATTGATGCCCTCGATAACGCCTATGATCTCGCCATTCACCGTGAGGGGAACGGCGATTATTGTCCTGGTCACGGTCCTTGCCATCATGTCCGCCCTGTTCGAGAAGCGCGGATCACTCTGGGCATCCTTGATGATGATGGGGATGCCGTTCTGCCAGACGGTCCCGGCGATACCCTCCCCCATCCGGAGGCTGGTGTCCTTGAGTACCTCTCCCTCCTCATCCTCGCTCAGCACGGCGAAATTGAGCCGCTTCAGGTCCCTGTCCACGAGCAGAATGCTGCTCGATTCGCACTTGAGGAGTACCTTCGTACGGTTAAGTATGCGCTTCAGCACCTCCTCTTTTTCAAGGGAATTTGCGATATAGGTATTGATCTCGACCAGGATGCGAAGCTGCCTGTTCTTCTCCTCGAGTTCCGCGATCCTCAGGCGTTCACTTTCCCGTTCCCTCTTCTTTTTCCCGTAGAGCATCATTCTCCCCTATCGGGCGCCGCGAGCCGCAGTCATCCCATTATTCACCGGCGCCAAGAAACTTCAGTTCGAGGTAGGATCTCCTTTCAAAACGTCTGAGCCCGAGCTTCTCGGCAAGCCCGAAAAGCAACGCCTCGGCCGCCTCCCGGTCCTCCCCCTTTATCTCCAGTTCGACGAAATCCCCCAGTCCCTCAACACGATCAAGGCATACCTCGATGCCCTCCAGGATAAAGCGCTCCCTCTCTTTCTCGACCGATCCGGCCCGTGAAAAACCGAGGGACTCCAGTATACCGAGGGCGGCATCGAAATCCGCAACCTCGACCTCTTCCTCCCGCCTGGTCTTCGAAACAAGCCCGATTTTGGGCCCCTTGTAGGTCATGACCGATTCGTCATTAGCCTTACGCAGCCGCAGGGCCTCGTCCGTAACGCCGAAATCCCTTGAGGGATGGTTCATATACTGGTCGCACTCCCTGATCGAACCGATACGCCGCGCTCCCAGCGCCCCGAGCTTGTCAATGACCGCTGTGAGATTGTCGCAATAGGCTTTTATTTCAATTTCAAGGCATTCCATCATCTGCTCCGGTCCCGGGGCCCGCTGATCGATAGTCCGTCCGCCCCGAGGGTCTGGCGCTGTACCCCGTTTACCTTGATCAGCACCCTGTCCACCTCTTTGAACTCGGTAAGGGTGTAGACAATCTGGTCCACCCTGTTAATGAGGATGCTCCCTGTCGCGCCCTCTTCGATGGCCCCGTTGAAATCAACTTCTGCGACACGGTCCCGCACCCTGACATTCCGTACCCGTAGATTCTGCGGTATCGCAGTAAGCAGGCCCCTCCTCCTTTCCGCTGCGGTGGGTCCCTGTGCCAGCACCTGGATCGTGTTTTCGATACGCCTGTCGCGTTCAACCTTCCGTGAAACCGGAACCAGGCGTATCTTATCGTCCCTTTCATCATGACGGACGAAAAAGAGGGTTACTTCCTCCATGGCCGGTCGTACGGGAGGGGGATTTTTTTCCTGCGCGGCCGGCCTGGTGGTTTTTTCCTCCGGTGGTGTCGTCACGGGACCCTCATCCCCGACCAGGTCTTTTCTCAGGTTTCTTTCCGTCGGGATGACACCCTTCTTTTCTTCCATCACATTACCGAGATAAAACCTGTTGAGGAGAAGAGCGATCGCGGTGAGAAGCATTAATATTATCAGGAGATAGAGGGGATTTTTACTCCGATCATGGGGCCGAGCGGGAGCTGCCGAGGGCTTTTTCGCGGACCGGGGCCCACCCCCGGTTTTTACCGTGGTTTTCTTCTTTTTTGTTGTCGCGCCAGACTTCTTCACAGCCACTTGAACGCCCCCGGACTCTCCATGTAGAAATTAATTTCTCAATTTTTGCCTCGCGACCCTCTCCCGGGCAAACTCGCCTCACGAACCAGCCGTTTCATCCGCATCAGACCCTTGCGGGAAGCTCATCAATCATCGACGGTTCTTCAAATCCATGCACATGGCGTGAAATTCCCGATCCCCCAACTCCCGTCAGTCGTCATCATCAAAAATATGCCCCTTATATTTGGAACGGCATGAATATTATTTTCTTGAAATATAACCGCTCTGTATATACATTAATTGTATCAGAATTGCCGTCCCGTCATTCAGGTGGGGACTCGTATGATGATAAAAACAATCTTCATTTTTCAATTAGACGGCCCTCTGGCTTCCTCTATAATTTCATGTACCTGGGGCGAATAGGCGAACCAACTACCATGAAATGCAAGAACGGCCATTTATTTCAAGATAAATTTTTTTCGGTCCCGTGCAGTCCCGCCGCGCCGATTAAAACGAGGATAGAAGGGCAGGCCCGGGAAACGACCGGTGGTTCACGCCATTCGAGCAGATCACCAACGCCGGGGATGGTCACAAATCGCGACCGGTTACGACCGATTGCGCGCATCATACTGTTGCAACTCATCATCGCATTAATGATACCCGCCTGCGGCCGCGGTGAAGGAGAGTCGTCAATGGAACAGCTTCGCGAACGTATGGTAAGAACCCAGATTGAGGCCCGCGGCGTCACCGACGAGCGTGTTCTCAAAGCCATGCGGAAAGTCGAGCGTCACCGCTTCATCCCCGGACATCACCGATCGAGCGCCTATGAAGACCATCCCCTTCCCATAGGACACGGCCAGACCATTTCCCAGCCCTATATCGTCGCACTCATGACGGAACTCTGTGATCTGAGCGGCGGAGAGAAAGTTCTGGAGATCGGCACCGGATCCGGTTACCAGGCCGCAGTTCTCTCTCTGCTGGCAAAGGAAGTATACAGCATCGAAATCGTCGAACCTCTTGGAAAAAGCGCCCTGCAGAAACTCGAGGAAAACGGCTGTTCGAACGTCCAGGTGCGCATCGGAGACGGCTATGGGGGCTGGCCTGAAAAGGCACCCTTCGACGTAATCATTCTCACCGCCTCTCCGCCATCAATCCCCCAAAGCCTCATCGATCAGCTCGCGGAAGGCGGCATACTGGTGGCACCGGAGGGGGATTATGCCCAGGAACTTATCAAGATCACCAAGCAAAACGGTACGATCACCAGAAAAACAATAACCTACGTTCGCTTTGTACCGATGATACGTGGATCCTGACAAATGTAAAAGTATTGACAAAACCCGCTCTAATATCAATTCATAGATAAAGGTCCCTTCAAGGGCGCCCGTTATCGGCAAGACACGTATCGAATGAAAATGGTGTCACATGGTAATATCTGCCGACCGGGCATGTACCCGGATCTCTGATCAGCGATTAAAACCCGACAGTACATGGTGAGTATGCAAAAAGAAAACGTACAGGACAAACGATTTCCTTTCCTTCATTCGCATATTGCGCGTGAACCGCATATATACGAAGTCCTTAATGAAATAATGGCCCAACAGACCAATCTTCTTTCCACTGGATTGGGCAATCTCGCGACGTTGGAGGAGTTGAAGACATCGCGTAACATCAAAATCCCCTTTACCATCGCGCGCAACAAAATCGTTGCCAATCTTATGTCGATACTGACGAAAAGCTACCCCAATGAGATCAGGGGCATCGTCACCTTCTCGTTTTCAGTTGAGCCCGATACAAAAAAACTTTCTATCGTCGAAAGCAGGGAATATACCATATTACTCAACAATGACGATTTCAACCGCATCCAGACCGAACGAAACCGCATATCGGCCAAAAATTTCCTCGATCTCATCAGCCAGTTCAGACTTTTTAACCTGACGAAGCTTCTGAGAAAGACAAGGGAACGCGCCCTGCTGTCCCAGGCAATCAAACTCGAGTTGAGCGCCAGCGTCTTCACCTACAAACAGTATTCCCTGGACCGTCAGGGCATCGAGACGGCCGATGATATCTGCTTTCACAAGGTCAACTACGATTCCGTAAAAGACGCCCTCAGCATTGAGAAGCTCGATAAAGTCATCGCAAACCATTCTGTGCCGATTCTCAGACGTCTCAAAAAATTCGGCATACTAAACGCCGATTTCAGCGATTACCGTGACACGAAGCTCGACTACATTTTGAATGTACTGCTCCAGGATATCTTTCCCTCCCTCGCGGCCCCCGAACAGACAGAAGTGAAGAATTTCAACTCCCTCCGTTCGTGCCTCCTGAAGGTTGAAACATTGATCGACCCGGTCGTTACCGCGGGAAACGACATCGCCGCCTACGTAAGGGAAAGCCGTCTGTGTGCGGCATCGACCCTCGCTTCCGTCTTCAACGGCCTCACCGAAGATACAATCATCAAGTGGGCGGCGGACCAGGGGCAGCAACACAGAATCATCATGTTTCGGGACGAGGACGGAATGAACTACCTGATCGACGGAAGCCAGCTTCTGCCGAGGATGGAGGAGCTTCACAAAAGCATTCTTCTGAACCCTGACGGCCTCGCGGGCTCAAGCCACTCAGAAAAGGAACGCATTTTCGATGAGATCAACATTCTCTCCAACGCGGGGAGAAACCTCCTCAATTCCGTGAAAGGAGGGGAAAGCATCATCGGTGACGGCGAATCAGCCGAACGCATGCGGCGGATGATCGAGGAATACGACAACTATCAGAACAGTCTCACCCTCGGTTCGGCGATCGAACGGGAGGAACGCACTTACAGAAAAAACAAGTCAATTATCGAGTCGATCACCGACTTTTTCAAATCTATTTTTTCGCCACGTAAAGCGGACAGCGAAGCGCTGGTATCGCGAAACCAGGGCCATGTCAATGAGTCGTACCGGCCGACAGTAACCGGTGAGGCTAAAAGCATTCTGTACAAAATACGGAACAGCGCCCAGAAAATAATTCCCCTTTCAAACTATATCGACCTGCTCCCCGCCAACGAGGATGTTATCGAAGCGATTATTCAGGACATCCGCAAGCTCAACATGAAAATCGTGATTCCCATCTATAACTCAAGAAAAAACCTCTACCCCAACCGGAGCCAGCAATACCTGATCCCCGATATGGAGTACCTGATGGTCGATCCCGAGGTCATTCAGTCACCGGAATTAATACGCGATTTCATCGATTCGATTACGGGAGAAAAAATCAAGGACGAGAAGATACCCCCCTCGGCCCTGCTCAATGTTGAAAAATATCTCATGACGCTCTATACTCAAAAAAAATCCCAGATGATGAAAAAGGGAAAGGCGCGCAAATAGCGGTGCGCAATAAAGAAAGGCGCCACCTTCCGGTGAGCGCCTTCCTCCGATGTGCGTGAACAATAAATCCCGTGAAACGAACGGCCGGACCGTTATTCAGATGATGCGTTCGCGCTGCACGCGGCCGAACAGGACCCGGCGGCAGGGCATTTCGCACTATCCGACGAATCGCTCCCGCTGTCTGACTTCCGTTTCCCGGCACCTTCGTTTTTATAGTCATTCACGTAAAAACCGGATCCCTTGAAGATGATCCCGGCTGAACTGAAGATCTTCCGCACCTTGCCGTTGCACTTGACGCAGGTACAGACAGGCTCGTCGTTTATGGACTGAAATAGTTCAAACCTGGACTTGCATTCAAGGCATTCATATTCATAGGTGGGCATAGTCTATACTCCCTTTTATTCATGGTGCGACAGGATACGCCATATATCTGGCATTACATTTTTATGGAATAATATTGTCAATATTTTTATATTTGAACCTGCACTTTTCAAAAAATCCTTGAATATTAATAATTATCGTTTAATTTCATTACCGACTGCCGTTACGTGGCAGGCGGTAATACGTCCCCTGAGGCTTCAATATGGCGAAAACGCACATCACCATCCCGGTTTTCATCCCCCATCAGGGATGCGCACACCGTTGTGTCTTCTGCAACCAGTGTGACACCACCGCGACACATGGCCCGCCACCTCCCGACCGCATAGATGAACTGGTTAATGAGTATAAGCGGAATATTAAAAAAAGCGTAATGAATGTCGATCTCGCCTTCTTCGGCGGGAGCTTTACCGGTATGAGCCCCGAAATCCAGAAGGCATACCTTGCAAGGGCCGCGCGCCACCTGAAAATGGGTTCCATTCAGGGCATTAGGGTCTCCACCAGGCCTGATTGCATTTCAGCTGAGGCTGTCCATAACCTCGTGTCATACGGGGTCTCCACCATTGAGCTTGGCGTCCAGAGCTTCGACGGCGATGTGCTGCGGGCAGCAAAACGTGGTCATGGCCCGGAGGAAACCTTCCGGGCTATCGAAACGATCCGAAAACTCGGGGTCGATTTCGTAATCCAGCTGATGCCTGGACTGCCGATGGAAACCAGGTCTTCTGCCCTTCGCTCGGCACAGATTGCAGCGGACCTTGAGCCCTCAGCGACGAGGATATATCCCGTCGTTGTTATACGAAATACGCTCCTTGAAAGGCTCTACAGAAATGGGGAGTTCACGCCCCTGGAAATGGAGGATGCGATAGAGCTGTGCAAGGAAATGTACCAGATATTCAAATCCCGCGCCATACCGGTCATCAGGATGGGCCTCCATCCCTTCGCGCCGGAAAACCGGGACGCGATCATCGCCGGGCCCTATCACGAATCCTTCGGCCATCTGGTAAAATCCCGGGCCAGAAGGGATGAGATGCTCCGTCGCGCCGGCGAGCTCCTCGCCCGGCACGACGGAGCCGCACGCGCCATTCGTTTTCTTATACCGCATCCTCACAAAGAAGAATATATCGGGAACCGCAAGGAGAACATTGACTTCATACGGCGTCATTTCGGCCTTGATCGGGTCGACTACGCCGTTGTCGACGCTCCCCGCGTATCAGTCTTATACGCGTGCTGACGGATGTACACGTGTGTATCAAGGAGGAATAAATGCGACAAGTACCGATACGCGCCGCCCTTTTAATCGCCGTGGCGTTCGTCTTTGTCTATCCTGGAGAGATCATGGGCGTTACGGCCCCCGCCAAAAAAAAGGCTGTTCCGAAGGCGGCCGGGGCGAAAATTGACATCGTACCGGCACGACGGGTGCTCAGGGATTTTCGTGGCGCATACCTTCCTTCCGTGGGTGCCACAGAGAAGAAGGCCGCCTATGCAGGCGGGATGCGCAACTTCAAAGAGGAAATGCGGGGCATTACTGTCCCGGTGCAGCTCCATCGCGTTTCAGTCGACATCCTCATCGAGAAATGCGGCCTCATCGTGCGCGACACATGGGAGGTCCGCTACTACCGGCTTGAATCGGAATGGATATTCGACCGAATCATTCAGGTCGGGTCAATGGAAATCGGCGCACCAAAGAAAAAAATGCCCTTCCTCGAGGACCCGGCGGCCCTTTCCATTCTCCGAACGGGCCTCGGCAATAGTCATCAGGGATGGGAAATCCGTGACATCGTCATTCTGAAAAAAATCCCCTCACGGAAACGATGCACGGCACGATACCTTGTCACTTCGAAGGCGGCATTTGCCGGCCGGGATACGCTCGCCAAGACGACCACTCTCTACGAGTGTCTATTTCGCTCAACGCTGGAGAATTCCGGCAGTGGATGGGATTACGCAGGAGACGAGTGCGTCTACAGGGGTAAAGACCAGTCCGACTGCTTCATCGAGACAATGTGCAGGAAAATCTCCGAGGATGGCTCATTTCCACCAATCAACGACGCGGAGGCCCAGAAAATCCTTCGTCAGGCCTTTGCAAACGAATACGGGTTGAAGAAAAATGACATGAAAATTGAATTATTCGCCATCACGTCTCGAGGCGCCCCGGAGTATTTTCGGTCGAGAATCCCTTTTACCCTGCGCACAATCTTTTCCATAGCGGAGAACGTTAGCACGGCCCCCGAAAAAGGGGTACCCGGCCAGCGTATGGTCCGGGCCGTGTACGAATGCACAGTAAAGGCCCACCTGCTCTATTCGGAAAACCCAGGCGAGTGGCGGGGGATCATTGAATCGTGCTGCGATGAGGGAAACGAACAATGCGGTCTTCCCTGCTCATATCCCGGCAAGGGATGTAGGAGACTCGGTGAGAAGTAGTGCGGCGATCGAATGATTTCACATCCCATAACCATGTTTCAATCCCACAGCAAAGGATATGCCCTTGAACATGCACCATGACGAGCTCTCGCGCTTCATATGTGAAAGCCTGGGCCTCAGGGTCTATACCGCAACAACCCTCAAAACCGTCAGAGAAATAACTTCATTACACGGGACGACGCCGAATGCCACGGTCGCCCTGGGCAGGGCCATCACCGCCTCTACCCTCCTGGGCGCGATGCTGAAGCCTGAATCGGACCAGAGCCTCCTCCTTAAAATCGAGGGTGGCGGCCCTGTGAGGGAGATCCATGTACAGGTTGACGCCCGTGGCAATATCAGGGGCTATGCAGCGAACCCCCAGCCTGACATTACGGATGATATCGGATCCATCAATTTTTCCAGGGCCATAGGCGCCGGCTTCCTCACGATTCGAAAGGACACGGGCATTGCAGAACCCTATTCCAGCGTCATCCCCCTCCATGATGGAGAAATCGCGGGAGATGTCGCACGTTACCTGGCAGCCTCAGAGCAAATCCCCTCCGCCCTCATAATCGCGCTCACCCTCGGTTATGACGGCGTCGTTTCCTCATCCGGGGGAATCCTCATCCAGACCTACCCCGGAACGCCTGAAACCGCCATCCTGAAAGTCGAGAACGCAATTGCATCTATGAAACGGCCACTCGGAGACAGACTGCGTGGCGGAGAGCCTGTTGAATCAATCTTTTGCGAGCTTTTTGACGATGAGCCCGTATCGCGCCTCGGATCCCACTCGCTCAGGGCATCGTGCCGATGCGACAGGGGCTTCATCATGGAAATCATTTCGCGTATCGGAATCGAGGAGCTGAAGGACATGCGAGAGCGGGACCGTGGCGCTGAAGTCACCTGCGCCTTCTGCGCGAAGCACTACCTCTTCAGCGAAGATGATCTCTCGGGAATCATCGGCGAAAAAGAGCTGGCCCACGAGGGAAGGGACTTCACGGGTAAGCCGGAAAACCATTAATGCTGCCATTTTTCCTTGACGCATTCCGTTGATTGTTGACATAGTATACATCAAAATACCGGAGATTGAGCGCCGTCCCTCTCATGCCGCAGGCGCCGTACGGGTGACACAGACATAATTTACGAGGTACTCACATTCACGCTCGCCCCATTCTCAGCATGTAGCGGACAGGGCCGGCTGGAAAATTACCATGCAACATCTTGAAACAGAAGTCATAGTCATCGGAGGCGGTATAACCGGGGCCGGTATTCTTCGCGACCTCTCCCTGAGGGGCATTCCCTCCATCCTCATCGAAAAGGACGATATCGCTTACGGAACGACGGGAAGAAACCATGGCCTCCTTCATTCCGGCGCGCGCTATGCGGTGAAAGACCTCGAATCGGCTCGTGAGTGCCTTTCCGAAAATAAAATCCTGAAAAAAATAGCCCGGCACTGTATCGAGGACACCGGAGGGCTTTTCGTTACCCTCCCGGACGATGATCCGATGTACCACTATGATCTCCTGGAAGGATGTAAAATCGCCGGAATCAGGGCCGAAGACATCGGCACAAAGGAGGCTCTTCGCATCGAGCCTCATCTCAACGAAAAAATACTTTCCGCAGTGCACGTGCCGGACGGCATTATCGATCCCTTCCGGCTGGCCTCGTCCAATATCCTTGACGCTGAGGAGCGCGGCGGGAAGGTACTCACTCACACGAAGGTGACCGGTGTCATTATCGCTGAAGGGCGCGCAACGGGCGTCATATGCGAAAACGCCGACGGCGAGGGTATCGAAATTCACGGCAGACTCGTCATAAACGCCTCGGGCGTGTGGGGCCAGCATATCTGCGGGACCGCCGGCATCGAGCTGAAGATGTTCCCCTCCAAGGGATCCATGCTCATTATCGATTATCGCGTCAACAATATCGTTATAAACCGCTGCCGGCCTCCCGCGGACGGGGACATCATCGTACCGGGCGACACGGTATCGATCATCGGCACCACCTCGAGACGGATCGATTACAACTCCATCGAATACCTGACCGTGAACGACGACGAGATCGACGTGCTTCTCGCCGACGGCGAAAAAATGATCCCGAACGTTTCGAAGGCACGGGCCCTTCGTGCCTATGCCGGCGTGCGCCCCCTGGTGGCGGTCTCAGGAGAAACCAAAGGCCGCGATATCAGTCGCGGGATCGTCCTCATTGACCATGCAGAGCGGGACGGCGTTGATGGATTCATCACCATCGCGGGCGGGAAACTGATGACCTACCGCCTCATGGCGGAGATGACCGTCGATCTGGCGGCGTCGAAACTGGGCGTCTCCAGGAAATGCTCCACCCACCGGACGCCCCTGCCCGGTTCCGAGCGTAAGGCCTCCCGTAAAGGGACCGTCAGGGCCTTTACGGGCATCCCCAACTCGGTGGTGGGCTCAACGCTCTACCGTCATGGTCACCGCGTGCACGGTTTTCTTAAAAAGGACAAGAAAAACTACCGCCTCATCTGCGAGTGTGAAATGGTCACCGAGGGCGAGGTCGAGTACGCCATAGCGAAGCTCAACGTCAAGGATCTGGTGGACCTGCGCAGGAGAACGCGCATAGGCATGGGGCCCTGCCAGGGAGAGCTCTGCGCCTATCGCGCCGCGGGTCTTTTCCAGGAATTCGGCACCGCGACACCTGTTGAATCGGCCACGCTTCTGAAGGATTTTCTGGAGGAACGATGGAAGGGTATAAAGCCGGTTCTATGGGGAGATTCGCTTCGCGAATCTGAATTCACCTACTGGATCTACGAAGGCCTCTTCGGCCTCGGCAATCTGAAGGAATAACGATGGCCTATGAATGCATTATAATCGGAGGTGGTCTAGCAGGCCTCACCTGCGGCATCAAGTGCAGACGGGAAGGGCTGCGCACGGCCATCATATCATCCGGCGCGAGTTCCCTTCATTTCTCCTCGGGTTCGATCGATCTCTACGGCTACACGCCCGATAAAACCCCGGTGGTCCGGCCCCTCGATCATATCGCCACGATGCAAGGGCTGAATCCGGAACATCCCTACGCAAAAATCGGCGTGGACATGGTGAAGGAGGCAATCGATTTTTTCAAGGCTGAAGCCGGCATGGGTGATGTGACCCTTCATGGAAACGGCGATGGGAACCACTTCCATGTCACCGGTATCGGGACCCTGAAACCCACCTTTCTTTCCCAGGGGAGCGTCTTTAACGAGCGGATAAAGGCCGCATGGGAGAACAGGACGCCTATCGCGGTACTCAACTTCGAGGGGTACAGGGACTATTACGCCGAGATCGCGGCCGAGCAACTGAAAAAGCAGCCCCTTTTCGCGGAAACCCCGATCTCCATCGGCAGTATCAGACTGCCCTACTACACGAAAACAGAGAAAAACCTCCATGAATTCCGTTCGATCGACCTTTCCCGCGTCTTCGACACTGAAAAATACCTGCCCCGCAGTCGCGGGTGAAATCAATGCCAAGGCGGGAAAGGCGGGCATCGTATGCCTCCCCGCCTTCATCGGCATACACAACTTCGAGTCCATCCACGCCCGCCTCGAACAGATGACCGGGCGAATCATATACGAGGTTCCCTCGCTTCCACCGTCGATTCTCGGGCATGAGAATCGACAATGCCCTCAAATCGAGATTTGCAGCACCTTGGTGGCGAATTCTCGATTGGCGACACGGTCAACGGCGGGGAAATCATACATGGCTCCCTCGATCATATTCACACCCGAAGCTTCGGGAACACCCGTCACCACGCTGACTTCTATGTACTGGCGACCGGCAGCTTTTTCAGCAACGGCCTCAGAAGTGAATTCAACAGGATCGACGAGCCGGTACTGAACCTGACGGTCAACGCCTCGCAAAAGCGAAAAGACTGGTATTCCGAGCGTTTTTTCGGGCCCGACAGCCACCCCTTTCTTGAATATGGCGTGAAAACCGATGAAAATCTGAACCCCTTTGACGCGGAGGGAAACCCTGTACGCAACCTCTTCTGCGCTGGCGCGATTCTGGAAGGCTACAATCCGATCCGGGAGGGTTCAGGAGGAGGCGTCGCAATCGCCTCCGGTTACCACGCGGCCCTCAGTATCATTCGTATGCGGGCGGAAGGTCGTAAATGATACGGCTCGAAAACATCAGCTTTGACCAGTGCATCAAGTGTACGGTGTGCACCATCTACTGCCCCGTGGCCAAGGTGACCCATCTCTTCCCCGGTCCGAAACAATCCGGTCCCGATACCGAGCGGCTGAGGATCAAAGATCCTGGACTCGTGGACGCCTCTCTCAAATACTGCTCAAACTGCAAGCGGTGCGAAACGGCCTGTCCATCGGGGGTGCAGATCGCCAGCATCATCCAGGAAGCGAAATGGAAGTATTTCAAGCGCGGCTTTTTCAGGCCCCGTGACTTCTTCATGAGCAGGACGGACCTCGTTGGGTCCATGGCTACAAAACTGAGCGCCCTGGCAAATTTTTTCCTGAATCTCATCCCGGTCAAGTTTTTCATGGACATAATGCTCGGGATACCGATAAAAAGCGTCTTTCCCTCTTACGAGTCGGGGACCTTCGCCCGAAAATTCAGGAAGCTCCGCACCGGCCAGGAGGGCTTTGAAAATAAAGTCACCTATTTTCACGGCTGTTTCGTCAACTACAACGACCACACCCTTGGCAGGGACCTCGTCACCGTCATGAACGCAATGAATATCGGCGTGGAGATAACCGACGAAAAATGCTGCGGGGTACCCCTTATCGCGAACGGCTACCTTGAAAAGGCGAAAAGAAACGCCCTCCACAACATACATAACCTTTCTGCGGGGAAAGCAGCCACGGGAGGGAAAATCATATCTACCTCCTCCAGCTGTTCCTACGCTCTCAAGCACGAGTATTCACATTTTCTCAATCTCGACAACAGCGCCATCTACAACGATGTCGAATACATCACTAAATTCCTCTACGACCAGTTCGAATCGGGAAACGTTCCCGACCTGAAACCGGTCCCTCTACGGGTGGCGTACCATTCACCCTGTCATCTGGAGCGCCTGGGCGGAGTAATATATACAATAAATATTTTAAAACGAATACCCGGACTTGACCTCGTGATACTCCATTCCGAATGCTGCGGAATTGCAGGCACCTACGGCTTTAAAAAGGAATATTACGGGATAAGCACCGATATCGCATCACAGCTTTTTCGATTGATCGAGCGAGTCAATCCCGAGTTTGTCGTCACTGACTGCGAAACGTGCAATCTCCAGATATCGAGCAACAGCGACTACAAGGTACTGCACCCGATCAACCTCCTCGCGCAGTCTATTGCCGGCCGATAACGTCGCCCTTCCCCTCTCCGCAATTTCGATGCATCGCAGCGACCCCATGAAAAAAGGTGTTGCAAAATGTGGATTATTTCTTTGACATTTTGCAATCTCCTGGCATACCTGTTTCAGTCCTGCAGGACACTACATAACGGGGATACCACCATGAAATCTCTCACAGAGCATCTCACATTCACCACGAAACATCGACGGGAGTACATCAACATCACTGAACAGGTTGAAGGGCTCGTAAGGAAAAGCGGGATCATGGAAGGCCTCTGCCTGATCAATGCCATGCACATCACCGCATCGGTCTATGTAAACGACGCGGAAAGCGGCCTGATTCAGGATTTCGATGATTTCCTCGAACACCTCGCGCCCCATGAGCCCATATCCCGCTATCGCCACAACAGGACCGGTGAGGACAATGGTGACGCCCACATCAAGCGTACCATCATGGGACGCGAGGTCGTTGCCGCAATAACCGCGGGGAAACTCGATTTCGGTCCCTGGGAGCAGATATACTACGCAGAGTTCGACGGCATAAGGCCGAAGCGTGTCCTCGTAAAAATCATCGGCGAGTGACCCATGAAGCTGGTCGATGCGCACTGCCACCTCGAAAGCGCCCATTTCTCTGGTGATCGTGACCGCGTTATTGCCGATGCACGGGAGGCCGGGATCGTGAAGCTTATCACGTCATCAATTACGCCCGACCAGTGGGAAATATCGAGGGGTCTGGCCGAAACCTACCCTGAGGTGGAATATTCCGTCGGCGTGCACCCATGGTACATCAGGGAATCGTACATTGATGACCTTCCTGGCCTTATGGCAGCCGGAAAACAGGGCGCCGTTGCGATCGGAGAGATCGGCCTGGACAGTAAAATTGCGGACAGTGACTATATACTCCAGACGCGTTTTTTCGAGGAACAGCTTTCCATCGCGGTGGAAATCGGCCTGCCGGTCATCATGCACTGCCGTGGGGCATTCTATGAGCTTATGCGCTCTCTGAGACGTGTCGGCGTTCCCGCTGCCGGAGGCATCGTGCATTCTTTTTCAGGCAGCGCGGAGATCGCCGGGGAATTGATGAAACTGGGTATCAGCTTCTCCATGGGGGGCATTCTCACCTATCGCGCCAGCAGAAAACGTACGGATGTACTGAAAATAATATACCCGGGACATTTCCTCCTGGAAACCGACAGCCCCGATATTCCGCCGGTGGAGAAAAGGGGTGAGGTTAACTATCCCCGTAACATCGTCCATAACCTTCGCGGCGCATCCGGAATTCTCGGCGAGGATATCGAGACGATCGCCCGGCATACGACGAGAAATGCCGCCCGGATTTTCAATCTTGACATACCCGACGAATGAAAGGGACACGCGAAGCGGGATTCTTCATTTTCTTCCGATTGAATAATAGGTGAATCCCAGGTCTTTCATCTTCCCCGGCTCGTACTGGTTTCTCCCGTCGAAAATAACCGGCCGCTTCATTATCGATTTCATCTTGTCGAAATCCGGTTTTCGAAAATGGTGCCACTCTGTCAGAAGCAGAAGAGCGTCGGCTCCCCGAAGGGTGTCGTAGTTGTTTTTCAGATATTCTATTTTTTCATCGCCGAGAATGGCGCGGGCGTTGTCGACCGCAATCGGGTCATAGGCCTTGATCGCCGCTCCCCTCTTCCTGAGGCCGTTGATGATGTCGATCGACGGCGCCTCTCGCATATCGTCAGTCTGAGGCTTGAAGGCCAGCCCCCACACCGCGAAGGTGTGCCCTGACATGTCCTCGCCCATATGACGGACGATCTTCTCGATGAAATTGCCACGCTGGGACCTGTTGACACTTTCCACAGACGACAGTATCTCCGCTTCGAAGCCGTGGTCCTTCAGCGTGTGGATAAGGGCCTTGACGTCCTTGGGGAAGCAGGAACCGCCGTACCCGATACCGGCATACAGAAAGGCGTTGCCGATTCTGCCATCCGATCCAATACCCCTCCGCACGCTTTCAATATCCGCTCCGGTCAACTCGCACAGGCTCGCCAGTTCGTTCATGAAGCTAATCCGCGTGGCGAGCATCGCGTTGGCAGCATATTTCGACAGCTCGGCTGAGGGGATATCCATCACCATGACGCGATCCTCCTTGCGCATGAACGTCGAATAGAGCTCGCGCATCATATCCGCTGCCCGCTGGTTGTCCGCCCCGATGATGACCCGGTCGGGCCGTATGAAGTCCTCTACCGCGCTCCCCTCTTTAAGGAACTCAGGGTTGGAAACCACGTCGAACTCGATCTCCCCCCTTCCCCTTTTATCAAGCTCATCCCTCACCGCCTGGCGAACTTTTTCCGCAGTGCCCACGGGTACTGTCGATTTGTCTATGATGATGATATATTCTTCCATGTTTCTGCCGATTTCCCGGGCCACGTTAATCACATGCTGCAGGTCCGCTGAACCGTCTTCGTCAGATGGAGTGCCGACCGCGATGAAAGCGAAAGTCACGCCTGAAATGCCCTCCTTGAGGTCCGTAGTGAATCTCAGTCGTCCCTCATCATAATTTATTTTTACGATTTCCTCGAGGCCGGGCTCATAAATTGGCAGAACGCCCCTTTTCAATCCCTCGATTTTATCCCTGTCAATATCAATGCACCAGACGTCGTTTCCCATATCCGCAAAACAGGCGCCGGTAACAAGACCGACGTATCCGGTTCCGATCACCGCACATTTCATCGCACTCTCCGTAACATAGATTATTCAGACGCCGGCGAAACATCAAGGGTATGCAGTGTCTTAACGCTTCCAGACGCCGTCTTTCGCAAAAAAAAATATCATAATCCGAACCTGAAGGTGTCAACACTTTTATTCCTGGATACCTTGCATGGAGGCAGGATATATCGAAGTTTTCAAAATCAACATCAGGATATCTATACCTCGGTCTTCGTTGGCGCGAGAAGAGTATGGACGCAAAAAAGGCCGCTCCCTCAGCGGCCTTTTTTCGCGTCCAGTGTTCATCGATCAATACTGTTTCGCTTTTCTGAGAAACTCGGCCATGCCATGCTCCGAGTCCTTAAGTCCCTTCATATGCGACTCTGCGATAAAAAGCATCGAGTTTCTGAAGAATGAAAGGTGGGGGACAAAAAACTCCCTTTTCAGGTCATTCCGGATGGGGAACGCCGTGGTGTTTTTTATATCACCGAGCCTCTTGTTGTCGATGTAGATTTTCCCGTTTATTATATTGGTGAATGTCACATTGTCGGTCCCCTGTGCCATGGGTGATGGATCGACGATCCGCACGATGTTCGATGTTCCTGCATAATAATCCCTTTCGTATATTTCCGACTCGATTCTCGAAATTGTTTTACCATCGGTATAAATCTTCATCTTTCGGCTCTGTATCCCGGTTATATCCCGCCCGAACACGCCGTCCTTGGTGAAACTATGCTTCTCCATTTCGATGAAGTCTTTCCCGAGGATTAAATTCATCTGATAGGGGACCCATCGTATTCCCGTCGACTTTATCAACTCGTATGTGCTGATAATTTCGGCCATTTTCTTGTTCATTTCACTTATCTGCTCGTCCAGTTTTTTCCCGACCTGGTCCAGGCTCTCGGATTTCAGGGTATCCTTCTGGGCTTTTCCGCCAGTATCCTGAGCGCTCGAAACGCCCATCGCAAGCACCAGACACGCTGCGGCAAGAAATGCTTTTTTCATCCCAATCCTCCAGATTTATATCTAATAACCGCCTGGGGGGCGCCGATTATCACATCACAACTCCCTCTAACATACATTACTACTATTGCAATACAATTTTCGGCATGGTTAACCCTTTTTCAGCACTATTTTTTTCTTGCCAACATGTCCGATCGATACTATCGGTGATCATACGGGGCAATAATGTCGCTTCGCTGACCACGGACCGGAGATGTTTATGTATAACGTGCTGATTGTTGATTTTTCCCTCTTCAAAGAATCTATCGCCAAGACATTCAGGGACAATGGATATCATGTCGAGTTGTGCGGATCGGCGTATGACGCCATCTCCAAGCTCAACGCGGTTGAATTCGACCTTGTGGTATCGGAGGTCGAGCTTCCCGGCGACAACGCCTTTGACCTCTATAACTATATCTCCATGCACTATCCCTACATACCTATGATCATGACGACCGAGAAAAGCGTGGACGAGTTTTTCGACGCCATCTTCAGAGAAGGCATCGGCAATGTCCTCTGCAAGCCGATTAAAAAGGACGAAATCCTCAATCTCGCGGAAAAGCTCATCACAAGGGAAGACATTTTCGGATTAGAGAACTACCTTCCCGATCTGATGGAAATAAAAAAAGTAAGGATCACCGCCTCACAGCAGATCAAGAAAGCCATCGAAGTTGTCATAGACGAGATCAAGGGCTGGGGTTTCCCGATAAATAACAAGATCTCCCTGAGCCTTATCCTGAATGAAATGACCATCAATGCGGTCTATCACTCCCACGGGCATACCGACCAGAAGCAGCAGCGGGCGCCTATTGAGCTGGCAAAGGGCGAATGCGTCGATATATTTTTTGCCCGCTCCGCTAACAGATACGGCATTGCCATAGACGACTATAAAGGAAAACTTTCGAAAATGACAATACTGGGAAGCATCGACAAGGTCATCAAACAGAACACACTTCTCGATCGGGCTTCCGAGAACGATGAGGATGTAACACCCATGATTTCTGAGACAGGCAGGGGCATCGACCTTGTAAGAAAACTTGCCGGCGAATATTACTTTATCATCGATAACAACGTACGCACGGAGATACTCATCCTGTTCGACATGCGGTATGAAAACGACGCGTCCATCACCCACTCGTCGCTTAAAATAATCGAGAATCGGAGCCAGGAGTGATCACCCCTCCCACAGTGAGCAGGGATTGCACCTTAGACACTCGCACCTCTCGAACAATGCCCCCGGGTGGCCAAGTCATCCCCCCAGGAGCCGCTTTCCTTCCAGAAGATGGACGGCGGCGCCCGCGCAGAATGAAATGATAAATCCGACCGGCACGTACCATGGCCAGAACAGGGGTGTGGCGAGCGATATTGTAAGGACCGAGGCAATACTGACCACGACTCCCGACAGTGCGGCCCTTTCGCTGAATCTGCTGAAGAGCGCCCCCTGAATGAATAGTGCCAGCATGCCGCCATAGGTGATCGAGGCGATGGTCAGCCCGAGCTCTACAAGGGGGCTGCTCGTGTTCCGCACGAACATCGCGATCCCGATCAACACGCACGACCACACGAGTGAAATCAGGCGTGACAGGAGCACCTTCCGCTTTTCGGGGATATCCCGATGGGACAGCATAAGGATGTCCATGGCGGTCGACGATGACAGGGAGTTGATCGACGAGCTGATTGTCGACATGGCGGCTGCGAATATGCCCGCGAGCATTACCCCCTTGAAGATGGCGGGCACATGGTTAATGATGAAAAATGGCATGATGGCGTCAGGCTTGTCGAACACCTCCCCTTTCAGGAGGAGGTGAATGCACAGGCCGAGTATCATGAAAAGCGCGAACTGAAAAAAGACCAGCACGCCGCTCCCTATCATAGCTTTCCGGGCCGATGAAAGATCTTTGCATGACAGGGCCCTTTGAACGATAAGATGGTCGGTACCGTGGGAGGCGAAGGAAAGGAGCGCGCCCCCGATAAGACCGGAGAAGATATTATACGAAGTGAAGATGCCGTGCCAGCCCTTTTCCATTCCCGTGGAAAACAACGCCAGGCTCTCCCGCGGGATCTCCCTGAACATGGAACTCACCGGCACTCCCATACTATCCGAGATAACGATGATGCCCGCCACCGCGCTTACCAGATATATTACCAGCTGGATCGTGTCGACTATCGCCACGGATCGTATCCCGCCGTGGAGGGTATAGATGAAAGTGGTGAGCCCGATAATGACGATCGCCTGCCAGTAACCGTCGAACCCCAGAAGCAGGGAGAGGGGAATGGCCGTCGCAAAAAGACGGATGGCGTCAGCAAGAAGCCTTGTGACATGAAAGATCACCGCGATGACGCGCCGCGAGAGGAGTCCGAAGCGATTCTGGATGAATTCATAGGCAGTTTCAAGATTGCCGGCGAAATACCGGGGAAGGAGTACGGCCGCCACCAGTACCCTTCCGATCACGTAGCCGAGGGCCACCTGCAGAAACCCCAGGTTTGAGATATAGGCGAGTCCCGGTATGGAAATGAAGGTAAGGGAACTTGTTTCAGTCGCAACAATAGAAAAACACGCCACGGGCCAGGGCAGATTCCTGCCTCCGAGAAAGTAATCGTGTATGGACGTCACCTTCGAGCAGGCCAGACCGACGAGGTTGACCCCCACCATATACACTATGATAATCACGATCGCGGCATCAAAGGACATCATCCTACCCCATAGAGATGGTATTCCCTTATCACCGTGCCCATGAGGCGTTCCTCATCCGTCCAGGAATCCAGGACCCGATTGATCGGCTCCCCGCCTTCGATCATCTCCCTCAAGGAAGCGCCACCGGTCAGCAGATCAAAGGCCGGATGAGTGGAGTTAAACTCGTACACCCCGCCGGAGAATTGGAATGAGGGAACCATGCGACGCATGACGGAAATCATAGCGACACCTGTTGCGAAGGGCCGGTAGAGTTGCCGGTCGGATACATGGAGGAAAACCCCGCCTATGGTCTCACCTGCGTGCTTGTTGAAGGTCGGCCCGAACCAGACTGGTCGGAACCTGACCCCCGGCAGGGGAAGAGCCTCCAACTCGCCGGCCAGTTCAAATGGCTCCACTCCAGGGGCGCCGATCAACTCGAAGGGAGTGGTGGTGCCCCTCCCCTCGGAGAGGGTGGTGCCCTCGAAAAGGCAAGATCCCGGGTATACGATTGACGTGTTCAGAGTTGGCATGTTAGGCGAGGGGGGGACCCATGGTAGGCCGGTGTCGTCGAAAAACATCCTCCTCTCCCACCCATCCATCTCGATGACGGTGAGATCCAGATCGATCCTGAAATGATCCAAGGCCAGACGCGCAAGCTCTCCGGGTGTAAGTCCGTGACGCACCGGCACCGGAAGCATCCCGACGAAGGATTCATAACCATCGCGGAGACCCGGTCCTTCAATGGTGATGCCGCCCAGGGGATTGGGCCTGTCCAGCACAATGAATTCGATTCCAAGGCCGTGAAGTGCGCGCATGAATAGAACCATTGTGTTGACATACGTGTAATAGCGGCATCCGATATCCTGAATGTCGAAAATAACTGTGTCGATATCTTCGAGGCGTGACGCAATCGGCGCGAGAGTTTGGATGGAATCGCCATACAGGCTCTCGACGATATAAGGCACGCCGGATGGGGATTTCACGGGTGCCTGATCCTGCTCGGATCCAAAAAGACCATGCTCGGGTGAAAAAATTATACGTATATCTGCTCCGGCGCCCGCAAGCAGATCCCATCCATACCTGAGTTTCGTGTCCACCGAAGTATGGTTGGCGATGAGGCCGATTCTTCGATCCTGGAGCATTTCACTCCGATCGAGGAGGCGCTCGAGGCCGGTTCGTACCATGACAATCCTTTCGCCCGTTACCGCCCCGGGCCGCCCTTGTTCATTGTTCAGCAGGTGTTCTGATAAAAATACGCCGCAAATAAGGCAGGTCGATCTGACGCTCCTTCACCTGCCTTTTAATCAACAAATTTGAAGGATAACCTCAATTTTACCCGGTATATCATTTTTCCATCTTCGATGCTGATATCCATTTCCTTTACTTCCGCTACCCGGATCTCTTTCAATGATTTTGACGCGGTTTCTATCGCTTTTTTCGCCGCATCCTCCCAGGAAGCCGTACTTGTACCGATAATTTCAACTACCTTGTACACGCTGTTCATGCCATACCTCCTTAAATGAAGTCGCCCGGATGGATAGTTTCTCTCCCCCATGCCCTGGCGTATCTTTTATACATCAATGGATAGGGAGTTACAACACTTTTTTTTTGACATAAACGTAATTTTGTCGCGTTTACATAGCTTTATCTGCGAAAAGACAGGTAAGTTAATCGAAAATCAAAAAAAGAGGATTGTCCTACGCCTTCAGTAGATACACTTGATCATGCTCGCGAACCCGATCATTCACCCTGATGCCGATCGAGTCACCTTTCTGCGCCACGGTAACCTGCGAGTGTTCGACCTGCATCGATTCGACATTCTGCTGAAAATCCGTGCTGTGTCCCCTGAAGTGTACCGTATCGCCCACACGCAACGCGCCATCCGTCAATTCTATCGCCGCCACGCCCGGTTTGGCAAAAAACTTTACCACGGTACCGACTTTTAGTTCTTCCATAACCGGCCTCCTTGGTTCTGTCTTTCATCAGTTGTGATCCGTCTGGAAAAAAGTCAAGGAATAATTCAGCATGCCATGCATCCGCTGTACCGGGTTCGGTTAAAAGTATTGACTGTAACATCAGACGGGATACCATTACACATGAATAATCTGATTCATCAACCATGGCGGGTATTTCCTGCATAACCGCTCCAGGAGGACGCCTCGAATGAGGATGCAACAAAACAGCGAGAGGACCGGATACTCCTTCCAAACGCGTCTTGCAGCATCCGTCGCGCTGATCGTCATCGCCCTTCTCGCGGCAGATTGCCGTGGCCGCATCTCAAGAAGAGATCTTATGACCAGAAAGCTGGTGGGTGCAGATCTATCCGGGTTCGATTTCTACAACCTCAATCTTGAAAGCATAAACCTGGCGCAGGCAAAACTGGTAAGGACAAATTTCAGTTTCGCCAGGATGAAAAACGCGATACTGACAAACGCGAATTTGATCGGGGCCGATTTGAGCGGGTCGGATCTTTCCGGCGCGGACCTGCGAGGTGCCAATTGCAGACACGTTGATGCGCGGGGCGTCAACTTCAGAAATGCGAACCTGGTCAATACCTACTTTTACAACGCGAACCTGAGCGGCGCCGACCTGAGAGGCGCGAAGCTGGTGTCTTTTCCCCCGGGTGGAAATATCCCGTCGGCCCCTGAAGTCGCGCCGGGAACCCTTGACACGTCCTACTACGCACATTTTAAAAACGCGGACCTCCAGGGGGCCGCAATCAGCGTAAAGTGGAAAGATTTCATGCTCAAACAACAGGTAAGAAATTATAGTACGATCGTGTGGGCAAAATGATCACCTGTGGCGGCTTGAAGGATTCAAATATGCACGTCCATGGATGAGGACCGGAAACCCGTACCCTTAAAAGGGAAAGTCATACCCCTTAAGGCCAAACTCATCGCGCATGGCGATGATATCCTGCCTAAGGCTTCTGTTGACCGGCACTCCCCTCTCTTTTCTGTCAATCCAAGCGAGGTATTCCTTCTCGCCGGCCGTATATATTCGTTCCTCTCCCGGCATCTTCCTCGATGACCTCAGGTCGCGAAGGATATCCCCCGACGTTTTCTTAAACGATGCGGGATCGATGAATTGCGAAATATCGATGGCGATAAAAAAGTGACCGAGCCGGTATGGCGTTTTCTTCCCGTTATCAAATCCGGAAAGCATCTTCAAATAATTCCCCGCCTGAAGGGCAGCGCTCATAATCTCGACGACAGTCGCGTAGCCGTATCCCTTGTAGCCGCCTCCCTCCTCCCCGATTCCACCCAGGGGTGCGAGTGCCGCGGAACCATCGACCAATTTTTCAAGTGCAAGATCGGCGTCGGTGGTCGATTTACCGTTTTCATCCACTACCCACCCTTCCGGCAGCACCTTGCCTTCCCTCGCATAAACTTCGATCTTTCCCCTCTGGGAAACGGAGGTCGCACAATCTATTACGAAGGGAAATTCCTCGTCCGTCGGGATACCGAATACAATGGGGTTGGTTCCGAGCATGTTTTCGACGCCGAAGGTGGGCGCTATGCTCGGCCGCGCGTTTGTGCCGGTAACGCCGATCATGTCCGCCTCCGCGGCCATGATCGAATAGTACCCGCATATCCCGTAGTGTGAGGAATTACGGACCGCAACCATTCCCATTCCGTAGGTTTTCGCCTTCTCTATCGCTAGCGCCATCGATCGCTTCCCGATCACATGCCCCATCCCGTTGTTTCCGTCGACTACCGCCGTTGTGAGCCCTTCCCTTACAAGATCGAATTTCGTTACGGGAGAGAGGATGCCGTCTTTAATCCTGTCGATATATATCGGTTTGAGCCTGTTTATCCCGTGCGAATCAATGCCTCTCTTGTCCGATGTGATGAGGACATCGGCGCAGATTCGGGCGTCTGGCTCGGGAACGCCCGCGGCTATAAACACGTCGGCCATGAAACGTTCCATGGTATTAAAGTCGATCCAGTCCACTCGCTCATCCATCAATCTTACCTCAATTGAAGGTCCCCTGCGCCATCGCGATCAATATTCAAGGCTCGCAAGTCTTTTGTAAGAATTATATCGCCAACGGGCGTTTACCTCGGCAGCATTGAAAAGCTCGTCAGCACTAGCCGGGAATTCTTTCTTGAGGGAGGTATACCGGACCTCACCCATAAGGAAATCCTGAAACTTCGTCCAGTCCGGCTCCTTCGAGTCGAGAACGAAGGGATTTTTCCCCTCCTTTTCCAGGAGAGGATTGTGGTGAAAGAGATGCCAGTACCCGCATTCAACCGCCAGTTTCTCCTCCAGCTGGGTCTTCCCCATCCCCGCCCGAAGCCCATGGTTTATGCATGGGGAATAGGCGATGATAATCGATGGACCGGGATATGCCTCGGCTTCCTGGAGCACCCTCAGAAATTGGGTCTGGCTGGCGCCCATGGCGACCTGCGCCACATAGACGTAACCGTAGGTAATCGCCATCATACCCAGGTCTTTTTTTCGCATCTTCTTTCCGGAAGACGCGAACTTGGCAACAGCGGCTGTCGGCGTTGCCTTTGAGGATTGCCCTCCGGTGTTCGAATATACCTCGGTATCGAGGACCAGGAGATTCACGTCGGCCCCCGTCGCCAGGACATGATCGACGCCGCCATAGCCGATGTCATAGGCCCACCCGTCTCCGCCAAAAATCCAGATGGAGCGCTTGGCAAGGTAGTCCTTCAGACGAATTATCTCACGGGCGTTATCCCCTTTTTCCGAGTCAAGGAGAGTCACGATTTTCTTCGCGGCGGCTTTCGATTTCCCGGGATCGTTACGGCCGTCCATCCATTCCTGAAGCGCCTCTTTTGCTGCAGGCGGTGCATCGCCCTTTATCATCTCCTTCGCACACTCTTCAATCCTGTCCCTCAACTGCTCGACGCCGACCTTCATCCCGTACCCGTATTCTGCGCTGTCTTCGAAGAGGGAACTCGCCCATGAGGGGCCGCATCCTTCCGCATTAACGCAGTAGGGTGTGCCAGGAGCGGAACCGCCGTAGATGGAAGAGCAACCAGTCGCGTTGGCGATCATCATCCGGTCTCCGAAAAGCTGCGTTATCAATTTGATATAGGGTGTCTCGCCGCATCCCGCGCAGGCGCCCGAATACTCGAAAAGGGGACGCGAGAACTGGCTCCCCTTCACTGTGTTTTTCGGTACCAGAGTGTCCTTGTAGCTGACGTTCCGGCTGAAATAGGCCCACCGTGCGTTCTCACCCATCTGATTTTCCAGTGACTTCATTATCAGCGCCTTCGGTTTTGCCGGGCACGTATGCTCGCAGTTGCCGCATCCGGTGCAATCCAGTGGGCTGATCTGTATCCTGAACTTGAGGCCATCAAGGCCCTTGCCCTTGGCGTCGATGAGGCTGGTGCCCTCCGGAACGGCGGCGGCCTCCGCCGCATCCAGCAGGAATGGACGTATGACCGCATGCGGACAGACATAGGAGCACTGGTTACACTGTATGCACTCGTCGGGCTGCCACTCAGGCACATGGACCGCAATACCCCGTTTTTCGTATGCTGTCGTCCCGGGCGGGAAGGTACCGTCCGGCATTTTCGTAAAAGCGCTTACCGGAAGGTTGTCGCCATCCAGACGATTCATCGGATCGGCTATGTCCCTTACGAATTCAGGCACCTCGCCCCGCGCCAGTTCCGCGTCTGTCGTGAGTTTTTTCCAATCGTCGGGAACGTCGACCCGGACCAGGCCATCGGCCCCCCGCTCGATCGCGGCGTAATTCATCTTGACGATATCGTCGCCCTTCTTGCCGTATGTGTAGTCCACGGCGCCCTTCATGTATGTCATTGCCTCTTCGTAGGGAACCACATCCGCCAGCTTGAAAAAGGCCGCCTGCATTATGCTGTTGGTCCTGTTCCCGAGGCCGATTTCCTCTGCGATCTGCGTCGCATTGATGATATAGAAACTGATGTCGTTATCGGCCATGAATTTTTTCATTCGGTCGGGAAGGCGTTTTTTCGTTTCCTCCCCGTCCCACATGCTGTTCAACAGGAAGGTGCCACCCTTCTTCAGGCCATGGAGCATGTCATACTGATCCAGATAGGAGGGCACATGGCATGCGACGAAGTCCGGGCGTATCACGAGATAGGTGGACCGGATCGGTTTCTTGCCGAAGCGAAGGTGCGAAACGGTGGCACCCCCCGATTTTTTGGCGTCATATGCGAAATAGGCCTGGGCGTACATGTCGGTATGGTCGCCGATTATTTTCAGGGAGTTCTTATTGGCGCCCACAGTGCCGTCAGCACCGATGCCGTAGAATTTCGCCGCGAAAGTACCCTGCGGGGCGGTGCTGATATTATCCGTGACCGGTAGCGACGTAAAGGTGACATCGTCGGTAATACCGATCGTGAAGCCGTTTTTCGGTTCAGGGAGCTTGAGATTGTCATACACCGCGACTATCTGACCGGGCGTGGTGTCCTTTGAACTGAGTCCGAATCTCCCGCCCACGATAATGACCGGTTCACTTCGGCCGTAAAAAAGGTTGCGCACATCCAGATAAAGGGGCTCTCCGTTTGCCCCCGGCTCCTTCGTTCGATCGAGAACGGCTATCCTTTTGACGCTTTTGGGCAGAACCTTCATGAAATACTTTTCCGAGAAGGGCCGGTAGAGGTGAACGACAACTAGACCCACCTTCTCACCCTTGTTCATCAGGTGGTCCACTGTTTCCCGGATCGTCTCGGTAACAGAGCCCATTGCCACAATGATACTCTCGGCATCGGGGTCTCCGTAATATATGAAGGGGTGGTACTCCCTGCCGGTAAGTGCGCTCATATCCTTCATGTACTCTTCCACGATATCCGGCACGGCGTCGTAAAAGGGGTTGGAAGCCTCCCTGAGCTGGAAATATATGTCCGGATTCTGCGCGGTTCCCCTCGTTACCGGGCTCGCGGGGTTCAACGCGCGCCTGCGGAATTCCTCTATGGATTTCCAGTCGGCAAGCTTCTTCAGGTCCAGGTAATCGAGGACTTCGATTTTCTGGATTTCATGGGAGGTCCTGAAGCCGTCGAAAAAATGGAGAAACGGCACCCTTGACTTGATCGCGGCCAGGTGAGCCACGCTTCCAAGGTCCATCACTTCCTGGACCCCTCCGCTTGCGAGCATCGCAAAACCGGTCTGGCGCACCGCATATATGTCGGCCTGGTCACCGAATATCGAAAGGGCATGGGTGGAAATTGATCGCGCGGTGACATGCATGACGCCCGGAAGAAGCTCACCCGACATTTTATACATGTTCGGAATCATGAGGAGAAGCCCCTGTGAGGCGGTAAAGGTGGTGGCCAGCGCGCCCGCCTGGAGCGCTCCATGCATTGCTGCCGCAGCACCGGCCTCCGACTGCATTTCGGCAAGCCGCACCTTCTCCCCGAAGATGTTCTTCAGGCCATGGGCAGACCACTCATCTACATATTCCGGCATCGGTGAAGATGGCGTGATCGGGTAGATTGTCGCGACCTCCGTGAAAGCATATGCGACATGGGCAGCGGCCATGTTGCCGTCCATCGATTTCATTTTCTTCTTTTGAGGCATCAAGTGTCTCCTTTATAAATAATTCAGGTAGACCTCAAACGCAACATCGACCTGGAGATGATTCTACCCATTTGAATAGGCGACTATGGCACCCTGTTCGACTATTTACTATTAGTCAAGCCAAAGAAAAGAGATCAGCAGATGCGTGCGGAAACATCATACGATGAATCCGCGGCCTATTCCCGCTCCTCAACAGGCACATACCCATCAAGCCTTTTCCCGATATATATCTGCCGCGGCCGTCCTATTTTTAAAGGCGTATCGTCGTGCATCTCCTTCCATTGGGCAATCCATCCCGGAAGGCGTCCGATGGCGAACATAACCGTAAACATATCGGTTGGAATACCGATCATCCGGTAGAGAAGACCGCTGTAAAAATCAACATTAGGGTAGAGTTTGCGTTCAATAAAGTACTCGTCGCTCAGGGCCGCCTGCTCCAGTTCCAGAGCAATATCAATGAGGGGTTCATGGATGTTGAACCTTTCCATCATCTCCCAGCACTTTTCTTTCAATAGTATGGCACGCGGATCGTAACTCTTGTAAATGCGGTGACCGAAACCGAAAAGCCTGAAATTGGAATCCCTGCTTTTGGCTTTATCAATGCATTGCCTGACGGTAAGACCCTCCCTCTGTATGCTTTCCAGCATCTCGATCACGCTCTGGTTCGCGCCGCCGTGAAGGGGGCCCCAGAGGGCGCAAATACCGGCACAGATTGACGAGTAGAGGTTCGCCATGCTGCTTCCGACAAGACGCACGGTGGATGTGCTGCAGTTCTGCTCATGGTCGGCATGGAGTATTAGAAGTATGTTCAGCACGCTATGAATGAACGGATCGATCTCGTAGGGTTTTGTCGGACTGTTAAACATCATATAGAGGAAGTTCGCGCAATAGCGGAGATCATCCCTCGGGTAAACGAAGGGTTCTCCTATAGAATGCTTGTACGAATAGGCGGCGATAGTGCGAATTTTCGAGATAAGCCTCACCGCCATCATGTCGAAGGTGTCGCTTTCGAAGGTATCGGTGAAAAATTGCGGATAATAGACAGAAAGGGCGTTTACCATCGTGCTCAACATGGCCATCGGGTGCGCCGTAACGGGAAAACCGTCGAAAAATCGGAGCATCTTCTCGTGTATCATGGAATTTTCAGTAAGACGTCGGGAAAAAACCTTCTGCTCTCCATCAGTCGGAAGGTGGCCATAGACGAGGAGAAAAGCGGTTTCTGTAAAGGACGCCTTCTCCGCGAGAATTTCGATAGGAATACCGCGATACCTCAGTATGCCATTGTCGCCGTCAACAAAGGTAATGGACGACAGGCATGAACCGGTATTTTGATATCCCGCGTCCAGGGTGATGAGGCCTGTATCCTTCATCAAATTACGGATATCGAGCGCCTTTTCACCCTCGGTGCCTTCGATGACGGGAAGGGGGGTTTCCACACCGTCATACTTTAAGATTGCGGTGCTCAATGGTCATATCCCTCGCACGGAGTCAATTTTTCATCCTGGCCCCGGGATGCCGGCCAATCGCACGTTGATACGGGAATCTATAAAAAAGCCAACACCTCGGTGCCCTCAGCGGGGGGATGATGCTGGCTTATTTCAAGGCTCCCTGGTTCCCGTAAGCCTCTCTTGCTCGTAACGATTTTTGTCACGAAATTACGACCCGCTCGAACCGAAGGGATCATGGAAGGTCATCAATGAAATCCTTCAGCGTCTAATTCTATTCCATATGAAACAGCCCCCCCCCTTCGTTCAATCATTTTTTGGCATTCACTAAAAAAAAAGACCGCCCCCTTCGGGCACGGCTATAGACCCGTGTAGGAAATTGAAGGCGGGCACGTGCAAAAACGTTATTGCTCCCTGATGGTCTCCTCAACCGCCATTCCGAAATGCCGTCCCCCCGATTCAAGACAACCGACGACTCGATCCCCCGCCTTCAGCGCCGCCACGCTCAATGCGCCTCCTTCAGGGGAAGTGAGCCTGATCGTTTCTGCATTCTGGAGAACCACTGAATATTCGTTGTCGCCGTCCGTGGCGTAGACGATCAGCATGGGTCGTTTCTCGATCTTAGACCGACCCACATGGGATGTGTAGGTCTTTCCATCCTTGTCCACGATCAGCACCGGGTCCCCGGTCTTCAATTCGCCCAGATAGACGGTCTTTCCTCCGGGAACCCGAACGTATGAATGAACGGCACCTGCGTTTACCCTGAAGGGACGGGGCGCCACATAGGGGTTATCGATATTTTCAGCGTGAACGAGAAACATGCCCTGGCTGCTGTTGCCCACGAGAAGCCCTTCGCCAGGTCCCAGGTTCCCACACGTATCCACGCAGACCCGGTCTCCTATACCGATACCTTTGACGCCGGTTATCGTAAGGTTCGTCAGACAGTACGCCTCGCTTCCAATTTCCCTTATATATCCCGTTACGCGGGATATCTCCCGTGGATCTTCTGTCTCCAGAACGACGCCTGCGACGCCCTTCTCCATGATGCCCGCTGCGAGCTTCGCGTCTTCCAGACCCCTTACGAAGGTATAGAGGCGTTCGCCTCCCCGCGGTATCAGGTTTTCTATCGGAATTATGTCCCAGTCGGTCGTACGGACAATCGCCATGCGGGAACCGAGAATCTTCGCCGCCCTCTCTTCGTCTTTCTTGTCGCGAATGATGATGATCTCCACATCATCGGGGATTTTTTTGTCCCCCCCTTCTGTCGCTATTATCGTTATACGTCCGAGCTCGCGAATCCTTTCGACGAATTCAGGAGCGGTCATGATCGCGTCGACCCCGGATTCCAGGGATTCGGTAACGAGCATCTTGTTCCATGACTGAAGATGAAGCCACACTTCCTTCATTTCATATTTCCATGCACTATACCTGCGATTTTTTTCAGAATTGCCTCCGGGCTCGCGTGCTGAAAGACGTTGCGACCGATCGATACACCGGCGCCCCCGGCCTCGATGGACCCCCTGACCATTTCAAGGATCTCTTCGTCGGTTTCCATTTTTTCCCCACCGGCAATTACAACCGGCACCAGACAGCCTTCAACCACCTCGCGGAACGATTCCGGCGATCCCGTATAATTCACCTTTACTATATCCGCACCAAGCTCGGCACCGACGCGGGCGGCATGCTTCACCACCACGACATCGTATTCATTCTTTATTTTAACCCCCCTGGTGTACATCATGGCGAGAAGCGGCATCCCCCAATCCCGACACGACCGGGAGATGGAACCCATTATCCCGAGCATTTCCGATTCCGTGTTCGCTCCGATATTCACATGTATAGAAACGGCATCTGCTCCGAGGCGTACGGCCTCCTCCACGCTGCAGACCAGGGTCTTGGCGTTAGAATCGGGTGAGAGTGAGGTACTGGCGGAAAGATGGACGATGAGGCCGATATCCTTCCCCGAAGAACGGTGGCCCATCTCAACGATACCCTTGTGCATTACTATGGCATTCGCGCCGCCGTCGGCGACCCTGTTGACGGTTTCAGTCATGTTGATGAGGCCGGGTATGGGCCCCACGGTAACGCCATGGTCCATCGGTACGATTATTATTTTCCCCGTATTCCTGTTGATTATTCTCTGTAGACGTATCTTTTTTCCGATCAAATGTGCACCTCGCATCTTGGAAAGGATATCGGTAACATCATTCATCAGAATCATGAGCAATGTTATGGAACGCCCTTCTCAATACGGGCATTCCCCATGGCCTTTCTTTAGATTTATAGCAATTTTTGAAAGAAATGCTTCAAAGTCAAGTAATTTGGACCCGACAGTAAAAATAATTGACTGGGAGCCTCGACTGTCATAGCATCCAAATAGAATCATGTGTGGATAACAAAGGGCTGGCTGCGGTGAATCAGATGGAAGGAAAAAACAACGGCACAATAACCTTCGAGGACTATCGGGAATTGTGGAATTATAACCTTCAGAAAATCGAGCACATTCAGCTCGCCATTGAAAAATCGATACGTGAACTGGAGAAAAGATATACCGACTTCGAGCCCCTCTATGATGAAATCATGGCGCAGATCGACATACTCTCTTCAATTTATTCTGGGTACAACACCATTGACGGCGCTGAATACGTGCTTCGCCTGAAGGCTCTGCTCGAGAGCTACCGAAAACGGTACACCCGCGAAGGACTTGATTTCAACCTGGTGCACCGTCTTATCCATTCGATCGCGGAGGCGCGCGATAACTCTTTCGACGGCTTCCCCGGCCTCTCCCACAGTGACGCCCCGGCCGTTGTTGACGGATTCGATACCCAGGAAGGAGAGCTTTCACTCAGAAAATTCAAGTGGATTACCTTCGAGCGGAACCGTTCATGGTTTATCGCTCGATTCAGGAGCATCGACATTATCCGGGAACCTGTTTTTTCCCTCGTGCGCATCGAAGAGCCTGATTGTATGCACGTAGAGATCGCCGGTAGCATCGTCAGGATCAGGGATATCTTCACCAGATCGCTCGACTCCCCGAAATCACCCCGCCATTTAATCCTTCTGGACGGCGGCGAAAGGAGTTACGCAGCAAACCGGATAGGCAAAAGGCTGTTTGCGGACCGCGATTTCCTGATGCCTCTCGTCAGACCCTTTAAAAAAGTGGAGCATACTACCCTTTCCCCGGGACGTGTAAGGCTCTTCGGGAAGAACCATTTACTCCTTTATTAACCGGATACACTGCACTCACCGGGGCCGAAAAGGGACCGGCAGGATTACACTAACGATCCTTCCCCGCCCTCTTTCAATTCTATTCCTATCATGGTAACGTCGTCGCTGGCGTTGATCCGTTCCTTACCGATGAAGGATCTGACATCGTCAAGAATGTTCTTTGTAATCACCCGCACTGGCTCCCCTGAATACCTCCGGACAACATCAAGGAGTCTCTTCTCACCATATTCCTTCAGATCCATATCAAACTCCTCGTATATACCGTCGGTGAAGAGGATGATTTTATCGCCGGGCATGAAAGGTAGCTCCCCCTGTTTGTACGTGAGGTTCCGCATAAATCCGATTATTTTTCCGGTTCTGGACAGCACGCTGATTCTGCCGTCATGCAGCATGTACTGATCAGGATGGCCCGCTGATGCGTATCTGATCTGCTGCGCATGGGCGTCGATATCCGCTATAACGCACGTATAGAGCACGGGAAGGTTGGTATAGCGCTCAATGAACTCATTATTGATGATGCCCATTATCTCGGAAGGATGGATATGACGGGTTTTAACCTTTTCGTATTCGCTCCTGATCAGCATCGTCACAAGGGCGGCCTGGATGCCATGTCCGGTGGCGTCCGCGATAAACACACGGAGAATGCCCGGTTTGATTTCGACGATATTATAAATATCGCCCCCCACTTCGCTCATCGGATAAAAATGGACATCGACATTAAAGGGGGACTCCCGCTCCAGTCTGTAGGTAAGCAGATTTTCCTGTATCCGCCTGGCGAGAGAGATGTCCTCCTGTATGATGCGGTATGCCTCGGTCACCTGGTCGTAAGCGAACTCGAGCGCCCTGGTCCGTTCGCTCACCTTCTCCTCGAGGTTTGCGTAAAGCCGGGCGTTGTCAACCGAAATGGCCGCGTAGGACGCGATGGTCTTCAACAGCTCTATCCTTTCCTCGGTGAATGCGTGGATGGTGAGGTTGTTTTCGGCATAGAATATCGCTGAAAGCTTCGCCTGGTACATGATGGGAATGCAGAGTACGCTCTTGCATCGTTTCCTCATTATATACGGATCGTTTGTGAACAGGCCGATGTTCACCGCGTCATTGAGTACCAGATTTTCCTTGGTACGGGCGACATAGTGTACCACTGCCGGCGATATTTCGCTGCTCGAGTCGATGGGCATGTCCTGGAGTACATTGATCCTGCCCGACACAATGTCGCCGCTCGCTTCTATTAAAAGCTTTCCGTCCTTTTCCAGGATAAGCGCCCCATTGGTCGCCGCGGCAGACTCTCCTATCACCACGACAAGCTTTTTGAGGAGCTTCTCCAGAACGATCTCCCCTGATATGATCTGCGTGGTTTTGAGTAGTGTCGTGAGGTCGAGAGACCTTGTGCCGGAGGAACCCGTGGTCTGCTCCGAAGTCGTGTCAGTGGCCGCGGCCGTATGATGGTGCGGTGCATCCTGGGGGAATAATCTGGAAAGTTCACTCGCGATCATCGTGGATCCGTGACGCGAAAAGAGATAGTATGCCTCTGAGAAGTATGCCCGGGCGATGATATCCCGATTGCATGAAAGATAGAACTCGCCGGCCCGGGCGCTTGCGATCGCAGCGATCCTGAGGAATCCGGACTCCCTCGCCGTGTCAATCGCCCTGTCATAAAGGGCGGCTGCCCGCGTCGTCCTCCCCTTCATCGCGGCAATCTCCGCTTCGACAAGGTGATGCCCGTGAAGATAATTCTCCGGGCATTGCGCCGCCCATTTTTTCATCAGGGCCTGGTTTTTCGCCAATCGTACCCGGAATTTCCTCCTGGTACGCATGTCCGCTTCCGCATACAGGGCAGTGAGGGTAAGGGAATAAAACAAATAAAAAATCGCCACATTGGTCTGGGCGTACAGCACCTCGCCGATTGAATGATCTGCGTTTTCGGCGATGTCAAGGGCCTCCCGGTATTTTCGGTCAAAATAGAGGGAGGTGATCTTGAAGATATAGTAGCTGTGGGTAGTCACCCTGAACTTCATGATCTTTTCGACGAATTCCTTCTCGTCAAAGGCGTCATCGCTATAATCCGAGAGTGATTTCGTCCTTCCCTTGTGACTCAGGATATATTGACGGGCCAGGATGAACTCGTATATGAACTCTTCGTTTTTCGCACGAAAAATGAAATCACGATATCCCATCAGTTCCTGATAGACCTGGTCCAGATTATCTCCGAGCCACATCCTGTATTGAATAATGTTTGTCGCTGAAAAAACGGCATAATTCAGGTCACCCGTTTCTATGCCGTTCCTGTAGGATTCCCGCAGAAGCTGGATGGTTTCGGAGTAATGCCTGCGCCAGTGACTGATGAGAAATCCGAAAATGAAAAGTATCCTCGGTTTCAGGTCGATGTTGTTGAATTTCTCGTTCAACCTGATGGCGAGACTCCCGAATTCGAATGCCGTTCGGAACAGACCAATACCGTAACCGAGAATCAGACCGAAGGAGAGATAGGCGAAAGATGCTATGGACGTATTACCGTGCTTCAGCGACATGTTGACCAGTTTCATCGCCAGGAGGGCCACGATAGTGCTGTCAACGAAATAGGCGGCGGTACCTGTATTCATGCAGAGGGTCATGGCCATAATCGTCTCCGGGTCTTTCACCTCGGGGGAGTCGAGCAACTCCGGGATGCGTCTTCTGCCGAGGAAAAACGTCGCCTTCGCAATCTCACCCAATAGCACCACCCGGCCTGCCTTTCGCGGTATCCGTATCCCGAACATCTGCAATGCTTCCAGGCCGAGTTCCATCCCTCTGCGCTGTGAACCAGTGTTCGTATGCATGATTATCAATCTGTCGTATACTTTCGCGCGATCAATCACATTCTCTGCTCGATGCATCAACTCGTCGAATATGCGAAAGGCACCCTGGAAATCACCGTTCAGGTATTCCGATTCGGCTTTTTCAAAATGGAGATCCCACACAAGCCGGTATTCCCCGTTCCATGCGTCATCCTCCATCATGCCGATACCCTTCCCGAGAAACTCCGCCGCCTCGGCATAGGCGGTAGAGTCCTTCGCTTTCCTCCCCGCCATAAGATTGATTCTTGCCAGTCGCAGCCGTTCCTCGCGTGAACCCATGAGTCCCGATCCGGAATTGAGCTGGTGGGCCACGTAGAATATCTTTTCGAGAAGATTCCCCTCCCCGGCTTTCTCAAGGCAGAAGCATCCGATCCGATAGTGGATGGCGGTACGCTCTTCAGGCGGAATCATCGAATAGACGATCTCCTGAATCCGATCATGAACGAAATGATAATTATTGCGGGAATGAAAAAGCAGGCCCTCATCCAGGGCTTCCTGAATATCCGTGAGTACCGTTGCGATGCTTCTTCCTGAAAGAAGTACAAGTCCCTCTATATCCGCGCGGTTACCGGCGCATGCGGCGAACTTCAGCACTTCACTCGTACCCGGGGAGAGGCCCCGTATCTTCGCCGCCATCAGCTCGACGACATTGTCCGATGCCTTCATCTCCTTGATTTTTTCGAGATCCCAGGTCCATTGGGAAGAGACGAAACTGAGAAGTCCGTTTTCGTGGAGGGCTCTCATGAAATTTATCATAAAGAAGGGATTACCGTTCGTCTTCCTGTGAACCTGGTCAGCAAGGCCTGCTATGTCTCCGGAACCGGAGTGTATCATGGATGACAGATATTCTCCGAGTTGACTCGACGAGAGCGGATCCAGCACGATATGACTCAACCTGTCCGCCATTTCCAGCATCATCTGTGCGATAGGATGATCCGGCCCCACCTCGGTATCCCTGTATGAAAGCACGAGCAAGATATAGCTCGTGTCTATCCCGCTCATCAACCTGTCCAGAAGCTGAAGACTCGCATGGTCCGCCCACTGGATGTCATCGAGAAAAATCACGAGGGGGTGATCGCCTCGGGAAAAAAGCCGAACGAAATCGCCAAAAACTTTGTTGAACCGGTGTTGTGATTTATCGGATAGTATCTCGGGAAGCTCCGGATGACTCTCAACTATCAGTTCCAGTTCCGGGATCACATCGATGATTATCCGACAGTTGTCTCCCAGGGCCGAGAGAATTCGGTCCTTCCAGAGGGCCGTCCTTTCCGGTCCCTCGGCGATGATCCTGAGCATCAGCTTTTGAAAGGCGTGGATGATGGCGCTATAGGGAGTATTTTGTTTGTCTGCCTCGTATCTACTCGTGAGGAAGTAACCCCTTCTGGCCGTTACCTCGCCCTCCATTCTATGCACCAGTGCTGATTTTCCGATTCCCGGAGGGCCCGACACCGCCACTGCCTCACCACCACCCTGGCAGACACGATTGAACGCTTCGACAAGAAGGATCATTTCCTTCTCCCTTCCGATGAAGGCATGAGGAGTGCCGAACCGATCGGACACATCGTTGCGACCGAGATCGAAAGGCGTGATTCTGCCATCGGTCTTGAGACGGAGCAGGCATTCCTGGAGATCCGACTTCAGGCCCCGGCAGTTCTGGTAGCGGCCGTCGATGTCCTTCGACAGAAGCTTCATGACGATAGCCGATATCTGGTCGGGCACCTCTCCATTCATCGTCGATGGGCTCTCCGGTTCCCGGGCAATATGGCTGTATATTATTTCAAGGGGGTCCCGTGACTTGAACGGAACACGGCCGGTCAGCATTTCATAAAAGGTTATCCCGAGTGAATAGAGATCGGTGCGGTAATCGACGGGACGGCTGATCCTTCCCGTCTGTTCTGGCGACATATAGGGGAGCGTACCGGAAATAACGAGCGGATTGTATATATCCTCCTGCTCGAGGGCCAGAAGCGAGGAGATGCCGAAATCGGTCACTTTGACCGCGCCCGTGGTCGGATTGTAGAGTATGTTGTGGGGCTTGATGTCTCTGTGTATGATGTTGCGCGAGTGAATAAGAGACAGGGTATCAGATATCGATATCGCTATTTCAAGAAATCGTTCGATGCCGAACTTCCGCGACTGCATGAACTCCTTGAGCGAAATACCGTTGAAATCCTCGAGGATGAGGGCGATCCGGTCCCGGTCCTCCACCAGTCCATGCGTGGCGATGACTCCCTCGATCCCCATGTCCCTGATAAGCTCGTATTCCTTCATGAAGCGGGCGATGTCAACAGGGGAAGGACGCGCCTGCCTGAACACCTTCAGGACCACGCCCAGCCCGTCTTCATCGCGAATGGCCCGGTAAATGACCGACTTGCTCCCGTCTGCGAGCTTCTCGGTAATGGTAAATCCTGTCAGAATGCTCATGTCTCACAATCCGTTGTTGTCGTCACCGAATTACTTTTCATACATGCCCGAACATTTTTCAAGACATTAATAAAAAAAGCACGGGCGTTTGTATGGAAGGATTCACGCGAAACATGACAGGGCCAGAAACAACTGTGCGGGGGCATAGAGGAACCAGACAATGACCGACTCACGCGGGTGCGGTCGTATGAACGAAAGGTAGACGATAAGGAAATCGGAGGCCATGAAGAAGGCGGCACCGGCGATGGCTACGATCGCCTTCCAGACGGGTTCGCGCCATGCCAGGGACAGGGCAAAAAAGAGCATTGCGCCAATGACCGCCGAATACACAAGCACGGGCCTGTCAAGTCCCCCGGTACGGCCGCGAATTTTTAGATTGAATAGCGCTACTAAAATTGCCAGTATAACGGCCGGCACGGCGTGCCAGGGCTCGCAGGCATAACCGAGAAAAAACGCGGCGATGTAGGCCACATGGGCGCACAGAAAATACACGATGCCGTAGCGCATCATGTCTGTTTCGACCACCATCAGCATAGTATCGGCGATAAGGGAAAAAACGAGGGCCGCCAGTATCAGGACGCGGTATGGCGTAATTCCATCGTCGGCCATTGACAGGACCGCCAAAGCTGTAATTGAAGCGGTTACAAGGGGCGTGAAGATGTATTTACACGCAAGATTTGAGGAAAAGGTGCCCCACTGCCTGAGCACGAAAGAAACGACAAGCAGCAGGGAAATTACCGGGAAATAAGGAATCGAAAAAAGATGCATGGCCGCGCCTATCCTTTTTCCTCGCCCCCTTTTCCCTTTTTGAGGAAATCGGAAAGCTCTCTCAGCTCCTCGGGCTTGATGCGGGAATCGCCCGCGGCAATATTTTCCTTTTTGATTTCGTCGTAGATCTCTTTGCGGTGGACCGTCACGCGCTTGGGGGCCCGAATGCCGAGCTTTACCTGATCGCCTTTAATATCGATCACCACGAGCTCGATATCGTCGCCTATCATGATGCTTTCGTTTAATCGTCGTGCCAGTACCAGCATACCTTACCCCTCGGCGGCCTTTTTCATCTCCTCAAGGATCTTGTGCCGTACCCGGTATTTTTCGCTCAGTGATATGGCCTGCCGGCCGAGCCTGGTTTCCGGATTAATGATAATGGGTCCTTGAAGATTCGCGGTCATCTCTGATGGGTTCGAAGGTATGGTGACAATTGCGAAAACGAGAAGGTTGTCCGGGCGTTTTGCCCCCACGGCCTCGATTTCATTAATTGAAACGACGAGCTCGTATTCGCGCATGAAATCTATCGGTCGTATGATGACGAAGGCCAGATCGGGTTCATCGAAGGCCTGGAGCCATTTCAGGGGTGAATTCCCATCCTGGGCGTCCAGAAGCGCGAATCGCTTGATGTAATCGAAACCAAGGATGCCATCGGGAAAATCGATCACCTGCTGGTCATTGATTTCGATTTCGCCGAAGGGCCTCGTCTGTATCCTGATACCCACGCCTCTGCTCCTGGTTGTGTTAGTATCCATCTCTGAAACGGACCGACGACGGTCCTCATCTGACACGGCACGATGCAAAAGCCCCCGCTTCGAGGGGGCTTCTCTGGAACGCCCTTATTGATAATAGGGCATTCCGGGCGCCACGTGCAACAACTTTTTCACGTGCGGATGAATATTTCCCTCCGCTCAGATTGGCCCCGCGACGTAAAGTTATCAGCGAAGAAAATCCATCAGAGTAGGCATGATCGTCTTCGCGCCAACAGCGAGGGCATACCGGTGAACGCTTTCAAGCCACTTGAAATTCATTATCGTTTCCGCGTAATCAATGCCCTCCGAGCTTGAGAGCATGGAGATGACGTTTCCCTTGTCATATTCTGTCCGCTTCGCCAGCTCATCTACGCGGTTTGTTTTCGCGCCTACAGCCGCAACATGCTTCAATATGTTTTCCAGTCCCATGTCGATGAGACCGAGGTCTCGCCCGCCGACGAGTTCCTGGTCTCCCCTCACGAGGTCGTCCCTGAGCTGTATGACCATATCGAAAATCGACATTCCCCCGATAGTGACCGTGGGATCGATATTGTTAGGCGGATTCGGGAAAGTGGAATTGACGAGCCCGAGATCTTTCAGTACCGTTCCGCTTCCCGAGTCCTCGAGCCATATCTGGTGAGGCGTCGTAGATTCCATTATAAGGTTATTGCGCCCGCCCTTCGAGGCCCGAACGCTCAATCCGGCGTTATTGATCTTGTCGAGAATTATATCGAGATTGTCCCCTGCTGAAATGCCGATTTCCCTCCCGTCGATTCTAATGGACTGATTCGTGGGAGCAGTGTAAGTCGAAGCGTCCCTGTTGGAGGTAAGTATCTGGTTGGTCGCCCAGAACACCTCGTTCCCCGGTACGCCCACTTTCATATACTCTCCCTTGGCGACCTCACGTAAAAACTGTCCGATGTTGCCACGGTATTCGACACCTATCATCGCATCACCCTGATTTCCCGCCGTCAGGGTCTGGTAGATCGGGACAAAGGGGTTAGGCCGGTCTTCGGTCCCGGTTTGATGTCCGCCGAATATGGAACGACCGGTTGCTCCTTTCATATTTGCGATATTCACAAGTTCTTCGAGGAGCTGGTTGATTTCGGTTGCGGCGGCCTCCTTCAGCTCAAATGACGTGTAAATCCCGTTTGCGCCCTGTACCGTAAGCACCCTGAGGCGCTGGAAAATACGGAGCGATGACTGGAGGGCGGTGTCAACCTCATCAAGCCGGGATCTGCTCTCGTCGATATTTTTCAGATACTGCTCCACTTCGGTCAGTCGGGTCCGGTAAAGCATCTGGTTGGTCGCGGCGATTGGATTATCGCGAGGAAGCTCGACGTTTTTCCCCGTGGCAAGGGAATTCTGTATCCGGTCCATCTCGCTCTGATGGCGCTGAAGATTGTAATTCATCGTATTCTGCATCATCTGGTTTGTTATTCTATTCATCGGTTACACCCCCATGCGGTTAATGATGGTGTCGAGCATGCGATCGATCGTCGTGATCACGCGCGCCGCGGCGTTATAGCCGTGCTGGTATGCCACCATATTCGACATCTCCTCGTCGAGATTGACACCCGAGATCGATTCCCTCAGGTTGGCCAGATTCTTAAGAAGGGTCTCCTGATTCTTCACCCTGTCCTTCGCCTCCTCACCCTGGGTCCCGACCCTGGAGATGACCGCGGTATAAAAATCATTGAAGGTGGCGCTATCGTCCACCATGCCGTTCTTGTGCCTGATACTCGCGATAAGCAGCGCATTGCCGCCGTCACCGATTCCGTTCGAGGTATTGTAATCGCCCGTACCACCGAGATCCTGTCCCCTGGCCGCGCTGATTCTGTCCACATCCTGTGCGATCGCTTCCGATATCGACATATACGAAGCCGGGTTGTATTTCGGCGTGATCGTAATATGTTCCCTTCCTGGAAGGAACTTGACGATGTCGTCAGTTCGCCGGTAGTCGAAGGCCCCCTGGGGGCCGCTCTGCTTCAGGATCCCGGAGAACCCAACCATAAACTGTCCCGAATCCTCAAGGTGTCGTATCATGAAGTTTTTGTTGTCATGATCCTCGGCAGTGGTGGCTTTCATGGCGAGTTGTCCGTCGTGATTGATGTATGCCACCACGCCCAGGTGCGCGTCGTTGATTTTCTTTATGACCGATAATGCGGTATCGTTGACATTATAGTCGATCTGCACGGTCGATTCAAGCTCGTTGTTGACGACGAAGGACAGGGTACCGGCGATTCCGATGGCGGCCGAAGCGTCGATCCTGTTGTTCCCCGACACCCTGAATACGGCGCTGACCTCATTGACCCCGTCGTTATTAAGGTCGAAATTGCCGTCCGTGTTGTCGCTCGCCGTCATGTGCATGAAGAAATCGATGTTGGTCTCATTTCTCCTGCTGAAGCCGTCACGGTGGACCTCGTTTGTGAGGTCGACAAGGTTGATAGCGAAGCTGTTCATATCATTTATGTTCTGGCGGATCACCCTGTCCCGTATCTCGATCAGGCTCGCCAGCTCGCCACCCTTATTCGTGATATCGGTCCCGGTGTCTCTCCAGACAACCTTGAAGAGTCCCCCGTTATTCGGATCCATGACCGCCTGAATGGGTCTGATGATCTCACCCTGGACGAGGTTCTCACCGCCGATATAGACGATCGTCTCGTCCTTGTCGCTCCTTCCGACACTGATATCCACCAGTTCGGAGAGCTTCTCTATAAGGGCGTCTCTCCTGTCCTTTAAATCGTTCGGGTTGTCGCCAAGCGCTTCCGCTTTCAGTATTCGCTCGTTCAGATCGCGGATGTTCGTGGCATAGAGATTTATCTGGTTGACACGATGCTCGACCTGGGCGTTGGCGTTAAGCCTCAGTTCGTAGAGCTGCCGATATGTGTAATTTACCTGATTTGCGAGATTGACCGCCTTCTCCTTGACCACTTCCCTCGTGGAACGCTCTTCCGGGTACTTCGAAAGCTCTTCCCAAGCCTTCCAGAGCTCGTCAAGCTTAGACCTGAGGGACTGGTCGCCCGGCTCATTGTAGACGGTTTCCACCTGGTACATGAACTCGTTCCGGACTTTCCAGTAGCCGGCCGAATTTTTTTCGACCACAATCCTGTCGTCGATGAAGCTGTCCCTGATGCGCTCAACAGATGACACCACGGAACCCTGTCCGATATTACCGGGTACATTGGCCCGCGAAAGGCTCGGCACATAGAGGGGATCCGCCGCGGTGATGATAACGCGCTGGCGGGAATATTCCTTGTTTTCTGCGTTTGATATATTATGCCCCGTCACATGTAGCGCCTGCTGGTGTGACATCAGCCCTTTTTTCCCGATTTCCAGACCCATAAACGTAGAGCTCATCACCCTCCCCCTTACGCCGTTTGATTGAACAGGATCGAACTTCTGAGGCTCTCTTCCTCCCTGCCGTCCTGCCCGTATCCCCTGTCAGGGTTGGTCTCCCTGCGAAGCCCTGCCAGAAGTATCTGATAGTAATCCATATTATCCCGCATCAGCGCCCGGTTCGTCTCCCGTTTGCGACCAAGCCGAGCCGCGGCGGTTTTGATTGCCGCCCCGCGCTCTTTCAGGCCCACGGCAGAATCCTCCTCGAGACGTGCGATCAGATCGGCCAGCGTGGAGGCATTCTTTTCGATAAGCCTTCGAGCCTTGAGGGCGTTCATCCGCTCCATCCGTTGCACATCAAGGAAGTACAATCGATCAAGAATCCCTTCCTGTTCAATCGATATCTTTTCCAGGAGCCTTCCGTCATGAGCGATAATTGCGGCTGTTTTTTTCTCTTCCAGCTCGCACAGCTCGTGGAAGCAAAGGCCCTCTTCTTCCAGAATTCCGCACATTTCGAGGATCTGCCGGTCCATGAAAATACACTCCGTCATCGATAGTTGAGAATATAGTGCCTCATTTTATGTTCGGTCGAAAGCGTATATTAAATAAGAACTATTTTCCCCCCTCCTGCGGCTGCAGCTTATGCATTATTAATGATACCATCCATGGAGCGGCACAATCCCTTGCTCAGATATACCGAAAAAATTGATGGACACTACATGTCGCATTGTATAGACTATCGACAGGGGTCTTTTTCTCTCGAGACATCGGACAACAGTTCAGAGTCATTCATGAAAGGGCCCGGTAAACAGTCCCGATAAGGTGTTCCGAAACTTCCTACCATACAGGGATTACAGTGAAGGTGAAGGCCATGTCGGACAACTCAGGCGGAATCTTCGATTCAGCGACCCTCACAACGATCGTAAAATGGACCGTGACGATTCTGATCATGGGATTCATCACCCAATTCGGCAGGAAGTTGGCTAATTACATAATCGATAAAGCGGCACGCGTGAGAAAACGAAGGGAGTTGCGAGAAATCGGCGGGGTGAAGAATCCCGAACCTGCCCCGGGGACCGGCCATGAGCCCGACATTGCAATCGGTCCGGTTGTGGAGAAGGCCCATTATAAGCGAGAAAAAAAGGCCGCCAAGGCCCTGGAAAAATTGGTGAAAAAGAAGATATAGGCCCGATCGTCACTTCATCGATTCAAGGAACTCGTCATAAATCACCTCACTCAGCGCATCGATGTTAATGATTTCCATGCCGACTTTTATGAAACCACCGTCATTAAATACAGTGTTCCTCACCATAACGCCCATGCCGACCCTGTGGCCGTCGGGAAGCTCCATGTCGAGTATGACCTGGCTGTTTTTCATAAAATACTTGAGAAGTCGCCGCTCCTTGAAGACAATGCCGAGACCCTTGCTCGACATATCGGTCACGATAAATTTCTCCTTGGAGTATTCGAAGAGATTCACCTTGAAAAAATAATCATTTATCATCATGGCGAGCCGTTTGATCACCGTGAGATGATTGTCGTTCATCGGTTTCGTATTATTGACCTGGATATAGCCGTAGGGAATCATGTTTTTGAGGACAAAGGGAACCGATGCCTCGGAAATGAACTCTTTCTTGCTTGAGAGCTTGTAGTCCTTTGAGTATATCTCGTTCACGTAAAAATTGAAGTTTTTCTTTTCGGATTCCGATGGTGACGCCTTCAGGTCCCTGATGAATATCGGGGTCCATGATGAAAGGAAATGTTTCAACCGCACATCGATCCTGGTTTCATTGATGAACACCACCCGGATGTGCTCGAACCCGCCCTTTAGCTGATCGAGAATCTTGTCCTTGACCATCCCGACTTTTTTCTCGTTGATATCGAGAAACCCCTGAATCATGGATTCGGAAATGATTTTGCTTGCGAAGATCACTTTCTTCCCGCTATCGGTTTCGAGGCTGGTCCGCTCCTCTCTCCGCTTTACGGAAATAATCTGTATCTTCAGCGGAAGAAATATGAAGGTGTCCTCATTCCTTTCGAGGGTCTTGAGGCTCGCGTAGACATTGTTATCTCCGGTGTGGGTCAGCACCACGATGGTATCCGGGGCATTCTTGACGCGGGGAATCCTGAAGGCCACATTACCGTCGCTGTATCCGACAAACTGCACATGGAGATCCCCGCTTTTTGTCTTGATATAGACATCACGGTGCGCGAAGTACCTGTTGAAGAGTTCCTCGAACTCCCCCCTGTCCGTAATAGTTTTTATCGACTCTGTCATGTACGATCCATCGAGCCGCTATCGGGGCGGCTCCATTTCAGGGTCTTTCTTCCGGGGAATAAGGGGATTCCGTCTTGCATTCCGGCAGAGTAAGGTGCCATGCGAGGTCATATTCATGATAAGATATTCGAATAACCGGTCCATGTCAAGCTCATTCCATTTCATTGCGTCCAGTGGCGATCCCGCACAATCCGATCAATCGACAATGGCACCGTCAATGATAGTCACCGTTCGTGCGGTTCGTTCTGCGATATCCCGGTCATGCGTCACGATGACGATGGTCATCCCCCCTGCGCTCCCCAGGTCAAGAAGGACATCGGTAAGCATCCTTGAATTCTCGCTGTCAAGGTTCCCGGTGGGCTCGTCGGCAAGAAGGATGTCGGGGCTTCCTACAATGGCGCGGGCGACCGCAACACGCTGGCTCTCGCCTCCCGAAAGTTCCGCGGGCTTGTGATGGGCCCTGTCGGCCAGGCCGAAACGCTCAAGGAGGCGCATTCCCTCAATCCTGGCCTTTTTCATCCCCACGCGCCGTATCATGAGTGGAAGCATGATATTCTCTATGGCGCTGAACTCCGGGAGCAGGTTGTGCGACTGGAAAATGAAGCCGAGGTGCAGGTTCCTGAAGCCGGAGAGGTCCTCCACGGAAAGATCCGATACGTCCTTCCCCATTATATTCATGGTTCCGCCCTGGAAGGAATCGAGACAGCCGATTAAATTGAGAAGGGTCGACTTCCCCGCTCCAGACGGCCCGACGATCGAAACGACCTCGCCCTTCATGACATCCAGGGACACTCCCCTGAGGACCCGGAGGGCGCTCCTCCCGAAGCCATATATCTTTTCGATGTTTCTGATCTCAATTAGTGGTTGCAGTTCCATCGTATCTTACCTACTCATACCGCATGGTTTCCACGGGCTGGAGCCGTGAGGCGCTCCATGCCGGGAATATTGCTGCGACCGTGCAGAGAAAAACGGCGGCAATCGAGATGAAGACCACGAGCTCCGGTTTGACTTCCGTGGGGATTCCCTCGATATAGTAGACATGGCTCGGCACGAGGCTGATCCCGCCGTACATACCGAGATCGAGCAGGTGGTACGCGAGGCCAACGACGGCGTTGATCGCACCCTCAACGGCTCGAATTATCGCATCCAGATTGAGCGAAGCCGCGATACCGCCGATGACGCCTGTGAAGGCCCCTATGATGCCGATGAAGAAGCCTTCGAGGATAAATATCACCATGATCGAGTTCGGCCTGGCCCCCATCGACTTCAACACCCCGACCGCCTTTCTCTTTTCCATCACGACCATCACCAGCGTGCCCATGATGGTGAACCCCGCTGAAATAATCACAAGGAAAAGTATGATCATCATGATAAGCTTCTCAAGCTGGAGTGCGTAGAAGAGGTTGCGGTTTTTCTCTTCGGCGGTCATGGTCATGTAGTCGTATCCTATGGAGGCGTTGATTCGCGCGGCCACCCTGTTCATCCGATAGACGTCCTGAATCTTTACCCCCACACCCGATATCGCATCCCCCACCTCGAAAAGGCGCTGGGCCTGCGGCAATGAAAGGATGACCAGTTTCGTGTCGAAATCATAATAGTCGGTTTTAAAGAAACCTATAACCCTGAACCTCTCCATGCCGGGGGTGAGTCCGGTCCTCGCCGACAGGGAGCCCCTGGGCACGATCAGCTCTATATAGTCCCCGATAAGAATGCTGTTATTGAGGGCCATTTCCTGGCCGATGAAGATTGACCTGGTAGAGAAAAATTCACGCAGCAGTGTATCCGATACGCCCCGTTTTCCTTTCTTGTCGAATTGATCCGCGTCTTTCACAATGAATTTCGTCACATCATCGGGAATTACCCCCCCCCTGCCACTACCGCGTATGATCACCGGCGATATGGTGGATCTGTAACGAAAGAGGCCCTGAGACATGATATAGGGCTCCGCCGAGCGCACCTCATCCACGGCTTTGATCTTGTCGATCAGACCGCCGTAATTTCGGATGCCCAGGGTTTCGGATGAGCCGTACATGCTCTGGACGGTGATGTGAGAATCGACGTCGAGTATCTTGTCCTTGATGGCGGCCTGGAATCCGTTCATTACCGACAGGACAACAATCAGGATGAACACGCCGAGAAAGACGATTATTATTGAAAGGACGGTGTTGGATGAAACAATGCCCTGGCTTTTTTTCGACTTGAGATAGCGAAATCCTACAAACAATTCATACAGGCCCATGATCAGATACCCGCCCCTATCGTTCGATCCGCACTATTTTACGGTTCCACATGAGCCACCCCCGCTTCAACCGATCACCCTCGAGAAACCTTATGAAATCGACATCACCCCTGAGCACGCGCACCGGCCTTCTGTCCCTTCGCCGGACCTCGGCACACTCGAATTGCACGTTTCTCACGATATATCGTCCCTTCCCGTTCTCCTTTGGATCGGTTTTTTCCACGGACTTTCCGGTCTCTATCACCATCATATCAGCAAAATAGGAATTGCGGAACATCTCATGAAAAACGCCCTCGCTTTTCGGGTATGCCTCGCATGAGGCGTACTCCCCGTAATTCAACGTCTCCGTCGCGCGGGCCCATTTCGCGAACACGTACTCAGGTTCGACAAACCGTTTTTCTTTCTTACACCCCGCGAGGATCAGGATCCCGAGAATCAGCAGGAGCACTATTTTTCGCATGGCATACCTCGTTCACTGACCACCTTCAATACGACAGACGGTGACATAGTGCGTTACCTTCCGATCACGTCAAGAGGGTTTTGTCCGTTCCAGGTGGAATATTTTCCGTCGTCGCTGAAGATGCAGGAAGGCACCTGCACCGGAAGGCCCTGTACGCCAAGAAAGCCGTCGGCCCTCCAGTCCGCCGGTGGAGCCTCCCTGATCAGAACGAGATAGAGTATGGTGTCTTCATAATCGACCGCACCGAGCAGATCTTCAATACCGAGCCTTGCGAACCGGGCCTCGCCCCCCCTGATTATGCCGGAACCGACCACGTCCGCTCCGTGTGCCCTGTTTCTGATGACACGGCAGTTTATGTAAGCGCTCTCCCTGCTGAAGGGGTGAAGCTTCATCTTTCCGTAACCGCCCTCCGAAATTCTGGCAGCGACCCATATATGGCCCGCATCCCCCGGCATCCTGTGTCGCACGGCCTGTTTGAAGTTGCTTTCCTTAATCTCTTCGATAGATGATGAGGGGCGGTTGTCGTCCACGGAAACATAAATCTCCGTGGTAATGACGCTCTCCTCGCTCCTGTCGCGCGCGTACCAGAGGCCCACGTAACCGTACTCCTCCCTGAGACGGCCCATATCGACAAGGAGTGCATCCCCCTCCCCCTCCCTGAATCGTTGGCCGGTAATAATTCTTATGCTTTCTTCCAGCATATCGCCCCCGTGTTATACCTATTCAGCGTGAGGAACGCCGGGACCCTCCGGACCGCATACCCGTCAGCTCGAAAATGCCGATGACACCTGCACCCCCTTCCGGGTCTTCTCAGCCCCCCTTCGGGCCAATGCCCAGCGCTTTTTCACTGAAAACCTGGGCAGAGAATTTTTCGATCTTTGTCCCCTCCCGCTTCCATGCGTCGCCTGGCAGTCCCGCCTTGTAACAGGTGTGCTCCAGAAAGGTCGGGAGGTCCCACCCCTGTTCGACCGGCACCTGTGGAAGGAGAAGCCCGGATTGACGACCCCTCGATACGATCAATCCGTCCCTGCCCACCTTGATATCGGACACGTCAGCGACCGGCTCGATGGGAGAGAGGATGGAAATTTCTATATCGATTTCTCGATACTCGTCCACAGTGAGGGGCGTAAACCGCGGATCCCTGAAGGCCGACGCCCGGGCCATGTCGGTAACTGCCTCGGGTATGATCCTGACCCCCTGAATGTAGCCGATGCAGCCCCTGAGGCGTCCCCGGTTATGTAGCGTCACAAAGGCGCCGCAAAGATTACTGAAAACACTGTCGCCAAATTCAGGTTTCGCCGCAACAGGGAGGTCAAGCGACTCGGCGATGGTGTTTCGCGCGAGGAGCAACAACGCGATCTGCTGGTCTCTGTCCAATTCGATCATATGGTCACCCTCATTTTTCAAACGCGGCGGCGAAATAGCCCACCACCTGGTCGCGTCCGCCCGCCGTATCACCCGAATTCGCGTATGTGAGTATCGTCGCCCTCTTCGCTCCCATTCTTTTGCAGAGGGCCATCCCGGTCATCACCGGCCCCTCACCGCAGGCCTCGGCCCTTCCGGTCGCGATCACCTCATTCACCATTGCCTCGTCCATGGTGGCCACCACGTCGATAAAGCGGCGATCCATCACCCGGGCATCATCGTATGGATGATAATGGGAAAGGTCCGTCGATATTATTACTGCCGTTTGTGCGTCATCGGCGGCAAGGGCTGCATGCAGACCCTCCGCGATCTCCCTGCAAAGATCCAGGTCGGTGGTGCCGATGACTACTGGCACAATAGAGAACTGACCCAGCACCCTCTGGAGAAAAGGGAGCTGAACCTCGAGGGAATGCTCGAGCTCATGGGCCTCCTTTAAAAGGGAAAAACAATCAAGGCGATCAAGGGCGCCGGATACCACGCCATCTATTGCCACGTTCCCGAGGGGGGTTTCATAGAATCCCTCCGGTACGATGGCGGCCCCATTGAAACGCGCCCGGTGCGACGGGGCGAGAATTACGGCACGCTCGACACCCGGGTCTATCCGTTTAAAGGCATAGGCCGCAACAGCTCCGGAGTAGACGTATCCAGCATGGGGGGACACTATACCGACCGGTTTCCCCGGTTGCACGTGCGCAGAGGCCTCATCCAGGTAGGCGTCGACCATCGATCTCAGGCGCTCAGGGCTTGAAGGATAAAAGGAACCCGCAACAGCCGGCTTTCTTCGATACATACCGAGCCTCCCCGCGCGCATCGTCACCGCTCCCGCGGCATGCACGCTAATAGGTCAGGAGATACTTGGGCAGCCGCGACTCGATTTCACTCAGTATGCGCACGGCGACCTCATGTTTCGAGATCATCGGCAGTTCTACCCTGCTGCCGTCCCGAAAAAATATTGTGACAATATTGGTATCGGAACCAAACCCCGCCCCGTTCCGGGAGACGTCGTTAAGGCATATCATATCAAGGTTCTTGTCCCGGAGCTTGCCAAGGGCGTATTCTTCAAGATGATCGGTTTCGGCAGCAAACCCGACAGTAAACACGTTTCCTAACCGGCCATTCTTTTTCATTTCCGCTACGTTTTTCAATATATCCGGGGTCTTCTTCAACTCGATGGTAAGTCTATCGTCCGTTTTTTTTATTTTTTGACCCGCTTTATTCTCCGGGGAATAGTCTGCCGGCGCTGCGGCCATGATCAGCACGCTGTTCTCCTCGAGCTCCTTTAAAACAGCTTTCAGCATATCCTCCGTTGTTTCCACGGGGGTGCACCGGAATTTTTTTGCGTTAAGCAATTCAGCGTAGATGGGGCCGTGAATAAAGACGGTATCCCTGGACCTGCCGAAGCAGGCTTCGGCGATGGCGACGCCCATTCTCCCCGTCGAAGGGTTCGATATGAAGCGCACGGGGTCGAGCCACTCCCTTGTGGGCCCCCCCGTGACAATCATCTTTCGATCACGCAACAGCATTACGTGCCGTCCTGTATATCAATTCGATATCCGCGAGTTTACCCGCGCCCTCGTCACCGCACACGACCTCGCCCACCTCGGGAGCTACAAAGGAGACCCCCCATGATTCGAGGGTGGCGATGTTCCTTTTCACTGCCGGATGATCGTACATGGCAGGGTTCATGGCGGGGGCGATCATAACCGGACAGGTGACCGAAAGAAAGGTCGTTGTAAGAAGGTCATCGGCAATCCCTGCGGCGAACTTCCCGATGACGTTTGCGGTAGCAGGAGCTACAAGAAAAAGGTCCGCGTCGCTCTTGAGCACGATGTGGCCCATCTCACGGCGCTCGCGGGAATACTGAGTGGTGTAAACCGGATTGCCCGAAAGCACCTCGAGGGTGAGTGGAGAAACGAGGTGAAGGGCGTTTTCCGTGGTAACCACGTGGACCCGATCACCCCCCCTCACAAAGAGCCTGATAAGATCGCATGCCTTGTATGCCGCGATCGACGATGCTATTCCCAGAAGTACTGTTTTCATGGCCTCCGCCTGTTTACGGTCCCTACTGTCGTTTGAACATCTTTTCTATGTCTTCTCTGGCCAGGGTATACACAAAGGGCCGCCCGTGGGGACATCGCAACTCCCGACCGCCGTCGAATATCTCCGTGGCAAGGCGCTCCATGTCGTCGCGCGTCAACGATTCTCCCGCCCTCTTCGCGGCATGGCACGCCACCGTGGCCGCCATTTGAGCAACGCTGTCGAGCACTCCAAAACCGTTTCGCGCGGATTCAAGAAAATCGTCGAGGAGAACCCCGGCGTCCTCGTCCCGCGAAACGCCTGGCACTGCGTTGATACGTATGGAATTATCCGAAAAATCCTCTATGTCAAACCCTATTTCGGAGATTTTCTCAATATTTTCCATTATAAGGGCATGATCTTCGATTGAAAGTTCGAGGATTCTCGGGAAGGCCAGGCTCTGGCTCTCGAATTGACCCCGTTTTTTCATAAGACCGTCATACAGTATCCGCTCATGGGCTGCATGAAAATCGATGAAACAAAGGGCACCGTTTTTTTCCACCAGCATGTAGGTCCCAAAGACGATTCCTAGAATCCTGATCGCGCCATCCTGGCGTTCCTGGGCTGTCGAGTAACCCTTATGCCGATGATCGCCGATAGTATCCGCGCCCCCGTAATATGACCTGCGCGACTCGTCCGGGAAGATGCCGCGGGTTACCTCGTCGCTTCCCGTATATCCCGGTCCGCCCTCCATGAGTCCTGCAGCTGAAGGCGGTTCCGTGGAAAAAAGCCCGCTCCTTACTCGCTGCTCTCGGTTCAATGCCTTGCGCGCCAGCCCGATGATGAGGCTGTCGATGTATCGGTGATCGAAGAGCTTCACCTCTTTTTTTGCGGGATGTATATTGACGTCCACAAGGCCGGGATCGATGTCAACGAACACTATTCCCGCGGGGTGCTTTCCCCCAGGCGCCATCGCTTCGTACGCTTTTGAAAGGAGGAACCCGAGATATTTGTATTCCACGGGCCGGCGATTGACAAACAGAAACTGCATGCTCCGGGAGGACTTCATGTAATGGGGCTTTGAGAAAAAACCGCTCACCGTCACCTTGATATCATTCAGCACATCATGGCAGAGATCGTCCAGGATCCCGGTTCCGTAGATCTGGGCGATCCTTTCACCGGTATCTTCAGCGCCCATCAGGGTAAATACCCGTCCGTCATCCACGTCAAGTGTGAATTCGATGTCATGGTTCGGAAGGGCTATCCTGAGAAGGGCCTCCCGTATTGAGCGCAATTCCGCCCGGGGGGATCTGAGAAATTTTTTCCTCGCCGGCACATTATAGAAAATATTTTCCACTATAATGGTGGTGCCTGCGGCACCTGCGTAATCAGAAAGCTCAACGCCATCCTCGCTCGCAACGAGCCTGATGCCCGTTTCTTCCCCCTCCCTGCGGGTGAGGATGGTGAACCGGGACACGGATGATATGCTTGACAGGGCCTCGCCCCGAAATCCGTAAGAGCCGACGCGTTCGATATCATGTATGTCCCCGATCTTGCTCGTCGCGTGCTCCATGAGGGCCAGGCGGACATCCTCACGGTTGATTCCGCGCCCGTCGTCGCGAACAACGATCTTTTTCAGGCCCGAGTCGTACACCTGGACGTCAATACGGCCGGCGCCCGCGTCGATCGAATTTTCCACCAGCTCCTTGACGACCGAAAACGGTCCTTCCACGACCTCACCGGCGGCGATCTTTTTTTTCACGCTGTCAGGGAGAACCCTGATCCGTTCTGAGGGGCGTTCACTCATCTTGATTTAATCCGTTTCACCAGCTCCGGGAGTGTTGCCCCGGCCTTTCCGAGGACGAGAAGATCGGTCGCATATCGCGTCAGGTCCGTTGATTCCATGTTGAACTCGATGATGCGCGCGCTGTTTCGCTTCGCGATCAGGGGTATTCCCGCTGCGGGATAGACCACCGCTGATGTGCCAACGACAAGCACGACCTCCGCCCGTTGCGCCGCTTCCTCCGATTCCATCATCGCGTCACGCGGAATAGTCTCGCCGAATAATATGACACTCGGTTTCATAATCTCTCCGCAACCCCTGCAGAGCGGGGGTATCCTGTTTCCGGCAATTTCATGTATGTTATAATCGAAATCCTTGCAGGAACTCCCGCAATGGATGCACTGGAGCCGGCTCACGTTACCATGATACTCGATGACACGTGCGCTGCCGGCGGCCTGGTGGAGGTTGTCGATATTCTGTGTTATTACACATTGCAGGCGGCCCATACTTTCAAGCTCCGCAAGCGCGACATGTCCCGGGTTCGGAAGGGCTTTCCTGGTAAGGTCCATCATCTCGAAGAGCATTCGCCAGACCTTTCCCGGATTTCGTTGAAAGGCCTGTATGGTCGCGTACTCCGATGGGTCGAATTTCTCCCAGAGACCAGCCGCGCTTCGAAAATCGGGAATCCCGCTCTCAGTCGAGATTCCCGCACCCGTGAGGGCGATGACATTCCGGGCGCTCCCCACAATTTCCGCGGCCCTTTGAATGGTGCCTTGCATTTCATTGCTCCGATAGTAACTTGAGCCCGGGCTTCCGGGCCGCCATCCTACACAATCCGAGAAAATGGATTTGTCAAGAAATTATATCTTGACATCGCCATATTCAGGCGGAGAATCGAGCGTCAAGGCCCATTGCAAGGGCCGATTTTACCATACAAGGTGAACCCATGGAATGTGATTGCGGAGGAGCCCTGATTGACGGAAAGAGTTCATACCGCGTGAGCAAAAAAAATTTTTCGCTCATCATCGACAATATTCCCGCTTTCAAGTGTACACGGTGCGACAAGGTACTATACGACGATGAGACAATCGAAAAGGTACAGAGTCTGATCAACCGTATCGAACGTGACGCCAAGGAAATAGTCACCCGCAAGCCCTCCGCGAACCTCTACGATTACTGATCCACCCGACGGCGAATTCATCGAGAAGCCGCACACGCAGGCTTTCTTATTGACAGCGCGAGGCGGGCCATAGAAGATGCGCCCGATACGAAATTGTCACCAAGGAGCAGCGAATGAGAGTCAGATTCGCACCGAGTCCCACCGGATATCTGCACGTGGGGAATGCCCGGACCGCCGTCATCAACTACCTGATGGCGAAAAAATATGGAGCGTCCCTCGTCCTCAGGATCGAAGACACCGACATGGAGCGAAGCACACGCGAGTCCGAGGAGTCGATCTATCGAGACCTTTCATGGCTCGGCATCCGATGGGACGAAGGTCCCGACGTGGGAGGCGCTTTCGGGCCCTACCGGCAATCCGAACGTTTCGACATCTACCGCGCTTACACGGAGCGCCTTATCGCCGATGGGAACGCCTACCACTGCTACTGTACCAGGGAAGAGCTCGAGGACATGAAAAAGGAGGGCGCGGGAGGAACCGATTCGTACGCCTATTCCGGCAAATGCCGCAATCTAGACACCGATGCAAGGAAGGCTCTAGAGGCGGAGGGTCGACGGCCGACCGTGCGTTTCAGGGTCCCGGAGGGCGAGCCCATTGTGATCGACGATCGTATCAAGGGACCCGTTGAATTCAACAGCAGCCACATCGGTGGCGACTTCATCATCGTCCGATCGGACGGGGTTCCTGTTTTCAACTATATCGTTATAATCGACGACGCGCTCATGAACATCAGCATGGTGATCAGGGGCGACGACCACCTCTCCAATACGCCGAAACAGGTGCTCATCGCACGGGCCCTCGGGCTGCCTGTTCCCGAGTACGCGCACCTTCCCCTGATCATGGGGCCCGACCGTTCGAAACTCTCGAAGCGCCACGGCATCACATCCGTGGAGATGTACCGCGAACAGGGATACCTTCCTGATGCCGTTTTGAACTACATGGCAATGCTCGGCTGGGCCACAGAAAGCGGCGATGAAATCGTCCCCCTCGACGAAATCGTACGGCAAATCGACCTCGACGGTCTTTCAAAGAGCGCGCCTATTTTCGACTTCCAGAAGCTTAAATGGATGAACGGCTCCTACATCCGCGACTATCCCCTCCCCGAGGTGACCGATCTCTTTCTTCCCCATTTGGAACGGGCCGGATATCACCCGGATTCCATCGAGCGGGAGCATCTCGAGAAGGTCGTCTCACTACTGAGGATCTATTGCGAGCTCCTTACCGATATCGGTATTTTCGCCGGTATCTTTCTGGACGAGATATCGGAACCTGATGATGAGGCCGACACCATGCTCCGCAGCGCCGAGGGCCTCGCGGTGATAGATGCCGCGTTCTCCCTATTCCGCTCGGAGCTTGATAGGGAAAACTTCGCCGCGCTCCTTGTGGGCAGGGTTAAGGAAACCACCTCCCTCAAGGGCAAGAGCCTCTTCATGCCCCTCCGCGCCCTCATCACCGGGCGCCAGAAGGGTCCTGAACTCGATCAGTCGATGCCACTTATCGGCTACGAAAGGTGCTGCAAACGAGTTGCCTACTGTTATGAACGATACTGCGCCCACAACGGCAAGTGATCGAAAAGGGAGGTGGCCGAATGAAAAAGACGACACTCTGTCTCGTACTACTTCTGATTAACGCCGCCGCGTGCGGCCGCACGCCGGATGCGATACCCACCGGCGAATGGAATTACCGTCTCCTCGTCAACGGCTCGGATATCGGGCATGCCGTGATCTCGAGCACTGTGGCAGGTGACCGGTACGTTTCCGCAATGGAGATGGAAATGGACGCCGGGTATGTCCGGAACACGACGCGCCAGGTCATCACCGAAACCCTTGATTTCAAACCTGTGAAGCTCGAAGTCAACACCGCGTCGACCGTCGATGGCGTGACCACTGAAATGAAAACGATCGCCAGTTTCATCGGCGATCGGATAGATCTTGATATCGACGGGAAGAAAACGGCGGTTACCGCCACCCGCCCCTTTGTTCTCGAGGGAAATTATTTCATGAACGAGTTGATTAAAAGCGGTTTCCGCAATGGTACGGTGGTGCGTCATCACGTCTACGAGCCCTCGGTCGACATCGAGGAGCCGGTCCTCATTATTGTGAAGGTCATCGGCTGGGAACGGGTGGAACTCCGGGGGAAAAAGAAAAAGCTGTTGCACATAGGCTATTCAATCGAAAACTTGAAAAACATCGACGTCTATATAGACGACAGGGGCATCACACTCAAGACCGTCATCACCATGCTGAATAATCGTCTGGAGCTGGTGAAGGAATGACCCGCCGTACCATCCTCATCTCCCTGCTGGCCGTCGCTGCATCGGGCGTATTCGCGAACCCGTCTTTCAATTATACCATTGAACCTTCGGGACTCGACGGGTCGGTCTACCGTGAAGCTACTTCACGCTTTCAGCTCTCTTCATCGGACACCTCCTTCAGCCTCGTGGACACAGGCACTCAACGGGTACTCGGCACAACCCCTTCGAAGGGAAAGCCGACCATCATTGTCGCGACCGGGGTGATCCGGAAAGAGGCACTCTCCGAGAGAGAGGCCGCCGGGTATCTCGCAGACACCCGGTTCCTCACCATGGACTCCCCGGAAATCAGGGGCGTGATGGAAAAGCTCCCGCATGCACCCGATCCTGTAGCCTCGGTCGAGCGTTTTGTTTACGGCCATATTACCGATAAGACCATCGGCATTCCCCTTATCCCGGCGGATCAGATCTACAGGACCCGCCGTGGGGACTGTACCGAGCACAGCGTACTCGCCGTGGCCCTGCTCCGCAGCCTCGGGATACCGGCACGAGCCCTTGTCGGTGTCTACCTGGCGGATAATTTCAATGGCAAAAATGACGTTTTCGTGTACCATATGTGGGTGGAAGCATACATGAAGGGCCGTTGGCGCCTTACGGACGCGACCCGGCCGGGCAAGACGGCGGCAAATCGCTATATCGCCTTCGCGTACCACAACCTCAAGACCGATGCTCCGCTCCCGTACCTGAGGGCCATTTCCGCCATTCAGGACCTCACGATCCGCTATTGCGCCGGCGGTTCCTGCAAAATGCCGAACGATCAGGTCACGGCGCCTGCCCCTTTTTGCATCCTGGCCCATGAGTCCCGGAGCGACACGGTCCTGTTGAGTACGTACCGTTCATCAGTGGAATCGGTATCAACGCAGAAATAGCCGAGTCTTTCAAACTGGAAATGCGCGCCGGGCTTCGCCCCCGCAAGGGATGCCTCCAGCTGGCACTCGGGCACAACCTTGAGCGAATCCGGGTTGAGGCGGTCCAGGTAGTGTTCCCCTTCACTGCCTGACTCGGGCTCGGGCACGGTGAAGAGGTGTTCGTAGAGCCTCGCCTCCACCTTTATGGCATGTTCGGCCGAGACCCAGTGAATTGTCCCCTTGACCTTTCTTCCGTCCTTCGACCAGCCGCCCCGGGTCTCAGGGTCATACACGCACCGAATCTCGACTATGTTCCCTTCCCCATCGCGGACGACATCGACGCATGTGATGTAATAGGCGAATTTCAGCCGCACCTCCCTTCCGGGGGCGAGCCTGAAATATTTCGGTGGCGGATCTGCGCTGAAGTCGTCGCGTTCTATGAAAAGTACCCGTGAAAAGGGCATTTTCCTCGAACCCATGGACTCGTCCTCGGGATTGTTGATCGCATCAAGCTCTTCCACCGTCCCCTCGGGATAATTTTCAATTACGACCCTGAGCGGGTCGAGGACCGCCATGACGCGAGGCGCTCGCCTGTTGAGGTCCTCCCTCAGGCAGTGTTCGAGAAGCGCGACATCCACAAGGTTATCGGCCTTTGCCACGCCAATTCGATCGGCAAAATCCCGCAGGGACTCCGGCGTATATCCCCTTCTTCTGAGCCCGGAAATAGTCGGCATCCTCGGATCGTCCCATCCAGAGACAGCGCCACTCTTTACAAGCTCAAGGAGCTTTCTCTTGCTCATGATCGTGTAGCTGAGACTGAGGCGGGCGAACTCGATCTGGCGGGGACGCACCCTCCCCTCCTCGGCGATATGGTCGAGAAACCAGTCATAGAGCGGGCGATGGACCTCGAACTCCAGGGTGCATATCGAGTGGGTGATACCTTCGATATAATCGGACTGCCCGTGGGCGAAATCGTACATCGGATAGATGCACCAGGCGTCCCCGGTGCGATGATGGGTAGCGCGCTTGATCCTGTATAACACCGGATCGCGCATGTGCATGTTCGGTGATGACATGTCAATACGCGCACGCAGGGTCCGTGAACCATCCGGGAACTCCCCCGCCCTCATCCTGGCGAATAGGTCGAGATTTTCCTCGACACTCCGCAATCGGCCAGGGCTCACCTTCCCGGGCGCCGCTGGCGTGCCGCGTCCTGTCGAGACCTCGTCGGGGGTCATGTCGCACACATACGCAAACCCCTTTCGTATCAACAGGAGGGACCATTTGTAGAGTTGCTCGAAATAGTCCGATGCATAGTAGAGATGCTCCCCCCAGTCAAACCCCAGCCACCGCACGTCTTCGATAATCGAATCGGTGTACTCGACGTCCTCCTTGTCGGGGTTGGTGTCATCCATCCTGAGATGGCAACGCCCCCCGTACTGGGCGGCAAGTCCGAAATTAAGGCAAATCGATTTTGCGTGACCGATATGAAGATAGCCGTTCGGCTCCGGGGGAAACCTGGTCACAACCTCGCCATCGTTTGTTCCCTTTCGGATATCCTCATCGATGATATCCCTTATGAAGTTTGCGGTCGGGATTTTTTCGGGGGTCTCCATTGTGTACTCTCCTCATGAAATATAACTTCAACCGGTGATACGGGCCATCCTTGCCCCGCCTTCATCGAATCGGACAGAGCCCGGCCATCGAAGACCGCTCAGGAATAGCGCGACAGGGAAGTTTTCCCGTGCTTTTTCGTATGCAGTAACTGATATGGCGAAATCTCCGGGTCGAGTTGATTGCCGCTGTAATGCTGTAGTAGTATCGACCCTCCCGGGGATAGAATCGATCGTCGAACGATATGTGCGATAATGTCCCGGTAAAGGGGGGTGTCACCATGCTTCCTGTCATATGGCGGATCAAGGAATATGTAATCGAAACGGATGCCTCGACCGGCGAGATAATCAATGGCCGTGTTCGCGGGCATGTTGAGCAGCATTGGCATGACCGGCGGCGAAAGGCCCTTGATGCAGGACGCGATGAATCGGTGGCGCCCTGGGTCAGATTCGATCATCACCGTCGGGTCCGCCCCTCTGCTCATCGCCTCTATCCCTATCTGGCCAGATCCGGCGAAGAGATCGAGAAAGGAAAAACCATGAAGCCACTCGCCTATCATGGAGAAGAGTGCGCCCTTTACCTTCTGGGAGGTTATATCGGCATTATCGAATTCCCGGTTTGAAAAGGGAATAAGCCGCCCCTTCATATCCCCGGCAATGATCCTGATCCCCCCCATGTCATTCCAGCGCGCCGTTCAGCTCTTCAAGGAATTCCCGTATATCCATTCCATTGCAGATGGCTACTTTTTCAATGGTATCCTGGGAGATACCTTTGCACCCGGGGCAATAGAGATTGTGCATCTGGAAAACCTTTATTATGTTGCCGGACATCCTGAGGGCATCCAGCGCCTTTGTCTCTTTTGTTATCTTCATCTCGTGTGTTCCATGCCGCCTATTTTATCTCCAGAAATATCCGGTTGGCTGAATGTCAAGATAATTATTAACCCTTTTTGTTGCAGTAATGTAATACTGTCTTCCTCAACAGCACTTGAATGCGTCCATACGCATCCCTCTGAATGTGGAACAATTATTGAAATATCAAATTGTCATTAAAAGCCGTCTATCATTATTGTACATCATACTATACACCTGATAAACTTTTTAAAAAAATGGTGCCTATTATATATGCGGTCTTTGCGCTATTTCCCCCCTGCAAAAATGATATCCAACCAGGGGTTTGCATCTGTTATCCTCGAGCGGTAAGCAAATCCAGACTCCTCAGAAGAAAATTGATCATTTTGAATAAAGTAGTTGAAAAAATTATATGTGATATTAATAGTGTCAAACCAGACGATGATCCACCATTCCCGCCCGGGTGGCAGGAATCACTATAAACAACATATTTTAAAGGGAAAAGCGATGGCGAAATGTGAAGTGTGCGGCAAGGCGATACAGATTGGGAACAACGTCAGCCATTCCAATAAAAAAACCAAGAAAATCTGGCGCCCTAACATCAAGAAAGTCAGAGTCCTCGAAAACAATCGCACGGTGAGAAAAAGCGTCTGTACCCGCTGTATCCGCTCCGGGAATGTGGCCAAGGCAGTCTGAATAGAGCCCGGCGCCATTTGCCCCTGTTAACCGTAGCCCGAAATCTCCACAAGCGGCATTGAATGAGCGGTATCTAACGGTGTCTTTCACGCCAGAACTACTCATTCAGATTTGCCTTTTTTTCAACAGATCAAGGAGTATCTGCACGCTTCTGGGGAGAGTCCTGCCCGGGGAGTGGACGGCCAGGAACGATCGATGTATGCCGAACCCCTTCACGTCTATTATTTTCAACCGCTTCATTTTCACCGCCGAAGTCAACGCACGCCTCGATATGAAAGATGCACCAATACCGGCCGCAATCGACTCCCGTATCCCCTCGCTCGAAGAGCATTCCATCACCACGTTGAGTGCGGAGGGCATGATGCCATGGAGGGCGAGAGCCTCTTCCGACGTTTTTCTGGTGCCGGATCCCGGTTCCCTTGTAATGAGAGGCATGGTTTTCAGGTCGGCAGGAGAAACCCGGTCGGGAAATGCAATCGGGCCCGCCAGCACTATCTCATCGTCGCAGACCGGCACATAGGCCAGGGAACGATGTTTGTACTCCTTTCCCACGATGCCGATATCCACCCTCCCTTCTTTCACCATCTCAACGGCCTCCCTGCTGTCAGTCACCTCAAGCCTGAAAATGACGCCAGGACAGATATTCCTCATCTCGGAAATAAGCCCGGGAAGAATATAGGCCGCGGGAATGGTGCTTGAGGCGATAACCGCTGTCCCTTCCGCGGTTTCCCCGGCGATATCTGCCGCCAGTATCTCGATGTTTTTGAACAGTGCTTCACAGAAAGCCCTGAATGCTTTCCCCTGATCCGTAATGCTTATTTCCCGCGCCGCGCGGTTGAGAAGCTTGACACCGAGGGTTTTTTCAAGCTGCCCGATATGATGACTGATCGTCGCCTGTCCAACCTTCAGTTTCCTCGAGGCCCGGGTGAAACTCCCCTGCTTCAGCACCTCGAGAAAGGACTGGATCTGCTTCAAGTCGAAATTGAAGTCGTTCCTTTTCATCGCGTCCTCCACGCTAAAGAATCTGATTCTTCCGCGGGCTCCGGAAGGCCCGTCTGCGAGGCCGCCGTTTCAGTTGTCTGCATAGTTTTTCCAGCCCTTGAGATAATACCGGTAGAGCACCGCCCTGTTGAATGTGTTAACTTTCGTCGGCACGATCGATGAATCTGCAGGGAAATGAAGGGATTGCAAAAATGTCTCGTTCGTGTAATGCCGCAGGTCAGGCATGGCGTCACCACTCTCATTCATGTCCACAGGGCCATGAAAGGCAATGTTGAATCCCCAGTCGCCGAACGAGGGCACATAGATGTGGTAGGGAATCACCGCACCAAAAACTTTTTTCATGGTGGCGTGAATGCACCAGAAGGCCTCACGCGCGAAAAACGGCGATGTCGACTGAGTCACGAAGATGCCGCCCTTTCGAAGGGAGCGCCGTATCAGTGCGTAGAACTCCACCGTGTAGAGTTTCGAGATGGTCTCGTCATGGGGATCAGGGAAGTCGGCGATTATCACACCGAACTGCGATCTGTTCTCAAGGAGATACCTGTAGGCGTCTCCTTCCACCACCTTCACGCGGTGATCGTTCAGGGAATCTCCGTTCAGCATCCTCAGGGAGGAGTTTCTTTTCGCAAGGTCGAGCATCGACGGATCAAGCTCCACCAGGGTGACCAGGGCGCGTGGCATCTTTAACACCTCGCGCACCGCAAGGCCGTCCCCTCCGCCGAGTATCAGCACCCCGGGATCACCGCTTTTGTTCAGCATGAGAGCGGGAACGGCGAGCATTTCATGATACCGGTATTCGTCGACCGATGAAAACTGGAGCGAACCGTCAAGATAAAGACGGAAATCATTGTCGCTCCTGGTCATCACGATATCCTGGAACTTTGAGCGCTTGGTAAAGACGATATCGTCGTAATAAAGGCGCTTCTGCAGAATGGTGTTGATCCGCTCGGATGAGGCGGCCATGAACGCAAGAAGAATGACCAGCACAAGGGGGATGAACAGGTCGCTCCTTCGTTTGTTGTCGTACTCGAACCTGGCGATGATGACGATCGCGACGAGGATATTGCACGCTCCGACGATGATGCTGGTCATCATCCTTCCCAGAAAGGGAAATAGAAGGAGCGGGAAGAGAAGCGAACCTGCCAGCCCCCCGATGTAGTCGAGGGAGAGGACGTTCGACAGGATGTCCTTCAGGGCACCGTACTTGCGCATTATGCGCATCACCAGGGGTATTTCCATACCCACCATCGCACCGATCAGCACCAGGAAGAATATATGAAGCATATAGAACGTGGCGGAAAAAGAAAACATGTAGCTCAACAACAGCACGGAAAGGCCGCCGACGAAGCCGAGGGCGACCTCGATGATAACGAAATTTCTCAGCAGATTCGTGGAAAGGAACCGGGAAAGATACGACCCGAGTCCCATCGAGCTGAGAAAAAAGCCGATGGTGATCGAATATTGCTGAACGGGATTCCCCAGAAGATAGGTCGCCAGGGAAGCGAGAACCAGTTCATAAATGATCCCGCACATCGAAAGAAAAAAAACAGAGAATAATAGTATTCTCTGTTCCGTCAGAACAAGATCGCGTTTCACCGTCTTTCACTCATTCTTTTTTCAATTCTGTTCCGGCCTCGCTTTTAGGCTGGATCTTCTTTGACATGTAGTCACTGGCAGGCGAGGACACCACGCCCGCGACGATTATCGAGATACCGATTATAATCGCCCCCATAACGAGCCCGAGTGACATATTCTGGTCGTCTTCGATTTCCTTTTTCACTGAAAAAGGCGCGATCAGGCACACAAGAAAGATCCCGATGCCCATCATCATAATGCCCACCAGGCAGTATATCGCCGTATCCAGAATGCCCTTCGCATATGCTGTCCAATCCATGATGGTTCGACCTCCTGATAATGATTTTTCCCTGATAATTCCTCGGCGCGCCATAATCTGAAACGCCGTTGGCGGAAGGTTATTTACCGCCCCTTATTCCGCCCGATCCGGGACGCCCATAATAAAATCCAGGCCTTATGGATTTACGCGTTTCCCTCTGTTTCGATATATACTTTTCCCCCGCTGTGGAATACCCGACATTGAACGCGGACAGGGCAAATCCTCCTCCCAGAAGCAACAAAACGATGATGAGTGCGCGTATCATAATCCCTTCTCTCCGCACCCTACGCGATAGCGTAGGGCATTGCATTGTACGTGCGCGAAAGCATCCTGTTCACCATGGCCAGACCGAAAAGCACTATCATTGCGATGATAAAGTAACGATAACTTCTAGACTTTTCAAAACCCACTTCAACGGAAGATGCGAGGCGCGGCTTCGCGCTGGCAAGCTCGAGATACGCGTAGTAGTTTCCCGCTTTTTCGAGGATGAAATCATCCTCGGCGGTGACGTCGCTCTCGTGCCAGTAGCCATCGTCGTATCCCTCCTCGTCCCAGAAATCGCCGCTCATGGTATAGCACTCCAGCGGTTCCGCGAGGGCGTCGACCTCGTCGAAAAGACCGGACAGGGACGGCCGGGTGAGATTGTTACCGAGGCGATTCCGGAGTCTGTCTTCGGGTATGAGAAGAAGGCGGAACGACTGCCATTCGAGATTCAGATCCTGCACGGAGCGATTGATGGATACCCGGGCCGTATAGAGCCTGTCGCCCCGATCGAGCGCAAAGGGGCCGTACATGATCTCGCTACGGAACATTTTTTCGGTTCCCTCAACGACCGGCAGGTTGGCGCTTAATTCCACGTTCTCCTTCATCACGCCGTCGACCGGCGACGACGAGAGACAGCCGACTACGGCGAGAACCAGCGCGACGATCCCGGCGGCGGTGTACACCAGAGCCTTTCTGGTATACCTCTTCCTCGCTGTCACCGTTTTCCCGTATAATTCCCTGTCCTCTTTCTTGCCGAAAGCGTTCACAATATCCTCGAATGGGACCTTCTCGCCCCTGGTGACGGACACCTCCCCTTCCGAGTGCTCTATCGAGTAGTGGATCCCGTCCTTTTTGAAATCGTACATGGTCGCGGGCTCACCGATTTCAGGCTTCCAGGGAAGCTCCCCCTCGGCATATACGATACGTCCCACGAAACCGGTATCCTTCGATATTCTTTTTCCTTCAAAAAGTATAGTGTCGGGGTCCGATTCAATATCAATCGAATCCGGCGTGTACTCCTCGTAGGAACGGATCTCACCGTCCTCCTCGACGAAATAGTGATAGCCGCCATCGGAGGAAACGGCGAACCATTCGTCCCATGTCGCCTTTTCCCACTCTTCCTCCTCCTGGTAGCGTATCCTTCCGATAATCTCGTATTCGACGCCTTTCAGCGTTCCCTTCACGCCCAGGGTGAAAACAGTAAAGTCCTTGTCATAGGTGAGATCGTCTGCGAAGAAAAGGTAGTATTCGGGGGTTGTCCTGTCGTATTCATGGTTGCATGAGGCGCACTGAGCGAGGGGTATATGCACGCTTTCCTCGTCTTCATCATCGTACTCGACCCGGTAGGTCTTGACCAGGTTCCCGCCGCACCCGGTGCATCTCACCGTCTTCAATTCAGGATTATCGGCACCCATAGATTCCTCGGTTGTTCACCTACTGCGCGCGAACCGCGCTTCAGCATCGGATCGGATTTGTTTCCCTCTGGCATGTTAACGACCGGCTACCGTTTCGGACATCAGTGAACCGCGATGTCCCTTTTCATGAGCGGCCGGCCTATGAACAATTCGATCTCGTCCTCTGTGGCCTCGATCGAAATTTTTTTCCCGTCCGACAAGCCGTCCATATAGTGCACCTTCGTCCCGGGTTCCATGTAGAAAAGCAACTCTCCCTCGGCGCCGGCGACTTCAGCGATGCCCTTTTCCTTCACCATAACCCGCATGCCCCCCACGTTCACGTTCTGGCCCGCACGTACTGAGCCGATATCGGGAAGCTCCACGCCATCCAGGGTTTCCTGATAGAGTGAATAGGTCCCCTCGTCCTCCGTGAGCCATGCCGGCTCTCCTTCATAATCGAGAAACCATTCATCGAAATGACCGCCCGGATAGGAGTAGCGCATCCTTCCCATGGCGGTGAAGGTCTTGCCGAGGATGGTCCCCGATGATCCCACCTGGAATATCGAGGGAAACTCGGCCAGCTTCGGGTGCACGGCCGTCGGGTCGAATCCGTCGCCAGTGACCCGGAGATGACTTCCACAGTATGAACAGACCAGAACCTTGCTGAACCTGTTCTTCACCTCCACCGGAGCACCGCAGGAAGGACAATTCGACGCCGACATGCCCTGCTCCCTTTACGACTGAGCCGCCCCGCAATCGGGGCAGAACTTGGCACCGGCCTTGAGCTTGATGCCGCACTTGACGCAGGCCGACCCCTCGAGCCCGGTTCCGCACTCGGGACAGAACTTCGCATTCGTGGATATCTTCGCCCCACACTTGGGGCACGCCATCGCCATAATCATTTCCTTGCCGCACGATGAGCAGAATTTCGCCCCGGACGGATTCATGGTGGTGCACGAGGGACAGACCACCTGCTCCGTTCCAGTGACGCCGCCCATGGTCTTGCCCATCATCTGCGACATCTGGTTTCCCATGCCGAATCCCATACCCGCGCCCATGGCACCGCCGGCCATCCCCTCGCTCCCTGCCGCCTTTTCCATGGTGTCGAAGGTGCGCCTCATCTTGTAATCATCCTGACCCATGATGCCGATCTCTGCCTTGTCAGCCAGGGCCTTTTTGAGGCGCTTGACGGATTCGTCGTCCTGGGGAACGTTTATCGACTCGATAGCGAAGCGAACCAGTTCGAGACCGAAGCTGGCGAAATCGTCCATGATCTTCGCCCTTCCGGAAACGGCGATTTCGTCATAGTAACCGGGAAGTTTCAGTATGGTGATCCCCTGTTTTTCCATAAACTCCGCGATAAGATCCTGAAGCTTCTGGAGGATAATCTGGTCGCGGAGCGTGGATTCAACCGCTTCGCTGGTAAAGGCCTGCCAGGTCCCGATAGCCATCATGAGAAACGATTTGGTATCAATGATTTTTATCGAAAAATTACCGAATGCCCTTATCGGAACGGCAATATGGTATACCGGATCCTGCAGATCGAGGGGAACCTTGGTGCCCCACTTCATGTTGGGGATCTCGGTCTTGTTCAGGAAGTAGACCTCGGCAGGGAATGGAGATTTTCCGCCGAAGGGTATATTTATAAGCTTTTCAAGAATTGGGATGTTACCCGTTTTCAGGGTATGACGCCCGGGCCCGAAGCTGTCAAGAGCCTGCCCCTCCCTGAAGAAAACGGCCTCCTGGTGCTCCATGACGATCAACTGGGCTCCGAGGGATATCGAACCCTCGGGGAACCGGTACAGTATCTCACCCTTTTTATTTTTCCATTCAACGACATCCATCAACGCCATCTATATCACCTCCAGAAGGACATGTTTTCTTTCATCAAAACCCTTTTCGAAATCCCTCAGCAATGCCCCGACACGCTCGATCGCCGGCGCCATGGCCCCGGGCGCAGCTGCACACAATTCCCCAACGCCCTTTTCAAGCTCATCCAGGCTGGAAATGAGCCTCCAGTCGTATTCCAGAAGCCGGTTCCTGTCCTCTTCCGACACGGCCGCGCCGGACAGGGATGATGTGGAGCCAAAATCGGAATGAAGGCACTTCTTTATTACCGTTTCCATTCTAAGGCCCAGGGAATCGAGATCCGCGTGATGCCCGCGCTCACCCTTTTTTTCAAAGTCGGCAATGGCGGCGTTGACGTCGCTTTTGAAGACGCGCACCCGTTCACCCAGCAGGTTCCGCACGATCCTGTCGGCATCATTGATCTCCGCTTTTTCAACATATCCCTTGAAACCGGGCACCTTCATGGTGATCCTGTCCACGAGATCTCTGTTTTCCTGAATCTTTTTCTTTACATTGTCGAGATTAGGTTGCATACGCCACACCGCCATTTGTATCATTTTTCCGTGAATTCCATCCAGGGATTTTTCACGGTCGCGGTTTCGCAAAACCGCGGTTTTATCCCGGTCCCTGCCTCGCTCAATGGCGCTGCATCGCGGTATCGCGAAAGGAGACCATCATTATTCGATACGGCACAAGTTGCCGATTAATTGCTACATGAATAATCAATTTTAGTCAACAATTAATATTTCTGACCCGCGTGATGCGCATAGCGAATGAACATACATCCCTCATAACCCTTCAATCTCGCCTTGTATCATGACGAGAAGTTCGAGGTACTCCTTCTGTGCGTCAAGAAACTCCATGACCGTTTCATTCTGTGACAGGGCCTCCGCCATCTCCTCGTATCGTTCAGTCTCGAATTCCTCGATGATATCCCCCATATCCCTTCTGAGTTTCAGGTGCTCCGAGAGGGAGGCAAACTCATCGACTGACCTGCGTGCATCGGGATCCGAATGCAACAGTTCCGACGCCCTGATGAATCTCCGGCCCGTTTCAGTCTCCTTTATCATCCTGCCCAGTTCCTCAGCAACGGCAAGGATATCCTTCATGGCGCGCCCCCTTTAATTCAAGCTATAGCACGGGCTTCGGCAGATCAAGATAATTTTTCATTATCCCGCCATTCGCGATTCTATTTGACATTTTTCATGACATTTTTTATTCTACCAGCCTGTGGCGCCTTCCTTTCCCGGCGCCCCGGCGCGCAAGAAGGCGCGCGCATCCTATCATGTGAGCACCCGGGAGATACGCATATGGCTGATCAGAAAGAGCTTGTCGAGGACGAAAACAAGATAGACACGGTCGTGGCGGACGATATCGTTTTCAGGGGGAGCCTGAAATTCAAGAATTCCCTCAAGATAAAAGGCTCCTTTGAGGGAAAAATCGAAACCGAGGGCCAGTTGATCGTCGGCCGAGAGGCGAAGGTGAGCGCAGATATAAAGGCGAGCGAAGTCACCGTAAGCGGCATATTCAGTGGTAAAATCAAGGCGGCGAAAAAAATCGAGCTGCTGAAAAAATCGAAAACAAACGGTGACCTGGTCACCCCCGACATCAACATAGAACCCGGTTCCCTCTTCAACGGCACCTGCATCATGGACGATAAGGGCTGAGTCCTTATCGTCCACCGCCCCACCTCCGGGGCGCAAAAAAAAGCGCGCGGTCATGACACCGCGCGCTTTTCGTTTCACAATTCAGGATCGCTTACAGCTTTTCTTTCATGGCGGGGATGACCTCGAAGAGATCGCCCACGATGCCGTAGGTCGCGATATTGAATATCGGCGCCTCCGGGTCCTTGTTGATCGCGACGATGCATTTCGATCCCTTCATGCCGGCCACGTGCTGAATCGCACCGGAAATACCGGCGGCGATATAGAGATCGGGTCCCACCGTCTTGCCCGACTGCCCTACCTGACGTGCGGGATCGGTCCACCCTGAGTCAACGACGGGCCTGGAGGCCGCGTACTCGGCACCCATCTTCTGGGCGAGGCCCACGATGATGTCCTTGTACTTGTCGGCGTCCTTGCAGCCGCGACCGCCGGCCACGATAAGCTTGGCCTGGGATATGTCGACTGCTCCGGCCATCATTTCGATGATGCCCTTGGATTTCGTCCGCACTTCCCCTATGGACACGCTCACCGCAGTCACGGTCCCTGCGCCGCCTTCCGCCTCCATGTCATAGGCGCCTTTCTCAAACGTGGCGACGAACTTGTCGGTGTTGACCTTTTTTTCTTCCTGGATTTTTCCGTTGTAAGTGTTGCGGGTGAAAATGACGCTCCCCCCCTCAACACGCGCTTTGTTGCAGTTCGATACGATGCCCGCGCCGATCGCCATGGCGACCTTGGCGGCATAGTCTACGCCGTCGTAAGAATGGGCGATCAGAACGCCTTTCACGTCCTGCGACTCGACGACCGACTTGATCGCCTGGGTGAATCCATCGGCCGTATAGGTCTCAAGTTTCGGATCCGCAACCGCGAAGACGACGGGGATATATTTCGCCACTTCCTTCGCGAGCGCGTCATCCTTCGCGAATATCGCCGCTACCGGCTCCGCGCCCATATCGGCCGCAATCGCCTTCGCAGCCTTGCATAGCTCGCGCGAGGCATCGGTCAGTTTTCCGTTTCTGTGTTCAGCTATCGCTACTATCTTTGCCATTGTTCGGCCCTCCTTATATCACCTTCGCTTCGGATTTCAGTTTTTCGACCAGTTTTGCTGCCGCGGTCGCGGGATCACCCTCAATGATTTCGGCCTTGTGTTCCGATACAGGGAAGAACATCTTGATGAAATCGGTCTTCGCTTTCGCGGAAATGCCGAGATCGGCCGCTTTTTTCAGGTCAAGCCGTTTCTTCTTGGCTTTCATGATCCCCGGAAGGGTAGGATAGCGGGGCTCGTTAATGCCTGACTGAACGGTAAGGACCGCAGGAGCGCTCATTTCGATCACTTCATTAAGCCCGCCTTCAAGCTCACGGTTGACCGTAAGGGCTTTGTCCGCTACTTCCAGCTTCTTGACGTTGGTGCAGTGCGGCCAACCCATCAGGTCCGCGAGCATGACCCCGGTGACCGCGGACTGATCGTCTTCAGCCTGTACACCAGTTAAAACCAGATCGACGTCCCCGATGGTTTCAATCGCTTTCTGCAGGGTGGTGGCCACCACGAAATTATCACCCGATTCGACTTCCGGATCCGATACGTGGATGCCCCAATCAGCGCCCATGGCGAAGGCCTGACGGATGTCCTTGGCGGAACGCTCGGGCCCGCAGGTCACGATAATCACTTCGCCGCCGAATTTCTCCTTCAACTGGAGGGCCGCTTCAACGGCATAGTTATCGAAATCATTGATTTTGAACGCGATCTGAGATTCATCGATTTTTTTGTCATCAACGATTTTGAATTTTGATTCCATGTCCGGAACCTGTTTTAAACAGACAGCAATCTTCATCTCCTTACTCCCTTATTCTGAAATTTTAACAATAATACTCGCTGTGAAACCGTTCGGCCCGGCACCGGTCCCCGTGGGGCCGAAGCGGCCTTCGATTCCGCAGCCTCTTCAGAGAAATAGAATAGAACCCTTCGCGCATCCTAACGATGCAGTTCCCTAGTGGGCGCGATATATGTGTAAACCAGAATTCTATTTTTTTTTGTCAAATTCTGATTTTTGTAAGGATACCATAATGGAGCATCGTGTGAAATCAGTGTAAACATTCTTTAAAACATGCATTTAATTGTCAATATTAATAGAAAGCGTACAGATATTTTTTCCGTGACGAATTTGAAATTATTGACGGAGACAGATTCAACACACCAGCTCGGATCTGGTTTCCCTGCCGGGCCATGGGAAGGTAATCATCCGCCTGATTCCGTGAAACCGGGGCTTTCAGCACCTGCCTTCGATGCGAGCAGGAGGTTTCTTATTCCCTCCACCAATCCTTCAATAGGGAGTCCGACTGAGTCCCCTCCTCTCCTCAACTTCACTTCGGCCTCGCCGGTTCTGAAATAATTTTTTCCGATGGTGACCCGCACGGGTATGCCGATGAGGTCTGCGTCAGCGAACTTGATCCCCGGGCTCGCCTTCCGGTCATCATAAATAACGTCGAGGCCTCCCCTGCGAAGCTCATCGTATATCCCTTCGGCCCCCCGAATCTCCTCATCGCTTTTGCCCAGCCCCACGAGATGCACGTCGAAGGGAGCCACGGGGACCGGCCAGACGATCCCCTTTTCGTCGTTATGCTGTTCGACGACGGCCGCCATGGTCCTGTTCACGCCGATGCCATAGCATCCCATGATAGGAACCACCTCCTCACCATGCTCGTTGAGCACGGTGACATTCATCGACTTTGTGTATTTGTAGCCGAGCTTGAATATATGCCCCACCTCAATCCCTTTCTTCATGTACATCTGTTTTCCGCATCGGGGGCACGCGTCGCCGTCCTCCGCGCAGGTGATGTCAGCCTCTTCGCGTATCTCGAAATCACGGCCAGGGTTTACCCCCTCGAAGTGGAGGTCTTTTTTGTTGGCGCCTGTGATGCCGTTGAGCATGTCCCTTATGGTGGCGTCATAAATGATCCGTATCTCCCGGCCGGTAACGGGCCCGGCAAAACCGACCGGGGCGCCTGTGACTTCCTCCACGACGGAATCGGGGGCGAGTTCCAGTACCGTTGCCCCTGCCGCGTGCCCGAGCTTCTGCTCGTTGATCTCCCGGTCGCCGGTGACAACCGCCATGACGGGCTTCCCGTCGGCAAGGTAGACGATGCTCTTCAAAAATCGTTCCGCTCCGATCCCGAAAAAGGCCGTAAGGTCGTCGATAGTCCTGACGTCCGGCGTCGCCGTCTCCACGAGGGGCTTCGGCGCATCGCCTTTCTCTCGCCCCGGGCGCCGGTATTCAGCCTTCTCCCTGTTCGCACGATAGCCGCAGGAATCGCAGAGAAGGAGGGTCTCCTCGCCCACCTCCGAGGCAACCATAAACTCCTCTGAGTCGCTCCCCCCCATGGCGCCGGTGTCCGCCTCAACGGGGATGGTCTCGAGACCGCACCGCTCGAAGATTCGCCGGTAGGCCGCACGCATCCCCTGGTAGGAGACGTCAAGGCCCGCCTCGTCCATGTCGAAGGAATAGGCGTCCTTCATGATGAATTCCTTGCTCCGTATCACGCCGAAGCGTGGTCGTATCTCATCGCGAAACTTGGTGTTGATCTGGTAGGCGTTCAGGGGAAGGTCACGGTACGACGATATCAGATTCCGCACCGCGGCGGTGAAAGCCTCCTCGTGAGTCGGGGCCAGGGCGTACTCGAGACCGTTTCTGTCGCGGATGCGGAACATCTCGGGCCCCATGGTCTCCCACCGTCCCGACTCCTTCCAGAGGTCGGCGCTGGTCATCTCCGGCATAAGGAACTCGTGGGCACCGGCCCGGTCCATTTCCTCCCGAACGATACCGATGATCTTCCGGAGAACGCGCCATCCCAGGGGCAGGTAGACATACATTCCCGCCGATTCCTTGCGTATCAGGGCGGCACGCGTCATGAGCCTGTGGCTCAGCACGACCGCGTCCGCGGGCTCTTCCTTCAATGTGGGGAGGATGTAGCGTGATAGTCTCATGATTATTTCCTGTGAATGTCCATGTATAGTTGCGTTCAGACGGCACGGCCGGATGTGATGCCGGTCCGGCGCGATTCAAACATGATCATTGTCGGTGAAAAAGGTGTCAATTCTTTTTGGCAACGGAGTGGGTCCTGCGAAGGCTGGCGAATGAGGATGCTCGATGATTCCTCCGCGCCAGGGGGCGGGATTACAGCCCCCCCATGGTGCGGAGGAATTCTATTTCATCAGTTCGAATGTCGTCATGAATTCCACCTGGGTGCTGGCGACCATGTCGCGGATGATAATCGTCACGAAGCAGGTGCCCCCCCGCTCAATGGAGTCGATCGGGATCTGAAAAAACATCGGGACCTTTTCTTCGAAATCGGTACTTCCATCAATCAGGTTTTTTCTGTCAAGATTGAGTTGGGGAACAGCGAGGTCGGCCTGAACAGCAACCTGGTTTTCCTCGTTCGCCATAAGGCCCGTCAGCTCAAGATTGATGAATACCGTTTCACCGGCCTTGAAGGTGACATCCTCTTTCATGGGACCGTACTTTTCAAGTGAGATGCTGGTCTGGGTCACCTTGATCTTTGATGATTTCTTGAAAACAGGGGGTGCAGGGGCGTTCTGCGCGGTAAGAGAAATCGAGAGAAAAAGAAAAGCCACGGTCGAAAATGCCAGACGTTTCATTGTAATCTCCATATTTATTGATAGCGCCGCATCAGAATGCTTCATCAGGCATAGAGCCATAGCCACCTGTGCGAGTCGTCCTTTTAAAAACCCGGCACCGGTCCAAAGCCAGCGCCGTGTCACTCAAATAATACTTTCCATTCGTGGTTTTTCCCGACCACCCCGAAAAACGCCGATACAATCCGGTATTGATTCCATCCCGGCGGCAATCGGCAACGCGGATCGTCAAAATAATGGAACCGACGGTCGATTATATAAAGGTGGATCAAAAATGGCAACAATTTTTCCTCCCATGATCGTGGTCATTCTTGACATATTCGACGCTACCGATGATCATTACCCATTCCCGCTCCACATTGATAAAAAAGGGAATGGCATACCACATCGGTGGCAACCGCTCCGATTATTCCGGCTTATCGCAAGGGGCGGAACATACAGATAAAGGAATTCGGCGTATCAGCGATGAAGAATCACACCACTCTGCCGACGGAAAATGAATGCTACAATTTAATGCGTTCATTCGGGATGCTGGACAATATATACCGGCATTCCATCCAGGTGATGCGGGTCTCGATGGCCCTGGTGGGCGGATTGAAAGATCCCTCGTCGATCGACTCGGACCTGGTGCGCGCAGGCGCCCTCCTTCACGACATCGCCAAGACCAGGACCATCGGCAGCAGGGAGATGCGGCACGACCTCATCGGGGGCAGGATCATGCGTGATCTGGGATATGAATCCATTGCCGTAATCGTTGAATCCCACGTCGTCTTCGAGGGCTTCGATCCCGGCGGCCCTGTCGAGGAGCGAGAGATCGTTTTTTACGCGGACAAGAGGGTAATGCACGATACGATCGTCTCAATCGACCAAAGAGTCGACGACCTGGTAAACCGATACGGCGTCAACCAGAAGATAATCAACCTTATTATTGAGAACAAGAGCTTCGTACTCAGGCTTGAACGAAAGATCCAGGATCATCTCACCGACGACATTGACGAGCTCCTGGCGGGTCCGGGATGAACTACTGCATCCTCGACTGTTACGTCGACGAGCCCGCCTGTTTCGGCGTCCCACCCTTCGTGTCCCCCTACCCTCGCTACATCTTCGGGGCCCTCGTCGACGCGGGCGTCGACGAGGAGCGTATCACCTACCTCACCATCGACCACCTCCGGAAGCATGACTTCCGTCTCGGCGAAGCCTACGGGATGGTCTTCCTGGTCGGGGGCGCTGTGGTGCCGGGAAGATACCTTGGCGCGAGGATAGGAAGCGCCGCGGAGATCACACGCATTCTGGAAACGAACCCCGGACAGAAATTCGCCATCGGCGGGCTCATAAGCCGTCTCTACAGGGAGGGCCGGAACTCCTTTCCCATAATTAACGATATCGAAAAATTCGCCCACGGCCTCGCACGCGGCACCCCTCTGGACGCGCGCCGATCGGCGGGCGAGATAGCACGCTGGTCCCGCCTTGGGGCACCCGTCGTCCGCTCCCATCCCCGCCATCCCGACCTCATCTGCGAAATCGAGACCTATCGAGGCTGCCCGCGGGAACACCATTGCTCCTTCTGCTCGGAAGGGCTCATGGGATCGGTCGACTATCGCGAGCCGGAGGAGATTATCGCGGAAATCGACTCCCTTGTTTCAGAGGGGATACGCCGCTTCAGGCTCGGACGGCAGGCGGACATACTGCAGTACAAATCATCTGGCGGCAAATACCGGAATGGCTTCCCGAAGCCCGACCCGTCGGCCATCGCCCATCTCCTTTCCGCACTCCGGGAAAGAATGGCACGGGGCGAGATACATATCCTGAATATCGACAACGCCAATCCCGGCACCATCGCCGCCTTCCCGGATGAATCGGCCCTTATCATCGAAGACCTCGCTATGACGGTCACCCCCGGCGACACCATGGCCCTGGGCGTCGAGTCCTTCGACGAGTCGCTTCTCGCCGCGAACAACCTGAAGGTGACGGCCGGGGAGGCGATCGAAGCGATAGCTATGATCAACCGGATCGGGGGCCGCTCCGTGGACGGTCATCCCATGCTCCTGCCGGGAGTCAATCTCCTCCACGGTCTTGCGGGAGAGGGCATGGAAACCTTCGAAATTAACTTTCGACGCCTCCTCGAAATTCGTGATCGAGGCCTTCTTCTCAAACGGATCAATATTCGGAAGGTCCTTCCCTTCCCCGGCACCCCCCTTTTCAAAAAGAGGCACACGGCATCGAAAAAAATTGAAAATCGCTTCCTGTTTTACCGGGAAAAAATCAGGTCTGAAATCGAGGCCCCCATGCTGGGGGAGATATACCGCATGGGAAGCATTTTGAAGGGGTGCCAGGTCCTCGAATCGGCGGGGGATCTATCCTACGGCAAGCAGATCGCGAGCTATTCGATTACCGCAAAATTTCCGATGGGGCTTCCCGTAATGGGCTTCGTCGACGCCCTTGTCCTCGGGCACCGTGAGCGCTCTATCATTGCGCTGCCCCTTCCACTATCCCTTAACGGACTCCCGCTAAAGGCGATAGAGGCGATACCGGGCATAGGAAGGAGGAGGGCCACTGATCTGATCCTGCGGCGGCCCTTCGCGCGGATATCCGACGCCGCCGATCTGCTGGCCGGCGTACCCGCGGCGATACGGGAGCATATCGTATTGTAGACGGAATAGCGCCCGGGGCTCAGAATTTTTTCCGTTCCCGATCGTGGCTCAGCCTGTTCATGATGTAAAGCGCCGCATAGGCCCCGATGAACCCTGCGATCATGTTCACGCCGATCCCCCTTGAGAGGAACTCAAGGATCATAACGGAAAGATCATAGAAGAGATAATCGAGTATGTACCCGCCGATGATGGCCCCTATGAAACCGACAACAAGCCCGCCGATATAGCCCCCGAAGAGGTCCCGCTTCCGCAAATGATAGAAAATAAACGAAACGATCGCCCCCAGTCCCAGAAAAATTACGATCGCCTTTACCACATTGAACAGATCTCTCAGTCCCTCAATCATCGAACTACCTCGTCATATGCGTAATGAATTCCTGATGCGCCAAGCATCGGCTTTATAGTTAGAACCTGTCATCACCCTTTGTTGCAAAAATATCATTCCATTTCCGATTCGGGCACAATAGCCCTGGCGTGAAAAAATATTTCGCCTTTCCCTGCGCGGATTATCACCGGCTCGTCCTCAGTGCAGTCGACCACGGTCGAAGGCGCCGATTCCTTGGGACCCGCGTCGATGACCAGGTCGACCTCGTTCCTGTAAATCTTTTCCAAGTCCTTCGGTTCGACGATATAATCCCCTCCCGCGGTGTTCACGCTCGCGGATATGATGGGCCGCCCCAGGGTGCGTACAAGCTCGAGAGCAATCCTGTTGTCAGGGATCCTCACCCCGATCGTCTTCTGGTTGGTGATGGCCACCTTCGGAACGAGTTTCGTCGCCCTGAAAATCAGGGTATAGGGCCCCGGAAAAGCCTTTTTCATTATTTTAAAGGCCCTGTCGGACATGTTCTTTGTATATTCACTTACCTCGGATATGTCGCTGAATATGAAGCTGAGGGGCTTGTTTCTGCCGATTCGCTTGATCCAGTATATCTTTTCGATGGCCCTCTTGTCGTTGATGTCGCAGCCATAGGCATAGACCGTATCGGTTGGATAGATTATTACCCCGCCCTGCCGCACTATCTCGACGGCCTTATCGATCAGCCTTTTCTGTGGATTCTGTTCGTTGATGACGAAAATCATGGCGCCATTGATTCCCCGCCTTCCGGCGGGATTCAGATGCTCCTCATAAAGTATTCGACGCGACCCCTGTCCCCGTGATTTCTTATTGAGAGACCGGGACCACATCATATTCATTATCGTATAAAGTCACATAAATGATGATACGATGACAAAAAAAACGAGCCGGTGCCGGATCGTGAGACCAGGGCAATCTCACCGTCGTGCTTGAATGTACCTGATGGGATCGACGGCCGGGCGTGACAATAAAAAAAAGGCTTTTACATGAGTGCGCGCTGCAAAAGCCTTCAACCTGGTAAATGATTTGATAGGAGTGTATCAATAATCATTAAAAAGATCGGATGAATTCCGAAAATACTTAATACTATTTTCATAAAAACCCGGAAAAACATGACGTCATCGGGAATACATCGTTCATCGAATCAACGCCCGATTTACCCATCGCATGGAAAAAATGCTTGATCTGACAATAGTAAACTGCTCACCTGCAGTGCATGGAGGCCGAAAATGAAAAAGACCCTTATGATGATTCTCCTTCCCGCGATGCTCTGCTGCGGCGGGATCCCGAAAATCGAGTTCGATACACTGACCCACGATTTCGGGAAACAGGCGCAGAACACCCATGTGAAACACCGGTTCATGTTCACCAATACCGGCAGCGCCACCCTCATCGTGAATAAAATCGAGGCCGGTTGAGGCTGTACCGGCGCCCTCGTTTCAAAGAGGGACATCCCTGCCGGCGGCAGGGGCCAGATCGAAATCACCCTGAGCACCGGGTCACGAATCGGCATTCTGCACAAATCGGTCATCGTTCATACAAACGATCCTGAACGGGCGACCGTGAAGCTCACGGTGACCGTGGACGTGGAATGATTCCATGAGCGGTTATTTGAGAAAGGTCGTCACCTTACCCGGCTATCCCCTGCCCCTCGGCGCTCGCCACACCGGGCATGGCATCCAGTTTTCGATCTTCAGCAGGCACGCAGAAGATGTCACGCTGGTCCTCTTCGAATCCGACGACCCTGACTCTGCCTTCCGCGAAATCCCCCTTGACGCTGAAATAAACCGCACGGGGGACATCTGGCACATCCTGGTCGAAAACCTGCCGGAGGGCCAGCTTTACGGCTACAGGATCAACGGGCCCTACGCCCCGGGGGAGGGTCATCGATTCAATCCGAAAATGCTCCTGATCGATCCCTACGCCCGTTCCCTGGCAGGTGTACGCCGCTGGGACCTCTCCAGGGCCCTCGGATATGACTCAGAGTCCCCGGACCTTGACGCTTCCATTTCAAAAAACGACAGCGCGCCCTTCATGCCCAGATGCATCGCCGCCCCGGTCACTGTCGTAACGGCGGGGCGGAGGCCAATGATTGCGGAGCGGGACCATATCATCTACGAACTCCACGTGCGCGGATTCACCATCCATGATTCGTCGAAGGTCGGCCAACCGGGCACCTTCAAGGGCCTGATCGATAAAATCCCCTACCTGAAGGAACTCGGTGTTAATGCCGTCGAGCTGATGCCGGTTCAGGAATTCGACGAGGATGAAAATACCAACATCAACCCCCTGACCGGTGAGAGGCTGAAGAATTTCTGGGGATACAGCACCATTGCCTTCTTCGCGCCGAAAGGATCCTATTCCTCATCAGGTCGGATGGGTGAGCAGGTGGAAGAGTTCCGGGAAATGACCAGGGCCTTCCACGACGCAGGCATCGAGGTAATTCTGGACGTGGTCTTCAACCACACGGCGGAGGGTGACGAAACCGGCCCCACCCTCTCATTCAGGGGCATCGACAACTCGATCTATTATATTTTGAAAAACGACCGGCGTTACTACATGAACTTCTCCGGCTGCGGCAACACGGTCAACTGCAACCATCCCCTTGTGCGCGATTTCATCCTCGACGCCCTCAGATACTGGGTCATCGAAATGAACGTGGACGGTTTCCGCTTCGACCTTGCATCGATCCTCGGCAGGGACCAGGAGGGGACCATCATGAGCAATCCCCCTCTCATAGAAAAAATCGGGGAGGACCCGATCCTCCGCAATACCAAGATAATCGCCGAAGCCTGGGACGCGGCGGGGGCGTATCAGGTGGGGGAATTTCCGGGCCGCTGGGCCGAATGGAACGGGAAATACCGCGACGATATCCGTTCATTCTGGAGGGGTGACGAAAACAGCGTTGGACCATTTGCGACCCGCGTGACAGGCAGTTCCGATCTCTATGGTTCCTCTCCCAAGGGCCCCCTCCAGAGTATCAACTTCATAACCTGCCACGACGGATTCACCCTGAACGACCTGGTAAGCTACCAGAAAAAACAGAATATCGAAAATGGCGAGGAAAACCTCGACGGCGAGGAAAACAACCTGGGTTGCGCCTGGGGTCCCGATGGTCCCGACCGAACACCGGAAATCGAGGGCATGCGGGTGCGGCTGATTAAAAATTTTATCGCGACCCTTTTCCTTTCGCAGGGGATCCCGATGCTCCTCGGCGGCGACGAGTTCAGGAGAACCCAGGGAGGGAACAACAACGCCTACTGCCAGGATAACGCACTGTCATGGGTTGACTGGCGGCTCATGGAACGCAACGGCGAGCTCGTAAGGTTCACCAGGGAGTTGATACGTTTCAGAAAGGCCCACACTTTATTGAGAAAAGGTGAGTTTTTCACCGGCGGCACCCATGGCGGGAACGCACTGCCGGACTTGAGCTGGTACGGCCCCCTGCCGGGCACGGCCCCGTGGGGGCCCGAGAGCCATTCAATCGCCATGTTGATTAATGGACTCTACGCAGTCCAGTCGGAAGGCGTCGCGGATGAAGACATCTACTGCATATTCAACGCCGCACGGGAGGAGGAAACCTTCCCCCTCCCGGGATCACCCTCGGGGGGAAGCTGGAGGATCGCCCTTGACACGTCCCTTCAACCACCTCATGATGTTTCCGAGGCAGGAATGGAGCCGGAGTATACCGGGGAGAGCTATATCGCCAATCGTCTCAGCGTCGTTGTGCTGATAGCAGGGAGCCGGTCCTGATTCGTCCTGGTCCCGCCCTCAATCAGGCAAGGGCCTTCTCGTTCAGTTCCTCGACCAGCTTTTCGATCGTTGCGTCATCCATCCCGTGGGCCCTCGCCCCCTGTTCGATGGTCTCGCTGACCGCGATATGGCACCCGATACAGTGAAGACCGCGACCGCTAAGTATGGGCCCTGCCTTCGGGTAACGACGAAGGAGGTCTCCGAAGTTCATGTCTTTATTGATTTTTTCCTGTGACATTCCGTTTTACCTTCCATGATTTATTTCAGCTTCAGATACGAATAGAAAAAATATTTGATTTCCAGCAAAGGAGAGCAATCACCGTGTAAATAATCGCTTCCATTGTAGAATTCTTCTATCGAATCTGAGTCTGCCTGTACGATTTTATTTGGAAACTTCAATAAAAAAAAGTGACGGACGCTGTCCAGCTTTTTTTTCCCAATCGGATTATTTTATCCCCGGCAAGTTTTATTTTGTCGAATAGTAATAATGGATAGAAATCTGGACAATGTTGGCCACTCTATCATTTTTTGTTGCAAAAAACTGTATAAACCATATAATATAAGGGAATCCCAAAAATTATAATCAGGATGTTGTCCAGTGGGCACAGAAGCGGTAAAAATCTGAATTTTAAATCTTTGAATTACGAAAATTACTGCTTTTAGGGGTGTCCATAAATAACCATGAAACGGCACCATAATTAATGAATATTATACTTATAATTATCCTCCTTGTCATCATCCTGATCCTTATCTGGGCCCTTCTGGGCGGGAAGAGCGATATCATGGGAAGCCCCGGCGAAGACTCCAGGGAACAGGAGGCCACGTTTCGCCGGCGTGCCAGCGACAAAGAGATTGAGGAAAAATACCCGGAAGAGGAAATCCACCCGCACAGGAGAAAAACCGACCCCCATGAAAAGGCCGCCTCCGAAGAGCCGGAAGCCCCCTTCAAGCTCCCCTATCTCGCCGATGAAATAATACCGACCACCTCCCGCTTCAGGATCTACCGGCGAACCCTCCTCAACTCTGAAATATACGCCGAAAAGGGAGACTTCGCCACCGCTATTTCCCTCTACGAGGGGGTAAAATCGCGCATTCAGGACGTCGACACCCGCTTCAAGATCGACGCCAATATCGAATATCTGAAACACAACAAAAAGAGGCGGGAAGAGGAGACGAAGCGAAAAGAGGAACAGGCAAAAAGGGGTGAAGCCAGCGGACCGGGATCGGGCAGTGAAATTAAAATTACCCTGGGAGGGAGCCTTCCCGGATCGATCAATATCGACTCCCTACCCGAAACGATCAATATCGATGTAATCGACCCGAACCGCAGTCTTGACATGGAATCGATCGTCGACAGGGTGACCCGAAAGATGAAGGGCGATCTGGATGAGGTGAGGGGGGAGATGGAGTTGCTGAAGCGGGCGCCCCTCCAGGAGGCCGGCATAACCGGGAAGAGGACCCCCGGTGGAGGGGATGATATCGCGGGAATCGGCCGAGGGATCCGCGAACTCGGACGGGCCATATCGGATATGACGGCGTCTCAGGCTTCCCTCGGCGACAGGGAGCCATCGCACCCGGCGGCGAAATTCGATTCCAGGGATGGCTTTCCGGGAATGCGTGGACCCGGTGACATGAGGCATAAAGTCCCCGGACAGAAAGCGCCCCCTCCCTCCCCCATCAGCGCTCCCGAAACATCATCGAGCGAGCATGTAACGAAGAAAACATCTGAGGAGGATGAGGGCGACGAATTCGAGCTTATCAGTGAATTCGGGAAGGACAGGGCCGACGACGAATTAACCGACGAGGAGATCTTCGAAAAGATACTCCTGGACGACGCGAAAGACCGGTCGAAGCAGGACTTTGAGATTTTGGGAGAGAAGAAGGACCGAAGCGAGGAGTATGTGACCACCGGGAGTGAGGTTGAGAGCAAGCAGAAGGAGGAAGAATCCTTCTACCGAAAGCTCCTCTCTACCACGAAACGGAAGCAGAAGGAGCTTCCGATCCTTAAAGTAAGCTACGATTTCTCCAAGCTCCCCGATGAGCTCGGCCTGTCGAGGGAGAAAAATATAATCGAGTACGCCTTCTACAAATACAAACCGATGCTTGAGAAGGCAAATGATTTCATAAAAAAAAGGAAGGTGCGGGACGCGATTAACTACTACAAGGTCGTCATGTCACAGAATATTCCCCCGGAATTCAAAACAATGATCCGGAAAAACCTTGACGACCTTAACGAGTATCTCGGGAAGTACCTGACGGGCGACTAGGCTGAAGCTCCCGCCCGTCCGGGCCCCCGACGGGCAGTTTCATATAGCTTTTGGCTCCTGAAAGCTGACAAACCACTCCATCTCCGACTCATTAAATTTGTTCTCGATCCCGAGATCCGTGTAATAGTCTTTAAGTATTTTCAGGTGGAAGATTTCCTCTTCCTCCTCCCCGTGTTCGGACCGGTTAAGACCGATTGCCGCCTCATTCGCGTTATCGACCCATTCGAAAAAGGCAGGGCCCTTGCCGGAAAAGATGATCCAGGCGGCGACCATGTCGAACTTCAGCGTTTCCAGGGCACGGTCGAATTCCTCGTCCGTGAGGACCAGAAGCGAGGTGGCCATCTCGGTCTGGAAATAGTCACCCCAGGAGATAACATTCGGACGGACACCATACTTCTTCTCAATATCCCGAGCGGTTTCCTCGCCAATATAGTTTTTGCCGGAAATCCGGTCGATAAATTCCTTGATGCAAATAAGGGCATTGACCCTCTCGACGCTGAGGGTCCCGTCGTTGATCATCGGCACTATCGATTGATTGATCAGTTCTTCCATGATTATTCTCCCCGCCTCTGGTTTTCACACACTACTATAATCGACATCTGACCGGTAATGCAGTAAAAAATAATTCCACCCCTTCTAGGGGGAAAATTCCTGCTTGATTTTTAAGACCCGGGTTTCTACCATACAATTAATAATCGAGGAATTCACGGGCCGGGTCCGGACAGCTCGCCATTCGATCGTGCTGAGATGAAACGCCATTGGGGCGGTCATCCCGCCGGTCCCAATGCGGGAAAAAGCCTGACTTCGCCGGGAAGACACCCCTCAGAAAGGGGCTCATGCATTCCCCGCGAAAGCGGCATCAGCGAACTGGAGAGAAGCATTACAGATGGCAACCAATCCCGACATTATCAAGAGCATCAAGAAACTTCAGCTCAAATTCGAAAAATACAACGAGATACGTCTCGGCAATCTGAAACGCTCCCTGTCGGACCAGGAACTGACATGCCTCATGGAATTCATTCCCTATCTGCTAAGCGTCAATATTCCTGATCTTCCCGGCTATGTGCCCTCCGAAAAGACACCCTTCGGCGTCTTCGATTACACTCCTTCCCAGAGGCTGGCTGAATTCATCGCCAAACGATTCCCGGGAATAGAGATCCTGCGGGGCAGACCAACCAAGCCCTTCATCCAGATGATAGCCCTGATCGGCAGCTGTGGCACCATCGCCTACACGAAGCAGTCCGATTTCGACTTCTGGATTTGCTACAAGGAAGACGGCTTTGACCGGGAATCGATACAGCACTACAAGATCAAGCTGAGAAACATCGAAACCTGGATTTACGACAACCTGAACATGGAGATCCATTTCTACCTGAATGAAATCGGCAGGGTTAAAAACAACATTTTCGCCGACGACAAGGAACAGCTCTCCGGATCCTCGATCGGAGAGCTCCTCAAGGAGGAATTCCTCCGAAGCTCCATCGTCCTGAACGGTAAAATTCCCTTCTGGTGGGTCACACCCGTCAACGCGAATGACGCCACCTATGAATCGTGGCTTTCCGCCTCGAAAAACGCCGATCTCAATGAACGATTCATCGACCTTGGAAACATATTCTCCATAAAGCAGGAAGACTTCCTTGCGGCGGGGCTATTCCAGATATTAAAATCCCTGGGCAACCCCTTTAAATCGATCATGAAGCTGGGACTCCTCGAGCGCTACATCAGCAACCATATGGAAAGTCCCTTCATCTGCAACATCATCAAATCGAACATTCACCAGGACCGGCTTGACCACCATGATATCGACGCCTACCTGATCATGTTCGACAACGTCTACGATTACTTCAACTCGATCGTAAAGGACAGGGATGCCCTGGAGGTGCTTAAAACCTCGTTTTACCTCAAGGTGGAACCGATGCTCTCGCGACACCTCTCGCGCCCGTCGGGGGGATACGAAGCTGAAAAAATACGCGTTATGCTGGAATATATCAAAAAATGGGACTGGTCGGGCGCGAAAATCAAGGAACTGGACGACTTCAACAACTGGAACATCGAACCGGTAAGCAAGCTCCTGAACAACGCAAAAAAATTCGTTCTTCAGGAGTACCGGCGCATTCTCGGTTTCATTGAAACGCAGAAGGTGAAGCACAAGTTCACCGACCAGGAGATCAAGGCTATCAGCCGGAAGATATCCTCCCACTTCCTTGTGGCGGAAAACAAGATCGACAATACCCTGAGCTTCAAAAACTATCCTCCGGAAAAACTGCTGAAGATCGAATATATGAGGGACCGGAAGGGGAACGAGACATGGTTTCTTTCCAAGCGCCTGATTATCGACAATTCCCCCAGCATCGTCATCATCCACAAGGACAAGACACTTCTGGGCCTCTCGGTATGGGTGAGCATGAACGGACTTTTCAAAAAGGACTACACACGTCTGGAAATCGATACCGGACTGCACAGCCTGGAGACCAATTTCCTGCGCGAGCTTATATCCGACATATCCACGAATTTCATGTTTAAAAAAATCAACGCATTCCAGGAGGATTACCTCAAAGATCCCTACCCCGTCATGAGTTACATCATTTTCAATCTCTACTCGAAGTATTCCCGCAAGATCGACGAAATATTCTTTCTTTATCACGATAGCTGGGGCTCTACGATGTTCGAGGTCTTCAGCCGTGAAATGGAACTTCTCCACGTTCTCGTGCGCATCCTGAACGGGTGCATGCTCACCGGGACCGATTTCGAGGGCGCCCTGAATGTCGTATCGTCGTCGCCTTTCAGCTCCACAAGGGATTTCATGCGATTGAAGGCCTTCATCAAGGACCTTTTCACCTTTTTCATTGAGGGCGACCGGAACGCGAAAAAAAGTTACATCACGATGATGGGAAACCAGCATATCGTTTTTTACACGAAAAAATCGGGGAACACAACCGTTATCGATACGATAATCTGCGAGTCAGAATTAAAGATGCTCTACAGCCTTTCATTCAACTATGGGATTAAAAGCCTCATCCGCGTCGATCCCTCGGTCAAGGAGCTCCATTTCCTGAAAACGATCGTGGAGAACCATGTCCCGGACACGATTCAGATATTCTTCGACAACGACAGAAAATTCAGCTATTTCTACGTGATGGATGAGGGCGGTTCAATCTTTTTTTTCCGTAAGCCGGCTGATCTACTCTTCGACTACCTCACCCGGCTCTACCTTTTCGCCAGGGACGTGACCGCGAGGGTGACCCGTCAGAACCCAAACTCCCCCCTCAACAAACATGAAAATCCGGTCGGATTGTTCCAGTTGAAAAAAGATCTCTACATGAACTACACCGTACACAGAGTCGACCCCGATCACTCACTGCGAATGGGGGACATGCAGAAAAAAATTTTTCCCATCCTCCTCTCGGTTTCAATCGACTCAAAACGGGAGGTCCAGTACCGTGTGACCCTTCCGGACGGACACCAGTCCGGCGTCTTCTCGAAGACCACCATCGGCAGCCTTGCAGGCCAGCTCAACGGCGTGGGAGCCGACGGCAGGGAATACCGTCCCTACGTTACCTCAATCGACCTTGCGAGCCTCAAGCACGCGTTTTTCCAGAACTATACCTCATATTCCTTCTACGAGAAAATCCGCGCCGAGCTGATGCTGGAAAGCGCTCAAAAAATGGCGGGAAAGCGACAGTGATCGGAGACGCGGCCCCTTCAATCGGTTCCCGCGCCGGCGCCTGTCAGAGATAGAAGCGCTTTTGCTCCTTCACTGTGGACCGGGGGTGGCGGCCATAATGATGGCCGGGCCATATGACCGTGTCATCGGGAAGGGTAAGTATCCTGTTTCGTATCGAATCCATTATCTTCTTCATGGACCCGTCAGCAAGATCGGTCCTTCCCATGCCTTCTGTAAAGAGCGTATCGCCCGTAAAGAGATTGCCGGGGGTATAGAGACACACGCTCCCCTCGGAATGACCCGGCGTGTGAATCACCCTGAGATTCTCCCCGCCGAAATCGATACCATCGCCGTCGTGCAGGGCACCTTCCGGCTTCGGTGAGGTCTTTCCCCCCATGGTGCGGGAAAAAAAACGACTTGTGAGGCTTCCGAGCTTCGAGACATCCGCCTCGTGTATCAGAAGCTTGGCGCCCGTCCGCCTCAAGGCCTCTTCGTTTCCCGATGTGTGGTCGAAATGCCCGTGGGTGTTGATGATATACCTGACAGTCACCCCATGCTTTTTCACGGCGGCGAAGATCCGGTCAAGCTCCCCCGCAGGGTCGATCAGCACTCCCTCCCCGCTCTTCTCGTCCGCCACAAGGTAGCAGAATACCGCCATCTGGGTCACCAGCATCTGTTCGATTATCATTCCTTTATCCTTCCTTTCTTTGCCGATCGGGGGCCTGACAGCTCCGGGTACCCGACATCGAAACTTCACTCCACCGATGCGATTACCATCCATTCCTCAATATCGGGCCAGGACCATAGTCGCTCAGAGCGAAGGGGCCGCAGCGATTCAAGCTGTCTGAAAAAACTGGCGTCTGCCGACGAACCGGGGCTCCCGATGAATATCATCGTATTCCCCCCCGCCTCCCTGTAACGCCCGAGGGCTTCTCCCGCCATGGGGTCTTCCGGGGGCGGCCAGCATAAGAAGAGCGTCCGGTCCGGATGAACCCCCGCCATCTCACAGCCCCCCTCCAGGACATGGAACCAGGTATCACCGAACCAGGGGTTGGCCTCCCGCCACTCCCAGGGAGGCTCGTCACCGGGGGGTCTCAGGTCGTATGCCAGGATGTCGGCCCCCGCATCGTGAAGGCACATGGCCCAGTATCCGCTCCCGGCGCCGATTTCTACCAGGGGCGAATGGCGTGCGATCTCCTCAACGATTGAGAGGGTGGGTATCGCAAAAGCGTATCGAGACACAAATTCAGAGCGCTTCTCATGAAGGCGAACTGTGAGGTTCCCCCTGTTCCTCGCGCCGGGCGCCTCCATCAACGCGAGGAGTTCCTCGAGATAGGGGTTTCTGATCCTGCCCTCGTCGATACGCGGGGTGTAGCGGATGATATCGCGCATCTCCACGGGAACCCGACCGTCCCCGTCCACGGGGTGAGGGATGATATAACAATCGGCGCCGATCACCCTTCGAGATGCTTCTTCAAGGCCTTCGGGACTGGCGACAAGGGCATCCTTGCCGCGCCTGGACATCCCTTTGATGAGTCCCTCCACCTTCAAGGCCGCGCCACGTCCCCCCGATACGCGCCAGGCTGCAACGACACGCCGGGGCCGAAAGCTTCTCGTATATTTCGACCGGGCCGTGCCCAGGCGGTGTTCCTCGAACCGTCTTTCGATATTATCAGTAGATCCGGTGTAAAACGATCCGTTCTCACACTCGAGGATGTAGACGAACCAGGGACCACCGGCAGGCTTCCTGCCCATGCCTCCTATTTCTTCCCCTTTTTCATTTTCACCTTTTCGTGCATGCTCTCAAAGAGCCACCCCGGGTATACGGACTCCGCATCGGCGACCTTTCGCGCCAGCATGAAAATGTTGCTTCCCCTGTTCCTGGTTGTCAACAGTTGGATGAGACCCCTGAACCTCTTGATGGAAAATCCCTTGATGTTGACGGCGCCGGTCACTTTCGTGTAGAGCTTCTCCACCCTGAACCCGAGAGCCTCCACAAGGAGGCGGAGCTCATCGAGGGTGTATTCCCGGTTATGCCGACCGTAAGGGCCGTAGCCGGAATAATGGTCGTGGACGTTTTTCCCCATGATCAGCTTCCTCAGGTTGTCGTGCCTGAGGACATTCGGGGTGGTAACGATCATATACCCACCGTCGTCGAGGATCCGGTTGATCTGCACGAGGGGATGGACAGGGTCCATCGTGAGGTGCTCGATTATCTCGCAAAAAAGAACAAGGTCGAAGGAACCGTCGCGGTAGGGAAACCGCTCCCGCTCGACATTGAAGTGCCGGAAGTTGATACGGTACGATTCGCCGAACTGCTCGCTCTTCAGTTCCTCTATGTTCTTTTTAAAACGCTCCTCGCCGAAATAATTCGCGAAATCAAGCCGACATCCGTACATCTTCTTCATCATGAGGCTCATGAAATAGGGGTTTGCTCCAAGCTCAAGAACACGGCTCTTCTCGCCGATTTCTTCGGGAAATAAATCGAGGGTCTTCAGGAAGCGGTCAAGAGAGACGTTCAGATAGTTCCGCCGCTCCTCCGCATTGAAGGTTGCCAGCTCAAAACTGCCCAGGTACTCCATAAGCGAATGTATTTCATGTTTTTCGTGCTTCATGTATGGTACGCCCCTCTATTATGCTTGATGATATGCGCGTGTTTCCCACGCTCGAACAGGGCCATAATAGCCGCCATGTGTCGTAGAAAGCCGGCATTGCCTTGTACGTAAACAATTCATGAAAAAAAATAAGGATTTGGCAAGTTATTTTTGCACGGAATTGATCCCCCAATCCGGCTGCAATAAACTGTGGGATAATGGCCCGCTTCATGGATAGATCACCCCTTAACAAAGGGTGCCGAATCTCACTGCATCGAATGCCCATGGGCCACGGACGTTGTTTCTTTCTCAGGGGTGATTTTTTCACACTGGTTACAAACTTAATTCACCACTCGACTTCCCCTGTGTGTTCCCTCATAGTAAGAATGATTCCACTTCGACTTCATGCCAAATCATTCACGGCACTTTCTCGCTACCGATTATTCGTTTTCACACTATTCGCACGATACACATGTCGTTTTCCCCTCGACATTCCTCAGATCGAGGAAGTATCCGGAACACTCGAAGGGGAACCACTCACAAAAAGTTAATTGAAATTCCTCGGGGTATGGCATGAGGTGATAAACATCTGAAAGCATTCAGGCTTTTTTAAGACACAAACGGGTAAAAGGCGAATAGAAAAGCCCGATGCCCGGGATGCGGCAGAGATCATGCCGAATGGCGAATGAATCGAAAAATAAACAATCCTCCTGGTAAAAAACGAGACCCTCCTCGCGATGGCGGAGGCGCAGACCCTGGAATTGAACGGGTACAGTATCTGAGCATCCCTTACCGCTGGCGATTTCATCTCACACAAAGGCGTTAAAGACACCCTGACCGGCTGGCGCACACACGCGGGCTTCCCACGGCAAAAACTTTTCGCGCCTGGAAGGAGTCGAACCTTCGGCCTACGGATTCGAAGTCCGGCGCTCTATCCAGCTGAGCTACAGGCGCACATTACGGTATTCTCGGCGCGCAAAGGCTACGCAGACCGTGGGCACACCGTAGCCTGCCGAGACGATGTGTCAAGGAGAATTCACATAGCGGATCAATCGAGGTATCGAGTGATTACATCGCGCCAGAGCCGGTAGCCCCGGCCGTTCAGGTGCACCCCGTCAAGAGTGAGACGTGAGTCGAGAAGTCCGCCCGCATCGGTCATTCTTCCATTAATGTCGATGTAGCTGACTCGTCGCCCGTCGCAGAGTGCCTTTAGCCTTCTGTTCAGATCGATGATCGTACCGGGCGAGAGGGGCCGGATGCGGTGGCGTGTGGGGAGAATACTCTGGACGTAAATAGAAGAGGCGGGAGACCCCTCGCGGATCCCTTTAATTATCCCTTCATAGTTTTTCGCAATATCAGCAGGAGTGCGTCCGATTATTAGATCGGCGCCTCCTACAAGTATGAACACCTTTTCCGGTTTCATACGAATAATTTCCCCCAGGCGGTTAAGAACCCCATCTGTCGTGTCCGCATCGACGCCACGGTTTGCGACATCTGTCCTTTCGAGAAGCTCCCCCCACTCGCACCGGTCCGTGAGGCTGTCACCGACGAATACAACCCGTATACCGTCCCCTTTCAAGCCCTCAAAAAGACTCACCCGGCTGAGATAATAATTTCTCAGGTAGGGGACGACGATCCTCCTGTGATAACCTTTTGAAATCAATACCGCCGTAGCGAGTATGAATATCCCGTTCATCATAAGGGACGCAATGAGAATAATCCGCATCTTCTTTGTCATAACCGGATTGAGCCGCGCGCCGTCGCCCGTTGAAGAATCCCGCCTGTTTTTGCGATTCTTACACGGTATCATTGCCGCCCCCACGTTTCTTTCTGCGAGTATTCCTTAGTGACGCGTCCTCGAATAGAATTTCATCCCGAACGACGAATTGTTCTCCCCGATCGGCTTCATCGGGAAATGTCGCCCTGTCCCTGTCGGAAGAGACAAACGTCTCGCCCGGCCCGAAATCCTCCGCCAAACCGGCATCACCATCATCCGCGACCTCTGCCCTTTCCATGTTATCCGACACTTCTATTTCCGTCAATTCATCCCCGGCGATAAGATAGGTGTCATCAAGTCCCTCATCGTCCGTTGAACTGTTCTCCGAGGATATATCCCGATCGAATCCGCTTTCTTCTATCAGGAATCCATCATCCACAAATGCATCCTCATCCTCAATCGTTTCGGTCCCCGCAGGAGCGGCATCCCCAGACCCGGAGAATTCATCTCCGTCGACATGTTCCCGGGGAAGCGTCCCCCCCATGGAATCGTCCTCCGCTTCAGTATCCGGTTCGTCCGGAACCGTGGAAACATTTCCATCGGCATCGGCACCTCCGAAATGATCGCCTCCACTCCCTTCTTCCAGTATCATGGCAAGAACCCGGCGCTTCGGCCCTTCGATGGTACTGTCATCAGCCCAGATCCGGAGCAGGTCATTGAGTATGCTTCCTGCTTCGTTCGCGCCGAATCGCCTCTCATTTTTCCGGAAGATCTCCTCGACCACCCTGCGGATCCCACCCTCATCATCCGGTTCAAGGGGGTCAAGATGGCCGCAGCGCACTATCTCCGCATATTTAAGGATTCTGCCCTCCTGTCCCGTCGCGGCCGAGCCGGATACCACGGTCCCGCCCTTCGTGTCATTTTCCCCGATGGAATAATCGGCCTCTTCATCCCGGGTGAGCTGACCGGCCGCGGCCGGTTCAGGCATCTCCTTGAGGGCTTCGTTTGAATCTTCCCTCCTGGCCGGGATATACTCCTTCAGGAACCCGTCCCATCCCATTCGTTCAATCAGGAGCGCCGCGACTCCTTCTCCCCTCTGTTCGGCGAATTCCCGAACTGCCGTCATCGCCATCTCCCGATTGCGCTCCCCGTTGTCGCCGAGTCCCTTCCTGATCCTGATCACGCAAAGTTCCACGGGCTGGAGCTCCCGGAAAAGACCGGCATTGATGTTTCTCAGCACGAGGTCATAGAACTTCACCACCATGTAATGGCCGTCATTTTCGGTCATGGCGAGGATGGTGTCCCGAAGGGACCCCATGTCGGGCTCCCTGACGCGCGCCAGGGCCCTTTTCACTTCATCTGAGTAGTATTCATAGCGCTTATTGAAGAGGACATTGATCTGGATGTCGGCAAAGATAGTGAGGTTGAGGCGTGCCATAAAGGGATGCAGGCGACTCGCAAGTCCCTTCTCGAATTCATAAAAATCAGAGAAGGACCCTTCGCGTAACAGAATGGATATCCGCCGAGCGATACCGTAACGAGGGATAGTAAGGAGGATCCGTCCTGTACCGGCGATCAGGCGCTCGATCAAGTCGCTCCGGAGTTGCGGGTTCTCCCTGAATTCCTTCGCAAATTCTTCCGGGGTGATGTATACAGTGTTCATGTCCGATAACGATCAATTATGATGGGCGCCTTAATGTCAAGGGTTGTGCAGTATAATACGCCCGCAACCCATCATATCCGATATATACATATTATACAATACAATTTTTCTCGATCCTTACGCTCTGAGTATCGGGAATTCACCAAAGGTACATCCACCATGTCGGGAAATCACATATAATCTCCAATGATGCAGGGGCACTTCTAACGATAAGAATTTTCAGAAATTGAAATATTGGTAATTCTAATCGTTACCCCTTCTGTGCTCACAAGGTAACATGAAATTGTTTTTTTTTGAGGCTCCCTTATTGCATTCATTGCGATACGTCATGATTGTTGTCATAGAAGTTGACGCATCCCTGGGACCATTATCTCAGCACTTTCGTCTTCGCATCAACAATCTCCCCTCGCCCGGTTTCAACAAAGACCCTCATAAAATGCCCGGCAGGCAAGGAAATGTTATTGACATGCCTCTTGCGGTGGCGGTTTTCTATTTCGATTGGTATGCAATCATTAGGCCTGCACGGATGCGGTATTGCAACGTAACGCGCGAGGGAAAGCAAGGGGCTTGACTCTTCCCATTGCGTGCACCCTGCGTCCGAATTATCAATAATGGCCTTTCACAATTCCATCAGTATGGATAAGAAACACCGTGGCGGATTCGGGCCTCTCCCCGGCAGGGAGATCCCGACAAAGTCATCCTGTCGGTCCAGAAGATTGAGGAGGTCGTGAGCGATGATGAAAACTCCCGCGCGTGAACACTGGGGTTCCAGATTGGGCTTCATACTCGCCGCCACGGGATCCGCCCTCGGGCTGGGCAATATCTGGAAATTCCCCTACCTTGCCGGGGTCAACGGCGGCGCCGCCTTCGTCCTGGTCTACCTGGCCTGCATACTCGTCCTCGGTCTTCCGATAATGATCGCCGAACTTGTCATCGGCAGGCACACCGCTAAAAACCCGGTCGGGGCATTCAAAACGATCGGCGGAGGCAAATGGACAATCGTGGGGTACATGGGAGTCCTCACCGGCTTTTTGATCATGACATTTTACAGCGTCGTCGGCGGCTGGACCCTGGGATACATAGTAAAAAGCGCCACAGGATCGATCGCCGCCATAACCGATTCCCGGTCATCCGAAGTACTATTCACCACTTTCAGCAGAAACACCGGCGAGGTGATCCTCTACCAGATCCTTTTCATGGCCGCCACCATGTTCGTCGTAGTACGAGGCATATCGAAGGGCATTGAACGCTATACCAAGGTCCTCATGCCCATCCTATTTCTCATTCTTATCATTCTAATCGCGCGCGGCCTTACCCTGACCGGATCCTATGAAGGCTTGCGATTTTATCTCAATCCCGACTTTTCCAAAATAACGCCGAAGGTGGTGATCGAGGCCCTTGGCCAGTGCTTTTTCAGCCTGAGCCTGGGCATGGGCGCAATGATCACCTATGGAAGCTATCTTTCGAAAGACGACAGGATACTGATCTCGTCCCTGCAAGTCGTCGGGCTCGATACCCTTGCGGCATTTCTCGCCGGCCTGGCCATCTTTCCTGCAGTCTTCGCACTAGGCATGACCCCTGAACTGGGGGCGGGGCTTACTTTCAATATCCTGCCGGTCGTATTCTCCAAAATGGCCTACGGGTCTTTTTTCTCCTTTCTCTTTTTCTCCCTTCTTTTTATCGCCGCCCTTACATCGGCTATTTCCCTGGTCGAGGTCGTGGTCGCCTACGGCACCGACGAAAAGGGCTGGAGCAGGAGAAAGGCGGTGTTGATTTTCGGGAGCCTTATCTGCGTACTCGGCATACCCGCGGCCCTTTCCTTCGGCGTGATGAGTGACGTGAAAATATTCCTCGGTAACAATTATTTCGACTTTATGGACAAGCTTACATCCATCTACATGCTGCCGATCGGGGGATTCCTGATCGCGGTCTGTCTCGGTTGGAAATACGGCCTCGACAGAACGATGGGAGAGCTTGACATGGAAACGGGGAGCAGGATCGTAAAAAAAACGTGGGCCCTTAGCATTAAATACGTCGCGCCTGTCATCCTTGTCCTGATCATACTCTATTTCGGGGTCTACCGCGTCTTCATAGACTGATCCTCTCTCCCACGAATCTGCCCTTTATCCGAGCCGGTGCGCGCCTTCCCTCGCACTAACTGCACGTCACCGCACCGATCAGCATGCAGCAGGATGTCCCGACACCAGACCTCATGCGTTTCCGTATAGCGCGACTCAATCCCGTTCAGATATATGCGCACGGGGAGACGCATGAAGATGAACATCGTGAAGGGGATGATACATACATACTAATCGAAGACAGCAGAAAAAATGTTGCTACGAGAGGGCTATTCGTAGCGAAGGGCCTCGATGGGTCGAAGGCGCGATGCCTGTACCGCCGGCCAGAGACCGAAACCGATGCCGATCAGGATCGAGAAGACGGATGATATCAGGATCGCCGGGAGGGATATGATGAGCAGCCACCCGGCCATCGTCGAGATCAGGACGGATATGCCGGACCCCATCAGTATCCCGGCGATTCCGCCCGAGAAGGTAAGGAGTGATGATTCGATGAGAAACTGAATAAGGATGTCCCTTCTCCTCGCGCCGATCGCCTTTCTTAGTCCGATCTCTTTTATCCGCTCCTTTACGGAAACAAGCATGATGTTCATGATGCCGATGCCGCCCACCAGGAGGGATATAGCGGCCACTATCCCGAGAAGGAGGCTCATAGTCCTGGTCGTGGTGGAGAGCATGTCGCGTATCTCCGACATGTCCCTGATCTCGAAGGAATCTTCGTCGTTCGGGGAAAGGCGTTGCCGCTTGATGATGAGGTCCCGCATCGAATCCATCGCCTGGTATATCAATCTTTCGTCATTTACCTCGACGTCGATGAAATCGACATATTCCTTTCCGAGGAGCCGGTACATGGCCGTTGTCACCGGTATCACCACGGCGTCGTCCTGGTCCCTGAAAAAGGAGGCCCCCTTGATCGGGAGCACACCGATTATCTTGAAATTGATCCGGTTGATTTTAAACGTCTGTCCCACGGGGTTGATGGAGCCGAAAAGCTCACGGATAACTGTGCCCCCCACTACCGCGACCTTTTTCCTCGAACGGAGCTCGTCCTCGGTGAAAAACCTTCCGCTGATCGGTTCAGCCGCCCTCATGGTGGCGTAACCGACCCCTGTCCCCCATATCTGGGTGTTCCAGTTCTTGTTGCCGTAGACCAGCTGCCCGCGGCCGACAACTGATGCCGAGGCCCTCTTCACTTCGGGAAGGTGGGACAGCTCGCGCGCATCCTGCAGGGAGAAACGGGTTACCTGCCCGCTTTCCATGGCCACGCCTCGTTGCATGTGTGATCCGGGCCGCACGGTCAGGAGGTTCGACCCGAGGGAACTCAGTGTTTTAGTGATCGAGTCCTTTGCCCCCTCCCCGAGAGCCATCATCGATATGACAGCGGCAACCCCTATCATGATGCCGAGTATCGACAGGAAGGAGCGGAGCTTGTGGGAAATTATGGCGCTCACGGCCTGCCGAATATAATCGGCGAACTCGGCGGTGCCGAAGGCCGACTGGCGCTTTTCAAGAATCTCACCCACCGACACGCGCCCTCCCCCTGGCGGGGGCTTAGCACCCTTCTTTTTCCCTGTTTTTTCATCGGAAACGATCTCACCGTCCCGCATACGGATGATCCTCCCGGCGTGCATGGCGATATCGATCTCATGGGTCACCATTATAATGGTGATACCCTGGGCGTTGAGCCCTTCCAGTATCGATATGATATCTTCCTCGTTCTTCGAATCGAGGTTTCCCGTGGGCTCGTCCGCGAAAAGGATGAGGGGGCTGTTCACCATGGCGCGTGCGATCGCCACCCGCTGCTGCTCACCGCCGGAGAGCTCGCGCGGGTAATGTTTTTCGCGGTGGGATAGCATTACCTCGGCGATCTTCTCCCCGGCGGCCGCCCTTACATCGCGCCTTCCCGCGTAGACCAGGGGAAGACCCGCGTTGTCAAGGGAAGTCATCCTCGGGAGGAGGTTAAACTGCTGGAATACGAAACCGGCGATATGGTTGCGCAGTATCGAGAGCTCGTCGTCGTCCAGTTTCGTGATGTCCCGTCCCAGGAGACGGTAGGACCCGGAATCGGGCGTATCCAGGAAGCCGAGGATGTTCAGAAGGGTCGATTTCCCCGAGCCGGAGGGCCCCATGATGGCGACGAACTCCCCCTCCCGGATATCCAGGGAAACGCCGTTCAGGGCCCGGACCTGCACGATCCCGATATCGTATACCTTGACAACATCCCTCAGCTCGATCATCAGTGGCTTCCGGTCTTTCGTGTCGGCATGAAGGGATTGCCCCCCTGCTTCACGTCTAGGGGGATCCCCTCCATCTCCCTGATCGCGAGGATGTCCTTTTCCGTTATCCCCGAGAGCACCTCCACGTTCCGGTCGTCCGAAATCCCGACCTTCACTCTCTTCTTCACCGGCCTGTCTCCCGGTTTCCCCACCGTCCAGACATAGTGCTTCCCGCCCTCATACATCACCGCTGCGGCGGGGACCAGGAGGGCCCGCTCTTTCTCTTTCTCGATGATAGCGATATCGGCGCTCATGCCGGAGCGGAACACATCCGGGACGGTTTCGGGTATAACGTTCACCTCGTACATGGTCACGTTGTTGATGATCTTTGATTCGTACGATATAAGGCCCACCCTCCCCTTCACCCTTACATCGGGATAGGCGTCGAGACTGATGATGACGCCCTGGCCGTCACGCACCTTCCCGATGTCCGTCTCGTCGGCATCAGCCTTCACGATGAGTCGGTCCGAGAGGACCATGATCGGAACGGTCGTGATCACCGACTGCCCCGGCTCGATGGAGCGCACGATCACGGTCCCGCCTATGGGCGCGACGATGGAGATCTGCTTGTAGACCTCCTCCCAGTACCTGATGGAGCCACTCCCCTGGGTCCGCGCCGCGTCGATCAGGGCGGCACGCTCGGTGGAACTCATCCATCCGAGCACCTGGCCTTTGCGCACCAGGTCCCCCTCGCTGACCAGGACGCGCTCCATCCTGCCGTTTATGGTCGGCTTGATTTCCAGCCGATTCTGGGGGAGCACCGTCCCACTGGTGGAGATGATGGACTGTATCGCCCCGTAATGGGGCCTCACGGTACGCATGACCGATCTGTCGTCGTTCCTGTTCCTCCAGACGAGCACCAGGACGACGATCAACACCCCGCACGCGGCGAGAATTACCAGCGCGGCCTTTTTTTTATTGGTCATGCTCAAGCGCCTCCCCCTTTGATTGCAACCAGCGCGCTTCTGCGATCAGCTCCCCGGCCCGCGCCTCAAGGTAGGCCTTTCTCATCTGGGCCAGCTGATCCTCGATGATGATCCAGTTGTCAAAGAGGAGCATGCCTATCGAATACTCCGCCTCGGCGATCCGGGAGCGCTCTACCGCCGCGGCAAGAAACTTGCGCTGGACCTCCACCCTGTCTATCCCGTTCTGCCATTCGTTCCATTTCTGTTCAAGATCGAGAAGCACCCTGTCCCGGGCGCCCTTCTCCTCGGCTTTCAGTTTCCTCTTCTGGGACTTCGATTTTTCAAGATCATAATAATTCCCCCCCCCCCAGGAAAATGGGCACCGTGACTTCTATGCCGGCCGTCACGTTGGAGATTCCCGGCGGCCACCTGGTGTCGGATCGTCCCACGCTTCCCGTCGCGCTGATTACCGGGGAAAATTTCGCGATTTTCGATTTTTCATCAAGGGCGGCGGCCTCCCGCTGTTTTCTCGACCGCAACACGACGGGATGGACTTGAAGAATTGCATCGAAATCGGGCCTCACCCCGGGGCCCTTGCCGCCCTCCAGCAACCCTTCCGCGCGCAGGGGCCTGTAGCGGGCAATCCCCATCTGGGTCAGCAGATTCCGCCTGGCAATCGAGATCCCCCGTCTGGACTGGACAAGGTCATAGTTCGCCTGGGCCAGATTTGCCTCGGCGTTCAGAAGCGAACCTCGATGCTCCCTTCCTGCCCGGTAGCGCATCGCCACAAGGTCGCGGTTCTTTTTCCATCGGTCGGCAATATTTTTCGAAATATGGACCGATTCCTGGGCCTTGAGGAGGTCGATGAAGGCGATTCGCAGGTTAAGCCTGACCTGCGAGGATGCTTCGATATGCCGGTAGCGCGCCTCATCCGTCATCGTTCGGGCGGACATGATGTCATACACCCCTTTCAGACCGTCGAAGATGAGTTGTTTCCCCGCGATCCCGTAGGAGTAGGTGGTGGTCACGGTGGAATTATTCTTTAACGCGCTCTCGATAAGCTGGCGCTCGGAATAGACGCCGTCGTACTTCCCGGTAGAGTGGTCGGTCACCTTTGACGTCCCGACCCCCAGATTTGCGCTGATCTGGGGCAGGTATCCGCTCCTGGCGAGCCCGACGTTCGCCCTGCTCTCCCGTATCGATTCCCGTGACGACTTCAGATCGGGATTGTGCCCGATGGTGTAGATGACACAATCGTTCCAGGTGAAGACCTCCTCTTCCTCGGCGGGAAGCCGCGCCGCCGATCCGCATACGGCGATGAGAATGGCGGCGATAAAGGCATGCTTCATTTTTCTTATCATGCTCCCGTATTTTTCCAGGGGCTGGCCCTGACAAAGGCTCCCAGGAATTTACCCCTCCACCCCCTATAACAGTGTGAGAATTTTTTGTACACTACTTTGTTCTACCCGGTCTAGTATGAAACAGGTGGCAGGAAAAAGGTTCCATTTTTTCGTTGTGTATCATCTGTTTATCCGATGTTTTTTATCACCTGCCCCCCCGGGGGAGGGCAATCCCCGCATAGTTCCGCAATCGGGCATATCCTGTAACCCTATGACACGAGAAAAACATCCGATAGAGAGAAATTTTTTGTCATTGGACCCCCTTTTTCGCTACTACTCTATTGATAAAGAGGTGCGTTTCAACGCTCGGTCTCCCCCCGTTCCGGATACTGAATGGCAACACACTGTCGATTCCCCTATCAACGGGAATACCATGATCCTGCATAATGGCCATGATCGCGGGTCTACAACTATTATACTAGTGTACCGGCCGAGGCCCTCCCTGAAGGGATTTTCAAGGCGGCATGTTCCAAATACAAGGAGGACGAATTGAAAAAATCAGTTTTTACTATCGCATGTATCTTCGCGGAACCCGCGACGGTCAGGGTGAACCTATTCAGGTTCGATCTCGGGCTCATAATTCTTGGTTTCAACTTCATTTTCGGGAATTACTTTACGAGACATTGGAGTTCGATGCCAGTTATGGGGTAATGCTCGGCAGTGCGGGTAAAAACGTGACCGCCACGGGCTACGAGGGTTTCGCCTCAATCGGTTTTCTCTGCCGTATACACGACACCTTTCATGAACATAGACCATCCGGAAAATCGATTTCGGATAGTCCCCTTCGGATTGAGTAAAAATGACGCATTCGATTCTCATGGAGGCGCCCGGCGCCCCTCACGATGGATGCGTGTAGCACACACATCTCGCTCCTGTCCGGGGCCGTTGCGCTTGACATGTCCGAAACGACTGATGCCGCCGCTGAAACTCATCCATAAAAAAACCTGACCTCGAGGGTCAGGCTTTGAAATCAATGTTAAGAATACCTTAACTTACGGTTCTAACGGAAACGGCGCGGGGGCCCTTTTCGCTTTTTTCGATTTCGAATTCCACTCTGTCGCCTTCATTGAGGACCTTGAAGCCTTCCCCGACGATGCCCGTGTGATGGACAAACAGATCCGCTCCGCCATCCTGAGAAAGGAAGCCAAAACCTTTTTTCTCATTGAACCATTTTACTGTGCCTGTAGGCATAAAAAGAACTCCTGTAAATCATAAGTAATACGGGTTTACCCCTGTTGAATAAGCTTCATTAAATTGCAATTTATTTTCCGATGAAACATGCGGGATAAAATTGTAGAATTCGATGATGCTATTCAACACTCTGACATTTATGGAATATTTTCAAAAATGTCAATAATTTATTTTTTATATTTCATAAAATTTTTGGCTTTTTCCCCCAGGGCCAATCGTGATGTTTCCGACCATATCTCCTTCATCGCATTCCTCCATTTCGTATGCATAAAGGCCCTGCCTCGCCAGGTGGCCCCGCCCGGGCCCGCGGATTCAAGGGCGCGCCATGCCCGGCTGTAACCGAAATCACGCCAGAGAGTCCCCGCTTTGTAGATAAATTCGGGGTTCCCCGCGGCCAGGAGGGACCGGAAGCCACTGCCATGGTCAAACACCTTCCAGTAGGCTCCCGCATAAAATATATACTCCGCGCTCCCCAGCTCCATGAGGGCATTAAAACCCCTGGTGTAATCAAAAACCTTCCATTCCTGACCCGCGTAATAGATATAGCGCGCATCTCCTATTTCGATAAGGGCATCGAGAGCGCGTCCATGGTCCACCCCCCTCCAGAACCTCCCCGCGCGGTAGATATACTCAGGCTCACCTATCGTCGCGAGGGCCTCCATCCCCGCCCTGAAATCGAACTCCCTCCAGAAAATCCCCGCCCGGTGAATATACTCGGGGTTTCCGAGGGACACCAGGCGCCGCTGGCCCCCGGGATAATCAAACACCGGCCAGTGTCTTCCCGCCAGAAAAATTGACTCGGGATCGTCCATCGCCAGGAGGACGCGGCACCCCGCGACATGGTCAAATCCATCGACGGAGACCCCGGCACGCCGGAGACCGGCTGCGTCCCCCCTCCGAAGGCACTCATCGATCATTCTCGCGGAATCGATCATGCCCCTGCTCCCGGGGCATGTTCGTTCACCCCTTCTTCCGGTCCATACCGGTCCGGGACCCCGGTACGCCTCCCGTGAAGTATGCGCACGGCGCGCCCGAATGGGGGGTGAAAAGGCTCCCTGCGGCCCGCGGCGATGACCCAGACGGTGGAAGCATAGCGGTCGAGGCCTTCAATGTCGTAGATATGTCCGTCCGTTATCACCAGGAGCGTCTCCCGTCGGCCCTTCATATAACGATTGAAGAGGGGGGCGAAAAAAGTGGCCCCTCCGCTCCCGGTGCGAATGTGACGCCAGTCGCCACGCCGGTACACGAAAGGCCTGTCATTCCTTCTTGACGGGGTGAGGGCATCCACTGTCCTCTCGGGAATGAAAAGCTCCTCGTCGAGACATACCAAGTGGATTCGGTACTTACCCATCAGGGTTTCGATGACTCCGAAGGCCGATTCGATGTCAGATGGCGTCATCACCATGGAACCCGAGACGTCAACCGCTACAATGATCCTCTCACGTTCTTTGAAGACCCTCCCGGGGGAATAGATGCCCTCTGCAAAATAGCGCCGATTGAATCTCCCGTAGGTGTATTTCCACTCGCTCGACTGTGCGGAGTTGTCGACCAGGCTCCTCAGGGTCCGTTCCCACGAGGAAATGTCGGATTCCCGGGTACCTTCGATTATCCCGCGGATCTCGTCGAAGGCGCGCTCATCGGCGCACTCCCCGTCCCGCTCCGCCAGGCTTATGACCGCGCTCTTTTTCGCCTCGGTGACGGACGAGCCGTCCCGGTAGAGGTGAACGCCCGTGGGGAGGTGGGTATCCCGAGCGTCGAGAAAGGCCATCCCCTTCATTTCGGAGAAATTGATCGTGTCGATCTCGCTCCCCCGCGGGTCGAAGGGGCTGTAATCGAAGGCGTCGTTCATGGCGTCGGGGCCGGTATCTGCCCCTCCCCCCAGGCCGTCACCCGGGGTATGCTCGCGGACCGGGGGCTTCGGCCTAGCGCGGAGCCATCGGTAAAGCTCCTCCCACGCAGGGTCCGGGTTGCCCGTCTCCCGGATGAAATCCACCGGAACAACGGGAAGCCCGCGCGGAAGAACCAGCTCCGCCGGCTCACTCACTCCATGTTTTCGTGAGAAAAAAACCTTCCTGTGAAGGATGATGTAGCTGTTGACGACCATGTCCTGGGAGAGGTTCTGGAGAAAAAGATCCTCCTCCGGAAAGGCGCGGTGGTCATGGTTGAGCACAAGGTGGAGCATCTCATGAACCAGAAGCCCTATACACTCCTCCCGGGAAATCGACTCGATAAAGCGGGGGGAATAATATACGACGAGCCGCGAATCCCTCATCCCGAGGGCCAGGGTTGGGATATCCCCTGTTTCGGAAAAATGGACTGTCTGGTAGAAGTATGAAACGAATCTGCTCCGGAGCCAGAGTGATTCAAGTGCGGATTCAAGCTTTTTGTTCATGGTCCCCGTCGACGATGGCGCTGAAAGACTCGAAAAGCCGCTCGCGTTTCTCCCCGTCGGTAATGAGGGCAAGGGCCTCCGGTATCTGTGTAAAGATGCCGCAATCACGGATCATAAGATAGAAAAAGGAAAGGCGAAGGTCCGCGCGCGAATGGCCGATGAAGAGAAGTACGTTGGCGAGAACGCGAAGCTCCTCGCCACCCATTGCGCCGGGCAGGGATGTTTTCATCTCCCGCAGAGTCATGACTGCGCCGGAAAGGGCCCACAGCAGGTCCTCCGATGGGATAGCCCCCCCGATCATCTCCGACAGTTTTTTCCCGTCGCCGGAGAGAATGTCTTCCGTTGAAATCATCCTGGGTGCGGTAAGCTGGGCGACGAAATCTGCCCCCGCCAGATGACCCACCAGGGAATCGATGAAACGCGGGAGGGACCCTCCCGGTTCTGACGCGAGGCGTTCGGCGAGCTCCTCCTCCCCCTCGATCCCGTAGGACTTCGTGATGGCGCGGGAAACCTGATGCCAGCCCCGCGGGTTCGGATTGATCTTCTCCCGATCCCAGAGGCGCTCCGGGAAAAGGGACACATAGCGGCAGATGGAGGGATGGATACCCTCCCCCTCGGCCCAGATGAGCCAGTCCCGCGCAGAGGGATTAAGCTGGAAAAGGGCCAGCCTTCCGTCGAGTGCAGAATCGTCGAACTCTGTGATCGTCGTGTCGTCCCCCTCGCCCAGGTTACCCGCCAGAACGATCGAGGTCCCCTCGGGCAGGGCATGTTCGCCGCAGTTCCCCTCGGTGATGATCTGGAACAATGTCTGGATGACCGTGGGGTGCGCGCGGTTCGATTCGTCAAGAAACCAGACGATACCGCGGTACCCCTCCGGCACGCTCTCGGGCGGAATGAACCGGGGACGGTAATAGACCATGCGCCGGGCCTGGTGATCCGGCACCGGGTAGCCGCCCAGGTCCACGTTCTCCTTGAAGGCGAGGCGCGTGTCGATGAAATAGAGATTGTGCCTCTCCGCGGCCTGCTTCACGATCGCCGACTTCCCGATTCCGGGATGCCCGACTATTTTCAGGGCGTAATTGAGCCCCGGGCCCGCGTCGAAATACCTGTCGAGTATCTCCTCCAACTCCGATGCGCTTACGACAACGGGCTTCTTTTTCATTGCGTCTGAATCCCCCCCTGCCCGATGCTGCTCTCGAGGAGCCCGCGAAAGACCTTGCCCACCCTCTTCATGTGGCCTATGATGGCCTCGTCGCTGCGCCCCTCGAGTTTCCTGAAGGTCACCAATATGCCGTTCAACATGGCGAAGCAGTAGTGCGCCAGGATCCTGGTGTCGCCGGTGTAGCCCATCTCCCGGAATACGGTCTCGAAGAGATCGAAGCCGCGCCTCACCACCTCGTAGAGTTTTTCCTGGGAATCATCGTTCAGGCTCCCCACGGTCATGAATATGACCATCATCCGAAAATAAGAATCGTGCTTCGATATATAGTCGATGAAGGCGTCAATCACCCGATCGAGGATCGGCTCGCTGCTGTCATTCCCTTCGAGCATCACGCGCATCTCTTCTATTAGATTAGAGCTGTCCCTCACAGTGGCCTCCACGAAAAGGGACTCCTGGTTCGGGAAATAGGTATAGATCGAGGAGGGGGCGATTCCCGCCTCCTTTGCTATTTCGCGCATGTTGACCCTGGTAAAGGGGCTGGTGGAAAAGACACGCTCCGCTGCATCTATGATCAGGTTCTTCCGATCCTGCCGCTCCTTTGTCTTCAATATGGAGAGGGTGCTGCTATTTTTCATGCCGTCATCCTGATTCTGTGCATGGAGGTCATACAAATCGTGATGAAATAAAATTACAAGAAATATTTCCGAAAATTGTTTGACATCGCGAACAGCGTTCAAATCATTGAAGAGTATTCATGGTCTTCAGGATTGGTGTCAACCCTGTCCGGAAAACATACTTACTACAATCTACAACAGGTGAGGCGGCATATGATTCTACTCCACCCCCATAAGCACCGGAGAAAATACCCTGATGAAAAATCGAGGGAAATTATGCTTAAAACAATCGATTTCTTCGAAAAGAAGGGATTGAAAAGCATAAAAAAGGACTGGCATGAGAAGAAATGGAACTACGATTTCGTCGAATTCCTTAAAGAAAACCAAATTTTCGCCACCCTGATGACTCCCTCCGGCTATGGCGCGGCCGACTCGCGCTGGGACACCTATCGCAACTGCGAATTCTCTGAAATAACGGCCTTTTACGGGATCACCTACTGGTACACATGGCAGGTTTCAATGCTGGGCCTCTGCCCCGTCTGGCTCGGCAGCAACGAGGAAGTAAAGCAGAAAACGGCGAAGCTTTTACAGGAGGGAGCCGTCTTCGCATTCGGCCTTTCCGAAAAGGAGCATGGCGCGGACATCTACTCGAGCGACATGATGCTCTACCCCAACGACGACGGCACCTACCGGGCCAACGGCGACAAGTACTACATCGGCAACGGCAACGAGGCCGGCCTCGTCTCGACCTTCGCCAAGATGGCAGATACGGGCGACTACGTCTTCTTCGCCGTTGATTCGAAGCACGAAAAGTACGAATGCGTGCGCAACGTCGTCAACGAACAGAACTATGTGGCCGAGTACGCCCTCCACGACTACCCTATCACCGAGGCTGATATCACCGAGAAGGGCCCGAAGGCGTGGGACGACATGCTGAACACTATCAACATCTGCAAGTTCAACCTGGGATGGGGGGCCATCGGCCTCTGCACCCACGCCCTCTACGAATCGATCGACCACGCCGCGGGCCGTTACGTCTACGGCAAGTTCGTCACCGATTTCCCTCACGTCAGACGCATTTTCACCGACTCCTACTGCCGCCTTGTCGCCATGAAGCTCTTCGCCGAGCGCGCCAGCGACTACATGCGCTCCGCAGGCCCCGAGGACCGGCGCTACCTCCTCTTCAACCCGATGGTAAAGATGAAAGTCACAAGGGAAGGCGAGGACGTGATGAACCTCCTTCATGACATCATCGCGGCGAAGGGTTTCGAGAACGAGCCCTTCTTCGAGATCGCCAAGCACGAGCTCCCGATGCTTCCGAAGCTCGAAGGTACGGTGCACGTAAACATGGCCCTCATCGTCAAGTTCATGGCCAACTACTTCTTCAATCCGAAAGAGTACGCCCCGGTACCGCGGCGCGACGATGCGGCCAACGACGAATTCATGTTCCGCCAGGGACCAACCAAGGGCCTGGGAAAAATACAGTTCCATGACTACAACATCGCCTATAACAGCGTCGATCTGCCCAACGCCAACGTCTTCAAGGAGCAGATCTCCCTCTTCAAGGAATTTTTGATGAAGGCCGGCCCCGACAAGGAGCAGTCGGCGGACATCGATTACCTTCTTGCACTGGGTGAAATACTGACCCTGGTGGCCTACGGCCAGCTCATCATAGAGAGCCGGGCCTTCTTCCCGGTCGACGACGACCTTCTTGATGAGATATTCGATTTCATGGTGCGTGATTTCTCAAAATACGCATTGAACATCCACATGAAGCCGGGGAACAGCGAGAAGCAGAGGGAGTTGTCCCTGAAGATCATCCGGACACCGATCCCGAACCCGGCACGATTCGAAAAGATATTCATGGATCACGTCTATTCCCTCAAGGGAACCTACGCGATGAAGGACCAGAACTGACCGCGGGAATATCCTCCCCCATGGTGGGGAGGCGGAGTGGAGTGAAAGGCCGCGCCGTAGAGATGCGTGCTCATTCATCACACTCCCCGGGCTCATCCCGTCAAGGAAGGGGAAAACAACGGCTCCAATGTGGGCCATAATCAACAGGAGAAAAAACCATGGAAAAAATTCTTCTTAACCCAAAAAAAACCAACCGCACCTTCTCGGATGATGAAACGAAGCAAATCATCGAAAAAACGATCAAGTTCTTTGAAAACAAGGGTCTTGCAAAAATAAAAGATGACGACCACAAGCGTGTCTGGTACGACGATTTCATCCAGTTCCAGAAAAAGGAGCAGATATTCGCGAAGCTCTTCACCCCCGCCGGTTACGGGGACGCGAAGTCGCGGTGGGACACATCCAGGATCGTCGAGTTCGCCGAGGTACTTGGCTTCTACGGCCTCTGCTACTGGTACACATTCCAGGTGTCCCAGCTCGGACTCGGACCGATATTCATCGGCAAGAACGAGGAAGTCAAGCGGAAGGCGGCGAAACACCTTAAAGAGGGGGCCATCTTCGCCTTCGGCCTCTCGGAAAAGGAGCACGGCGCGGACATCTACTCAAGTGACATGATGCTCTACCCGAACGGCGACGGCACCTACCGGGCCAACGGCGACAAGTACTACATCGGTAACGGCAACGAGGCCGCCATGGTCTCCACCTTCGGAAAAATTGCCGACAGCGGCGACTATGTTTTCTTCGTGGTCGATTCCCAGCATGAAAAATACGAGTGTGTGAAAAACGTCATCGACAACCAGTCCTATGTCGCCGAGTACGCCCTCCACGATTACCCGATCACCGATGCGGACATTACGGACAAGGGCCGGGACGCCTGGGATGCGTCGCTGAACACCATCAATGTCTGCAAATTCAACCTGGGCTGGGGCTCCATCGGCATCTGCACACACGCCTTTTACGAAGCGATCAACCACGCATCGAAACGGAGTCTCTTCGGAAGCTTCGTAACCGATTTCCCGCACATCAAGCAGATATTTACCGACGCCTACTGCCGCCTTGTGGCCATGAAGCTCTTCGCCCTCAGGGCCACAGACTACATGCGCTCGGCGAGCAAGACCGACAAACGCTATCTCCTCTACAACCCGATGGTGAAGATGAAGGTCACCACCCAGGGCGAGGAGGTTATCAACCTCCTCTGGGACGTTATCGCGGCGAAGGGTTTCGAAAAGGACATGTATTTCGAAATGGCCGCGCGCGACATCAGGGCCCTTCCGAAACTAGAGGGGACGGTGCACGTGAACATGGCCCTCATCATCAAGTTCATGCCCAACTATTTTTTCAATCCCGGAACCTTCCCTGAGATACCCCAGCGGCGCGACGCGGCCAACGACTCCTTTCTCTTCAACCAGGGCGCGACAAAGGGCCTGGGCGCGATACAATTCCACGACTTCAATATTGCCTACAGCGCCGTCGACCTGCCCAACGTCAACGTCTTCAAAGAGCAGATAGAGGAATTCAAGAAGTTCATGCTCGCGTCGATGGATACCATGAAGGATCAGGGAAAGGATATCGATTTTCTGCTCAACGTGGGAGAGCTCTTCACCCTGGTGGTCTACGGACAGCTTATTCTCGAGAACAAAAAAATATACGACGTGGGGGACGACCTGGTGGACCAGATCTTCGACTTCATGGTGCGGGATTTCTCACGGTTCTCCCTCCAGATATACGGCAAGCCCATGACCACTGAAAAACAGCAGGAGCTCTGCCTGAAGATGATCCGCAGGCCGGTGGTGGACGCCGAGCGTTACGAGCGCGTTCTGAATGGAAATGTCTACGCGATGAAAGACCAGTACAAAATGACCGAATAACCGACCTCCCGCCTTCTCCAGGGGCGGGCGCTTCTTGTATTAAAAAAGACCGGCGGCCTATGGCCGCCGGTCTTTCATGATTTCCCAGTTATGTAATCGTTAGTTGACGGTCCGCACTGCTACTGCGCGGGGGCCTTTCTCGCCCTGCTCAACCGTGAACTCAACTTTGTCGCCCTCGTAGAGGACCTTGAATCCGTTTCCGTCGATCCCCGTGTGGTGCACGAAGAGCTCCGTACCGTCGTCCTGGGCCAGAAAACCGAAGCCCTTTTTCTCATTAAACCATTTAACTGTTCCTTTAGACATGCAACTACTCCTGTAAAATTTTGGGGGTTACCCCGAAGAATAAGTCTCAACACTACCGAAATGGCTTAAGCTGGAATCAGATTCGAGGTAAGACACTATCAGAATTTGATGAGGTTATTCAATTGCGCCATTGCAGCACATGACTCGATAATGTCAACCCTAATATCTTCAATCATGAAATAAAATCATTTTTTTTCCAAAAAACAGCCAAAAAACCCTTTTCAGAGGGCCATCTATCGATGAATTTACTCTTGACATTGGATAGATGGTAAAAATAATGGGCACTCGTTACGGTGGCTGTAGTTCAATGGTAGAGCCCTGGAATGTGGATCCAGCCGTTGCGGGTTCGAATCCCGTCAGCCACCCATAGAGAAAAGGCGAGGATATTGATCCCCGCCTTTTCTTATTTAATACTAAAATACATTTTGTAACTGGAAATAATGTATTAGCCAGCTATCTCCTTCGTTGCAATATCATCTTTGCAATTATCAGGCAAGATCGAAGCGATCTGCGTTCATAACCTTGTTCCAGGCCGCCACGAAATCATTCACAAACTTTTCCTGAGAGTCTTCGCATGCATAAACTTCTGCGAGCGCCCGGAGCTGAGAGTTTGAACCAAAGATGAGGTCGACACGAGTGCCGGTCCACTTTCGTTCACCAGTAGCTCTATCATTGCCATCGAACACGTCTTCATCTTCCGAGGTTGCCTTCCACACCGTGCTCATGTCGAGCAGATTAACGAAGAAGTCATCGGTCAGTGATTCTGGACGTTTGGTGAAGACACCGTGCGGGGACTGTCCAAAATTAGCATTCAAGACCCGCATACCGCCAATGAGAACTGTCATTTCAGGTGCAGTCAGTGTAAGCAGTTGAGCCCGGTCAACCAAAAGTTCCTCTGCCGATACCGCGTATTTAGCTTTCTGGTAATTACGGAAACCATCTGCAGCCGGTTCGAGTACAGCAAATGACTCAACGTCTGTTTGCTCCTGCGACGCATCAGTGCGTCCCGGTGTAAATGGAACAATCACATCATGACCGGCATTTTTCGCAGCCTGCTCTACTCCAGCGCATCCTCCGAGGACTATCAAATCGGCGAGGGAAACCACCTTCCCGTCTGATTTCTTACTGTTGAATTCCTTTTGGATTCCCTCAAGGATTTTCAGCACAGTCTTCAGTTTATCGGGCTGGTTGACTTCCCAATCCTTCTGTGGCGCAAGACGAATGCGCGCCCCGTTGGCACCGCCGCGCTTGTCGGATCCACGGAAGGTAGATGCCGATGCCCATGCGGTTGATACCAGTTCAGGGATCGACAGGCCAGATGCACTAATTTTACTCTTGAGGCCGGCGATATCTTTCTCGTTGATCAGCTTGTGATCAACTGCGGGCACCGGGTCTTGCCAGATCAGTTCTTCTGCCGGAACCTCCGGACCGAGATACCGTGAGCGGGGGCCCATGTCGCGGTGGGTCAGCTTGAACCACGCACGTGCAAATGTATCGGCGAATTCATCAGGATTTTGCAGGAAGCGTCGCGCGATTTTTTCATATGCAGGATCAAACTTGAGAGAAAGGTCTGCAGTAGTCATCATAGGGCGAAGTTTCTTGGCCGGATCATGTGCATCAACTACCATATCCTCTTCATCAACATCCTTTGCAAGCCATATATAGGCTCCTGCAGGACTTTTTAGCAGTTCCCATTCATATTTGAACAAAACTTTCAGATAACCAGTGTCCCATTTTGTAGGGTTCGGTTTCCATGCACCCTCGATGCCGCTGCCTATTGTGTCACCGCCATTGCCGCTACCGAAACTGCTCTTCCAGCCGAGACCCTGCTCCTCAATGGGAGCGGCTTCGGGCTCAGGACCAACATGGGACGGATCACCGGCGCCGTGAGCTTTACCGAATGTGTGTCCTCCAGCGATGAGCGCTACGGTCTCTTTGTCGTTCATGGCCATACGCGCAAAAGTTTCGCGTACATCATGTGCGGATTCTACAGGAATAGGTTCTCCATTAGGACCTTCCGGATTTACATAGATCAATCCCATCTGCACAGCGGCAAGCGGATTGTCAAGATCGCGTTTACCGCTGTAGCGTTTATCGCCAAGCCATTCGTCTTCAGCACCCCAGTAGATATCTTCCTCAGGCTCCCAGATGTCCTCGCGGCCGCCTGCGAAGCCGAAGGTTTTAAATCCCATCGACTCAAGTGCGCAGTTACCGGCAAGTATCATCAGGTCGGCCCAGGAAATCTTGTTGCCGTATTTTTGCTTAATGGGCCAGAGAAGTCTGCGTGCCTTGTCGAGGTTTACATTGTCCGGCCAGCTGTTAAGGGGTGCCAGTCGTTGGGAGCCAGACCCTGCGCCCCCTCGGCCGTCGCCCATGCGGTAGGTGCCTGCGCTGTGCCACGCCATCCTGATGAAGAGTCCACCATAGTGACCGTAGTCGGCTGGCCACCAATCCTGCGAGTCGGTCATCAGAGAATAGAGGTCTTTCTTTATTGCATTAAGGTCGAGTTTCTTGAATTCCTCAGTGTAGTTAAAATCTTCACCCATCGGGTTGCTCATAGATGAGTGCTGGTGAAGTATCTTTAGGTTCAGCTGGTTTGGCCACCAGTCACGGTTCGACGTGCCCCTACTGGTTGCTTGTTTGCTTGCTCCACCAGATTTGCTGTCGTCAATCATAATGTTACCTCCTATCGTTGTCTGTTTGTATCATAGAGGTTTTATAAATATATTAGATCTCAATTCCTTATAGTATTAAATATAACAAATTTTTCAAGGCATTTTTATTGAGCAAAAGATAGCAGGTTATTATTTATTGGGATGTATATAGTTAAAATTCTTTTAAGCTTTTCAGTATCAAATAATGCAATCGAATTGGTAGATATTGAAGCAGTTTTATTGAAATAAAGCAATGTTTGAACTAAAGCAGTTCTAAATTAGCCATTTTGAATATTTCGCGGAGCCCCGTCAGCCACCCATCAGACCCCCCGCCCCCGCCGGCGAACTCCGAACCGGGGGAGGTCATGGGCCGTGATCGCCGCCAGCATCTGATCGTTGCGGCCTGTGTCAGCATGAAGGCTTCATTTCGATACGAGCATATCTCCCCGGGGGAGTTCTATCTCGTCCCCCCCCCCTACCTCCTGAACCAGTTCCTCACCCTGAGGTACGCCATGGCCGCCCGGGTCGCGAAATCGGGCTTCGCTCCGCCCCCCTCCCCGCCGGACATCGAGGCCGTGGCCGGGTCGATCATTGTCGCGTCGGGGCCGTACATCTCCGCGAACATCTTCAGGACGTTTTTCCGCACCATGCCGCGAAGCGGAATGTTCGCGATCATGCCGTACATGGCCGCACCGCCCGTCTCGGAAAGTTCCGGACGCCCCTTCACCCCCCGTACGGAGTCCCTCAGATCTTTAAGATACTTCGTCACGATACCCGCGTGGAGCGGGGTCACCATGGCGTGCAGGGCCTCCGGAAACTGGAGGCGGTCGATCTGCCACTTCCGTTTCTCCATCTGATCACCCACGGCGTAGATGTTCACGTCCCGGCTTTTCGATCCGTAGGCGAATACGCTCCCTACGGGATTGCCCAGAACCTCGAGTTCCTGTATGGCGTTTATGCCGGCCTTCAGCTTATCCGCCGTCTCGAGAACGGTCTTCGTAAGCTTGCGATACCCTTCCTCTCCCAGGGACTGGAGGGACGCCCAGGCCGCCGCGTAGGCCCCGCCGGGCCTGGTGCCGAGGAGGGCCGGTGATGCGAAAATACCGCCGGGCCAGTTTTCGTATACAAAAAGCTGGTGCTTCAGTATAGCAAGGCTCCGGTAGGATATCACGGAGGCGCCCTTGGCGCTGAAACCATACTTATGGGTGTCCGCGGATATCGAGGTCACCCCGGGGACCCGATAATCCCAGGTGGGGATAGGTCGACCAAGCATCTCCGCAAAGGGGAGAAGGTATCCCCCGAGGCAGGCATCGACATGGAGGGGGACCCTTTTCTCAAGTGCGATCACGCCGAGGGCCTCGATCGGGTCGATCATCCCATGGGGATACTCCGGCGCCGATCCGAGAATCATGACGGTGTTTCTGTTGACGAGCTTCCTCACCGCCCTGAGGTCCAGCCGCAGGCTTTTATCCAGGGGTGCGCGCACCGCCTTCACGCCGAAATATTCCGAGCCCTTGTCCCAGGCCACGTGTGCCGTGATGGGAATCACCATCTCCGGTTTTTTGATTCTCTTTTCCGCGCGCCCCATGTCACGGTAGGTCTTCACTGCCAGAAGGCAGCTCTCGGTTCCCCCGGAAGTCATGACACCGACGACGTTCCTGTCGCCGTGAAGGAGGTTCGCAGTGATCCGCACCACCTCGCTCTCAAGTCTCTTCAGGCTCTGGAATACCGTCGGGTTGAGGCCGTTCGCCGAAAAATAGGTGTTGTAGGCATCCTGGAGAAAGCGTGTGTGCCCCTCCCCGAGGTAATAGACCAGGCTCCAGGTCCTCATATGTTTGTAATCGGGATCGTTTTTACCGAAACCGCGGAGCTCACCCAGAATCTCTTTGCGGCCCCTCCCCTTCTTCGGAAGGCGAATCTCGTCGTTCTTCATCGTATCCTCCCCGTGCAACGGACTTGCACGATATTTTTCGGTAATAATAAAACATTTTTACCGCAGAGTCCCGGATACACGGAGAATCAAGAGGTAGGACCGAAAAAGCAATCATCAACCGATCTGGTGACGTTATTCATTCGGCTGCATGATTGAATTGATAACAAGTATTGATTCTCTCTGTGCCCCAGTGTCTCCGTGTCAAAATTTCACATCATGCCATTAAACCGCATTTTTTTTCATCTAAAAAAACGTACGCAGTACTATCCCGAGCGATATGCCGAGGTAGTTCCCTATGGCATACCCGATGATCCCGGTCGTGAGACCGGAAAGAAGTACTTCCTTATTCTTCAGGCCGTCAGCCACCACCGGCACCAGCGGGGGCGAACATATCGCCGAGGCGGATACGATGATGAAGGTGTCGGTGTCGATCTTGAAGGGGGCGCAGAGCGCGGCGTGAAGGACCATGGAGCCGAATATCGAGAACACGATGAAGAGCATGATCGCGACGTCGATATTGACCAGGGCCTTGAAGCTGGCCATGGAGGCCACCGTGAAACAGAAGATATAGATAACGTACATGCCGAACTGGAATGTCTTGGCGATGGCGCGTATCCGGGGAACGAAGGAGGCCCCGATCCCGAGTGTGGTGATAGAGAGAATGGTGAACGAGGTGGCGTAATCCTTCGGCAGGAGCGACCCTATGAAGGCCGAGAACCCCACGATCCCCGCGGCGATGGCGAGAGAGGCAACGAGGCCCGGCAGGACCTTCCGGCCGAATATCCCGGCGTAGGCGTTGATCTCCTCGGTTTCGAGGCCCCGGGTATCGGCCGCCTCGCCTTCCACACGCTTTGCCTTCACGAAAGGGGGAAGGAAGGTCCCGAAAATCCTCCGGGCGATGGTGATGCAGAAGATTATGTAGATGATCGAGACGACGGTGTCGTAGGTGTGGACGATGACGAAACGGGTCGACTCCACGTTCAGGGCGGTCTTGATGGCCGCCAGGTTCGGGGTGCCGCCGGTGTAGACCCCGATCGACAGCGCCGCCAGCTGCCAGGCGTCGCTCACAAAGGGCTTGATGATGAAAAACCCGGCGACGGCGACGATGATAATCGAAATCGTGGCGAGGAGCATGGAAAGGAGGGTCTTTCCCGCAAGGCGGGCCCATTTCCGTACATCCATCGAGAAGAGGAGGAGCGGCAGGGCGATAACCACGCTTACCTCGGAAAGGGACTCCTGGACCGGGTAGATCGAATCGGGGAGCACGCCGATATTCCCCAGTGCGATGCCGGAGAGGTAGCAGATGACCACGGCGCCGATCTTGTTGATCCGGGGAAACCGGAAGCAGAGATAGATGACCAGGGCCGGAAAAAGTATGTACAGGGCTATCACTATCGGGACCGGCATATCAGCCTCCTTGAGCCTGTTGGTAGATGTCTCGCATTTTCACCGTTTCCGTGCGTCTTCCTTCATTCCCGCGATCATCCTGGCGACCCCGTAACGGTAGATCTCCCGCTGATCGTCGTCCTTCAGGATGGTTCCCTTGAGTTTTCTGAACTGTATAATGCCGTATAAGAGGCCCCAGATTATGATCGCGCAGCGCCTGGGGTTCACACCTGTGAACTCTCCCTTCGCGGAGCCCTCCTCGATAATATCCGTGATGATCGAGAGGATCCGGTTTCCCTGCAGGTCGATTCGCTCCTTGAGATGGTCCGCGAAAATAACCTGGGGCGCGGAGAGGAAGTAATTGATGATATTGTAATAGTCCCGGTGCTCCTCGCTGAATTCGAAATAGACCGCCGCGATCCCCTCGATCTTTTCGACGCACGTGCCCGGTCCGCTTTTCACGGCGAGAATCACGTCATGGAGGATCTCGAGCCCCTCCTCCTGAAGGGCCGCGAATATTTCCTCCTTGCTCGCGTAGTAGAAATAAATGGTTCCCACGCTCAACTCCGCGAGTTTCGCGATCTGCTTGATCGTGATGGAGTGAATCCCCTTTTTCAAAAGGAGGGTTCGCGCCGCGTCCAGTATCTGGGTCCGCCTCTTCTCCTTCTCCCTGGTGCGCCGTTCATGCACTCCCATGTCCCTTCCCGCTCGCCCCGTGCACTCGAACACGGGAGGCTTCTTATCGGATTATTTCCCGGCGAAGCTTTTTCGCCATTATTTTTTCGTAAAGGTTCGGAGCGAGGGCGTTGAGCCATCTTGTGACAAATCCGGTCCCGCTCAGGACCAGCATCTTCTTCCCGGTCCGGGCGGCCCGATAGATCCTATCCGCGACCCGCTCAGGGGTCGCTTCCGCTCCCACTTTCGACTGGGGGTGAGATGTGACGGATCCGTCCCCGTCGAGGGCGCGCGTCTGGAGATTGGTGCGCGTGAAACCCGGACAGACAATCAGTACGCCGACCCCCAGGGGCGCGAGCTCCGCCCGGAGGGTACGGAAAAATCCGTGCAGGGCGTGCTTGCTCGCGCAGTAGCCCGTGCGTCCGATAAGGGGGGCCAGCCCCGCGATGCTCGAGGTGACGATGATCATACCCCGCCGCTCAACAAGGCTGCGGGCGGCAGCGGCCGAGCAGGAGACGGCGCCGAAAAAATTGACGTCCATCACCCGCCTGTAGACATCTATGCCGGTCTCCAGGAAGGGGCTCCTCTGGGTGATGCCGGCGTTGTTGACCAGGACGTCAACGCCCCCCATATCACCGAGTATCTCCTCGAAGGCACGGCGGCATGATGCATCATTGGAGACGTCGCATTCATAGGCGCGCGCCCTTACCCCCGAGGCCTCGAGGTCACCCTCGAGGCGCACAAGTCCCTCCCGGTCGAGATCCAGGGCCGCGATGCGGGCCCCGGCCTCTCCGAATCGCACGCAGAGGGCCCTGCCGATACCGCTCGCCGCGCCCGTCACGGCTATCACCTTATCCCTGAAATTCCGCGGCATACTCCCTCCTTTCCCCGATTGCCCCCGGGGCGTTCTCTACCATATGTCATAGCTCCCGGTGATACCCCCCACGACGACGATGGATATCATCACGCAGAGGGCCGCGGCAATCGTCATGATGATTCCCGCCTTCGCCATGTCCTTAATGGAGAAATACCCGGATGAATAGGGTATGACATTTGTCGGCGATTCCGTGACGAGAATGAAGGCCAGGGATGATGAGAAGGCCGCGGGGGCGCAGATTATCCACGGGCTGATGTTCAAATCGTTCGCCAGGGCGATCAGGAGGGGAATGATGATGGTGCCCGTGACCGTGTTGCTCGAAAAAGCGAGATGGAGAAGACACACCACGATGACGATGGCGAAAACCCTGACCGCGCCGGGGAGCAGCATGACCGGTTCCAGTATAAGCCAGGCGATCCAGCGTGCGGCCCCCGTATTGTAGACGACCATGCCGAGGGATATGCCCGCGCAGATCAGGATAATACCGCCCCAGTCGATGTCCTGCTTCGCCTCCTGCCAGGTGAGCACGTCAATGCCAGGCAGGAAGAGGAAAATTGCGCCGGCGAGAGCGACCGCTTCTATCGGGATGCTGACCCTGCCGCCGGTCAGGTCCTTGATGAGGGGTGTCGCGATCCAGGTAGTGATGGTGAGGAGGAATACTATGATGGTCCATATCTCCTTCGATTGGAGCCCCCCGTTTTCCTTGTCACTGGCAACGAGATCCTCACGCGAGAACGGCAGGCTCTCGATCTCCGGCGGGAACATTTTCGTAATGACGAACCACCCGGCGGGGATCATCAGGAGGGACGCGGGAAGCCCCAGGCTCATCCATGTCAGAAAATCGATATTGACCCCCGCGAGCTGTTTTAAAAAGCCGATGGTGAGGATGTTGGGCCCGCACCCCGCCGGTGTCGCGATTCCCCCGATGAGAGGTCCCCAGGCGCAGGAGATCATGAGCCCCTTGCCGAAATTGCTTTCCAGTGGTTTCAGGCCCGCATGCTTCAGTATCGACATCCCGATCGGGAGGAGCATCGCGGCGACGGCCATGTCCGTGACCCACATCGAGAGCATGGCCCCCACGATGATGAAACCGAGAATCACCATCCTGGTCTTCGTGCCCATGATCGAAATGATAAGGATGCTCAGGCGTTTCCCCAGGCCGGTCCGCGTAAAGGCCGAGGAAAGGACCAGCACTCCTATGAAGAAGGTAATGATCGGGTTGCCGAAACCGAGCGTGATGACGTTCGTGAAGGAGTCGATGCCGAAAAGCGGAATCAGGATCATCACCCCGAGGGCTGTGACGCTGAAGGGAACCACCTCGGTGACCCATAGGATGATGGCAGCGGCAAGTATCGCGAGCGTCGCCTTTCCGGCCCAGGTGAGTGGCACGAACTCACCGCCCCGCGAGAGCGGGGAGGGTTCCGGTATCACCGCGATAACGGCCATGACGCCGAGGGCGATAATCAGATACGCCAGGCGCCGCCCTGTGGTACGCTCCCTCTTCAATCCCACGCCGTTTTCGCATCCTATACCGTTGTCTGTGAGCGGTTCCATCTTATAACTCCTCTTTCTTATTTACGGTGTGGGGCGTTACGCTGCTTCCTCCGCGCCTTCCCCTTCCGGTATTTTTCTTCTGGAAAATATGAACGCCGCGGTGAGTCCCGCGATAATGTGCCAGATCCCCCACCAGGCAACCAGGATCGCCATCCCGCCGAGGCCACCGAAAAAATTAAAGACGAGAACAAGCCCAAGGGCGGAGTTCTGTATCCCCACCTCGATCGAGACCGCCCGTGAATCCCTCTCATTCAGGCCAAGCAGTTTACCCGACCACCAGCCGATATTCAGGGCGAGGAGGTTGTGAATGAACACCGCCAGAATGACGATATTGACATAGCTCAGAAAATTCTGCCAGTTCGCGCCAAGCGCTCCTGCCACAATGATGATGAAAAAAACCAGCGAAAATATCTTGAAGGGGCGGCGTACCCTGTCGGCAAGACCGGGAAAGATACGCGAAACCGTCATTCCCAGGGCCATTGGAATGCCGAGGATAACGACGATGGTGAAGAAGACGTCGAAGGGACTCAGGCTCACCCTGTGGAGAATCTCGGCCGTTTCAGGGTTGAGACTACCCCATATCGCAAGGTTGAGGGGCGTCATCACAATCGCGGCGAGGGTCGAGACGGCGGTCATGCTGATCGACACGGCGGTGTTCCCCTTCGCGAGATAGGTGATGATGTTCGACAGGTTGCCCCCGGGGCAGGCGGCCACCAGGATCATCCCGAGGGCGATGGAGGGGGCCGGCTTGATGATCAGGGTGAGAAGGAATGTGAATGCCGGCAGGAGTATGAATTGCGCGGCGAGCCCCACCGCCGGCGCCTTGGGTTTTACGAATATTCTTTTAAAATCGTCCAGCTTCAGGTCAAGGGCGACGCCGAGCATCATGATGCCGATCGCCGCGTTGATGACGAGAAGCCCCTGGGGGTTGAAATTCAATCGTACCTGGTCGAGAGCCGCTGCATCCATATCCGTCCTCCTTCGTGTAGTGGGTGAGCGTCCCGCGGGGAGCCTTACGGCCCGGTCCCCGCGATCCGGTCATGAGAGATATTCCTCCAGGCCGAGGGAGCGGGCATGTTCTTCCGTTACGCGCCCCTCCCGGTCCCATCCCCGAAATCGGTACAATTCATCCTTCATCAGATCGAGGTCCGGGAGGACATCGGCCGCGCTGCCGGACCCCCGTTTCTCGTAAATCACTCTTTCGGATACGACGTCACTCTCCCTCCCGGCGCCCAGGCGCTGGTTGTAGAGTCTTTTGACGGTATACATTCTGTCCCCCACGTCGAGGAGCTCCCGTACGGAAAGGGACATTCCCGCCGCGCTCTTGAGGAATCCACACAACTCCTCGGGTCCCACACCACCCGCCATCAGAAACTTGCAGAGGCCCAGGGCGTCGAAAACCGCGCTCAGGTTCTGCATCTTCGCGGTGATTTCACCCTTCCCCGCCGATGAATGGGGGTCGACCTTGTCCGGGAACCCCATCCCGGCGATCTTCATTCCCTGCTCCACATAATAGGCGAGGGACTCGCTATGAGAGCCCCCCCGGTTCCCCGTCGCATAGGTGACGGCGGAGCTGACGTAGCCGCGCGGATCATGCATCGGCAGCTCCAGTCCCCTTGCATGGACGGCAAAGCTCTCGCTTCCCTTCCCGATCGATTTCGCGGCGCGCCGCACCCCGTCCGCAAGTATGGCCCCGATCCCTTCGCGAAAGGCGATCATGCGCAGCAACTCCTTTATGGCCCCGTTGTCTCCCCAGACCGGGTTGATTCCGTCCCGGCCAATATCCTCCTTCGCGATGATGCCGCGCTCAAAGCACTCGAAGAGAAATCCTATGACCACCCCTGCGGATATGGTGTCGATGCCGTACCTGTTGCAGAGCATGTTCTGCACGGCCAGTTCCTCCGGATCGTCGTTCAGGAGGTTCGAGCCGAGGGCGGCAATGGTTTCATACTCCGGCTGGGAGGTCTTCAGGCCCCGATAGTCCCCGTCCGTGAACTCGATCGATTTCGCGCAGGCGATGGGACAACCGAAACAGGCCAGGTGCTTTCTCTTCATCAGATCACCGTAGACGTTCCCGGCGATCTTCGCCGCGCCTTCCGGCCAGCTCCCCACCGCAAAATTTTTTATGGGGAGATCCCCCACGGACTCGCGATAGGGAACACTCCCCCCCGTACCGTTACGATGGAGACTATCCGCCTTCTCTCTGATCGAAGCGGTCATTCCGCTCACGTAGGCCTTCAGACCATCCGGGTCGGCGATAGCCGGACGGCCGGAGCCCTTAACGGCTATACCCTTGATTTTTTTCCCGCCGAACATCGCGCCCCCACCCGTCCTTCCCGCCGATCGTGGAACGATCCCCTCGAACATGATCGAGGCGAAGAGGACCCCGTTCTCCCCCGCGGGGCCGATGACGCCGATTCGCGCTCCCGGGGGCAATGCGGATGCGAGGATGTCGTGGGCCTCGAAGGTATCCATTCCCCAGAGGGAAGCGGCGTCCCGTATTTCCACGGCGCCGTCGCAGATGAAAAGATATACCGGCGCGGGGCTCTCTCCCCGTATGATGATGATGTCGATTCCCGCCTTTCTCATCTCGGCGCCCCACATGCCACCCACGCTCGTTTCACCGAAGACGCCGGTAAGGGGCGACCTGAAGAGTATCGACGTCTTGCATGCCGTCGGCACCGGCAGCCCCGTCAGGAGGCCGTTGGCGATAACTATCGCACCCGCGTCCTTCGAGTCGATGAGGAGCTTCGCGCCGATTCCCCCGCCTCCGAAGAAGCGGCGCGTATCACCATCGTCCAGCCGCCGGTATCCAACCGTGCCGTTCTTGAGATCGATGTCGGCGATTGTTCCGAATCCCTCAGTCATCACTGGTTGCACACCCCCGGTATTCCGGAGTTATAGTCGATCACTGGGCCTTGTATCCACCCAGGTTCGCCAGGGCCACGCTTCCCGGGCTAATTGGTGTCGGGTCCGTCATTACGTTTATACACACGGTTTCGCCCGAGGCGAAGGCCTCCTCCAGGGCGGGCCGAATATCCTGGGGACGCTCCACGAGCATTCCCTTCCCCCCCAGGGCCTCCACCAGTTTGTGATAGGGCACGTTCCCTATATGGGTGCCGTCCTTGATCGCATGGCCCAGGCGGAGCTCCTGGCTGTGGCGGATCATGCCCCATCCCAGGTCATTGTTGACCACGACCACAATCGGGAGCTTCTTCCTTATCGCGGTTTCGAATTCCATGAAATTAAATCCGACAGATCCGTCCCCGATAATCAGGCATACACGCTTCTCCGGGTGGAGGAGCTTCGCAGCGTTGGCGTAGGGAAGCCCCACGGCAAGACAGCCATAGAGTCCGGAATCGAGATAGCGCCCGCCCTTGCGGATGGTCCTTGTCATACCCATCCATATCTGGGTGTCCCCCCCGTCAGCAACCACGATGTCGTCCTCGCCGTTCATGAAATCGTTCACCTCACGGGCAAGGCGTATGGGAAGGATTGGCACATTGTCGCTGTTCCAGTTGGAGGCCTGCTGGGCCTTGGATTCCTTATCGGCCTCCAGGAGCCGCTCAACCCAGGGGGCGAACCGCTTTTTCAATGAGCCGCCGTTTTTTCGTTCATCCACGACGTCCGAGCACGCGGAAAGGAAGGCGCGCACATCGCTCACGACCGGAAGGTCGATCGTTCTGTTCCGCCCGATCTCCTCCGGCTTGATATCGACCTGCACGAACTTCGCGCTCTTCTGGAAAATGTCCCCGAATATGTAATAGAGGCTTATCCTGGCGCCGAGGAAGACCACCAGGTCCGTGTTCAGGTTCGCCTGGAGCGCCGCACCCGGACGGATGGCCAGGGAGGACTCGAAACAGAGGGGATGGGTATCCGAAATGGTGCCGCGGCCGAGCGCAGAAGTGAAAACGGGAATTCCGGTCCGATCCACGAAGCCCGCAAGCTCCGCCCCCGCGTCGGAGTACCAGGCGCCGCTCCCCGCAATCAAAAGCGGGCGTTCCGCTTTTTCAATGAGATCAATCGTTTCCCGGGCCTTCATGATGTCCACGGGCCTCGAGTCGACCAGGGTGTTCAGCTCCTTGATCCGCGCCGACGCCGGGTCGATCGGAGCGTTCAGAACGTCCACCGGGAGCTCGAGATAAACAGGGCCCGGCCTGCCGCTGATCGCCGTTCGGTAGGCCAGGTCGATAAACTCCGGAATCCGCTCCGGAGTGTGGCACACGAGCGCCTTCTTCACCATCGGCTCGATGACCGGGGCCTGGCGCATGTCCTGGAGGTCAAGCTTCTCGTTGCACTCGAGGCCCACGCACCCTGAAATAAGGACAAGGGGGGAATTCGCCATGTTGGCGTTGGCCACTGCCGAAAGAGCGTTGGTGAACCCCGGTCCCGCTGTCACCAGCGCGATACCGGGGCGGCGAGTCATCCGCCCCCACGCCTCGGCCATGAAGACCGCGGCCTGTTCGTGACGCGTATCAATGATAGTAATTGAAGAGTTTTCAAGAAACTGGTAAATGGGAGTGATATGACCGCCACTCAGGGTGAAGATATACTTGACGTTCTTAGCGGCCAATGCCTTTACTACAAGTTGCGCGCCTATGTCCGCCATTGGGACCTCCTGGGTGAAATCGATTATAACGCCCGTGACGGCCGGGGCCGCCATCGGAGCCCTTAACATTCCATCAACTGCCCGCCCGAAATATTGATCGCCTGGCCGGTCATATAGGACGACTCATCAGAAGCGAGGAATGCCGCAAGGCAGGCGATTTCATCGGTGGACCCGATCCTTCCGAGGGGTATGGTCTTGCACATCTCCTTTTCCCTCTCCTCCGGTGTGGTTTTATAGAATTTCGCCTCAAGCTCGAAGCGCCACTTTTCAAGGTCTGTCATCACCTGGCCGGGGCAGATGGCGTTCACCCGGATCCCCGCACCCGCAAGCTCCTTCGCCATCACCTTGGTGAGCATGTTTACGCCCGCCTTTGCGACGGCATATGCCCCATTGAAAAGGGGCGGAACCTTGGAGGCACGGGAGGAGGTGTTGACGATGGCGCCACCCTTTGTCATCAGGGGAACTATCGCACGGGATACACGGAACACGCTGTGGAGGTTCACGTCGACGGTCCGCATCCAGGCGCCCTCGTCGTAGTTCATCACGGAATTGGGGACCCCGAAGGAGGCCCCGGCGTTATTGCAGAGGATATCGACTTTGCCAAAACGTTCGCGGACGGCATCGGCCATTGCGGCTATTGAGACGGCATTAGTGACATCGCAGGGATGCGCCATGACGGCGACGCCGAACTCATTTTTCAGCTCCAGGGCGATCGCCTCCATTTCGGGGAAGCCCCCGGTCTTCAAGCCGTTCACGGCGTCATCTTTTCCGAGGTCGACTATGACGACATCCGTGCCAAGGGAGGCGAGCTTTTTCGCGATCGCATATCCGATGCCGGTCTTCTTCCCCGCTCCTGTGATCAGGGCGACTTTCCCTTCGAGGCTTTTTTTCATGAAGGGCCTCCGTATGGATAAATCGAACATGGTTCAATTATCAAACTATATTCAAGTATCCGTCAGGAAGTCAAGCTTTTTTTACAAGAAATCCATCTGCCTTCGAGTCCATCTGTAGCTCACACCCTGGCGATCATCCAGCATCGGTGGATCCTCTGGTTTCGCTCGAAATCATTCGGTATTGTTTTTTCAGATATTTCCACGACCTTCAGGCCTTTCAGGGATCCCGCATCGAGCTTGAAATTCCATTTGTTGACACTGAATATAATGGCGCCCCCGGGGGCAAGAAGGCGGGCCGTTGAAGCCAGAAGGCGCGAATGATCCTTCTGGATGTCAAGAACCCCCTCCATTCGCTTTGAGTTCGAAAAGGTGGGCGGATCGAGAAATACGAGGTCGTAGCGCTCCTTCCGGTCCCGAAGCCATTCCATACAATCGGCGCGGATGAGACGGTGTTCCCCACCCCCGAAGCCATTCAGTTGGAGGTTCCTGCGGGCCCAGTCGAGATAAACGGATGACATGTCAACGGAAGTCGTCCCCACTGCTCCGCCCCGCCCCGCGTGAACCGTGGCCGTCCCCGTATAGCAGAAGAGATTCAGGAATCTCTTCCCCTTCGCCATGGCGCCGATCATGGCGCGCGTAAGACGGTGATCGAGAAAGAGCCCGGTATCGAGATAATCGGTGAGATTGACGAGAAAACGGCAGCCCCCCTCGCTCACCTCCAGGAAATTTCCCCGGTCGTCCATCTTTTCATACTGGCGGGGCCCCTTCTGGCGCCGCCGCACCTTGAGCACAACCCGATCCTTCTCGATTCCCAGGGCCCCGGGCAGGAGTGTTACCGCATCGTTCAGGCGCTCCTGGGCTTTTTTTTCATCCACGCTGGACGGGGCCGCGTATTCCTGCACATGGGCCCACCCGTCATATATGTCGACCGCCACCGCGTATTCGGGAAGATCGGCGTCGTAGAGACGATAGCACGAGATCCCCTCCCGCTTCGCCCATTTCCCGACAGTGCGCAGGTTCTTTTTTATCCGGTTTAAAAAGGCATCGGCGCCCCGGTCCATGGCTTTTTCAATTTCGATCCCGGCGGCCCGGCTGTCGAGGGCATCCCGGTCAACGAAACGTTCCCGCTCAACACTGAACTGGAGGAGCCGGCATGCCAGCGTGCCGTTATAAAAGAGATTTGTCCGATGCGCCCGAAGGCCCATCCGCTTCCCCAGCTCCGGCTCCCCGGTTAAGACCGCGGCGCTCCAGCCCTGAAAATGCCGTTTAAGCCCGTCCCCGAGTTCGGCATAGAGGGCCCGCAGGTCGTCCCCGGCCCCCATCCGTAACCCGTAGGGGGGGTTCGTGAGAAGAAGGCCCCCATCCGATTCCGTGGGGGGCGTTGCATCCTGGAGGCGCCGCGTCTCAAACCGGGTCAATGAATCGACACCTGCCCGGACTGCATTGCGCTTTGCTGATCTGACGGCCAGGCGGTCCCCGTCATAGCCCACGCAGGGGGGCGCTTCTTTCAGTGCCGCTTGATGCCGCTCCGAGGCCTCGGCGACAAGATCCCGCCACAATTCCTCATCGCGGCCCAGCCAGCCATGGAAGCCCCATCGCCCTCGCATGACGCCAGGAGCCCGATCCGATGCGATGAAGGCGGCCTCGATCACCAGAGTCCCGGAGCCGCAGAGGGGGTCGAGGAAACATCCCCCTCCACCGGCAATCCCGGCCCAGCCCGCCTTCAGGAGGAGGGCGGCCGCCAGATTCTCCCGCAGAGGGGCGATTACCGCATCTGTTCGGTAGCCACGCTCATGGAGGCCCCCGCCGGAAAGATCGACCCGAATCTCGATTGTTCCCCGGGAGAGGCGGCAGTTGACCAGAAAACCGGGGGTTTTCTGGTCAACTGAGGGGCGCGATCCCCGGCGATCCCGCAACCTGTCCACGAGCGCGTCCTTGACGAGCTGGGCGCCATACATGGTGTTGTCGATCCCCGACCCCGTTCCGGCGAAATCGACCGCAACGGTCGCGCCGGGATCGGCAAGATCCTCCCAGGGGATCGCGGCCGCTTTATCATAGATATCGGCCGGTTTCACCACTTCGCAATCGCCCAGTACGAGGAGAACACGGCTCGCCGTGCGCGACCAGAGACAGGCCCTCATCGCAGTCTCGAGGCCTCCGGAAAAGCGCACCCCCCCGGAGGTCTCTCGGCACGATACCGCCCCCAGGGCGCGCACTTCCTCCGCGAGGAGGGGTTCGACACCCTTCGCGGTGGAGGCGAATAATTCGAGGTTGGATCCGTTGGCCATCATTCAAGCAGGTTATTCGAAATGACGTAGTGGGTGAACTCGGGAATCATGCCGTCGGCCCCGAGCATGAAGATGGCATCCCGTGAGCCCTCGAAGAGGGCCCGGTATCTGGCCTCGCTCTCCCTCATGCGGCTGTCCACCCTGTGTGTATAGAGGGACGTCTCGATGGAGGTGTAGAGTTCGCGCTCGGCGTTGGGCTTCAGGAGGATGTTCGACAGGTCCAGCGCCTCAATCGATTCGTCCTCGACAATAAGGATTTCAGGGAGTTCCATGACGGGACGGTATCACCCCGAATGGAAATCGGTCAATGAAAAAATGGACCGTATGCGTTGGGGGCGCCGGCATGAGAACGAGTGATTATTCCGCCGCGAAGAGGGGGAATGACTCTCCGGCAACCGGGCATCCTTCGACGATCGTCACGCGAAGCTTGGCAAGGGGTGCGCATTCCTTCCTCTGGCACCTCCCGTCATCGTCAACATGGGTCATGTAGATTTCCTTGAAATCGTGAAGGACCTGGTAGAGGTGTATCCTTTTTTTCCGGAAATCCGCCAGTTCATTTTTTTTCTCCCTTCTCTCCTGTGTCGACAGGTTGTGCCACCGGGAGGTCGAGGGCATCCCGGCCTGGTTTTCCTCGGTACAGCGCTCCGCCAGGGTGTCCAGGCGGGATGCGTTCCATTTACCCGACATCGTTGCGCAGGAGATCACTACCGCCATGCCCAGTATCGCCGATATGATGCAATATTTCATTTTTACTATTCCCTTTACTTGAAAGAATAACGTTCCCACGCGATGTCGCAAACCGTATCCGCGAGTGCGGGACGGGTCAATCGTTTTTTTCCCTTTTGTGCCTTATGATTGTGCAGGATGTACACCTGCGCAATTATACGGCGCTTATCCCCGTCATCCCTTCGCTTACCTTCCAGAGCCGTTCACCGATATCAGGGCATCCCGCGAGCCTTGGCTCCTTCTTTTTCATGAAGCGCCAGTAGCCTCCGGTCATTCCCTCGACATAGGGCGACACCGCGAGATGGAGGGCGGTCCGTGCCGCCCGTTCCGGCCTGGGGAAGGTGAGCCGGATGATCGCGTTCGCCGCCTTCCCGACAATCCCCTCCTTGTCGGCGATGCCCGAGGCCACCGGTCCCGGGTCTACGGCATTGACGGTCACGCCCCTCCCCTCGAGTCGGCGGGCCAGTTCCATCGTGAAATGAACGATGGCGAGTTTGGACCGCCCGTAGGCTCCCATGATGGAATAACGCCCCCGCCTCCCCTCGATATCATCCGGATCGATGGAGGCGATCCTGTGCGAGTCGGAGGAGACATTGACGATGCGCGCCGGGGCGCTCGAGACGATGCAATCAAGGAGAAGCATGGTAAGCTGGAACATGGCGAGATAGTTCACCGCGATCGTCTCCTCAACACCGTCCCCCGTCTCGCGGAAATTCCGGTTCACCAGGCCGGCATTGTTTACCAGGAGATGGAGGGGCCGACCCAGGGATAGAAACTCGCCGGCGGCGCGCCGGATATCCTTCCGTGAAGAGAGATCGCAGAGTATAATCCCGGGGACCCGGGCCGTTTCGCCGGCGATCTCGTCCCGCACGCGCACGCATTTTTCGGGGTTCCGCCCGAGGATGAATAGATCGGCCCCCTCCTGCGCCAGGGCCTTCGCCACCGCCTCGCCATGTCCGCTCGTGGCGCCGGTGACCAGGCATGTCTTTCCCGTCATGAGTCGGCATTTATCCATTGGCTCCCTCCTCACGGACGCCGAATGCTTTTCGATACTCCGCGAAATCACGGGACATTGAGGTCCGGTCGAGTCCGAAATCCTCCAGCCGATAGATGTGCCTGCCGTGCCGGTGCTGGGGGTTGCGCTCCGCCCAGCACCGCACTCGTGCCGCCCCCTCCTTCCCGAAGGGAAGGTCAATAAAGTCGTAGACACGCCCTACCTGGGCGACCGGGTCGGCTACGAGGTCATCGTAGTGGACGTCGAAAAAGCTTCCGGCCCTGCCCTTCCGGGCCTCAATGGACCGGCTCACCATCCTGTGGGCCTTGCGGCTCCAGTGAGCGCCTATCTCGACTGGATCCACCTCGTCGCTGAAGACCCCATAGGCGTGTGACACCATGCTGCAGAAAGAGGCCACCACTTTCGCAGGATCGCGGTGGGTCTGAATGATTTTCGCACCCGGGAAGACCCTGAATAGCTCTTCGAAATGCTCCATGTGCTGGGGGGTCTTCAGTATCCACCTCCCGCGGGGGTTCTGCCAGTAGAGATACTGCAGTATTTTCTTGTAATATCCGTATCCATCGGTGTGGTCCCGCCCTTCAAGCCATCGTGAAAAAGAAGGGACCCGCATGGTCGCCTCCGGCACGGTGCTCCAGAAATCGAAATCAAAGAGAAGGCAGTCCTCTTCAGGGTCCAGTGGTTCCACGGGATGAATGGCGAAAAAATCAGGTGCCATGTATTTAAGGGCCTTCCCCGCCATGATCGCCATTGAAACGCGGGGGTCCCCCTTGCCCGCCATCTTTTTCCCGGTAAAGGGGGCGGGGTTGATCGCCTCCCAGGATGCGAGAAAGCGAAACGTATCCTCGTCCGATGCGAGGAGGCGCTGAAGCATGGTGGTACCGGTCCGCTGGAGGCCCACCACGAAAACGGGGTCCTCCATCGGGACCTCAAGGATCTCCGGATTGCGTTTGAGGGCGTCCTCTATCTTAAGGCGGTTGGTCAGGAACCTGACGATATTCTGCCGGGCCGCAAAGGCCCCGAAGGGATGAAGTCGCGCCTCCGATTCCATTTCCCCGGTCAAAAGAGCCATCCGCTCCATGAAGGCGGGATCGCCGAAATCCTGGAGACCCGCCTTCATCATCGCCTTCCTCATCAGGGATTTCGTATCGAATCGGGCGCCCTTACGCCTGAGCGCCCGGAAAAGCCGCCCCGCGGCGTTTATCACCGCGATGAGACGGGGGCGGTAGGGGCGCGTGTAATCCATCGATGTCGTTCGTACCGGCGCATTCACAGCTCTTCCACCTTCACCACCCGCGTCTGCGGCTCCGGGTATTCGTCGGCCCTGATCCATCGGAAAAGCATGGTCCCCTGCCGATGCCCCGCGGTGTCGATCCAGTTGCCGGTCCCGGGATCACGATGGGCAACCACGATTCGCACAGAGCCGTCAGGGTTGCAGTTCGCCGTGTGCTGGTTGATCCAGACCGGGTAGAATCGGTAGTCAAGGGACTCCATCCAGTGATTGCAGAGCTGGAAGTTCCAGGCCTCACAGCGCGGCGGCTTCACCTCGATCACCAGGGCCTCGTCGTCGGCCAGTTTCCAGTAGCTGTGATAGTAGCATATGTTCGGGTCCCCCATGGCGGCCAGGGACACGGAGGGATCGAAGCGGGGAAGGCGGTTTACGTGGTCCATAAACCCCTCCGCCCAGTTTGCGAAGATGGTGGCCGCGCCCAGTATGATGTTCCCCGCCATCGTGAGTCCCTCCTCTATCTTCTCCGGCGTAACCGGCGTGGGAAGGCCGTCGCCACCAATCCGATCGATCGAGAGACGCGCGATTTCCTCGTTCTTTCTGTCCGCGAAGGTCTGCCGCACGATAAGGGACGAGGTCTCGCCGGTCATCCGAAGCCAGTTTCCGGGGCGCTTCTCCCGGCTCAGCAGTACCTCGAAGGCGCCATCCTTGTCGACAAGCAAGTCCCTGCCGTCGAGGTAACCGGTCTCGCCGGTGCCCCCCCCGATGCCGTAGTTCCCCTTGTAGGTACCGAAACCGAGGTAATGTATGGTGCCGCGGGTTCCATGCAAACGGTATTCATACTCCCCGCTTATGGAGGCGTACTGGTAGTAGTTGTCCGGATTGTCCGCCCCCATCTTGGCGGTTTCGTGCACGGGCCTGAAGAGTACGGGGGCGCGCGAATCCGCGTTCTCCACGAACGCCTCAACGATGGCGCGCGTGACACGGCTCAGATATCGGAAGCCCTCGGCGCGGGTAAGCGGGTCGGACGGCGAGGCGTCACGCATGACGACATCCCCCGCCATTCTTAATTTGTCGCAAAAATCGGTCCACACGGCGCCGCTTTCAAGGCGGCTGATGGAATCATTGCCCATGGTACTACCTCTGAAATGGTCCGCCCGGCATGAACTACCGAAAAGGCACGGCGCCCGGGAGGAAATTTATTTTCAGTTATAAAAGAAGAGATGGACTATATCTGCAAATAATTTTTACGCCATTACTCAAAAATCACGATAGTTATCGGTAAAAACAGGGGAGGACAGATATCAGATCTTGTGATATTTTAAAAAAACACTTTTTTTCAAAAAAACGCGTATTAATTTGACGATGACCATCTTCGTTGATATATTCTATCGGTTTAGCTGAATTTGGGGTTTTAAAAAATAAGTCGGCCTCATGTGGGGCATGAGGCCGACTCCGGGGCTTGTCCCGGGGATAGACATACGCTGCACATCATCCAAATGAAAAATACTGCAGAAAAAGCGTTATGTCAATTCAAAACCCCACAAATTTTACTTACGGGAGGTTTTGAAATGAACAGACTTAAAGCATCGAGCAGGGCAAACAGGATCGAACAGGATATCCGGAAAAAGGAGCGCCTCGCCCTCCAGGCAAAGGCAAAGGGCATGCACGCCACTTACGGAAATTACCTGATGGAGATATCGGTCCTCAAGGTGGAACTCCAGAAGGTCTCCTCAGGCCCGCTGCGGCATGTTGTATGACCGGCACCGGTAAGGGCTTCAACCATTCATTTCCTGATGATTTTCATGATGGCGGACATCGCCACCCCGAATTTCATAGGGAGATAGACGTCGGTGATTTCCTCGAATGGATTTTCCCGCGGGTTGATCACTATGACGGGTGCGTCGCCACGCCGCGCTTCATAGGGAAGCGCGGCGGCGGGGAAAACCGTGCCCGATGTGCCGAGAACGAGCATCGCGTCGCAGGTGCGCGCCGCGTGATAGGCACGCGGCAGTTCCCTGACCGCCTCGCCGAACATGACCACGTCGGGACGCATGAAGGAGCCGCAGGCCTCGCACGGCGGCGCAAGCGTGGAGAGGCCCGAGAGGGAAAAATCAGCGAGGCGTACGAGGCGGTCCTTCAGGCCGGCAATGAAGGTTCTCCGCTCGAGGACTCGCGTACCCCCGCACGAAACGCAGACCAGGTGGAAGAGGTTCCCATGGACTTCGATCAGGTCGACGGTTCCCGCTTCGCGCTGGAGGTTGTCGACGTTCTGCGTGATGACGGTCCTCACTTTACCGAGTTTTTCGAGCTCTGCAAGGGCGCCGTGCCCCGGGTTGAATTCCGCCTTTTCGATGTCCTCGATCAGTTTCAGGACCAGGGGAACGAGGCTGTGGGGATTACTGGTAAGCGTGGCAAGGAACCCCTCGGGGGTTCCCACTTTCATCGGGTCGAGTCGGTCCCAGATGCCCCCCGGGTCCCGGAAGGTAGCTATACCGCTCTCGGCCGATACGCCGGAGCCGCAGAAGGCCGTCGCTTTTTTTGCGTTAGTGAGAATCCGCGCGGCCTCGGATATCTCTTGCACATAATCGGCCATGAGTCACCGCCGGTAAAGAAATCCGTCCCGCCCCTTCGCGCGGCGACGGTGATATGATAGCGCCCGATTCGGTTCTGTCAATACTATTTCAAGGAAACGAAACGTCATGAAAAAACGATTTGCCCGCCCCATCATCGCCATCGGTGTCGTCCTCATCGGCACTATCTGCGTCTCGGGCTACAGGGTCGACCTGATCGATCCTTCCGGTGCCACCGTAGAGGAACGAATTGCCACTCCCGGGGGATTTACAAGACATCCCGTGGCTCCCGGAAGCTTCCAGGAGTACCTTCGGCGCCTTCCCCTGAAGCCGCACGGCAGTCCCGTCCTTTATTACAACGGCGAGGAAAAGCCGGCCCCGGTCCACGCAGCAGTCGTCGATCAAAAAATCTCGCCCCGGGACCTCCAGCAGTGCGCCGATGCGATCATGCGCCTCCGGGGGGAATATTTCTTCGGCCTGAAGCGCTATAATGAAATCATTTTCACCCTGGCCAACGGCAGGCAGAGCGCCTACATCGACAGGGTCGGGGGTGACCGCTCCTATGGAAGATTTCTCTGGTACATGGACCATATATTCGCCTACGCCAACACGGCAAGCATGTTCGCCGATACCGTTCCGGTCAACCCGGAGACAATCCAGGCCGGGGACTTTTTCCTCCAGAAGGGGAGACCCTACGGCCATGCGGTCCTGGTTATTGATATCGCCCACAACGCGCGAACCGGGGAGCGCATGATGCTCCTCGCCCAGAGTTTCATGCCCGCACAGGAGACCCATGTGCTGATCAACCCATCCTCCCCCCTCTCACCCTGGTATCCGGTGGAAATCGGCGAGAGTCTGGTGACGCCGGAGTGGGAGTTTTTCCCGGGAGACCTGCGGCGATACATGGCGGATACCCCGTAAGGAGGGTGCTCGTGTCTCGATACAATTCGCCAGTCGACACGCGACTCGGGCCAACACGTTGCTTTCCGGGTGTACGCATCAGGGAAGGGTGCCGATGAATTACCATACCGGAGGGGATGAGAATCGAGGGAAGAACCGCATGGAACCGGTGGCGTTGACGGTATGCGCGCCAGGAAGGGATCGAACCTTCGACCCACGGCTTAGAAGGCCGTTGCTCTATCCACTGAGCTACTGGCGCATAACAGTCATTCGGGGTGAGAGGATTCGAACCTCCGACTTCCTGCTCCCAAAGCAGGCGCTCTAACCGGGCTGAGCTACACCCCGAAAAACTGAATCAACCTATTAATGACCGGGGTTTTGTCAATAGTTTTTCAGATGGCCCGCAGCGTTGCGACCCTGTCGGCTCGTCAGGTCGGGAGGATATCGCCGCCATCAGGCGAAGACACCGCGTCGGGGACGGGTGGCGCAGCGGTTTCCCCCGTATCCGACTTCAGCGCGAAATGTTCGATATCGAGGTGCATCGTCTCGACCTTGGAAACGATCGACTTCGTGGAATCGGTAATCTGTATGATCTGGTGGGTATTGCTCTGGGACAGCTCGTTGATGGAGCCGACCGTTTTGGATATCTCCTCGATGGCGAGTTTCTGTTCGTTCATCGAGTTTGTAATCTGCTCGGAGCGGGTCTTGACATTTTCTGCGTTTTGGTTGACGGTCTGGTTCGCGAGGGTCTGCTGGGCCATCTGCTCCGATATCATGGTGATTTTCTCGACAATCTTCTCTATGTCGCTGATGATGTAATTGATGCGCGTCACGGCGGCGGCGACGTTCTGGTTGCCGTTGGCTATTTCCTGCTCGTTGGTGCGTATAAGGATGTCGATGTTTTTGATGGAAGAAGCGGTCTGGTCAGCCAGCTTCGATATTTCATCCGCCACGACCGCGAAACCGCGTCCAGCGTCGCCGGCACGCGCCGCCTCTATGGCCGCATTCAGGGACAGGAGGTTTATCTTATCCGATATGTCGTTGATGATCTGTATGATGCCTGTCATCTCCCTGGAGCTGGAGCTGATCTTTCCCATGCTCTCGTCCATCACCCGCAGGGATTGCTCGCCCGATTTCGCGTTGACCGATATCTGTTCGATCATTGTCAGCGACTCCTCGACGATTGCGTTCATCGTGACGATGTTTTCGGAAAGGTTCTCCATCGTGTCCATCAGCAGCTCGAGATTGCCGTACTGCTCGTCGGCGTTGTTTTTAACGTTGTCCACTCCCGCGGTGATCTGTTCTATCGACGCGGTCACCTCCTCTGTGGCGGCCGCCTGCTCCTGGCTGTGCCTGGTGAAATCGGATATGGTGAACGAGAGCGTTTCCATGGAATCGACCAGTGTCTTCGAACTGGTGTTCAGGAGGGTGCGGATGAATACATTCTGCTCCATGTTTTTCTCTGCTTCCCGGCTCGCGTGTGCCTCCGCGCGCTCCACCTCCTTCGACATGTCGATGAACTTCTGGAGGACGCCCCCCATGGAAAAAATTATCATCCCCGTGATGCCTACGGCGAAACGGGAATGGGGGCTCCCGGGTGTGAAATCATAGTAGGTGTCTGTATAGATTTTGAGTATGTCGACCAGGGCGCCGTTGATGGCGATGAGAAAACCGACAAGGGGCGGCAGGATGTAGGAAAAGCGCCTGTGGCGCAGCATGTCGAATAAAAGGCAGCTCATGGCGTAGAGTATCATAATCCCGACGAAAAGATCCCTGGCCACGTACGCGGGCCCCTCGATTCCCCTTCCGAACTCGGACTGTATCTCGTTCCAGCCCGCCTTCGGCGTGGTTTGGGAGATGAACGATTCGGGTGCCCCCAGGGCGGCTGCGAGGAGAATCGCCGCAATTGCGAGGCCGGCAAGGGTAAGGTACCTGTTGAACCTCTGCCAGGCCGGCGTCAGTTCCGTAAGGCTCTGCACAAAGAAGGGAACCCCGAATATGAAGAATGCACCGGCAAGCTGCTCAATGCGATGAAACTGCCTTCCCATAGACTGATCAAGCTGCCAAAGACCCACCGAGAGTATCATCGTTTCCGAAAAGACGAAGACGAACCCGAGAAATGAAAGGATCATCATTGCCAGGTGGAGCACCTCCCTGGTCCTGAGGTATAAATAGGTGAAAAGAAGCCATCCCAAGAGGAGGATACCGGAACAAAGGGCGGGGATGATGAACTGTGACAGCACAATCGGTATTTTGAACTCGTACATGGTCACTTCTCCGGTTGTATGAGTTGCGTGCTTTGTAAACAGGGGGGAATTTTCGAGAAAAGTAAAGTAAAAATTATTTTTTTTAATCATCCCCGCCCCTCATGGAAGGGCGGGGTGGGTTGGTGTTCTATCTCTTTTTAAGCTGTTCGCGCATTCCCTTCAGGGTCACGAAGGGCTGTTTCAACACGGTCATGTTCACGAGACCCGAGGGAAGAGATCCACCCGGATCCGCGAGATTCTGGTAGGTTACCCTGGTCTGTTTCGCACCAATGCGCTCGAATGTCCAGAGACCCGTCATTTTCGGCATTCTCACGATACCCTTGCGCGGGGGCACTGAATCGAGGGTTATTCCCTTGAAATAGCGTACGATCTTCCCGGGCGATCGGACGACCCTGGTCTGAATGATCACGTCCCTGTTGGACACCATCGGGGCGGTGATGACGTTATACTGTATCGGGTTCACCGGGTCGCTCTTGATGACCCTGGATTCTATCATGTCGCACATCCAGTTGACCTGGTTCGGCACGTCGTTCATCAACGCTTCTACCTTTTCCAACGGTTCATCGATCACTATCACCCCGAGAAACTCCTTGAAGTCGATCCCCTCAACGTTGCGGATGAAGACCTTTATACCATCCTTGTCTTTCTTCAGAACCCAGGGGTTCTGCTTTAGAGGGGCCTTTTCTTTCGCTTCCTCGGAACGGACACCATTGGGCGCCAGTGCGAGCAGGGCCAGCGCCGTCGCGAATGCCGTCAGTCTGCAATAATACATCATCTTCATCTTCATCCTCCTGGTTCAGTGGTACTATTCACGCGCACGCATATTTCCATCCTGGCTTCATCGTGCCCATGGAACTCATGACGCCGGAAAATCTCACATGGAATTAACGGAATGTCAAAACAAAAAAAAGACTGGTCATTGTTCAATCATAAAAAATTTCAAGGCACGCGCTTAATCACCACGAGGGTTGCGTCGTCTTCGCAACGATAACCGTCGAGGAGCCCAACTATTTCTTCCAGTATCTTCGCTGCAGAGACTCCGCCCGTTCGCCGCAACGCCTCCATGAGCCGCTCCTGGCCGAAGCTATCGCTTTCCGGGCGGCGCCTTCCGGCGACTGAATTACGCGTCCATGCATTGACGACTCCGTCCGTGAAAAGAAGCATTACATCTTCAGGCGCGAGATCAAGCCGCGCGCCGCCCACCCTCCCCCTGATATCCTCGTACATCCCGATCCAGAGCCCGTCGGTCTCATGAACCTCAACCGAACCGCTTGCCGCCCGGTAGACAAGAATGTCTTCATGGAGCCCGGCATAACACATTTCCCCATCCCTTCCGACGGAGATCGCGGTGAGCGTCATATACTTTTCCTCGGAGAAAAGCCGGGTATTCTCGAAAATCACCTCGTTCACCGCCTCAAAGAGCCCCACCGGTCTTATGGAGGGGTTGATTTTAAGCGTTGCGTGGATGGCGGTCTGCACCATCATCATGACGAGTCCCGCGGTCATTCCATGGCCCGATACATCGCCTATCACCACCCAGTCGACGCCCGTGCCGTTGATGACGTCGTAGTAATCGCCCCCTACATGGGCCGCCGGATCCATACGTACCGCCACGTCGTATCCGGCTATCCGGGGATAGGCGGGAAGGAGCACACTCTGGATTCTTTTCGCCAGCTCGATCTCACCCCAGAGTTCATCCCTTGCCTCGCGCAGATGCTCGTTGGCCGCGGTAAGCTCCTCCATGGCGGAATTAAGCTCCTCCGTACGCCTCGTGACCTTGCTCTCGAGGTTCTTCGCCAGGTCGCGGTTCCTTTCCATATATTCATCGAGCGAGTCGGCCAGGCAGTTCACATGCCGTCCTATTATGCCGATCTCCCCCCTGGACACCATCGGGATCCGTATGTCGATATCTCCCTTCCTGAGAATCTCAAGGGCGCCCACCACCTGGCGCACCGCAAGGTGCATGCTGACGCTCGATTCATAGGCAATGACGATGATCGCCAGTGATGAAAGGAGTATGATGAAAATGATATGCATGGAGGCGTGAAAAATCGTCACGTGTCCTTCCTGGGAGAGATAAAATAAATATCCAAACACAACCGTGGGAATCATGACGGTCGAGACAAGGGTGAGCAGGGCACGGCCGAAAAGGCCGAAGACACGGCGGTCCGATGGTTCACGCGGCGCGCCCCCGAACCGTTCGTCCATCAACAGACGAGAAAGAATGTTCTCCGTCGCGAAGTAGAATATGGCAAAATTTGAGGGAATGGCAACAAGCATCGTAAGAAGATATTCGATGCTGCCGAGAACACCCGTACAGCACCAGATGTAAAACGCCGCAATGGAAAGACCCACGACCCATCTGAATGCAACCGCCGTCGCCTCCCAGACCGGGTGGGTGAGGAGTATCTTCCGTATCGCACTCCCGTCACGGACCACGCCTTCTCCCGCGTTTTTTCCTGCAAGGAAGGCCATGACAGGGCGGAGGCGAAGAGCCCGGAAGAGAAATCCGAGGCCGAACATCAGCGGACCGGAAATGAGCGCCCCGCGAATGACGTGAATCCCGTCAAATCCACGGCTTTCACTGCTGACGGCGACCAAAAAGACAATCAGGGGAACGATGATGAAAAAGGCATAGGTCTCCAGCCTGACCGTCAAAGAAAAAAGCAATGGTATCGCCCGCGGCATGGCCTGTCCTTTCGCCCTGGATGATGAACGCCGATTACCGCCTTTCCCTCTGAATCGATCGGCTTTCAATTATAGACTCCACTAAAATAATTTGAATTTCTATAAACTCAAAAATTGAAATATCTGATTGTTACCGCATTTGTGCCCAGAAAGGAATATCCTGATTTTATTTTTTTTTAGAAGTTCCATATATTCGAGTCCACTACACTACATTTGCGGGACCAATCACGCAATTGTTTTTCTTCAGAAGATGTGCTATAGCCAGAAAAAACGGGACGTTATCCGAAAACCCTTCCCTGCGTGTGTTCATGGTCATTTTTCCCTCATCGCTTATAAAAACACGCCACCCCTGCACTTTGTAACTGCGCCACCCCCCGAGAAGAAATCATCACCGCAATTATTTTTCTTTACAAATAACCCGTCCCCTCATAAGGTTCCCCCGCATTCGAGTCCGGAGTCGTCGCGCCCCTGCCGGGGGCCCCTCATGGATGACACGGGTGAATAGTCTCACTACTATCGCACGAGGTTGCCGATGAACGATTACAAAAGAACCCGCGTTGCAGGCCCCCTGCTCGCGCTGCTCATGTTCTTCATCTCCATGGCCGTGGAGGCTGGCAATGAATGGAAACAGAGAAAAAACAGTGGCGGTATAACTGTCTATACCAGAAATGTGCCCGGCTCCGAATCCCTCGAGTTCATGGCTGTAACCGACATCAACGCGACAATGGAATGCCTGCTCAAGCTCCTTGAAGACGTGGATTCATACACGACAATCTTCCCTTCCGTGCGAGAGGCGAAAATCGCCGGGATGATCACCCCCCGTGAACCGGTGCTCTATCAGTTGATCGACGTCCCGGCCCCGGCGAAAAACCGCGACACGGTGATCAGGGTGAGCTATAAGAAGAAACCGGCGACAGGCGCCGTCATCCTGACCCTGTCGAGCCACTGGGACTATCTGCCCGAGCGCCCGAAAGTCGTCCGTGTCAAGGTAGTCTCCGGCAGCTGGGAACTGGTCCCTGACAGGGAACGAGGCGTCGTAAGGGTTACCTACCAGCTACACAATGATCCGGGGGGGAACCTCCCTCCCTGGGTCGTCAATATCGCTGTGGTGAAACGGCCATTCAATGTTCTGAGAAACCTGAAAAAGATGGTGAAAATCCCTAAATACCGGGACGCCCGGCCGGAAGACCTCCGTTTTTTCAGGTAATCCTACAGGGCGTTTGCGAGGGCCGCGAGAATGCCATGAACGATTGCACAGAAGAAAAGAACGATACCCATCTTCTTATGCACGCCGATAGGGACTTTGATCCTGTGAAGCCCGCTCATAAGTTGGAAGGCGAGCAGAAGTATGTTGACGACGCCCAGCAAAAGAATAATCGACACCCCTCCGATCTTCATAACCCGATACCTCCTTTAAGGTAATTTTGCTGGCGAATGCACACATTGCCATCCGGACATATCAATCGACTCACGATAAGCCGCCTATCAATAATGGCCATTGACCATTACGCAGGGCCGGAATGCGTCCATCCCTTCCTATTTGATCCTGACCGTAACGCTGCGGGGACCCGTGCTGCCGTGCAGATTACAGTTCGCCATCGCCTCGATTTCGACAGGCCCGGCCACCGTGTACTCGATCTGTCTGGTGAACACCTCGCCATCGGGCCGGTTGCCCATGGTGAAATCCCAGCGTGCGATCTCTTTTCCGTTCGCCTTGATATAGACCCAGTTGGTGTAATGCAGAAAATTGTTCCCCTCGTGTATCACCCTGACCGCAATGGTGATTTTTGAACCGGTCCTCGCCGTTTCCGGCGCCTGTATCTCCACTGACGATTTATTCGCGAAAGCCACGGAGAAAAACAGGGACACCATCACTACCCCGATAAAGACTCTACGCATACCGCACATGGAGACCTCCTTGAAAATGGCCGCATGGCACCCCCCTTCCACCAAAAGCCCCTCGATTCCCAGGACATCGGCCCGGAACATGGACATCTTTCATGCGACCATACCTGTAATTACCGGAATAGTCTTGCACGCCTCATTGAATCTGTCAACATCTTCTGGCGCATGGTGATGCCTTCACGGCACCCCCCATCTTCCACGGCACGCCGCAGATATCCAGGCATGGATTCCATTTAATGGTTGATTTATACACTGATATCGTTTACCATGTGGCTGTATCGGTTTAAGGGGCATCGTTTCGCGAAAAGACGTGCCGCATCAACGCATCATTAAATGAATTACGGAGGGGGAGAGCCATGAAAAACAACCATCATGCAGCGGCCATCATGATCGTGACCGCGCTTCTGATCGGGTGCGTGACGAATCTTGATAAATTCAGCAGGGATCCGTGCGTCGCAATGCCGAATGACAGCGTGTTCAAGGCGATCCAGGATAATTGCATCAAGTGCCATCCAAAGGATTTCACCACGAAGCAGGATGTCTGTGCCAGAAGGAAAATGATCATCGACGCGGTCTCAAAGGGGCGAATGCCGAAACTTGGAAAACTATACGATCACTACAAAGCGACGATAGTAAACTGGAAATAAGGGATGGAGACTGCCGGCCGGGCTATTTGAGCCTCTGCCAGGTGATCCTCGCGTATTTTGATTTCATGACGAGGGTGTCCCCTTCGAGGCTGATTATCCTGTAGGAGAGAACTATTTTCGGGAAGGAAAAGTAAATCCTTTCGTTCTTGAAACGGTAGGTACCCGGGACCGGTTTCATGTCATAACCGGAAATTTCAGCGGTGAAGGTGCCGTCATCTTTGATGGTAACGATCATATCGCTTTTCATGGTAGCCATTCCCGCGTTCCATTTGCCCACGACAGCTTTGCGATAGTCTTTCGTGCAGGAAAGAGTGATGGTGAAGAAGAGAAGCGCGACGATGCATCCGGTTTTTTTCATATCATTCCCCCATGCATACATGACACCCCCCGGCTCTCTGTCAACTAAAAAAAAGCATCAGCCAATCTGTTCCGGATAAAGCACATCAAGATTCAAGGATATGATTATCGAGGCACCCAGACACAGCGAATATTTTTTCAGAAAATCGAAAATACTATTGATTGAACTATGCATTCAACAGGATTGTTGAGATTTTTTTTTCTTCGAACTATCCACAAATATATTTTTTCCTGTGGTGCCTCTGTGTCTCAGCGACAATAATCCGTTATCATTTTACCGGAAGATAATTCACGCCATCAGTCCACACCCGTGATCATACCGTAGAGCCTGTCAAGGCTCGACACGTACCCGAACTCATTATCATACCAGAAGTTCAGGTCGACCATGGTGTAGAGGCGCCCGTCCCGTTTCGTGGTTCTTCGGTGCGTGAAGAGGGAATCGTAGATGGTCGAATACGCACTCCCGATAATGTCCGAACTGACGAGTTGCCTTTCGGAATACTTCATTATTTTCGGGTTCCGGTCGCTGTATTTCCGGAAAATGCCGTTCATGTAATCGTTGTCATGCTCGCCGATGAGGGAAATGTCGAGAATCACGATCGATGCGGTGTTCGTGGGCACCCGCAGGGCCGACGCCTGTGAGCCGATGCCCAGGGTCCGTATTTCCGGTATCACCTCGATGACGGCATTGGCCGCGCCGGTCGTCGAGGGGATGATGTTGTTCATGATGCTCCGTTTCTTTCGGCAGTCCTTTTCTCCGTCCTTTGGAAGCACGTCGAGCACGCTCTGCGAGTTTGTCGCCGCGTGCACCGTGGTGAGGGCGTAGGATATGAAATTCTCGCCGAAATGCTCCACCAGGGCCTTGATCGGGGGGGCGCAACAGTTGGTCGTGCATGACGCATTGGAAATGATGGCGTGCGCCGCCGGGTCGTACTCGGTCGAAATTGACGCCGCCCACGAGCGTCACCGCATCATCCGGCATCAGTGATCCCCTTTTCCTTGATCTTGAAGGGCGCGGTCAGGATCACCTTTTTCGCGTTATTCAGGTGTCCCCGCAGGGAATTTTCATCGTTGGCGGTGGGATCAACCATTTTCCCGGTAGTATCGAAGACCACCTCAACGCCGTGGGACGACCAGGGGATATTCCCGGGGGCCCGGTAGTGCGATTCGTTGAGCCACACCAGCTTTCTTCCCGTTCATGAGGATGGCGTCATTTTTTATTTCAATCGCCTCCTCGCGCCGAAACCCGGAAATGAACCTGGCATAGGAACCGTAGGTGGAATCATAGGCGAGATACGTCGCGAGGTCGTCGAGACTCTCGCCCCGATTTTCTGCCGGTCGATATGACTATCTGCTCAAGGTCCTCCCTGGCGGACATAATCCATGCCAGAAGCTTGCCGATCCTGCCGATTCCGTTTATTCCGATAGACGTGAGCTGAGAATCTGCTCATGTCGCTTCTCCTGCAAAAATTGTAACTCTTTGCCCGCGGACCCGCCCATGGGACTAGATGCCCCGTTTCACGGTCGCATGATATCCCATGAAAACATTTCCCGTTGATCCGTCAATAGTAATAAAGTCGCCCTCCCGGATGAAAACATGCCCGTCCTCCGCGGAGGCGTTCTCCACGCAGGCCCGGTTCCCCTCCTCGTCGATATGCATGATGGAAAAATCGCTGACGCCGGTCTTGCCCAGACGCCGCATCTGCAGCACCGCATGGGAAGTCATCCCGCCGATGCAGGTGAGAATGCCGTCCGACCGTTCCATCCCCACGACGTCCTCCGGGTTGGTCTCAGGCCGCACCAGAATCACCCTGTCACCGTGAAACCGTTCCCGAACCGCGTCGATCCGCTCGATGTCGAAAACCGCCCGGCCGGACACCACGCCCCCGGACGCCGCGAGTCCCTGGCCCAGAAGGTACGGTTCCAGCGCCCCGGGGCTTTCCACGAACTCCTCGACCTCGAATATATGGTTCACCATCCCCCGCACCTGGAGAATGTAGAGGGTCCCGTTCTCGATGGTGAACTCGATCTGGAGGTCGTTCCCCCACTTGGTCCCGTATGCGCTGGACCGTGTTGAAGAGCATGTTGTAGAGTTCCGGGAATTTCTCCTCCAGTGAAGGCATTGCGGCGAAAGTCTTGGTAGACCTTCTTCTGGTCCTCGCTGATGGGAAAGACGCGCGCCACGCCGCTCACGATATCATGGCCCTGGGCGCTGGTCTTGTACTCGCCGAAGAGATCAATCTTTTCATTGCCGTGGTAGCGGCTGTGTACCACGCCGGTGACGCTGTCGGGCGACGAGTTGCCGAACACCATGTTCTGTATGATGACCGCGGTGCCCCACTCGTCCGAGATGTTCACCAGCTCCCGGTACTTCCGTGCAACCGGAGAGTTCCATGAGCGGAACACCGCCACGATCGAATAGAGGAGCTGTTCGTAGGGGTCTTCCGGAATATGGAACCGCCCTCCGGATAATCTCGTCACGGTACTGCGATCGCGAGGTCGGCCATCTGGTCGCCGGTCATCTTCTCCTTCAGCTCGACACCGACCCTGCTCTTGTAGGAGTACATCAGATTTTCGAAGACCTGGCGGTCGATGCCGTAGTATGAGATCGGACAGGTCCTGGAAGAACCGCCGGTAGCAGTCGCAGGCGAACCACGGCGTCACCGAGGGCGTAGTGCTCCAGTATCTCCGGTGTCATGCCCGACGTTGGTGATGGTGTCCATGACACCCGGGCATGGAGAACACCGCCCCGCTTCGCACCGAAAGGAGCTGCGGGTTCCTGCGTTGCCGAAGCGGTTGCCGGTGAACTTGTCGATATAGCGCTTCAGAAGATATATCATCTGCCTGCGCGACTCGACGTCGCTTATGATGGCATCGCCCAGGCGCTTGTACAGCTCCGAGGAGAGTATGATGCCCGGGGGGCGCGTTGACCCCCTCCATGTTTGCGATAAAGAGGAGCCCGTGCGCCTTGCTCCCGATCTCCCACACCGGGGCGTAGCGCTCCTCCTCGTCGTGCGCCTCGCCGAGTCTTTCTTGATGTCGTGTATCTGTGCGTACCGGTCCTCGTCGTAGGGATCGTACGGGATCGAAGGGGTCGCTCGGGTCGTCGAGGAGCTTGATCACCTCCCAGACGCTGTTCCCGACGTCGGGCTGGCGGTGGTATTCGTTGAGGCAGACCGATGTCGCCCCTGTCCCGGATATCACGGATAAGCCGGTCCCTGAGGGATATCAGGAAATTGTCGAAAAGCTGAAGCAGCGGCGACTGCATGATCTGGCTCCGGACGAACCGGTCGATGATGACATCGACGCTGTCGGGGTTGTCACGCGGGTATATACTGCCTCGCGATGCGGTCGACGCCGATGTTGCGGATCGCCTCCCGGCACACGTACTTGAAGGTCTCGTTGAAACGGTCGGATATCTCGCCGTGGATCGTCAGGGTATGGGTGACGATATCGCGGAGCTGCGAGAGCTTCAGGTTGGGCGTTTCGAGCAGGTTGTTGTAGTTCAGCATCTCCTGGTTCGCCAGGCCGTCGATGACGAAGGTCTTGATGAAAAGCTTGAGTACCTTCTTCACGTCGTTGCAGGAGGGTGGTCTGTCCGCCAGGCAATATCCATGTCGCTCGATAATCGTTCTCGAAGAACCTCACCCTGATCAGGTTCATGTGGAAAAACACCTTCAGGGTGTCGAACTTCTTCTCCTTGTAGGAGCCGTACATGGAAGGGATGCCGAAGGCGATGTGCCTCTTCAGGTCGATGGTGTCGAGGGGCTCGAAGACCTGCTCGGACAGGAGGATTTCGTCCTTCAGCACCAGCTGGGTCTTCAGGAGAACGTCAAGGGCGGTAAGGGTGTCGCGCCTTCTCGATGATATCGAAGAAATCCGTGCGGCGGTTCGAAGAGGCCCTCCGCAGCGTACAGCTCGAGCTTCTCGATGACGCGCACGTCGGTGAAATTGTACTTGTCGAACAGGAGGCGGTACACGTGCAGGAACGTGATGAACTTCTCGATATTGACCTTCGATATGTCCATGGTTCGCGCGTCATCGAACATCCTCCTGAAATCATCGTCCGAAATCTCGTATACGAACTTCCAGATGACCTTCTTCGACACGTCCAGCGAGAACCTGTTCCGTATGAAGTGGAGCATCTTCGTCATCTCCGTCGGGAGGCGTGTGTCGAAATAGAAGCGAAATGAACGACAGGGCCACTGCCTTTTCATCATCCGTGACGCCGTCGAAATCCCGCTCTCGAGGCGAAGTCCATGAAGGCCTCCTCGTCAACGTCGTTCAGAAAGTCCCAGAACTTCTTGTCCGCGTGCTCCGGGAAGCGCTTCAGCGCCTCACGGTAGATCTTGCCCGGCGCCTCCTCCGCGTCGAGGTTCACTAGCCGGAAAAATGTTTTCCAGGTTGTCGTACACCTCGGCGGGCACCATGTTTTTAAGAAGCGCCTTCTCGCCCGTCATCCAGAACTCCATGACGCGCTGGATCAGGAACACGGTCTGGCTGCTCGACTCGACGTGCACCTGCTTGCGCATGAAATGGATCAGGTCGTTCATCCGGTGGTTGGTGTCGATCCGCTCGGTGAAGGAGCGGATGTCGCCCGTCGCGCCGATATCGTGGTAAAAAGCGGGAAACACCGAGGCCAGGGATATGACGAGATAGAAGACGTCCCGGTAGTTGCTGTTCAGGAGACGCGAGATGTCGCGCTGGAACACGTCGGTGTCTTTCAGAAACACGCCGTAGAGCTTCAGGTTCACGATCAGGCTCGCCGAGAGCTTCTTCATCACCGGCGGGTTGTATCTCGATGAGCTTCATCCACGTGCGGATGTTCTCCAGGTGGCTCGAGTTCACGATGACCGACCAGTCGGAAGCGATACCGGATATCTCCGGGAAGCTGAATTTCGAGCGCACCAGGATGTCCTCGAAGAAATCGATAAGTCCGATGTTCCCCGACTCGATGACCGATCTCCCGATGTTGTAGATCGTGGCGAAGGCGGATGGTGTAGTTTCCACCCCGCTCGACCTCGGAGAGGAGCACGGGCATCACCAGGCCCACGACGTTCTGAAGGAGGCCGAGCGGCCGCTCTTCACCAGGACGCGCGCAGAGCGACGAGAGGGTTCGGGATATGAAGAGCTGAAGGTTCCGGTCGTCCCCGTCGTTCGATTTCCGGATCAGGAATTCGAAAATGTGCATGATCGACCGTCGTCCGGCGATCTCTCCCGCCTCTATTGAGTTCCTGGCCATGAGGCATATCCTCTCCCAGAGCAGCGTGTTGTGCTTGAAGTCGGGCTGGGATTCTGCGAAGGAAAAGCTCCCGGGGGTTCATCCGCACCAGACCGTTCGATCTCCCCGACTTTTTTCCGGTACGCCGAGGCCGAGACCCCCCTGAGCAGGTCAATGAGCCGTTCCCTTCCCTCAATCCCGCCGAAAACGCCATACAGCTCGAGGATTTCCGCCTCCTCCACGATAATGGCGCGTTGCACATAAAGGTGGTACTGTCGGACTACGATTTCCGCGAGAGGACCGATCGCGCACTCGCGAGTTTCCCCGGATCCCGCCAGAATAGCGCCGGTGGCGATGAACCGGTCATGTAGGTTCTCGAAGAAAAAACCCCCGTCGCACAGGTCAAGGAGGAGTGAACAGATAATCGAGCATCACGGAATCGAAAAAATCTCCGAGGCCCCTGAATCGCTCATCACCCTCATTCAGCCTGTTACGCACGAACAGGTAGCGGTCGAAGAAGGTGTCGCAGGCCCGCACGGCCGAGACTTTCTTCCTTGCCGTGGCTTCCCTCAGGAAGCGGTATATGACAGGCATGACCGCCTCCGCATGGGGGGCGATATCGTAGATGTAATCGAAGAGATAGCCGCGAAGCCCGGTGATGACGAACTTCCAATCGATGTTTGGATGGGAAAGTTCCGCAATGAGACCCTCGGTTTTCTGAACGGCGCCGACCATCTCCCGTACCGGCAGAAGCAGATCACCCACCCTCTCCAGTATCCTTTCATCACGAACGATCATTCCGCTCATTCCTGTCATCGCGTTGTCTGGCCGCACCCAGGTCTGCGATACTCATACCGATTTGTACGACGATGGGCGTACCGGCGCGTTGAAGCACAACCGATACACAAACGACTTGCAACCTGTGGCGCCCCGTATTTCCCGCCGAAAGTGGTGAGCGCGCCCTGCCCGTTGAATACCCATCTGATCCAAGTGTAGCAATTTTGGATGACAAGTCAATGACCGATATTTGTTATAATAATCTAACAAAATTCCATGAAGGGCCACCAGATAAAAATCCGGGGTAATGGGGGTTAGGGCGCCACATGGCCGTGACGCCGCGTTCTCACGCTACAGTTCCCGTAGTATGGCCCTGGCGGGGGCACCCTCTGCGCCGGGGATGCTGAGGGGCAGGCAGATCAGTTCCCAGTTGCCGGGTGTCGCGCATGAAAGGTCCAGTCCCTCGAGGATAACGATATTCTTCCCGAGAAGGGTCCGGTGCACGAGGCCCCCCTCAGCGTGAAAAGACTCGATGGAAAGATAATCGATTCCCACAAGAAGGGCTTCCCGCTCCGCCAGGAATGCCGCAGCTCCCGGCGACAGGGCAGTGAAGTTTTTCCTGAATTCGGCAGGATGCGATCTCCAGAGGGCGGAATTGGCCGTTTTGAAGAGGACCCGGGCCCGTGGTTCTATCCCATACCGCTCGAGTTCCTTCCTTTCGATGAGGGGCCCCGGTGCCGCCTCAATGACCCTGCAAGGGCCCATCAGGACGTCGAGGGGGATTCCCTCCAGGCGCCGTCCCTTCTCGATGAAATGATAGGGCGCATCGACATGTGTTCCCGTATGGGCCCCCAGTGAAAGGCGGCTCACATTGCACTGGTCACCCTTCGCGATGGCCTTCGCCCTCTCAATGCGCACCGGCGGGTCGCCCGGCCACACGGGCATATCGTCCCTTACCGGCACGGAAATATCGATTATTCTCATGGCATGCACCGAAGATCCTCTGATACTACCCGCTACTCCCTCGGGCTTCTCTTCCACTCCCCATGGTACGGCCCGCCTCCAGGGTTGTCCCTTCGCTCGAACCCGTGCGCCCCGAAATAGTCTCGCATGGCCTGAAGCAGATCCGCGGGGAGACGCGCCGAGCGGCACCCATCAAAGCAGGCCAGGGCCGAGGATAACGCCGGGGCCGGAACGCCATTACTCAGGGCCGCCGAAAGGACGCGCCGCCATCCCGCGTGCCCATCCCTTATCGCCCCTGCGAAGGGCTCCTCCACGAGGATTGTCGCCGCGCCCGGGCTTTTCAGGAAAACCCCCTCTATCTCACCCATCATTTCAGACTGTATGATGCAGCCTGCCCTCCAGCTCCGTGCAACGGACGCCAGGTCGAGATTCCATCCATATTCCTTCGAAGCCGCGTTCATCAGGGCGAACCCCTGATCGCACGACACCGCAGCGGAGCAGTAGACTCCCTTTTCAAGGTCCCCCAGAACCGACTCCCGCTCCCCGGCGAAACTGGACGTCACGGGGAAATCCCGCGACATGCGGGCGCGCAGCTCCGACCGCGAGGAAATCATCCTGGCGAAGACCGCTTCCGCCATAACGGTTGCGGGTGAGGCGAGGTCGAGTGCGGCCGCGACGGCGCGGTTCCCGGTCCCCTTTTCCCCGGCGCTGTCCCTGATCCGATCGAGAAGGGGCTCGCCGTCCCCGTCATTCGTTTCGAGAATATCGACTATCATGCCCGCAAGGTAACCCTTCAGCCGCCCTCTGTTCCATCCGGACACAACCGCCGCGATTGCATCGGCCGGCATTCCCATCACCCTGCGCATCAGGTCATAGGCCTCGGCAAAGACCTGCATCAGGGCATACTCGATCCCGTTGTGCGCCATCTTCACGAAATGACCCGCTCCACCGGGACCGATCCACTCACAGCAGGGCGTCCCGTCGGCACGCCTCGCCGCGACCGGCACCAGAAGGGGCCGAATGATGTCCCAGGCCTCCGGCGCCCCGCCGGGCATCAGCGAGGGTCCCCTGAGGGCCCCCTCCTCCCCGCCCGAGACGCCGCACCCCACAAAGAGGATGCCGCGTCCCCGAAGCATATGAAGGCGCCGGTCCGTATCGAGGTAGTGGGAATTTCCGCAGTCGACGATAATGTCACCCTTCGAGAGTATGGGCGCAAGTAGTTCAATCGCATCGTCGACAGGCGCTCCCGCCTTCAACATCAGTATGACCGTACGCGGAACTCTGATGGAAGAGACGAAGCTGTCAAGGTCGGCGGCGCCGATTATTCCCCGCCCCCGGGCGTCTTCCAGAAACCGCTTCACATCGGCCCGTTCCGCGGAGTCATCGCGGTTGTAGACCGATACGGCCTTGCCCCGTCCCGCAAAATTAAGGGCGAGGTTCCGCCCCATAACGCCGAGGCCGTAGATGCCGAGGTTGGATTCAGCCATCAATTTCACCCCTCTCTCCGGGGAGAATTCCCCGTCGCACCATCTCCCCGATTATCTCCCCGCATATCTCCTCCGGGCATTTGTCGATTGACACGGTCACCGCATCCATCGGCTCCTCAAGGGTCTGGAACTGGCTTTCAAGGAGCTCCCCGGGGAAAAAGTGGCCTTCCCTTTCAGCCATGCGCTCCCTTATCAGTTCCGCGTCGCCCTTCAGGTGAATGAAGGTCACCCCTTCCTTCCCGTTCCAGTCGAGCATCCGTCGATAGCTCTCCTTCAGGGCAGAACAGGCGAGGACCGCCCCGCCCCGGGCGTTCCACCGGGCGACGTGCAGGGCAAGGTCGAAGAGCCATGGCACCCGGTCCTCATCGTCAAGTGATTCGGAGCGTCTCATTTTTTCAAGGTTACCGACTGAATGAAAATCGTCCGCGTCATGAAAAGGGAGGGAAAGCCGCCCTGCCAGCACCCGGCCCACACTGGTTTTTCCACATCCTGACACGCCCATGAGAATATAGACCATATCATCTGCACCTGTCACCCGATCCTCGATTCAACACGTCCAACCGAGGCGTCCGCATTAATAGCCATGCCGTGATTATTCCAGGGCACCGTCCGGGGAATCACCCAACAGGTGGAGATACGGCAAGCCCGCCGGATCCCCTCTTGATGATCGGGAGTATGATCCGGAGCCTCCTTCCGTCCCGCGTGACGGCGTATCCATGGAGCGTGGCGTAGTAATCCGCCATATTACAATCGTAACCTGCGATCTCTACCCGCACGATCGACGACAGTCGTGGATAGGAAAGATCCGAAGTGACCGGGAGGTCTCCCCGGCTCAACCCGAGCCCCTCGATCATATACTGCTCGGTGGTGATCCCGATTTCGAGCTGGGACCGAAAGTTTTCCTGATCGAAAAATGAGAGGACCCGGTCCCACTCCCCCCCGTTAAAGGCGTCCTCAAGGTCTGCGGCGAAGGAGCGGAGATCCGCGGGTCCCTCCGCGATCCGGTCGAGAGCGGCACCATCCATGGAATCCCTGTGCGGCAATGAACAGGCCATCAGCAGGATCATGACGGGGAGCGCCGCGGCAAAAAGGAGGCATGACAATGAACAGCGCTTCGTTTTCATGATATGCAGTACCCTCTCACGGCCTCAGGATCATGCTGCTTTTCCCGTTTTCCCGTATCATTTTATCACTGAACCACCAGTAACGAATTTCGCCGTCCATATAGGCATCGATCTGGTCGGTGGTATGGGGGTTGAAGACCCGGCCGCTCACACCCCCCGGAAGCACCGCCAGGACCCTGTCCGGGTCGCCCAGGTCTGCAACCATTCGCAATCCGGCCCCGGTACTCACGTCATAGGGTTTGCTGAACTTGAAGGTAGCCCGGTAGAGGGTCTCCGCGGACCCGTCCATCGGATGCGATCCGCCACCGAAGAGCCCCTTGAGGGGCCCGCTCCTCATGATGGGGCTTACCAGTGTGAGGCGGTGCGCTCCGCCCCATCGCCACTTCGCCGGATCGGACCCGAAACGCGAGGAGAGTTCCCCCTTTACCGCGAGGGCCGCCCTGCGGAAGAGATCGTCTCGCGTTTCCCTTTCTTTTGTCGTGATGTCATCGAAAAAGGAGGATGAGTTTTCGACCACCATCCGGTGGAGCCGCCTTTTCCAGTAATACTTCACGTCCAGGAATGTCTTCGTCAGATCCTCACCCAGTTCATCACGAAAGACCTGACAGGCGAATTCCCTGTAGATCGCCTGAAAAATGAGCGGTGCTGAAGAATCGGCCCTCTCCACATGATCCCAATCGGCAAGGAGGGCTCCCATCGGGGCGGTAGCTTTTTCCACCTTCAGTGCCGCCGCCATGATCGGCGCGATTTCTACGGCCATCAGGTTCTTCGCGTCCCTCTGCCACCGCCAGTGGTCTTCAACACCGATTTTCACGGAGCCACCCACGAGCTCCTTCAGCCTGCGGTAACGGTAACCGGGGGCAAAAAAGGAGGATATGTAGTAGGGATAGCCGCGCGGCACCGAGTCATGATTGCAGGTACCCACCCAGCCCGACGGTGGATTCTGGCTCTGCAGCATCATCCCGTAGGGGATCCACCCGGTCCAGTTATCGCGTCCGTCCCTGACAGGATAGGGAGCCGTGCTGTCCCCCTGTGACCGGACAGGCAACCTCCCGGTCGTCTGCCAGCCGATGGCGCCCTCGCGGTCCGCGAACACGAAGTTAAACATCCCCATGGTGACCTTGCCGAGACCCCGGCGGATATCGCGGACGGACCTGGCGGTGAGGATCTCATCGAGGCCGATCTCCGGACCCATTGTTTCATAGGGTGTCCAGCGGACCGTTACCACCCTCTCCGTCTTGAAGCCGGAGAGAACCCCGGACACAACCGGTCCCCTCCGGGTATGCCGGATGGTCACCGTCTCCTCCCGGTATCCTCCCTTCGCCTTTCCATCCTTGATCTTCAGGGTTTCCGTTGAAATCTCGAAGGGAATCGACCTGTTTCCTTCCATATAATGCCCCGGATCGGAGGGATCGATGGTCTCGATGTAAAGATCCTGGCCGTCACCGTAGGAGTTGGTCATGCCGATAGCCATGTGCTCGTTTCGTCCGATGATAATGCCCGGTACGCCGGGAAGAATGACGCCAACGGCCCTGACCTCCGGCGTGATGATACCGGCGGGATAAAGCTGCCCCGGCACCATTCCGGCGTCGAGGTGGGGGTCGTTTGCCACGACAGGCATTCCCGATTCGGAAAGGCGGGAAGCGACGACCCAGTTGTTGCTGCCGATGGCGGGGGAGTTGCGCGGCCTCCGAATGATCAGAGCCAGCATCGGGTCCTTCTGGAGGTCAAGAATCCCCTCGTAAAAAACCGGAGTTGAAGCGCGTGCGGCAACCGCCGGGGCTTCGTTATCCGGGTTGATGTTCAGGGGAAGAAGCTCCCGGGCCCTTTCGGCCCCGAGCTTCTCATTGAGCATCTGGGAGATCATCTCGGTCTGGATATTGGCGGACATAGTCCACCCCATATAATAAAGAAGGGCGAGTGAATCCTCGATCGTCCATGGCCCGGGAGTGATACCGGCGAGTGTAAACTCCAATGGGAACTCCCCCTTGCGGGTCTCGATATACCGGTTGACACCTTCGAGGTAGCGGTTGAAATAGTCGCGGCTTTTAGGAGAGAGGATCGCGGCGTGCTTTTTTCCGTATTTCAAAAAACCGAGGGCTCGCATCTGGATATCGAGATTCTTCGCCATTTCCCCGGCAAGCTCTGAAATTCTCCCCTGGGACATCATCCGTGAAAGCTCCATCTGGAACAACCGGTCCTGTGCCGCGATAAACCCCTGGGCACGAAGCGCGTCTGGGATGGACTTCGCGTAAATGAAGGGCATACCCTTCTCATCGCGAATGACCGTAACGGGCGAATCCAGCCCCTCTACCCGTATCTCACCGCTCGTCTGTATGCGGGCGGCCCGGCGCACGAGAAGAAAACCAGAAATGACGGCAATAACCACGATGCATACGGCAGCAATAACTATCTTTTTCATGCCGACATACCCCTGTAATAAAAACTTTTCGGCCCCGCAGATGACGGCGGTACCCATGAACCCGGCCCCCCGGAACCATTGGGAAAAGATCGGGCATTCATGAAATCTAATCGATCCATCCATTAACGTCAATGATATTTTCCGATGCCCACGGGGGCGCCAGCCCCGCGAAAAATGCCCGCTGACCGATCGCATAAAGCTTGACGGCACGAAACCAGGGGATAAGGTATCTTCAGCCATGAAAACGCGCCGGGACGACCCTGCGATTGGATACTATTTCCGGACATGGGCGTCTGGAAGCATGCCGGTTCACGACTTTATCCGGGGCGAATATTTCAGTGGAGGTGGGTCATGAAAGGAACGACACGGGGTGGCATGAAAAAAAAGGCGCTGATAGTCGCGGGGGCTTCCCTCGCCCTCCTTGCCATCGTGGGGGCATTCAACTTCAACCGTTTGATCAGGCTCTACCGCGTGGTCACTCTCTTCGAGCCGGATACAATTGAGGAGAACTTTCGCAGATCGGGTGAGCTCTTCGATTCCAGGATTATTCCCCGGAGCCCGCGGCCATTCGTGTTTAATCGCGCCACCGCCGCTCTCCCCGAATCCTACTCCTTCAACGGGACGACCGGGAGCGTGGCCTCCTTCATCGATCGCACCGACACCACCGGGCTCATCGTGGCCCGCGACGACACGATCCTCTTCGAGAAATATTACCGTGGTAATACGGAGCAATCGAAGGCTCTCGGCTGGTCCGTCACGAAATCGATCGTATCGGCCCTATTCGGCATCGCCGTCGCCGAGGGCCATATCAGCGACATCACTCGTCCCGTGAGCGACTACGTGCCCCTTCTGAAGAAATCGGGGTATGACGGGGTTTCGATCAAGAATGTGCTTCAGATGTCCTCCGGCATCCGCTTCAACGAAGAGTATGGAGATTTCAACTCTGACATCAACAGGATGGGAAGGTCCTTCGCCCTCAACCTCCCCCTCGACGACTTCGTCGCCTCTCTCACCCGGGAAAGGGATCCGGGGACCTATCACCACTACGTCAGTATGGACACCCAGGTCCTCGGTATGGTGCTCAGGGAGGCCACGGGCAGAAATCTCTCGGAGTATGCGGCGGAAAAACTATGGACGCCTCTCGGGATGGAATCCGACGCATTATGGCTCATCGACAGCGCGGGGATGGAGGCGGCCTTCGGGGGACTCAGCATGACCCTCCGGGACTACGCCCGGTTCGGCCGGCTCTATCTCAACGGCGGCAGCTGGAACGGCATCCAGGTGGTCCCCGCCGCGTGGGTCAGGGCCTCCGTCACGCCCGATGCACCCCACCTGGCCCCGGGGAAAAGACCGAACGCGAGCTGGGTTCTCGGCTATGGCTACCAGTGGTGGATCCCCGAAAGAAGCGACGGGGAATTCATGGCGATCGGCATATACGGACAGGCGATTTATGTTTACCCGCGCCACCGGATCGTGATCGTGAAGACATCGGCCTATACCGACTATAACAAAGACGGTGACGAGATGGAGATTGAGTCGATAGAGGTTTTCAGGGCGATCGCGCGGGGTATCGGCAGATAGGCCCTGCGTTTTTTCGTCCTGATTCAGGGACTCGTGTAACGCCTTTCACTTCGAACAGTCGCCGGCCCCGTATCGGTCCCTCATCATGAGAGAAGGGCCCCGGTCCCGGACGGCGGCAAGGGCCGGGACCGCGCTCCTCACCCGGCATTATTAGCTCCGCGGCATGGTCACCTCTCCATATGACCTTTGTGGATATCCCCACTCTTCTCCGCTCCATCCATGGCGGCCGGAGCTGTCTCGAGCTTTGACGGATCGAGCTTCTTCATATATTTTTCCGGGTCCTTGTTGAATTCCGCCGGGCAGTCCGAGCAGCAGAAATAGATCCTCTTGCCCTGGTAGTCTACATAATGATTTTTATTGGTGATGATTTCCCCCATGACGGGGCATGTTCCCTGCGATACCGCCGGACCGCTCCCCCCCTTGCAGGAAATCGTCGTCATGAATGGCGCGAGTATCAGCACCGCCGCGAAAATAAGTTGCATTCTTTTCATCAAACCGCCTCCTGTTTTGTATTATGTTATAAGACCGGTCAATACGCCTTCCCCTCATTCCGGGCTCCGTCCTTCATCACAGCTCCCGCCTCTTCCAGAGGTAAAATATTGCAGGGTAAACCAGCAGTTCCAGCAAAAACGATGTTGTGAGACCGCCTATCATGGGAGCGGCGATCCGTTTCATCATATCGGCCCCCGCCCCCAGGGACCACATTATCGGCATGAGGCCCAGCATGGCCGTGGCAACCGTCATCAGCTTCGGCCGTATTCGCTTCACCGCACCATGCGTTACCGCCTCCTTGAGATCCGACTCGTTTCTTAAAAGGCCCTTCCGTTTCGCGTCCTCGTAGGAGAGGTCCAGGAAAAGGAGCATGAACACCCCCATTTCCGCGTCCAGTCCGAGGAGCGCGATCATTCCCACCCAGACGGCGATTGACATGTTGTATCCCAGGAGATAGATGAGCCACACGGCGCCTATCAATGAAAAGGGCACGGCCATAAGAACGATCAGTGACTTCACCGCGGATTTCGTGTTCATATAGAGGAGCACAAGGATCAGAAAGACAGTGATCGGGAGCACCACCTTGAGCCGTTCGGTGACGCGTTCCATGTTCTGGTACTGCCCGCTCCAGGAAAGGGAATACCCCGTGGGTAGTTTTATACGTTCCCGCACGAGTTCCCTCGCCTCCTTGACGTAGGAGCCGATGTCCCTCCCGTCTATGTCCACGTAGACATAGCCGGTCAGCCATCCGTTCTCATCCCGTATCATGGCCGGGCCGTAGGTGATGGATATTTCCGCGATCGAGCCGAGAGGCACCTGGACCCCGTTCGTCGCGGTCACCAGGACCCTCTGGAGGTAGTCGAGGTCCGTGCGAAGATCGCGGGGGTACCGCACGTTGATGGAGTAACGCTCGCGGCCCTTCACGACGGTGGACACGGTCGCGCCACCCACGGCGCTCATCACGGTCATCTGCAGATCATCCACGGAAAGTCCGTAGCGTCCCAGGGCCTCGCGACGCGGGGTGATATCCACATAGTAGCCCCCCCCCACCCGTTCGGCGTACACGCTGCGGGTGCCGGGCACGTTCTGAAGCAAAGGCTCTATCTCCATCCCTATACGCTGGATCTCGGCGAGGTCCGCCCCGGAGACCTTGATCCCCACGGGAGTGCGAATCCCGGTGGTAAGCATATCGATGCGCCCCTTGATCGGCATGGTCCAGGCGTTGCTCACCCCGGGTATCCGCAGGGCCTGGTCCATCAGGTTGATGAGCTCCTCGTAGGTGATCCGGTCGTACCATACGCGCCGGAGTATCGACTTGAGTATCTCAGGCGTCCATGAGGAATACCACCTCGGCCGCTCGCGCCATTCAATCTGAGGCTTCAGTACGATGGTGGTCTCCATCATGGAGAAGGGCGCCGGGTCCGTCGACGTCCCGGCGCGGCCCACCTTGCCGAAAACGGTCTGGACCTCCGGGAATTCCTTGAGAATACGGTCCTGCATCAAGAGAAGATTCTTCGCCTCGGTCACGGAGATGCCCGGCAGGGTCGTGGGCATGTAAAGAATGGTCCCCTCGTTGAGGGGCGGCATGAATTCAGATCCGATTTTGAAAAATACCGGGACGGTAAGCACCATTGCGATGAGTGCGCCGCCGATGGTTTTGCCCGGATTTTCGAGGACCCACCGGCAGGGCCCCTCATAAAGACGAAAGAGGACCCTGCTCACGGGATGACGCTCCTCGGAATGATAGGTTCCCACGAAGAGTGTCGTGGCGATTCGCGCCAGGAGGCGTGGGCGGAAGATGAATGGCTCGATACGGGAAAAAAGCATCCGCACCGCCGGGTCCAGGGTGACAGCGAGAAGCGCGGCCATGCCGATGGTGAGGGTCTTGGTCCAGGCGAGGGGCGAGAAGAGCCTCCCCTCCTGGTCCACAAGGGTGAACACCGGAAGAAAAGAGACGGCCACGACAAGGAGGGAAAAGAAGACAGAAGGGCCCACTTCCTTGAGCGCCTCGAGGCGCACCTCGTGGAAATCACCCTGCTTCCCTTCCTCAATCCAGATCTCTATCTTCTTGTAGGCGTTCTCCACCTCCACGATGGCGCCGTCCACCAGCACCCCGATAGAAATGGCGATCCCCGCCAGGCTCATGATGTTGGATGAGATGCCGGCGAGGTACATCGGGATGAAAGCGAGCAGCACCGCGACGGGTATGGTGAGGATGGGGACCATGGCCGAGGGAAAGTGGCGCAGGAAAAAGATGATCATGAGGCTCACGATGATCATCTCGACGATAAGTTCGCCGGTGAGGGTGTCGATGGCCCGCCTGATCAGTTCTGACCGGTCATAGACCGGCACTATTTCGACCCCCCGGGGAAGGGAGGGCTCCAGTTCCCGTATTCTCTCCTTCACGCGTTCTATAACATTGAGGGCATTCTCACCGTGACGGATCACCACGATACCCCCTGTCACCTCTCCGAGCCCGTTGAAATCGGCAATACCGCGCCTCATCTGGGGACCCAGTGCGACCGATGCCACGTGGCCCAGCAGTATCGGCGTACCCTCCTTCTCCCTCACCACGATGTTCCGGAGATCATCCAGTTCCCTGATATATCCTTTTACGCGCACCATGTATTCTTTTCCCGACCACTCGATGAGCCTTCCACCCCCTTCGTTGTTGTTGCGCCGCACGGCCCCGATTATTTCCGTGATGGAAATGCCGTAGGCGCTCAACCGGTTGGGATCGACGGTCACCTGGTACTGCTTCTCGAACCCCCCGACCGTGGCCACCTCGGCCACGCCAGGTACGCTCTGGAGGGCGTACTTGAGGGTCCAGTCCTGGTAGGCACGCAGGTCCGCCGCGCCATGGGTGCCGCTTTTATCCACCAGGACGTACTGATAGACCCATCCCACCCCTGTAGCATCGGGACCAATCTCGGTGGTGACGCCCTCGGGCAGGGAGCCCTGGATCGTGGAAAGGTATTCGAGAACCCGGCTCCGGGCCCAGTAGAGGTCCGTACCGTCGGTGAATATCACGTATACGTATGAAAATCCGTAATCGCTAAGGCCGCGGATATCCTTTATGCGGGGAGCCCCCAGGAGTGAACTGATGATCGGGTAGGTAACCTGATCCTCGATGATATCGGGGCTCCGGTCCCAGCGGGAGTAGATGATGACTTGTGTGTCCGACAGGTCCGGAATCGCATCCAGGGGGATAGAACGCACGGCATAGGTAGCATATGCCACCGCTGCAACTACGATGATGATCACGAACCACCTGTTGTGCGCGGAAAATTCTATCAGCTTCCGGATCAATGCTGATGCCCTCCAGGAGTGGACGCGGCCTTGAGGGCCGCCCGTATGGATGATTCTGAATCGACCAGGAAATTCGCCGTAGAGACCACCATGTCTCCATCTTTGATCCCGTCGCGGATTTCGAAGAAGCCGCCGCTGTCACGAACCCCGAGGGTCACCTTCACGGGAAGGATGTCTCCCCTTTCCGTTTTTTTTACGAATACATAATCCCTCTCTCCGGTCCTCATCACCGCCCCCTCCGAAACCGAAATCTTCTTCCCGGCGGAGTAGCGCAATTTGGCGTCGCCGTACATGTTGGGCTTGAGCGACAGGTCGGCGTTCGGAATCTCAAGTCGGGCCTTGAGGGTTCTGGTCTCGGGATTGAGGACAGGGTCCAGAAAGGTTATTCTGCCCCTGAAGACCTTTGACGGCCAGTAGGAGAGGGTAATCTCCACGTTCATGCCGGTTTTCACATAGGGGATGTCCGTCTCATAGACGTCCGCTTCCCCCCACACACGGGAAAGGTCGATGATGGTCATGAGCGTGTCGTTGCCCAACACCTTCTGCCCCGGCAGCACGTTCTTTTCCATGACATACCCGGAGGCCGGGGAGTAGAGCACCATCGTTCGCTCGACAACGCCCGTGCGCCCTATCCGGTCGATCTGCGCCTGCGAAATGTCGAAGAGACGCAGCCTGTCGCGGGCCGCCTTTGTAATTTCTTGTATGCCTGATCCGGAAAGCCCGCCTCCGTCCTCCATCCCCGCAAGCCTCTCCCCCGCCCTGAGTGACGAGAGATATTCCTGCTGTGAGGAGAGGAGTTCCGGGCTGTAGAGTGTAAGCAATGGGGAACCCCTGCGCACGAACTGTCCCGTCTGGTTGATATAGAGCTTCTCCACCCAACCATTCACCTTCACGGTAACCCTGTACTGCCTGGTTTCATCGGGGAGTATCTTCGCCGATGTCCTGATCTCCCTGACTATATCGCGCCGTTCCGCCTTTTCAAAAGTGAGCCCCATGAGTGCCTGTCTTTCCGGGTCTATCCTGACCGGTGAAAGCCCCGTCATTGAACGGCCATCGTGGCCATTCGCGTCGCTCGTATCATCCTTCCGCAACGGCACCAGTTTCATGCCGCAAATGGGGCAGTTCCCCGGCTTTTCCTTCACGATCTGGGGATGCATGGGACAGGTATACAGCGTCCCCTCCTCATTGTGCGCCCGGTGATCTATGGGCAGGTAGGTCACCATAAAATAGCCCCCGGTCATCAGCACAACCACGACGACCAGGATGATTTTCCATTTCTTACTCATGGAAGCACCTCCACGCCCATCAGTGCGTTCAACTCGGACAATGACGCATGATACTCCTTTTCGGCCATCAGGAGCTCCTTCCTGTAGCGAAGGAGCATCCGCAGCGTGTCGATTACGGGCATGAATTCGACCGCACCCGTGCGATAGCGGGCCAGATTCGTTTCAAGGGCCAACTCCATCCGCGGAATGAGCCTTTCGCGATAAAGGCCATGCAATTCACGCCACTTGACGAGCTGTCCCGCGAGGGTCTCGGCCCGGGCGTTCATTTCGTTCAGCCTGTCGCGGAAGAGATTGTCCCCAGATTCGCTCTTCTTCTTCATCTCATCCACCATGGGAACGTTTTTTTTCCAGAACCAGAAAGGTATGGAAAAAGTCACCATGGCCGAGATCATGTCGTCGCGTTTAATCCTTTCAGACTTGTAGACGGTCATGGCCCCGCCCGAGGTGATCATCGGCTCGGCAAAATTCCGCCTGGGACCGTCCTGGCGGAACATGTAGGAGATCCCGATATCGACGTCCGGGGCGTATTCGGATCGTTTTGCCAGAATTTCATTTTTACGTATGTCACTATCGAGCCGTGCCATATTCAATTCAGGGTTCGATGCGGCGATCTCCCTCTTGATCTCCTCGACCGGCATCTCCACGGAACCGGGGGGAGACAGTGCCACTGACGTTATAACCGCCTTCGCCCCCGCGAGATAGTGTATACTCTCTTCTAACTCCTTCTTCCTCTGGTTGAGAATAATGATCTCTTCATCGATCATTGAATACTCGATTTCAGCCTTGATGACATTGGCGAGGGCCCCAGTACCCGCCTTCGCGGCCGCGATCTCCCTGTCGATGACCAGCCTGATCCTCTTTTTGATGTCATCCAGGATTTTCAGTGACGACCTGACATAGACAAGTTCATAGTAATTGACGCGCAGCATATGAAGGGTCCCTACCCTTTCCGCCTTCAATCGCAGGAGGGCCCGCTCATATTCCTGCCGGGCAATTGTTCGCCGGTATGGAAGCTTCCCGATGGGGATCATCTGGGAGATGCCGATCTCTCCGGAAGTCATCCCCTCCTCGGTGAATGAAAAAGACCTGGCAGGCAGGTTGTTGACACCGAGCTTCAACTTCGGGTCGTCGAGGGCATCGCTCTGGGGTATCCTCCTTTTCATCATCTGGGTTTCAGCTTCCATCGCCCTGATACGGGGATTCTCGGATAATGCCACACGCTGCAGTTGGACGAGGCCGCTCTCTTCCGCGTGGAGGGGAGCCGAAATCACCAATACCAGAAAAATCATGGTTTTTTTCATAACGATCCGCTCACCAGCCTTTTTCCTGTGCTCCTGTGAGGATCGCGCATTTTTTTTCATTCATGCGGTAGACACAGGATAATGATTCATAGTATCTCTAGTATAGTGGTAGTATATCGGATTGTCAAGAACAGTGCCGAAAAGTAATAACTTCGAGATGGGTTTCTCGATTATTCCGGTGCCTTTTTAAAAAATACACGCAATGATGGTCAAGTGAATAGCATGAAGATTACCATCCATAACACTACTACTTCGTGGAATCTGATTATCAAGAATTTCACCGTACGTTCCGATGGCGGGTCATCCGCAGGCCTGCCAATGCAAACCGGCCCTTTGCACCGTTGACCGCAAGGAAACGGATCCGGCAGAACCGTGCCCTACCAGGCGTTCATCAGCGACCGGGCATAATAGAATATCATTACCCCGGTCAGCGCGAGTTTCATGACGGTTCCCAGGAGGGAGCCCGCCAGTGATCCGAAGGATGCCTTAAGGGCGACCCAGAACCCCATCCCTGTCGTAAGCTCCCCGAGGAGGGCCCCCACAAAGGGGCCGATGATGATGCCGAAGGGGGGGAACACGACAAGGCCGATGACCAGCCCCACAACGGCGCCGATGACCCCGCGTCGTGAGCCGCCGAACTTTTTCGTTCCCCACACGGGAATCAGATAATCGAGGGCTGTCACCAGGACGGTGACGGCCCCGAGAACAAGAAAAAAAGTTATAGAGAAGGAGCCATAGCGGGTTGCCTGAAGCAGGAGAAGACCCGCGTAGGCTATCGGAGGCCCCGGAAGGATGGGAAGAAGACAGCCCGCAAGGCCGACAATCATCATGAGGGCGCTTACAATCAACAGAATGGTATCGAGATACGGCATCACATCCTCCCGGTGACCGCGCCGCTACGCGGGACGGGTCGTTTCCTCGAGTATCGCCAGCCGCGACAGGGCATCATTCAAGTTATCTCCGCACATCCCGGCCGATGGCCTCAGATCGCGGCAGACCGCCGGCCTGTCGTCCATCCCGAAGATGCGGCATCGTCTGTCATCTCCAAGATGAATGCATCGCACACCCGCAGGCTTGCCGCCCTGCATGCCCGGTATCGGCGACGTTATGGACGGCGCGATACAGCATGCACCGCATCCGGGCCTGCACTCCATACATTTTTCTTCCTGCCGTTGCGGGCCGCGCGACAACACGGCACCTACAACTCCATCTCCATGCCTTCGTATGCGATATCGATTTCCAGGTCACCCATCCGCTTCCTGTTCATGGAGAGATAGGTTCGCGCGTTCAGGAGCACGTTCTCCAGCTTCTCGTCATCGTAATTCGGCTCATGATGGAAGAGGACGAGCCGTTTTACATTGAACATGCCTGCGATGTCGATGGCAATTGCCGCAGATGAATGTCCGAATTCAAACTTGTCGATCGCCTCGTCGAAGGTGTACTGCGTGTCGAATACCACCACGTCTGCATCGGCAAAAAATCCACGATATTTCTCGATATCATCTATTTCGTTGATATTGAATTCGCAGTCACTGGTATAGACGAATGTTTTACCGCCATCTTCGATACGGTATCCGTATGCTGACCCCGGGTGGGGCATCACCTTGTTCAGGACCCGTGTATCGTTCAGGTGCAGATCATCCTCACTTCCTATGGTGATAAATTCCTTCGTTGACGCGAGATAGTCGAAATTGACGGGAAAATGGCTGGCGATCTGCTGGTGCTCGAGTCGCTTTTTCAGATCGGGGAAAGCTGAATAAAAATTGAACCGATTCCCTTTTATATACATGGGTACGAAAAAGGGAATACCCTGGATATGATCCCAATGCGTATGCGTCAGTAATATGCTGGCGACGCCCTTCCCTATCCCGAAATCCTTCTTCATGAGCTCCCCCCCCAGAGACCTCATCCCGCTCCCGCAGTCGACGATAATGAGATCGCCCGCCCGGGTCTCCACCTCTATGCAGGTAGTATTGCCGCCATAGGTGCTGCGAAGCCAAAAAGGAAGCGTTCCGATGAAGGCATCGATCGCCTCCGCCGATGAAATATCGCCGGGCCTGGCCAGTGAAAGCGCCGTGCGAATTTTATTCGTTATTTCCTCACCCGACAGCGGCGTCGGGAGAGAGCCCCTCGCCCCCCACAACTTGATTCTCATACCGCCACGCTTCTTAACAGGGAATATGCGAAGGAACCAGCCCGGGAGGGCGATTCCGGAACGCAGGTAGAGTATAGCATCACTATTGCCTGCGTCAATAGAAATATCTCCCGCGCAGGGTCGGCTACGAACCGGGCATCATACAGGGTCATTCAGGGGTAGACGCGAAAAATAACCTGGTTCGCGGGGAAATCGGACCCTACTTTTTTTCCAAAAAAACACCGTATCCCTGAAGGAACGGTGTTTTTCTAACCGCATTGTTACATCACGCTATTGTATGTGTGACGGTTTTCAGTTACCGTATTTTTTCCCGCACTCATCAATGCATTTTTTCGCGGCCGCGTCACAGACCATTTTTTTATTCTGGTTTACATTGCCTTTGGCGTCTTTGGCTTTCTTGCAGCATTCTTCCTTGGCAGTCTTGCATCCCTTGTCACACGCCATCCTCTTGGTATTCAAGGTCTTGCATGACATCATACCCGCCATAAAGACACCCGCCAGAACTGCAATCACTACTCTTTTCATATATTCCTCCTTTTTTTTAAATAATGATATGAGCATTTCAAAGAATAAAGCTATCCTGAAACGAGCAATAGAGAATTCCAATTCATGCCATTTCACGCCCTAAACAACCCGCCGGATCCGTTTCATTCGTCGTACAACTATTTTATTCAAATCATGCCAAAAGCAATCATTTTTTCAATGTGTGCGATCAAGGACGCTATTTTTTTTACCTCCCGTCTGTACTTTACTATGTAAACGCCTGCCCTCACGATATCCCGTCAACCGGTATAATCCCCTGGACACGGGCGCCGACATGGGACACGACCCTCGAGGAAACGAAACTTCCGATCCTGCCGCAATGCCCGGGGTCGAACCCACGGGCAATGCCGTAGAGGACCCCGGCGGCATACATATCGCCGGCACCGTTCGTATCAACAACATCCGTTCCGAATACATCTATCACATAGACGGAATCCCCGCTTTGTATAATACTCCCCTCCGATCCAAGCTTTACCGCCGCGAAACCGCACTGACGGGCGATCCGGGACAGGGCCTTATCCCTCGTCTTTCCCGTAAAGGCCCTCGCTTCGTCCTCATTTGCGAATACGATGTCCGCAAAATCACTGACGACCCGTTCAAGGGTGTCGCGTATCCTTTCGATAAGGCCGGGATCTGAAAGATCAATCGACACGAGGACACTGTTGTCTCTCGCAATTTCCAGGGCGCGCAGGGAGGCCTCTCGAAGCCCGGGAGGCTCGAAGAGGTACCCCTCGACGTGCACGATCTTGCTCCTCCGTATGTCCTCTTCGCGCACATCGTCGCTGTTGAGTAGAAGGGCGGCCCCGAGGTGTGTTGCGAAGGTCCGTTCGGAATCGGGTGTAATGAAGGTGATGGCGTGACCGGTCAGGCTGTTGTGCCTCCTGATATCCGCCTTCACTCCCGCGTCTTCCGTGTCCCTGATATAACGATCACCATGATGGTCGTTCCCCACCTTCCCGAGAAAAACACCCCTGCCGCCCATGGCGGCGATGCCCGCAAGGGTGTTCGCCGAACTTCCGCCCGGGGTCACCACCATCGGCCTGTCCACGAGGCTGGCGAGTATCTCCCTGCTCCTCTCCGAGTCGATGAGAAGCATCTCGCCCTTTCTGAGGCCGAGCCGCTCAAGATCCCCGTCGCTCACCGTCACCGTCAAGTCAAGCAGGGCGGAACCGATGCCCAGGACGTCATAGTCAGCGTTCCGATTCAATATTTCCATTCATTCCTTCTCCTGGTTCATTCACCCGGCCCCGGTGGGACCGCGGCCTCTTGCGCAAGGGCCTTTAGGCCATTTTTTTTCACTATATAATACACCACTGCATAGTCAGCCATGATTTTGAATTTATCCACCCTTCCCTCTCGGTCGGGAGCGACCTTGTCACCGAAGGTACCCCTTATAAAATAGTATGCGTTCAATAGGGCGGCCCGTTTCGATGATTCGATCCTCTGAAGGCCGACTAGTCCCTGCTCGGGAAAACCACGGCATACGATGAGATAGGTTGTATCGTCGAGGAACTCCCCGCGTATTAAAACATTTTCAGGCCCCGTGCTTTTTACTCCTGCAGGCGTATCACAATACAGAAACATGCAACATGCCGCCATCAGAACCGCCAGATTCCATTTCATGCCATTTCCCTCCACCCTGGTTTAGATCCTTCGCCTGCCATTTGGACAGGTGTCGGCTGACATCGGTTCTTTTTTTTTCATGATCGGCCAACCAGGCGGGCTCGAATCCATAGCTGCCCCGCGTATTCCCTGAAATAATGCATGCTACACGAGGAGCCATAACGAGTCAAGTAAATGGAAAAAATGGTTTGATTAATTTGGCCATTAAAACAGATCGTTCCATAGACTCCGCCATCCGGCATGAAAGCAAAACAGGCGATTGACATAACAGGAGGCACAGCCATCAAGGCGTTTCTTTTCGACATCGACGGCACACTGCTGAAATGCTTCGGCGCGGGGAAGCAATCCCTGAGCCGTGCCTGCGAAGAGGTGTTCGGCACCGTGGGAAGAATGGATGCGGTTGATTTCCAGGGCAAGACCGACCCCCTGATTCTTCTGGAATCACTGAACGTAATGGGATTCGGCGAAGAAGAGATTCACCGGAACCTCGACGCCCTGAAGGAGCGATACTTCCATCACCTGGAAATCGGCATGGGAGACGGAGCCGCCATTCTCCTCCCGGGCGTGGAACGTCTCCTGGAGCGCCTCTCCCGCCATGACGGGATCCTGAGCGGCCTTCTCACCGGCAACTTCAGGGAAAGCGCCCGCATCAAGCTCGGACGGTTCGATCTGAACCGCTTCTTTCCCTTCGGCGTCTTCGGGGACGACGCCGCGGACAGAAATGAAATGCCAGCCATTGCCCGACGGTTGATTCGTGAGACATTCGGGTTCGATATCGGCTTTAGAGATACCATTATTATCGGGGACACGGTCTACGACATAGAATGCGCAAAATCGGCCGGTGCGATCTCCGTGTCGGTGGGCACCGGCTGGGCCGACAGATCTGCGCTTCTCTCACTGGGGCCGGACCACTACTTCGATGATTTGAACGACACGGAAAAAGTCATCGAATCGATACTCGGGTAACGAGAACGGTGCCTGATTTTTTTAAAAAAATTCTATACATCCTGATAATGCCGGTGTAAATAGTAATGGGGTACACATGAAAAAAAGAACTGTCGCAATCACCATTGTCATTTCCCTCCTGGCCGCCGATCAGGTCATGGCCAGGTTTTACGAAGAGGGACGGCGTCATTATATGCGCAAGGAGTACGGCTCCGCGAAAGAGATGTTTCTCAAGGCGGCAAAGTCCGAGGGATCGGGAAACGCCTATTATTTTCTTGGCGAAATCGAAAAGATCCAGGGCAACTACCATGAGGCGGAGGAGCACTATAAGTCGGCTATCGCCCAGCGAAGCACTTCCCGGCAATACCTGATCAACTCATACTGGAGCGCCCTGGTTATGGCGGAGCAGCGCCACGATTACGGTAGCGTGGTGGCGATCTGCAGGTCGATGTGGCAAAGGACGGGAGACTCCGCCGCGCGCCAGAAAATTGACACTCTCATTAACAAACTCCTCTGGACAGACAACACCGCCGCGATCGAGAAATACCAGGAAGGGATCGCGCAGAAAAAAAAGGGGGACCGCGACGCAGCGCTGAAGGCCTTCCAGAGCGCGCTGGCCCTCGATTCCTCTTTCCTCGCCCCTACGTTCGAGCTCGGCATGTTGGCATACAACGGCGGGAAGCTCGATCAGGCCTCAGGATATCTCGAGAACATCACCGCGAGAATCCCCTTCTACGCCGAGGTCCAGCTGGTCCTGGCCGATATTCATTTCAGAAAATTCAATTATCGCGCCGCCATCAGCCGTTACGACAGCGCCCTGGAGTACGGCTTCATAGACCCCGCGGCGGAATACGGCATCCGCCTCAAACGTGGAACCAGTTACTATAACCTTGATGATTATACGGGCGCAGAAAAGGAGATAGAGCTGGCCCTCCGGCGAAGACCCGGCGCGGTCGAGGCTCTCCTCCTCCAGTCCATGGTGCAGATCAAGCTCGGCAAATACGACAACGCGATGAAGACACTCCAGCGGGCGAATGCCGCCGACCCCGACAATCCTGAAGTCCAGTACCAGATAGGCAGCATCTATTACAGGGAAAGTGACGGGAGGTATATCACACACTTCGACAGGCTCTTCTCCCTTGCGGGCACTTCGGAGGACCGTCCCTCAAAATACAACAGGGTCTTCATCATTCTGGCAAAACATCATTACGAGAATAACAAATACCAGCGTGCCATCATCATTTTAAACTCACTCGGCGGGCAAGCCCACGGATATGAAACGCAGCTCCTCCTGGCGAAAGCCCGCTTCGGCGCGAAGGAATACGACGCGTCGATCGAGCTCTTCGAGGGACTCTCCATCGGGACCGAGGACAAGTACATGCTCTGCAGGGCCTACGCCGCAAGCGGCCGGAGGGAAAAAGCGAAGGCGCTACTCCTGGAACTGTCTGTCACGGGGGACTTCCTGTCGCGGGCCAAGCTCGACCCGTCCCTCTCCACCCTGGTGCGGGAGATCGAGAAAGGCGGCTCACGGACAGAACCGGCTCCAAAAAAAGAATCCACCGAAGGCAAGACCCCTGAGAAAAAAGATACCGATGCAACACCCCTCCCACTTTCCGAGCAGGAAAAAGACATCCCTGACGGGGGCAAGGGCGGCGTTGAAAAGCGGAACTAGCGCCGAGGGTCCTCATCCCTCCGTGCGAATGGATGCATGTCCCTTCATAAGGATGGCCGAATCCGATGATTGAAATAAAAAACCTCGGACTAAAGGTCCGCGAAAATACGGCGCTGAAGAATATTAACCTCACGCTTGATGACGGCGAAATCGTGGGAATAACCGGCAGGTCGGGATCCGGGAAAACCACGCTCCTGAAAGCTGTGGCCGGCATGTCAGGCTCCCTGCGCGGCTCTATATCTTTTAACGGCGCCTCCCGCCCTGTACGGGACAGCAATTCGGCCCGCGTTGTTACCTATTCGGGCAACACTCCCCGCCTCAACAGCGACGAGCGCCTGGCCAGCTTCCTCCTTCTTGCACGCAATCCCTTCAGGAGGCCCTTCCGCCCCTTTTCGGATTATGACCGCCAGGTAACGTACGAGTATATCGCTCTCCTCGGCCTCGATCCCCTGAAGGAGATTGCTATCGGCGCCCTTTCCGACGGCGCCTTCAGGCGCGCCATGGTCGCCCGCGCCTTGATACGGGAGTCCCATGCGATCCTCCTCGACAATCCGACAAACGATCTCGATCCCTCATCAATAAGGATGCTACAAAAAACCCTGGCGAGATACGTCATGGAGGGAAACCGCATCGCCGCGATCGCCTCGAACGATCTTAATTTTATATCACGTATCGCAGACCGTATCATCGTCATGGAGGATGGAGCAATAGCTGAAATCGGCGGCGTGGGGATTCTCAGCGCGGAGAAGATCAAGCGTTATTTCGATGTGGACGTGATTGTATCGAGAAATATATACAGCGGAAAACCGGAAATCCAAATCTTCCCTGACATCTGAGGCATCGCGGCAGGAAAGGCAATCCTCGCGGAGGCTCACCCCGGCGTCGACGGGCCTTCCATCGACCGCGCATTCAGGTGAAATATTTTATCTTGAGCTTCGCCTCGTCGACGCTCTGGGCGAAGATCAGATAATTATAGACCCCGATCGTTTCCGCCATTTTCTGAAGATCCCGGTCGGGCCAGAGGATGATGACGCGCCTGTCATGCTCCTTCGCAAAAAAAGACACCTCTACCAGTGCGGTGAGGCCAGCGGATGTGGAGAGGGTCACGTTCTCGAAATTGATTATGAGGCTTTCCCGCTCCGTTACCTGCTTCGCTATCGACTTGAAGGTCTGGATGGTGTCAGCGGCGAGGGTCCCGCTCACCACGAGAACTTTCACACCCTCGATTTCATTTATCGAGTAATTCAGCATGACAGGTCCCCGCAGGAATCGTTTCTCGCGGCGGCGCGGGCGGTACAATCAGGACAACACATCCCTCATCACCTCTTTTAAAAGATCGGCCGGTATCTGTTGATTGACCCGCGGCCTTCCAAGTCCCTCAAGCAGGACGAAATTTATGGACCCGCCGGAATTCTTCTTGTCATATTCCATGTGAAGGCAGATCTCCTCGATATCGACATCCAGGGAGGCGGGCATAAGACCGTAGGACTCCATAATAGAGACAACGCGACCGGCTTCATCATCCGAAAGACGCCCGAGCCTCCTCAACACTTCGACCTTTACGCGAATCCCCACCGCCACCGCCGCGCCGTGGGACACACCCCGGTAGCCCATGCTGGACTCTATGGCGTGGCCCACCGTGTGGCCGAAGTTAAGGACCGCCCTCATCCCCTTCTCCCGTTCATCCCCTGACACGATTCCGGCCTTGAACGCGGCGGAGAGAAAAACCAGGCGGGATATCCGGTCACCCTGCCTGATGGATCGGATGTCGTTTTTCTCCAAAATATCGAGGGTCCCCCCGTCTCCAATGAGACCATGCTTCAAGGCCTCCGTCAGCCCGTTTCTCAGTTCCTCGTCCGGGAGGGTATCAAGAAACCTCGTATCGGCCGCAACGAGGGCCGGCTGTCGAAAGACCCCGACGATATTCTTTCCCGCCGATAGGTTCACACCCGATTTCCCGCCTATGCTTGAATCCACCATGGCCAACAGAGTCGTGGGAACATGGACAACGGGGATTCCACGCATGTACACGCCTGCGCAATATCCCGCGAAGTCTCCCGTTACGCCTCCGCCGATTCCGATTACCAGGGAGCCCCTGTTCAGCCTTTTTTCAAGAAATTGTTCCAGGAACCGGCCCGCGTGCTCATACATCTTCATCTCCTCGCGGTCGTCCATCATCATAAGATGGCACCTTCCCTCCAGGTCCGCCATCGATCCCTCGATAGAGTCCCGATGGAGCCCGAAAACGCGCGAGCTGACGATGACCGCGATGCTTTCGAAGGAGGCGATTTCCCCCCGGTGGAACGCGGCGGACAGTATCGAATTCCCGATCATGATATCATATTCGGCGTCCCCTGCCGAGGCCCTGATGCTTTTTGTCACGATTGCCATAGGCTCCCCAGGTATGGTGGATACTCTCCTCGGTCGAGAATCGCGACAAGGGTCCCCTGTATCGGCGGATAGATTCTCATGGCTGGTATCTCATCACGGCTGAAAAACCCATAATCGCACACGCGGTGGTCCCTGCCAACGGCGAACTCGCCATCCCTGTACCGGCTGAGGAAAGATACGTTCATTATGTGCCTCTTTCCGAAGGGATCGATGGAATCGCAGGCGAAAAGAAAGCGCCCGACCTCGACCTCCACACACAGTTCCTCCATGAATTCACGCCGGAGTGCTTCGACCAGCGATTCTCCGTACTGCACCCCACCCCCCGGAAGGAGCCAGTATGTCTCCCCCCGTTTCCGGTGGGCGACCAGAAGCAGGGCATTGTCCCTGATCAACACACCGGACACACGTATGCGTATGCCTCTTTTGAAGGGCCTACATATCACCTTCCATTTCCTCGATAATCCTGAGTGAGGCCCGCGCGGCATTCATTTCCGCTTTCCGCTTGCTTGGCCCGTCGGCGGTAACTATCTCCCTGCCCTGTATCAGCAGTTTGACCGTAAATTCCTTATTGTGGTCCGGTCCTCGTTCTTCGACAACCTCATAGACCGGACGTTCCCTGTATTTCTTCTGGACATATTCCTGGAGGGCTGTCTTCGGGTCACGGCCATAACTCAGTCCGTCAGTTATTTCTATCTCGTCCCTCAGGAGGCGCAGGAGGAACTTCCGGCACGTCGTCAACCCCGAGTCAAGGAAAAGCGCCCCTATCACCGCTTCCAGGGTGTTGGCAAGAATTGACGGCCTTTCACGCCCGCCACTGTTCTCTTCCCCCCTTCCCATGAGGATAAAAGAGCCGAGATTCATCCCCCTCGCGATCTTCGCCAGTGTTACCTCGGATACGACGGCCGACTTGATCTTGGCCAGTTGTCCCTCCCGATACCCTTCAAAATGTCTGAAAAGATACTCGTTTACCACAAGAGCGAGCACCGAGTCACCCAGGTACTCAAGGCGTTCATTGTCACTGATTCCATGTCCGAATTCGTTTACGTAGGATCGATGGGTAAGGGCCCGCTGGAGAAGGACCTGGTTTTTGAATTTCAAACTGAGGCTTTTCTGTAGGAGGTCGAGTCCATGTTTCCTGGTTGTATCCCTCTTTCGGCGATCTTCAGTTGTCCCGCTTTTTTCTCTTGGCATGTTGCGCCGGGTCCCGTGAAAGATAGTTACGCGCATCGTCACCCGAGACGCGCTTCCAAGTACTTCACCACATCATCGACCTTAAGGAAGCCTTCTGTGTCCTGCTCGGAAATATCGATATTAAACTCGGCCTCGAAGGCCATCACAAGCTCGACGGAATCTATGGAATCGGCACCGAGATCGTCGATAAATGATGCATCCCCTGTGACCTGTTCCTCGTCGACGTTGAGCTGCTTAATTATGATTTTCTGCACCCGGTCGAACAATGCGGGCATGACGTTCCTCCCTTATCGGCGAACAACCGGCATATAACCGGTCTCGCGTTCCTCCAATTCTTGTGAGGCGATGGAAAAATGTCAAGAGATAATGCAAAAACGGGATACCCGTGGGCATCCCGTATGGCGCGGCCGGTCTGATTCAGACCCTACTCCTTGATCTTCACACGCTTTTCGACAATGACTTCCCCCTTGTAAGACCCGCATTCAGCACATACCCGATGCGGCAGACCATAGGCGCCGCAACGCGGGCACGGCCTTAGATTGGGGGCACCGAGGGCGTGGTGCGAACGCCTCATTCTCGATTTCGACTTGGATTTCCTTCTTTTTGGTAATGCCACGATTAATACTCCGTCAATTATCAGTATTCAAAGGGGGCGACGTATGGTGCATCTCCGCCCACGCGCGCGAATCGCCATCGGGCGCAGTCACGGGATTCTCGGGACCAGGGGCCTATTCTGTCAAGATAAATTTACCAAAAACTGCCTCTGACAGGAGCCCCTCCCTCGGCCGGGCTATTCTGCCCCCAGCATAAAAAGCCGTTTCCTCGCGCGCGGGGCGAAAACGGACTCCGGAAAGGAGGCGATGACTTTATTGTAATATGCCCTCGCGTTGAAGAGATCCCCCGTCATGCCGCAGATACGTGCGAAATGGTAGTATAACTGATCGGCCACGATGCTTTCGGAATACTTTTCGTCAAGACGCTTGTAAATCGCCAGCGCCCCCTTGGGATCACCCGCCTCCTCGAAGGATATGGCCGCCTTCATAAGGGCCATGGGGGCGAGTACTGTTTTCGAATTTCCATCAGCGTAGAGGGTGAAATACCGTGCCGCTTCACGATAGTCCTTCCGGTCGTAAAGGATGTCACCCAGGGTATAGTACCCGAGGCCGCGTGCGGGGCCGATACGCGATGCTTCGACGAACCGCTTCAGATCCGAGACGATGCGTCCTCTCTTTTCATTGTCACCTGAAGGCCCCAGCCTCGCATACTCGTCCACTATTTTTTCAAAGCGGGCTTCGTTCCGGGTCCTGATGCCGTCGACAACGACCAGCCCGACGATGAATAAAATGGAGGCCATGAAAAAACCGAGGAGGCAGAAGAGAAATACCTTTCTGTTCTTTCTTATAAGGTCCTTCACCAGCATGAGAAAACGCTCGATGACGTTTCTCTCGATATGTATCTGTTCATGCCCCTCTTCGGGCCTGTACCGTGGTTTTCGCGCCATTGTCTATTTGTTCTCCAGATTGATGTTCACCATGTCGCCCAGCGTCACGGTCCTCGGTCTTGTACCCTTCATGACCCTGTCCAATTCTTCCCTTTCCGTCGCCGCGTCATAGGATTTGATGCTCAGCGATAGACGCTGTTTCGTTACGTCGACGTCAAGCACCACGACACCGACGGGATCCCCGATCTTGAAATGCTCCTCGATATTCTCTATCCTCTTACGGGAAACCTCAGATATGTGAACAAGACCCTCAATATTGTCCGTCAGCTTCACAAATACGCCGAAGGAGGTTATTCCGGACACTATGCCCTCGACTCGAGTGCGCGGGGGGTATTTCTCTTTGATCAGTTCCCATGGCGACCTGCCGAGTTGCTTGATGCCGCAACCGATTTTCATTTCCTTACGGTTGACATCCAGTATCTTGACCTCCACTTCGTCGCCCACGATGTAGGAATCCGGCACGCTTTTAACGTTTTCTTCCCAGCTGATGTCGGACAGGTGCACCAGACCGTCTATCCCTTCATCAAGCTCTACGAACATCCCGAATTTCACGATCTTTTTGATTTTTTTACGGCACACCGTGCCTGTCGGGAATCGCTCTTCAACGGCATCCCATGGATTGGGCTTTAGCTGTTTATACCCGAGTAAAAGCCTCCGTCCCTCAAGGTTGACACCCAGCACCATGAATTCGGCGGTTTCGCCTTTTTTCAGGATGTCCTTGACGTTTACACCGCTCTTATTCCAGGAGAGATCCTGGTTACCAACGAAACCCTCGACACCGTCGTCTATCTCCACAAAGGCGCCATGACTGGTGATGGTCACGACCCGTCCCTGAACGCGATCGCCAGTGTTGTAATGCTCGTTGATGCTGAGCCATGGATCATCCGACAGCTGTTTCAGGCCGAGGGAAATCTTCCTCTCGGCGCGATTGATATCCAGTATCAGGAACTCCTGCTCGACGCCGAGCTTCAGCACCTTGCGCTGCTTGAACACCTTCTTCCATGACATATCGTTGCGATGCAGAAGGGCGTCCAGCCCCTCCACGCGCACGAATATTCCAAATTCCACGTACTTAAGGCCCACACCGGTAATGCGATCGCCCGGCTTGTAGCGCGAGGAAAAATCCTCCCACCGCACCTCCATCTCCTCGTCGAGATAATCCTTGCGAGAGATGACGACGTTCTTTTTCTTTTTATCTACGCTCTGTATCTTGAACTGGTATTCCTCTTCAGACTCGTTTCGGCCTTTCAAATCGGCACTCAGCGAGAAGGGGAGGAAGGCCTGCACTCCGTCGCAATCGACCAGTTTCCCCTTGTCGATTGCGCTCTTAATCCTCCCGGAGATGGTCCTGTTGCCCTCCTGGTACCCTTCGATGAATCTCTTCCAGTGCGTTTCGGACGCTGCGGACCTGGCCGAAAACTGGTGCATACCGTCGACCGTTCTGCTGTTAACGAGCATGACCGGCAGCACGGTTCCCAGTGCCGGGGGCTCGTCGAACTCCTGGATCGGTATCCTGCCGTCATTCTTTGTACCGACGTTCACGTACGCATATTCCTGATCCAGGTTGACTATTTCACCCTGAACGATCATTCCCGGAAGAATTTCGTCTCCGGTTGTGTCCGCGACATGTTTCATGTCAATGTTTTCGTTTATTTCACTGGAGAGGGGCTCCATGTTTGTCCATCCTGGTTGTGATCTCTTCTTTGATCAGGGCTATCACCTGATCCATCGTCATGCGGGTCGTGTCCAGATAGAGAGCGTCAGACGCCCGAATCAACGCGCCAAAGGGACGTCGGGCATCCTGTTCATCCCGCAGTATAATCTGTTTTTTGATTTGTTTTTCGTCAACATTTTTTCCCAATTCTCTGTACTCATTAATGCGCCTCAGGGCCCTCACCTCCGTTGAAGCATCCAGGTATATTTTCACGTTTGCTGAAGGAAATACCACGGAACCTATGTCGCGTCCATCCATAATGATCGAATCCTCCCTTGCCCATCCGCGCAGAAGGTCATTTACGTGTTCCCTTACCTCGCGGTTGTCGGATACTATTCCGATGCTCCCGGCGATCATCTCGTCGCGAATGAGCGACGAGATGTCCCTGCCATCGACGAAGGTTCGGCACGTGCGGTCGGGAAGAAAAACCTGCCTGATTTCCATCCCGGCTATGTCGGAAGTAAAGATGAAACCGGGTCCGATCGCGCCGTCACGGGCAAGTACATACCAGGTGATAGCCCGGTAAATCGCGCCCGAATCGATGTATTTGAGACCGATATCGGCGGCGACCTCCCTTGACACGCTGCTCTTCCCCGATCCTGCCGGGCCGTCCACTGCCACGATCACCTTTTTCATGAAAGCCCGTCCCTGGCACGTTTCGCCTCTTCAAGATAATCATGGACCGCATTCGAACTTGATCGTTCCTCCGCCATAAGGCCCTTGATGGCGACCATCTCCCCGATCATGCGATCGATCGCGGAAATGATATTGCCCCTGTTTTGGGCGGAAATGTCCCTCCACATCTCCGGAGAACCGGAAGCAATGCGGGTCGTGTCCCTGAAACCGCTACCGAGAAAAATGTCCATCCTGGAAGGGATGCGCCCCTTCAGTCGGAAATCATCGACAACCTTGACGATGGCGGCTGCGACCATGTGGGGCAGATGGCTCGTGTAGGCGACGATACGATCATGTTCGTCAGGAGCAACGATCGCGGTAACCGCGTCCAGGGACTCCCAGAACCGTCGCACCACTTCTATGTCGCTCTCCCTGTTCTTGGCATGGGGCGTAATGATGACGGATGCGCCGTTGAAAAGGTCCGCACGACTGTGTTCGTATCCCATTTTTTCCGACCCCGCCATCGGATGGCATCCGATAAATTGCGCGGCCCTGTCATGTGAGATGATTGACCGTACGACCCCCTCTTTTACGCTGCCGACATCAATGACCAGGGCGTCGGGACCGAGGTTGGAATCCGAGAGGACTCGTGTGATGATTTCGATTGACGTATCGACGGGTGTCGACACCAGCGCAAGATCAACTCCCCGCATGGACGCGGATTCAATGCTCCCGATCGAATCCACGCATCCGTCCCGGAGTGCGGGGGAGAGCTTCGCCTCGCTTCTACCGTATGCTGCTATGTGCGTTCCCGGATTCTTTCCCTTCAGGCCCCTGCACACAGAACCACCAAGAAGACCCAGTCCGAATACCGCGATTTGTTGGAACATACCCCTCCGCAATTATCGCCCCGGAGCGCCCCAGAAGGACGCCCGGGAGCCCTGTCATCCCCCCGCCGGGTAGGAGCCAAGAACCTTGAGGAAAATCGCCTCCCGTTTCATCATCTCGATGGCCTCCCTTACCGCGACGTCCTCGCGATGACCCTGGAAATCAATGAAAAAATTATATTCCCATATCTTCTTTTTATCCGGCCTGGATTCGATTTTCATCATATTAATTCCGGCGCCGCTGAAGGGAGTCAGAAGGTCGAGCAGCGCTCCCGGCCTGTCCCTTACCGCGCATACGATCGATGTCTTGTCATTGCCGGTGGGCCCCGGCGTGCCCGTACCCATGAGAAAAAACCTGGTGTAATTCTGCCGGGAATCCTCGATCATTGTCCCCAGCGTGTTCAGACCGTATAACGCGGCGGCGTGGGACGAAGCGATCGCCGCCGTGCTCCCCTCCCCTGACGCGATCTCAGCCGCCAGAGAGGTCGAGTCGACGCTCACCATCGTGGCGCCGGGAAGGTTCGCCCGGAGCCATCCCTTGCACTGGCCGAGGGTCTGGGGATGGCTGTATACCGTGCGCACTGACGATAGTTCGGTCTCCCTGGAAAGAAGACTATATGTGATTCTGACATATCGTTCCGAAAGTATTTGAAGTTTCGTTTCCACCAGCTCGTCCAGCGTGTAGGTTACGGAGCCCTCGGTGCTGTTCTCGACGGGCACCACCCCGAACCGCGCATCCCCCGCTTCTACCTGACGGAACACGTCCTGGATGGTGCGCTGAGGAAGCGGCACGATCGATTCCCCGAGAAACACCCTGACCGCTATGCCCGTGAAGGTTCCCTCCGGGCCCAGAAAAGCGACAGTGACCGGCGAGACCGCTGCGAGGCAGCCTGAGAGGATCTCGATATATATCCTTTTCATGAGGTCGGTGCCGAGGGGGTCCGTGTCGCACTCCTCTATCATCCTGAAGGTCAGGCCGCGATGCTCCGGATCGAAGGCATCGGCGTCGGGACGCTCCCTGAGGGCATCCACGTAGAGCGTGGCGCGGTGCGAAATCAGTCGGAGTATCTCCCTGTCGAGCCGCGCGATTTCATCCATGTCATTCATCCCAGTTTACTGAGAATTCCTTGATCTCTGATATCTTCGGAAGGTCGGAGAGCCTGTTAAGACCGAAACAGCGCAGAAATTCATTGGTGGTGCCGTAGGAAAGGGGACGTCCCGGTATCTCCTTTCTTCCCACCGGTTTCACCAGACTGCGCTCCATCAGTTTCACCACCATTGCGCGTGTTGACACCCCCCGAAGTTCGTCAATCTCGGCAAGGACGATCGGCTGTTTGTAGGCGATGATGGCGAGTGTTTCAAGCATGCTCTTCGACATGCCCTCGCGTTTGCGCACACCCATAACGCCGCGTATCTGCTCGGCGTAACGGGGATTCGTCACAAACTGATAGCCCTTCGCAATTTCCTGAAGCTTGATTCCGCCGTCTCGTTCATCGTATTCGTCAACGATCGAATCGAGTATGATCTTCGCGTGAGTCGGGTCAATCGAGAAATGCTTCACGAAAAAGGATAACGGAACCGGCTCGTTGCTCAAAAAAAGCACGGCCTCGAGAAGTCCCTTGATCGTAACATCGTCACCGTCATGGGCTTCGTTTGAACCGGCGTCGGGGACCTGAACATCCACGACATCGTCCTGTATCGCTGTCATGCCACCTCGGGTACTTTTCTGCCCGGCGCGTATAGCGTCATAGGCGTTTATTGATTACTTCTTCCCGTGCATTCTTCTCACGGCCTGTCCCGTCAGGACGAGGCCGCGTGATATTTGACTATCCTGATGACCCCGAATACCTTGTGCTGAAGAAGCTTTATCAGCCTGGTCTTCGCCATTTCAAGGATCGCCATAAAGGTCACCACGATCTCAATCCGCGACGGTTGTACGGTGAAAATGTCGGGGAAATGAACCACCTCTTTTTCCAAAAGCAGTTTTTGAATGTGCTCAATCCTGTCGCTGACGAGGATCTCGTCAAACACAATTTCCCTTTCTTCCTCGGCCCTCTGGGTTTCCATCACTCCCGCGAAGGCCCTCAGAAGGTCGAAAAGGGACACGTCCCCGAAATCGTCTATCTCGATAATTTCTTCCAGAAGGTTCTCCCTTTGAAAACTATCCGCGCGGGCCTCATATTCCTCGAGAAGCCTTCGTGACGCTATCTGAAACTTTTTGAATTCAAGGAGCTTTTGTACGAGTTGGGGGGGAAGCGGAGGAACGAAATATTCATCTTCGATCTGGGACGATGGGAGCAGCGCACAGCTCTTGTAGAATATAAGTTCCGATGCCATTCGTATGAAATCGGTCGCGACTCGTACGTTCAGCCGCTCCATCAGCTTCAGGTATTCCATGTACTGTTCGGTGATATCCGATATGGAAACTTCCGTCACATCGATCTTCGCCTTTTTGATCAGATCCCATAAAAGATCAAGGGGACCGTCGAAATTATCAATGTGAAGAATGGGTCGCGGTTCGTCCTCGCCTTCAGACGTCATTTCATTCATGTTGTCAATTTCACTCATATATAGCGGCACCCGGCGTCCCGTTCGCAAATGTTCCCGTCGAAAGGACCGTGACGCCCCCTGGGCGGATTTAAAAAAAAAGCCCTCATAACAGGAGGGTTTTTTTATACAGGTGGCGGGAAGCCTGTCAACCGGTTTTTTATGACAGTGCCTTCTCGGCAGCTTTCTGGAGGCGCTCCGGGGGAAAGGGTTTGACGACAAAGTCCCTCACGCCGAGTTTGATGGCCTTCGTTAACAGGTTTTCCTGGCCAAGGGCAGTGACCATTATTATGCGGGCATTGGAGTCCGTACGCAAAATCTCCTCAGCTGCCTCGATCCCGTCCTTTTCCCTCATGGTGATATCCATGGTGACAAGGTCGGGCTTTAATTTCTTATATAATACTATGGCCTCGTTTCCGTTTTCAGCCTCGCCGATTATCTCATGCCCCGCAGGAACCAGCGCGTCCTTGACGAGAGTTCTCATGAATTTCGCGTCATCAACTATCAAAATGGTCGCCATGAACCTACTCCGTTTACCGATTCATCATTAAGGCCTGATCGACTAAGGCTGCGATATGCAATGTCAAATAAGAATACATATCGGTTGAATTGCAATGAATAATAAAAATCAACAAAAAAAGGTCGCATGCTTCCTTGCGATGTTTATTACGGTCATATTAAAGCATTATGTTATATATATTCAACAATTTTTTTTGGAATTTCCGATAAAGGGAGAATATCATCAACCTTCCCTTTCTCCACCGCCACTCTGTTCATACCGTATACTACCGACGTTTCCTCGTTTTGGGCAATGGTGCGCCCCCCCATGTCCTTGACCCTCGCGATGCCCGCCGCCCCGTCCCTTCCCATTCCCGTCATTATGACTGCCACTGTTTCTCCGCCTATGACCGCCGCCATCGAGTTGAAGAGTACGTCTATGGATGGACGGTGACCGGACACCTTGTCTTCCTTGAATACCCGGATCACATGCCGCCCCTCCTTTGTTTCGACCGCGATATGGTAATCACCCGGCGCGACATAGCCACATCCCGGCATGATCGGGTCCATGTCCTCGGCTTCCTTCACATTGAGGTTCGAGATAAGGTCGAGACGCTCGGCAAAGGCGCGGGTGAATCCTTCTGGCATATGCTGCACCACCAGTATCGACGAGGGAAAATGCATGGGAAGGGACGTGAATAGCTGGATAAGAGCCGCCGGACCTCCCGTCGAGGTGCCAATCCCGACTATGCGGGAACTTACATCTCCCGCCTTAAACACGCGTTCACGTATCTTATGCAACACCGCGCCATGTTTACCCGCCGGGAAAATCGCCTCCCCGCCGTGCGACCTGTACACCGATCGCACCTTGCTCCTCAAGAGTTCACCGATTTCGCTGACCGAAATCGACAGCATGGAAGAAGGTTTCGGGATGAAGTCCACCGCGCCATATTCAAGGGCACGGAAGGTTTCCTCGGCCCCGTGCTGGGTGAAGACACTCATCATGATGACCGGTTTAGGATTGGTAGCGATGATTCTTCTAAGAGCTGAAAGACCGTCAAGGACCGGCATCTCGATGTCCATGGTGATGACATCCGGTTCGAGCTCGTCGTTCAACCGCACGGCGGCCTCCCCGTTATCGGCCGTTCCGACGACCTTTATCTGCGGGTCGCTCTGCAGTATGTCGGTTATGATCTTTCTTACCAGCGACGAATCATCGACCACCAGTACTCTGATTTCACCCGACATTCGACCTCATGCGTTCAACGATGATTTTTAACGAATCGGCCTCAGGCAGGAGAAGCAGGTTCCCGATTATCCTGTCATTCTCAAAATAGAAGGCCGTGTCCATGACGATGGCATAATCGTTCATCATATTGTGGAGGACAAGGATGGAGTCGATTACCGACTGAAGGAAATCGTGAACGATGGTGGGCAGACCCGCCCGTATCACAAGTCCCGTTTTTTCCGAAAACACGTTTATAACGGATGAACCGACGATGTTCGTAAGCTCCTGAAGGGCTGACTCCCCATCCTCGGTGAGTTCGTGAGTTTTGCTCGTGCCCTTGCCGTAAAGCAGATCTATGACGTCATAGCCGATATCTTCTTTGAATATAAAAAGGACCGTGCCCCGTGAGTCGCCGAGTACGGGCATCATGATCCCCATATACACACTGTCGATATCGCCGATATGCTTAGGAATCTGCTCTATGGGCATGAGGCTCACTTCGGGTATCGACAGGTCAATCTGCTTTTTCAGTATCTTGGAAAGCGACTCCGCCGCGTTGGCCGCCCCGATGTTCGCGATGAGCTGGAATTCATTCAGATCTTCCCTCGAGAGATCAAGGGAACTGGCGATATGGTCCGAAGGCGTTCCGCTCTCGGCCGTCGACTTAATGCTTTCCCTCAGTTCCTTTCTGAAATCATCCAGGGCCCGATGCACCCTTGTCTCTATCTTTTCGTCGAGCCCGCCTGCCCCTTTTTCCATGTCCCGAAGGGACTCAGGTTCAGCAAATACCCTGACCACTGAATCGCTTTTCTTCTCTTCCGGCTTTCGAAGCGCAGTAGTGGCCCCGGCCAACTCCCTTTCCCGGACCTTTCGGTCCGCCGCATCGTCACGGGACACCTGTCTCGCCGGAGGCTCCTCTTCCTTCGGAACAATCTCCTCTATTTCGGCCTCTTCCAACTCAACAATGCGCTTTTTTTCATGCCGGGAAATCCTATCCTGTTCCGCGATAACCCTGTTGATCATGGAGGATATATCGAGGATCAGGCAAATGCTTCCGTCACCCAGGATCGAGGCCCCCGCGAGGCCCTCGACTGTTTTATAATTCTGTTCAAGGGATTTAATGACGATTTCCTGTTTCCCCTCAAGGTGGTCCACGATGAGACCAATTTTCCGGTTGCCGAAACCGACCACCACGACCGGCATTTTGTCGTCAGGGCCGAGCTCGCTGTCCAGTTTTATAAAATGCGAGAGCCGAAGAAGCGAGAGGATCTCCCCGCGTAAATTGATCACCTCGTGACCTTCAATGGTGGTAATTTCCGATTGCGCGATCTTGATGGTCTCGATGACGTCCGAAAGAGGAATGGCGTACATCTCTTTGCGAACCTTCACCATGATCGCGGGTATGATCGCGAGCGTGATGGGGAAGGAGAGGACGAAGCGGGTGCCCATCCCCCATTCGGTTTCGATGGCAACCGACCCGTTCAGCTCGTTCACGATCTCCCTGACCACGTTCATGCCCACGCCGCGGCCCGATATGTCAGTGACTTTATCCGCCGTTGAAAACCCGGGGGTGAATATGAAATCATATATGTCGTTATTGTCCATCGCCGCGATCATCTCGGGCGTCGCAAGACCCGTCTGAACCGCCTTTCTTTTTATTTGGTCGATATTCAATCCGCGACCGTCGTCACTCACCTCGATGAAGATCTGATTGCCGCTCTGGTAGGCGTTCAAGGTAATCTGCGCAACGGACGGTTTCCCGAGCTTCTCCCGCTCCTGGGCAGTCTCGATCCCATGATCCACGGCGTTTCGCAGAAGATGAAGGAGGGGTTCTCCGATCGAATCAATAACCTTTTTGTCGAGCTCCGTTTCCTCGCCCTTGATCATGAGGTTCGCATTCTTGTTGAACTCCTTCGCCAGATCCCGGACAAGCCGACTGAACCTGTTCAACACCTGGCCCACCGGTACCATCCTGGTCTTCATGATACCGCTCTGCAGGTCCTTCGCAATTCGCGACATCTGCTCCATGCGGCTCTTGAACTCGCTGATGAGGGATTTTTCCTCGCTTATCTTCCTCATCTCCTCGTAAAGCTTGTAAAAGCCCGAATTGGCGATGACGAGCTCCCCCACGTTGTTGAGCAGAAGATCCAGCTTGTCGATTGATACCTTTACGGTCTTGAGAACGGATATTTTTTTTCGGTCCTGGTCCGTTCTTTCCCCGACCCGCATCAACGTATGCTCCTCCCCGATCACCTCCTGGTATTCTTCGTCCTCGTCGGCGATTCCCACCGTGACATCCGCATCGGAGACATCGTCAAGGATAACGGATACGGGTTCTCTTTCCGAAGAGACGGAAGACTCATGGTCGGTATAGCTTTCGGTTTCTCCGAATTTAAGGACCATCTTGTCGTCTTTTTTCGTTATCTGAACAGTGCGGAGATCGATGCGCTGCACGAGATCGACATCCGCGGCGCGTCTGAGTTCATCATTCGAGGAATCGGTGAGCATTACTATCTTCACCACGTTATTCATCTCATCATCGCTCAAATCCTCGATCGATGGGTATGTGGCAACGATATCGCCGATCTTTTCAAGATTGTTCAGCACCAGCTGGGCCTTGACCCATTTCATCTGTGCCTTCCGGTCGATGTAGACGGTTACCTCGCAGCATGAGTTCCCCGACTCGAGGCCACGCCGTATCGCCTTCCTCGCCTCCGCGTCCAGCATCGATGCGGCCGATGAATTCATTTCCCCGGAATTCGACGAGGCCCTCCTCCTTGATCTTTTACCCCCTGTGGCAGGTGCTGTTTTATCGCAAATCGCCTGTATATCGTCGATAAGCCACTGAAGGTCCTGTTCGGGCTTCTCGCCCGATGATATGGTGTCGATGACATTGTGTATTTCGTCGAAGCACTTGAATATGACATCCACTATTTCCGGTGTAATGCCCATGCTTCCGTCGCGAATTCCCTGGAGAAGATTTTCCATCATGTGGGCGAGATCGCTCAGTTCGTTCAGGCCAACGAAGGCGGCCGAGCTTTTCAGGGAATGTGCGGCGCGGAATATATTATTGATAATATCAAGGTTCTCCGGGTTCTTTTCCAGTTCGAGAAGGTTCTGGTTGAGTTCCTGAAGCTGTTCATCCGCTTCTTCCAGGAAAATATCCTGATACTCTCCGAGAGTAAATGCCATATCGCAACCCCGCTATTTCGAATGACAGACCGAAAAAAACCGTTGTCCCGTGATCATCGCCCTACTCCTTGTCTTCTTCAAGAAACAGGATATTCGACAGGTTCAGGATGACGATCAGGCGGTCCTTGAGTCTCCCTATCCCCCATATATAGAGCTCCGACACCCCTTCGATCAGCTCAGACGGTGGGTCGACGTTACTGTGGGATATTCTGACCACCTGGTGGACGTTGTCCACCATCAGTCCCACAAGCTTGTCGACCGTCTCGATGACAATGATCCTGGTCAGGTCCGTCACCTTCGCCCGGGAGAAACCAAAACGCCTTCGCACGTCCACGACGGGAATGACGTTGCCGCGAAGATTGATGACCCCGATGATGAAGGCGGGCGTGTTCGGCACCCTGGTCATTTCCGGGAAACGGAGTATCTCATGAACGGCAAGGATGTCGATGCCGTATTCAACATCCTCAAGAACGAAACTGACCAATTGAATGATGGCGCCCTCGGCGGCGTTTACCTCTTCCTCTCCCTCGACCGCGTCAGCCAGACCGTTCTGGTTCTTGATCAGTTCGTTTAAATTCATATCGCGCTACCTGCAACCCATGATATACAGAGTACTATCGGAGAAGGAAAGATGTCCGGGAAACGAAGCGATCGGCACCTGGAACCTCTTTGCACAATCTCCGGCATTGCGAAGGCGAAGAAATAATCACTACTTACTTCAGTAAAACGCCGTAACCTCGCTCAATAGCACCAATGTAATCTAAAATAAAAGCCGTACATTTCAAGCATTTTTTATAGGGCGATATAAAAAGTAAATCCGGGCATGAAATCAATTCAGTCAGGGGTACGCCGAAGGACCCTCCTGCGGGCCGGTGAGCGGAATGGCGATAAAGCGGCGTAGATACTCACTCCCCGATGGGGTAACGGGGCGTCAGTTCCTCGTCGGCTGCGATGGCCTCGAAAACACATCGCCGATAAGCCCCTGGTCGAGCATCGAGATCAGCGCCATTGCCCGCCGTTCCACCTCGCTGTCAGAGCCGGTCTTAATTTTCTTCAGCTGGAAATACTCGTCGGCGACGTTGAGCGCCGCGAGAATGGCCGCCTGGGCCGGATTTGTCACTGCCCCGCCGGCCCCGACCTCCTCCATCTTGGCGTTAAGGTACTCGGCAAGCTGGAGTATATAGTCGCGGGGAGCATCGCCATGTATGGTGTATGTTTGGCCGAAAATAGTCACTTTTACGCTGCTGCCTTGCATGGTACACCCTCTTTATTGCTCAATCATCCTCAATGATGAGGAACTCATCGTCACTATCCTTGCTCCTGTCCTTCTTCTTCGGGACGATTTCATCCTCGTCAATTATAATAGAGTCCCTGTCTATATCATCTATGACGATCTCCTCATCCTCCTCGTCGAGGAGAATGATATCGTCATCGCTCTCCGTTACGGTTTCCAGGGCGACGCCGCCGCTGTCTTTCGAGGAGAGATCGCCATCGTCGTCGATAATGATAATATCTTCGTCATCGTCCATATCGGGCTTTTTCTTCTTCTCCACTGTTTCCACCCTGATATCGTCCACGCCGAATCCATCATCTAAATCATCGAGCAGAAGCGAGTCTTCCACCCTGGCTGATCTGGCACCCCTCTTCCGTTCACGAAGAGATGCAGGCGTGGCGGAACCGAGGCTCTTTTTCTCGATTCTGTCGCCCGAGGGGATGCCGCTGCCTGAAGAGAGATCGTCCAGCTTCCCGAGGAGGCCGATTACCTTCTTCTCCAGCACCTCTTCCTTGGCGTGCAGTTCATCGAGTTCCCTGGTTGCTTCGTCCAGCTCCCGCCTGATTTTCTCTATCTCCTGTTCCTTTTCCTCGAGGCTCAACCTGGTTTCCTCCAGGTCGCCTTTAAGGTCTTCATTCTCGTTTTCAAGCTTGGAATTTTCTGTACGTAAATCACCTATCAGTTGAAGGGCTTTTACCACACGGTTTTCAAGCTCTTCGAGTTGCTGCATGGAAATCATCGTTTCTACCTCCCTATCCCCGGATCGGATCGCCTGTATCGATCGCGGGAAGTAACCCTGTTTAGTTCTATTTTCGGCACGACGCTGGACTGGCATTACACAATAATAGCCCGCGCCAGGGCTCCGCGACGGCTACATACCCTTCATAGATACTAAAAGAAAGAAATTCCGTCAAGCCATATTTCCGCCGCTCCGGGCGGGCCCTGTCGCCGTTCTTCCGATTCCAGTGTAGGAACGACGTCCGGACGTAGGATTGCATGGAAGGGCTGGCACCATGGCGGGAAGAGGCTTTGCCCGGGAAGGCGCGCCGGATGAAAGGGTCAGAGCTGAAGGCTCAACTCAATTCCGTATACGGCCTGGATAAAGTCCTTCTGTGAATCCCGAAGGGGATTCTGCACTGTATAGATGCCCAGGTATATCGCCTCCCTGAAAAAATAGCGAATACCAGCCGACATGAGAAAAGAGTCGTATTTTGCGGCCTCGATAGGGACACTGCCGGTATCTATCCGGGCCCTGCTCACCCGAAAGGCACCACGCAATTCAATATAGGGAACGAAAGGATAAAAATAATTCGAGTTCCATGCCATCGAAACCGTCATATAGTCGTTCTTGATCCTGTTGACGTTTAAAAAAGTGCCGTCTTCCTTCGGATTAAGTCCGAAGACCTTTTTCCACGTTTCCTCCTTCGCGATATTAAAATAGAAGCCTCCCCAGAAATCCTCGGAAATCCCCTCCCGAAAAACATAGAACAGGTTAAGATGGATGAAGAGGGTGTGTATGATGTCGAATCGTGCGAAAGGACCGAGCCTCAGCTCGTACCTTCCAAGGGCGAGATTGCGCCAGGTGGCGCTGGCATAGGCGTTCTTCCCGAGTGGAAACCTGAGATCGATCAGGAACCCGAGATGGATGTTATTTCGCGCATAATCACCGATATAGAATTTGCCTTTGAAGGAAAGATCGCCGATTTCCGACCTGTCAACCTTGAAAGGGCCCTGGCTCAAGTAGTCGAATTGAATCCAGAATGACACATCGTCAGTTGCGCCGAACCCGAGGCCTGCGGAGTCCTTCCGGGAATACCTATCAGTCTGCCATACCTCGTCCCGGAAAAAAATCTCGACGCTGTACTCCGGAATCATGTAAATCGTCTCGGTGAGGGGAAGACCCTGCGCGCCGTTAGACGTGGCGAAAAACAGGATCAGCGCTATGATGATAGCGCTGATGTTCCTGTTACCGCGTTTCATGCTTAATCGGGAAATGAGTTCAGGCGGCCTTTTCCCTGACCTTTTCCACGATTTTCTGGAAGGCATTCATGTCACTGACCGCGATTTCGGCGAGCATCTTCCGATTTATCTCGATATTGGACGATTTCATCCCCGCCATGAAGGCGCTGTAGGAAATACCGCACAGCCTGGCCGCCGCACCAATCCTCACGATCCAGAGGACCCTGAACTCCCTTTTTTTCCTGCGCCTGTCGATATAGGAATTCTGAAGAGCCTTTCTTCTGGCGTCCTTTGCCGTCCGGTAAATGGTGCTTCTTGCGCCTATATATCCCTTGACGTCTTTCAGTATCTTCCTGCTTCGCTTGCGATGCACTTTCCCCGTTGTTGCTCTCGGCATGATGTTACTCTCCCACCAATCATTAAGTGTTGTTACCCTTCCGGCCGCCACTCGCGCGGCAGCCGGCTCCGGGACGTTTCGTCAGACGGCGCCTTTCAGGCGTATGGAAGCATCCTCTTGATCCTGTTCGTCTCGGCGTCGCTGTTAACCGTGGTTCCGCGCAGCTTGCGCTTTCTCTTCGCCGATTTGGCCTCCAGCAGATGGCTTTTATACGCCTTGGCGCTGATCGCCTTTCCCTTCCTCGTAATGCGGAAACGCTTTTTCGCCCCGCTGTTTGATTTCATCTTTGGCATTGCCTCAACTCCTCTCCCGATTATTTCCCTTTGACGAATCCCACCTTGCCCGCCACGAACATCGTAATATTCCTTCCTTCCTGAGCCATGTCCCTCTCAATTACAACGATCTCCTCGAGCTGCTCCTTGACCCTCTTCATCACCTCGAAGCCGAGCTCCGGATGGACCATTTCCCTGCCGCGAAACATGAGGGTAAATTTCACTTTGTCTCCCTTTTCGAGAAATTCCTTCGCGCGCTTCACTTTATGGTCAAAATCGTGCGAATCGATATTCGGCCGCATTTTGACCTCTTTAATATGGATTACCTTCTGCTTTTTTTTGGCCTCTTTCGCCTTTTTTAACTGCTCGAACTTGAATTTGCTGTAATCAATGATCTTCGCCACCGGCGGATCCTGATTCGGCGATATTTCGACAAGATCAAGCTCGGCTGCCCGGGCCATCTTCAGCGCCTCATCGGTCGCGATGACAATCGGTTCCGCGCCGTCCTGAATAAGCCTTACGGATGTCGCTTTGATTTCTTCGTTAACATTGTATCTATCGAACTTTTCTACACCGGATGATCGCCTTCCTTTGTCTATCAAGCGTTGCAAACCCCCTGCGTTATTATGATAGCGGTACGCGGTTGAACCCCGCTCTTTATCAGGACGACATTCGGACCGATGGAGTGAAGAATCGTCGATCCGAAATGGCGCCTGGATATTACAATCTGACACCTGGATAAAGCATTTTACAAATTCCCAGCACTGTCCATGAAAATCAACAAGTTTTCTGTGGGAATCACCGGTTTTTTACCGTCTTGCTTCCAGATCGGCCCTAATCATTTCTATAAGTTCTTCGACCATGATCGGCTGTGAGCTGTTGTCGCCCCTCTTCCTGAGGGAGACCGTCCCCCCGGCGGTTTCTTTCTTGCCGATCACCCCTATATAGGGAACCTTGCGGTTGATGGCGTCGCGGACCCGGTATCCCATCGACTCGTCCCGGCTGTCGGTCTCTGCCCTGAATCCCTTGTCGAGGAGCCTCTGTCGCACTCCTTCGGCGGCATCCGCCTCGTCCTCCGACACATTGATGAGGGCAACCTGTACCGGGGCGAGCCACACCGGAAACTTCCCGCCGTAATGCTCGATCAGGATGCCGATAAAGCGCTCGAGCGAGCCGAGCAGAGCCCTGTGTATCATGATGGGGCGATGCTTGGCGCCGTCCCTGCCTATATAATTCACATCGAACCGCTCGGGAAGGTTGAAGTCGACCTGTATGGTACTGCACTGCCATTCCCGCCCCAGGGCGTCTTTGATCTTGATGTCGATTTTTGGTCCGTAAAACACCCCTTCTCCAGGGTCCACGGTATAATCGATCCCGCCGGAATCGAGTGTGTTTCGAAGTGCAGACGTCGCAAGTTCCCAGCTAGTGTCGGTGCCGACCGAATCCTCCGGCCTTGTGGAGAGATAGATGTTCCGCTCACTGAAGCCGAAGACGTCGAGCATGTAAAGCGTGAAATCAAGTACGTGCCTGATCTCCTCCTCAATCTGGTCTTCGCTGCAGAATATATGGGCGTCATCCTGGGTGAATCCGCGCACTCTGGTGAGTCCGTGAAGGACCCCTGACCGCTCGTAACGGTAGACGGTGCCCATTTCGAAGCCCCTGAATGGAAGGTCCCGGTAGCTCTTTATGGAGGAGGTGAAAATCTTTATCTGTGAAGGACAGTTCATCGGTTTCAGGTAATAGTCCTGTTCGTCTATTCGTATCGGTGCGTACATGTTTTCGCTGTAGTAATCGAGATGCCCCGACGTCCGGTAGAGATCGGCCTTCGCGATATGGGGAACACTGAAAAGCTTGTAGCCCCGCTTCAGGTGCTCCTCCGTCGAAAAGGTTTCAATTATATAGCGCAGAATGGCGCCATTCGGGTGCCAGAGAGGAAGACCCGCCCCCACCTCGTTGCTGAAGGAGAAGAGATCAAGCTCGCGTCCCAGTTTCCGGTGATCGCGCGCGCGTGCCTCCTCCAGAAGTGACAGATGCGCATCGAGACGCTTTTTATCCGGGAAGGCAGTCCCGTAGATCCGCTGAAGCATCTTTCTTTTCTCATCGCCCCGCCAGTAGGCGCCCGCGATGGAAAGGAGCTTGAAGGCTCCCAGCTTCGAGGTTCGCATCACATGGGGACCCCGGCAGAGATCGAAAAACTCGCCCTGACGATAGATCGAAACATCGCCATCGGGCATATCTTCAAGCATTTCAACCTTGTATATCTCACCCGCGCCACCAAAAAGAGAGAGGGCATCGTGTTTGCTCATCTCCTCCCGACGGACCTCGATGTCCTCCTCTACGATTTTCCGCATCTCCCCTTCGATTCGTTCAAGATCCTCGGGGGAAATCACGGCTTTCATGTCGATATCGTAATAGAAGCCCCCCTCAATGGAGGGACCGATAGCGAACTTTGCGTCCGGGTAGAGGCGCTTGACCGCCTGAGCCATCAGATGCGACGCGGAGTGCCAGAATACGTCCTTCCCCTCCGGAGAGTCGAACGTGATCACTTCGAGGGCGGCGTTGCCCTCAACATTCCGGGCAAGGTCAACGGCAACGCCGTCGAGCTTCGCCGCCATCGCCGCCTTTTGAAGAGACGTGCCGATCTTGCCGACAATGCCAAAAAGTGTCTCGCCCTTCGCGGCCAGCAGGGTCGAAGAGTCGGGAAGGGTGATGGTGATGGTGTCGCTCACATGCGTACTCCCTGTGATTGTCTTTCCGGGCCGCCTTCGTGGATAATCCCGCTATCCCCCCGCCGGCCATTCATGGATAAAAACGCGCCAGGGGATGATGCTGCGCGGGAAGAGATTCGGGGGATGGCGTTGATATTCCAATCCGGGAAAGCCTTTCAAATGCGCCGCGAACCCGCTCTGGCGCCGGTTCATATTTGTTCATCTCTGCGATATCTCAATCCCCATACAACCTGCGCGCATATCAAAGACGAAAAGCCCGGCCGGGAATGAGAGGGGGGCACAATGCTGTCCCGCGTACATGTGGGCGATACTGGATTCGAACCGGTGACCTCCTGCGTGTCGAGCAGGCGCTCTAACCAACTGAGCTAATCGCCCCTTTCCATTTATTGTCCGCGACCGGGCAAAACCAGGGCTTCCGGTGAACCATACACACCCCTGTCCCCTTTAAATGGAATCAGGCCCTGTGCCACTACCAACGGTAACTATTTTTATACAGGGGGCATTGTCAACAATTTTTTATCGGGAGGCGTCAGGGGTGGGCGAAGCGGCATCTCCCCGCACACCCTGCTGCGCGGGGAAGGGGGACGGGCCTATTCACCGAGCTGAATAGTGCGGTCGATCCTCTGTGATTCCTTTCTGGCGCTCCTGCTGCCATATTGTTCTACGAGAAATACAAGTGTCAGATAATTGGAATAATACTGACCTGCCAATGCCTTCTGGGACTCGCTTTTCTGGAGATCCCCGACGGTATACTGCATCGCTTCTCCGTCATTGGAAGAATACTTCATCTGGAGTGTACGGAGGTCTCCGCTATCGGGACTCGTGCTGATGAAAATTTTCTCCTCGCGGACATTGTTCGACATGTTGAACTGATAATATTCGAATACCAGCTTCACGATCCGGTCCTGGGCCATGGTGGCCTTCGCCTTCGTAGAATGGACCTGCCAGACACGGTCGATCGGATCGAATCTCGCCCCCGATTTCATGGTGAAAACAATGACACCCTCTGCGTCAGGCCGGAGCTTCAGTCGCTTGATGGCAGCAACAAGCCGTGCATGGAGGGCCGGTATCCGGCTATCGCGGAATGCCTGGTCCGTCCCTTCGGCCCTGCCACCGTTCTGCGCGGATACGGGGAGCTGAAGCGCCAGCACCAGGCAGATGAATAATTGGAACAGGGGTTTTTTCAACATGGCACCTTCATATACTCGTGATCGCATATTAATTATCGACCAGAATGGCGCGATCAATCGACATAAAAATAATTCAGCGCCGCCGATTTTTTCCTTGTCTTTAATTGGCCGTTATCGGATCACATGAAGTGCGTGGAGAGCGAAGCCCGGCGCGCTCCGTTCACTCCATTACGTCGATAGGAATAACATACTTGCCGAAGGAGACCCACAATGATACAGCAGAAAATCGAAGACAACATCATCATCGCCAGCATTGACAACGGGAAGACCAACTCCATCACGGAGAAGGCCGTTGACACCCTGAGTGAAATCGTGCAAAACCTGAATGAAAACGACGATGTAAAGGGCCTTGTCATAACCGGCGCGGGGAAGACTTTTTCATCTGGATTCGATCTGCCCATGTTTCTCGGCTTCAAGGACCTCGATGAAGTAATAACGTTTTTCAGGAAGACCGAGGAAATATACATAAACCTCTTCACCTGTAAAAAACCGGTGGTGGCCGCGCTCAACGGCGCCGCGGTTGCGGGAGGCTTCATCACCGCCATGGCGGCGGATTACCGGATAGTGAAAAACCATCCCAAAATCAAGCTGGGGATGAATGAGATAAAAATCGGCCTGGGGCTCTCAATCGTACAGACGGAAATCGTCCGGTTCGGGCTGAACAGCGACCGCACATTCCGGGACGTGATGTATTTCGGGGATATGTACGACGTACAGATGGCGAAGGAAATCGGCATCGTCGACGAGATCGCCGAAGAGGCGGACCTCATTTCACGCGCCAAACAGGTGGTGTGCCAGTGGATAGACAACCCCGGTCGCGCATTCATGCTCCTGAAGAGCTCTCTCCGGAAACCGTACGAGGACAGGATGCGCCAACGACTCAGGGATGAGGAATGGGAGCCCCATTTCAAGATCATGTTCAATCCCCAGACCCGCGCACTGCTCGAGATCGGAGCAAAAATGCAGCACCCTTCGTGAAGGCCAGGCATTCAAGGCCGACATGGGGGCGCCGGTTAAAAAAGGCTTGACTTCCGGAAAAAAAGGGGCCATTTGATGAAAAACATTCACGCAGGTCAGCAACCATGAAACTGATTGAAGGTAAAATTGACGCAACCGGCCTGAAGGTCGCCATCGTCGTATCGCGATTCAACGAATTCATCACCAACAAGCTCCTTGGCGGAGCGCTCGACTGCCTGAAGCGAAACAACGCGGACGAGGAAAACATCTCCGTCGCCTGGGTGCCTGGCTCCTTTGAAATACCCCCGGTGGCACGGCTCATGGCCGAATCAAAAAAATTCGACGCCGTCATTTGCCTTGGCGCGGTAATCAGGGGCTCAACGCCTCATTTCGATTACGTGGCATCAGAGGTGTCGAAGGGCGTGGCCGCCATAAGCATGACTTCGAAGATCCCGGTAATATTCGGGGTGCTCACCACCGATTCGATAGAACAGGCGATCGAGCGGGCCGGCACGAAATCGGGCAACAAGGGCTTCGACGCCGCCATGAGCGCCATCGAAATGGCGAGCATCTATAAACAGCTGGGATAATGGGCCACAGAAGAAAAGCCCGGGAGTACGCACTTCAGGGACTCTATATGCACGAAATATCAGCGGCCCCTGTGGAAAAGCTCGTCGGGCTCGAATGGGTTGACGACCCTATTCCCGATCCTATCAGGGAATTCGCCGTCACTCTGATAAAGGGGTCCATCGATCATATCAAAACGATCGATCCCTTCATCGTTAAGTACTCAAAAAACTGGAAATTCGAGCGGCTGAGCTCGGTGGACAAGTCGATACTGAGGATCTCCATCTTCGCCATGCTTTTTCTCAAGGACATCCCCGTGGTCGTCACTATCAACGAGGGGATCGAGCTGGGTAAAATCTACGGCGGTGAGGGCTCCGGCCAGTTCATCAACGGCGTTCTCGACGCCATACGAAAACATGAGATCAAAGATGAACATGAGGAGACCCCGTGATGCAGGAAAAGAACCATCCCGCCTCGCCCGGAAATGTCCCCGAACAGGACGACATCTTCCTTGAAAAAAACAGGATCAGCGCGGTTACCCTCGATGCAGGTGAAAAAAAGGTCCCGTGGCGCCTCGAAAAAAAACCGATCATCATCCTCTCTTCAATCGCCGCGTTTCTTATCATTACAATTCTCATCCTCACGCAGTTCGTATTCAAAAAGCCCGGCATCTTCACGCCTTCACAGGGCGCCGGCGATGCGACCTTCGATCATATAGCAAGGGATGGAACCCTGACATCAGACCACCCGCGAATAGTAAGGGGAAAGGAGAGTTACGCCCGCGGATACCTCGCCGACGCGGTGACCGAATTCAACGAAGTTGTCGAGTCAGACGCGCCGGATCACGACAAGGCGATCGCCCTCGCCTACCTTGGCATGATCAGCGACGACAAGGGCGAATACGACAAAGCCGTGGAGTTCTTCAACAGGGCCCTCAAATACGATGCAGAAAATCCCGACATACACAAGAACCTCTCCCTGGCGCACCGGCACCGGAAGGACATGGACAGTGCGCTCGATTCTGCCCGCCGCTCGGTGTCCCTCGGCTCCGAGGACCCGGACGCTAAGCTTCTCCTGGGTAATATTTACTCGGAATCGGGAAAATACGACGAGGCCATCGGCGCGTACCGCGACGTACTTAATATGTCACCGGACAATCCCCGGGCCCTCTACAACATGGGCTGGGCCCTTTTAAAGAAGGGGGATGAGTTCGCCGCGGCCGAGTATTTTAAAAAAGCGGGGGCTGCTGACCGTATCGGGGATGTCGCGCACAAGGCCTACTCACGGCTCGGCGTGATGTACATGGAACGGAATAACTACCCCGAAGCCGAGAAATATCTGAAAGAGGCGGTATCGATCAGGCCGGGTGACGCAGTAAACCACTACAACCTCGGGATTGCCTATTTGCGCCAGAATAAAACCACAGAGGCGGGAGAGGAGCTATCCCGGTCTGAAAGCCTGGCCCGGGACGACACCGCGTTGATGGAAAGAATCGGCGAGGAATACCTCGCAATGAAAAACTACGATAAAAGTCTTGATGCATTCGAACGCGCGCGCAAGGGGAACGAACGTAACGTCAGGATCCTTTCACAGATCGCACGTATACACTATGAAAAGGGGGAGCTTGACAACGCGTATGACACCTACATGCGTATAACTGAAATCGAGCCCGCCACGGAAAACGCCCGGGTGGCATATCTGAACATGGGAATAATTCTGGACGACGCACAGCGATTCGACGAGGCGATCGAGGCATACAGGAAAGCCCTATCGATAAGTCCGAAGGACGATGCCGCCTATTATGACCTCGGTATATCCTACAAAAATGCAGGAAAGCCGGAGCTCGCGATCACCTCATGGAAAAAGGCCGAGGAACTCAACCCGAACAGCTTCGCCGCCCCCCTGGCCATCGCAGATTACTACTATGAGCGCGGCTTTTTCGACCTTGCCGAGGGGGAATATCGCCGGATAGTCGGGCGTTGGCCACAGATGCAGGAACCGCACTTCAAGATCGCCACCATGTATTACAGGCGCGGCAAACATGATTACGCAATGAAGGCCTACGACAGGGTAATCGAACTCGATCCGAACTCCGACCTGGCAAGGCGGGCTCTCATTAACAGGGCGATCCTCGTCTCGAAAACCGGTAAAGATGAAGAAAACCTCGAAAAATCGACGAACGCCATCAGAAAAGCCCTACTCATGAAACCCGGCGACCCGGAGGCGCTCTTCGCCCTGGGTATCATCCAGATGAAGCGCGAAATGTACGACAGCGCGATGGACACTTTCTTCCAGGTCGTCAAGGGGTCTCCTGACAACAAGCTCGTCGCCGACGCATACAACAATATCGGAAAATGCTATTACAAAAAACGGCAGTACAAAAAGTCCCTCCAGGCCTTCACGCGTGGCGTGGAGGAGGACCCCGGCAACGAAGAGATCAGGATGAACCGAAAGGCCGCCACGCAGGCCTACGAGGCGGAATTGAGGCGAGAGTGACGATGAAGGTCGACCTGGCGCATCTCATGGAGGCGGAGCGATACAACCTCGCCCCCCATGCAGCTCATTCCTTCGCTTCAAGGGGACGGCGCTTCGATGAAACTCCCCATCCGTACCGCACGGAATTCCAGCGTGACCGCGAGCGCATCATCCACTCACGCGCCTTCAGGCGGCTCGAGTACAAAACACAGGTGTTCATCAACCACGAGGGGGACCATTACCGGACCCGCCTCACCCACACGATCGAGGTGGCGCAGATCGCCCGCAGTATCGCCCGCGCAATGCGCCTAAACGAAGACCTGGCGGAAAGCATCGCCCTGGCGCACGACCTGGGACACACCCCCTTCGGACACGCCGGCGAACGGGAACTTGACCGGCTCCTTGTCGACCATGGAGGCTTCGAGCACAACCGGCAGAGCCTCCGCGTTGTGGACGAGCTCGAGAAGCGCTATCCCGACTTCAACGGCCTCAACCTCACATGGGAGACCCGGGAAGGAATCATCAAGCACTCATCGGCCCACGATCATCCCACCTTCAGGGACTTCTCTCCGGAAACCATGCCAACACTGGAGGCCCAGATAATCGACCTTGCGGACGAAATCGCCTATAACAACCATGACCTGGACGACGGTCTGTCATCAGGCATACTCAGCATGAGCGAGGTTAAGAAGCTGTCACTCTGGAAAATGGGCCTGACGAAGATCCGTTCCGCCACTGACAGGGACCGGAAAACGGCTCAGCACGGCATCATCCGGGCGATAATCGACATCCTTGTAACCGACCTGATCGACAACAGCGTGAAAAGAATGGAGCACTTTTCCATTAAGAATTTCGCAGACATAGCCCGTGCTCCGGAAAAAATCATCTCATTCTCGCCTGAGATCGAGGCCGCCACCGGCGAAATGAAAGCGACCCTGATGGAACGCCTCTACCAGCATTACCGTGTGGCCAGGATGACCATCAAGGCCGAGCGAGTCATCCGCGACCTCTTTCACATCTATACCGGGCACCCCGACACCCTTCCAGAGGACTACCAGAAACGATACCTGAAGGACGGCGTGGTGCTGACGGCGACTGATTATATAGCGGGCATGACGGACCGCTTCGCCCTGGAGGAACACCAGAAACTGACCGACCCGATGATCCGGGTTTGATCACGGCACGGGAGTCGTTACTGCTCCCCGCCACGGAAGCACTTCTGTAACGAGGATGAACGATGACCGACACCTACCCGGAGCTACCGGATGAATTGCGGGAGATTCTCACCCGTGGAGGTAGTATCGACGAGATCCGGCTCGACAAAAACGGGAACTGGTTCCACAACGGTGAGCCCTTCTCAAACCCGAGGATAATCGATTTTTTCAACCGTTCGATAGACGTGACGCGCGACGGCATCCACGTCATCCACTACGGCCCCTATACCTATCCCATCGTCGTTGAAGACGCGCCGGTGTTCGTTTCCGGAGTCCGCTTCAAGGGATTCGGAGACTGGGAAAAAATCATCCTCAACCTCTCAACCGGAGTCTCCGAACCCCTTGACGTGACTACCCTGAAATACAGAAACGACACTCTCTATTGCCGCGTCCACGACGGCAGGCTCGACGCGCGCTTCAAGCACTCCCCTTTCTATCATATAATGGAACGGCTTGAGGAGGACACGGGCGGATTTCACCTCACTCTCTGCGGAACGAAGATCACGATCATCAAGGAATGAATCATGAAAAAATACGTATACCTCATCCTTGCCCTCTCGGCAGTGGGAGCGGCCATATCCGCGATACTGCTTCTGCAGCACTATTATCCGGATTCAGGCCCGGGATCGCTCTTCTGCGGAAGCGGTATCGTCAATCCTTGCCTCACCCTGGCGCTGTCGGGCAACTCCACCCTTTTCGGCATGCCCCTCGCGGCCATGGGCCTTTTATGGCACCTGACGGCGGTATTCATCATACTTATCGCCGATTACGCCGGAGACCGCTATTATGCCCATTCACTCGCCCTGTTGCTCCCCCTCGCCGGCGCCGCCGTTGTCGCCGATCTGGCCCTGGGGGCCGTTCTGATAGCGACACGTCTGTTCTGCGCCCTCTGTATCGCCACCTACTTTGTGAATGCCGCTGTACTCGCAGCCCTTATTCTATGGTTCCGCCATGCTCGCGCCGTTGAGGGGTTCAACCTGGTTACAACCTGCCGCGAGATTCTTGCCGGACGCAATCCCTCCCCGGACAGGAAGGCCTTTCTCGCGTCATTCATCCTCTTTATGTTCCTGCTTTTTTTCGCAGTATTTTCCACGTCCTATGTCCTTCGGCTTAAAACGGAACGTGGCAGAATACCATCCGATAAAATCAACTCCGTATTACAGGAATTTTATGGTATCCCTCCCCTAAATATCACCTTCCCGGAAAGCGGTATCGTCCTTGGCGACCCCGGGGCCGCCCTGACCATTGCGGCCTTCACGGACTTCCTCTGCAGCGCCTGCCATGAATTCTACCGCATGGAGAAATACCTCCTTTCCAAGTACCGTGGCCGGATCAGGATCGTCTATTTCAACTATCCCCTAGACAGTGACTGTAATCCTGAAATGAAGAGGACCCTCTACCGCAATTCCTGCATTGCCTCCCGGGCCCTCATCGCCGCATCGGAAGCGGGCATACTCGACCACTACCTGATCGCCCATTTCGCGGACTACAGGCGCACCCACCTCAATTACACCGTGGAGACGGCCCTGCAGGCCCTCAGGAAAAGCGGAATGATGCTGCACGGCGGCATAGACGAGAAGCTTTTTCTCTCTCTGATGGGATCGAAGGAGACGGCCATGCGGCTAGATAGGGACATCAGGCTTGCGAAGGAACTCGGAGTCGAAGCGACACCGACACTCTACATCGGCGGGAGAAAAATGGAGGGCGTGCCGCCGGTGGAGATACTCGACCGGATTATCGACAATGAACTCTCCCGCAAATAGGGGTCACATCAGGTCGTACGGGTCGATATCGATTTCCAGATAAACATCGTTCCAGTTGACGGCGCCGCGGGATTCTGTGATCGCCGCCCGAAGTGCTCCCAGTTCTGCTGACTTGAGAATTATGTGATGACGGTAATTACCGCCGATTTTTTCCAGGGGCGCGGCTGAGGGCCCAAGTATGCTGATATCTGCCCCGGATTTCCTGATTGATCCGGAAAGCGCCTCTCCGAGACCGCGGATTGCGGAAACCACCCTGTCTCGATCCGCGCCCCGGGCGAGCAGTCGTGCAATTCTCGAAAAGGGTGGGTATCGGAGGGCTCTGCGCACCTCGAGCTCGTTCCGGTAGAAACCATAATAATCCTGGCTCCTCAGGAACCGGAAGAGGGGGTTTTCCGGATCAAGGGTCTGGACAATGACCCTTCCGGGAGAATCGCCCCTTCCTGAACGCCCGGCGACCTGGACAAGAAGGGCAAAGATCCTTTCCGCAGACCGAAAATCGGGGAGGTTCATTCCAATATCCGCCAACAGCACGCCAACCAGGGTGATGTTGTGAAAATCGAAACCCTTGGCCACTAGCTGGGTACCCACCAGGATATCTATCTCTCCCCGGTCCATCTTCCCTATCAGGTCCGGCACCGTGCCTTTCTTTCGCGAGCTATCCTGGTCGAGCCTGAAAATCGAATAGTCCTTAAACTCCCTGCCGATAATATCCTCCACCCGCTGGGTTCCGGAGCCTACCTTGTCGACTTCCTCGGATCCGCACCTTCCGCACACGGCAGGTACGGGCGCCCGGTGGCCGCAGTAGTGGCAGAGCATGTTCCGGTCACGGTGAAAGTTCATGGCGATGCTGCACGCAGGGCACTCGACGGTCCAGCCGCAATGGTTGCAGATGACGATGGGCGCGAAGCCCCGCCGGTTAAGAAGGTAGATCACCTGCTTCCCCGCGTCCACGGCCCGCTTCGTGCGGAGCTTCAACTCAGTTGATATTATCCTGTCCGGCTTCGTGGAGGAAATCTTGACGATTTCAATTTCCGGCAGCACTGCTCTCCCGTAACGCGTCTTCAGCGTATGCAGGGTCACCTGTCCGCGCTCGCAGGCATAGAGCGTCTCCACTGCGGGAGTTGCGGAACCCATGACTACCAGGGCCCCCTCCTTCTTGCTCCGGTAGAGGGCAATACGGCGTGCATTGTAGCGGGGTGTGCGGTGCTCCTTGTATGATCCGTCGTGCTCCTCGTCGATGACGATCATGCCCAGTTTCGGACATTGAAGAAAAACAGCGGACCTCGTGCCCACGGCGACCCCGGCTTCACCCCTGTAAAAACGAAACCAGTTATAAAGCCGCCTGTTAGGAGTAAGATGGCTATGGTATATGATCAGGTCGCTCCCGAACACTGCCTGGAGCCTTTCGAAAATCATTGACGAGAGGGATATCTCTGGAACCAGGTAGATGACCGAAAGCCCCCGCGCCCTCATCCGCTTTGCTGCCTCTATATAAATCTCCGTCTTGCCGCTACCCGTGATACCGAATATGAGATGGTTGAGAGCGCCTCCTTCCCTCGATTCCATGATGGTATCGTAGACACCGCGCTGCTCGGGGTTGAGCGTCACGTTTCCGGGTGGTCGGCTGGCCTCGGGGCCTTCACCCCTTTTCGAACTCCTTACACCCGAAGGAAGAGCCATCGCAAGGGCCTCGCCCACTGATGAGAGATAGTTCTCGGCCGTGTAGTGTGCGAGATCCATGAGCCTCGAATCGAAAAGGGGTTCCGTATCGATAGTGTCCAGAACATCCTTGATTTTAAACCCCTCCGGTCTTTCTGTATGAACTCGCCCCACGTAGGCGGTGACAGGCCTCCCCGCGAAGTTCACCTTCACGCGCGCGAAGGGGGCTACTTCCAGGCCGTCCGGAACGCGATAGGTGAAAAGGGTGTCGAGGGGATAGGGCATATACAGGTCCGCATAGATATCAGTACATTCGCCCATTGATCCGATCGATCGCTGTCCTGTTCCTTTATTCATAAGGCATTATCCGAAGGACAGAGAAAAAGTCAATGGATTTGGCGACATAATGACGGAGTTTTCCCTTTTCTTAATCAGTTTTCATTGTTTTTTGCTCTGACCCCAACACACGAATTATGACAAGCTGAAAACTATCTATCAATTCTATCATACATAGTCTTTCTCCATTCCCAAGGAGAGTATTTGCTCTGACCCCCGATATATAAATGTACTGCCACCGATAACTATCTGATGCATCTGCTCTGATCCTCTCTGAAGGGATTAAAATATAATTGACAAAATCCTGCATTTCGTCATAAAGAGAAGCATCATATCACAAGGGGATACCAAAGTATGAGTATACTTGATAAAATCAATACGGATCTTAAAAGCGCCATGAAATCAGGTGACAGCATCAGGGTAGAAACCCTCAAAATGCTGAAATCGGACTTTTCTTATGAAAAGGGTAAAACTGGCGAGGACCTTACCGGGGATCAGATCATGGAGGTTATAAGCAGGGCAGCAAAACGCCGCCGTGAATCGATCAAGGAGTTCCAGAAGGGAAATCGCCAGGATCTGGCAGATAAAGAAGCATCCGAATTGGCTATTGTCGAGGAATACCTGCCGAAGCAGCTTTCTGCAGAGGAAATCGAAAAACATATTGCAGGGAAACTTGCCGGCCTTGGAGATATCTCGCAAAAAGATTTCGGACGTGTGATGGGAGAAATCATGAAGGAACTGAAGGGCACAGCTGACGGGGGAATTGTCAGGTCTATACTGGCTGAAAAAATTGAAAAAAAATAACAGGCCGGCACTCCTGGCAATCATCATAATTCTTGTCGCCGCTGGGGTCCTCCCCGCCCTGGGACAGGAGCAGACACCTCCGCCAATCCCTCCGGTCCGAGCTCCCCTTTTCCGGTTCGACCTGGAAAACGGTTTCGAACGCCTTTTTTTTTATACCAGGTACCAGATAGGAGGAAAGATATATTCCCGTGAAGGAGTTGGAATTACACATTTCCCGATTAGTGAGCTCAGATTCCCCCTTGACGTATTCATGATATATGCCGACCTGGGACTTACATTTATCGACCGGATCACCATCCACTACAATGTACATAAGAACCTGCATAACCGTGTTGGGAAAATGAAAGACAGCGATTGGGTCCCTTACTCCGGGATAAAGACGATCTATTCTGAAAGCGACGCACGACTCAATGCGATATTCACAGACACGGATCTGATAATCCGCCTCTTCACTATCTCCTTCTTTTCACTCAGGCTCGGGGCGGGGTTCACGCATCAATACCTTTACTACCGATGCAGTAACGTGACACAGTGGAGTGCCTATACCTCCACACCCCCCTATATAGCCCCACCGGAGTTTATAAGAATACCCGGAAAGGTCCTCACCTACGAGATCAACTACTACATGTTCACTCTGCAGATAACCCCGACCTTTACGGTGCGGATTGGGAGGGGATCGCTGGAGATAACACCCGCTATACGCTTCTCTCCCTACCTGAGAGGGCGTGATATCGACGACCATCTGCTCAGGGCAAAATTATCGAAAGGGGATAGCAAAGGCACCGCATTCATGCCCTCACTCAAAATACGTTACATCTTTTCCACAAGGATATACATCACGGCAAGTCTCAATTTTCTCAGCATAAACGCAAAAGGAAAACAGAACCAGTCATATTATCTACCGGTCGCCGAAGCGAGCGGCATACCAGGATGGTCCGCACGGATCGATCATAAATTGAAAAGCCAGCAGCTTTCAGTCGGGATTGGTGCGGGGTATTCGTTTGAGTTCCGGCGATGATTTCTTTCGCTGAAGGCTGAAGAATCTCATCACTGGAGATTCAGCTCCTTCTTCTTCCCCATGATCAGTTTCAGAGTATTCCATGCCGCTCGCTTAAGCTCTGGGTTCTTAATGAGGGTAATGGGATGCTCGATATTGTACCAGAGCAGATCACCGCTCTGCTTGATGATTCTCTGAAGTGGCATGATGTCGCCAAAAACGAGGGCAACTCGCGGTTTCACAATTTCTATTTCTCGAATGATGAGTTGCTCGCAGTTTGTCACGACCTGGCTTGGTCTCAGCACCGGGTTACGCACTTCACATTTTACCAGGTTCGTTATATAGCTGTCTGCGAAGACGATATTCGCGGCCAGGAGCATTTTTTTCATGAGCTCCACGGATTCTCCTTTCAGGAGCTTTTTCTCGACGATGTTCACCAGCGTGGGAGAATTGAGTATCACCATTACCCTGTTCGCACCGCTTCCGATGCCGATTTTTTTCTCAGCTGCCCCATGACATATATTGCATTCTTCGATCATGCGACGCAGTTCATCGGCGCGTACAATACCACTTGTCCGCTCTTCACGGCAGAGCCATGCTTCGAGGCGATCCCGTTCTTCCTCGTTCCGGCAAAGAATGACCCTCTCCCGGAGTCCCGGGGTTTTCAGGAGAGATGATAGTTCCTTTTGCAAGGATTCCCTTTCCATACCAGTCAGCTTAATGTCGCCATTGTAGACGATTCACCCCTCCGAGCCCTGACGTGTGAGAATTCTCATATACGGTCGACGTTGATACCGTACTGCTTAATTTTTCGGTGAAGATTGGTCCGTTCGATACCCAGCTCCTTTGCAGCTGCCGTCACGTTACCTTCGCTTTTTTTAAGTATCTTGACTATGAAATCCTTTTCGAAATCCTCGCGGGCCTTCTTGAGAGACGAAACGTCATTGGTCATAAAATCGTCGTAGTCATAGGATTCCATATGCTTTCGGATGTCATCCCGGCCAATCACCTCACCCTGCACCATAATGCTAAGCCGCTCTATCATGTTTTTCAGCTCGCGAACATTTCCGGGCCAGTTGTGTCTGGAGAGTTCCTTCATTCCCGCTTCGTCGATATGCTTGAGGCCCACACCATGCTCATGAGAAAAGCGCTCGAGAAAATATTCCACGAGCATCGGGAAATCGTCCATCCGCTCGACAAGATTGGGCATATGAACGGGTATTACATTTAGACGATAGAAAAGATCCTCCCGAAACGTTCCCTCCTCCACAGCCTTCTTCACGTCCAGATTCGTTGCGGCGATTACCCGTACGTCAACGGTGATGGTTTCATTACCTCCGACTCGCTCGAACTGGTTTTCCTGAAGAACCCGGAGAACCTTCGCCTGGGCGGCCAGACTCATGTCACATATCTCGTCGAGAAACATGGTTCCGTTATCGGCTATTTCGAATTTTCCCATACGCCGGTTTATCGCACCGGTAAAGGCGCCCTTTTCATGGCCGAAAAGCTCACTTTCGATCAATTCGTGCGGAATAGCAGCGCAATTCACCTTCACGAATGGCTTATCCAGTCTCCGTGATCGATAGTAGATCGCCCGCGCCACCAGTTCCTTTCCTGTGCCGCTGTCGCCGGTGATGAAGACTCGCGCATTTGTCTTCGCCGCGGTCTCGACAATGTCGCGTATTTCCTGGATTTTCGGGGAATTCCCAATCATCTCATCATCGACATGAAAATCTTTCCGCAGCTTTAGATTCTCCCTTATAAGTCGCATATGCTCGAGGGCGTTGTTGACGGAAGTGATTACTCTCTCCATGGCGAGTGGCTTCTGTATGAAATCATACGCTCCAAGCTTGGTCGATTTTACCGCTATATCGATGGAACCATGACCGGAAATCATGATCACCGCGATCTCTTTATTCAGATTCTTGATGCGTTCGAGGAGGTCTATCCCGTCCACATCCGGAAGCCAGACATCCAGTATGGCCAGGTCAACGTCGTTGGTCCGCAGTAATTCCATCGCCTCGTCACCCGTTCTTCCCGTATAGACGATATGCTCTTCGTCTTGAAGAATCGAGGAGAGTGTCTTGATGATATTAATCTCGTCGTCGATAATCAGTATTTTTGCCATATCAGGTTCCTTCAATGTATTCCACCGGGAGGTCGATGGTAAACTCAGTTCCTTCGTCGTGTTCCGATTTGCATGATATGTCACCCCGGTGTTCCATTATAATTTTTTGTACGATGGCAAGCCCGAGGCCCGTACCCGAGGATTTTGTCGAGAATCCCGGCTGGAAAATCTTATCCTTGTTGAAATCCTTAATGCCTATTCCATCATCTCGAATGGTTATCCTGACCATTCCTGTTCCGTTCTGGGAGATCAGCTCGGACCTGACAAAAATATTCCCCGAATCCCCCACCGCATCGACCGCATTCTGCAACAGGTTGTTCAATGTCTGCTTTATCAGCATTCTGTCAATATAGATTTCAGGAATCTTCCTGTCTATTTCTGTATGAAAGATAAGATTTTCATGCCCGGAAAACAAATGTACGCAATTTTCAATTAGTGTATTGATATCGGCCTTCGCCGGTTTCATCTCGGGAAGACGGGCAAACTCGGTAAATTCGCTCAATATGTTCATTAACACTCCCACTTCCTCGATTATCGTCTCGGTGCCGGAAAGGATAATATTCTTGATGTCGGGATGCTGTTCGATATATCTCTTCCGTATCCTTTCCGCTGAAAGGCGTATTGGGGTAAGGGGGTTCTTGATCTCATGAACGACACGGCGCGCCATTTCCCGCCATGCCTCAAGCCTCTGTTTCTGGTATACGATCCTCCGGTTGCGGTTAAGCTCGTACACCATCTGATTGAATGACTGGAAAAGGGATCCCAGTTCGTCGTGTGATTCCCGGGAAAGCGAGACATCGAAATTTCCCCGTGCAAGCTCCTTGGTGGCGTCGGAAAGTTGAATCACGGGCTTTGTGATATTCTTGGATAAGTAGAGGCTTACAAGAACCGAAATGAAAATGATGAAAAGCGTGAGCCCGAAAAGGTAAAGCCCGGCATTACTTTTCAAGTCATTGATGACATTGGCGAGGCGTCTGTGGTCTGACAGGGACATCTCAAAAAGTTCGCCTCGTATGGCGATGTCGTCAGGGACCCTCCTGCACAGTGCCAGAAGATGGCCGCCATTGAGAACAGCGCCCGCCAGATAGTCGTTGCCGCCAATGTTGACCTTGTCGATTCTCATTCCGTCGCCAGGACCGACGACGCGGTAAAAATCGGTGAGCTGATTTTCTATACCTGCCGCGGAACGTGAAACAAGACGCATTTCGCCATCAGAGACATTATATATGAGAACGTTCAATCCCTTCATTGAATAGATTGTTCTTATAAACTGGCGCCCACCAGGATCCGAAAGTGAAAGACTCCCACGCTCCATCTGATACCTGAGTGATTCCAGCTCGCCCCGCATTGCATCCTTCATCTGCTCAACAGGCTCATTTGACATGGAGATCGCCTCTTTGAGGGCATCGGATGTCTTGTCAAGGATCAGGCTGGAAAGTGTCTGGTTGAGAAGATAGTTAGAGGTGAGAACTGTTGGAAGAGACGGCAGCACCGCGACGAACACGAAGGCAATGGCCATCTTGTTCCGGATACTCGATCCAATCTGATCGGCACCCGTATAGAGATTCTGACGAAGCGACATTACGATGAAATAGAGGGCTGCAACCAGAGGGACCGTCATTACCGCATAGATGAAAAACTCTTGGCCCTGGACGAGCATGACGTTCTTCCCAGGGAACAAGCCAATTATAAGTATCGAAATGAAGACGAAAATCCCCACCAGAAACAGGACATCCTGCACTCTGGCGTCTTCGGGTAAAAGCTTAATTTTTTTCAGAAGGTTCTTCATTGAGTTTGAAATTATTCTCTATCATTGCCACGATGGAGTCGACAGCCTCCACTTCGCCCTCGCCATTCGCCCTGACAATCAACCGGGATCCCGAGGTGATCGCCAGACCAAGCACGGACATGATCGATTTGCAATCCGCTTCCATCTTTCCCCTGACAAGTGCCACGTCGCACGGAAATTTCATTGCCGCCTTTACGATCATCATCGCCGGCCTCGCGTGAACCCCGGCGTCGCCATTCACGACAACCTCCCGTTCAGTCATTCTCGTTGCTCTCCCTTTTCAGTGACTCCTTAATGCTGCGATCAAGCTCTCTGGCGGTATATATTCCCTGCTTCTTCAGTCTCTGGTTCAGGGCTGCTGTTTCTACGATAATCGGAATATTGCGGCCGGGCCGTACGGGCACCATGATGCTGGGGACTTCGATGTCGAGGATCGCATGGGTTTTTTCCTCGAGGCCAAGTCGATCATATTCCTTGTTCTGTACCCATTCCTCCATTATAACCACAAGCTCGACCTGTTTTCGGTCACGAACTGAACGAATCCCGAAAATGTCCTTCACATTAATAATGCCCAGGCCTCGGATTTCCATGTGGTGTTTCAGAATGGGCGATCCGCATCCCATCAGTATTGCTTCATCAACACGCTTGATCTCAACGACGTCATCGGCAATAAACCGGTGTCCACGTTCGATAAGCTCAAGAGCGCATTCGCTTTTCCCGACTCCACTTTTTCCGATCAGGAGCACCCCTATTCCATACACATCAACAAAAGTACCATGTAAGGTTCTGGTAGGGGCGAAAGCCTCGTTAAGGAGGTAAACGACCGAGGTGATGAATTTTGTTGTATTTTTTCTGGTGACGAAAACCGGAATACCCTTTTTCTCGGCGAATTCGATAAAAACTGAGTCCGGTTCGTTATCGTGTGTGAATATACAGCAGAGTACATCATATGAGAAAAACGTCTCCAGTACCCCCCTCTTATGTTCCTCCGTAAGCTGGCTCAGGTAGGCGCATTCTCCCAGGCCGAATATCTGTATTCGATCATAGGCAAAAAAATCGTAAAATCCCGCCAGCGTCAACCCGGGTCGGTTGAAATCTCCGTCTCGAATCTCCCTGTCAAGGCCTGATGACCCTGCCACCAGACGTATACTGAGGTCAATCGTGCCGGTTTCTTCTAAAAAATCCTTTACTCTTACTTTCTTATCCATGAGAACCGCCATACTATGGTTCACTCAGCCCGAAGCGCTGAAAATCTGCAAAAAAATAACCTGTGCCAAAGTGCTTCTGACGCTGCTTTTTCATGCCCGGGACAGAATATATTCACGAACCTGAACATTCATACCATAAAACCGTTCCTGGAAATTCCCCGAGGGGAGACTCTCATGCAACTGCCGGCACAATGAGCCCCATAATTAGCCATGCCTTTCAACCTGCATGGCTAACGCTCAGATGTACTGCGATGCAGGGCGCATGCCATTGGAACCATTCCCGACTGGCGAATCGGATCGCATATTAAAACGGACCAACTTCCGTTGAAATCGCGAGTAGAGGCGACTTTTGAACAAACTACTAGAAGGCCGGGACCATGACCTCGTATGAATCACCGTTCCTGAATATGATATTGAAATAGTCGGATTCGGTGTTGTAAAACGGCATGAAGTATCGTTTTGAAGCCTCCATCTCTACTATGGCCTCATGAAGTGTGAGCATGCTGATATCAGAGTCGCCAAGCTTTTTAAATTTTATTTTCGGGCTTGTCTGAGAGCTATCAAACACCTCGAGCTCGTAGGCGATAAACCGTCCCTGCTGCTCGACATCATCGGTCATCTCAAAAGGGATTTCCACCATCTTCAATCCGCTTTCATCACGGAATATAATTGAATAGTTTTTATTGGCATAGTCAGCATCCGCATCGATTTTACTGACACCTTTTTTAAACAGGATATAATCCCTCCTGTCAACCTGCATCTGTAAAAACGCTTCAATACTATCCACAGGCTTGTTGCTGACCTGACGAAGGACTACCATGGTGCCAACATTATTGGTATAATCCAATGATGCCATATCGCCCTTTTCAGGACCCTTATGCATTTGATGTTTTTCCTTGTACCGGCGAATCTGTTTTTCCATTTTCTCATGCAGTAGATCAATGGCAGAAAAAAGATCGGCCGCTTTTTCCCGACCATGAAACTGGATGCCATCTCCGTTAATAACCACCTCGCATATATGGTCAAGCTTCTCAACGGAAATTATAACATGAGCGTCGATAAGTTGATTGAAGTAGCGGTTGAGTTTCTTGATCTTTTTTTCCGCGTATGCACGAAGGTTATCAGATACATTCATGCGTCTTCCCGTTACTGAAATATTCATTGATGTTCCTCTGGCCGTATTTGGTTTATTTTTTTTCTTTTATTTGAAGGCGGTATACCCAGCAACCCGCGATATTTCGCCACCGTCCGCCTCGCCACATGAATTCCCGCTTTACCGATTATTCGTGCAATATCTTCGTCGCTTCTGGGAGATTCCGCATTCTCGCTATGCACGATATCGCGCATGAGCCGCATGACCTCGTCTGATGAAGTTTCTTCAGATCCGGACGATTTGAGTCTCGAAACGAAAAAGTATTTTAAATCTTGCACACCCCAGACGGTCTGGACATATTTCCCACTGGTAACGCGACTCACCGTTGACTCGTGCAGGTTTAATTTTTCGGCCACCTCGCTGTTGGTGAGGGGCTTCAAATGCCCCGGTCCCCTTTCCAGAAAATCCCGCTGCCGTTCCATGATCATTCCGACAACCCTTAAAATTGTATTCCTACGGTTTGAGATGTTTCTTATAAGATGGCGCGCTGAATACATTTTGTCCTGAATATATTCCCGCAGGTTTTTTTCAATATTTTTTTTCTTCAACATCAAAATATAACACAAATTAATACGGATTCTGGGAATCCAGTCGTCATTTATCGTTACGATTATCTCTCCATCAACCAGCTTGACATCAATATCAGGTACGACATATCTGATGGCCCTGGTCGAATACTGTCTTCCCGGATAGGGATCAAGACCCTGGATAATTCTGCTTTTATCCAGTACCTCCGCGAGGGGAATATTCAGTTCTTTTGAAATCATTTGATAATCAAGCCTTTCAAAATGATGAAAGCATGAATCAAGAATCCGTAATAATGTCACGTCAGAAGGGTAATAATATTTACTCTGTACAATCAGGCTTTCCCTGACGCTTCCCGCTGCACACCCCACCGGATCAAATAAATTAATCACGGAAATAATTTTTTGAATATCCAGTGACGTCACGTCACTGTCCTGCAGGGACGGCGGTTGGTGCAATAGGAAGCCATTTTCGTCTAAACTCGTTATAACAGCCTGATAAGCCTCCATTTCCCGATCATTTTCTGCAGAAAACCGTGCCTGCCAGAGGAGATGCTCGGTGAGAGACTCCTCATGGGTGATCGCATTCTCGATATAACTCCTTTTCCTGTCGTCGTCACCTTCCCCCGTATAACCGGTATCGCTCGAGTCCTCAAAACCGGCCCGTTGCTCATTATCGCGTGAGAGATCCATATCCTCACCGATCAAATTGCGTGTCACACCAATCATCAGGTCGGATTCCGCCGGTAATGGCGAAGAAGAGGAGACAGGCTCCTCCTCAATTAGAGGGTTTTCTACGAGTTCGCTGGAAATCCTTTCATACAGCTCGATATTCGATAACTGTAGAAGTTCAATGGCTTGCTTGAGTGACTGGGTTAATGCCAGTTTTTGTGATTGCTTTAAACCTGTCTTGAGAGAAATTGCCATTCGGAATCACCGGAACGCCGGTTTGCGCATTGTTCCCATGCTTTAATAGTATACAGAAGAACGAATAAAAGCAATATCGAATAGAAAAAAGTTACTATACCTATAGTTCTTCCAAAATAAAATAACAATGGCGGACAGTTGAATATACGCAATAGTCATTTTACCACACATACGCTACAGGGAGCATGGTGGACAACCCTATCAGAAATTGATCCTAGCAGAAATCTACCAATTGCCGAACGTCCTTTGCTGCCAATGACAATAATGTCATAATTGTCATTTTCCGCCACTTCACATATCTTATCCGCCGGATATCCCTCCAATACCTTTCGATCCCAGTCTATATTTTCATCAAAAAGCATCGGATGCACCTTTTCGAAACGTTGCTCAGATAGCCATTTGACCCTGTCCACTCCCTCCGGCGCAGCGCCATAAAATCCTGGTAATGGGCCAAATTCCTCCACCACCTCAAGAACTGTCAGTCTTGCGTGGGACTCCTTGGCAATCACAATGGCCAATTCGAGGGCTTTTTTTGAAGAATCTGAGCCGTCGACTGGCGCAAGCACCTTTTTTATATATCTTCTCATTGTATTCTCTCCTTGTTTGTTTTCTCAATTATTATTATTCTCTTGAATCAAATGAGTCAACTTTTTTGCTCTGACCCCTGATATTTTTTTCAAAATCCATTATTACTCTGACCCCATTTTTTTTCCAATCTAATGTACCCAATCGTATATAGTCCAATGAACTTTAGAGGATGAATAGCCATGTCTCGCCAAAAGCGTAGAATCATTGAAAATGCCACATACCATACCCGTTCTCGATGCATTGAGAAAAAACTTCTTATGAAACCGAAAAGAATAAAAGAATTGATGCATGGCGTATTGAATATGTCACTAAATAAATATTCTTTTGAACTTGTCGGGTATACAATAATGGATAATCACTTTCATTTTTATATAACTGTTGTGAACGGGGGGGAAAACATCTCTCGTATCATGCAATTCATAAAATCTAGATTTGCTCAAGGATACAATCGAATGATGGGAAGAATCGGCCCTTTTTGGAATGAACGGTTTAGTGATATAATAATTGATTTGCATAGCGAACCACAGGTATTATTTCATCATATATTATGGCATATTGGATATAATCCTGTTAGAAGTAAAAATGTAAAAGATCCAAGGGATTACAAATTCAGCAGCATCCGATGCTATCTTGAAGAGGATTTCGTGCCGCCAGTTAGAATCACTCTACATAAATATTTCCTACAACTTGGCACGACATTCCATGATCGGGTGAAAAAACTTTTAGAATATGAAGAAATATATATAAAGCGGACATTCCCAGATTGTATCTTCGAATAAAAAACAATTTTTCTGCTAATAATTTCATTTATGTAAGAGGTTGAAATTTGACAACCTCCAACAGTTCATGACTTCCATTTAATTATAGCATACTACCATCAGAATTAATTACGAGATCACATCTCTGATCATTAAAAATGTTATTCCCTGCAATTATATGCTTTTACAAATATATTGTTACAATTAATATCAAATTCTCCATTAATTGCTCTGACCCCATAAAAATTGAATTTCTGAAAATTCCGATTTTCTGCGGTAACCATAAAAGCGTGGGACCGATTTATTTCCGGCCACTCCTTTCGATAGCGGCCCTGATGAAATCTCTGAAAAGGGGATGCGGGGCAACGGGCCTCGATTTGAATTCGGGATGAAACTGTGTGGCGATGAACCAGGGGTGGTCGGGAAGCTCGATTGTCTCCACGAGATCGGCAGCCGGGTGGACCCCCCCGAAGATCATGCCGTGACGCTGGAATAGTTCCCGGTAATGATTGGTGAACTCATAGCGGTGCCGGTGGCGCTCCATGATAGTGTCGGCTTCGTAGATGGCCCTCACTCTGCTCCCCGGCGCGAGGGAGCAGAGATAGGCCCCGAGGCGCATGGTCCCCCCCTTTTCCAGCACGATCTCCTGATCCTCCAGGAGGGAAATCACAGGAGCCGGCGTGGATGAATCGAACTCCTTCGAATTGGCGCCATCGAGACCGCAGACATTTCGGGCGAATTCGATCACCGCACACTGGAGACCGAGGCATATGCCGAAGAAAGGGATGCCGCTCCGGCGCGCGTGGGATATTGCGGCAATCTTGCCTTCAATCCCGCGGTCACCGAACCCCCCCGGCACCAGAATGCCGTCGACGCCTGCGAAATGTCCATCGACATCGCCGCATTCACGCTCCAGGTCTTCGGAATCGATCCGCACCACGTCGAGCCGGGCATTGTTGGCGACGGCGCCGTGAAGGATCGCTTCGTAGATCGAACGGTATGAGTCCTGAAGGGATATGTATTTGCCCACCACCGCGATCCTGACCTGTCTGGCGGGATTCCTGAGGGAGGCCATGAAGTTGTCCCACGCAGGGACACAGAGTGGACGCACGTCGATTTTAAAATGCTCGAGGACGATCGAATCGAACTCGTTTTCGTGAAACATGAAGGGGATCTCGTAGATGGATCCCTCGATATCCACCGCGGATATGACATTCCGCTCCGATACGTTGCAGAAAAGGGCGATCTTGCTTTTCAATTCAGGTGTCAGGGGCAGCCCGGTGCGGCAGAGGAGGATGTCCGGTATCAGGCCAAGCTCCATTAGCTCCTTCACCGAATGCTGGGTCGGCTTCGTCTTCTGCTCCCCCGCCACGGAGAGCGTGGGCACCAGGGTCACATGCACATTCAGCACCCTGTTTGATCCGAGCTCCTGGCGCACCTGTCGGATCGCCTCGAGAAACGGTATGGACTCTATGTCCCCCACCGTACCGCCAATCTCGACCATGACAAAGTCAAGATCGTAGCTCGCGGCAACGTGATAAATGCGGCTCTTTATTTCATCGGTAATATGCGGTATCACCTGGACAGTGCGGCCAAGGTAATCGCCCCTTCTCTCCCTCTGTATAACGGTATGATATATCTGCCCGGTGGTGACAGAGTTTTTCCTGGAGTATTCGGCGCTGGTAAAGCGCTCGTAGTAACCGAGATCAAGATCGGTTTCCGCGCCGTCTTCGGTCACGTAGACCTCTCCGTGCTGAAAGGGACTCATCGTGCCCGGGTCGATGTTTAGATAGGGATCCATCTTGATGATGGAAACCCGGAACCCGTGGCCCTCGAGAAGAAGCCCCAGGGAGGCGATCGATATGCCCTTGCCGAGGGAGGAGCACACCCCCCCGGTAACAAAAATAAATTTTGTATTGATATTCATCATTCACCTGGCAGGATCGGCGCCTGCCGGCCGCGCGTGACGACTGACCTCACGGGAGCGGATTTCGGAGGACCCTGCCGTATCCGTACACGATGATGGAAGGGACATAAAGCCGTGTAAACTAAAAAACGGTTTCAATATTACAGTGATGTTAATTTTTTCCCTTAAGGGATTTCCTGTTCCCTTGTCTCTACTAACCGGGATATTTTGCGGTATTTTTCTTTCCGTGGCATTAAATGAAATGATGTGAAAATTTAATGCGAAAATCTCCAAAACATGTCTTGACAGGAGTCAATCTCCCATTCTACTATAATGACAATGGTTTAGTCATGGGGATATATGCGATAAACCGTTCATATTAAAGGACCTTTCAGAGGAATCTATGGTCGAAAAGAGAAGATACCCCCGCTATCCGAGCAAAATTAAGACGAAGTTCAGTTACTATTCAGGAAACCCGGATGAAATCGATTATGATATCAGCGTGCCCCTGAAGGGCAAGGGAGTCATATGCGATATCAGCAGGGGCGGGGTGCTGATAATTACCGGGGAACGGGTCTCGGTGGGGGTCCCCGCGTTGATGAATTTCAAAGTCGGCAAAACGAAACGCGCCGTCCACGGCCATATCGTAAGGACGGGCCTTCTGGCCAACAACCCGACCGAGGTTGCACGCAGAATGGCAGGGTTCACAACCCACGGCGACGCCTACGTGGCCGTCGAGTTCAAAGAACCGATCGAAATATCCAGAGACGACCTGTAATGCGGCATGAAATACGTCATCATCAGAATCAATGACATATCCGACATCGACACATCACGAATATCGGTCTATGACCTCAACAACCGGTATGTCGACACCCTCGGGAACATGTACGGCCTCAAATACAACAAGTCACTTCGAAAAATCGAAGTGATTAAAATCGTCAGAACCCACGAAAAAAACGCGGCGGGTTACCGCCAGATGATTTCCCAGAATAAAAAGGCCCGGGGAGAAGCATCGGACACGGTCGAACCGTCCGGATATGAAGAGGGCGTCGAGGAAGCGATTCTGGAGGTGGAAGAGTTCAACCCCGAGACCTTCATAGAAAACACGATGGAACTGGTTCGCACGCACCGTGAGCGCCTCAAGGGCATCATCATGAACATTCGGAACTCCAATATCGTAGTCAAGGAGAACAAAACCGAAAGCAACCAGCTCGATGACATATTCCGGAACCTTGAAATAGATGGAATTCAGGCCGCGGAAAACCTGGCAAACTACCAGAAGGAGCTGATCAACTATCCCAGGTCACTCACCTACTACCAGGCGAAAATGGACGAGCGGGCCCGCACGATCATCGAGACCCTTTCCAGCAGCAACAGCAAGGTCATGCGCTTTATCTACCTGGTCGAGATGCTTGACAACATCCGTGCGCTCTACAGGGTGATTGAGAAATCGGTCAGAGGCCTCAAGTCCTTCCTCGACGAGAGAAATTCGGATGATACTAAATGGGCCACCAACCATGAAAAGCAGTCCTACAGGGACGGCATCGTGTCGATTGAAACCACCATGAATGAAATCGAAAAACTGCAGGACAACCTTCGGCTGCTTGAGGAGTACGCCTACACCCCGGAACATTTCGCCTAGCCCACATGCCTTATCGTTCCGACATGAACGACCCGCCGCACGGGCTTGAATGAATACAATGATCCCGGGTATTGAAATATTTCTTGCATAAATGCCGCCGTGTTTAAACGTTGATCCGGGTTTTCCATGATACTGAAACCGATTATCGATAAATACCGTGAATCCGAAGAATTCCGCCCCCTGCCGGGCCTCCTCTCCTCAGGTCCCGGAGGCGCGCTGATCGAGGGGATCACGCCGGCCTCCTTCCCCATGATCTGCGCGGCGCTCTTTCACGACGCGCCGGGGCAGATGATCGTCGTGACCGAGCATTTCCAGGAAATGAACGAGACCTACCTGGACCTTTCGGCCATGGTGGACGAAAGCGTTCTTTTTCTCTTCCCCCCGTGGGAGACCCTCCCCTATGAATTCGTTTCCCCCCCGGAAAAAACCGAGCGGGACCGGATTACCGCCCTCTACCGCATCATGCGAGGCGAACCGGCCCTGGTGGTGACCACGGTGGAATCGTTGATACGAAAAATTCCCGTCCCGGAATTTTTCGAGAAAAAGGGTGTTGCCCTCGAGACCGGCGACGAATACCCTTTCGACGATATCGTTGAGCTTCTCGCCTCCTACGGCTATTCCCGCGAAAAACGGGTGGACACATTCGGCCAGTTCGCCGTCAAGGGGGGGATCATCGACGTCTTTCCGCCGTCGCATGAAAACCCGATCCGCTTCGATTTTTTCGGCGATACCCTTGAGTCGATACGGGAATTCGACCTCGCCAGCCAGGTTTCCCGCGCCCCCATCGAATCGGTCATCATCTATCCGCGGCGGGAGATCATCCTCTTTCGAAAGGAAAGGGAGGAACTCTCCCGGATCATTGCGGAGGCACGGGGTCGCGGTCTTGATTTCCCGGACCGCATCGCCGCCATCGGCGAAGAGGGCGGCGTCGAGGAGAGGGAGGGTATAGAAGACCTGTTCCCTCTCATCATGGGCACATCCACCCTCCTTTCCTATCTGCGCGACGACGCCCGGATCGTCCTCTTCGAACCGGCCGAGCTTCACGCCAGGAACGGTCACATCGGCAGGACCTTCGAGGAGTTGTACCGGAAAAGGCATGCCATTACACTCTGCCTTCCCCCCGAAGATCTGATTGATTCAGACGCCCTCGTCGAGGCGGAGCGGCGTGCCCTCCGACTCCAGACCTTCACCTCATCCCGGGATTCCCTCCGGTGGCAGATCAGGGGCATACCCAACTTTCATGGAAGAATCAAGCAGGTACGCGAGGAAATCGCCGCCCGCCGGGCCGATGGATGGAGCGTGGTGGTGACCACCGGGTTCGAGGGACAGGCGCGTCGCCTGCGCGACCTCCTCTCGGAATTCAATCCCGATCCCGGATTCGATCGGTTCACCGAATCAGGAATGAACATCCTCCTCTCTCCCCTTTCGAGCGGAATGGAAATCTCCTCATCCAGGCTCCTTATCCTGACTGACCACGAAATATTCGGCAAGAGCTACAGGAAAAAAAGGGACTTCAAGGGGAAATCGTCCCGTCCCCTTGACTCCTTCCTCGACCTCCGACCCGGCGACTTCGTGGTCCACATCAATCACGGCATCGGTATATTCAGAAATATCGAGAGAATGACGGCCGGGGGCGTGGAGAGAGACTTTTTCCTGATCGAATACGCCGATGGCGACAGGCTCTATGTTTCACTCGATCAAATCACCCTTGTCCAGAAATATATCGGCGTTGAGGGAAGACCGCCCCGCGTCGACAACCTTGGCAAGAAATCCGCATGGAACAGGATCAAGGAGCGAGTGAAAAAATCGGTGGAGGAGATCGCCGCCGAGCTGATCAAGATATACTCCGCCCGGCGTGCCATGAAGGGATTCCAGTTCCCGCCGGACACACTCTGGCAGGAGGAATTCGAGGCCCTCTTCGAGTTCGAGGAGACACCCGACCAGATAACCGCCATCGAGGACGTGAAAGATGACATGGAAAGCCCCCGCCCCATGGACCGTCTCGTGTGCGGAGACGTGGGCTTCGGCAAGACCGAGGTCGCGATCAGGGCATCCTTCAAGGCGGTCATGGCCGGACGACAGGTGGCAGTACTGGTGCCCACCACCGTCCTGGCGATGCAGCACTTCAACACGTTTAAAAAACGCTTCGAAGACTACCCGATCGATATCGAGATGATTTCCCGTTTTCGCTCCCATGCCGAGATAACCTCCATCCGGGAGAAGCTCCGGGAGGGGAAGATCGATATCATCATCGGCACGCACGCCCTCCTGTCGAAGGACATCGTCATAAAGAACCTGGGACTCCTGGTCATCGACGAGGAACAGCGCTTCGGCGTTCGCCACAAGGAGCGACTCAAGCAATACCGCATACTTGTCGACGTTCTCACCCTTTCCGCCACGCCAATCCCGCGCACACTCCACATGTCGATGGCCGGCATCAGGGATCTGACCCTCATCCTCACCCCTCCTGAAAACCGGCAATCGATCGAAACCTATGTGCTCGAGGAAAACCCGGATATCCTGCGCATGTCCGTCCTGAACGAAATCGAGCGCGGCGGGCAGGTCTTCTACGTACACAACAGGGTTCAGACCATCGATACCCATGCCGAGTTTCTCCGCGAACTCGTGCCGGAGGCGACCTGCGCCGTCGCCCACGGACAGATGAACGAACACGAGCTGGAGGATGTGATGATCGCCTTCCTCGACCGGAAATTCGACATTCTTGTAACCACCTCAATAATTGAGTCAGGGCTTGACATGCCGAACGTGAACACCATCATCATCAACCGCGCCGACGCCTTCGGCCTTTCCCAGCTCTACCAGCTCAAGGGGCGCGTTGGCCGCTCCATGAGAAAGGCCTACGCCTACCTTTTCTACCCGGCTCACCGTCCCCTCACCGAGGAGGCCATGAAGCGTCTGCGGGTCATTGCCGAATACTCAGAGCTGGGCAGCGGGTTCAAGGTTGCGATGAAGGACCTCGAGATACGTGGAGCGGGGAATATCCTGGGCATGGAGCAATCGGGCAACATTTTCGAAGTCGGCTTCGAGCTCTATTTGCAGATGCTCGAAGAGGCCGTGAGCCACCTGAAGGGAGAGCCCGTCACCTCGCTTTTCCGCACGCCCCTCTTCCTCAAGACCGATTTCTACATTCCCGACGAGTATATCAACGACGAAAAGCAGAAAATCGAGTTTTACAAACGGTTTGAATCGTGCGATTCCGCGGAGGAGGTCGCAACGGTGGAGAAGGAAATGATAGACCGTTTCGGCCCCTATCCGGAGCAGGTGAGAATACTCGTTGAGATCGAAACGATACGCACCATCGCATCCATCCTGGCTATTGACGAAATACTGGAGGACTCGAGGTCTATACGGATAAAGATATCAGCGGCCTCGAAGGTCGACGTCGCCAGGCTCGTGACACTCATGAAAACCGACCGCCGCCTCGCCATTGATCCCGGAGACCGTGAAACCCTCATCTTTTCCCCTGAGTCGATGAAAACCGAAAAAAAGGTGGACGGCCTGAAAAAATTGTTGCAACAATTTGCCTGATCGGCCATCCCTAATCAGTTATCCGAGTCTATTTAAACCACTCCAAGGAATATTGAAATGAAATTGAAAACCACCGCAATAGTTGCGGCCATTCTCATCGCCGCCGGATTTTTGTCGACATGCAAGAAAGAAGGCGACCAGGTGGCCGTGCTGATCGACAAGGAAAAAATCACCGTAGACGAGTTCAACCGCTATTACTACATGTTCGCAAAAATGATGCTCAATATGGACAAGAAAGACGTCGATAAGATGGCGGACAATCCCGAAATTGAAAATCATCCGAGCCTTAGCCTCCTGAATAAAAATAAATTCATGGATTTTCTGGTCAGCAGAAAACTTCTGTATAACAAGGCCTTCGACGACGACTCGGTCGTAAAAGATGACCTGAAAACGATATCGGAACTTTCCGACCTCCAGTTCGTATCCTCATACTATCTGAGCATAAAACTCAAGGACGAAATTCAGGTAGGTGATGCCGACATCAACGACTTCTACAAGAGGAACATAGACCGGCTCAAGGGTGTGCCAATGAATGACGAGGCTGTCAACTGGATGAAACAGCAGGTCTTCATGGAAAAACTCGAGATAAAATCGAACCAGTTCATTATGGACCTTCTGGCAGAAAGCAAGGTGAACCGTGAGGGCTTCCGGAAATATATTGCCGACCTCGAGAAGAAAAAGACAACGAAAGAAGAGAAAACCGATAAAAGCGGGGACAAGAAATAGTCGGTATGCTGATCCCCGACGAGAACCCGTGAGGAGTTGGCTGATGAAAGCTATATCGACACTCTGCATTGCGATAAGCGCGGTTTTGATCGGCGTTTCCTGCGGCGCCGGCAAGACAGTGAAATATCTCGCGCGGCCCATACCGGCCAACTCTGGGATCGCCGTAATTATCGACGCCCCCAACCGCGTAAAAAACGTCGTCATGGCCCGTTTTCTCGCGCGGGGGTTCAACGTTAAGGCCATCAACGCCTCCGACTTCTTTTCCATCAATGATGTGTTCGACATCAGGGACTTCAAGAAGGTCTCCTATATTGGACAGGACGACGGTTTCCTCTCCCTTGAGAAGACCTACAACAACCTCTTCAAATTGAATTACTACAGTTATGAGGTGAACAAGGCGGAGGTCCTCGCCGACATGAGGAACAGATGGAACGTACAGTACCTCCTCCTGCTCGAGATCCCGGTGGTCGGAGGATCATGGGGGCGCGCCATAGACCTCAGGAGCAATGACATCGTGTGGATAGAAAATCGCGGTGGCGGCAGCGCTGAAAAAATCGCTGACGCCTTCATCGACAGCATGACCGGAAAGTGATGGTCTCGCCGTTTACACGAATCGTCGTCCCGATCCTGTTTATTGTCTTTTTCGCAGCCCGGTCCTTCGCGGCGCCTACCATGGCATTCGGTTATCTGACGAACAAGTCAAATAACTCGAATTACGATTATCTCGAAACCATTTTCCCGAACTCCTTCGCCTCCTCGATCGTCAACATATTCCAGGTGAACGTGATACGGCCCGCGCAGGCCGAGAGGCTCCTGGCGCGTCATGATCTCAGTTTGAAAAAAGAGTACCCTGCACACGAGCTTCTCGATCTGACGGATGCAGTTTCCGCCGATTATTTCGTGGATGGTAGTTTCCTTCTGCTCCCGAACGACAGGATTACAATCAGCATCAGGCTCTACCGGAGCGGCATGAACAGGATTTTTTCCTTTACCAACACGGGAAAGATGGAAACCGAGATATTCAGGCTTGTCGACCGGATAACCGGTATAATGGTGTCCTTCCTGGGCAGTGAAAACCTTTTCATAGCGGGGGCGGTTCCCCGCGGGTCTCGAATCGGCGTCATCACCAATATCAAGGGAGCCGATCTCAACACCCTCTATGTCTCCTTTCTCGGCGGAGGATACCGGCTCGCATCTATCCAGGGCAACTCTCTGGATTCCGGCATGTCGTCGGAAGGTATCGAGTGCTTCAAGTATTTCGCCGGCAGAGAAAACTCGTATGACATCGTCTCGAACCCTCATCATCCCCGTTTTCTCCACGGCACCTGGACCGGGAACCGCTATAATGAAACATTAGGCCGCATCGTTGAAGCGCGCAGGATATACGACACGGACTACCCCGGAACGCGTTCCGATACCATGAAAAAACTGGCGGCCCGCAACGGCATCGACACCCTGCTGATTGTCGGCTTCAATGGATTGCGCAACAGGGCATGGGTGCGCTGCCTCGACCTCCGGACCGGCGATCTCCTGTGGATGCAGTCGAACATCAGGGGAAGCGTCCCTGCCATCTGCGCCACAATGATCGACCGCATGACCACGGTCATCGAGCCGAGGTAAATCGATTGTGCGCAGTAACACGCGGGAACCGGGGATGGGAATCCTGTACAGGCTCCCCATGGCTGATGGCAGGGCCCGAACGCATCGGCCCGCGAACGCGTGAAATCAGCCCGCCGCGTATATTGGTGATTGACAAATCAGAACCGGTATCATTAATGTGTTTGGGAATCCATGGCAGACGCGGCTGCGGGACATGAAATATTTTTTGAAACAAACAGGCCCGTCATTCATCTTATCAGTGTATCGGTCGTATGCCTTGCATTCTTCACGTCCGGGGCCGCGAAGGAGGCCTGACGGTAATTTCCACACCAGGACTTGCCATATGAAACCGTTTTTCTTTATTATCTCGCTTCTTATCACCGCCTCTATTCTCGGGTGCGCCAAAGAAAGTGATGATAAAACATACCCCGGCTACATCAAACCGGGCGATTTCCGCCCGAGGGGGGTCCTGGCATCCAAAGAAATATCTCTCGGGGGTTCTCTTTCAGGATATAATTGCGCGGGTTCGGATTGCCTGGCGGTTTACGCCAACTGGCCCGTGGGCACTATTGTCCTGAAGGGAATCGCCGTGAAGGATAACAGTACCGATCCCACCTTCAGCATGTATATTATTCAAACTCTGGGTGGATGGCACATCCAGATTACAAACAACGGGATAGACTACAGCCAGAATGTGCTTGCTGAAGACATTTCCATCTCATCGTGCACCTCAACAGTTCAGACACTCCCCCCCTGCGCTGCCCCGCCCTGTGCCGAAGAATTCGATGCTTCAGGGGTGTACCTCGTTGAAACGACGGTCGATTTCATTAACACTATCACGATTGGGCCCCTCACTATCAACAGCGGCAGTCGCATAGTGGCGCAGGGGCATGGTGTTATAGCACCCGACTGCTAGTAATTTCACTTTCTATACAATCGATATGCGCATGCAGGCCCCCCGGCCTCGTTGTATATGCATAGCCGGGCTCACTCATCGAAGCCCCTGATCATTTCAACGATACCCTTCACATTCCGCTCCATGTCGGCGGTGCCCTTTTTTTCGCCTCGTTCGGCATTCCATAGACCACGACAGGTTTACCTCGACAGCCTGCTGACTGGTTGAATGTACTTCATGACGGAAGGACCGTCAACTGGCGAAAACCCGAATATCAGGCAGGACAAACACCCCTGTTTTTTTACAGGATTTATCTTATGGGCACCTCAAAAAATTAGATTTTTCATTATAAAAAACCAATGAAAAAATCTAATTTTCACCTTGAAAGTGCCCACAAGGGAACATCAAAAATTGATTTTTAGATGTTCCCTTATTAATGGTTGAATATTTTTATGGTAACCGAGAGAATACCAGACGTCCCTACTCTGCAGGGATATGCGGGAGGATAGTGGGAATTCCCGTCTGAGTCCCTGCCATAACCCGTCCCCGATGCGCTTTCCAGGAAGGCGGGAGGATTGATATACCAATGAAAAAAGTCCTCTATGCCGTCATCATCACTCTCATCGCCGCTGTATTCACCGCCAGGATGCCCGGCGATGCGAAAATCTACAAGCGGGTCCATTCAGACGGATCGATCGAATACTACAACCGGGTCGAACCGTCGAAACGAGCCCCCGCGCGTAAAGCGCGCGGCCTTTCCAGCAGGTTCGACGGTATCATAGAGGGCATATCTGCCCGACACGGTGTCGATCCACTGCTCGTAAAGTGCGTCGTACGGGTGGAATCGGACTTCAATCCCGAGGCCGTATCGTCCGCTGGTGCCATGGGCCTGATGCAGCTCATGCAGGAAACGGCCGACTACTACTCCCTCGACGACCCTTTCGACCCGGCGAAAAACCTGGAAACAGGGGTACGCCATCTCAGGTTCCTTCTTGACTATTTTAAAAACGACGTGCCCCTGGCCCTGGCAGCGTACCATGCCGGAATCGGAAGGGTCAAAAAAAACATGTCGCTGCCCCCGATCAGGGCCACCATCGACTATGTCAACACGGTCATGTTTCTTTACACGGGGAAGAAGGATACCTACTCCGCCACGGCGGTGAAGAGGCTTTACCAGCGGATCGAGAAGGACGGAACAATCCTGATATACAGCAAATAGCTACTCGACGAGGGTTTCTCCGCCACGCAGGCGAATGGCCCCGTTGTCGTCCAGGGCCCTCATTATGGAAACGATTTTCCTGCGGCTGTCCTCAACTTCCGTAAGCCGGATCGACCCCATCGCGTTCATCTCCATCAATATGTCCGTGGCCCTGTTCTGGCTCATGTTCCGTAAAAATTTGAACCGGACGTCGTCCCCCGCACCCTTGAGAGCCAGGGCGATAAGGTGGTCGTCCTTTATTTCGTCGATCAGGATTCTCACCTCTCCGTTATTGAGATTTACCACGTTTTCAAAGGCAAAAATCTTGTCGCGTAACTGCCGCGAGACATTCGGAAGAGCGGCCTCGATATCATCCATAATCTTCCGCTCGTCGTCACCCGGCATGTGTTTCAGTATGTCGACAAGCGTGTCGAGGCCTCCGGTGACAAGATCGTCATTCCTTCGCTGGTAATCGCGGTATTTCTTCTTTATCGTTTTCACAACCCCGGCGACGGCCTCTGGCACCACGCGGTCCATCCTGGCCATTCTTACCGCGACCTCCTTCATCGCCACGGAACCCAGGGATTGGAGCACCGCCGCCGATTTCGCCGGCGCGAGAAAGGAAAGGACCACCGCCACTGTCTGGGGATGCTCGTCTTTCAGAAAGGACACCAGGGCCTCGTCCTCGATTTCGTTCATCTCCGTGAATTCCCTGTCGACATCGACTGTGGAAAACTTGCTCAATATGCTGTCGGCCCTGTCCGCGCCGAAGGTCCTGGTAAGCATCTCCCTCGCGGTGCCCTCCCCGCCCCGGAGCCTCCTCTTTTCCTTTCTGAGGTCGATGAGAAACTCGCCTATCAGGTCCTCCCTTTCTTCGGGGGACATGCGATCTATTTTCGCGATTTCCCTTGAGAGCTTTTCGATGCTCTCTTCATCGAGGTGACGCATGATTTCCGAGGCGGCCTGTGGACCCATCGCGACCAGTAGCGCGGCGGCGCGCTCGACGCCGCTCATTTCATAGATGTCTTTCATGTCGCCTCGGCTACCTTCTCGGCCTCTTTCTCCTTCCCTTCAGCCTTTGCCTGGCGCTCCTGGAGCTTCTTCGATTTCTCGATGGGATGGATCACCGGCACCGGGCAGACGTAGACGCACTGATAGCACTGGATGCAGATGTCATAGTCGATATGCGCGAAGAAGTTCTCGACCCTGATAGCCAGCTCGATCTGCGAAGGGTCCCTGTCCGGATGCCTCTGTGAAAGGGCCTGCCGGCACGCCTTTTCGCAGAGCTTGCACGCGATGCATCCGACGCTGCAGCCCTTCTTCATCACCGGGGCCTTTTCCTCGTTCATGCACGTCACGAAAATGTCGTTCTCTTTCGGCTCGAGGCTGATGATGCTGCGCGGGCACGCGCTGACGCACTTTCCGCACCCCGTGCATTTTTCGAAATCTACGACGGGGATCCCGTTGTCGTTCATGTGAATGGCGTCGAAGGGGCACGACCTTACACAATTACTGAAACCAAGACACCCGAACTTGCATATCTTGAAGCCACCCATGGCTCCGTGCGCCGCGTCGCAGTCCTTCGGACCGTTATAGATGAAATACCCCGCCGTTTCGGCGTGCCCCCCGTGGCAATGGACCCGGGCCGTGACGGCGCCCATACCCCCCCCCGGCTCGACATCCATTATCCGGGCTATCGCATGGACCGTTTCTCCGCCGCCCACCGGGCACAGGTCGATAGCGAATTTTTCCTCGACGATCCGGGTGGCATAGGCAGAGCATCCGGGCATTCCGCACGCCCCGCAGTTCGCCCCTGGAAGGACGTTGAGTATCTCGAGTACTCGCGGGTCTTTCTCCACCCGAAGTTTCTGCATTGCGATGGAGAGCAACAGGCCGAAAAAGAAGGCCAGCGCCGCAAGTGTCACGAGGGATGGGATGGATGGGAAAACCGTCTCGATCATGGTGATGTCTCCGGATGGGCCATTATCTCCGGTTAAAGTTAATTAATGCTTGAAAAAAATCAATGATTTATTTGAAGCTATATCAATAATGAAACCGCGCAGGACGGCAAAGGGCTTAATCCCGCGGCTCATCGGATGCGTAAAATTCAACGCCTGTGCAGGGGTTCTTCCGGTATGCTGAAAAAAAGGCTCGATACACGATATCAGACAGAAATCATGACGGCGCTTAAGAACAGGAGTGATCTGGTCTTCGTCACCTACTCGGCACTGGAAGATACGGAGGAGAAGATCAAGTTCGCCCTGGCGAAGATACTCGAGCGCTTCAGGAAGGAGGAGCTCTTCACCCCGATCCTCTCATGCGTCAAGGAGCTGATCGCCAACGCCACCAAGGCCAACGCGAAGACGATTCTCATCAATGAGGGCAAGATCAAGATTTCGGACAATCCCGCGACCGTCGTCGCACAGATCCGGATGGTGCTGAACGAGGAGGCCCTTCTCGAATACGGCATCAAGGCGAAAAATTATAAGCTTTCGACCCGCACCTACCTCAAGATACACAACAACAACCTGATCATTGAGGTAATCAATAACGTCCCCCTTTCGGAAAAGGAGATGAAGAAGATCAGCGAGAGGATCGAGGTCTCCTCGAAATACGACAACATCGCGGAATTTTACATGGAAAATCCGGACCCCGAGGCGGAGGGTATGGGCCTCGGGCTCTCGATGGTGGTGATCCTTTTAAAAAACATCAACATATCCCATAAAAACTTTATAGTTACCACGGACGGAACTACAAAAACCTACGCCACGATTCTTGTACCCCTTGCCTGACATGCCCTGATGGTCGGCCCGCGCTCCTTGGGAACATGGCCCTATATGACGATGAAAAACTCGCCGCGATCGAGTTTTTCCACCCTCAGTTTTCCCGAATCCCTCATCGACTCGAGTGTCTTAGCAAGCTCCTCCGGATCGGTCCCGAGTGATGCGTGCAGGTCGGCAATCGTGGAGGGCCTTCTCCTGAGAAGAAGGATAATCGCCTTCTCGAGGTCGGCGGGGCGCCTCTGCTGCGTGTCCTTTCCCGCCGGGACGCCGATTATCTCGACATCGAGGGGCTTGAAAAATTCCGCTATGGAATCCAGCTCCTCCCGGCCCGCCGGCCGGACCCAGTCCACCGCCCCCGGCCGGTCCAGGCTGTTAAGCTGTATCAGGTCCGGCCGTATCCTGAGGCACGCTTCCTTCAGCTTTGCGAGCTCCTTCCCGCTGTCGTTTACCCCCGGCACGATGAAAATCTCGAGTATAAAGAGGCCCCGGAACTCCCCCCTGAAGGCAACGAGACCGTCGATCACCTCGACGATCGAAATGCCATCCGCCGGACGCGCTATCCTCTCGAAGACCTCCGGGCTCACCGCGTCCAGTGAGGGAATGACTATGTCCGCGTCCATGATCGACCGGCGCACACCGGGAAAACGGAGCATGGTGCCGTTGGTCAGAACCGCGATCCTGTAGCCCGGGTGGTTCATCCTGATATGGGAGATAATCGTTCCGATGCCTGAGTGGAGGGTGGGCTCCCCGGATCCGGAAAAGGTGAGCATATCAAGGCGCGGAGAGCCGGCAAGATAACCGTCGAGCTCCGCTATCACCTCGTCGGTCGGTACATGTTCGGCGATGCCGGTAACGCATTCCGCCGCTTCGCCGCATTCGCAGTAGACGCAGTTAAGCGAGCATGTCTTGTGTGGAACGAGATCTATGCCAAGAGAAATCCCGAGTCGCCGCGAATTGACCGGACCGAACAGATATTTCATTTCTCCGGCACCGCCTTACCGTTGCCGTGAGAGCTTGATGGTGATATCGAGCGAAAGATACCTCTCCCGCTTTTCACCTGTGACGACACACTCCGTCATCTTCTCTACCAGGAGGCGAATATCCTCGATTCGATAGGAGTAGAGGGTGAGAAGGGCGCCGAAAAAGCTTTCTTTTTTAAGGCGGGCCAGGAAAAAAACCCCTTCCCCCTGCTTCACGATCGATTCACGATCCCCACCCGGTGCTGCGGTTTCAGGCGACCCAAGGGCCGTCGCAATCAGGTCCGTGTCGTTACCCAGGTATACACCCCGTTCGTCGTAAACCATGTAATTCCTGCGGTTCTTCGAGTCGATATGCCAGTGGGATTCACGATTCCCGATCTTCGCCTCTCCGTATCGACTGGCGGCCTCATGCTTCTTTTTAAGATAGGCCCTGGATTTTTCCCATATGGTCCTGGCGCTCTGAGGGTTCTTCATCGGCACATAGAAGAGATACCCTCCCCCGACTCCCTTCGGCTGTCCCGCCACGATATTCAGTACCCCGACCTGGTGGGGCAGCAGGTCGGACTGGAAATCTATGCCCAGATCCTCCCGTATCCCCTCTTTTATCCGGGCATAGTAACGGCAGCCCGGGCCGCCCTTGCTGCACAGCTCCTCGATCCGGTCAAAGTCAAGGGAGAGAAAGGAGTAGGCGGCCGCGTCATTAACCCGGAGTGACCTTCCGGTCATACCGGTCTTTACCAGGTCTATGAAGGTATTGACACGTGCGCTTGTTTCATTGAACTTGATGCCCATGTCGATATCAAGCACGCCGGGACGCGCCGACACCCCCAGGAAGGCGTACTCCACAGCGTTCAGGTGGGACGCGCCCGCGTTAAAATCGTCACGATCCGATCCCGTCATGATGAGGGCCCCCGCTTCAAAAGCCCGCTCTCGCATCAATGCAGAGGGACCGCCGTCTTTTTTCGCCCCCTCGTTTTTCTCCGGCTCTTCATTTTTCATTTCACGCAGAGCCTCTTTCAGAAAATCCCTTGCCGCGAATATGCGTATATCATAGCGCGCATCACCCCTGCCGAGGGACTCCCGGTAGAGGGGATCAAGGGCCAGATATCCCTCGTTGTCGGCCCTGACATCGATTATTTTTCTGAGTAGCTCCCCGGTGGAAGCTACGATAAACACTCCTTCGAACGCGACGGTGTATATGTCCCGTCGTATCTGGTGTGTACTGTGGCCCCGATACTCGGTGATGGCAGGGAAAAAGTCCGCATCCTTCGCTTTTACCCCTCTTCTCAGCATCTCAACGAAGGCGAGGGGGAAGGTTTTCTCATCCAACACCGGAATAAAAAGCGCGATTCGCTCTTCGTTCCGGGCTCCACTCGGGAAAATGGCAATGGCCGCGGCCCGCTCGACATCGATTCCCGCCTGTGCAAGGGACTCGATATTGAGGGGATCGACACCCGTCCTGTCCCTGATGACGTTTCTCTTCCTGGTGAAGGCATCCGCCCTCTCGCGGGAAAGCAGGTTATCGGCGACAAATGAAACGGCGCTGACAAGGGTGTTGATCCTCGAAGTTTTCAGAAAGAAGATCGCTGACGACGGCGTAATCGAATCAATCACGTCGGCACGTTCCTGGGCTCGGCCTCCGGTGATGAGGAAAAGGATAAGGACAAGGGGGACTGTTTTATACATGGCTTACTCCGGTGTGTACTCTCGATTCAGGCTAATTGTAGCAAACCGGCCATGGATAGGCAAGAGAAAAAACGGGGGCCGGACCGGTGAAAAACCATCCCCTGGCCTTGCATTCCGTGCCATGTCGCAATCGCACCACGGCATAAAAAAACAGTTGATTTAATCTTTCTGGATTTATATGTAACCCACATAGTGCCGCGGCAGCATGGCAATTGACAAGGAACGCATGCCAGCCGGGCCCGGAGCGAAACATGAGCGGCATTGAAATAAAAAGAAGCTATGAAGAGATCAACGCGAAAATAAAAAAGGGGACCGCGGTGGTCGTCACCGCCGAGGAGATGCCCGCCATCGTGGCTGACGAGGGCGTCGACGGCGCATTCAGGAAGGTCGATGTGGTCACCACGGGCACCTTCGGTGCCATGTGCTCATCCGGGGCCTTCATCAATATCGGCCATACACGGCCGCGCCTTAAGGCCTCCAGGGTGTGGCTCAACGACGTGGAGGCTTACGGTGGCATCGCCGCGGTCGATTGTTATATCGGCGCCACTCAGGTACGGGAGAACGACCCGCTGAACATGGTCCCGCCTGGCACCTTCGCCTACGGCGGGGGCCACGTCATCGAGGACCTGATCGCCGGGCGAAGGGTAAACCTCAGGGCGACCGGGTACGGTACTCACTGTTATCCCCTCAAAGAGTACGAGGCCGAGATTACCATCGACGACCTTCGTGAGGCCATTCTCTTCAATCCCCGCAACGCCTATCAGAACTACAACTGCGCGATAAACCTGTCACAGAAAACCGTCTACACCTACATGGGAATCCTGAAACCGGATATGGCGAACGTCACCTACTCGAGCGCCGGGCAGCTCAGCCCCCTCCTGAACGACCCCTACTACTGGACCATCGGACCGGGAACGAAAATATTCCTCTGCGGCGCAGCCGGGTCGGTGGCGTGGCACGGCACCCAGCATTCCCCCGGGTGCAATCGAGGCCCCAACGGCATCCCCCGCGAGGGAGCCGGGACCCTCGCTGTTATTGGCAACATGAAAGAAATGGACCCCCATTTCGTCCGCGGCGCATCCTTCACCGGATACGGTTGTTCCATCATGATCGGTATCGGTATACCCATACCGATGCTCAACAGGGATCTTGCCGGCTTTACCGGCCGTTCCGATCGCGACATCTACTGCCCCGTGGTGGATTACGGCAACGATTACCCCTCGGGAATCGCCCGCAGCCTCGGCGAGGTAAGCTATGCCGAGCTGAAGAGCGGAAAGATCGAGTTCATGGGAAAAACGATCAACGCCGCTCCCCTCTCCAGCTATCCCATGGCAAGGAAGATCGCCATCGCTCTGCGCGAGTGGATTACGAAGGGCTTCACGATCGGGATTCCCCAGACCCCCATCCCCACCGTACCCCATGGAAGGGAAGATGAGCAGATCTGAACCCTTTTACCGCCTCTGCCCGGACACCGAGCGATGGAGCAGCTTCCGGGTGAAAGTTGAGACATCGGACCTTTTCATCAGGGCCGGAAGCAATCTTTCAGGAATCGCGGAACCTGTCGTGCGGTCCCTGAGGGATGATATATGGAAGCATATCGAACGCCAGGGCTCCTTTCTTTCATCGTACACCCCGGTCGAGCCCCTTTCCGGATGCCCCGATGTCGTGTCAATGATGTACGAGGCATCGGAGCGGGCCGGCGTCGGGCCGATGGCCGCAGTCGCCGGGGCCGTGGCCGAAATGACCGGCCGGAAACTCGCCGCGTATTCCGAAGAGATCATCATTGAAAACGGCGGCGATGTCTGGCTGAAGATAACCCGTCCCTCCCGGGTGAGCGTGTTCCCCGGGGGGCACTCATTCAAAGGCGTGGCCCTTGCGATCGATCCCTCTTTGACTCCCTGCGGGGTGTGCACCTCTTCCGCACGGATCGGTCCCTCCTTCAGCTTCGGCAGGGCGGACGCGGCAACGGTCATCGCCCCCTCGGCGGCCCTTGCCGATGCCCTCGCCACCGAGGTATGCAACCGGGTCACGGACGAAGAAGACATGCAAGAGGCCGCCGCCTTCGGAATGCGGCACGGGGCGGCGGGGGTCCTCATTATATGCCATGACCGCCTCCTCGCACTGGGTGGGGTGGAACTGGCCGATATATCCGATGGAGTCTTATCATGATATCAAAAAACGTGCTGATGATCTTCGATAAAAAAATAATGTACAAGCCGATCATCTACAGACTCGCCAGGGACTTCGATGTGGTATTCAACGTGCTGGAGGCGAAGATTCTGCCCAAGCTCGAGGGAAGGATAATTCTTGAGCTCCGGGGTACGGAGGAATCGGTCGCGGCCTGTCTTGACTACCTTGCAGATGAAGGCGTTGCGGTCGAGACCCTCGTTGACAGGATAGTGCGGGACGAGGAACGGTGTATCCACTGCGGCGCCTGCACTTCAGTGTGCCGGGTGGACTCCCTCTTTATCGACCGCGCCACCATGGAAGTCCTCTTCGATCATGAAAAGTGCGTCGCCTGCGGGATGTGCAAGATCGCCTGCCCGGTGGGAGCGATGTCGGGAGCTTCGATCGACCTTGATTGACGGCCCTTTACGCCATGCTCACGGGATAATTCCCAGCTTTTTGCCTACACTGCCGAATACGTCGAAGCTCCTGTCCAGATCCTCTTTCGTATGGGTTGCCATCACGCCCAGCCTTATTCGCGACTCCGAAGGCGGCACTGCGGGGTGCACGATCGGTGACGCGTAGATCCCCAGGTCGAAAATCATCTTATTAAAGATCATTGTTTTTTCTACGTCGCGGATCAAAAGCGGCACCACCGCCGTACGCGAATCGCCGGTATCGAACCCGAGTTCTTTCAGCCCCGCAAGGAAGTAACGAATGTTATCCCATAGCATCTCGCGCCACTGTGGCTCTTCGTCAAGGAGGTCGAAGGACTGGCTCACGCCGGCTGCGGTCATGGGCGGAAGCGAAGCCGAGAAAATATAGGCCGAGGCATTGTGCCTCAGATGATCGATGAAATCTGACGGGCCGGCCACGAAACCGCCCACCGCGCCCGCAAATTTCGAGAAGGTACCGGCGATGATGTCGGGCGCCTTCGGCAGGTCGAAATGGTCCGGAAGGCCGTACCCCCGCTTCCCCATGACTCCCAGACTGTGGGCCTCGTCGATGAGGAGCATGGCTCCGTAGGCCTGTTTCAGCCTGTTGAGCTCCGGAAGATTCGCCCAGTCTCCGTCCATGCTGTAGACGGAATCGACGATAACGAGCATCCGGTCGTGCTTGAGCGAGACCCTTTTGAGAAGGGACTCCAGGTCCTCAATGTCATTATGGAGCCACATCCGCTTGTCGCTCCCGGAGAGGGCGACGCCGTCGATGATGCTCCGGTGCACCAGGCCGTCGAGGAGCGCGACGTCCCCGCGACCGATGGTGGCCTGGATCGCCCCGAGAAGGGACTGGTAGCCGCTGGCCAGCAGCACGCACGCCTCCTGCTCGTAGATTGCCGCTATCTTCTGCTGAAGCCTGTAGTGTATCTCCGTCGTGCCGCAGGCCAGGGGGGAGCCCCCGATGCCCAGGCCGTATTTCTCGAGCCCTTTTCTGGCGGCCTCACGCACCTTCGGATGCGTTGAAAACCCGAGGTAATTGTTCGAAATGAAGTTGATACGCTCCCTGCCGCTGACCACCATCCTGTTCTCGCACGCCGAGCTCACCTCAAGGCTGTATGTGTATATGTTCTCCTTTCTCAGCATGGAAAGCAGGGCTGCCTGCTGTTTCATGGAGTCGCTGATAAGCCTGCTCATAATGAATGACCTCTATGTCAGTTTTTTTTCCAGATACCCGATCACCTCGATGACCGTCTGGAGCTCCATCACATCGTCAAGGTCGGGATCGAAGTCGTATAATTCCGAAATCCGTGAAATAGCTTCCATGCTCTTGAGGCTGTCGAAACCGAGATCCTCCCTGAACCGATCGCCTTCCCCTATTTCCTCCGGCTTCCTGCCGGAAAGCCTGGCTATGATTGCGATAAAGTCTTTCCGAATCGTTTCCGAGTCTACTCCCATAATTCCCTCCTTGATTGATGAACCCGCGGTACGAGCTGCGTACGAATGCTACAACCGGTCCCTCATTTATCAACCAGTATTTTTTATTCCCCCGTAGGGGAACATGAAATAGTTTTGACAGAGAAATACATGATTTTTGCCACAGACGCGCAGAGGCATGGAGAAATAATCGGGATGTGGGAAACGTACCGCTATAACAGCAATAATGGATCTGACACTATTGCTTAATCACACCATGAGATTCTGGCGAAGTGTGTTCTCAGTATATCCGTGCCTCTGTGGCATTATCCCAGAAAATAATTCACATCCCGCGAGGGCCCGCACCCTCCCTGTTATTTCGTGAAGCGCCTTCTGAAAAGATGGAACTGGCTCACGATGAACGTCCTGGCGAGGACCAGCATGTTCAGGTGCTTTTTCGGGATGAAATCGTCCTCCAGATAGATCTTCTTGCAGAGGATTCGCTGCACCTTCCCGCTGGTGGTTTTCGGGATGGTCCCCTTTGGTACGAGCATGATGTCGTCGGGAGCGATCCCCAGCTTGGCAAGAACCTCCTCGCGGATGCTTCGCTTGATCTCATCATGCTTTTCCTTTTCGGTCTCGGTAGTTTCGCACACCAGGACCAGGTCTTCCGTTCCCTGTGATTCGTTATGAACATCGAAGGCCGCGATACAACCGAGCCTGACCCCCTTCACGGTCGAGGCAATTCTCTCGACGTCGTAGGGGTAGATGTTTTTGCCGCGTTTTATTATCATCTCCTTCTTTCTTCCCGAAATATAGAGCATGCCGTCAAGCATGAATCCCATGTCGCCGGTATGAAGCCACCCGTCGCGGATAGTCTCCGCCGTGGCCGTCGGGTTCTTGTAATACCCGGAGGTCAAACTGGGACTCTTCACCAGCACCTCGCCCACCTGGCGCTCGTTCAGTGTCCTCCCCCCTCATCGGCGACACGTATCTCCTGGCCGAGGAGAGGAAATCCAACAGACACCAGATCAATGTACTCCCTCATGTCGCCGCTGGTCGAGTCCTCGGCGCGCTGTTTGAGTTCGAGGTCCTTTCTCCGGAAGCGGCGAATCACAGTAGTCTCATCCAGCGACGGGAAGGTCGCCCCGAGGCTGTTTTCCGCCATGCCGTAGACAGGAAGGAATATATCGTCCCTGAGTCCGGCGCTCCTGAACTTCTCTACGAATTTTGTCAGGGTGCTCCGGTCTATCGGTTCCGCCCCGTTCAGGGCCAGGCGCCATGAAGTGAGGTCGAGCCTCTGCACATTCTCATCGTCTATCCTGGTGACACAGTAATGGTAGCCGAAGTTGGGGGCCACGCCCATGGTAACCCGGTATTTCGATATGTTTTCGAGCCACCAGATCGGCCTGAATATAAACGCTTCGGGGGCCATCAACACGAGGGTCAGGTTCCAGTAGAGGGTGCTCAGGAATCCGCCGATCAGCCCCATATCGTGATACATGGGGAGCCAGCTGATGCCGACATCATCCTGGGTCATGCCGCTCGCCACGCCAATGCCATGGATGTTGTGCAGAAGGTTCCGGTGGGAAAGCATCACTCCCTTGGGCTTCCCGGTGGTGCCCGATGTATACTGTATGAGTGCCAGGTCGTCCGGTACCACATGGGGAAAATCGGGGCCCTCCCCTTCTGGCACGGGGGATCCGAAAATCTCGTCATCAAGGATGAAGCCGTCCGCGAGAGACGGGATCTGCATCAGGCTCCCCGCGATGGCCTTGATCCTGTCGTAGGTGATGAAGAATTTCGCGTCGCAGTCCTTGATTATATGTATCAGGTTATCGAGATACTTCCCCAGGTTCGCGGTGCCCGCCGGCTGGCTTACGGGGACGGGAACCCCACCCGCCATCAATATTCCGAAATAGACAAAGGCGAAATGCGCCCCCGTGGGGAGCATGATTACCGTCTTGTCATCCTTCACCATCCCCTTCTGCATCAGAACACGCGCCACAAGCCTCCCCTTTTCCCGCACCTCCGCCGCGGATACCCGGGATTCCCTGTTTTTCAGGTCCATAAAAATCAAAAAATCCGACTTACCCTGCGCCCTCATATCCAAACTTTCCAGTAGCGTGCCGGCGTTCAATTCATAAGATTCGTCGTTTCTGCTGTGCGCCTTTTTTTTTGTTGTGAACATTGCTGTCATCGCATCTTCCTTGAAAAAATATTTGATTACACTATGTAAGCACCCATTCCATCGTGAACAGTGGTGCCTGCGACTTGTACTATGGGGAATTGTGTTATTGAATAATACTTTTTATTTTTTTATATATTCACTATATCCCGAAAACCGCTCGTGTATATATTATATATGCAATATACATGCCAACCTGACAATTTATCGGAGCATATCACCTGACTCAGCCAGGGATTGATTCATGTCATTTTCAAAACACCCCCGCCATGCCCGAAATCGTTCAAAACATCACACTTCCGTATCATATACGCAACACCCACCCCCTGCCAGAAGACCCTCTCGGAATCCGGCGGGGGAAACACGCAGCTCAGATACGTACGCACGTATCACGTTACACACTCTCCCGTGGAACCGGGCAAGGAAAAACATTTATCATTGACACTGTTTCGGTAGTGGTATCAACTTTTCCATACTACGCGAAAGAGATGTCAAGAAGCGGCCCCTGTTCCGGAACCAGCGCGGTGACGGAAGCGCCGCGATACGAGCCTTGATACCATTCGGTCAACCATCTGGTCAGAGGAGGAAAGCGAGGATGAGTAAAAAACAGACACCGTTTCTCGGCACAACCGCTTTCATAGCGGGGGGATCAAAGGGTATTGGAAGGGCGGTCGCACATGAATTCGTCACGCGGGGGGGGAGCGTCTGCATCATCGCGCGAAACAGGCCCGATCTTGATCGAACCGCCCACGATCTCTCCGTCGCGCGCGTAAACGATACCCAGACGATCTCCACCATATCATGCGACACAACGAAAATGGAAGAATTGAGACCTGCCATGGAGGAGTTTATCGTCAACCATGGAACCCCCGACTACCTGATGAATTTCGTCGGATATGCCTATCCCAACTACATTGAAAAACTTACTTATGACGACTTCAGGAAAAACATGGAGGTCAATTACTTCGGCCAGGTGGCGCCGATCCTGGTGATGCTCCCCCACTACATGAAGGAGCGAAAGGGGCATATCGTTAACTGCTCCTCGTTGCTCGGGTTTCTCGGGATGACCGGCTACGCCACCTATTCTCCCACAAAGTACGCGATAGTGGGACTTACCGAATCACTCCGCAACGAGCTGAAGCCCCATAACATCCGCTTCTCCATCCTCTTTCCTCCCGATACCGACACGCCAGGCTTCGAGAAGGAAAACGAGACAAAACCCGCGGAGGTGATGATCATGTCTGAAGGGGGCGGCCTCATGACGGCGGAGCAGGTGGGCAAGAAGCTCATCGACGGGGTGCTGAAAAAGAAGTTTTACATCCTGCCCGGACAGTCCCGCCTCCTCTGGTCCATTGCGAGGCACTTCCCGCGGCTGACTCACTTCATCATGGACGGCGAGTTGAAAAAGGCGAAAAAAAAGGCCCTGTCGGGGGTATAGACACAACAAACGCCCGGAGTCAACCGGGCGTTTGTGTACATCCAGGCCGGGGTTGTTATTTGAAATCGTTGATCCGCTCGCTCCTCTTCTCGTCCTGTTCCACGAGTTCCTGCATGTGTTTGTAGTGGGGGGATTCAAGACCGTAGGTCAGCTCCACGGCCGTTAGCATGCTCCTGTTTTTCTTGTTTTTATAGCGATTGATCTCTTCCTCGCTCGCGTGGCGGTATTTGCCCAGCACCCGCTCCATGTAGCCATAACAGCTCGACAGGTATTTATAGGCCCACACGTCTTTGGCGTTGCCGTCAGAAAGGGTGACGTAGCGCTCAAGTATCGGGATGCAGGGCATGAAGTTGTTAAGGTCGTACTGGGTTGATACATAGACCTGGAAAAGCCTGCTCTGGAAATTCATGAAGCGCGGTTCCTGCCTCACGTCAGAGTTTTGAATTTGATCGAGAAAATTAATCGATTTTGTCAGATAGGTCACCGCCTTCATCTTGGCTTCCTGTTTTTTGTAGTATATCTGACGCTGTTCCTGGTTGCGCCGGTCGATTTCCTGCCAGTAGAACCGCTCGTTCAGGTGCTTCCTTTCCTTGTTGGACTGCTTGATCTTCACGACTTCATTTTCCATGTCCTCGAGAATATCGAGGCCCGTCGAATATTCGTCAATGGCAAGCTTCAACAGGTTGTCAGAATACTCCTTGTTCAGCTTCTGTAAATCCTGTATCGCTCTCACATAGGGTTTGAAGTCCCTGATCCTCCACCCCGAGACCTCCTCGCCAAAGAAATCCTCTTTTACCTTTTCCGCTTCAGGGGCGGGTGCGGCCTGCTGGGCTGATGCATATTCGGAGAATCCCAATCCGAGACAAAATGCGACAACCAGAGCGATTATCGTCACACTATACGTATTTTTAGATTTCATATACTAACCCCTTACAACATAATAACTCAGACCGTGGCGGATCAGAGAATCCCTGAATATGGCACCACACCTATCATATCGGCCAGCTGCTCAAAAAAATTGACCTTTTTTCTTTATATAACCCTATCCGGAGCATCCTCTTTTTGCCTGATATGTATAATGTAGTCATTTATGACCTCGAAGTAAAAAATATTTTTGATGTTTTCCCTGTCCGGGCCCTCCCCCATCCGGCGCAGCCCTCCGAAGTCGCAGAACGGCATCCTGTGTGGCACGCCGGGGGTAAATTTCTTGACATTACCGGACGCATGATCGATAAAGCCTGCATACCAAGCGAGAGATCATGAAGCCCCGAATACAGGCACACCAGAACACCAGGTATTGCGGATACTGCGACAATACCGGAATCATCCAGAACCCGCATTTTGCCCAGCTCGGGGAGAACGCCATTTCCCCTTGCCCGAAATGCGTAGAGAAAAAATGCCTCTGCGGCGGTGAAGACCCCTACTACTATTACAATGACGGCAGGATCGAGGAATGCTTCTGCCGTGAAACACGGATGCGTATCGCGAAAATCACCACCATCTACAATCGCTCCGGGATAAACAGGAAATACCAGTGGAAGCGCCTGGGTGATTTCAAGCCGGTCAATAACCATGCCATAGAGCTCAAAACCGCCGCCTTCGAGATCATAAAGGCATTTCCCGATGTCAAGAAGGGTCTCTTCCTCTGGGGCAACCCGGGGACCGGCAAAACGATGCTCGCCTCCATTCTTCTCACGGAACTGATAATCCGTCATGCCGTCGAGGGAAGATTCATCAGCATATCCAGAAACTTTTTCAAGACCCTCCAGGAGTCCTTTCGGGAGGGCTCGGAAACCTATGGTGAATCCGGCAGGATAGAAAAAGAGCTGGCCGGCGTCGACATCCTGGTGGTGGACGACTTCGGCATCCAGAAGGACACCGAATGGAAACAGGAGACCCTCTATGACCTGGTCGACGCCAGATACGAGTCGGAAAAATTTACCATTTTCACCTCGAACAACAATCCCCACAAGTCCTTCAAGGATCTGTCGCAGGGCAGGATCCTCTCCCGCATCAAGGAGATGAGCCGCATCATGGAAATGAGCGGCGAGGACTACCGGGACAATCTCTGAATGTCGGTCGCCTATATCGGCATCGGCTCCAATCTGGGTGATCGCAGGAACCAGCTGGCGATGGCGGTGAACCTTCTGGCCGCGCATCGGGACATCAGGCTCCTCCGCCAGAGCTCTATCATAGAGACGGACCCGGTCGATTACCTGGACCAGCCCCGATTTCTGAACCAGGTGGTCGTCGTAAAAACCGTCCTGGGGCCACGCGAGCTTCTGCGCACCCTCAAGGAGGCAGAAACCGGCCTGGGAAGGGAGAAAAGCATTCCCAGGGGCCCCCGCGCCATCGACCTCGACATTCTCCTCTACGACGACATCATTTTGGAAACCGACGACCTCTCCATTCCCCATCCTGAAATCACAAATCGCCCGTTCATAATGCGGCACCTGGCGGAACTGGACCCGGAGCTGATTGATCCGGTCACGGGAAAATTATACCGTGACATGCTCCGGCCCGATTGAAGGGACGGTCGCCCGCCCCTCCATCATTTCACGCCCTGACCACCGGAATCTCCGTCCAGCACGTGGTGTACCTCCCGGAAAGAAAATCGCGGCGCATCCGCCAGGCCCCGACGTTCCCCTCCGCCGCGAAGCGGAGGGTCTGGCGGCCCATCTCGCGGTTGACCCGGTCCACGGTCCCCATGAGCCGCCTGGTCCGGTCGGAGTCCTGAAAACGGCTGAAGAGATCGAGCTGCGCCTCACCCTCAGGGGTGATCTCGTAGAGCATGACGCCCGCCTTCTTGTATCGGTATCCCCGCCGGTAGATCCTCCCGAGGAGATGAAGGGCCGTGGCCATCAGGCGCGGCGTATAAGACGACGGCACCGGCAGGCGGCAGACGAGCCCGCTCGAATACTGGGGATCGTCCTCCCTGAACCGGTTGGTGGAAAGAAAAACGGTGATGGAGCCGGCAACGCTTTTTTGCGCCCGGAGCTTTTCGGCAGCCCTGCCCGTGTAGGAAGCAACGGCCTCCCGGAGCTCATCCAGGCTCTCCACGGGCCTTCCAAAGGAACGGGAGCTCACGATCCCCTTCTTCGGTGCGGGAAACTCCTCGAGGGGCAGGCATGGCACTCCCCGCAACTCCCAGACGGTGCGGAGCCCCGTGACCGTCATGTTCCGCCGCACCCACCGGTCCGGAGCGTCCCGGAGTTCAAGGGCCGTACGTATCCCGTACCGTTCCAGAAGAAGGCGATACCGCTCTCCCACACCCCACACCTCACCCGCGCCGGCGGCCGCGAGCCGCTCCTCCACGCGCGAGGGGTCAATCAGGTCTAACACCCCCCCTGACGCGGGGTCCCTCTTGGCGAACCTTCCGGCCAGTTTCGCCAGGGTCTTGGTGGGGGCAATACCGACGCTCACGGGAATGCCGGTCCACCGCTTCACCGCATCCCGCACCAGCCTCCCGTATTCGACCGGGTCTCCCGCCAGACCACCGGGAGAGAGAAAGGCCTCGTCGATCGAATATATCTCCATCTCCGGGGCAAAACAGGCCAGACATTCCATGACACGGCGCGACATATCGCCGTAAAGGGCGTAATTCGAGGAGAAAACCGCCACCCTCTCCCTGCGGATCAGCTCTTTTACCCTGAAGAAGGGGGCGCCGAAGGGAAGCCCCATCTTCTTCACCTCGTTGGAAAGGGCCACCACGTTCCCGTCATTGTTGGAAAGCACCACCACGGGACGCTCCCGGAGTGATGGCCTGAAGACCCGCTCGCAGGAGACGTAGAAATTGTTGCAGTCGACGAGGAAATAGAGTTTTCTCATGGCATATCCCTTTTCTCTGAGACGCGGCTTCACGGCCCGCCCTCACCTGAAACTGTGTATCACATGCACCACCACTCCCCAGACCTCGAAATCCATCCCGGCGCCCACCTCAAGGGGCGCGTAATCCGGGTTCTCGGAAACCAGCCAGACCCGCTCCCCCTCGCGGACGAGGCGCTTCACCGTGAGCTCACCGTTCAGGGCCGCGATGATAACGCTGCGGTGCCGGGCGGTTTCCGCCCGGTCCACTACGAGCACATCGCCGGAATGAATACCCGCCCCGGTCATGGAATCCCCCGATACGCGCACGAAAAACGTGGCGGCCGGATGCCTGACCAGAAGCTCGTTCAGGTCAAGCCCCCCCTCCATGTAATCATCGGCGGGTGAGGGAAATCCCGCCGGGATCCTTGAGAGGAAGAAGGGAAAGCGCCCCGGACTGCATGCTCCGATCCGGCATATCGACCCGATGCTTTCGTCCCGGGACAATTCCGCCGGTTCAACATGTCCCGTGACCGCCCCCGTTGCGCCGGGCCGGCCGGCACCCCCATCGGTCCCTATCTTTCCCATCGCCCCTCCGATTTCTCCTGTTTTTTCCGGGAGAAACCCCGGGGGTCAGAGCAACCCTGACCCCCGCGCCACTATAGAAGGGAGGCCACGATATGTCAACATATGTTTAGTATTTTATTTTGATCTTCAGACGGGGACGATGCATTCCGGCGAATCATAGCCAGGAGAGTTCACCAGGGTCGATACCGGATATGTCTCCATCTCCCCTGGCGGGTAGGGCCCCAGGAGGGTCAGAGCAACCCCCGCAGGGGTCGAGGAATCGATCCATGCGTCATGGCGGTCAGGGGACAGGATCACCGGCATTCGATCATGAATCGGCTTCATGAGAGAATTGGGTGTGGTTGTGATGATTGCGCAGGTATACACATCCGGCCCTGAGGGTGGTGTCCAGGCCTCGTAGATCCCGGCAAAGGCGAAGGATGCGCCCGATGTGAGGCGAACATAATAGGGCACCCTGACGCGCCCCTCCCTTTTCCATTCATAGAAGCCGCTGGCTGGCACCAGGCAGCGGCGCGACCTGAATGCGGCCCGGAAGGAGGGCTTGTCTCCAACCGTTTCTGCCCTGGCGTTGATCATTTTCCGGGCCCTGGAGGGGTCACCGGCCCAGTGCGGCACAAGACCCCAGAGGAACCGGGTAAGCACGCGCCTCCCGCCCTCCAGGATCACAGAGATGACCGGTCCCCCGGGGGAGATATTGTACCCGGGAGAGACATCAGCGCGTTCTTCATCGATGAGATAGGTCCTGATTATGCTTCCGAGCGACTCTATCTGGGCAAATCGTCCGCACATACCCTGCCCCCTCCTTGTAGCGGTTGCCGTGAGGAAAGCGTACCAGGGGCAGAATAGCAAGAATAATTTGCCCATAGGCCCAACTCTCCGGTCACAGGCCGGGAATCCCGCAAAAAAGTGTAATCTTTTCCGCGGTCATGCCGATAATCAACGTGGGGGGATCGCTTTCCGGTCCCATGACTATCGACCCGCGATATCGCAATTTGACGTCGCGGAAGCAACAGAGAAGGGTAACAGGAGAAACAATTATGAATTCCGTAACGAAAGACTATTCATCCATTGTCGAAACCATCAACAAGGGCAACGAGCTTCTCAAGATGATCGCCGCCGCCAGGCTATCCATAGACGATAAAACGGCAAAGGGCGATGAACCCGCCGCCAAAGACGGACTTGGCGATGGTATCGATATCTCTGTATAAAAAAAACGAGCGGGCCTTTCGGTCCGCTCTCTTCAGACTGCCTGCATCGTCGTCACGCCCTACCCCTCGTTGATCTGGATCTTTTTCGGCTTGACCGCCTCATGCTTCTGGAGAACCAAGGAGAGGACCCCGTTATCTGGCCCAATATTTTGATACAATTTCCGAGCGTATGCAGAAAGGCCCACTAGTATTTGCTTTTATATCAAAAATGAATAGAATCGAGATTTTTTATTACAAAGAAACCATCGTGTACATTTTCCGGCCGGAGTCATCGGAAGGCAGAAGTATCGATACACCAACAGATCTGGTTGCCCTGAACAGAAGCTTAAAAACTCTATCTGCATATCTATCCATATGTCTATTTATATACAGGTACAATCGTATAACGGTACTCCCCTCCTTCATAGATAAGCCTTATGCCAACGGTCCTGTTCCTCGGTATATAGATCTTCTGCGTCTTCGGTTGATGGATATTGTTTGCCCTGTCATACCTCCCCCGGGCGGGATTCAGCACCCACCGCTCGAGGGCTAACAGATGATACTGATTAGCTTCAAGGTGGGCCTGAAAACGCCTGTTTAATCCCGCCGGACCAGTATCCGTCCTGCCCGATTCAACACCATTGATATAGATCTTGTAGAATATCATTTCATTCATACCCGATCCGGATCCCGTTTCATCAATGGCCTGGATGGCGAGATTATACTCATCAGGGGGGAGATAATTACGCCCCGGGTGGTACTGGTAAAGGCTTCCTCCCCCTATCAGATCGATCAGTTCAGTCCCCTCTCCATTGGTCACGAAGACTATCCGCCCGTCGAGAAAGGCCCTGATGGATAACCGACCCTCCGTCTCCAGGGAAAGGGGGACGGAGAAATTATTCATGGTAACCGAAAAACCCCCTTCATCATTCCGCATCAACAGCACGGTTTCCTCACCGTCGACATGAAAATCCGCCACATCCGGCACGCCGGAGACCTCCATGTCGTTCATGTTCAGCCGGTAGAGGGTCCCGGTCACCCCGTCGGGCGAGGACAGGGCCAGTATGTATGCGATCCCCCCTCCTGCGATGAATTTTTTCACCCCCGCACCGGAGATGTTCCGCGGGAGGGTTTTTTCGAATCGCTTCTCCCCCGACATTCCATCGATAAAACCGATACGCCACCCCTCGTTACTCGATTCCCCGTCGCTCGCGAGATAATACACCCCTTCATCGCACCGGAACTGATGGATGATGACCCCGTCAATCAGGATGGATCTCGATGAACCGCCTGAATAAAAAATCATCCTCCCGGGTTCGACATCGAATGAAAAGCCGGGCGCGCGCTCCGCGCCCATTGCGGGTGCGAGTATAAAAGCCAGGAGTGCAAGCAGGAGAACCGATGAGCTGCTACATCTTCTCAAGGCGTCCCTCAAATTGAGACTTGTAAATCTTCTTTCCGAGGGTGTTCTGGAGCTCGATAATCTCCTTGAGTATCTCGGGCGATGTAAGGGGGTTGATGGTGATCGCCCTCAGGACCACAATGTCCTGGTAAAAATAGCCCGGGCAGTCAATCATCGTCCGGGATACGAAGGTGTTGTCATCCTCGCGGAGATCCTTGTGCAGTTCGATATTGAGTTCGTTCAGAATGGTGTTGATCCGATGAAGCCGCTGCAGCCACTTGGTGCGGACCTGGTGCTCGGGTCCATCAGGACTTATCCCGCTAATTTTCAGCATCAACTTCTCGATTTTCTCCTGCACTTCCTTCGGGACGAAGCGGTAATTGAAAATGAAAAGCTCCGGCTGGTTCATAGCCTCAAAATTACAGTGCATGTCAACCTGCCCGCGCAGGAAGGACGTGAGCTCGAAGGCGTGCTCGAAGAGGAGCCTGAAGCCGTCTGATCCGAGGATCTTGAAGGTCGCCCATGGCTTCAGAGCGGCGAAGGGGCGCGAGCCCTCCACCGTAAAGCGCCCGAGGTCGACCGAATCCTGCCGTATGATGTAATTGGAAAAGTGTTTGAGGTAATTCAGATCCTTCTCGTTCTTGAAGAGGACCATCCCCATCGATGCGGGGGAATAGAGGAGCTTGTGGGCGTCCACCGTCACCGAATCCGCATCGCGGATGCCGTTGAAAAGATACCTGAGCTGGTCGATTATCAGCACCGACCCCCCCCACGCGGCATCTACATGAAAATGCGCCCCGCACTCATGTGAGATTCGGCTCATCTCCATTAAATTATCGATATTACCTGTTTCCGTCGTGCCGGCGATGCCGATCATTGAAATGATCTTGATCCGGTCCCTTCCCCGTTCGTTATGCTCACGAATCTGCCGGCATGCCCTCTCAAGTTCAACAATGTCGATCTTGTTCCTCGAATTAACCGGAATTTTTATGACGCTGTCGCCGCCGAGGCCAAGTATCCGGGCCACTTTTTCAATGGAATAGTGGCCGCGCCGCGATACCAAGATCGCCGCCTTTCTGTAGCCGTAATGGAGAAAGGCCTCATGGAGGCCCGCGACCCGTATCCCGGGAAACTCCCCGACCGGCCGAAACGCCTTGTTGCGCGCCACCAGCAATGCCGCCAAGTTCGCCATGGTGCCATCGGTGGTCACGTTCCCAAGGGCAACCTCCCAGTTCTGTATGAATTTTTTATAATAACCATTGCTCCTGTTATAGACGAGCCGGTGCATCCAGCCGATCAGCTCCCGCTCGACGAATGAAGAGGCCTTCGCGGATTCGATCTTCACCTGGTTCTGGTTGAGGGCGGCGATGATCATTTCGAGAAGGATCATGAAATAGGGGATCGCGCTGGTCATATGGCCGATGTAATAAGGGTTCCCCACCTTCACTGAATGGGAGATGATCTTTTTTTTTATCTCTATCAGCACATTTTTCAGCAGCTGAGGCCTTTTGGGGATGTGCACGTTGGAAAACATCTTCTCCAGCTCCAGCAGGGATATCGAGCTATGGATCCCCCCCTTCTCCGTGAAAAAATGATGGATCAGGTCAAGAAGCTCGGTACCGAATTCCAGGAACTTGTCCGGGGAATCGGGCATGATGAACAGCCTTTTCAGCTGGGTCATATCGGGCTTGGTCAAATCGCCCTTTTTGAGTCTCTTTTTCAGAAGTGTATACATCGTCGTTCACATGCTCCTCATGGTGAACCAGCTAGCTAACAATGAAGGGTTTTTTCAAGCATTTTATAGGCTATCGGCGGATCCTCGGCGATAGTTATCGGTTGTCAGTGAGGGTGCCCATTTGCCCCTCCTTTCTCACCGAAACCACCCGAGGTGTGCTTTATGGGGCATCGTGATTGATACATATATCCTGCTTTTCATAAATATTCAGCATTATCCCTTCTGCTACTACACTGAGATGGCTCCATCGTTACCATCTTGCTCATCAGAACATTCTTTAATTCTAAACCCTTCGTGGTTTTTTCTCTCATTTTAAATCCGGATTATACCGAGAATGTAATGAAAGAAGAAGTTATTTACATGGATGGAGTGAATATCATGGATGATACAAACCGCTGGGTCTTCCCCAAAAGCATCAGCATTGAAGAGGTTCCCGATTATCTGAATGCCATGAAATTGATTGATGCAAGAGGATCTATTGTCTTTGATTTAACCCATACTACCAGCATCCATTCATCGTTTATCGGCTTTTTGATTCATTCCAAGCATACCATAGAGGGTAATGGCGGTAAACTCATACTGCATCTTTCAATGACCGTCGAAAAAATACTGGTAATGCTTAAAATAAACGACTATTTCTCACCCGATCATGAGTTCAAGGAAAAAAAGAAATCCGCATAACCACTATACGATTGTATCGTTCTCCCCTGTTCCGGCGACTCTGATGCCGGTACTTCCTAGATTTTGAAAAAACAAATTGACATTACACTGACGAATGAGAGTATAGTGAAATACTTAAATTCGGGAAACGGAAGGGCCATGAAATTCAATGATCAGCAGGTAGCGCTCGTCACCGAACTATTAAAATCAATAGCGCATCCCATAAGGATAAAGATCCTCTGTTTATTGATAGAGGGTGAGAAAAATGTCGGCGAGATCGAACATGAATTCGGGTCAACGATCTCCAACATCTCCCAGCACCTCACCGTACTGAGAAAAGCCCGCATCATCGATCGCAGGAAGGAAGCCAACTTCATGTATTACTCTCTCATAGACAACAATATATACAAGCTGATGGAGACCCTGAAAAACAACTTCTGCTAAATGCTCAGATATGCTGCAACACTGATCTTCATTGCGCTGCTTTTCCCGGGCGAACCCGGCCCGCAGGAACGCGCCCTTGAAATTACCGGCCTGAGGATCTACTCAGAGGAAGAGCTTGTAGATATCCTCGGGCTTCATCGCTTTGAAACGAACGAAATCACCGCGAAAGAAGCCATCGACTCGATCATTGCATTTTACAGCGATCGGGGCTATACCCTCATCAAAGTATATGTCATTGAGAATTCCGAAACCATGCTCAAATTGTATATCGACGAAGGTTCCCTTGGAAAAATAATCTTTTTAAACATGGACGATTTTACCACCATCTACCTGCAAATAACCTTCCGTCTCAAAAACAAGATATTCAATATCAACACCGTAAACGAAAATATCGAGAAACTGAAAGGAGGGAGACGCTGGAAAAACATCACCTATCAACTCAAGCCGGTAAAGGAATTCAGCGGATCGATATTCCAGCTTGACCGCGAACTCGACCTCCCTCTTATCGGGAAACGTCAGCTCCCCTTCTTTGATAGATTCAGCCCGAGATACGACCTCGTAATCATCTTCAGCAGAAGCATAATCCCCATCGACATCGACGAATATTCCACCGCAGATAAAAATGGAGGCGCGCCAAAGATTGACAATCGGAAAAAGAAGAAGCTTCCGACCTTGAACAAATTCGATTATGGCCTCAAGGTTCATCTTCACAAGGGCTTCATCCCCTTTTTCAAGTATTATCATCTCGGCCTCATAACGCCCGGAGATTTTTTCATCAGCGACACATCCGCGGGAATCATGTACGGCATCGACAGGAAATTCAAAAGGCCGCCTCGAGAAACCTATTTCAATTTCAACTCGAGCTATTTCTTCACCCCGACATTCAAAGACATTTTCACCCCCCTCCTCAGACTCAACCTATACCAGTCCAAAGCGGGCAGACCCGACCTGGGGCTTCTTGCCTACAACTACCTGATCCTGAACACCATGCTGGCACCCGGCATCACCTTTCTGAACAAATTCAACCTTTATACGGGTTTCGGCGTGGAAACGGCATTCTTTTTCAACAGCACGATCAACAAGTACAAGCTGCTTAATCTTAATCCAGTCAGTCTGATAACGGGCCCCAACACCATGCTCGAACTTGAAAACATCGAGAATATGATATCCCTTTACAAGGGGATCGAAAGAAGGACTGATGTCTATAGCTATATCGAGGCGGGTTTCATCTATGATTTTACAAAAAGGAGCAAGAAAGTATACGAATTGAGGAAAAACAGACTTAAGAAGGAAATCGCGATAATCTACAACTTCTATTTCCTCAAAAGAACCTTCAACAAATTACGCCTGGTGGCCTATTTTGAACATGAATTCAAAGACAAAAACATCTATTCCGGCATGTTGAGCTACCAGATCACCTTCATAAACACACCCTTTTATCACGAGTCATCGGTTAGCAACCCGGCCTTTAAGGGGCTCCAGGGGCATGCATACTATTCAAAAAACATCCTTTCCCAGTCAAATGAATACCGCATCTCCATGTACAGGGACTTCCTCTACATTGGTGCCTTCTTCGACATGACGCTCTTCGAAGGCACCGGTCGCGATGTCAGGGGGGCGCAGTTTGGTTTCGTCGGCGGGCCTACGGGTCGGGTGCTCCTTTTTGACCATTTCGAACTGTTCATTTATTACGGATGGGACTTCCTCGTTTCGACGAAAAACAGCAAAGGGTATCTCTACTTCAACATTCAAAACAAATGGTAAACTATCCGCTCCACACGAGCGCGTCAATTAACCGAAATGATTCTGTCCAACCTGAAATAACGGATATCGTTTCTCAAATAGCAGAAAGCGAGCAGATATGGCGTACTGCCAAGAGTGACGAACTCACGGGGATCGATTTCACGAACGGTAACCGCCCCCGATTGGTCGGTATAGGTGATCCTGGCCCGCGCACCCAGGCGGATACCCGTCTTTTCCACCGATAGCCCCGCGCTTCGTTTCACGTGTTTCCTTCCCGTGAAACGTACATACTCCCCATGAAATTCCCTGAGATCAGCGAGTGTCCATGCCCCCTCGGGATCCTGTCCTCGGACAATATCGGAAAATATATCCATGCATGCCCTGGCGTCAGAAGAAGCCCGGTGGTGGACGATGTCGATCTTGAGGTGCCGGCACAGGGTATCAAGCCTGTGATTCTGAAGGCCCCTGTATGCCCGTCGCGACAGTCGCACGGTATCCACAGCGGCCATGTCAGGGACCCTTTTTTCACTCCTCCTGAAGGCGTAGCCCAGAAAGGCGAGATCGAATTCGGGACAATGGACAACCAGAATCGAACCGGAGATGAACTCCGCTATTTCATCAAGGATATCCCCTATCCTCGGTGCGTGACGCACCATTTCATCCGATATGCCGTGGATGTCGAAGGCGGTATCGGGCATTTTCACATCCGGGTTCACCAGGCTCGTAAAGGTTTCCTCTCCGCCAGAAAGGGTAAAGCGAATAAGGCCGACCTCGACGATCATATGCAGGGCCGCGTTGATGCCTGTCGTTTCAAGGTCAAGTGCGCAGAACGATATATCAGTCAGTTTTTTTCGTCCAGGGGTCATGCTAGAAGACGCCGATTGTCTTGATTTCGGTCTCAAGCTTCACTCCGAACCTGGCCCACACAGTTTCCTGTATGACATGTATCAGGTCAAGGATGTCTCGCGATTTCGCCCCGCCCGCGTTTATTATGAAATTTGTATGCAGATCGGACACACGGGCTCCGCCGATACTCCGGCCCTTCAGGCCGGCGTCATCGACAAGTTTCCAGGAGGAATGCCCGGGTGGATTTTTAAAAACAGAACCCGCGGAGGGATAGTCGAGGGGGTGCTTCATTCTCCGGTCTGCCAGTATTTCATCTATGGCCGCCCTGGTCATCGACGGTTCTTCCGCCCGGGGGAGGGTAAAACAGCCCCTAGTGACGATGCACCCCTCTTCGATATCGATTGTCCGGTAGGAGAACATCTCTTTTTTTACAGCAACAGTGCGTTGGTCCCCCTCCGTCGTCACGATGTCCACTTCGGAGAGTATATCCGCGAAGGAACCTGTCGCGGTGCCAGCATTCATCATCACACCCCCCCCGACGCAGCCGGGGATACCCGCCATAAATTCGATTCCGCGGAAACCCGCCTCGACAGCGAAGCTGACAAACCGCTCCTTGGCTGCGATGGCATCCGCGCAGATTGAACCGTCGTCAAGGATACGTATCACCGGACGGTTATGTTCGCTCTCGCAGAGACGAAGCACAATCCCTTCGATACCCCCGTCCCCCACGAGGAGATTTGACCCGCCCCCGATGACCGTCAGGGGAAGCCCTTCATGCCGGACAATCGCGACAATTGCAGGTATATCCTCCCTTGTCACCGGCTCAATCAGCAGGTCCGCGTTCCCCCCTGTCCGGTAGGTGGTGAAACAGCTGAGGGGCGCGCCCACCGCAATCGTACCCCGTGCTGAAAGGGCTTCGATAACACTGCCTGATATCTTCATGTTTCCTTTGGGGATGCTCACTATCTCGATTCTGCCTCTTTTTTCATGTACCCGCAACCATTAGTTTCGAACGGGCACAAAAAAAATAGTTTCAATATTTTAATTATGCGTAATAATGTCAATGAAATTAACATTACCTGTGAATGCATGCAGTACGGCATCCATTTTTAATCCGTTGAGTGGGCAATCGTGTGATTACTACCGCCGATTCTGCCGATAGTATTACAGACGGGGTCTGTGGCACCATGAAAAAACCATTAAAAAAATCGATTATTCCCGAAATCACCGAGTTCACCGATGACCAGGGGAAAAAGTGGGTTCAAACATCCGCCGACGACCTCTTTTCCATTAAGGAACTCAATGAAATAATCGAATCCATTGACAGGAGCGGCGATTCTGACGAAATAATACTCGCGCGGATCGATTTCCAGAACGTCAACAGGGAGTATTACGAAACCTCCATCAGGCTCCAGAACAGGCTCCGACGCCAAACCGAGTTGATAAAGAAAATGATCGAGGAAACCCGTACCGTCATCGATCGGAAAAACAACAAGCTCAGGGAGCTCATCGACTATATCAGGAAACTGCACGCGCTACTGGCCCATCTCTCGAGCGAAGAGGGCGACATCTCAAGTCTGGGCATCCCCCGGGACATGCTTATCCGGTCAGCCGGGACTATTCTCACCGAGGGAGAAGAGAATGAGCCTGAATATGAGGAAGTCGTAGAAACCCTACTCCCTGTGTCCTGACACGCACCCCCTCGATCGCTAAAAAATGTTTGACAACATCTCGCACCGGAACGCCCTTTATATTTACAACGTTCTGCGCACTGCAGCCCCCCGTATCGCGTGTTCGCCGCGCGAATCCCCGGCGGACATGGGGCGTACAGGATGCTTTGTGCATGATGCGGATGTATCTCAACAGGGGTTGGAACCATGGCTCTCAGAATATACAACACCCTTTCCGGAACGATGGATGAAATCATCCCGGGGGGAACCAGGAAGAATTCCCTTTCAGATTACCCCCCGGTGACGATATACTCCTGCGGCCCCACGGTTTACGGCTACGCCCACATCGGGAACTTCCGCACATTCGTATTCAACGACTTCCTGAGGCGCTATCTCAGATTCAGGGGTTTCCGCGTGGATCACGCGATGAACATCACTGATGTAGACGACAAAACGATCGCCGGCGCCCTCCAGGAAGGGATATCTCTCGGGGAATACACCGGCCGCTTTACGAACTTTTTCCTTGAAGACCTCCGGTCGCTGAATATCGAGCCCGTTGAGCATATGCCGAGGGCAACGGAGTCCATCGACGCCATGATCGACATCATCGCGCGCCTCAAGGATGGAAAGTACATATACGAAAAGGACGGGTCGATTTATTTCAGTATCGCGAGATTCGACGGTTATGGCCGGCTCTCCCGCCTCGATCGAAGGGAGATTAAAAGCGGGCTCCGTTACGATACCGACGAATACGAAAAAGACGACGTGCGTGATTTTGTACTCTGGAAGGCGCCGAAGGAAAACGAGGTGTCCTGGGACACGCCCTTCGGCACCGGCCGGCCCGGCTGGCACATAGAATGCTCCGCCATGATACGCAGGATTTTCAACTCGACGATCGATATCCACACCGGAGGCGTCGACCTGATCTTCCCACATCACGAGAACGAAATCGCTCAAAGCGAAGCGGCATATGGCGAAACCTTCGTGCGCCACTGGATACACATCGAGCACCTGCTGGTCAACGGGTCGAAGATGTCTAAATCAAAAGGCAATTTCTACACTCTGCGTGACCTGCTTGATCAGGGCCACTCACCGCGATCGATACGTTACCTTCTTATATCCGCACACTACCGGAAACAATTCAATTTTTCCCTTGACGGCATCTCCCAGGCCAACCAGGCACTTGAACGAATCGACAACCTTCTCGTGCGCCTTGCCGATGTCCGTGCCGAAGGGAGAGCCGGGACGGACATCACGGGAATCACGAGCGCCCTCATCGACGATTTCACCGTGGCAGTGGACGACGACCTTAATATTTCCCGCGGCCTGGGCGTCTTCTTCGAGTTCCTTCATGCGGTCAACACCGTTATCAACGATGGGCAGATTACGCGCGAAGGGGCGGGCATCATCATGGCGGCCATTGAAAAGCTCGATTCTGTATTAGGCTTCATACATTTCGGCAGGACCACGCGAACGGACGTGGACGCCGCGTGGATCGAATTGCAGATAGCTGAACGATCGAGGGCGAAACAGGAGAAAGACTTCGTACTTGCCGATGAGATACGAAAGTCGCTTCTTGAAAAGGATATCGTCATCGAGGACACCAGAGAAGGCACCCGGTGGAAGATAAAGGGATAGTGCTCGGAAGAAACCCGGTGCTCGAATATCTCTACCGGTCGGAACGCGACAGGGACATCGAGATACACGTTTCCCAGAACGCCCACGGGAAAATCATCGACACCATCATCCAAACCGCCCGCGCCAAAAACATCCCGATCCATCGAAGGGAAAAAGGGTTCTTCTCATCGTTCGGACCATCGTCCCTCCATCAGGGTGTCGCCATGAGCCGTACTGAACTCGTTCACGATCAAGGGGATGATGCCGACGGGTTCCTGGAAAAAACCGCGGCTAAGAAGGGGGTCCTGGTTCTCCTTGACCGAATCACGGACCCGCACAATCTTGGATCGATCATACGCACGGCCGAGGCCCTCGGGTGCGACGGGATCGTTCTTCCGCGATCGCACGCCGCGGGTATAACCCCCGCCGTCATAAAAGCCTCGGCCGGTGCGACGGCCCACATCACCGCCCTCCAAGTTCCCAATGTAGCGGGATTCCTCGATGAGGCGAAATCACACGGTTTCTGGATCATCGGCACCGCGGATGATGGTACAACCGATATCGGCGATCTGAATAGCCTCCGTCCCTGTGTCGTCATCGTCGGCGGAGAGCATGAAGGTATGCGACGCCTTACCGGGGAGAAATGCGACGTCATCGTTCGCATACCCCTGACCGGTGCCATATCTTCCCTGAATGCCTCCGTGGCCGCGGGTATCATGCTCTACGAAATAATGCGGAAGAGATAAGCGCCGCGACCTCAAAAAAATACTTGCCAACAGCGCATCAATACAACTATCTGCACATCATGGGTGTAACCGGCGTTCCTCGATAATTTCACGGAATGGCAGGGCCGGCTTTTCCTGAATTCTCCCACGGCGCGCCGCAAAACGTAAATGGCCGCGAAAAAAATACTCTATCGGCGTGATTCAGCATCATCAAACGCTTTGAAACGGCAATGGAACTGAACCTCATACGAAATTTCTCCATCATCGCGCACATCGACCATGGAAAATCGACGCTGGCGGACCGCATCATAGAAAAATGCCGCCTGGTCGACCCGCGTAACCAGCGCGACCAGATACTCGATACCATGGACCTGGAACGAGAGCGCGGTATTACGATTAAATCCAACGCGATCACCCTCAATTACCCTGCGGCAGACGGGCAGGTGTATACTTTCAACCTGATCGACACGCCTGGCCACGTGGATTTCACCTACGAGGTTTCGCGCGCCCTGGCCGCATGCGATGGCGTTCTCCTGGTCGTCGACGCCTCCCAGGGGGTTGAGGCGCAGACTATCGCCAACCTCTACCTCGCGATGGACAACGACCTTGAAATACTCCCGATAATAAACAAGATTGACATGCCCAGTGCGGACATTGAACGAACGAAGGAGGGAATCGAGAAAAGTCTCGGGCTCGATTCCGACCTGGCTGTCCTCACCTCCGCGAAGGAAGGCACCGGCATCGACGAACTGCTGGAAAAGATAGTGGAAATCATCCCGCCTCCGAAGGGGGATCCGAACGGCCCTCTCCGCGCCCTCGTGTTCGACTCCTTTTTCGACAATTACCAGGGCGCCATCATCAAGGTGCGGATCTTCGACGGGACCGTCCGTCGCGGCGATGTTATCAGATTTCTTTTTACGGGGAAGAAAAACGAGGTCACCGAAGTGGGGATTTTCAGGCTCTCCCTGGAAAAGAAGGATATTCTTGAACCTGGAGATGTGGGCTACATCGTTGCGGGGATCAAGTCCGTGACCGACACGAAGATCGGTGACACCGTCACCATGGCGAACGACCCTGCAACAGAACCCCTCAGGGGCTTCCGTGACGCGAAACCGATGGTGTTCTCCGGCCTTTACCCTATGTACAGCGACGATTACGAGGACCTCAAGGACGCCCTCTACAAACTGCGGCTTAACGACGCGTCGCTCATCTTCGAGCCGGACAACTCCTATGCCCTGGGCTTCGGATTCCGATGCGGATACCTGGGGCTCCTCCACATGGAGATCGTGCAGGAGCGTCTGGAAAGGGAATTCGACCTCGCACTCCTCACCACGGCCCCGAGCGTAGAGTACCGCGTCCACCTCATAAACGGAAACTCGATCACGATCGACAACCCGGTGAAGATGCCCGATCCCGACCTCATCGACCGGATCGAGGAGCCCTTCGTCAGCGCCTCAATCATCACCCCCTCGGAATACATCGGCAACATAATGTCGCTTGTCACCGATTGCAGGGGAATTCACAAAGACATGCAGTTCATCGACCCGAAACGGGTCCAGCTCCACTACGACCTCCCCCTTTCTGAAATCGTGTTCAACTTCTACGACAAACTCAAATCGATATCACGTGGTTATGCCTCTTTCGATTATGAGCTGAAGGAGTTCATCGAATCGAATATGGTTAAAGTGGACATTCTTGTAAACGCCGAACCGGTTGATGCCCTATCCTTCATCGTACACCAGGACAAATCACGAATGCGCGGAAAGGATATCATCAGCCGTCTCAAGGATATCATCCCCCGCCAGCAGTTTAAGATACCTCTTCAGGCCGCGATCGGTTCCACCATCATCGCGCGGGAAAATATATCGGCCCTGAGGAAGGACGTCACGGCCAAATGCTACGGCGGGGACATCACGCGGAAGCGAAAGCTGCTCGAAAAGCAAAAAGAAGGGAAAAAGAGAATGAAGCAGATCGGTTCGGTCGAGGTGCCCCAGGAGGCATTCATGACCATCCTGAAGATCGATTGAGGACGGGGGATGACTCCCCTCGAACGGCACATTCTCGAAAACGCGACGGCCTTCGCAAGGGAAAGGATGGCTCGGCTTCATTCGAGCCATGGATGGGACCATGTCGAGAGGGTTGCACTCATGGCGGAGCTGATTGCCGCCACAGAACCGTCCGCCGACCTTTTCATCGTATGCGCTTCGGTCATACTCCACGATATCGCCCGTATCGACGAGGCTGAAAGCGGCGGAACAGTATGCCATGCCGAGCTGGGAAGCGTGCTCGCCCATGAGCATCTCACGGCCGGGGGGCTCGACCCCGAACGGGCAGGCCTGATACGTGATTCGATCCTCACACACCGCTACCGAAATGATCGTGTTCCCTCGTGCATAGAAGCGCAAATACTCTACGACGCAGACAAACTGGATTCCATCGGAGCGGTGGGCATCGGCAGGGCCTTCCTCTTCTCCGGGGAAGTGGGTGCGCGCCTCCACAACCCCGGGATAGACCTAGACCTCACCGAAGCTTACGGGAAGGAGGACACCGCCTACCGTGAATACATGGTGAAACTCAGATTCATTAAAGACGGGATGCTTACCCGTGAGGGGAAACGTCGCGCCGCCAGGCGCCACCACTTTATGACTGAATTCTTCAAGCGCCTCAACGACGAAACTCTGGGAAATGGCTGAACGGTCACGCCCAGGTTATCTTCATGTCCGGATAAAACTTGCGCGCCATATACGGTCCCATCGGAAGGACCCTGACCGTAAAGCCGAACTGTCCCGACTGGAGGCAGAGCATCTGTCCCTGGAACACCTGGGTGCCGTTTTCTCCCACGCCGCTGGCGCTCATCGGAAGCGCCACACCCTCCACGATATCTCCATAGCGATCCAGGGCTCCGAAAAAAAGCTCCACCTGGACGTCTTCAGGGGATATCGCCCCCAGATCGACCTCGGCCCTGACGGTAATCCGCGTGTTGACCTTGATCTCCCTCGCTTCCTCAATATCGATCGAGCGTACCGCGACTCCCGGCCATACACCGGCTATCTTCTTCTTCCAGGACGCAAACTCCTTAACGGCATTGAAGTTTTCGGCGCTGAATTCGACGTAATTCCTGTGTGCCGACTTGTAAAAGATATCCGTATAGTCCTTCACCATTCTGTTTGTGTTGAAAAACGAGGTAATCGACTTCATCGACTCCCGCATTTTTGTCAGCCATTCACGCGGCATACCGTCCGGTCCCCGGTTGTAAAACGCTGCTTTCACTTCCTTCTCGAGAACATTGTAGAGTGAAAAGCTCTCCACCTCGTCCTGGTAGGCGAGGTCATCGTATTCCTCCCCGTTGCCGATCGCCCACCCGTTTTCGGTATTATAGGCTTCGTCCCACCATCCATCCAGCACGCTAATGTTGATGCCGCCGTTGGGGACCACTTTCATGCCGCTGGTTCCTGATGCCTCCTTCGGGCGTATCGGCGTGTTGAGCCATACATCGACCCCCTGAACCAGGGAGCGTGCAATGTTGATGTTGTAGTCCTCTATGAATACAACCTTCCATCGGAAACGTTCTTCATTTGAAAGATGGATGATCTGTCTGATAAGCTCCTTGCCCATATTGTCTTTGGGATGAGCCTTGCCGGCGAAAATGATCTGCACCGGTCGCTCGCGATCATGCAGGAGATGCCCCAGACGCTCCATGTTACGCATTATGAGGGTGCCCCTCTTGTAGCTGGCGAATCGTCGGGCAAACCCGATAGTCAGTGCGTCAGGATCGAGCACCGAATCCGCCAGTTCAACCTCTTTAGGCGATGCGCCTCGAGATTGAAGTTGCTCCCTCAGCTTGCCGCGGGCAAAGGAAACGAGGCGTTCTCGCAGCCGCTCCCTGCAGCGCCAGAGCTCCGAATCGGGTATGCTGTCGATGTTCTTCCAGATGGTATTGTCCGCCGGATTGTCGATCCACCGCGGCCCGAGATACCGGTTGAGAAGGCGCATCATTTCGTCGGAGGTCCACGAGAGGGTCTGCACGCCATTGGTGATATGCCCGATGGGAACCTCGTGCGCGGGAAGGGACGGCCAAATGCGCTTCCACATTTTTCGTGAGACCTTTCCATGGAGCTTAGACACGCCGTTACAGCCCGCCGCGGTCCTGAGGGCAAGGACGGTCATGCAAAAAACCTCCTTTTTATCTTCAGGATCCTCGCGCCCGAGACCCAGGAACTGCTCCCTCGAGAGGCCCACTTTCCTGTAGTAATCCCCGAAGTAGCCGTCCATCATTTCATGGGGGAATCTATCATTACCGGCAGGCACCGGCGTGTGGGTGGTGAACACATTGCTCGAAGAAACAAACTCGATGGCCTCATGAAACGAAAGCCCCTCCTCCATCGCCATCCGAATACGCTCGAGTGAGAGAAAGGCCGCGTGGCCCTCGTTCATGTGGAATACTGTTATGCTTTTCCCCATCGCCCTCAGGGCCCGGACCCCCCCTATCCCCAGGAGCATTTCCTGCCGGATACGCATATCGGAGTCCCCCCCATAGAGCTCATCAGTGATAGCCCTATCACCCGGATCATTGCGGTCGATATTGGTATCGAGCATATACATGTATATTTTGCCCACCTTGATCTCCCAGATCTGGGCAAACACATTGCGGCCCGCCATTTCGACGGAAATGAGAAGCGGCTCTCCCCTGTCGTCCTTCACCTGATGTGCGGGCATGTTGTGGAAATCGATTTCGGGAAAGCTTTCCTGTTGCCATCCGTCCAGATTCAGGTATTGATGAAAATAACCGAGTCGATAAAAAAGTCCCACCCCGACAAGGGGCAGTCCTAACTCGCTCGCCGACTTCAGATGATCTCCCGCAAGAACTCCCAGCCCTCCGGAATACATGGGAAGGCTTTCATGAATCCCGAATTCGGCTGAAAAATACGCGATTCCGGCACTACCGAAATCTGAATCCTGCTCGTCATACCAGGTCTTCCGGCTCAGGTGCCAGTCGAGTTCCTGTTCCACTTTCTCCATGTGTGCGATGAAGCTTTCAGATTCCGCCGCATCGTCAAGTGCCTGCTGCGAGAGTGATCCCAGGAGCTTGATCGGATTGTGGCTCACGTAGCCCCACAGCTCCACATCAAGCCGTCGAAATAGCTCTATTGCCTCGAAGTTCCACACCCACCACATATTGTAGGCGATTTTCAGGAGCGGCTTTAATTTAACCGGAAGGTTCGGTACTACTTTAAACTTTTTTATCAGTGCCATTGGTCCTCGATCACTCCATGCGTGCAGTTTCGTTGTTCAATTCCGCCCGGGTGTTATACCGGGCCTGTTCCATCTCGCTTATATTATGCCCATCCTGTCGGCATATCTTCCTGCGGAACAGACTCATCGGTGACCGCCGGCAGGTACACGAAGAAGGTGGTTCCCCTGCCAGGCGACGATTCTACATCTATATAGCCGTAATGACGTTTGATGATGGCGTAACTTGTTGCCAGTCCCATGCCGCTGGCCATTTCCTTGGTCGAATAATAGGGATCGAAGATGTTATGCATCTCATCGGGTGAGATCCCCTTCCCTTCATCCTGTATCGAAATGCGAAGGTACCTTCCCGGCTGGAGACTTATTTCATCTCGCGTTTTTTCCTCTTCTACTACCACATTTTCGGCGATGACCCGTATGGTATCCTTCTGTTCCATGGATTCGATTGCATTATTTAACATGTAGGTGATCACCTGCCCCACCTGAAACTCATCGATATCTACTGTCCATAGCCGGTCACTGATAATTAATTCATACCTGCCGGTGTAGCCGTTCAGCACCGAATCGACTGTCATCCTCAGAGACCCGGTGTAATCGATGATTTTCCGCTCCGGCTTCCCACCCTGCGCGAAGGTGGCAAGGCGGCGCGTAAGATCGACCGCCTTGAGGGATGCCTGTTCGGCGTCATTCAGCACCTCCATGAGTCCACCGTCATCAGCAGATGCTTCCATTTTCGCGAGTGATATGTTGCCCAGGATGGCAGTCAGTGCGTTGTTGAAGTCGTGCGCGATGCCGCCGGCCAGGATGCCTATCGCCTCGAGTTTCCGCGCGCGCAGCAGCTCCTTCTCAACCTTCTTTTTGTCAGTGAAGTCCCTGACGATGCCCCGAAAACCCATGATGGTTCTTTCGCTGTCCCGTATCAAGGATATCGAGCTTTCAAGCTTCTTGATCCTGCCGTTTCTGTCGGTAAAGTTCCAGTTTGTCAGTCTTTGAGAAATACCCCTTCTGAATACCTCCCGGAAGGACTGTTTTATTCTTGCCGCCTCTTCGGGATTGAATAATACATGATACTTCTTTCCCAGAAGCTCGCTTCTCTCATATCCCACGATTTTGCACATCTCTAAATTAATGAATGTCAAAACCCCGTTGCGGTCAACCTCGTAGTATCCCTCGTCGAGACTGTCGATTATCTCCCGCCATTTCTCGTCGGGATTTGGCAACGGCATCGATATCACCCCGCGGATAACGAGTGCCGCCGTATCATCCTCGTCCTTTTTCCCGTGAACCAGGAAGGCCGAGCAATATACCCTTTGATCGGGAACGGAATCCCCCTTTACCCCTATCTCTATATCGCATATCGGTTCTCCCTTCCCGAGGGCGTCAACAACCCCTTCAAGGGAAGTTGAAATATCCCGTACATGCCGCGGGCTTTCAGAAGGTGAACCGCTTCCACGTTCCAGAAGACGACGAACATACCCGCTAGCATAGAGGATGGAACCGTCCATCCCGCAAACGATAACGCCCGTTGCTGCGCGTTCAAGCGCCTCTTCGATGATCGCCATGAATTCCATGAAAATCCGTCCTCTCTAATCATCCGCTCAGTCCGCGGATATCAAATCACCTCAAACCCGATAATGAGAATATCGTCTTCGGCCCCCGCAGACCCGCGGAAGAGTGACACCTCTTCGAGAATTCTATCGATCGACGCGCCCAGTTCAAGCCCCCGTGCGGACTTTACTATGGGAAGCAGCCCCTCGGCATCGAGCATGGTCTCATTCTCCGACCTCGCCTCGATAATGCCATCCGTATAAAGATACAGCCTGTCACCCGGCCTGAGGGGCAGCCGCGTTTCCTCATATTCCGCACTCATCGAAAGGCCCAGCGGAATTCCGGTTGACCAGACAAGGATCGGATCTTCCTCCTCGGGTCGGTAGAAGACCGGCGGAGTATGCCCCGCCTTCGAGAACCTGAATTCCGCCTTGTCGGTAAAATCAAAATATCCGTACAATGCCGTCAGGAAAAACATAAACCCGTTCTCAGAGAGCTCCCTGTTGAGGCCCGAGATATAACCCGAGGGCAATGTTCCGCTTGTCCCGTTCAAACGCTCTGACATGGCCCTGACGAGAGAGAGAAAAAGCGCGGCGGAGACCCCATGTCCGACGACGTCTCCAATAAAAACTCCCAGACCCCGATCCTGTAAAGCATTAAAAGAAAAATAATCTCCTCCTATGGCGTCCAGTGGCAGGAAACGGAAAGCGACCTTGAGCCGTTCAAAGGATGGCGGTTCATCCGGCAGGAGGCGTTCTGCGACAACGCGCGCATACTGCAGCTCTTTCTCCATTTCTGTGTTTTTTTCACGCAGGTTCTCTTCGCTAATCCTGAGAGCTTCCTCCGCGATTTTTCTTTTAGTGATGTCCTCTTTGATGGCGACATAGTGTGTTATCTCTCCCCGGATGTTCATTATAGGAGATATGGAGGCGGACTCCCAGTAGAATTCACCGTTCTTCTTGAGATTGTGGAAATCTCCGCGCCATTCCTTTCCAGACGATATTGTTTCCCAGAGAGTGGCGTAGAATTCCGGAGTCTGTGTACCCGATTTCAATATCCGAGGATTGTGTCCCATCACTTCATTGAAACTATAGCCGGTCAATTCGGTGAACTTCGGGTTTACATACTGAATGGCGCCGGTACGGTCGGTGATTACAACGGTGGCGGGGCTCTGCTCTACGACCATCGTGAAGATGCGGATTTTTTCCTCTGTCTCGGCATCAATGGGGCGCGCGAGGGAAATCGAACCAACACTTCCCCCATCCGGCATATCAAGTGATGTCACTATGCATTTGATCAGTGTTGAATCGGCGTCGGTCAGTAACACCTCGCGCCTGACCGGACCGTCGTACCCGGAGGATGGCAGATGATTATCCGACCGATCCTTTACCTGGTAAATGATGTCGCTGATCCTCATCCCGACTAGATCGTTTCGCCTGTACCGCGTTATCCTCTCGATGGCGCTCCCCACGTACGAAAAGCGCCCTTCTGGGTCGATTATATAGAGAGCGCTACCGATCTCATTGAAAATGGGATCCCATTGCATTTCATCGAAAAAGATGCCGTCGGATGTATCCATTGCCATTGTGTATATCTATCATGGCGCTCCATGCCTGACAATCAGTTTTTTTTCAGCCATTGACGCATTTCGGTTTCCACGGACGCACCTTACGCAATCAGCATAATGCATTCTGGACAGTGGCGAAGAGGATTGCGGACCTTCCCACGTATATGCGACTGCTTCAGGCCGCGCCCGGATACAGGGCGATTCGAAATCCGTAATAGGGGCTCCTGGCGGTCGGACACTTCCTGATGCGGTATTCCCGTGTTCGCTGAAAGGGCAGGCTCAGGATGGAACCTCCGCGAAGCACCCGATACACCCTGCCGTAATCACTATTACTTTCGCCGCCGGGATAGCCCTCATACCAGTCTCCCGTCCACTCCCAGAGAAAACCGATACCAGACCGCGTACCGAAATAGTCGAGCAGCCTGTCGGTAAAGTGACCCGGAGCTGGCACCCCGACAGCCGCGTCATACAACTCATCCATTCCGGTCACACCGCACATTTTTGCGAAGACCTCCCATTCACCCTCTCGCGGCAGTCGCGCGACAACCCCCGCCCGCCTTGTAAGCCATTCGCAATACGCGACCGCATCGTTCCAGCTTACCTGCATAACAGGCATGACTCCCTCAGAAACGCAACGGTCGTCCGCAGCCAACCCGAAAGGGGCCCGCCAGCTCACCCCACCTCGCTTCTGCCATCGCCCTTCATCCGATATCCACCCCCACCCCATTCGCTCCGACTCGGTTGTATACCCGGTGTCTGCCACGAATTCCGCAAACTCACTTCGCGTGACCAGCCTTTCTGAAAAGCTGACGGTATCTATCAGGATATCATGAGATGGGCAGGATGCGCATAGATATTCTTTTTTCACCACGCCGGATTCAATGCGTGCATGCAATGCTTCAATCACCGGATTATCCGTTCCAATTCGATAAACGCCTGCAGGAATTGTAAAAAATTCTTTTTCACCCATGATGGTTCTTTGCCGCGAATGCCCTTGCGGATTTCGCGCCCTCCGTTTTGCTGCGGTCAATTCACCGAGTCGACGAGGGTATAGCTGTCCTTTCCGTCCACCGGGTATTCTGCAGTTAAGAAGGTCATGAGGAGTTGTACGTCCCTGGTACTGAAGGCGCGGGTCATCTCGGTGCAAATCGCATTTGCCAGAGGCACCGCATATTTCTTGTCTTTTCCGGGAAGCACGAGCAGCAATTTATGCCGGTCATAACGAACGGAAAAATCGCGATCGCCGATCCTTGTGTGTATGAATTCCTCGAAATGGTCGAACATCGATTTCGCCTTTTCCTGCCCGAACATTGAGTGGTACCGCTTGAAGTTCTTTATAGTAAATAGAACTATGGTGACAGGTATTCTGAGCTCACGGGCGTTGCATATCTCGTCATCGACCCTGTTGAAAACCCGCTCGATCGTATCGATATAGCTGCCCTGCCCGTATTCGATTTCCCGCGCGATGACGATGTAGGGAAAAATAAAATCGACGAATTTCAAAAGACGCGCATGTATGGTATCAAGGTGCGCAGATTCGGAAAAACTGTACACCATGACAAACCCGAGCAATTCTCCGCCCAGCTTGAAGGTAAAGAGGTCGAGTACCGACATCGCGCCGAGCTGTCTGTCACTGAATATTTCGACCAGGGTTTTCGATTTTTGCACATCATTGAAAAGGATCGGACTCTCGGCATGTCCTATCTCCTGGATGAGGCCCGTACGCGCTGAAATTCTGAATCTGTTCATGTTCATATCCAGTCTGTTTCCCTGGTCCGCAACGAAAATCTCATAGTCCCTTCTGTTTTCATTCCGGAGAAAGATACCGTAACCGTCGATTCCCAGATCAACGAACTCATCCTGAATAACGTTCCGAATCCTGGCGATCTGGCGTTCTGCGGCCATTTTTTCGCGCACCCTGTCCATCGCGGAGAAATGGGATCCGGGCCCGCTCCCCGTTTCGTTCATTTCTTTTAGAAGAAGGGCCCTGTAGGAAAAGGCTGAATACTCCGCGATGGCGAGAAGGAAATCCTTCTCTTCTTCCAGATACTCCTCCGATGTCAGCTTGTTGCCAAGTATGATTGCCCCGAGCACATCATCCATCAAAATAAGAGGCACCAGAAGTCGCGCATCAATTGCGATGTAGCGGTAATAATCGTCTCCTGGTGTCGCGCCATCCTTGAACTCTTCAATGTCGATGATATCTTTTCTTCCTATCATCTCTTTCAATATGCCTGATGTGGGATGGAAATCCACCTCTTCCCTGTTTATGGTCACGCCTCTCGATTCTGCGATTTCCCAGTCCGCAAGGCTGTCATGTCCTTTCACAATTATTGATGACGAAGATACGCCTATCTGCCCCATGACCGTAAAGAGAATGACATCGAAAAGTTCATCTATGGTATTGACATTCAAGATGTCCCTGCTCACTTCATGGAGAGCCATGTAGTCCATAATAGCCGCCCCGGTATCGTCAGGGCGCCTTCGGCCCGCCGGTGGGATTTCTGAACCATATCCCGTGTCTCCTTCCGCGTCGATTCCCTTAATCCTCGAAGCATGCGGCACCGCATTCTTTGCAGGAAACGTGCTCCCGGTTTTATCATCACTCATGCCTTCATCGGAACCGTCATCATCCTCCACGGGAACAAGGTCTTCCGGAGCCAGGTGGACGATAGCTTCTTCATGATCAGTCATGGCACCGTCTGTCATGCTCCCTTCAGGAGCGGGCGCGCCCGTTTCAGCGGGACCCGTTATCCGGTCCATGATGGTTCTCTTGCCACTGCTGTTGATCTTGTTTTTATAGCGCAGCGCCTTTTCAAGCAATCCCATGGCTACACACCCAGTTCATTCAATACTTTCAAATAGAGGTCGAAATATTCAGAGCTTGCGAATTTTTTTATCACCTTTTCGGGAAGCCTTTCGAAAAGACCGTCGAGATATTTCAGCAGGGTTTTCATGTCTGCCTGTTTTCTCTCAGGGAGACTACTGATAAAACGATCCACGTCCTCCTCATCATCGAGAATCACGACGCGATCGGTGATATCATCGACCGTTTCTTCCTGTGCAGTTTCTCCCTCAATGAATTCCTGTCCGACAGTTTCATCCACCATCGACCTGGCTATTTCCGGGCTGATGACCCGCTCGACGATCGTAACCGCTTCAACATCCGTTTTCCCAGTCCGTAATTTAAGCTGTTCGCTGATGCTGGCGACGTCTTCTTCGAATATCAACGCACTCGCGGAGGAAATATCGCTTTCGATGGACTCACGCTCGATGTCGAGCAGGCTGTCTTCCGAAGGGAGCAGATACCTGCACTGCCTGTCGGCCCGCATCCCTTCCGCTCCCCCGCTGCGACCGAATTCATACAGGTGGTAGCGGTCATAGATGTGTATGTCCTTCATCTCATCGCTGAAGAGCATATCCTCGATAGTGTCAAATTCATCGGTCGTGAGGCCCAGAAGTTCCACGGCCGCGGGAACCGCCATGCCGCTTCGAGTACCGAAAAACTCGTCGATTTCCCTGATATAGTCGCTGTAATCCTCTTCAACGATCGCCGCGTGAATGTAGTCTATTTCTTCGTCCCGGTATTTGTAATCGAGATCAACGAACAATTCCTCATAGGCCGGCTCAAATTCTCTCGCGATATACGCTATGCGATCCCTGTCCTCCCGCGCGTCCGACTCTGAAAGCGTGTAACCCGCACCCTCTTCAAACTGGAATATGCCCCGGGTGACCTTTTCAAGTTCCCCCTCGACGGAAAAGTCCCGTTCTTCATCCGATACTCCTGTTCTGTCGTCGATGAAACGTACCCTGGGTTCCTCGCTCTCATAGACCGGTATCCGCAGGCCCAGGTCTCCTGGTGCAACCCCCACCGGAGGAACCACGTCTTTGTCTTGCCGCGACCCTTTACCGACATGCATAAGGGATTCGCCAGGCTCCCGTCCCGAAACCTCACGCACCCCTCCTGACTGAGGAGGGGCATCGATTGATGATGAAGCAGGTATGATCTTCTCTCCACCGCGCTCTTCGCCTTTTACTGCCGATGGGGTCTTTTCTTTATGTTTTTGTGACTCCAGACGAGGCTCACCGAGTACCGTATCGCTCTCGGGCATGTCCCAAATAACATATTCGTCGTCGCTTTCGACATATCCTTCCAGTCTCGGGATTTTCTTCTCGGGGCGATCCTCATCGATTGCACTATCACCGGTCTCCTTTCCTCTCTCCGGCTCGATACCCCCCCTATCGTTCCGTTCTATTGCACGTTTCGATCCTGTTTCATCCACCGATGTAATTTCCGATGGTTCGGCAGGGACCTCGTTTTGAGTCTCCTCAATCACCGGCATTACCTTTACCGCTTCATCATCGATCAGTCTTTCAAGGGGGGTCCATTTCCGGCCTTTCTCATCGATCACATCAAGCTGTTCAATGGGCACCCACTCCCTTCCGTCATCATACTCATCGATCGGGTTAAGTTCCGCCTCGGGTTCCGTTTCAATATCCGGTCCCCTGCCTTCAGGAGTATGTGGCCGCTCACTGTCTTTCTCGTCCCTTCCCCTCTCCACGACGCTCTTATCACTATCCGCGGGTTTCACGGGCTTTTCGCGAGGCTTTTCCACTTCCTTCAGCGGAATCAGATCAAAGTCCTCCAGCCCTTCGACAAGATCACTTTCGGTCAGAAAAAGTACGCCTTCATTTGCGATGGACTCAGCTTCCCTCAGGTCGATTGTACCTATTCCATTGATGTCAAAAGTATCGGGCAGATTCTTTCGTACGCCGTCAGGAATGGTCAAGAGTGTCCCCTTGCCCTTGTCTTTAGATCTGTTTTCTGAATCGTTCGGCATGTCGTTTTGTCTTATGTCCCCGTTACTCCATTTTCTTTTCTGCCATTAAACTATACATGTTTTAGGGGCAAAACCCCGATTGGATAGTTCATGCTGTTATTCATTCAATTATGGGCACATCTAAAATTATGATTTCCTGTATGTAAAGATTGAAAATTGATAATTTTTCCTTTATATACCCGCAAAATAACGTCCAAATTTGATTTTTGAGGTTCTCATATAATCGTGAGACATAATTCAATCTAAAAATCGCTATTCCATTTGATAGAGTCTTCTCTGTTTATAATATCGAATATTCGGCAAAATAAATCAAGATTTTTACCTTCAACTTGATTTTCCTGGCCTTAACACGAGGAATTCAATTGCATCGTATCTTCATTGCAGGTGCTCGTCCTTTGATTATCACGATGTCCAGCAATCCTTTTTATACTGACACATCAGTAGTGCATTCTCCCATGAACTGGCACCCTTACCCATCCACAAAAAAGGGATGGCCTGTCAGCCATCCCTTTTAATATTTTTACTGTGTCCAGTTGCTATCTGCTGGCGACCTTAATCCTTGCCTTGAGGCGTACCTCTTCGTCCTGGATTTTGATCCAATCTCCGGAAAATGCCTTGATTTCCTTCTCTTTTTGATCGTGGAGTAGTTTTAGCTTCTCTTCCAGTTCCCTTTTGTCGAGTTCTGACTTTCTGAGGGCCTTTTCCGCGAGTATGATCAACTTATTATCGCGCATTTCGACCACTCCCCCCTCGATGATGAAATATTCAGTCGTTTTTCCATCCTGTAAGCGCGTCTCGCCAATTCCAAGTTCTGAAATGAGTGGAGCGTGGTCCACCAGGAAACCCATCTCACCGTTGTAAGCCTGGACGACCGCAAAGGCAATTTCACCTTCATAAAGATATCGGTCGGGCGTTAATATGCTGCACTTAATTTTCTTCATCTTCTATCAGCCTTGTAGTTTTTTAGCCTTCTCAACCACTTCTTCTATGGGGCCTACCATGTAAAACGCCTGCTCGGGAAGGCTGTCATACTCTCCATTGATAAGACTCTTGAAGCTCTTTATCGATTCCTCCAGTTTTACATACTTTCCCTGGAATCCTGTGAACTGTTCGGCGACGAAGAAAGGCTGGGAAAGAAAACGCTCTATTTTGCGCGCGCGCTGAACCAGAAGCTTGTCCTCTTCTGAAAGCTCGTCCATACCCAGGATGGCGATTATATCCTGGAGATCCTTGTATCGCTGAAGAATCCGTTTGACTTCCATGGCTATATTGTAGTGCTCCTCTCCCACGAGTTCCGGTGCGAGAAGCCGTGAAGTCGAATCAAGGGGGTCAACAGCCGGGTAGATACCCTTTTCAGCGATCTGACGGGAAAGAACCGTCTGGGCATCCAGGTGGATGAACGCTGTGGCCGGAGCGGGGTCCGTCAGGTCGTCCGCGGGAACATAAATGGCCTGTACTGAAGTGATGGAGCCGTTTTTGGTGGAGGTGATCCTTTCCTGCAACTGCCCCATCTCTGTGGCCAGGGTTGGCTGGTAACCGACGGCTGAAGGCATTCGACCAAGGAGCGCCGAGACCTCTGAACCAGCCTGGGAGAACCTGAATATATTATCGATAAACAGGAGAACATCGCGTCCCGACATGTCCCTGAAATATTCACACATGGTCAGGGCAGAAAGTCCAACCCTGAGGCGCGCTCCCGGGGGCTCATTCATCTGCCCGTAAACAAGGCACGCCTTGGTGATAACGCCCGATTCCTGCATTTCAAGCCACAGGTCATTTCCTTCGCGGGTCCGCTCTCCCACACCGGCGAACACGGAATAGCCCCCATGCTGCTGGGCCACGTTGTTGATGAGTTCCATGATGACGACGGTCTTTCCTACACCGGCACCGCCGAAGAGCCCGGTTTTCCCGCCCTTGATGTATGGAGCGAGAAGATCGATGACCTTGATTCCCGTCTCGAATATTTCGGATTCCGGCTTGAGCTGATCGAACCTTGGAGGCTCCTGGTGTATCGACCTCTTTTCTTTGGCGTTTACGGGACCCTTGTTGTCAACCGGCTCGCCCAGAAGATTGAAAATCCTCCCGAGAGTCTCCTCACCGACCGGAACCTGTATAGGCGCACCGGTATCGACAACCTTGGCCCCGCGCTTAATGCCATCGGTCGAGGCAAGCGCTACCGCACGGATTCGATTTCCTCCCAGGTGCTGCTGGACTTCGCTGACCAGTCTTCTCTTTTCTCCCATTACCTCAAGATCGAGAATAATTGCGTTATAAATCTCCGGTAATTTGCCCTCAGGGAATTCAGCATCAAGTGTCGATCCGATTACCTGAACAACTTTTCCGATATTTTCACTCATGATATGCTCCTTGCTGTCAAATGGTATAAACCAATGGTTATCGATGTTACTTCAGAGCCGCCGCCCCTCCGACGATTTCAGCGATCTCGTTGGTGATCTTCGCCTGTCGTACCCTGTTGTATGAAATTGTAAGTTCCCGAATCATGTCGGCAGATGCATCCGTTGCGTTCTTCATCGCCACGCGCCTCGCGAACTGTTCGGAAAAAGATGTTTCAAGAAAACAGGTATAAATCCTGACCTTCAGATAAAGGGGTATGATGTAAGAAAATATGCTCATCGGGTTCGGCTCGAAATAATACTCGAGTTGAGCCCCCGGGTAAAGGTCTTTGATTTCCTCTTCTTCAAGTAGAATCGGAAGAAGCTTTATTATTGCCGGCTTCTGTGAAGATGAGGAAATGACCTTTGTGTATGAAATATAGACCTCGTGGACTTCACCGCTCAGGAAAAGGTTCCTCAACTCGCTTCCGAGACGTGCGGCATCATCAAAGGTGAGCTTGTCCTCCGGATTCATCATCGACTTGTACATTGGATATTTCATGAAATTGAAATATCCAATGCCCTTTTTCCCTATGACATGGAAAATCGACTCTTTGTCCTCTTCCGCGAGGCGATCCCTGAGAGATAGTGAGTTCTGGATAATATTCGTGTTAAAGCTGCCGCAGAGACCGCGATTCCCAGTGATTTGAAGTATCAGGGCCCTTCTTGCGTCCGGTACCTCCTGAAAGTGTGGGTCTTCCGAAACCGAGACGCCGGTATTTATCAGGTTCGAAAGAATCTCATTGACCTTGGTTTCATACGGCTTGGTCATTTCCAGACGACCCTGCATCTTCTTCATTTTCGAAGTAGACACCATTTCCATGGTGCTGGTGATCTTCCGGGTGTTGGTGACGGATTGTATCCGTTTTTTTATGTCCCTTTGAGTAGCCACTGTCTGATCCCTTCCCCGTTTATTTGCTAATCTCAGCCAGGTAACGGTCTACGAATTCCTGGGTTACTGCGCCGTACTTCTCGACGTTCTTCATTTCTCCGGTTGTTTTGATCTCGTTGAGGAGGTCACTATGGGATGCTTTCATGTACTCTATATACTTGCGTTCGAAATCCTTTATCTTCGCGACCGGCACCTTATCGGTGTATCCCTGCGTACCGGCGAATATAATCGCGACCTGTTCTTCAACATGCATCGGCACATATTGACCCTGCTTCAGAATCTCGACAAGCCTGATACCGCGGTCGAGCTGTTTCTGTGTCGCGGCGTCGAGTTCCGTTCCCATCTGCGCAAATGCTTCCAGCTCACGGAACTGTGCCAGGTCAAGCCGGAGAGAGCCGGCGAATTTTTTCATCGCCTTAATCTGAGCGTTGCCGCCGACTCGCGAAACCGATATTCCAACATCGACCGCGGGACGTATACCCGATGCGAAAAGATTCGGAAGAAGGTAAATCTGCCCGTCAGTAATGGAAATGACGTTTGTCGGGATATACGCCGAAACCTCACCCTCCTGCGTCTCAATAATCGGAAGTGCGGTAAGACTTCCACCCCCAAGATCATCATGAAGCTTTGCTGATCGTTCCAGAAGCCTCGAGTGGCAATAGAAAATATCACCGGGATATGCTTCACGTCCCGGAGGCCTCCGGAGCAGAAGGGACATCTCCCTGTACGCATTGGCCTGTTTCGTGAGGTCATCGTATATACAGAGGGTATGCCCATTCTTCTCATACATGAAATATTCCGCCATTGCCGTGCCGGCATAGGGTGCGATATACTGCAGTGGCGCCGGATCAGACGCATTTGCGGCGACAACGATCGTGTAATCCATGGCGCCATATTCCTCGAGCTTCTCCACGACGGAGGCAACTGTCGACGACTTCTGGCCCACCGCCACGTATACGCAAATAACGTCTTTACCTTTCTGGTTTATGATTGTGTCGATTGCGATTGCGGTCTTCCCTGTTTTTCGGTCTCCGATGATCAGCTCGCGCTGTCCCCTTCCAATCGGGGTCATGGAGTCAACCGACTTCAATCCAGTCTGAAGGGGCTCCTTGACCGGCTGCCGTGAAGCGATACCGGGTGCATTGAATTCCAGGGGTCTGAAGTTGGTCGTGTTAATCGGCCCCTTATTGTCAAGGGGATCCCCAGTGGCGTAACGACCCTTCCGAGAAGCTCTTCACCGACGGGAACGGCAAGAACGCGATTCAGCCTTTTTACTGAATTACCTTCCTTTATCTCGAGATAATTCCCCAGTATGGCGACCCCGATGGAATCCTCTTCGAGATTCAGCACCATGCCCTGTACCCCGTTTTCGAATTCAAGCATTTCCGCCGACATCGCGTTTTCAAGGCCATGTATCCTGGCGATACCGTCACCAACCTGGATTACCGTCCCGACTTCGCTGACATCCAGAGCGGACTTATATCCTTCAATCTCTTTCTTTATTATAGATTTGATTTCTTCGGTTTTAATCTTCATATGCCGCTTCACTCCTGACTTTGCTGTTTAAGAGATTAGTCTTTATATTTTTTAGGTCTTTTGCCAGAGACCCATCGATTACGGTATCGCCTACTTTAATTATAATTCCCCCAAGAATGTTTTCATTAATCTCTTCTTCTAGAATCACGTCCTTTTTGAAAACGTCTTTAAGCCTCGAGCCCAGCTTCTGTTTCATCGATGCATCAAGACCGGCAGAGGTGATTACGGTCACTTTCTTCCGGTTATTGATATCGTCAACGGATACGACGAAAGCGTCACGGATATCGACGATGCATGACTGGCGATCGTTATCAATGAGGACCATCAGGAAATACAAGACGGTGTCGGAAATCCTGCCCTTGAAAATCTTTTCCATGAATCCCTTTTTGGCGTCTCTGGGGATTCCGGGCGAGGCGAGAAAATGACGAAGGTCGTCGTTTTCCTTTACAAGATCGGCGATAAATCCGATCTCCTCCTCGATATCGGCCAGCTCATTATGTTGCTGCCCTAATTCCAGGAGTGAGGATGCATATACACGTGCTATATCCTTTGCAGCCACATCGCTACCCTGTTTCCATTATTAAAATATCGGGACAGTCCAGTAATGTATTACTGAACTGTCCCCATTTTGTTCATCGTCTCTTCGACGAGTGACTTCTGATCCTCAGGTTTGATATTCTTGCTGATAATTTTCGATGCGATTTCAGTCGAGAGCAGTACGATCTCGGTTTTGATATCGGCAAGGGCCTTGTCCTTTGCCAATTCAATTTCCTTTTTGGCCCTTTCCGTTATCCCTCGAGATTCACTATTCGCTTTTTCAACGATATCGTTCTTGATCTTCTCGGCTTCCTCCCTGCCACGGGAGATGATCTGGGACGCCTCGTTCCTGGCGTTGTCCATCATCTCCTTGTGCTGTACAAGAAGCTTTTCAGCTTCCTGACGGGAGCGTTCCGCATTATCGATTTCGAAGCGAACCTTCTCCGCTCGGGCGTCAAGCGCATCGACGATAGGTCTCCATGCCGCCTTCCAGAGAATCAGCACCAGTACGAGAAAGGTGATGATCGTCCACAATAGGAGACCCGGGTCGACCTTGAGCAATCCCTCTTTCAAAAATTCCATATCACTTACCTTTTATCTAAACGATAAAACCTTACCAAACCAGATTGCAACCCTTCTATTGCTGATGATCCACTACGGCCGCCGGTGCCTGCTGCTGAGGCTGTTGCATCGGCTGAGGTTTCTGGATCGCGAGCATGAAGGTGATAACCAGCGCGAAGAAGGTAAAACCCTCGATAAGAGCGGCTGCAATAATCATGGCCGTTCTCAGGTCGCCGCTGAGTTCCGGCTGACGAGCCATCCCTTCGATGGCGCCAGATGCCAGTCTGCCGATCCCAAGTGCCGCGCCGATAACGACCAGCCCCGCCCCCAGGCCTGCTGCCAGATACGACATACCTAAATATTCCATCTTTTCCTCCTGGTATTGTAATCTAATTTTTTATCACATATTTATTTAAATTAATTTAATAATAAATTAATTTATATACAACCCAACATCCGGCTTCATCAATGTGCGTGCATCGACGAGCCGATAAACATCGCCGAGAGCGCCGCAAAAATGAACGCCTGTATGAACGCCACCAGCAACTCCAGTAGAAGTATCATGAGGGAACCGAGAATGGAACCGATTCCGACGAACAGAGTTTCAAACATCATGACGAGAAATATAAAGATGATTATAACGACATGCCCGGCAGTCATGTTCGCGAAAAGACGGACGGTCAGGGCGAAGGGTTTGATGAGAAGACCTATAAGCTCAATCGGCCAGAGAAGAAGCAATCCCAGCACAAAGGGGACACCGTGTGGAACGGTTCCCTTGTAAAACCAGAGCGGCCCCTGCTTGACGACGCCAACTCCGATCATTCCCACCAAGGTAAGACAGGCAAGCCCGCCGGTGACGGCAAGATTCCCTGTTGCGGTTGAAAGTCCCGGAATCAGACCCAGCAGATTGCAGAATAATATGAAGAAAAAAAGTGTCGCGAAATATGGCATCGCCTTTTTGGCATACTTACCCTCGAAATTTGGTTCAACGATTTCATCATGAATGAACCCGATAAGGGCCTCCCACATATTCACCCATTTCGATTCGGAACCCATTTTACTTTTTCTTATGCTGATGCCGAGCGGGATGAATATTATCATGCACATGAACATACTGAGCCACATCATCATGACCCATTTGGTAATCCTCATGTCGAATATGCCGAAAAGTTTCTCGCTCAGAACAGTTTTATTAAGGTTCGCAATCCAGTTATTCGGAGCTTTCAAGATGGTAAAAAACTTGCTCTCACCCGGATTGGATTTGGCGTGCTTTATGGGGTAGTCGGTAAGGTGTGTGGTCACCAGCTGGCCGACGCCGTCGACCTCATGATGTTCACCACCGGGAGCCAGTAAAAAAGCCAGGAAAAGAATATACGCCGTTATGACGACAATGAGTGGAATCATCCGTTTCACGGGAACTATCCTCCAACTATCTTTTAGACTGTCTCTTTTCCCTAGCTCGAATACGGGATGCCTTGACTCGGCAACCATTCATTTCGCTTTTATCCAGTACGGTCACTCTTGATGACCATATAAAAAAATGAAACTCAAAAATCAAGATAATTTCACTACAGCCACTTTTTTCTTACTTCCTTTTCCCGGCTTTTCTCTTTTTTGTCAAGGTTGTCCAAACCCTTGAGCTGTTTGAGCAGATGATAAAAGCCGATTCCCATTCCGATAAAAACCCCAACCGTAATAAAGACCGGCGAGAGGTTATAATGCTCGTCGAGCTTGTAACCCACGATGACGAAGGCGATTACAGTTGCTGCAAGCTGAATCCCGATCGTCGAATACGCGAATATTGACCGGCTGCTGGATTTTTTTTTCAACTCAACGAGCTTCCTTGTCATGATACCGCGTACCATCTTTACCCTTGTCAGCTTTTTTTTAAATGGGCAATTGTCAAGATTTTTTCATTCATTTAATTTTGTTTTTTGGCTCAAACCGAAAAATAGCAATTTATGGGGATGCCCCATCACCAACCTTCGGTGATGAGACACATGAAATCATCGGTATCGGCATCAGGTAGGATACGACGATCCCGATGATGTAAAAAACACGCTTATCATGAAAAGATATGATGCAGCCTGTTAAGGGTGAATAATGATTTGACGATAATTATAAGGCGATTCGAAAAACCGGAAGTCGGCAACGGATATCCATACAAAAACCTCCCGTTTCCAACACCGGACCAGGGGAGCGCCAGCATACGCGGCCGGAAAGGACGGATATGAAACTATCGATAAAACTGATACGGAATCATGATGAAATAATCGCGAACTGCCCTGAACTTGATATCAACTGCTATGGATCTGATAAAACCGAGGCAGTAAGAAGAATACAGAATGTGATAAATTTTTATGTTGATTCCGCCAAGGAACTGGGCCTTGACGTGGAATCATTTACCGAGATATCCGTCGAAGGCGAAGAAAACCGGTCAATCGACGACCGGTTTTCCTGCACTCACACAACTGCGATAAACTGAAAGGGCTGCAGACGAATCCCCCGAAATTGGATTATTCACCTTCCAGCTCTGAATCGTCGATCTTAAAGTCATTGTTGGCGAGCAATTCCGCCGCCCAACTTTTTCGCCTTTCAGATTTTCTCATATCGACTAGGCGCCTCTCGATGTTCTGTCTTACCTCATGGAAAGGAATGACTGTTTTTACTGTCCCGGCGCCTTCTTTTCTTGTCTTTGTGTACATTCGATCTTTGTTCTTCTGGTAGTAATCAGCCGCATCCGCCTGGCTTACTGTGATGCCGGCGAGCACCACTTCGGTTTCATAGGTCCCTGCGAGATTATAATTAATGAAAAATTCAAGCTCCTTGATGAATTTTTTTTCCTTGTCTATTCCCTTCGATATCGCTTCTCGCATGAGAACATCCTCCCTCAATATGCGCCGGGAAAGCTCCCTCTTTATCTTTTCATCCATCGGTGCAGCGGGACGTCCCATGCTTTTCCGTTTTTTTTCTATAAACGCGACGAGCTTGTCAAGGTCCCCCACAGTAAACTGGCGTGTACCGACTCTAAAGACAATCGCGGAGGGATCCAGAAGGTTTACTTGATCAATAGCATTCTCCACGTCCTTCCCGGCAAGAAGCTTTTCCTGCATTCGCTGCGTCGAATTGTACACGAGCCGCCGTTGAAGCCCCATCTGCTGCGCCTTGTCCTCAATTATTCTTTCGATGTTGTTCTTGGTGAGGGTCACCACCTCATCCACCTGTATGATATACACGGCATTCCCGGACCTGACAGGTTCCCTGGTGAATTCGCCCGGTTTCACGGAGAATACGGCCTTTGAAAAATCTTCACCTCGCATTCCCTCAATGACATAGCCGATATCGCCCCCCTTTCGCTTCGAGTAATCGTCCGAATACTTTTTTGCAAGCTCATCGAAGGACGCACCTTTTTCCAGTTCACCAATTATCGTCCTTGCCAGATCAATCTTCTCGTTGAATGCCACATCCATTTCAGCATCTGCCAGTTTTTCCCGCCGATTCGTACTGGTTCGAAAATTCTTCACTGTCAACTTGATGATACGCGTTCTGGCCGCTTTCTCTTCGAAATCCTCGTTATCGCTTAAAAGCCGTCCCATGTATTGCGCATAAAAATTTCGTTCGGCGAATTTTTTAAGAAAAAGAAAATCCTCATTTTTATCAAATCCGGCTTTGATCGCCTCCTTCACCGCCATTTTTTCCACGGCAAATCGCTCGAGATTGCTCTTCTGCTGCGCCTTCTTTTTCAATATTGCATCCTTGGCAACTTTCCTGGCCTCCATCCATGTATAGAAATCACCCCTTGTAATCTCCCCGTCCTTATACGTAGCGAGGACATCTCCGGATCGTTTGCAACCGATGCCGGTGAGGACCAGAACCCCGGCCAGTGCCGTGATAATCATCTTTTTCATAAATCGTCTCCGGTTGTAATATTTTACGTGAAATAGCATCCTGCACATCCCGAACTCTGGACACAATTCGGATAATTTCATGTACACACGAAGGAACATCTGAATTTAATTCATAAAGACTCACTTATAATAAATACCACCGTATATGAGTGTCGTCCGCGAACCTTTTTTTTCGACAGTGACTCGCATGGACCACACATTCACTCCCGTAAAGGCGTATCGGGGCACTTTGTATTGTGAATTAATAAACAATAAATTAGGAAAACAAGCGACACGTCGTGTTACAAAATGTCAAATGAATTTCAATCGGAATGGGAATAATGGTGGCACCTTTTTTCGGGACCATCAGCGGATGACAGAAATACCTTGTGCCCTAAAATTGCAACCTCGTTCCAAGCTGCAGATTGATGTCCTTGCCATTGCTTATATTGACCATTGTTTCCATGGTCAGTTTCAGGACCCATATATTCACCTCGAGGCCCGCGATATAGAGCCCCATGAAAAAGCGAGGACTCCTTTTATATTCCGCCTTGGCACTGATAGTGCCAATAGGACCAATTATCGCATTTGAAACGGTGCCGATTCCACTCCCTTTGAGTCTGTTGTATCCCCATGTGGTGGCCATGCCCACTCCGGTGTAAAAATCGAAAACCCATAGGAAATGGAAGTATACCAGCGCCTGGGCATTGGCTGAAAGCATGGTCCATTTTATATTGAAATTGTAGTAGGCATCAAAATCAACGGTATACACCCCGCCTGGAGGATTGACGGTGATATTATTCAACTTGTATTTATAATTTCCGTCAATACCGATGATGCCTTCCATGCAATCGGCCCCGGCGCTGACGGTGACCCCACCAAAATCAAAAATATCCGGAAGAATGGCAATTCGGGAAACCAGGTTCTTGCGCAGCTTCCCGCCCACGGAGTATATATTTGCTTTGCTCAGACGTACAGATTTCTGGTGCAATGATGGACGGTACATCGTGTCGCTGAAAAATATAACCTTGAAAAGGATATCAAAACCGCCGGCAAGGCCGAATCCGAAATAGAGTGTCGGATTGGGAGCGTAAGCCGGATAGACGTTCTCTTCGCGAGCGATATCTTCATCAAAATATTTCATGTTCGCGCAGCCGACCGTAAAAGAAACACCGAAAAACATATGCGGAAAATTGCCGATATGGGCGTCTCCAATCGGATACCCCCCTACATTGGCAATCGCAAAAGCGGCCGGATAATTCCGGAAATTCTTTGTAATGATGTCGTCAATGTCGGAAACCGTTTGAAGATAGCCGTCGATCGGAATAGCGGGGGCATTAGTTGTATCCACAAATATCCATGAATGGGCCGGGGTATGCGAAATACCGGCAAAAATCATGGCAAGAACAACTATTGATAGTATCTGCTTCATAGTGTTTTCCGAATGTTTCTTATCTCCATTTTCGGCAGATCCATGATGTAATCCGATAACATTCCCTGCGTTCTTTCACCGTTAATGCGATTGTGTCTGGATCAATGCAGGTGATCGACTCATTCATAGCAAAACAACACCATTCACGCGGGCATCCAGAAGGTATCCGCGCATAAGAAAGGGTTGGTTGATTCAGCCAGCATCGCAATCGCCACCATATTACCACGAATCATACATATCGAAGCATATTTTGTCAACGATTATGCAAAAATCAGATTCCTGAAACGTATCCTCAGACGCAGGGCCCTTGACCTGCTATATAGTCAGGACAAGCGGTCCCTCACCCGTGATCGCTATAGTATGCTCGTAATGTGCGGAAAGACTTCCGTCTGCGGTTACCGCCGTCCATCCATCATCGAGAATACGAACGGCATGGCCGCCCTCGTTTATCATCGGTTCCACCGCGAGGACCATTCCCGGTTCAAGTACGGGCCCTGTCCCCTTCCTCCCGTAGTGGGGAACCTTTGGCGGTTCATGGAGGGCAAATCCCACACCGTGGCCGGTAAAGTCATGCACCACGCTGTATCCGTGTGTTTCCGCATGTGTCTGAATGGTGTGGCCGATATCACCGATACGGTTGCCGGGCGTCATTACCTCCACTGCAAGCTGTAGACACCGCATAGCTGTATCGGCCAGGAGCCTGGCATTTTCGGGGACCTTCCCGATCCCAAATGTGTGGCAGGCATCGCAGAAATAGCCGTTGAACACTACGCCAATATCGATTTTTACGAGGTCTCCGCTATGGATTTTTCTTTTTTTGGAAGGAACGCCATGCACCACCTCATCATTAAGTGAGATGCATGATGAAGAGCTGTAACGGAGAACGGTCTTGAAGGCGGGCCTCCCCTTCAACCTCAGGATCATTAATTCGATCATGGAATCAAGCTCCCAGGTTGAAAGGCCCGCCAGGGACATACGGGTAAGGCCCCGAAATATTTCGGATGCGATTGCGCCAGCGTCCCTGATACGCTTGATATCATCCGACGTCTTGAGACGCACGATCCCCGCTTTCATACCGGTTGATCAACTTATGTATAGCCTCACACCGCGCGGCAGGTTCCCTGGGCCGGCCTACGCTTCCGCCGCCCGCTTCCCCTCGGGCACAGTTTCAATCGCATTCTCAGGATCGTTCCGAACGGCCGTAAGCCCCACCGTTTCCTTTATCCTTCTTTCAATATCCTGCGTTATCGCCGGATTGTCCGCGAGGAACTTTTTCGCGTTCTCGCGGCCCTGGCCGATCCTCTCCTCTCCGTAGGAGTACCACGTGCCCGATTTTTTTACTATTTCATTTCGGACGCCCAGGTCGAGAATGTCGCCCTCCCGCGAGATTCCCGAGTTATACATGATATCGAACTCGGCCTGACGGAAGGGGGGCGCCACCTTGTTCTTCACGACCTTTACCCGCACCCGGTTGCCAATCGCCTCATCGCCCGATTTCAGCGTCTCCACCCTGCGAATATCGAGCCTGACGGACGAATAGAACTTGAGGGCATTGCCGCCCGTGGTGGTTTCCGGTGAACCGAACATGACCCCGATCTTCATCCGTATCTGGTTGATGAATACCACACAGGTCTTTGATTTCGATATAACCCCGGTCAGTTTCCGTAGGGCCTGACTCATGAGCCGGGCCTGAAGTCCCATGTGGGAATCGCCCATGTCTCCGTCGATCTCCGCCTTGGGGACCAGTGCCGCGACCGAATCGATGACGATAACGTCAACGGCCCCGGAACGAACCAGCGCTTCCACTATCTCCAGGGCCTCCTCTCCGGTGTCCGGCTGTGAAACGAGGAGTTCTTCTGTCTTGACCCCCAGTTTGCCCGCGTACCCCGGATCAAGGGCATGCTCCGCATCGATGAAGGCGGCCACACCCCCGGCCTTTTGCGCCTCGGCAACGACATGAAGCATGAGGGTCGTCTTTCCGGATGATTCCGGGCCGTATATCTCCACGACCCTCCCGCGGGGCACCCCGCCGATTCCGAGCGCGATGTCGAGCTCGAGGGAACCGGTCGATATCGCGCCCACCTGCACGATCATATTCTCGTCGCCGAGCCTCATGATGGAGCCCTTACCGAACTGCTTTTCTATCTGCATGATGGCGGATTCCAGGGCCTGTGCCTTCTGGTTCATTTCCTTCTGATCTTTTTGATTTGTTTCTTTCGATTCAGCCATGAATTCACCCCTGTTCTTGTAGTACCGCGTCTGACGCGACGGTCTTAATGCGATACGAATATGATATCCGTATGATTAAACTTTATGTCTCATCTATTTGTAAAGAATAAAATTTTTTACCGGTTTCGCCTGAGATGAGACATATACATGGTAATTACTAAATTGGCCGGGTTATGTCAAGCAAATATTGCTATATTTATGTTTAGTATTTAAAAAAATCTACCTTCGTTATCCACGCATCTCCCGATAATTATCGGCAACCCTGACCTCACTATCAGGACTGGAAACATTAGCATGGAGTACCGATAGTTATCGGTATCTCCGGGGTCAGAGTAATAGCGAAACCCGATAGTTATCGGTGACAGGGAGATTAAGGTGCGGAAGGCCATTATATCGCCTTCCGCACCTTAATCTCCTATATTTGCCCGTTGCCGTTTATTTCGCGCCTGTATCCGCCCGCTATCTTGATATACTCGAGCTTGTTCAATGCGTCTACAAATGAATGTATCCCTGCTATCGATACATCTATGTTGGCGGAGCTTCCGTAGGCCCGGATCTCCCTTCCCTCGAATTGGTCCACCACGGTGACGTGAACCTCCGCGACAGCATCGGATCCCCCCGTAATGGCCGTTAATTTGAATGATTCTATACTGGCCGTTGTGCCGGTGATTTTCTTAACGGCAAGCACGCCCGCATCGACCCCGCCGTTTCCATGGGCGACCTCAAAAACCTCGTGATTGCCGTTTGCTCGATCCTTGATAGTTACCATGGCCATGGGAGGAGAAAACATGCCTGTTGATATCTGCACGTTTTCCACTCGATATCGCCGTTCAGCATCATCACGGTGGAGGGACTCGCCTACCAGCACCATGATGTCTTCATCAAACACCTCTTTCTTGCTGTCCGCCAGGGCCTTGAAAAGACGGAAAAAACGATCAAGTTCGTCCCCCTGGAGATCGAACCCGAGGGATGTGAGTTTATCCATAACCGCATGTCGCCCCGAATGCTTGCCGAGGACCAGGGTGGATTTCGATATGCCGATATCCTCAGGGAGCATGATCTCATAAGTCATGGCATTCTTCAGGAGGCCGTCCTGGTGAATTCCTGACTCATGGGCAAAGGCATTGCTTCCCACCACGGCCTTATTGGGCTGGACGGACACGCCCGTGATTGTGGAAAGGAGGCGGCTCGCCGTCATGATCTGTTTTGTATTGACATCGGTACGTACATTGAACAGATCGCCCCTAGTACGGATAGCCATGACGACCTCCTCCATTGCCGTATTCCCCGCCCTCTCGCCGATACCGTTCACGGTGCATTCGATCTGTCGCGCCCCCACTTCGATCGCCGCAATTGAATTTGCAACCGCAAGGCCCAGGTCGTTGTGACAGTGTACCGAAATAACCGCATCCGAAATATTCGGCACTTGTTTGAAGAGATGCAGTATCATTTTCTGGAAGTCGGATGGGATGGCGTACCCGACCGTGTCGGGGATGTTTACGGTGGTGGCGCCCGCCTCGATGACGGCATGGACCATCTCAGAGAGAAAAACCAGGTCACTCCTGGTGGCGTCCATAGGGGAAAATTCGACGTTTGCAGTATGGCCCTTCGCACACGCAACCGCCTCGACGGCAATCTTCAGGACTTCATTCCTGGTCTTCTTGAATTGGTGCACGATGTGAATGTCGGAGCTCGAAATAAACGTGTGTATGCGTGGATTTTCTGCGACACTGATAGCCTTCCAGGCCACATCAATATCCTTCGTGTTCGCCCTGGCGAGGCCCGCGATCTGCACTCCTTTGACCCGCTCACTTATTCTCCGTACCGCCTCGAAATCACCCTCCGACGCGATCGGGAAGCCTGCTTCGATCACATCAACACCAAGCCTCACAAGCTGCTCTGCAAAAAGGATCTTTTCGGTAATGTTCATAGTGAAACCGGGTGACTGTTCCCCGTCTCGAAGAGTGGTATCAAAAATAATTATCTTTTCTTTATCAGGCATGATTGTCCTCCATGTTTTTTTGAATGCTCCATACGAATCACCACCATCCGAGGAAGCACCCAGGGGCATGTGCCCCGTCGACTCCTGTATCTCATCGTACTATTTTCATTCATTATCCTTACCGCTTCTCTTTTCGGGGGACGTACTCACGGCACCCGAAGAAAGAAACTCTCCTTCGCGTAATGATATAAAAAAAGCCGCCACGTTTCGTGACGGCTTTTTCTGCATGCATCTGTCAGAAAGGCATCACAAAACGGGACCCCCGTCCTTGCCGGAAAGGTCCAGTAGCAGGCCAAGAAGCAAGTCGCCGGATAATGGTGCCATATATTCCATTTTAATCTTCATATATATATCGGACAATTCGATTTGTCCTTGAATGCAAATGTCACAGAACTGAACATTTTGTCAACTGAAAATATCCGTTTTTGTCTAAAAGATTAATTGCTCTTGACTTTACGAATCGCCATGTTATCCGTATGAAACGCATAGTGCGACACGGATGGTATATGCGCCAGGTTAAGGGTTTCATACAGATATATAGCCGTCAGGCCAGGGACAGGATTATTAAGGCGGGCCAGAAAGTCCTGAAGCAAGCCGGCCTTGAAGTCCTTTCCTCCGAGCTCTTTGCCTGTGTCGATGAGTTGATCAAAAACGCAGTAAAAGCGAATTACAAGTACATTCTTCTCCGGGAATTGATATGTGACAGATTCGCGTGTATCTGGCCTGAAAAAACCCCTGATGACAACAATGAAGACATCGATGACTTGATTCGAATGCCGGAACGTTTCGACCGTATCGCTGAAGAAATCCTTACCACAAATGATATTTCATCAGCAGTACGTGAGATATTGAATGAGGAATCCCGTCTGCTCACGATAAAAAACAGGATATATGGCGAAAACAGGCACTACCACCCTGAAGAGAAGGCGATAATAAAAAGCCTCAATACTATTAACCGCATACGCAATGATATAAAAGAGCACAACATCCGCATCATACTCCGAATACAGATTGATAAACACTTCATCTATATCGAAGTGACCAATACGGCCCCGATTCTCAACAGGGACATCAACCGTATACACGAAAAGCGTGAGGAACAACGCCACTGCAGGGACGAAGGACGTGAACATGATTTCTTTATCGAGAACATCGATACCAGCGAATCGGGGTTTGGCCTCGGATACGCAAAAATCGATGTCATACTGAATAGCTGTGGCATCGGGGAGGGGCTTCCGATCACGATCATATCGTCAATCAATACCACTGTCATGCTCACCCTCCCCCTCGACAAGCTCAACGAACTATTCAAATCATACCTGCGACCAGAAAAATATACACCGGGGGAAAGGGGTCATGGAAGCATTTTTCAACAACGGCATACTTTTTGGCGAAGAAACACTGAATCATCTGCATATCTTTGCCGGCCCATGGCTCGATGCGGTCATGGTGGCCGTTACAACAGCGGGCAATGAAATCTTCTACATTATCGCCCTTCCCGTAATCTACTGGTGCGTGGACAAAAAGATCGCCATCAATGTCGGCGCCGCCTTTCTCATCACCATGACACTCAATGACTCGGTAAAATTCGCCTTCAACAATCCCCGACCTGATCCGGGAAAGCTTCTTCCGGGAATACGAGAACTCGCACGGCATTACGCGCCCGGAAATCCCGGTTTCCCGAGCGGCCACACGCAGGGCTCGGTTGCCTTCTGGACGCCGATCGCCATCCTTTCGAAAAACAGGACTGCACTAGCGCTCTGCGCGTTCATGATCATCATGGTTCCCTACTCCCGCATCTACCTGGGAGTTCATTTTCTGGGGGATATAGTCGGGGGATTCGTTATCGGCGCCATCTCCCTTGCCATCGTCATGCCGGCGATTGCCGCCGTCGGCGGACGCTACCAGAACGTCAACGAATGGATAATGATTTCCGCACTTCTCATCATCCCCTTCATGGTCTGCATCACCCTTCACGGCAACCATATTTACGCCACCATGGGGACCATCTCCGGGTTCCTCTCCGGAGCGCTCATTGCTGACTCACGAATACAATTCCATCCGAAAAACAGGGCACGTTATCAACTGGCGAAAATCATTATCGGTCTCTCGATTGTCGCCATCATCCGTTTCGGGTTAAAGGCGGTTCTTCCGGATAATCTCACCGCGGGATTTTTTCGCTACTGGCTTGTCGGTTTCTGGTGCGCGTTCGGGGCCCCCTTCATTTTCGGAAAAATCGCAGCATTGCGAGGGCGAGTGGACTGATCCTGTGCGGTCTGTAGTGTACATGCGCCCACAATCCCATCAAACATTGCGGTGCTACGAAACATCGGCCCCGACCAATAACTATCGGGAATCAGCTGCTCCGATCCATATTCAATCAAAAACTACTGATCGAGATAGACCCTCGGCACGCGAGAGCCTATAGTGCAGAGAAACTCGTAGGTAATAGTCCCGATTTTTTCACACAGTGATTCGAGCGGTACAATTCGTTCATCCATTTCGCCGAAAAGAAGTACATCATCTCCATTATAAGCCGTTCCCTCCGGGCCGATATCGACCATTATCTGGTCCATACATACCGTGCCCACGACCGGATAGCTCTTCCCACGGATAACCACCTCACCCCTGTTTGAAAGAAGCCGGTTATAGCCGTCACCGTATCCGAGTGGAAGTGTCACGATCCTCGTCTCCCCTTGTGTCACATAGGAATGATTATAACTGATACCGGTACCGGGCGGACACACCTTGAAATAAGAAACTTTAGTTTTAAGGGACATGGCGGGCTTGAGACTGTGGCCCCCATATTTCCGGCCCGGATCGTATTTGAAAGGATCATAGCCGTATAGTATAATACCGGGACGCACCATATTGAAATGTGAGTTTCTGCTTCCGATGATGGCCGCGGAGTTTGCCAGATGCACCAGGTCGGGAAGGATGTTTTTTCGGGCCATATAGTTTACTACTTCCTCAAAGCGTGAAACCTGCATATCTGTGAATCCCGGATCATTCTCCGCTTTTGCCAAGTGTGAAAATACTCCCCTGACTCGAATGCCGGGAAGATTCAGGGTATGATCGATAAATCTTGCGGCATTGTACCAGTGGACTCCGATCCTTTCCATGCCCGTGTCGATCTTTAGATGGACTTTTGCCGTGATCCCGAGCCTCACAGCCGCTTCGGATATCGCAAACGACTTGTCTAGAGAAGAGCTTGTGATCTCGACATCGTTCTTTAAAAAGTCGTCGATTTGATCGGCGTTGATCGCGCCACACACGAGAATTGGCGCATCAATTCCGCATGAACGCAGGTAGAGGGCTTCTTCAAGATAGGCCACACCCAGATAGTGAGCACCGGCGTCCAGCAGGGTTTCGGATATGGTTTTAATGCCATGGCCGTAAGCGTTCGACTTCACCATCACCATAATTTTCACATCTTTACCCACTAGGGACCGAACGATGTTAAAATTATTTCTTATTCTCAGAAGAGAAACTTCGGCCCTGGTTGGGCGATGCTGATACGTTTCGATCATGGCGGGAAGGACACCATCCGTTCATGTTTACTAATCGTGCTAGTGGTAGCTTTTGAGGAAATATTTGTCAATTGTATAATTGCATGAGGCATTATTTAGCAGGTAAAAAGTGAGAGGAATGGCAATAATGAATTCCCTCGCACATTCACGGTCTCCTTCATGACATTGTGAAGAATATCGACAGATATTTCATGTTGAAACTGGGTCATGATCGCATAATGATAGTGGTCTGGCAAAAGACTGACATGTCATCGGATAAATTAATGTATAGTGCAAAAAAAGGCCGCCATGCCATCGTAAAGGATTTAACGCGATCGATTTTGCGTACCATCCCCTTATGATGAGTGTCTTTTTATAAGCTCCGCACCATTCAGGTAGAATATCCGATCGTAAAAATCGGATGACAGACTATAGGACAAGAGGGTCTCCAGCTCCGATTCCCGGGGCAGTATCAGGTTGGGGAAATCCGAACCGTACAGGATGCGGTCCCGATTTCGTTCCAGGACATCGCCGCCGAGATTGAACCCGCCTTTATCCTGGAATTCTCCAAAAAAAGCGAATGCCGTGTCAAGGTAAAGCGCGGGATACTCTTCCAGCAAATCCATAAAACCCCGGTACTCGTATGCGCCCATGTGCGCAACATTAGCCGGCAGATCCGGATACCTCGCAAGAAGCTTCCTGAACTGACTTAATCCCACATATTCATTACCGACAGGTCCTGTACCCACATGAAAAAGAATTCGTTTCCCCCGCTGCATCACCAGTTCATATAAGGGGAAAAGGCGTTCATCATGCGGGTAAAAACACTGCACCAGAAGCTGCAGCTTAAATCCCAGCACCTTGGGGTGGGCAAGCGCTCGCTCCGCTTTCGCCAGTGCGTTGGAATCATCAGGATGATAGGCGGCGAAGCAGTATAATTCTGGGTACAGATCAAGCATTCGGATGTTCCACTCATTAAGAATTTCGGCAATCCCTTCCCGGTGTGCATAATTGGAGTAAACAATTTTTTCCACACCTTGCTCTCGTAGATAATCAATACATTCCGGTGTATACATCTTATAGATGACATCCCACCTGTATCCATCTGAAAAATAGTTCCAGATAGCATCGAACATTCGATCGGGGAATAGATGGACATGAAAATCGATGATTCTTTCAGGAAGGGGCATGATTTTCAATAATGTTTACACCTGTATTGTCAATACAAATATATCACCATGTTGATCACAATTTTAAAATCATTAAAAAATATGTATAATAATGATTCTGGCAACCGTTTTACCACTGAGTATTCGGATCATGGTGACAGACAATAACAGCATGGAGTGTACAAAAATGCGTATACAAACAACAGTCAATATGCACAGAAATACCCTTGATCAACTAGAAACCGCGTCACGTCAAACCAGCATATCAAGAAATAAACTGATTATATTATTACTCCAGCACTCGATGAAGAATCATTGCAGTGAAATGATAATGGCTTCAGCCGTAAGGTACCAGAAGCGAGTGGACAAAAATGTATGCCACAGATTTCATCTCATTATAAATGAATATGAGTATGAATATTTTCTTGATATGAGGAAATTATTTAAGATCTCCGTTTCGCTTCTCATCGCCAACATGATCAAGAAATATTTATCAATTATTGTCCAGAAAATATTAAAAAAGGAATCAACTACCGATAACTATCCATACCAAAACTATATTGTAATTCGTGAGCACTCTCATAGGTCAATATGCTGGAAACTATATTGGGGGTTACCGCAAAAAATCCCCATTTACCCTCGATGAAATGGTCTAAAGCTGATAGTGGCGCGCGGCCGAAACCGCGCGCCATTCAGATACCTTAATACCTGTAATGATCCGGTTTGAAAGGACCTTCGATCGGAACACCGAGGTAATCGGCCTGCTCCTTCGACAATGTAGTGAGCTTGACGCCAAGTTTGCCCAGGTGAAGTCTCGCCACTTCTTCATCCAGTTTCTTGGAAAGGGTATAGACTCGTTTTTCATGTTTTTTCGTAGCCAGCTCAATCTGTGCGAGTGTCTGGTTGGTGAAACTGTTACTCATTACAAAGCTAGGATGACCGGTGGCGCATCCCAGGTTTACCAATCGCCCTTCAGCAAGGATTATGATCGAACGGCCCGATTTAAGGGTCCACTTGTCCACCTGAGGCTTGATAGTCTCCTTTTTACAATCGGGATTGTCCTCGAGATAATGCATGGCGATTTCGTTGTCGAAATGTCCGATATTGCATACAATGGCTCCCTCCCGCATCCGTTCCATGTGCGCGCCGGTTATGACATTAAGATTTCCGGTTGCCGTGACGAAGATGTCTCCCTCTTCAATCGCCTCATCAATTGTGGTCACCTCATATCCCTCCATGGCCGCCTGAAGGGCGCAAATAGGATCAATTTCGGTGATGAGGACCCGGGCTCCGAATCCACGCATCGATTGCGCGCATCCCTTCCCCACGTCCCCGTATCCGCAGACCACGATGATCTTTCCCGCCACCATAATATCAGTGGCGCGCTTGATTCCATCCGCGAGAGACTCGCGGCAGCCGTACAGGTTGTCAAATTTCGATTTGGTGACCGAATCGTTGACATTGATTGCCGGGAAAAGAAGCTCTCCGCTGTTAGCCATCTGGTAGAGGCGGTGAACCCCCGTAGTGGTCTCCTCGGACACCCCACGGATGTCCTTCACGATCCCGGTCCATTTATCCGGACTGTTCTTCACGCTCTCCCGAAGCCGGTCAACGACCAGCCTGAATTCCTTATTGTCATATTTCTTTTCCAGGATAGAGGGGTCATTTTCTCCCTTCACTCCCCAGTGAACGAAAAGGGTCGCATCGCCTCCGTCATCGACGATGAGATTGGGCCCGGAACCATTGGGCCATGTCAGTGCCTGTTCCGTACACCACCAGTACTCTTCCAGCGTCTCACCCTTCCACGCAAACACTGCGGCCTTCCCCACCGCCGCGATGGCAGCCGCCGCATGGTCCTGCGTGGAAAATATATTGCAGGAAGCCCAACGCACATCCGCACCGAGTTCCAAGAGTGTCTCGATCAACACCGCGGTCTGTATCGTCATATGCAGGCTTCCCATCACCTTGAGTCCCTTAAGCGGTTTCTCGGGACCATACTTTTTCCTGATAGACATAAGGCCTGGCATCTCGTCCTCGGCCAGGCGTATCTCTTTTCTTCCCCATTCGGCAAGTGACGGATCGGCTATCTTACTACGCAGACCCGTCTCAATCGGAATGATGCCTTTTTTTGTGGTTGCATTCATGAAATCTCTCCTTTATTAAATATTTCTCATGTGTCCCCGATCCTCTGTCGGGGGCCATATCCGGCGCTATCGTGATGCCGGATCTGCGTGCTTTACGGATTGGTACAGGTTTATCTTCAAACCATTCTTCATGTCATACTGAATAAACTCTCCGATTGTAAACCCGCCCGATGTAAGCCACCGCTCTATGTTTTTCCTGGTGAACCCTAGCCATCGGTGCTCGTATTTGCTTCGCATCTCCTCATTCTGATGCTTGTCGAGATCTACGATTATCAGGGACCCGCCGCTTTTCAGCACACGGGCCGCTTCCTTGATTCCGGCATCAGGCGACGGTATATGGTGAAGCACCATATTGATGACCGCCGTGTTCGCCTCATTGTCCCGCATCGGAAGATGCTCGATTTCACCGATTCTGAGTTCGATCCCGCTGCCGTTCGCGGCAAGTCGGCGTTCGGCCTCCTCAAGCATCTTCGGGGATTTGTCCACCCCGATGACCCGCTTTGCTTTAAGTTTTATAAAAGGCAGCAATTCTCCAGTCCCGCAGCCGAGGTCTGCGGCAACATTACACTCATTCATCCTTTTCGCGATTTCTTCCGATATCTTAAATTCGCCGAATATGTTCTGCTTGATATCGTCCCAATCAGAGGCGATTGAATCAAAAAACCTGTTTTTTTCTTTTATTCCCTCTTCAATAACATTTTTCATTGCTGAATAATCCGCGGACAGGAAAGGATCATCGGCAATAAAGCCGCCGAAAATATCATTGAACCGTCCGCCTCGCCCCTCCCTGCGTGCGCTGTAAAAGGCCCAGAGACCATCCCTTCGTGATTTCAGTAGCCCGCAATCGGTCAATATCTTAAGATGGCGGGAAATGCGGGATTGCTTCATTCCCATAGCTGACATGATCTCATTGACGCTCAGCTCATGGCGAAGAAGAAGATTGAGGAGCCGCAAACGTGTTACGTCCGCGAGTGCTTTATAAATTTGAGCGGTTTCCATTATATTACTATATGTTGATATAGTAATATAATGGGCGGGATATGTCAAGTAAAAAATTCCGGCAAGAGCCATTCCCTGTAGATGCATTCTTTCCAGAAAAAGGCGTTCCAGTACGATCGTTATGACATGGTAAAAAACTCAGACTTTTTCTTCAATTCCCTGGCCATTTCATAGTTCTTTTTTGTGTTTTCCACAATTTCCTCCGACCCGGAACTTATCTTCTGGGTCAATTCGTTTATTCCATTTATCGAGCTTACTACCTCATTCATTGCGATTTTTTGCTCATCTATCGATTTTTCAATCTCCTCGGATTGAGTGCGCACACTCCCCACTGACTGATTGATACCAACGTTATTCTCGACCTGTCTGGCAATGAATGTTGAGATACCGTCTACCATGGCATTAATCCCCGCCACACCGGTGATGATGCTGCTGATCCGTAACACAACATCATTGACGATTGATATTCCATGCCCGATCTCCTCCTCGCTCGATTTTATAAGCGACCCGATCTCCTTGACGCTCGTGGCAGTGGTATCGGCGAGTTTTGATATCTCGTCTGCAACGACTGCAAAGCCGCGTCCAGAATCGCCTGCTCTCGCTGCTTCTATCGAAGCATTCAGCGAAAGAAGGTTGATCTTGTCAGAAATATCATTTATTATGGCTATAATGCCGGTCATCTGGTGTGATCGTTCGCCTATCTTCCCCATGTTCTCCTTCATCCCACCAAGGGAATCTTCTCCTCTCCTTGCCTGGGAGGCAATATCTGCGGTAAGTCCCTGCGCCGTCGAGGTCTTATCACCCATGATAACTATGGCTTCCGAAAATTCATCCATTTTCACTATAAATGACTGGAGGTTTCTCATCTGGCTCCTTGCGTTGCCGGAAATGGCATCCATACTCGCCGATATTTCCTCCATGGTGGCGGTCACCTCCTCAACGGTCGCCGCCTGGGACTGTGTATCACGGGAAAAGGATTCAGTAATTTTCGAGATGCTGTCAGTCGAAGTGTCGAGACGCGTCGATATCTGCTGTATTTCACGAATAATTCCTGCTATATTTTCCCGCATGATAAACACATTCTGGCTAACCCTGCTCAGGTCGTCGGCCACCGCCATTACTGGCTTCTCCGCAGAGAGATTGCCGCTTCCCATCCGTCTCATGAAATCGATTATCATTGCGACCTTGACATTAATGGCCCCCGTCAGGCAATAGATAATACTTGACGCTATCATGACACCGAAGAAGAGAATCATCCCGAATTTTACATAGGATATCGACCATTCAACGTTTGCCCGCTCCAGTTGAAGAAGGAAATATCCGATTACACCGACCATCGGTATGGATATCATGACGACAAGCGACACCACCATCCGGGAGATGAAACTGATCCCCCTCGAAGTGTCCTTCACCGCCATTCGGTTAAAAAGCCCACCATTCAGATATCTCTGTATAAAGCGTTCAGTCAGAAAAAAATAGAGAACCATTCCGAATGGGGGAATGATCACTGCCGTGGTCCAGACATTAAAGGTCTGAACCGGCGTGAGATCGGCCAGCATGGTAAAGGGAATATATGCCATAACCAGCCCGAAAATCCATCGTATAAGCGAACCGACAGCATGCACAAAGGGCAGAGAGAAAAACCTCCGCCGCGCCCGCTCATACTCCTCTTCCGATGCACCGGCTCCAGATACCTTTTTTGTTAAATACTTTCTGATGGGCGACACTTCCATCATATCGGATATAAAGGTCGTTGACATCGATACCGGGATAACCACGACAAGTATCTTCAGGAGTAGTATCAGGTTTTCCATTGATATGTCGAGATTGACCATAAAATAAATAAAGAGCAGGGGAATGATGACGAAATAACTGAAAAATTCCGTATTGATCAGAAAAGTAATGATAAATCGTCGTGAAAATCCCCTGGTTGTCTCCATGATCCATTCCCATCCTTGTGTTTCACCGTCCGGTGGGCCATTCCTCACTCACATGAAAGTGAAAAGTGGTGCAACCATTAGCTCTCCCCTGGCACATTGTATTGAATGACGCCCTCGTAACGACCATGGAGTCGCATTATCACTATGCGCGGGAGAATGTGGTGAATACTCAATAATTTACCCGAGGTAAGTATGGGTCAATTACAATTCGTGATTATGCGGGGGAATAAGTGACACCGATAAAGGCGGACCGTCGCACCTTCATGCGAAGATACGGCCACTACCTTGAGATCGGTATCGGATATCGTTCCGCTGTGGTTGAAATCAAGAATAATTTGCAACCCCGTTTCACCGCTCCCGCAGCTATTCATGAACACGAAAACAGATACTCAGAAATAACCCGAGCAGTCTTTTTACTTTTTTCATCGGATTATACTCCAGTTTTTAGTATTATTGTAGTATTCCCACCATGATATTCTATTACCATGCTCCAGCCTCCATTGAAGATACTCAATGTATCCCGGATGATTTGAAAACCGTCCATATGGTCTGTAATTATTTGAATAATAAGAATATGTCCCCTTTTTAATATAAAATCCAATCAAAAAGAATGTAAATTGAAATTGAAATTGAACAGTAGTTAAAATCGAATAGTGTCTTTCAAAAAATCACTGGAGCCATTCCCTGACACTGCCGTTCTAATTATGGGTCAGGCATAAAGAATAGTTGCCGGATCACGTATATCAGGGTATGATTAATAATCAGGATGCGGAGAAGGATATACCACAGGCCCTCTGATCGCACTATAAAGCGGGAGCATTTATGAAGATCATTTTTATCACCGACATCCACGGGTCCTTCAGCCAGACGGCGGCCATGCTCTATGAAACCGTGGCGGATGTCTATATTATCGGCGGCGACCTGATCGATATCCCTTTTTACAGCATCAACACGGCCATACACTACCATGACATCCAGACATTTCTCCACAGCCTCCGGAAGAAGATGAAAAATGAGGACATGCTGCTCGAGGACTTCGTCGACAACCTCCTCGACTTCCCAAACGTCCCGGAAGACATCATCGAGCGCGGCAGCGATTACCAGGAGCTCACCGTGCGCGCGCGCAGGGTCATGCAGCAGAAATACAAGGTGCTGGAGAACATGATCTCCTTCAAATCGAAGGCATCGGTATTCGCGATACCGGGGAACTACGACATGGACCTTAAATTCACGTCAATGCATGAAAGGGACCTCCACATGCACTGGCACACCATAGGGGGCCTGAAAATCGCCGGGTACGGTGGCGCCGATGTCTGGACCGCCGGCATACCAGAGCGCTACATAGTGAAATACAATGTCGGTATCGGCATCAGTGACCACAACAACGAGATGTACACCTTTTTCAAGGCGGTGAAGCCCGACATCATCGTGACACACCAGCCCGCCCACGGCATCCACGACCGGATCGCCCGAATCGGGCCATCCGGATCGCCGGCCCTCAGATCCTATTGCGAGAACAATCCGGTCAAGCTCTGCCTTACCGGGCATATCCACAACGACTGGGGCTTCAAGGCCGTGGAAGAATGCGTCTATCTGAACCCGTCGAACTTCGGCGATGCGACAACCATACAGGGGGAGGTGTCCGAGGGAGGGTTTTTTTTCCAGATCGAAATCGATGAAAAATCCCTCGAGAAAATCACCCTGAAAAAACTCGTTGATGATCGCGTCCATGATATCGCGGAGTATTACCAGGATGACGGAACGTGGAAGGAAGATATTGTCGATCTCGAGCGCTACGAGGCCCGACGTCTCGGCCGCAATTACGACACGATGGTCCAGCGCTACTCCCACATACCGGAAATCGAGCTATTCAAGGAGATAAAGAATTTCTTCCGGCTGTTCCGCACCCAGGAAACCGAGGAAAGGCTTGACGAGCTCGATCACGCGATCGAACTCCTCAAGGGGAAGTTCGACGATATTGCCATGGACATCGTCGGTTCCGTCAACATGGGGATATCCCAGGAAAGCTCCGATATCGATGTGGTGCTCTACCTCAGGTGCGGCCGGAACTGCCACGACATGATCGAGCAGTGCGATTACTATAAAGGCGCCAAGGCCCTTATCGACACCATCATCGGCGACAAGTATAAATTCGAGATTATCGACTGCATAGACCTGAACGTGGTTGAGCAGAGCATCATCACAAAAAACTACGAATGCGAGGTGACCCAGCGGTTCGTCGCTTACCGCTCCATCTGCCGCCCCGTGAATTACAAGGCGATCGCCCCCATCGAGGATATACTTAACGAAGACATCGAATTCAGGAGAGAGATGGAGGGAAGCATCCGGTCATACTTCCGGATCTTCGCAACCACGTCGCAGCACATGCGCTCCTTCGACAAGTATGAATCGAGGCTCAAATCGATTGGGATCAAACTGCCGGAGTCGATTCGGGAAAAAATACGGGAATACCTTCAGGTGACGAGAAAAACAAAGTATGACGAATTCCTGGCGGACTAATACACGGCCCCGGTGAAACCCTTGAGGCGCCCGAAATCGAGGGTGGCGAAATAATCATCCAGGGTCTCGGCCCGGCGGATCATCTCGACCGAGCCGTCCTCCCGCAACAGCAATTCCGCTGATCGAAGCTTGCCGTTGTAATTGAAGCCCATGGCGTGGCCGTGGGCCCCGGCGTCATGGATCACCACGATGTCTCCGATATCGGTCTCAGGCATCAGCCGGTCGATGGCGAACTTGTCGTTGTTTTCGCAAAGAGAGCCGGTGACATCGTAGAGCCGGTCAAGGGGCCGGCCCTCCTTGCCGAGCACGGTAATATGGTGATAGGCGCCATAAAGCGCCGGGCGCATCAGGTTCGCCATCGATGCGTCGAGGCCAAGGTGCGTTTTGTATATTTCTTTTTTATGGAGCACCCTCGAGACCAGGTATCCGTAGGGCCCGGTAATCATTCTGCCGCTTTCCATCAATATCTTCAGGGGATGGAGCCCCGTCGCCCGGATCATGCCGTCGTATCGCTCCCGCACTCCCGATGACACGTACTCCATATCTATGGCCGTATCCTCCGGGCGGTAGGGTATGCCGAAACCGCCCCCCAGGTTGACGAACTCGAACCGGATCCCGAGTTCCCGGTGGATTCCCACGACCAGGTCGAAGAGCATCTCCGCCGTATCGATGAAGTAGTCGGGATTGAGCTCGTTCGAAGCGACCATGGCGTGAAGGCCGAATCGGGACACGCCTTTCTCCTTCAGAAGTCGGTACCCCTGGAAAAGCTGCTCCCGGGTGAAGCCGTACTTCGACTCTTCAGGGGTGCCGATGATAGCGTTGCCGCCCCGAAGGGGCCCCGGGTTGTAGCGGAACGAAATGATCTCCGGAAGGCCGGCATGACGCTCAAGAAAAGGTATGTGGCTGATATCGTCGAGGTTGATGACGGCGCCCAGCTCGCGCGCCTTCACGTACTCCGACGCCGGGGTGTCGTTTGAACTGAAAAAAATATCCTCGCCGCTTATTCCCGTCCTTTCAGAAAGCACGAGCTCGGCCATGGAACTGCAGTCCGTGCCGAAACCTTCACTTTTCAGGAGGGCCATGATGAAGGGGTTCGGGCATGCCTTCACCGCAAAGTACTCCTTGAATCCGGGCGCCCAGGAGAAAGCCCGGTTCAGGCTTCTCGCGTTTTCGCGCATCCCTTTTTCGTCATAGAGATGGAACGGGGTGGGATATTCGGCGATTATTTTTTCGATCTGTTCCCCGTTGAAGGGAAGGGACTTCGCATTCATACAGGACCCGCCTGCCTCATAATTGATATCGGGAATGATGTGTCCCCGGTGCGGACTTCTGTCAACACTTAATTGGCACATGCGGCTCCATGTCGGATCCTCGTCAAACGCAAACAACACGCATAATTGAATCAACCCTGATCAATGCCGGTTGTGTGTACCAGTTTATGCACACCCTGCCATCCATGCCGGAATTCCCGTTTTTTGGTACGGTTTTGAAATTTTTGGTGACAAATCAATAACCGCTTTCAATATATTATTATTCTTACATTCATCACAATAACATGATGTAAAGGCATATACATGTCGAAACAACAGGAAACCTCTCCCCGGATTGAAGACCTTTCAAGATCAAGCATCTTTTCCGAGGTTATAAATGAAAACAACAAGAGGCTCATGACGGCCTTCCTGGTCATCCTGGTCTTCGCGAACGTCGCGGTCACCGCCATCAAAGCGGCCGGTATCGGCTCTCAATATCTTGAGTACCGGCATATCCTCTATGAAGTCGTCATCGTCGCAGCGGTCCTTTCCGTCGCATTGTTCCTTTCCAGGCGCTACAGGGGACGGATCGTTTCCGGGTATATCATGATCACCGCCGTAATCATCAGCATATCCGTATTCGAATACACGTTCCACGGGGCGAAGCAGCTCTTCGCGGTCCGCTATATCCCCCTTGCCCTCAGCATTTTTTATTTCAACACCCCCATATCGATCTTCACGGTGGTACTGGTCCTCCTCTCCCAGGCGCTGATCTTCATCATCAACCCGGAACTCAGACTGCCGCCGCCCTATTCCGACACGGCGGTCCGCTTCATACTTTATTTGATGGTTGGCGTGGGCGCCTTCTTCGGCTCCAGGGCAACGCGGAGGCTCCTGAAATTCGCCATATATCAGCATGACGAGGCGAACAAGGGCCTGGTCAACCTTCGCGGCATGGCGATGGCGGTCATCAATTCAATGGACGTCCTCAAGAAGGAGTCCATCGAGCACGAAACGATCACCAGGGACATGAACGAGATATCACAGCACCAGGCCGCGTCACTCGAGGAGATCACCACATCCCTGGAGGAGCTCGCGTCAAACTCGAACACCATCAGCGAAATAGCCCGATCGCTCTACGAAGAACTCGCCATAACGGTCGATTCGGTGAACGACCTGAAACTCGTCAACGACAAGGTACAGCAAAGTTCACTCGAGATGAACCGTTCGCTGAACGAGGTAACGGATAACTCGCAAAGCACGACCGATCAGATCAGGCTCACCGAAGCGAAATTCAACACCGTGAAAACAAAATCGGGGGAGATGGCCAACTTCGTCCAGGTAATCAACGACATCGCCGACAAGGTCAACCTCCTCTCGCTGAACGCGGCCATCGAGGCCGCCCGCGCCGGGGATTACGGGAGGGGATTCGCAGTCGTGGCCGACGAGATATCAAAGCTGGCCGAGGCAACTACCCTCAACGCAAGGGAAATCGAGAACATCATCAGGGAAAACCTGAAGCTCATAGAGGAAAGCGGCAACCTCATCAAAATGTCCGTGGGAACGATGAGCAAGCTTAACGCGGCCATCGCATCCATCCGTGGGGAGATCTCCGAGGTGGGGAATCTGATCAACGACATCGGCATCACCATCAAGACCATCAAGAACCTCAACGTCAAGATACACGAGTCGAGCAAAACGATCGAGGATTCCACTCACGAGCAGAAAATCGCGACGGATGAATCCACGAAAACGGCATTCGATATAGCCGAGAAATCCCAGAGCATTGTCAGCATTTCCGCCAATCTCGCGAAATCGACACATGCGATAAACGATATAACCATGGAGCTTGACAGGATCATCAACGAGATGGTCAAGTAGCCACCCGTCCGGGGACGTTACCTGAACCGCTTCAGAAGAAGTGAGTTCGTCACGACGGATACCGAGCTCAGCGCCATTGCCGCCCCGGCTATCATGGGATTCAGCATTCCCGAGGCGGCGAAGGGAATCCCCACGCAGTTATAGGCGAAGGCCCAGAAAAAATTCTGCCTGATTTTACCGATGGTCCGACGGGACAGCCTGATCGCCGTGACGACCCCCATGAGATCTCCGTTCATGAGGGCAATGTCCGCCGATTCCAGGGCGATATCCGTAGCGGTGCCCACCGCGATTCCCGTATCCGCGGCGGCGAGGGCCGGAGCGTCGTTTATCCCGTCACCCACCATGATCACCGACGCCCCGCCCGCCTGGATCGCGCGCACCGCATCGGCCTTGGCGCCGGGAAGCACGCCCGCAATGACCCTGTCAGGATCGATGCCCGCACGGGATGCGATATGGAGCGCCGTGCGGCGGTTATCTCCGGTAAGCATGTATACATCAAGGCCCATCCGCTTTAATTCCGCCACCGCCGCGGGGGTGGTTTCCCTGAGGGTGTCGGAAACCGAGATCACCCCCGAGGCCCTTCCCTCCGCCGCGACTACGACGGCGGTCTTCCCCTCTTCTTCGAAGGCGGCCACTAACGGCTCGCAGGCCGAAGGGTCGACGCCGTTCTCGCGAAGGAAGCCCGGTGTGCCGGCGAGAATATCCCTGCCATCATAGCGACAGCGAACACCCCTCCCCGGTTCCGCGGAAAAATCCTCCGGATCGGGGATGTCGATCCCCGTCGCGGCCCGTTCGTAGACCGCCCTGCCGATCGGATGTTCCGATTTTTTTTCTGCTATCCCCGCGTAAAGGAGGAGGGCCCCCTCGTCCGTGCCCGCGGCCGGCGCGATATCGGCCACCGTAAGATCCCCACTGGTGAGGGTGCCGGTCTTGTCCAGCACCACGGCATGGGCGCGAAACGCCGATTCGAGGGCCCGGCCGCTTCTGAACAGGATGCCCATTTCCGCCCCCCTTCCGGTACCCACCATCACTGCGGTGGGCGTGGCAAGGCCGAGGGCGCACGGGCAGGCGATGACGAGGACGGCCACGGCGCTTACGAGGGCCCGCCCGAAATCCCCTGTGGCGATCATCCAGGCCATGAAGGCGACCGCCGCGACCCCGAGCACCGCGGGAACGAAGACAGCGGCAATCCTGTCGGCAAAACGCTGTATCGGCGGCTTGCCCGACTGGGCCTCCTCCACCGCGCGGATAATCAGCGCGAGCACGGTATCCCTCCCGACACGCTCGGCTCTTACGGTAAGGGTTCCATAGAGGTTGACAGTCGCCCCGGTCACCCCGTCGCCTGGCCTCCTGTCGACCGGAAGACTCTCCCCCGTGATCATGCTTTCGTCCACTGACGAGGAGCCGCCGGTTATGACGCCGTCGACCGGTATCCTCTCCCCCGGCTTTACGATTACCATGTCCCCCGGCATGACCTCTCCCGCGGGAATGACCATTTCCCTTCCGTCGCGAAGGATGGTCGCGGCATCGGGCCGCAGGTCCATCAGTTTTCTGACCGCGTCGGATGTCCTTCCTTTGGCCCGTGCCTCGAGAAACTTGCCGAGAAGCACCAGGGTGATGATGACGGCCGAAGCCTCGAAGTAGAGTTCCCCGGTCACTCCTGTCAGGGCGGGCATGATAAATCCGTTGTAGATGCTGTAGAAATAGGCCGCGCTGGTGCCCAGGGCCACCAGGAGATCCATACCCGGGCTCCCCCCGCGAAGGCCCAGGTAGGCGCCCCTGTAGAAACGCCACCCGATAAGGAACTGAACCGGCGTCGCCATCGCCGCCTGAAAAAGGGCGCCATGAATGAAGCTCTCGTGGACCCCGACGAGCATCATCGCCATTGAAGCGAGAAGCGGCGCGCTCAGAATGAACGATATCAGGACACTGGCACCGAGGCGGAGAGTTTCCCGCCTGGCGACCGCGGCCTGCCGGTCCGGAGTGTCCTCGTCCATCGCTTCCGCCCCGTAGCCCGCTTTCCTGATCACTTCGATAAGGTCCTCCCGACGAAGTGCGCCCTCCTCGAAAGTGACACTGGCCCTTTCCATCGCGAGGTTCACGTTCGCCGCGCTGACTCCATCGAGCTTCCCGAGGGCCTTTTCGATCCTCGCAGAGCAGGCCGCGCAGGTCATCCCGGTGATGAGTAATGTTTCATGATGTTGTGTGCTTTTTTCAGACATGTCGTCCGGTGGGGTAGCGATATCAGGGCGGCCTCATGAACGGGAAAAATGCGCCCCCGGCCGCCGGATGGGATATGGGGGCGCGTTAACCCTTTTTATCTCGGGCCTTTATCTGGCATTAATCCATTTCATCATTTTTCTCAGTTCGGCTCCCACCCTTTCGATGAGGTGGTTTTTCTGTTCCTCTTTGACCTTGTTGAATTCAGGACGACCCATCTCGTTTTCACGAATCCACTTTTTCGCGAAAGAGCCGTTCTGGATCTCTTTGAGAATTTTTTTCATTTCCTTGCGGGTCTTGTTCGTGATGATCCTCTTGCCGCTTACGTAGTCTCCGTACTCCGCCGTGTCGGAGACAGAGTAGCGCATATAATTGATCCCGCCCTGATAGAAGAGATCGACGATCAGTTTCAGCTCGTGCAGGCACTCGAAATAGGCGATTTCAGGCTGGTACCCGGCCGCCACCAGGGTGTCGAATCCCGCCTTCACAAGCTCGGATGCCCCACCGCAGAGGACGGCCTGCTCTCCGAAAAGATCGGTCTCGGTTTCTTCTTTAAATGTAGTCTCCAGTACCCCGGCCCTCGTGGCGCCCAGGCCCCTGGCGTAGGCGAGGGCCGTCTGCCGTGCGGAACCGGATGCGTCGTTGTGGATTGCGATCAGGGCGGGCACCCCGCCCCCCTTCTGATATTCGCTCCTGACCAGGTGCCCCGGTCCCTTCGGTGCGATCATAATCACGTCAACCTCGGTCGGCGGGGCGATCTGTCCGAAGTGGATGTTGAATCCGTGGGAGAACACAAGTGTCTTCCCCGCCTTCAGGACCGGCTCTACGTCCTGCCCGTAAAGTTTCGCCTGGACGTGGTCCTGGGCGAGAATCTGAATGACATCGGCCTTCTCCGCGGCCTCGCGCGCGGAAACCGGCTTGAAGCCATGGGATTCCGCGAGCCGATAGTTATCGGTGCCCCCGAGCTCAGCTACGATGACGTTGAGACCGCTGTCCCTCAGGTTCTGGGCCTGCGCGTGCCCCTGGCTCCCGTAACCGACAATCGCAATGGTTTTATCCTTTAATATGCCGAGGTCGGCATCGGCATCATAATACATTCTGGCCATGATCCTGCTCCTTTGTGCATGGTATTCATATCAACGGGACGGTGTGACCGGCCCAGTGCTGCGCTCATTCTTTAAGAAGGGACACTCGCCCCGTCCTCATCAGTTCCCGTATCCCGTAGGGCTTCAGGAGCTCAATGAAATTGTCGATCTTCTCCGGATCCCCCTTGACGCCGAGTGTGATCGTTTTCGGTGAAATTTCCGAGATATCGGCCCGGAAAATCTCCCCTAGCTGGTAGATTTCCGCCCGTTTCCCCGGCTGGGCATTCACTTTCACCAGGGCGATTTCCCGTTCCACGGTCGGCAGGTCCGTATGGTCCGTGATCTTGATGACGTCGATGAGCTTGTTGAGCTGCTTCTTGACCTGCTCGATCACCCGGTTGTCGCCCCTGACCACGATGGTCATGATCGACACGTCCTCCTGTTCCGTGGCGCTCACCGTAAGGGAATCGATATTGTAGCCCCGCGCGGAAAAAAGCCCGGCTACGCGCGCAAGGACCCCGATCCGGTTCTCCACCTTGACCGAAATCACGTGCTGGGGCATGCTGTTTTCGTTTGAAGACGCCATGGCCTACGCGAGCAACTCCCTTTCTTTCATCAATGTCTCCTTGAAGGACCGGCCCGCCGGTACCATCGGATAGACGTTCTCCTCGCGGCTCACCCGGAAATCGATCATGATGGGCCGGTCGGTTATTCCCAGGGCCCACTCGATGGCGGGGGCGACATCCTCTTCCTTTTCGACGCGCCTTCCCGCCGCCCCGTAGGCCTCGGCGAGCTTGACGAAATCCGGCGCGAAATCGATGCAGGTATGGCTGTAGCGCTCCTCCCAGAAAAGCTGCTGCCATTGCCGGACCATGCCGAGAAACCCGTTGTTCAGAATCGCGATGATGATGGGAAGCCGGTGCTGGACCGCGACAATCATTTCCTGTATGTTCATCTGTATCGATCCGTCGCCCGCGATGTCAATGACCCGCCTGTCGGGCCGGGCCAGCTGGGCGCCAATCGCCGCGGGGAAGCCGTATCCCATCGTACCCAGCCCTCCCGAGGAGATGAAGGTGCGTGGTTCCGTATACTTGTAGAACTGGGCCGCCCACATCTGGTTCTGGCCCACCTCCGTGCAGATCACCGCCTCCCCTTTCGTCAGCCTGTATAATTCCTCGATAACGAACTGCGGCTTGACCTTCCCCTTTGTTTTTTCGTATGTCAGGGGATGGTCCCGCTTCATCCTTTCAAGCTCTTCGAGCCACCCGTCGATGGCGGGTGCTTTCACGCATTTGTTCATCTCCTGGAGAACCCGATTGCAGTCCCCGACGATGGGCACGTCGACCCGCACCGTCTTGCTTACGGAGGCCGGGTCGATGTCGATGTGTATGACCTGCGCGTTGGGAATGAACTCGTCGATCTTTCCCGTTACACGGTCGTCGAAACGCGCCCCGATGGCGATCAGCACGTCGGATTCGTTGACCGCGTTGTTCGCGTAATAGGTGCCGTGCATGCCCAGCATCTCAAGGGAGAGGGGGTCGGTCTCGGGATAGACGCCCATGCCGAGCAGTGTCGTGGTGACGGGTATCCTTGTTTTTTTCACGAACTCCCGGAGTTCCATCCACGCGTTGGAGATCACCACGCCTCCCCCGGCGTAGATGACGGGCCGTTTCGATTCCTCGATGAGGCGGCACGCCTTCTTGATCTGGACTGGATGTCCGTCGTAGACCGGCCTGTATCCCCGCATCTGCACCTTCTCCGGATAGCTGAAGGAGTGCTCGCCGGTGGATATGTCGACCGGCACGTCGATCAGGACCGGCCCTGGCCTGCCTGTGGAAGAAATGTAAAAGGCTTCCTTTATAATTCGCGCGAGGTCTTTGATGTCCTGGACAAGATAATTGTGCTTTGTGATGGGGCGCGTGATCCCGGTGATATCCACCTCCTGGAATGCGTCGTTCCCGATCTGCTCGCGCTTCACCTGGCCGGTGAAGATCACAAGGGGGACCGAATCAAGGTGGGCTGTGGCGATACCGGTTACGCAGTTGGTCGCGCCCGGGCCTGAGGTCGCGATCGCGACCCCCACCTTCCCCGATGCCCTGGCGTACCCGTCGGCGGCGTGCACTGCGCCCTGTTCATGGCGGGCGAGGATGAATTTGAATGGCGCGTTATGCAGTTCATGGAAGATGGGGATAACCACACCGCCCGGATAGCCGAACATGCACTCCACTTTTTCACGGTGGAGGCATTCAACGATTATTTGGGCCCCATTTAATTTCACGAATAACCCCGTGGCATATCAAAGATTATCTCATGGCGGTTTCCCGCCTTCCCTGCATCGACGAAACCGTAGGTCCTGTTAAGGAGCCTGTCACTCATCAACGCGTTAAAAAACGCTTCGATTGTCTGATAAAAATACTCAATGCGGATTCACGCCCCTGTCGCTGCCGTAATTGGAGTGAAGATGTGCGCACCGGAAATCTTAAAGAAGTGTGTACGATATCGCCGCCCGTTTAAATTTGTCAATTTTTTTTCTCATAAATCGTCCCTCGGGGGCTGAAACCCTCACCATCGACATGCGGTATCCGCTTTTTCGTAGTAAATGAAAAAATTCCTTGAATTCCCGCCGGTACGGCGCTATTATCTGGGAATTTCCGGTAGACATCCCACATTGAAATTCAGGGATGACTGACTATCGAAGGGAAGGCGACATCACGCGGCACGCGAGGCCGCCAGAGAAGGTATCATGCTTAAAAAATTCGCGGAAGAAATCTTCAGAAAGATCCTCGAACACAACTCAAAGATCAACCATGAATCGATACCCCATTCGGATTCCTTCGAAAAAGAGATCCGCTCCCTTATCGGCATAGACAAGCCGGATTTCGATCGGATCATAAGAGTATTGAAAGACTCCCACTGGATATTGAGCTTTGAAATCATCAAGGAAGACAGGGATAACGAAATTAAACGAGTCGACGGCTACGTTGAAGCGGACCTCCAGACCGTGCGAAAGCTGAAAAACTACTTCCAGAAGCTGCTCATGGACGAATATGAAAAGCAGTTCAACAAACGGATGCTCGTGCACCAGATAGTGAAGGACATCTACACCCGTCCCTCCTTCTACAAGAACACCCCCATCGGGCAAATCGGCAACAAGGCGATCATGCTGGATGAATATGAAAACCTCATAGAAAGAAACTTCACCGAGTTTACCGAATCATGGAAGTTGAAGAAATTCTCCGAAGTCCTGGACTCCCTGGACAACAAGCTCATCGCCGAAAAGGACCCCCCTTCACAGGAGGTACCACCTTCCGGGGCGCAGGTATCAAAACGCGCCGTTGATTCACCCCGTTACGAAGACTTTTCGTCGCATCAGTCCAAACAATCCCTCTCGAAGGTCCTTCAGATATACGGGGTGGAATTCTTTTTCCGTATAAACCTCCGCAAGTATAATTTCGACCTGCTCCGCGAGATCATCGAAAACGGCGAAATCGACCGCCGCGGGGACCTCCAGCTCTTAAAAGAGATGATCCAGAAAACGAAAGGAAACATCGGGAAGGACCCGAAGCTCAACGAGTATACGGAAAAAATCTACAGGCTCGAGCGGATCATTTCAAGGCAGCTGCTTTACAGCCGGTAGGACGACGGCTCACCCGCGCGTTCCGCAGGGGACCTTTCCACTGGTGTAATCATCAAAGGAAATCTTCTTTTTATAACATTCATCGCGGATATAGCTCAAGAGAGACATGAACACCGGCTTTTCTATGAAACCAGGGATTTTCGTGATAATGCTTCCATCGCTCTCGAGAAAAACGACCGTGGGGAGGCCCTCCACTCCGAGCATCATGGAGAATTCGCGCTTCGTCAGAATATGGTTTTTATACCGTATCTCCTCATCGGGATTCCTGTCCGTACGAAACTGGACCGTAACATAGTTCCTCGTAAGCCTGTCCGCCACTTCGCGATCCCTGAATACTTCCGTGTCCAGTTTCCTGCACCAGCCGCACCAGTCCGCGTAGAAACTGATGACAAGAGGCTTGCGGGTATCCCGTGCCAGCTTCAATCCCTCGTTAAAACCGAGCCAGGTTACCGACGGAGCCGGACCGGCGGCCCGTACATCATTGGAGGACTCTTCCTGCTCGGAGGATTTTCCGCACGACCCGAAGACCCAGAGAAGGGTCAGGAGAACAACGAGGGCGTGTGTTTTTTTCATCTATTTTTTCTCCACTCTATCGATTCAGACCCGCAATGGAACAAATGGTGGTCCTTGAGCATGTACAGGTGACTATATCCGTAATAAAAAGAAAAGCAAAAAAATAACATCATGCTGGCAAAGAAAACGTGCCATCCCCCGGGAATCAATCACGAAACGGCATAATAATTTTATATTTTAGAATATACTAAAACTTCACCCGATTGTCAAGCTTCCACTGCCTTTTTTCCCATTAAATGGTTGACTCCCTCACCGCCAGCATGGCGGGAATAGAGGTGCCTTTACACCCGGCAGCGGGAATGGAGGTGAAAAGATCCGCGGACCCGGGAGCATGAAACGAAACAGCATCGCCATTATCATCGCCACTAAAATCGAAGCCGAGCCTTTTATCGACGGTCTCCGCCTCCCGGCCCTGGGTAAGGGGCCGGTTCCCCTCTACGGGAACGACTCACTTCTGCTGGCCGTTTCCGGCATCGGAAAATCAAACGCCGCGGCAGCCACCGTGTTCCTGATCGAACGCCATCACCCCTCCCTGGTGATAAATTGCGGCGCGGCGGGGGCGGCAAACCCGGGAATGCACGTCGGCGATATTTTTCAGATCGACAGGGTATACGAGCTCGATCGGCCCCATCTCGTCCATGGCAGGCCGATGATCCATCGTCCCGACACGATGAAAGGCTTCACCCGGGCATCCCTTGCGACCCAGGACAGGCCCGTTATCGGCGGGGAGGAACGCCTTGCAGCGGCTCAACACGCCGACCTCCTCGACATGGAGGGGGCGGCAATCGTTCAGACCTGCCATGCATTCGTTGTGCCGGTCTATCTCTTCAAGATCGTGAGCGATACCACGGGCCACGGCAGGAAGGAGATAATCGACCGCATGCTGACGGTGCGGCACGACCTTTTCGCCTTTTTTATGGAACGGATCCTGCCCGGGATTACCTGAGGCTCCATCGGAAAAAATCAAATTTTTGCATACCGTGCCCATAAGGGAACATCCCTATTTGATTTTTCGATGTTCGCTTATCTATGTGCTGAAAAAAACAACACCTCTTCTTTAAAGCCCCCCACCGGGGGTTTGGGCGGCTACCGGAAGTTCGGGGAACTGTCTGAAATTAATTACCCCCCGGCCGGATAAAATTGTTGCAATGATCCGCACCGGCCCCATTAATGCATCAGTGATGGGGCCGTCATATGTTGATCGCTCAACCCGACGGCGCATCGCGCCCCACGGACCGCGTATCATACGCCGGCCGCGACATGTCGCATCATGCTACAGATTCAATTCCATCATGCCGATCAGTGGGCGTGGAATGCTGGGAGGAAACAATTATGCCGTTTGCCGATGACGATCTCAGACGTGCAGCCACCGCGGTCCGGGGGCTCTCCATGGACGCGATACAGAAAGCGAATTCCGGGCATCCGGGCATGCCCATGGGATGCGCCGAGATCGCGACGCTCCTCTGGACGAAGATCATGGTCCACGACCCCTCCGACCCGGGCTGGATAAACCGGGACCGCTTCGTCCTTTCCCCCGGACACGGCTCCATGCTCCTCTACTCGATGCTCCATCTCGGAGGCTACGGGGTGACCATGGAGGACATTATGCAGTTCCGCCAGTTCGGAAGCATTACCCCGGGGCACCCGGAGTACGGGATTACCCCCGGCGTGGAAACCACGACCGGGCCCCTCGGGCAGGGCTTCGCCAACGGCATAGGCATGGCCCTCGCACGCGACCTCCTGGCCGCCGAGTTCAACACCCCCGGTGCGGAAATCATCGACCACTACGTCTACGCCATCGTGAGCGACGGCGATATCATGGAAGGGATATCATCGGAGGCTGCATCCCTCGCAGGGCACTGGGGGCTTGGAAAGCTCATCTATCTGTACGATTCCAACGACATCACCATCGAAGGCCCGACGGATCTCGCCTTTTCGGAGGACGTGGCCAGGCGCTTCGCCTCATACGGGTGGCACACGCAGACAATCGACGGTCACGATTTCACGCAGATCGAAAAAGCGATAAAAAAAGCGAAAAAAAACACCGACCGCCCCTCTCTTGTCATCGCGAAAACGCGAATCGCGAAGGGAAGCCCCAACAAGGAGGGTTCCGAGGAGTCGCATGGTGCGCCCCTCGGCGCGGATGAGGTCGCCGCAACCAAGAAAAACATCGGCTTTTCCCCGGAAGAGCAGTTCCACGTTCCCCCGCGCGTCTATGAAATCTTCAATGAAAGGAAAAAAAAGCTGACCCGGGCCCACGGCGCGTGGAAACGGAAATTCAAGGCCTCGATCCAGGGCGATGCCCTCGCGCGATGGAACGCCTTTTTCTCTGCGCCCGACATCGCCGCACTCAGGGAAAGGCTCCCATCCTTTGACGCGTCAAAACCGATCGCGACCCGCTCGGCGAGCGGCAAAGTGCTCGAGGCCCTTTTCAGGGAGCTGCCCAACATCGTCGGGGGATCGGCCGACCTGGGTCCCAGCAACAAGTCATTCGTCAAGGGATACGGCGACACCGGCAAGGGAAAAACGGGACGAAATATCCACTTCGGCATTCGCGAACACGCCATGGGGGCGATCCAGAACGGCATCGCCTACTATGGGGGGTTTATCCCCTACAGCGCGACTTTTCTGGCTTTTCTCGATTACATGAGGCCGCCGGTGAGGCTGGCGGCCCTGGCCCGCCTCCGCGCCATTTACCTCTTCACCCACGATTCGATCTTCGTGGGGGAGGACGGGCCCACCCATCAGCCTGTCGAGCATGTGGCCACGGCGCGCGCCATTCCGAACCTGCGCGTCATACGCCCCGCCGATGCGGAAGAGACCAGGGAGGCGTGGCTCGCGGCCCTCTCTCGCGACACGGGCCCCACCATGCTGACCCTGACCAGGCAGGACGTGCCGGTCATCGGGCGTGATGCGGGCCGGGGAGCCGAACTGCTTCATAAGGGCGCCTATGTCATTTACGAACCGGAGGGCGCGCCCGAAATCGTAATCCTCGCCAGCGGCTCGGAGGTCCATGTCTCCATCGAGGCGGCCGTGGAACTGGGCGCCGCCGGCATCCGCGCCCGCGTGGTTTCCTTCCCCTGCTGGGACCTCTTTGACGACCAGCCCGCCGACTACCGCATGGATATCCTGGCCCACGGCACGCCGAAATGTGTTGTGGAAGCGGGCATTCGAATGGGATGGGAGCGGTACGCGGGCCCCCACGCCCTCTTTATCACCATGGACCGCTTCGGCATGTCCGCCCCCGCGGGGGTCCTTGCGGAACATTTCGGCTTCACGAAGGCCCCGATCGTAAAACGGGTGAGGGAGTTCCTTAAAAAGTAGAATCCGAGTCCGGGGCGAATACAACAGGGATTCCCCCTCCCCATCCCCATCCTTGACGTTCATCCCCGGGATGTGTATATTTGAGTCAGTACGCGGCGGGCCCATGAGGGAAGCCGCACGGGGAGATTGACATGAAAACAACAAAAGTGCTGATAGCCAAAGACATGAGTTGCGGCCACTGCAAGGCGGCCATAGAGGGAGCGGTCAGGGACCTGCCGGGGGTTTCCGACGTCATCGCCGACCCGGCCACGAAACGGGTGACACTGACCTTCGACCACACGACGATCGGAATAGACGATTTACGAAAGATCATCGAGGAAGCGGGATACGCGACTGAAAGCGCGGATTAGTGCGCCTCCTCCCAGTTCATTCCCGTGCCCACGTCGACCTTCACCGGCACCGAGAGGTCAAGGGCGTGCTCCATCTTCTCGATCACGACGGCCCTGACCTCCTGCATCTCATCACGGGGCATCTCGAAGACGAGTTCGTCGTGCACCTGCATGATCATCCTCGCTTCGAACCCCCTCTTCCTGAATTCATCGCTGATCCGTATCATGGCGACCTTGATCATATCCGCCGCGGTGCCCTGAATCGGGGTGTTCATGGCAACCCGCTCTGCCCCCTCACGTCGAAACGAGGTCTCTGAAGCTATCTCCGGTATCCGGCGCTTTCTGCCCAGCATGGTGGTCACGTAGCCGTTCTTTCTGGCGAATTCAACCGTCCTGTCGATATATTCCCTGAAGCCGGGGTAGGTATCGAAGTACGCGCGGATGAACTCAGCCGCGTCCCTCATCCCGATCTCCGCCTGCTGTGAGAGGCCGAAGGGCGAGACGCCGTAGATCGTGGCGAAGTTGATGACCTTGGCCTTGCGGCGCATCTCGGGCGTCACCTCATGTATCTGCACGCCGAAAACCGATGCCGCCGTGAGGCTGTGGATGTCGATGTCCTCTTTGAAGGCGCGGATCATGTTACTGTCACCGGAGAGGTGCGCCGCCACCCGGAGCTCGATCTGGGAGTAGTCCGCAGACATGAGAAGGCACCCCTCCCCGGCCACGAAGCCCTTCCGTATCTTTTTACCCAGCTCGTCCCTGACCGGTATGTTCTGGAGGTTCGGATCGGAGGACGAGAGCCTGCCCGTGGCCACCACGGTCTGGTTGTAGGATGTGTGTATTCTCCCGGTCTTCGGGGAGATGAGCTTCGGCAGGGTGTCGATATAGGTGTTCTTCAGCTTCGAGAGGGTGCGGTACGATATGAGATGATCGATGATAGGATGGCTCCCCAGGAGGGATTCCAGGACGCTTATGTCGGTGGAGAGGCCTGTTTTCGTTTTCTTCCTGGACTTGAGCCCGAGATCGTCGAAGAGGATCCTCGAAAGCTCCCGGGTGGAGTTGATATTGAAGGGCTTTCCCGCCTCCGCGTAAATCTTCTGCTCCACCTCTCCCAGAAGCTCCCGGTTCTCCACCTCGAGCTTTTTAAAATGGGCGATGTCGATCTTCACCCCCGCGCGCTCGATATCCGCCAGCACCCCCACCAGGGGCATCTCGATTTCATGGAAGAGGGAGGCCAGCCCCTCCTCTTCGAGCCTGCCGTGAAAAATCCGATAGAGCCGGTAGGCGATGTCCGCGTCCTCGATGGCGTATTCGGAGATCCGCTCCAGGGGCACCTCCTCCACCGGTATCGCGCTTTTGCCCGTTCCCACCAGCTCCTTGAAGGTGATGGTTTTATAGTTGAGGTGCTTCTCGGCCAGGTCGTCCAGGTTGTGCCGCCGCTCGTGGGTGGTCAGGAGATAGGAGGCGACCATCGTATCGAAGGCCACCCCCGCCAGAGCGATGCCATAGTTGCCCAGGACGATCATGTCGTACTTGATGTTCTGGCCGATCTTTTTCACTTCGGGGTCTTCGAGAAGGGGCTTCAGGAGGGCGAGGGACCGGGCGGGGTCCGGCGGGCCCTCGTTGAAAATGCCCCGGGAGAGAAGGGGGACGTACCATCCCTCGCGCTCACGTACGGAGAAGGATATTCCCACCAGTTCCGCGTCTACGGGAGAGAGAGAGGTGGTCTCCGTGTCGACGGAGACCTCGCCGGCGTCCCGTATCTTCCGGATCATCCCCTGGAGATCCCCCTCGCTCTTAACTACGAAATAAGCGCGCTCACCCCTGTCCGTTTCCGGCGCGGGGGACGGGGTAGCCGCCGTGCGGTCTTCGAAGAAATCGGATATGATCGAGTTCATCTCAAGCCTTTTGAAGTAGGGGATCGCCTTCTCCCCCGGGAGACCCGTAAATTTCAGGGCTTCGAGGTCCGTCGCGATCGGGAGGTCGGTCTTCAGGGTCACGAGCTCGCGGCTTAAATAGGCGGTCTCTTTTTCGCGAAGGAGGGTCTCCTTCAGTTTCCCGGCGACCTCGTCGATCCTGCCGTAGAGCCCGTCAAGGCTCCCGTAGGAGGCGATCAGCTTTTGCGCGGTCTTCTCCCCGACGCCCTTCACGCCGGGGACGTTGTCCGATACGTCACCGACGAGGGCCATGTAGTCGACCACCTGGTCCGGGCGCACGCCGAGCTTTTCCTCCACCTCCGCTGCGCCGAAGATCTCGTGCTCGGAAATCCCTTTTTTGTTGGCGTAGACCCGCACGCCCTCGCCGGCGAGCTGGTAGGCGTCCTTGTCACCCGTGACCAGGGTCACCTCGACACCCTCCGAGGCGAAGCGCGTCGCCATCGTGCCGAGCACGTCATCGGCCTCGAAATCCCCCTCCTCGATCCGGACGATGCCCATGGTGTCCACCATTTTCTTGATCTCGTCGATCTGGGAGCGCAGGTCGTCCGGCATCTTCACGCGGTTCGCCTTGTACTCCGGATAGAGCGCGAAGCGGAACGACTTCCCCGGCGGGTCGAAGGCCACGGCGAGGTAGTCCGGCTTCTGATCGGCGATGAGCCGCAGGAGCATCCGCGCGAAGCCGAAGATGGCCGACGTGTTCTGGCCGTCGCTGTTGGTAAGGGGATTTTTCACGAAGGCGTAGTAGGCCCGGTAGCAGAGGGCGTGGCCGTCGATGATAAAGAGGCGCTCTTTCACGGGATATCTCCTTGGTGCGCGGGAATGACACAGGTTAGCCGCCGGTGCCCCCGGGGGCAAGCAGGAATCCCCCGGTGCGGGAAAAAAGCCCCGGGGAATGGCGTACGCGGGGAGAAAGGAAAGGCCCCGGGCGGCCCTAGTGCGCCACCACCACCTTCATTATCTTGTCCAGGATCGTTTTACCCCCGTAGGTGGTCGCCTTGATGTGAAGGTAATAGAGCCCGGGACCCGCGCGGCGATTGTCCTTGTTACGGCCGCACCATCCCATGTCCTTGACGTTCTGCCCCCCGGGCCTGAAGGTTTTGTCCGCAAGGGTGGCGATGACCCTCCCCTTGACGTCATGGACCTTGATCGTGACAAGGGCGTCCGCCACCAGGAAATAGGCGGGGAAAGCGCAGGGCATCCTGGCGGTCAGGACGTTGTTGAGCACCCGGGTGGGCCAGGGTATGAAGAGTGTCCGGGTTTCCACCCGGAAGCGCCACTCGTCGCTCCAATAGTCCCCCGGCGCGGGCGGAATCTCGGGAGTGTGGTCTGTATATGACGAGGCCCCCCCCTTCACTGTTTCGACGATAAACCTGATATTTGTCCCGAGGTTCATCAGGGGATGCTCGCTCGGGATGAATCCCTCGTAGGTATTCGGCCCCATCTTGGAGCAGGGAATCCTCCAGTAGCTGACACCTTCAACAAGGGTCAGGATATCATCAAATGCCCCCCCCGGTATACCGGCGGCATCCAGGCCCCACTGGGGAGCCCCGAGACCCAGGTCAGAATCGTTATTCGCGACGATGATATTCACCGCGTTGGGGAGGCTCCCGGCGGTAAATATTTTCACCGTCACCTTGATGGCGGTCCTCCGCAGGGGCCTTGAAGACGGGTTGGTGTCGTTAAAATGGTCATTGTTGTAGATGGTAATGCCGTCGGTGATTGAGGCCGTGACCAGTTCCGCGTTCGTGGTGACGGAATCGGTGATCTGGTTGCCAGGGGCGACCTCGTTGCCGAATACATCGAGGGCCGATATGCGGTAATCATAATCGGTCAACGGCTCAAGCTCCTGTCCCAACCCTCCCACGGTAAAGGAATTCGTGGTGATAGTACCGAGCGAAGCATTCGTTGACTGGTCAAGCATCACCCAGGTAATGTCCGCCTGCCTCTTGAAATAGACCCGGTAGGTGTCGAAATCCGCGTCGTAGTTCGGCGCCGCAGTGGTAAGGGACGTCCAGTTCAGGGTGAAGCTGACGGCCGTGGTCGTGACGGTGATGGGAAGCGTGTCCCCGGTGAATATCCCGGCCTGGTTACCCGGGGGGTGGTTGTTCTCCCAGCGGCAGTTGTGGGGCCCGGAATTGACTATCCTCCCCGGAGCGTTCTGCCCGTTGGCGGGATTGGTGTTGCCGTAGGCCCCGCCGTAGACGCGGGTGACCGTGTAACCGACCTGCACGTTGCCCCCCGGCGCAACCGCCGGCACCGGGTTCACCAGCACCGTCCCCTCGAAGGCGGCGTTGTTAATCAGGAGGGTGTAGGTGTTCGTGCCGTCGCTTATAGCGAAGTTCGTGGCCCCCACCATGGCCCCGCTCCCCGACTCACGGCTCGCCCGGAGGCGTATCCTCGTGCCCGCCACGTTGACGCTCCGGACATAATAGGGGTCCGGAGGATTGTTGACCCCCCCCCCGTTCTCGAAGGTCAGGGACTCGATCTGTATCTTGTTGCAGTTGATGGGGAGTGAATTCGACGACGCCAGGGGATAGGCCCCCGGCGGCTCTATCGGCGTATTCATGGTGAGCCGCACGTTCCAGTTGTAATCGTCGAGGCGGATCGCGTCGGTCGCGTAGAGTGTGCTGAAATAGTTCGCCGCTATCGTAAACTGCACGTCGGGCAGGGCGGCGCCGTTCCCTATCGTGGTGTCCGTGGTGTCCGCCGGGGCGTTTGTCTTGATCCGGTAGAGGTCCACAGCCGTGATCTCGGCTGCCGGAACGGCATTGGTAAAGGCCTGGCCGGCGATATGGTAGACGACCCTGCCGGTGAGGTTGAAGAGGTCGTGCCAGGGATTGACCCTGCCATCCGCCGCGTCCCCCGACTGGGCCAGATTAAGGATGCGGAACTGTGAGACGACCCCGTAGAGGAAGGTCCTGTCCGAGAACAACGATCCGTTGACATTGGTCACGGTGGCCCGTACGACATTGGAAGCCGAGGTGATGGGTGTACAGCCCCACCGGAACCGGAGGACGACCGTGTAGTCGATGTTCGTGTAGCCCCCCCCGGTGTTGTCGGTGACGGAATCGACCTCGACGCCCGTGCCGACCGCGGTGTCGGGGCCGATGGTGACGGTGAAGGACTCCCGCGTCACCCCCCCCTCGCGGAACGCCACCAGAATCGAAGTCCAGTCCCCCTTGCCGGTCGCGAGCGGGTCCGTGGCCTGGATCCTGAATGTGCGGGTGACCCCCGCCGTGTAGTAGGACCTGCCGTCCGACAGGGTCGTCGGCGGGGCCGGGGTCAGGGTCACGGAGGTGATGGCCGCCCCGGCAAGGGACGGCGCCAGGAGGGCGGCGGCAATGGCGCAGATCAGTATATGTTGTTTCATCGGATACATATCGGTGCTTCGGCCTTCATCGTCCCTCACCGTTTCGGTTGCCGGATGAGAATACGTGACGGTTTCCGGCTGACCGTCCGGACAATGACCCGCCGGAAATCCTGCCGCGAGGTCGGCGCCCCCGTGTCCCGGACCATTGTGTGACAAACAGCCTTAATGACGATAGTGTGTAAAATAGTTTGACAAATTACAATATTTTTTTTATATTCAGGCTATTCAGATCAAGAAAATCGTCGGGAAAAGGCATCCGGTCCGGTAAATGCGGCATAGCAAGTATATTCTCCACGTCCTCCTCGGGGCCGCCCTCCTGGCCGTTCCCTCATGCAAGGTCTCACCCACTACGATAGCCCTGGATTTTTTCTCGTCAAGCGTATCGAACCCGCCCGGTTACTGGTCCCCCGCGGCGACAGTGATCCCGGCGAATAACACCCTTAACGTGCCGACTGACTCGAGCTACGTCATCATCTTCAGCATTCCGGTCGATCCTACTTCGGTAGACTATCCGGACTGAAGCGTTTCGATCGGTGGCATTGATCTCACCGAGGGAGTCGATTACAACCTGTCCTGAACCGGGATAACACGATCGAAACCATCACTTTCACGGCCGCGCTTCCCCTCCCTCCACCGGGGTGACCGTCACCCTCACCGCGGGCATCGTGGACGCGGTAAACGCCGCCGCCCTGAGCAATCCGGGAATTTCCTCTTCACCACCGGAACGGCGCCGGACACCACGCACCGGCCATCGTCGGCGCATCAAACAATCCGGTGAGCCCCCCCCTGGTGGAGCTTACCAACGCTTTGCGGCTCGCGGCGATACCGTCACAGCAGATCCTGATCGACTTCAACGAAAACATCGATCCGACCAGCGTCAACGCATCTACCTTTTTCCTGGACGACGGTACGGACGTCATTGCCGCGACCTACACCTTCGTGCCTGCGACCACCAGGGCGATACTGACCCCCGTGGTGAACCTCGACGGCAAGCACCGTCTATTCGTTACCGTGACCACCGGGGTCCGCGACCTCTCGGGAAACGCCCTTGCCGCCGGCACCTCCTGGAACTTTACACCGTCACGGACCCCTACGACCCCTACGGGTTCCTCCCGGTCATCACCGAGGGCCCACTGGTTGAAAATGTCGACGACAACAGCGCCCTCATAAGCTGGATCACCAACAAGCCGACGGACTACACCCTCAATTACGGCCGGGGCGACGACACCGCGTCATCATCCGTCGAACCTCATTCGCCTCCCTGAACGTCTTCGAGTTCGCCGCGGTGCCGATCGTCCTCACGGCGAACGCGCGCTACTGGTTCAACGTGGAGTACGGCGACATCGTGGGCAACAGCGGCACGAGCGCCACCCTCCAGTTCAACACGGAGAGCGACGAGGTCCCCGACCCGGTCCATAACGGGGCCGGGAGCCAGCACACGGCGCAGCGCCTGGCCTACACGGCCGGCTCCCCCACGGGGTCATTTGTCTTCTGGGCATATCAACCGGGTGCCTCGCAGAACCTCTACGGCCAGCTCTACGATAATGCATTTACCGGACTGTGGAACGCCGGAAGTCCGCAGGCCCTCTTCAACGCAGCCACGAACTATACCTTCCAATCCGCCGTGGAGGACGGCACCGGCGGCGTGATCGTTATGGCCCTCCAGGCAAGCGACACGGGTCTACGCCAAGCGCTTCGACGGAGCGGGCGCCTCTTCCTGGGGGTACGCCGCGGGCGCCGCGGGGTTCCAGGTCCGCGCCGCGGCGATCTCGAGCGTGTCCGCCGTGCCGGTTACGATCGGGACGGTCCAGCCGGTCACCTCGGGGACCGTGGAGATGGGCTCCCTGGGCCTTACCAATCCCTTCTTCGACGACGACGTCGACCTCAGCGGGCCTCACTGACGGGGACATCATCATGGACCCGGTGAACCGTAACGGCACCACCCTCGACAACAACAGCGCGGCCCAAGACTTCCTCTATATCCTCGGCCAGGACGCGAACATCATCACGGCCGGCGACGACTATGCCATCGGAAGCGCGGCTGATAACGAGGTCATCACGGCGCAGGACCATGAGATAAGGAACACAAACCCCGACGCCCTGGTGACCGATTACGTGAGCGGCCCCACGGACCTCTACACGCCCCACGCCTATAGCCTTCCCGGTGGATGGACCATGGGGGCCGGTGATATAGTCAGGAGGGGCGCGCAATATGAAAGAGTCACGGGTGCGCCTGTGTTATTGACACCCATCGCAGGCGTCAACATGATCGATTTTGGGATCGCCACGGGCGGCACTCCCGACCATCTGGAAGATACGGGCAATGCATGGCAGACAGATGGCATCGTCAGCCTCGGCGATTTTGTTCTAAACTCCACAAAAAGCCTTGTATCCTTTATCACGGCCATAATTGATTTTGACCTGACCCTGGATTCCACAATAGATACGCTTTTTGATAATACTAACGACTACGAAATATACGATCGTTACTGCAACGATCACGCGGGTGATTTCGACCAGTTCGAAGACTTTTACCAGATCGATATCGGTTCCAACATAGGCATCACCGCCGGCACGGCCTTCACGGTGTACGACTACACCGGCCCCGCGGGCACGGCCCAGGCCATTCCCGGGAACCCGCTCCTGGACAACGAGGGCGCCTTCAACGCCGCGGCGCCACCACGTCCCGTCGTGATCGGGGACGTAGTCATAAACTACACGGACGACACCTTCGCGGGGGTTGCCTCGGTCGGCTACGCCCACGCCATGGGCCTCGCTTCGGGCATTATGGCCGACGGTGAAGACTACGCGGTGGTCCGCATCCCCTCCGGGGGGACCGGTGATATCGTCTCCGTGGGGACCGCCGATTTCGACCAGGTGGACCACCTCAGGGACTCGAGTGCGGATTTCGTCACCGACGGGGTGGTGCCCGGAGACCGGGCCTATAACCTGACGGACGACACCTACGCCCTGATCACGGCCGTGGCGGCGGCCGACCTTACCCTCGACAGCGACGCCTTCAACGATGGAAACGAGCGTTATGTCATACTGCGCAGCGGCCTCCTCTTCATCTTCCAGGAGGGGACGGACGTGCGAGGACGGATCACGACCATGGGGGGCGGGGGTTTGCCCCCCGTACAGATCACCGCTGCCTGGACCATCTATGCCGGAATCAATCCCACGGCCATCTCCGACGGGTCCGGAAACGCCCTCCTGGTCTACGAGAACAACGCCGCACCCCGACAGATCCGCGCCGCCCTCCTGAACGGACGGGGTGCCGAACAGTGGATCGTCGATATCGATACGCAGGCTGCCGTAGCGGAATCGATCGTCGGCGTGAAATCCGACGGCGCCGGGGGCGTGGTGGTGCTTTATAAGTACAACACCAACCTCTACGCACAGAGGATCAGCGTGGCGGGAGCGCGGCTCTGGGGAGCCGGAGGGATCGTCTTGGAAAACATCGCCACCGTCACATCCCAGGAGACATGGGAGTATATCACGCCGAACGACGTCCTGGTCGTAGCCAACGTGGGGAACAATATCTGGGCCCGGAGGGCGAGCTTCGGCGCCACGGGATGGGCCGCCCCCATCACCTACACCGCCCTGGGTTCCACCCAGGAGGCCCCGGAGCTCTTTCTGAACGGTGCCGACACCATCATACTCTGGCAGGACAACCGCTTCCTCAACCCGCCCTCGGTCAAACACCGGCTGGGGCGTCTTCGGACTGAAGATCGACGCGGCGGACGGCGCGATTGATCCCGCATGGTACGCCAACACAACGGGCGTCAACGACCTGAACGGCGTCTCTATCATCCTGAACAGCTACAACTACCTGCGGCCATACCCCCTGGTGGTTCCCTACAACAACGGCGCCGACGCGCGCCTCATCTGGGAGGACTACCGGGCCGGTACGGCCAACGACCTGCTGTCGATCGACCTGGTCTCCTTCACCCCGCCCTAGGACCTACAGCCACTCCACCTTCGCCTTCTCTAAAAGCCCGATCCGCCCCCTGAGCCTCCCTGAAATGTAGAGGTTCATCTCATCGTCCGCGAGGATGACGTCTATCTCACCGTGGCGCTTCAGGAACCGCCGGGCCTTTTCCAGGCCCATGACGAAGATCGCCGTGGCGTAGGCATCGGAGAGGACCGCGCTCCGGGAAAGAACCGACACGGAAATGAGGCCGCTCCCGGCGGGAAAGCCCGTGAACGGGTCGAAGATATGATGATAACGCCTCCCCTTATGGAGGGCGAAGCGTTCGTAGTCTCCGCTCGTGGCGACGGATTCCCCCTCCTCCATCTCAATGGAAAGGAGGACCGTCTCCCTGCGGGGGTGCCTGAGGCCCGTGACCCAGGGGCCCCTCCCCTTCCGGCCGATGACCTGGAGGTCCCCCCCCGCCTCGACGATGGCGGAGTCGACCCCCATTTTTTTCAGGGTCTCGACCGCCCGCTCGACCGCGTAGCCCTTGGCGACGCCCCCCAGGCCGATCCTCATCCCCTGCCGCCCGAACGCCACGGTCGACTTCACCGGATCGAGGAGGACCTTCCGGTAATCGACCAGGGGAAGGAGGGCTGCCACCGCCGATCCGGAAGGGGGGACGAAAATTGCGCGGGAAAAATCCCAGAGGCGCGAGAGGGACGCGAAGCTGATGTCGAAGGCGCCATCCGTTTCTTCGGATATGCCCAGGGAGCGACGTATCAGCCCGAAGGTTTCCCGGTCCACGGCCACGGGGCCCGTCCCTGCAGCCCGGTTCACGCGGGACACTTCGCTCTCCTGCCTGTAGGGGCTCATCAGCCCCTCGATCCTGTCGATCTCCTGGAACGCCGCCTGGGCGATATCGGGGGCGCGATCCTCGTCGCTGAAAAAAGTGAGGGTAACGATGGTCCCGAGCTGCGGCCTGCTGACGCGCGAAAGCGAGCCCTGGCAGGAAACAAGGACCGCCGCCATCACGAAGAGGAAATATTTCATTCAGAGCCTCCGATTCATTTAATGACCATGGGGGCCCCGCGCGGTGCCCGATTTCTTTTGACGTTCTTAAGGTCGAGAAGGTAAACCGGCACCGCGCCGCACAGAGGGAAAATCCCTCTCCACGGCATCGGCCAGGTGCGCGCGCGAGGTCTCATCAACGCGGGATATGCTCTTCCGGGCGCGCGGTTGCGAGGGTAATGACCTCGACGGGACAGACCGTGGCGCAGAGGCCGCACCCCATGCAGGTGTCGGCGTTTACCTGCGCGATATCCGAAACGGAAATGGCCCCCACCGGGCATAGCTCCGCACAGGCCTCGCAGGAGGTGCACCCCTCCCCCACCTTCGCCACATATCGGCTCGGGGAGAGTATCCACTGCTTCCCGGAGTGTTCGATGAGCCTGAACATCTCGCAGCAGCAGGAACAGCAGTTGCATATCGCGTTACCCGCGATCCGGTTTTCCGTCATCTGCACGAGGCCCGCCTCGCGGGACGAGCGAATGATGTCAAGGGCCTCCTCCTTCGTGATCTCACGGCCGTGCCCCCGGTCGAGAACATAGTCCGCCCCCCGGTTGATCTGTATGCAGTTTTCCACCGGGGCGCTGCAGTTGTGCTGGCTCAGCCGGCACGGGCATTTCACCACCGCAACGGAGGGAGAGCCATCTATCATCCTTTCGCATTCCTCGAAGGTAAGGACCTCGTTTCTCGCTTCGATGCTTTCATTGATGGGGATAACGCGCATGAAGGAAGGGAGGGCGACCGTCTCGGGAAGCCCCTTGAGAAAGCCGGAGAAATCCTCGTCCATCACACTCTTCCAGGCGGCAAAAAATTCGGGCGTGGCCCCTTCCCAGAGGAGGCAGGCGTCGTGGAACTGGATGATGTTTTTCGCCATCCGATAACGCATCATCCCCTCCTTCGCCGACCTGAAGGCCACGCCTTTTTTAAAAAGTGATAAGAGCAGGACACTCGTCTCCTCGGCGCTCCTCCCCGATTTATCGGCGATCTCCTCCGCGGTACCGGGAAGCATATTCGCGACCTTCGCCTCATCCTCCGTGCAGAGCATCCTCCAGACGGCATGGAGGCTTTCCGAATTCGGCAGCCCGACTTTTCCGCTCAGTTCCCTGTAGAGTTGGTCATTGCTCATGGATATCCCCCTTGAACGTATGTGATGAGTCTATGGGGAGGCATGAATAAATCAAGTTTATTTTGGGTTGCATCCACTACGCGGCAGGGGATTCCGTGATGGTGCCCCAACCGGGGCGCATGTTCGTGGCGGGTCGCCCCGAATTCGGAGCGCGTGACGGCACTATGCATGGTGCACAGCAATGTGATCGTGGAATTCATGGCACGCAGCACAGGATAGCAAGTCCGATGATCGGGGACTTGAATAAATGTGCGAAAAAATATTGACGTTACCTTTGCTCCTCGCGTCGCTCCGGATTGCGCCACATTTGGCTCCGCGAGTCCACTCCGCCAAACGTCGTTCAGTCACGGGAAGTTAGGTGCTATTGGTTTGGATAATTAATTATGAATATTTTCCGTATAAATGAAAATAAGATCACATATACGAATCTTTCGAGTATAGAAACAAATTATACTGAAAAAATGGATGAAGAATATAATTGGATGGCAGGGATATACGATATCTTTATGTTTTTATTCCCTTTATGGAAAAAATGGATACAATCTGTAATTCCATATATTGATGGGAATAGAATACTGGAAATATCATTTGGCAGCGGTTATTTGATGTCGAAGTATGGATCAAAAAATAATTATAGTATTACCGGAATAGATTATAACCAAAAAATGATACAAATAACACAAAATAAACTTTTTTCAAAGAAAATAAAAGCAGAATTATTTCAAGCAAATGTTGAGGAATTGCCATTTGAAGATAATGCTTTTGATACAATTATCAATACAATGGCTTTTACCGGTTATCCAGATGGGGACAAAGCATTATCGGAAATGAAAAGAGTATTAAAACCCAATGGGATTCTTCTCATTGTTGATTTTGATTATCCTGCAAATAGAAATATTCTGGGATACTTTTTTGTAAAACTATGGGAATTTTTTGGTGATATTATTAAAAATATGCATTCGCTCCTCAAGAAATATAATTTTTCTTATTATGATCACCCGATAGGAGGATTTGGAAGTGTTCATCTCTTCATATGCAAAAAAGAGAAGGATTGACTGATCCACTGCCAATGACAAAGAATGGCCGCTTCATCACTTCCGATCCTCGGCCTCCGCGCCCAAGGAGAACAGCGTTGATAACCGCCGGCGGCACAGGGCACTCACAAGATAAAAACGGGCGCGTCCATTTCTACATGCAGCAGCGGAAACTGTATATACAAGGCAGAGCAAATTGTATCCGGGTCGAGCATGAGGATTGATATGAACAAACCACGAAAAGTAACAACAACTATCATGATTCGCTTCAGAGATATTGACGCAATGGGTCATGTGAATAATTCATTATATTTCACCTATTTTGAAGAAGCCAGAAAGGAATTTTTATACGAAGTCTTTTCTATTGCGAATCCTTCAGATTACCCCTTTATCTTGGCCAAAACATCATGTGATTACATGAAACCAATTAAACTGACGGATCAGGTGTCGGTAAGTATCTGGATTTCAAAAACAAGCACAAAGAGTTTTACTTTTTCATACGAGATATTTGATGTGAATGACCCATCAATTGTATATGGCAAAGGGGAATCGATAATGGTAGTATTTGATTATGTAGAGAATAAAACCTTGCAACTATCTGACGATTTTTTAAATAGAATAGCTGATTATCGTGAGTAGCAAATAGACAGCGAGAAGGTCAAGGCAACCCAGAAAGCCCAGGCGCAAACTGATGCCAAAAAAAGGTCAATGCATTTAATCCCAAAAACAAGTAAGACCGCCGATCAGGTACAGACGTTCTACCTTTCAACATGAATTCCGGCTGCGCTGCGTGTCAACATAGTTGTCTCTTTTTTTTATCAAGGCGACAACTATTTTGTCACAGGCCGGGCACTGTTGATATTTCACGATATGTGATGCGGTTCAGGATGCATCAAGTACTAATTACAACCCGCGGATGATACTTCACAGGGGGGGTGGAGATGGACCAGGGATCGGTGCGGGGGTGAAATGGAGCTTTACAAACCCCGTGAAAGATGGAAAATGCCGGGCAAGCGCCTTACTGTTCGTCCACACACGATCGTAATAATGCATCAGAAATACTGAATTCTATCGAGTTGGTGCAATATTCTTTTTCTTCATGAGCGCTTTGATTTGTGGTATGGCACGCAATGTGGCTTCTTCACCGGCTTTCACTAATTCCGGACGCTTGCTGAAATCGAAAGTTCCAGACATTCCAACTTCAGGATTAATAACGACATCCGCCAATTGCGCTTGATAATCAGCAAAATTCTTCATGCGTAAAAGCCCATACCGTTTTTCCACTTCAAACATGGAATGTTTTTTTATTGTATCCCCGGGATTTTGAACAACATTAATCGCGATGATCAATTGAGGATGGTAACGTTTGGCGATGTTCACTGGCACAACATCGCTGGCACCGCCATCAGCCAGGGTATAACCGTATAAGTCAACGGGTCGAAACACGGGAGGCAACGCACTCGATGCATTGACAGCAGGAGGTATGGGTCCGCTGGAAATTGCCACTGGCCTGCCAGTATTCAAATCCGTCGCGACAGCGATGAATTTGATTTTTAAATCCTTGAAATCTTTGGCGTGCAAATGATCAAGTAAATATTTTTGCATCGTGTAACCATCATCCAATCCGCCTGTTTTCCCGAATAATCGGAGATCCATCAAATCACTTTTTTTCGCGAGGAGCAATTGGGTGATTAACTTCGATGAGTTTGGATCGTCTGCATACAAGCTGCCAACAATACTGCCCGCACTGGTTCCGACCAATAAATCGATGGGAATATGATTTTCTTCAAAAGCTTTCAGCACGCCCAGATGTGCGAATCCTCGTACTCCACCACCGCCCAGCACAACAGCAATACGTATTGGATGCGCGACTTGATGCTCGGCTGGAATAGTCGTGGGGATCGCACTATTCAGCAGCCTGTGCTGTGTGCAGGCTGTCAGAATAATGACCACAAAAAAAAGAGAAATATTTTTTAACACGGACAATTCCCCCTCACCCTTCCATATATATTCCGATCATCATCCCGTATCACCGGGGAAAAGCGCATAGGCCGCGCCGGCGGCGAGAAGCGTCTTGACGACCGCCCCGGGGATGAAAGGGATCACGCCCATCATTAAAAGCTCCTCGACGCCGGTCGCCCTCCCCTGGATAAGGTTGAGCCAGAGGAAGAGATAGGCGGCGCCGATACCGAGTATGACCGCGAAGTTCACGGACAGCATCAGGAACGCCAGGGGAAGGACCGCGCGCCGCCCCCGCCTGTCTACGTAGGCGCCGACGACATAGGCCGCGACCACGAACCCGACCAGGTATCCGGCCGTGGGACCGAAGAGGACCGCGACGCCGCCCCGGGCCCCGGCAAACCAGGGAATCCCCGCCAGCCCGGCCCCGGCATAGAGCCCCTGGCTCAGGGCGCCCCACCGCCCGAGAAGGAGTCCCCCGAGAATCACCGCGAAGGTCTGGCCCGTGATCGGCACGGGGGTCCAGGGCAGGTAGAATGCAATCTGCGCCATCATCCCTGTCAGGGCGGCGAAGGAGGCGGCAAGTACCAGCTTAACACCGATTCCCGCACCTGCCCGCCATGCGTGGTAGTCGAGCAGAGTCCGCCGGTAGGTCGACGTGAGCGTCATTGCATTCATTACAAGCCTCCATGGTGACGCAACAGAAGCGACATCCATGAATGTCGCTTCTGTTGGAGTAAAGCCACTGGCATTACCCTGTCAATCAGTTTTAATTTCGCGGCCCTGGTGGCTTTTTTTTCTCTTCTCTTACACCAGCAATGATTATTTCTTGATTTTTTACTGATTGTTGTTCTACCATCGTTTTGTGGGGAAATACCGGACCCTTCAACAGCAATGTTTTTCATTTTCCAACAGCCGATCGAATTTCAAGAACACCCTGCCCGGCTTTTTCTTTTCAGCAGGGATCTTTCGATGATCCGCAACCGGTACGGCCATGCCGTTCAACCGTATGAGGGAAGCCGGCGATTTTCGGGGAAAGGCGCCGTGAAATTTTGAGAAAACTATCTGGGGTGCAATACTGTCCCGGATGTATGCATTTCAAACAACCGGAGGTGAGATAATGGCCGAACAGGGCGGTAGGGATCGCAGGCCCGATGTCCACAGGACGGAGGGGGCCGATTACGCGGAATTCTTCCAGAACGAGGAAAAGATCAAAAGCGGGGACCTGGCGGGATTGAACCTGTCCACGGGCAAGGTGAGAAAATATATCGAGGGGGATGAATTCATCGGGATCGTCACGCCGAGTGCGGGTTTTGTAGCGAACGCAAAACATGAAGACGACCCTAATTATTCCCTCGTCGGGCTGCTGGGGCAGCTTGAATACAAGGATGACCAGGTCGTCATTGATAACAGGATCGTGAAGACAACGGACGGCAAAAAGATAGGGGTCTTGCTGAAAAGCGGCAAGGTGTTCATACGATAAGCTCCGCCGTGGCCGTCCTCCCGCGTTCAGGGGTTAGTTCGAATCGATGAGAGCATCACCTGCAATCATCACATGGAGAAGCCCATGGCAGTGAAAAGCATCGGCATTACCTTTACATCGGAGTGCTCATATTGCAGAAATCCCCTTCCGGTGAACCAGGCCTCCGAGGTCACCCTCTGCCCGAAATGCGGGAATATGGTGCAAACCCCCGTGGAATTGTGGGAGTTGCTGATTGCCAAAAGGCTCGCCGAGGCGAGCGACATGGAGCAGGAAACGGACTCGTGGGCCACGGGAATGATAGCGGGCCTTGGAAACTACCGCCTGACCTTCGGCAACCTGGCGCCCCGGTGCGGGAGCTGCGAGGCGTTGCTGTCCCTTGAGAGCCTTCTTGCCCTTGCTCTGGAGAAGGAAACGAAATTTTCATGCAGCGCCTGCGGTGCGATCTCGAGCGTGCGTGTGCCGCCCCCCTGGTTCAGCGGCGTGTCATCCTTCGCGATCCTTCTCGTCGGAGAATCGGCCCCGGAAGGGGGCGGCACCTTCACGGGTACTTCCGAAGGGGTCAGCATCCGGTGCTATCATTGCGGCGGCCCCTTGCCCCTTGACGGGTCAAGCCGCACGGTCAAGTGCACGCACTGCGGCCAGGACCTCCTGGTGCCGGACGACATCTGGCTGCGCCTGCATCCCGCCGTTGCCGCGCATCCCTGGTACATCCTCCTCAGCACGGGCGAGTCCGCGGCCCTGCTCCCCGACGACATCGACGATTTTCTTGATCTGGCTGCCCTGCCCGGCGGCGACACCGCTCTCCTGTGGGAGGAGGACTCCGAAGGGCGCATCGGCCGCGCCGACAGGAGTGGCGGGTTGTGCTGGGTTAAAAAGAAGATCGCCCTGAGTGATTACGCCCGCCTCCTCTATGCCCCGGAGCAGGACCTCCTGTGGGTCATTGACCGCGAAGAGGACATCACGCAGTCCTTCCGCGCGGACACCGGAAGCCCCGCGGTAACGATAAGGAAGAAAAAAAACAAGCCGGACTTCATCAGTGCCGTGGACCATGAGGGGATCGCCGCCGCGACAGACGGGACCCTGCTGGTTTACCGGTGCTGGGAGGACGACAATAACGCCCTGCGGCGTTTTGATTCGGCCGGGAAAAGGATGCGGCTCTGGACCGACAGCAACGACGATGATCTTCCGAAAAAGCGCGTTGAGTGGGACGACCTCGGGGACCGGCCGGCCCGCCCCCCCGACGGGGCCTGGATCGCGGGGGGTCCTGACGGTACCCTCTATTTCATCGACCGCGAGAGCGGCCGCTTCGCCAGCTTTGACCGGGAGGGCGGCCTTCGGGGCATCGTCCGGCCCGATTGCGCGGAGGTGGAGAAAATACAGGATTGCGGAGTCGCCGGGGACGGGAGCGTGTATGTCCTCTTTGACCATAAAGAAGCCATCAATGAAATCAACTTCTCCCATGTCGGCAGGATTGGGCCGGACGGGACATTCCAGGTCCTGGCGGGTCCCCACTCGAAGAAGAACGGCCACTCACTGGGCACCGACATGGAACGAATGTCGGTGGCGGAAAACGGTGAGATCCACCTCTGCGACAGGGGCTTCGATAATTTTCGGATCCTCGCCCCCGACGGTTCCCCTGTATGGCGCAGTCCGGCCACCGTGAAGGAAGACGAAAACCGCGCGGGTGAGCTCAGAGAGGCAAAGGAATCATAGTCGGCGATCCTCTATGCCTTGATGTGTGCAACACGGAATCAGATTCATGCGGCAATCGTAACAACCATGCGCAACAATCGCTGCGGGAGTACCGCACCTGCTATGCACATGCACTGAAAATACAGACAGCCCCGATCAACGATTCGTGAAAAATGATCGTTAGACTAGTTGCGGAACTTGCGTCTCGCACTCGCAGGTAGCCCCTGCGGTGGGCTTGTTTAAGGGGCTTCGCCCCTTAAACCCCATGAAGAAATGAGATATGCAACAAGTCTATTATGCAATCAACGCCCGTGTCCCTTGTCATGCCGTTGCGGCTTTTCATGAGAATGGACCATACCGTCATGTTCGTGTATTTTCTGATGGTCATGAAAAAAGTAGTGGGAGTGAAGGTGCGAGTGAACCTTCTTGCCGTGGCGGTGCCTGTGCTCGTGTACCAGGTTGACCTTTTCGAGAAGGTCCTGATCTCTCAATATTTCATTCACGGAACCGATCTTCTCGATGCGGTGTTCCTCGCTGATAACGGCCACCTTCGGCTGGAGATGGTCCACCAGATCAAGATCGTGCGTGGCGATCACGATTGTCTTACCCGATTCCGACAGGGAAATGACGAGGTCCGTGAGAAAGGACTCTGTCTTTGGGTCCAGACCGCTCGCAGGCTCGTCCAGGAGAAGAACCTCCGGGTTCATGGTCAGGGACGAACCGATGGCCACCCGCTTCTTTTCACCACCCGACAGCATGTGGGTTGGGCGATCCTTCAGGTATTCGATGTTCATAATCTCCATGATTTCTGACGCCCTTCGCAGCACCACGTCTTTTGGCAGATCCAGTTGCATCGGTCCGAAAATAAGCTCGTCGAACACCGTGGGGCAGAAGAGCTGAACGTCTGAATTCTGGAACACCATCCCCACCCGCTCCCGGAAATACCGCTGGTACTTCCGTTCATTGAGCTTTTTCTCTGTGACCTCCTCCCCCCGGAAACGAACCGTCCCGGAGGATGGATGGATAAGTCCGCTCATGATCTGGAGAAGCGTCGACTTGCCGCAGCCGTTGGCGCCGATGACGGCGAGCATCTCCCCTTCTTCGATGGAGATGGCCACTTCGCACAGAGCCGGAATGATATCATAAAAGTTATATGAGACTTGTTCAAGTTCGATGATTTTCATGGATGAATAATCCTTGTTGAAGATCCCTCATGTGGACAGGGGGATCATACTATTCTCTGCATCACAATGAACAGTATTCCGGCAGATGCGAGGATAACCCCGGCCGCGGCGTCCCGCACGGTGAAGGCACGGAAGTTATACAGCGCCACGTCCCCCGTGAAACCCCTGCTCAGCATGGCCCGGTACGTCTCTTCATATCGCATCTGAGATTTTTTAAAAATAATGAAAATCCTGCCGGCTATCAATTCACGGATCGTCCCGCTGTCAACTGGACCCGCGAGACGGCTCTTCATGGCAAGATACATGTCTTCCACGGTCTTTGAAAAAATGAAGATGTATTTATACGAAAGGATGATGATCATGAGTAACGTGTCTGGCACCCTGAAGACCTTGAGGGCCCTGATAATCTCGAAAAAGGGCGTGGTGTGAATAATAAGGAGCGAAATCCCCAGGGAATTGGCCACACGCAGGGAAAGCATAGCGAGGCCGAAGGCCCCCTCTCTGGTAATCCCGATCTCCTTCGGAATCGAGTATATCCAGAATTGATATTCCCGTGACAGCGTCGCCACCGGCAGGATGATCTCGCCGCGGGTGATCACATTAAAGGCCGACGGCAGGGCGATGAGAAAACCGAAGAAGAATGCGAAGCCGATTATTCGCCTGTACATGTAGAAAACATTCAGCCTCGAAAGGGCTACCAGTGCAAAAATAAAAACCGCGATGGCTGCCTCGATATGCACGCTTCTCATCAGACTGATTATCACGATGAAGTACATCATGAAGACAACTTTTAAACGCGGATCGAGTCCCTGGAAGAGTCCGTTTTTTCCCGACATTTCCCAATACACGTAGCTCGATTTGATGATTCCCGCGATCGTTGATATTGATTTGTCGATAAAGGTCAACGCGACACATCCTGGCAATTGTACCGTAAAAAAATATGGGGGCTCCCCTTGTGCGGAAACCCCCCTGCATAGAGGCAACTCAAATTAAGGATTGGGATATGCACTGTCACTCACTTTTTTTTACCAGTAATTTTGAAATGCCGAAAAGGACAAGGATGCAGAGCACAATCCCGATTATTCCGGAAAGAATATAGGAAAGCGCCTGCATTGTAAAAGGCGATGTATCGTCGCCCAGGTTATAATCGGGTATCGGTGCCTTCCACAGATCGGCAGTCTCCATTAATTTTGCCGGCACAAAACCGACCAGCTTTTCAATGGTTTCAGCCGACCATTCTCCCCAGGCGTCCTCGGCGTTGAACGTTACCGGAAGGTACAAGCCGATGGGAGATACAATGGCCATCACAATAAGAATGACCATTAGCTTTTTCTGAAATGAGCTCATCACGCAACCTCCTTGAGGGCATACACGCTGTCAGGATCGTTTTTCATGAAATACATCAGCACCAGAAGGGTCACCAGGCCCTCCACGAAACTGAACAGTACCAGATGCTCGATGGCCATGGCCGGCACCGCTATCTCCAGGCCGTACGGCGCGTACAGGGGCTTCCCGTTCGCAGAGGCAATAAGCGGTTGTATGCCGAATTCGACGGCGGTAATAACCGCGCCGACGAAAAGGCCAATATAACCTGAAAGAAATGCCGCCAGTTTCACGCGCCAACCCACCACCGCCTTCCCCCTCACCAGTTTGAAAATCAAAATCGAAGCAAAGGGCATCACCACTGCCATGTTGAAGCAGTTGGCGCCGATGGCGGTGATTCCCCCGTCACCGAAGAGAAAGGCCTGGATGATGAGGGCGACCGAAATCGCCACCACGGCTGTCCAGGGGCCCAGCACCAGGGCCACGATGCTGGCGCCCACTGCATGGCCCGTGGTGCCTCCCGGAATCGGGATGTTGAACATCATGATGAGAAACGAAAAGGCCGATGCCATCCCCAGGTAGGGAATATTTTTTGCCGAAAAAGTCTGCCGTACTTTCCGAAGCGCCACGGCCATAAATCCGGCAAAGGCCGCGTAAAGAGGCACATACGTCTGCGGGCTGAGATATCCGTCTGGAATATGCATGATTATTTTCCTCCTTCTTTTTTGTCTTCACCGGCCCTTCCTGCCCCGCCGTCAAACCTGACCGTGACCCCGCACAGTATTGCATAATCGGGTCCCGGCGATTCGGCCCCCGCCAGCGCCACGCTGTACTTGAATCCCACGTCAAGATCACAGTACTCCGAAGGTGAAAAAACAAAGCCTCCAAGCACAAAGACGTCCTGATAATTGGAACGCGTGTCGGGGTTTCTCTCCAATCCGGTATTGACGATGAAACGGAGCCAATCGTCCAGGAGCACAAATTCCAAGGCCAGCGATCCATGCCAGAGATCCTCGCGCTCGTTCTGGTTGTTCTGATTGCGGATGTAGCCGAAATTCAAATGTGTCAGGAAACGCCCGTTTTCATAACTCAGAATAAAATACAAAAAGGGGCTGACACACCCGGTGCCGAATCCCGCGTCCTCATTGCCCAGGGGCAATGTCGCACCCGGTTTGACGGCAAAACTCAGTCCATCGCGCTGAAAAAACTGCCATTTTAATTCCACCACCGGGTCGCCTATGCCGGTATCGGTGCCTGTTGTTTTGTACCGGAGCCCCTGGTATCCACCGGGAGGAAGCGGTGGCGCATACAGTATCCGGCTTTCTTTTGACCGGACATGCCCGTACGGAACACCGATTACCAGGTCAAGGGGATCAATGATTCCATAGGATACGGTCAGACCCAGTTCATGGGCGTAATCCCTGGTGTATACAGGACCGTAAGTGCCCTCCAGAATGCTGTCCCTGCTCCGGTCAAACGACCGATAACTATCGCGTTCAAACTGATATGCTATCTCCAGTTCAACATTGTTTTGACCCTGCGTTCCGGTGTCGTCGGTTATGAGTGGGTGAAAGGCAAAGGCCGGAGACGCCAGGGCAAGGACGGCACCTATGAATACAACACGCATGGCAACGGTACTGCTGACAATAAATGGTCGTGTCATCTAAAAATCTCCATGTAATAGAATAGTACAACGGACAATAATTTATGCATTTAGTGCTATGTATAAATTTATCGTGCTACTGTCAAGATATTTTTTGCTTAGATCAATTACCTGTATTGTACCGTAATAACCGATACAGAAACAAATGCGTATCCGGAAATGAATGCCGGAAGGGGGGACCATGTCATCTTTTCTTAATTCCCGCTGGTGCATTTATAATCAGGCGCCTGCCCGGCGCCGCGGGTGTTGAAGATTGCGGCATGTACTGCTGAGCGGATGCTTCGGCAGGCTCCACACCGACACGGTCCATTAAGGGGCAACGGTCGTAATCGGCACACAGTGGTTATCCTTGAGCTCACGCCAGAAATAATCGGATCAGGCCCTTAATTGCTCAATCGAATGTATGATTGCTTCTATCCCGGTAGGCTTATTGATATACACCGCCCCCTCGATCGAATTTATCTGACTGATAATGGAAGAATCCATATATCCCGTGATAAAAATAACGGGGATATATTGTTTAATCCTTATACGTTTTATGGCTTCAATACCGCTCATCCCGCCGGGAAGCTGAATATCCATCAGAATTATCGAAGGAGGATCGGCCTCCGCCATCTCCACGGCCCCTGCCCCGGTCGAGGAAAGACCGGAGACGGTGTAACCGGCATTCTCCAATTCAAGCTTCAGGGCCATCGCCACGAATATTTCATCTTCCACGATAAGTATCTTTTCAGGGGACATCAAACCCTCTCCAGGAAATTCACATCTCTGACCGTTATCACACTTTCAAAGCCCTGTGCGGCGTTCATCGTTATCGTGCCCTGGAGCTGATGCTCGACCAGTGCGCGAATGCTTTTAATACCGACGGTTTTGCCCCCTTCCTGGCTGAAATCGGGGCCAGGGCCCACTCCGTTATCCCGGTAGACAAGCCGCAACGTATCAGGAGGCACCCTCTGTATGAGAATATCGACCCTGCCGTTCGTGCGTCCGGGAAAGGCATATTTCATCGTATTGGTGAGAAACTCGTTTATGATCAATCCGAATGGAATGGCAAGATCAATATTAACCGGAATATCATCAATCGAGAGGGCGAGCTCGATTCCGCCTGAATCAGCATTCATTCCCCTGATGGCAGTCCTGGCCAGGTTATCCACATAATCCTTCAGGTTTATGAACGAAAGGCTGCCTGATTGATAGAGCATCTGATGAACCAGGGCCATGGCCATTATCCTGCCGTCCATTTCAGACACGATATTTTTCACTTCGGGGCTCTCCGAAACCGAGCCCTGAAGGATCAGCATTGAGCGGATCACCTGCATGTTGTTCTTTGTCCGGTGGTACAGCTCTTTTATTAGAATCTCCTTCTCACGCAGGGCCTCGGAAATTCTCTCCCGGCTGAGAATGGTTTCGGTGATATCGGTTACAAAACCCATATACCTGTCATCGGAAATTTTCACGGCATCCACTCTCCACACCCTCCTGGAGCCGTCTTTATGCCTGAATGTCTGCTCGAATAATGCATGCCCGGCGGTGACGACCTGATTGAAATGTGCATTCCCTTCGAACGCCGCCTCGGGGTGAAGCAGATCGGGGATACCCATGGAAAGAAGCTCGTCCTCCGAATAACCGGTTATCGCACACGCCGCCCTGTTGACAAGAATGAACGCACCTTTCCTGTCGGCGATAAAGACCCCTGTTGGCGCGTTGTAGACATATCCCCTGTACCTTGCCTCGCTCTCCTCAAGCTTCCAGTCGGCGACCTTCCTGGCAAACCTGAGGGACAGGACCTTTCCAAAAAGCGCGGTTCCCACGGGATAGATCAGCATCGTGGGCAACGCGATCGAGGCAAGCACCTTCATGCGAAGCCCCTCCGGCAGCAGTACGGTAAGGAATAGCATGACAAGATGAACCAGCACTCCCATCGCCAGAAGCTCCGCCAGGGATATTCTGTGCAGAATGTCCCTTCTAAAATATCGCCAGGCAACACCGATCGCCGACGAAGTGACAATGGTGCCGATACCCATATATATGCCGGCTCCGCCCTGGAAGGCACGCAGGAGCGAAGTGGCAAGAGCTGCGATGACGGCCGGCAAGGGGCCGAAGAAAAGTCCGGTCGTGCAGAGGAGAACCGTCCTCGTGTCAAAAACGACTCCAGGACCGTAATTCCAGGGGGTCAGCATGACCGCCATACCCATGAGCCCGGCGAAAATCCCCCCCGCGATATTTCTGAGAGGCCCAGGATCGGCGCTGTCCCGGATTATGAGCATGTCGTAGAGAAGCCCCATGGAGAGGAGAATGGCGGCATTATTGATAAGACCCAGATACTGATTAAAGTTAAAATGCATAATGTAGAGTTCCTGCCCCGGAGCCATACATGTGGTTCAGAAGGGATCAGCGATTGTGTTCACATACGATCACCTGACCGGCAACCCTTCGCTTTTTTTTCAATACGATGGCACAATTCTTTTTATATGGATGTATTTATCATATATTAAATTACGGCGTCTGTCGAGCATTTTTTGCGCGGCAGGCATGATCGGGACGATAAGATAATACAAGTGCGGTTTCATGAGAAGGACGGGAACCTCGCCCTTCCCGATTCGCCCGAGCTGACGGTTGTTTACTGCTTGTAAGATATAATGCCTCTTTACAGGAACACCGATTCAATTCAATTACATGCGTTTCCTGGTTGACATCGACATTTCAGATGATGATTAGACTTGTTGCGAAACTGCGTTTCGCGCTTGCAGGAAGTCCCTGCGGGGGGCTTTTAAGGGGCTTCGCCCCTTAAACCCATATAAAAAATAAGAAATGCAACAAGTCTATTATATTCCACAATCATGCAATGAATATCACGCAACTCCTGATCCTGACAACAATCAAGCCGCAAATGTTATATTACGATGCTTTCACATTCACAGGGGGAGCACATTTAAGCATGAACCCGGGAATGACGATGAGCCGTCAGGGTCCGGTTTATAAAGGGAGACCGCCTTTTCGTTCTGTCGAAATCGGGGCTCAATATCAGGGTACGAGGCGACATGGGCGCAAAAGTCCTCGGCCTGGCTCTCTGCATCGACCCGGTGAGGATGAAGGTTCCACCGACCGGCGCGCCGTCCAAGTCGTCGAGGGAATAGAGGGGAGATGGGCTCTCGTCACCTGCCGCAACATTACCGGATATGTTTTTGACGGGTTCCTGAGCCGGCTGCGGGCGCCGAAGAAAGGCTGTGAAAGCCACGAGGAATATTTCACCGATCATTTCGAATCTGCGAAAAACACGGAGGAGCGGGTTGAAGGCGGCGAGGGCATGGAACAGAAGATAATCGAGCTTGCCTTTTCGAACGGCGCTGCCGTGCGGCATCAGGAAACGACATACTGGACGGATGACCCGGCCTGGACCCATTCAGCCTATACCATACCCGGAATCAATCGTGTCGAGGAAGGCTTTCTCCTTCTCCGGCTTCTGGACTACATTGATGCGGGATTTGGCTTCCCCCCGAGGAGCGGCCGCGCCGGCACAAATAGTGACGGCGCGGCTGTTCGCGCAATGGTGTATAAGAAAAACAATGAGATTCAATCCCTTGAATTGGATTTCCGCCAGCCCTATTTTTCAACTGATAAGACGAATGATTATACCGAGCCGTGGATCGCCATACGCAAAAAGGGGACGGGAATCATCATAGAGATCAATAATATGAAAAGGTCGCGGCGCGGCGGAAAGCGGTCTGCCGTTCAGGCGATGGCGCCCTACTGTTCCCACGGGAGCCGGAAACCGTGCCCTCCGCCGCTGGCTGCTCGCGACACCTGTTCTTGGTAAAACCTTCGGCGTGTTCGCCCTTATTTGCGGCGTTCCTCGCCTCTCATGAAGGCACCTGTATTCCCCCCACAGCCCCGCCAAATAGGCAAGGGTGGGATAAAGGGCTCCTGGCTACTGCTGCACGCAGATGACCCTCTTGAGTGTGCTGCACGTATCGGATCCCGAGCATATGGACACCGCGTCCGTGGCGCCGCCCGCGCCGTACTGGCCGTAGTAATCCTCGAAGGGATCATTCTCATTGTTCACCAGCGTCCACCGTGCGCAGTTATCACCGTAGGTCGTGGCCGTGGTCATGTTTGCGTTCATCCCGGTCCAGTAGCTTCCCGTAGCGCTGAAGGCCCGGTCCATGGGAAATTGTATCAGCCCGTACGAATCGGCGATGAAGAGGCGCGTCGTAGCGTCGCTGCCCGTTGCCCCGGTCCTCAGGTAGTAATAGTAACCGGGGAGAAGCACCCACCCTGTCTGACCCGTACTGTCCGTACCCGTGGTAGTGGCAACGCGGGCATCGCCGTCAACCATCAGCGCCTTGTAGGTCGCTGCGCCCAGCCCGGTGGGCTTGGCCGGGTCGCTTCCGTTGCAGTATGCGTCAGCAGTGGATACCCCGGGGGACATTTCGCCGTTCCGGTCCACCGAAGTGACCCACACGGCCTTCGCCGGAGGCTCGTTGTCCTGATTGACGACGGAGACATTGAAGTTCTGTCCGTTGAATACCGAATCGGAACTTGAAACGGTGAAACTGATGTTGCTGCTGACGTTGCCGTCGGCGATGGTGTCGTCCTCGCCGGTCACGGTCACCTGCTGATTCACGTTCCAGTCGCCGTTCGTGAAGGTCATTGTCGTGGGGGTGACACTCCGGCATTCCGTGGTGTCGGTGCAGGCCACGCTCATCACTACATCGGCGGAGGGCTGGGCCCCCAGTCTCACGTTGATGGCGGCCGTCGTGACCGTATCCTCGGATGTCTGCCCGGTTACCGAGGTGACATATCTCTGCTCGTTGTCAGAATTAGAAAGATTGTAGTTCCACGGGATCTGATAGACAAGACCGCCGTACGACTCGGACGGGATCAGCTGATACGCGACGGTGCCGTCGAATATGACATCGTCAGCGCCGGTGACGACGACCCTGTTGGATCCTGCCGATTCGAGCCGGTTGTAGTTGGTCCCCGTTATAATCACCGTGCCGTCCGTCGGCGGGATGCCCTCCGTGGCGTCGTTGACGCTGAAGTCCACGTACACGGCCGTACCGGGCGCCGATTTCGAGATCAGGTAAAAGGCGGCCTGGCCCCCGGATTCCGAGGTGGCGGTCGTATTGGCCCCGGAGCAGGCGCAATCCACAATCAGGCTACCCACGTCATTGTCGCAGCTCCTGACGACAAAGGACGGTTTGCCCACGTAGCTGCTGCCCTCGCCGTACACGCCGTCGGAGGAGGACAGGGTGGTGCCGACTGTATAGTTCACGTTCCCCTCATTCGTGCCGTCGGAAGCGCCCGTCACCCGTACGGTCTGGAATTCGTTCCAGTTGTCGCGGGTAAAGGTAAAGGACGGGACGTTCAAAGAGCCGTCGTTCGTGGTGCTGTTGCTGACAAGGCCGATCGTGACATTGGATGCCGGTTTTGACCGGAGCTTCATCCGCCAGTTCGCATACGCATACCCCATGTTTCCCATGTCATCGGTCGCGAATCCGTTGAAGGACTGGTTGCTCACCCCCAATGTGGTGGTGGTGCCGTTGGCATCGACTATAATCCCCGCCACGTCCTCGTTGAAATTATTGACAGTCACATCGCGCGGGTTCTTGCCGTGGTAATCGGAATCGCCGCTTATGACGGGGAGAAGCGCGATGATGTACTGGACGTCTCCGTCCATTTCATAGTCCTTTGCCGGGGTCACGGTGACTACCTGTTCCGTCGACCAGTTGGCGTCGTTGAAGGTCAGGTGGGTCTTGTCGACAAAGCCCTCGCGGTTCTGGTAGTTTTTGATGTCATAGGTGTCGTGAATCGGGATGGTCACGGTCGTGCCCATGGATGGCTGTTTGTTCAGCCGCACCCTGAAGGTGGCGTTCTGCAGGCCCGCCTCCCTGGTCTCCCTGCTCATGCGCGACACGCGGATACCGGCACCGTCGTTGTCTTCGATGTAGACCCGAACGTCCGAGGGCTCCCTCCCATCGTAGCCGCCGCCAGAGGCGGTGCCGAGGTCGATCATGACCGGGTCGGAGATGTCCTCGATGCCGTTCTCAACCGCCGTCACCCTTACGAGCTGCGGCGTGTCCCAGTTCAAGATCGTGAAGGTGAGCAAGGACCTGTTCACCGTCGCCCGCGCGGTGTTTTCACTGGTCACACCGATGGTGACGTCACCGGAAGGAGCCGAGGAGAGGACAACGGAAAAGTCGTCATAATAATCGCCCCACTCCACGTTATCGCCGCCCTCCACAAGGTTCATTGTAAGGGGGGACACCACGATGGATGCCTGGGCGTCAAGATTGGTCACGGACACGGGACCGAGGGTGAGGCCGTTGTATCCAACATCGAGGCTTTCGCTCGGGTCAAGTTCGATGGAATAGGTCTGGGTGCCGTCCTCGACACCGTCGTCCACGGCAGATACGGTGACCGCCTGGGGCGTGTCCCAGTTGGCCGGTGTGAAAATGAGCGAGCCCTGGTCGGGGATTCCCTCGGAAAAATCAGAGCTGGCGATCGAGGGGATCGAAACGTTGAAAAGCGGCTCCGTGCTCAGGGCGACATAGAAAGTCGCCGTGTGCGACGTGCCGGCCGCCTCCGTGGTTTCCAGAGACAGAGGGGATACGACGATGCTGTAGGTCTCATCGTCGAGTACAAGGATGGGGACGGACGCGATGGGCATGCCGTTGTAGCGAGGGTCACCGCTCACCACTGAGCCGAATACCAGGTGTATATCGATGTTGCCGTCGGGAATGTAGTCGTCCACGCCGGTCACCTGTATGGTCTGCGGCACGTTCCAGTTGTCCGGGGTGAAGGTCAGGTCCGTTGTCGACAGGTCGGCCTCGGTAAGGTCGCTGCTGGCCGTGGTAAACGTGACATCCTCCTCGGGACTCGCGTTCAGGACGACGTTGATATAGAGAATACCGTTGTTTTCCGATACGAAGTATGCTCCGCTGCCGGATACGGTGGTAACGCCCGGCCTGCTGGCAAGGGAGGAGATAAACAGGACGTTTTTAAGCAGGGGCAGAGTCGCAGGAATGTCGAGCATCCCGCTGCATCCGGTACCGGCAATTAATGCCGCTGCGATAACGGGGAGTATGGTCAATTTTTTTATCATATTTTTCATCGATCGATCCTTTTCCCGCGATTATTAACGGGTTATTTTCAATACCTTGAGTTCGGTCCTACGGTTGGCCTGATGCTCTACGGCCGAGCAGGCGATTCCGTCAACACAGCGATTCATGATCCGCGTTTCCCCGTAGCCCTTTGCCGTGATCCGTCCGGTGGCCACGCCCCTCCTGATGAGATAATCGACGGCGCTCTGGGCCCGCTTCTGCGACAGGGCAATGTTCTGCCCCGCGTCTCCCATTGAATCCGTGTGCGCGCCCAGCTCGACGACGATCGTCGGGTTGTCGCTCAGGAACATGACGATCTTTTCTAGCTCCGGGGTGACGTCCGGCCTGATGGCCCAGCTCCCGGAATCGTAGTAGATGTTCCCGAAATCCACGGTGGCTCCGACCTCCACTTTCTGAAAATCGGTCCTCATGAACTTCTTCACATCGAACCAGCCGGGCATCCTGCCCCGGGTGGTAAAGGTACCGCGGACCGTGAAGTATCTTCGTTTCCTGAGCAACACATTATAGTCGGTGCCGGGCTTGAGCTCCATGCGAAAATCGCCTTTGCCGTCCGTGGACATCTCGATGATCTTTTCAGAACCGTTTTCGGTCACGATGACATCGACGTTGCCCATGGACCTGTCGGTGTCTTTTTCGAAGACATGCCCGAAAATGCCCCAGACCTTCGCTGGCTTCATGGGAAGGGCAAGCATCGTCTTTTTATTTTTCACGAGGGATGTCCGGTCCACCTCGTGATACAGGGGTTCGTAACCCTCATATTCGGCCCGCAGCGTGTACTGCTTCCCGGCATCAACAGTGAAGGAAAAGTTTTCCCCGACGGCCGGATCAGCTTTCACTGCCCTTCCGCCGCTTATGGTCGGCGCGACCCGGGGCAATGCCCTGCCCGTGTCGGCATCGATGATTTTTCCCGCCAGGATTGTGGGCTGAAGATTCTTCTTCTCCTCGACCGCAGCCGGGGCGCCCTTGCCCTCGACGTTGATGCGTACGCCCAGGCGGTAGCCGATTTCAAGCCCCTGGCGGTGCCGCTCTATGAAATGTATAAAACTTGGGGCGAGAAAAACCTCGCACCCGACATTTCCCGAGGATGGTGAAACATCATAGGCGAATTCAAGATCATACTGCATATACTGGTCTGAAAACAGGTGGTGCCGGTTCCTGTAGGTGTTCCGCGATATGAGATAAATCTGGGGATCGCTGTAATATCTGCCGTAAGCGGCGTGGAGCATAAACCCATATGATATTCTAGGGGTCAGGAAAAACTTGTCTCTTTTAAGATGGAAGCGCCATCCGAGGCCGAGGCTTGCGCCAGCATCAATTAATCGTTTCATGCGGTGCGTGTTGGATATGTTCCCGTCAGCCATTAGGTTTATAAAGACCCACAGGGGCCGCACTTCGGCGATCATGAAGTTCAGTCCCACCGACCCACCGAAGTTAACTTTCGAGAAATCGGCGAACCGCGTTTTCGGGACGGGATAATAATTAATGTAGGCCATGTCGACCCATGTAAGCTTTACCGGTCGGGGTTTTGTTTCCTTACCGGCTGTTTTTTCGGGGTTTTGCGACAGGAGCGGTGATGCGCTAATGAATATCGTTAATAAACCAATGAGAAGAAAAGTGAGGTGGTTTCTGGTAGCCATACAATCCCCTGTTGATATAAAAGTGGAAGTGATCCACTATTATAGTAAACAAATACAAAGATGTTGTCGACCGAGCCAATGGGATATGACCTGATATATAAAAAAAAATACATTCGGGTGGGTTTTTTTCCAAGTCCCTGTTTTTATAGCTATAATATGAACGTTGTTCAAATAATGTTTATTTTTAACATCTTAAGTTCGATTTCTCCTTTTAATTACAGTACCATGATATACGCCGGATAGGATGATACATTTCATTGCAAAATCTTTTGTTTCCTACACCCATAACCACTTTCTGAGCATCTCTTATCTTACTATCATGGGATCCGAATCTGTAACTGGACCTCCCCAATTATACATTGACATATCACTGTTTTCTATCCATGATGCAACATGCCGATGTCGATCAGGGCCGTATCTGCCGGTCACAACCGTTTTTTTTCACAGCGATTATACATACATCCCCGTTGGAAGGAGAGCCTGAACCGATGCAGGCCACGCAAAAATTCAAGGTACTGATCGTCGAGGACGACCGGTGGTCCCGGGAACTCATGTCGGAATGGGTCTCCCTTCGGGAAGAGCTGGAGCTTCAGGGACTGGCCGCCAGCGCACTGGAAGCCCTGGACCTCATGCGGGAAAAAGAGGCATCGGAGGGGCAGGGATATGATCTCATCCTCCTTGACATCAACCTGCCGGGCATGTCGGGATTGGAATTCCTGGAACAGGTGGAGGAACTGCCCTTCATTATCTTCACCACGGCCCATGAGCAGTTTGCCGTTCAGGCCTACGAAATTGGCGTCCTGGACTACCTTTTAAAACCCATCGAGCAAGCCCGCTTCGACAGGGCCATCGACCGATTTCTCAACATCATGAAGGACAGGATCCCCTTCGATATGTATCGAATCATAGAGGAAATAAAGGGCGGCGAAAAGTACCGGAAATCTTCCCTTCCGGACGGGATCGTCGATGAGTTTGTCCGAAGGATCCTGCACTACATGGAAATCGATCGTGCGTACACCAATGAGGACCTGACGCTCCAGAAGATGGCACGGGACCTAGACATACCGCCACACCACCTTTCCCAGGTACTGAATATAAAACTGAATAAAAATTATTACCAGTTCATCAATGCATACCGCGTTGCGGAAGCCCGGAGGCTCCTGTCGCTCCCGGAGAACAGAGACACGCCGATACTCGAGATATCAGTGCAGGCGGGCTTCAAATCAAAGTCGGTATTCAACGCCGTGTTCCGCGAGTTCACGAACGTGACCCCCCGGGAATACCGCGACGCCGCCGTCAGGGGCCGGGAAGACGATCTTCCGGATCATTGATGATGAAAGCCGACATTAAAACCATTTATTTCCTGATTACTATGATCTCGGCCCTCATGTCGTTCTCGCTTTTATATGTTCTTGCGGGAAAGTTCCGCAAGGGAGAGGGCATCCTGACCGTCATCCTTATGTTGCATGCCGTGGGCGGCCTGCTGATCGGTGCGCGGGGGACCATTCCTGATTTCCTGTCCCTTCACGCGGCCGTGACGGCCTACGCGGCGGCCTTTTCCCTCAGCTACGTGGCGCTGTGCCTTTTTTTCGACCGCCGTATCAACTGGCTGATAGTCCTGGCTCCCGTGGCCTTCATCATGGCGGCCTCCCCCTTTATAAATGATCTGCGAATCAGAATCATCTACACCGGCATTCAATTCGGCCTCCAGCACGTGTTCGTCATAGGTACGGTCGTCCTCATTCGCTCGAACTATCGCAGCCGGGCACTCAATCTCATCTTTCTGTGCAACATCATCGCATGCCTCACCTTTTTCTCCCGCGCCCTGCTGGCCCTGGTCGTTCGGGAATCCTTCGAGAACGCCTTGAGCTCCACCGCGCTGCAGTCGGCCACCATGGTGGCCCTCTTCGCCTCCCTCTTCTTCTACATGCTGGGTTTCCTCCTGCTGAGCCTGGAGTGGGAGGGCCGGCAGGCGCGTAATGCGAATCGGGAGCTGGACGAGCGCAACCGTTCCCTCCTTGAAAGCGAAGGAAAACTGCGGGAGGCCCTCGGGATCGCCGAGACCGCGAATCGGGCGAAAAGCGAGTTTCTTGCCAACTTGAGCCACGAGATACGCACACCCATGAATTCCATACTGGGCTTCAGCGAGCTCCTTGGCCTCAGGATCACCGACTCGCGGCAGCGGAAGTTTCTAGAGGCCATATCGTCCAGCGGAAAAACCCTGCTGGGTATCATCAATGACCTTCTCGATCTTTCCATCATCGAGGCCGGCCATCTCACCCTCCGGCCGTCACCCGTGGACCTGGCCGACATCGCCCTGGATATCAGGCAGACATTTTCCCCTATAATCATGGATAAAAAACTCGCCTTTGAAATACGCATGGACCCCTCGCTTCCGGGACCGCTGATTCTTGACGGCGTGCGATTCAGGCAGATCCTTCTCAATCTCGTGGGCAATGCGGTGAAATTCACGGAGCGGGGGTCCATTTCACTTCTCTTCTCATGCTCCCGTTGCGGCAGGGACGGAAGCACCGACATCGTTGTATCCGTCGCGGATACGGGTATGGGGGTTGATGAATCTGAACTGGAGGCGATTTTCGATTCCTTCCGCCAGCAGAAGGGGCAGGACCACGCCCGGTACGGCGGAACCGGAATGGGGCTCTCCATCACAAGGCGGCTCGTTGAATCAATGGGGGGCACGGTATCCCTGGAAAGCGAAGCGGGAAAGGGGAGCGTTTTTACCGTCCTTCTGCCCGGCGTGGCGGTCGATCCCGGCGGGACGGAGGCACGATGCAAGAACGCCGCCCTCGTGGACGCCCCCGTCCTGAGAAAGGCCACAGTCCTGGTGGTGGATGACGTAAAGGACAACCGAATGCTTATGAGGGCCTTCCTGGAAGAGCAGGGCCTCGATGTAATCGAGGCGGCTGACGGGGCTCTGGCCATTCATGAAGCGATCACGGCCCGGCCCGACCTGATTCTCATGGATTTGAAAATGCCTGTCATGAACGGCTACGAGGCGACGCGGCTCATCAAGGTGAACGAGGGACTTCGCTCCATCCCGATCATCGCCATAACGGCATCCGCTTTCATGGATAGTGAAACGGAGGCCTTTGAGGCGGGATTCGATGGTTTTATAGGGAAGCCCTTCATGCGTCAGAATCTGCTGGAGGAGCTTCGTCGATTCCTGGGATGAAGGGGGAATGGCATCGCGCGCAAATAACGGGAACCACTTGACGTGATCGCCGGACAATTATAGACTCGTCCAATGAAGAGAATCGGGATGCCGCGCCACCGGGAGATATATCCCGGCATATTCATGATACGCCTCCCCCTGGCGGGGAAGAGACCCGGGCCGGTCAACGCCTACCTCTTCACCGGGGAGACGCCTACCCTCCTCGACACGGGGACCCGAAAGTCCGCGGGCCTTCTGGAAGCGTCTCTCGGGGAGCTGGGCGTGTCCTTCAGTGATCTCAAGAGGATCGTGCTCACCCACGGCCATGTCGACCATTACGGCGCCGCCAGGCGGATCACCCGGGCTCCCGGCTCCACCGTCGAGGTGGCGGCCCACGAGGCCGACCGACCGCCAATTGAAAAGGGCCTCGAGGTGCCCCGGGAACGCTTCATGAACTACTACCGCCTGATGGGCGTCCCCTTCATCTTCCAGGTCACGCTCCTCCCCATGCGCCTCCTCTTCTCCTCCCTGGCGGAAAACTGCCCCGTCGACAGGTTTCTCCGGGACGGCGAAACCATACGCGCCGGGGACTACGAGGCCACGGTCATCGCCACCCCGGGCCACACGAAAGGCTCCATAAGCCTCTACCTTAAAAAGGAGGGCATTCTTTTCCCCGGTGACCACATACTGGGGCACATCACCCCCAACGCCTTCGTGATGCTCGAGGCCGATTTCGACCTCCCGCGGAGGATGAGCCAGGTTGAGTTCTACGATTCCCTGAAAATCGTCGGGGACCTGGCGCCCCGCATGGTGTATCCCGCCCACGGCGCTCCGATCGAAGACATCGACGCAGTGATCGCCATGTTCAGGGAGCAGTTCTCAATGCGCCAGAAACGGATCATGGATATACTCGTGCGGGGCGACTTCACGGCGTACCACATTGCGCGCACCCTCTTTCCGGAGATACGAGGGGCACGGCTTCCCCTGGAGATATACCTCGCGGTTTCGGAGGTCTATACCCATCTTCAGGTGATCCTTGAAAAAGGGTCCGCCACACAGCGCATGAAGGGGGGCGTCCTCTATTTCAGCGGGCACCGGGCGCGCGGCGACGCCACGGTGCGGCAGGCCTGAGAGAACCCTTGCGTCGATACCGTTGCCGCGAAAAGTCGTTATTTTTCAACCGGAATCACCGCGCAGGCCGATAATAAAATTATGAAAGCCGGAATCAACGGGGTATCCGCCGAGGGTCGACTTACCACCCATTACGGCGAATCGAGCATCGTCGATTTCGGATGCTGGATCCCTGACAAGGTCATCTACAGCGAGACCCTCCAGAGGCGAATCGACGCCATCCCCGACCTCCGGGGATTCAATATCACCGACAAGGCGGGTGTTATCGAACGGCGCCGTTCCCCCGATGTCGTGACCGTGCTCGACATGGCCGAGCTTGCCGCCCGGGACGCGATCCCTCGCTCCCGGGAACGGCATGATTTCTCCATTCAAGACATCGACACCATCCTCTACTGCGCCGTTTCTCGCATGTATTCGGAACCCTCCACGGCCTGCCTGCTGCAACAACGCCTGGGGATAACCTCGGCAATGAGTCTCGACCTTTCCGATGCCTGCCTGGGTTTCCTGAACGGCCTGATTATCGCCGATTCCCTCATCAAGGCGGGCAGGTCGAAGTTGATCCTCGTGGTCAGCGCGGAAATGGGGAGCAGGGTCCTTGAAAGCAGTTACGACGCGATCTTGAGCGGCTCCAGCGGCGCCGAATGCCTGCCGGCGCTTACCCTGGGAGACGGGGCCGTCGCCGTCATTATGTCATCGAAGGACCTGGAATGCCGCCCTTTGCTCAGGCTCAAGGCCTTTTCCCGTGCCACCCTGGGGGAGTACTCGGACTGCTGCATCCTCCCCTCGACCGAGAGCCCCATGGTGACCGATTCAAAACGAATCTTCGAGGGGGCCCTCAGGCATTATCCCGGAATGTTCCGGGACCTGATGCAGGACCTTGGCTGGGGAATCAACGACCTGAGCATGATCGTACCCCACCAGGCAAGTCTGAAAATCATCCGGCAGGGAATGTCACTCATCGACTTCCCGATGGAAAAATGCGCCGTGTCTATCGACTATCATGGCAATATGGCCTCGGTATCCATCCCCTACACCCTGCTGCGGTCCATTCAGGACAGGAATCTTTCAAAGGGTGACAAGATAATCCTTCTCGGATTCGGATCGGGACTCTCCTTCTCCATGATGGCCCTGGAGGTGGATGAACGACGCCCCGGAGGGGGCGGTTTCCCCCTCTGACATCCCGGGGCGGCCCCTTCAGGGGGCCGGCATTTATTATTGACATCAGACCAATAGTACGCATTAGTATAATTGCCAGCACATTCCTGAATAATAATAACAGGGTTAACGCCGCCCATGGACATTCTCACCGGCTTAAAGCCGGCATCCGCGAATTACTCGATTGCCGGCACGATATCCGAGTCTTCATTTTCGATATCCTATGAAGGAATGGACGACGCCGGGAAACGGGTCGTGATCCAGGTCCTCAACGCGCGGGAGATGAAACCTCTTTCACTGGCACGCTTCCGGGATGAATACGCCAAGATCATCCCCGCGACCGGGTCTATCAGCGGCTTCGTGCCCATACTCGACCTCGTCTCCCATGACGCCCTGCCAGCCCTTGTCCTCGATTGTTTCGGGGATGAAACCATGCGCCGAAGGTTCATCGGCGGCAGACCGGCCCTGGACGACTTCTTCACCATCGCTGCCCAGCTGGCAAGGGCTCTCGGCGAACTTCATGTTATCAATATCGCGCACCGCTCTATCAGGCCGGAAGCCGTCTTCATGAGGGACGACGTGGTGCGAATCTCCGATTTCGGCGTCAATGCCTCCCTTACCGGGATGCACGAAGACATTTTCAACCCGGAGGTCGTCCGCGGGATCCTGCCCTACATCTCACCCGAACAGACGGGAAGGATCAACCACGCGGTAGACCACCGGAGCGATCTCTATTCGGTCGGCGCGCTTTTCTACGAATTGCTTACGGGCGCCCCCCCCTTCACGTCGCAGGAACCGATGGAGATCATCCATGCCCATATCGCCCGCTCCCCGGTCCCGCCGAAACTGATCGATCCGGCCGTTCCGGCCCCGTTGTCGGACATCGTCATGAAACTCCTTGAAAAAACCGCCGACGACCGGTACCAGAGCGGTTATGGACTCCTGGCCGATCTCAACCGATGCGGCGAAATGATGAAACGGGGTTTCCCGGATAGCCCGTTTCCCCTCGGAGCCAGGGACATGTCGCCCCGGTTCATCCTCCCCCACACCATCGTCGGCCGCGATAATGAACGCCGGGCGCTCCTTTCCGCATTCGAAAGGGCCGCGGAGAAGGATGCGGCCTCGGGAGGCATGGATATCCTTCTGGTAAAGGGAGACCCCGGTATCGGAAAATCGGCCCTTATCCAGGAGCTCCAGAGACCGGTTATCCTTAAAAACGGATTTTTTCTGGTGGGAAAAAACGACGAACTACAAAGAAACCTCCCTTACCGATCGCTCATCCAGGCTTTCAACGTCTTTGTCGACTCGCTCCTCAAGGAGCCGGAAAACCGGCTTGATTCGTGGAAAAAAACCATTCAGGAGGCGGTCGGCAAAAACGGGACAGTCCTCACCGGGGTTCTCCCTAAAATCGGTCTCATAATCGGCAGGCAGCCTGAAGTGACGGCGCTTCCCGCCGAAGCGTCACAAAAAAGGTTTCATGGCGTACTCCTCAATTTCATACGCGCCATTCCGTCGGCCGATCGGCCCCTTGTGCTCTGTTTCGAGGATCTGCAATGGGCCGATCACGCCACGATCAATTTTCTGAGCCTCGTGGCCGGGGACGATCATCCAGGCAACACCCTGCTCATATTGAGCTACCGGGACTCGGCGTTGATCCATTCGAGCCATGTTACAGATTTCATCGCCGGGATAGAGCGGAAAAAAAGCGGCGTCCTTACCGCCATAACCGTGGGCCCGATAACCGGGGAAGAAACGGCGCGGTACGTGAGCCGCTTTATCAGGAAAGAATCCGAAGAAACGAGGGAGCTGGGGGCGTTCATCCATGCGAAGACAGGCGGCAACCCCTTTTTCATCAATCAGTTCATGAAATCGATTCACACTAACCGGCTTTTCTACTTCGATGAAGAAAGTGGATGGCGCTGTGACATCAAGGCCGTAAAAAAACTGCCCATACCCGACGACGTGGTGGACCTGCTCATGGAGAGGGTCAACTGGCTCGACGACGATACGCGATCCCTCCTCATGGCCTGTTCTTGTTTCGGGGGGCAGTTCAACCTCGATGAAGTGGCGGCAGTGACCGGCGCGCCGAACGATCGGATAATCGCGAGCCTGCGCGTAATCGAAAACGAGGGCCTCCTCAACGCCATCGACGGCGCACACAAGCTTTCCCATGACAGGATCATCGAGGCGGTCTACTCGCTCATCCCCCCGGATGAAAGAAAACGGCTCCATTACCAAATCGGAAGAATGTACCTTTCTACTCTGAGCGCCGCCGATACCGAGGAACGGATCACCCTCATCGTCAATCACCTCAACGCCGGCCGCGTCCTCATCGGGGATCAGTCGGAAAAACGGGCACTCGTGAAGTTAAATATCGCCGCCGCCGAAAAGGCGAAAAAATCGATAGCCTATACTTCGGCCCTCCAGTATTATCATACGGCCCTTGAACTCGGGGGCGATGAAATCTGGAAAGATGACCATGGCGCCGCGATCGCGCTTTACACCAATACGGCGGAAACCGCCTTCCTCTGCGCCGATATGGACGGCATGAAACGGCTCGGGGAAATCGTTCTGGCGAAGGGAAAGAACCTCCTTGAAAAAATCAAAATTTATGAACTGAACATTGAGTCGCTCTACGCCCAGAACAAACTGATCGACGGCCTCCGGGAAGGCCTGGCCGTTATTGACAGACTGGGGCATCCCCTGCCCCGCCACCCGGGAAGAATGCATGTGTTGCTTGAATTGATACGACTGAAAGCGGTGTTGCGGCGCTATGGCATCGCGTCCCTCGTCGACGCACCCGACATGGACAACCCGCACATCCTGGCCCTCATGCACGCCATGAAGAACATCGGGACATCGGCGTACAAAACGACTCCCCTCCTCATCCCGATCATCGCGCTGCGGGGGGTACGCCTGTCCCTGAAGCACGGCATTTCGCCGATCACCGCGTTCAGCGTCGCCGCCTACGGCATGATACAGTGCGGCGTTCTTGGAAAAATCGACGAGGGATACGTCACCGGCAAAGTCGCCATCAGCCTTGCCGAACGATCCACGGGCGAATGGATGCGCCCCAGAACATGGCATCTCGTCGGCTGCATGATCCTGCACTGGAAGATCCATATCAGGGAGACCCTGGAACGGATACACTACGCGAAAAATCTGGCCCTTGACGCGGGAGAAACGGAGAGCGCCACGTCATCTCTTCACCTCTACTGCCTCTACTCGTTTCTTTCCGGAAAGGAGCTGAAGTCCCTCTCGGGGGAAATCGCCGAAAGCCTCTCCGACATATCCCGGTTCCGCCAGGAAACCAACTACAATTACTGCGCCTTGCTTCACCAGACCGTCCTGAACCTGATCAACGTGGAAGACGAGCCCGCTCTGCTTAAAGGGGATGCCTACGATGAAACGCGCATGGCGCCTGTCCACGTCAACGCGAAAGATAAAACCGCTCTCTGCCTCCTCCATATTTATAAAATGATTATGCACTGCTACGAGGGCCGATACGACAGCGCCGCGGAACACGCCCGGGCCGCGGAATCTATGATCGACTCCATACTCGGATCCGCGTTGACGCCGGTGTATTATTTTTTCGATTCCCTCATACTCTGCGCCCTTTCGCGCGGGAAAAAGGCGGACGGAAGGATACGGAACAATCAGAAGAAGCTCCGCCGCTGGGCCGGGCATGCCCCGATGAACTGCGCCCATAAATACGACCTGGTGGAAGCGGAGCGCTGCGTCCGCTCGGGCAAACGGGAAAAGGCCGTGGAATTCTACGCCAGGGCCATCTCCGGCGCCCGGGAACACCGCTTTATTCAGGAGGAGGCCCTGGCCAACGAACGCGCGGCGGCCTACTTCCGGTCGATTCAGGATGAAGAATTGACCGCCGAGCACGCAAATCAGGCATTCTTGCTTTACGCGGCATGGGGTTCCGGCTACAATGCACAACGCATTCTCAGGACCTATGGACAGCAACGGGACCCTCGTGAAATCAGGACGGAAACGGCGTCTGCCCCGGACGCCCTGGACCCCCGCGATGACGTCCCCGGTCGTTCCTCCCCTGATTATTACGCATTGATCCAGTCGCTCCTTGCGCTATCCGGCGAGATTAATCTGGAAGCTCTTATCTCCCGGATCATGCACATCATACTGCAGAACTCGGGCGCTCAGCGGGGCGTGCTGGCGCTGATGCACGACGGCGATCTCTTCATCGAAGCCGAAGGGAATGCCGATCATGACGAGGTCACGATTCTCAAGCGGGTACGGGCGGACGATTTCCGCACTATCCCGCATCACGTCGTCGATTATGTCAGGAGAACGAAAGAAACCGTCGTTCTTGACGACGCCGTTCACGAGGGGCTGTTCGTCGATGACCCGCACATCAGGCGGCGGGGCATACGCTCCCTCCTCTGCATGCACATACTCCGCGGACATGAAACGACTGGTATCGTCTACCTTGAAAACGCCCTTACCGCAGGGGTATTCAACCCCGTCCGGTTCGAAATCCTGAGGCTCCTTACCGTACAGGCGGCCATTTCCCTGGAAAACTCGCTCCTCTTCGAAAAACAGCGGGAAGCGGAAAATGAACTGACCCGAAAGTATGAAGAAATACAGAGTCATTACGAAGAAATGGAGGCCATGAACGAGCAGCTTGAGGAGACTTTCCGCGATCTGGAAGACGCCAACAGGTCGCTTGCGAACAAGGCGCACGTCCTGCAACAGAGCGAAGAACGATACCGGCTCCTGGTGGAAACGATGACGGAGGGCCTCTGCATGGTGGATTCCGACGGCCAATTCGTCTTTGTAAACGACGCACTCTGCGACATGCTGGGATATGTTGAACAGGAAATGGTCGGCAGACCCGTGTGTGACTTTCTCGACGAGACGAACAAAATTATCCTGTCCGACCAGCTCGCGAAGAGAAAATCGGGAATGAAAGAGCCCTACGAACTCCGGTGGAACAGGAAGGACGCCTCGCCGGTCTATTCCATCGTGTCTCCCCAGACCATTTTTGATTCACACAACAACGTCACCGGAAGCTTCAGCGTGATCACGAACATCACGGAGCGAAGGAAGGCGGAGATAAACCAGGAACGGATGAGAGAGCAGCTCCTCCAGTCGCAGAAACTGGAGGCCATCGGCACCCTGGCGGGAGGGATCGCCCACGATTTCAACAACCAGCTGACGGCCATCATGGGCTACGCGCAACTGCTCATTGCGGAAACGCCCCAGGGCGACCCCCGCTCTATCGAGATGAAGGAAATAATGAAGGCGGCTGAACGCTCCGCGGCCCTTACCGGCCAGCTCCTCGCCTTCAGCCGGCGCCAGCTCCTCAAGCAGGCCGAGCTGGATCTCAATGTAATCGTGTATGACATGAGCAGCATGCTGAGGCGCGTCATCGGCGAGGACATCGAACTGGTCATCAACCTGTACGGCGATCTGGAGCTGATACACGCCGACCGAAGCCAGGTCGAGCAGATCATCATGAACCTGACGGTCAACGCCCGCGACGCCCTGGCCCATGGCGGCAGGCTGGTCATCAAAACGGAAAATGTTCGGCTCGACGAGGAACGGTGTTCGGGCCTTCCCGATTCCCGGCCCGGATCATTCGTCAGCCTCGCGATAATCGACACAGGCACCGGAATACATCCGGATATCCAGAAAAACATTTTCGAGCCGTTTTTCACGACCAAGGAAAAGGGTAAGGGAACCGGCCTCGGGCTCTCCGTTGTATATGGCATCATAAAACAGCATGACGGCTGGATCAATATGACCAGCGAACCGGACAGGGGGGCGACCTTTACGGTTTTCTTCCCATCCCTGATGACCGGCGCCAGGGGCGATGCCGGGGAAACGGAACACCATGTGGAGCCGAAAGGCCGCGGCGAAGTCGTTCTCATCGTCGAAGACCAGGACGAGGTTTGCGCCTTCGCCAGAACCGCCCTCGAGAGAAACGGGTATCGCACCTTCTCGGCGGCAACCGCCCGGGAGGCTGAAGAGATCATAAGGAGAGAGGGCGCCGCCATCGACATACTGTTCTGCGATGTCGTCCTTCCCGACGAAAGCGGGGTCATCCTCGCGACCAGGCTCGTTAAAACGAACGAAGCCCTCAGGGTATTGCTCACGAGCGGTTACACGGACGACAAGGCTCAGTGGGACCGGATTGCCGGCGAACATTTTGCCTTCCTGCAAAAGCCCTATACCCTCTCAAAACTCCTTTCCTCACTGGCGGAACTGAGAGGGGTAAATTGACGGGAACCGCTTGACTTCATCGCCGGTAACACCGCGTCAGCCCCTGAAGATCACCGAGGCCCTGGCGCCCCGCATGGTGTATCCCGCCCACGGCGCTCCGATCGAGGACATCGACGCCGTGATCGCCATGTTCAGGGAGCAGTTCTCAATGCGCCAGAAACGGATCATGGATATACTCGTGCGGGGCGACTTCACGGCGTACCACATTGCGCGCACCCTCTTTCCGGAGATACGAGGGGCACGGCTTCCCCTGGAGATATACCTCGCGGTTTCGGAGGTCTATACCCATCTTCAGGTGATCCTTGAAAAAGGGTCCGCCACACAGCGCATGAAGGGGGGCGTCCTCTATTTCAGCCTGACCTGTCCTGCCGGCGTTCCCTTGACGGATAAAGGGAGAGGATTTTTCGCCGAATAAAACATGCATTGATGATTTTTTCGAGAACCAGGAACATGAATCGGAATCAAATAATGAAAGGGCCCCGGTCCACATGGAACCAGCCCAGAAAAAAAGGTTGAACTCATTATCCGGGTAACGGATGATGCGTGTGGATGACCTGTGTCGTATATTAAATGGGAGGTTTCATCATGATACAAACAGCTGTCAATGTCTGCGTATCGGCGCTCCTGCTCCTGGGGACGATTACACTCTCCGGCTGCGCCTCGAACGGACTCTCTGAAGCCGCATATGACGGCAACCTTGCCCAGGCGCAGATGCTACTGAAGAAAGGGGCAGATGTTAACAGGTACGACCGGTGGGGCTGGACACCCCTCCTCTGGGCCGTCTACTATAAACACAACAGGATCGTCCGCTTACTGCTTGAAAACGGGGCTGATCCGAACATCGCGACGAAAGGGGAATACGGGTCTATAAAAACGGGAAGCACCCCGCTCATAATAGCGGCCTATTACGGATACGCCACTACGGTACGAGAGCTTCTTGAAAAGGGAGCGCAAACCGGGAGGGCTAACGATTACGGCTATACGGCCCTCCACTACGCAGAACAGTTCAGCCATGATGAAACGATAGGCATGCTGAAACAGAAAACAGAGGAAATGCCGAAAACACCGGATAAAAAGATCATACCGGAAATTGAGATCATACCGCACTGACCCCCCTCCAGGGGCGTAACCGATTTAGACGAACTCAGGATAGAGGGGGAAGGCGCGGCAGATGTCCGCCACCCCCTTCTTCGCCTTCTTGCGCGCGGACTCGTCCTCTGGATTGTCCAGAACGTCCGCTATCAGCCCCGCGATCAGGCTCATTTCGTCCTCTTTCATGCCGCGCGTGGTGAGGGCGGGGGTCCCCATACGGATCCCGCTCGGACGCACCGGGGTACGCGTATCGAAAGGTATGACGTTTTTGTTGATAACGATATCGACCGATTCCAGGAGGTCGGCGGCAACCTTGCCGTCGCACCGCTTTTCCAGGTCGATGAGAAGGAGATGCGTATCGGTGCCGCCGGAGACCAGGCGATAACCGCGCGAGGTGAAGACCTCGGCCAGGCGAAGACAGTTGGCCACGGTTTGCTTCTGATCGCGCCGGAACCCCTCCCCCATCGCCTCCTTGAAGCATACCGCCTTGGCCGCGATCGCGTGCATGAGGGGCCCCGCCTGTATGCCCGGAAAGACCGCCTTGTCGATCGCCGCCGCGTGTTCCTTGCGACACATGATAATGGCGCCCCGGGGGCCCCGGAGTGTCTTGTGCGTGGTTGAGGTGATGATATCGCACCAGGGCGCGGGATCCGGATGCGCCCCGGCGGCGATAAGGCCCGCAATATGCGATATGTCCGCCATGAGCATCGCCCCCGCTTCGTCTGCAACGGCGCGCCACTTCTCGAAATCGATGGCGCGCGGATAGGAGCTCGCGCCGACCACGATAAGCTTCGGCCTGTGCGCAAGAGCCAGCTCGCGAATCTGTCCGAGTTCTAGTTTCTCGGTCTCCCTGCTTACGCCGTAGGATACGAATGTGTAATATTTTCCGGAGAAGTTGATGTCTTTGCCGTGGGTCAGGTGCCCGCCGTGGTTCAGATCCATCGCCATGATGGTGTCACCGTGATCGAGAAGCGCGTAGTAGACGCACATGTTTGCCGACGCCCCTGCGTTGAGCTGGACGTTGGCGTGCTCCACGCCAAAAAGCTCCTTGCACCGCTCGATGGCCAGGCTCTCCGCCTCGTCCATAAAGCGACACCCGTTGTAATAGCGCTTCCCGGGATACCCCTCGGCGTACTTGTTGGTCATGACGCTCCCCTGGGCCTCGAGCACCGCGGCGCCCGCGTAATTTTCCGAGGGGATCATCATCAGTGTCTTTCGCTGGCGCTCAAGTTCTCCGTCAAGGATTCTGTCCATTTCAGGGTCGACGAGGGATATGTATCGGGTCATGGCGGCTTTTCCTTTTTTTAATTTCAGGAGTAAAAAGGTTGAGCAACGCCCATATTGTCAAGTAAATATTTCCGCCGTTTTCCGGCGGTGTCGAGGGGTCATGGCACACCCTTCACGCGGGACCTGGATCTCTCCGGCGGACACCGTTCGTTCATGTAAAGGCATGGTCACGCATCGGAAAACGACGAGGGTTACATCATTTCAAAAAGCAGGTTTTCCCTGAAGTCTTCCGGGAGTCCGTCCAGGAAGGCATCGAAAGCGATGACATCTGTCCTTATGATTTTCCAGTTCTGCCTGTCCTTGATCACCGCGTTCAAAAAGTAACCGGCCTCCTCCTCGGATATAAAGCCGATGGTGGAAATCTTTTGATCGTCGACTTTCCGATAAAACATGTGCTGCCGTTTTATTTCATCCGTACAGTCGCTCGTGACGAGGAAAAAAAGGTTCCTTTTACCGTCCTTGAATTCCTGAAAGCATTCTTTTTTATCCATAGACACCCTGCAATCGATAGTACGTGCAATGGAGCACGGCCCCGAACCTTTGCCGTGACATCACACACATAAACTGAATGTACCCCTCATGCCGATATTGTCAACCAGATAAAATTCTGCAGGATGATTCATATGGCAGGCCCGGGGGACATAATGAATTGAGGACCACACACGGATACGGATTTCATAAAAATACATGAATAGTCGAGTTTTCCCTTGCACTACTCAATGGATACGTGGGGGGGGTGCTGGAAATCAGAATCATTCCTTGACAAATTTCCCCCTTCGGCTATGATTATTCCTCCGCGCACATCCGGCCGGGAGGTAACGATAATGAGTTGCGCGACGTGCTCCGTATGATCGCGAGATTGATTTCCATTTTCCGGCCGGCCCCCTTCACCGAAGGGCTCCCGGATGAGCAGATCGGCCCCGCCTACCGGCGTTATCGCCTCCAGGTTATGCTCACCGTGTTTTTCGGTTATGCCGGCTACTATCTGGTGAGAAAAAACTTCTCCCTTGCCAAGCCATATCTTATCCGCGAGCACGGGTTTACCACGGGCGACGTGGGTCTTATCGCGACCGGTCTTTCGGTGGCCTACGGGTTAAGCAAATTCGTCATGGGGAACGTCTCGGATCGCTCCAACCCCCGGTATTTCATGGCAATGGGCCTCATCCTGTCGGGCCTCATCAATCTTATTTTCGGCACCACATCCTCGGTCTGGCTCATGGCGGTCCTCTGGCTCATCAACGGCTGGTTCCAGGGGATGGGGTGGCCCCCCTGCGCGCGCACCCTCACTCACTGGTTCTCCGACCGGGAACGTGGCACCATGTTCGCCCTCTGGAATATCGCCCACAACGTCGGGGGCGGCATAGTCGGGCCCGTAGGGAGCCTTGCGATCATATTATTTTCCTCCTGGCGGAGCGTTTTTTACGTACCCGCGGCGATGGCCATCTCCATGGGGCTCCTCATCATGATCTTCCTGCGCGACACCCCGCAATCCGCTGGTCTGCCGCCGATCGAGGAATTCAAGAACGACTATCCCGAAACGACGGTCAGCGACAGGGAACGTGAACTCACATCGCGAGAGATATTCTTCAACCATGTCCTGAACAACCGTCCCCTCTGGATACTTGCCCTGGCCAATGTCTTCGTCTACGTGGTGCGCTACGGGGTCCTCGACTGGGCGCCCACCTACCTGACGGCGGTCAAGGGAAGCTCCGACTCCCTTTCCCGCTGGCAGTTTTTCATCTACGAATACGCGGGAATACCGGGGACCCTCATCGCCGGATGGATGAGCGACCGCTTTTTTTCCGGGAGGCGCGCGCCCGTATCGATCATCTACATGGTCCTGGTCACCGCCGCCGTCATTGCCTACTGGCTCAATCCGCCGGGCAACCCTGCCGTCGATTCCGCATGCCTCTTCACTATCGGTTTTCTCATTTACGGTCCCGTGATGCTGATCGGCGTGGGGGCGGTCGACCTGGCGCCCAAAAAGGCGGCCGGCACTGCCGCGGGCTTCACCGGCCTCTTCGGCTACCTGGGGGGCGCGACGATCGCGGAGCTCGGCATCGGCAAGGTGGTGCAGTACACGAGCTGGGACGGCGGTATCTTCGTCATTATCGCCTCCTGCGTTCTGGCGATATTCTTTCTATCCTTCACATGGAAGGCGCACGACAGGGCCCCGGCCACTGATCGCGCGAATATCTCCGACGGAGGGAACGCTACATGAAAAAAACCGCAATCACCCTTCTCGCACTTGCCGCGGCGGCCATCGCTGCCGCGGGGGCGGTCCTTCTGTACCAGGTTGTTCTGCCCCCCGGCTGCGAGGAAATCGCCGGGGAGAGCGGCATCCCGTGCGGCGCGGTCATCGCCCATCGCGGAGCGTCCTACTATGCCCCGGAGGAAACGGCCCCGGCCTATCTCCTGGCGCGTGACCTGGGCGCCGATTATATCGAAATGGACATTCACCGCACCGCCGATGGCGCCCTCATCGTCCATCACGACGACACCCTGGAACGGACGACGAACGTACGTGAGGTCTTCCCCGGCAGGGAGAAGAACCGCATCAGCTCCTTTACCCTTGCAGAAATTCGAAGGCTTGACGCCGGGTCATGGTTCAACTCGCGCAATCCTGACCGCGGGCACAAATCCTTCGCGGGCCTTGCCATCCCCACCCTCGACGAGATAATCGACATTGCCGGGACCGCCGCGGAGGGTCCGGGCCTCTACATCGAAACCAAATCGCCCGGCCTCTATCCGGGCATCGAGAAGGACCTTGTCCGCCTTCTCCAGAGAAGGGGTCTGATCGAGAATCAGTCAAAAAATGGGCGGGTGATTTTCCAGTCCTTCAGCACCGGGAGCCTTGACAGGCTCGCGAAGCTGGCCCCCGGAATCCCCAGGATCTACCTGGTCGACAAGGATACGGAGCGGGACCGGGGGGGATGGGGCGAGCTTGTACGCGCCGCCCGCGCAGCTGGCTCGGGAATCGGTCCCGTGGGATACCTGGCCTATCCCTGGCACACGGGCCCCGCCCACAGGGCGGGCCTCCTGGTCCACGTCTACACGATCAATCTTCCCTGGCAGATGAGGCTCATAACCCTCTTCGGCGGGGACGGCATATTCACCGACAGGTGCGACCTCCTGCTGCGCATCCGGGGCCGCACCCCTCCGGCGACCCCGGACGCAATTCTCACGCGCCACGGGTTCTGACCGGGCAATCCAGAGTCCAGGAGCTATATATGAAACCGGCAATCACCCTTCTCGTCATAATCTTCGCGGCGGCCGCCTATGCCCTCTATTACCGCCTGGCAGTCCCGTCCTATGAGTACCGGGAGGCGCCGCTTCCCTCGTCCTTTGGCGAATTCTACAGGAACAAACTCGCGGCAAGCCGGGCCCTTGCCGTGAGGCCCGGCAACGAGGAGAAACTGGTGCGCTATTCAACCGGGAAAACCCCGGTGGCCTTTCTCTACATACATGGCTACGGCGCTTCCCGCGCCGAGGGGGAATACCTCCTCGACATGGCCGCGAAGCGCCTCAAGGCCAACACCTACTACCTTCGTCTCCCGGGCCACGGCACGAACAAGGAGGACCAGCTAAAAGCGACCATGGGGGCGCACCTTGATGAGTCAATTACCGCCCTCCGGATGATGGAAAAGCTCGGGGAAAAGGTGATCGTAGCGGGCTCCAGCATGGGGGGACTCATCGCCACCTACCTTGCCTCGTACTACCCGGACCGGATCGCAGCCGTCATGCTCGTGTCCCCCTATTACGATTTCAACGACGCAAGTGCGCGGCTCCTCTACCACTATCCCCTGTTCCGGGTCATCACCGCCCTCAAGCCGATACGGGTCAGCCCCGCCCCCGTGCCCCCGGAGGCTGACAACTGGACGAAGTACTGGTACCGGGAGCAGTATCTCGCCTCCACGGCCCAGCTGGTGGACCTGCGCGGCCTCATCGCGCGCGATGATGTGTATGAAAAAATATCCGTTCCATCCCTCCTGCTCTATTACGATGGCGACGAGGCCGCGTCGGTACCGCGGATGAAGGAGGCATTCGATCAATTCGGAGGTGCCGCCGGGGGGAACCCCCTCAACAGGGCCGTCGCCATCACCCCGGGGGACCATGTACTCCTGAGCAAATACGCGAAGACGGACGAAAAACGCGTCGTGAAGGAAATTGTCGAATTCGCCAGGACCGTCCTGGCGGTCAAAAATAAGTAGGAAGCCGAAGGCACGCCCGCCTCCCATTTATTTCTTGACTCGCCCGAACCCCGGCGGTAACTGGTTGAGGCATCGCGCAGGGGGAAAGCCGTGAACATTGCAATCCGAATAAGGGACCTGGTGCTGAAAAACCCGGTCACGGTGGCGTCAGGCACCGCCGGTTACGGAGAGGAGCTTTCCGCCTTTATCGATATATCCCGCCTGGGCGCGATATTCACCAAGGGCCTCTCGCTGGCGCCGCGCCGTGGGAACAGGGGAAACCGTATCATAGAAACCCCGGCAGGGGTGCTCAACTCGATCGGCCTGGAGAATGTCGGCCTCGAGCGCTTCCTCTCCGAGAAGCTGCCCTTTCTCCTCGGGAAAGGGGCCACGGTGATTCCCAACGTGGCGGGCCACTCTGTGGAGGAAAACGTGGAACTCTGCAGGGCCCTCTCCGGAACGGAGGGTATCGACGCGATCGAGCTGAACGTATCGTGCCCGAATGTGAAGGAGGGCGGAATGGCCTTCGGAACGGACATGGGACGCTTCACCGATCTGGTCAGGCAGGCCAGGGAAGCCACGCGGTGCGCCCTTATCGTGAAGCTCTCACCCAACGTGACCGACGTCGCCGCCTTCGCCGCCCGGGCCCAGGAGCTCGGCGCGGACGCCCTCTCCGCGGTCAACACGTTCCTGGGGATGAAAATTGACGTGGCGAAAAAACGCCCCCATTTCGAAAACCGGGTGGCGGGGCTCTCGGGACCCGCGATTCGCCCCCTTGCCCTCAGGGTCGTGTACCAGATCTGCGAGCGGGTGAACATTCCCGTGATCGGCCTCGGGGGGATCGCGGAGACCGGGGACGCCCTCGAGTTCATCATGGCGGGAGCGTCGGCGGTTTCCGTGGGCACCATGAACATGGTGGACCCCACGCTTCCCCTCGGCATCATCGCGGGAATTGAGGACTATCTCCGCTCCGAGGGGATCGGGAACATTCAGGAAATCATCGGCCTGGCGCGCCACCACGGGGAACGCGCCGGCGGCTGCATGTAACAGGGAAAACCGGAGCGATCAATGGCAAAGGAAAACGGGATGAAATTCTGGAACAGCAGGCTCAGGAGCGCGGTGGAATACATGCCGGGAGAGCAGCCCCGGGACCCGGGGGAGTTCATCAAGCTGAACACCAACGAAAACCCCTTCCCGCCGTCGAAGTCGGTCCTCGAGGCGATCAGGTCGGCGGCCAACGAATCCCTGAAGCGCTACCCGAGCCCGACCGCTCACAGGCTGCGGGAGGCTTTCGCCGAATCCAGGGGCCTGAAGCCGGAACAGGTCTTCGTGGGAAACGGATCGGACGAGATATTCACCCTGATATTCCGGGGGCTTGTCGAGCCAGAGGGGGTCGCGGCCTTCGCCTATCCCTCCTATGCCCTCTACATCACCCTGGCCCAGATGAACGGGGTCCGGCACGAGCTGGTGAACCTGAATGAAGATTTTTCCTGCAACCTCGACGGCTTCCTGAAAAAGAAATATAACCTGGTCATCATCGCCAACCCGAACAACCCGACGGGCACCTACTGTGAGCCGGATGAGATACGCGCCTTCCTCGGTAAATTCAAGGGCCTCCTGGTGGTGGACGAGGCCTACATCGACTTCTACGGCGGCTCCTCCGCCGGTCTGGTCGATGAATTCGAAAACCTGATAGTGACCCAGTCGATGTCGAAATCCTACTCCCTCGCCGGTCTCCGCATCGGATTCGCCGCTGCCCCCGCCGGCATCGTCCGGGGCCTCATGAAAATCAAGGACTCCTACAACGTGGACATGCTGGCCGAGGCCGGCGCCATCGCCGCCCTGAAGGACAGGCGGGCCTTCACCTACAACATCGAAATGGTCGTGAGCAACAAGGAATATCTGGAGGAGAGTCTCGAAGCCCTCGGATTCGAACTCATCCCATCCAGGGCGAACTTCATCATGGCGAAACACCCCGATGTCGCGGCCGGGGACCTCTACGAGGGACTCAAGAAGCGCAAGGTCCTGGTGCGTCACTATGCCGGACCCGTTCAATCCGATTACATTCGCATCAGCGTGGGGACGATGATGGAGATAAAAGCCCTCGTGAAGGAGCTCGCCTCTATAGTGGGAGCCTGATTATCCGGCCAGCGGTGTTCGTGACTGTGCTCCGCTGGATAAGCCCGTCGAAGGTGAGAAGGTCCTCCTCGTAGCGGATGAAATCCACCTTTGTGATCCAGACGCTCACATGCTCCCGCGAGGATCCCTCGTTCCACTTCCATCCTATCACTATACCGGCGATGTCGCTCTCATTGAAAATACTCCGGCAGGAGTGTATGGTCCGGATGATGTCCGCCAGGTCCTTCCTTATCAGGGTCACCGCCATCACCTCGAAGGGCTGTTTCGACCGCTCCCCCGAGTCGATATCAAGCCCAAGGTAGAGCCTGCGGGTGTTGCCTGATTTCCCCTCGTAGTAATAAAACCCGATGCTGTTTTTTTCGATCGTAAGCCTCATGTTCTCGATGATATGGCCCGCAATCCCGATGAGGTGGCGAAGGTATTTTTTCTGGTACTGGAGCCCGACAGTGGTATAGCGCTCCTCCTCCACCAGGAGGTCCGCGTATTTCTCCATGTGGCGGTCGGTCGAATAGCCGAGTATGGCCTGCTCGCGTTCCGATGTGAGGCCGCAGGTGGCGAAAATGAGGAGGGCAAGCTGTATCTGGATGGCGATTATTTTTCTTCCATGACTCATGGCAGGGCCCCGTTCCGGCTCCGCGGCCGTGGCGCGCGGGCGATCGATCATGATGCGTGAAATCGGCGGGATTAGGGTAACTGATCCGCATTCCCTGTCAAGCATGATTGCGAATATTTCTTGACCGCCCGCACCTCCGTCATTACCCTTGCATGCCGCTCGGGTACGGCCCGCGCCGAGGGCCGGCCTGTCACGGGAGGGGAAACCGGAAACACCGGAGATGCCATACTAATGAACAAAGCGCGAAAATGTATCATCGCCATGATCGTGGCGCCCCTCATCGCGTCGGCATGTGCCGGCGTGCCGCATTACAACCTCAACCCCGGGGGGCCCCGCGTTAAAACCGGCCTGGAGAAATTCATTTCCGGCAGGGCGAAGAAGTACCGGGGAAAAAGGGCGGCACTGGTAACGAACCATTCCGGTTACGATTCAAGGCTCCGGCAGAACATCCGGCTCCTCCGCGGAAGGGGCATCGACATCGCCATGGTCTTCGAGCCGGAGCACGGGCTTTACGGCTATAAAAACGATATCGATTACCGCACCGGCTGGTACGACCGGCAGATCGACTGCCGCGTCTACAACCTTTACGGAATCAGCCAGGCCTTTCTTAGAAACCGTCTCCGGATGGCGGACATCGTCATCTTCGACATACAGGACATGGGGATGCGCTGCTACACCTACATCACCAACCTGAAAGACGTTATGGACGCGATGGACGGCCTCGACGGGGAGCTCATCGTCCTCGACCGCCCCAACCCCACGGGCTTTCTCGGCATCGACGGCTCCCCTCTTGAAAAGGCATTCACCACAAGGCACGTAAGCGCCTTTCCCGCCCCTTTTCTCTTCGGCATGACGATTGGCGAGGCGGCGCGCTACTACCGGGGTGAATTCAGGCCGGGGGTAAAGCTCAGGGTAATCCGCATGGGGGGATACCGCAGGGGCCGCCCCTTCCACAAGACCGGGCTCCCCTGGGTGCCCCCCTCGCCCAACCTTCCCACCTACGAGTCGTCAATCGTCTACACGGCCATCGTACTCATGGAGGGGATCAACCTCTCCCTGGGCCGGGGTACGACGAAACCCTTCGAATATATCGGCGCCCCCTGGATCGAGCCGGTGGCCTTCTGTACGATGCTCGAAGCCCTGGGGCTGGATCATTTCAGGTTCAAACCGGTCTATTTCAGGCCCACCTTCAGCACGTACGCCGGCATGCGCTGCGGCGGGGCGCAGATATTTTACACCGGCGGGATCTTCAGCCCCACGGAGGTGGCATACAAAATCATCGCCGCGGTGAAGACGCGCTACCGGGCCGCCTACTGGGTTCGCTACGGAAGGTACTACGACATCGACGCCCTTGCCGGCACCGACAGGTTCAGGATCTTCATCCAGGAGGGAAGGCCCTGGAAGGAATTCAGAAAATCGATGGACCGTGGAATAAAAGAATACAAAAAGAGACGAAGAAGGTACCTGCTCTACTGAGGCGGACCGGCTACACACCGTCCCCGTTTCCTCCGCACTCGAGCCATACCCTTCAAGCGATACGGTCAATCCGGCGCGCCTGTGAATATCCCTTCAAAGGACTCGGCGGACCTCCCGAACGGCCATAACCGGTTTGCCTTACGTGCTGCGCTCCGCACTATCCTGACTCATCGCCCGGTTCTTTCTTGACAGAATGCCGCCTGCACCTGATCATACGGTCACCGCTGGAGGATTTCACGATAACGCCATGAACTATAAACATGAACTGAAAAGACTCGGAAAAAGGAGAAAGCGCTATCTTCCGGTCATGTCGGGGCTCCTCGATATGTACGAAAAAAAAGACCGGTTTGACTTCCCCGTCGAATTGATAGACAACCCGGACATCCTCCTCCTTCTCGAGCTGATGGATATCGAGTATTTCGATCCGGAGGCCTTCACCATCAGGAGAAGATTCGGCGATATCGTAAGCCTTCACTACCTCGGCACGCAACCCTTTACAGAAAGCGGCCACTCCTTTTTCCAACAGCACCGTTTTTCCATTGCCCTGCTGAAGATACACCGGACTCTTCTGGGTCTGTTCGGGATCTGATTCATTTCCCCGGTCTTTCACCTGTCTTGTCGAGAACCGACAGCGTAAGGATGCCGAAACCGGAGCCAGGGCATTTTTCCCTTGACTATTTTTCCGGCCGGGGCCGGACTATTATAAGGGAACCTCTAAAAATCAATTCAGGATGTTCCCTTGTGGGCACTTTCAAGGTAAAAATTAGATTTTTTCATTGGTTATATAATGATAAATTTATTTTTAGAGGTGCCCATACGCGGGCATATCATACAGGGGAAAAACAATCATGCGGATAGCACCGCCGGCGTCGGATGAAAGGATTGTCGGTCATTCCGGCCATTGCACGCACTTCACGGTATTCACCCACAACGAAAGCAGGGAAACCGTCTCGGAAGATATCGTTACGCCGCAGGCCGTGTGCTGCTGAGAAACCCCGGCCATGAAGAACAGGAAGAGCGCGCGAACCAGGGAAACGATCGTCAGGGCCGCGAGAAAGGTCTTTTCAGAGCACGCCTATCACTCCGCCAGCATCCGGATGATAGGAAAAGAGGCGGGAATCGAGCACCCCCTGATCAATTATTACTTCCCGAGCAAGGCCGAGCTCTTTGACGCGATCATACGGGAAATCTGCGAGGAGTTCGCCGCATCTGCCGGCGAATGGTTCGATGCGATCAGGGAAAGGGAAATCACCGAGGGTTTCACCGAGTTCATAGAACTGCTCATGGAATTCAACCGCCATAACCCCGAACCCCTCAGGATACTCGCCCTGAACCTGACCCAGACGAAAGACTTCTCACTGATTCCGGGCTATCACCGCTTCCCCGACTTGATTAGCCGCCTCCATACCCTCTACGTAGAGAAAATAAAGCCGATGGGCCCCGACCAGGAAATAAGGATGTTCCTCCACAGCTTCTACTTTCTCATCATCTCCTTCCTCGGGGCCGGGCCCTGCATCGCCCAGGTACAGGGCATGGACCCGGACGGTGAGCCCTATCGGGAATGGATGAAAGCAACCCTCCTCTTCATCTTTTTGCCCCGGCTGAAAGACATCAACCTCCCCCGCGCCGCCGCACGCGAAGATGGATGACCATCCGCGTCATTCCCGGGTCGACTTTCCCCTCCTCGCCCGAACCCTCTCTCCTGCGATAATCAACGCAAGGACCGCGACGAAGGCCATGGCGATATAGAGGAAAAGGTCGCCGATAATGGTATAGACGGTGCGGCGATTGAGGGAAAAGTCGAGATCCGCTGCCAGGTAGCCGCGCTTCAGTATCGGGATCGATTTGCGCACCCTTCCGAAGGGATCGATGCTCGCCGTGTAGCCGGTATTGCCGGCGCGCAGGTACCAGACCCCGTTTTCCACGGCCCTGAAAATCGACGCGGAAAAATGCTGCATGTGGCCCCGGTAGGTATCGGTCCAGCCATCGTTCGTGATGTTGATGAAATAATCGGCCCCCATCCTCCGGTACTCCCTGCAGAGGCGGTGGAATATACCCTCGTAGCAGACAAGGACACCGAACCGGCGGCCCTCCACCTCGAACAGGACCGGCCTGTCCCCCGGTACGAAACTCGAACCCCCGAATCCGGCTGCGATCCGCTTCACGAAGGGGAGCCATTTCTCGTAGGGAACCCACTCGCCGAAGGGGACCAGATGGATCTTGGCGTAGGTTTTTACCACCTCGCCGCTCCGGTCGATCAGGACGGCATTGTTCTGGGGATAACGATTGATAAAAGGCCCCGAGGTCTCCTCGATCACGCCTATCTCTCCGGTGAGGATAGGCCGCTCGTAATTCCTGGCGAGGGAGAGGACCTCCATTTCGAATTCGTTCAGATTCCCTGTTTCATAATCGTATGATATCGTCTCAAGGGTGGCGGATTCCGACCATATGATGAGATCCGGATTGTCCCCCATGGACATGCCGGTCTGGCGCTTCAGCTCCGCGAGATAGCGAAAGCGATTCACGCTCCAGTTCTCCCACGGTGATATGCACGACTGTATCATGGCGACGCGCAGGTCCCTCCCTGTACGGCCGTTATTCACGCAAAGGAGGACCGCCCCGCAGGCGGACACGACGAGCACGAAGGCCCCCAGTATGGCGATGCGCCTCGCCTCCCTCATGCGAAGGATGTTTCGCACCGGCCTTTTCGCGAACCCGCCCGCCGCGAAGAACTCCGCGAGAAGATAATTAAAAAGTATGACGACGAAGGTGATACCCATGATCCCGGTCAGGGATGCCATCTGGATGAAGGGGATGAAAGGGTACTGGGAGTATCCCCAGAAGGGGAGGGGATAGGCGAGAAAACCGATCGAGGCGATCCAGTCGACGGCGACCCACACCGAGGGAAAAACCAGGACCCTGAGGGATTCAAAGCGCCGTGAGATAAATTCCGCCAGGGCGATTTTTATCGAGAAATAAACCGTGAGGATCGAGATCAGGAAGGCCACGATAACCGTGTAGCCACCGGTCGCCGCGGCGCCGAAATTCCCGATCCACTCGAAGGCGAGAAAATTCCCGATAAGCCCCGCGATAAAGGAGGCGGTATAAACCTCCCTGGCGCCCTTTCCCCGAACGTAATTAAAGAGGGGAACAAGGGCAACCCATGCGAAAAGGGGGAAAAGCCTGAAAGGCCAGGCCTCGTATGACGGAAACGAGAAAAACATGAGAAGCGACGTAAGAAGATAATAGTGCGTCTTGAAAAAAGCGATGATTTTATTCATTCTGTTCCCCGCCGATCATTGCGATGAATGCGTCCTCGTCGATTATCCTCACCCCGAGCTCACGCGCCCTGTCGAGCTTCGACCCGGGACTCTCCCCCGCCACGAGATAGTCGGTCTTCCGGCTCACCGACCCTGCCGCCCTCCCCCCGAGCTTTTTAATGACCTCCTCCGCCTCCTGGCGTGAGAAGCGAGACAGAGAGCCGGTCACGACGAAGGTCTTTCCGCTCACCTCTCCGGCGGGGGGCGCTTCGGCCCCCTCGTCCTCGATCGTAAGGCCGGCGCCGCGCATATCCTCGACGAGCTCCCGGTTTTTTTCGTCATGGAAAAAAGCGTGGATCGACTCCGCCACCCCCGGCCCGACCTCGTGGATTTCCATCAATTCTTCCACGGACATGGCCATGACCCGATCCAGGTTCCCCGCGCCTGCGGCGACGACACCGGCGATATGCCCCCCCACGTTCCGTATGCCGAGGGCCCGGAGAAATCGGGAGAGGGGAACCCGTCGACGCGCATCGATCGATTCGATGATCTTATCCGCCAGTTTCTCACCCATTCGCTCCATGTCCAGGAGGGTCTTCCTGTCAAGGCGGTAGAAGTCAGCCGGGGTCAAGAGCCTGCCCGCGGTATTGAGACGCCCCACAAGCTCAGGACCGAAGAACTCCATGTCCATTCCGTCTTTAGAAACAAAATGCTTGAGCGACTCGATGAGTTTCGACCCGCACAGGGCGTTCACGCACCGGAGAAAAACATCCTCACGCAAAAGGGGCTCTCCGCATGAGGGACAGCAATCGGGCGGCACGATCTCCGGCCCCGGGGCCGCCCCCTCGTGCCTCACCGCCTCGACCACCTTCGGTATCACGTCGCCGGCCCGAATGACCTTCACCATGTCGCCGATTCTGACATCAAGGCGCTTCACCTCTTCGAAGTTGTGCAGCGTCGCCCTTTTCACGATGACACCGCCGATATTGATGGGACTCAGGTTCGCCACCGGGGTGACAATCCCGGTACGCCCCACCTGGAAGTCGACGGAATCCAGGGCGGTGACCGCCTCGCGGGCGGGAAACTTCCACGCCACGGCCCACCGTGGCGCCCTGGCGGTGTCGCCCAGGCGGTCGCGCAGACTGAAATCGCTCACCTTGATCACGATGCCGTCGATATCGAAATCGAGGGTATGGCGGTTTTCAAGCCATCCCTCATAGTATTCCCGCACCCGATCGAGGCCACCCGTTTCAGCGTAAAGGCTTACCGGCATCCCGAGGCCACTGAGGGCCTCGAAGAGGCCACGCTGGTCAGTTACGGCCAGGTCCTCCGGCACCTTCCCCACCCCGTAAAAGGCGGCATCAAGCTCCCGTTCGGCCGTCACCGCCGGATCGAGCTGGCGGAGGCTCCCCGCAGCCGCGTTCCGGGGATTCGCGAAGGGTGGTTCCCCCTTCGCCTCCCGTGCCCGGTTGAGTCCCTCGAAGGCGTCGTGGCGCATGAATACCTCTCCTCGTACGGAGAGTCGCGCGGGAGCGCCCGCTGCGAGGGTCGGAGGGACTGCGGAAACCGCCGCGAGGTTTCGCGTCACGTTCTCGCCCGCATTGCCGTTTCCCCTGGTCGAACCCAGGACGAAACGGCCCTTCTCGTAGACCGCCTCAACCGCCAGACCGTCGTATTTGAGCTCCATCGAGTAGAGCATATCACCATCGGCGCCGGAGCCCTTCCTGCATCGTGCGTCGAAATCAGCCAGGTCCCCGGGGCTGAATATGTTTCCGAGGGAAAGCATGGGCGGGTCGTGGGGCACCTCGGAAAAAGCGGGAGACACGAAGCCCCCCACCCCGGCGGTGGGGGAATCCTCACGCCGCATGTCGGGGTACCGGCTCTCAATGTCGACGAGCTCCCTCATCAGGGCGTCATATTCTGCGTCGTCGACCAGGGGCGCGTTCAGCTCGTAGTATCGGTAGTTGTGGCCGCTGATAAGGTCGCACAGCTCATCGTACCGCGTGCGTATAGTGTTTCGTTTATCGGACATTGTACTTTGCGCGTCTCATCGCCATGATTGTACCGGCATCACGATCCCGCCCCCCGGGGGCGGGATCGTGTCACACCCAGCGCCGGACCCTCCTGATAAGGCTTTTCCTTGAACGTTCGCAGGCGAGATATCCCTCCTGAAGTATCCTTTCGGCCTCGGTGAAACCAAGGGTGCCCACATCGGTCACGTTCGGCTCTATCAGGACCGTGGGCCTGTTGTATTTTAAAATAAGGGCGGTGTTCACGTATTCCATGATGTCGACCGACTGGGTGATCACTTCGAATATGTTCGGAAGGCCCTGCCTTGCCGATTTTTCCCTGGGCCTCAGCCAGCGCTCCAGGGCCCTGACCCAGCCGCCCCCCGAGCCGGGCGACGGCAGGGGGGCCTGACCGCCCTCGCTGACGACCTCGATCTCACTCGAGTCCGCATCCTCGCCCCTGGCCGGCATCTGGGATTTCACGTAGTGCCTGAGGCCCCTCTTCTTTATTCGAGGATGAAGATTGACGGCGATGGTGATGCCCGCCCCCATTCCCTTCACGATATTGATCGGAAGGGGGTTGGCGACCCCTCCGTCGACAAGGAGTGTCTCCCGGTAGCGCACCGGGACCATGACCCCCGGGATGGAGATGCTCGCCCTCAGGGCCTCAAGAACGCTGCCGCTTCGAATGATGACGGGCATTCCGTTGTCATAATCCGTGGCGATCACGGCCAGGGGTATTTTCAGTTTCTCGATCACGGCGGTCCGGGGGATATAGCGCTCCAGGAATTTCACCGCACCCTTGCCATCGAGCAGCCCCGACCGCGGCACTACCGGATCGATATAGGAGAGTATCTCCCGAAGAGTCAGTTTGAGTATGTCAGATTTGAAGCGCGCCAGGCTCCCGCAGCAATGGAGGGCCCCCACCACGGCCCCGATACTCGACCCGGCGATCATGTGAATCGGGATCTCCATGGACTCGAGAACCTCGATGACGGCCAGGTGAGCCAGTCCTTTCGCACCGCCGCTGCCCAGTGCCAGACCGACCCTGCGATTTTTTAAATACTTGAGGGGATTGAACATGAAAGCGCGCTCCATCGTCTGTGATAACCATGATAGCATTGGCCATTCCATTTATACCGTCAATAAATATTTCAGGGCTAATGGGCTGCCTGCACATAAGGGCGATCAATTTTTCCGGAAAGATGCATCGAGGCAAGAAGATGCAGAGAATACATTTATTGGAATTGCATGTAAGTATAGCTCCACCCGGAGCGCGCTTCTTTTCACGGTTTTTTCCAGGGGGTTCAACCAGAGACAGATTGTACTCCGTGCCTCTGAGCCTCCATGGCACAAACAGGCACTCCATTTTTTCAGACATGAATCGGCAGGGAATCCCCCTCTACAGCCCCTTTTTTATTGAAACGCCAATCAACTTTGACTATACTGATTCTGAGGCCGCCAGAAACTCGAACGTTAAAAAAATGTTGACACCGACGCTCGATTATATAGCGTGGCGGACATATCGCGCGGTGGAGCAGCTGGTAGCTCGTTGGGCTCATAACCCAAAGGTCGCAGGTTCAAATCCTGCCCGCGCTAATCAACGGCGAGGTAGCTCAGATGGTTAGAGCACACGGCTCATACCCGTGGCGTGGAGGGTTCGAATCCCTCCCTCGCTAATCCCCTCGGTGCATACTTCATCCATGGAATCGTTTATAACGGCACTCACATCGAATAAGCTTATTTTCACCGCCGCGGTGATCATCAGCATACTCATCATACTCTCCGCGATCAAAAAACTCGTCAGACTTGCCCTGGTGCTGCTCGCGCTCTTCATCCTCTATGCGGCATACCTCGTCTACACGGGACAGAAGGTGCCCGTCACGAAAAAAGAAGTGTTCGAGCATGGTGGAAAAAAAATCGAGGAGCTGAAAAAGAGTGGGAGGCGTTTCCCGGTGGGCGGGGTGTGAGTGGAGGCTACTCCTCTTCCTCCCGTTCGTAGATGATGAAATCCGCGGAACCGACAAGCCGATTGTCATCGTGTGTTTCCGTAAGAATGATACGGTATTCTCCCGGGGAGAGACCCTTAATGGATCCGTAGATGGTCCGGTTTGTATTATCGATCCTCTCTGACCTGCTGAAGACCTCGATCCAGACCAGTTCCTTCTTCTGGTACACGACGCCGATCTCGCGCTCACCGTATTTTTTATGGAAATGATAGACCCAGGCGATCTCCTCATCCGCGGGAAACTCGGGCGTTCCGGTCGCGTGGCGATAGGTGTCTTGGCCGAACATCTTGAACCCGAACTCCCCTTTCATGCCCCCGCATGAAAGGGCGGTCAGGGAGATTACGATTGCGACGGCGAACATCGCTCCACGTGCCATGATACCCCTTTTTTACAGGACTACTCGACCCTGTACTGGTCTTTTTCCAGCTCGATCACCTGCTTGCCCTTCCGGGGACCTGACGGCCCGGGCCGCGGGCCCTCCTGCCGGATTTGCTCTTCCTCCCGGCGGCGCTTCTCCCTCATTACCGATCCGATCCTGAAAACGACGCGGACAAGGTTGAAGAGCATGTAGGCGAAGGCGATGATGAAAAATATTTTGAACAACTGCGCTATCACAATCTGCACCTCTCGATGCCATTTCGCCGCTACCGCCCGATTATGTCAAGCAGCTCTTTCACCGCCCCGGAGAGCCCCAGAAAGACCGCGCGCGAAACGATCGAATGGCCGATATTGAGCTCTTCCAGTCCGCGCGCGGTAAGGATCGGCTCGATATTGTAGACGTTCAGTCCGTGCCCCGCGTTCACGCCTATTTCGGACCGCGCCGCGCTTTCAGCGGCGGCGAGTATCCTTCCCAGGCGGTCCTTCACGGCAGGGGGCGCATTGCCTCCGAAATCCCCGCCCCATTCGTCGGCGGCATGGCAATAGGCGCCGGTGTGAATCTCGATATAATCGGCACCCGTTTCCTTCGACATGAGGACCGTCTCTTCTTCAGGCTCGATGAAGAGCGATACCCGCACGCCGGCATCGCGGAAACGCGGGACAAGGGACCGTATCCGCTCGAAATGGGCCGCCACATCGAGCCCCCCTTCGGTGGTGAGCTCCTCCCGCTTCTCCGGAACCAGCGTAACCTGGTCCGGCTTCACCCTCAGGGCGAGATCGACAATCTCGTCCGAAAGTGCCATCTCGAGGTTGTACGTGCCTCTGACGACCCGCTTCAGATTGACGACGTCCCTGTCCTGGATATGGCGGCGGTCCTCCCGCAGGTGCACCGTGATGCCGTCCGCCCCGCTCTCCTCGCAGATCCTGGCCCCCTCAAGAGGGTCCGGGTACGCACCACCCCTGGCCTGCCGGAGGGTGGCAATATGGTCGATATTCACGCAGAGTTTAATCTTTTTCATCTTCCCCCGGGGGCGTTTTCGCACTCTTTTTCGTGATTCTCACCTGCACCTTCTTTGGCATGATGGAGAAGACTTCCGATGAAATTATGGTCCGCCCGGATACGGAGACGGGTACTTCCAGAACCATGGTTTCCGGTTGCTCGTTCGGCGGTGCGGCTTTCAGGGCGATTTTACCCGCATCAATGAAGGCCTCGATATCGTCCGCGGCGAGCACCCGGTTGTATCGCGACCGTATATAGACCTCGACCTCTGGATTTTTTATCTCGTAGTCGTACTCTTTGTTCTCATTGCGAATAACGACCGGCACGGTGAAGACCGAGAGGTCCTTCACATCAGCGATAATCAGCCTTACGGCAAAGACCTTCTCGCCGAAGCTGACGCCGACGTGGTTTTCGTTCATCAGCCCCACCTGTCTCTGGAAATCGGCCCCTTCGTTCTCGACGGAAACCGGCTGTGTCATCACCGATTCGAGCGACGCGATGGCGGACTTCGGCCCGGATACCTTCACCCGCTCCGGGAAGACCGTTTTGTCCACGATGATTTTCCCTTTTTTCACCGAACCGACGATATTGGGAATCACATCGATCCACTTGTCGGCTCTCGTTTCGACGGTCACCGTTACCGTTTCGTTGACAAGGGAGAGGGTCACCTCCTCGGGAATCTGATGTTTCTCCACACGTATTGGATACTCCTTCGGAACGTCCGGAACGGCGTCCTCCATGTCAACGAAGACCGTGATTTTTTTGACGTTTACGCTCTTCAGGTGCTCCTTTTTTCCCTCCAGGAGTATGGAGGCGTAGGTATCCGACATGGTGGCTACGGTCAGGTGAGAGGCCAGGTTGTTCGTCACGATGGGTATTTTAAACCTTAATTTCTCGGTTTTTCCCGTTGCGATAAAGGCCCAGAGAATCACCGCCAGAAGAAGGCACACCAGCTTGGCGAGGAAATCCCGCTCCTTCACAACGGCAAATATATTTTCCCTGATTCTTCCCATTTTCCGGCCTTACGATTTTGGAATCCTGTATTTTTCCTCGTGTGCGGTCTTCGGGTTCATGAAGAAAAGAATCATGTTCTTCAGGTCGGACACGCGCACCTTCAAAAAGAGCTTCCCGTTCACCATGATGCAGATGTTTCCCGTCTCCTCCGAGGTAAGGAGCACCAGGGCGTCCGTCTCCTCGGCAATGCCCAGTGCGGCCCTGTGGCGGGCGCCGTGCTGCTTTTTGAGCTGTTTCGAATCGCTGAGCGGCAGATAGCAGGCCGCCGCGGAGATCCTCCCCTCCTGGATGATGATCGCGCCATCATGAAGGGGAGTAAGGGGGTGAAAAATCGTGCGTATGAACTCCTCCGATATGTCCGCGTTGACGAGAACCCCCGACTCTGCGTAGCTTCTGAGGCCGGTGTTCCGTTCGATTACGATTAGCGAACCGACCTTCTCCTCCGACATCGATACGAGCGCGTTGACCACCTCGTCGAGGGGAAACGGCTCCTTGCCGGGTTCGGCGGCGATCCAGTTCCGCTGGCCGAACTGGGTGATGAGGCGGCGCAGTTCCGGCTGGAACAGTATGATCATGGCGATGACTACGGACGATGCGATGTTGGTAATGACCCAGTCCAGGGTATCGAAGCGGAGGAATTTCGCCAGAATCGCGACGATGATGATGACCATCACGCCCTTCAGAAGCTGGATGGCGCGCGTATTGGCGAGGAAGCGATAGACCAGGTAAAACATAAAAGCAACCAGGAATATATCGATGACGTTTCTGAAGTAGTCCCAGAATATCCTGATGTAATGGGTGAAGTTGTTAATCAGCTCGCTCATCTTTCCCGGAAACCCTCTTCAGCATTTCAAGTCCCTCCAGCGCCAGGCGATGCTCCCTGACGTCATGGACCCGTATGATATCCGCGCCGTTTTGAATCGCCACGGCATTCAGGGCCAGGGTGGCGGGAAGCCGGTCCTCATCACCCTTATAAAGCCTCCCTATCAGCGACTTCCGCGAAAGGCCCACCATCACCGGAAGACCGAGGGCCCTGAACTCGCGCAGGTTCGCGATAATCCGGTAGTTGTCCTCTATCGTTTTCCCGAAACCGATGCCGGGATCGACGATAATCCTGCTCCTGTCGACGCCCCCCTCGATCGCCCTTCTGACTGCCAATGCGAGAAAACCCCGTATTTCCCCGATCAGATCGCCGTATCGGGGGTCCTTCTGCATCGATTCGGGCTTTCCCTGAATGTGCATCAGGACCAGGCCTGCGTCCTTCGCGGCCGCCGCGACCACCGTCCCGCCGTCAAAGGCGAGACCGCTGATATCGTTCACCCAGGTGGCCCCGGCCCCGAGGGCCGCGCGCGCTACTTCCGACTTGGTGGTGTCAACGGAAATGGGGATGCCGATATCGCCGGCGATCGCCTCAATGACCGGGCATACCCGGTCCATCTCCTCATCGGGGGATACCGGGAGCGACCCGGGGCGGGTCGATTCCCCGCCTATGTCCAGTATGTCCGCTCCCTCGTCCCGTATCCGGTAGGCGCGCTCGATAGCGCGCTCCCGGTTGAAATATCTGCCGCCGTCGTAAAAGGAATCGGGCGTGATATTAAGGATGCCCATTATCCGGTATGCACCCACGCCGTCGCCTCAGAACATCACGGAGGCGGAAACATTGTGATTGAACCCCTTCGTTATCGTATCCATTGTGAAAGCATAGGATACGTCGAACTGCACCACATGGAAGGTCAAACCGGCGGAAAAAACCATGTTCTGAAGGCCGATATACGCCGTGACCCACTTCACTATATCGTACTGTGCGCCGACGCTGTAACCGAACGTCTTCTGGTCCAGCTTCTTGATGCCGCTGACCGCAAGGGTAAAATTCCTGTTGGTGATAATGGCGATGCCCAGCCTCAATGTCGGGTAGGCGAAATTATATTTCTGTCGTATATTATACCTGTTGTGAAGGGGGTACATCCCCGTACCGAGATCCTGAACCATGAGGCCGATCTTCAGGAAGGGGAACACGTAGACCTGCGTGCCCACGTCGGCGCCTGCGCCGATGAACTCATCGTTGCCGGCCTTTTCGTAGAGGCCCTTCAGGCTGAAGCCGAAGGAGGAAACGCCGAGGGAAACGCCGTAGGAGAGATAAAAAGCGGAGCCGATATAATTGAGCCCCCCCGTCCTGTATCCCTGGTAGTCCCTCCGGTCCATACCTCCGGAATACACCGTATAGGCACCGAATCCCATGACGCCCCGGGGAAGATTTATCGCCATGCCGAAAAAACCGGTCGTGATCCCGAAATTGAGCATCGAGCCGCTGAAGCCGGTCTGAAGGGTGAAGCTTTTCTCCTCTTCCGAGAAACGGATCAGGTCTCCCTCGCTGATCTCGTCGAGCCCTTTGCCCGTCGCCTTCTCCCTGATCTCCTTTTCCGTCATGAGCTGTGTGTTCCGGAGTTCAGTGAGGCCCGCGGGATTCCAGTAGATCGAATAGACATCGTCCGCCGTCACCTCTCCGTTTCTTCCCATGGCCACGTATTTCGCCCCCACCCATCCCCCGCGGGTGAAGGTCCCCCTGCTTCCGCCGTTGGCGAGCACTCTTACGGTCTTTCTGCCATGGAGGCCCGTAAACACGTCCTCCGCCTCGATGTCGACGATATACATACCCGGCTCAACCCGGTTGCCGTTCGTATCGCGGCCGTTCCAGATGGCGGGATAGCCGGGGAAGACGTACTTGTTCACCTCTTCCCCGTCGAGGTTATAGATTTTCATCTTGACCTTGTTGAAGTCGATGCCCGAGTAATCCATGACCTGAAACACGCCGCTCCCCGGATAATAGGGGATGGGCCACACGACCACGAACTTGGTACTGTAGGGATATGCCGAGGGCGCGCAGAGAAAAAAGAAAAGAACGCCGGCCGATAAAAGGAGCCTGATTTTCATGTTTATATGATACACATTATAGTGTGACCGCATCGGCGATGCTTATAGTGCCGGGTTTGCGTGGCGAACCCGCTCTGAACGCAACGATCGATCATGTATTTATAAATATTCTATAGAGTATCAGACTCCGGTCAACAATTATTTACTACGCGCATGTCGACATCGGCCAATTTTTGCTTTTTTTTGGAAGTCACTCTCACCTTCGCCCGGCATATCCGGAATCACGCGGGATCAATCGGCCACGGGCTCCCCGTGGGCCTCATCCACGGCCTCCCGAACAGCCAGGGAACTATCGATTTCCTGTCCGTCCGGACGTTCAGTAAAATCTCCGCACCGGAAATGGATCAGGAATTCGATATTTCCCTTGGGGCCCCTTATGGGTGACGGGGCGAGGTTCAACATGACCATTCCCATTTCGAGGAGGGAGGAAATGACACGCTCCACGATTTCGACATGGTCTTCCCTCGCGCGAACGACCCCCCTGTCATGGCGTCCCGGCCCCGCCTCGAACTGCGGCTTCAGGAGAATGACGCCCTCAACCGGGGAAAAGAGATCGCGTATACTGTCGAAGACCTTGAGGATCGATATGAAGGAGAGATCGGCGGCCACGAAGTCCACCCGTTCCGGGAATTGCTCCCTGGCAAGATGCCGCGCATTGGTTCTCTCCATAACGACGACCCTGCGGGTCCCTCCTCAGCGCGTAGTCGAGCTGTCCATAGCCGACATCGACCGCATAGACCATCGCCGCGCCCTCTTTCAGCATGCAGTCAGTGAACCCCCCGGTGGAGGCCCCCAGGTCCGCCGCGACCCTTCCGGCGAGTGATATCCCGAATCGATCGATGGCGTGCTTGAGCTTCCCGCCCCCCCGGCTTACATAGAGCCCCCCGGGCCGACTGACGGTGATCCCTTCGCCGCCGGCGACCGGCTTCGCGGGGTCGGTCACGGTTTCGCCGTTCACGCGCACCCAGCCCGCGATGATCTCGCGCCTGGCCTGCTCGCACGACTTCGACAGGCCGTTCCCCGAAAGATAGATGTCAAGGCGTGTCTTTTTCATGGGGCCGGATCCTGGCAGTACGTTCGCATGGGGAGGGCTTGATGTAAAGTAGAAATTCGCTGCTCTGATAGGGTCGGGTTCATACAACCCTACCCTATCAGAGCGAGGATGAGGCTTAGAACGGCGCGCCGCAGTCTGGCTCGGAGCATGCCGTGCTCGGCGGCATGGCCCCGTTGACCAGGCTCGTCGACCCAATCGATGAATCGGGTCCCGTCGGATACCGATGCCTCGGTGTAGGTCTTATTGTAGAAGATGATTGTATGGTCGGTGCCGGCTGCTATATAGTACGCGTAGTTTGTCAGTCCGATGTCGATTGCATCAAGCATGCCGTGCTCCAGGCCTGGTACACCGGCAGGTCCGGGTCGGCGCCGGACTCGGAGCCCCAGAAGTTGGGATAGTCGATATGGTCGTCCACCTGAATATTGTAGAACCATGCCTGGGTCTTATCGTACTTCGTGGTGTACTGTGCGAAACGATCGTCGGTTCCGGCGAGGAAGTAGTGATTCACGCCCTCGTACACGAGATGCCTTGTATTCGGGTAAACGTGAGATCTATGTCCGTTGTCCCGAAAACAGCCGCAGGCAGCTGAACGTCCCCACCGGTTTTTCGCATACCACGTGAATGTATGCCCGTCCGCATCCATCGACCTGCATAACCCACGCCCGCGTCGCCCAGATAATAGGCGTTACCGCCGGAAAAGACCTCGCGTATAGATGGGAACGCCAGGAGCGAGGCATAGCTGCCGGCGCTCAGGCCGGTGACAAAAAGCTGCGTAACCGAAGCATTCGGAACGATATTTTCCTCCATCCACTGGACTACGAGAGCGGTGTTCACCGCGCCCCGGTGGCGTATCGTCGACCGGTACCGGGTTAACGGGATTATAGGTATCCGGGTACGTATAGTCCTCCTGCCCCGCGTTCAGGTCGCCGGTGCAGTAGGGAACGTACACGATGGTCCAGTCTCTGAACGGGTTGTCGGGGATTTGTCGTATCCAGCAAACCGCCGACGCCCTGGCCGCTTCGGCCGCTCCGGCGCTCACCAGGCCGAGCAGCATCACCGACTCGAACAGGTCCTCGGCATAGGTATGGTTGTACACGCAGTTGGTAATGTTCCAGCAGGCGCCGCCGCCCATGAAGAAGACCATCAGCTTCGTCGGGTCTCCCCGCTTCACGAAGAAGGCGAACTCCGGATCATAGGTCGTCGCCTCTCCCGTGGCCGGATCGGTTGGAGGGCATGCCGAGCAGCTCGGCGTAAGTCCGCTTGAATGGGTGAATCGTCCGGAACATCAGCCACCGGTTTTCCTCTCCCAGATTTTGGAGATGTGCGGCCATGTACCCGGCCATTGCGATGACGGTCTGTTCGGTTCCTTATCCTTGCCGCCGTCATCCTGAGCAGGCAAGCATGGCCGCAGGGCCAGAGCATGCGATAACATAGTTACGATTGTCATACCCGTTTCATGATTGAAAGCCCGTCCTGCGGTCGGTCCGTATACGCGCTTTCGAAATATTGCACACGGTGATCAGTTTACTGTCAAGGAATATAAAGAGCGCCGGAGAGGGCTATTTCACAAGCGAGCAGAATGCGTTTTGAGAGCGACTCCGCGTCCAGGCCGAAAAGCCGGAAGAGCTCCTCGTTCGTGCCGTGGGGGATGAACCGGTCCGGGAAGCCGGCGCAGAGGAGGATCTTGCCCCGGAGGGGCTCCTGCACGGATGAAAGAAGGTATTCCCCGGCTCCGCCGGCAGCGATGCCGTTTTCCAGGGTAATGGCGCCCCTCACCCTCGCAAGGGCGCGTTCAATCCCCGGGATATCAAGCGGCTTGATGGTGAGAAGGTTCAGAATGGAGACCTTCATGCCGCTTCTCTTCAGAATCTCCCGCACCTGGAACGCGACCGGCACCATGTCGCCGAAGGTGAAGATGGCGAGATCGTTTCCTGCGGCCAGCCTTTTCAGTACACCGGGAGTATAATCCTCCCCCTCGTTGTAGTCAAAAGACCCCGGCTCCACCGAGCCGCGCGGGTACCTGATCGCCAGCGGGCCCTCCTCGTACCGGGCCGCGAAATGGATCATGTCCCGCAGCTCCGTGCCGTTCGAGGGGGCCAGGATCATGTAGTTGGGTATGTTCCTCATGATCGCGATGTCGAAGAGACCGTGATGGGTCTCGCCGTCCTGGCCGACGATGCCCGAACGGTCGATCAGAAAACGCACCGGCAGGTTCATGATCCCCACGTCATGGATAAGCTGATCGACGGCCCGCTGGAGAAACGTGGAATAGATCGAGACAAAGGGCTTGAGCCCGCTCTTCGTAAGGGCGCCGGCGAAGGTCACGGCGTGCTGTTCCGCGATACCCACGTCGAAAAACCGGCCCGGCACCTTCTTTTCAAACTCGTAGAGGCCGGTGCCGAGCTTCATGGCGGCGGTAATGGCGACTATTTTTTTATCCTTCTCCGCGAGGTGCGCCAGGGTCTTCCCCGCGATCTCTGAATAGGAAAGGCGCCCGCCTCCATGCTGCATCCCGGTGGCCCGGTCGAAGGGCCCGACGCCATGAAAAAGGGCGGGCTTCATCTCCGCCGGGAGATAGCCCTTCCCCTTCTTCGTAAGCACATGGATGATTTTGGGGCCGTAATTGATCATCTTGACCCGCTCGAATATCTCCACGAGCCTGCCGATGTCGTGGCCGTCGATCGGCCCGAAATACCGGACCCCCATCTCCTCGAAGAGCTGTCCCGGGATTATCATTCTCTTGAAGCCCTCGAAGAAGCGGTAGATGAAGTTGAAAAGGGCGTTCCCTATCCTGGGTATCCTCTTGACAGCCTCCATCGAACCTCTCCGGATCCGGTTGTAGATGGAACCGGTGATGATCCTCGTGAGGTACTTCGACATTGCGCCCACGTTCTCGGAGATCGAGTGCTCGTTGTCGTTCAGTATGATGATGATGTCGCTTTTCATCTGGCCGATCTGGTTGATCGCCTCGAAGGCCATGCCCCCGGTAAGCGAGCCGTCGCCGATTACGGCGATCACCTTGTGGCTCTGTTTCGAGAGGTCCCTCCCCACGGCGGCGCCGCACGCCAGGGAAAGGCTCGTGCTGCTGTGCCCGGTGTCGAAGGCGTCGAATTCCGATTCGTGCATTTTGGGAAAGCCGGCGGGGCCGCCGTGGCGGCGTATGTTGCGGAAGGCCTCGCGGCGTCCCGTCAGGATCTTGTGGGCGTAGCATTGATGCCCCACATCCCAGATAAGCCGGTCGCGCGGGGTATTGAATGCGTAATGGAGCGCGATGGTGAGCTCGACAACGCCGAGGGAGGACGCAAGGTGGCCGCCGTTTTTCGAGACCACCTCGATGATATAGTCCCTCAGCTCGGCGGCCAGGGTCTCCAGCTCGCCGATCGGGCGCTTTCTCAGATCGCGCACCCCGTTGATTTTTTCCAGTATCATTCCGCCTGCGCGCACGCGTGTCGCGCCACCTCCCCTCGCGTTATCACGCGTACGCCGTCATGCGATAATTCTCACTATACTCTCCGTTTTTCCCTCGCGATTGATCTCGAAAAGAACGGCATTGACTTTGCAGTTTTTTTCCGCCACTTCGAACCGCACCCTGGTAAAAGTGAGGAAACGTCGCACGGCATTCTCCTTGTTCACCCCGATGACCGAGTCGAAGGACCCCGTCATGCCGATGTCGGTGATGAAGCCCGTGCCCCTGGGGAGTATCTCCTCGTCGGCGGTCATCACGTGCGTGTGGGTGCCATAGAGCGCCGAGGCCCTTCCGTCAAGATGCCATCCGAGGGCCCGCTTTTCCGATGTGGCCTCGGCGTGGAAATCGACTATGATAATGTCCGATCGTTCCCTGACCTCTTTATAGATTTCATCGAATTTCCGGAAGGGGCAGTCGATCGGGTCCATGAAAAGCCTCCCCTGGAGGTTCACCACGCATATCCTGACTCCCCTGCGGTCCGCGATATGGTAGCCGTATCCCCTGGCGGGGGCGGGATAATTGGCGGGCCTGAGAAGTGTCGGCTCCGAATCGAGTACCTTCACGATCTCGCTGTTGTCCCAGATGTGATTGCCGGAGGTGATCACGTCCACGCCCATGGACTGGAATTCCTTCACGATAGCGGGGGTTATCGACTTGCCCCCCGCGGCGTTCTCCCCGTTTACGATCACGAAATCGATGCGGCGCGTATCGACGATTCCCTGCAGCCTGTCCTGGAGGATCTTGCGCCCCGGGCGGCCTACCACATCGCCCACGACAAGTATTTTCATGCTCTGCTTCATCCTATTCCGCCACGGGACCCTATTTGGCGTACTCTATTATTCTCGTTTCCCGTATCACCGTGACCTTCACGATGCCGGGATATTTAAGCTCGGACTCTATCTTCTTCGCCACATCCCTGGCGATGCCTTCAGCCTTGTCGTCGCTCACGATTGAATTGTCCACCATGACCCGAAGCTCACGTCCCGCCTGTATCGCGTAGCACTTCTCAACGCCCTTGAAACCAAGGGCGATCTGTTCCAGGTTGTCCAGGCGCTTGATGTAGGTGTCAAGGGATTCCTTCCTGGCACCGGGCCTCGACGCCGATATGGCGTCCGCCACCTGGACAAGGACCGCCTCGAAGGATTCCGGTTCGCGGTCGTTATGGTGCGAGGCGATGGCGTTCACGCACTTTTCGCTTTCGCCGAATTTTTTCGCCATCTCGGAACCGACAATGGCGTGGGCCCCCTCGCCCTCGACCACGCTCCCCTTTCCGACATCGTGAAGGAGCCCCGCCCGCTTGGCGAGATGCACGTCGAGCTTGAGCTCCCCCGCCATGATGCCGGCGATGTTGGCCACCTCGAGACTGTGTGAAAGCACGTTCTGGCCGTAGCTCGACCGGTATTTAAGCTTGCCCAGGTTATAGAGGGCCTCCTTCGACAGGCCCGTAATACCGAGCTGGTAGGCCGCCTTCTCGCCCTCGTCGAGCATCGTCTCCTCAATCTCGGTGGTGACCTTCTCCACCACCTCCTCGATCCTGGCGGGATGTATCCGCCCGTTCTGTATCAGCCTCTCAAGACTCAGGCGTGCGATCTCGCGCCGTACCGGGTCGAAGCCGGAGATCACCACCACCTCAGGGGTGTCGTCGATGATCATGTCCACACCCGTCAGGTTCTCGAGGGTCCGTATATTGCGACCCTCACGCCCGATGATTCTCCCCTTCATTTCGTCCGAGGGGAGTGAAACCGTGGTGATGGTGCTTTCCGAGGTGTAATCCGAGGCGTTTCTCTGGATGGCCGAGATGATGATCTCCTTGGCCTTCTTCTCGGCCGCCCGCCTGGCCTCCTCCTCGATCTTGTTGATCACCTTCGATGCCTCGAAACGGGTTTCGTTTTCCAGGTTTTTCATCAGGACCTGCTTGGCCTCTTCGGAGGACATACCCGCGATTCGTTCCAGCTCCTTTTTATGCCGCTCGAACTCCTTCCGAAGCTCATCCTCCTTCTCCTGGCTTTCCTGCTCCTTGATGGCGAGGGCCTTTTCCTGCCTGTCTATCTGCTCCAGGCGCCTGTCGATTCCCTCTTCTTTCTGGATAAGGCGCTTCTCGACGCCCTGGAGCTCCTGTCTTCGATCGCGGCTCTCCTTCTCCAGTGTGTTTTTTTCCTTTAAAAGCTGGTCCTTCGCCTCAAGGAGGAGTTCCTTCCTCTTGTTCTCCGCATCCTTGATCGCGTCCTGGATGATCCGCTGGGACTTGGCCTCAGCGGAACTCAGCTGTATGCGCCCGAGATACGCACGGAATCCGAATCCGGCGCCTATCCCGATCAGAAACGCGATGATTAGTATTATTATCGTTATTGCTGTCATCATTCACAACCTCCAGTCCCCCTATAGTAACGGCCCTGACCGGACCCCTGTTCGGGCGGATTACCCGGACCCGGGAAAGTGACGCGGTTCCTGCACAGCGGAAGGGTCCGGCGCGGCATAACAAGAGGCACGCCGCGACATTTCCGGACCTGCATGGCCTTCGCCGGTCAGATCTGCGTATCGGAGTACTTTGATTGGATCTTTTGATTGACGAATTGGGGAACCAGGCTGGTGAGATCACCCTTGAAGCTCGCTATTTCCTTGACCATCTTCGAGGATATGTAGGAGTATTCCCCTCTGGTCATCAGAAAAACTGTCTCAATCTCAGGTGCCAGTTTGCTGTTCACGGAAGCGTTGGTCATTTCGTATTCGAAATCCGTCATGTTCCTTACGCCCCGAATGATATAGCGGATATTCCGTGACCTGCAAAAATGAATTAGCAAACCCTCAAATGAAACGACTTCAATGGAACTATCATCCTTAATACAATGATTTATGATCTCTAACCGCTCTTCGACCGAGAAAAGAGGTTGTTTTGTGCGATTGATCGCTATTGCCACTACCAGTCTATCGCAAATCCCCCTGGACCTCTTGATAATATCAAGATGCCCGTTCGTTAAAGGGTCAAAGGATCCTGGATAAATCCCAATTCTCATAAAAAACCCATATACTCCACACCGGGTTACTTTAACAGGCGCACGTTTTCTGTCAAGAATTATATTTCTGTACGAAATCCGATATTGTGGGTGCTTTTTATATTGCCGGGGGGAAAACCGTTCTTCGATAAAGGCACCGGGGATAATTACGCCTTGTGATTCCCGGTGTAATTAATTCTTGACCTGAGTACTTTGTGCCTGTTCGCTCATTCCATTACTTACAAGGAGATACGCATGAGACCACACCGAGTAGTAGTATGCTGTCTGGTGACCACCGGCTTCATCTTCTTTGTTTCGGCGAATGGAGTGTTCGCCCAGAAAACGCCGGCGGGAAATGACGCACAGGTCAAAGAGCGGCTCGGATTTATTGAAAACGCCCTCTATTCCGCCCAGCCGGGGGCGCAGGCATGGTGGTATACCTGGATCTCACTCTACTCGGCGGGAACGATCGTGCAGGAATCCCTGGCAGGCGCGCACTGGCACGACCGGAAATATGAAATCAAGCACCACGTGTACATGAGAAAGATACGGAACCGGGCTTTCGCAGAGGACATGATGATAGGGGGTGTCACCACCTTTCTCGGTGTCGCCGGCAAGCTTGCATTCCCGTTCCAGCCGGCCTATCTTCCGAACCGCCTGCGCGTCATGCCTGACGGCACGCCGGCGGAGCGGCTCGCCAAGCTCCGGAAGGCTGAAGAGATATTGACCATGTGCGCCCTGCAGGAACAGGAAGGATGGGGCTGGCTCACCCATGTGTTGAACATTGTGGTCAACGCCGGCGCGGGACTGACCACGGTATTCGCCTTCAACCGTCCCTGGACGGACGGGCTCATCACCTTCGCCCAGGGCGAGGCCATTTCTCTCATTGACGTATTCTCGCAGCCGAGGCGCGCGATCCGCGATCTGAAAGATTACGACGCGAAATACCGGGGAGGCCGGACTGCCGGCGGGGATGATCCGTATGACAATGAAATATTCGTCACGACCTGTCCCGGCGGGCTCGCGGTGGGAATGAAATTCTGATAAGGGCATTTTCTTCACCCCCGCTCTTTCGGGCGCAATCAACTTTTACCGATCCCCCGTGATGGCGGCGGTCCCGATGCGCGATGCCGGTGTGATCCGCATCTGCTCCGGTGCGCCAACCCCGCCATACCCGGGTCAGGGAGGAGACTACGGGGCCGGCTATGCATGGTGGACGCATTGAAACGACGGACTGGCTGCCGGGTAAAAAAAGCAAAAGGCGGTTGCCTTGATATGTATCATCGGAAAAGGATAGCCGTCACCGCTCACTGCCGCCCGTTCCGCCGCTGTGGAACAGAAAGCTCGCACCGGCTTTAAAGAACAGGGAATTGGCGATCCATTCCCGGTCCGATGGAATCGCAAGGATATTCTCCGTGTAATAATATGACGACCTGAACCGAAGCCCCGTGTAAGCGTAGATCGCAACCTCACCCACAGGCCGCACAGAAAAACGGGCTCCGGTTTCATTGGTTTCAAGCACAAAACGCTGATCGGGGTCGTTCATTCGAGCGAGATCACGCAACCGGTGTGTCAGGCGGGCCCAATCCAGGTCATGAAACGGATACCGATTCAGGTGATAGGTATCCTTACGATGGGCGTAATCGAGGGCGATGGTGAAAATATCCGTCACCTTGAAGGTGAACCCGGCGCGGCCCACGCCGGGAAGATATCCCGACAGGGTAAGGGTGAACCATTTGACGGGCCGCCATGCCATGAAAAACGGAAATCCGGCGAAAATGACGATCGTCCCACTCACATAGCGGTAGGCCGCCACCGGAAGGGGCACAGGGAACTTCCAGAGCTCGCCCCGAAGGGAAAATACCCCGCCGATCACCACGCCGTGGCGGCCCGATCTGTACACGGTGCCGAGGGCGGCTGCGCTCATGGTGATGTCGTCGAGACCGCTGAAAAGCCGGTCACTACGGTTCGCTGCGCCCGCAGACGCGAAAAACCGGTCTCCGGAAAGGATGATACTGCCGGCAGCATTATACAGTTTATCCGGAAAATTCCGGTCGTGGAACGTGTTCGACTGCCCGTAGGAGAGGTTCATACCCAGCCGATACGAATCTCCGATCATGATCGAGTTGCGCGCGAATCCTTCATACCGGTCGTGTATCCACCTGCGGGCTGGGACTCGGGCATAGGAGCCTCCGAATGAATGAGAATTTTTCCTCAGGTCTTCCGCAAACTGGATGAAACGCTCCATATCGGCGCCGCTCGCCAGGTCCGTGGGTGTACCCCTCCCGACTCCGTCCGAGTCTTCCTCGATGACCACGTTTTCATCATTCCACGCGCCGTCTTCCTGCGCCCCCGGGCCCCGGGGCAATGCCGCACACACCGATGCCGTGAAAACGATGAGAGCGATCCTCATGCCGATTGCATGATGATTATTTTTTTTCATGCTTTTTGAAAAATTCCCCTATAATCAAAGTCGCGTCGATGTCCCTGCATGTTCGGCCGACGATCGACGCAGGCAAGTATTGCGGCCCGCCCGGCCATGTATGCCCCCCGCCCTTCATCTCGTACAGTATCACCTCCGCGCCGCGGGTGCATCCACCATACACATGCCGGACTACCCGGCAGCCGTCGCCCGGATCGCGATCCGGGACCTCCTCGTCTACAGGCGCCGCCGCGCATCCATTCGCCCGAACCCAGAACCGGACAGTATCCGCCGCCGATAGCACCCTCCCCCGATCCTTTCCCCTGGATAGCGGGACCCGTATGGGCCCCCCTTCCCAGGGAACGAGCGGATCCTCGGTGCCGTTAAGAATCAACACCGGCACCGGTACGGCAGGAGCTGCGGATATCAGGTTCTCCGGGAGGTTTCCCGTCACCGCCGCGATCGCAGCAATTGTATCCGGGATTTCACACGCGAGACGGTAGCTCATAAGCGCGCCGTTTGAAATGCCGGTGAAGTAGACGCGCTTCACATTCCCGTGGTAGCGGCGGATCACATAGTTGACGAGTCCGCTCAGGAATCCTACGTCGTCCACGTTCGATCGGTGCGCCTCCGATGCATCGATTGTTCGCCCGTCGTTCCACTGCCGCTCCACCCCGTCCGGGTACACTGCGATAAACCCGTTTCGGTCGGCGAATCCGTCGAACCCGGAGAAGCGCCGCTTCATATGCCGTGCCGTACCTCCCCCCCCGTGCAACACAACCACGAGGGGGTATGAACCCGATGCGCCATGGTCCGGCGGCAGATGAATTAAAAATGTCCGCCTGTATCCCTTGAATTCGATTGAGCCGCTCAGGTCTTTTGAGGATATCGGTTCCGCAGCAATTAAAGATACGATCACAAAGAGAAATGTAAAACGTGTCATTATGAATTCTCCTGGCGTGTATGACAATTTATCAGTGAAAGCGCATCCGCCCATCGCGATGGAGGCGGCAAAACGGCGGCATGAAAGCATCGACGATCGCATATCCTGGCGTACGAGGCGTGCGGTGACAAACATGGCCTTGACAATTTTTCCAGAAAATCATTATATCGAGTCGGCCCAGGAGCCCGACAAGGGAATAGTATAGCGGGGTTAGCGGGAATTGCAAGAAAAAACCTGTTATCTTTATTTCAAAAAAAACCGACCAGCCCCCCTCTTCATCCCGAAAGAGCAGGGGAATGTTCGCCGTTTTCAGTGCCCACACACCTTCATGCCCGTTTCCATGGGACGCTATTCACGCCCCCGGGTTTGGGGAGCAACTACATACCATGACCCCTCAGGAAGGTAACCGCCCCTGTATAGCGCCGTTTCCAGTAGGGATTGTTCAGGTTCGCATAGGAAATCCTTTTCCCGGTTCGCGGCGCGTGGAGAAAGCGGCCGCCGCCCGTATAGATCCCCACATGTGAGAGCCTCTTCCGGCCCGAGGTATTGAAAAAAAGGAGATCGCCCGGAGCCGCGCGTCGCAGGCTGATCTTTCTCCCCGCTCGATATTGCCGCGCTGTCGACCGGGGGAGCAGGATGCCGTTTTTCTTGTAGACGTACATGACATATCCGGAACAGTCGAAGCCCCGGGGTGTTTCGCCGCCATACCTGTAGCGCACGCCGATATAGCGCCTGGCCGTCCTCACGATGCGTTCACCGTCCCGCATATTCGAGAACCAGCCGTTTCTCCACACGTCACGATAATGCCCTCCCCCCGGTACGCAGGAAGAGACCATCAATGCGAGGAGTACTGTTCCTAAAAGAGCGATTCTCATGGCGTTATATCCGGGCGAAGCGGTACCGGCATGGTGGCCGTTCCATGCTTCTTTATCGGACGACGAGGGGGGGGGCGTGAGCTATTAATGAAGTCGGGGTACGCTACCCATTCAGGTAAATGCGTTCGAATTCCTCTCGCGAAATAATCGAGAATATCTTGTTGAGTTTTGCCTTGGTGAATATCCGGTCTATCGATTCGTTCATGTCGAAAAAGAGGAGCTTGATGTCGCGCGAGATGCTGTTGTTCAGAAACTTCACGAAGGTGCCTATGGCCGATGAGTCGACGAAGGTCATTTCCCTGCAATCGATCGCGATTATATCGGGGGAACTCTCCGCAACCCTGCTCCAGACTTCCTCGACCTGCCTCACATAGCCGAGAAAAAACTCTCCCTTGATTCGAATGACCTTCAGGGAACCGCGATCTTCAACGTCGATGGAAACCAACCTTTTCTCCTGAACGATGCTACTCGCGCGGTCTTGACTGCCGTCTCGCCGGAAGCGGGCGATTTTTCCAGTGGACCCGACAAAATGATTGACCGGCGACCCGCCATGATAATACTAATCCCATTCATTCGCATTAGTCAACAAATAAATTCAGGAATACGCCGCCATGACGATAATCGACGGGGGCCTGGAACAGGTCCGGGGATTCACCTACTCCGCGGTGGAATGCGGCATCCGCTACGCCGGAAGGCTCGATTACTGCCTCATTGCATCCGAAAGGGATTGCAACGCCGCGGGTGTCTTTACCACCAACAGGGTTGCCGCCGCGCCGGTGAGGCTTTGCCAGGAAAGGGTTGACGGCCCGGTCAGGGCCATACTGATAAACGCCACCAACGCGAACGCCTGCACGGGCGACCGTGGGCTCGCGGCCGCGAAGGCCCTGACCGCGGATATCGCCACACGGATCGGAGCCCCTGCGGAATCGGTCCTCATGGCGTCCACGGGCATCATCGGCCGCCAGCTCCCCCTGGAAAAAATGATTGCCGCTCATACCGGACTGGTCGAGGGCCTCTCCCCCGGGAACGGCAGACTAATACCCCGCGCAATCATGACCACCGACACCGTACCCAAAGAGGTGTGCGCTTCCTTCGAGACGCCTGAAGGTGAATTCCGTGTCGCCGGCACGGCAAAGGGTTCAGGGATGATCGCCCCCGACATGGCGACGCTCCTCTGCTTTCTGGCGACTGACGCCCCCCTTCGTCGACGCGATCTCGTTTCCCTCTTCCGGGAGGCCGCGGGAACCACCCTTAACGCCATCACCATCGACGGCGACATGTCGACCAACGATACGGCCCTCATCCTCTCCCCCCGGTCGAAGGCGCCCCTCCGGGGCAGGACCACACTGGACCGTTTCGGAGAGGCCCTCCACGCCGTGCTGGAGCGCCTCTCGGAGATGCTCGTCGACGACGGCGAGGGCGCGACGAAGCGCGTGAGGATATCCGTCGCCAGGGCCCGCACACAACGGGACGCAGTGCTGATCGCCCGAGCGGTCGCAGAATCGCTCCTGGTGAAAACGGCCTTTTTCGGCAACGACCCGAACTGGGGAAGGGTCGCGGCTGCTGCAGGGCGCTCCGGCGCGGCCCTCGACGAGCGTAAGCTGCGCATTTCCTTTGGAGAGATGCCGCTCCTGGTCAACGGCGAGCCTGTCGAATTCGACAGTGAACGGCTTGCGAAGATTCTGAGCGGAAAATCGTATGAAGTCGTCATCGATATAGGGCTCGGCCGCGCCTCCCGATCGATGCTCACCACGGACATCTCCTTCGACTATGTAAAAATCAACGCCGAGTATTCGACCTGAGGCCCGTCGGCCCCCACGGGAGGGATAACGCATGATGATTACATCTCATACTATCCGTATAATTCTATAAATAGGGCATTATTTTCTTGACTTGATATACCTTCTTCCTATGATGAGATTTGCTCTATTAAGTAGTGCCTGTTTCAATTCACACTGCAATCGGGTTTGTCCCCGATTTCTTTTTTTTTGCCGGAGCCACCGCGGAGCGCCGGTGATCAATTTTTAGCGGGGTAGTGTCATGAGTTCGGCGAAGCTGAAAAAAATCATTTCCGACGACAAGTCGTACCTGTTCCAGAACTACGGCGAAAGGCTTCCCGTATGTTTTGTCAGGGGCGACAACGGTCACCTCTACGACCAGGACAACCGGAAGTATGTCGATTTTTTCTCCGGCATCGCCGTGTCAAGCGTGGGATATGGCAACCGCGCCCTTGTGAAGGCCCTCCAGCGACAGGCTGAAAACCTGGTCCACAGCTCGAACTGGTTCTACAACCGGGAACAAAACGAGGCGGCGCGCCTCCTGGCCGGTGCATCCTTCCCCGGAAAGACCCTCTTCGTCAACAGCGGAACCGAGGCAAACGAAGCCGCCATCAAGCTGGCGCGCCGCTACGGCATGAGCCGTAGCCGGGAGAGGTACCAGATCGCATCCTTTACGAACTCCTTCCACGGAAGGACCTTCGGGGGCATGTCGGCGACCGCCCAGAAAAAAATTTATGAGGGATTCGGCCCCCTCGTACCCGGGTTCAGGCACCTTCCCTACAATGATAGCGCCGCTTTCTCAAGGGAAGCGAAGAAAAACCGCGCCCTCTGCGCGGTCATGATCGAGTTGATCCAGGGAGAGGGAGGCATCGTGACCGCGGATCGCGACTTCGTCAGGGAGGTCTTCCGCGTCTGCAATAAAAACGAGATCCTCACCATAGTGGACGAGGTTCAGACCGGCATCGGCAGGACGGGCGCTATGTTCGCCTACCAGCACTACGATGTGGTTCCGGACATCATCACCGTGGCCAAGGGACTCGGGGGCGGCGTGCCTGTAGGCGCGATCCACGCGAAGAACTTCCTTCCGGAGTTCTTCCCCCGCGGCACCCATGGCACCACATTCGGAGGCAACCACCTTGCGTGCGCCGCAGCCGCGGCGGTGCTGAAACAGGTCGCGAGGAAAGGTTTCCTCGACAACGTAAAGAGGGTGAGCGGCTACTTCTTCGAAAGTATCGAGGCCCTGAAGCCCCGGCACGGTTTTATCAAAAACGTGCGCGGCATGGGCCTTCATATCGGCATAGAAATCGACAGACCCGCAGCGGAGATGGTGAAGAGGGCACTGGAGATGGGCCTGATAATCAACTGCACCGCGGAAAGGGTGATCCGGATAATGCCGCCCCTGAATATTTCACTCCAGACGGCAAAGGCGGGAATGAAAATTCTCGAACGTCTCTTCGACGAAGTGGGAGGAACCGATGAAACTGTCCAGGCTTAACACGAAGGACCTGGTCTCCGTGACCGATCTGACCGGGAAGGAGATCATGGAGCTGTTCCGCTTCGCGGCCGACCTGAAAAAGGACGCCGCCCGCGGCAGGCACCATGATCTGCTGAAAAAAAAATCCCTGGCCATGATCTTCGAAAAGAGCTCCACCAGGACCAGGGTCTCCTTCGAAACGGGGATTACCCAGCTGGGCGGACATGCCCTTTACCTCGACGCGAACGACATCCAGCTCACGCGGGGTGAAACTATCGTCGATACGGCGCGCGTCCTCTCGCGATACGTGGACGGGATCATGATCCGGACCTTTTCACACGACAATGTAATGGAACTGGCGCGCAACGCCACCGTCCCGGTCATCAACGGTCTGAGCGACGCCCATCATCCCTGCCAGGCCCTGGCGGATTTCTTCACCATATACGAGCGCGAGGCATCGATGAAAGGCCTGACGCTCGCCTACGTCGGCGACGGCAACAATGTCGCCCATTCCCTCATACTCTGCGCCGCCCTCCTGGGGGTGCACATATCCCTTGCCTGCCCGGTTCAGTATGAACCGGACCCGGCGGTGGTCGAAGAGGGACGCAGGATCGCCGCGCGAAGCGGATCCCTGATCGAGGTGACCCGTGACCCCGCTGAGGCGGTACGGCATGCCGGTTATGTCTACACCGATGTATGGATAAGCATGGGCGAGGAGAAGCAGGCCGCGAAAAAAAAGAAGGCCCTGGGGAAATACAAAATCACCCGTGAACTCCTCTCGAAAGGAAGGGCAGACTCCAGGGTGATGCATTGCCTCCCCGCGCACCGTGACGAGGAGATCGAGGCGGATATACTCGATTCGAGCCGCTCCATCGTCTTCGACCAGGCGGAGAACCGGCTCCATGTGCAGAAGGCGGTCATGTGCGCCCTTATGGCCTGACGGCGCGAGGGGGTGACGCACTGCCCTTCTTCCCCGGCAGGATGGGTATGTTGACATACACTCCGATGTTGGAAATCATCTGAAAACGCTCGCGATCGAGGGCCATATTGTGGAACTGGAACGCCCCGGTGACCCCTACGTTCCGGGCGAAGTGTATGACCATCCCCACTCCCGCGAATATGTCCGGACTTCTGAGGGGATCGCCCCTTTCCCGCCACTCGTGCGCCAACCCTATACCCAGATTCGGCCCCATCTTGAAAACCGATGAACGGATGAAGAAAGGCTTGAAATAGAAGCGCGCATAGATCGCGTTGACAAGCTGATACCGGGCATAATCCCCGGCGTGGTCCTTTGATGCGTGGAAATAGCTGGCCAGGCCGAAGGAGAGAAAATCATGCGTGTAAAAATCGATGAACAGGGACACGCCGTAGGGAGAGTCGAGGTCGCTGTATACTACACTCGAATAGTGGACCTTGAAAGAAATGTCGCCACCCGCGGCTTCATTGTCGTCGAACATCGCGGCCACGCGGGAGGAGAAAAGCGCGCACGCGCATATTACGAAAAGAGCCTGTACTTTCATGGTGCGCCGCATCGAACCCTTCCATCCCCTTATTGATTAAACACTTGATCCTTTATATTGGAAGGTCAAGCATATAATCGGCCTGTTATCGTTTACGTCCCCACGGCTCACCAGATAGCCTGTCAGCGGGTCAACCGTTATCACCGGGATGATACCCGCATAATTTTTCGTGCCGCAGATTATCACTCCGATCATTACAGTTATGGATACCCGCGGTACCGGCGGGGGCGTCAGTTGAGTTCGCTTCGTCTTGACAGGAAATCCATGCCATATAGAACAAAGCAGCGTTGATTGATCATGATAGACAGTAAAGCGGACTCTTCTCCGTCTCCGGATGCCCGCAAGAGTGCCTCTTTCAGTCATGAAAAAACGGCGATGTAAATCGCCGTTTTTTCATGTACCGTACCAACCATTGTGGGGCGGAATAGTTGTACCCCCCCTGCCGCATTCATCCCGATAGAAGCTGAATGCTATCTATCGGCTGGCAGGCTTCCGCGGAATCTATTCCCGCCGCGCCTATTCGACCCGGGCGTCCCACCCGCCCTTTCGGCGAAGCTCGTCGATAATTGCGTTCGCACGCTGCCTCAAAGCCATCTTGTCCACCTTGGTGCTTCGGGTAAGCGGCAGGGGCGTGTCCGAAGGCCATATCTCCACATGCTGGGGACGTTTATACGCGGCGATCGATTTGCAGTGCTCCATCACCGCCTCCGGCGACAGTGCCGCCCCTTCCTTCAGCTTCACGAAGGCGAAGATACCCTCATCGAAGACCCTGTGGGGCGCCCCCACCACCTCGGCAACGTCCACTCCCTCCAGGCCCGCGATAAAAGACTCCACCTCGTCGGGAAAAACATTGTACCCCTTCTGCTTGATGACGAACTTGCGCCTGCCCGAAAGATAGAGGGCGCGATAGTCCCCCATATCCTTGAAAAATCCGAGGTCACCCGTGTAGAGGATACCCTCCTTCGAAATTGCCCTGGCACTCTCTTCGGGCTGATTGTAATAGCCGAGGAAGACGATGGGAGGATGGTAGCATATCTCGCCGATTTCCCCGACGGGGAGCTCATCCCCCGCACTTCCGTCATCCTTCATGGGAGCGCGCACCGTCACCTCGGCGAGGTCCGGGAAGGCGCGGCCCACCTGGCCCGCCATCTCTTCGATGGATATCCCTTCGGGGGTAAAGGTCGCGAAACCGGCGTTCTCGGTCATGCCTATGCCCGTGCCGAACCGCGGCGCCATCGTCGAGAGTTTCTTCAGAAATTCCACATCCACGGCGGAACCCGCGTAGGCGACGAAGGTGAGGCTCGACAGGTCGGTGTTTACGTAGTCCTTATGGGCCCAGAGCATGCGAAACTGGGTGGGGATCTGCCCCAGAACGTTTATACGCCATTGTGCAATGGCCTCCAGGGTCAGGGCCACGTCGAAGACTCGAAGGAATACGGCGGTCCCCCCCCGGAATATCGTCGTCATGACGAGCTCGGTCACGCAGCCCACGTGGCTGGGGGGAAGATTCACAAGTATCCGGGCATCCGACGAAAGACCCGTGCCGCGGTAAAGTATCTCGTTCTGCGTGAGGATATTCTCGTGGCAGAGTACCGCGGGTTTCGGCTCCCCGGTGGTGCCCGTGGTGTAGATGATGAGGGCCGGGGTACGCGGGCCGATCTCGGCGTAGGCCTTCTCGAGGCGGCGCGTGAAGATGTTTTTTATCTTCAGCCAGAGGAGGTTCCCCTTGCTCATCAGTTCGGTAATCGACACCGCGCCGTCGATGATATCGCCCGGTTTCGCGTCCGGGGTGAACTGCACCAGGTACTCCACGTAGGAACAGCGGTCGCGCACCGCCTCCCCGATTTTCGTGAAATCGATGACCGGGGTCTTTCCGAGGAAAAAGAAGGCTTTGGGCCGGATCTTTCCCAGGTCCCGCACCACCTCGTCCTCCTTGAGCCGCAGGTCCAGGGGCGCGATGATGGCGCCTATCTTGAAACAGGCATACATGAAAATGATATGCTCGGGGAAAAGTGCGAGCTGGGTTGCGACGCGATCCCCCCTGCCGATCCCCATGTCCATCAGCTTCAGGGCGAAAAAATCGATCAGGGTCCTGAATGTACCGTAGGTGACGATCTTGCCGTCTTCATGCTGGATCATCGCCTCTTTCGCGGGCGTCTTTGCGGCCCAGTACTCGACATAGTTGTTGAGAAGCGGAAGCCTTTCCTCACTGTCCTTCATCGGTAACCCCCTGGAATATTTTTACGGCCGGCCCTTCACGAATTCAGCGCACACTGGGTACATCGACTGGCCGATGGCGCGGGCGTGGAGAGGGAGTGCCCCGGAATGCGACAACCCCCGCGTCGACTAATCGGCCCTCAGATAACCGCCCGACAGGGCGCGCTCTCCCCCGGCGTTGAGAACATCGAAATAGAGCCCGCGGTTGCCTGCCTTCTCATCCCTGCCCAGCAGGCGGACGGTGATATCGGTGCCGGGCAGGATCATGCCGGTAAAGCGGCACGCGATCGACCGGACCCTTCCGGGATCACCGTCGAGCTCCCTGTTTACCAGTTCCGTGACGGCGTACGCGAGGGTCGCGGTCCCCTGGAGGATGATTCCGGGAAGGCCCACCATCCGGGCGAACTGCCTGGATGTGTGAATCGGGAAGAAAATGTCGGTGCAGCCGTCATAGACGAAGGGCCTCAGCGGATCGATGACGATGGGCGCCTCCCATAACGCTGTGGCCTGCCCGGGGGCGGCGGGCACAGGCGGAATGAGCTCGCCCCCTGAACCACCGCCAAGGCATTCCACGCCCCGAAGCATGGCGCCGATATGTTCCGTGAATACCGGCGCGCCTTCGCCGTCCCTCGCGATGAGCCGGATGACGACATGGGTGCCCGCCCTGTGGGGGAGTATCGCGGCAACGCTCCCCTCGACGGCGAGGAGCTGTCCCGGTGAGAGGGGCAGGTGGATTTCGAGATGCTCGGTGTAGTGAACCTGGGTTGCCAGCAATTCATTCGGGAAATTTTCCGAATCGATGAATTCCCCTATGCGCCCGAGGATCTTCCAGGTCACGGCGACCGGGAATACCGGGTGGGCGATGATACCGCCGGGTCGCTCATCGTCGAAATAGCGGGGATTGGCGTCGCCGATGGCGGCGGCGTAATTCATGGTGTCACGCCAGCTCATCGGCAGTTCGCACTTCCGAAGGGGCGTGCCGGCCAGGGCCGAGTCGATGGCAGGTTTACCGTTCATTCCCATTGAGGATAGGGAATCCCCTCCCTCCTGTCAACACCAAATGACAGGACCTCCATGTTTTATCGGCGGGGATTACGCCCCTCGCGCCGCTTCACCGCGCGGGGAGCGCCGGGGGAAATGACGGATCATCTCCCCTTCGACTTACCCAGAAACTCAAGATAGTGGCCCGCCGCTTCTTCCGGGCGCTCCGTCATGGGAAGGTGGCCGCATTCCTTCATTATCACCACGGTGGAGTCCGGCAGGCCCCTCCGGAGAACCTCGACACAGGACACATCGATGATCCGGTCCCGGTCCCCCCAGAGAACGAAGACGGGAAGCGCCATCCTGCCCAGGCGGGGCTCCAGTGGCGCGGGATTGGCCTTCAAATCACGCATCACCTTCTCGTTAAAACCCCTGCTCTCCGCGGCTTTTTCGGCAAAATGAATTTTCAATGGTCGGGGAATATAGGGAGGCTTTTCGAACACATACTTTATAAGCCTGTCATAGTCCTCCGGGCTCCCGACGACCAGGTTGTTCTTCCCCTGCCTCAGTTCCCTCGTGAACTCACCCGGTACCGGCTCGGTTATGCCCCCCGTATCGAGGAGGGCCAGGGTCTGCACCATGTCCGGATAGAGGGAGGTGAAGATGCCCGAAATATGCCCTCCCATGGAATTTCCCCCGATGTGAACCTTCTTCTCGCCGATGGCGGAGAGAAACTCCCGGAGGCGCCGGGCCTGGGCGGTGACGTCGTAAGCCAGGGCCGGGTTCTTCGACGATTCCCCGAAGCCGGGAAGATCGGGCACCACCACACGGTAGCCCGGGGTCAGGTATTTCGCGAACCTGGTCCAGTTGTCCTTGTCCCCGCCGTATCCATGAACCAGAACTATCGTTTCTCCCTCGCCCCCCACGAGATAGACCATGGAATGGTCCGCGATATCCACCCTCTTCTCCGATAGGCCCGCCCCGCCCCGTTCAAGGCTTTTGAAAAACCCGAGGGTCAGGCCTGGAAAAAAGAAATACACGCCCGCCAGCACGGCGACCAGTGCCAGCACAACGCCCGCGACATATTTTTTCATATCATCCCTCCAGAAATGTTTACACGTATAATCATAAAAATAATTGGTGTGTGATTACACGACCCTGTGAGAGGACCGCCGTATTTCACAGTAACAGGCCGGAACGGATGATCAAGTACTATTTTTCCTTACATGTTTCCACAGACCACATGCCCGCAGGCGGATATTGAGGATGAAACAAGGGGCCGTGATGATGCATAGGGGTTCACAATAATTATATTCCTCGGATAAATTTTATTTGCAATTTCAGGGAAAATAACAGTATATTCGAGGCATATCATCGGTCAATAATTCTTCCGGTACTACCATCTTCCTAATCCGTCAGGAGGAAAGCTAAAAAATGAAAATTACTCCTGTGCTTATTCCACTTTTTATTATTCTCATCACACTCGGAACCTGCTCAAAAAAAGAAAAAATCCCCATAGCGATAATGACCCGTCTCGAAGCTGGTTCAATCGAAGGCTCGAGTGTAGTCAATACGGCCAAACTGTTTTTGGAAGATCACAAAAACAATGCTTTTGAAATAATTTTCTTTGATGACGGATGCCGGACGTATACAACAGCAAAAACCTATCAAGATATAAAAAAAAGGGGAATAAAATTGTTGATTACGACCCATATTTCTACATGCGCCCTGGCCATACGCGACCAGGTGAACAGGGACAAGACGCTGACCTTTGAAACTTCCGCAACTACTGATAAACTCTCAAAGATGGATGATTATATTTTCAGAAATATCCCCGATGTTGAAAAAGAACAGAAAAACATAGCGGGGTATATCAATTCAAAAGGTTTCCGACGCCTATTGATAATAAGGGATACGGATAACCATGAATATACGGAACCGGCGTTAAAATATTTCCGCGCAGGCCTCATGCAGAAAGAAACCGCTGTCATCGATATCTCAATAGCAAAGGTCAACCACGGGGAACTGCTCGGCAAAATGAAACAGTACGATTTCGGTTCCCTTTACCTGCTTATAGGGAGTAATGCAAGCGGAGTCGGAGCTATCGCCCAACTTGCCGCTACAATAAGGCCCGGTTTACCCATCATGTACACGCCGTGGGTCAAATCTCCTGTGGTTCTGGAAACAGCCGGAACAGCAATACACCATAGTATAATACCGTCCCATTATCCTCCGAGGATGGAAGATTTAAAAAAGAATGCCTATATTGACCGTTTTAAAAAAAGATTCGGCCACTCGCCAATATCAATCAGCCTCAATGTCTATTCGGCACTGGAAATAATACACCAGAGCATAGCGGCCGGGAACCGGGATCCGGATTCCATAAAAAAGCATATCCTTGAGAAAAAAATATTTCATACAGAGTTCGGTACGGTAACCTTCGATAAATACGGCGATGCAGACAACCCCCTGTATTATATTACTGACATTACCAGGGAATTCTGATATGCGCTCAGTAAAATTCTTAATGAGTATATCTGAAGGATTGATATTTTTACTTTCTGCAGTGCTTATGCTTTTAATTCTGGGATTTCTCCAGAAGCAAATAAAAATAGATTACAGCAATAGACAGCTTGAAGATATAAATAGAATCGATACGTTAGTGGACTCATATATAAAAGTGCGCACGGCTGAATTTGATGTTTATAAGAAAATATTCATCAGGACGGATGCGGCTTCCCTCCTTACTGAATACAACGATATTTATCTGCTCGATAATTCACTGAGAATTATCACAATTTTAAAAAAAGACAGCTCGAGCCATATCTTCAATAAATTCAGTTTTCAGACTGCCGGTGTCGCTGATTTTTTCAGAAGCGTGAAGGGAAACAGACCGATGGTATCATCAATGTACCGGTCGCCCGAGCAGGAAACCATCAGTATCTATCTGGCAGCGAGAACGGAACTCGGCCTCCTCGTCGGACGGGTAGGTCTGGCAAATCTCAATAAAAGAATATTTAATTGGGGAAAAAAAGGCGGTGATGTAATTATTTTCGCGACAAAAGAGGGATATATATTATCCAGTTCGTTTGAATCAATCCCCCTCCGTGTTCTTCCCGAAAAAAACCAGACCGAGCTGCGGCTTGATAAAGAATACCTCTATACGAGAAAAACAAGCCGGATTCTGCACAATGATATCGTCATTCTGACACCGCTCTCTGATGTATATTATTTTCTGAATACCATCAGAAATTACTATCCGGTAATAATAGGGGCTCTTTTTATCATAATGCTTATCAAGGTTTTTGCGCAATACTTCATATTACTGCGCCCTCTTGAAAATTTCATCGGGATGCTGAAAAATTGGGATATTGACGCAGCGGAACCCTCCCCCCCGGGGCTCATACTGAAAATCAAGGAGATAAAAATTCTGTATGATACTTTCCACGACAAGGCGGATCAGGTACGGGTTTCGATCAATGACATCCGCCAGAAAGAACTCGAGATGCGGAAAATGCGCCACTATCTGAAAAACATAATCGATTCGATGCCCTCAATGCTGATCTCAATAAATGATGAAGGGGTTGTCAGTGAATGGAATGAAGCCGCGGTACGGCATACCGGCATCCGCGCGCCGGATATTATAGGCAGACATTTGTGGGAGACCGCCCCGTTTCTGCTGAGATACAAAGATGACTGCGACAATGTTTTTAAAACCGGCATGGGAATCGAGCTGAAAAAAGAAAGACTTGATAACGGCGGTGAAAAGTATGTCGACATATCCCTTTTCCCCCTCGTGGAAAACGATATAGGGGGGATTGCCATCCGGATCGACGACATAACAGCCATTGAAAAAACCGAACGGCAGCTTATCCAGTCACAAAAGATGGAGGTCGTGGGCACTCTCGCCGGCGGGCTTGCCCATGATTTCAACAATGTACTCGGCGGAATTGTGGGAACCGTTTCCATAATGCAATTTCTCTTGAAAACCACTGAGGATATCAGGGATATCAGGCCTAAAATTGAGGATTACATAACAGTCATCGAACAGTCATCATCACGCGCTGCGGATATGATCAGACAGCTTCTTACGCTGACCCGGAGACAGGAACACGATTTCAAACAGGTCGATCTTAATCAGACTCTACTTCATACCAAGGGAATCTGCGACAACAGCTTCGACAAATCAGTTGCTATTGCATTTAGCTATTATCCTGAGCCCGCCTACGTTCGCGCTGACGAAAACCAGCTCGAACAGATGCTGTTAAATCTCTGCGTTAACGCTGCTCACTCGATGACCTTGATGCGGGGAGAAAACGAAAAACAGGGCGGAGTTCTCAGCATATCGTTAAAACTTATTTTAAGCGACAAATACTTTATCCTCAATCATTCTGAGGCGACAGAGAATACTGATTATTGGTCGTTAACGGTTGATGATACCGGAGTCGGAATAAACGCAAAAAATTTATCTAAAATTTTTGATCCATTTTTCACCACTAAAGACAAAGGCAAAGGCACGGGGCTGGGCCTCTCGATGGTTTACAATACCGTCAAACTTCACGGGGGTTTTATTGATGCGTATTCAGAAATGGACCGTGGAACATCTATAATAATATATCTCCCGGTTTTGAGAGAATTCTCTTCATTCGATGATGCCCACAAACCCGACTTGATTAAAAGAGGATCAGGGCTGGTTCTTGTCGTGGATGATGAGATGATGATTAGAACAATCGCCCGGGATATATTACAGCAATGCGGTTACGATGTAATGATGGCTGCCGACGGTGAAGAGGCACTGAATATTTTCAGAGACAGGAGGGATGAAATAAATCTGGTGCTGCTTGATATGGCAATGCCCCGTAAAAACGGAATTGAGACATATGAGGAGATGAAATTAATCAAAGGAGATGTTGCCGTCCTTTTATCATCCGGTTTTCAACTCGATGATAAAGTACAGACTGCTCTTGATCTCGGCATCAAAGGCTTCATCCAGAAGCCCTATACAATGGACGGACTTTCAAACGCCGTATATGACATTCTATATAAGTAAACGGATCGGCGAAATGCTACTACGCCTGTCCGGCACGTTTTTCCCGGCATGGCGCCCTTTGAAAGCCACTACTGTTTTGGCAAAGCCTGTTATATCTCATGGGCCAGAACCGGAGAAGGCGCACTATACCGGCAATGCATATACATTAATTGTATCCCGCTTTTCACCCGTCAGAGGATTCAACGCATACTATGCCTTATAGTATGCGTTGTTCCTACGACAACCATACGTGCACCCGCTATGGTTTAAAGGGATTATGCTTGCATTAATCGGCATATGTTTTCTAATACAATTATGTATCTGATTTTGGCATCCATACCGTAGTTAATAACGATAGCAACTATTGAATTGCACACCGGAAATATATGCCGGTACCAGAGACCGGTACCGTAATTAGTACAGGAGCCCTCAATGAACAAACCCCTGAATAACGACAAACGCACCTTTGACCGGAACACAAGGATACTCCTCACCGGCGTCTTCGGCCCCTATGCCAGGGACGACGAATACGGCAGCCGGTGGGACAATCCAATGGAACTGTACCAGAACCAGGTGACACGGGTCCAGGGTGCCTTTTCCCTCAGGATGTTCCACCGGACCTTCGGCCTGCTGATGATCGAGGCGAACATCGACGCGCCCTGCACTATCCTTGAATTCGCAACCCTCGACCGTTTTGTCGACGAATTGAAGAACAACCGGTACGATGTCGTGGGCATCAACGCCATCAACACAAACATCGGAAAAGTCAAAAAAATGTGCGAGGAAATCCGCACGAACCTTCCGGAGGCCGTGATCGTTGTGGGGGGCCACATCGCCAACAGGGAAGACCTGGATTCCGAAATCGACACGGACTACATCTGTCAGGGCGACGGCATTCAATGGTTCCGGAAATTCCTGGGGCAGGACGAAAGCGCCCCTGTCAAGCATCCTTCGGTCACCTCCTGCTTCGGGACCAGGATCCTCGGGATCTCCCAGAAAAGAAGGACCGCGGCCACTGTCATACCCTCGGTGGGCTGTCCCCTGGGCTGCAATTTCTGTTCCACCTCGGCGCTCTTCGGCGGCAAGGGGAAATCGGTGGTATTCTTCAAGTCGGGCGACGATCTTTTCGATGTCATCTGCCAGCTCGAGGCCGACCTGGGGGTCGATTCGTTCTTCATAATGGACGAGAACTTTCTCCTGCACAAGGATCGCGCCCTGCGCCTGCTCGAACTCATGGAAAAACACGACAAGAGCTGGGACCTGAACGTGTTCAGCTCCGCACGGGTCCTCGAATCGTACACCATTGAACAACTGATCGGCCTGGGAATATCCTGGGTGTGGCTCGGTATAGAGGGCCGAAAAAGCAATTATTCGAAACTCGAAGGGGTTGAAACCCGCGACCTGGTTAAAAAGTTTCAGTCACACGGAATCCGGGTCCTCGGATCGACCATCATCGGCCTGGACAATCACACCCCGGAAAACATCGGGGATGTCATCGACTACGCGGTATCACACGACACCGACTTCCACCAGTTCATGCTCTACTGGCCCCTCCCCGGCACTCCCCTGTACAGGGAACTCAAGAAGAAGGACCGCCTCTACCCCGAAGCGGAATGCCCGCCGGGGGACTCCCACGGCCAGAGGCGATTCAACTTCAGGCACCCCCATATACCGCAGGGCCTCGAAAACAGCCTGCTCATCAAGGCCTTCGAGGATGATTTTAAAACGAACGGACCCAGCCTGGCCCGAATCATCCGGACCACCCTCCTCGGATGGCAGAGACACAAAAACCATCCCAATCCCCGCGTCGTCAACCGCTTCAAGTCAAACATGCGGGGCCTCGACGGCGACTATGCCGGGGTACTGTGGGCCATGATCAGATTTTTCAAGAAGGAACCGCTGATGCTCCCCCGGCTCAAGGAACTGCTTGCTGCGTTGTACGCAGAATTCGGGTTCTCCACTCGTCTCAAGGCCCCCCTGATCGGAATGTATATCTTGAACCGGGTGCGCAGGGAAGAAGAGCGCCTGGCCAGGGGCTGGACCTACGAGCCGACTGAAATCTATGAGAAAAACCGGCGGGCCATGGAACTGGAAGAAAACAGGGGGGGCAGAAAAGCAGACCGGATACCCGAGGTGAGGCTTCCCATAGCAGTTTCGCGGGGTTGATGAGTGCGCATTGTACCGACCCGGGAGAGATTCTTTTCAACACAGTATTTCTTCACGCGGAAAATCATATTCACCGCTGTGTGAGCATACCGCGGAGGGATGATCCACCTGAAAATAAAGCGGCCCGGATGTCCGGACCGCTTTTCACGATCAATGCTCGAAATGCTTATTTCATGATGATGAAATCCGCTCCCGATACACCGCAGATAGAACAGTTGTCGGGCGCATTGCCGGCTATTGTATTGCCGCATACCGGGCAAACGGCATAGGAATCCGCAAGACCCGCAAAATCATTCTTATCGAGTGCGGTCTGGGCGCCCTTGTACAATGCCAGATGCACTTTCTCCACCTGGAAGGCATAGTCGAATGAGCCTTCGGCATCATCCTTCCCTTCATCCTGTGCTTTCTTTATGAAATCGGGATACATACTGTCGATTTCATGTGACTCACCCTGTATGGCGTCCAAGAGATTTTCCCTTGTGGACTTAACGGCAAATTGAGGGGTTATGGGGTCCATCTTCACGCCCATGGTGGAAAGAACGTCGGCATGCTTCCGGGCATGTATCGCTTCCGCTCTGGAAGCGGCTTCAAACAATTTCCCGATTTTTTCGAACTTCTCTTCCTTCGCTTTCTTTGCATAGGCCGCGTATTTCGCGCTTGCCGTGGTCTCGCCCGTGATTGCGGCTTTCAGGTTTTCCACGGTTCCGGCCTGTTTTTTACATCCAAAAACGGTCATTGCTGCGACGGCAAGACAGATGAGGCTGACCAGCAGATTGTTTTTCATTTTTTTCCTCCGAAAATTAATTAGAGCTGCGGCGAAACTCCCGTCCCGGGCCCGGCAGGGCCCACGCGGAGGAGGGCTTTGTAATACCTGCTATGTAAAACCATCATGTTTCAAGCCGGCTGGCGAAGATCCCATTCACTCGGGCTTCGCCCCTTCTCTCTACTTCGACACAACTCTGTATAAGAATTACCCTGATTATCACAAACGAACAGGGATTCCGGCAAGCATTTTTTTTCAGTTTATCCATAATCAGCAGTGAACCTCATCTCTTCCATCGATTTTATTCCCGACACGCTATCCGGCTCATATACGCCGATCCGTCATCTCATCAAGCAAGTGAGCCATCGGGCATCCTTTTCTGGTTGGGCCTGCTCTTTCACAGCGTGGTGATGAGCATGAACTATATCCGGGGAGAGACACTATACGGATCTGCGATCGGCACCGCAATGACGTTTGTCGATTACGCCTTGATTGCCATCGCCTTTTTAATCATGTCCGGGCTATACCCATATTGGAGCATCTGATGAGGCATGCCGTAACCCGCGGGATGTCCGTGTTATCCGAGCGATGGTTCTACTATGGCCCGCTGTGCCGTAGAGCCGGGTTTTGGATGAGAGGGAGATTCCAGATGGTACTACACGCTCCGCCCGAACTTGGATGTATCGGAATAATTCCCGGGAAAAATCAAAAAGTCGTCAATTCAATGTAAAACTTATTGACAAGTTCACTGGATGGTTATCAACAATAATGATAAAAAAAGAGCCATCCTGTAAATAATGCCCCTTACTATAAAAAATATTTTTTACAACATATCTCGCTCTACTTCCCGCCTTGTTGAAAAAGCAAAGATGACCGAGCATACCTTCATGATTATCATCGCGCTGATAATCGGGGCGCTGGGAGGATTCGGTGCAATCGCCATCCGCACCATGATTAAATGGATATCGGCCATCTCGTTTCCCGGGTCCGGAACCGTACTTGAAAACATCATGGCGGCGCCATGGTACGTCCTCCTCGCAGCACCCATAATCGGGGGGCTCATCGTCGGGCCGATAATCTACTTCCTTGCGAGGGAAGCCAAGGGACACGGCGTACCCGAGGTGATGCAGTCACTGATACTCAAGGGAGGCGCCATCCGTCCCCGCGTCGCCTTCGTGAAGGCACTGGCCTCCTCCATCACAATCGGAACCGGGGGCTCCGTCGGCCGCGAAGGTCCCATCGTCCAGATCGGCGCAAGCCTGGGCTCGACAATAGGCCGCTTTCTCAGGGTATCGCCCACCCGCATGAAGACCTTTGTCGGCTGCGGCGCCGCGGCGGGCATCGCAGCCGCCTTTAACGCGCCGGTGGCCGGGGCGCTCTTTGCCGTCGAAATCCTGCTGGGAGATTTCGCCTTCACCCAGTTTTCCCCCATCGTCATCTCTTCCGTTATGGCCACCGTCGTTTCGCACCGGTTCGAAGGAAACTTCGCCGCCTTCCAGGTTCCCAAGTACCAGCTGGTCAGTCCCTATGAATTGATTTTCTATTTCATCCTGGGCGCCCTCTGCGCCGTTGTCGCCTATATCTTCATCAAGACACTCTATTTCAGCGAGGATTTCTTCGACAACCGCTTCCCTATTCCCGAGTACCTGAAACCGGCGGTGGGAGGACTGGCGATCGGTCTGATCGCCATCGGCATTCCCCAGATTATGGGCGTTGGATATGACTCCATCAATAATGCCCTTCATGGCAACACGGTCTGGTATATGGCGCTGCTGCTGATTTTTTTCAAGATCACCGCGACTTCCGTGACCCTTGGATCCGGGGGATCGGGCGGAATTTTTGCGCCCTCGCTGTTCCTGGGTGCCATGGTCGGTTGCGCCTTCGGCTGGCTTGTGCACGGCTACTTCCCCGGTATCACCGCCACACCGGGCGCCTACGCGCTGGTGGCCATGGGCGGCCTGGTGGCCGGTACCACCCATGCCCCGATAACGGCCATCATCATAGTCTTCGAGCTGACCAACGACTATCGCATCATTTTGCCGCTCATGATAACCTGCATCATCAGCACGGTAATCTCAAGCAAACTATCGCGCGAATCGATATACACGCTGAAGCTGGTGCTCAGGAACATACACATCAAGGACGGCGCCGAAGTCAACATCATGAAGTCGATTTTCGTCAAGGATGTCTACACATCACACGCCGAAACGATTTCGGAAAGCTAGCAATTTCAACGAAATCGTCAACATGGTCATAGCGGGAAAAGATCCTCACTTCCCCGTCATCAGCCGGCAGGGCAAGCTCATCGGCGTCATATCCCTGAACGACGTGAAAGATCACCTCTTCGACAAGGACGTGCTCCAGAACATTCTCATCGCCGATGATATCGCCGTTAAGGAGTTTGACACCGTCACCCCTGACGACAACTGCCAGACCGTGCTTGATAAATTGGGGGCCGTCAACCTTGAAGGCCTGCCGGTGGTGGACCCCCGAAGGCCCGGCATGCTCAAGGGCATGATATGGCGCAGGGACGTGCTGAAAGCCTACAACAAGGAGATCGAACGCCGCGACATCACCTCCGCCTTCGCCAGCCAGATAACCATGAAGAACATCGACCAGAGCGTTCATTTCATGGAGGGATACGCGATAACCGAGATACCCGTGCCGAACTGGTTCGTGGGAAAATCCATCAGGGATATCAACGTGCGCGCAAGGTTCGGGATCGACATACTGCTCATCAGGGCCAACACAGAGGAAGGCTCCAAGATAAAGGCTATCCCTGACCCTGATTACGTTTTTTCCTTCAAGGACTCACTTGTCATCGCCGGCGAGATCGGAAAGCTCAACCTTTTCAAAAGCAGGAGTTGATCGCCTCTGGCTGCGGTGTGCCGTTTCAGATGAACGTGGCCGGACTTGACTTCGAAGATGACTTCTCTATTACCGGTTCCGGCAGGACCGTCTTTCCTGAAAAATCATGACGGCTCGATGCCGTTAACGATGCAGGAGGCGACTCCATGGAAGATCCGATTATCGTAAAAACCATCCTGGTCACCATCACGTCCGGAGCCATCGCCCTTTCGATATCCGAGCGTCTCAGGTTCCCCGCCATCATTCTCTATTTTGCTGCCGGAATCCTCCTGGGCCCTACGTTCTCGGCGTCCTGTATCCCGATTCGATGGGAGCGGGCCTAAAAATCATGATAACCGTCTTTGTCAGCATTATCCTTTTTGAGGGGGGGCTCTCCCTCAACCTTTCCCAGATACGGATATTAAAAGGGACCATCGTCAAGCAGATCGTTATCAACATCGGCATAACCATGCTGGCCGGCTACCTGGCGGCGTACTACATAGCGGGGCTTTCCCGGGAGCTTTCGCTGGTTTTTGCGAGCCTGGCGGGTGTTACGGGACCGACGGTGATAAAGCCGATTATACGGCATCTCCCGCTGGGCCCCAACGTGAAGACCCTCCTTAACGGTGAGTCGGTACTCATCGACCCCATCGGCGCGGTTCTGGCAATCATCGCGCTTGAATTCGTGATAACCAAGACCTTTGTGGGCACTTCAATCGTCAATTTTCTACTATCCATCGGCGTTGGCCTGCTGGCGGGATCGGCATTCGGTCTGACCACGAAATTCATTCTGTGCCGCACCAGGCTTCTGCCGGCCGAAAGCCACAGCATCTTCCTCCTGGGTATCCTGTTTCTGACATCCTTCACGGCCGAAATGGCCGCACCCGAATCAGGCCTGATGGCGGTAACGGTGCTGGGCGTAATACTCGGGACCATCGATTATCGGATAAAATCGAAAATCATGCACTTCAACGACCAGATCAGCAAGATCATCATCTCCCTTCTTTTTATTCTGCTGTCGGCGCATTTCAACATAGGATATCTTTCCAACTATGCCTTCAAGGGGCTGGCGATCGTTGCCGTTCTTGTCCTGGTGCGGTTTCCCGTTGTGCTGATGAGCACCAGGGGAGGCCCGTTCAGCATGCGGGAGAAGCTATTCGTCGGATGGATCGGTCCCCGTGGAATCGTCGCCCTGGCCGTGGCCTCCATCGCGGCCATAAAACTCGAGGCCGCTGGCATCATGGGCGCCAGGCTCGTGGAAATCATGGTCTTTATACTGATTTCCGTGACGGTCATCCTCCAGGGCCTGAGTGCCGGGCTGCTGGCGAAACGGCTGAATATACTCATGAAGGGTGATGGGAACCTGGTGATTCTCGGGGTAAACGCCGTCACACTGGCCCTGGCCGGTTTCTGGGTGGGACAGGGGAAGTCCGTCCTGTTCATCGATTCGAACCCTGATAATTGCCTCGACGCATCCCGGGCAGGCTTCGCCTGCCGTGAAGGAAACTGTTTCGATACCGCCACCTACGAGGGTTTTGAGATAGATTATTTTTCCTCCGCCCTTGGTGCGTCGCCGAACAACGAAATAAATATCCTTTTCTGCAGATTCATGAAAGACACCTATGGCCTCCAGAACCTGTACAGCGTCGGCAACGAGAGATCCAGCAAGGAGCTCGCTGAGATTATCGTCGCGGAAAATATCAGAATCGCCTTCGGGGGCGCGGTGGAAAGGGAAATGGCCGGTGGAAGCCTGATCTCCCGGTTTCTCGGATATCTGAAGATCGCGCGGCCCACGGCTGAAATATTCGCCGTTGCCGAGGATTCGCTCCATGGCGACGAATCGGCATGGATGCCGCTCCATGAAAGGGCGGTCATTCTCGCCGTGAAGCGTGAGGGAAATGAATTCCACCTGTTTCATGACGGATTTAAATTCAGGAAAAACGACAGTCTCCTGCTCTATTTCAACGAGAGGGATCTCCCGGAAATACGTGACTTTTTCGATCGCCCGACGTAACGGCACTTCCCGTAAACCCGAAGGCGCCTGTCCGGTACTTTTTTCTGGCACGGCTCTCACCGTGCGCCAATAAAGGTCATGATGCTTCGGCCGGCTCACTTTGACAGGGTTCTGAACGGGCGACACGACGAAGGCCCGTTGTGTCGCATGGTCGGGTTCTGCATGAGACGGTATTCCCTGTTTGAGGGTAATTTTTCAACTGCACTATCAAAATGTTTATGCATTGACAAAGAGCTGCAGAAGGGTAAGATTACTATTCGATAGAGGATTGCCAAATGCATATCAGAAAATGCATTCTTGCCGTTTTTGGGAACCTGCGCGACAGACTCTGGCCTTTGAATGGATTGCAATGGTTTGGTTTATTGATACTGTCTTTGGGGATTTTGGCAACAGTCCTGGGGCACTGGGAATTACATAATGCTCGAAGGAGCGTTCATTGGCCGGAAGCAAGGGGTATTGTAATAAAATCCCATTTAAAAAAATATTATGCAGATGATGATTCCACCGAACCGTCATATAATCCCATCATTGAATATACCTACCAGGTCAACGGCAAGCATTATACTTCTGATAGAAGACACTATGAATCAATTGCATTGGATAAAAAAAACGCGGAAGCCTTAATTAACCGATATCCACTTGATTTCCCGGTTACCGTGTACTATAGTCCTGAATATCCCGGTGTATCTGTCCTGGAAAGGGGGGTGTTCGCATCAAATTATGGGAAGGTTATAACCGGTTATGCTATCTTTGCGTTAGGTTTGATCATGTTCATTGTAACGACTATCAGATATAATGATTAGACTTGTTGCATTTCTTATTTTTTATAGGGGCTTTTTAAGGGGCGAAGCCCCTTAAAAAGCCCTCCAAGGATAATGATCCATGAAAAAAATCCTGATATGCTGTATGTCATGCATACTTTTCTATGCCATTGATCTATATGCGCTCGGGGTAGGAGTAAAACTTACCCATAATCTTGGCACCATTAATTTCAATTACGAGGACATGACGGATCTTGTCAGCTTCCAATTTTTAAAACCCGAATCGGGTTTTTTACATTCCTCTGGCATCGGGGCCTTTTTGGATACCAATCCCGATGGAACTCACTGGTTCGGATATCGATTCACCGCTGAACTATTGTGCGGAAACACCTTCCCGGACAACTCATTGTCGCTTGTCAGGGTTCATTTCATCAACATACCGCATTTTAAATTGTACCGGAACGATTCCATCAAACTCTGGATCGGACCGATGATCGCTTTCGGAGGGGTTTATGGAGCGCGATCCAGTAAATCATATATCATGATATTCCCGAATTTTTTAAGTTTCAATGACGGCCTTGTATATCCATTTAAAATCGGCATTAAAAATTTTTATTTCAATGCCGGCGGGGCGGTGGGCATCAATATCAATCTAAAAAATGCCAGCACCCTGACCATCGAGGCGGGGGCCCGGCTTGGTATCAGCTCATCAGTAAAAAATCGCGTCCCCTATTCAGCGGGATCGATCAGCGGGGTTTTCAGCATCATTGAAGGATATATTTCTTTTGGTTATCTCTATCGTATTGCCGATTCGAGCGCGAAGGTGCAGAAAATAGAAAATATAATTATTATTCAATAAGGGAACCTCTAAAAATAAGTTTAGGATGTTCCCTTGTGGGCACGGAAGTGGTAAAAATTTTAATTTTACATCAATGACTGTTCCTTATGCGCTCCAATAAAGTACTCGTGAAAATCTACCGCTTATTCCCGCACTGCACCGCGCCGCCCTTCCCTCTTATTGCCTCAACAAGCGTCTCCCTCGATGTGTAACGGGGAGAAAACCCGAGCTCTCTCTTTGCCCTGGCGTTGGAAGCGACGAAGGAAAAACGTATATAATCGAGATAACCCCTGTTCACTTCAACCCCCGGAGCGCGGAGCCTCCAGAGAAGCTCCAGGAGCGGCGCGAGCATACAATAGGGCAATGAAAGGGTCCTGGCGCCGGTCATCCCGGCGATCTCCGAGGTACGCATGGTTCCATCACCGGTAATATTGAAGGCTCCCCCCTTTCTCATTTCCATGGCGAGGAGGCAGGCCTGAACGAAATCATCCTCATGAACGAACTGAACTCTTGCGTCGTGCCCCATGATCGTCGGGGTAACCGGCATAAAAAGCATGCGCGAGACGTAATTATCCACCCGGGGACCGAAAACCGTGCAGGGCCTCAATGTAGTAACCACCATTTCCGGGTGCTGCCGCGCGAAATCCCGGATGAAGCCGTCCGTCAGGGCCTTGTTGAACCCGTACGGATAGGAGGCATTTCCCCGCAGGGGAGAGTCCTCGGTCAGCTCTTCAGGATTATCCCGGTGGGCCCCATAGGCAAGGGTGCTGGTGATGGCGATAACATGCTTCGATCCGGCGTTCCTTGATGCGTCAAGAACATTCATGGTCCCGTTGATATCCACATCATGCATCAGTTTGATATCATGCACAGGCGTGACGATGAAGGCGAGATGAAACAGGGTATCCACTTCATGTTTTCTGAAAACGTCTGATATCCCCCTGTCGCGCACGTCCATCTCGTAAAAAAATAGCTTTTTATCCTTCAGGCCGGGAGGACGTATGTCTATCCCCACCAGCGATTCGGTTTCTTCTCTTTCAAGCAGCGTCTCTACCAGACGCCTGCCGAGATATCCGGACACTCCGGTGATGGCAATTCGTTTCGGTTTCATCCGCGATCCGATCCCTCATCGACATCATCTTATTATTCCCTGTCTCTGGAAAAATGCAAACGATAGTTGCAGATACATACTGTTGTCAACCACAGGGATACTGTGTGGTGGCGGCAGCCCCGGACCGACACATCTTGAAACAGGCCCGGCCCCCCGTCTTTACTCCATCGAACCCTCGATGTCGCTGGACGACCTCATGAACTTGAGGGTAAATGGGGGCTCCGTCCTCTCCTCCTCAGATTTCGAGATGAGGATCAGTGCCCTTTCGGGGCACTTCTTGATGCAGAGCCCGCACCCTATGCACCGTTGAGTGTTCACCTCCGCCGTCCCCCGGGCGCCGATCACGAGGGCATCCATGGGACAGCGCGCTACGCAGGCGCGGCATCCATTGCAGAGGATTTCGTCGATTCCAATATGGTAATTCGTCCGCATGAGGAGGGCCGGGGCGGGAAGTTTTCTGAGGACCCTGAGGCTGCCGCAGCAGTCGGGACAGCAGTTGCATATCGCCCCGGGGTCCCTGCTGTCGGGGATCTGATGGACAAGGCCGGTCTCCTCGGAGAGATCGAGGACGTCGAGGGCCTCCTTCCGGTCGATTTTTCGTCCAAATCCGTATTCGATGTAATAGTCTGCGTAAAAACCGAGCATGAGACAGACCTCCCGGGGCCGGCCGCATTCGCTTCCGAGCAGATCCTGCTGGACCGCGCAGAAGCACTGTGCGAGGGCGATCCGCTCCTGACTCATGATTATATCCTTCACGTCCTCATAGGGCGCAACTGGACGGGTGATGTTTACGGGCGCCTTGATGGGGATCGAACGGAGAGGCACAAGGGGTTGATTCGCGTCTTCGGGCCTCCTCGGCTCGGGGACCTTTTCGGCCCACACATACTCTTCATATAGAGCGGCGAGCTCCCTGTCGATCGTTTTGACCTGGTTCTCCAGCAATCCATGTGCGAAAGGGGCCGCCGCGTAATAGCGTTTCCCATCTTTCTGCTTCGGGAAAAGAAGCCCCTTCGCCGCCATTCCCCTCAATATGGATATTACGAATTTCGGGTCCTGGCCGGTTCTGGCGGCGATCTGCTCGTCGGTTTCAAGGTTTTCCGAGAGATTCAGATACATCTCCGCGTCATTTTCATTGAATAATTTTTTCAGAAATTGGAGCTCGATGCCCGATTTTGATTTCGGAAAATAGGCGCTGTGACGCCCCACTTTATCACGCAGTTTTTCATACAGCCCGATATTCATACCATACCCTCATGCACTGATCTCGGGGCCGCATCCGACATCCCCTTCCGGAATCGGGGATGCCATGACCCGCCTATTGATAGATAATCAACCCGGGCTCGGGCCGCAGCTCGACAACCTGGGATGGTGTCATCAGGGGATTGTCATAATGAACCCCCCGTTTATCGGAATAATAATACCAGAGCTTGAAGCCCTTGTTCGGCATGTTGACTGCCAGGGCGTTACGGCCGTGCGTGGAGGCTTTGCGTCCGGGTGGCCCCCACCCGGACGTGGCGTGCACGAGTATCACCGGATCAAAATCGCTCCGCACATATCCCCTGTTTCGTATCATTTTCGCGTGGAACTGGTGGATCACGAGGTGGCGTTTCCCCTTAATACCGTTGGCCACCATGTAGTCCCGCATCTGCCGCTGCGCCTCGTTCAATTCCACGGCGTCGATGAAGCCTATTTCCCTCATCGGCCTGTCGGTTCGCCATTCCGGGTCCAGGGCCAGGTGCACGTTCGGGTACTTCAGGAAGGGAAGGAGCTGGTCCATGGCGTGCGTCACGGAATGCCTGCCGATCTGATGGTCGAGATAGACCAGTATGCCGTTGGCGAAGGCGTACCTGATATAGGACTCCACGAGCTCCCGCTTCATCAGGTTGATCTCGCCCTTCGGCTGGCAGGTACCATAAATCAGGTAGAAAGCGGGAAGGGCGCCCCTGCTCCCCTTAATCGACGCGTAGGCAGCCGTTGTTTTCTTCACCAGGCGAGCCAGCTCGTTCTTCGGATGACGCCCCACTATCCCCATTATCCTCGAATTGGGGTGGCCGTAATACGCGACGACGTAGTTAGTGGTCATAAGGGACGGGAGCGTGAACATCGATCCAAGCATGATGTCATTGATGACATTCCCGCTCGGGCTTTTTTCCGGAAAAGGCATGAAATCCCCCACCGAAAATCTGTAAACCTTTACAGGATCTTCCACCGGGGTGTTGATGTTCCCCGGAATGAAGAGTATGAAAGAAAACAGGGCCCCTCGGGTAAAAGACATCCTTTTCATGCCATGCGCCTCATGGTACAAACGATTTTCGCCCGGTGGATTCCGGGATATGCGCTTGGTTTTTTTATCGTCTTTCCTATCACGCACATTAAGATGAAAATGATACGGCACGTTCCCTCGAGTCAAACATTTATTGCTGGAGCGATTCAATAATCGAAAAAACGACCCTTAAGGCGGCCGGACCGGTCCCTATCGGAGTCGATCGAGGCCCCGGACACCACGGGTATTTTTATGATTGTGACGACGGGCCGCCCGGGCCTACGACGGGCGACTTCGATCTACCGGGCACCGTCTTACCGGCGGGCGCTTCAGAGGCTACCGATGGTAGTGACGATCTTCGGAGGGCCTTTCTTCGGCTTGAGGATCGGGATCGGCGCGGGCATGCCCGCCACCCCATCCCTCTTGGCGATCCAAATTTTATATCGATCGCCCTGGATCAGGGTCGCGCCATAGCCGTCATAGTCGTTTTCGACAAGGACCACGCGGGTGATTACAGCCGGCACTTTGTAGAACTTCGCGTTCTGGTAATCCTTTTTAAGGCTGTAGGGCAGAACATCATTGGATATTCCCCCGTTCACAGAGAGCATATGCCCCCCCGCGATTTTCGCCACCTCGCGCGCGCACTCCTCAAGTGTGGGGCTCGTTGTGAGGATCGTGAGATATTTGTTGAGAACCTCAATGACTTCCCGTGGAACCTCACCGGCCGGGATATCCCTCTGCCGCGCGTCGGCGACGGTCCAGATAAGCGACAGTGCAAGGATTGTACTCAGGATGCGTGGTGCATACATGACATCACCTCATTTTCATGATCTTTATCCTATGATTACACGGGGATGGAAAACTTCAAGTAATAATCGGGCGGCCGGGTCGATGCGTCATAATGATTGACAGTAACGGGCAACCGTGCATAATTATTGAAAAAACATAGAGGAGGCCTGCATATGCGACATATCCTGATCATGCTTGCTATTGTATCGCTGGCCGCCGCGACTTTTACCGGGTGTAAAAAAGGGATCGCGGTGGACTGCAACACAAAGATGAGGGACGTGGCCGTGGAGAAAAAGGAGCTTGGCGCTTCATTTACCGTGTCCTGTCCGGTCAATTGCTCGGGTGGGTCGATCTGGGGCACCGACACCTACACCACCGACTCCTCCGTCTGTATGGCGGGGATCCATGCCGGCGTCATAACCGGGGAAAAAGGCGGGAATGTAAAGGTGACCGTGGTTAAAAGCCTGGAAAAGTATGACGGCAGCGAGCGTAACGGCGTCATCACAGGCAACTGGGGCGGCTCCTGGGGCGATACCGCCTTCCAGGTCTCCAAATAACGGGCGTTTTCTAGCTTAAAAAATAGTCCCGGAACGTAATCGGCGCTCCGGGACTATTTTTTCATTCGTCCGAGATTTTCCCGTTCGGAGTGACCTTGTCGATTATCCGGGGGAGAAGTTCCTTCAGCAGTCCGCTGGTCTGGTCGACCGGAATACCCGCCCGGTTCGCCAGCTCTTCCAGTTTATCTTTCCCGAGTGCGCTTGTCAGTTCATCAACGGATATGTCCTTGTTCGCGCCGGTGCCGATCCATGATTTCACCACATCTTCAAGCCCGCTTTTAGCGAAGGTGTCGATAAGACCTTTCAGGCCCCCGCCCTTGAAAAGGTCCATGACCCCATCCATTAACGACTGGTTAGCACCCTGCTCCTTCCCGAGTCCGTTCGCCACGGAAGCTATCGTGTCCAGAAGACCCATATCACGCCCTCCTTAAATGAATAGAAGAGAACCTCTAAAAATCAATTTAGGATGTTCCCTTGTGGACACTTTCAAGGTAAAAATTAGATTTTTTCATTGGTTTTATAATGAAAAATCTAATTTTTAGAGGTGCCCATAATTAAAAACACCTTTAATATACCATACAATGTGAGACATTTCACTATTATTACGTCTGATTACAGATTTTACAAGGCCTATCCACCGGGTGAGACGGTATATCAATGGATTGAGAGCCGCCACCCCTGTTCATCACGTCACCTTCATGGCCTGTTCTCGAGAATCAGAACAGGTAGTGTGCGCGATAGTTATCGGTTCCCGGAGGGTCAGAGCACCCATCACGCTATCAAGACATATATGCAGCGGATTTCTATAACCCCGTCCTGCGCCCCCTCAGTCTCCGCACCATCATCAGAACGGGTAGTACGATAATCAGGGCGATTATCACCCATAACAGGTCAGCGGTGACAGGGGAAAACCTTACCAGAATGAAAGAAAGGGCGATGCTGATCAAAAGATAGGCGGGCCATCCGATCCGGGAGAGGGGCTGGACAGCCGGAAGATCCGGGCGCATCCTCACAAAGCGCAGGGCGGGATAGCCGAGGAAGGCAAACCCTGCAAGCAGAAAAATGAAACAAATGGGATGGCGTATCCAGCGCCAGACCCATGTCTCCCTCAGTTCCTCCATCGTTTTACCCTCGCTATAGGCGCTCACGACAAAAAGCTTTCCCGTCCCGAGATCCCCCCCCGAAAGACGTCCCACGCAGAAAAGGGGATTATCGCCGGGGATTCCGGAAATCGTCACTCTGACGTCGCCGATCCTGGGAAGCGAACCCGCCCCCCTCTCCGGGCGCATGATTGTCGCCGACCAGGCGCTTGTGCCTATAATCTCCGCCTCCTCCAGCCTGATGCGCACCATGCCGATCCTGAGATCCTTCGCGAGTTCGACCCCGCCGTCCACATACCTCCAGTCGGGCCCTGCGGAGAGATCCGGGCCCTTTTCGTATACATGGCGGTACCTTCTCAGATAGACGAACCCTTTCCCCGTATCCGGGTCCTGAATAAAGAGCCCTTCGGGTATGCCGGAAAACCGCACCATCCGGGTATCGGCTCCCGGGTCCTTCGGATCGATCGTTTCGGCCCGCGAGGCGATCCAGCGACGGTTATCGGTCCGTTCGGCCCGATAAAGAATCGAAAATGCGATGATGATACACAGCGCACCGATGACCGCAAGGGTTGCGGCCTTCCTGCCTGTGCGTTTTCTTTCGGCCTGCCTATTTTTTTCATTATCCGTAATGTCGGTCATTGGCAGGGCCCTCCCCTGATTGATTGTTCAATTATTCGAGACTTCTGTACCGCATCGAGTTGCACCGGTATGCCCCGCCGGAATCATTCAATAGTATCATATGACTGTCGATCTGTCAAGAGGTGAACAGAGCACGCCTTCTGCAAAATTTGGATTGACATTCCCCTCCTTGCAGTCCATGATACAGGCTGACCGGTACGGACATCCAGAACAATTAGAGGCGGCGGTATGACAGATTCCAGCGTCGACAATGAGAAAGCGGTCAATCCGCTCTGGGGAACCATCCACTCGCGCTTCAGGACCCTCAGGCGTATCGACAATAACGAGGTATTGAAACTCTGTCCCATCTTCCAGCATCTCACCAGGCGGGAGCTGAAAAAAGCATCCAGGCTTATTTACGAACGGAGCTACCAGGCCGGGGAATACCTGTTCGAGAAAGGACAGCCGGGCACCGCGATGTTCATCATCAAAAGCGGGATGGTGAAGATAACCGTTCCGGGAACAGAGGCTGAGGGCGAACTGGCGACCATCATGCCGGAAGACTTTCTCGGCGAACTGGCCCTTCTGGACGACACCCCCCGCTCCGCGTCCGCAATGGCCGTGGAAAAAACCGAGGCGCTGGCCTTCTTCCGGGAGGACCTGAACGAGCTTATCGACACCTATCCCGTGATCGCGGTTAAGATCATGCGGGACCTGTCGGTCATCATCGGGCAGCGCCTCAAGGCGGCGAACGAACAACTCATGTCAAGGGCCGGGCAAGACCGATGAACGGTATTCACGAGCGCAGGAGCGGCCAGCCCGTTTTCAGGGTCACCACGCGGCGGCTGACCCGGCGCATCGTCCTTACGTCCGCCACCGTGCTGGCCGTGGTGACGGCCATCTCCCTCATCTGGGCCCTCAGGCCGATCGTGCTTCCCTTTCTGGTCGGCACGCTGGCCGCCTATATCTGCATCCCCGTCCTGAAGCTTTTCACCCGCAGGGGCATACCACGCCCCGCAGGGATACTCCTTCTCTTCGCACTATTCTTCACCGCCATTACGCTTATCGCGAACCAGATCGGCTCCATCATTCCCGACGAGCGGGACCAGCTGGTCCTGCGGACTCGGTTCCAGTACAAGCTGAACGAGCGCTACCGCGATTTCATGGGAATGGACAGGCCCGGCCGGAAGGGAACAATGGTATACCGATACCTCGGCACGGACCTGGACCGGCTCATGGAAAGCATCAATGCACTCCTTCGACTGGATAGCGACGAGCGGGAACTCTTCATGAAATTCAGGGGGGGGCACCTTGGCCATCCCCCCATGAAAGATATCTATTATGAATACTACCTGAAAAACACCGAGATGGCGCAGCCGGCCACTGAACAGGGAAAAACAGGCGCGAGGGATGCGATTGCGGGAAGCGGCCTCGACGCCCCGACGCGCCTTTCCTCCATTAAGAACGCGATTGAAATATGGATCATAATGCCGCTGGTGTTCCTTTTTCTGCTCATCGACGAAGGGGAAATAAAACGGTTTTTCATCGGTCTTGTACCCAACCGTTATTTCGAGGTATCCCTGGCGGTGGTCGACAAGGTCAACCGGGCGATCGGGAACTACCTTCGAGGAATCCTCATGGCCTGCTCGCTGGTGGGCGCCACCTACTCGCTCCTGTTCTTCCTTATCGGGTTCGAACTGAAGATGGCGGTGGTAATCGGTCTCTTCGCCGGGGCCGCCAACGCAATCCCGCTGCTGGGACTGGGCATCGCCCTGGTGAGCGGATCCGCCTACGCCCTTATTGTGGAGAATCCTTCTTCACTCCTCCCCTTTATCGATGGAAACACGATGATACTGGCGGTGGCCGTGTGCGTGTTGATTGTCATGGCGCTGGACAACGGTGTGTTCCAGCCCTTCGTGGTGGGGGGGGCGGTGAAGCTCCACCCCCTGGCGGTGTTCATCGGAATAATCGGGGGATCGATGCTCTTCGGCTTTGCGGGGCTCATCCTGGCAATACCGACCATGGTGGTGGTAAAGGAATTGGTCTTCACCCTCTTCAGGGAAATGAACGACTACTACATCATCTGAGGCCGGTCTCAGGCGGTCGGCTCTTCCTCACCGCCCTTGCGGAAACGCCCTTTCGCATCATCGGCGGTCCTTTTCGCCTTGTCGCCCATTTCCTTCGCCTTCTCGCTCATCTTTTCGTATTCGGCCTTCGCCTCACCTGCGAGCTTGTCGGCGAACTCCCGCACGTCGTCCCGGATCTCCTTCCCCGATTTGGGAGCAAAGAGGGCGCCGAAAACCGCGCCGATCGTGGCGCCGGCCAGGAACGCCAGGAATGTCTTGAAACCGTCATTGTTATCGCTCATTCTTCCTCCTTTTTCCCGCCGCGGGCGCCGCTGACCGCCTTCCATCCCAGAATCAGGGCCGGAACGAGAGCGGCCACCCATTCCAGGTGCTTGAACGCCGGATTCTCCATCCGGGACGCAGCCTTCCCTACGATTGACGATATTCTTTTGGAATTGGCGATAATGCCGTCTATTCCCTCGAGCTTGTTTTCAATATTGACGCTAATTTTTTTTGCCTCGGAGGCGAGATCCCGGACCTCTTCTGATGTCTTCCGCATATCGACGAGAAGGGCCCTCAATTCCCTGATCGCCGGTACGAGAACAATGACGATCGCCAGGAATCCCGAGGATATGAAGATAGCCACGATGACGATGATTATCCGGGTCGTTGCATCCATAGCTGTAAAGTTTACTCCGCAATTATGGAAAGTCAAATATTTTTTTCAACGGTGTGCAACAATAACGGAAGATAATGCCCCCTCATTTCACCCTCCGCATTAACTCGCCTGCACTGCCCGTTGTGCAGGTGTGACCGAGGTGCTACTTCTTTTCCTCAAGGGCCTTCTTCAAATACCTGCCTGTTTGGTCCAGAACCACCTCTCGGCATCGAATCGGTCATCTCATATGACCGCTCCGGCCGGTCGTTCTTGATGGTCTGTATGGTCGTTCCGCCGGCCGTCGGCACCAGGGCAAGGAATCGATTATTCCACATGTTCCATACTCCCGATAATGCATTGATACGGTATGTGCTTCACCTTTTGAAAAGCCGTCAAGAAACCAGCCGGGAACAATCCTTTATTTCACCTCGATAATCTCCTGGTTCTCCCGGTTGATCGATGGCTGTCCACGTGGGACATGACGCCTTGATTCATTCTCGATCAAGGAATAATCGGTGAAAAAAACCGGATGGGAGACCAGCCAGTCCTTCGAGTAAACACCGAAATGGATGTGCGGGGTGAAAGAGGAGGAATTGCCCAGCCTGGCGATTCTCCCGCCGGCCTCAACCCCGTCCCCCTTTCTTACCATGAGAGAACCCCTCTGGATATGGTAAAAATGGAGAATCTTTCCGTCATCGGTCATAATATCGATGTAATTCCCCTTCCCCGGCGTTGCCGGGTAGGGTATGTCATCCGGGTTATCGTCCTCCGCGGCGATGACTTTACCTCCGAGGGGCGAGTAAATCACCGCACCGTAACCGTACCAATCGGAAAGCCTGCTCCGCTGTTCCTCCACCCCCGGCCTGATCAGGGCCCCCTTTTCATCGGAACCGTAAATATCATAACACCATCGGTTGAGGCCCATATGGGTGACATAGTGCGCGCTGTCGCAATTTGCGGCCATGAATATTCCCCTGAGAGGAAAAGGCATGGCGACTTCCTCTCCATACCTGAATCGTTTCGCAAGTGGGAGCCTCATGAGAAGATTGTAAGCCCGGAGAAACTCAACATGTGCATCGGGGACCCTCCCTTCCCGGTAGAGGATATGGCCGAGGAGGTTGAAATAGATAAATTGGAACTCTTTGGGCAGGTCCTTTCTCATCTCGGCAAGCAATGGACGGGCCGTCTCCCTCTCGCTGCCGGTGAATGCCCTCCAGTAGGGGCATATCGCCTCGATCATGGCGAAGACCTCGATGCTGGCCTTGCTGAGGGCGAGATGACTGAACGTCATGTCGTCCTTGTAAATAAGTTCCCTTCCGGCGGAGAATGTATAGAGTCCCTTGAGGGCCTGGATCATCCCATCGTACTCCTTCCGGTCCCGATGCCAATCAGCCAGGGAGTGCAGGAGCCAGAATCCCGTCCAGTACAGTTCATCGTTGTTACCGAATCGCTTCATCGCGCCGGTCAGAATCTCGCTTCCCTCCCTGAAGCCACCGAATCGTGGCAGCCTGTAAAGATAGGCGACATAGAGATCGACATCGTTTTTATCACCCAGCTCGTAGCCTCGCCGAAAGATTTTTCCCGCTTCGGAAACCTTCCCCGCATCAAACAGCTCATCGCCCACCGCGAAACACGCCCATGACAGATTGATGCGTATGTGGCTGAATTCAGGGTGCATTGCATAACCGCGCTCCAGGACCTCGACAGCCGCGCGTGACCGTTTCATGACCATGAGGACGTGCCCGTATCCGTTTATGGCCTCCGGATCGTCAGGATATCGGTCATAGGCGGTTCTGAACAATCCGTACGCCTTCCTGACGTCCTCACCGTTCAGCGAGTCCCATCCGGCGCCCACAAGTGCGACCCGGTATGAATCCGCTACGCGGACATGGAGGGGGAATCTTTTGATCGAGGCCCTGCCGGCGGCAAGGGCTCTATCATACTGGCCGGCATTGACCATGAGATAGACAAGACCTGCATGAAATTCCGCTTCATCCGGGTATTCTTTGACGGCCTTTTCCAGGGCCACGATCCCCTGTTCGTAATCACTAGACTTGAATGCATCTTTCATGATTCGAAAGTATTCGGTTTTTTCAGCCGCGAATGCGACCGCGCAACAGAGAAGGAGGGGAAAAACTGCTGATGCTCTCATCTCACCATCCTTTCGGATAAGGTACTCTTCAGCGCGACGGCACCCGGGGGGTTCATGTAAAAAATGCGCTGATTCCGATGCAGGGCACTACATCGCCCGCCCGGGTAGGTTTTCTGGGAATATCATTCTTCCCGCCATCGGGCAAGCACTTTTTCATGCTACGAAGCTGAAGCGATCGGGTGGAATGAAACACATATTCAGTCGAACCCGTGACGTCATTATACGGTATTTGTTTGTACGCTAAAAAATGATTGCGCGAGGACGGCACCTGCAAATACGCCGTTTCCGGAGAACTGCACGGCGCCCAAGAAGAATTGCGTTGATCCGGATAATATTCAGATATTTCATGTGGGGGAACATATGTGCGTATCGGATGCAATCCCTCGGGCAGGTCCCCCGGGGGATTGTCACCGATCACACCCTGTTTTTCAGGGAACCGCCGGCGAAAACAGGCGATTACGAATAATATGTCCTGTTAATAATTGCCTTCTTCAATTCATCGGAAAGGTCATTGAAGTATGCGCAGTAACCGGCAACGCGCACCAGGAGATACTTATGCTTTTCCGGATTTTTGTATGCATCCAGCAATATTTCCCGGTTAAGGACATTCGGTTGAAACTGCATGCCCCCTTTCTTGAAATACGTGCTGATTATGCCGGACAGGTTTCTGACTCCGTCAGGTCCCTGGAACAACGCGGAATCGATTGTGAACGTTACGGTCGTGCCATTGGGAGCATAGTGCGCAAAATCAACACCGGCGACGGAATTCAGTGATGATAATAAATCCGACGTCTGCATGCCATAATGGGGAGTAATGCTGTTGGCGAGTGGAACGCCTTTCAATCTGCCCGAAGGCAGGGAGGGTGTTTTTGCTCCGTACACGTCGCTTACATTCAGGGCGTAGTAGCCGGCGGTGTATATGCCGTCGCGAGGAGAGTTCTCCACTGAATGCAACGCCTTCACGTAGATCTGCATTACCCTGTTCACCCATTCAACGGCTTCCCTGGAACCATCATGGCCGAATTTCGGCACCGCCAGCAAGGCCGACTTGATTTTCTGATACCGTTCCCCCTCAAAATCATTGTCGATGGCATTAATGATGTCACGAAGCGTATACAGCCCTTTCCTGTATACGACTTCATGTATCGCATGCAGGGAATCTGCGACATCCGTGATGCCCACTGCCTGGATGCCGCTGCTGTTAAAGGTCGCGCCGCCTTCATTGACGTCTTTTCCGCTTTCAATGCAACCCTTAAAGAGCGAGGACGCAAGGGGGGTGGGGAAGTTTTTGCGAATTTCCTTTTCAATTTTCTGGTGATCGGCCAATATGGACGATGCCAGATGATTCAGGCGCATCTGGAAGCGCTCAAGCAGCTCATCCATGTTCGCGGGCGGATTATAAGATGATGAAGCTTTTTTGATTTTTCTCCTGTTACGCGCGGAGGTATATTTTGAAAGGATAAACCTGGAAAATGCATTGTCCCTTCTGAAGTTGTATTCGACAAATTTCGTGAAGATTTTACCAAGTTGTTCGTTGAATCCGAAGTTCCACAGATCATGCTCCTCACCCTTCAGGGCCTGCAGGAAAGGCAGGACGACGTTCATATTGGCGCAGTCGGTATTGCCGAAATGATCATCCGATGCATTCGGTTCGACACACCCCACTATCGAATAATTTCTCGCGTTCTCCACCGAGACGGGGTAATGCCTCTGCAGGGTATCGATGTAGATTTCATCATTATACAGGGCCGGCATGGGCGCCCCGTTGATATACACCTCGGCAAGCCTTTCCAGGTACTCATCAGGACTCTTTGCATGAATTCTTGCCGTCATGTTCACGGCGTACGGCTGTAGTTCGCAGACATCCAGCAGCATGTAGGTAACGTCATTGGTGGCGTCCTTGCCGTCCCTGCCAAGACCGCCGACCGTCACGGACTGGTCCGTGGACATGGTCTCGAAAAGTCTTCCGATTCCCAGATAGGTATCGCCGTCGTTTACTAGAATAGCCTCGTCCATTTTAAGAATAAACAGGGCCAGCAGTTCTTTCGCTTTCTCGTAGGTAATAATCCCCGCCTCTTTATCCCTCTTATAGTAAGGATAGAGAATCTGATCGAGCCTTCCGAAGGATACCGCATTTTCATAGGACTCGATGCAGAGCGCGATATGTAGAAACAGCATGCTCTGAAGCGCTTCATGATAGGTGCGGGCGGGGTGCTTCGGGACATGCCGGCAGATCCCGGCCATTTCCTCCAGTTCCCCGCGGCGGACAGGATCATTTTCTTCCCTGCTCAGATGCAACAGTGTGTCGGAATATCGTTCGGCGAACGACTCCAGTCCCTGGAGGGCGATAATGGCGCCATTGTAAAAGTCCTGATTATTTTCCGTCTTTTCTTTCTGCATTGCCCTGATTTCTTCTATGATCCCCGTGGTTCCACGTTCAAGCATGCGTTCGAAATTGACGATAAAATGGGCTATGGCCGCCATGTTATTGTTGAATCCGGTGTTCATTTCAGAAGCGCGCGCGACCGTAATCATCAAGTCAGACAGGGTTCTGTTTACTTTACCAAGAAGGCCATGTTTCCACCAGAAGGGAAAAATTTTAAAATAAAAAGCGAGCTTGTCCCTGAACGAGCACTTGAATGGAACCGGTGTCTGGCGATTGATTTGATGGATAATTGAAACGAAGAGAACGCCATAGTGTTCCTCCCATACCTGACCGCCTTTTCTTTTTGAAGTAAAATTTCCCACCAGCAGTTCATCGGGATAGATGATTATCTTCTTGTTTCTCAGCACATACGAAAGACGCTCCGCCCTGTGAATGTTGGCGGGTTTCTTAAATCCATGCTTCTTGTAAAAATCCGTTTTAAGCCTGGATACTTCGAAGCAGAGATGATGTTCGCTTTCCCTGATGGCATTCTGTATGTCATAGACGCGTCTGGTAAAGACCGCCGCATGTCCTGGTGGAATCCAGATCGAAACATTCGGCCTTGATCCTGAATGATTTGAATGATTCGACGGCGTTTTGAACGGCGGCAAGGCTTTGATCGGGGGTGATATTCAATGATTCCCGCACCAGACCCAGACGCCTGGCTTTATCTTCGTACATGTTGTGGTATTTCAGCAATTCGATCGAGTCATGTTTGATCGACTTCAAAAAATCCGCGGTTGCATGAATGATGCGTTCAGTATCGTTGAGTCCCGGCACCATCACCATGCGGAACTTCATTGCGGCATGCAGTGCAATAAGCTTCCTGATATTGCCGTGAATCAGCCTGCTGTCCTGTCCGGTGTATTCAAGATGGAGTCCGTCATCGCCGACGACCTTGAGATCAACGAGAAAAAGATCCACGTACGGCGCGATTGCAACGATAGTATCCCAGGGCGCATGAAGGGACGTTTCAACGGATACATGTATTTTCTCTTTTTTCAACATTTTCAAAAGGCGCACAAGGCTGTCCGTATCCTGTAGAAGGGGATCACCCCCGCTCAGCGTCACCCCGCCCCCGGTCTTGTAATAATACTCCTTGTCCCTCGAAACGACCTCCATTATATCGGAAATCGAATACGTGCCATCGGGAGCAATATCGGGCTGATATGACAGGGCTTCCGGGTTCTGGCACCAGAGGCATCTCAATGCACACCCCTGGAAGAAAATCACGGTCCGAATGCCTGGACCGTCATAGACACAGGTGCGCTGTATTTTCAGAACCCTCAGTTTGTCAGATGGCTGTTTCCGGCTATTTTTGAAGGGCAGATCGATTTTATGGTTCTGCGAGGGTTGTTGGGATTGTGCAATCTCCATAATTAACTCCTTTGAAGTGAATGACACGAAGGATTCTAACCGACCTAACCCCGTCTTTCAGGGGACTACCGATACATAATATAGACAGTAAAGTGGATTACTGTCGTCTGGAATGATAATTCCGGATAAAATATTTCAAAAAAGAGGCATGAAGGCCGGGAAAACCGCGGGAGCCGAATCAATCAGGCGCCGGATCCCCTTTTTCTGTAATTCTGGGGCGAAGTTCCCGTGAAGCGGGCAAAGGCCTCGTAAAACGAGGATTTGGAATTGAAACCCACTTCGAGGCATACGGCGAGGACCGTTTTCTCCGGCTGGTTCAGAAGGATTTCACAGGCCTCGCGAATACGGTACTGGTTGACAAAGGCGTTAAAATTGGTGCCAAGACGATCGTTCAATAGCTGGGAGAGCTGATGGGGAGTGAGGGCAAGCTCGTCGGCGAGATCGCGAAGGGTAAGCTGGTCGTCGGAATACATACGCTCGGTCTCCATGAGGCGCTCCAGCTTCAGGACCATTTCATCGACATTCATACCGTCGAGGAGGGAGCGCCCGTGCTGCTTTTTCTCCGCCTCGATCATCAGCAGCTGGAGGATCTTCGGGTGCCGCTGGCTCACCAGAAAAGCGGCGATCACGAGAAGCCCGGCCAGATTCGCCCCCCACCTGACGAGGGTGTACGAGCCGGTCAGGTAACCCGTAATGATAAGGGCGGAGAGACCCGCGACCACGAAAATACTCGTCGTCATCACGTAGAAAATTACCGCGTTGTCGTCATCCCCCCTCGAGGAAACCATTGTTTTAAGGAGGAACCCGAGGTAGACGAGCATCTGCAGACCGGCCCCTGCCAGGACGATTCGGGCCACATACGCCCCGGGGGCGTCACCGCCGCTCAAGAGGGCGCCGAGGAGGGCGATCCTGCCACCCTCCGGAAGGAAGATAAACGAAACATCGGCCGTGAGGCCTATCAGGACCGGCAGGAAAATGAGCATCATGCTCTTCGGCATCGTCTCGGGGGGACGTATCACCAGATAGTCGGCGAAGCATACGATCGGGGCCATGAAATAGAGGGCCGTTACGTGAAAATAAAGAAGCCGGGGATGGGTGAAATGTATGTTGTTGACGATAACGCATATCTGGAAAAAGATCACGCTCAGACAGAAAAGATACGCCGCGAGAATATAATTCTCGAAATAGCGCGCCCTGCCGCCAAGCTGGGCGATGCAAATGAGAAACGAAAGCCCCGCCGAAAAAAAGATATAGGCGGATGATAGAAATTCTATGCCAAGGATATCCATCAGTCCCACGGTTACCGAAATATCAGCGCTGCGATGAAAAGTCCCTCGACGAAAAGGTGCGCCAGAAAGGGCAGCCAGATGCTTCCCGTGCGCAAGGCGAGCCAGCTCAGAAGGGGCGAACCGGCGAGCATCCCCAGGGCCTCCACCCCCGGTTTGATAAAGTGGAACACCACCTCGAAGATCCAGACCACCCCCACGGCAATCCTGGCCGCGGTCGCGTCGGGAATCCCGTCCCTCTCCTTCAGGACATGGAGAATGCCCATGAGCAGGAAACTCCGGTGGAGGAATTCCCAGCCGGGAAGGGTCGAGCCCGTGAAGAGCATGAACCGATACAGGCGTGCAAGGGGGGCGGGCCCACGGAAGGAAGAGGCATAATAGTCGAAGTATCCCTGGAGGAAGTAGATCCCCGCGAACGCCACGATCAGAGCGACCGCCCCCGCGGCCAGGATCACGCCGGTACTGCGGTCGATCTTCGGCGCGCCCAGACCGAGCCGGGAAAGGGGAATTCCCAGAATGACAACGACGATCAGGGGAACCCCCAGCCGGAGCAGAAACCAGGAGAGGTAAAAGGTCCCGCCGATAACGAGTGAATGCGCGTGATAGGTCCCCGCCGCCTGAACGGCAAGGGCGGTGCCGATGAGTATGAGGAACGCCCGCCCCTGAGGGGTGGTGGTGTCGTGACAGGCCATGGTGTCGCGCCATTCCTCCTGGTTGATTTCGGTCCAGTGGCGACCCATGCGCATTACCCCCCGCGTCAAACTTTTTTTCAAGCGAAAAAAGCCTTGCCTTGCCTGCGTCCATTACCGAGCATTGCGAGAAGCGTGAGCAGGACGCCGCACCTCGATACCAGCAACAGGGAGTCGCATGATGCCGATCTACCAGATACAGGACAGAAAACCGTTCATTGGCGAAGGGAGCTGGATCGCCCCTTCGGCGGAAATCATAGGCGACGTGCGGATCGGCGCGAATTGCTATGTCGGCTGGGGGGCCATCCTCCGGGGGGACTACGGCACCATCATCATCGGGGATGAATCGGCGATCGAAGAGGGCGTGATCATTCACGCGCGCCCCCTGGACAAAACCGTGATAGGAAAACGCGTCACCGTGGGTCATGGCGCAATGATCCACAATGCCGTAATCGGGGATTTCGCCACCATCGGGATGCGGGCGACAATAAGCGATTTTACCGAAATCGGCGAATGGGCCCTCGTCGCCGAACAGGCCCTTGTGACCAGGAAGCAGATCGTTCCTTCGGGCAAAATCTTCGCCGGGGTCCCTGCCACCGAGCTCGGGGAAATGAAGGAAAAAAACAGGATTGAATGGAGCCTGGCAAAGCAGGTCTATGTCGATCTTGCGAAGCGATACCGGATCGATTGCGTCCTGATAGGATAATCCTTACGATCTTCCCCGCTTTTTTACCGGAACAGAAGGTTTTCCACGCCTGATAAAAAAATTACTTGCAAAATGGAAGTATTGGGTGTCATTCTGTCCATGGTCAGGGTGCCCCGTTCCATACTCGCTGACGACCGGGGCCGATAGCTTCATCGCAGCGGATGAGGCCCTGCACCAAGTGGTAACGACTCCCTGGAAGGGCCCATGACGCTGAAGGACATACCACGTGAACGCCTGGACACTATTCTCTTCTCCGCCCTGCAGGCGGTTTACAGGTTCCAGCAGTCGAAAGTGGCCGCCTATGACCTCGACTACGAGGACATATACCTCCTCCAATTCCTTCGAAACAGCTCCCCCGCGCGTATGGGTGAAATCGCAGAAGAAATGCGAATCCCCATAAGCACGGCCACGCGTGTGGTGGACCGCCTCGAGAGGATGCGCCTCCTTTCACGAAAGAAAGATGAGCGCGACAGGCGCAATGTCCTCGTGTCCCTTGAACGGGATGGCGAGTCCGCCGTTACAACAATCGAGGACCACACCTACGGTATACTGATAAAAAACCTCGAGGGGTTCACCGATGAGGATATCGATGCGTTTTTCAAAACGGCCGTCCATTTACGGGACATTCTCAAAACTGACTGACAGAATATACGGAGGAAAGAACCGATGGAATATGATTTCGCGGTAATCGGCAGCGGCTTCGGGGGGAGCGTGTCCGCCCTGCGGCTGGCGGAAAAGGGATACAAAGTGGCAATACTCGAGCAGGGCAACATGGTCACTCCCATCGACATGGAAGAGGCGTCGAAGAGCCTTCGCAAGCTCCTCTGGATGCCGTTTCTCGGAATGAAGGGATTCTTCACCCAGAATTTCTACCAACATCTGAATATCGTGGGCGGCGTGGGCGTGGGGGGCGGCAGTATCGTCTACGCGGCAGTTCTCCTCCGGCCGAAGGATGGGTTCTACCGTGATCCTTCATGGAGCGGCCTCGGGATCGACTGGAAGCGGGAGCTTAAACCGCATTACGACACCGCGACGAAAATGCTCGGGGTGCATAAAAATCCCGCCCTCGATATCATGGACGGTTATCTCGAAAAGACGGCGCGGCGCATGGGGGCCATCGGGACCTATGGCCCCACGCGAAACGGAATCTATTTCGGCACGCCCGGGGTCGCCAGGAAGGATCCCTATTTCGGGGGCACCGGCCCGGCCAGGGAGGGCTGTCATCTCTGCGGCGAATGCCTTACAGGGTGCGCCCACGGGTCGAAAAACACCCTTGATAAAAACTATCTCTACCTCGCGCAGAAACATGGCGCCGTCATCCTTCCGAACAGGAAAGCAACATCAATTATCCCGGGGAAAGACGGCGTCTATACCCTAAAGATCAAGGACCCCACCCGTCCCCTGAAGCGATGCCCCGCACTACGCGCACGCAAGGTCATCATCGCCGCGGGCGTGCTCGGCACCCTTGAGCTCCTGTTTCGCTGCCGTGATGTCGCGAAAACACTTCCCCGCATCTCCCCTCAGCTCGGGAGGGTGGTGCGCACCAACAGCGAGGCGATCGTAGGCGCCCTCTCGCCCGACCCGGAGCTTGACCTCACCAAGGGCACGACCATATCCTCCGATTTCTATCCGGACCCCTACACCCACATCACCCAGAACCGATTCCCCCGGGGCTACTCGTTCATGAGATGGTACGCATCGCCCCTGGTCAATGACGACAACCCCCTGCGGCGCGCCCTCAAGACCCTCGGAGCGATTGTCGCGGGCCCGGGCGTCCTCTTCAAAAACTGGTTCGCGAAAAACTGGTATAAACGCGTCATCATCCTCACGGTGATGCAAAACCTCGACAACCGCGTCAGTTTCGCATTCGGCCGAAGCGCCGCCCTCCTCTTTCTCGGAAGACGGCTCAGGTCAAAGCGCTACCCGGGCAAGGAGGCTCCTACGAACCTTCCGGTCGCCAACGAGGCCGCGCGCGTGCTGTCGGAGGAGCTTGGCGGAACGCCGATCAATGTCATAATGGAAAGCCTCACGGGCCAGTCCACCACCGCCCATATCCTGGGGGGGTGCCACATGGGACTCTCGGCCGGGGAAGGGGTAATCGACACGAATCACGAAGTGTTCAATTATCCCGGGCTCTATGTGGTCGACGGCGCGGCGGTCTCCGCCAATGTCGGCGTCAACCCGAGCCTCACCATCACTGCCATGGCCGAACGGGCGATGCAGCGGATCCCCAGGAAAAAAAGCGAGCATGACAGTTTTCTTGACAATCATATCACCATAAAAGGGAGAAGTAAAATCATGAAAGCATTGAAAATCACGGCCGCGGCCATCGGCGCCCTGGTCCTCGCCTCCGTCATCATGACCGGCATCAACATATGCCAGAAAGGGGGAGCCTACAAGGGAAAAAGCGTGGAAGACATCCTCGGGGTTCCGGCTGCCAGTGCCGGGACCGAAGACATCGCCCGGCTATCCCGCGCCTCGGTCATGCAGTTATTCTACGCCGCTTCCGCACCCCGTTACGAGGAAATGAACGGAGAATACCGGTCTATGATGGCGGGAGGGGGTCTCCTCGGTCCGGCATCGAACCTTTACGTGGCATACCTCTTCGGACCCGGCCATTGGGAGGGAAAGGGCTTTTCCCCGATCGAAGGCTTCGGGTATAATATCTTCCGTAAAAGCACGGAAGGAAAGGATACCTTTGCGCGTTCAAAAAAAATGAAAACCTCAATCAAAAAATCGAGTTACGACGACAGGGAATCCTTTCATCTCGACTACAGCGCCTACAAAAACGGCATCCTGCTCCACTCGATGCGCGACGAGATCAGGAAAATCAACGACCGCCTCTATATCGGGATGGGAGCTATGGCCGCCAGCGGCGGGACCCTGAACCCGATGCCCTTCGTCCTTTATGGTTCGCCGGAGAAATGGAAAGGACCTGACCCGCGGTAAGGAAGAGGGACAGAGGATCGATGAACAGGGTCCGTCTCGCGCACGACATCTGCTGCGGGGTCTGCGGGAAGAAAGAGGCGATCGTTTATTGTGACGGGTGCGACAAGCCCCTCTGCGGCGACTGTCGGGTCTTCGACATCTGGTGCCACGGGTGCGGAAACGGCGACGTGCACGTATTCTGCCGCACATGCAACGACAACCCGGAGATCAATGTCTGGAAGGGCTTCTGACGGTCTCCTCCGATTGCAGCGCCGTCGACGTCAACGGCCGCCCGTCGCTTCGAGCAGGGTGCGGAAAAGCACCTTCACCTGTTTCCTGGTGTCGTCGAGGGCGCCCGAATTGTCAATAAGATAGGTCGCCCTCCCCTTCTTTTCCTCGATACTCATTTGCGCGGCGATGGTGAGCTCCGCCGTATGCCGGTCAAGGCGGTCCCGCGCCATAAGCCGATCCGTCTGCACCGGGACCGGTGCGTAGGCAAGAATGATGCGGGGAAAAAACCTCTCCCATCCGGACTCGAAAAGAAGCGGCACGTCGATGATGATCGGCATACCATCGTTCATTTCGTTACATTGCGTGATCCGATCCAGAACGACCTCGTTGATTCTGGGATGGGTGATCCGGTTCAGGGTTTCTCTCCGATCGGGATCGCGGATGATCTCTTCACGAAGTTTCTCGCGATTCAGTGTCCCGTCATCACAAATGACTTCCCCGCCGAAATGCCGCCTGATCTCTTCCATGGCCGGCTTCCCCGGTTCGACCACTTCCCTGGCTATCAGATCGGTATCAATGATGTGCGCTCCCAGGTCCTGCAGCATCGCGGCCACAGCGGACTTGCCGGTACTGATCGATCCCGTGAGGGCGAAACAGTTTTTTAGAAAGCCGTTATCGGCCGTCATGGCGTATCTCCCGGGGATCGGCGCCCGGGGTTGCCGTTCGGAAACTGCGGGGCGCCTTTAAAATTTATTCAGCAAGAAACCGGCTCTCGATCAGGTCCGCGAGGTCCGCAATGTCGTCGAGTCCCAGGCAGGGAGCCGTGGTTTCGCACGGGCGGTCGCTTACCATGGCTACCAGCTCGTCACTAGCGGCGAAGATGGGCTCCATCCCGGGACTGCCCCGGAACACCTCGATCTTCGGCATCCTCTCCGATTTAAAACCCTCGGCAAGGATAATGTCAGCGTCATGCACAAAACTCAGCCTGATTTCATCAAGGGAAGCGTCATGATCCATGTCCCGCACCAGGGCCAGCTGTTCAGGCGAGGATAACACGGTACAGACCGCGCCCGCCTTTCGGTGGCGCCAGGTATCCTTCCCCTCACGATCCATTTCGAATCCGCCCCCGTGGTGCTTCACCGTGGCAACGCGATAGCCCCGGCGCCCGAGTTCCGGGATCAGCTTTTCCAGGAGCGTGGTCTTGCCGCTTCCGGACCACCCCACAATGGTAATGACGGGTATCACCCTCGCCTCCTTAATCATCGTGCACCACCGTGACAGCCAGGCATTGAAAAAATCAACAATAAAACCGCACGGCCGGGGTGCTTTCCCGGAAACCTCCACTGCATCATTTCGCATGCAGTGCCGCATCAAACGCATAACGATTGTTGTTTTTCACGGAGTCCCCGAAGAGATGGTTGGACGGTAATCAGATTTCTGGCCGGCACTTATTGCGGCAGGCCTATCATTTATCCTTGACGCCATGTCGGCAATGGCGCATGGTATAAATAAATGGAACTGTAGAGAAATGACGACGGTCAAAAATACAACGATTATCCCGAAACCGCGAATACTGATCCTTTCAATCATCATCCTCGTCCTTACCGCCCCCCTGGCCGCCCAGGATGTGCTGAGGATTCAGCCGGGAACCGGAGACCAGGAACTGACAGGCAGATTCATCTCGTATCTTGAAGACCAAGATGGTCGTTTCACGATAGCTGCCATCTCGTCGCCCGCCTTCCGGAGCAGGTTCCGGAGCGACCTTTCCCCCGATTCTTTCGTCAACTTCGGCTACACGAGATCCGTCTACTGGTTCAGGTTCGCCATCAATCCCGGAAACAACGGCGGCGGACGGCTCCTCTCGATTGAATACGCCCTCCTCGATCACGTGTCCCTTTTCGTGCCGAAAGACGGCGGGTTCGAGGAAAGAAAACAGGGGCAACTCCTCCCGTTCAACGTTCGTGAAATACGCAGCGAGCATATCATTTACAGAATCAGCCCCGAACCGGGAATCGATAATGTCTATTATCTTCGCGTGGAAACCCGCGATTCCTTCGCCCTTCCGATGAGGCTGATAACCTACGAGGCTCATGCCGGGCGCGCTTCCTGGACAAGGCTCTTTCTCGGGCTCTTTTACGGCTTCATCATCATCATGGTCCTCTACAATGCCATCATCTGCGTCTCGACCAGGGACCGGAGCTACCTCTTCCTGGTCCTCTACATGGCGGCATTCGTCATTTTCATCATGGCTGAAAACGGGATCGCCTACCAGTATCTCTGGCCCGGGTACCCCTGGTGGGGGAAGCGGGCGGTGCCCTTCTTTGTGGGCCTGGTGGCCATTTTCAGCGCCCTCTTCGCCCGCGATTTTTTGCGCACAAAAACCAACGTTCCGGCCATCGACAGGATCCTTTTCGGCTTCATCGGCCTCGGGCTCCTGGCCCTTCTTCTGGCGCTTGCAGTCGATTATTTCATCGCGATCATCTTCACCGTCGTGCTGATGGTGCTCTACGCCCCGGTTCTCCTGCTGGGGGCGTTTCTTGTCTGGCGCAGTGGATACCGGCCCGCGCTTTTTTTTCTCATTTCCTGGTTCGCCCTCATAGCAGGTGATTTGATATACGGGTTGAAAACCTTCGCGATCCTTCCCGAAACCTTCATGACCAAGCACGGGGTTTTAATCGGCGCCGCGTTCCAGTCGGTTCTCCTCTCAATTGCAATGGCGGACAGGATATCGATGATGACCGCCTCTCTGAAGCGCGTTTCAGGAAGTCTGGAACAGAAAACGGAGGATCTTCTGAAGATATTTGAAAAGGCGGAAACGATGTCGGACGATCTCTTCCAGGTCAGCATGGAACAGTCGGAAATCGTCGAGACCTTCAGCCTTGTCGCGCAGAACCAGGCGGCCCATGCCGAGGAGATGGCCGCCTCCTATGAAGAGCTCACCTCTTCGACCGAGTCGATCGACCACTCGATGTCAATGCTCGCACGGGAGGGCGAAAGGATACGCGAGATGTCCGCCATCCTGACCGACACCCAGGTGGAGGTGAAGCACACCAATGACGCGGTCATGGAAAGCATGAAGAACATCATTCATTTCACCGAGAAAACCGACTCGGACCTGACCCGGATGACGGAGATGATGGAGATTATAAACGTGGGCGGCAGGGCCATCACCGATATCATATCTCTCATCAACGACATATCAGACAAGATCAACCTTCTCTCGCTTAACGCCGCGATCGAGGCCGCCAGGGCTGGGGAGCATGGCCGGGGGTTCGCCGTGGTCGCAGACGAGATCGGAAAGCTCGCCACCGCCACGTCGGACAACTCGAAGCAGATAGCACGCCAGGTGGAGAAAATATCCGTGGACATCGGACGTGGAATAGAAATCGCAAACATGACAAAACAGTCCACGAGCGACGTGGCGAAACTGGTCAACAGCATCAACGATCAGATCGACACGGTCAAAACCGCCATGTCCAGGCAGGAAGCGGCCATCAACCAGCTGGTGACCCAGTCCGATATAATAAAGGAGCAGTCCCGGGTCATTTCGGTCGCCACGGGTGAACAGAAAAACGGCATGCTGGAGGGTGCATTGACCATACAAAACCTCGCCAACATGGCCAACGACATCGCCGTCTCCAACTCGAAGATCCATCAATTCATCAGGATATTGAACGATAAGGCGGGTGAACTGAAGGGCCTCATCCAGAATCTCGATGAATCGCCGTCAGCACAGTAACGGGCCTGAACCGCGACCGGCGTCCACTTCATTCTTCTTCTGAAAAGACCGGGCCGGCGATGCAATCACAACGGGGTGTCGCGGCGATGCGCGCCCTTTTCTTCGCACACGTGCCGGGCATAATCCGCGAATGCTTCACGTGATGCTTTCTCCCGCAGAGTATGAGTTTTCCTGGATCTCCGGAAGGTTTGCAAGCACTCGGTCTCCTTTCTATTTTCACTCGCCATCGATAAATATCTGGATGAAAAAGTAGGTAATGGTACATTAATAATCGATACCTATCGGATTAATTCATATGTGTTTTCGAGAATTATTCTCGACGGAGTTACCTGTTGGATACAATAGTGGGGAATACCAAAAAACATCCTGTACGCTTCTTTTTTAAGGTAAAAGCGTAATTCGCAGATTCTATTAAGACCCAATATCCGACAGAAAGGCTTCGATCTCCCTGTTGACCACCTCCGGTTTCTCAAGAAAAACAAAATGGCCAGCTTCCGGTATAACAACAAGATGGGAATGAGGGATCGCATCAGCCAGATACTTCGAATATTTGACCGGGGTCATACTATCCTGCTCGCCGCATATGATAAGGACGGGAATAGTTATCGCCCCTACTTTTTCCATCATATCAAAGGAATCACAGCAGAGAAAGTCATTCAAATGAGTTGTAATCGGCATACTGCATTGCCGATCCAGCACCATGGTGCGAACGGAAGACTCCACTCTATCTAACATTGGAGCTGCGATTCCTCTGAACCAATCGGGCGGCTGGTGCTTATTCTCCGACAACAGTCTTATAATGGCGGGATTGACCCTCAATCGCGCACCGGCTCCAACAAGAATCAGGCCGGAGAGCATTCCAGGATACAAGAGCGCGCATGAAATAGCGATCCCGCCACCCATGCTGTGACCGGTCAAAACCATCTCATGGTAACCTCTCTTTTCCAGATATCGGTGAATCCACGCACTGTACTCTTCAATGCTTGAAAGCGGCGACCCTTCTGGATGACCAGGAAGACCCGGGGCTTCGCTACCATTGAAATAAGATGTCTGACAGCACCATGTCGCTTCCGAACCACCGGCTCCATGAATAAACACAAGTTGCATTTTTCACCCCCCTCTTATCACCTGCTCGAGTACGCGAGAGAGCTCCTCAATACGGTATGGCTTCGCAATCACTCCTTTAAAACCGAAATCCCTGTAGTTCGCCATGATCATATCGGTGGAATATCCGCTTGAAACGATGGCCTTAACATTGCTGTCAATGGCGACAAGCTTTTCGATCGTTTTCTTCCCTCCCATCCCACCGGGAATGGTCAGGTCCAATATTACCACGTCATATGGATCTCCACAGGACAACGCCTTTTCATACATATCCACAGCCTGTCTACCGCCCGGCGCGAGCTCCACTGTGAAGCCGAGGTGTTCCAGCATTTTTTTTGCAGTGACGTTTACGGCCTCATCATCATCCATGAAGAGCAACTTCCCCGTGGCATGGGATAGGGCATCATTCTTCTCCTCCTCCTCCCTCTCCTGGAAATCGGAGGAAGGAAGAAATAAATTGAAAGATGTACCCGATCCCAGACGCGATTCCGCTGAAATATGCCCGTCATGGCGCTTAATTATGGAATAGGTGCTGGTCAGTCCCAGGCCATTGCCGTCTATCTTTGTCGTAAAATAGGGATCGAAGACTTTGGACAAGTTCTCCGGGGGGATTCCGACTCCGCTATCGGTCACCATGATCTTGACATACCGGCCCGGAGAAAGTGGTAAATTCGTGTCAGGCCCTGCCAGAAAATTTTCAGTTGAAAAGGTAATTTCTCCTCCTTCAGGCATCGCCTGATCCGCGTTTATCGCAAGATTCTGTATTACCTGGCTGAACTGGCCCACATCTACATTAACAGACCAAAGACCTTCCTGAAAATTATATTCACACCGGACATTGGAGCCCCTCAGGATGAATCTGGATGAATCCCGGATAATCTCCTCGACGGATGCAATCCGGCGTACCGGCGCTCCGCCCTTGGAAAATGTAAGGAACTGCTGGGTGAGTTCCTGGGCCCGTATGGATGCCAGTTCCGCGTCCTTCAGAATCTCACGGATCCGACCGCTTTCCGGCGCAATCAACTTTGCAAGGTTAATATTTCCGATAATAGCTGTAAGAATATTGTTAAAGTCATGGGCGATCCCGCCGGCAAGTATGCCGATCGATTCAAGCTTTTCCATTTTAAGCAATTCACTTCGGAACTTGACCTCTTCGGTAATGTCCCTTATTACAAATACGTATCCGATGTCCCTTCCCGAGCGGTCCCGGATCGATGCCGCCCTCTCCGAAACGATCCGCTCTGTAGTATCGCTCCTGATCAGAACCGAACCGGACTTCGCAATATCGCGAAGACCTGTAATGCCAGTTTTTGCGAAATCCTTCCTCGCTCTCGTCTCACGATCAACCAGCACCAGCACGTCATTAAGGGGCCTTCCCATCACTTTCATCTGCGGCCATCCGGTCAGCTCCTCCGCTGCGCTGTTCATCAGATGAATCCGGAACCTCGTATCAGTCGCGATGACACCCTCGGCGATGGATCGGAGGGTGATCGAGAGCCGTTCCTTCTCCTCCATGAGGGTTTCTTCCGCGAGTTTCCTCTCCGTAATGTCGCGCGCGATACCCTGAAATCCCGTCACATCGCCGTTAATTATTACAGGAGAAATATTGATCTCAAGGCTGATGCGTATCCCGTCCTTTCTCTGGATCGTGGCCTCAAATCCTACCACATCCTTCCCCTTCAGGAGGTCTCCGAACATCAACATGCTGACTTCCATCAGATCATCAGACTGATAATCCTTGAATGATTTTCCCAGGATTTCATCGGCCCTGTAACCGGCGAGGGGAGTGATCGAAGGTGACACATAGGTAATACGCCCCTCCCTGTCCATTGTGAATATCAGGTCAAAATTCCGTTCCACTACTCCCCGGAACCGCTCTTCGCTCCTTTTCAACGCCTCCTTGTCACGGACATGTTCGACCATCTCCAGCTCGAGATTGCGGTTCACCAACTCAAGCCTCTTCCTCATATGATTGATCCTGTCGGCCAGTCCGAAGGAGAATATGAGCATCTGAACGACCAGGGCCAGCTTGTATATCGACATTGTATAGATGTTTACCGGAAGAATCGCAAAGGCTCTCAGGATATATACCACTATCGCCATGAGGAACAAAAGCCATGAAGCCGAAAATAACCTTGCCTGACCCTTGCCCCGGACAAGCATAATCCCCAAAACCACTATCACCAACAGAATGGTTATTCCGGTGTACACTACGGAAAGGATCACCATCTCCAGGCTGTTCAGAAAAAAAAGATTAGCGACAAATCCCATGGCACCCAGGGCGATATTCGCCAGCAAAAGGTTGTCGAGCCCAGGTGTAGTGGCTCGGGTCCCCAGAAATTCACGTGTGAACAACAGATAGAGCACATTGAGCATAAGGTGGTGAATGCTTGTTACCGAGAGATCGGGATTATCCGGCCAGACATAGCGGGCCCCGTATCCGTCCATGGCCAGGGAAGCCAGGATAAAACCCGCGATACAGAGCACATATAATAGATACTCCCTTCCCCGCACTGAAAAAAATATAAAAATATTGTACATCATCATGATGAAAAGAATTCCGTAATAAACGCCATTGAGGCCGATATCGACCATGGCGTCTCGATACATGTACTCGCGGGAAAGAATCGAGATTGGGATGCATAATGAAGTGGTGGACCTGATTTTCATGTAGTATGTAGCCGGGCCTGGCTGTTGAATGAGCGGGAAAACATGGGGTATCTGCTGAATCTCCCTGTCGCGGAAGGGGATCCTGTCGCCCGCTTTTCTCGAACGATATCCGCCCCGGCCGTCGGGCTCGAAGAGGAGAATCTCATCGAGTTGGGGATAGGCAATGACAAGGTCGAAGTATGCCGGCATGACCGTCCCGTTCACAATGGTAAAACGTATCCAATAGGCGGAACGGGAAAGGCCGAAATTGGGAATGGTGTCAATCGATTTTATGAATCGGTCCGATGCGGACGAAACTGCATCATCAATGGAAAGCCGTCCTTCCTTATCTTCCAGGTAATCAACGAAGAGGCCGATGTTCCTCGCTTCCGGTGGTACCTGAAGTACAATCCTCCTCTGTCCCTTTGACGTCAATGCAGCGCTTTCAAGCCCAACCGTTCCAGGCGCTGCAGGTTCACGGCAGGAATGTGCGGCACCAACGAAGATGATACCCGCGATGGCGACTACAAGGGGAAATAGGAATGAACGTCCCATCAAGCCATAATGCCGGATTGGCTGTATCAAAAAAAACCCCGCTACGAGGTGGATTTCACAGATACCATCACCACGGGGCCAATCACAGTAATTCAAAAACCGGTCTTCCCCATGGCGGTCAATATCGGAAAAATATCCGATGGCTGCATAAAAAAGTCAATTCAAATACCTCCACTATTCAATAATACCATCACTCTTCCAGATAGATACGCCGGATTGTAGATTATCATGTAAATATTTTTATTATTGATACCCACGTTCATGTATGATACATGGCTCCGTGCCTTTATTGCGCCTCCTGTTTTTGAAATGGATTCGGCGCCGGCTATACCATTCATGTTCCGGGGGAAGCCAAATGATTATCATGAGTTATACCAGATCCCTGTTATCCTGGTCATTCATCGTCCTGAGCACAATTCTCTGTGGGACCCTTTCAATTCTTTCCGTCATCGTAAGTCCCGACGGAACCCTCTCGCACCTCTGCATGAAGCGATGGGGACAGACGATCCTTTGGGCCTGTGGCATTCACGTAAGGGTCCATGGCATGGAAAATGTAAGCGAAGAGGAAGTCCAGATTTTCGCTTCAAACCACCAGAGTTTTTTTGACGTCTGGGTCCTCTGTGCTAAATTGCCGGTCCGTTTCGGATGGATAATCAAGAAAGAATTGATGAAAATTCCCTTCCTGGGCGCTCACATGAGAATAAACGGATATGTCACCATCGATCGAAGCAATCGGGAAAGGGCGATCGCCAGCATGGATGAAGCCGCTGAGCAGATACGGAAGGGAAGCAGGATCGCCATATTCCCCGAAGGCACCAGAAGCAGAGACGGAAAACTCCAGCCTTTCAAGAAGGGATTGTTCCACCTCTGCCTGAAAACAGGAGTGCCGCTGGTCCCGATATTCATTCAGGGCACGGGGAAAACATTGAAGCCGGATTCGCTTCTCATCAACAGGGGGGCCGTATCCCTTATCATCGGGAAACCCATTCTCACATCCGACTATCAAGAAGGGCATATTGACAGGCTCATTGATGATTTTCAGGAGGCAATAAGGTTTCTCGAAGGCGAGATCGGGGAAGTGGAGGACGCGGGCAGCGCCGCCTAGGTACCCTTTATATATTCCGATTCAAATCCCTGCTTTGTCATCAGGAGGGCAACCATGTCAAGCTTCACGAGCTTGAATAGATTCATTATATGATCGTTCGCACCATATAGTACGAGTTTCATCCGCCTGGCCGCCGCCCTCTCGGACAGCTTGAACAGATGGTTGATCGAAATCGAGTCGATATGCGCTACATTCATGAAACTGATCGCGATGACATCCGGATCGTTATCCATTTGCTCAGACCACGCCTCTTCGGCGTCCATGATAGTTTCAAGCGTCAGCATGCCACTCAAATGAATGACTGAAACAATGCCGAATTGTTCAGAATATACGTCGATCATCGCGACGGACTCACCCGGTATATTTTTCTATCATACAATAAGCCTGTTGCGGAAAACCACTACGCGGTTTCATTACTTGCCCATCATACCCGGATCCATTGCGACAAGCAATTACTTTTTCTGATTTTCAAGGGGCATTCATAACGACGGCCTGCATGCCATCACTCCAGCCCCCCCAGCAGATGTTCACGCTCGACATTGCTCAATCCATAACCCTTCATGACGTATTCATCGACCTCCGACATGTTGACGTTATGCCCGAGAACCCCTTCGGCAAGAATTTCGAGCTGCGCAATAGAATCGGCCGTCCAGAGGGGCAGCGGTAAAAATTCCAGGTGTCCCCTCAAAACCTTGAGGGATGAGAATTTTTTCTGAAAAAGAAACTGGTAGAGCGATGAATTGAACAGGGCCAGCACCGCTTTAATGGGATAGTCGCCCTTTTTCGGAAGAATGATATTCGCGCTGTTGAGCGTCAGGCGACCTCCGTCATCATAGGCGACGACAAGCCGTTTCGAAATGAATCGGTATACGAGTTTTTCCCGCGCACGGTATTTCCACTCGGGAGCCGACTGCTGGAATCGTGCAGGTGAAAATCGGATGAAACAGTCAGGTTCTTTCAGGAAATAGTGATCGACATCCCGTCCCTTCCATATCGGTTCGCATTCGCCCTCTTCCCTCCCGTTACGAAGGAACCTGGCATTGTCTCCCGTCACTATTCCCAGGGCCCATTCCGCCCTCCCCTTAAGGGTCACATGGGGATGCCCGAAAACCCTTGTCATGATCTTCGCGTCCATATGGTCAATATTGACATCGAAAACCCGATCGGCGTTCTCTGAAAACCGTGTCTGCCTCACCGCGTGAACCCTCGTTCCTGAATCATGCAGCACTTTGCCCGGTCGCCCGCCCTTTTGCAGATCGATCCGTATGACCGGCGTAAAAACATTTTTAAACACGCGACCCAGGTGCGTGATGCGTTCGATCCGCGTCGTGCGCAACAGGTAGTCGCGTATTTCACCATGTGCCTTTACATGCATGATCGACTCGGGGAGCAGGAAGGAGAGCCGTCCCCCGTCACGGACTGATTCAATGCTCCTTCTCAGGATGCATGAGAATGATTCAAGGGAGCTGATTTCCGGGAAAAGTTGTTTCAGGTGCTCACGCTCATCCCTGGAGTAATGAAGACCCCACGGCGGATTTGTCGCGATAATGTCGAATCCGCCTTCACTCTTACGGCCGGCATCGAAGAGAAAATCGGAATGATATATCTTCGGATCGAAATCAAGCCCTTTGAACTCAAGCATCAGGTTTATTCGGGCGATTCTCACGGCAATACGGTCAACATCATAACCGTGAAGGCCTTCGGGATCCCCGGTTATTTTCCCGAAAGCCAGAAGGAATTGCCCTGTCCCACAACAGGGATCGAGGATTGCTCCCCCTCCGCCCGTGCACGTCATGGATCTCGCCATATCATCGACAATATCGGAAGGTGTGTAATAGGCCCCCCCTCGAGCCTTCCTTCCCTCTCTAAGAAGAGACTGGTAGATCAGTCCGAGGGCGTCCCTTTGCTCGGGAAGATAGAGATCGAGGAGAGACAACTGTTCCTTCGTAAACGTAAAACGACCGAGGGCCGCGTGCCAGCACTCCAGTTCACGACCGAGACGGTTCCTTTCCGGTGGACGGAATTCATCGCCGAGAAAGGAACGCATGTCGCGGCGATCCCATCCCATGCAACGAAAGGCAAGTGACAGGCTCAAAATAAAAACGGCTCTTTCGCAGTCGACACCGGCTCTCCCTATCCGGGTGACGGCCTCCTCCAGTTTTCCGATGCAGGAGCGGTCGCGAAGGTACTCATCAGGGATGAAGGTTTTTTTCGCCCCCGCCTTATTCGCCCGTCCCAGAAGTCTCGGGAGGGCCCCGCTCCTGATCCTCTCACGCAGATCCCGCACATCATCGTATCGGAACCTGACTCCGCTATTCCGGCCTTCCGGACGAAGGTAGTCGTGACGTACCCAGTTACGAATCGTTGCGGATGAAACTGCGAGAAACGAGGCGGTTTCATCGATTGTGACGTACCGGTGCTCCGGGACCATCGTGCCGTCCCTCCATTAATCATCGCCTTCAATGTTGCGGGTTCCGCCGCCGCCCGTGGGGAGGTGCGGCCATGTTGAGGCTCTGATTTATAAATCGACCGGAGGGAGTGGCATCCATTAATACTTTTGGATACGTTATGTCTCGTGTTGTGTGATTTGTGGAAAAAAATCGGCAGGGTATTTTCGTCCCCCCGCTCCGCCGGAGTATGCCTGTTTTATCAGCTCTCAATCATTGGGGAAAAGCTGCTCAAGAGGGATTTCGATGACCCTTGAATCACGTTCTCCGAGTCGCTGGTGCCTTATCAGAAAGCTGCCCATGAGATCCGACTTGAGCACCCTGATAGCCTGCGCGTAGCCGGTCTGAAAAAGTTCAACGGTAAGATTGTAAAGCGAGAGGGCCTCGAGGACCGTACGTACGTTTAACTGCGCCACTTCCCTGGCGAGGCTTTTTTCCCGGTATCCGGCACCGAAGAGACCGAGGCATCGCACCTGTGTGACCCCGTTTTCGATCATCCGGTTATAAAGATCGGCCACCTGTTCGAGGGCCATGTCGCTGTTTTCTATGCGCGATTTGAAAAGATGGTTCGCACCGAGCCAGACCTTCCTGCCGGCATCTATCCCGCATAACAACACCGAAACGCATGAACCCAAATCAATATGTATCAGATTGCTCTCGTCCCTGACTACCGATTCGTTGATACGAACGTGGCAGACGGTCTTTCCCCTGCTCTCGCGGATGAAAATATCTTCCTCTTGCATGACGCACCCCCGTTTATGGTGAATCGGCGCACGTCGGCTTCATCCGTACGGTTGCGGATATAACGTCATCGTTTATTCGAATGAAGGGATGAGACTCGCCTCGGCAGGAACAAAAATCGAACCGGATTCCCCGTCCACGAGAATGTCGATTTCGTCGTGGAGCGGGTGCAATTCATGGAGAAGTCGATCCTCGGATCGGATTTTCTTCTCCAGTACCCTCCCATTCTCCATTTTCAACTGGACGATGAGGGTGAAGTCTCTCCCGCTTTTCCAGGTCACGAAGGCCCTCCCGTGACTCACCACGGTTGCGCACCGAAGCACGCCGGATGAGAAGGCCTGCACCCTCGCCCGCCTTTCCCTTGCGTATTTGAGGAACAACCTCGCCCCTGCATACCCGAGCACCGCGAAGCAAGAGAGTTTGAACACCATAAGACCGGTCTCGTATGTCCCGGTTAAGGCCGAAAGGAGAAAGAGGCAACCGATTCCTGTAACAACCACCCCGTGGAAGAGATGTCGCATGAGGCCATGCCTGAAATTAATCGTCTCAACGAAAAGCGCCGGGTCACGGGGGGGCTCCGTCGGAATGATTGTTCTGGTAAAGGCCATTTGCTTACTCCCGCGCCCCGGTCATCGCCTTGGCGCTTTTAATACAGCATTGCAAACTTAGCATAATGATGAAATGGCTATCCAGTCAATAATTAATCCCCTTGCAATGAAAAAATCCGGATTATACGATTAATTCTTGACGAACTAAATAATTATTATTCATATCAACCGTTTCGCCGAGGAAATCCGTCAACCTCAAAAGGATTTCATACGGTGGATGGGAACATATCTCGACAGTGTCATATCCCGGTAAAAGTCCGCTTGTATTACAGGTTTCGCTGATATATCGGATACGGATGGCCAATGAACGGCGCGAATAGAATAAAACTGATATCCCTGGAGATAAACGAATCGGGGGGGAAGATATCCTTCGCTTCTTTTTTGAAACAGGACTATGTCGCAAAATCACTGGTGATATACCTTGACAGTGGCAACATCATCGAGAGGATATTCTTTTCGTCCGATATATTCGGCACCGTGGAGTGGCAGAACGGTTCCGGTTTGATCAACAGCCACAGATGGGAAAACGAGGAGCAAGCCCAGGCTCCCACCTACCTGACGCGAAGATACACCTCCATACTATCAGACGGCGCCGCCGACGTGGATTACGCCAGAAACAGCATTGTGCCGGACGTACTTGACAATTTAGCCGACGCGGATACGGCCGAGTGGATAGGCGACATCGTGATGGTAAAAGAATACCTGGTCCCGGTGGACCTCTCGCGTTACGGCAACTGACGCCCGTTCCAACGGGTCTGTCTCCCCTTTAACAATCATGCAGCGTGCCCCTCTCAACCCGAGCCCCTTTCCGAGAAATAAACTGCGGTACAACATATCGGTGATCTTAATGTGAGTGACCATCCGGTCCTTGAGGAACGCGGCGACGCCGACATCGAGCGATTCATCCCTCTATACGTATTATCATCAACCCCTTCCTGTTTGAAAAGGAAGGGCCCTGTTTCCTGGCCCGATTTCATCATGCCTTCATAGTACGCATGCATGTATCGATCCGGGTTATCCGAATAGTTCCCTCAGTTTGGAGGAAAGATCCGCAAGATGATACGGCTTCTGGATGAACCCTGAAAGGCCCATCCCGACGAATCGCTGGCATACCTCCTGCTCGTTATATCCGCTCGAAATCACCACACGAATATCATTCCTGATAAGCCGTATTTCCCTGAATGCCTCCACCCCGTCCATGTGCGGCATGGTGAGATCAAGGATCACGCAATCGAAGGAACCCGGGTCTTCCCGTACAAGATCCACCGCTTCGCGTCCGTCCGACGCGGTTACGACTCTGAAACCAAGTCGCTCAAGCATCTGCCTGCCGAGGTTCCTGATGGACTCCTCGTCGTCGGCCAAAAGGATAGTCCCGCTTCCTTTCCACCCGGCAACCCTGTTGTGATCCCAGTCCGCAGCCTCAATGGGCCGCCGTGCGGCGGGAAGAAGTACCTTGACGGTGGTGCCCTTCCCCTTCTCGCTATAGACCTTTATGGCGCCCCGGTGCCCCCGTACTATCCCGAGTACCGCCGCAAGCCCGAGACCTCTGCCGGTGAACTTCGTGGTAAAAAAAGGATCAAAAATCCTCTTAAGGGTCTCATGGTCCATTCCCTCGCCGGTATCCGCCACTTCGACATAGACATACGTGCCCTCCTCAAGACGCTCATCCAACCATGTCTCGGCGAGATAATCATTATCACATTCCATTGACCCCGTGGAGACGGATAGGACGCCGCTCCTTTCCCCGATGGCGTCCGAGGCGTTTATCACGAGATTCATGATAATCTGGCGCACCTGGGTGGCGTCGGCCTCGATGGCGGGCAGACCGGAGGCGACATTGAGCCGCAACACGGCCTTTTTCGAGATGGACACCTCGAGCATGTGCCCCATCTCCTCCACAATATCGTTCAGGTTGAGCAACTCGCTCGTAAAACGTCCGCGACCCGAATAGGCCAGCATCTGGCGGCAAAGATCGGCGGCCCGCTGGGATGCCCTGGCCGCTTCGACAAGGTTGCCGCGGGCGATAGATGAAGGCGCCACGTCCATCATGGCCAGGTCGATATTTCCGAGAATAGCCATCAGGAGGTTATTGAAGTCGTGCGCGATGCCTCCCGCCAGGACCCCCAGGCTCTCCAATTTCTGGGTCTGCTGGATCTGTGCCTCCATTTTTCGGCGCTCCTCCTCCGCATGTTTTCTCTTGTTAATGTCCCTGGCGAATAGGAGCGCCGCGGGATTACCGTCCCACTGCAGGAGCACGGAATTGATCTCCATCCACCTGACGGCGCCCTCTCCGTCGATGAAACGGACCTCATAGCTCGCGGGATCAGCTTCCCCCGCCATTCGACGCCGGTAGCGGTCAGCCATCATTTCACTGTCCTCGGGATGGATGATTTCGGCGAAGGGACGGGCGCTTAGTTCCTTCATGTCGTATCCGATCATTCGGAAAAACTGCGGATTGGCGAAGACGTAATGCCATCCCTGGATTACGGCGATCCCCTCTCCCGCATGTTCGATCAGGAGGCGGTTGCGTTCCTCGGATGCCTGCAGTTTCTTTTCCCAGAGCTTGCGGTCGGTAATGTCCTCCAGCGCAACAATCCCTCCAACGACCGTGCCGCTGTCATCGCGAAGGGGACTCATGGTGGAACGGATCCAGAGGGATGTGTCGCTGGTGGTGACCCGATAGGACCCTTCGTAGGAAACCGACTTGCCCTCGAGAGTCTCCTTGAAATGGTTGATGACCGCTCTCTCACGGAGGTTCCGCAGGTCCAGGCCTATAAGGCGATCCCTGGTCGACTTCATTATTTCCAGCATCCGCTCGTTGCAGTCGGTGATGGCATACTCCGTATCGAACCTGATAACCCCCACCGGCGACTGATGGAAGAGGGCGTGATAGCGCTGTTCGCTTTCCTGAAGCGCCTTCTGCGCCTCGACTCTCTTCGTCACGTCGTGAAGGTCCACCAGGAGGCCCTGAATGATCGAGTTGTCCATCAGGTTCGACGCCAGTGCATCGACGTATATCCATGAACCATCGGCGCGCCGCACACGAAACTGCGTCGGAATGTGGGGGTTTTGTTTATCCAGAACTTGGCTGAAATCCTTCAGAACGGACTGCATGTCGTCGGGATGGATGAATTCAAAGCCGTTCTTGCCAGCCATGGAATACCCTAACATCGCCACGGCGGCCGGGTTCTCAAAAACGACAGTGCCTTCCGGCTTCATTATGAAAACAAGGTCCTGCAGATTGTCCACCAGGGCCCTGAAACGCTCCTCGCTGTCCCTTATGGCCTCTTCAGCACGCGTCCTCACGGTCACGTCCTGGAAGAAGACCATGATGCCCCTGTTCCCCCGATGAATGCAGGGCATTGACACGAACTCGAAGGTTTTTTCCTCGCCCGAATCAAGGATAACCCGCTCCTGTATCGGCGGGAGGGCGACCCCCTGCCCGAGCTGCACTGAAAGCCTGCGCTGCATCTCGGCGCGGTCGTCCGGATGGATGTACTCCACAAAAGTCTTTCCCTCGACATCTTCAGGTGAGCCGAGTCCGGTCAGCTTGAGTCCGGTCGGGTTCATATACTCAATCTTCCCTTCAACATGTATGGCGATACCCCACGGAACCGTTTCGACGATCTGCCGGAACTTGTCTTCGCTCTCACGAAGGCTCGATTCAAGGTTGTGCCGATGAATGGCGGTATCGATGGCGGAAAAGAGGTGCATAATTTCAACCGGCTTCAATACGTAGCCGTGGGGCCCTGTCGCCCGCGCGCGCGTTATGGTGGCGATGTCCGCGTTCCCGGTTATGTACACGATGGGGATGTCCATCGTCTCACGCATGATGCTCGCCGCCTCGATGCCGTCGATGTCTCCCCTGAGCACGATATCCATCAGTATCAGGTCCGGGCGGGTCTCACCTGCCTGGCGGATGGCATCCTCGCCTGTTGTCGCGTGTCCGCACACGCTGTATCCGAGCCTTTCGAGGCTGTTTCGGATATGCATCCCGATAACGGCCTCATCCTCGACGATTAATATTTTCTTTTTTTCCACGGGATTATGCACGCCCCTCAAGATATACCGGCATGCCGAAAAAGGCGCGCACGGAACTCCATATCCTTATCATAGCGATGATCGCCGATTCGTCAATAGTATTTCACCGCGTCCCGAAGCATAATCCCCTCTCCTGGGGATAGATGGCCAGGTCAACGGGAGTCCCCTCGTCATTTCGAGGGTTCGGTGATAATTTCCAGTCTGGTTCTGAAATCTGTTTCCTCTTCCTGGCGCGGGAGAGGGGCGTCCGGTTCCGGGTTTTTCTCCGGAGCGGAAACATGGTTTTTCTTATGATCCACCGGGAGGGCCGTTTCGGAAAGCGTGTCAGGCACGGCAGGGACGGCAGGGACGGACGTCTCCGACCGAGCTCCTTTCTTTTTATGATCCGCTGCACGTGTGTCTTCGGGGAGGGTCTCCGTCCCCGAAGGAAGATGCGGGACGGCCCGGGAATAAATCCTTTTTCGAACAGTCGGCCGCGGGGACGCGGGGGGCGTTTCCGGTATGGTAGTCGCAGGCGTTATGTCAGTTTCTGATTTTTCCACACCCCGGTCGATCGGGCAGCGGGAGGAGCCGCACGGATCAAGAAGAAGCAATAAAACAACCACCACGGCCGACAGTACAATGGAGAGCCATTTCCACGGATTTTTCTTAAGCAGCCGATGCCACCCGGGTCCGCCCGGAGGAAAGTCCCCGTTATCTGAAGGCCTGTCACGAAAGATACTCACGAATTTTTCCCGTCATACTACTCAAATAAATAGGATATCAGTATACCTTTTGCCGCGGAAGAGTCAACGATAAATTGGATACACCGGGGGAGTTCATGCGGCCGGGGCTATCCGGCGATCACGGGGATGCTGGGCCCACACGCGTTATTTCCGGGGTTCGGTGATGAGTTCCACCCTGGTGCCGAAATCGTACTCCTCTTCAACGGGGGGAAACCCGGCGCCGTTATCCGGGGTTTTTTCACGGGAGGAAGTATGTATCCTTTTTCGAACGGTCTGCCCCGCGGAACCGGCGGGGGATTCAGGTGCGACGGGTTCACGCGCAGCGGCCTGTTCCGATCTGGCAGGCCCGCGATTAACCATGCACCTGTGGGTCGCGCACGGATTTATAAGAAGCAGCAGGAGCAGGAGGGCGGCCGATAACCCGATGGATATCCATTTCCATGATACCCGGCGACGGATGGGGCGCCGCCCGGGTGATTCGGGTAAAAATCCCCCGAGTCGAGATGGCCTGCCGCGGCTTTTACCCACGAAATCCTCCTTGAACTGACTTAAAAAATATGATCAGTCGACAGCGGTGGTCCGCATTCAGATTGACGGGAAAAAGTATGCGGTCCCCTGATGCCGGCAACTACATCGACGGGTCAATCGGAACCGGTAAGGAGTACGGCATCCTCCCCGGAATTATCTTCACGGATAATCACTTCTATTGTATCATTTACGGTGGTCGTTACCCTGAACCCGCAATAATCCGGCTGTATCGGCAGTTCCCTGTTTCCACGATCGACAAGAACGAAGAGCCTGATCGCTTTCGGTCTTCCGAAGGAGGTGAGGGTTTCCAGGGCGGCCTTGGTGGTGCGCCCGGTGAAAATCACATCATCCACCAGGAGGATGGTCATCGCTGATATGTCGAATGCGATCGAGGTCTCCTTGATGGCCGGAAGCTCGCCCCTCGTTGTGAGGTCATCCCGGTAGAAGGTGATATCCAGCGTGCCGTTCCGGATTGTCGAGCCGGAAAGCGTCTCGATGCGTTTCCTTATGCGCCGGGCCAGCTCAACGCCACCGGTCTGGAGGCCCACAACCGCAAATTTTTCAACGTTGCCGATATCGTTATAAATCAGCTCTGACAGGCGTTCGATGATTTCGGCTATCTCACCGCTCCGGAGCAACTCCTTCGTTCCCATTCTCACACCACCTCTCTATGGTATTCCTGAATCGGCCGTACATGAATCCCATTCTTCCGCTTAACCTCAAGGAGCCCACGCACCGCGGCGCGCGCAGCCTGAAGGGTGGTCATATAGGGGACATGATAGCGCACCGCGGCCTGTCTGATCTGGTAGGAATCGTCCTTTGCCACCTTGCCGCCGGGGGTATTGATGATCATTCCGATTGTGTTGTTCTTCATAAGATCGATGACATTGGGGCGGCCCTCGCTCACCTTGTGCACATGGGCGCACGGGATGCCCTGCTCGTTGAAGTAGCGGGCAGTCCCTTCGGTGGCCACGAGCTCAAATCCATCCTCATGGAGGGCCCTCACCTCGGGGAGAAACTCGCAGCGAAAACGGTGGCTCATGGAGAGAAGCACGGTCCCTGAAAGTGGAAGCGAATCACCCGCCGCGAGGGTTGCCTTGTAAAAGGACTCCCCGAAATTATCCGATATTCCCATCACCTCGCCGGTGGACTTCATCTCCGGTGAAAGGAGGGTGTCCGCCCCTGGAAACTTATTGAAGGGGAGCACCGCCTCCTTGACGCTGACGAAGTTGATCTTCTTCATCCTGTCGAGGCCGAAATCCGCCAGTTTCGCGCCCAGCATCACCCTGACCGCCACCTTCGCCAGGGGCACCCCCGTGGTCTTGGAAACGAAAGGCACGGTGCGCGACGCGCGCGGGTTGACCTCGATGACATAGAGAAGGCCTTCCTTGATGGCGAACTGTATATTGAGAAGCCCTTTCACCTCGAGCTCCCTCGCCAGGGCGCCCGTCGTGTCCTCAATGCGCCGCACCATTTCCTCCGTGAGGGAAAGGGGTGGAATCATGCACGCGGAATCCCCTGAATGGATGCCGGCCTCTTCCACATGCTCCATCACTGCGCCGACATACACGCAGTCCCCGTCGCATATCGCGTCAACGTCTATTTCCACGGCATCTTCCAGAAAATCATCGACCAGTATCGGTTGCTCGGGCGAGAGTTCGACTGCCGTGGCGATATAGTTTATCAGGCTCTCTTCATCATAGATCACCGCCATGGCGCGCCCGCCCAACACGTAACTGGGACGGACAAGGACGGGATAGCCGATCCTGGTCGCAATCGCCCGGGCCTCTTCCTCGGTAAAGGCGATGCCGTTCTCAGGCTGGTTCAGTCCAAGCTTTCTGACGACATCGGCGAAGCGCTCGCGGTTCTCGGCCCTGTCGATCGAATCGGGTGAAGTGCCGAGGATCGCCACGCCGTTCTCTTCAAGGGCGCGCGCCAGACGCAGGGGCGTCTGTCCGCCAAACTGGATGATGACGCCTTCCGGCAACTCACGCCTGTATATGTGGAGCACGTCCTCCAGGGTGAGGGGCTCGAAATAGAGCCTGTCGGAGGTGTCGTAGTCGGTCGAGACGGTTTCGGGATTGGAGTTCACCATTATCGAATCAATCCCCTCCTCCCTGAGGGCGAAGGAAGCGTGACAGCAGCAGTAATCGAACTCGATCCCCTGGCCGATACGGTTGGGCCCGCCCCCCAGGATCATGATTTTCCTTTTTTGTGATTCAGCGGCCTCGTCCCCCCCGTCATAGGAGGAATAGTAGTAGGGGGTGTAGGCCTCGAACTCGCCGCCGCAGGTGTCGACCAGGCGATACCCGGGCAGGATGCCGCGGTCGAGTCGAAAGGCGCGCACCTCGTCCTCTTTCGCCTTCAAAGCGATGACGTACTCCTTCTGGTGTTCCTGGCCCCTTTCGAATATCCGGTTGAGCTCCTCCCGGTGGGAAAGATAGCCCAGCTGGCGGTCGGAAAAACCGAGGCGCTTCATCCGCCTCACCGCATCCACCGTCATGCCCTGCGACCTCGCTTCCTCGGTGAAATCCCGCGATGCCACCACGATTTCACTGATCTGGTGGAGGAACCAGGGATCGATACCCGTGAGATGCGCGATCCGCTCCACCGTCCAGCCCATCTTGAAGGCGACATTCAGGTAAAACATCCGGTCTTCGCGGGTATTGACAAGTTCCTTCTCCATGATGTCGCGGGAATGGCGCTTCGGAAGGCGCTTCAGCATCTCCACGATCTTGAGTACGCCGTCGGAACCGAATCCGAATCGATCAATTTCAAGTGATCTGAGGGCCTTCTGAAAGGCCTCCTTGAAAGTCCGGCCGATGGCCATCGCCTCGCCCACCGACTTCATCTGGGTACCGAGAAGGGAATCCGCGCCCTCGAATTTCTCGAAGGCCCAGCGGGGCACCTTCACCACGACATAGTCGATGGTGGGTTCGAAGGAGGCGGGCGTCTCCCTGGTGATGTCATTCTGAATTTCATCGAGGGTGAGGCCCACTGCAAGCTTCGCCGCGATCTTGGCGATCGGGAAACCCGTGGCCTTGGATGCCAGGGCTGAACTCCGGCTTACGCGGGGGTTCATCTCGATCACCATGACCCTTCCGTCCGCCGGGTTCACGGCGAACTGGATGTTGGAGCCGCCGGTGTCGACCCCGATCTCACGGATGATCCGTATGGCCATGTTTCTCAGGTTCTGGTACTCCCTGTCGCTCAGGGTCTGCTGGGGCGCCACGGTGATGGAGTCGCCGGTATGGATTCCCATCGGATCTATGTTCTCGATCGAACAGATGATGACCACGTTGTCCTTCCGGTCCCGCATGACCTCAAGCTCGAACTCCTTCCATCCGATGATCGACTCCTCGAGAAGGAGCTGGCGTATGGGTGATTCATCCAGGCCCCTGGCCACCAGATCCATGAAATCCTCCCGGTTATAGACGATGTTGCCGCCCATCCCGCCGAGGGTGAATGCCGGGCGGATAATGATCGGCAGGCTGATCCGCTCCATCACGGCCAGGGCCTCATCGATCGACGAGGCGAACCCCGATTGGGGCACCGAGAAGCCGATGTTCAGCATCGCCTCCTTGAACAGCTCCCGATCCTCCGCCTTCCGGATCGATTCGATGGATGCTCCGATCAGCTCGACCCCGTATCTCCTTAACACGTCCCTCTCCGACAGGGCCATGGCCGTATTCAACGCCGTCTGCCCCCCCACGGTGGGAAGGAGGGCGTCGGGACGCTCCGCTTCGATGATCTTTTCAACGATATCCGGGGTAATCGGCTCGATGTATGTCCTGTCGGCCAGGTCGGGGTCCGTCATGATGGTGGCGGGATTCGAATTGACAAGGACCACCTGATAGCCCTCCTCCCTGAGAGCTTTGCAGGCCTGCGAACCGGAATAATCGAATTCACACGCCTGACCGATAACTATCGGGCCGGAGCCGATTATCAATATTTTTTTTATGTCAGTCCTTTTGGGCATTATGACTCCGAATCATCGAAATAGAGTTTTAGTCCTATTATTGTCAATTAAAATAACAAATATGGTCATGTTTTAAAGGAATGTAAAATAATTATTTACAAAATTGTAATAATAATCCATATTACCATCCGTTCGGGCTGTAGTGCATCCACTATGACCCCTTCCCCGATCCCTGCAGCGGGACATCCATCGCCACGGAGATACCCTGTTCGTGGAGCGGCACGAAAGCGGAAGCGTGAATCATGAAAAAAGAACTGAAAGTACTAAAAAAAAAGAAGCAGATCATCGATGCCCTGAAGCGATGCCTTGAAAAAGACGTCTATTCGCAGGTTTCACTCGAAGACGTTGCACGGGAAGCGGGCTTTTCGAAAGGTGGCCTCCGGCACTACTTCCCTACGAGGGAGGAACTCTACGTCTCCCTCATTGAGGGGTTCTTCAACCAGATCCAGCGCGACCAGTTAGGCGTCGTCCAGGGGCTCGACCTTGACAAGAACGACAGGGCCCTGATCACCACCCTCTTCGGCATCGAAAAATTCCTGCTGGATAAAAAAACCATGCGGATACTGATCAATATCATCCTCTATAGTTTCCAGGACGACAAGATCCGGGAAATCGTCAGGAAATTCATCCGCAATCACCTGAACATATACGCAGCCACCATCCAGGAGATGAAGGGCACCGACACTGCGAAGGAGGAAGAGTTCCAGTTCATCGGCAGGATCACGCAGATCATCGTTCTTTTCTCGGGGATTCTGGAGTTCATCGACCCGATCAAGGTGGACACGCCCAAACTCATCGAATTCATACTGGACCTCTACCAGCGCGACTGAACAGATCATCAGAAGGCGGTCAGCGCGGCTCGTATGAAACTCGTAATGGGCGCCTGTTCACGCGCGTCCTCGATGGTTTCCCTGAGCTCCTTGATCAGCTCGTCGGTCTGTGAATAAACCCTGTCGTCGTTTATCAGCTTCGCGATGGTTCCCTGGCCCGTGTTTATCTTTTCCGTTATTTCACGGATGTTTCGAATCGACGCGTGGATATTCTCCCTGTTCTCGTCGATCAGTTCGGTCATGGCTCCGATCGCGTCTTCGTACGTGCCGGGCAGGTCTTCGCGCCCCTTCACCACCGCCATCGCGACCCCTTTTCTGTCATAGGGGGTGCCGGGATGGATCCCGACGAACTTTTTACCCAGAAGGGAATCGCTCTTTATCTTGATGGTATAATTCTCGTAGAGTGTGAATTCGGTAAACATTTTTATCCTTACCCGGACCTGGTGGCCCCTGAGCTGGATCGCCTCCACCTTCCCTCCCTCGACGCCGTTTATCTTGACCTTGTTTGCGATATCGAGACCCTCGATGTTCGGGAAGATCACGGTCATTCTGTAGGCGGTCGCGGGTTCGAAAAATTCCCTCGACATGATTATCGTGTAATAGCCGAGGATCAGCATGGCGACGAGAAAAATGGCCCCCACGACTACCTCATTCTTGAACTTTGCTTCCATTAATTATCCCTGTACGAAATATTTCCGCCCGACTCCCCTGTCAATCGACGCGAATCGGCCCCGTGAGGGAACCATTGATAAACTGGAGAACGACGGGGTCTTCGGAACCGCGTATTTTTTCAGGCACGTCGCACTGTATGATCCTTCCCTCGTAGAGAAGGGCGATCCGGTCTGCGATGTAGTAGGCGCTGGACATGTCGTGCGTGACCACCACGGAGGTCACGCCGAAATCCCCCTGCATCTGCCGGATAAGATCGTTGATCACGCTCGACATTACCGGGTCGAGCCCGGCGGTCGGCTCGTCGTAGAGAATGATTTCGGGATTGCGCACAAGAACCCGCGCCAGGCAGACCCGCTTCTTCATGCCCCCGGAAAGCTCTCCCGGCATCTTGTGACCGGCATCGGACAGCCTGAGGAGGCGCAGTTTATCCGAAACCAGCTTCTCAATCTCATCGGCGGGATGCCGGCGCTCTACGAGGGGAAGCGCGATGTTCTCACGCACCGAAAGCCAGTTAATGAGGGCGCCCGACTGGAACACCACGCCCATTTTCTTCCGAAGGCGCTCCTTCTCATGACCGGCAGCCCCGTTCATCCTCATGCCGTCGATAAGGACCTCCCCCCCGTCCGGGTCGAGAAGGCCGGCGATATGCTTCAGGGTGACGGTCTTCCCCGATCCCGACATCCCGATCACCACGAAGGTCTCGCCCCGCTCGATCTCGAGGTTCACTCCGTCGAGGACGGGCCGCCCGTTGAAGGTCTTCCGCACCTCATTCAGAAGTATCACGGCCCCTCCCTGAAAAAAATATCGGTGATATAATATCCGACGATAAGAACCATCAGGAACGAGGCCACCACGCTGTTTCGCGTGGCGCGCCCCACGCCCCGGGCGCCATCGGTCGCCCTGAGCCCGTGGGCGCAGCTTATGACCGAGATGACGATTCCGAAGACGAATGACTTCAAGAGGCCCACGTAGGCCGGCTTGAACCAGAGGGATTCGAGGACGTGCAGGTAAAATGTGCCGAAGGATATGCCGAGATGAGACCTTGCGATGATAGCGCCGCCGATGACACCCAGGGCATTGACGTAGATCGTCGCCACGGGCAGCATGATGGCGAGGGCAACCAGGCGCGGCATTACCAGGTAATCCTCCGGGCTTATCGACATCACCTGAAGTGCGTCGATCTCCTCCGAGACCTTCATGGTTCCCAGCTCGGCTGCCATTGCGGACCCGACCGCGGCGATCAGTATGATCGCCGCGGTGAAAGGCCCCATCTCCCTGGTGAGGGTCGCGATGACGACATTACCGATGTTTTCCTCCATGTTGTAGTCCCTGAGGGCGATACCTGTCTGGAGGGTAAGTATCATGCCGGTAAAAAGCGCCACCACGGTGATGACGGAGAAGGTGCGTACCCCCGCGTTATACATCTGGCGTACAATCTCCCGCCGGCGGGTGATGATGTTTTTAAAAAAGCCAACGGAGGTAAAAAAGAGCATGATGGTGAATCCGGAAAACTCCAGGAGCGTGAAAACGGAGCGGCCTATACGGGAGAGCCCCCTGGTTGCGGTTTCTACGATCATGATCATATCTCCGTCGCCGCGGGCGCGCCCGGATATCACCTCCATGAGAAGCGGCTCGTCACCGTGGCCGCGTCCAGGGGCCTCTCGACTAGCAGATGCGATCCGCCCCTCGCGGCCGTTTTCTCTCCGCTCCCGCCCCTCGCCGCTACGGCGCCCTCACCGATTCGTATCGGTATCCAGAAAAGACGCATGTACCTTCCATCCGGCTTCATCTGGTATCCGAACATATGTTCAAAAAAAGTCAGCTCAGTCAATCGATTTTCCCCGCGTCCCGCTGAAATGAGGAACGGAATCTTTACATGGAAAAAGCCCTCGCCCCACCGCTGATAATAGATGCGCAACAGAAGCCCGAGGCGCCTCTCGCCGTTCCGGAAGCGGGCGTATTCGACGATCGACCAGAAAGGCTGGTAGAGCTTTTCATAGCCGTCCCTGTCGCGAAAGGGCAGGAGGGCGAGCATGTTGAAGGACGCGTCCCCCAGGTCATTGTACTCGACGCTGAAAAGGGGCCACATCTTGAAGTACCGCCACCTTTTCCCATAATACTCGTCGGCCTGACGGTGGTAGTCCCTCCTGTAAAACCAGAAGATGAGGAGGCTGATGTGCTGCTGGGAATCAAACCGATCTGAGGTCTTGCTGAGCCTGAAGTAGAGGGGTGTGATGAACATCGTCTCATTATTCACGTAGCGATAGTGTCCATAGATGGGGAAAAAAATCCGCTTTCGTATCTTCGGATTTTCACAATCCTTGAACTGCACCAGTGGCCACGGGATGTTCAGCTCCCAGTCTCCTATCCGCTTGTCGTAGCCCCAGGAAAAGAAGGGCCACAGAATTGTCACGGCGGACAACCTTCCCGACGCGCTCCACTTCCGTCCGAAGAGGGGAAAAAGAAAAAAAGTCTGCTGAAGGTCTTCGGCGTAGTAGAAGCGCTGGTAGTTGACCACAAAAAGAAATGAATACTTATCGTACCAACCCCGCTTTATGAAATGCGAGTAGAACGGGAAGAGCCGGAACTCCTCCCTGAGCCCGCCCCTCCCGTAATGGAAGAAGGGCCAGAAGACACTCCAGGCCCTGAAGTCGCCCGCCTCGTAGGAGAGGTATGCGGGCAGGAGGGAAAGAACCCCCCAGGCAAGGGTTGTATAGGAAACGATCGCGGCAGGGGGGAAAAAAACGAAAAGCAGAACGCCGGGAAAGATATAGGCGGATATCCTGTCGGTGACGAACTTTCCCTTCAGGGTGCCGCCCACGGGCCAAAGAAAGAAATAGTTCTCACTCGCCTTCTCCGTGCCGAACCCGAAAAAAAGCGGGGGAAAAAATCCGAAATCGAAATCGCGCTTTCCTCCACGCGTCACATCGTCGACCTGCCCCAGGCCGAAGAGCCATTTCCATTTGTCGTATCCAGGTTCATGATAGCGCCACAGGAGAAAGGGCATGAGCGAGGCCTGAAAAAAAGAATCCTCCGTGCCATGCTTCAGGTAAAGGGGGCGCACCACCACGGTGCCGACAGGGCCCGCCCGTTCCCGCTCATAGAAAAGCCAGAACCAGTTGAACTCGACGGGCGGGGGGGCGCCGACCGCCCTGGCCTTCGTTACCGGCGCCGCCTTGAGCGCCGTCGCGGCCATAAAAAAAATGGAGACCGCGACCAGCGCGACCGTCACGCACCGGCCATGTCTGATTCTATCGTTCATGGGAATTTTGACGGGCCGGACTCAGATCCGGCGGATGATATCGATACACGATACGGGACGCTTTTTCATGGGGACTACGGATACCCGGGTAATTCTTTATTTTCAAGCACTTTCCTCGCATTCCCTCCATTTTTACCATTACTTTTTGGACCGGCTGAAAAGAATGAATTGACATCGCCCGCCGGTCGGTTACGATATCATCCGCCGGCATGCAATCAGACCCGGCCACTACCGCACGGAGGATCGCAGGATGAACTACCGTTATATCACAGCCCTCTTGATCGCAGCGGCCCTGGTTCCGCTCTACTCCCAGGACAATCCCGCGACTGAGAAAAACGCTCCAACCGTCTACCAGGAGGTGGTACTGGAGGACTTCGAAACGACCCCCTACACGAAGGCCAACATTTCATTCAACCTGACATCGGACCAGGAAGCGGACATTTCGATGCGGAACGAGGGTCCGGCCACCGCGACGTCGAAAAAATACCTCGGAGTGAAGATGAAAACGAGGGGCGACGACGTGTTCATTATCAAGCCGGCCAAGGACCTTGTCATCGACAAGTATTGCAAAAGCATATCCTTCTGGGTGTACGGCAAAAAAACAAAGGGCACCCTCTCCCTGCTCCTGATGGACACCACCCAGCGAAACCACGTCATACGGTTGGCTACGGTGGATTTCCTTGGATGGAAAAAGGTCGAGATCCCTCTCGGCAAGCAGATCATACAGGCGGACGATTTTCTGAACCAGAAAAAAATACTGAAGATACTACAGCTTCAGTACCGGACCGCGGGTCCCAAACGAAATAGTGCCCGATGGGAGTACCTCTATATCGACGACATCACCGCAACGGTGAGGGAACGATACAACGACAAGCAATCCGATGAATGGTAGATGACACGGGGCCGCGAATTTCGCGGCCCTTTATTTTACATAACCCGGCACGGGATAGACGAAGGGCCGCCCCGTGGTGGGGTTTTCCATCACGATGCAATAGGTTCCGAAAAGTTCCTCGAGGCGGTCGTACTTCAGCACCTCCCCCGGGGGACCGCTGAAGAAGAGCCCCCCCCCTTCATGCCGACGATCCTGCTCGAGTAATCGGAGGCAAGGTTGATGTCATGCAACACCGCGACGATGGCGGCGCCGTCCCTGTTGAGTTTCCACAGTATATCCATTATCATCACCGCGTGCTGGATGTCCAGGTGGGTCACCGGCTCGTCCAGGAGGATGACACGGCTGTTCTGGGCCAGGGCGTGGGCGATCCTTGCCAGCTGCAGCTCACCGCCTGAAAGCTCGGTAAGACGCCGATCCAGGAGGCCCGCTACACCCGTCGTTTCGGCCGCCCAGCGGAGGATACTCCGCTCCTCCCGTGACTCCGGCATGAAGGTCCCCCGGTGGGGGAACCTGCCCATTCGCACGAACTCATCCACCGTGTAGGGCGCAATCGCCTCGGACGCCTGACGCACGACGGACAGCTCCCGTGCCAGGTCGCGAGCGCGATATTCCTTCAGGGGGCGTCCTTTGAATTCGACCGATCCGGCCTCGGGCGCGATATCGCGTGAAAGTATTTTAAGGAGCGTGCTCTTCCCGGCGCCGTTGGGACCGATCACCGAGATGAATTCCCCCTCTTTGATGGAGAATGTCAGGTCATTCAGCACCGGCACCCCGCCGTACCCGGCCTCCACGTTGCGGAGTTCGAAAAGGCTCATCCCCTCTTTTCCCTCCGTATCATGTGGATAAGAAAAAATCCTCCGCCCAGAAAACCCGTGATGACGCCCACCGGTATTTCGAAGGGCGGGGCTATGGAACGGCCGATGGCGTCCGAGACAAGCAGGAAGAGGGCTCCCCCTGCCGCGGCCGCGGGAACAAGCCGGAGGTGCGAGGGGCCGAATATGTTCCTCATAAAGTGGGGCACGATAAGCCCCACGAAGCCCACAACTCCCGCGAGGGAAACCGCAAGGGCGGCCAGGAGGGACGAGATCCAGAAAAGAGCCCCCACGTCCAGTCCCGTGACCCCCAGGCTTTTCGAAAACCGCTCACCCATCGAGATGACGTCAAGGTGCCGGTGGAAGGCCATAACGGCCAGGACAAGGAGAAGGGAGATAATCCCGAGCCGGTTGAGCATATCATAGCGCGCCCCCGAGAGATCGCCCATGAGCCAGAGCATGGCACGATGAATCTGGTCCGACCTCGCCATGGCATAGATGAGGAGGACCGACGACGACAGTATGAAACCAAGAGCGATGCCGGAAAGGATGAGTCCGGTTGAGCCAAGTCGCATCCGCCTCGAAAGCAGGAAGACACAGCTTATCGAGACGACGCTCCCGGCGAAGGCGGCGGCAGACACGACATGGGGGCCGGCGTGCGAGACGATCGCGGCAGTGGCGCCGACGGCAGCGCCTCCGGAAACGCCGACGATATAGGGATCGGCCAGTGGGTTCTTTAAAACGGACTGGAGGACAGTCCCGCTCACCGCAAGGGATGCCCCGATGACCATGGCCAGGAGGATCCGCGGAAGGCGGAGGCCCACCAGTATCGAATAGTCAACGCTTCCGGGACCCTCGATGAGTGCCCTGGCCATCCCTGAAGGTGTGATCGTTTTCGTGCCGAGGGAGAGGGACGCCGCGACCAGGACCAGGCCCGCGGCCAGCAGTATCAACGCCTTGTATCGTGCACGCATTTTCTTTCCCCTCTCATTTCGATCTCGCACTCCTCCCCCGGGTGTGCGCCCCCCTCCCTCCCCGTCATCATTCCACCGGGACCCTGGCGATAAGGGCAGAAACCTTTGTAACGGATTTCACATAATCCCCCGGCGTGTAGAAGGGGACCGTATCCGGGTCTATCAGGTATATGGCCCGCCGCGCCACCGCCTTCATTGATCCGAAGGCTGACAGGGCGCGGATGAAATCGCGGAGATCGTCCTCGCCGGTCATGCATATGATCAGATCCGGGTCGGCCGCCACCAGCGACTCGATTGAAACCAGGGGATACGGCATACCGGCTCCGGAATAGGCCGGGATCCCGCCCGCGTCCACGATGACCCGCCCGATGAACGACTCGGCCGACGCGGCGATGAGGGGCCTGCATGACAGAAAGAAGGTCACCAGGGGCCTCCGTGCGGACCCGGCCCGGGCCCCGCGCGTCAGCAACTCCAGGCGGGCCCGGTACTCATTCGCCTTCTGGCGGGCGAGATCCTCCCTCTCCAGCAGCGCGCCGAGTGCGATATAGTTTTTACATATGTCGGAGAAATCGCGGTTTCTTTCGAAGCGCCGGGTGCGGGTTCCGGCCCACCCCAGCCTTTTCAGGTTCTGGACCGGCCCGTCCTCGCCGGAATAAAGAACAATGTCAGGCTCGAGGGTGAGTATCCTTTCTATGTTCGGCTGGAGAAGGGTCCCCACGACCTCGGCGCCCTCGCTTCGATAGCCGTCGTAGGATGTCACTCCCACCAGGAGATTCCCCCCGTCAAGGTCGACGATCTGCCTCGTCAAGGAGGGCGACAGCGACACTATCCGCCCCACCTTTCCCGCTCCGGGCAGATCAGCCATCATCGGGGAGCATGAAAGGCAAAGGGCAAGCGTCGCGATCGCCCCTGCGGGGACCGCCATGTCGGATATGATTCTTCGCATCTGCGCGTTCTCGGGATGGATTGGACGTCGATACCGAGGGGCGTGTCAAGAACTATACGCCCGGCCCGGTTCCGGGGTGATACCGCATGTGAGGCCTTCCCTCTGTTTCATGGCACAGAAAGGCCGTCGCGGGTGCGCGAGAAGTGGCGTGCCCGTGAAGGTTCCTGTCAAATCAGAGTGACGATATGCTCTTCCCGCGCGCAGGATATGCAGTATCGAAGACCATCATCCCTGTTTTTCCGGGGAATATAGTAATGATTGAGGCTGTTGATTTCTCTTCCGCATCGTGAACATCTCATACTCCGCACCTCTTCGATTGTCGGACAGGCGAATCCCGATGGTTTCGCACCCATGCCATGCTCTTCAGATCCTCCGTTCTGATCTTCCCGCGTTTCGCAGGCGTCGAGAACCGGCAGGGTCCGTTCATTCAAAATTATCGGAGAATTCGTGCATAATAATTACCCCCGGGATCAATTGAAAAAGGAAAAGTGACCGGCGACGCAGAAACCCGGGCCATTTCTTCCGGTCAGGGCCGAAAAAACCTTCGCCAGTGCGATCAAATACCGCGCAATCGCATCCCGTCCCTCCTCCTCCTTTCGTTTTTCAACACATCATTCAGGCATACGACCGGGGGCGCGCCCTTCCAAAAAAATGCCCGTGCAGCACCCCCCCCCGGGCATCGGGACGAGAAATGGAAAATGGCAGGTACGATTTTTTTAAAAAAATTGTGTTTACAGCCATTCGCAATGTTCTAACATCGGCGATCATTAATCGTTTGATCGGGGGGGTCTATGCCATCAAAGCCGAAACGGGTCGCAGCGAAAAAAAAGAAAGCGGCTGTTAAACCAAAGAAGAAATCGCCCCTTAAGCAGGAGGTGAAGTCAACGAGAACTAAAACGAAAAAGGTAAATTTACTGAAGCTATACGCTGAAATGAACAAATTATCCCATGACGCGGTGGATAAAGAGGTCATAAAGCGCTTCAAGATAATCATCGATACCATTGAAGAGGATATCACCAAGAAAAGCCTGCTTCAGATACTCAGGGACCAGAAAAGCGTGATAGCATCCGAATTCGGAGACGCCCTGCAACCCTACATCAAGCACTACCTGTTCCTCGATAAAAGGAGCAAGAGGGTGAAAAAGCCATAACACGACGCCCGTGGAGATGCGCATGAACGAGGGATCGACATGAAGATCAGGATAAAAGCCTTCGCGAGCGTAAGGGAATTATGCGGTTTCGACGAGAAGGAACTCACGGTCTCTGAAGGAATTACGGTCAGGGAACTCCTTCGTCAGATGAAAAAAAATTATCGGCCCCTGGAAGAGCTTGACGGCACTCTCCTTTTCGCCGTCAACGAGAAATATTGCGCGGTCGACACCCCCCTCGCCGACGAGGACGTACTGGCCATATTCCCCCCCGTCAGCGGAGGATAGAGGCGTTCTATGATAACCATACAGATTCAACAGGAACCGATCGACATCAACCGTACCATCTCCGAGACCGGCACCGATTCCGACGGGGCGGTGGTGAGCTTCGTCGGCAGGGCGCGAAACAGCTCAAGGGGAAAAAGCGTTCTCTATCTCGAGTATGAAGTATACGGCGAAATGGCACGAAAGGAAATAAAAAAAACGGCGGAGGACGCCGTCTCGAAATGGTCCCTGACAAGATGCGCCGTGATCCACCGGTACGGCCGCGTCGCGATCGGCGAGCCGAGCATTCTTATCGCCGCCGCCTCTCCCCACCGGCGCGAGGCATTCCAGGCGGTACAGTATATCATTGACACCGTCAAGGAAAAGGTTCCCATCTGGAAAAAGGAATTCTATTCCGACGGCTCCAGCTGGATAGATGAAACCCACTAAGAACTCCAAATACATCATTCTGGTGGGGGACGGCATGGCCGATCATCCCATTGAATCCCTCGGTGGTAAAACGCCACTCGAACAGGCGCGCACCCCCCGCATGGACCTCCTCGCGTCGCGTGGCGTACTGGGCCTGGTGCGCACCGTGCCGGAAGGGATGCCGCCGGGGAGCGACATCGCGAACCTTTCCCTCATGGGCTATGATCCACGTGTTTCCTTTTCCGGCAGGGCGCCCCTCGAGGCGCTCAACATGGGCATCGAACTGGGCCCGAAAGACCTTGCAATCCGCTGTAACATGGTTGAGATAGAAAGGGGCGTCATGCACGATTTCAGCGCCGGCCATATATCCTCCGAATTTTCTGCCCTGGTGATGCGTGAGCTCGCGGAGGCCCTCGATCTCCCGGATATTGAGTTTTATCCCGGCGTCTCGTACCGGAATATACTGGTATGGCGGGACTACCCCCATGAAGGCATGCCCATCACCACCCCCCCTCACGATATCCACGGCGCCCCGGTGAACGATCACCTTCCCCGCGGCGATGGCGCCGACCTCCTCCGGCGCATCATGGCTGAATCGGCGGATATCATCGCATCCTCGCCCGTCATCTCCGGTGCCGCGACCCGCCTCAAGGGATCGCCTACCTCGGTCTGGCTCTGGGGCTGCGGCAGAAGGCCCGCCATGGATACGCTGGAGTCCCGATACGGCCTGAAGGGCCACACCATCTCCGCCGTCGACCTGATCCACGGAATCGGACGCGCTGCCGGGCTCATTCCGGTTCACGTTCCGGGCGCGACCGGTTATCTCGATACCGATTACGCGGGGAAGGTGGAGGCGCTCATCAGGGCATTGCCGAACGTGAACTTCATCTTTCTCCATGTGGAGGCCCCCGATGAATCGGGCCACGAGGGGAACCTGGAGCACAAACTCAGGGCCATCGAAGACTTCGACGAAAAGATCGTGGGCCCGGTGATGGACGGCCTTTCGGAGTACGGGGACTATTCCCTCCTTGTCCTTCCGGACCATCCGACGCCCGTCGGCCTTCGCACCCATACCGGGGATCCGGTCCCCTTCTGTCTTTACTCATCATCCGGATGGGAGGGAACCGCCTATGAAACGATGCATGGCCCCTGTTTCAGCGAGGCGGCCGCCGCGGCAACGGGCCTCTTTCTCCCTCACGGCCATTGCCTGCTCGAGTTCATGCTGAAAAAGAATTTCTGATCGCCGCCTGTGGCGGTTCATCCACAGAGTCTCCCGCCGGCCGGCGGGGAAATCATACGCGCAGGAGCATGAGATGAAAAAGGGAGCCATCATCGGAATCATCGTCGGGGCCCTCGCCATTCTGCTCGCCGTGGCCGCCGTGTTCCTCTTCTCCGGGGACGATCTCGAATCGGCGATCGACGAGTTCGATGGCGGCGATTATGAAGACGCCATCGTCATGCTGAACAGGCTCGCCCGGACCGCGGACTACGACACGGGCGAAAAAATCTACTACTACCGCTGCCGCGCGATCAACGGCCTCGCCTTTCAGCTTGAATCAGAATTCAGCAGCGAGCTCGCGGCCTCGGCCCAGGAAAAGAAAAACGAAAAGGATTACCAGAAAAAAAAGAATAAAATAGAAAAATATCTCGCGCGCCTCAACGAAAAAATCAACGGCGACCTGATCCTCGTTCCCGCGATGAAGAGGAGCCGCATCGTGCCCCGGGGAGGTTTCTACGACGAGTTCCTTTCCCGCTACAGGGGCAGCGGCCTCATCGAGGACCTTCGTTTCGAGCAGGTCATCAACATGGGAAAGACTGAACCGGACAAGCTGGTCCCGGCCATGATACAGTTTTTCAACTCCTACCCTCACTCCGATTACATATCGCGCATAATACAGACCCTCTTTGACGGCCTGCAGGACGGCTCCTTTCAGGTGTCAGGGAACGAGGAGACGGTCTGGCGAATGATACTCGCCTATGTCAGCCGTTATCCCACCAGCCCGGAAACCGGGAAACTCTACTCCTGCGAGGGCGACAACGTGAACCTGAGAACCTCCCCCGGCGTGGAGGGACAGCTCGTGGGAAAAATCGCCAGGGACGAAATACTCATACAGCTTGAAAAATCGATGGACACCACCCAGGTGGGCGACGTGCGCGACTACTGGTACCGCGTGGCGAGCCTCAAGGGGCCCCGGGGATGGATATTCGGAAAATTCCTCGCCCCGATCGATCTCTCGAAATACGCCGATGCGACTACCGCCACATCCTGGACGCGTGAAGAGCTTTTCACCGACTGGAGCGACTCGCACACCCCTTCGGAATGGGTCCATGTGCCGGGCAGTGAAAATACAGGCATCAACTTCTTCGTTCAGGGCGACAAAAAAATCGCGAAGATTGATTCGCCCAGGGGCTCGATGACCGGTCTTTACGCCCGCTGCGGCACGGCCCGCGCCTTCGCCGTTGCGGCACGGGCGCGTTTCACCGGCGGGGACGGCGTGACCCTCTTCGCGTATCCCACAGGTCCCGACAGGGCCTATTACCTCACACTCAAAAAAGACCGTATCGTGGTTGCCGGCAGGACCGTCCCCCTCGACACCTCGGAATGGAGGGAGTACCTCCTCGAAAGCGACGACGGCAGGCACGCCACTCTTTCAATCGACGGCGAGACGGTCTCCAGCCGGATCGAACCCGTCAGGAGCATTCATTTCACCCAGCGGGGGATATACTGCCTTTTTTCATCGAAAGAGGATGGTTCAATGGCAGAGATGGAATACATAAAAATACGCTGAGTGCCGTAAACAATTTGCGGAGAGTCCTTTTTTTTATTGACATGCCCGGGGGCCATCACCCACCATCACCAATCGATCTTTTACATACTCTGGATGAAGTCGGGTGAAAATCCCGCGCTGTCCCGCAACTGTGATTCCGCCCCGGCGGATAAGCCAGAACTTCCATGACTGTGATATCCCCGAGGAAAGGGAGCCGGTTAACACGCTGAAAAGCGACGTTCACTTATGGCTGTTGCGCACTCCCCCGGGAGTGCGCTTTTTGCATGCCCCATGCCCTCCGCCGTGCGGGATATCCCCCGTAGAAGACGCCGCATCGGAACCGCAGCGCATACGCCGACCGCGGTTCGAGGGGAAAAACAACATCGCACATGGAGGATGCAATGAAACGATTCGCACGCACACTCTCCGTCCTGATCCTGCCGCTCCTGCTTTCCGGCGGGCTCTTCGCGCAGAACGGCGATACGGGAGGAGAACCCGTCACTAACGATACCGATCCACCCCTCGAGCGGGAAACGCCCGCACCTGAACCACCGGATGAAACGCCGATCAGGCATTTTAAAAGCGGCTCAGATATCGTCATCACCGCCACGAAATCCGGCATCAACAAGCGCGAAACCGGCGCCTCGGTCACAATCATCACCGCGGAAGAGATCGCGCAGACGGAAAAAGGCTCCGTGGCGGAGATATTAAAGAACCAGCCGGGGATCTATATGTCCTCGAACTCGTCGATCGGGGGCGTCGCGAGCCTCTACATGCGTGGTACCGCATCGAACCATGTGACGGTCCTGATCGACGGGGTCAAGGTGAACGACCCCGCTTCTGTCGGCAACGGCTTCGACTTCGCCCACCTTACCACGGAGAACATCGATCGGATCGAGATCCTCCGGGGATCCCAGAGCACCCTCTACGGCTCTGACGCCATCGGCGGCGTGGTGAACATTATTACAAAAAAGGGCGTGGGTAGGCCCCGGGTCGCGGTGGGCATGGAAGGGGGATCCTTCTACACCTTCCGTGAAACGGCCTCGGTGAGCGGGGGCACGGAGGACGTGGACTACAGCTTCGCCGTGTCCCGCACCGATTCCCGCGGCTACGACAGTTCATCGAGCTGGCGGGGAATGAAATATGCCTTCGAAAAAAACAGGCCGGACGGCTACGAAAACACGGCGGCATCGGCCAGGATAGGCGTCAAAACCATCCATGACAGCCACCTCTCCCTGGCGTTCAGGTATACCGGGGCAAAGACCGAAATCGACGACGGCGCCTACACCGACGACGCGAACCGCACTTTCGAAAGCGATTCCTTCTCGGGCATCCTCTCCTACGGCATACCGCTCTTCACCTGGTGGGACGCAAATCTTTCCGCATCATACATGTACCAGCTCCAGCGGGACAGGGACATGCCCGACCTCTATGAAAAGGACTATCTCAACTTTGGCGCCGTAGGCTTTAGCGACATGTGGTTCAAGGGTAAACGCCTCGCAGCCGAATTCAGGAACGTCTTTAAGATTCTTGAGGTGGATGAAATCACCTGCGGCGTCTCATACGAGAAAGATTATTCCGATACCATGCCCTGGTGGTTCAGCGCATCGACCTGGGGCTCCTACTCGATGGACCCCCTGAGCCCCGTCAACAAAAGCGAGGGGACATGGGCCGCTTACGCGCAGAACCACCTGAAGCTCATGAAGAGACTATTCATCATTACCGGCGTCCGCTATACCAGGCCCGACTTCCTGCCCGGGAGCTTCGACTATTCACTCTCCGGATCCTTCATCCTTCCGGTGACCGAAACCAGGCTCAGGGGAAACCTCTCGACCGGCTACAAGACCCCGACGCTCTACCAGCGATTCAACAACTTCGAGCGCTATGACCGTTTCACCTTCGCGTATCTGAAACCGGAAAGGAGCCTCAGCTTCGATGCGGGAGTGGAGCAGCCACTCTGGGAGGGAAAAATCGTGCTCGAAGCCGCCTATTTCAGCATCGATTATACCAACATGATTTATTACGATACGACCCTGGACAGCTGGGGACGCTATTACAACATCGACGCCCTGATCCGCGGCATGGAATGTGCCGCCACCTTCAGGCCAATCGAAGATCTCACTTTCAGCGGACACTACACCTATTCCGTGTCGAACAATAAAAGTTTCAACAGCGGAGAAATGATCCGGAGGCCACGTCACCGGGCGGGGTTCTCGGTCAACTACGAATTTCTCGCCAGGGGTAACGTCAACCTCGGCTTCACCTATACGGGAAAGCGGAGGGATTACTACCGGTTCCCCTGGTACGCCCCCATAGACCCCCACTACCGGGTCGACCTGGCCCTCTCCTGGTGGATCATAGACCAGCTCCAGGCCCATGTCCGGTTTGAGAATCTCACAAATGAGAAATACGAGGAGGTCTTCGGATACCGCCAGCCGGGATTCACCTGCTACGGTGGGCTCAAGGCGGTGTTTTAGCAGCGTCGGGTTTAAACCCGACGCTGCAGAGCCCCTTGCCCACGGGGAGAGGGGGTGAATCCCCCCGGCCCGGGGGATCCTAATGATTGCTTGACAGTCGGGTCGCCCGTAATAGAATCCTGCCTGTCTTACATTGACGGAGGACGCCCTTATGCTATTCAGGAAAAACCCGCTTCAAGACGACATCCCCGGGATTATAAGGGAATTCAGGCGGGTGAAGGAGGGAGACCCCCTTCCCCGTGAGGGAGCCTGCTCCTATTTCTATTCCCGCCTCTCCGACGCGGGGCAGACCATCGTACTGCGTGACGGCCGCGCCTGCCGTTTTTTCCATCTCGAGCATGACGATGCGATACAAGAAATCCTCTCATGTTCCCCCACCTGGCACGTCGGCATTGAAGGAACAATGGCGATGATCACCCTGCTCTTCACGTCGGGGAATGTGATGAACAGGATCGGGATCATCCTCGATGAAAGCGATCCGAACAGCGGCCGAATACTTCATTTCCTCAAACGCGCGAAGAAGGTCGAGGTCACGCTCCTCGCTCTCCTCTACGGCGGGATCGTCAGGGAAAAGACCCTTGTAGTGCCGGTCCCGAAGGAAGTGCGCACTACCCTCGGGCGCATAAAAAGGCCGGCGGATTGATTCCGCCGGCCCATGCATTGTTGCCTTATTTCGCCCCGAAGGGCGCCCGTTACTACTCGAGGGCGCCGGTGAAAATCGGGGATGTTGTCTTCACGACCGCACCTTCGCCTGAAAGGATATAGTCGCATTTGCCGAAATATTTCTGGAACTCCGCGCCGATGTAGAACTGCGCTGACAGCATGCGGCCCACATAGTAGGCTGCCTCGGAGTTGTCCGCAAGAAGCGCATCGAGGTCCGCGCCCTTCTTGCCGGCCGACAGTTCCTTCGCCTTCGGCGTGACCAGGGTCAGCGACCATAGATGGATGAAGGCGTAGGAGAGCATCGCGAATGCCTGCTGGAGGGGCGTCGCGTTCGCAAAAATATGCAGGTACTGCCCCTTTTCCATGAGGCCCTTCATGTAGGCGACGACCTCATCGATTTTCTTCAGGCCCTTCACGATGATGTCGACGTATTTGTCATCCACGACACCTTTCGCGTTCTTGACGGTCTCCTCGATCTTCTTCTTGAACACGCCGTAGTTGTAGAAATCCTTGTCCATGAGAAGCTTCCGCATGGTCAGGTCCATCGACTGGATGCCGTTGGTTCCCTCGTAGATGGCGAGAATTTTCGCGTCACGCGCGTACTGCTCCACCGGGTAATCGGAGCAGAATCCGTACCCGCCGTACACCTGAATCGCGTCGGACACCACTTCCCAGACCAGGTCGGTGTTCCCCGCCTTGTTTATCGGGATCAGGAAATCGAGGAGGGCCTGGGCCTCACGCTTCACGTTGTCTTTCTCGACGTGTATCACGTCGGTCAGGTAGCCGCAGTAGAGGGTAAGGGTCCTCATCGCCTCGACCCTGGCCTTCATGGAAAGAAGCATACGCTTGATATCGGGATGGTTCATGATGACCGTGCTCTTCGCATCGGGGTTCATCATCTCCTCGACCCGCTTCCCCTGGACCCTGTTACGGGCGTAGGTGACGGCATGCATGTAGGCCGCGCTCGATACCGACGCGCCCTGGCCGCCGACGTAGAGACGGGCCTCGTTCATCATCTGGAACATGATCTTCATCCCCTTGCGCTCCTCGCCCATCAGGATGCCCTGGCATTTGCCCTCGTCGCCGAAGACCATCGTACAGGTCGGATTGCCGTGGATGCCCATCTTGTGCTCGATGCCGGCGCAGGTCACGTCGTTGAATTCGCCGAGGGACCCGTCGTCGTTGATCCGGTACTTCGGCACAAGGAAAATCGATATTCCCTTTGTCCCGTCGGGATCGCCTTCGATCCTTGCCAGGACAGGGTGCACGTTGTTCTTGTAGAAATTATTGTCGCCGGAGGATATGAAAATCTTCTGCCCTTTGATGGAATAGGTGCCGTCGGCATTTTTCACCGCCTTGGTTTTCAGGGCGCCCACATCGGAACCGGCATCCGGCTCGGTAAGGCACATCGACCCTCCCCATTCGCCGGTGAGCATCTTCTCGACAAGTATCTGTTTCCACGGCATTTCGGGAAGAAAGTTGATGTACATGTTGCATGCGCCGATGGCGAGCATCGGGAACATGGTGAAGGCGCAGTTCGCGGCCGTAAAATAATCGGTCACCGTGTAATATATCGTTTCCGGCATTCCCATGCCGCCCCATTTCGGATTGGTCGCCAGGCTCAGGAAACCGGCGTCATAGTAGGCCTTCAGGCCCGCGAAGTACTCCTCGGGAATGATGACCTCTTTCGTGTCCGCCTTGTACTGCGCCCCCTTCCTGTCGGCGATATTATTGAAGGGATAAACCTGCTCGACGCTGATCTTCTCACCCAGGTTCACCACCTCATCCAGGGTGTCCCTGTCGAAATCGGCGTATTTCTCATACTTATTGAGTTCGTCCACCTTGAATAATTCGAAAAGAATAAATTTGGTGTCCCTCGTGTCGATAATCGGATTTAATGCCATGCCGCATTCCTCCTAAAAATTGTATATGATTTCGTCCGAAAAGCGGACCCACTTTATCGTAAACCCGATCCAAGGATTGAAAATGCCCATCCATTTGTCAAATATTAATGAGCCGGAGAGGTCACCGGAATCTGTTATTTTTTGAACAACATGTCAGTTATGGGGTGGAATGGAGGATTCGATGGTGATCAGGTGCTACTCACGGCCACCGGCTATCTCGATACCGCGCTGAATGGCCTTCAGATTATCGGGAATGGTTTCCTTGAGACGCTCCGGAATCACCTCGCCGATGACCGACACGCAGTCTTCATAATCGAGAAAGGGGGCGTGTTTGACAAAGCACCCAAGGGTGATCATGTTTGCAAGCCGCGGGTTCCCCATGGCGATCGCCTCCTCGTTGAAGCGCACCTTCGCCACGCTGACACCCCTGCCGGTCTCGATTTTTTCCTCCGGGATAAGGCTCGTGTTTGCGATGAGGAGGCTTCCCTCTTTCAGCATCTTTTTATAGAACTCGAGGCCGATAAAGTCAAGGGCTATCAGGGCCGAGGGGGTGTTGGTGATGGGGGAGCCGATCTCCTCGTCCGACACGATGACATAGACATCGGTCCTGCCGCCGCGCTTCTCCACACCGTAGGAGGGCAGATAGGTTACCTCGAGATTCTTGTTAATTGCCGCCAGGGCCACGAATTGGCTGATGGTCTGTATCCCCTGCCCGCCGAATCCTGTCATTATCACATCATAGTACATCGCTACCTCGAGGTAAGTGCCCGCAACTTATAAGAAATCCTGCCCCGTCCGCTCCTTGAATACCCCCAGGGGAAAATAGGGGATCATCTGCTGCTCGATCACGTCCAGGGCCTCTATGGGGGAGACACGCCAGTTGGTGTTGCAGGTGGAAAGCATCTCCACCACCGAAAAGCCCATTCCGTCGATCTGCATCTGAAAAGCCTTTCTGACGGCTTTTTTGGCCTGTAGCACGTTTTTCGGTGAATGAAGGGCGACCCTGGCCGAATAGGCGACCCCCTCAAGGGTCGCCAGCATCTCCGCCATCTTGATTGGATACCCTTCGGTCTGGAAATTCCTTCCGTAGGGCGAGGTGGTGGTCTGCTGGCCCAGGAGCGTCGTCGGGGCCATCTGGCCTCCCGTCATGCCGTAGACCGAGTTGTTGACGAAAATAACAGTTATGTTCTCACCCCTGTTGGCGGCGTGAATGATCTCCGAGGTGCCGATGGCCGCCATGTCACCGTCGCCCTGGTAGGCGAATACTATCTTGTCGGGCTGGGAGCGTTTCATGCCGGTTGCGCACGCGGGCGCCCTTCCGTGGGGCGCCTCCAGGACGTCGATGGGAAAATAGCTGTACATGAACACGCAGCAGCCGACCCCGGGGATCCCGATGGTCCGGTCCACGATGCCCAGTTCCTCGATCGTTTCCGCAACGAGGCGGTGCGCAATGCCATGTGTGCACCCGGGGCAGAAATGGGTCACCGTGTCCTTGAGGCATGATGATCTGGCGAACAATTTATCCATTGTCTACCCCATCGCCTTTTCGATCTCGACGAGCACCTCGTCCGGATAGGGGATGCCCCCGCCGGGCCGCCCGTAGAAAGAGATCCTCGCGTCTTTATGGGAATTGATCCTCACGTCGTTCAGCATCTGCCCGGTGTTCATCTCCACGACCAAGACCCTGCCTATGCGCTTTGAATGACGGGCGAGCGGCTCCGACGGGAAGGGGAAGAGTGTCACAGGCCTGAGGAGCCCGACACGCAATCCTTTCGCGCGCGCCATCCGAATGGCGGTCTTGGCGATCCGGGAAGGCGTGCCGAAGGCGACGATCATGAGGTCCGCGTCCTCGAGGGACCACTCTTCGCAGATTACCTCGTTTTTTTCCACTTCGTCGTATTTCGCCTTGAGGTCGAGATTGTGCGCCTCCTGCTCGCCGGGCCCGAGGTAGAGGGACTTCAGCAGCTGCGGCTCCCTTCCCGCGCGCCCCCTGAGGGCCCAGGGCTTATCAGGGACCACGATCGGCTTATCCGGCGTGAGACGGCACGGCTCCTGGAACTGGCCCACCATGGCATCCGCCAGTATGACGGCGAGCATGCGATAGGTGTCGGCAAGCTCGAACCCCTTGATGGTCAGGTCGAACATCTCCTGGACGGAGGCCGGGGCCAAAACGATATTGCGATAATCCCCGTGGCCCCCGCCATGAACGGCCTGGGTGTAATCGCCCTGGGTGGGCGAGATCCCCCCGAGACCGGGACCGCACCGCATGATATTCACGACAAGGCCGGGAATCTCGGAGCCGGCCATATAGGAAAAGCCCTCCTGCATGAGGGATATTCCGGGGCCCGACGAGGAGGTCATGGCCCGCTCTCCGGAGGCCCCGGCACCGAGGACCATGTTTATCGAAGCTATTTCACTTTCGGCCGGGATAAAGACCCCCCCCCTCCTGGGGAGCTCCCGCGCCAGGTATTCCGGTATGTCGTTCTGGGGAGTGATGGGATAGCCGAAATAGAAACGGCACCCCGCCTGGATCGCGCCTTCGGCGAGGGCGATGTTCCCCTTCGTCAATTTCTTCGAGGTCATTTTAACACCTCTATAGCGGTGTCGGGGCACATGAGGGCACAGGTCTTACAACCTGTACAGAGGTCTTTCTTCTCCTCTGTGAAGATGGCGGGGAAATAGCCGACCCGATTATGGATGTCCGACACGGTTATCAGCTGTTTCGCGCAAAATTTGATGCAGAAATAGCATCCCTTGCACCGGTCAGGGTCAATTGTAATATATGGCAATCGTGTACGCCCTTTTCAGTGTTTTAGTGGCTACTAACATGTGGGCCATTCATACAAATATATAGTCATTTCAAATCTTAGTCAAGGAAAACTATTCCCCTTCCATAACCACTGTACAAAAGGTAATGTTTCTAAGTCAACAAAATCTATTTTTACGGATATAAAAATTAAGCGAATCCGCCTGTGCAGGTTTTCTTACTATTCGGATTCATACAGGCCAGAAAAAAACCTGTTCATTTACCAGCCCCGGACCGACTGAGGGCGTAATGAAGTAAATTCTATTTGACAGATTCCCATCAGGCGGCCCCCTATAGCTCAAGATAACGCGCATGACCGGGAGGAAGTATGGACGATATAGATGTCAGTATTCGTGTGGGTGAAAAAATCAGGGCATTCCGCGATTCCCTCGGGCTCTCCCTCGGCGATCTTGCGGAAAAAACCGGCTTCTCCACCGCCTACCTCTCCCAGGTCGAAAACCATTTGATATCTCCGCCCCTGGGCGCCCTGATGAAAATCGCCCGTTGCCTTGACATAGAAACAGGAAAGCTCTTCGACCAGAAGGGGACCGCGCCCTTTACCATTGTAAAGAGCGACGAGCGCGTGCCCACCTCCCGTGTGGCGTCCAAGGAGGGTGTGCGATACGGTTATTCCTACGAGTCCCTTGCGCCGGATAAGATCAACCGCAAGATGGAACCGTTTCTGGTGACCCTTGAGCCCGCCTCAAAAAAGGGAACCCCCTATAATCATGAGGGAGAAGAATTCCTCTTTGTGCTCGAAGGGAGGGTTGAAATACAGCTTGGCGAGTATACGGACATACTGGAGCCGGGCGACAGCGTCTACTACGACTCGACGCTCCATCACCGGGTCTCCTGCGTCGGCGGGGAGCCGGCCCGGATCATCGCGGTCATTCACTCGTAATTACCGCAGCACCCGTTCGAATATAAAATAGAAAAATACCGCGCTCCCGAGGTAAAGCTGCATTACGATGAAAGAGGCCGGTACCTTCACCCAGTGCCGCTTCTCCTGAATCATCTGGTAACAATAGAAGCACGCCATCCCCAGGATGATCTCGGGGATCAGTATATAGAGCGCCACATGCCCCACCATCGCGACATTCTGCGCGTACCAGGAGGGAAGCATCCACACGGTCGCCTCGGACCCGCCGAAAACGGCCAGGGCCAGCAGGGCGGCCGTGACGTATCCGGCCCGGGGGGAGAATCGCTCCCTGACCCTTTCCCCCGCGTACACGATGACGAAAAGGGGAATGGCCCACAACCCCGCCATGTACCCGGAGACCGTACCGATTTTGGGGAAACCGTCCTCAGGAAAGACAAGCACGCCCAGATAACCGGAAAGGAACCAGTCAGGAAAAACCTGGAATCCGCTCATTATCAGGGCAAAAAGCCAGATGCCCCGCCAGGCGTGATGGCCCCGGATTGCTCCCACAATCGGCAGGGCGAGATTGTACACCACGACCAGCATGAACAGCTTCACGCCGATTTTCATGCCGGGAACCAGAATTACCGCTATACAGAGCAGCCCAAACAGGATATGGAACAGCAGGGCGTCCGATTCTTCACGTTGCATGACCAGTTTCATAAGGGAACCTCTAAAAATCAAAATCGGATGGTTCTCTTGGGCACTTTTGAGGTGCAAATTAGATTTTTTATTGTTTTGATAATGAAAAATAGACTTGTTGCGAAACTGCGTCTCGCGCTCGCATGAAGCCCCTGCAGGGGGCTTTTTAAGGGGCTTCGCCCCTTAAACCCCATATAAAAAATAAGAAATGCAACAAGTCTAATCTAATTTTTAGAGGTACCCATAAATTATATCCTCAGAATTGATAGAGTGTGGCATTTCACAGATATCCTGTCAAGAAATATGCGAATTATCACACGCACGCCACCACGACATTCGCTCTGACCCCGGGATTTTTACTCTGACCCCGGGGTTTGTCATGGCATGAAAAAGCCCCCTCCGAGGAGGGGGCCGCTGTGCCGTAACGAATTATCCTGACGCTCCGCTCATTTCACGGGGCCATTCTCGCCACGCTTTGAACCGCCTTCCCATCGCTCCATCTTCCCATATCGAAGGCAACAGACGTCTCGTCATCGAGCGCAGCGTCCAGGGCAGCCCAGTAGAAGCGGAAGTCGGTGGCGTCCACCTCCCCGTCGCCGCCGAACATATCCATCATGAATGAAGGTATCCAGCCGTCGTCGCATATCGGCGCCATATGGTCGGCATTCAATTCCGGGCTTCCGTAGGTATCGGTCCTGAGCTGATACGCCACTCGTGACGAGGCGTTTGTCAGCCGGTAATAGATGTCCAGTGCCTGGGCCGAAGGCGCCAGGGTGTCATCGTTGCCGGTCAGGACGATCACCGGGCACACGGTGGACTGCACCTTGGTCTTCCAGTCGATCTCGACGATCTTCACCATCGACTGCACGAAGGTGGGGATTCCCGCTTTGGCGTCAACGCAGGCCTCAGCGAGGACGATATTTTTCGGCGACCAGGCGTCCGATGACCATGCCAGCGCCAGGAGGCCCCCCAGGGAGTGGCCGTAGAGGGTGACGTTGTTGCGGTCCGCCATCGTCCCTATTCGCGCAAGGGCGCCGTTGACCCCCGTGATCGCCCGGGCAAGGTACTTGTTCTGGTCCGCGTCGGTCATGAGGTCCGCTACCAGGCCCAGGATGCCCCCCTTGTTGAACTGGGGATAGATAACGATATATCCCTGTTTCGCCAGGTGCTCGATATGCGCCATATAGATATCGGGGGCGATGCAGAGCTGCCCGTGCAGGAACACCACCACCGGGGCGGTGGAGCCGTTTTTCAGCCTGTCCGGGATATAGTACCAGACCCTCGATCCGTCACTGCCACTGCCGAACACGATTTCCGTGAAACCGTTGCAGATATAATTCTCACCGGAACCATACCCGTAATCGGCCTTGCCCGGAGGGGTCGGCTTTTTACTCATCGAAAATGCGCTTGTGCCTGTCAGAAACAGCGCCATGACGAACACCGATGTGATTACCCTGAAATTCATAGAAAAGACCTCCCTAGCTGTTATGGTATTTCGGGACATTGACTGCCCTTCCCCGTTTTGCTCCCACCCAGGGTCATTCAATCCCCTGATAGGAGAATTTCATTCCCTTGAATATATTCAACCGTCTGGACGGATTGATAATATGATTATATGTAGCACATGTTCAGGGGCCGGTTCAACGCAAAATTACAGAATCTGTATATTTGACAGATTTGGACAGAAATTAATTACACAATTTAATAACATCAACGGGGGGTGTACTACCTGGTTTCCTTCCTGTAATCACTCGGGGTCTTGCCCGTCACCCCCCTGAAGGCGCGGTTGAAGGTGGAAAGGCTGTCGAAGCCGGTCGTGAGGGCCACGTCGATGATCTTTTCCTCGCTGTTCCTGAGACGCTCTATGGCGTCTCGTATCCTCAGCTCATTGATATAGTCGTTGATCTTTTTTCCCGTGTATTCCCTGAATTGCCCGCTGAAATAATTCGGGTTCATGCCCACCGCGGCTGCCAGCCCCTCCCTTGAAATGTCGGAGGTGTAATTTTCCTCGATGAAAGCGATAATGCCCTTCAACTTCTCTTCTGTCGAACCGGTGACGATCTTTCTCCGCTCGATCTCCCTTTTTCGCCCCCCTGTCCTCAGCTGTTCATAGAGCATCTTCAGGCCGATCATCCTGCGCTGGTATTCCCTTGAACCGAGGACGGCGAATCCGAGGATGACGAAGGGGGAAAAATAGGTGACCACAAGGAAGGAATACGGGCTCCCGCTCATATAAAAAAAGACCTCCATGAGCCCGCCGGCGGTCAGAAGGGAGACAAGGAGAATCACCGCCACAAACTTGAAGCGGTCGGGACGTATCCGGTCGCACCGGTAGGCGAGATACACCGCATAAGGAAAAAAAAGGGCGATAATGACGAGACCGAAGAAGGGGTTGAGATACAGGCTTATCATGCGAGTGTTGACGATGAAGACCGCCACCGAGGCAAGGAACAGTAAGGTGAATATGATCCAGTTGTACTGATTCAGCTCCAGCCGGTAAAGGGCCTGGATGATGAGTATGGAGAGGACGGCGAACAGGGGTATGGCCAGCATCAGTATCGGGGATATCAGCGAGAGTGGCACCGGTTTGTAGGGCGAAAAAATCGTGATGATATAGAGGGCGTTCAGAACCTGGACCAGGATTTCATATGCGAAGAGCCTGTCGGCGCCGTAAAATATCGTAACCGCACCCATCAGCAGGATGCTCCCCGCGAGAAGCAGGAGAATGCCAATCGGAAGCTGGTTGTACATGAGATCAAGAAAATTCTTCAACTGGCGGTATTCATGCCTCGGCTGGACAAATACGCCGTCCGGCAGGCCCCCGTGTTCAACTCCGTATACTCCCAGGCGAATGAAAAGCTCATTCTTCCCCCTTCGCAGGATCGAGCGGGGTATGACGCATCCCTCGGGGTAATGCAGGTTTCGTATCTCCGCCGGGGTTTTCTCGTCCAGGAGATAGTCGTTGAGATAGATGCGGTAGGAATAGAATATTCTCCCGAATGATATTCCGTAATACCCGTCCGGATCGCCCGGAATATCGAAGACGCCTCTGAGCCATGCATGCTGGAAGTCCCGCTTCGGGGGATAGGGAAGCCTGAACTTCGACGGCATGGTTATGGGCTTCCATTCGAAAGCGCGCCGTGCCGATGCAAGCGACGCATCCTGAATATAGAGAACGCTCCATTCGGTGACTTCAATGGAACCTGGATGCGACGGAAAGGCCGCCGCGGGAAGGGGGATTGCGAGCATTGCCGCGAGAAGTATGAGTGCGCGCACTATCATGTCGCGTTCATTATGGCGTGACCGGGGGTTTTTACAAGCATAAAAAAGCCGGCGGCCCCCCGCGATATCGACTACCGGCCCCCTTCCAGTTCGCGTATCATGCTTCCAAGGCGCGCATCGAAAAATTCGAGGAGTCCGGCCATATGTTCGTGCAGTTCGTTGTTGACGCGCCGGTACCTGAGGCGCAGGCGCCCCGCGACGCTCCGCCGGAGCTCGCCCAGTTCCCGAAGGGCCGCCTCTGCCGACGGGTTTCGCGGATCGAGCTTTTTTCGTATGGAACGGGCCGCCTCGTCGAGGTACGCCCGCAAATCGTCCGCCAGTCGCCTCATCGGTCCCTCTATCATGCCGCTGAAATCGTCATGGAGCTTCCTGTATCTCGTCTGCGTGGCCGTGATGATCTCGTTTTCAAGAAGGTCCCTCAGGAGGGAACGCATGTCGCCCAGTAACACCTCCGCGTGATGGGATCGAAGCCTCTCGATCCCGCGCCTCAGGCCCTCCCTTATTCTCTCGACTGAAACGGAGAAATCGTCGATTGCGACCAGCTCTTTCGTGATCCGGAAAAAATGGTGGCCGAAGAGGGCGAGCTTTACCGCTTTGGGAAGCAGGCCTGGACTGATCCGGATCGCCGAGGCAAGGTAGCCGAGATACCGGATTCCATAGGAGGAAAACGTCTGGCGGAACAGTGAGGAAAAAAATATCCTGACCAGAAGGGCCATGGTGCCGAAAGAAAGAGCGCCCATGCCCACCCTCCCCTTCGGCATTCTTTTCATGAGGTCCAGTGAGCGCGCGAAATATTCCTCCGGGGAGTAGATGCGCGATATGAGCCGTTTGTATCCTTCCACCAGCCGGCCCCTCTCCATGACCGGCGTAAAATTCATCTTGAAATCGTGCGTGTTGTTTCCCGACGATTCGCTCAGTATTCTCCCCTCGGAAGCAAGGCGGCGGTAAAGGGCGGTGTTCGGCAGGGCGATAAGGAGGCCCGCCATGGCCATCGGAATGGCGGACTTCCGGATGAAATCGATCTGGAGATCAAAGACGTTCTCCGGGTCGGTATCGAAGCCGACGATGAAGCCTGCCGTCACCTCCATGCCCTTCCGCTGAATTCGCTCCACGCTCTCCAGCATCGGCGCCTTCAGGTTCTGCCCCTTGTGCGAAAGCTCGAGGCTCTCCTCCACGGGGGTTTCGATCCCGAGGAAGACCTTGCTGAATCCCGCCTCCACCATCAGGTCCATCAATTCCCCGTCATCGGCAAGATTGATGCTCGCCTCCGTGGTGAGGATGTAGGGATACCTTTTTTCCTTCTGCCATCGCGTCACGGCGCGCAGGAGTCCCTTTACCTCCCGCTTGTTGCCGATGAAATTGTCGTCTACGACGAAGAGGGGCCCCCGGTATCCGGTCCGGTAGAGGGCCTCCATCTCGGCGATAAACTGCTCCGGGGCCTTTGTCCGGGAGACTCTCCCGAACAGCTCGATGATGTCGCAGAACTCGCAGTTGAAGGGACAGCCCCTCGAATACTGGAGGGACATGGTGGTGTAATCCCCGTAGCGCAGAAGGTCGAAACGGGGGATCGGGGATCGTCTGATGTCGGGACGCACGTCGCTCCGGTATATTTTCTTCGGCGAGCCCGTTTCATAATCGCTGAAAAAAAGAGGGAGGGTGACCTCGGCCTCGCCGAGCACGAAATGATCAACGCCGAATATACCGCGGTGGGAAGCCGTGGGATAGGGCCCGCCCGCCACCACGGTGGTGCCGAGCCTCCTGCATCGATCCACGACCCGGTCGAAGGAATCCTTCTGGATGATCATGCCCGATATGAACACAAGGTCCGCCTCCTGTATCTCACGGTCCTGCAGGGGAGCGGTGTTCAAATCCGCCAGGGTGACATCATAGCGGTCGGGGATAAGGGAGGCGACGGTCAGGAGTCCCAGGGGGGGGAAGGCCGCCTTTCTCCCCACGAGTTTCATGATATACTTGAAACTCCAGTAGGCCAGGGGTGTTTCGGGATACACCAGAAGTATCTTTTTTTTCAACAGTGTCCCTCCATGGTCGCCGCGGACACCTCCGCGCGTGTCTCGATGCCATCGACTTCGCCCGGACCGATATTTTCCCTCTGTCATGAGCCATACCTCGTGCGTTCCACGTGCAGGATAAAGCTCACAGGCCCGGTGTATATGGTGAGGCGGTACGATACACTGATAAGCGCGTCATGTCAAGGCTTTCATTGGTTTTTGTCCAGCATGGTGGCATGGAGAGGTGATGATGCCCCCACATCAATGTTGTACCAGCGATGATTCGTTATGCGATACCTGATTCCAGCAGGGGAACGTACTGATCAATACGAGTGAAGCGCCGCCGATGGGGGCCGAAAGATGAAACCATTGACGCCCTGGTCGCGCGAAAAGCGACGGAACTTGGGACGGAAGAAGACAGAAAACTAATATCAGGCTCCATTGAAGAATGCCGGGAGGCCGCATACCGCGGCGATCCCTCCGTCTATTTCAAAGCCATCATCCGATATGAAGACTGCAGCCTGAAGGCGGCGCGAAATCACGTTCTGTTTCGCCTCCTCCGCGACCTCTGGCCGCCGAGCCACCGCGTTCAGTACGCGACCCTCCACCTTCGCTCCGAAAGCCTGGTCGATCATTTCCGTTTTTTTGAAACCGCTCATCAAGTATTACTCCAGAGGGACATGACGGGCGCCTCCGCAGCGGTAAGGGATCTGACAGAAAGCGAAGTCGCCTTCGGAGTCAGGTATCTTCCCCGGTTCAACGATTTATAGGCCGCCCGGATCCATGGCCGGTTGATACCGCCCTTTTCTTTCCAAAGAGCCTTCTCAGAAGGGGTACCTCGAGCTCGATCGCTCCCTCGGGGCATATCTCCTGGCAGCAGTAGCACCTGATGCAGGAGGAGTAATCGTGCCCGGGGGGCGCCGATCTGTCATCCCCGCGCCAGTCGACCGACTTGGGCACCGTGGGGCAGAGCTCGACACAGAGGCCGCAGAGAACGCACCGATCCCGGACGATTGCGGGCCGCGGCACCAGGCGGTTTGCGATAAAGCGCATGATCCCCCTGGTCCTGTAAGGCCGCAGGGGGGACCGGTCGACATCGAAATCGGGCCGGATGAGCCCCTTCAGACCATCCCCCAGAAGTTCTATCTCATCCTCGCGGCTCGTCCCGCGCCCCGAGGCGCTCCCTATCCTTACCGTGGGGACGAGCTCCGGGTCAAGGCCGATGAGCCGGCACGCGGTGGCGTCCATGGCGATCGGATCGCGCGAGAAGAGAATGACATTCATCGGCCGGGGACGCCCCCCCCTGGGACCGTTGCCCTCCATGGCTACCACGCCGTCCATCACGTAAAGCGCCGGGTTCACCAGGGCGTTCAGGTCGAGTAGCATCCGCGCAAATCCATCGGGATCCGGCAGCTTGATGTGGTATTCCCCTTTCCTGATGCCGGGAACGCACCCGAATTGGTTCTTCACCGCGCCGGTGAATTTTTCGAAGCCGTGGGTCTTCATCTTCGGCAGGCTGACGATCACGTCGTTTTCCGTCACCGCTCCCGCAATGATGAACCTTCTGTTCTGTTCCCCCTTCTCGAAATAATGCTCCACCGGCGTCCTGAAGTCCGCCTCACCCAAGCCGAGATCATCCGCCACGGATTTCAGGCCCGCTTTTTTCGCGGCTCCCGACGTACTCCCCACCGCCGGAGAATCGCCGTAGCTTACCGTCGCCCCCGCGGCCAGAAAAATCTCCGCGACGGCCCTGAAAACCGAGGGGTGCGTGTTCACGCATTTGTCCGGATCTTCCCCCACCAGGAGGTTCGGCTTGAGTAGAAGGCGCGTTTTCGGGCCGGCGAAAGCACCGGCCCCACCGAGCAAATCCAGGCCCCTGGTAACGGCCCGACGCACCTCCTCTATCTCATACGATTCACATCGAATTACGGCCACCTGTGACATGGCTTTTCCTCCTGTCTCATTTCAGCCCGAAATCATCTCACTATCCGAAGGGGCCGATTGTCAAGGCACGGAAAAAACGTTTGATTAATCCGGGATATGGTTCTTTCATGAATTCGACAAACATACCGGGGAAACGGGAGGACACCATGAGTACAACAGACAAGAAACCGGGGCGTGCGGCAATGGCCATTCTTGTCGTCCCCCTTGTAATCGTGGTGGCACATTTTCTCCTGGAGAGGATCATATACATGGTGCTCCTGTCTATGCTCCCTGGCGGCAGGGACCTCCTCCCGATCAATTTCATCATCTACCTGCGATACGCGATACTTATCGGCATCATTTTCTGGGCGGTCCTTCTTGCATATATCTACGTTCGCTACGGCGATTTCAAGCTCGGGAGGCTGAGCATCTGGAAAGATAAGGAATAACCGCCGGCCCATGGGCTCCTCATCGAAGATTGAGCGGCGTCACATAGAATGGTGACTTCTGCGTGTAGCTTTCCACCATCTCAAAAAATACGATATCAGGCTTCTCGATTTCAATTACCGAAAAATCAACGCGGTTATAGCCCTGAAAGCATGCCATCCGCTCGAAATGTTCGGCCAGGAAGGGCTTGATGAAATTGAAAAAGGAGTCATGGATGACCATCGCCCGGGGCAGTGTCCGATCTCCGGTCTTATACACGTCAGATAACCTGCTGAACTTCGCAGGGTAGGGAATCAAGGACCTTACGGCATTCGCCTTCCGAATCGGCATGAAGTGAGGGTATTCTTCAGAAAACACATCCTTCAGTCCAAGCATTCCCGCGAGATCGCCCCCGGGAAACATGACCTTTTCGACGGTATAATCATCAAGAGAGAGCGGCCTCATGCGCGGATACTCTCGAACCAGCGCATCCATTATTTTTCTATATGCATAAAACGCGCCATAGGAGTTCCAGTGGACATCGTACTTGAAAAAGACCCGCCGGCCCTCCTTCCCTTCCCTCACCGCGTCTCCAAGGTCTATGAATTCGATAGTGGTAGAATGCACAAGGTATTCCTTGATCTGGTCAAGCCTGGTGGTATCCCGGACCGGTTTGAAATAATCGGGAATGAATTCGGGGTAAACGCTGGTCTTCATCGGGGCGAAAATCACGATGAATCGAATCCCCTTCTTCGCAAGCCGCTGACCTATCTCGACAAGGGGCCGCGACCAGGCGGCGATCTCCTCCGGGCCGCGGAATATCCCTATGGCCCGGTAAAAATCAAGTGGATTGTTGCCGTCGTCGTCCTTGACGAGATAGAGCCAGTCGTCCTTCCCCACCAGCACCTTGGGGAACTGCTCCACCTTCATGACTTTCAGCTTGAAGAGGCTGTTCCAGCGGATGAGATGCGCGCGGAAACCGAAATTATCGATGAAATATTTCACGAACTTTCCGTGGAAATCGGCTATCGACTTCCGGTTAAGCCTCAGCTCCGGAAGCTGTGACAACGAGCGTTGCTCCATGTTCGGCAGTACCGGCGCGATATTGAACAGGTTGTCGAGAATGGGGAGCCAGAGCACGGTGACGAAAAGGGCCGTAATGATGATGTTCGTCGCTGTTGCAAAACCGTTCTTCATAGCACCATCCTAAAACTGGAAGTAGATGAAGGGGCTGTAGGTGTCACTCGCCATGGCCATGCAGGAAAGAACCAGCACACCGGCCATGATCAGCACCTGGGCCGCGGAATAGGCAATGCCCAGGGCGCTCCGCGCGGTCCCTTCCCGTTCAGTGATGAAACCCTCGATCCTCGCTTTCGCAACAGGCACCGTGGGCATGGAGCCGATAATCGCTATAAAAAGGGCGATCATCAGCTCGTTGTTGCTCAGATACTGGAGCAGGCCGTGCTGGGCCGATCCCGCGCCGGAAAAACCGAACATGGCCGCTATGAAGCGAAAAGCGTAGCCGATGCTCTCGGACCTGAAGAAGGAGAGCTGTATGAAAAACATGACAATGAAAATGGCGTGCCCCATGGGCTTCCATATCCGTTCTATCCAGCGGTTGGACATCCTCTCGAAGACGAGGAATACACCGTTCAGGGTCCCCCACACGACAAAGGTCCAGGCAGAGCCGTGCCAGAGGCCGGTGAGAAAAAAGACCGTCAGCAGGTTAAAGTAGCTCCTCAATCGCGACACCCTGCTTCCACCCAGGGGAATATAGACATAGTCCATAAACCAGGAGGCCAGGGAGATATGCCATCGCTGCCAGAAAACGCGGAAAGAACGCACCGCGTAGGGATAGTTGAAGTTCTCCATAAGCCTGAAGCCGAACATCCTCCCTATGCCGATGGCCATGTCGGTGTAGCCCGCAAAATCGAAATAGATCTGCATGGTGTAACAGAGTATGCCGAACCAGGCCATGCCCGCGGGAAGATCACCCGCCGGTATGGCGAAAATCTTGTCCGCCGCGGCCCCCGCGACATTCGCGATCAGGATCTTCTTCCCCAGACCGGTTATGAACCGCCGCACCCCGACCGCCAGATCGTCAAGGCCGACCCGGCGGTCGACCAGCTGCTGCGCAATACTGGTGTAGCGCTCAATCGGCCCCTGCAGCATTTTCGGGAACATGGCGAAAAAGACCCCGAAGGAAAGGGGGTTCCTCTCCACCGCGGTCTTGCCCTGGTGAAGGTCGATCACGTAGGAGAGCATTGAAAAGGTAAAAAAGGATATTCCGATCGGCAGATGAATCCGCGGAACCACGAAGGGCCCGGCGCCGAAAATTCCGATCAGGGTGTTGATATTGCCGACAATGAATCCGGTATACTTGAAAAAAACCAGGGGCAGGAGGTTGCAGACGATCGAGATGATGAGCACGCGCGTGCGCCCCTCACCGGCGCGGTCTATCCAGATGCCGAAATAGTAGTTCATCGCGATCATCACGAGGATGAGCACGGTATAGGCCTTCTCCCCCCAGATATAGAAAATGAGGCTCGCGATGAGAAGAAAGACATTTCTCGCCACCGGTCTGTTTCTGAGAAAAAAATACAGAACTAATGTTATGGGGAAGAAAAAGAAAAGGAATGTGACGGAATTGAATAGCATGCCCTTTATCGCGAGGCGGTTAAAAACCGCCGTCGTCGCGTCCTTCAAATTTCAAGCACTACATGACGGGGTTACCGATTCGTCAAGATAAAAAACGCGGTTAAAACGCGTAGACCAGCTTCATCAAGAGCCCCGGGTTTTTATCGATGAAGGCCCGTATATCGTCGCTTTTCATGGCGTAGACGGAAACGGGCCCGGTGTTGGAAAAGGTATAGTCGTCAGGCTCATCCTGGATCAATTTCTGCACCGAGCCTATGAAATCACCCCTCGACAGCCCCGCGACGGTGCTGCCGTCCCTGGAGACATCCACGGAACCGCTTCGAAGAATGTAGATGTGATCAATCGGCTCACCCTCCCGGATAAGGGTGCCCGGCTCCGGCATCTCCATGGGAATGAAAATCGATTCGAGCCAGGTCTTCTGGGAGGAGGTGCAGTACTGGAAAAAATTGCTGGTGGAAAGGAGATTCCAGGTCTCGCTGTTGCGTATTCGCGCAAGCCTGTTCAACGTCTTTTCGAATTCCGTGCCGATGATGAAATTCCGGAACTTCTCCCTGCTGATGGTATAGACCAGCAGGTCGGTCTCCGCGACCACGTCTGCGGCCCGTGTCTGGTCGGTGACCAGGGCGACCTCGCCGAAATAATCATAGGTGCCGTATATCTTCTTCTGCTCGAGGCCTCCGCTGTCGACCGAGACGTTGCCGGAATAGATGATATAGAATTTGTCGCCCGGAGTGCCCTTCTTGATGATCACCTGGCCCTTCCGGTAGCGCTCCTCCTCCACGATATCCATGAACTCCTGCGCCTTTGCTATCGGAAGGTCCTCGAAGAAATCCAGATTTTTTAAAATACCCAGAATCTGGTAGGCGGTCTCGAACCGGGGCGGCGAGGTCTTGAAATTCAGCGTATGTTCGATCCCGAATCGCGCCAGGGTCAGGTCGGTCTTCGCGGGAAAATCCTTCCTGGCGATATGATAGATCACGATCCTCTTTCTGGTTTTCTTCGGAAGCGAATTCAGGTACGCGATCGGTGTATGGAGGGGGGCGATGCCCGATTCATGGTAGATCACCTTCGAGTCCCAGGGGAAGGCGGCCAGCTCGTCGTACCGCTCGCGCGTGATGAAGCCGCTTTCGAAAAGCTCCCGGTGCACCGCCGGGTCGTTGTTATGGTCCGATGAATAGACGAAGGTCTGATCCTGAAATTGCATCTTGAAGCCGATGGTGGGTATCGAGTGAAGCGTATAGAACATGTCGAATTTCCCGCCATGGATGAATGTGGGCGTGCCGATCTTGACGGGATGGAAGTTGAAGAGTCTCATCAGGTACGATATGGGCATGTTGCTCAGGGCCGAATACTTCCGGAGAAAACTGAGCATGACGGTCTCGGTGGTGTACACGGTCACCCTTTGCTCTTCGAGTATTTTCTGGAAGGTGCCGGCGTCATGGTCCGCGTGGCAATGGGTGAGGATGACGCTGTCGATGAACTTCGGGTTTACGTTGGAGTCAACAAGCCACTCCGTGGAGTTGACCGGCGGGTCGACCATGATGCCGTTATGGTTGAGCCAGACGATGAAGCCTGAGGTGTTTTCTTCCGGGTCGAAGCCATGGCTCGGACCGAGGCAGGTGACGCCGAAGAGCGGGGTTTTATACGGCTCCGGGAGGCGCTTGCCGATCAGATATTTCGGCTTGTACTCGACCCGCGAGGGCACCTCGGCGATGAGCTCTTTTCCTTTGCTCACACGGAAGCCGCCCTTATTCGCCGCCTCTATCGTGATCCCCTGCAGGGTGAAGCGGCCGTTCTTGAAAATACCGAAGGACAGCAGATCGGAGAACTTGAGGTTTCTCCTGAAAAAATCCATCTCCATCCTGATGTCGGGTACCGCTGTCGCGGCGGTGACAGCGTAGTCCGCGTTGATGTCGAAATCCTCCGGACCGAAAAGGGACTCCTGCAGCACTTTTTTCATCTGGAGGAACTGGTGCTCCCTGCAAATGATGGTGGTGCGCCTCTTCTTCAGAAAGAAATTATAATAAATGGGGAACTCGATCTCGGCGATGCTGATTCCCTTTATCCAGTTGAAAAGCTCATCGGTGAGGACGAATATCTGCGGCGCGTCCTTGGGCATGCCCATCGTATCCTTGATGGTTTCAGGGGGCGATCCGAACTGAATATAACCGACGGGGGTATCGACAAGGTACCCGCCTCGTGGAAGTGCCGTCACGTTTTCATGATTCATCTCTTCCATCATGCATGCCTTTTTCGTATAACCGAACAAGCCGGTCCCGGTGACCTCACGCGGGGGCTGAAGGATGTCCCCCCTGTCCGGCGCAGGCGAGTTGTCCCTGAATCGGTGTATCATTTCTGAATAATTGACGTCTCAATAATTCAGAAATCGCAACAAATAAATCAAGTACTTTTTCAAAGCAGATCGAGCATCTCCCCAACCGTATGCACGGGGCTGTTGCAGCGGCGGCCACGGCACACGTACGCCGTCGTCCTCCCCCCGAACGGATCCATCCCCGCCGTAAATGGCGCGAAGGAATCGAGGGGCACGCCGCCTTCCTTCGCCGTTTTTACCATAACCGTGCAGTGGGGAAGATCGGGCTGTCCTCGTCTCGTGCCCGCGCGAAGGCCTCCTCCCCCCATGGATACCATTCAACGGGATTGAAACGATGCTGAAGAAGGCAGGGGCTGCCCTGGCCCGCCAGCCGGTTTTATTTTCGCATGACGACTCACTGGCGGGGTTTGTAGGCGTTCATCATGACAAATTCCCCGAATCCACGGCGCACCGGCCGCGGGAGGAGTGAAAGGCCCGGGGCCGGGTGGCCCAGCGCGACAAGGAGGGGAAGAACCCGATCCTGCGGTATGCCGAACTCGCGCTTCACATCGTCGGGATTGAAGCCGTCCATCGGGTGTGTCGCATACCCGAGGCCCGCAGCGGCAATCATGAAATTCATGGCGAAAAAGGAGGCGTTCTTCACCGCGAAGATCCGCCTCTTCTCGCTATCCCTCTCCCCGTAGGCCGTAAGGAAGTATCCCTTCTGTTTGTCGATCGTCTCCGGCGTGCTATATCCCTGGGCGACCCTGTTCGCCAGTACCCCGTCCAGATTCTCCTCCACCGCCCCGGGATTGGCGATAATGATAAGGACCGCTGCTGCCTCCTCCACCTTCCCCTGGTTGCTCGCGCAACGACGCAGGGCTCGTTTCCGGTCCGCATCGGTCACCAGCACGACCTCCCATGGCTGAATATTGCCCGATGACGGGGCCAGGCTCGCTGCTTCGATAATCTCACGTATTTTCTCCACCGGCACCCCGCGGTCCGGATCGAAGAAATTGATCGCCCTGCGGGTGCGTATGGCTTCGATCGTTTCCATTTCATGCTCCTTTCGCACAATTCGTGGCATGCAGGCAAGGGCGCCCGTTGATATGGTCGTCCTGTTTCGCACAGCATCAATATACCACCGCGCGGGGCATGTGTCAATTCAGAGGTGCAAATAATGGCAACGGTGGCGAGGGTGTATTATCAATTGGAGTGATGCCACATGGGAGGCAGTGAGCCACAGTGAATGGATCAGTCGTAACATTTGGAATGTAATTCATACCGGGATGAATGCGTCTCCTGGACTCGGCGAAAACAATTGACAGGGCCCAGGGAAGGTGTATTCTGATCCGGCGCGAAGACCCTTCACGGGAGGACGGCGACGGTTTTTCTCGACTATTTTTTCCTGGTGTTCCACACCCTTTTCACCATCTTCAATTTGACCGGGTGGATCTGGCCGAAAACGCGCAGGGCCCACCTGATCACGGTCCTGCTGACGGCTTTTTCCTGGTTCGTCCTGGGTATCCGGTACGGCTGGGGGTACTGTTTCTGCACGGACTGGCACTGGCGGGTAAGGGCGGCACTCGGGCGTCCCATCATGTCCGATTCATATATTCATTTTCTGATAGAGGAGCTGACCGGAGTCAGCCTTCCGCCGGGGCTGGTCGACAACGCCGTCCTGGGGGTTTTCGGCGCCTGCGCCGCGGCAAGCCTGGTGCTGAACGCAAGGGATATCGTCAGATCGAGGGGTCGCGGTCGGAGGGCAAAAAGCGCCGGCGGAGGCGGCCGGAAGGGCCCCGCTACTTGACGCGAGCGCAGGGCATGCAGGGTGGGTTGACGCGCTTCCGGTGGAAATCAAATTCCCTTCTGCTCTTTTCCAGGTGCCCGCGGACATTCGCCTTCGTCACCCTGATCCCGAAATCGGTGGGCACATCCCCCCGGGGACCGAACATCCTGGCGACCAGCTGCGCCCCGATCTTCTGCCGGTAGTGTATGATGTCGACGTAATTCATGTCATCGGCGGTCACCGAGTTATAGCCGCTGAAATCCCAGTAATCGGTTATCTCCGCGATCCTGCCCCTCACATCGTTCATAAAAGCGATGTCCTCGCACAGGTACGATCCCAGGTTTACGGGATTGATGAAGACCGTCAGCCTGATGCCGTGCTTGCTGCAGAGATCGACGATCTCTCTCAATTCGCGGCTTGTTTCATCAAGCCTCTTCTCGCATACGGTGAAAATCGGCAATGTGAACCGTATCCGGTGTGAGGTGGGATCGGCGTCGATTTTCATTTCCCTCCGCATGAATACGTACCCTCCGGTGCCTGTCAGGTCGTAGACCGCCTCTTTCCCGTCAAATTTTATTTCCTTCAGCATCGAGGTATCGGGCTCGAGGGTGAGGAAAGTGAAATAGACATCAATCCATTCCCGGAGGGTCAGCGGGTACATCCTGTTGCGGGCCATCCCCTCAAGGGGGAGCATCTTGAAGGAAAAATAGTCGATTCCCACAACAACGTTCTTCACCTCTATTCCCCTGTCAAGGAAGAGCTCGAGCACGGTCAGGTACTCCGACATTACACCCGATACGAAGGTCATGTTGTAATGTCTGCCTCCCAGGGCGCGGTCGAATTTTTCAACGGGGACCTGGCTCACGCGCGACGAGCCAAAAAGAAAGGAATCGTATCTATCGGGGTTCCCGAGAACATGGTCGACCTTGACGAACCTCTCGTTCGGGCAGATGCTGAACGAATCATAATTCTTCCGGAGCACCCTGAACGGGTCGAGTATCAGGTTATACGCCAGAAGCGGCGCGGCCGAAAGAACGGCGATCGCGAACAATTTTAAAATCAATCTCTTCAAAAAGCCACCCTAGAACTGAAAATATATAAACTGGTCCGCTCCGCGGACACCGAGAAGCACAATACTCGAGCCGAGGAGGGCATAGAGCGCCCACCTGACCGCCAAGGGCTTCGTCATGATCATTTTCCTGATGCTGCCCCTCGTCTCCTGAATGTAATGCACCGCAAAGAGGACGAACCCCAGGAGGATCATGAGTGAAAATTGAATCGGATCGAAATGGAGCATGAGCCTGCCGAAGTTCGTGCCCGCGAAATGTGTAAGTATGTACCAGGCGTCGGCGACATTTTTTGCACGAAAAAAGACGGCACCCATTAAGAAAAGATGGAACGTCGCCGCCACCATCCAGAACGTCTTCGCCCCGTCCACGAAACTGGCATAGGCGGGCTCCCTGGTGCGCAGAAGGCCCAGGCCGGCGAAGACGAGGGCAGCCGCCCCCGCACCGATTCGCGCCCCGATACCGACATCGACAGGACCGGCACCACCCAGAAGGGCCGCCGCCGCGGGGAGGGCCGCCAGGAAGAAAAAGAGGGGCGCCGGGGCCCTGCGGATCGCGCCGAATATCCATTCGCGCACCCGGTCCCGCGGCCCCTGGGTCATGCGGCTTATGATGAGAAATACGCCGTTCAGGGAGCCCCATATCACGAAGGTCCACTGGGCGCCGTGCCAGAGGCCTGAAAGGGTAAAGACTATTATCATGTTAAGGTAGAAACGCCAGGGGGGTACGCGATTCCCCCCGAGCGGAATGTAAAGATAATCGCGAAACCATGAGATGAGGGTGATGTGCCACCTCCGCCAGAGATCGGCCAGGGACCTCGCGAAGTAGGGCCGCCTGAAGTTGGGCAGGAGCCTGTATCCCATCACCTGGGCCGTGCCGATGGCCAGATCGGTGTAGCCGGAAAAATCGCAATAGACCTGTATAACGAAAAGATAGGTGCCCAGCATGAGCGGGAGCCCGGCATGGGCCTCCGGGTTGGCGTAGACGACGTTCACGTAGTGTCCCAGCCGGTCGGCTATCACCAGTTTCTGGAAAAAACCCCACGCCATGAGTTTAAGGCCGTCGGTGACCCGCTGATAATCGAATTCCATTTTCTCGTAGAACTGCGGGAGGAGCGTGGTCGAACGTTCGATGGGTCCGGAAAGAATCACGGGGAAAAAGCTGACATAGAGGGCAAAAAGGCCCAGGTGACGCTCCGGTTCTCTTACGCCGCGGTATACGTCGATGGTGTAACTCAGCGCCTGGAAAGTATAGAAGGAAATGCCCACGGGCAGAAGAAGCTTGAGGGCGGGAACGTCGTACGGCACACCCATGCCCCCGAAAAGCTCCTTCATGGTCGCATTGAAGAAATTGAAATACTTGAACAAGAAAAGAATCAGGAGGTTCGATACCACGCTCAGGGCGACATAGAACTTTTTCACCCCCGGCGTCTTCCCGTTCATCAGGAGGGCCGTGCCGTATACGATCAGTGTCGTCGTCATGATCAGGACGGCGTATTTCGGGTTCCAGACCATGTAATAGAAATAGCTGGCCCCGAGGAGAAAAATCCACCGGAATCGCTGGGGCATGGAGAAAAAGACCGCCACCACCACGCTGAAAAAAATGAAGAACTGGTATGAGTTAAAGAACATTGCCGATCCAGAATTCTAATATGATAATTGCGCCCGGGCCGCCGGCGTGCGAAAAACTGAATGGGGCCGTCATGCCTCCCTGCGGTAAAACCGGGATATCAACAGACTGATTGACTACCGTTATGTCAAGTATTTTGCGCATCAAAGGGCTAAAATCCGGTGGCCTCACGATGCATCTCGGGCACGGGGATAGTATGAACCCTCCGGAAAGGCCCCGGAGGGAGCCTGTCATGCCACGGCCGTTCCATGACGATAAGGCGCCGGAGCCGTTCGTCATACCGCACGATTACCTCGTGTCCACTCCCCTCAAGGACGGTGATGAACCCGGAGAGGGTGCCGCCCGTCATTTCGCGGCTTATCTCCGATGCGCTCAATATCCTCTTCACCTTCCCGTCATAGACCCCGATCGGATACCGGTAGTTCCGGCTTCCGCGTATGACCAGGACCGCCGCTGTCCGGATATCGGGGCCGTCGGCGGCCCTGCTGAATTCCCATGTGACGGAGAAACCATCCCCCCCCTGCGGTTCACGAACCGGCGTCTTGCAGCCGGAGACGATGCAGCCGGTAATGATCGTCACGGCGAAGAACAGGCTGGCGGTTTTCATCTCAGGTGCTCCGTTAGATTTGATTTTACACACGGATCGCAGGGCGCAGGGTCATCCGCCGATTTTCGACATGAAGCCGGACCTGGTCACTGACGAACAGCCCCCCCCATCGGGACGGCATTCGATCGAGTGCCCCTCCTGCTTCACCCTCACCGCGGCGACGATCTCGCCCCTGACGGCGTCGTCATCGGCTCCGTCCCTGATGAGCGCCTTGAGATCATGGTCGGCACGGGAATGGAGGCATGTCCTGAGATGGCCGTCCGAAGTGAGCCTGAGCCGGCTGCATGACGAGCAGAATTTATGCGATACGGGAGGAATGATTCCGATACGCATCGGGTATATCCCGCGATGCCGGTACTCATACATCATGGCGACGGACGTGTCCGTGTGGGTGTTCCTGACAAGGTCGCCCCCGGCGGCGAGGCGTTCCAGCAGGAGACCCGAGGGGAGATAGGCATCATCGCCGACCGTCCCTTCAAATGGCATTCTCTCGATGAAGCGAAGGGTCACGTCGCGACCGCTGAAATAATCCAGGAAGGAATCCAGTCCCTGGAGCGTCTCTTCCAAAAGCACGGTGTTGATCTTCAGGTCGAAATAGCCGCAACCGAGGGCGCGATCGATGCCGTCCAGCGTCTCGGAAAGCCCGTCCCTCATGGTGATCTCCCTGTAGGTTTCCCGCGACAGGGTGTCGAGACTTATGTTCAGCTTCTTCAGGCGGAGCCGATGGAGATCGTCGATATAATTCCGCAGCAGTATGCCGTTGGTGGTAAGGCAGAGTTCCAGCCCCGGGAATGATTCCCTGGTCTGCTCAATGATATCCACAAATCCCCTCCGGAGCAGGGGCTCGCCTCCGGTGAATCGCACCTTGGCCACGCCGAGGGAAACGAAAACGCCGATGAGCCGCATGAACTCCTCGTTGCGAAGCACCTCGTCGTGTGGAAGAAAATCGACACCATCGGGAGGCATGCAGTATCTGCAACGGAGGTTGCACCGGTCCGTGATGGAAACACGCAGGTAGTCGTGTCTTCTGAGGTACGCGTCCTTCAGCATCGTGTCATGGCCTCAATCACCCCCGGCCCCCCGCCGGTAATCGGCGCCTGTCCGGAAGTTATAGGTAAAATAACGGTTGCCCGGCTCACGCCGGCATGCCTCCGCGTACATGGCAAAGGCACCCTTGCGGTCGCCGGTGAGCTCCCGGGCGACCCCGAGGTTGTTGAACACCGCCGCGTTCCCGCCCCCTTCCGCGAGGGCTTCACGGAAAAGGATGAGAGCGCCGTCGTATCGCCCGCCCTCTGCGAGCTCCACCGCCCGGTTATTGATCGCCGCGATCGGAGATCCGCACGGCATCCGCACCAGGTATCGAGGGACCATTACACGGTGGAACACCCTCCTCTCCCGCGGGACATCGTCCTCCTTCCCGTCGCCGCCGGACGGCGCGACAGGGCCTACTCGATGCCGGCGTTCGATTTCCAGGGCACGGTAGGAGTGGCACCCCTCCAGGAGGATCACCGCTATGGCGAGGAATGTCATCGTGCGCACCACTGCCCCCTCTTCCGCTTCAAACATACCATGACGGAAAGCATGTCAATAAAAAAACCCTTTCCCGCTGCCCCTCCTCATGGGGGATGGCGGCGGGCTGTATGAACAGCCCGGAATCATGGCGAGGGAGATATCAATCGTACATCCCCCGGCGGAGGTCGATATATTCCCGGGAAAGATAATTTATAATAGAAGATATTATAAGTAACCTTTCAAAATTTTTATTGACTAATTCTCTTAACCGCCTTCAGTAGTGAGGCTGCGAAAGGGGTGGGGAGAAAAGTTTACGCCTTTCTACCACATTCGTGCGGCATGAATCCTTACGTGACGTATTTTGCCGGTTTTTCAATCAAAATCGGCAAATAACGGAAGGATCACCGCTCTACAGGCAGGCCTTCAACAGCCTGTTATATAATCCCGGAGAAACTGACTCATGTCCAAAAAAAGCCTGATTCCAGTATTGACTTTTTTTCTGATTTTTTCGTGCGTTCAAAAATCGCAGGGCCTCAAGAAGTCCGATATCCCGATCCTGGTCAATCAGTTCCTTTCAATGCATGTCCAGTATCACGACCTTGACGAGGAGCTCTCCCGGCGTACCCTCGACAACTACATCATGTCCCTCGACCACGGTAAATACTACTTCTACAAGAAAGATATAGACGAATTCTCAAAATATCGCGACAGGGTCGGGGACCTTATCCGAAACAAGGATTTCGTCTTCATCGACGATATTTTTTCAGTTTACAAAAAGCGCTTCAAGGAAAGCAACAATCTCATAAGGGACCTCATGCGGGGGCCCTTCGACTTCACCGTCGACGAAAAAATAATCGTGGACCGGGAGAAGGTCGATTACCCGGATTCGAAAGCGGACCTCCGTGAGCGCTGGCGTAAAAACATCAAACTCCAGCTTCTCAATTACACGTCATCGGGCCAGAGTCTCGGTGAGGCGAAAAAGAAACTCGTGAAAAAATACGACCTGCTCAATAAGCGGATCGACGAAATCGACGAGGGACGGCTCCTCGACCGATTCATGAATGCATTCTCGATGGCGATGGATCCCCACTCCAACTTTCTCACGCAGGAGGAGAACGAAGATTTCAGCATCTCAATGAAATTGAAGCTTGAGGGAATCGGCGTACGTCTCAGGTCGGACGATGGGTTCGTCATCGTCGAGTCCATCATCACCGGTGGGGCCGCCGACAAACTGCCGGAGCAGTATCAACTGAAGCCGGGCGACAAGATCATCGCCGTGGGCCAGCGTGACGGGGAGACCATCGACGTGATAGACATGGACCTGCGCGACGTCGTAAAAAAGATCCGCGGGCCCAAGGGCACCATGGTGAAACTCACCGTCCTCCGCGGGTCCGGTGAAGAGAACAAGCCCCTGAGGTTAGTGGTGCCGATTACAAGAGAGGAGATAAGCCTCAAGGACAGTGCCGCCGAATCAGAAATAATCCTTGCGGGCAACAACCCGAACAGAAAGATCGGCTATATCAAGCTTCCTTCATTCTATTACGACAAGGAGCGAAGCACGAGTTCCTCCGGTGACATCCGGGAAATGCTCACGAGCCTGAAGTCGCAGAAGGTCCGGGGTATCGTTCTCGACCTCAGGGGCAACCCCGGGGGGCTCCTGAACGAGGCTATCGACATCGCGGGCTTCTTCATAGACAGCGGCCCGGTGCTCCAGATCGTGGACGGCAGAAATCCGCCGCAAGTGGTCTATGACGCCGACGAGGATATCGTATACGGCGGCCCCCTGGTAGTGCTGGTCGACAAGTTCAGCGCCAGCGCATCGGAAATCCTGGCCGGCGCCATCAAGACATACAGGCGCGGCCTTGTCATCGGTCCCGACAACACCTTCGGGAAGGGAACGGTACAGTCGTATAACGAGCTTCCCTTCAAGAAGGGGGCCATCAAGATCACCATATCCGTCTTTCACCAGCCGGACGGCACCTCGAATCAGCTCACCGGCATCGCCCCGGACATAAAGGTGCCGGACATCACTTCCATATGGGACATCGGCGAAAGCAAAAACCGCTACCCCCTCAAGTGGAAAAAAATCGACCCGGCTCCCTACAAGGACTACCGCCTGGTCGACCGCGGCCTCATCGCGCGCCTGACCGGCCTCTCGGCAACCCGCATCAACTCGAGTGAAGAGTACCGGGAGCTCATCGCGAAAATAAAAAAGTACAGCGAGCAGTTCAACAGCAGGGCCATCAGCCTGAAAGAAGAGTCTTCCATGGAGAAGCAGAAACAGAAGGAGCTGGAAAAAAGCCTGAAGAAGGAAGAAGGCAGAAAGCTCGTCGACATGGAAAACGACCTCTTCCTGCGCGAGGCGATGAACATCACCACGGATTACATCACTATGATGGGCAAGTAGGGGGGGGTTCACCCCCTGTTCACGAAGACGCGGACCTTTTCCGCGGCATCGGCGATGGTCACCAGAAGGGGATCGACGCCCGAGCGCATAAGGCGCACCCGCAGGGCTTCGATCTCCCTCCGCCGTGCCGGACAGCAGAGGTCCTGGATGAATACCGCCATCTCGATCCCCTGGCTCTTCATCATTGAATAGAATAGCTCCGCCCGCTCCTGAACGGGCCTCACCGACGGGCAGAGGGGACGGAATGTGCAGGCATCAAGTATCTCGTCCAGCAGATCCATCGACTCATGGTCATATGACATGTCATACTGCCTCCGGCCGGCGCACGTATCATCCTCCACGACCAGGCACCCTTCCTCTTCCATTTCATCCAGAACCGCGGATTCCCCGGGACATCCCGCATAGACCAGCACCGGCAGCGTCCCCTTCCGCTTCCGCCCTTCGCCCCGGTCAAGGGCGCCGAGTATGGCCGCGAGATGTTCCGCCGTTGCCGAGGGGGGGAGCGCGGAGGCCGCTTCGAGGATCAGGGACAGGTCGCGGCATGACAGCAGGTCCGGCTTCTCGCGCCTCTGAAGGGCGATCCCGCGCACCTGGCGCCGCAGGGCGTTGTACTCCTTCGTGACCGCACGCAGACGCGCCCCATCGATATCCGAAAGCCCCCCGCAGCCTGCGGCGCGGAGAAGTTCGTCCAGCCTCTCCCCCAGGAGGCGGCGTGCTTCCCGGCCCCAGCCGGCGGGATGCGCGAATTCATGCACGGGAACGCCCCGATCCGGCACGCTTTCCCTCCGTGCGCACCCCGCAGGAACGACCAGGCGGTCGTAGATGCCGTCAAGCCCTCCCAGTTCAGCCAGCCCCGCCGCGGGGCATCCATCGGCCCCGCGGGAGGGAACCCGCAGGGTGATCATGCCGAGGGCCGCGGTGATTTCAACCGGAATGACGTCGCAGAGCGAACCCAGCGCGCCCATGCCCGTGCGTTCCCGGTACCCCCTGATCAGATCCCCGAACTGGCCGAGCATTTCGCGGAGGGGGTCCACCATGTACGACAGCTTCGATTCGATCATGAGCCTCACTTCCCGTCCCCTGGCTGCCAGGGTTCTCCCGACGGCTTTTACCGCCCGGGATCAAAAAATGTTTGTATTAATGCAGATAATTCGTTACGCTTGCTTTTTGCAAGAATTAATTTCTGAAGCTTCTACCCGGAGAACCATTATGCCCGCCAGACCAGCGAAAAAAAAGAGCCCTCCCGGAACGCGACTCTCCGTCGTTCTGCCCGTCTATAACGAGGAGGAAAACATACGATTCCAGTACGAAGAGATCGTTAAATCGCTGAAGCCGCTCGCTCTATCCTACGAGATCATATTCGTCGACGACGGCAGCGTCGACGCGTCGCCGGATATTTTACGCGAGATCGCCGCCGGCGACCGGCACGTCAAGCTCATCATATTCCGGCGCAATTTCGGGCAGACCGCGGCAATGGCCGCCGGGATCGATTTCTCAACTGGTAAAATCATCGTATTCATGGATTCCGATCTCCAGAACGACCCGGGTGACATCGGCATGCTGGTCACGAAAATCAACGAAGGGTATGATGTAGTGAGCGGCTGGAGGAAAAAGCGGAAAGACAAGTTCTTCAGCCGGCGGCTACCCTCCCAGATCGCCAACGCGCTGATTGCAAAGGTCACGGGCGTGCGGCTTCATGACCTCGGCTGTTCCCTCAAGGCCTACCGGAGCGATCTCCTGAAGCAGGTGAACCTCTACGGCGAAATGCACCGCTTCATCCCGGTCCACGCGTCCTGGGTGGGAGCGAAAATCACCGAAATTCCGGTGAACCATCATCCCCGGAAATACGGCAAATCCAAGTACGGCATCAAGCGCACCTTCAAGGTGCTCCTCGACCTGGTGACAGTGACCTTCCTTGGCAGATACTCGACCAAGCCGATATATGTCTTCGGTGGCACCGGCTTCCTTCTTTTCTTTTTCGGAATTATCACCTTCACGGCGGTCATACTCATGAAGGTCCTGCTGCATCAGTCGATGACCAGAAACCCCCTTCTTCTTCTGACGGTGCTGCTGATCGTCCTGAGCGTACTCTTCATCCAGATCGGCATCCTGGCGGAGATACTCATACGGATCTACCACGAATCACAGGGCAAGCAGCCCTACCGTGTCATGGAAACGAGAAACATCAGGAAGTAATAGAAGGGGTCATTTCTTGGTGCCCTGGAAGAAGAACCTGACCGGGTTTTTCTTGATCTCCTCGGAAACGTCGTCGAGGGTCTTCGACGTCTTTCGCATGCTGCCAATGATTTCCAGAATGTCCTTCTGTGAATTCTGAATAAGCCTGTTGATGCCGGCGACGCTCTCCGCGAGGCCGGTGATGAGTTTGCTGATGTCCTGGCGGCCTTCCTGCGAAACCTCCCGATAGAGGGTCACGATGGCGGTGACCTCGACCAGCAGGGTGTTCACTTTGGCCATGATCTCCTCGATGCTCCCCGACTCGATGCCCTCGATCACATCCCCTTCCATGAGAAAGGCGCCCTTCTTCTCGGGATTGCGGAGCTCAACCACGGGATCTCCTATCACGTTCTGGTTGGTGATGACGGCCGAACAGTCCTCGTAGAGCTCTATGTCCTTACGAATGCGAAGCCTCGCCAGAAAATGGAGGGCCGGCTTGAAAAGGGGCCGTATTTCCACCACACGGCCCAGCTGGTAACCCTTGATCTGAACCGTGGTCCCTTTTTTCAGCGAGGTGATGCTGTTGACCTTTACGTATACGTCCATGGTCGAGGTGAAGAGGGAAAAGCCGAGGTTAAGGAGGATGAAGAGGACGACGACGATCACCGGGATGATGACGAAGAGCCCCACCCGGTACTCGACCCTTCCCATGGCCTCCCTTATACCGGCCCCGACGTTACGCACAAATTGTCTCATCGCATTCCCTTTCATTTGATCTCCATGGGACCCTGCAGGGATACGTTCCGGTACTGGACGAGGTAGGGATTATCGGATTCCAAAAAATCCCTTTTCGTACCGGAAAACACCTTCTGTCCCCTATACAGCATATGAAACCGGTCGCTGAAATCAACAAATTTTTGGGGTTCGTAGGTCAGAAAAAGGATCGTGCGGTCCGGCCTCGCCGCACGCATTCTCAGAACGTCCATGAAGGAACGGATATCGAGGGGCGACTGGTCCACGAAGGCGTGCTCGATGATGAGGAGTTCCGGGTCATGCACCGCAGCGCGCGCATAGGCGGTGCGAAGAATCTCCGACCGTGTGAGTTCAACGGGCCGCACGTATCGTTTTGCGAGAATGCCCAGCTCCCCCATGAGACGCGAGGTGATCTCCCCTATCTCCTCCGGCGTGTGGCCTGAATAGTAGTCCATCCTCTGGGATATGTTCTGCTCCACGGTCAGGTTCGAAAGCAACCCGTATTCCCCATGAATATAGCCTATCCTGTTCCGGTATCTGAGTCTTCCCATATAATCGAGGTCCCGGATCGGATCCCCCTTGAAAAAAATCCCCCCTTCGAAGGCCCCCTCCATTCCTGTCATGAGGGGCGTAATACTTCGCAGGCCCGATCCTTCGGTCCCGAAAAAAACCGCGTTCTCCCCCGTCCGGACGACGAAGGATACGCCGTCAAGGGGCTCCTCGTTGGGCTCCCGGCAGCTTACCGCGCTGAATTCAAGGAGAGGTGCCATCGGTCACTCCAGCCACGAAAAATAGAACAGCACCGAGATGATCACGTTCAACACCACCACGGAAAAGAGGGTACGGCTTACCGCGTGCGACACATAAATGGGTATCTCGAACTTCGACCGGGGCATCATCCCGTAATAAAAGCTTATCAGGGGGATGAGGATACCGAAGAGGATGCTTTTGATGACGGTGGCCAGGAGGTCCTTCAGCGAAAAGGCACCTGCCAGATTCCAGAAGAAGGAGTCCAGGGGCGTGTACACCGAGGTCAGGGATATCATGTACCCCCCCATGAAGGCCGAGATGTCGAAAAATATGATGAGTGAAAAGATCGAAAGGGTGGATGCCGCAATCCGGGGGATCAGGATATAAAGCCGGGGGTCGATACCCGCCATCTCGAGGGAAAGAATCTCCCGGCTCCACTTCTGGGTCGCTATCTGAGTCGACATCGCGGTGCCCGAACGGCTGATCACGATCAGGGCGGTGATAAGGGGCCCCAGTTCCCTGACGATGATAATGACCAGGAGGTTGCTGAAGTATCCCTCGATGCCGTACTTCGGCAGGTTCGTGATCCCCTGTATGATGACCACCCCCCCCACGAGTATGGCGACGATTATCACGAAGGGGAGCGCGTTGATACCGGTGAACACGGCCTGCGTCATGATGATAGATCGCAGGAACCTCATGCGGATGAATCGGAGGGACCGGAAAGACCGGAATATGGACACAAGATAGGAGCTGAAGCGCCCGGTCTCCGCCCCGAGGCGGAGAATAGTGAATCCGACGCGCTCCACCGCGCGCGCAACCTTCCTGGCCATCCTTCCTCCATCCTTTCCAGATTATCCGGCGACCGGCAATGAAGGCCGAGACCGATAACGGTGATAGTCTTGCCTGAGACGATATTAAAATCAATCCCTTTTCTTCCGCCACCCCGTCATGTGCTATCCGGTATGACCACGTATTCCGCCTGATGCGGGAGTATCAGTCCGTATCCATGGTGAGCAACCGATCAAGGCATTGCCCATTAACTTCATGCCGGTTCTTCCATGGAAAAAAAGAATTGATATGGGGGCTGTAATCCTGTCTTCTGTACGGGGACCGACAGCGCGCCATGAATACCTACCAAAAACAGATCATCCTCATCGTCATGGTGGCAGCGACCCTTTCCCTGGGCGTCGTCACCAACTACTCCGCCCTGCAGCTCCTCCGCGATTACGCCCTGGGCTTCTCTATCGACATCGCCGAGACGATCATCCCCTCCGGGGACGGCATCGCCGTCATCGACCACCGGGACTACGCGCCCCACTACCCGGGATACCGGGAACTTCCGCGGGAACTGCACCATGCCGGTCCCTTTCTCCTCTACCGCGCCGGCCGGGATACCGGGGTCAGGGATATCGCGGACATTGCGGTCAGGCACACAGGATACCTCCGCGCGGGAAGACTCGCCGGGGAGATACGTAGATACAACGGCATCGCGGGGGACCGGCTTCCCGCGGGCTCGGTGGTCCTCATCCCCGGCTCCCTGCCCTCGCTCCTGCCGGATGTCAGGAACCGCACTCTCCCCCCTCCTGTTACCGCGAAGGGCCTCTATTTCAACGGCGCCTCCCTGGGCACCAACGCGCTGCGGGGGAACCTGGCCCGCTACCGCGACCTGGGGATCAACACCATCGTATTCGACGCGAAGGACATCACCGGTATCGTCAATTACCAGAGCCGGGTTCCGGAAGTGCGCAGATACGGCACCGACAGGAAGAGGACGATCGACAACATCGAGCTCTTCGTCCGCATGGTGAAAAGCGCGGGATTTTACACCGTGGCGCGGATCTCGGTCTTCCAGGACCACCTTCTCCGCGCGAAAAACCCGTCCCTGGCGATCAGGTCGAAAAAAAGCGGGGGCGCCTGGGAGGACGGTTCTACGGAGCGATGGTGCGACCCCACGAACGCCGCGGTCCAGGATTACAACATCAGCCTTGCCCTCGAGCTGGCCGGTGTCGGTGTCGACGAGATACAGTTCGACTACATCCGCTTCCCCACCACCGGAGACATGAATGACGCCCGCTTCGCCTACGACTTCGGCGCCATGAGCAACGACGAGACCATCACACGCTTCCTTGAACGGGCGCACGGGAAAATCAGGGGGCGCAACGCGCGTCTTTCCATCGACATTTTCGGCGTGGTCGCCTGGGGCAAGGAGATCGACATCATGAAGACGGGCCAGCGGATCGAAAGGCTCGCGCGGCACTGCGACGTCATATCCCCCATGCTTTACCCGTCCCATTTCAACGATGATTTCGACGGCCATGCCAGACCCGGCGACCGGCCCTACTATTTCATCCACACGGGATGCCGGAAGGTAATCGCCCTTGCGGGGAAGAACATAATCGTACGCCCCTGGCTCCAGGCCTTCAGGTGGCGCGTGTCGACTTACGACAGCGGGTACATCATCGCGCAGATACGGGCCGCCGAAGACTCCGGTGCGAAGGGCTACCTCTTCTGGAACGCGTCGAATGATTACGGCACGGTGCTCCGGGCACTGGAGGAACTAAAGGGGACGAATGGCGGCGCACGCGTCGATAACGATTGAACCGGCCGGCAGTGGGGTCCGGAGTGAAAAACGAGAGAGGGGCATGATGATCTACGACCTGGGAGACAGAAAGATACTCTTCGCGGACGATGACCACTTCATCGCCGGGAGTGCCGCGGTCGTCGGCTCGGTCAGAATCGGCAGGGGTGTGAGCGTCTGGTTCGGCGCCGTGGTGCGCGCCGATCACGGGACGATCGACATCGGCGACCGCACCAACATACAGGACTGCGCCGTCCTACACTGCGATGAGGGATGCGACCTTGTAATCGGCCGCGACGTCACCGTGGCCCACAGGGCGATGCTGCACGGCTGCACGATAGGCGGCAACACCCTCGTCGGCATAGGCGCGGTGATCCTCAACGGCGCGGTGATCGGCTCCAACTGCCTTGTCGGCGCGGGGGCCCTCGTGCTGGAGAAAAGCGTGATCCCCGACAATTCCCTCGTACTGGGCGCGCCGGCGAAGACGGTCCGCCCGGTCACGGAAGAGCAGATCCGGGAAATACGCGACGCGGCCGACCACTATGTCGAAAATTACCGGAATTATCTCCGCAACCTGCGCCCGCGCGCCTGACGCGCCCCGGGAAGGCCCGCGGCGGGGCCAGTATCAGCCCCCTGATTTCTTCAGATAGGGAACGTAGGCCATGTCCACTTTCAGTATATGGTGCTCCCACCATTTCCTCATCTCCCTGTCAACGTCGAGGGAGAGATAAAAATCCGCGCCCCTTTCCGCCTGTTCCCTCCTGAATCCCTCGAAGAGGAGCTTGAACGTATCATGCTCCGCCCTGTGCCTGGAAAAGTCGGGATAGTCCGCCTTCATCATCAGCTCTTCCTCTGCGTCGAAATGCTCCTCCACGTATAATTCGAGATATTCAAGCATCATGACCAGTTCCACCTTGGCCCTTGACGTGCTCTCGTAAATGGCCAGCTCGAGGGCGTCGAACCTTTTGAAAAGCTCCCGGTGCTGGGCATCGATTTTCTCTATCCCGGTTTCAAGGCGACTGTCCCATTTGAAGGCTCCCATCGCGTCACCCCACTATCGGGAAGGTCACTCCCGGTTCCGTAAAGACCGCGACCCTGGCGCGTTTACCGATTTTCTTCAATCCGTGACGTATCACGTCCTCCGGTCTCTCGCAGTAGACGAAAAACCCGAGTTTCTTCGCGTCTTCCTCGGTGATGGTCGGCGCGTGGATGAAGAAGTCGTACTGCCGCATTATCTGCATTGAATAATAAATGAGGAACTTCTCCTCGGGATTGAGGCCCTTCCTGGTTTTCTCGAGGATCTTCATGACCCGGGAGGGCCCGGCCAGCCGGAGGATCCTCTTCGTGAGCCATAGTGGCTTCGAACCCTCCGGGGGCACGATGTCGTCAAGGCCCCGCTCCGCGCGCATGAATGACATGACCGCTCCGCCGGGGGACAGGGCCGGGAGGGAATTTCCCACGCATCGCATCCCCTGCTTGAAGTTGATGTCGAAAGGATGGGAATTGCAAATGATGCCATCCACCTGCCGGTCGAGGACGAGACCCTGCTCCCGTGCGATGAATTCCGCACCCATCCGGTGCGCCTCGATCGGGTCGCCCGCGAAGGAGGCGATGACGTTCCGGTCATGGTCGATGGCCACGTTCAGGCAGAATATCTCGGCCGGTATCATTCGCCGCACCTCCTCGAGGTCCTGCCGGAAGGAGTTCTCCGCCGGCATCATACCGACCCTGTTGACGCGATAGGGCGGCTCGGCGAGGATCCCGTGGTGGATCCCGATGGTCTCGGAATAGGCGACCCCGGGGAGTATGTTTTTCAGACCGCCGCCGAAGCCGGCCCAGAGATGCGGCTCCATCACCCCGACCAGCACGATCAGGTCGGCGTCTTTCAGGCGCCTGTTCAGATAGACCGGGGTGTTCCTGCTCGTGGACCCGAAATAGTGGTTCGCCTTCAGATCGAAGGCGTCATGGTTTTCCCACGACACCATTTTCAGATTCTTCGGCCCGAGCTTTACCGCCATCTCCCCTTCGTTCATCGCGGTATGGATCCCGAGGCCGGGGATCACCGTGATCTTTTTCATGTTCGCCCCCGACTTCTTCAGCCCGTCGAGGATAAGGTGGAAGAATTTGTGCACGGGGGTGGGCCTCGTGTTGTCGTCCACGATGATGACGATATTCTTTCCCTTCAGTTTGAGGCCCCCGAGGGGCTTCGCGCCTATCGGCTTCCTGATGGAATCCCTCACCAGCGCGAGCTCATCCGGCGCTTTTCCGCGCCCTGCCTTTTTGTCCTGATTCCTTCGTTGAGGGAACAGCACGTCCCAGCCGTCGGGAACAGAAACGGAAAGAGAGACGGGACCCCATGGAAGTTGTATCTGCATGAGCGGCCTCCTTGCATTATTATTCACCCGGAGAGAAAAAATACGGGACCGTCGATGACGGATCATGCGAGAAACCCGCCATCATTCCGTGGCCCCGGCCTCCCGCAGCTTTTTCGCCACTTCATTATGCTCCCTCTTAATGGCCAGTATGAGGGCCGATTCTCCCTTATTGTTGCGCACCTTCACGTCGGCCCCCGCCCCGATGAGGCGCCGGGCAACGTCATCGTGCCCGAAAAATGCGGACCAGTGTAAAGGCGTATAGCCGTCGCTGTCGCGCACGTTCACGTCGGCACCGTGCCCGATGAGCATCTCCACGATTTCGGGCCGGGCGTTCCCCCTGCACGCGGTTACCAGCGCGCTGTTACCGTATCGATTCACGTATAAAGGATCGGCCCCCGCGTCCAGCAGGGCCCTGACGATCTCCGTCCATCCGTAGGAGCATGCCATAATAAGGGGCGTCAGGTCGCCGTTGCCACGGTGATTCACGTCGGCCCGCGACGAGATGAGGATCCGCACGATACCGGCGTGCCCTCCCTGGGCGGCTTCAATGAGAGGCGTATTGTTCGATGCGTCCGGGGCGTTCACGTCGCCCCCCGCGGCGATGAGGAGCGATACGGCGCCCTCCTTTCCGCTCTCAGCGGCGAACCCGAGGGACCTGTCCAGGGCGGTCTTCTCCCCCCTCCGGCCCCGAGCAGAAGCCTCACCGACTCATCGTTTCCCTTCCAGGCCGCCCACATGAGGGGGGTGTACCCGAGCCCCCGGTCGCGGTCCGTATCGCGGGCCTTTGCGGCAAGGAGAAGCGCTATCACATCGGCATGACCGAATCTGGCCGCCCACATAAGGGATGTCATGGAATCGGAGTCCCTCGCGTTCACATCCGAACCCTTCCCGATGAGGAACCTGACCACCGGCTCCCTGCCGTTCCAGCTCGCCCAGAGAAGGGCCGTCCTCCGGTAATCGGCGCACCCGTCACGATGGACCACCCTCGCCCCCCGGGCCAGGGCCCCCTTCACGCCCTCCAGGTCCCCAGCGATGGACGCCCGGATAAGAATCGACCCCGGGTCCTTCTTCCCGGCAAGGCACGAAGTAATTTCCCGGAGATCCCGCTCGCGGGCATCGTTGGCCCGGGCACCATCCGGTGATGTAACCCCAAGAACGGCGAAAAAAATAATCGTACTAACAGCCGTGGCAACACGCATACTCCACATCCGGTTGAAATGATCTTCCGGATAGATTAGCATTATGAAAACCGGAATACAAGCAATTAATCAGCTCGGGCTGGTCAATTATTCACCCATCTGTCGAATAACGCCAATCCCCGGCCATCATCCTTCAATTCCCCGCTCCCGTTCACAGCGGGCTCTTTATCCCCTTCAGGTGGGGATTGTACACCTTCGTGTAGATCGTGGTCGTGGCTATGTTCTTATGACCGAGCAACTGCTGTATATGCCGAATTGATATGCCGTTCTCGAGCAGATGCGTGGCAAAGGAATGGCGCAGATCGTGGGGAGTCGCCTTCCTGACTATCCCTGCCCTCTTCACCGCGTTCTCCAGCACCTTCTGTACGGTCCTCCCGGAAAGTCTCCGGGGATTCCCATCCTTGTTCTTCACCGATGACTGGAACAGATAATCCCGCGGCTCCTTCCCACGCATGAAACGCTCCACATCCTCCCGGATCTTCTCAGAGAAAATAGTGATCCTGTCCTTGCTACCCTTGCCCTCTTTCACGTGAATTGTCAGATCCTCAAGGCTGATATCCCGCACCCTGAGGTTCACAAGCTCCGATAGCCTCAGGCCAGAAGAGTATATCAGCGCAATCATAGTCCTGTGCTTCAGGTTTTGTATCGCGCCAAGCACCAATTGAATTTCATTTCTTGACAGGACTACGGGAAGATGCTTTGAATCCCTCAGCCCCTCCACGAATGAAAGGTCGACCTCCCTGTTTATAACATGCCTGAAATAGTACGATATTGAAAACCGATGTATCCGCATCGATGAAATCGACGCCTTCTTCTCATTTGTAAGATACAAGAAATATTCGAAAAGATCCTCATAGCCGGCCCCGTTAATTTCAGAACCCCTGTTCCTGACGGACCATTCATTTACCGCACATAATGCGGAACCGTAGATCTGTATCGTCTTGCGGGAATAATGCTTCAACTTGAGTATGTTGATATATTCCTCAAAACGGGGCGGATACACTCGAGGTACAACATCCTTTCCATCCCGTACTGCAACCGTTTGTTTTGATGTATCGAAATATTCCTTTTCCAACTCACTGAATGCCTTGCGATAAACCTTTATCTTTTTGTGGAAATAATCCCGAATTTCAATAAAATCTCCATATGTGATTTGTCCTTTGTGTTCGAGAAAATATGAAAGTATATCCTGGTTTGAAATGTATTTGGGATTATTTTTGTAGAAATAAGTATCAATCAACAGCTGCAAATACCTATTTATAGCCATAATGTCACTACCTTTCATGATTATTTTTACAGTATTAAACGAACAATCATATCGGATAATGAATTTATTTCTAACAATTTGTAAAATTTTCCAGTTGACTATTCTCCTTCGTCTTCTACAATCCATTCATCCATTTCATGAAATACGACCAATTCTAGTTATACGCCATTTTCATTCCATCTATAATTTTTTGTAGTAGGGTTTTCGTGCAGCTTCTTATGGATATTCCTTGCACCAGTATTTCTATTCCTTTCTATTCCCTTATACCATGGCTGAACGTTAGCCGCCATGCCCAGAGCATTAATTAGAAACGCCGGCCTCCTGCCGGCGTAATGTAAATGTTCCTGCTGAACTCTCTTTTATTTCTTCGTCCATAAACTCATCAATGATGCTATTACATTTCTTAAATTCTCATTAATCGCTCCACAACCAGTAATTATTGGTAGCAATAGCATTTAATTATTTTCTTTTTATTGTTCTTCTCCAATATACTCACAGTCCATTTTCCTATAGAATCTATTCGATTTTTTTATATGTCGATAGCAGTAATGCGGCCATAACCTTTATTCTCACCTATATATATCAGGTTATCTTTTTATTTCCATTCTATCAGATTTTTCTGAGTCATTTTATTTTGAATAGCTCATGAAATGTTTCCAGTAATTTACTGTCGAATTACTTTCCTGCAATGCAATTCCCCAAGTACTCCTGGCCATGGCGCTCGTACTTCCTTGTACTCGCTATTTTGTACTGTTTGGGCACGGCGGCTAACAAAGCGTGCGCGACGTGCGCGCCGCTCGTTTATTGACCGTTACAATCTGGCTGGCTTCAAAAATGTGTTGCTATCGCCGGTGCGGCATGCTTAAACTATCCGCTACACAGGTCATTCGCTTCGCGAACGCCCTGCGTCGCACACGCTTGGAACGTTATACGCCATTTTCGATTCCATCTATAATTTTTTTGTAGTAGGGTTTTGCGTGCAGGCTTCTTATGGATATTCCTTGCACCAGTATTTCTAATTCCTTTCTATTCCCTTATACCTTGTTTATGTTATTATCGCTATTAGACTCCCCTACTCGATAACAGTCAAAGGGGAGAAATTTTCATACCCGTTCCAGGGGTTTGGCAGTTTACTATCTATAACAGAATCCCGGCCAATACCAAATCGAAAACGGCGTATAACAAAGCGTGCGCGCCGCTCGTTTATTGACCGTTACAATCTGGCTGGCTTCAAAAATGTGTTGCTATCGCCGGTGCGGCATGCTTAAACTATCCGCTACACAGGTCATTCGCTTCGCGAACGCCCTGCGTCGCACACGCTTGGAACGTTATACGCCATTTTCGATTCCATCTATAATTTTTTTGTAGTAGGGTTTTGCGTGCAGGCTTCTTATGGATATTCCTTGCACCAGTATTTCTAATTCCTTTCTATTCCCTTATACCTTGTTTATGTTATTATCGCTATTAGACTCCCCTACTCGATAACAGTCAAAGGGGAGAAATTTTCATACCCGTTCCAGGGGTTTGGCAGTTTACTATCTATAACAGAATCCCGGCCAATACCAAATCGAAAACGGCGTATAACAAAGCGTGCGCGCCGCTCGTTTATTGACCGTTACAATCTGGCTGGCTTCAAAAATGTGTTGCTATCGCCGGTGCGGCATGCTTAAACTATCCGCTACACAGGTCATTCGCTTCGCGAACGCCCTGCGTCGCACACGCTTGGAACGTTATATGCAATTGGCTCGCTAATCTTTTTAGGGGAGCCGCCATCCGTGGCGGCTTAATGTTATGAAAAATTATAAACAAAATATTATAAATTTAATACACTCGTATAATAATCTTGCCAATAATTATGATGATGATACGGATACTTTTTTTCACAAAGTAACTCATCATGTGACTCTAAAACATATTTCTGATTTTTTATCAAATAATAGAATATCTAACATATTAGATGCTGGGGGTGGTACAGGCTATTGGTCAATAGTTCTTTCGAAATTGGGTTATAATGTAATTTTAAACGATATTAGCATAGAAAGTCTATTAGTTGCCTCAAATAAATTATTAAAAGAATCTATCAATATACCCATCACTAATAGTAATGCTGAAAAAACTTGTTATAAATCTGAATCTTTTGATCTTGTATTTGCCGAAGGAGGCGTAATTTCGTATACACCAAATCCAGATATTATGCTTAAAGAAATGTATCGCATAATAAAACCTGATGGTTATTTATGGATTGATTTTATGAATATTTTTGGCATGGCATGTGAGCAACAGGATTTAAAGATGAAGTTTAATATTGCTGAAAAAGACGAAATGCTGATACAAATGACTGACTGGGATTATCCTGCTAGATTGTTCTCACCAGACAAGATGATCTCATATTTAAACTCAAATAACTTTATAGTTCTTAAACAATTTGGTTCTGCTACTTTAATAAATTCATTAAATCACGACAAGAAGTATTCAAAAGAATATGATGATGAAAGTATAAACAAAATTCATAAAATAGAATTAAAATTTAGTACCGATGCTAGATTTATTGGATTTGCGAATAAATGTCAGCTATTATGCAAAAAGTCATTATCTGGATAACCAGCCTCCGCCATCCGTGGCGTCGGCTGACTTGCAGTAACAAAGCGAGCCAACTGCATATAACACGGGGCATGCGCTGCGCTCCCTGCGGTCGCTTGGGCTTCGCCACATTTTTGCCTCCGCGCATACGCTCCGGCAAAAACGTCGCATGCCCCGAAAACGTTGTGCGCAATTTTCCGAGAATTTATTTTGTGAATGAATAATAAATGAACTACAATATCATTATAATATCACTCAATTTTATTTTAATTATTAGCCCACTTATTATACTATATAAGCTATATCGATTTAATTATGATAATAAAATTCTTCCAGTACTAATATATACTTCATGTGTTTTATTTTATATAGCCCTTTATTTTATTATTCCATGGGGATTATTTTCTATTTATTTAAAATATTTGATCATATCATTTTACATTTTAATTACAATATTTCTGATTTTCAAGACTTATAAAATTTTTAATAAATTGCCAGTTCATCTATTTAGTTCTTTAAATAATTTTTTTATAATAATATACTCAATAAGTATAATTCTATTCTGTTTAGTAGTTATCGAATTATTTAATAGTAGAAATTTTAATAATTTCATCAAATTATCATTTCCTCTTCGTGGGGTGAATTATTATATTCTCGATGGAGGGAACAGTATAGTTATAAATCAACATTATCTGAATGACTTCCAAAAATATGCAATCGATATAATAAAGCTTAATAAATATAAAACTCATTCATCAGGCTTTTTTCCTAAAAGTAATAATAATTATGAGATATTTGGTGAAAATATATTTTCTCCTTGCGATGGTATTGTGTATGATTTAGAAAATTCAATAGTCGACCATCATGGTCCATCTTATCCAACCAAGAATTTAGCCGGTAATTATATTCTAATAAAAAGTGAAGATAATCATTATATACTATTGGCACATATGCAATATAAAAGTATTATTGTAAAAAAAGGTCAGCACGTTAATACTGGCGTTAAAATCGGGAAAGTAGGAAATACTGGAAATAGCAGTGAACCGCATTTACACATTCATGCTGTAGAAGAAATGAATAGCGGTATTCTTTTTAGTGGAATGAGTTTACCCATTTTATTTGATGAAAAATTTTTAATAAGAAATGATATTGTGAATTATTAAATAGTTATCCATGAACTCGGAAAACTGCGCACAACACGGCGTGATGCGCGGCGCTCCCTATCGGTCGCTTGGGCTTCGCCACATTTTCACCTCCGCTGCGCTACGGTGAAAACGTCGCATACGCCGGGAACGTTAGCCGCCATGCCCAGAGCATTAATTAGAAACGCCGGCCTCCTGCCGGCGTAATGTAAATGTTCCTGCTGAACTCTCTTTTATTTCTTCGTCCATAAACTCATCAATGCTGCTATTACATTTCTTAAATTCTTATTAAGTACTCCACAACCAGTAATTATTGGTAGCAATAGCATTTAATTATTTTCTTTTTATTGTCCTTCACCAATAAACTCACAGTCCATTTTCCTATAGAATCTATTCGATTTTTTTATATGTCGATAGCAGTAATGCGGCCATAACCTTTATTCTCACCTATATACATCAGGTTATCTTTTTATTTCCATTCTATCAGATTTTTCTGTGTCATTTTATTTTGAATAGCTCATGAAATGTTTCTAGTAATTTACTGTCGAATTACTTTCCTGCAATGCAATTCCCCAAGTACTCCTGGCCATGGCGCTCGTACTTCCGTGTACTCGCTATTTTGTACTGTTTGGGCACGGCGGCTAACAAAGCGTGCGCGACGCTCGTTTATTGACCGTTACAATCTGGCTGGCTTCAAAAATGTGTTGCTATCGCCGGTGCGGCATGTTTAAACTATCCGCTACACAGGCCATTCGCTTCGCGAACGCCCTGCGTCGCACACGCTTGGAACGTTAAGTGACATTCGACCGGCGGCCGCGGAACATTATTATTACGGAGGGTTGCATTCAGGCCTCTATAGATCTTCACCAGCCATTGGTAGTTATTCTTAACATGAATGATCGGAATCGCGGCCGCCTCTGGACTCCCGGGGCGCCTTGTTTCCTCCATTCCCTTTTTCTCTACTCATTGTAAACACTATCATATATTTATTTCCCGTTATTATTTACTCTGTTCACCCTGGGCTGTTGATCGGGTTATTATTTCTACGTTAATTTTGATGTTTAGTTGTTTATACTCCCTTAGTTATCTAGCAAATCACGAATTCTTATAGGTATCCCAATCAACAGCATACTCTGCTGCCCTAATACATGCTAACCGCATAAATGCCCCTTCGCTTTATCATCTACGTTCGGGATAAAATCATGCATTGTTAACCGATTTAAAAAAAGAATTCATCCAAAGCTATTTCGCCATCGAAAGTCAAAACTTTGAAGCTAAAATCAAGAACATGTACTATAGAACAAATCTCCTTGAAGGCAATCAGAAGTATTTATTTTTCGTCCATTTGCTATCTATTAAAATACAAACATTAAGTGATTGAATTAATAACCATATTTAATAATCACATTCCAAGGTGATTAAAATGAAAATTTTAATTTTAGGAAATGGTGGTGCAATAAATGATGGATTGCCATATAATTCTTTTATAATTGATGAAAAATATTTAATTGAAACACCACCAGATATTATGACTAGCCTCTATAGAGAAAAACTATCCGCTACACAGGTCATTCGCTTCGCGAACGCCCTGCGTCGCACACGCTTGGGACGTTGTGCGCCATTTTGCACTATTCATTTTCATCCACACCTCCTCCCAATATTTTTATTGACATATAATTATAATATAATTATATTATCACCATGACAATCGAATTTCTGTGGGATCCGAAAAAGGACCAATTAAATCGAATAAAACATAATATTCCCTTTGAGGAGGCTAAATCCGTATTTTTTGACGACAACGCGCGAGTTATTCATGATCCGGATCATTCGATCACTGAAGAAAGATTTATTATCCTTGGCATGAGCATTGCTCTAAGATTATTAATCGTAATTCACTGTTATCTTGAAGATGAAAGTATTATTCGAATTATATCAGCGAGGAAAGCCAATAAAAAGGAACAAAAACAGTATTGGGAGTTTTTAAAATGAAAAAGGAATACGATTTCTCAAAATCTAAAAAGAATCCATATATTAATAAATTGAAAAAGCAGATCACTATTCGGATTGAAGAAGATACAATTAAATATTTTAAAAAATTATCTTCCCAAACTGGTATTCCCTATCAAAATCTTATAAATATATATTTATCTGATTGCGCTAAAAATAATCGTGAACTAACCTTCAAATGGGATTGATAGCATCACCAGGAAGCAAAACGGCGCACAACAAGCCATGGCCGCTTCGCTCCCTGCGGTCGCTCGGGCTTCGCCACACCGCGCGCAAAATATGAAGACGCGCGCGGCGTCGGCCATGGCTGGAACGTTATACGCCATTTTGCTCTTGATATAATAAATGAACGAACATGAAGATAATCAGCTGGAATTGCAATATGTCTTTTCGAAAAAAATATAAAAGCATATTGCACTATGACCCTGACCTACTGATAATTCAAGAATGCGAGCATCCCGATAATATTATTTTTGATAATCTTAAAAGACCAATAATTGGCAGTCTTTGGATTGGCGACAACAAGCATAAAGGCTTAGCCATATTTTCTTTTACCAAAGAAATTGATATTGCAAATTTTTATAATTCAGATCACAAGTATGTTTTACCTTTTTTATTTAACAAGCAACATATTATTGCCGTATGGGCCATGAATAATAGATTTTCACCAAAAAATAGATATATCGCCCAGGTATGGTCCGCATTAAACGAATATGAATCCGTTCTTAATGATCCTATGATTATTATAGGCGATTTCAACAGCAATAAGATCTGGGACAATGACAAGCCAAAAAGAATTGCCAACCATTCTCAATTTGTAGATTATTTAAATAATTTTAATATTATTAGTGCATATCACAAATTTCATAATGAAGATCAAGGTAACGAATCAATTAAATCTTTTTATATGCACCGGAATGAAAACAAAGGTTATCACATAGATTATTGCTTTTTATCGAATAGTCTATTTAACAAACTTACTCATTTTGAAATTGGTGCTTATAGTGAGTGGAATATGTTGAGCGATCATTGTCCCTTAATAATAGATATTCGGGACCAATAATCGCAAAACGGCGTATAACAAGCCATGGCCGCTTCGCTCCCTGCGGTCGCTCGGGCTTCGCCACACCGCGCGCAAAATATGAAGCGCGCGCGGCGTCGGCCATGGCTGGGACGTTGGGCGAAATTAAGTTTTGCCTCAATGCAATATAAAATATGGAATATTTAATATGACAATTAATTTTTCGAAGATTAACACAGTGATAACTTCTGATAGATTTATAAAATCTCTAATTATTATCCTACTTATAATTGATTCAATATTTTCAATAACTCAATTGTATTTTTCTATTTATTTTGAAGAACTAAATCCAATTGGAACTATAAGAGTTGTTGTTGAATTCCCCTTAGCATTGTATCTACTTTTTTCAAAAAAGTTTAATATTAATAATGTTATTTGGATATTCATGCTTCTTATTGGTTCTTTCTTTTTTTCATATTTTATGACAAATAATTATTCAATAATATTTTATTTTACCTTCTTTTATTGTTGTTTAGCTATAATTGCAAAATATCGTTCAAAAATATTATTTATTATAAGTATTTTAATTATTATGTTTCATTTTATTATTCAATTTAATGCATCTTTATCATATATTACAGGCTATAACACTTTTGGTAATTATTACTATTTTTTATTAAATGCAATTGAATTTAATTCCTTAAATGAACTAAAAATACATTCAAAAGATACTGAAATAATTATACCAAATAATAATTGGCACAAGGCAAATACTTATTATAAAGATTTGGGAAGTGTAATGGATTATCAATCATTTATGAATCCTTATTATGGTGGATTAATAATATTCATAAATGATAAAATAAAAAATAATTCTTCAATTACTGACACCAAAAATATTACAATAAATCAGCTGATTAAAGAATCGAATAATTTTAAAATTCTAAATGAAGTTAAGTCAAATGATAAAATTATGATAACTGCTGATGGATATAATAAATTTTTACATTTTAAATTATTTTATTTATTTATCAAAAATGATAATCAGATAACAAAATTGATGTGTTCTGCACCAATAAGAAATTTTGATAAACTAGAAAATGATTTTACAAATATTATTCATTCTTTAAAATATTTAAAGAAATAATTATTATAAAGCAAAACTCAACTTCGCCCAACACAGCATAGCCGCTTCGCTCCCTGGCGGTCGCTCGGCCTGCGGCACACCGCCCTAAGGGGCGGCGTCGGCTATGCTGGAAACGTTGTACGCCATTTTTAATTCCAAAATATACCAATCCATAATATTTAACGATTGACAATTATATCATTATTGGTATATTGACCAAATGAATTATCAAGTTGAATTAACCGAGGAAGTAGCCAATTTTATTGTTTCTTTGCCGATTAAAATGCAAGCCAAGATTCAAAGAACTATTAATCTGTTAAAAGATTTCGGATATGCCCTACCCGAACCTCATTCCAAGAAAATTAAGACGACTGATGGTTTATTTGAATTAAGAATTATACTAGGCAGTGATATATGTCGTTTATTTTATTTTCATTGGAAAGACAAAATCTATATTATTACTTCGGGCTACATCAAGAAATCAAATAAGTTAGATAACAATCAAATAAGGAAAGCTTCACAAATAATGCATATTTTCAAGGAGAATAAATAATGAATAAAATAAAAACTATCAATTCTGAAATCTTATTAAAAAAGCAATTAAATAATAAAGATTTTAGAAATGAATATTATGAACTTGAAGAGGAATTCAAACTCGCCAAGGAGATAATAAAATTAAGAAAAAACGCGGAATTAACACAAAAACAATTAGCTGATTTAGTAGGTACATCTCAGCCAGCTATTGCAAGATTAGAATCTGGTAATTATAAAAATTTATCTCTATCATTTTTAAGGAAAGTCGGGAAAGCACTTAACGCAACCCCTGAAATCCATTTTAAAAAGAAAAAAGGTAATGGGTAATTTTCTGTTAAAATGTGATTAAAAACGGCGTACAACAAGCCATGGCCGCTTCGCTCCCTGCGGTCGCTCGGGCTGCGCCACACCGCGCGCAAAATATGAAGTCGCGCGCGGCGTCGGCCATGGCTGAACGTTGTGCGCCATTTTGCCCTATTCATAAATATCTACACCTTCCCTCAATAATTTATTGACATATAATTATATTATAATTATATTACTACTATGACAATCGAATTCCTATGGGATCCGAAAAAGGACCAAACAAACCGAAAAAAACATCGTATTTCCTTTGAGGAGGCCAAAACCGTATTTTTTGACGACAACGCACGTGTTATTCATGACCCGGATCATTCAATTTCTGAAGAAAGATTTATTATTCTTGGTATGAGCATTACTGCTAAATTATTAATCGTAATTCATTGTTATCTTGAAAACGAAAGTAGTATTAGAATTATATCAGCGAGAAAAGCTAATAAAAATGAACAAAAACAGTATTGGGAGTTTTTAAAATGAAAAAGGAATACGATTTCTCACAATCTAAAAAAAATCCATATATTAATAAATTGAAAAAGCAGATCACTATTCGGATTGAAGAAGATACAATTAAATATTTTAAAAAATTATCTTCCCAAACTGGTATTCCCTATCAAAATCTTATAAATATATATTTATCTGATTGCGCTAAAAATAATCGCGAACTAACCTTTAAATGGGATTGATAGCATCACCAGGAAGCAAAACGGCGCACAACAAGCCATGGCCGCTTCGCTCCCTGCGGTCGCTCGGGCTTCGTCACACCGCGCGCAAAATATGAAGACGCGCGCGGCGTCGGCCATGGCTGAACGTTATATGCAATAAGCGCGCGAACCATTTTGGCCATTATAGGCCTATATTATTAAATAATGAGAATTGAACACATGTTTAATGAACTACTTGAAATCAATAAACGTCCAAAACCATTTGAGTACTATACTGCTTCGGAATTATGGACAAACGAACATACATCACAAAAGATGCTAGAATATCATTTGAATGAATCAATTGATGTTTCTTCACGAAATATCAATTTCATTGAAAGATCAGTAAATTGGATAATAACACATTTTAAACTTAATGCTAATTCGGAATTACTTGATTTTGGTTGCGGTCCGGGACTTTATACAACTCGCTTTGCAAATATAAATATTAAGGTAACAGGCATAGATTTTTCCAAGAGATCTATTGAATATGCAAACCATTCACCTAAGACCAATAATTTAAATAGTAACTATATTCATGCAAATTATCTCGAATATGAATTTGCAAATAAGTATGATCTCATTGCTATGATTATGTGTGATTATTGTGCCTTAAGCCCAGATCAAAGAAAGATCATGCTTGATAAATTTAAAAAGATATTAAAACCTAATGGTTCAATATTACTCGATGTGTATTCCCTAAATTATTATAATAAACGAGAAGAAATGTCCATTTATGAATTGAACCAATTATCTAATTTTTGGTCAGCTGATGATTATTATTCTTTCCAAAACACTTTTAAATATGATAACGAAAAGGTGACTCTTGATAAATATTCAATATTTGAAAAATCAAGAAAACGTGTTGTTTATAATTGGTTACAATATTACAGTTTAGAATCTTTAAAAAATGAATTTGAAGAAAATGGCCTTTCGATTATTGAAGTATTTTCTGATGTAGCAGGTTCACCTTTTATAGATGATTCTATGGAATTTGCTATTGTAGGAAAATTAAAATAATATACTTATATTTCACATCCATGGTTATTCATTATTATACTGTATAATCGCGCGCTTACTGCATATAACCAAGCATACCCGCTTCGTCGCTGCGCTCCTCGGCCTTCGGCACATTGCGCGGTAACGTCAATATTTTTTCGCACATTTATTTCAAGACCCCGATCATCGTACCTACCACCCTATGCAACCGAATCTAAATCAATACCATTTGACCTGCCCCCAAAAGGTGTACCACTGATTGAGGGAAAATCTCTTGCAAAAATCAAGCAAATAATGCAGGAGATTAAGCATGAGAAAAAAACGATTTACTGAAGAGCAGATCCACGAGATACTGAAGGAATCAGAAGCAGGGATGTCGACGGGGGAGCTGTGCCGGAAATACGGCATAAGCAAGAACACGTTTTACAACTGGCGTTCGAAGTATTCCGGCATGGAATTATCTGATCTAAAGAAGATGCGTGAGCTTGAAGATGAGAACAATAAACTCAAAAAGCTCGTTGCTGACCAGGCTCTTGACATTCAGGCATTAAAGGCGGTTCTCTCAAAAAAGTGGTAAGCCGGGAACAGAAGAAGGAAGCCGTATCAACCGCCCAGGAATATGTAAGCGAACGAAGGGCGTGTGAACTGATCGAGCTTCACCGTACTGTTTTCCGGCATGAACGAATTGAGAAAGACGTTGAATTGGAGAACAGAATAAAGACGATAGCGGAGAAAAAACGCCGCTATGGGTATCGCAGGATCTATCTGGATATTCGCAAAAAGGAGAAGGTCAATCATAAGAAAGTGTATCGTTTATACACGAAAATGGGCCTTAAATACCGCATCAAGCATAAGAAAAAGAGGTACCAGGGCGTAAGCGTCCCGATGATCGTTCCGCAGAGCATCAATGAACGATGGTCGATGGATTTTGTGACGGATTCCCTGTATGATGGCAGAAAATTCAGGGTGTTCAATCTCATCGATGATTGCTCGCGGGAAGCGATTGAACAGCATGTTGGTTTTTCTATCAGCGGTAAACGGCTTGTCCGTATTTTTGAATATATCAAAAGTCGTCGGTTGCTACCACGGCAAATAGTCTGTGATAACGGGACTGAATTTACATCGAAGGCATTCGTGAAATGGGCTGCCGATAACAAAGTGGAAATCCATTTCATCGATAAAGGCAAACCAATGCAGAACGCCTTTGTCGAAAGCTTCAATGGCAAATTCAGGGATGAATGTCTTAACGAAGAATGGTTTCTAACAATTGATGATGCGAGGAAAAGAATTAAGGAATGGAACAATGGATACAATAGCGAACGGGTCCATACCAGTTTGGATGGACTTACGCCGTATGAATTCATTGCTCAAATAGCATGAGATTTACCTCGTGAAATGGTACAAAAAACGGGGAGCAGGTCACATTCAATAAAGACATATTCAAATACTTCCTGGAGCTCCAGGTCGATGACGCCACATGACGCAGACGAGCAGCGACCAGCATGAGGGCCGACTCTCCGTCAGGGAATGCGCCGACTACCCTGGTACGTCTGCGAATCTCTTTCATGATCCGTTCAAGACCATTATTGGTTCTGATCCGCTTCCAGTGTTCAACTGGAAACGAGTAATAAGAAAAAGTCTCATCACACCCATAGCGTACGGTTTCGGCTGCTTTGCCGAGTTTCATTTTCATAAGATTTTCAACGACCATATCTTTTTTGCGCCGGGCTTCCTTGATGTTCTCCTGGGCATGGATGGCCTTTAACATGGTCGCCACTTCCTTGATCTTACCATGGGGAACATACGAGAATACATTACGATAAAAATGAACCATGCACCTCTGCCATTTTGCCACGGGATAGAAGTCTGGGATGGCCTCGATTAAACCCTGAGATTTGTCAGATATGATCAGATTGATTTTTTCCAAACCACGGCCCTTTAGATACTGTAAAAATCGTTTCCAACTCTCCTTGTCTTCTTTAAAACCCTCGGAAACGCCGATAATCTCACGAAATCCGTCCTTATTGACACCTATGGCCACCAACACCGACACATTCTTCACTTCTCCGCCCCAGGTCCTCTTTAGCCAGATTCCATCAAGATACACATAGGTATAATGATCTTTCAGCGGCTCGTTGCGCCATTTTTCAATTTCCATATATATCTTCTTGTTCAGGTTGCTTATCGTCCCCGGCGATACTTTGGTGCCCCACAGGGCTTCGGTAATGTCTTCAACTCGACGGACCGATACCCCGGCTATATACATCTCTATCATCGCCTCTTCGACGGAGATCTCTCTTCTCTTATACCGTTCGATAATCGCAGTCTCAAAGGTCACTTTCCGTAGCTTGGGAATCTGTAGCGTTACCTCACCGCTCTTCGTTAGAAGCTTGCGATCATAGTGGCCTGAACGGTTTCCTTTCCGGCTTTCTGTGCGCTCATACCTCTGGGCGTTGCAGATAGCGTCCGCCTCGGCGTCCAACATGGCATTCAGGGTCTCTTCTACCGTAGCGCGTACAAATTCTCCCAAATGATCCTTGACTTTTTGCTCATTAATTTCGATAATCTTACCAGTCATACAAGTCCTCCTCTGACTTTAAATTTTGTGGTTATTATTTAAATCGTCAGATCGAGGACTTTTTTTTTGATTAAAAGTGCGAAAGATATTGTACACTACCCATTGCGCCAAACGTCCGGCGCAACGTCGGGTATGCTTGGACGTTATATGCAATACCGCGCGAACTTAGCGGAATGCCGCCGTCCGTGGCGGCGATTTAAAATATGAAATATAATTTGAAGCTATGAGATAGGGAATCAATTGAAATGAATAACTTTAATAAAAATACTGTTTTGTCATCGAAATTCTACAAAGTTGGTACATGTATTTTTATCACACTAGGATTAGCTCATTTTTTAGGTACTTTAATTGATATTATAACCCCATTTCTATTTACACCAGTAGATAATCATGTTAAAAATGAAATGATTAAAGCTACAATATTAATTACCGATAGAATGTCTTTATGGAATGCATGGATAGGTTTTAATCTAAGTCATGGTTTTGGAGTCCTAATATTTGGAGTAGTTTTTTTATTATTAGCACGAAATAATTTTGATTATATTATTTCTATAAAATTCATTTATCCATTAAGTATTTTTATTGCACTCGTTTACTTAACCATGTCATTACTATTCTGGTTCTATCTCCCTTCAATAGGGTGCTTTTTAGGATTATTATCTTTTATTATTTCATTTTTACTTGTTAAAAATGAATGGTATAAAAAACATATTTTTGATTAAAAATAAATATTAATATTATTATCAATAACTTATTATTAAAATTTGCCTCCGCCGTCCTGGCTTCGGCACATTTTCTCTGGGCGCGCGGTACTGCATATAACACGGCGTAATGCGCTTCGTCGCTGCGCTCCTCGGCCTCCGCGCCCAAGATATGAAGATGGGCGCTCCGGCACATTTTCACCTTCGCTATCGCTACGGTGAAAACGTCGCATACGCCGGGAACGTTATACACCATTCTCCAAATAAAAATTATAGGAAATATTAATAATAATCTTGACAAGTATTCTATTGGTAGTATATTAGTAGTATGAAAGTTAAAACATCTATAACATTATCAAAAAGCCTGTTAAAAGAAATTGATTTAATTATTTCTAAATCTGGGAACCGCTCTCTTTTTATAGAAGAAGCTATTAAAAATTATTTAATTCATAAAAAGCGAGTCTTACGAAATAACAATGATTTAGATATTATTAACCGTTCAGCTGATGAATTAAATAAAGAGGCTGATGATATTTTATCTTACCAGGTTCATATTTGAAACGAGGCGATCTTTATAGGGTTTATAAAGGTTCTAAACACGATCCCAAGAATTATCGTGTTTTTGTTGTTGTAAGCAGACAAGCCTTAATTGATTCTAAATTTTCTACAGTTATCTGTGCCCCTATTTATTCTAATTATCTTAATATATCAACCCAAGTTCCTATTGGAATTGATGATGGCCTAAAACATGATAGTTGTATTTATTGTGACGAAATCATTAGTATTCCCAAATCATTATTAACTGATTATATTGGGACATTATCTCCTCAGAAATTAAATGAATTAAATAAAGCTTTATTAATTGCTTTTGATTTAGACTGATAATGGCTTGGGCGAACGGCGTATAACAAGCCATGGCCACTTCGCTCCCTGCGGTCGCTCGGGCTGCGCCACACCGCGCACAAAATATGAAGACGCGCGCGGCGTCGGCCATGGCTGAACGTTATATGAAACGGCGTGCCTATTTGCTAAGTTTGGTTGTTCCGCGCATCCGTGCGCGTCTGATAGAAAAGAAATTATTTTAGAAAACTGTAATGATAATTAATACAAACAATATATCTGGAATCCCAGAAACAATGATTTACACATTTTATATGAAATATCTTGAGTCTATACGACCAGGCGGCATTATTAGTGATTCCAAATATATAAGTATAATTAAAGAAATAGATTTTGATTTTAATAAATTTATTCCATATCCGGATGAATCACCTCTAATATTTTCATGCCGTTCATTAATATTTGATAACGCAATAAAAGAATTTATTGAAAAATATCCCAATGCCTCTGTTGTAAGTTTTGGATCTGGTCTTGATTTCCGATTTGAGAGAATTGATAATGGGCATATTAAATGGTTTGACATAGACCTTCCAGAAGTAGTGAAAATTAGAAGAATGATCTTTAATGAATCAGATCGTTTAAAATTTATTCCAACATCTGCACTAAATTATTCATGGTCCAATCAAATTGATTCTAACTCGAATATATTTTTTCTTGCAGAAGGGCTATTCATTTATTTTTCTCCAGATGAAGTAAAGGATATTATTTTATTTTTATTAAATAGCTACCCTAATTCAATGCTTTTATTTGACGGCTGCAGTACATTTTATATAAACAAAGTCAAAGAAGGTACTCCATATAAATATTTAGATAAAATGCAAAGTATGTGGAAATGGAGCATCGATGGCATTTATGATATCGAGAAGTATTCACCCGGTATATCTCTTATTAACGAATGGTCTACTTTGGAAATGTTTGGCAATCGTACTCCTGAATATTTAAAAAATCTATTGTTCTTTACGGATTTTCCAGAATATATAAAGGATCAAATTATTGGTATGTATAAAGTATATCTTATAAAATTAAATTTATTAGATGCAAAAAAAAGTAATTCATCAAATACAATTGATGAATTACAAAATATTATTTTTAATAAATAAGTAATAAATAACTCATTTTTTGAATCGGGCTCATACATCCTGTATTCGCCCGCTTGGTTAGTACTAGGGCACGCCGCTTCATATAACTAAGCATACCCGCTTTGTCGCTGGCGCTCCTCGGCCTGCGGCACACCGCACAAAAAGCAGCGCGGCGTCGGCTACGCTTTGACGTTATGCGCCATTTTTACTATACAAATTGTAATAATATATTTTCTAGTTGACATATTCATGGTCCTGTATTACATTATAATACTATAATAATCCAGGTGAATTCCATGAGAGAAATCCTATCCATAAGCGTTGATAAAGCCTTAAAAACAAAGGTGGAAAAAGCTGCCAAACGCTTAAAAGTCACAAAAAGTGAATTAGTTAAAAAAGCCATTGAGAAATATATCGCCAAAGAAGAATTTCGTGAATTAAGGTCGCTATTAATGCCTTATGGTGAAAAAGCGGGTTATTATACCGATGAAGATATTTTTAATGATGTCTCATGAAAATTGTCTTCGACACAAACGTAATTTTATCGGCTTTGATCACCCAGGGACTGTCCTCCAGGGTTTTGGATATTTGTATTGATAAACACGTTTTATTTGTTTCGTCCTGGATCATTGATGAAGTTATTGAAAAATTAAATGTTAAATTAAACATCCCTTCCACTGAAATTGAAAGAATTAGTTCTTTTATACATAATGTTTTTAATAATGTTAACCCGAAAGGCACCCTACCCTCTATTTGCAGAGACAAAGATGATAATAATATACTCTTATTAGCCCAGGATGTTGCAGCTGATGTAATAATTACTGGCGATAAAGATCTTTTAATATTGAAGAAATATCTTGACACTCATATTATTTCACCACGTCAATTTATTGAATATTATTATAAACCCGAGTAATTGATTTTCTAGAGCAAAACGGCGCATAACACAGCATAACCGCTTCGCTCCTTGGGCTTCGCGACATTTTCACCTTCGCTACGCTGCGGTGAAAACGTCGCATACGCTTGGAACGTTATATGAAATGCTTGAGAGTCTAAATTTTATTAATAAATGAATATACAAATATATCTATAATATTTGGAGAAATTTAAATGACAAATCACACATTAGATCTTTCATTAAAAAAAACCGTAAGAATAATTGGTCTATTGTTCCTATTTACCTTAATGATTCCCTTACTTAACTGGACTTTGGTTCTCTCAAAATTTATTGTACCTGAAAATCCCATTGATACAGCTCATAACATTGTGGCGAATGAATTTATATTTCGAATAGGCATCATTAATGATCTCATCACATCAGCCGTTGCACTGGCATTAGCAGTGTCTCTTTATTTAATCCTGAAAGCGGTAAACAAAAATCTTGCTCTATTTGCTCTTTTCTTGAAATTTACTGAGGCTATTCTATGGGCTGTTATGACGCTTGGTAATTATGTAAATTTGCTGATTTTAAAAGGTCAAACCTCCTTAACCACAGGTGAGTCAGGACAGATACAAACCCTTGTTGGTTTATCTCTCAATGCGCATATGTCTAAGTCTGCTATCGCCGGGATATTTCTCGGTTTAAGTTCAATTGTATTCTTCTATTTATTATTCAAATCAAGATTCGTACCCAAAATATTAGCTAGTTTTGGAATTATTTCATATGCACTCATTTTCTTTTATGATTCAATGACTATTCTTTCACCGAAATACGCAAATATACTGATAATCCAAGTTATTTCTTGGGGCCCAAGCATTATTTTTGGATTAACAATCGCCTTCTGGCTTCTGATTAAAGGCATAAACGTTCAATCAATAGATAATCCTACTTGCGAATCTGTTTGAAAGGTCTTTCTACAGAGGAATAATAGATAGAAATAATAATTATAAATCTTTTTATAATTGTAATATTTCAATCATAAAAAACGCCTCTCAAGCACTTCATATAACAGCGGCTAAAACGCTGCGCCGGAGTACCGGCTTGGCCTTCGGCACCTTTTGGCTACGCGAGTACGCTCCGCCAAAACGTCGTTTAGCCGGTAGTGTACAATATCTTTCGCACTTTTAATCAAAAAAAAAGTCCTCGATCTGACGATTTAAATAATAACCACAAAATTTAAAGTCAGAGGAGGACTTGTATGACTGGTAAGATTATCGAAATTAATGAGCAAAAAGTCAAGGATCATTTGGGAGAATTTGTACGCGCTACGGTAGAAGAGACCCTGAATGCCATGTTGGACGCCGAGGCGGACGCTATCTGCAACGCCCAGAGGTATGAGCGCACAGAAAGCCGGAAAGGAAACCGTTCAGGCCACTATGATCGTAAGCTTCTAACGAAGAGCGGTGAGGTAACGCTACAGATTCCCAAGCTACGGAAAGTGACCTTTGAGACTGCGATTATCGAACGGTATAAGAGAAGAGAGATCTCCGTCGAAGAGGCGATGATAGAGATGTATATAGCCGGGGTATCGGTCCGTCGAGTTGAAGACATTACCGAAGCCCTGTGGGGCACCAAAGTATCGCCGGGGACGATAAGCAACCTGAACAAGAAGATATATATGGAAATTGAAAAATGGCGCAACGAGCCGCTGAAAGATCATTATACCTATGTGTATCTTGATGGAATCTGGCTAAAGAGGACCTGGGGCGGAGAAGTGAAGAATGTGTCGGTGTTGGTGGCCATAGGTGTCAATAAGGACGGATTTCGTGAGATTATCGGCGTTTCCGAGGGTTTTAAAGAAGACAAGGAGAGTTGGAAACGATTTTTACAGTATCTAAAGGGCCGTGGTTTGGAAAAAATCAATCTGATCATATCTGACAAATCTCAGGGTTTAATCGAGGCCATCCCAGACTTCTATCCCGTGGCAAAATGGCAGAGGTGCATGGTTCATTTTTATCGTAATGTATTCTCGTATGTTCCCCATGGTAAGATCAAGGAAGTGGCGACCATGTTAAAGGCCATCCATGCCCAGGAGAACATCAAGGAAGCCCGGCGCAAAAAAGATATGGTCGTTGAAAATCTTATGAAAATGAAACTCGGCAAAGCAGCCGAAACCGTACGCTATGGGTGTGATGAGACTTTTTCTTATTACTCGTTTCCAGTTGAACACTGGAAGCGGATCAGAACCAATAATGGTCTTGAACGGATCATGAAAGAGATTCGCAGACGTACCAGGGTAGTCGGCGCATTCCCTGACGGAGAGTCGGCCCTCATGCTGGTCGCTGCTCGTCTGCGTCATGTGGCGTCATCGACCTGGAGCTCCAGGAAGTATTTGAATATGTCTTTATTGAATGGTATTGATTTAGATTCGGTTGCATAGGGTGGTAGGTACGATGATCGGGGTCTTGAAATAAATGTGCGAAAAAATATTGACGTTACCGTTTAGCCGGAAACGTTATATGCAATTGCCCCGCCCCTAGTGGGAATGAAATATATTTTAAAAAAACAACTGACAACCATGCTAGTTGAGATAAAAAGTACTTTTTTTTAAATGAAATTCAGATTACACTGATATATTCCATATTACGGTATGCAATATATAAAAGTTAGATGATGTACACTTCTCGTTATCTATCATACATAATTAACAGGATTAAAAAATGGAAATAACAATAAGAAATATTAGACCATCTGAATATACTGAAATTGAATATATGACCAGAGAAGCCTTTTGGAATCTTTATGTTCCAGGGTGTAATGAACATTATCTAGTTCATGTAATGCGAAAACATCAAGACTATATTCCAGAAATGGAATTTATTGCAGTAAATGAAGAAAATATTGTAGGAAGTATTATATACACAAAATCATTTTTATTAGATGAAAACGATAATAAGATCGAAACACTCTCATTTGGCCCATTATGCGTCCGTCCAGGATTTCAAAGGAAAGGTATTGGCACCAAGCTAATCTCTTTCACAAAAAAAATTGCAGAAACAAGGAATTGCCCTGGAATTTTTATTTATGGAGATCCGCATAATTACTGCAAAAATGGTTTTCGAAACGGCAAAGATTATAATGTTTCTGATCAAAATGGAAAATACCCATATGGTTTATTAGCTTTAATTCTTAAAAAGCAACTATTTGAAAATGGAAACAAGTATAGGTTATATCAAAGCGAAGTCTTTAATCTGGATTGTAGTAAAGTAGAAGAATATGATAAACAATTCCCCGAAAAGAAGAAAGAATACCAATATAGCCAAGAATTATTTTCAATTGCCATTAGGGCCTTTCTAATATGACGGTTCCATCAAACAATCGCTTCAAACGGATATTGATATATAGTTGGTTATTCAAGCTCAACATCGTATTCGGCTTTAAAATATTTTGACGAAAATGATAAAGAGGGGGCGGGGCAACAGCATATAACATAGCGCAGCCGCTTGCGTTCCTCGCCCGCTATGCGGGCTGCGGTGCTCGGCCTCGCGCTTATCCCACCGGCTTCGTCGCGGGATTTGGGGAGGGGTTTGAGCGCTCCTTGCCGGCGGGGCGCTCGGCACATGGCCTTCGGCCACGTCGGCTACGCTTGGACGTTATATGCAATTGGTTGCTAACTTTTTGTTGGCGCCGCCATCCGTGGCGGCGTTTAATTAATAATTTTAACGGATTATCATGAAATATTTCACAAGAAGAATATTAAATTTATCTGGCTGGATTAAATATTCTTTTGAATTTTTATTATACTTTCCACGTATAATTTCAATTAAGTATTATAAAAGAATCTCACACTCGCTACAAGAGAAAATATTACTTTCTACAACATCAGTTAATAAATGTCTATTATGCGCTCGTTTTGCTTCAGCAATGGCTTTTAAAGAAGGTGTAAACCAAGAGGAAGTACTTTCTATTTTAAATATGGATCTAAATAATTCCAATAAATGCAATAAAGATGAATTGATCGCTTTGATTTATGCACAAAATTATGCCGAAACCAATGGTAAGCCAACAAAAGATATTACAACCCGCATTTATGATTATTATGACAAAATTAAAGCTGATGATATCATAATATTAACAAAGAAATCTCATTTTTTCAATTTATCAGGAAACACATATTCAGCTTTTATACTGACCTGCCCCCAAAAGGTGTACCACTGATTGAGGGAAAATCTCTTGCAAAAATCAAGCAAATAATGCAGGAGATTAAGCATGAGAAAAAGACGATTTACTGAAGAGCAGATCCACGAGATACTGAAGGAATCAGAGGCAGGGATATCGACGGGGGAGCTGTGCCGGAAATACGGCATAAGCAAGAACACGTTTTACAACTGGCGTTCGAAGTATTCCGGCATGGAATTATCTGATCTAAAGAAGATGCGTGAGCTTGAAGATGAGAACAATAAACTCAAAAAGCTCGTTGCTGACCAGGCTCTTGACATTCAGGCATTAAAGGCGGTTCTCTCAAAAAAGTGGTAAGCCGGGAACAGAAGAAGGAAGCCGTATCAACCGCCCAGGAATATGTAAGCGAACGAAGGGCGTGTGAACTGATCGAGCTTCACCGTACTGTTTTCCGGCATGAACGAATTGAGAAAGACGTTGAATTGGAGAACAGAATAAAGACGATAGCGGAGAAAAAAGACCCCGGTGGTGTCCCACCCGCTTGCCTTGGCGCGGACAGGACTGCTGCCTTCGGAAAGATGCATATCCTCGGCTTTGGGTCCGGTTGCCCGGACTTATCCTTCTGTCCACCACTATACATTTTTCGGAGTTCAATGACGCGGCCTGTGTTCTCGCCTTACCTCTGCTTCGGACACCGCCTCTCGGCGGTCGCCCTTCGGTTCGGCTGCCGACCTGGTGGCTAGCCTTTGGTCGGATGGGACTTGAGTATTCCTCTCACCCACTGGGTAACGTTGACATGTTTCAAGAGGTGTCTCCTCTATTCTCACGTCCCGAATTTATCTCGGCGCGAGCATCTTGTTTGTTCGGCTCTCTATTTTGTGGCTTCAGATTCTGAATAATAAATAGAGACAATCAATTGGGCCGGAGTCCATACCGCCTGAAACGCATCATGCCTAATTTCTTGAATCTTAATCTTAGGGTTTCGAATTAACCAGTTTTCTATTTCTGGTTCTATTTCTTCCGCAGGAAAATTTCCAATTGGACATACCTCGCTTACTAAATGTGAAAACCTTGATTTTCATAGTGGTTTTATTTCATGCTCATGGTTGGTTAAGGGGTTTGTGCTCCATGTACGGCCGATATGATCGTGTGCTTTGTGCCTCGGACACCCCAAACACTGATATGAAACGTCAATTCAACTGCCGCTTCACGAGGATGGAGACTTCTCCGTTTTGGTCGGCCTGGACGACGAGCTGTCTGCCGAAGGTGACAGTGAACGTGGAGTTGAGGCCGACGCTCATTTGCTGGTAGCTGGACGAAGCTTTGCCCGGCCCGCCGCTGTAGGTGCCCGTCACGTAGGGCACGGTGCGGCCGAGGAACATCTGGAGACGGCCCTTCTCTGGATTCACGGCGCTGATGGAGCCGCTAAAGTTCACCGTCGTCGGAATGTCCGAGTCATTGATGCGCACGCTGGATTGGATGGTATCAAGTTTGAACGAGCCTTCAGCGGTGAGCACTTGCAGCGAGTTGGTGCCAGCCTTTGCGTCGGTCCACTTCACGGTAATGAGGTAGTTCGCGGTGTCTTTCGGTTCGTCGGGAGACGCAGGCACTTGCCCTGGTCGCGCTGGCTTCGGCGGAAGCATTCCGGGATAGTTCCCGGGCGGTGGTGGTGAAGGTTGTTGTGCGAACGCGACGAGGGAGCAGAATAGCACGAGCGGGAGCAGAGCGATGGTTTTCATAGGTTGTTGTCAATTGGCTTGAAGGGCGGTGGAAGTGGCGTGCGGTTGCTACGATTATTGATAGGAAATTGCTTTTCGTCTGGTCTCATGCGCCGACTTTTGTACGGAATCAGCAAGATGGCTAGAATGACGCAGTGGAACACCGTTGCGCTTGGATGAGCTGTGCCAATGGAAATAATGGTCAGCGCAGTAAACAGCAAAAGCAACACATGACCGAGACGAGCCCTCCAAAAATAGAGAACAGCGGATAAGGCCAGTCCAAAGCACAACATCTGAATTCCAATCGGAATCGCCGCTTCATGAGCGCGGAGGTGCTGAGAAGCGTAATAGACCGAGGCGGCGCTGCAAATGGCGGCGTATACTCCTGCGATCAAGCTGATATACCAGTGTCGTCTTGTATTCATTTTGACGCCCGACATGCAACTGAGACGGTATTCCGGGGTTCGCTGCATCCGGTTGGTTGAACTCGCATCTACTTTTTGGCAGCTCCATCCTCCTTTGGCATCTTTTCCAGCATGTTCTGGTATTGTTGCCGCTGTTCTGGAGGAAGCCAACCATCCTCGCTGGTGATACGCAGGTCCCATTGCTCTTGCCAGGTCTCCAGATAGGCCACGAACTCATACACTTGACGGAGTTTGTCTCGTGTCTCTTTCGGCACCTCTTTGAGATGATCTGGCATCTTGTACTCATCAAGCAACCCGGAGTATGTCCCTCGCGCTTTGTAAGACCCGGCGGGCAAGATTCCTTTTTGCAGCGGACCGATGCCGCTCAAGTCCTGCTTTACCTGCAACTCCAGATCCAGCCGGTCATTGGGCGCGGTTGCGTATTTCTTGGAGGACTTAAATCCAAAGTAGATTTGACCCGCTTTCGGGTTAGGCATACTCATTGCTTCCCAACCATCCTGCATTTGCCCGCCCTCGAAGATCACGATTTCGTTGGTTTTGTCGCTGCGAGTAATCCGCAACACAAGCTTTCCCGCGAGAAGTTCTTCCCGGTTCATAAACGTCCAATGAAACTCCGGCTGTCGCAAAGGCAGTTTCAAGGACAGCGTCCTCATTCGGGGCTCTGCATTGGTGGTCTGCAACTCTTTTGGCATCTCCTTCATAAGAAGTGCGTAGCCAGAGGTCCCAGCAGCCAGGAACATGAGGACTGCCAAGCACGACATCTTGGCAGTCAAACCCATTAGAATGTCGGTGTGATACACGGTTTTCATTGCTTTATTCATAACACTATTATTCACCCAAAGTCAGGCAAGGCTGCTTTTATTGCCTGGCCCACTCTTTACTTAGGGAAAAGGATTCAAATGTAACAGAAAACTTCGCTTTTCTGACGTTTTGATCGACCCCGTGTCAATGATTGGCGTATCGGCTGGCACCCGATATAATTCATCCGAAGTCATTCATCGGTGGAGCATCGGTTCATTCCGCTGATTCTTTTCGGCATCACGGTCATTTGTCCTTCTTGACTTCGACGTTTTGAGGGATCGTGACTTGGTCTAATCGAATCTGTCCACCCGTCCAAAAATGCACCTCCAGGAAGTAACCGGAGCTTTCCATGAAAATGGGGCTTCCCTGTTATCGCTGCTCCTGTGATAATCCTTGGGTGAGCCGCATAACTTCCAATCGCAAGGCCGTCCGGTCTTTTCCCACGGTGACTTCGCCTCGCCCACCCCGTCGTGGAGAATCAGACGATGCTTCTCAATGCATTTAATCTGCGAGTAATCCTGAAGAAAAGCGGTCAGATTCGTGGCATTGCCGGAAAAGAAGAATACATCTTCAATAATCTGAAAGGATCCGTGCATCCAGTTCGTCGAGAATCCATGCACCCGGTTCGTCGTGTTGATCAGCTTCTCCATCCCCTTGGGCCAAGGACTCGAACCCTTGACGGGCTTGTCGTTGGGATAATCCGACCCAAGACCAAAGGCGTTGCCGGTTGCAAAAAGGAGAGCCGCACGCAGTAACCGCCGTCCAAACCAACTGTCGTGAAGCTGTTTTCTTTGTTCATGCCTATTAGACGTGAGTTGCCGAAAAATGCTCCCCGCCCCCAAACGCCAGAGGCAGGAGCATCTTCTCACACCTTGTATGACACCGATCCCGCGGATTTCTTAGCAACTCTTTGCCATTCACCAAATCAAACTCCTAACGCTGACCGCAGTCGAAGAAAAACTTGATGTTGCCGTCCACGGCCGCGACATTACCAGCAGGTTTGGAGCAATGCCAGCCACGCGGTTCCGCAGGGAGCACCAAAATGCCATCCGCAAAGAGCACGGTCTCGGAGGGGGAGCGAACACTGGTTACACGCTGCCCGGCGAGGCCTCCGGTCCCAGTGCCCGGCCACCCTACCGAGTTGAACAGATATGAATTGCCCACCCAATCCATCAACCGGGAGGGCTGGCTTTGCACCCGCCCCTGATCCAAAGGACAGGTCACCACCTCGTAATTGAGACCGTAGTGATTCAGCGGGCGATCCATGCGATTAAAGAGATTCTGCTGACCGGTGTTGGCGTTGTTGTTGGTGCGTCCCGCCCACGCAAACCACTCCATCCCTTCAAGGTTAATGCTCGGCCAGCGTGGGTTGCCCCAAAACATCCGCTCGTCAGCATCCGGCAGGTAGAGCTGCATTGCCACGTAACACTGGCGCAACTGGGAAAGACACTTGGTGGTCTGCGACCGCAGCTTGGCTTTGCTGAGAGCGGGCAGCAACAGGGCAGCGAGAATGGCGATGATGCCGATGACCACCAAGAGTTCGATCAAGGTGAAGCCATGCTTCCAAACTCCAATACGACGCTGATGTGACTGTGATCTCATCCAGCTATTTCTGACAGAGCTACCAACGGATCGTCACAGGGATTCTGCCGAGCGGGAGAGGCGGGCCGCTATCTGAACAATTGCCACCTCACCTGCAAATGGTAACTTTTCACGTCCGGTTTTTTTAGAGCCAGGGTTTTCCAATCCTCGGGCAACTCTGTGACTTCCGGAAATGTGAAATCGTGCAAAGCCCGATACTTCTCGACCTGCAACTTGCCCCAATTCCCCTCAACGGTTCTAAACACGACGATCGCTCCAGGGGCAAGAAGCCCTCTTCCCCGAGCCGGAGATTCTTTCTGTGGAAAGGTCCTGCTCTTTGATGAAGGCGGGGTCGATCTTCTCGAAATCGGCAGCGCGAACCAGTTTCGCCTTGGCCCCGTTCTGCGGCACAAGGTACCTCTCCGTGAAAGTTGCCTGTTTCCAATGAAAATCCGCTGCATGACTGACCACCTGTTTGTCGGATTCCGCATCCCAAGCCCACGTTCCAAGGAGGACTGTTATCTTGTAAGCGGGGACTTCCTCCTTCTGAACTCGGGAACATCCTGAGACAGTGGCGGAAACGATGAGGCAGACCGCAATGCCAACAACGATGAGGGCAACCCGGGGCC
>CAVSZF010000001.1:0-12662 GCA_963732395.1 uncultured Spirochaetota bacterium | reverse complement strand
GATCACGTATACGCTTCCTTTGTACCGACTCCCTCGATAATCCAATTGCCTCTCGATCTCGTTCCTGCGGGGCCACCTCCCATGTTGACTGGGAAACCGGGCGGCTCCGACCCGTTTCTCGGACTTTACCGGTTCCTTGCTGTATCCAACCGTAAATTTTACATTATCGATGAAAGTTCGAGTGACGCAACCAATGCAAACGAGCGGATAGTATCATTTGCAGATATTGTGCAACGGAACCGGATGGGAGACATATCCCCCGTCACCCCAGTCTATTTTCGTTTTCTACAGCGCCTGCTGACCAGTGAGAATAGTTTACTACACCTCCTCGACCACCGGTGTCGGCCGCTTGGTGACCGGGATGGCGATCGGACGGGCCCTTCTCCGGAAGGGCCTTTCGCATCGCTACACCATCATCCACTCCTGCCCCCTTTCGCACCTGGCCGTGGACTTCGAGAACGAACGCATTCCGATAGAAACCGAAGGCGACCTCTCACCAGCCAACTACCGGGGTTCGGTCCTCTACGGACACTGAAACGCCTCAAACCCGACATGCTCATGGTAAACCATCAGTGGTTCATGATCCAGGGAGTTCCATCCGCGAGCTCCCCGGGAAAAAGATCTATCTCTCCGACCAGGCACACGACCGCATTTCCTCCTCCCCCTTCCTCGGGGAGATGGTGTTCGAACCCCACATACGATCGAGTGATCGCGATCGAGCCCTTCACCTCCAGCGCCGTGCCCATGGAACGGATCAACCCCGTCATACTGAAACCGGGACGAGATTCTGCCCCGTGCGGCGGCCCTTGACCGGCTCCGCCTGGACGGGAACAAACCGGGTAGCCCTCTACGCCTGAGCGGCCACCCCGTTACTTCGAAGAATTCAGGGAAAAATACGCATACCTCAAGACGGGAAGGCTACGAGGTGATCGAAACGGGAACCTACCACGGCGGCATCTTCCCGACGGTCGACTACTTCAACGCCTTCGACCTCCTGGTGGGCGGTGTCGGGTATAACTTAGTATGGGAGGCGAACTTCTTCGGCAAAAAGGCAATCTTCGAGGTGCTCGAAGTCAATTTCAGCGACCAGGCTCTCCGCCTGAAAACGGCCGAGACCTTCCGCTTCGACGTGAACGGTGCGGACCAGCTCGTGGAGATCATCACGGGGCTCTGAGCCCCCTGCCCCCCCTCGGGCTGTGTGTGTAACGAGGGGTTTAAACCCCTCGTTACACACACACACCCGGGGCTATCGCCTATCTGCCTCCATGCCGCCTTTCCTGATCCCGGATATACGAGAAAACACCCTTGAAGGATATCTCGTCGACCGTGAACACGCCATAACCCGGCTGCCATTGAAGTTCCCGTATCATGAAGGAGGAATACCCCTTCAAATGTCGTGCAATCTCCGCTACGCTCAATCGCGGAGGGATGTGACAAGAAGATGAACATGGTCCCGGTACCCGTTCACTATGTGGATGCGGATTCCCAGCTCTGCCCCTTTTTTCCTGAAATGAACCCTCACCTGCCCCATCACTGTGCCCGTGAGCGCCGGATTCCTGTACTTTGTCACAAAAACCATGTGGTACACTATCTTCCTGTATGTTTTCCCCGACATTGCCGGCACCTCCCCTCTCATCATGCATACGGGCGGGCATGGCCAGGCGTTAACAGTTTTTTCCATGCACCTCTCCCCCCGTAACGAGGGCAAAAAAACCCTTGAAAATCCCAGATCATTTCGCTACATTGCACCCATACACACAACACGCCTCCCCGGAGAGACCGCCATGAACCGCACGATACGCATAGCCCTTATCCCGATCGTCCTGATCGGTCTTATTATAACATTTTCCTGCTCCGACACCGAGCATCGAATCCCAATTGGAAGCGCCCGGGTCGTGATCAACATGGGCCTCCCGCCCGAGACCCCCGACGCCGAGCTCGGACTCATCGAGCGGATACGGCGCCTCTTCGTGCCCGACGCCATCGCCCAGAGCGCCCCGGCGGCGTTTTCGAGCATACTCGTCCGGGTCACGGGCGCGGATATCGGCGCCATCGAAGAGAGCTTCGGTCCCTACTCCACCATCTCGATGAACGTCCCCGCGGGGGCCCTGCGCGTCTTCGAGGTGACCGCCATCGTGGCCCCGGGTGACCCGAGCGCGGCCGCGTCCTTCAAGGGCACGGCGTCGGCCAACTGCCCGGCCGGGCAAACGGTGAACGTGCCGGTGGTGATGGGGCTTGAACGAGACGAAGATCGTGATACCGGACCCCTTTGATAACATAATCTTATTCAATTCGACGACTCATCCAGATTAATGATATGACCGGTGCCGGATGGACTGAAATACAGGGAAGCGATATCGGATTTACCGGAACCTTTTGGCCCTGGGCAGTGGATTTCGACGCACGAGGCAGGATATATATTGCCAACAATGCGGGGAGCGGCAGTGATGTTGTTATACGTATCAACAACATGAACGATTCAGCATGCGATACATTGGGTACTGGAGCTGGCAGTGGCATAGTTTCAGTCGCTGTCGACAGAGCTCGAAACTATGTATACTATGCTTCATCATCAGCTATCAATCCATTAAAAAGATGTGAATTGAGCGGAGCTAACAATGTAAATCTGCCAATTTCAGGTACTGAAAGCATAAGTACTATATCGGGTATGGATATCGATTCAAATGGAATATTATACATATCAGGAACAAATACGTTAGGACAGCCCAGAATATTCCGGTATGACACGGTATTGCAGTCGGTCACGGCGTCATATTCAACCTACCTTGATAATCCCTCCGATGTCGAGGTCAGATTTCCGTATATATATGTTGCCAATGCGGATGGTTTGGATAATTATAAAATCCTTCAGCTGAGTGCCGATCTTCAATTTATAGCGGGATATGGTCTCAGGTCTTCCCCCTGCGGTGAACACCAATCCAAGCATGTTTTACGGTCCTTACCGCTTCGTTGGCATAAGAAACGACGCCTTGATCATAATCGATGACTACAATGATGGGACCACAGACTTAGACAAGCTTGTATCAATAAATAATATACATGGCTCCGGATGGACGACCTACGGTTCGGAAGGAAAAGGAACCGGGCAGTTCCAGTTCTTCTACGGCTGTTAATGCGCGTCGTTTTCTACACCTCCGGGACCACCGGCTCGGGCCGGCTGGTCCGGGGGATCGCCGTCGGCAACGCCATACGTCGAGCCGGTCTCGATTGGGATTTCACCATACTCAGCATGTCCCCTTTCGCGCACCTGGCTGAAGGTTTCGGTCACCGTCATATCGAAATACCACCGGAGACCGAGGATCGCCTCTCCAGGGACAACTATACCGGTTCAGAGCTTTACGAAAACCTCGTTTCTCTGAATCCCGACGTATTGATCGTCGACCTCGTATGGTTTTCCCTCTTTCATTTCATCGAGGGATTGCCATGTAAAAAAATTTTCCTCTGCCATTAGGTGCGGGATGATTTTTTCCGGGTCCCCCTTCCCGGCGGCGACCTCCGGTTCGAACCCGACCATTATCACCAGCTCCTCGCGATCGAGCCCTTCCGCACCTCCCTCCCCTTCGACCAGCATCAATCCGATCATCATCCGGAACAGGGATGAAATATTGGACCGGGAAACGGCACTGGAAAAGCTTGATTTGCCGCTCCGTGGCAAAAACTGCCTCTATACCTTCAACAGCAATCCTGATGATTTCAAGAAACATTTGAATGCATATTCACATCTTGAACGTGACGGCTATCGCATGGTCTACTCGACCAATTACCAGGGAGGCCTCTTCCCGATAGTTGATTATTACAATGCCTTTGATCATGTCATTTGCGCCGCCAGTTACAATCAGTTCTGGGAGATTATGTATTTCAGGAAAACGGCATCATTCGAAAACATCTCATCGCGTTTCAGCAGTTCCGAACGGCGGATACGGAAATTTCTGCACCATCGGTTTGACGTCAACGGTGCCGATGAAGTGGTGAATTGCATAGTAAATTCTTAATCATCGACTTTATCGCCTGCCTCATCCAGTATGTTCCATTGACCTATGGGATACCGGATACTGTCCGACAGACTTTCTTCCAGCGTTGCAGTTGAGAAAAACAGCATCTTCGCGCCATCAGTTAACGACTTGAAACTGCTTGCGCAACCGGGGGGGATGCATACAATTTTCGGCATGTTCCCGTTAAGCTTGAATCTATGTGTCTCATTGGTATCCAATTGCACCACGCCGAGAACGACCTCGCCCGATATCGCACAGGCATAAAGTGTTTCTTTCATATGCCCGTGCCAGTCCCGGGCGAATTTCTCCCTGTTGTTTTCAACGATATAGAATCTTTTCACGTTTTCAAACGAGAAATCATTCACAAAATGCACCGTACCGCGACTGTCGGTCGAGCTACCGCCTTCAATCGTCTTTATCATAGAAACACCCCCCCTGTTGAACAGGATAAACCATATGGATGACATTTAAGTGCGTACGTCAGCTCATTATTAACTCAACGAAATGAATCAATAACCACCTTATCAGTCCCATGGTCAAATGTTTATCTTCAATTACAATAGTTCATATGAGTGTAACCAACTTTTTTTAAAGGTCGGCGATATTATTGTTTACCTTCAGTTTTCATTTCGAATATCTTTATCATGGGTGCATCAATAATCCATACTATTTCGAGATTCAAAGAGTGAAATTTCTGACTTATGACGCTACCATATCCATTGTGCACAACATGGTTTGATTATTAGATGTTCCCTTACCATACATCATTTTTTACAATGATGCAGATATTCTTACTGCTATTCAGGGGAAAACATGACCTTTAACCATGATCTTATCCTCCAGTATAAAAATGATAAACATGAAATACATGAAGCGCTTGAAAGGGTGTTCGCTTCCGGTCAATACATTCTTGGAACCGAAGTGGCCGCTTTTGAAAATGAATTCTCGGAATACCTTGGCGTCAACCATTCCGTCGGGGTCGCCAGTGGTACTGACGGATTGATTCTGGCGCTCATGGCCCTCGGTATCAGTTACGGAGATGAGGTTATTACGTCACCCTATACGGCAATGCCCACGATTTCGGCGATACATGCAGTCGGTGCGCATCCTGTTTTTGTCGACGTCGATGTAGAAACTTTTCTTATCGATATTGAACGAATTCCCGCCGCCATGACCTCAAAAACAAAAGCGATCATTCCCGTCCACATATTTGGCAACATGGTAGACTGTCGTAAGATCAGGGATTGTATCGGAGCATCTGTGCCGATCATCGAAGACGCCTGTCAATCCCATGGCAGCACGTTTGACGGTGTCAAGGCAGGAGCATTCGGCGATATCGGTGTATTCAGCTTTTATCCAACCAAGAATCTGGGCAGCTTTGGAGACGGCGGAATGGCGGTTACCGATAATGAAACCATCAATGATACACTTCGTATCCTGAGGAATCATGGCATGACCGACGGTGTCCATGCATCCATGCCCGGCATCAACAGCAGGCTGGATGAAATTCAGGCGGCCATTCTGAGAATCAGATTAAAGGGCCTGGAAAAAAATAATGAAAAAAGAGCCGCAGTTGTCGCTTCTTATAGGGATAGCCTTCGTCATGATTTCTTTGATTTCCAGGTGATAGGCAGTAATATCCGATCCAATTATCATGTTTTTGCGTCCAGATTTAAAGGTGACAGGGATCATTTCAAAAACTATTTAGCTGCACACAAGATACCGTCAAGAGTATATTATCAAGTGCCGATACATTTCCAGCAAGCATATGCATATCTTGGAATACAGAGGGGCGAGCTTCCATCAACAGAACGACTCTGCAATGAGGTCATCTCACTTCCGGTATTTCCAGAAATGAACAACGGAACGCTCGATCGAATAATCGATACTATCAATGGATACAACGGTTAATTACCATGGTTGAAGATGATGTAAAATTAGGCAAAGATGTCGTTATATATCATCCTGAAATGGTTACTATCTACGGGTGTCAAATTGGCGACAGCACTGCAATCGGACCATTCGTCGAAATAACGCGTGGTGTCATCATAGGCCGAAACTGCGTTATTGAAAGTCATTCCTATATCTGTACCGGGGTCGTGATCGAGGATGATGTATTCATCGGGCATGGGGTAATGTTCGTTAATGATCTTTTCCCATGGCCCGGAAAAAAGGCGGATTTACTTACAACTACCATAAAAAAACACGCAATTCTCGGCACCGGATCGACAATTATCGGTGGAATAACTATTGGAGAATATTCAGTGGTGGGAGCGGGAGCGGTTGTAAAAAACGATATTCCTGACTTATCGATAGCGGTCGGCAATCCTGCACGAGTAATAAAAACATTCAATTCCAGCGGGTATATGCGTTCTTTCATGATTGGCAGGCAACCTGTGAAAAATGACAACACCTGATATCCATAGTCTAACACAGGAAAAACCAGTTCCCGAAGAGCGACCCTACCTTCAATAAATAATCTTGAATTATCAAAGTTCTTATTATAAAATAACCCTATACAGTATATACACACATCGGAGTGTATCCATGTCCCGCATTATGCGCATAGCCCTTATCCCGATCGTCCTGATCGGTCTTATTACAACATTCTCCTGCTCCGATATGATCGCCGAATCAGGAAATTCCGATACTTTTTTTCTTCAGCCGAAACCGAAGGATCCACTCTTCATTGCTGCCGGAGACTGGGGAAGACGTATTATCTCAAAAGACGGCATTACATGGACCAATGATGTTACCGGAGGAAACCATCTCAGACGACTCGCATGGAATGGAGAGAAGTTCGTCATTGGCGGTTATGGGCGATTCATTCATTCTAATGATGGCATAAACTGGCATAACGATACCGTGATGGCGGATGAGTACTACGGCATGGCATATGGTAATGGCGTATTTATCTCCGTTGGCTTGAACGGTCTACGTACAAGATCCGTTGATGGAATGAACTGGTTACATAGAATTGTAGACGGCACTACTTTTTATGATATAGTCTTTGGAAACGGAATTTTCATCGCAGTCGGAGCGGGAGGAAGAAGAATACTGACCGAGAATGGCATCACATGGAGCAATGATACCTCCGGCGGAACAGAACTTACGAGAATCAATTATGGCAATGGTTGTTTTATCGCGGTTGGCGGCACAAGGAGTGTTGTCACTATTGATGGCATCAGTTGGTTTAATGATAGCAACACGGGTTTTGGCAACCTCTGGGGTATTGCGTACGGAAATGGCAGATGGGTTGCCGTAGGGGACGGCGGTTTGAGCATCTTTTCCGATAACAACGGCGCCTCATGGAATTATGGTTCATCCGGCGGCGAAACATTCAGCTATATTCAATATGGCAACAATCGCTTTATCGCCGTTGGTTATAATGGAAGAATCAGTTATTCATCAAACGGTATTGAGTGGACGGATGTGGAAGGAACCGCTGGATTTAGTTTATATGGTCTATGTTATAAAGAGTGATGTCCTTATCTTCTGTTGAGGCATTACTTCAAACAGCATTGTTCTGCCATAAAAAAATGCCCTGCCCCTCAAAGATGTGTGTGTATTTATAAAAAATCTTTGAAACATACTGGAATATTCTATACTTTACCTGCATATATATAATTATCACCGCACCGGAGGGGTCACAATGAACCGCACGATCCGCATAGCCCTTATCCCGATTGTCCTGATCGGCCTTATTACAACCTTCTCCTGCTCCGACTCGGAGCAGCGGATTCCCCTCGGTTTAACCCGGGTGGTGATCAACATGAATCTTCCAAAAGATAATCACGACTCCGGGATAGGCATCATCGAGCAAATCCGCCGCTACCGGCGTTAAATCAGTCGCAGATACGGTTCATGACGCCGTCCTTTCAAGCGGGTATCAGAAAAAAAACGGCACCACGGACGTATCGGTAATGCTGGCGCTTGAATCCGTTACCGTCGCCGCCGTATCAGTGACCACGGCGATCGTATTGAACGCCGATACCGCCGTATCTATGGCAACGGCGGTTGTATCGGTGATGGTAATCTCGCTACCATGGATATTCCCATCCTTATCAATGCTCAGAAGCATAACAACCCCGTAATTGAGATTGCCCCCCTGTGACCCGCGACGATATATCCCCCGGCGGTACTCTGGATCGAAAACGCCACGTCCCAACTGTTATTGCCGTAGGCTTTCTGCCAATCAATGTCGCCCTTTCTCCTCAATTTAAGAACCCAGTAGTCATATCCACCCGCACCAAAGGAGCCGGTGTATCCCACGATGATATATCCGCCATCCTCCCTGCAGCGCAAGAATAATCTATGCTCCCATGTCTGCCGGTAATAGTGCTTGACGATAGCACCATTTATTGATCACTAATCAATTACATATACAGAGGATTATTCACCGAAACAATGGGGGAAAATCCGCCATGCATGGCGTACGGCTTTTTGTCGTTATACTTGTCTCCGTTTCCTCGATGTCATGCAGCGACATGATGAAGTACTCCGAGCCGGTCTCCCTCCTTCCCTCTGAGAGCTGCCCCGTCGCCACCACGGCCATGAACACCTATCTCGATCTCACGGGACCGTCTGAGATCGGGGCCGTCAACGTTTCCATGGATTGCCATTACCTCTACGTGGGGGGGCAATCTCCCTACATCTATAAAATCAGCATTGCAACAAACGAGATAACCTATGCCCCCATACCGGACCGAACCCAGCGCTCGGTATTGGTGGGCAAGTATCTCTGGACCGTGGAGGGTATGGCCCAGCCAAAAGGGAGCTGTTCACTTATGAAGATAGATACGGGGACCCTCGAGGTCGTGTGGGAGGAGGAAACGCTACTCGACGATGCGCGATCGATTACCTACGATGGGAGGTATATATGGTGTGCGGACGGTGGCGCATCCCAAATGCTCCACCGCGTCGATCCGAATACCCATACGATCACTTCGTATCCCGGGATCGTACTGCCGGGAGCCAAGTATCTCCTGTTTGACGGGCAATGGCTATGGATCACCTGCATCACATCTAACGCGTTGGTACGCATCAACCCGAACGACAGGTCTTTCGCTATAATGAACGATATCATAAGCGCCTGGGGCATCTGCCAATACAGGAAGAGCATTATCGTGGCGGGCTCGACGGGTAATATATATAAGATTGATCCGTCATCCATGACGGTCATCGACAGCACGACTATTCCATCGAACTATCAATGTCACTGTTCCTATGATGGACGTCATATATGGATCATAGAACGCAATGCCTTAAACGTCAGAATAATTGACCCTGAAACGCTCGATACGGTTACTACCATGTCCACCAGTCCCGGGGTACCCCACATGTCGATATCGGACGGGTATTTCCAGTGGATCCTGAATGATAACCATCCACGGCTTCTGAAATTTCGGATGTAGACGGGCCGTCACAATCCGGAGAAATGTTCCTGAACGTCGGCGCGTCGAAGGAGCGCCATCCCCATGACCTTATTATTACTCTCGAGTGAAATAATTTGCCCGGCAATCCAACCATGATCCATTAATTTCGAAAATCAACGCATCTCTACCAGAGTGGCCTTGATGCCGATCGAATAATTACTGCCCGAGGTGTGTCGTTCGGCGTGGAATATGTGCACCGGGTAAATCCCTCCCGGTTCCATGGCGTTCTCCGCCGCGAATGCGGCGTCCATCGTGAAGGAGCCGCTTTCCGGGGGATGGCACCCCCCGAGGTCGATGACGAGCTTCCCGTTCACGAACAACCAGAAATCATCATCGCCCATGATGGTGAACTCTTCCCCGCCCTGGTACAGGAAATGCAGGACCGCGGTCGTGGAAAAATGGTAATTGGGATACCACCCCGGGGTATTGCCGTACCCGGCACCGTTAATGGGGAAGAACGAAGTATTGGTATATTTCCACACACCGGACTCTAGCATGAGGGGAAATTCGACGTACAGCGTCATATTGACGCCGGGAACGTCATTATACCACTGTAAAAAGCTGCTCTCCGAGGTATACTGCGATTTCGTTTCTTTCGGAACGGGCTTCCCGTCCGGGCCGAGGTAATCCATGATCATGCCGGTTGTCGGCCCCGTTCCCTCGTAGCGCTCATAATCAACATGGCCCCTGCCATCGACATACCCGTCACCCGTGCCGCTCTCATTATATCCTCTGAAATCACGTATGACCATTCGAAGCGTTTTGCACCGTACGAGGTATTCATCTCTGACCGACGCGCTCGGCCGCAAAGACCCGCTGAAGGCCCTCGCCGTGAGGGTGATAGAGGAATCCACCGTCACCGGGCCCGAGTACGTGGTCCCTCCGTCAATTGTAGGTTCCGAACCGTCCGTCGTGTACCGTATCGTCGCGCCGGGCGTTACTGTCGTCATTTCAACCTGGAGCGGGTCCTCATAGAAGCCTCCCCCGGGGGACACCACCGGCTCCCCTACGGTGCCCCCGGCAACAATCGGAAGGTAATTAGTTTTCGTGCTTTCTAGCATATCGGAACACGACGGCATTAACACTACCGCCGAAAGGAAGAGCGCCGTTATAGAAACCTTTGCATTGATTCGATCGCATCTTTCCATGTCACCCCCCCTTCATCTTCTCCCCCAGCTCCACGAGCCTGGCGTACATCTCCTTGAATTCGTCCTTATCCCGAAGGTTCCGGAAGCGCGGCTCGCGCCCGTCTATCATCTCCTGGATGTATCGCGACATCACGTAGATCGGGCCTGATATACGGTGGGTGAGCCGCATCATGTAGATGCCGTAGACGATGATCGCCAGGAGGGCGATGCCGATGGTGATCGCCGTAAGGTAAAAGAGATCGTCCGCGTATCCCTGGAGTCTCGATATGTGGGCGCCGATGGTTTCCATGCTCCTTTTATGGTCCTCCGCCACCGTGTCGACCGAGAGCTTCACCCGGCCGCTCCTGCCCGTTTTCGCGTACTCGATGAAGGCGTTGACGATATTGTCCTGCGTCTGCACGGCGCCCTCCAGCATGGTTATCTCAGACGCCATGTTCGTCCTGTTTCTGAAGGAATAGAATCCTATGACCGCCACCACCGCCGAAAAGAATATCACGGCTATGACCGCGACCCCGGCAATCGTACGTACCTGGAATTTTTTGTCGATGATCATCTTTTTTCTGGCCATGGGACCCTCCTCCTCGCCGGATGACGACGCGCACGTATACAATCGAAACGCCCCGGGCATGCGTTCTGCGTCCGGGGAAAGTTATACGTTGCCCAAAAAAACATTGACATATATGCCAATTACATAGTTGAATTATTCCGCCCCGTCAAGAAATAAATAGAGCTGTTGTGCGGCGGCATCGCGTGCGCGTGTAATTCAATCCCGACTTTCACTCTTTAAAAAACCGTGCGGCCTGCCCGGGCGGAATATTTTTATAAGGGGTGCCCTGCCATGAAAAAGGCGATCACGGCCGTCCTGATTATGTTCATCGTTCTTCCCCTCGCGGCTCGTGACGGGAACCGTTCCACCGTAATGCTGGATCTCTCTCCCGTTAATTGCACGCCCGGGGAAGCCGGCAGGATCAACGGCGCCCTTCGAAAATCCGTTGAAGCGATCAGGCACTGCACCCTGAAACCGGCCCGTAAGGTCGCCGCCATCATCGAAAAAAACGGCATCATTTCGCCCTGCCCGGACGCCCGGTGCGCTGCGCGGGTCGCGAAGCTCGCCGGGGCGGAGCGGGCGATTTACGGCACCGTGCGACGGGCCGTCATCAAATACGACCGCCGCGTCGGCGACGAGGGAGCGGGCAAATATCTTCTCCAAGAAAAGGAAGCGGAGCGCTTCATCGTCACCCTCCATATTGTCGACGCGAAAGGTGGCACGGTCATCGGCTCGGTTACGGACGCGCCGGAACGGGCCGCGGCGCGGCTTCAGCCCTTCTTCACGCCGCCGAAGGGCGTGGATGACCGCGCGGCCGCGGACGGGGGGCCGGGCCTTTCGATCCACGCGGCTCCCTCCTTCTTCATCCCCGTCGGATCGTTCCGTTCCATGGCACAGGCCGCACTCGGGCTCAACTTTGGCATCTCCGTCATCCATCCCGCCATGAAGGGCTTCCGCCTCATGGCGCAGGGGGGGTACCACTACCTCTTCAGCGACAGGAAGGAAATCGAAGCCTTCCACTCATTCACCCTTGCCCTCTTTGCGGGTTACGATTTTCACCTTCCGAAGAACTTCAGCGTCACGCCCATGGCGGGGGGCGGCTATATCATCCATCTTCTCTCTCAGGACATATCGAGGGTGAGGGTCCCGGGGGTCTATTCTTACTCAAAGCGCGTCTACGCCGATCCCCACCTCACGGCCCGCTTCGAGGCGGCCTGGCGTATCAACGAACGTTTTTCCATCTTCGCCGCCCCCTTCTTTACCGCGTTCTTCGAAAAAAGCTCCACCGGCCTTTATCCGGGGTTCGACGCAGGGTTCCGATGCGCGTTTTAAACCTGACACGTGCCCGTCTCTAAAAAACCTTGAAAGACAACCCTCCAAATAGTATATTGACCCCCTACAAAAACCACGCCTCATGCCGGAGGGAACGTCGCCCGCGACGGCGCCCGTGTCGCCGTTTCTGGTCCATGATATATCCGTGCACCTTCCCTGACGAGTTCTCATCAACCGTGAACACGCC